>CAWCQT010000004.1:837500-2376213 GCA_963797785.1 uncultured Actinomycetota bacterium | reverse complement strand
GCACGAACCACACGCTGCCGACGCGGGGTTCGACGCGCTTCACCGGTGGCCTCTGGGTCGGCAAGTACCTCAAGACCGTGACGTATCAGGAGGTCACGAGCGCGGGCGCCAGCGCCGAGCTGGGGGAGCTGTGCGGCCGGGCCGCCCGCGTGGAGTTGTTCGAGGGCCACGCGCGCTCTGGCGACGTGCGGGCCGCGCGGTACCGCGCAACGACGCCGGACTGGGTGCCGGCGCCGGCGGGTGCGTCGGCCGGGTCCTGACCGGGCCGGTCAGTCCCGGCGGCCGGTGGCCGCCACCGTGACGCCGAGGCCGACGATGGCCAGGCCGCCGGCGGTGCCGATCGCGCTGAGCCGGCGCGGGGAGCGGGCCAGCCACAGCCGGGCCGTGCCGGCGATGAAGGCCCAGACGCTGTCGCAGGCGAGGGCGATCAGCGGGAAGGCCGCGCCGAGGACGAGCAGCTGGAGGGGGATGGGGCCGGAGGCCGGGTCGGTGAACTGCGGCATGGCGACGGTGAAGAAGATGACCGTCTTGGGATTGGTGACGCCGACCAGGGTGCCGTCGAGGAACTGGCGGCGGGTGCTGCGTTGGTGCAGCGATGAGCCGAGGGCGTCGCTCAGGGCGTGCCGGTGCCGGATCGCCTGTACACCCAGGTAGACGAGGTAGGCCGCGCCGACGTACTTGATCGCCGTGTAGAGCTCGGCCGAGCGCTGGACGACGGCGCCGACACCGATGGCGACGGCGATGACCTGCAGGCAGCAGCCGAAGGCGTTGCCGGCGACGCTGAGGAACGCGCCGCGCCGGCCGAGGGCCAACGCGCGGCCGATGGTGAACAGCACGCTCGGGCCGGGGATCACGATGAGCACGAACGACGCGAGCATGAAGGTCAGCAACCGGTCGGCGGGTGGCATGTCCCGCACAGTAACGCCGGGCCCCGGCGCACAGCGATCGGTTTACGCGAGCACGCGACGACCGCAGGAGCCGCTGCGTGGACGTGCTTACCCGGCGCTCTCGGTGCCGCAGGCCTGTACGGAGTGCGCCGGTGCCCAGTTGGCGTAGGGCTGGCTGAACTGAGCGTAGAAGAACGCGACGGTGTCCCTCATCTGCATGTTCCGGTAGGACCCCACGGCCGGCCACTTCATGTTGAAGTGCGGTTGCACTTGAACAGCACCACGTTCGACCCTTGTAGTTCGGCCGGTTCCAGACGCAGAGCGTCTAGACCTCGCACGAGCCGTCGGTGCGCTTCGCGCCGAGCCGTCGCGCCGTGCTCTCCCCGGGCAGCGGCACGAGCACCCGTCCGCCGTCGAGGTCGATCTGGTTGATCGCCACCTGGCGACCGCCGACCAGGCGCAGATAGTGGTCGACATCGCGCTGCAGGTGCGCGGCCTGGGCGGAGGACGTGAGCGACAGTCCGGCGGCTCCGGCGGCCGGGCCACCAGCACGGCCGCGGCAGGCGCGTCGGCCGTGTTCGGCTCAGGGCCAGCCAGGTTGGCCCGGCCTCGTGGCGGCCGGTTCAGTTCAGGCTTTGTCGAAGGGGTTCGCCGCCTCCGGACGACGGGTGTGATCACTCACGCGTGCTGCGCGGCAGGTGTCCGATTCGTCGTGTCTGCGTAACCTGCCGTTTCGCGCGCGCTGAGGTCCCGTTGTCCGGGGCTCCCTAGCTTTCTCCCGGGTCGTGCAGTCGAAAGGCGGCCCGGGAGGAGGATCGGTGCACCACCGGACGGCAATCAGGGCCCGCGGAATCACCAAGGCGTACGGCGACGTCATCGCGCTCGACGCGATCGACCTCGACATCGCGGGGAGCAGCATCCACGGGCTGATCGGCCCGAACGGCGCCGGAAAGACCACCCTGCTCGGCCTGCTGCTCCAGCTGGCGCTACCGGACCGCGGCACCCTCGAGCTGCTCGGCGCCCCGGTGCGCCGCGCCCTCGCCCTGCCCGACGGCGTCGCCGGCTTCGTCGACGGGCCGGGCCTGTACCCGTCCCTGACCGCCCGGCAGAACCTCGTTGCGTCGGCCCGGTTGCGCGGCGACGACGCGGGCGGCATCGACGGCGCGCTCGCGCAGGTGGGGCTCACCGACGTCGCCGACGACCGCGTCCGGGGATTCTCGCTCGGGATGCGGCAGCGGCTCGGGCTCGCGGCGGCCCTGCTGAGCCGGCCGCGCATCCTCGTCCTGGACGAGCCGGCCAACGGCCTGGACCCGGCCGGCACCCGCCAGGTGTACGGCGTGCTGAGCGCCCTGGCGGCGGGCGGCACCGCCGTCGTGCTCTCCAGTCACCGGATGGACGACCTCGCCGCGCTGTGCAGCGAGGTCACCGTGCTGGTCACCGGTCGTGTGGTCTTCACCGGTCCCGTCGAGAAGCTGGCCGCCGAGGTCGGCGAGCTCGTGTACCGGCTGCGCACCGCTGACGGGCCGGCCGCCCGGCGGGTCGCCGAGACGATCAGCGGGCTCGACGTGCTGCCCGACGACGACCTGTCCCGACGCGAGGGCGCCGAGGCCCTGCTCGTCCGCGGTGCGGCGCCACCTCTCGACGAGCTGGTCTTCCGGCTGGTCGGCGCGGGCGTCGCCGTCCGCGAACTCGCGCCCGTCGTGTCACCGCTCGAGACGGCGTTCCTCGCCCTCACCGCCACCGCGCCGTCCGACGACGACGCCCAGGAGCTTCCGTGACCGCCACCCTCGCCCGGCCGTCCACCCGCAGGACGGCGCCGGCTGCTGCCCCGACGCCGTTGCCCACCGCCTACCGCTTCGAGCTGGCCAAACTGATGTCGCAGTGGCGCTCGCGGCTCCTGCTTCTCACGTGCTGGCTCGCGCCCGCGGCGATCGTCGCGGTCGTCGGGCAGCAGAGCTCGCTGCCGGCCGACACCGTGTTCGGACGCTGGATGAGCCAGACCGGGTGGGCGGGCCCGCTGGTCGTCCTGGCCTTCGCCGGCAGCTGGGTGCTGCCGCTGCTCACGTCCCTGGTCGCCGGCGACGTCTTCGCCGCCGAGGACCGGCTCGGCACCTGGCGCCACCTGCTCGTGGCCGTCCGGTCGCCGCAACGGATCTTCGCGGCCAAGGCGCTCGCGAGCCTCACTGTCATCGTCGCGCTCGTGCTCGGCCTGACCGTGTCGGGCGTCGTCGGCGGCCTGCTGGCCATCGGCGACCACCCGCTGGTCGGGCTCGACGGCCACCCCTTCGCCTCCGGGGACGCGGCCGTCCGCGTCCTGCTCGCCTGGGCCTGCGCGCTCGCCCCGACGCTCGCGTTCGCCGCCGTGGGCCTGCTCGGCTCCGTGCTGTTCGGGCGCTCCCCGATGGGCCTGGTGACCCCGGCGCTGCTGGCCCTGCTGCTCGATGCTGCGCAGTTGCTGCCGCTGCCCGCCGCCCTGCGCGTGGCCCTGCCGAGTTACGCCTTCCTGGCCTGGCGTGGACTGTTCACCGACCCGGCCCAAACGTCGTCCGTCGTCGTCGGTGTCGTCGTCTCACTCGTCTGGGCCGTCGCCGCCACCGCCCTGGCCTACCGCGTCTTCGCGCGGCGCGACTTCACCGAGCTGACGCACGACGGTTCCGGGCGGCGGTCGTTCACCGCGGCGGTGCTGCCACTCACCGCCCTGCTGGCGCTCACCGTCGCGGTGGTCGCGCCGCCACGCCCGCCTCCGGCTCGGGCATCACCCGGTCGAAACTCGACCGTTCGCTCGCGACGGCCTACGGCCACCTCTACCGCCTCCAGTCGCGCGACCTGCACCGCCCGGAGGTCACCGAGGCGCAGCTGCACACCAGCGCCGCCTGCGACAAGGGCGGCTCACTGTCGACGACGCCGGTCCCGGCAACGACTGGCGCTGCGTCGTCACGTGGCACATCCCCGGGGCCACGGCCACCGGGCAGGCGATCTACCAGCTCGACGTCACCCCCGATGGCCGCTACGTCGCCGACGGTGACGGGCCGCAGTCGGTCAACGGCTTCTTCCAGGTGCGCACCGCGTCCGGTGACGCGCCGAACCCCCTCTGGCAGTTCGACGGCCTCGTCGACCTGATCAACTCCTGATCGAAAGGACACACCGTGCAGGTGACACGACGACGCCGCGAACCGGAGTCGAGAATGTTCCGCCGCAAGCGGATACGGGTGGTGGCGGTCGCCGCTGGGACGCTCGTCCTGGCCGGGGGCGGCCTCGCGGCCGCGACCACCACGACCTTCCGTGACCACCAGGTCGGCAGCGAGTACGCCAACGGCCTGCAGGTCTCCGACGACCAGGCGCTGCAGCCGCTCGGCGACCGCCTGACCACCAAGTACGGCAAGTTCATGGCCTCGACGGTCAGCGCCGACGGCCGCTACCTGGCCGCCAGCAGTACCGACAAGTCCGTCGTCCTGCAGATCTTCGACCTCGAGGCCGACAAGCTGATCTACACGGTCGGGTCGGCCAGTTTCGTCAACCAGAAGCTGACCGACGCCAGCGTCGGCCAGGAGTCGCCGACGTACTCGCCCGACGGCAAGTTCCTGTGGCTGTCCGAGACCAACGGCCTGACCCGCTTCCCCGTCGCCGACAACGGCACGCTCGGCGCGGCGAAGTCCTTCCCGCTGCCTGCGGTCGGCGGCGCTCGGCCCTGCCGGGCAAGCCCGCGTACTCGACCGACGGCTCCACCCTCTACGTCCCGGTCAACGGTCAGAACACCGTGGTGGCCCTCGACCCGGACAGCGGCGCCGTGCGGCAGACCTGGAACGTCGGCACCGCCCCGCGCGAGATCGCCGTTGTCGGCAGCAAGCTCTACGTCAGCGACGAGGGCGGGCGGGCCGCGTTACCGGGGGAGACGACCATGAACTCCTACGGCACCGACGTGCCGGCGGACGGCTACCTCGGCACCTCGACGACCGGTGCGGTCAGCGTCATCGACACCGCGTCCGCCGCCGCCGTCACGACGATCGGCGTCGGCCTGCACCCCACCGCGCTGCACGTCGCCGGCTCGGCGCTGTTCGTGGCCAACACCAACAGTGACACCGTCTCCGTGATCAACACGAAGAACGACAAGGTCGTGCAGACGATCGCGACGCAGCCGTGGCCCTCGTCGTCCGTCGGCTACCAGCCCACGTCGATCGCGCTGACGAAGGGGCGCCTGCTCGTCACCCTCGGCCGCGCGAACGCCGTCGCGGTCTATCGTTACAGCGGCAACGCCCAGGAGCCGGTGAGCTACGTCGGCCTGCTCCCGACGGACTACTACCCGGCGGACGTCGCGACGGTCGGTTCGAAGGTGTTCGTCACCAACACCCGTGGCGTCGACGCGCGCGGCCCCGAGCTGACCTTCGCCAAGGGCACCGGGACGGTGCCGGCGACCGGGCACGGAACGCACAGCACGACCGGTTCACTGACGCGTTTCACCCTGCCGAGCGACAGCACGGTCGCGTCGTACACAGCGACGGTCTTCGCCCAGAACGGCTGGACCGACAAGGACGTGCAGGCAGCGCGCAACAGCACGGCCGCGCCGGTGGCCGTGCCGAAGCGGCTGGGCGACCCGTCGACGATCAAGCACGTGTTCCTGCTGGTCAAGGAGAACCGCACCTACGACCAGGTGTACGGCGACATCAAGAAGGGCAACGGGGACCCGGGTCTGGCGCAGTTCGGCGCCACGGTCACGCCCAACCAGCACGCGCTGGCGAACCAGTTCGGGCTGTACGACAACACCTACGACATCGGCACCAACTCCGCCGAGGGCCACAACTGGCTGATGCAGGGCGACAACCCCGAATACACCGAGTCGTCGGCCGGTGAGTACACGCGAAGCTACGACACCGAGGACGACGTGCTCGGCCACCAGCGCTCGGGCTTTCTCTGGACGGCGGTCGAATCGGCCGGGCGCACCGCCCGCAACTTCGGCGAGTTCACGCAGTTCGAGACCAAGCCCGCCGGCGCCACCTGGCAGCAGTACTACTGCGTCGCCCGCAACGTCGACGCCGGCGGTGACCCGGCCCAGCTGACCGACGCCTCGGTGAAGCAGGACACCGAATCACCGATCCCCTCGCTCAACGCGATCACCGATCACGACTACCCGAAGTTCGACACGGACATCCCGGACCTGTATCGCTACGGGATCTGGAAGCAGGACTTCGAGAAGAACGGCCCGGCCGCCCTGAACACGTTCTGGCTGTCGAGCGACCACACCGGAGGCACGCCCGACCCGGAGGCGCAGGTCGCCGACGGTGACCTCGCCGTGGGCAAGATCGTCAGCGAGATCTCGCACAGCCAGTACTGGAAGGACTCCGCGATCTTCGTGGTCGAGGATGACAGCCAGGACGGTGCCGATCACGTCGACGGACACCGGGCGCCGATCCAGATCATCAGCCCGTACGCCAGGCACGGCGTGGTCGACGACACCTACTACAGCCAGATCACGATGGTCCGGACCATCGAGCAGATCCTCGGCGCCCAGCCGCTGAACCAGAAGCTCGCCGCGGCGACGCCGATGGCCAGTGCGTTCACCAATACGCCGAATCTCGCGCCGTTCGACGCGGTGCCCAACCAGATCCCGCTCACCGAGGGGGTGGCCACTCCGCCCGCTTGCGGCCCGGACACCCTCGGGCTGACGGGGCCGGCCGTGCAGAAGCTGCAGGCGCAGCAGGCGAAGAAGGTCGCGATCCCCGCTGCGGAGCAGGACGTCGCTGCGCTGTGGCAGACGTGGCGGTCGAAGCAGCGCTTCACCGGCGCGTCCGCGGTGCCGGACTTCGCCAATCCTGCGCAGATGAATCGCTACACCTGGTACCAGACGCACGGCTGGGCCAAGCCGTATCCGGGCGACCCGAAGATCTACCCGCCGGCGACGGTCCCGGCGGGGTACGTGCCCAGCCATCTGGACGGCGACTGAGCGCTGATCCCCTGACGCACGACGCGGCGGCCCGCCGGATCCTCGGAAAGATCGAGGTATGGCGGGCCGCTGCGAGCCACCACCGCGTCAGGTCAGGTACGGGCGGGGGTGCGGCGCCACATCCAGGCGGCGGCAGCCAACAGCACGACGGCGCCGACGAGGTAGGCCACGGCGACGCCGGTGCGGGCGCCGCCGGCGGAGTTGAAGGCCGAGATGGTGACGACGACCAGGAAGACCGCGATGGCCACGAAGATCACGGCCAGGATGCGCAGGGCGATTTTCATTGTTTCCTCTTAGCTAGGTGAGACCCGTGTTGGATCGTCACCGAACAGTACGGCCCCGCAGGGGTTTCGCAACTTGACATGCGAGGGCGCTCGGCAGGCGCCGCGCCTACTGGAAACCGACGACCTCGTGCGGCGTGTAGGGGGCGGTGAGTCGCTCGAGTTCGTCGGCGGTGAGCGCGAGGTCGACGGCGGCGACGGCGTCGTCGAGGTGGTGCGCCTTGGTGGCCCCGACGATGGGCGCGTCGACGACCGGGTTGGCCATGACCCAGGCGAGGGCGACCTGCGCGCGCGACACGCCGCGGTCGGCGGCGACCTGGCCGACGGCGTCGACGATCTGCTTGTCGCTGTCGGGGTAGAGGGTGCGGCCGAACTGGTCGGACTCGGAACGTGTGGTCGTCTCGTCCCAGTCGCGGGTCAGCTTGCCGCGCGCGAGCGGGCTCCACGGGATGACGCCGATGCCCTCGTCGGCGCACAGCGGCAGCATCTCGCGCTCCTCCTCGCGGTTGAGCAGGTTGTAGTGGTTCTGCATGGTGACGAACCGCGTCCAGCCGTGCGCGTCGGCGGTGTGCAGGGCCTTGCTGAACTGCCAGGCCCACATCGACGAGGCGCCGAGGTAGCGCGCCTTGCCGGCCTTGACCACGTCGTGCAGCGCCTCGAGCGTCTCCTCGATCGGGACGTCGGGGTCCCAGCGGTGGATCTGGTACAGGTCGACGTAGTCGGTCTGCAGGCGGCGCAGGCTGGCGTCGATGCTCGCCATGATCGCCTTGCGGGACAGGCCCTTCGCGTTGGGGCCGTCGCGGTCGACCGGCATGAACACCTTGGTGGCGAGCACGATCTCGTCGCGGTCGGCGAAGTCGCGCAACGCGCGGCCGGTGATCTCCTCGCTCGACCCCGCGGAGTAGGTGTTCGCGGTGTCGAAGAAGTTGATGCCGGCGTCGAGGGCCTGCCGGAAGAACGGCCGGGCGTCGTCCTCGCCGAGCGACCACGGGTGCGGGCCGCGGTCGGGCTCGCCGTAGCTCATGCAGCCGAGGCAGATCGCGGACACGTCCAGGCCGGTACGGCCGAGCTTGCGGTACTTCATCGTTCGCCTTCCGTCAGAACTGCAGGACCAGTCGGCCGCGCACGCCGCCGGCCTCGAGGCGACGGTGCGCCTCGGCGGCCTGGGCGGCGGGCAGGACGTCGGCCACGCGCAGGGTGAGGACGCCGGCCTCGACCTGCTCGCGCAGCCTATCCAGAGCCTCCCACTCCCGCGTCGTGCTGGAAGATCATCACCGGGAGCACCATGACGCGGTCCTGGTCGCCGCCGTCCCAGCCGCGGACGGTCGCCATGCGGCCGCCGTCCTTCACCGCGGGCAGCGCCTTCTCGTTGAACACCGCGCCGTCGGCCAGGCCGTCGACGCCGTCGGGATACCGCTCGCGAACGGCGGCGACGAAGCCGTCGCCGCGGGGCAGGATCGACGTCGGCGCCGAGCTGCTCGACCAGCGCGCGGTCCTTGTCGGCCGCGTCGGCGACGACGGTGAGGCCGTCGTCCTTCGCGAGCTGGATGGCGTAGCCGCCGAAAGCCCCCGCGGCGCCGGTGACCGCGAGCACCTGCCCGGGCCGCAGCTGCAACGAGTCGAGGGCGAAGCGTGCGGTGAGAGCGTTCATCGGCAACGTCGCCGCCTCGGCGTCGGACGCACCGGCCGGGACGCGGGTGACCGAGCGGGCGGGCACGACCAGGTCGCGGCGGTAAGCACCGTGCGCGCCGGAGGGCAGGACCAGAGCCATGACGCGGTCGCCCACGGCGACGCCGGTGTCGACGTCCGCGCCGACCTCGACGACCTCGCCGGCCGCATCCATGCCCGGCACGACGCCGGGCGGATCGGCGGTGGGCTTGTCGTCGCGCATCCCGCTGCGCACGCCGGTGTCGGTCGGGCTCACCGCCACCGCGGTCACCCGCAGGCGCACGTCCGCGGGGCCGAAAGGTTCGGGCGGTACGTCGATCTCGTGCAGGGCCTCCGGGCCGCCGTACGTCGTCACTCCGATTGCCGTCATAGCTCGACCAACCACCTGGCATCGACCGTGATTCCG
This sequence comes from uncultured Actinomycetota bacterium, assembly GCA_963797785.1. GTDB lineage: Bacteria > Actinomycetota > Actinomycetes > Mycobacteriales > Jatrophihabitantaceae > Jatrophihabitans. The sequence continues at coordinate 2,367,033 of CAWCQT010000004.1, read as the reverse complement.
ACCGGGCTGAGGTCGCCGGCATGCCATGCTCGGCGGATGAGCGAGGCGACGGACAGCGGGCCGGTCGGGCCGCCGGACGCGGCGGTGTCGCCGCGCTATGCCGGCCTCAGCACGTTCGCGCGGTTGCCGCAGCGGCACGAGGTGGGCCGGGCGGACGTGGCCGTGGTCGGCGTGCCGTTCGACTCGGGGGTGAGCTACCGGCCGGGGGCGCGGTTCGGGCCGGCGCACATCCGGCAGAGCAGTCGGCTGCTGCGCCCGTACAACCCGGCGCAGCAGGTGGCGCCGTTCGCCGACAAGCAGGTGGTCGACGCGGGGGACATCGCGGCGAACCCGTTCGACATCGGCGAGGCGATCGCGACGATCGAGGCGGCGGCGCGCGAGCTGACGGGGGAGGGCCGGCTGCTGACGCTCGGCGGCGACCACACCATCGCGTTGCCGCTGCTGCGCGCGCACCACGCGCAGCACGGGCCGCTGGCGGTGCTGCACTTCGACGCGCACCTCGACACGTGGGACACCTATTTCGGCGAGCCGTACACGCACGGCACGCCGTTCCGCCGCGCGGCCGAGGAGGGCCTGATCGACGGGCAGCACAGCCTGCACGCCGGCATCCGCGGCCCGCTGTACTCGGCGCGCGACCTGCCCGAGTCAGCCGACCTGGGCTTCGCCACCCTGCACTGCACCGAGTTCGACGGCGGACTGGCGGCGATGGCCGAGCGGATGCGCGAGCGTCTCGGCGACCGGCCGGTGTACGTCAGCGTCGACATCGACGTGCTCGACCCCGCCCACGCCCCGGGTACCGGCACGCCGGAGGCCGGCGGGCTGAGCTCGCGCGAGCTGCTGGGCATGATCCGCGCGCTGCGCGGGGCGAACGTGGTGGGCGCGGACATCGTGGAGGTGGCGCCCGCGTACGACCACGCGGAGATCACCGGTATCGCCGCCGCGCACGTCGGTTACGAATTGTTGTCGGTGCTGCGCGTCGGGTGACGGGACGCCCGTCCGCGGAGCAGAGTGTGCGCCATGACGGCCACCGAGAAGGACACGGGCAAGAAGAAGTTGGGCGGCATCGAGGTCCGCTCGATCGACTACGTGCCGCTCGACGAGCGGCACGGCAAGATCTGGCATCTGGGCCCGCTGTGGTTCATGTCGAACGCGCAGATCGCCACCCTGGCCGTCGGGCTGATCAGCATCACCGAGGGCGCGTCGCTGTTCTGGTCGGTGATCTCGATCGTCGTCGGCACGCTGGTCGGCACGCTGTTCATGGCCTTCCACTCGGCGCAGGGGCCGCAGCTGGGCCTGCCGCAGATGATCCAGTCACGGCCGCAGTTCGGCTACCTCGGCGCGCTGCTCGTGTGGCTGTTCGCCTACGTGCAGTACGCCGGGTTCAACGTGTTCAACTCCGTCCTGGCCGGCCAGTCGGTGCACGCCACGGCGCACGGCCCGACCAAGCTGTGGGTCGTCGTCGTCACGGTGGTCGCGTTCGTCATCGCGGTCGTCGGCTACGACATCATCCACAAGGCCGAGCAGTTCCTCACCTACTCGATGATCGTGATCTTCGGGTTGTTCACCATCGGCCTGTTCTTCCTGCACTACCCGAGCGGCACCTTCGACGTGGGCACGTTCAAGGTGACGCCGTTCCTCGGCCAGTTCGGTGTCGTCGCGGGCTACCAGATCAGCTGGGCGATCTACGTGTCGGACTACTCGCGCTACATGCACCCGGACGTCACGGTGCGCAAGACGTTCTTCTGGACGTACTGGGGCTCGGCCGTCGGCGGCGGCTGGATGATGATCGTCGGCTCGGTGCTGGTGGCCTGGGTGGGCGTCAAGAACTTCGACGGCTCCGGCATCGCGGAGATCGACAAGGCCGGCAACGAGGTGTTCTCCGGGTTCGGCGCGATCGTGCTCATCCTCGCCGGGATCGGGTTGGTGTCGGTGATGGCGCTGAACATGTACGGCGGATCGCTGACGTTGATCAGCGCCATCGACTCGTTCAAGCAGGTGCGCCCGACGCTGACGTTGCGCGTCGTCACGGTCGGGCTCACCGCGGTGTTGTCCGTGATCGGCGCGCTGGCCGCGACCGACGACTTCCTGAAGAACTTCAACGACTTCCTGCTGCTGATCCTCTACCTGTTCATCCCGTGGACGGCGGTCAACCTCGTCGACTACTACGTGGTGCGCCGCGGCCACTACGCCATCGCCGAGATCTTCAAGCCGAACGGGATCTACGGCCGGTGGGGGTGGCGCGGGATCGGCGCCTACCTGATCGGGTTCGCGGCCATGGTGCCGTTCTTCTCGGTCGGCACGCTGTTCGTCGGCTTCGCCGCCAAGGCGCTGGACGGCGCGGACATCTCCTTCTTCATCGGCCTGGCAGTGGCCGGCGTCCTGTACTGGGTGTTCTGCCGCTCGCTCGACGTCGAGGCGGAGAAGCGGGTCGAGCAGGCCGAGAAGGACGAGCTGGACGCCGCCGCCCACCAGCACGTGGAGCCGTGACGCGCGACGCCTGGGGGACGGCCGAGGCGATCCGGTCGCGGACGACGACCGCCGTCGCCGCCGTCGAGGACTCGCTGGCGCGCATCACCGAGGTCGACGGGGACATCAACGCGTTCACCGTCGTCACCGCCGACACGGCGCTCGCCCGGGCGCGGGCGGTGGACGCGGGCGAGGTGACCGGCCCGCTGGCCGGGGTGCCCGTGTCGGTCAAGGACCACGTCTGGGTACGGGGGCTGCCGGCCACCAACGGCTCGCGGGCGCTCGCCGACTTCGTGCCCGACGCGGACTGTGCCTGCGTCGCGCGGCTGCTCGACGCCGGCGCGATCATCGTCGGCAAGACGAACAACCCGGAGTTCTGCTACCGCGGCGTCACCGACAACGAACTGCACGGCACCACCCGCAACCCGCGTGACCCGACGCGCACGACCGGCGGCTCCAGTGGCGGAGCGGCCGCGTCCGTGGCCGCGGGCATGGTGCCGCTCGCGATCGGCACCGACGGCGGCGGGTCCATCCGCATCCCGTCGGCGTTCTGCGGCACCTGCGGGCTCAAGCCGACCTTCGGGCTGATCCCCAAGCAGCCCGGCTTCCGCGGCTGGCCGACGCTGTCGGTCACCGGCCCGATCGCCGCGTCGGTGCGCGACCTCGCGCTCGCCGCGTCGGTCATGGCCGGGCCGTCACCGCACGACCCGCTGAGCTACCCGTCCCCGGACACCGGCTACCTCAGTGCCGTGCGGGACGGGTCGTGGGCCGGCCTGCGCGTCGCCGTGTCGGCCGATCTCGGCTTCGCCGACGTCGACGACGACGTGCGGGCCTGCTTCGCGGCGGCGGTCGAGGCGATCGCCGCCGCCGGGGCCGACGTCGTCGAGGCGCAGCCCGAACCGACGGATCCGACCGGCCTGTGGGACGCGATCGCGCTGCCCGAGGGCTACGCCAGCGAGGGCGCGCTGGTCGAGGCGCACCCCGAGCTCGTCGGTGCCGACGCCGCCGCGATCGCCCTGGCCGGCCGCGACGTCAGCGCGCGCGACTACCTCGACGCGCAGGAGCGCCGCGCGGCGTTCACGCAGACCTGGGCGTCGTTCCTGGCCGACGTCGACGTGCTGCTCACCCCGACGATGCCGGTGACCGCCTTCGCCACCGGCCGCCTGGCGCCGCCGACGATCGCCGGCCGGCCGGTGCCCGAGTCGTTCGACGCCTGGTGCGCGCTCGCCCTGCCGGCCAACCTCGCCGGGCTGCCCGCGGTGAGCGTGCCGATCGGCACCGGCCGTGATGGCCTGCCGGTGGGGCTGCAGGTCATGGCGCGCCGGTTCGCCGACGCCACGGCGCTGCGGGCCGCGGCCGGCGTGGAGCGAACGATGCGACGCCGGAGGGGATGACGCCGCGGCCCCCGCTGGTGTTGACTGCTCGCATGCGACGGCAGGTCGTCCTCGGGTCCGCGATCGTTCTTTGCCTCTCGCTCGCGCCGGCGGCGCTGGCCAGCGGCACGCCGCCGCCGGCGCCAGCGGGGTGCAGCCCCGTCACCACGGCACCGGTGCACACCGGCAGCGTGCCGACACCGCGCCAGGTGCTCGGCTACCGGCCTCGGGTCGCGCGAGGCCACCGACTACGACATCGGCGCGTACTGGGACGCGGTCGACCGGGCCAGCGACCGCGTCGTCACCGGCACCTTCGCGCACTCGTGGCAGGACCGCCCGCTGCGCTACGCGCTGGTCGGCTCGCCGCAGACGCTCGGCCGGCTGGACCGAGATCCAGCAGAACCTGGCCGCGATCCGCGACCCGCAGTACGCCCGAGGCGCAGGCCGCAGCGGCTGATCCAGCAGACGCCCGACGTCCTGTGGATCACCGCCAACGTGCACGGCAACGAGCCGTCCGGCGGCGACGCGGTGCTCGAGCTGCTCTACGACCTCGCCGACCGCAACGACTGCGTGGCGCAGCACGATCCTGGACCACTCGCTCGTCGGGCTGATCCCCACGCAGAACCCCGACGGCCGCGCCAACGACGTGCGCACCAACAGCTACGCCTTCGACATGAACCGTGACTGGTTCGCGCGCACCCAGCCGGAGACCAGCGGCAAGCTCGACCTGCTCTGGCAAGTACCCGCCGCAGCTCTACGTCGACGAGCACGAGATGGGCGGCACCGAACTACTTCTTCCCGCCCGACTCCGACCCGATCTACCACGAGACGCCGGACGCGGCCTACGACGAGATCGAGCACCTGTACGGCGACGCCAACGCCGCCGCGTTCGACGCCAAGGGCTTCCGGTACGAGACCTACCAGTCCGGCTACGACCTCTTCTACCAGGGCTACGGCGACACCGTGCCGACGACGCAGTTCGGCGCGGCCGGCATGACCTACGAGCAGGGCGGCGACGCCAAGTACTCCGCGCGCGTGCTGCACCAGTACACGAGCGCGATCGTGTCGCTGTTCACCGGCGCGACGGCACACGACCAGGTGCTCACGCGGTGGCGCGGGCATCTTCCAGACCGCGCTGGCGCGAGGGCCAGCACTGCACGCTGGAGAAGAACGCCGTCGTTCAACCCGGGCACACCGTGCTGCGGCAGGTGCCCGACCAGCCGGTGTGCGGCTACTTCCTGCGCGATCCGCCCCGACGACCGCGACACCCGCACCGTCGTCCGGCGGCTGCAACTGGCGCACGTGCAGGTCGACCGGCTGACCGCGCCGCTGGCCGTGCCCGACTACACGCCCTACGGCTCGACGACCGCACGAGCCGACCACGCTGCCCAGCGGCACGTACTGGATCACCGATGGCCCAGCCGCAGAAGCACTGGGTGCAGGCGATGCTCAACGAGGACACGTACGTGCCGTTCCCGTACTTCTACGACCTCAGCGGTGGAGCAACCCGCTGCTCGTCGGGCTCGACGGCGGCTTCACCGGCCGCCACCTCGACGCCTCGGTCGCGCCCGTCCCGCCCCTCGCACGCGCCCGGCCCGCCGAAGCTGCCGAAACGCGCTACCGCGCATCGGCATCATCGACCAGCGCCCCGACCCGACGTATCAGTACCAGACCACCGGGTGGCTGCGCTGGCGCCTCGGCGCAGGACTGGCGGGTGCCCTACACCGCGCTCTCGCCGGACCAGGTGGACGCCGCGCGCTGAGCAAGCTCGACGTGCTGCTCGTGCCCGACGTCGACACGCAGCCGAGCTACGACGCGATGGGCCCGGCCGGACGCGCGGCGCTGACGGCCTGGGTGCGCAAGGGCGGGCGCTACGTCGGCTGGCAGGGCGGCACGGCCCTGGCCGGCAAGCTCGGGCTCTCGTCGGTCGAGCCGTCACCGACGCGCAGGCGCTCGTCGCCCGGCGCGCTGCTGTCGATCGACTCGCCCTACCCGCACGACTACGCGCTGTGGGAGGACTACGACGGGCAGATGTCGGCCAACGGCGCCGCCGTCGTCGCGTCCTTCCCGCAGCACCCGTTCGTGTCCGGCTACGCGGAGAACGCCGGCAGCCTCGGCGGCAGCCCGATCGAGGCCGTGAACCAGGTCGGCGGCGGCAGTGTCACCGTGTTCTCCGTCGAGCCGAACTTCCGCGCCTACACCGACGGCACGACCAAGCTGCTGCGCGACGCGATGCTGGCCACCCCGGCACCGCCCGCCGCACCGGCCAAGCGCGACACCACGGTGGCCCGGCCCGCCGCACCGCCGCTCACCCACACCCCGGCGCAGCACCGCGCCCACGACGTCGCGGGCAAGGACTGACCGCTGCTGCCGGTGCCGCGGGACTGGTCGTCGCTCACCCCTGAGTGGATGAGCGCCGCGCTGGGCCGGACGGTGACGGGGGTGCGGGTCCGCGACGTCGCGGCCGGCACGAACGCCCGGGCCGTCGTCGAGCTGGGCTACGACGGTCAGCCCGGCCCCCGGCGTGTCTTCGTCAAGCGCGAGGGCCGGTGGCTCAACCGGCTCGCGCTGTCGGCGCTCGGGGCCCGGGAGGCGGAGGCGCAGCTGGCCGCGCACGGCCCGGCCCTGCCGCTCGAGCATCCACGCCTGCTCGCCGCGGCCACGAACCGGCGCCGACTGGCGACGGTCGTGGTGATGGAGGACGTCACCCTGCGCGGCGGTCGGCCCAACCACGCGCTGGTGCCGCTGACGGTGGAGCAGGTGGCCGCCGGCCTGGGTGAGCTGGCCCGGCTGCATGCCGCGTACTGGGACGTGCGGCTGCCGGCGTTCGTGCGCCCCTGGCGGCTGGGCCCGGGGTGGGCGCCGGTGGCGTTGGCCGGGTTCGCCCGCGCGCGGGCGCAGCTGCGCCGGGCCGGCCGCCCGCTGGAGGTGAGCGCGCGTGAACTCGAACGCGGTTTCCGGGCCTGGCCGCGGGTGGCCGCGACCGGGCCGCAGACCCTGTTGCACGGCGACCCGCATCCCGGCAACACGTACACGCTCGGCGACACGATCGGCTTCTACGACTGGCAGCTCGTGCGCCGGGGCAGCTGGGCGCACGATGTCGGCTACTTCATCGTCTCCGCGCTCGACGTGGCCGACCGTCGCGAGCACGAGCGCGAACTGCTGGCCGGCTACCTCACCGCCCTCGGGCGTCACCCGTCCGACGCGTGGCCGCTCTACCGCGGCACGGCGGTGTTCGGCCTCGGCTCCTGGCTGCAGACCCTCGCCGCCGGGACCTTCCAGCCGCGTGACATCTGCCTGGCCACGATCGAGCGGTTCGCCGCGGCGTACCGGGACGCGCAGCGCGATTGAGAAACTCGCCGTCGAGGTCGCTGACTCGCGATGCCTAGACCAGATCGTCCGGCGCGAAGACCTGGACGCGGTCACGGGTGGCGAGGTGTACGGGCCAGGGGCTGACCGCGGGGTCCACGGCCGCGCGCAGCGCCCGGGCCCAGCGTCGGTCGCTCTCGGTCATCGGGAGGGTGCCCGGCCGGGAGAGCAGGAAGGCCGCCGTGCCGAAGTCGGCGACGACCTCGGCGACGACGGTCGCCAGGTTGCGCAGGAGCCGCGCGTCGGGGACGAGGGGCACGTCGTCGATGGGTGATACCACCGGAGCGAGGTTGCCGTCGGCGTGCACGAAGATCATCCACAGGCTCCGGCGGGCGAAGCCGCCCGGCCCCATGAGCGCGCACCAGAGATCGAACAGCTCGGTGTCGTCGTGCACGAAGGTTTCCTCGGGGCGGCGCAACGTCATGGCCCACGGTAGGCACGGGAAGGGGCCGGGCCGGGGTTGTCCACAGGCCGGCCCGCGGGTTCACCACCGGCCGGCGCCGACACCGGTGACGCAAATGTCCGGTTCCGGACAACCGACGCGGCTGCGTTGACCGCGGTGACCCGGGCAAATACCGTCCGGGCGTTGAAATGTTTCATTTGCGGACGGAGCGGTCATGGGTGGACGGATGCGGCGGGCGTGCGTGCCGGTGATCGCGGTGGTGGCGCTGGCGGTCGGGTCGACGACGGTGACCCGGGCGGTGGCGACGCCGCGGACGACGCCGGCGCCGGCCCAGCCGGCCGCGCCGGCATCGAGCACCACGCTGACGCAGCACACGTTCGCGAACCCGCCGACGTCGGTCCGGCCGAAGTACCGGTGGTGGATGCCGCTGGCCTACACCGACGACGCCGAGCTGCGCTCGGAACTCGACCAGATGAAGGCGGCGGGCGCGGGCGGGGCCGAGGTGGCGCCGTTCGGGGTGGACGGCACCGGCAACAACACCAGCCCGTTCCTGGACAAGTACGGCTTCGGCACCCCGCTGTGGGCCGACAAGGTGCGCACGATGCTGGCCGGCGCGAAGGCCGACGACCTGAGCCTGGACCTGACCATCGGCCCGCGCTGGCCGGCCACGGTGCCGACGGTGACCGACGTCAACGACCCGGCGGCGTCGCAGCAGATCGTGTTCACCGACGAGTTCGCGAAGGGCGGCACGGCGCGCGACGGCACGCTGCCCACGAACTTCAACGTGACGCTGCCGGCCGGCGCGCAGCCCAACCTGATCGCCGCGCTCGTGGCCCGCTGCACCGACGCAGGCTGCGCCACCCAGACCAGCGGCCCGCGCGAGCTCGACCGCTCGAGCGTGCGCGACGTGACGAGTGACGTGGCCGCCGACGGTTCGCTGCACGTCGACTTCCCGGGTGACGCGGGCAGTACCTACGCGCTGATGGCCTTCTACCGCGCGCCCACCGGGCAGTCGCTCACCGGCTACACGGCCACGGGCACGAACTACGTCCTCGACACCCTCAGCGCGGCCGGCGCGCACGCCACCACCGACTTCTACGACCAGCACATCCTCACCCCGTCGGTGCAGGCGTTGGTCAAGCAGATGGGCTCGGACGACCTGTTCGAGGACTCGCTGGAGCTCGGCAGCACCGAGAAGTGGACGCCGGAGATGGTGGCGCAGTGGACGAAGCGACGCGGCTACTCGCCGGTGGACCTGCTGCCCGCGCTGGCCGGGGCCGGCGACCAGGGCATCACCGCGGCGCCCACCTTCGACTTCGGTGACGGTGTCGGCACGCGCGTGCGCACCGACTACCGCCAGACGCTCAGCGACCTGTACATCGCCAACCGGCTCGACGTGCTGCGCGCGTGGGCGCACCGGCACCACCTCAGCACCCGTATCCAGCCCTACGGCGTGCCCGTCGACATCTCCGCCGCCGCGTCGCACATCGACGTCCCCGAGGGCGAGTCGCTCGCCTTCGGCCAGGCCAGCGGCGACTACAGCAACGTGCAGGACTACAAGGTGGTGGCCACCGGCGCGCACCTGAGTGGCGAGAAGGTCGTCTCCGACGAGTGCTGCGCCTTCTCCGGCGACGTGTGGGGTTCGACCGCCGGCACCGGCTCGGACGTGTCGAACCTGGCCGCCGTCTACCGCGGCCTGGCCGGCGGGGTGAACCAGGTGGTGTGGCACGGCTTCCCGTACCTCACCCGCGGACCGGCCGGCGCCGGCTCGCAGGAGGTGTGGCCGGGCATGAGCTACGGCGGCAACACCTCCTACTCCGAGGCATGGGGTGCGAAGGGCAACCCGAACTGGTCGGACTACCGCGCCGTGAACGACAACCTCGCGCGGCTGCAACTCGTGCTGCGCCAGGGCCAGCCGCGCTTCGACGTCGGCGTCTACTGGCAGGACTTCGGCCTGAACGGCACCGGCACCACCGGCACCGGCAACAACAAGACGGTGCCCGGCGACTCGGCGATGGCGAAGGCCGGCTACACCTACGAGTACGTCAGTCCGGCGCAGCTCACCGGCCAGGACGCCACGTACGAGCACGGCCGCCTGTTCGGCGACACGTCGGCCTACCACGCGGTCGAGCTCAACGACCAGACGACGATGACGGTGCCGGCGGCCACGTCGCTGCTGCGCCTGGCGCGACAGGGGCTGCCCGTGGTCGTGAGCGGTCACGTCCCCTCGACGACGCCGGGTTACGACGCGAGCGGGCGCGCCGACCAGCGGTTGCAGCGGCTCGTGGGTGAGCTGCTGCACCAGCCCACCGTCGTGCGCGTGGCCGGGCCGGACGACGTGCCCGCCGCGCTGGCCCAGCTGAAGGTCCGCGCCGCCGCGGCGCACGCGACGGCGTCGGACTCCGTGCTCGACGTGCGCCGGCACGGCGACGGGGTGGACTACTACTACCTGTTCAACCAGTCGCGTACGGCCACCGCGCAGACGCTGACCCTCACCGGCTCGGGCGTGCCCTACCGGATGGACACCTGGACGGGCAAGATCACCCCGATCACCGACTACCGCGTGGTGCATGGCCGCGTCGTCGTGCCCGTGACGCTGGCCGGCAACGACAGCAGCGTCATCGCGCTGACCGCGCGGCACGACGCCACCTTCACCGGCGCGCCCCGCCCGGTGCCGCCGCCGACCGGCACGGCCGCGACGCCGGCGCAGCCGCTGCGCGTCGACGACTGGTCGCTGTCGGTGGACAGCGTCACGCCGGGACCGTCCGACCTGCCCGGCGACACCGCCCACACCACCCTCGGGCCGGTGCCGCTGCACGCCGACGCGAACGGCGCACTGCCCGCGTGGTCGGCCATCACCCCGGCCAACGGCTACCCCGCCGACCTGTCCGACGTGTCGGGCGTCGGCACCTACACCGCGCACGTGCAGCTCGACCGGTCGTGGCGCGGCGTGCGCAGCGCGCTGCTCGACCTGGGCACGCCGGTGGACACGGTGCGGGTGGCCGTCAACGGCCGCGACCTGCCGCCGCTCGACCAGGCCGACCTGCGCCACGTCGACGTCGGCACGTACCTGCACGGCGGGGCGAACACGATCACCGTGCGGGTGGCGTCGACGCTGCTCAACGCGGTGCGGGTGGCACCGGGCACCGGCGCGTCGTCGCGGGCCCGGATGGACTACGGCCTGTTCGGGCCGGTGCGGCTGACGCCGGCGGCCGGGCGCGACGCGATGATCACGGCCGAGCCGCTGCAGGACACGCTGCCGCTGGCCGACCGCGGGGTGAACCAGGCGCAGATCAAGGTCACGAACCCGACCGCCGAGCCCGTCCGGGTCACGCTCGCGGCGTCGGGTGCCAGCGGCATCACCGCCGCCGCGCCGAAACGGACGACGGTGCGCGCCGGCTCGTGGGCCGTCGTGCCCGTCGAGGTCCGCGACCAGGGCGTGAGCACCGGTACGAGCACGCTGGGCGTCACCGTACGCACCAGTACGGGGCTGCAGGCGTCGACGGCGCTCACCCTCGAGAATTCAGCCGACCTCGCGCTGAACCCGCACGGCACGCCGTACCCGCGGATCGAAGCGTCACCGAGCCAGGACCGCTACCCGGCCGAGCTCGCCGCGGACGGCTCGGCGAGCACGTTCTACGTCTCGTGGGGCCGGACCGCCGGGCAGGGGCCGACCGCCGCCGACCCGGTCACCTACGGCGTCGACTTCGGCGCACCCGTGACCGCCGGCTCGGTGACCGTGGGCGGGCGCTCCAACTACGGCGCGCGCGACTACGACGTCCAGGTCTCCGACGACGGCGAGCACTGGCGCACCGTGGCCGGCACGACCGAGGCGCCGAAGGCCGGCTCGACGACGACCTTCCCGCCGACCCGCACCCGCTACCTGCGCATCTCCGTCACCCGCAGCTGGGACGCGGTGGGCGCGAACGTGCAGATCAGCGAGTTCGCCGTCGCCGCCGCCTGATCCGTCCGCTTGTCTCAGCTCCGTACGACCACTTCCGGCGCCCGGAACCGGTCGTACGGAGCTGAGACAAGGTCACGTTGCCCGCCGGGTCGCCGCTGCGCGCATGGCCAGGGCCGCGGCGCGCAGCGTGGCCGGCAGCAGGCCCGGGGTGACCCGTCCCCGGGCGAGGCCGATCTCGACGAGAGCGTCGAAGACCCGCTGGTCGGCCGCGGCCGCGGCGGTGACCGCGTCGACGAGGCGGGGGCGGGCCGCCAGCCGGGACAGCAGGTCGGTCTGGCGCAGGTGCGGTCCCAGGGCGCGGCGCAGGGTCGCGCGGTAGGTGCCGGCCGGATCGGCGCTCAGCGCGGCCGCGCCGGCCAGTCGACCCGACAGCACGGCGTAGTAGATACCTTCGCCGGTCAGCGGGTTGATCAGCGACGCGGCGTCGCCGGCGAGCAGCACCCGCCCCCGGCCCACCTCGGGGCGCCCGGTCGACAGCGGCAGCCGGTGACCGCGCAGCGGGCCGGGCCCGGCGTCGGGCAGCAGGCGCGCGAGCCGATCGGTCAGCTGCGCGCGGGTGGGATGCACCGCGCCCACGAGTTGGCCGTAACCGACGTTGACGCGACCGTCGCCGATCGGGAAGGCCCACGCGTAGGCGGGCCAGTCGCGCCGGGTCATGGTCAGCACCTGCTCGTCGGCGAGCCAGGCGCCGGCCGGGGCGTACCCGCGCACGGCCACGGCGACCGTGCCCGCCGGCGCGGCGCGCACGCCGCACGCCCGGCGCACCACCGACTCCGCGCCGTCGGCCCCGATGACCGCACGGGCGCGCAGCGTCCCGTCGACGACCACGTGGTCCCCGACGGGTTCGACGGTCCGTACCCGGCGGCGCTGCAGCTGCGCGCCGGCCCGCAGCGCGGCCTGCAGCAGCCGGTCGTCGAACTGCTCGCGCGGGACGACGCGGGCCGCCCGGGCGAACGGGCGTACGGCGCGAACGCCGCCCGGTGAGGTCAGGCGCAGGCTGGTGACCGGCGCGGTGCCGGCCACCAGGGCGTCGACGTCGACCCCGAGGCCGGCGAGCACGTCCAGGGCCTGCGGGGCCACCCCGTCGCCGCAGACCTTGTCGCGGGGGAACGCCTGGGCGTCGACGAGCAGCACGGCGGCGTCCGGGTCGTGCCGCAGGGCGGCCAGGGCCGCGGTGGCCCCGGCCGGGCCCGCGCCCACGATGACAACGTCCCACACGGGGTCGCTCACCGGGCGAGCTGGTCGACGGTGGCGGCGAACAGCGGCGGCACGGTCGCGGCGAGAGGCACGATGCGCGCGCCCAGGAGCCGCTGTTCGCGCGCCCACAGCAGCCCGGAGGTGAGCCAGCGTGACCGCCGCGTCACCCTCGACCAGGCGCGCTCGTAGTCGCCGGGGCGGTCGGTGAGCACGCAGCGCACCAGTTCGGCGGCCGCGGCGAACGACGCGGCCAGGCCCTCGCCGGTGAGCGCGTCCACGTAGCCGGCGGCGTCGCCGACCAGCAGCACCCGACCGGCGACGCGGGCGCGGGTGTCCTGGCGCAACGGACCGGCTCCCCGCACGTCCGACGCCGGCTGCGCACCACGCAGACGCTCGGCCACGGCCGGGAAGGCGGCGAGCTGGTCGGCGAACCCGCCCCGTCGCGAGGAGAGCACCGCGACCCCGACGAGGTCGTCGGCCACGGGGGTCACGTAGCACTCCGCGTCGGCGGCCCAGGTGACCTCCACGGTGTCCGTCCACGGCCTCAGGCGGAAGTGCTGGCGCTGGCCCCAACGCGGTCGCGGGGGACGCCCGGCCGCGGGCCGGACCAGGCCGGCCTGCGCCCGGACCGCCGAGTGCAGGCCGTCCGCGGCGACCAGATAGCGCGCGGCCGTGCCGGCCACCGTGACGCGGTCGGGGTGCTGGTGGATCGGGCCCGCAGCACCGTGGCTCATGGCCACGCCCGAGCGCTCGGCCGCCTCGTACAGCGCCTGGTGCAGCGCGGTGCGTCGCACGCCGCGGCCCGGCCCGCGCCGGAAGGCCGCGTACGCGCGGGTGCCGTCCTGCACGTAGGTGATGCCGGCGATCGGGTGCCCGGGCGGGTCGACGCCCAGTGTCTGCAGCCGGGCGAGGGCGCCGGGCATGAGCCCTTCGCCGCAGGCCTTGTCGATCGCGCCGGCGCGCCGCTCGAAGACCGCGACGTCGAGGCCCACGCGGGCCGCGCCAACGGCCACGGCCAGGCCGGCCGGGCCGCCGCCGATGACGACCAGGTCACGCACGCGCGGCCTGCAGGGCGACGTTCTCGGTGCGGATGCGCACGGTGAGCAGGACGGCGTTGAGCACGGTGAACACGACTGCGGTGACCCAGGCATCGTGCACGAGCGGCAGCGCCACCCCCTCGGCGACGACGGCGAGATAGTTCGGGTGCGGCATCAGCCGGTAGGGGCCGGCGTCGACGCGCGGCGCGTCGGGCACGACGATGATGCGGGTGTTCCACTGCGGTCCCAGCGTGTGGATGCACCACCAGCGCAGGGCCTGCGCCGACACGACGACGGCGAGCATCACCCAGCCCAATGCCGGCACGAAGCCGCGCGGGGCGAGCCAGACCTCCAGCAGGCAACCGGCCAGCAGGCCGGTGTGCAGTACGACCATTGCCGGGTAGTGCCCGAAGCCGGTCTCCACCCCGCCGCGGGACATGCTCCACCGCAGGTTGCGCTTGGCGACGACCAGCTCCGCGAGCCGCTCGAGGGCGACGAGGCCGACGAGCACCGAGTACCAGGCCGCGCTCACCATCGCAGCAGGACGAGCTCGGCGCAGAAGCCGGGGCCCATGGCCATCAGGATCCCCCACTCACCCGCGGCCGCCGGTCGCTGCGCGAGGGTGTCACGAAAGACGTGCAGCACCGAGGCCGAGGACAGGTTGCCGATCGTCGCCAGCGAGCGCCAGGTCAGCGCGAGATCGTCCGGGGTCAGGCCGAGCACCGTCTGGATCGCCTCGATGACCTTCGGCCCGCCCGGATGGCAGATCCACCGGGCGATGTCCTGCGTGTGCAGGCCGTGCCGGGCGAGCAGGCCGTCGACGTCGTCGGCGAGGTACTTCTCCACCAGGTCGGGCACCTCGGCGCCGAGCACGATCTTCAGCCCGGTGCTGCCGACGTCCCACCCCATCGCGCGCTCGGTGTCGGGGTAGAGGTGGCTGGCCGAGTCGACGACGACGGGGCCGGTGCCGGGCGCCGCGGCCAGGGGATGCTCGGCGCCGACGGCCACGACCGCGGCCGCGCCGTCGCCGAACAGGCCGGAGGCCACCATGTTGGCCACGCTCGGGTCGTCGCGTTGCACGGTCAGCGAGCACAGTTCGACCGACAGCAGCACCCCGACGCCGGCCGGCGAGCCGCGCAGGAAGTCGTCCAGCCGGGCGACGCCCGCCGCGCCGGCCACGCAGCCGAGCCCGACCATCGGCACCCGCCGGACGTCGGGGCGCAACCCGATCCGGGCCGCGACGCGGGCCTCCAGCGAGGGCACGGCGACGCCGGTCACCGTGGTGGACATGATCAGGTCGACGTCGGCGGGGTCGAGGTGGGCCTCGGTCAGGGCCGCCGTGACGGCGGCGGCGCCCAGGTCCACGGCCGCGGCGATGAAGGCCTCGTTGGCGTCGGTGAAGCCGTCCAGGTCGGCGTAGCGCTCAATGGGCAGGGCGAGGTGCCGGGTCTGCACCTGGGCGCTCGAGTGCAGGCGGCGCGCGACCCGGTGGGTGGATTCCACCGGCAGGCACAGACGGGTGAACAGGTCGGTGAGCTGGGCCTGCGGGTACACGTGAGCGGGCAGTTCGCCGTGCACCGCGAGGACGGTCGTGTGAGAGGTCATCGGTGTGCATCTACCCATATGCACGACCCGGCGGACCTACCCGGGCAGCGCGGCGAAGGCGGCGGCGATCGCGTCGCGGCCGTAACCGGACGCGAGCGCGACCTTGAGCAGCACGCGGGCCTTGAGCGGGTCGAGCAGGCCGGCGCGGATCAGGCCGCGGGCGAGCAGGTCGGTCTCGGAGCCGGCGAAGCCGTAGGTGTGGGAGAGCACCGGGCCGGCGCCGGTGCGGGAGGTGAGGACGACGGGCACGTGCGCGGCGAGGTCGCCGAGCGGCTCGGCCAGCCGTTCGGGCACGTGCCCGGCGCCGAAGCCGGCGACGACGAGGCCGTCGCAGGAGCCGGGCGCGGGCAGCGGGCCGTCGTCGTCGAGGGTGACGAGATGCAGCGGCACGCGCGGGTGGGCACTGCGGGCGGGGGAGTGCACCGGCCGCCGGGGGACGGTGGTGACGGGGACCGGCCGCCCCTCGACGAGCAGGCCGAGCGGTCCGGCGTTCGGCGAGACGAACGTGGCGGTGCTGGTGGCGTGCGTCTTGCGCACGTACCGCGCGGCGTGTACCTCGTCGGCGAACACGACCAACGCCCCCAGCCCGCGGAAGGCGTCGGCGGCCGCCACCTGTACGGCGGCCAGCAGGTTGGCCGGCCCGTCGGGACCGGCCATCGTCGGGTTGCGCATCGCGCCGGTGACGACCACCGGCACGTCCGGGGCCCACACCAGGTCGATCAGGTAGGACGTCTCCTCCATGGTGTCGGTGCCCTGCACGACGACCACGCCGTCGGCACCCGACGCGGCGGCGTCGTCGACGAGCTCGAGGATGTCGGCGAAGCCGAGGCACGCGCTGGGCAACCGGCGGAAGTTTCGCGCCTCGAGGGCGACGTCGAGCTCGGCCAGCTGCGGCACGGCGGCGATCAGGTCGTCGGCGTCCGCGCGGGCCACCACCCCGCCGGCGTGGCCGGTCATGCTGATCGTCCCGCCCAGGAAGTAGGCGATGATCTTGCGGGTCACGGGTCAAACCTAGGGCACGCGAAACTGTCGCCCCGGCCTCCTACGATCGGCACGTCCCGGAGGGAGGCCCGTCCGCATGCTGCACATCCACCGCGCCGAGCGGGCCGACGCCCTGGTGACGGGGCTCGGCGAGCTGCTGCGCACGCCGTCGGGCGACCCGTTCGCGGCCGAGCTCGTGGCCGTCCCGACCCGCGGGGTGGAGCGGTGGCTCGCGCAGCAGCTCAGCCACGTGCTGGGCGCGCGTAAGGGCGACGGGGTGTGCGCCAACGTTCTCTTCCCGTCCTACACCGCGTTGCTCGACGACGCGCTGGTCGAGGCCGACGGCGAGTACGCGACGGCCGTGCAGGCCTGGGATCCCGACCGCGCCGTGTGGCCGCTGCTCGAGGTGATCGACCGGGACGCCGGCGCCGAGCCGTGGGGTGCGGTGCTCGCTGCGCACCTCGGGCTCGGGCACGAGGACAAGGGGCGCCGGCTGTCGGTGGCCGGCAAGCTGGCCCGGCTCTTCGACCGCTACGGGCGCTCGCGCCCGGCGATGCTCACGCAGTGGGCCGCCGGCGAGCTCGACCTGCCCGACGACCTGCGCTGGCAGGCGCAGCTGTGGCGGCGGTTGCGTGCCGAGCTGGCTACACCGGCCCCGGCCGAGCGGCTGGAGTCCGCCTGCGGGCGGCTCGGGCCCGGCCCGGCCTTCTCCGTCTTCGGGGCCACCCGCATCTCGCCGGCGCGGGTGCGGGTGCTGCGCGCGCTCGCCGAGCGGCGCGAGGTGCACCTGTGGCTGCACCACCCCTCGCCGGCGCTGTGGAACGCGGCGCGCGACGAGCGGCCCGGTCCGCGGCGCTCGCAGCGACCGGTCGCGCGCAACCCGCTGCTGGCCTCGATGTCGCGCGACGTGCGCGAGCTGGAGCAACTGCTCGCCGACGTGCCGCACGACGATCAGCACCTGCCCATCGCACCCCGGCCGGCCACGCTGCTCGGCCGGCTGCAGGACGCGCTGGCCACCGACACCGTGGTCACCGAACGCGGGCCGGTCGACCGCAGCGTGCAGGTGCACGCCGCGCACGGCCCGGCGCGGCAGGTGGAGATCGTGCGCGAGGTGATCCTCGGCCTGCTCGCCGACGACCCCACGCTCGAACCGCGCGACATCGTGATCATGTGCCCGGACGTCGAGGCGTTCGCGCCGCTGGTGGCGGCCGCGTTCGGCATGCCCGACGAGCCGGGCGGACACCCGGCGGCCACGCTGCGGGTCAAGCTGGCCGACCGCTCGCTGCGCCAGACCAACCCGCTGCTCGGCCTGCTCACGCAGCTGCTCGAGCTGGCGGCCGGCCGGGTGACGGCCACCGCGCTGCTCGACCTCGCCGGCACCGACCCCGTCCGGCGCCGGTTCGGCTTCGATGACGACGACCTCGAACGGCTGCGCGACTGGACGGTGAGCGCCGGCGCCCGGTGGGGGCTCGACGCGCGGCACCGGGGCACGTACGGATTGGCCGCCATCGGGCAGAACACCTGGCGCAGCGCCGTCGACCGGTTGCTGGTGGGCGTGGCCATGGAGGAGGACGGCCGCTGGGTCGGTGACGCGCTGCCCGTCGACGACGTGGACAGCGGCGACATCGACCTCGCCGGTCGGCTGGCCGAGCTGGTCGACCGCGTCGAAGCGGCGGTCGACGCGCTCAGCAGCCGGCGTGCGGTGCGCGAGTGGGTCGCCGTCCTCGACGACGCCGTGGCCGCGCTCGGCGAGGGCAGCGCCGCCTGGCAGCACCTGCAGCTGCGCCGCGAGCTGCGCGAGATCGCCGAGCACGCGCCGTCGGCCGAGGTACAGCTCGGCCTCGTCGACGTCACCGCGCTGCTCGCCGACCGGTTCGCCGGACGGCCCACCCGCGCGAGCTTTCGCACCGGCACGCTCACCGTCTGCACGCTGCTGCCGATGCGCTCGGTGCCGCACCGCGTGGTCTGCCTGGTCGGCCTCGACGACGGCGCCTTCCCGCGGCGCGGTGAGGCCGACGGCGACGACGTGCTGGCCCGTGACCCCCGCTCGGGCGAGCGGGACGTGCGCAGCGAGGACCGGCAGCTGTTCCTCGACGCGATCTGCGCGGCGCAGGAACACCTCGTGATCACCTACACCGGCGCCGACCCGCGCACCGGTGCCGAGGTGCCGCCCTGCGTGCCGCTGGGCGAGCTGCTCGACGCGATCGACGCGGCGGCCCTCGGTGCGCAGGGCCGCCCGGCCCGCGAGGAGGTGGTGATCCGCCACCCGCTGCAGCCGTTCGACGCGCGCAACTTCACCGCCAGCGCCCTCGGCCGCACCGGTGCACCCTTCTCCTTCGACACCGCTGCGCTGGCCGGGGCCCGCGCCGCCGCCGGCCCGCGGCACGCCGTCGCACCGCTCGTCGCGGCCCCGCTGGCCGCCCCGGACGACGACACCGGGATCGTCGCCCTCGACGATCTCCTGCGCTTCTTCCAGCACCCGGCCCGCGGCTTCCTGCGCCAGCGTCTCGACATCGCCACCTGGACCGGCGACGACGACCCCGCCGACGCCCTGACTGTCGAGCTCGACGGCCTGCAGAACTGGGCCGTGGGCGACCGCATCCTGCGCGCCTGCCTGGCCGGCACGCCGCGCGCCACCGCCGCGCGCGCCGAGTACCTGCGCGGCGAGCTGCCGCCGGGGGCGCTCGGGCAGCGCCAGCTCGTCACGATCACCGAGCGCGTCGACGCCCTGCTGCACGCCTGCGCCGCCGAACGCCAGGTGCCGGCGGCCTCGCTCGACGTCGACGTGCCGCTGCCCGACGGGCGGCGGCTGGTGGGCACGGTCGGCGGTGTGCGGGGCGGTTCGATCCTCGACGTCGTCTACTCCACTCTCGCCCCCAAACACCGGCTGACCACCTGGATCCGGTTCCTGGCCGCTGTGGCCGCCACCGGCGACGGACGACTGCGCGCGGTCACTGTGGGCCGGCGCGGCAGCGACGCGCGGCGCTCGGTGTTCACCGGCGTCGGCCCCGACCTCGCGCGCTCCTGCCTGGCCCTGCTCGCCGGGCTGCGCGACGCCGGGTTGCGCGAGCCGCTGCCCCTGGCCCTGGCCACGTCGGCCGAGTACGCGCAGCGCCGTGAGCGCGGCGCCACGTTGCGTGACGCCGAGCCGGCCGCCGTGCAGAAGTGGGCCGAGGACCGGTTCACCTCCGAACGTGAGGAGCCGGAACATACGCTGGTGTACGGACGGGAGGCGCCGTTCACCGTGCTCACCGCCGCCCCCGCCGGAGCGGGCCGGCAGTTCGCCGACGAGCCCACCCGCTTCGGCGATCTCGCCCGCTCGGTATGGGGCCCGCTGCTCAGCGTCGAGGACCTGTCATGAGCGGGGCGCCGTTCGAGCTGCTCGGGGCGTTGCCCGAGGGCACCACCGTGCTGGAGGCGAGCGCCGGCACCGGCAAGACGTACACGATCGCGGGGCTGGTCACCCGCTACGTCGCGGAGGGCGTGGCCCGCATCGACGACCTGCTCGTCGTCACGTTCGGCCGGGCGGCCACGCAGGAGCTGCGCGACCGGGTGCGCGAGCGGCTCGTCGCGGCCCGCGACGGGCTGCGCGACCCGGCCGCCGCCCGCGCCGGCGAGGACGAGCTGCTGCGCTTCCTCGCACAGGGCGACGCGGCGGAGGTGGGTGCGCGGCGCGAGCGGCTCACCGTCGCCCTCGCCTCGTTCGACGCCGCGACGGTGGCGACGATGCACGAGTTCTGCCACCGCGTGCTCGTCACGCTCGGGGTGGCCGGCGACATCGACGCCGACGCCGTGCTGGTCGAGCGCTTCGACGACCTCGTCACCGAGGTGGTCGACGACCTGTACCTGCGCAAGTGGGCGGCGGCCGGCGACCCGGTCCTGTCGCTGGCCGAGGCCCGGCAGCTCGCGCAGCTGGTGGTGGCCGACGGGCAGGCGGTGCTGGTGCCCGAGCCCGCGGCCGGTGACGAGAGCGCGGCCGCGGTGCGCTGGCGCTTCGCGCAGGCGGTGCGCCAGGAGGTGGAGGTCCGCAAGCGGCGCGGGCGGGTGCTGGGCTTCGACGACTGGCTCACCCGGCTGCGCAATACCCTGCAGGACCCGGACACCGCGCCCGCGGCCCTCGCCCGGCTGCGCGATCGGTACCGCATCGTGCTCGTCGACGAGTTCCAGGACACCGACCCGGTGCAGTGGGACATCCTGCGCCTGGCCTTCCACGGCACGGCCACGCTCGTGCTCATCGGCGATCCCAAGCAGGCCATCTACGCCTTCCGCGGTGCCGACGTGCACGCCTACCTCGCCGCCGTCGGGCAGGCCGACCGGGTGGCCACGCTGGCCCAGAACTGGCGCAGCGACCCCGACCTGCTGCGCGGGCTCGGCGCCGTGTTCCGTAACGCCGCGCTCGGCGACCCGCGGATCGCGGTGGCGCCGGTGCGCGCCGCGCATGAGGGTCGCTCGCTGGACAGCGACGACGCGCCGGTGCGCATCCGGGTGGTGCCCAAGGGCGAGCGGGCGCAGCTCTACGTCAAGGCCGCCCGCGAGCGGGTGCTCGCCGACCTCGTCCAGCAGGTGGTCACCCTGCTCGAGCGGGCACCGCTGCTGCACCCGCGTGACGGCTCGCCGCCGCGTCCGCTGTGCCCGGGCGATCTCGCCGTCATCGTGCGCACCAACGCCCAGCTCGACCTCGTGCACGAGGCGCTGCTGGCCGCCGGGGTGCCGTCGGTGCAGCGCTCGACGCGCAGCGTGTTCCGCACCCCCGCGGCCGACGACTGGCTGGTGCTGCTCGACGCGCTGGAGCAGCCGCACCGCGCGGGCCGGGTACGCCGGCTGGCCGTCTCGCCGTTCGTCGGCTGGGACGCGCAGCGGCTGGCCACCGGCGACGTCGACCGGCTGGCGCTGCGGGTGCGGCACTGGCAGCGGGTGCACGCCGAACGCGGCATCGCCGCCCTGTTCGAGACGATCGGCCGCGACGAGCGGCTGGCCGCGCGGCTGCTCGGCGAGATCGACGGCGAGCGGCGGTTGACCGACCTGCGCCACGTGGCCGAGGCGCTGCACGCCGAGGCCTCCGCGGCGCAGCTCGGGCTGACGGCCGCGCTGGAGTGGTTGCGCCGCCGGGTGGCCGAGGCCACCGACGACGGGTCGGTCGAGCGCAGCCGGCGCCTCGACTCCGACGCCGAGGCGGTGGAGCTGGTCACCGTCTGGGCCAGTAAGGGGCTGGAGTTCCCCGTGGTGCTCCTGCCCTTCGACTGGGACCGCTTCGTGCGCGACGCCGACGTGCCGCTGTTCCACGCCGAGGGGCAGCTGACGCGGGTGCGCAACGTGGGCGGGCCCGGCGCGCCCACCTTCGCCGCCGACCAGGCCCGCGACCGCGCCGAGGATCTCGGCGAGGACCTGCGGCTGCTCTACGTCGCCCTCACCCGCGCGCAGGCCCAGGTGATCGTGTGGTGGGCGCCCAGCACGAAGACCACCCCCTTCGCGCCCCTGCACCGGCTGCTGTTCACCGACGACCCGGCGGCCGGTGTGCCCGAGCGGGTGGGCGTGCCCGCCGACGCCGCCGCCCTGCGGCGCATCGCCGATCTCGCCGTCGACGGCTGCCTGTCCGTCACCTCGACGCCGCCGGTGCCGCCCGCCCGGTGGTCGCCGCCGCCGACGGAGCACGGGGCGCTCGCCGCGGCCGTGCTCGGCCGCGGCGTCGACACCGCGTGGCGGCGCAGCTCGTACACGGCGCTGACCGCCGGGGTGCACGACACCGGCCCGGTGGTCGGCAGCGAACCCGAGGTCGCCGAGAAGGACGACGAGCCGGGGGTGCCGGCCACCGACGCCGACCCGGGTGAGCTGCGCGACGTGCGCTCGCCGATGGACGCCCTGCCCGGCGGGGCCGCGTTCGGCACCCTGGTGCACGCGGTGCTGGAGAGCGCCGACCCGACCGCCGCCGACCTGCCCGGCGAGCTGGCCGCACACGCCGCTGTGCAGCTGGCCCGCTTCGGGCCGGCGGACCTCGACGCCGCCACGCTGACCGATGCCCTGCTGCCCGCCCTACGGACCCCGCTCGGCCCCCTGGCCGACGAACGCAGCCTGGCCGGGTTCGGCCCGGCGGACCGGCTCGTCGAGTTGGAGTTCGAGCTCCCGCTGGCCGGGGGTGACCGGCCGCTGCGACCCGCCCGGCTGGCCGCGCTGGCCGGGGTGCTGCGCGAGCACCTGCCGGCCGGCGATCCGCTCGCGCCCTACGCCGAGCAGCTGCTCGACCCGGTGCTCGGCGACGCCGTGCTCGAGGGGTACCTCACCGGCAGCATCGACTCGGTGCTGCGGGTCGGCGGGCGCTACGTGGTCGTCGACTACAAGACCAACCGGCTCGGCGTGCCCGACCGGCCGCTGACCGCCTGGGACTACCGGCCCGAGGCGATGGCCACGGCGATGGTGCAGGCGCACTACCCGCTGCAGGCCCTGCTCTACGAGGTGGCGCTGCACCGGTTCCTGCGCTGGCGGCTGGCCGACTACGACCCCGCCACGCACCTCGGCGGGGCGCTGTACCTGTTCCTGCGCGGCATGTGCGGGCCGGACCTGCGATTCGCCGACGGCAGCGTTCCGGGCGTGTTCGCGTGGCGGCCGCCGGCGGCGCTGGTCGAAGCGGCGTCGGACGTGCTGGCCGGCGGCGCGCTGATCGCCGGGCGTGCCCGGTGACCGGGCTGCACGCCCGCCGGGCCACCGGGCTGCTGGCCGACTTCGACGCGGCCGGCGTGCTCGCCCCGGCCGACGTCCACGTGGCCGCGCGGCTCGGGGCCCTCACCGGCGAGCACGACGCCCGGGTGCTGCTCGCGGTCGCGCTCACCGTGCGCGGCACCCGGCACGGGTCGGTGGTGCTCGACCTCGCCGACGCGGCGGCCACCACCACCTCCGACGCCGACGACGGCGAGCTGATCGACATCTCCGCGTTGCCCTGGCCCGACCCCGACGCGTGGGTGGCGGCGTGCGCGAGCAGCCCGCTGGTGGCCGACGAGCACGGCATGGCGCCGCTGCACCTGGCCGGTTCGCGGCTGTGGCTCGACCGCTACTGGCGCCAGGAGGTGCAGGTGGCCGACGAGCTGCGCCGCCGCGCCGCCGACCGGCCGACCGACCCCGACGACGCGAGCCTCGACGCCGACCTCGCCGACCTGTTCCCGGCCGACGCCGACGCCGACCAGCGCAGCGCCACCGCGGTGGCCGCGCGCTCGCGGGTCAGCGTGATCGGCGGCGGACCGGGCACGGGCAAGACCACCACCATCGCCCGGCTGATCGCCGTCCTGCGCCGCCGGCACCCGGCCCTGCGGATCGCGCTCGCCGCCCCCACCGGCAAGGCGGCGGCCCGGCTGGCCGAGGCGGTACGGGCCGCGGCGGCGACCCTGCCCGAGGCCGACCGCGCGCAGCTCGCGGGCATGCCGGCGGCCACCCTGCACCGGCTGCTCGGGCGCCGCCCGGGGGTGAGCAGCCGGTTCCGGCACGACCGCGACAACCACCTGCCCTACGACGTGGTGATCGTCGACGAGTGTTCGATGGTGTCGCTGACCATGACCGCGCGGCTGCTCGAAGCGCTGGCCCCGGCCACCCGGCTGGTGCTGGTGGGCGACCCGGACCAGCTCGCCTCGGTGGAGGCGGGCGCGGTGCTCGGCGACGTGGTCGAGTCGAGCACCTCAGCCCAGGGCGCGTTGCACGGCGCGGTGAGCCTGCTGCGCACCGTGCACCGCTTCGAGGCCGGTGGGGCGATCGCGGGGCTGGCGCAGCTCGTCCGGGCGGGGAACGCGGACGAGGCGCTGGCCGTGCTGCGCGCCGGGCCGGGGGGCATCGAGTTCTGCCCCACGCCCGACGACGACGTCGTCACCGGCCCGGCGCTGGCGCTGCTGCGCGAGCAGGCCACGCACGAGCTGGCGGTGATCGCCGCGGCGCGGGCGGGCGACGCGGCCGCCGCGCTCGAAGCGCTCGACCGGCACCGCCTGCTCTGCGCGCACCGCAGCGGCCCGCGAGGCGTGCGGCACTGGAGCGAGGAGATGGAGCGACGGCTGGCCGAGCAGGACCCGCTCATCACGCCGCGCCTCGACGGCCGCTACGCCGGCCAGCCGCTGCTGGTCACCGCCAACGACTACGAGAACGGGCTGTTCAACGGTGACACCGGCGTCGTGGTGCAGGCCGGCGACGACGGTGCGGAGCTGGTCGCGGCGTTCCGGCGCGGCGACGAGACGATCACGCTGCCCCTGGTGCGGCTCTCGGACGTCCGGGCCCTGCACGCGATGACCATCCACCGCGCCCAGGGCAGCCAGTTCGACGAGGTCACGGTGCTGCTGCCCGCGGCCACCTCCCCGCTGGCCACGCGCCAGACGTTCTACACCGCCGTCACCCGCGCCTCCCGGCTCGTCCGGGTCATCGGCTCGCCCGAGGCCGTGCGCGCCTGCGTCGAGCGCCCCGCCGCCCGCGCCTCCGGCCTGCGCGAGCGACTCGCCGGCTCCGGCTGAGCCGGCCGCGGGTCAGGCCGGCCAGACGCGGGCGGCGTAGTCGGCGAAGTTGCGGCCCATGATCTTCTCGATCCGGGTGCGGCTGTGCCCGCGCTGCTCCAGCAGTGCGACGAGCCGGTGGAACTGGTCGACGCCACGCAGGTCGAGGACGAAGGGCAGCGTGTCGGCGCGCTCGCCGGCGGCGTCGGCACCGGCGGCCTGCCGCGCGGCCACGTGCGCGGCAAGGGTCGCGCGGTAGGCGTCGAGGTCGTCGAGGGTGGTGACCGAACCGTCGGTGCCGATGCCGACGTGGTCCTCGCCGCACACGTCGATCGCGTGCTCGAGGTGGGCCACGACGTCGGCGGCGCGGGCGTGGCCGGTGGGGTTGAGGAACGGCATGAAGTAGATGCCGACGAAGCCGCCGCGCTCGGCGACGAGGCGCAGCTCCTCGTCGGTCTTGTTGCGCGGCCGGTCGGTGAGCGCGCGGCAGCCGGTGTGGTTGATCGACACGGGCGCGGTCGAGGTGCGGATCGCGTCCAGACAGGTCTGCTCGCCGCTGTGCGAGAGGTCGACCATGAGCTGCGAATCGTTCAGCGCGGCAACGATCTCGCGCCCGAACGGTGTCAGGCCGCGATCGTCCGACGCCATGCAGCCGTGCCCGAGCTGGTTGGCCCGGTTGTAGGTCAGCTGCACGACGCGCACGCCGCGGGCCGCGAACAGCGCCACCCGGGCGGCGTCGTCGCCCACGGCGACGGCGTTCTGGAAGCCGTACACGATGCCGATGCGGCCCCCGGCGTGCGCGCGGTCGATGTCGGCCGCGGTCAGTACGGGGGTCAGGTCGGCGGGGTGCGCGGCCAGGATCGCGTCCCAGGCGTCCAGCTCGCGCAGCGTGTGCTCGTACGGCGGGAAGTCGCCCATGGTGTAGCCGAGCGTGACGTTCACCGCGGTCAGCCCCGAGGCGTGCGCATCGGCGAGGGCCCGCGCGTCGATCAGCAGCTGGTCGCTGGTCTCGATCAGCTGGTCGGCCGCCGGTGCGCCGTTGGGGTTGTCGATCGCGCCCAGCGCGTTGACGATCACCATGCCCGTCACGCCGGCCCCGCGAAGTCGGTGCGCGGGAAGCGGCGCCCGCGCTTGACGACGCACCGGACGGTGCGCAGGTGGCGCAGTTCGGGCAGCGGGTCCTCGTCGAGGACGACGAAGTTGGCCAGCTTGCCGGCGTCGAGCGTGCCCATGTCGTCGGCGCCGGCCGCCCGGGCCGCGACCGCGGTGGCCGCGCGCAGCACGTCGACGGGGGACAGGCCACCACGCTCGGCCAGGAAGAACAATTCGTCGTGCAGGGCCGGGAACGGCTGGTCCTCGTCGGTCTCGAAGTCGGTGCCGGTGCAGATCGCCACGCCCGCGCGGTGCGCCCGCGCCACCAGCGCCGCGGCGAGCTCGGCCGTGGCCGCCGACGTCGCGAGCTCGCGCCGCGTCCACATGCCGGCGGTGGCGTCGAGGATCGTGCCCCGCTCGCGCATCGCGTCGAGGACGGCGGCGATGCGCGGATCGTCGGGATCGACGGCGGCCGGGTCGACGGGCCGCTTGTCGCGGTAGGTGACCGACCCGCCCTGCGTCTCGTAGCCGAGCATCGTGACGTGCGATGTGACGTCGACGCCGGCGGCGACCACGTCGGACGGCATGGCCGGGAACACCGCCGCGTGCGCCCACACGGCCAGCCCCTGCCGGTGGGCCTCGGCGGCGATCGCGGCCACCAGGTCGGTGGGCAGGTCGGCATAGATCTTGATCGCGCACGCCCCGGTGCCGCGGGCCAGGGCCACGGCCAGCGGCAGGTCGGTGTCGTGGGTGACGGCCTGCATCCACGGCACGTCGCCGGGCGTCGCGCCCTGGGTCACCTCCACGGTGCGCGGGTCGTCGAAGAAGCTCGGCCCGGCCATCAGTGCGGCGTAGCGGATGTCCGGCCCGGCGATCTCGCCGACGAGCGTGGCGCGGGCGAGGTCGGCGATCTGGCGCAGGTCGTCGGCCATGTCGCGCACGGCCGTCACCCCGGCGTAGAGCTGGCGGCGCAGCGCGAGCTCGGCCACCGGACGGTTCGGCGGCGTGGCCAGGTGCTGGTGGGTGTCGATGAGCCCGGGTACGACGAACCTGCCGGTGAGGTCGACCACCTCGGCCCCGTCGGGCGCCGGCGCCGACCCGTCGACGACGGCCCGCAGGCGGGCGCCGTCGACGACGAGCAGGCGCGGGCCGGCCGTGCGCCCGTCGAACACGGTGGCGCCGCGATAGGCCACGAGCGCGCCCGGCGACCCGGGCGCGAACGGGGTGGGGGCGGGGCCGGCGTCCTCGAGCACCGGCCCATCCTGGCGCAGTCCGCGGTCGAGAAGGCGGCCGGATCCGGACACTTCGCCCGAATCCCTTGCCGCGGGCCCACTTCGTGCTCTAGGAAAGAGACCTCTGAAACGATTCACAGCCCAATCCCCGCCTGGAGGCCTCCGTGTCGCTGCGTCGCCGTCCCCGTCGGGTTCCACGCATCGCCTACGTCAGCGCGGCCGCGCTGGTCTGCGCGGCGACGGCGGTCACGGTGGCGGCGGCGCCGTCGGACGCCGCGCCGGCCCGGCTCGGCCTGCCGTCGCTGTCGAGGACGAAGGCCTACGACCTCGCCCCCGCCTCGCGCACCGTGCGGCCCGCCGGCGTGCACGAGTCGTGGCGCACGGACACCGACTACGTGAACCCGGCCCAGCCGGTGTCCGAGACCGACGCGCACAACCTGCGCACGAGCCCCACCAGCAGCACGACCACGACCGACGGCGTGACCGTGCGCCAGGCCGGCCCCGACGACCCCGCCGCCTGGTTCAGCTACCAGCTGCACGTGCCGAAGGGCCGGGCCTTCACCCTGCGGGTGGAGGAGGCGGGCAGCGCCGACGCCGCCTACGACGTGCTGGTCGGCGGCGAGGCCGTGCACCAGCGCAAGCCCGACCCCGCGCAGAGCGGCGTGTGGCACGACCTCGTAGGTCTGGTGCACTACGACGTCGCCGTGCCGGCGCGGCTGGCCGGGACCACCGGCGAGGTGACGGTCACTTTCCGCAACGCGGCCGACCCGGGTCCTGGCGCGCGCATCGCGGGCGTGTGGGCGCTGGCCGACGCCCCGCTCGCCACCGCCCAGCCCTACGGCGGCAGCGTCACGTCGGCGGGCGGTGCGGCGGGCACGGGTACGACCGTCCTGCGCAGCAACATCTTCGGCCGGCCGTACGTCGTCTACGACTTCGGCCGCGACGTCGCCGGCACGATGTCGTTCGGCGCGCACGCGAGCGGCAACGCGCGCCTGGGGCTGGCCTTCAGCGAATCCGAGCAGTTCATGACCACGGCGTCGGACTTCAGCCAGGACGCGCCGGGCATCGCCACCGAGACGCACTACTTCCCGTTGCGCAACGGCACGTCGCGCACCGCCGATCCGGTGATCCGCGGCGGCTTCCGCTACCTGATGGTCTTCCTCGACTCGCCGGGCGAGGTGTCGCTGTCGAGCCTGCGCCTGCACTTCACCGCCGACCCGACGAACCCGGCCCCGCAGGCCTACCGCGGCGCGTTCCTGTCCAGCGACACCACGCTGAACCGGCTCTGGTACGCCGGGGCGTACACCGTGCAGCTGGCCACCATCGACCCGACGACCGGGCGCCCCTACCCGGCCAAGCCGGGTCCGGTGACCAACGACGCCACCATCGGCGAGGGCCGCACCGTGATCAGTGACGGCGCCAAGCGCGACCGGATGATCTGGGGCGGTGACAACGCCGTGTCCGACGTCGTGTCGATGCTGACCACCGGGGAGTCGGAGCCCGCGCGCAACGCCGTCGCGTTCCTGGCCAAGGGCCAGTTCGCGAACGGCCAGGTGCCCGGCGTCTTCCTGCCCGGCGGCGCGGGCTACCAGACCGGCTGGGGCGAGTACGCGGCGTGGTGGATCGCCAACTACTGGAGCTACTACCTCTACACCGGCGACCGCGCGTTCCTCGACCAGTACTGGCCGACGATGCAGAAGGACGTCGCCTGGTTCGAGACCCTCGTCGGCGACGACGGCCTGCTCGACGTGCCGTCGGCGGTGGGCGGGCACTGGGGTTACGGCAACTCCGGCAAGGAGACGTTCGACAACGCGCTCTACACCTACGTGCTCGGGCTCGCGGCGCAGGCCGCCGGCGTGGAGGGCTCGGCGCTGGCCGACACCTACCGCCAGCACGCCGACCGCACCCGGACCGCGATAAACGACCAGCTCTGGGACGCCGGCGCGGGCGCCTACGTGGAGAAGCCCGGGGCCACCGACCACCCGCAGGACGCGAACGCGCTCGCGCTGCTGTCCGGCACGGCCACCGGCGCCCGGGCCGACGCCGTCCGCTCGTTCTTCGCGAGCACGCTCGCCAGCCCGGTGGGCGACCTGACCAACGATGCGGACGGCGGCACGGTGCCGCGCTACGTCAGCCCGTTCGTCACCGGGCAGGCCCTCGCCGGTCTCGCCGCCCAGCACTCCGGCGCCGCCGACGCGCAGGCCATCTCGCTCATCGACCGCACCTGGGCGCACATGCTCGGCGGCGACCGGCCGGGCACGCTGTGGGAGAACGTCTCGACCACCGGCGGCCTGCAACTCGGCTCGTACACGAGCATGGCGCACGGCTGGGCCACCGCCCCGACGAGCTACCTCACCAACACCGTGCTCGGCGTGCAACCGACCGCCGGCGGCTTCGCCACCTTCCAGGTCATGCCGCACACCGCCGGCGGCCCGCGGTGGGCCGAGGGCCGGGTGCCCACGCCGCACGGCACGATCACCGTCGCCTGGAAGCGGTCGGCGCACGGGCTGGACCTGCAGGTGCACGCGCCGAAGGGCACGAGCGCCACGGTCGGCGTGCCGGCGGCCGGCGTCACCCGGCTGACCGGCGACGCCGGCCTAACCTGGCGCCCCGGAACGAGCTCCTCGACGGTCACCAGCCGCGACGGCTACCTGCAACTCGCCGGCGTCACCGGCACCACCACGCTGCACGCCACGCTCGGCTGACACGGGAGACACGCTCATGCGCAGGCCCTCACGACTGCTCACCGCCGCCGGTGTCGCGGCCCTGGCCCTCACCACCTTCGTCACCTCCGACGTCGCGCAGCACGCCTCCGCGGCGGCGGCCGACCCGTGGACCGACGCGAACTACACCCCGTCGCCCGGTGACTGGCACCCCTACGTGCTGGCGCCCTCGGACCGCGACGTCGCGCCGGTGTCGGCCTCGGCCGCCGCGCGCGGCGGCTCGGTCACCGGCGACCCCGCGGGTCTCGTGCACGGCGACGGGTCGGTGCAGCTGACCAGCACCGGCGGACCGGCGACGTCGCCGTTGGTGACCCTCGACTTCGGCAAGGAGGTCGGCGGCCGGGTGCAGGTGCACGTCACCTCGGCCTCCGACCAGCGCCCGGCCCTGCACGTGTGCTTCAGCGAGTCGAAGCGCTACGCCGCGTTGCAGCCGCAGGACAACGACGGCGAGGCCGCGTACGCGCCGGGCTGCGACACGGCCAACATCTGGAACGGCTACCCGGGCACGAAGTACACCTACGACTCGGACAGCCACGACCTGAAGCTGGGCGACACCTCGCTGCCGGCCACGCTCACCGACACCCAGCCGCGCGGCTTCCGCTACGCCACCCTCTTCCTCGACGGCGCCGGCTCGGTCACCGTCGACAAGGTGTCGTTGCACTTCGACGCCGCGCCCAAGCAGCAGGACCCGTCCGACTACGCGGGCTGGTTCCTGTCCAGCGACAACGAGCTCAACAAGATCTGGTACGCCGGGGCCTACACCGTGCAGACCAACACGTGGCTGTCGGACACCGCGAAGAGCTGGCCGTACACCGCGGGCGAGGCCGACCACGCCGACGCCCAGGTGCCGCACGCCGACCCGAACCAAGAGGTGATCTTCGACGGCGCGAAGCGCGACCGCATCGTCTGGCAGGGCGACCTCGCCGTGCAGGCGCCGGTCACCTACCTGTCCACCGACGACGTCGGCGCGGTCGACAACTCGCTGTCCTCGCTCGCCGCCCAGCAATTGCCCGACGGCTACGTGCCGGCCGAGAGCCTGGTGGGCCAGCACAACCAGGACGAGATACGCACCTACGGCGAGTACGTCACCTGGTTCGTCAACAACATGTACGAGCACTGGCTCTACACCGGCGACCGGGCCTACCTCGACACCTGGTGGCCGGCGCTGACGAAGGCGACGGCGTGGCTGGAGGCGCAGCGCGCGCTCGACCCGCAGGGCCTGATCGCGTTCGCCGCCTCGGGCTCGTGCGGCCACTACGGTTACAGCGACTGCGGCCACGAGACCTACGTGAACGCGCTGTACATGCGCAACCTGCAGCAGATGTCGGCTCTGGCCACCGCGCGCTCGGACACCGGCGCGGCCGCGACGTACCGGCACACCGCCACCACCCTGCGCACCGCCATCCGCAGCCAGCTCTGGGACGACAAGGTCGGCGCCTTCCGGCTGTCCCGCGAGATCCCGGACGCCTACCCGCAGGACGCGAACGCCGCCGCCGTGCTGACCGGCGTGGCCACCGCGCAGCAGGCCACCCGCGCCATGGACTACCTGCGCCGCACCAGCTGGGCGAAGTACGGCGCCCTGACGGTGGCGCCGAGCACGTCGAACTCGGCCGTCAAACCGTTCTACGAGCCGCTGCCCAGCGGCTTCGAGGCCGGCGCGCGGCTCTCGCTGACCGACCCCTCGGGCCTGGCACAGGAGAGTGGACTCGACCTGATGCGCACGTTCTGGGGCTACCAGCTCACGCAGGACCCGCAGAGCACCTTCGCCGAGAAGCTCGACCTCGACGGCCAGCCGGGCCTCAAGCAGTTCACCAGCCTCGCGCACGGCTGGGCCGCCGCGCCGACCACGATCCTGAGCACGCAGGTGCTCGGCGTGGCGCCCACCTCGGCCGGCTTCGCCGACTACGCCGTCACCCCGCACCCCGGCGACCTCACCTGGGCGCAGGGCCGGGTGCCGACACCGCACGGCGCGATCTCCGCGTCGTGGCGCACCGCGGGCAGCGGCACCACGCTGACCGTCGACGCACCGGCGGGCACCACCGGCCGGCTCGCGGTGCCGACCGGCGGCGCCGACGTGCGGGTCACCCTCGACGGCACGACCGTGTGGGACGGCTCGGCCGCCGTCGGCGGGTCGGGCGCGACGAGCGGCGGCGGCTACGTCACGGTGCCGGGCGTCGCCGCCGGCGCGCACGTGCTCAAGGCCGTCGCGCAGCAGCCCGTGGCCACGGCCGCGCAGGTCGTCGTCACGCCCGACCAGCAGAGCGTGGCGCCGGGCGGGCTCGTGCATCTCACCGCCACCGTCACCGGCCGCGCCGCGCGCCGGTTCACCGGCACGCTGCAGGCAAGCGCGCCGAAGACGTGGACGGTGCAGCCGGGCGACACCCGCATCGCCCGCACCAGCAACGGGCGGCCCGTCAGCGTCACCACCGACCTCTACGTGCAGGTGAGCCCGGACGCGAAGGCCGGGGCGAGCATCCCGGTCACCTTCCGCTCCGACGACGGCGTCACCGCGACGGCCAAGGCGCGCCTGACGCTGACCGGCGGCACCGGCGACCTGCTCTACGACTTCGAGGACGGCACCGACGGCTGGACCGCCGGCGCCAACGTCGATTCCGTCGCGAAGGTGGCGTCGATGGCCAACGGGCCGGGCACCTGCTACCACGGCTCGGGGTGTCTGGAGGCCACCAGCGCATCGGCGCCGGTCAGCGCGCTGCGCACCGTGCAGGTCTCGCCCGCCGCACCGCTCGACCTGAGCAAGGCGAAGGCGCTCACCCTCGCCGTCGACGGGTACGGCGGCGCGCCCGGCGCCAGCGGCTACGAGGCCGTCGTCACCCTCACCGGCGCCGGCGGCGAGACGCTGGAGACGACGAAGACGATCTCGACCGACAGCTGGAACCCGCTGTCCATCGACATCAGCGCCTGGGCGCCGCGCAGCTCGGTCAGCAAGATCGAGGTCGCGTTCCACGGCGTGGGCTCGGACACCGCCTGGCTGCCGCGCTTCCAGCTGGACGCGGTCGGGACGACGGGGTGAGCCTCCGGCGCGCGGCCGTGCTGCTGCTCGCCGCCGCCGTGTCGCTGCCCGTCGCGGTGGTGCCCACCGGCGCTTCGGCCGCGGCCACCGGCGCCATCACGCGAGTGCGGGCCACGGCCGGGAACATCGTCGTCAGCGGCAACGTCGGGGGCACCGGCGCGGTCGACGTGCGCGACCTCGCCACCGGCACCGTGGCCGGCTCGGCCACGCCCGTCGAAGGCAGCTTCACCGTCACGCTGCCGCGCTACGACTCCGGCCGCGACCGCTACTACTCCGGCTTCGAAGCCGTCGAGCACGACGACGGCAGCGCGCTGGGCGGCCCGCACTACGTCGACGACGTCGCCTTCGCGGCGACGAACGACTACCCGTACCCCGACGTGCCCGACAAGAAGGGCCTGCAGGTCGAGATGACCGACGACGCCGAGCAGCTCGGCGTGCGGCACGCGGCCATCAACGTGGCCTTCAACTCGCTCATGCGGCTGACCGACGCCGACCCCGCCGACACCATCGCCTTCGACTCGGGCGGGCAGACCTACTGGTTCTCGCGCAGCTACGTGGCCTCGCTCGATTCGCAGATCAAGCCGCTGTCCGACGACGGCACCCTGGTCAACCTGATCCTGCTGCTCTACCGCGACACCGACCCCGGCTCGGCCTTCGCGAAGCTCGTCCACCCCGACGCGGCCATCGGCGACGGCAGCGTCTACGCCTTCGACACGAAGACCGCCACCGGCACGGCGTACTTCACCGCGGCGATGCGTTTCCTGACCCAGCGCTACACCCGCACCGACCAGCGCTACGGCCGCGCGCTCGGCTACATCGTCGGCAACGAGGTCGACTCGGCATGGGTGTGGCAGAACATGGGCGACCAGTCGGCCGCCGACTTCGTCGACTACTACTCACGGGCGCTGCGCATCGCCTGGCTCGCCGCGCGGGAGGCCTACTCGCACGCCCGCGTGTACGTCTCGCTCGACCACGAGTGGACGGTGGCCTACGACCCGTCGCAACCCACGCGCTACTACCCGGGGAAGGACCTCGTCGACCGGCTCGCCGCCCTGACCGCGGCGCAGGGCGACTTCGACTGGGACATCGCCTACCACCCCTACCCGCAGGACCTCACGAATCCGGCCTTCTGGAACGACACCCAGGCCACCGCCGACCCCGACACCACCCCCCTGATCACCTTCAAGAACATCCAGGCGCTGCCGCAGTACCTGCAGCGGCCCGACCTCGAGTTCGCCGGTGCGCCGCGGCGGATCATCCTGTCCGAGCAGGGCTGCAACGCGCGCAGCAACTCCGTCGCCGACCAGCAACTGCAGGCCGCGTGTTACGCCTACGCCTATTACAAGGTGCGCTTCCTGCCGGGCATCGACGCCTTCATCCTGCATCGGCACGTCGACCACCAGGCCGAGGGCGGCCTGCACCTCGGCCTGTGGACGTGGGACTCGGCCCGCTCCGACTACGCGATGCCCGGCACCCCCAAACTCGTGTACGACGTGTTCCGCGACATCGACACCGCCCGCTCACTGGCGGCCACGAAGTTCGCGCTGACGATCATCGGCGCGCGCGACTGGGCGCAACTGGTGCCGGGCTTCGATGCCGGCGCCCTCGACCAGCGCACGCCGACCGCGCCGGCCCCGCTCAAGGCCGGAACGGTCGACGGGCCGGCGCTGTCGACCTTCGCCGACGGCACCGACGGCTGGCAACCGGCCGACAACGCGTCGTCGGTGGAACGGGTGCCCGACGCCGGCGGCGCGCTGCGCGTGCACTTCGACGCCGGCCTGCCCGCGTGGTCGACCGACGCCACCACCTGGAAGGGCGCGGCCGTGCCGTTCGCGACGCCGGTCGACGCGGGCCCGGCGCTCGGCGTGGCCGTCCGGGTGCCGTCCACGCCAGGTCTGGCCACGGTGCAGGCCCAGGTGCGCTGCTACGGCGCCGACGGCAGCAGTGTGGCCGGCACGGCCCGGCTGCGCGTCGGGGCGTGGTCGCGGCTACGGCTGGATTTGTCCCATTGGGCCGGGCGCAGCGCCGTGGCCCGGATCAAGGTGTGGGTACGGGCGGCCGGCGACGCCGACTGGCCCGGCACCTTCGACCTCGACGACGTGACCCTCGGGGCCTGACGCCGCGGCCGCGTGCCGTCGGGAACCGGGTGTTCGCCCGCCAGGCGTTGACGGGCCGCCCTGAGGTGACGAAGCTGGCCGATGGTCCGAAATGGCGGCGATCGGGGGAATCACGGTGTTGCGTCGGTTGGGTCTGGTTGCGTCGCTCGTCCTCGCCGTCTCGGCGCTCACCACCGGCGCCGCCGCCGGGGCCCCGCCCGCGGCCGCGGCGAGCGACCGCCCGGTCGTGCTGTTCAGCTCCGACGGCATGCGCCCGGACCTGATGCAGCGCTACGCCGGTCAGGGCGAGATGCCCACCTACGCCGGGCTCATGCGGCAGGGCGCCACCGGGCAGAACGGGCTCACGCAGGGCTTCCCGCCCAACACCGGCCAGGGCTGGTACACGCTGGCCACCGGCGCCTACCCGGGCGTGCACGGCAGCACCAACAACACCTTCTTCGACACCCGGCAGACCTTCGACCAGTCCGACTCGTTCAGCTTCCACGGCAACGCCACGCCCGGCACCGACCCGACCAACGTGCTCGAGGCGCAGTCGGTGGCCTCGTCGGCCGAGCAGGCCGGCAAGACCGTCGCGCAGCTCGAGTGGACCGGTGGGCTCAACGCCAACATCAACGGCCCGACCGTCGACTACGCGAACTTCTACTCCCAGCGCGGCGTGCTGCAGACCCCGCTCGACCCGGCGAAGCAGGCGAGCGCCGCGAGCTTCGGGCTGTCCTACCAGGTGGCCGGCTTCAGCGACGCGAGCGGCTGGACGAACGTGCCGGCGAGCAAGCTGCCGGCCAAGCAGACGACGCTGCAGCTGAAGTCGACGTTCGCCGCGCTCAACCCGGACCGCACCTTCGACCTCTACACCTACGCGACGAGCCGCAACGGCTACGACCGGCAGCTCGTCGTCCCCAGCACCGCGAACAAGGACGGCAGCGCGGCGCTGGCCACGCTGCGCCCGGACCGGTACAGCGCGGTCAAGCTGCGCGGCGGGCTGAGCAACGGCGAGTCGGCCGGCTTCTACCTCAAGATCATGACGATGGCGCCCGACCTGTCGTCGTACAGCCTGTACTTCACCAGCCTGACCCGGCCCAAGGCGCACTGCGCCACCGCCGCCTGCGCTGCGCTGCCGGCCGGTGCCCCCGGCGAGGATCGCCTGGAGAAGTACCTGGCCGACAACCTGCCGCCGGCGATCTTCGGTGACTTTGCGCCCGAGGAGGCCGGGATCATCGACGAGGACACCTGGTACCAGCAGGTCGTCGACCTCAATCAGGCCTACGACAAGGCCGTGTTCCACTACGTGCTCGGCACGTTGCAGCCGGACACCGACGTGCTGCTCGCCGGCACCGACGAGACCGACGAGGTGTCGCACCAGATCCTCGGCCTGCTCACGAGGACCGCGCCCGACGGCAGCGCCAACCCCTACTACGACCGGGTGGCCGGCACCGGCCCGCGCGATCACCGGCTCGCCCAGCGCGCGGGCTACGTCGAGGGGGCCTACCACTCGGCCGACCAGCGGCTCGCGCTCGTCAAGCGACTCGTCGGCGGCGCGCCGGACATCCTGGCCAGCAGCGACCACGGTTTTGCCCCGCAGTGGCTGGCCATCGACGCCGCGCTGCCGCTGAAACAGCTCGGGTTGCAGGACGTCGAGCAGACGGGCAACTGCCGGCCGAACGCGGCCAGCGCGCCCGGTGCCACGATCGCGAAGCAGTGCGAGGCCGGCGCGACCACGCAGATCTACCTGAATCTCAAGGGCCGCGATCCGGACGGCGTGCTCGATCCCGCGCAGTACCAGGCCACGGTCGACAAGATCGTGAACGCCTACGAGAACCTGACCGACCCGGCCACCGGGCAGAAGATCATCGAGGCGGTGTTCACCAAGGCCCAGATGGCCGACGTCGAGGGCAGCGACTCGCTGAACCCGACGCGCACCGGCGACGTGGTGGCCGTCAGCAAGGTGCCCTACCAGTTCGACGGCGCCACGCCGGGCACGCTCGTCGCCCCGTCGAAGTTCTTCGGCCAGCACGGCTACCTGCCCGACGATGTCGACCTCAAGCACAACATCGACATGCACGCGACGTTCGTGGCCGGCGGGCCGGACATCCGGCACCTCAGCGCCGTGCGCGGCGTGCGTGCCGTCGACCTC
This sequence comes from uncultured Actinomycetota bacterium, assembly GCA_963797785.1. Classification (GTDB taxonomy): domain Bacteria; phylum Actinomycetota; class Actinomycetes; order Mycobacteriales; family Jatrophihabitantaceae; genus Jatrophihabitans. The sequence continues at coordinate 2,329,856 of CAWCQT010000004.1, read as the reverse complement.
GCGCCCACGCTGGCCGTGCTCGGGCACTTCGACCCGCCGCTGCAGGCGCAGGGCCGCCCGTTGACGCAGCTCGTGCGCGGCGGCGGGCGTTACGCCAGCGGCCAGTTGCTGGGCCTCAACGACGTGCACGGCAACATCACCGGCAAGGGCCTGACCTACACCGACCCGTACACCGGCGTGCACGACGCCGCCGGCGGCATCGCCACCCTGGCCACCTACCTGAAGAAGGCGCGGCACCAGGACCCGAACACCGTCACCGTCGAGGCCGGGGACATGGTCGGGGCCAGCCCGCCGGAGTCGGCGTTGCTGCGCGACAAGCCCACCCTCGACGCGCTGAACAAGATGCACATCGACGTCGGCACGCTGGGCAACCACGAGTTCGACCGTGGCGTGCCCGAGCTGCTGCGCCAGATCGAGGGCGGCCCGTCGACCGTTGACCCGAAGGTGACCTTCCAGCCGGAGAACTGGGCGACGGTCGACGCCAACGTGATCAGCGACGCCACCGGCGAGCCGCTGCTGCCGCCCTACGTCGTGAAGGACGTCGGCGGCGTCAAGGTGGCCTTCATCGGCGCCACCACGATCACCACCCCGACGATCGTCACCACCGGCGGCACCGACGGCGTGCACTTCACCGACGAGGCCACCGCGATCAACAAGTACGTGACGCAGCTGCAGAGCCAGGGCGTGCACAGCTTCGTGGCCGTGGTGCACGAGGGCGGGACGCAGAGCGCGTTCCCCGTCGGGACGATCAACGACCGGATCAACGACATCGCCACCCACCTCGACCCGGCGGTCAAGGTGGTGATCGCCGGGCACAGCCACACCGTGCTCGACGCCCGGGTGGGTCACGCGCTGGTGGTGCAGGCCTCGTCCTACACCCGCGCCTACGACCGGGTGCACCTGCTCATGGACCGCGACGCCGGCACGATCGACGCCGCGTGGGGCACGGTGCAGCCGGTTTGGCACAGCACGCCGCCGGCCTCCACCGACCCGTCGGCGCCGGTGGTGACGCCCGACCCGAAGGTCCAGAAGATCGTCGACGCCGCGGTGACGAAGACCAACCCGGTCACCCAGGCCGTGATCAACCAGGCGTCGAGCGACATCCCCTCGCAGCGCGAGGGCGGCCAGACCGCGGCGGGGGAGTCGCCGGCCGGTGACCTGGTCGCCGACGCGCAGCGCACCTACGCCAAGACGCAGCTGGCCTTCGTCAACACCGGCAGCATCCGCGCCGGGTTGCAGGCCGGGGACGTCACCTACGGCGACCTGTTCACGATGCAGCCTTTCCAGGACGACTACGTCGACACGTTCTCGCTCACCGGCGCGCAGGTGTGGGCGCTGCTGAACCAGCAGCTGGCCGCCGGCACGGGCGGGATCATGCAGGTCTCCGGGCTGCACTTCACCTACACCGGCACGCAGGGCAGCGGCTCGATCACCGGCGTCTGGCTCGGGGCCGCCGGCGACGACTCGGCCCCGATCCCGAACGACGCGAGCCAGTCCTACACCGGCACGGCCAACTCGTTCATGGTCGGCGGCGGCGACGGCTTCACCGTGCTCGAGTCGGCGAGCGACATCGTGCAGACCCCGGACGCCGAACTGGTGCCGCTGGTCGACTACGTCCGCTCCCTGCCCCACCCGTTCAGCTACTCGATCGACGGCCGCATCGCGCAGACCTGACCGCCCCCGCCCGCCCTGGGTGTCTTCTTGCACGCCAGTACGACCACTTCTCGTCCCGAGAAGTGGTCGTACTGGCGTGCAAGAAGGGATGGGGACGAGAGCGGGGCGCGGGGGTTGACCGATTTGTCCGATCCGGCGATAGTGATCTGACAACGCTGTCATCACCCCGGGGAGTCTCGTGACCCAGTTCAGCCGCCGGCAGTTCCTGTCCACCGGAGTCGTCGTGGGAGGTGGGTTGCTCGGCGCGGCGGTGCTGGCCGGCCCGGCTGACGCCGCGTCGCGCGGGCGGGCCCGACCGGCGCCGGGGCGCGGGCGGCTCGTCGCGGGCGATCACGACGTCACCCGGGGCTGGACGTTCCGCGCCGCCGCCGACGGCGACTCCGGCGCGATCCTGTCCACCGACGCGCCGGCACCGGGCATGGCCCCGGCCGTGGTGCCCGGCACCGTGCTCACCAGCATGATCGCGAACGGGCGCTATCCCGACCCGCTGTACCGCCACATCGTCACCGACACCGTGCCGGACACGCTCAAGGACACCGACTACTGGTACCGCGCCGCGTTCACGCTGCCGCGGCTGCTGCCCGGCCAGCGGTTCTGGCTGCACTTCGAGGGCGTCAACTACCTCGCCGACGTGTGGCTCGACGGCGAGCACGTCGGGTCGATGGAGGGCGCCTTCATCCGCGGCGTCTTCGACGTCACCGACATCGCCGCGCGCGCCGGGCGCCGCTCCGTGCTCGCGGTGCGGGTCGGCAAGCTCGACTACTCCGAGGGTCCCGCGCTGCCGAGCTACGCCAGCGGAGTGACCCGCGGCGGGCGCAACGGCGGCCCCACCGGCATCACCCTCGAGAACGGGCCGACATTCTTCTGCACCGCGGGCTGGGACTGGCTGCCCACCATCCCCGACCGCGATCTCGGCATCTGGCAGCCGGTGCGCTGGTCGACCACCGGAGCGGTCCGGCTGGCCGACGTGCGCGTCGACCCGACGCTGAGCGACGACCTCACCTCCGCCGACGTCACGGTTGACCTCGCGCTCGACAGCGCCGCCGCCACCGACACGGCGGTGACGATCCGGGGCCGCATCGGCTCCACCCGCTTCCGGCACACCGTCACCGTGCCGGCCGGTGCCTCGACGGTGCGCCTGACGCCGGCCGAGGTGCCCCAGCTGCGGATGAGCCAGCCGCGGCTGTGGTGGCCCAACGGCTACGGCGACCCGTACCTGCACCGGCTCGCCGTGCAGCTCGAGGCTGACCGTCTCGTGTCCGACGAGCGCACCGTGCGCTTCGGCGTGCGCCGCATCGACTACTCCGTGCCGCGTACCGACCCGGACGGCGCGTCGGTCGACGCGCTGGCGATCACCGTCAACAACCAACCCATCCTGGTCATGGGCGGCAACTGGGGTCTCGACGAGGCGCTCAAGCGCATCCCCCGCGAGCGGCTCTTCGCCCAGGTGCGCCTGCACCGCGACGCCAATCTCAACCTGATCCGCAACTGGAACGGGCAGAGCAGCACCGAAGACCTCTACGACGCCTGCGACGAATACGGCATCCTCGTCTGGCAGGACTTCTTCTCCTCCACCGAGGGCCCGCAGCCGGTCGACGTGCCCCGCGACGTGGCCAACATCCGCGACTGCATCGTCCGGTTCCGCAACCACCCGTCGGTGCTGCTGTGGTGCGGCGGCAACGAGGGCCCGCCGAGGCAGGAGCTCATCGACGCGCTCGACGCGGCCGTGGCCGAGCTCGACCCCGAGCGGCTGTCGCTCACCTCGTCGGCGGGCGACACCGGCGAGCACGCGGTGAACGGGTACACCTCGGGCGGCCCGTACCACTGGGTCACCCCCGCCACCCACTTCGCCGCCAACGACGCCACGCAGTGGCCGCCGTTCCACAACGAGGTCGGGTCGTACTCGATCCCCACGCTCGAGTTCCTGCACAAGATGCTGCCGAAGTCCTCGTGGGAGCACCCCGACGACTACTGGGCCGACCGCGACGTCAACGGCAACGGCGGCAACGGCGGGGGCGCCGGCTACATCGCGCTGACCGCGCAGCGCTACGGCGAGATCCGCAACCTGCCCGACTTCGCCCGCAAGTCGCAGCTGATGAACTACGAGTGCATCCGGGCCATCTACGAGTCGCGGGCGGCCCGGATGATCGGCGTCGAGCCGGGGCGCCCGTACCCGCCCACCGGCGTGATCATGTGGATGACCAACCCGGCCCAGCCGAGCTTCGTGTGGCAGATGTACAGCCACGACCTGGAGGCGCACTCGTCCTACTACGCCGTGGCGCACGCGTGCCGGCGGGTGAACGTGGTGCTCGACAGCGCCACCTACGACGTCGTGGTCGCCAACCACACCGCCGACGCCGTGTCCGGTTCGGTGCGGGTCGACCTGCACGACCTGAGCGGCGCCGCCTTCGCCCACGCCACGCTGCCCGTCGCCGCCGACCCCAACAACCACACGCTGGTCGGCAACCTGGCCGGGCAACTGGCGAGCGCGCCCTCGGGCATCGCGTTCGTGCGGCTGTCGCTCACCGGCGCCGTCGGCACCGCGCCGGTCGGCAACGTGTACTGGCTCGAGAAGCCGGGCACCGACGCCGGGTTCGCGGCCCTCGACTCGATGGCGCCGGCCCGCATCTCGGTGTCGGCCGACGCGGGCTCCGACGGCGACGACGTCGTGGTGACGGCGCAGGTGCGCAACACCGGCGACGCGATGGCGCTGATGGTGCATCTACAGGTGTACGACACCGACACGAATGAGCGGATCCTGCCGGCGACGTTCAGCGACAACTACCTCAACCTGGTGCCCGGCGACGCGACGCGGGTGCAGGTGCGGCTCACCGGCCTGACCGCGCGCCGGCGCGGTTCGCTCGGCGTGCGGGTCGACGGCTGGCGCGTCGATCAGAGTCGGTCGCGCCTGCGCGGCCGCGGCGTGGCCGTCACCTTCAACCGGCCGGCGCTGGCCACCGACCCGGCGCGCATCACCTTCAACCGCTGATCGGGGTGGCCAGGAACGCGGCCAGGCCGTCGAGCAGGCGGTCGACGTCGGCGTCGTCGGTGTAGGGCGCCAGGCCGACGCGCAGGCCGCCGCCGGCGCCCAGGCCCAGGCGGCGCGCCGGCTCGTAGGCGTAGAAGGAACCGGCCGGGGCGTTGACGCCGCGGGTGGCCAGGAAGCGGTACGCGTCGCCGGCAGCGCGGCCGGCGAAGGTGACGAGCAGGGTCGGGGTGCGCCGGGCGGCGCGCGAGTGCACGGTGACGCCGGGCAGCTGCGCGAGCCCGTCCTCGACGCGGCGGCGCAGCCGGTCCTCGTGCTCCTCCACCGCGGCCAGCGAGGCGACCACTCGGGTGCGGCGGTCGTCGGCCGCGCCCGGGGCGAGACCGGCCAGGAAGTCGACGGCGGCGGTGGTACCGGCCAGCAGCTCGTAGGGCAGCGTGCCGAGTTCGAAGCGCTCGGGCACGGCGTCGGTCGACGGCACGAGCTTGTCCGGGTGCAGCGTCTCGAGCAGCGCCGGCGACGCGGCCAGCACGCCGCAGTGCGGGCCGCAGAACTTGTACGGCGAGCAGGCGAGGAAGTCGGCGCCCAGATCGGCCAACGACACCGAGGCGTGCGCGGCGAGGTGCACGGCGTCGACGTAGAGCAGCGCCCCGGCCCCGTGGGTGAGTTCGGCGATCGCGCCGATCGGCGGCCGGGTGCCGAGCAGGTTGGACGCGCCGGTGACCGCGACGAGGCGGGTGCGCCCGGACAGCACGGCGGCGACGTGGTCGGTGGTGAGCTCGGCCGTGTCCGGGTCGAAGTCGATCCAGCGGACGGCCGCGCCGGCCCGTTCGGCCGCGATCACCCAGGGCCGGACGTTGGCGTCGTGGTCGAGGCGGCTGACGACGACCTCGTCGCCGGGCCCCCAGCCCGCGGCCAGCGTGCGGGCGACGTCGAAGGTCAGCGCCGTCATGCTGCGCCCGAACACGATGCCGTGTTCCGGCGCGTCGAGCAGGTCGGCCGCGGCCGCGCGGGCGGCGGCCACGATGCCGTCGGCCGTGCGCTCGGCCGGCGTGACCCGGCCGCGGTTGGCCACGGGCGAGACCAACGCGTCGTACATCGCACGGGCGACGACGTCAGGGGTCTGCGAGCCGCCCGGGCCGTCGAAATGTGCGGCGCCCGCGGCGAGCGCCGGGAACCGGGCGCGGACGGCGGCGACGTCGTAGGTGCTCACCTGCCCCACTCTGCCAACCCCTGCCCGGCCGGGAGCGGCCCGGCCCACCCGGGTCAGTGGGGCGAGATCCGTTCAGTGGGGCGAGATCTCGCCCCACTGAACGGAACTCGCCCCACTGACCCGGGGAGGGAGGGCGGCGGGCGGGGGCCGCTTACGAGTCGGTCAGCCGGTCGAAGGACTGCAGCCGCCGCCGCACCCCCGAGCCGAGCGTCTCGACCACGCCGAGCGCGAGCGCCTCCACCAGCGCCATGGCGGCGGTCAGCGAGACGAATGGCGGCGGGCCGCCCACCGAGCTGGTGAGCAGCACCGAGGCCGTGGCCGACAGCGGGGACAGGTACGGGTCGGTGAACAGCACCACCTCGGCCTTGCGCCGGGCCGCCTCGCGCCCGAAGGCCACCGCGTCGGCGTCGTAGCGGCGGTAGTCGAACACGACCACGGTGGCGGCGCGGTCGACGTCGAGCAGGGCCAGCGCCCGGCTCGACCCGTCCGGTTCGACGGTGCGCACCGCGGTGCGCGAGAGCTGCAGGTAGCGGCCGAGGTAGTCGGCCAGCGCCGAGGACACCCGCCCGCCGGCGAGGAACACCGGCCGGTCCGGGTCGGCGAGCAGCCCGACGGCCCGGCCGAACTCGACCGGGTCGGTGTTCTGCAGCGTCTGCGCCACGCCGGGCACGAGGGCCTGCTCGAAGCGGCCCAGCACCGAGTCCGACGGCGCCTGCTTCGGGTACAGCTGCACCGGGCCGGCCGTCTTGGCCGACAGCTCGTCGCGCAACCGCTGCTGCAACACCCCCCACCCGGGCAGGCCGAGCTTGGCGATCAGGCGCACCACGGTGGGGGTGCTGACGCCGGAGGCGGCGGCGAGGCCGGCGGCCGACTGCAGCCCGGCCGAGGGGTAGTCGGCCAGCAGGGCCTGCGCCACCCGCAGTTCGCCCGGAGTGAGGTCGGCGCGCCGCGAGCGCAGCGTCTCGGCCACCGTGGGCACGGCGCTCAGAACTTCCAGAGGACCCCGGCGACGACGTTCGCCGGGTCGGCCTCCGGGCCGCCGAAGCGGGCCACCTCGCCGCGGCGCACGTCGGCGATGGTCGCCGCCAGCTCCGCGCCGAACGCCGACCCCAGCGCGTCGTCGGCCTCGAAGGCCGTCACCGCGTCGAGCAGCGACGACGGCAGCGCGAGAATGCCGCGCGCCTCGCGCTCGCCGGCCGACAGCGACGCCGGGTCGACGTCGACCGGTTCCGGCAGCGACGCCTGCGCGTCGATGCCGGCCAGCCCCGCGAAGATCAGCGCCGCCACCGCGAGATAGGGATTCGCGGCCAGGTCGAACGCCTTCACCTCGAGGTTCGCCGCTCGACCCTCGCTGCCGGTCGCCCCCTGCACGACCCGCAGCGCGGTCTCGCGGTTCTCCAGCCCCCAGGCCTGGAAGGCCCCCGCCCAGTGCTGCGGGATGAGCCGCAGGTAGCTCGCGGGAGAGGGCGCGCCCACCGCCAGCAGGGCGGGCAGGCGGGTCAGGATGCCGGCGGTGAACGCCGCCGCCTCGTCGTCGAGGCCGAAGGGCTGCGCGCCGCCGCTGAACAGGTTGCGCTCGCCGCGCCACAGCGACAGGTGCACGTGGCCGCCGTTGCCGGCGCCGTCGGCGATCATCTTCGGCGAGAAGGACGACTGCAGGCCGTGCCGGAAGGCGCAGGCGCGGATCGTCTCGCGGACGAGCACGAGGGTGTCGGCGGCGCCCACCGGGTCGTCGACGGCCACGGAGACCTCGAACTGCCCGGCCGAGTACTCCGGGTGGATCTGCTCGACGACGACGCCCTGCCGGTCGAGGGCGACGAGCACGTCGCGCAGGTAGTCCGAGCGTTCCGCCAGCCGGGTGAAGCCGTACGCCGGGCCGGACACGGCGGGCGTGAAACCCTCGCCGGGCAGCCCGATCGCCCACTCCACCTCGAAGGCCGCCTGCGCGTGCAGGCCCCGCGCGGCGAGCTCGGCCGCGGCGCGCCGGGCCAGGCTGCGCGCGTCCTGACCGTGCGCCTCGCCGGCCTGGGTGTAGCGGTCGACGGGCGCCCAGGCCCAGCCGGGCTGCTGGTCCAGCGCGACGAGCCGGTCGAGGGCCGGGTGCAGGCGCAGGTCGCCGATGGGGCCGCCGGCGTGCCGGCCGGACACGATCGAGTCGTCGCTGAGGAAGGCGTCGAACACCGGCGACATGCCGATGCCCCAGGCGGCCGCGTGCTCCAGCCGGGCCAACGGGACGGCCTTGACCCGGGTGATGCCGCTGTTGTCGACCCAGGTGCCGGCCACGCCGACGACGCCCTGGTCCGCGAGCCGGGGCACGAGGGTGCGGGCCTGCGCGGCACGCCGCTCGCGCTCGGCCGGCTCGAGGCGCTCGCTCATGACCTCCACCGTAGCCTCGATGAAATGTTTGTTACAGGCCCTGTCACGACTATCGTATTTCTTTCAGCAGCGGCACACTGCTGACGTCGACCGCGACGGAGGGGACCTCATGCCGACCGACACGCCGAACCGGTTGCGCCGCAATCTCACCGTATGGCAGGCGGTGGGGCTGTCGGTGGCGCTCATGGCGCCGAGCATGGCCGCCAACATCAACCCGCAGGCCACGGCGACGACCACCGGCCGGGCGGTGCCGCTGGCCTTCCTGATCGCCGCGATCGGCGTGCTGCTCGTCGGCTACGGCTTCGTGCGGCTGTGCCAGTACTTCCAGCACTCCGGCTCGGTGTACGCGTTCGTCGGGCTGACGCTCGGCCCGCGGGCGGGGGTGGTCTCCGGGCTCGGCCTGTTCGCCACGTACACCTTCTACGGCATCGTGACGTCGTCGGCGTCGGGCATCCTCGGCACCGCGTTCCTCGACTCCACCGGCATCTGGAACAACCCGCCCACCTGGGCGCCGTTCCTGATCGCCGCGCTGTCGCTGGCCGGCTCGTTGCTGCTGACGGTGACCCCGGCCCGGCGGGGCACGTCGACGCTGCTGACCATCGAGGGCGTCACGGTCGCGATCATCGTGGTCGTCTCCGCCGTCGTGCTGATCCGGCTGATTTCCGGTCACGTGCCCGACGGCGGGACGCAGAAGTTCACCCTCGACGTCTTCACCGTCGCGCCCGGCACCGCCAACAGCGACCTGTTCCTCGGCATCGTGTTCGGCTTCCTGTCCTTCGCCGGCTTCGAGGCCGCGTCGACGCTCGGCGAGGAGACGGCGCACCCGCACCGCGACATCCCCCGCGCGATCCTCGGCACCGCGATCTTCGGCGGCATCTTCTTCGTCGTCGTCACCGCCATCGAGATGATGGGTTTCGGCACCGGCGCCGCCGGCGTCAAGGCGTTCACCGGTTCGGGGTCGCTGCTCGGCGACCTGGGCACGAGCTACATCGGCTCCTGGGTCGGTGACGTGATCAGCCTCGGCGCCACCATCAGCGCGTTCGGCTGCTGCCTGGCCTGCACGGTCGGTGCGTCGCGGTTGCTCTACGCGATGAACCGCGATCTCGGCGGGGCCGGCCGCGGGCTGGCCACGCTGTCGCGCAACGACACCCCGGCGCGGGCGGCGGGCGTGGTCACCGCGCTCATGGCCGTGGGCTTCGTGGTCATGCTGCTCAGCGCGGGGCACTGGGTGGCCGAGGACACCTTCGCGTGGTCGGGCACGATCGGCACACTGATCCTGCTCGTGGCCTACCTGATCACCACCGCGGGTGCGATCCGGCTGGTGTTCGTGCAGCGGCGGATGGACGTGCCGATGTGGCAGGTGGTCATCCCGGTGCTGGCGATCGGCGTGCTCGGCTACACGATCTACCGCCAGCTCTCGCCGTGGCCGGCCGCGGGGGTGGCGCGCAACCTGCCGCTGACCGCGGCGGCGTGGGTGCTGCTGTCGGTCATCGTCGTGCTCGCCTTCCCCGGGGCGGCCAAGCGGCTCGGACGCCGCCTCGCCGCTGACGAGGGCTTCGCGACGGAGCAGGGCGGAGCCGGCACGAAGCGGCTCGCGGATGTCTGACCCGGTCGGGGCGCTGCCGCTCGTCGATCACCACTGCCACGGCGTGCGCCGCGGCCCCCTCGATCGGCCCGCGTTCGAGGCCGACCTCACCGAGGCCGGCGGCCCCGGGCGCTGGCACGGCTCGCTGTTCGACACCCATGCGGGGCTGGCCGTGCGCCGCTGGTGCGCGCCGGTGCTCGACCTCGAGGCGCACTGCTCGCCCGACGAGTACCTCGCGCGGCGGGCCGAGCTCGGGCCCGAGGAGGTGAACCGCAGGCTGATCGGCGCGGCCGGCATCGGCGACTTCCTGGTCGACACCGGCTTCGAGCCCGACGCGCTGACCTCGCCCGGCGAGCTCGCCGCGTTCGGCGGCGGGCGCGGGCACGAGATCGTCCGGCTGGAGCAGGTGGCCGAATCGGTGCGCGCCGCCGACGACTTCACGCCCGAGTCGTACGCCGACGCGTTCGGGGCCGCGCTGACGGCACGGGCGGCGGACGCCGTCGGGTTCAAGTCCATCGCCGCCTACCGGATCGGTCTCGACCTCGACCCGGCCCGCCCGTCGGAACGTGCGGTGGCCCGGGCCGCCGCGGCGTGGGCCGACGGCGACCGGCTGGCCGACCCGACGCTCATCCGGCACGGCATCTGGACGGCGCTCGAGCACGGCCGGCCGCTGCAGTTCCATGTCGGCTACGGCGACAACGACGTCGAGCTCGCCCGCTGCGACCCGTTGCTGCTCATGCCGTTGCTGCGCGCCACCGCACCCCTCGACGTGCCGATCATGTTGCTGCACAACTACCCGTTCCACCGGCACGCGGGCTACCTGGCGCAGGTGTTCGACCACGTCTTCGTCGACGTCGGGCTGGCCGTGCAGAACGTGGGGCCGCGGACGGGTGCGCTGCTGGCCGAACTGCTCGAGCTGGCGCCGTTCGGCTCGGTGCTGTTCTCCACCGACGCCTTCGCCCTGCCCGAGCTCTACCCGGTGAGCGCGACGCTGTTCCGGCGCGCGCTCGCCGGCCTGCTGCTCGACGGCGTGCGCGAGCAGACCTGGACCGCGGCCGACGCCGAGCGGTTCGCGGCGATGATCACCGGCGACAACGCGCGGCGCGCCTACGGGCTGGACGCGCGGTGACCTCGCGGGCCGAGCAGATCCTGCACCACCTCGCGACCGAGCTGCCGGCCGCCGTCGCCCTGCGCCACGAGCTGCACGCCGAGCCGTACGTGTCGGGCGCCGAGGCGCCGACCACCGAGCGGGTGGCGGCCGCGCTGAGCTGGGACGAGTGCGAGCCGGTGGCCGGCACCGGCGCCCTGCTGGCGCCGCGCCCCGGCGCCGTGGTCCTGCGCGCCGAGCTGGACGCCCTGCCCGTCGTCGAGCGCACCGACGTGGCGTGGCGCGCGGGGGGCGCCGCGATGCACGCCTGCGGGCACGACGTCCATCTGGCCGCCGCGGTGGCGGCCGGGCGGGCCGTCGCCGCCACCGATCCGGACGTGCCGGTGGCCGTCCTGCTGCAGCCGCGCGAGGAGTCGCCGCCGTCCGGCGCTCGCGACGTCGTGCGCTCCGGCGTGCTCGACCGGTACGGCGTGCGCGCGGTCGTGGCCGCGCACGTGCAGCCGCAGCTGCCGCCGCGCCGGGTCGGCGTCACCCCGGGCGCGGTCAACGCGTCGGTCGACGAGTTCGAGATCGTGGTGCACGGGCGGGGCGGCCACGCCGCCTACCCGCACACCGTCCGGGACCCCGTGCTCGCCGCGTCGGCCGTGGTCGTGGCCCTGCAGCAGCTCGCCGCCCGCCGTGTCGACCCGCTGCACGGGGCGGTGTGCACGGTGGGACGCATCGCGGGCGGCACGGCCGCGAACGTCGTGCCCGACCGGGTGACGCTGCTGGGCACCTTGCGGGCCATGTGGCCGGCCGACCGGGAAGCGCTGCGCCAGGGGCTGCAGGAGATCGCGACGGCCACCGCCGCGGCGCACGGCTGCCGCGCGGAGGTGGTCGAGGTCAGCGGCGAACCCGCGCTGCACAACGATCCCGGCCTGGCCGCCGCCGCGGCCGAACGGCTGGGCGCGTTGGGGGTCGAGGTCGACACCACGTGGCGCTCGTTCGGCTCGGACGACTTCTCCTACTACGGCGCCGACCGGCCGTCGCTCATGGCCTTCGTCGGGGTGGACGGCGGGGCCCGCGGCGGCGGGTTGCACGAACCGACCTTCCTGCCGCCCGACGACTCGGTGGAACTCGTCGCGCGCACACTCGTCGGGTGTTACCTCGCCGGGGCCGGGTTGCCCGGCCGGCCCGTCGCCGGAGCCGGAGCAGCACACGCAGAGTAGGCGGCTAGCGTCATCCGGATGGGTGGTCATCAACGGGTCGCCGTCATCGGCGACCTGGCCGGCCAGCTGGACGAGCTCACCACGCAGCTGCGCCGCCTCGGCGCCGACGACGAGGGCCGGCTGCCCGCCGACCTGGTCGTCGTGCAGGTCGGCGACCTCGTGCACCGGGGGCCGGACTCCGACGGTGTCGTGGAGCTCGTCGACCACTACCTCAACGACCAGCCCGAGCAGTGGGTGCAGCTGGCCGGCAACCACGAGGCGCAGTACCTGCGCGATCCGGCCTTCGAGTGGGACGAGCGCATCGGGGCCGAGGCGCAGGACACGATGCGCGCGTGGTGGTCCGACGGCGCGATGCGGGTGGCGGCCGCGGTGGCCACCGACGACGAGACGTTCCTGATCACCCACGCCGGGCTGACCGAGGGCTTCTGGCGCGCGGCCCTCGACGCGCCGACCGCCGCCGCCGACGCGGCGCGAGCCCTCAACTCGTTCGTCGGTCGGCACGACGAGGTGGTCTTCAGCGCCGGGCAGATGCTCGGCGGCGGCGTCGCCAACCTGTCCGCCGGTCCCCTGTGGGCGGCCACGGCCACCGAGCTGGTGCCCAGCTGGCTGCACACGCCGTTGCCGTTCAGCCAGATCCACGGCCACGCCATGATCGTCGACTGGCAGCGGCGCGCGTTGCGCTGCGCACCGCAGATCGCCGACGCCGTCACCGTGGACGAGCAGGCCGCGCACGAGACCGTCAGTCTCGACGGCGGCCGGATCATCGGCATCGACCCGGGGCACGGCGCCCGGCCGCACCGCCCATGGGCGGCGTTCGTGCTGGCGGCGGCGACGGTGCTCTAGGCCGGCCGGTGCTCGGGCCGCGGCGGCCACCACGGTGATGTCGTGCTGGGCCCGTGCGCGGACGGGCGCCGACTACAGTCCCGATCGTGGCTCTCGAGTCGGGATCGGCGGACGGCAAAGGGGTCACCTTCCGCCTGGTCGACCGCCCGCGCCGCCTGGCCGGTGTCCGCCTGGTGCAGGAGATCGGGGTGGCCGACCCGCTGCCGTTCGACCGCGTCGGCGGCGAGTGGCAACTGCGCCTCGACCAGCCGGACGTGGACCGGCTGGAGTACCTGCTCGAGGTCACCGACCACAACGGGCGCAGAGCGACGATCACCGATCCGGGCAATCCCCGGCGCGCGCCCGGCGCCTTCGGCGAGAAGTCGGTCGTCGAGTTCGCCGGTTACCAGGCGCCGCAATGGCTTGACGCGCCGCGGGCCGAGGGCGCCGTCGAGCTGCACTCCTTCGACGTCCTCAACGCCGTCATGGAGGTCGGCGTCTGGTCGCCCGGCGTGATCGGCGCGGACGAGCCGGCGCCTTTGGTCGCGGTGCACGACGGGCCCGAGTTCGCGGCCCTGGGCTCGGTGCTCGACTGGGCCGCCGCGGTGGTCGCCGCGGGCGACGTGTCGCCGTTCCGGGTGGCGCTGCTCGACCCGGGCGATCGCAACGCGTGGTACTCGGCCAACGACGACTACGCGCAGGCCCTGTGCGAGCAGGTGCTGCCCGGCCTCCCGCCGACCACCGCCCGCGTCGGCGTCGGGGCCAGCCTGGGCGCTCTGGCCATGCTGCACGCCCACCGCCGCCACCCCGGCACCTTCGACGCGCTGCTGCTGCAGTCGGGCAGCTTCTTCACCTCGGACCTCGACCCGCAGGAGGCGCAGTTCGCCGGGTTCGGCGCCGTGACCGCGTTCGTCGCCTCGATGCACGCCGCCGCCCCGCCGCCGACGCCGCCGACGCCGTTGACGCCGCCGACCGGCCGATCCCGGTCACCCTCACCTGTGGCGTGGTCGAGGAGAATCTCGCCAACAACGAGGCGATGGCGCGATCGCTGAGCCGCCTGGGTCACCGGGCCGTGTTGCACCGGTGCCGCGACGCGCACAACTTCATCGCCTGGCGCGACGCCCTCGACCCGTACCTGCGCGGGCTGATGAGCACGGTGGCGAGCACCCGTGCGACGTGAGCACGCCGAGATCGGCGGGGCCACGGTGCTCGCCTACGGGCACTGGGGCCGCCCGGTGCTCGTCTTCCCGGCCGAGGCCGGCCGGGCCTGGGACTTCGAGAACAACGGCATGATCGGCGCGCTGGCCGGCTTCCTCGACGCCGGCCGGCTCAAGCTCTACTGCGTCGACAGCGGCGACGCGTGGACGTGGTCGGACAACGCGGCCCCCACCGAGGAGCGGGCCCGCCGGCACGGCCAGTACGAGAACTGGATCGTCGACACCGTCGTGCCGTGGATGCGCGAGGACTGCGGTGGCCCGGTCGAGCTCGCCACCCTGGGCTGCAGCCTCGGTGCGTACCACGCCGCCAATCTCGCGCTCCGGCACGCCGACGTCTTCCCGCTCGCGCTGTGCCTGTCCGGCAACTACGACCCGACCACGTGGCACGGGTGGGGCGAGCTCGGCGACGCCACCTATTTCCACAACCCGATGAGCTACGTCCCCAACCTCGAGGGCGACCACCTCGACTGGCTGCGCTCGCGGATCACGCTGCTGCTGGTCGTGGGGCAGGGCGCCTGGGAGACCCACCCGACGCAGGCCCTGCCGTCCACGCACGCGTTCGCGGAGGTCTTGCGGGCCAAGGGCATCCGCCACGAACTCGACGTCTGGGGCCACGACGTTCCGCACGACTGGAGTTCGTGGCAACGTCAGCTGCTGCACCACCTGCCGCGCTTCTGCTGAGGAGCGCCTTCGCCAATGAAGGGGAACGGGATGGACCATCTCGTCGGACTGCTGCTCGGGACCGAGGAGGACTGGCCCACCGCGTTCGAGGCGATCATGCGCCGCGTCGGCCCGGTCCGCGACGCCCACGACGTGGACCACTCGTGGGCGACGGAGCGGGTGACGATCGAGCCGTTCGACCTGCGCGCCAAGCCGCGCTACGACCTGGTGATCGACCGGCTCGCCTACTGGTACTACGTGCCGCGCGAGTGGTTGAAGAAGGTCGCGCTGATGGACGATCTCTACCTGCTCAACAGCCCGTTCACCTTCCAGAGCATGGAGAAGCACGCGGCCTACTGCGCAATGATGCGTCTGGGCCTGCACGTGCCCGACACCGTGCTCGTGCCGTACAAGAACCCGCCCGAGCACGCGAAGTACGCCTACACCGCGGCGCGGTACAACCAGCCCTTCGACCTCGACTCGATCGCCGAGCGCATCGGCTATCCGATGTTCATGAAGCCCTACGACGGCGGCGCGTGGCGCGGGGTCTCGCAGATCCGCAACCGCGACGACCTGCACCGCGCCTACAACGAGTCGGGCCAGATGCTCATGCACCTGCAACGCGCCGTCGACGGCTTCGACGTGTTCGCCCGCTCCCTGTCCATCGGCGCCGAGACGATGGTGATGAACTTCGACCCGGACCAGCCGATGCACGGGCGGTACTCGGTGTCGCACGACTTCCTCGCCCCCGACGTCGGCGCCGAGACGGTGACGATCGGCCGGCTGGTCAACGCCTTCTTCCGCTGGGAGTTCAACTCCTGCGAGACGCTCGTGCGCGGCGGCACGGTCTACCCGATCGACTACGCGAACGCCTGCCCGGACGTCGCGATCACCTCGCTGCACTACTACTTCCCGTGGGCGATGAAGGCGCTGGCGAAGTGGACGGTCTTCTGCACCGTGACCGGCCGGCGCCCGCGCTACGACCTCGACACCCGCCGCTACTTCGACATCGCCGACCGCGACGACCTGTCCTACGCCGACAAGCTCGCCGCCTACCGCGCGCTGGCCGACGAGTACTTCGAGGTCGAGCGCTACGCCGACTTCTGCGCCTCGCGCCTCGCCCACCTCGACGAGGTCGTCCTGGAGTGGATCGGGGGCCCGGCCTTCGACCGTTTGCTGGTCGACACCGTCCGCTCGACCTTCCCGCCGCACGAGCACGAGCGGTTCGTCGCGCACTACCGCGGCCTGCTCGGCGCCTGGGCCACCGACGAGCGCGCGCCCTTCCGCCTGACCCGCCTGAGGGGGCGGCCTCAGCCGGGCAGGTCCCCGAGCCAGGCCCGCAGCAGCGCGCCGTGCTCGTCCAGCCGCGGTGGCGCCAGGTCGTGGCGGGCCGGCGTCTCGGACAGCCGCAGCGGGTTGCGCACCACCGGCACGTCACCGACCGCCACGACCGGGTCGAGGCCGAGGCGTTCGGCCAGCTCGACGCCGGCGCGCACATCGTTGATCGGCCCGCAGGGGATCCCGGCCGCCGTCAGCACCTCGAACCACTCCTGCGCCGTCCGGGTGGCCAGCCGGTCCAGCAGGAGCGGACGCAGCTCCTCGCGGTGGTCGGTGCGCGCTCCCATGGTGGCGAACCGAGCGTCGTCGGCCACCTCGGGCACGCCGAGCGCCGCCATCAGCCGGCGGAACTGCGCATCGTTGCCGGCGATGACGATCAGGTCGCCGTCCGCGGTGGGCAGCGGCTCGTACGGGAACAGCGACGGATGTGCGTTGCCCATCCGGCTCGGCACCGCGCCGCCGGCAACATACGCCGATGTCTGGTTGACCAGCGACGACAGCGCCGAGGACAGCAGGTCGGTCTCGATGTGCTGCCCGGTCCCGGTGACGTCGCGGTGGTGCAGTGCGGCGAGGATGCCGACGGCGCAGTGCAGGCCGGCCATGACGTCGAAGACGGCGACACCGGCGCGGTAGGGCGGGCCGTCGGGCGCGCCGGTGAGGCTCATCAGCCCCGACACCGCCTGCACCAGCAGGTCGTAGCCGGGCAGCGCCGCGCCCGCGCCGGTGCCGAAGCCGCTGATCGAGCAGTAGATCGTGTCCGGCCGGCGCGCGCGCACCGCGGGGTAGTCGAGGCCGAAGCGGGCCAGCCCGCCCGGCTTGAAGTTCTGGATGGTGACGTCGGCCCGCCGGGTCAGGCGGTGCGCGAGCTCGAGGTCGCCCGCGTCGGCGAGGTCGAGCACGATCGAGCGCTTGTTGCGGTTGATCGACAGGTAGTAGGTGCCGGTATCCCCGCGCAGGGGCGGCACCCAGTGCCGGGTGTCGTCGCCCGCGGCCGACTCCACCTTGATGACGTCGGCGCCGAGGTCGGCCAGCAGCATCGTGCAGTACGGCCCGGCGAGCACGCGGCTGAAGTCGGCCACGACGATCCCCGACAGCGGGCCGCTCACGAGGCCCCGAAGGCCATGAACGAATGGGCGAGCGCGTAGGCGGCGGGCGAACCGGCCGCCAGCCGGGCGTCGCGCAGGGCCTCGCCGCTGGACGCCCCGGCGCGCAGGCGCTCGTGCAGCCGCAGCGCGAAGGGCACGGCCTCCTGGTCGGACACCGGCACGGCGGCGGCGATCATGCCGGCCATGCCGAGCGGCACGAGCGCGCTGGCCAGGCCCAGCACCTCGTCGGCGCCGGCCGCCGACACCGTGCCGCTGTCGCAGCACGAGAGCACGAGCCGGTGCGGCGCGCGGCGCAACCGCTGCAGGTCGTAGACGGTCAGCGGCCCGTCGTCGAGCAGCAGCGCCGAGAACAGCGGGTTGTCCGAGCGGAAGGTGCCGTGCGCGGCCACGTGGGCGAGGGCGGCGCCGTCGAGGGCGGCGAGGGTGGCGTCGGTGGTGGCGGCGCCCCCGGCCAGCACGCGAGCGGCCGGGTACATCGCGGCCAGTTGCTCGACCTCGGCCTCGGCCTGGGCGAGGTCCGGCCCGGCGGCCAGCACCACGGTGTCGGAGGCCGGTCGCGCCTGCCGCGCCGACCACCACGACGACGCCGACGCGGCGACGCAGACCGACCGCTCGCGCAGGGCCGGCAGCACGCCCCACGGCGCCGACGACAGCGACGCCGGGGGCACCAGCACGACCGGGCCGTCGCCGAGCCGGTCGGCCGCCGCCCCGAGCACCGCCTGCTGCAACGCGGCGGCCTGACCCGGCAGGCTCGCCCGCGCCCGCTCGGAGAACGCGCGGTGCGTCATGCGCCGCAGGCTGAAGCGCGCGAACTCGGTGGCCCGCTGCGCCGCGGCGTGCGAGCCGGCGACCTGGTGCCGCACCCCGTCGGCGTCGGCGACCAGCACGTGGACGTCGTCGCCGTCGAGGAAGATCTCGACCAGCGTCGCGCCGTCGAGGCCGGCCAGGGCGTCGGTCAGGTCGAAGGTCTCGTCGGGCCGCGCGCCGTCCGCGGTCGAGCGGTGGGTGCGGTCACGCACGGCCCGTTCCAGCCGCACGATCTCGCCGAGCAGGGCCGCGGTGCCCCGGCTGGCCGCGGTGGCCTCGTCGAGGCGCAGCCGGGCCAGCCGCAGCTGGGCGAGCTCGGCCCCCAGCTGCGGGTCATCGGGCAGGCGCACCGGGGCCAGCCGCAGGGTCGTGGAGCGCCACCGCTCCACCCAGCGCAGCATCGCGGCGGGGTCGGCCGACTCGACGCCGGCGCGCACCGCGAGCCGGGCGAGGGGCAACCCGTGGGTGGTGGCGGCCGCGCGCATCTCGATGGCGCCGAGCGTGGCCTGATGGGCCTCGAGGACGGCGAGGCCGGCGTCGCAGGCGCGCAAGGTGGCCGCGGGCCGCCCGGCGGCGCGCGCGGTGAGGGCGGCCGCGTGCCAGCCGAGCACCTTGGCCGTCTCCGAGCGGCCGGTGCGGGCGCGGCGGGCGCGGGCGAGGTGGGTGGCGGCCGCCGGCGCCGCGCCCACGTCGAGCGCAACGTCGCCGGCCAGCAGGTTCGCCTCGACCGCCTCCGGCATCCGGTGCGCCGCCGCGTCGTCGGCCACGGCCGTCAGCTCGCGCAGCAGGCTGCGGCCGCGCTCACCCCCCGCGTGCCGGGCGCGGGCGGCGGCAAGGCGCGCCAGCGTGGCGCCGCGATCGCGGCCCTGGCGGCGGAACAGTCGCAGCGCTTCGGCGGCATGGGTACGGGCGAGGTCGGCCCGGCCGGCGGCCAGGGCGGCGTCGGAGGCCTTCACCAGCGCCGAGGCGAGGAAGGCCGGGGAGGAGCCCGGTCGGCGCAGCACCTCGATCGATTCCTGCGCGCTGGCCAGGGCGTCGCCGACCATGCCGGCCGCGAGCAGGGCCGACGCCCGTGACTGCAGGAGCTCGGCCGTCGACGTGCCGCTGCGCTCGAAGCGACGGGCCGCCACGTCGTAGTGGCGCAACGCGTCGGGCGTCCGCCCGTCCAGCGCCGCGACCAGGCCGCGGTACTGCCGGGTGACCGCCGCCTCGTAGGGCTCGCGGTCCGCGCGCACGAGCGACTCGGCCCGCAACAGGGTCTGCTCGGCCCGCTGCGTGTCGCCCACCTCGATGAAGGCCAGGGCGAGGTTGAGGCGCGCGCGCAGCTCCCAGATCCGGTCACCGGCCCGTTCGAGGACGCGGGCGGCCACCCGCAGCGACCGGGCGGCCTCCACCGGCCGGCCCAGCTCGCCGAGCAGGGAGCCCTGCCGCACCCGGATGCGCGCGGCGTCGGTGCCGTCGACACCGCTCAGCGCCTCGTCGAGCTGGCGCAGCGCCTCGGCGCTGCGCCCGGCCACGGCGAGGGTGACCGCGAGGGACGCGGCGGCGTCCGACGCGCGGGCGGGGCTGACCTGTCGCGCATGGGTGAGCGCGGTGCGCAACGACCGGACGGCGCGCGGCACGTCGCCCAGTTCCCGCAACGCGATCCCGCGGGCCTGGGCGGCGTAGGAACGCTCGGCGGTATCGGTGGAGCGGGCGAGTACCGCCTCGGCGTGCACCAGCGTGTCGCGCGGGTTGGACAACGCCAGTTCGGGCAGTTGCTCCACGCAGTGTCCGGAAGGGACGTATTCACCCCGCACGGGGGCGTCCTGTGCCACGCTCGCAGCGTAGTCAGCGCCACTAGTCGCATCTGGGGGAACGAGGATGACCGAGTCGCAGGATCACCGGGCGGCCGCGCGGGACCGGATGGTGCCGGAAATCAAGGCGGCGATGGCGGTGGCCGACTTCCCGATCCGGGCGTGGCCGCCGGACTGGGCGGACCAGGAGGACATCGCCTACTTCTACCGGTCGGGCTCGATCCTCACCGGCGATCGCGACGCGCAGCGCGTCGCGGAGGTCCTGCGCTCGGCCCTGCCCGAGCAGCAGCACACCGCGGACTCGGCGGTGCTGAAGCCCGACTCGCCGCTGCGCGGTCTCACCCGCTTCCAGGTGCCCGGCACGCACGACGAGGGCAGCGCCGTCGACGACCCGACGCCGCGGCTCGTCGACGAGCTCGACGCCCGGCTCGGGCCCGGGGTCGCCAACCACGAGCACGCGCTGGAGGTCACCTGGGTCCACTGCCCGGCCACCGAGCCGCTGGAGGTGGTGGCTCCGGGCACGGCCGACCTCGCGTCCTTCCTCTGGCCGTCGGCCAGCAGCGGCGACGCCGGCCGCGGCGTGCTGATCTCGGTCGTCGACACCGGGCTGCTGAAGGACGCCGAGGATTGGGCGCCGTGGGTGGCCGGCGTGCTCACCGGCAGCGCGGCCGACATCGAGGATCCGGACACCTACGACGTCGCCACGCACGCGCGGACCCCCGACGGCTACGCCGATCCGTACGCCGGGCACGGCACGTTCATCGCCGGCGTCGTCAAGTGCGTGGCGCCGGCGGCGGAGGTGGTGGTCGAGGGCATGATCGGCCCGTCCGGCTTCGTCGCGGAGACCGACATGATCACCCAGATCAGCCAGGGGCTGTCGCGCTCGCCGGACATCATCAGCCTCTCGGCCGGGGGCCACACCCGCAACGACGTGCCGCCGCTCGGCCTGCAACAGCTGTGGACGCAGCGACTGAGCCAGCAGGGCGGGCTCGTGCTGGTCGCGGCGGCCGGCAACCAGGGGACCAACCGGCCGTTCTGGCCCGCGGCCTTCGACTGGGCCGTCGGCGTCGGGTCGATGAACCGCGACGGCCAGCAACGGTCGTGGTTCAGCAACTACGGCTCGTGGGTGGACGTCTACGCGCCGGGCGAGGACATCGTCAACGCCTACCCCCGGCTGCCGTACAAGCCGATCGCCGGCGGGCCACCGCGCGACACCTCGGCCGGCATCGCGCAGTGGAGCGGCACGTCGTTCGCCACGCCCGTCGTGGCCGCGCTCATCGCCGCCCGCATGTCACGCACCGGCGAGAACGCGGCGCTGGCCGCGCAGTCGGTGCTCGCCGCCGCCCGCGGCCAGTTCCGCCCGGGCGTGGGGCCGCGGTTGTTCCCCTGAACTAGGGGCGGGCCGGGGGTAGCGTCGGGCGGGAGATGACCGCGCGCTCCGACGACACCTGGGCGATCGCCGTCGAGTCCTTCGACCTCGCACCGGCGCCGATCGTGCGGCCCGGTGTGTGGCGCTGGCTCAGGTACGCCTACTGGGGCGGGCTGCCCGAGCGGCACGCCGTCTGGGTCCTCTACGACAACACCTGCCGGACGTGGGTGCTGCGCCATGTGGCCAGGGTGATCGTCGCCGTGGCCCCGCCGGTGGCACTGCTCGCACTCTTCATCCCGGCGGCGGGAGGCGTGCGGGCACTGACGGCCTGCGTCACCGGCGCCTGTGCGGTGCTGTTCACCACGATGTACGTCAACGAGTCGACCGGGCATCGCCTCTACCAGGCCGGCTACCCCTGGCGCGTGGGTTCCGCGGTGCGGGCCAAGCGCGACGAGGTCGCGCAGTACCGGCGCAACTGGTAGTCGCTCAGAGCCGGGTCCACTCGGTGGTGATCGGTGCACCGTCGGCCGGCTCGACGCGGAAGCGCACGTCGCCGGGCGGGCAGCGCGGGAGGCTGAACATGCCCAGCTCGTCGATCTCGCCGCGGCGGACCTCGCCGGCCGGCGTTTCCACCGTCACCGTGCCGGCCATGGGCGGCGCGAGCTGGCCGACGAAGCTGTCGGTGAGCACGTCCACGTCGAGGGTCACCTCGCCGACGCCGAAGACCAGGCTGCGCACCGACATCGTGGCCGAGCGGTACGCGCCGGCGAGCTCGGGGTCGTGCAGCGAGTCGTAGGTGAGGGCGGCGAGCTCGGCGTCGAGATCGCGCAGCTCGATCGCGGCCTTGGCGAACGCGACGACGTCGTCGGGCACCGAACCGGTGGAGCGCACCGCCTCACGCAGCCGGTCGAACAGCTGGTCGTCGTCGGAGAGCCAGGTGCTGTTGCCTTCGGTGCTCATCGTCTGTTCCCTTCCGTGACGGACGATCGGGCGGACGGCAGGAAGCCGGCGAGAGCGGGGGAGCGGCGCAGTCGTTCGAGATGCCGGGCGCGGGTCGGGCCGATGCTGCCGATCGGGATGCCGAGCCGTTCGCTGATCTCGCGGTACGGCAGCGGCGGGTCCTCCATGAGCAGGAGCAGCAGGGTGCGCGCGTGGTCGGGCAGCTCGGCCATCGCGCTGAGCAGCGCCTCGTGCCGCTCGTCGCTGAGCAGCTGCCGCGACGGGTCGGTCCGCTCGTCGTCGTCGGCCACGTCGAACTCCATGGCACTGGGGACCTCGCTCTGTCGCGAGCGGAACAGCCCGAGGCACTCACGG
Organism: uncultured Actinomycetota bacterium; assembly: GCA_963797785.1. Classification (GTDB taxonomy): domain Bacteria; phylum Actinomycetota; class Actinomycetes; order Mycobacteriales; family Jatrophihabitantaceae; genus Jatrophihabitans. The sequence goes on along the minus strand of CAWCQT010000004.1, from coordinate 2,307,277 downwards.
CGCGTCGTGGTCGCCAGCCAGCCGGGCAACGCCGCCGGTTCGCGGATGGTGTCCAGCCGCTCCGTGAGGCGCAACCACACGTTCTGGCTGACGTCGGTCGCGTCGTGGCGCGAGAGCTTGTACCGCATGCAGATGTTCCAGACGAGAGGGGCGAACCGGTCGACGATCGACGTCCAGGCGGACGCGTCGCCACCGGCGGCGGCGACCACGAGCGTGGCCACGGAGTCGTCTTCGGACACGAGCCCAGCCTTTCGATCGGTTGAGCGCCGCCAGCGTGGCCGACCCCCCGGCGGTCACGCTAGCGGCTTGCGAAGGAGGAGACACCGGTTCGCGGCCTGATACGCCCGGCTCGCCCTTTTCCCGCGTATCACCGGTCACACTCACGCCTCCGACTCGCATGACGCGTGTCGCACCGCTGGCCGGGCTCGTGCTCGCGGCCGCCCTGTGGGGCGGCGCCACGTGCGTGACGAAATACGCGCTGGCCGGGTTCGGGCCGCTCACCCTGCTGGGGACGGCCCTGGTCATGGCCGCGGTGGTGCTGCGGGTGGCCGTGCTGGTGCGTGGCCGGGCCGCCCCGCCCGTGTGGCGGCTCGCGCTGCCGCTCGGGCTGCTCGAGCCGGCGCTCGCGTACGTGCTCGACACCGTGGGCATCGAGCGCACGAGTGCCGCGAACGCGTCGGTGCTCACGGGTCTCGAGTCGGCGTTCGTGGTGCTGCTCGCCGCCGTCTTCCTGCGCGAGCGGATCACCCGGCTGCTGGGCCTGGCGCTGCTGGGCGGCCTGGCCGGGCTGCTCGCCCTCGAACGCGTCGGCTGGTTCACCGGTCCCGGTACGGGTGACCTGTTCGTGCTCGGCGGGGCGCTGAGCGCAGCGCTGTACACGATCGTCGCCCGGGGAATGGGCGAGGAGGCCGACCCCCTCGGGTTGACCGCCGACCAGTTCACCGTGGCGGCGCTGGCCGTCCTGCCGGTCACCGCCGTGGCGTGGAGCACGGGCGGCGAGCCGCTGCCGACCGACGTGCCGGCCCGGTTCTGGGTGGCGGCGGCCGCACTCGGTGTCGTCGGGTTCGCCGCGAGCTTCCTGCTCTACAACGCGGCCATCCGCACGGTGCGCGCGAGCACGGCCGCGGTGGTGCTCAACCTGATCCCGGTGTTCGGTCTGGTCGGTGCGGTGGGCTGGCTGGGTGACGCACTCACCGGGCCGCGGCTGATCGGCGGCGCGTTGATCGCCGCCTCGGTGGCGGTGTTCGCCGCCGTCGAGGTGCGCAGCGAGGCCGCCGCGCCGGCCCCGTCACCGGTTGCGACGGCCGATCTGGCGCCCACCTAGCCCGTGTGCGCCCGGGACGCCTGTCACCGGCGGCCAGGACTCCGCCGGTGACAGGCGTGCCGGGCGCACACGGTCAAGGACGCAGGGTGGCGCGGCCGGGCGCGAGGTCCCCGCCCGCGAGGCCGAGCGCGGCGATGTCGGCGGGCACCGGTTCGCCGCGCACGAGGGCGGCGGCGGTGCGCGCGAGCGCGGGCGCGGTCTGGATGCCGTAGCCGCCCTGCCCGGCGCACCAGAACAGGCCCTCGACGTCCGGGTCGAAGCCCACCACCGGCGTGCGATCGGCCACGAAACAGCGCAGCCCGGCCCAGGCCGAACGGACGTGGCGCACGGCCAGCGTCGTCACGGCGTTGATGGTCTCGATGGCCCGCGCGATCTCCAGCTCGTCCGGGCGCGCGTCCGACGGCGGCAGCGGCGTCTCGTCGGCCGGCGAGCACAGCAGCTGCCCGGCCTCCGGCTTGACGTAGAAGGTGTCGGGCACGTCGCCGAACATCGGCGCCGCGGCGCCCGGCGGCGCGTCGACCAGGAACGCGGTGCGGCGCAGCGGCCGGACGCCGACCGGTCGCGCCCCGAAGGCCTGCGCCACCTCGTCGGCCCAGGCCCCGGCGGCGTCGACGACCACCGACGCCTGCCACGCCCGGCCGGCCGCGTCGTGCACCGTCCACACCTCGTCGGCGCGCACGGCACCGGCCACCCGTGCCGACGTGACGATCTCGCCGCCGCGGGCCCGCAGCCGGCGCACGAAGCCCTGGTGCAGCGCATGGACGTCGATCTCCATCGCGCCGGGCTCGAGCAGCGCCACCTCGAGCGCCTCCGGACGCAGCAGCGGCTGCAGTGCCGCCGCCTCGGCGGGATCGAGCAGCCGGGCGTCGGGCACCAACGGCAGCACGTCGCGGTGCAGCTGCTCCAGCTGCGCGGCGTGCCCGGGCAGGCCGAGGTGCAGGATCGGCAGCGGGCGCAGCACCGGCTCGTCACCGGCGCGGTCGAACGCGGCCCGGCTGGCCACGGTCAGGGCGCGGATCGGCGGCCCGCCGTACGTCTCGAGGTACATGGCGGCCGAGCGGCCGGTGGTGTGGAAGGCCAGCGTGGCCTCCATGTCGAGCACGGCCACCCGGCGGTCGGCGGCGAGCTCGGCGGCGATCGACACACCGGCCATCCCGCCGCCGATCACCAGCACGTCGTACGGGCGCATGCCGCCAGCCTGCCGCATCCGCACTTGTCCCCTGGTGTGGCGGTGAATTCGAGCTCGGTGACGACCACACCAGGGGACAAGTCGCGAAGCTAGGGGACGGGGACGCCGTGCAGCTCCACCGGCGGCTGCGTCGGGTCCAGCTCCTCGTCCTGGGACACGCTGGCGGGCGGGATCGTGTCGAGCACCTTCGGCACCGTGTTCGGGTCGACCGCGCAGATGGGTGAGGAGTCGCCGGCCGCACAGACGCCGAACTGGTACTCCTGCGGCGTCGGCGCGAACGTGCGGGCCAGGTCCGGCGGGCCGGTCCCGTCCTGGCCGGTGAGCGCCAGCGTGAACGTCCAGCCGGTCGTCGGCGTGCCGAACGCCGCCTCCGGCACCCCGATCGTGATCGTGTCCGTCACGGTCGAGGCCACCACCGTGGCCGAGCCGAGCTGGTTGCCGTTCGCGTCGACGAACACCGGCGGCGCGAAGCCCTGCACCTCCAGCCGCTCGCTCCACGCCGAGTCGGCGGCGATCGAGTAGTTGCGCTGCGGGAACGCCGCCGACGTCGAATAGGCAGCCGCGCCGGGCCGGCGGACGTAGACGTCGAAGAGCTGGGCCCCGAGGTTGCTGCCGAAGGTGGCCTCGAGGTTGCGCAGCGACGTCTGCAGGTACACGGTGCCGTCCTTGGTCAGCACCCGGAACCGGGTGATGTCGAACGAGCCCGGCACGAAATTGGACGACGTCGGGTACTGGTAGGTGCCCGGGCCGTTGTCATCACCGGCGGGGTCGGTGACGTCGAGGACGGTGGTGCCGCCCTGCAGGTCGCCGACCACGTTGGTGCGGGCCACCCCGGTGCCGCCGGCCGTGGTGGCCGAGACCGTCAGCACGTCGGCTCCGAAGCCCGCCGGCACGGTGACGGAGTAGCGCCCGGCCGCCGAGGCCGTCGTCCCCTTGATCGTGGTCGTGCCGCCGGTGTCGGTGGCCGTGGCGCTGACGACCACGCGCGCGCCGGGGGTGGTCGTGCCGGTGACGCGCACCGTGCCCGAGACGGTGGCGCCGGCGGCCGGTGCGGTGATCGTCACCGGCACGTTCGCCGGCGGCGGGTGCGTCACGTAGCGCTCGGTCGTGATGTCCGGCCGGTCGGTGATCTTCTTGGTGCCGAGGTCGGTGATCAGCCGCAGCTGCTGGGCCTGCGCCCAGGTCAGCGGTGACGCCGACCCGGCCGCCTTGCCGTCCTGGAAGCCGATCGACGCCGTGGTCGGGTCGCTGCCGTACGGGTCGGCGGCCAGGTCCGGGTCCTCCCACGCCTGCTCGGGGACGAGCCCGACACCCGACGCGGACTTGACCATGAACTGCAGCTGGGCCCGGGCCGTGGCCGTGTCGCCCGAGGCCAGGGCCGACTCCGCCCGCTCACCGGACAGCACCGGCCACAGGTGACCGCTGCCCTTGTCGGTGGTCGGCCACGGCTGGCCGTCCTTCGGGCAGTCGGTCGGGTCCGGCGTCCAGCAGTCGCCGTAGCCGTCCTCGGAGCCGGCGGCGTCGGTGCCGTAGCGGTAGTAGCCGGTGCCGCTCGGCGTCGACCGGGAGATCACGTCGTCGACCACCGAGAGCGAGTTCTGCACGTCGGGGTCGGCGGCCGACAGCTCGCCGAGGCGTACCAGCTCCTGGAAGCCGCCGTCGACGACCGCGCGCTGGTCGGCGTCGATGCTGCCGTTGCCCAGGTTGTAGGTGTAGGCGGAGTTCGGGTCGCCGTTCTTCGTCAGCCGCACGAAGTACGGCTGCGGGCTGTACGGGCCGGTCGAGGTGAGCGTCCAGTTCTTGATGTTGCGCTGGAAGTCGTCGGCGACGGCCTGGTACTGGCGCGCGCCGTTGGTGTCGCCCTGCCGCTGGGCGAGCGTGGCCGCGGCGGTCAGGCCGGCGATCTCGGCGGCGATGGTCGACGGCGAGTAGCCCGACTGCTCCTCCCACCGCTCGTTGCCGAACGTCGGGCCGTGAGCCACGAGGAAGTCGGCGGCTTTGGCGATGTGCTCGCGGTAGTACGCCTTGTTCACCGGCAGGTCGGTGAGGTAGGCCATCAGGATCGGGTAGGCGGTCTCGTCCAGTTGGTCGCCGCCGGTGTCCGGGGCCACCTGGCCGTTGAGCAGCGAGTTGCGCGGCATCCGGCCGTCGGGCTGCTGCTGACGGTCGAACAGGAAGGTCGTGGCCGCGCGGGCGCTCGCGACGTCGCCGTCGGCGAGGAAGCCGGTGACGCCCTCGTAGAGGTCGCGGGAGAACACCTCGCGGTAGGAGCCGAAGTAGACCGGCTTGCCGCCCACGAGATCGCCGGCGCTGACGGCCTGGCCCCACGGGCTGGCCAGTGACGCGACGAGTGCGCCGGGGAAGGTCTTGTCGACGCTGGCGCGCAGCACGTTGGCATCGAGCCAGTAGGCGCGCATCAGCGCGGCCGACCCTTCGGGCTGGTTCAGCGTGCTGTCGTAGCCCTGCCACTGGCCGAGGTAGGCCGCCTGGGACGCGGCGAATCCGGTCTGCAGCGACGCCGCGGCCGTGCCCACGGCGCCGGCCTCGTCGCGGCCGAACCCGAGCGCGAGGTCGATCGGCGCGCCGGCGGCGGGCGTCACGTCCTCGGTGGCGACGACGTGCCCGTCGGGGGCGTCGGTGTAGGCCGTGCCCAGGGTGTGGGCGGCGTCGAGTGCCGTGAGGCCGTCCGACGGGGTGTCGGCGTAACCGACCGACGCGCCGTGCCGGCTCGCGCTGTCCAGGGCCATGTAGGTGGGGACGGCGTAGTCGCGGTTGGCCGCCTGGCTGACCGTGGTGCTGTCCCCGACGACCGGCACGCCGGAGGCGTCGACCGTGCCGGTGTCCGCTCCGCCGTTGTCGGTGCCGCCGCCGCCGTTGCCGTTCACGTGCGCGTCGAGGCGCGCGTAGACGTGCACGGGCACCTTGGCCTTGACGGTGGTGTGGATCAGGACGCTGTCGTGGGCCGGGTCGGCGACGTAGGTGGTGGTCAGGGTGTACCGGTGGGCCTTGTTCGTCGACGTCACGGTGCAGGCCATGCCGGTGTCGTCGGCCTTGACCGTGTACGTGGTGTCGCGCTGCTGCAGGTCGGTGAACGTCGAGCCGTCGGTGATCACGTACTGCAGGTCGTGCACGTTCGTGTTGTCGATGGTGGGCTCGTAGACGTCGGACAGCGTCCCGTTCGCGACGGTGAACCACACCTTCGACGTGTCGTTGCGGGCCGTACCGACGCAGTCCTTGCGGGCCAGGTCGAAGCGCGAGAGCGCGCCGGGCGCACCTGGTGCGGTGTCGGCCGGTGCGGCGGCGGACAGCGCCGGGCCGGCGAGCAGTCCGGCCACGGACAGGGCCGCGCTCGCGAGCGCCACCCCGGTCCGGCGAGCAGGGGTAAGGGGCACGGCGTTCTCCTCGGCGAAGGTGGCGGCTGGCCGCTGATTGTTCGTGGCGTGAACATACGAGTCAAGGGGTGATGTCCGGTTCATCCCACGGCGCGCAGATCGTCCGGTCCGAACGGCTGCACCCGGCCGCGGGTGGCCAGGTGCACCGGCCACCCGCCGAGATGCGCGTCGAGGTGCCGGCGCAGCGCCCGCGCCCAGCGCCGGTCGGCCGCGGTCATGGCCGGGTCACCGGGACGCGCGAGCAGCATCGGCACGGCCGACACCGTGCCGTCGGCCAGCAGCGTGTCGACGACACCGCGCAGCGAGGTCAGCAGCTCGGGGTCGGGTGCGAGGGGCAGGTCGCCGATCGGGACGACCAGCTCGTGCGGGCGGTCGTCGTGGTCGAGGAAGACCAGCCACAAGGTGCGCCCGGTGAACCCGCGCGGGCCCATCAGCTCTCGCCACAGCTCCTGCAGCTGCGCGCTCGTGCGGACCGGCATCCGCGGCGCGTGCGGGGGCGTCATGTCTTGATGATCGCCGCGCGCGCGGCGGGGTTACGGGATGTCCACCGCCGCTCCGGCGGACCGGTCAGGCGGCGAGGGCGAGCTCGCGGCGATGCCGGGCGGCGTCGGCGCGGCCGAGCCGGCGCGCGCACACCAGCGCCAGCACGCAGCACAGCAGCTGCAGCGCCACGAACCCCACCGGCAGGCCCAGGCCGAGCAGCACGCCGGACAGCCCGGGGCCGATCGCGGTGGCCAACGTCTGCGCGCCGCTGACCGCGGCCAGCGTGCGTCCGGTGGCGCCCTCGGGCGCCAGGGCCGCCGCCAACGGCGTCAGCACCGGCGCCAGCATCGTCTCGCCCGCGCTGAACAGCGCGTAGCCCGCGATCACCAGCGACGCCGCCGAACCCACGTGCAGCAACGGCGTGGCCAGTACCAGCCACACGCCCACCCACAGCGCGGCGCAGACGGCGAGCAGCCGCGCCGGGGCGACCGAGCGGGTCGCGCGCACCACCGGTGCTGTCAGGGCGGCGACGAGCACCGCGTTCACCGCCACCGCCGTGCCGAGCGTCGTCGGCGCCACGTGCAGCACGCCGAGCGCGTACGCGGGCAGCCCGGAGTCGAACTGCGCGTAGCACGCCAGCGTGAGCAGCAGCGTCACGGCGAGCAGCCACCGCACCCCACCCGAACGCAGCACCTGGCGGTAGGACACGGCCTCGGCCGGCTCCTTGACTCCGCGGGTCGCCCGGTGCCGGCGCGTGACGGCACCGACGAGTACGGCGCTGGCCAGGCTGCAGGCCGCGGCGAAGGCGTACGCCGGCCGCGAACCGTCGGCACTGGACAGGTCGACGAGGTAGCCGCCCACGAAGCCGCCGAGCGCGAGGCCGAGGTTCTGGCCGATGAACTGCCAGGCGAACGCGTCGCGCCGCTGGCGCGCGGGGGTGAGGGCGAGGGTCAGCACGGAGATGGACGGCTGCACGACCGAGAGCGCGGCGCCGTAGGCGAAGGCCGACGCCCACAGCGTGCCCGCCGTCTGCGCGAACATCAGCGCGCCGATCGCCGCGACCATGGCCAGGCGGGACACCGTGGCCACGGTGGCCGGCCGGGCACCGTCGGCGAGCCGGCCGGCCACCGGTGCGGCCAGCAGCGCGCCGAGCGCGAACGAGGTGAACGTGACCGCGGCCACCGACGCTCCGAGACCGCGGGCCCCGGAGATGTCGGCGTAGAGGAACGGCAGAACGGCACCCCAGCCCACCGCGCCCAGGGACGAACCGACCAGGAGGGCCGCCAACCGGCGGCTGAACGAGCGCATCACTCTCTCACTTCGACTAGAAATTGTTCCACCTAGAACTTCGATATCGAAGCTAACAAAAGTGTCCAGAGGGTTCTTCCACGCCGTCTGCGTGGGTGATGGCCCTCACCGGGCATGGCCTAAGGTGCGGGAGTGACGCGCCGCACGCCGTGGGCCGAGTACGAGCGGGCCGTTCGCCTCTACACCGAGGCGGGCGCGGCCGAGACCGTTCAGCGCATCGTCACCGCGATGTCCCGGCTGTCCCGGCGCCTGGACGTGTTCTACAACGAGCGCTTCGACGCCATCGACATCTCGCGCACCGAGTGGCCGGTGCTGCAGGCGCTGGCCATGGCCGGACGCGGCGGCAGCTCGCATCCCTCGAAGCTCGCCGACGCCGCGGGCGTCTCGGCGTCGACGATGACCCACCGGCTGGACCGCATGGTCGAGCGCGGGCTCGTGAAGCGGGTGCCCGATCCCGGGAACCGCACCCGGATGGTGGTGTCCCTGACCCGGGAGGGCTGGGAGCTGTTCCGCCGCGCCGTGCTCGACGCCGAGACCGAGGAGGCGGGCGTGTTCGCCCCACTCACCGACGGCGAGCGGGCCACGCTGGCCCGGTTGCTGGAGAAGGCCCTCGCCGGTCAGGACCAGGAGGGCCGTCGCCGGCGGCGGTGAGGGGTCAGGGGCTGTCGCGGCTCACGCCGTTGTCGGGGTCCTGCTCCCGGCGCTTGCTGTGTCGCCGGCGCACGGCCCGCACGGTGAGCGGGCCGACCAGGCGCGGGCCGGCCAGGCGGGCCTCCAGCCGGGCTGCCTCGCGCTTGAGGGGTTGGGCGACGTACTGGCCGAAGATGACGCCCGAGCTCAAGGCGATGGCGATGGCGGCCGCGGTGGCCATGCCGAGCAGGCCCTCGCTGCTGTTGCGCTCGCTGAACAGCGCGAGCCCGCGGTAGATCGACAGGCCCGGCAGCAGGGGGACGATGGCCGCGGTCACGATGACCAGCGCGGGCACCCGGAAGCGCCCAGCGGCGGTGAAGCTGACCAGGCCGATCAGCAGGGCGGCCACCGCGGAGGCCCAGGCGATGCCGACGCGGCGTTCGTAGATCAGCTGGTAGACGGCGCCACCGGCCGCGCCGATCACCGCGATCGGGATCAGCCCGCGGTACGGCACGTAGGAGGCGAAACCGTAGGCCACGGCGGCCAGCGCCGCGCCCGCGGTGAGCATCGGCAGCGCGGCGAAGGTGACGCCGCCCGCTTCGAGCCGGCCGGCGCCCAGACCGATGATGCGGGCCAGCGTGAGCCCGCCGCTGACCCCGGCGATCGCCCCTGCGGTGGCGATGATGGCCTCGAGGATGCGCGCGCCCGCCGTCAGTGGGAAGCCGGTGAGCGCGTCCTGGATCGCGCCCAGGAAGCTCACGCCGGCCAGCAGCAGCACGATGCTGGCCGTGATCACCCGGCCGGAGGAGATGCCGAGATGGAGCGCGCCGGCGCCGGCCCCGAGCAGCGCCGCGAACAGCCCGCCGGCGACCTGCTGGTAGAAGACGGGCCAGCGCTGTCGGGTCATGAGCCGCTGGATGAGGTCGATGCCGCAGGCCGCGACGAACGCGATGGCCACGGCCAGCCAGGAACCGTCCAGCACCATCGCCACTCCGGCGCCCATCACCCCCAGGCCGAGCATGACCGCCCAGCGCGGCCGGGCGTGCCCGTTGGAGACGATCCGGTTGAGCCAGGCCGCCGCGCCGTCGCGGTCGACGCGCCCGGCCACGAGATCGCGCACCAGGTGGTCCACCTGGGTCAGGTGGCCGAAGTCGATCTGCCGGTACCGCACCTGGCGCAGTTGCACCAGCGCCGGCTCCTCGGGGTCCGTCTGCGCCGTCATGGCCAGCTCGGTGAACGTGACGTCGGCCGAGAAGCGGCGCAGCCCGCAGGCGTAGGCCACGTTGTTCATCTGGGCGCTGACGTCGGCGGCCCCCGCCCCGGAGGCGAGCAGCACCTCGCCGACACGCAGGGCGAGGTCCATCGTGCGGTACGCGTCGTTGCTCTCGGCCATCGCCCGGTCAGTCTGGACCGCCGCCGGGCGCCGGCGCCAACCCGGGCAACGAGTGAATGTTTCCGCCGCCCGGTATGCGGGCACGTTGGGCCAGTAGCCGAGGGCACCTGGGAGGGCCGATGGCCGTACTGACGCCACGCGAGAAGCCCCGTCGCTGGACGCTCGACGACATCGTCGTCACCGACCCGCCGATCATCCGCAAGGCCATCGGCGCCGCGGCCATCGGCAACATCACCGAGTGGTACGACTTCGGCGTCTACGCCTACCTCACCACCACCTTGAGCAAGGTGTTCTTCCCCGGCGGCGGCACCGTCGCCACCATCGAGACCTTCGCGACGTTCGCCGTGTCGTTCCTGATCCGGCCGTTCGGCAGTCTGTTCTTCGGCCCGCTGGCCGACCGCATCGGCCGCAAGGCCGTGCTGTCGACCACCATGATCATGATGGCGCTCGGCACCTTCGCCATCGGCTGCCTGCCGTCCTTCGCGGCGATCGGGTACTGGTCGCCCGTCCTGTTGCTGGTGGCCCGGCTCGTCCAGGGCTTCTCCACCGGCGGCGAGTACGGCAACGCGATGACCTTCATCGCCGAGTACGCGCCGGACCGCCGGCGCGGCTTCCTCGGCAGCTGGCTGGAGTTCGGCACGTTCACCGGCTACCTCGGCGGCGCCACGATCACCTTCGTCATCGGTCAGGTCGTGAGCGCGCACTCGCTGAGCAGCTGGGCCTGGCGCATCCCGTTCTACGTCGCGCTGCCGTTGGGCGTCACCGGCGTGTACCTGCGCAACCGGCTGGCCGACTCGCCGGCCTTCGCGGCGCTCGAGCGCGAGACCGAGGAGCGGGAGAAGGCCGAGCGCGAGGCCAAGAAGCAGGCGAAGACCGAGAAGAAGGAGGCGAAGCTGGCCGGGGAGGCCAAGGCGCTCGCGGGGCTGTGGCCGTTCGTGCTGGTGTGCACCGGCCTGGTGATCGTCTGGAACGTCACCAACTACATGCTGACCGCCTACATCCCGACGTACCTGAGCACGGACGTGCGCAAGCTGTCACCGGGACACGTGCACATCTCCGACACCAAGTCACAGATCCTGCAGATCATCGTGCTGGCCGTCGCGGTGCTGGTGATCCCGATGCTCGGCCTGCTCTCGGACAAGGTCGGGCGCAAGCCGATCGCGTGGACCGGCGTCGCGATGCTGGTGCTGCTGTCCTATCCGATGATCATGTTGATCAAGGCGCAGACGACGCTGTCGACCTTCTTCGGCCTGCTGCTGATGGGCCTGGCCCTGATCTGCTTCAGCGCAACTATGCCGTCGACCCTGCCGTCGCTGTTCCCGACCAAGGTGCGCGGCGCCGGGTTGTCGGTCTCGTTCAACGTGTCGGTCTCCATCTTCGCCGGCACGACGTCGACGGTGATGGGGGCCCTGGTCGGCGCGACGCACAACCCGGACTGGCCGGCGTACTACCTGATCGCGGCCGGCATCGTCGGCGCGCTCGCGCTGTACTTCCTGCAGGAGCCGAACGGGCGACGGATGTGGGGTTCGGCGCCGGCCGCCACCACCGACAAGGAGGCCAAGGACCTCGTCGAGCACCAGGACGAGCGCGTCCCGGCCTGAGCGGCGCCCCGACGAGAACGGCTCAGCCGCCGGCGGCCGCGACCGCGAGCGCGGCCAGGCCGTCGGCGTCGAGGCCGGGCCAACCGTGCAGCTGCGCCCGCCACGGCCCGGGCACGGCCGACTCGCCGTGCGCGGCGCCGAGCAGGCCTCCGGCGATGGCGGCGACGGTGTCGGCGTCGCGCCCGCCGCGCACGGCGGCCTCGAGGCCGGCGGCCAGCGAGGCGGAGTGGCTGATCGCCGACCAGGCCCCCTGCAGCGCCTCGACCACCCAGCCGTTCTCGGCGAAGTCGGCCGGCCGGCTCGCCTCCGCCTCGTCGAGCCGGGCGTGCCACACCGCGCCGCGAGCGGGCTCGAGGCGGCCGAGACCGACCCGCGCGTCGATGGTGCCGGTGCCGATGGCGTGCCGGATCGCGAGGCACCACAGCACGCAGGCCTCGCCCGCCTCCGGATCGGCGTGCGTCAGCCCGCTGAGCGCGGTGGCCGCCGCCACGAGGGCGTCCTCGTCGTCGAGGTGGCGCAGGGCGACGGGGGCGGTGCGCATCAGCGACCCGTTGCCGGCCGTCCGCCCCGTCCGGGCGTGCAGCGCCTCGGCCGCGGCGCGCGCGGCGGCGGCCGACCCGGCGCCGGCCAGCACGCGGCGCGTCTGGAGGCCGACGTCCTTCGCCGTGCGCGACCACTCGACCCATCGGGCGACGATCGCGTCCTGCGCCGCGCCGGTGCGCAGGTCGGCCCCGCGCGCGGCCACCTCGGCGACGGCCACGGCCATGGCGGTGTCATCGGTCCACTCGCCGTCGCGCCAGCCGCGCGTGGGGCCGCCGCCGAGGGTGACGGGAACGTCGTCGGGCACGGGCGGCCCGAACTCGTAGGACGCGCCGAGCGCGTCGCCCGCGGCGGTGCCGACGAGCGTCCCCCGCACCCGGTCGAGCTGCTGCTCGGTGAGCGTCGTCATGCGGGCCTCCTTGTCGGCGGGCCACCGGCGGGTTATTGTCAGCATGACTATAACATCGGAGGCAGACGTGATCGACTGGCTGGCCCGGCTCGTGGCGCCGCTGAACGACGTGCTGTTCACCCTGGGCAACGACAACGTGACCTGGGCCGAGCTGCTCGGCTTCCTCACCGGCGGCGCGTGTGTCTACCTGACGGTGCGCAGCCGCATCTCGAACTTCCCGGTCGGCATCGCCAACAGCGCGCTGTTCCTCGTGCTCTTCCTGTCCGCGCGGCTGTGGGCCGACGGCGTGCTCCAGGTGGTCTACATCGTGCTGGGCTTCGTCGGGTGGTGGCAGTGGCTCTACGGCGGCGAGCGGCGTACCTCGTTGGTCGTCGGCTGGGCGCGGTCGCGCACGGTCGTGGCCTGCGCCGCGTTCGTCGTCGTCGGCACGGTCGGGTTGACGTTCGTGCTGCGCGCGGCCGACGACGTCGCCCCGTTCCTCGATGCCCTGACGACCTGCCTGTCGCTGGCGGCGCAGTGGCTGCTCAACGCCAAGCGCATCCAGAACTGGTTCTTCTGGATCGCCGCCGACTGCGTGTACGTGCCGCTCTACGCCACGAAACATCTGGTGCTGACCGCCGCCGTCTACATGCTGTTCCTCGGGCTGTGCGGCGCGGGCCTGCGCACCTGGCTGCGCACCCACCGGGCGATGCCCGCGGTGGCGCCCCCCGCTGCGGCGGCCCTGCGGTGAAGGAGTTCGCGCACGGGCTGTTGATCGGCAAGTTCTACCCGCCGCACGCCGGGCACCACGAGACCATCCGGGCGATGGCCGCCCGGTGTGAGCGGGTCAGCGTCGTGGTCATGGGCTCGGCGGCGGAGACGATCGGGGTGGACCGGCGCGCGGCGTGGCTGCGGGCCGAGCACGCGGGCGCGGTGCGCATCGGCACGGTGCGCTGCGACGCGCCGCTGGACGTCGGCGACCCGCTGGTCTGGGCCGCACACGTGGCGGCGGTGCGCGCCGCGCTGCGGCCGCTGGCCGACGTCGCCGTCGACGCCGTGTTCTGCGGTGACGACTACGGCGACGAGCTCGCCCGCCGGTTCGACGCCAAGTGGGTGCGCGTGCCCCGTGCCGGCCGCTCGGCCACCGCCGTGCGCCGCGACCTCGCCGGCTCGTGGTCCGCACTGGCGCCGGCCACCCGCGCCGCGCTGGCCGTGCGCGTCGTCGTGGTGGGCGCGGAGTCGACGGGCACGACGTCGGTGTCGCGGGCGTTGGCGCAACGCTTCGCCGCCCGCGGGGGAGCGTTCGCCGACACGAGGTGGGTGGCCGAGTACGGCCGCGAGTACACCGTGATCAAGTGGCGGGCCGAGCAGACGGCCGCCCGGGCGCAGCGGCGCCCCGAGCCGGCGCTGGCCGACGTCGTCTGGACTCTCGGCGACTTCGACGCCGTGGCCGCCGAGCAGACGCGCCGCGAGGAGACGGCCGCCGCCGCGGGCTCGCCGCTGCTCGTCTGCGACACCGACGCGTTCGCCACCGCGGTGTGGGAGCGGCGCTACCTGGGCGCCGCCGCCCGCACCCGCCGGCCGTGGTCGCAGCGACCGGCGGACAATGTCTACCTGCTGACCGATCACGAGGGCGTGCCCTGGCACGACGACGGCCTGCGCGAGGGCGACCTCGCGTTGCGCGCGGCGATGACGCAGTGGTTCGCCGACGCGCTCACCGCGGCCGGGCACTCCTGGGTGCTGCTCACCGGCACGCTCGAGCAGCGCGTCGACCTGGCCGTGCGCATCGCCGACCAGGCACTCGCCGTGCGCGCCCGGTTCGCCGAACCGCTGCACGGGCCCGGCTTCGGGGCCACCGGGTGAGCGGGCAGGGCGAGGCGGCGTGGCTGCGCGACTACGACCCGCACGCGTTCGCGCCCTTCGCCGTCACCGTCGACCTCGCGATCTTCACCCTGCGCGACGATGCGTTGCAGGTGCTGCTGGTGCGCCGCGGCGAGCACCCCTACCGGGGGCGGTGGGCGCTGCCGGGTGGCCACCTGCGGCAGGGCCGCGAGTCGGCCGACGCCGCGGCCCGCCGCGAACTGGCCGAGGAGACCGGCATCGACGCGGCCGCGGTGCACCTGGAGCAGCTCGCCACCTACAGCGCGCCGGGCCGCGACCCGCGGATCAAGGCCGGCCTGCAGGTGGTGTCGGTGGCCCACGTCGCGCTGGTACCGCAGCTACCCGATCCGGTGGCCGGTACGGATGCCGCCGACGCGCGCTGGTGGCCGGTGGCCGAGGCCGAAGCACTGCGCCTCGCCTTCGACCATGCGGTGATCCTGGCCGACGCGGTGGACCGGGTCCGGGCCAAGCTGGAGTACACGACGCTCGCCCTGCACTTCGTCACCGAGCCGTTCGCCCTGGCCGACCTGCGCCGGGTGTACGCGGCGGTATGGGGCGCCGCGCCCGACGCCGCGAACTTCCGGCGCAAGGTGCTGGCCACGCCCGACTTCGTCCGCCCGGCGGCCGGGGCGCGGGCCGCGCCCGGTGCCGCCGGGGGCCGGCCGCCGGAGCTGTACACGCGCGGGGCGGCCCGGCTCGTCGTGCCGCCGCTGACCCGCCCGGGGGAGGCGTGACCGTCACGGTGGACGATCTCGCCGGCCCGGACGCGGCTACGGTGTTGGCCGCGCTGAGGGCCTCGTCGCCGGTGGCGTGGGTGGCGGCGGTGGACGGCTGGCTGGTCACGTCGCACGCACTCGCGCTGGCGGTGCTGCGCGACCCGGCGGCCTTCACCGTCGACGACCCGCGCTTCTCGACCGCGCAGGTGGTCGGGCCCAGCATGCTGTCGCTCGACGGCGCGGCCCACGCGCGGCACCGCGCCCCGTTCGCGCCGCCGTTCCGGGCCCGCGAGCTCGAGGCACGCTTCGCCGCGCCGGTGCGCTCGCTGGCCGACGACCTGGTGGCGCGGGTACGCCCGGCCGGCGGGTGCGAGCTGCGCACGGCGGTGTCCGGGCCGCTGTCGGTGGCCGTCGTGGCCGACGCGCTCGGGCTGGAGCGGGCCGACGCGCCGACGGTGCTGCGCTGGTACACCGCGATCGTCGCGGCCGTGACCTCACTGTCCGGCGGTGCGGGGCCCGGCGACGAGGCGGGCGCGGCGATGACCGAGCTGGCCGCCGCCATCGGCGACAGCGCCGGCGGCCTGCTCGCCGGCGCGCGGGACACGCTGACGCCGCAGGAGGTCGTCTCCGACGCCGCCGTGCTCATGTTCGGCGGCATCGAGACCACCGACGGCATGATCGCGAACGCGGTGGTGCACGTGCTCACCCGCCCGGCGGTGCTCGAGGCGGTGCGCGCCGACGCGGGTTTGCTGCCGTTGGTGGTCGAGGAGTCGTTGCGGCTGGAGCCGGCCGCGGCGGTGGTCGACCGCTACGCGACGCGTGACGTCGAGCTCGGCGGGTCCGCGATCCGGCGCGGGCAGCTGGTGCGGGTGTCGCTCGCCGGCGCCAACCGCGACCCCGCGGTGTTCGCCGCCCCCGACACCTTCGACCTCGCGCGTGCCAACCTGCGCGCGCAGCTCGCCTTCGCCCGCGGCCCGCACGCCTGCCTGGCCATGGACCTTGCCCGGCTCGAGACCCGTGCCGCCCTGGGCGCCGTGCTCGCGCTGCCCGGCCTGCGCCTCGCCGCGCCGGCGCCCCCCACCGGCCTGGTCTTCCGCAAGCCCGCGTCCGTCCCCCTGCTCTGGTCCCCCTGACGCCGCCCCCGGGAGGACCTTCTTGCACGCCAGTACGACCACTTTCCGTCCCGGAAAGTGGTCGTACTGGCGTGCAAGAAGAAACCCCGGGCGGGTCAGTCGGCCGGATGGGCGGCGTCGGCGGCGATGACCTCGCGGGCGACGGCGAAGGCGCGGTTGGCTCGGGGGACGCCGGCGTAGACGGCGGTGTGCAGCAGGGCCTCGGCGATCTCGTCGGGGGTCAGGCCGTTGCGCAGGGCGCCGCGCACGTGCATGCCGATCTCGTGCTCGGCGCCCAGGGTGACCAGGCAGGCCAGGGTGAGCAGCGAGCGTTCGCGGTGCGAGATCGTGCCCCGGGCCCACACGCCGCCCCAGGCGTAGCGGGTGATGAAGTCCTGGAAGGCGGCGGTGAACGGCGTGCTCGCCGCGATCGCGGCGTCGACGTGCTCGTCGCCGAGCACGCGGCGCCGCTCGAGGTAGCCGACGGCCAGCTGCGGGTCGCCGGCGAAGTGTTCGGTCAGCAGGGTGGCCAGCGCGCCGGCCTGCTCGTAGGTGGGCAGGTGCGCGGCCGGATTCAGCTCGACGAAGCTCGCCCCGGCCAGGCCTTCGGCGAGGCGCCGGCCGTGGCCGGGCGGCAACGCCTCGTCCTGCGTGCCGGACACGACCAGTGCCGGCGCGGCGATACGGGGCAGGTCGGCGACGATGTCGAACGCGGCGATGGCCTCGCAGCACTGCGCGTAGCTCTCCGCGTCGACGCTCGCGAGCATGGCGCGCAGCGTGCCGTCGAGCAGCGGCTCGCGCTCGCGGATGCCCGCGGTCAGCCAGCGATCGGCCGCCCCGAGCACCGCCGTCATCCCCTCCCGGCGCACGATCTGCGCCCGCCGGCGGTAGCCGTCGGCGTTCGGCGGCGCGGCCGAGGTGCACACGAGCGCGAGCCGCCGCACCCGGGCCGGCCGGTGCACCGCCAGCCACATCGCCGTCATGCCGCCGATGGACACGCCGGCGAAGTCGGCGCGCTCGACACCGAGCGCGTCGAGGGTCTCGGTGACGTCCTGCGCGAGGTCGGCCATGGTCACGCCCTCGGTGCGCGGCGACGGCAGGGAGCCGCCGTGCCCGCGCGTGTCGATGCGCACCACCCGGAACCGGTCGGCCAGTGCGGCGACGCACGGGTCCCACATCTCGGTGGTGGTGCCGACGGAGTTCAGCAGCACCAGCGGGGACGCGTCCTCCGGGCCGTCGATGCGGTAGCCGAGCATCAGGTCGTCCTCCTGCTGAGGTAGTCATCGACGAGGTCGGCGGCGTGCCCGACGTCGCTCACGTCGGTGTGCTCGGCCAGCCGGGCGAGGTTGGCCGCCATCGCCGCCGGCTGCGGGCGCAGGTCGCGCAGGCAGTCGCGCAGCCGCGCGGCCCCGCCGCCCACCGCGACCAGCAGGGCCGACAGCGCGGGCCACTCCGCGTGCCACGCCCCGGCGGCCCGTTGCAGCTCGTGCCCGCCGCCGGCGGTGAGCAGCGTGGCCACCAGGCCGGGTGCCGGCAGGACGGCGGCGCGGGCGGTGACGGCGGCGATCGGGTTGTGCTTGTGGGCCATCGACGACGACCCGCCCGGCGCCGCCTCGCGCACCTCACCCAGCTCGGTCTGGGCCAGCAGCACGACGTCGCCCGCGGGCTTGGCCACGGCCACCGCCAGCTCGCCCAAAGCACCGGCGAGCGCGGCGACGTACGTGCGGTCGGTGTGCCAGGTGCCGTGCGGGTCGGCGAGGCCCAGCTCCGCGGCGAGCGCGGCGCGCACGGCCGGGCCGTGCGGATGCAGCTCGGCCAGCGTGCCGGCCGGCCCGCCCAGCTGCACCGGCAGCGCGGCCTGCGCCGCGCGGCACCGAGTGACGGCGCGGTCGAGCCCCGCGCCCCAGCCCGCGGTCACGGCGCCGAACGTCGTGGGCCGGGCCTGCTGGAGCAGGGTGCGCCCGGCCAGGGCGAGATCACGGTGCTCGCGGGCCAGTGCGGCGGCGGCGTCGGCGGCCAGCCGGGCCGCGGGCAGCAGGACGTCGAGGGCGCGGTGCGAGATCAGCATCATGGCGGTGTCGTGCACGTCCTGGCTGGTGGCGCCCCGATGCACGGCACGGGCCGCCGCCTCGCCCGCCCGAGCCGTGACCGCTGCCCGCAACGCGTGGACCAGCGGGATCACCGGGTTGCCGCCGGCCACGGCCTCGCGGCCGAGCGCGGCCGGGTCGCCGCGCCCGAGCTCGGCGCTCACCGCAGCGACCTCCAGCGCGTCGACGGTCTCGACCAGGCCCACCGCGGCGCACGCGCGGGCCAGCGCCGTCTCCACCTCGCACAGTGCCCGCAGCCACGCGGCCCCGCTCACCTCGTCGGCCACCACCGAGGCGCCGAACAGCGGCGCGAACAGCGGGTCCATGGCGACCAGCGTGTCAGAGCCGGAAGAACGGCGTCTCCGCCGCGCCCTGCAGCCGGATGTCGAAGCGCAGGGTGCCGTCGTCCTGCCGTTGCGCGACGAGCAGCTCGCGCCGCTGCGGGTCGAGCGCGCTCAGCACCGGGTCGCCGGCGTTGGCCGCCGCACCGGGGAAGTAGACGCGGGTGACGAGCCGGTCGAGCAGCCCGCGCGCGAACACCGACACGTCGAGGTGCGGTGCCTCGGTGACCCCGTCGTCGCCGGTCGTCTCCGGGGGTACCAGCGTGCGGATGCGGTACCCGCCGTCGGCGTCGGTCGGGCAGCGGCCGAACCCGCGGAAGCCCGCCGGTCCGCCCACCTGCCACGTCTCGATCAGCCCGTCCGGCACCGGCTCGCCCGCGCCGTCGGTCAGCCGGCCGACGATCGTCACGGCGCCGGGCGTGCCCTCGGGCACGACGTCCGCGCCGTCGGCCCACGGCAGGACGATGCTCAGGAACGGCCCGACGGTCTGCGACGGTGTCAGGCCGGGCGGCCTACTCATCGTCCGGCTCGCTCTCGAACGGCGTCTGCGCCCTCCCGCGCAGCACCAGGTCGAAGCGGAAGCCCAGCGCCCACTGCTCGATGGTCACGTCGTGGTCGTAGGCGGAGATCATCCGCGCGCGGGCGCGCTCGTCGGGCACCGAGTTGAAGATCGGGTCCTGGAAGAACAGCGGGTCGTCCGGGAAGTACATCTGGGTGACGAGCCGCTGGGTGAAGGCCTGCCCGAACAGCGAGAAGTGGATGTGCGCGGGCCGCCACGCGTTGGCGTGGTTGCCCCAGGGGTAGGCGCCCGGCCGGATCGTGGTGAAGCGGTAGCGGCCGTCGGCACCGGTGACCACCCGCCCCGCGCCGGCGAAGTGCGGGTCCAGCGGCGACGGCCACCGGTCCACGACGTGCCGGTAGCGCCCGCCCGCGTTGGCCTGCCAGATCTCGACGAGCGTGTCGGGCACCGGGCGCCCGTCGGCGTCCAGCACCCGCCCGTGCACGACGACGCGCTGCCCGACCGCCTCGCCACCGTCCCAGTGGGTGAGGTCGTCGTCGCCGGTCTGCACGCGGTCGTGACCGAACACCGGGCCGGTCAGCTCGGTGAGCCGCTGCGGCAGCACGATCAACGGCTGGGACGGCGCGCGCAGGCCGGTGCTGCGGTAGTCGGCGAACGCGTGGGGCGGATGGGTGCCCTCGGGCACCGGCGGGTACGTCATCGATAAGCCCATCCCGTCTCGTACGGCACGCCGGTGTAGTTCTCGGCGAGCGAGGTGGCCATCGCCCGCGAGCTCGTCACGTAGTCCAGCTGCGCCCGGGCCAGCTGCGTCTCGAACGGGTCGGCGGCCGGGTCCACGTGCAGCATCGACGTCATCCACCACGAGAAGTGGGTGGCCCGCCAGACACGGCGCAGCGCCGTCTCGGTGTAGCCGTCGAGCAGATCGGAACGGCCGTCGGCGTAGAACCCGCCGAGCGCGCGGGCGAGCAGCCGCACGTCGGCGAGCGCCAGGTTCATGCCCTTCGCCCCGGTCGGCGGCACGATGTGCGCGGCGTCGCCGGCCAGCAGCAGCCGGCCGTGCTGCATCGGCGTGGCCACGAAGCTGCGCATCGGCGTGACGCTCTTGTCGAGCAGTTCGCCTTCGGTGAGCTCGAACCCGTCGTCGGTGGTCAGCCGCTCGGCGAGCTCGGTCCAGATGCGCTCGTCAGGCCAGTCCTTGACGTCGGTGCCGGCCGGCACCTGCAGGTACATGCGGGTGATCCCGGGCGTGCGCATGGAGTGCAGCGCGAACCCGCTGTCGCTGCGGCAGTAGATGAGCTCGTGCGACGACGGCGGGGCCTGCGCCAGGATGCCGAGCCAGCTGAACGGGTACTCGCGCTCGTACACGGTGAGGCCGGGGACGTGCCCGCGGCTGATCCCGTGGAACCCGTCGGTGCCGATGACCCAGTCACAGGCGATCTCGCCGCCGTCGTAGGTGATGCGCGGCCGGTCGGTGTCGAGGTCGGTCACGTCCACGCCGGTGACCTCGAAACGCACCTGCTCCGGCTGCACGGCGATGAGATCCTTCACGACCTCCTGCTGGCCGTAGACCACGATCGAGCGTCCGGTCAGCTCGATGAAGTCGATGCGGTGCCGCTGCCGGCGAAAGCGCAGCTCGGTGCCCTCGTGCGGCATGCCCTCGGCGTCCATCCGCTCGCCCACGCCGGCCTCGCGCAGCGTCTCGGCCGTGCCGTGCTCGAGCACCCCCGCGCGCACCCGCTGCTCCACGTAGGCCCGGTCACGGACCTCGACGATCAGCGCGTCGATGCCCTGCAGGTGCAGCAGCCGGGCCAGCAGCAGCCCGGCGGGACCCGCGCCGACGATGCCGACCTGCGTGCGTTCGGCACCGCTCAACCCCAGACCTCCGCGGCGGTCTCCGCGATCAGCGCCAGCTTGGCCTTCTCCTCGTCGAGGGTGAGGTCGTTGCCCTCGACGGTGGAGGAGAAGCCGCACTGCCCGGACAGGCACAGCTGGTCGAGCGGCACGTACCGGGCGGCCTCGTCGATGCGCCGCTTGAGCTCGTCCTTGTTCTCCAGCTCCGGGCGCTTGGTCGTCACCAGGCCGAGGACGACCTGCTTGCCCGGCGGGACGAAGCGCAGCGGCTCGAACCCGCCGGAACGCTCGTCGTCGTACTCGAGGAAGAACCCGTCGACGTCGAGGTCGCCGAACAGCGCCTCGGCCACGAAGTCGTAGCCACCCTCGGCCGTCCACGAGGAGCGGTAGTTGCCGCGGCACAGGTGCGTGGTCACGTGCAGGCCGTCCGGCCGGCCGGCCAGCGCCGCGTTGATCTGGCGGATGTAGCGCTCGTGCTGGTGCTCGGCGTCGCCGCCCTTGCCGGTGAGCTCGGCGCGCTGGGCCGGGTCGTTGAGGTAGGCGAGGCTGGTGTCGTCGAGCTGCAGGTAGGTGCAGCCGAGCGCGGCCACCTGCTGCACCTGCTCGGCGTAGGCCGCCGACAGGTCGGTCCAGAACTCGTCCTCGTCGGGGTAGACGGTCTTGTCGATCGCCGCCGGGCCGCCACGGTAGTGGACCATGCTGGGCGACGGGATGGTCAGCTTCGGCGTGGCCGTGGTGGCCACCGAGCGCAGGAACTCGAAGTCGGGTCCGAAGATGGTGTGGTCGAGGCCGACGCGCCCGTCGACGCGCAACGCGGCGGAGGAGAAGTCGAGGTCGCCGGCGGTGTTGCGGAAGTGCACCTGGATCTGCTCGTCGGTCCGGCTCACCCCGCGCAGCTGGTAGATGAAGTCCATGTGCCACGAGGTACGTCGGAACTCCCCGTCGGTGGCCGACTGCAGGCCGAGCGACTCCTGCATCGCGACGACGTCGCGGATGGCCTCGTCCTCGATCGCCCGCAGCTCTTCCTCGCTCGTCCGCCCGGCCGCCCGTTCGGCCCGGGCGTCGAGCAGGGCCTTGGGCCGTAACAGGCTGCCGACGTGATCGGCGCGGAAGGGAGGCGTGCTGCGAGGTGCCACGAGAGACTCCAGACGGCGGCGGCGGCAGGGCCCGCCTCGCGCCGACCCCCCGTTGTGATTCGGTCCGGCGCGAGGCGGTCGCGACCCGAGGCATAACGGTTCGTATGCCGAACGAGTGTTCTACCTACGAACCTAGCGACGTTCGCGGGGCGCCGTCAACGGCCGCGCCCCGCCGTCGACGCGCGCGAGCACCCGCTCGGCCGGCGCGAAACCCGCCGGCGTGCCCGGCGAACGCCACGTGCCGGGCGCGGCCGCGGGCGGCAACCAGCGCTCGTCCCAGATGCCCAGGGCGAGGTCTAGATCGGCCAGGGCCGCGCGGACGCCGTCGGTCAGCGGCGTGCGCAGGTGCTCACCCCACACCCGCACCCGCAGATCGCGCACCAGCGACGTGGTCGTCTGCACCGCCGCCGACAGCTCGTTGTCGACCCCGCCCATCGACCGGGCGAACATGTTGGCCGACCCGATGCAGGCGAAGGCGTCGTCGACGAGCACGAGCTTGGCGTGCACCGTCGCGTGCTCGAGACGCCAGACGGCCAGATCGGCGCGGTGCGCGCGGTCGAGCTGGTCGGCGATCTTGACGCGCAGGTCGCGGTTGAGCGAGCGGTTGATGGGCCGCACGTGCACGCCCGGGTCGTCGGGGTCACGCACCCCGGAGCCCACCAGGATCACCTTGACGCCGCGGGCGGCCGCGTCGTGCAGCACCGGGTACAGCTCGTAGCGGCGGCGCCCGCCGAGTTCCTCCCCGAGGTACTGGTCCTCGATGTAGACGTAGCGGCGCGCGGCCGCGATCGCGCTGGTGACCGTCGCGAAGATCTCCTGATAGCCCGAGCGGGGCAGCGCGTCCCAGTCGATGCTGCGACCGGGCAGCAACGAGGTGAACTTGCGCCGCGACAGCGAGCGCAGCACCCGCACCGACGTGCCCTCGGCCGGCACCGCGGCCTGCTCGGGCGCCGGGGGTGGCGCCGGCGCGAACGTGCCCGGGTTGAGCGCGACCAGGTGCAGCGGGTCGCGCCAGTACCGCTTGCGCGGCAGGGTCGCCGCCTCGGCCCAACGAGCGGCCAGGGCGTCCCACACCCGCGCCGCGGCCGGACCGCGCAGCCGCACGGCCATGTCGTGCCAGCCCCACCGCGCGCCGTCGAGGCGCAGCCGGTCGTGCGGGCCTGCGTCGTAGCGGTGGGGTTCGAGATCGATACCGCCGACGAACGCGGTGAGCATGCCCCCGCGTGACACCACGACGGCTTTGGCGTGGTTCGAGCCGGGCAGGGACCCGGCGAAGTCGACGAGGACCGAGCCGGCCAGGGGCGTGGCCGACGAGCCGGCCGGCCGCCACCCCCGCAACCGGTGGGCGCGACCCACGTTGACCCGGAAGTCCCCGAGCACCGACGACGGGATCGACGACGCCCACACCCGCCCGGCCAGCGACACGCGCACCAGGGCACCGCGGTCGGCGGCGGCGGCGAGTCGTTCGCCGAGCGGGAGATGGCCCGGATCGCCCGGTTCGCGGCCGGCGAGATCGATCTCGGGGTCGACGGTCAACCCGGTGACGAGCACGGCGTCGCCGTCGCCGAGCGCGTCGAGGGCGTCGGCGAGTTCGGTGAAGTAGGCGCGCCCGTCGACGAGCGGGTACCACTCGCTGTCGTCGACGAAGGTCGGGCACTCGTCGGTCGACGGCGGGAAGTAACCGGGCACCGCGCCAGTCAACCGTGCGGGTTGACGCGGTCATGGCAGCGGGTAGGCCACTGGTGTGAGCGCTGCCGATATCCGCTGGGCGATCGTGTTCGCCGACGTGCCCGCCGCCGACCTCGACCGGGAGCTCGCGTTCTGGCAGGACGTGAGCGGTGCGCGCCCGGGCGAGCCCACCGGCGACTCCGGTCAGTTCGTGCCGCTACGCCCGGACGAGGGCGAGGCGGTGCTCTGGCTGCAGCGCCTCGACGACGGTCCCGCTCGCTGGCATCTCGACCTGTACCCGGCCGACGTCGACACCGCGGTGGCCGGCGCGACCGGGTCCGGCGCCCACGTCGTGCGAGAGGACAAGTGGTTCGTGGCGCTGTCCTCGCCGGCCGGGCAACCGTTCTGCCTGGTGCGCGGGGCCACCGACCCCGCCGTGCCGCCCGCGCGCACCTGGCCCGACGGGCACCGCAGCGAGGTCGACCAGCTCTGCCTCGACATCCCGGCTACGGTCTTCGACGCCGAGGCCGACTTCTGGGCCGCGCTGACGGGCTGGCCGCGGCGCGCCGGTGACCTCCCGGAGTTCGACCACCTAGCCCGGCCGCCCGAACAGGCGCTGCGGATCCTGTTGCAGCGGCTCGGACCCGACGACGGCGGCGGCATGCGCGCGCACCTCGACGTGGCCAGCGACGACCGCGACGCCGAGACCGCTCGCCACGAGGCCGCCGGCGCGACCGTGGCCGTGCGCGCGCCGCACTGGACCGTGCTGCGCGATCCCGTAGGCCTCGTCTACTGCATCACCGACCGGACGCCCCGTGGCTGAGCGCGACCCGGTGGACAGCCCCGCCACGCTGGTGTTCGACGTCAACGAGACCCTGTCCGACCTGGCCGGGCTGCGCCGGCACTTCGCCGCGGCCGGCCTCGACCCGGAGCTCGTGCCGACCTGGTTCGCCGGCGTGCTGCGCGACGGCTTCGCGTTGTCCATCGCCGGCGCCGTGACGCCGTTCGCCGACGTCGCCCGCGCCGCGCTGCGCACGCTGCCGCCCGCGCCCTCCGAGGAGGCGGTCGAAGCGGTGCTGGCCAGCTTCCTGGCCCTGGACACGCACCCGGACGTCGTGCCCGGCATCGGCCGGCTCTCGCAGACCGGACACCGGCTCGTCACCCTGTCGAACGGCGCGGCCGCCGTGGCCGAAGCGCTGCTGGACGGTGCCGGCGTGCGCGGTGCGTTCGACCTCGTGCTGTCGGTGGAGGATGCCGGTGCGTGGAAGCCCGACCCGCGCGCCTACGCCTACGCCGCGCGGCGGTGCGGGCTCGAGCCGGGTGATCTGATGCTCGTGGCCGTGCATCCCTGGGACATCGACGGGGCCGCGCGCGCCGGGCTGCGTACGGCGTGGCTCAACCGCGACGGCCGCCGCTACCCCGACGTGTTCGCCGAGCCGGAGGTCGTCGCCACCGGCGTCGCCGACCTCGCCGAACGGTTCGGATGACGACCGGGGTGGCCCTGATGGGTATCGCAGTGCCATGAGCGAATTCCGACCGGACGAGGACGCCACCGACCCCAACGATCCCAACGACCCCATCGATGCCACCGACGACGAGCGCACCGACGAGCGCGCCGCGACCCTGCTGCCCGAGGAGCAGGCCGCGGGCAGTGACGACCCGCACGCCCAGGCCGAGGCGATCCTGGCCGACTCCGACCGGCGTACGGAGCAGCCGGAGCAGACCAAGAACGAGTCCGTCCAGACTCCCGACTGACCCCCGACTGCCCCCGACTGACGCCCCGCCCCCTCCGCTCAGTGGTGCGATCCGGCCCTCAGTGGTGCGCTATTTCGCACCACTCACGGGCGGATCGCACCACTGAACAGGAGGGGGAGGGGGAGCGTCAGAAGGGTGAACGGGAGGGGAGTCAGACCGGGCGGCGTTGCGGGGTCGACCTGGCGACGGTCGCGGGGTCGCGGGTGACCGCGTCGCCCAGCACCTCGTCGATGCGGGCGATCGCGTCGTCGGGGATCGTCACGCCCGCCGCCTTGACGTTCTCGTGCACCTGCTCCGGGCGCGAGGCGCCGACCAGCGCGGCCGAGACGTTGTCGTTGTGCAGCACCCACGCCACCGCGAGCGCGGCCATGGACAGGCCGAGGTCGCCGGCGATCGGGCGCAACTGCTGCACGCGGGTCAGCACGTCGTCGTCCATCCAGCGCTTGATCATGTCGGCACCGCCCTTGCTGTCGGTGGCGCGTGATCCCTGCGGCGGCTGCTCGCCCGGCTGGTACTTGCCGGTCAGGACGCCCTGCGCGATGGGCGACCACACGATCTGGCCGATGCCGAGCTCGGCGCAGGTGGGCACGACCTCGTCCTCGATGATCCGCCACAGCATCGAGTACTGCGGCTGGCTGGAGACCAGCGAGACGCCGAGGTCCTGCGCGAGCCCGTGCGCGGCACGGATCTGGTCGGCCGTCCACTCGCTGACCCCGATGTAGAGCGCCTTGCCGGCGCGCACGACGTCGGCGAAGGCCTGCATCGTCTCTTCCAGCGGGGTGAAGATGTCGTAGCGATGCGCCTGGTAGAGGTCGACGTGGTCCATCTGCAGCCGGCGCAGCGAGCCGTCGATGCCCTCCATGATGTGCTTGCGCGACAGGCCGCAGTCGTTCTTGTGCTTCGGGTCGGGGCCGACCGGCCAGAAGACCTTGGTGAACACCTCGACCGACTCGCGCCGCTCACCCTTGAGTGCCTCGCCGAGCACCGTCTCGGCCGCACCGTTCGCGTAGACGTCGGCGGTGTCGAACGAGGTGATGCCGGCGTCGAGGGCCGCGCGCACGCACTGGGTGGCCACGTCGTTCTCGACCTGCGAGCCGTGCGTCAGCCAGTTGCCGTAGGTGATCTCCGAGATCTGCATGCCTGAGTTGCCGAGGTAGCGAAAGTCCATGCCGTCCATCTGTACACCTCGTCCCGGTGTGGGTGTGACCCGAGGCGCACGGTTTGTTAGCGGCGCACGTCCGCGGGCACCACGATCAAGTGAGCACGACGGAAACGGCCGGCGGCCGGCACGAGCGGGGCGAGAACTCGATCACGGTCGCCGACCTCGTCGATCGCCACGGCCACGACGAACCCACGACGGGCGCGTCACCGGTGCGCAGCGAGCCTGCGGCGCAACCTGGGCCGTCGGCCGGCCAGGACGGCCCCGAACCGCACAAGTGGTGGACGCTGGTCGCGGTCTGCCTGGGCACCTTCATGCTGCTGCTCGACGTCACGATCGTGAACGTGGCGCTGCCCGACATCCAGTCGGCGCTCGGCTCCAGCTTCAGCGACCTGCAGTGGGTGGTGGACGCCTACGCGCTCACCCTGGCCTCGCTGCTGCTGACCACCGGCAGCCTCGCCGACCTGTTCGGCCGTCGCAAGCTCTACCTCATCGGCCTGGTGGTCTTCAGCGTCGCCTCGCTGCTGTGCGGCCTGGCCCAGGACACCCTGCTCCTGCAGTTGTCGCGCGCCCTGCAGGGAATCGGCGGCGCGGTCATGTTCGCGGTGTCGCTGGCCCTGCTGGCCGACGCGTTCCGGGGCAAGGACCGCGGCGTCGCCTTCGGCATCTGGGGGGCGATCACCGGCCTGGCCGTGGCGCTCGGCCCGCTGCTCGGCGGCGTGCTCACCGCCGGGCTGTCCTGGCGGTGGATCTTCTTCGTCAACCTGCCCATCGGGGTGATCGCCTTCGTGCTGACGGTGGCGCGGGTGAGCGAGTCGCGCTCGCCGGCCGCCCGCCGTCCCGACTGGGTGGGCTTCGTCGTCTTCACCGCCTCGCTCGCCGCGCTGGTCTACGGGCTCATCGAGTCGGCGCAGAAGTCGTTCACCGACCCGCTGGTGCTCAGCTGCCTGATCGGCAGCGGGGTGCTGATGCTGGCGTTCCTGGTGATCGAGGCCAAGGGCAAGCAGCCGATGTTCGACCTCGCCCTGTTCCGCAAGCCCACGTTCGTCGGCGGCTCGGTGGCCGCGTTCTCGCTGAGCGCGTCGATCTTCGCGATGCTGCTGTACTTCGTGCTCTACCTGCAGGACGTCCTTGGCTTCGACGCCCTGGGCGTCGGCCTGCGACTGCTCGTGATCTCCGGCGGCACGCTGGTCGCGGCCACCGTGGCCGGCCGCATCTCCAGCCATGTGCCGGTTCGCGCGCTCATCGGCACCGGTCTGGTGCTCGTCGGAGTGGGGCTGCTGCTCATGCGCGGCCTGACCGCCGATTCGACCTGGACCCACCTCGTCGTCGGGCTGGCGGTGAGCGGTGTGGGCATCGGCCTGGTCAACCCGCCCCTGGCCTCGACGGCGATCGGGGTCGTGCGCCCGCAGCAAGCCGGCATGGCGTCGGGCATCAACTCGACCTTCCGCCAGATCGGCATCGCCACCGGGATCGCGCTGCTCGGCACCCTGTTCTCGTCGCGGGTCGGCAGCGAGATCGCGAGCCGGGCGCGCGGGGTGGCGGCCCTGCGCGGGCACACCGGCCAGCTCGCCAGCGCGGTGCAGAACGGGGGCACGGCCAAGCTGCTCGCGCACCTGCCGGCGGGCCAGCGTCCCCAGGTGGAGAAGGTGGCCGCGGGCGCGTTCGCGGCCGGGCTCAACCACATCTTCCTGATCGCGGCCATCCTCGCGCTGGCCGCCGGCGTGATCGCCTTCGCGACGATCCGCGGGCGGGACTTCGCGCAGCAGGACTGAGCCCGTCAAACGGGGACCGCGGGCCTTGCCGCGGTGCTCGACCCGGCCGTACCCTGACCGCAGGTGGTGCGTAGTTCGAAACGGGTCTCATCATGCGCAACAAAGCTGCGGCGGCGACGCTGCGCCGACTGCTCGGCAACGCGCGGTACGAGGTGCTGCCCACCGCGTCGTGCGAGGCTGCCGTGCTCGAGCACCTCGGCACCGACCGGACGATCACCATCACGGCGTCGCCGTCCAAGGGGCTGGGCGCGACCCTCGACCTGGCCGAGCGGCTGGCCAACCACGGCTACGAGGTCGTGCCGCACCTCGCCGCCCGGATGATCTCGGGACGCAGTGAGCTGGCCGAGATCTGCGACCGGCTGACGGCCCTGGGCGTCACCACCGTGTTCGTGCCCGCCGGCGACGCCGATCCGCCCGCGGGCGACTACCGCGCCTCGTTGGACCTGCTGTACGACCTGGTCGAGCTGGGCCGCCCGTTCCCCGGGGTCGGGGTCACCGGCTATCCCGAGTCGCACCCGACCATCCATGACGACCTGACGGTGCAGGCGATGTGGGACAAGCGCCGGCACGCCACGCAGATCGTCAGCAACCTGACCTTCGATCCCGAGACGTTGCAGGTGTGGCTGCGGCGCATGCGGGCGCGGGGGATCACCGTCCCGCTGCTGGTGGGCGTGCCCGGGCCCGTCGACCGCGCCAAGCTGCTCGGCATGGCCACCAAGATCGGCGTGGGCGAGTCGACGCGCTTCCTCGTCAAGCACCGGCGCACCCTGACCCGCCTCGCGGCGCCCGGCGGGTTCACCGGCGAGCGCTTCCTGGAGAAGCTGGCCCCGGCCCTGAGCGCCCCGGACGCGCACGTCGACGGGCTGCACGTGTTCACGTTCAACCAGATCGCCGAGACCGAGGCCTGGCGCCGCGACTTCCTCGCCCGGCTCAAGGCGCCGGCGCCGGCCTGACGCGGGTCGGCACGCCCGTCCGCACAGCGCAGTGGTCCCGGCCGTACGGCCGGGACCACTGTCGAACTGCTGGCGGCCGGTCTGCGCAGCATGCATCGGAGGTGAGCGCTGCCGCGTCGGCCGGCCGGTGCCCGGCGGGCAGCGCCGACGCGGCGCGGCCGCGCTACCGCGGCGGCGCCGACGCCGGCCCCGATGACGGCCGCGGTCACCGCCGGCGCCGCGCGTTGAGCCGGGCGGCGGCCGGTCGGGCCAGTGCGCGGCGATGATCGCGTCGAACTCGGCGCGAACCAGGTCGTCGTCGCTGCAGACCAGCTCGAGGAACTGCTCGTCCGTGGTCCGGGCGACCTCGCCGGTGTCGGCGTGCCGGAGCTGGGGCACCGCTCTCACCCCCGGGCCTCAGGCGTCGATGGCCTGCCGGTCGTCGCCCTTGCTGACGACGTTGATCTTGCGCGGCTTGGCCTTCTCGGCCACCGGGATCTGCAGGGTGAGCACGCCGGCGTCGTAGCCGGCCGAGATGTGCTCGGTGTCGAGGTTGTCGCCGAGGACGAGCTGGCGGCTGAAGACCCCGCGGGGGCGCTCGGCGGCGATCAGCTCCGCGTCGCTGGCGCGATTCGGGCGCTCGGCCCGGACGGTGACGACGTTGCGCTCGACGTCGAGGTCGATCGAGTCCGGGTTGACGCCGGGCAGGTCGAACTCGACGTGGAAGGTGTCGCCGTCGCGCCAGGCGTCCATCGGCATCACCGACGGTCGGGCGAGGGTGCCGTTCGTGCCGAAGACCTGTTGGGTGAGTCGGTCCAGGTCACGGAAAGGGTCGGTGCGCATCAGCATCGTGTCCACCTCCATCGTGTTGTCTCCTGATGCGTGGCGCTCCACGGATCGCGGTAGCGATCTGTGGTGACTGCTATAGATTTCTTCTACCACTCGTGGCAGGCTGATGGCAAGAGGAGATCTTCGGGAATTTCGACGGGTGAGGACGTGGCGCGATGGGTGGGCCCGAGCCGGCCGGTGAGCGGGGGGTCTACGGCATCTCCGTCGCCGCCGAGCTGGTCGGCATGGGCGTGCAGAACCTGCGGCTGTACGAGGCGCGGGGCCTGCTCGAGCCCGAACGCACCGGCGGCGGAACGCGGCGCTACAGCGCCGACGACCTCGACCGGCTGCGCCGGATCGGCGACCTGCTGGACGCCGGGCTCAACCTCGCCGGCATCGCCATGGTCATGGACCTGCAGGACGAGAACAGCCAGCTGCGCGACGCCACCGGTGACGGGCGCCGGCCGAAGCAGGCCCGGTGACCGTCACGGTCGGGGCTCAGCGGATGCCGTTGTTCTTGAGGGTGCGGGTGAGCTCGGCGCCGGCCGTCACGAGGGCGCGCGCCACCTGCTCGGCCTCGGCGTGGCCGACGCGGCCCGCGGGCATCGAGGCGCTGATCGCGTCGGTGGCCGGGATGCGGTAGCCGAGCGCGACCGCGACGCAGCGGACCCCGAGCGTGCCCTCCTCGTCCTCCGTGGCGAAGCCCTGCTCGCGGATGTGCCGGCACTGGGCCAGCAGGGCGTCGCGGGACGTGAGCGTGTGCTCGGTCCGGGCCGCCAGCCTGGCCGGCAGCAGGGTCTGCAGCTCGGCGTCGACCAGTTCGGCCAGCAGCACCTTGCCCAGCGCGGTGGCGTGCGCCGGCAGCGTGCGCCCGACCCGCGAGGTCAGCAGGGTCGAGTTCCGCGACTCGCGGGTCTCCAGGTAGACCACGTCGCGCCCGAAGCGGCGGGCGTAATGCGCGGTGCAGCCGGTGGTGTCCCGGACCTGCTCCAGCGCGTGGGTCACGTAGGGGACGGCGGGATCGTGGTCGAGGTAGGCCGTGCCGCTGGTCAGCGCGCGCACGCCGAGGCGGTAGCCCGCGCTCGCGGCGTCGCCGTCGAGCCAGCCCGCATCGACCAACGTGCGGACGAGGCCGTGCAGGCTCGAGCGCGGAATGCCGGTGAGCTCGTGCAGGTCGGCGAACGTCAGCCACCCGGGGCGGGCGGCGAAGGTTTCGATCAGTTGCACGGCGCGCCGGGCCGACTTCACCCCGGGTTCGTCGCGCGGCGCGAGCGTTGCCGGGCCCGGGTCGTAGACCGCGGACATCTTCGCTCGTCCGGCCACCGTCCCACCCCTTCGCGCCGTCGACGCCGCCCGTGCTGGAATAGTGTTCACGTATACGAACGGAATCTACACACGTGACGGAGCAGTGGACCGGATGACCGCCCGCTCGACCTCCCCGCTTACGACCGGTGCCGCCCCCGGTGACGAGCGGCTGACCGGCATCCTGGCCTTCCCGCTGACCTCGTTCGACGACACGCTCGAGGTCGACCTGGACGGCACGGCCGAGAACGTGGAGCGCCACGTGGCCGCCGGCGCGGGCGCGATCTTTCTCGCCTGCGGCACCGGGGAGTTCAGCTCGCTGGGCGAGCACGAGCTGCTCGCGCTGTGGGCCCGGGCGCGCCAGGTGATCGACGGCCGGGTGCCGCTGTGGGTCGGCGTGGGCGGCGGCGCGGGCACGGCCCGGGCCCTGCTGCACGCGGCGCGCGACGCCGGCGCCGACGGCGCGCTGCTGCTGCCGCCCTACCTGGTCACCGGACCGCCCGCCGGCCTCGACGCCTACGTCGGCCACGTCACCGCGGCGAACCCGCTGCCCGTCGTCGTCTACCACCGCGGCACGGCCGTGTTCGGTCCCGACACCGCCACCGCCCTGCTCGAGCGGCCGAGCGTCGTCGGTCTCAAGGACGGTTACGGGTCGGTCGAGCTCATGACGCGCATCGTCACGGCGGTGCGCGCCAGCGGTCACCCGCGCGCGCAGCGATTCCTGTTCTTCAACGGCCTGCCCACGGCCGAGGTGTCCGCACCCGCGTACGCCGCCGTCGACGTGGCGCGCTACTCCTCCGCGGTGCACTGCTTCGCGCCCGAGCTCGCGCAGCGCTTCTACGACGCCCTGCACGGCGGTGAGCAGCCGGTCGTGGATGCGCTGCTGAGCCGCTTCTACCTGCCGCTGGTCGCGCTGCGCGACGAGACGCCCGGCTTCGCGGTCTCCCTCGTCAAGGCCGCGGCCGGGCTGCGCGGGCACCGGGTGGGCGGGGTGCGCCCGCCCCTGGTCATGCCCACCGACGACCAGCTGAACCGCCTCGAGGCGATCCTGGCCGAGGGGGACGCGGTGCTGCGCGAAGTGACCGGCTGATGCGCATCCGGCAGGCCCGCCTGACGCCGGTGGCCTTCGCCGACCCGCCGCTGCGCAACTGCATGGGCGTGCACGAGCCCTACGCGCTGCGCAGCGTGCTGGAACTCGAGTGCGAGGACGGCGTGCTCGGCCTCGGCGAGTCCTACGGTGACGCGCCCTTCGTCGAGCAGGTCGGCAAGGTGCTGCCCGGGCTCGTCGGTGTCGACGTCTTCGACCTGCCCGCGATCCGCACCGCCGTGGCCGCGACCCTCGGCTCGGTCGTGCTCACCGACGCGCACGGGCTGACCGGCGGCTTCTCCGCCGACAAGAGCGCCGCCAGCGTCTACTCGATCTGCGAGGTCGCCGCGCTCGACGCGCAGGGCCGCGCGCTGGGCCGTCCCGTCGTCGACCTGCTCGGCGGCCGGGCGCGCGAGCGCGTCGAGTTCTCGGCCTACCTGTTCTACAAGTACGCCGCACACTTCGGCGCGGCCGACGACGGGTGGGGCGAGGTGCTCACCCCCGACGCCCTGGTGGCCGAGGCCCGCACCATCGTCGATCGCTTCGGCTTCCGCTCGCTCAAGCTCAAGGGCGGGGTGTTCGAGCCCGACCGGGAGTGCGCGGCGATCGAGGAGCTCGCCGACGCGTTCCCCGACCATCCGCTGCGCCTGGACCCCAACGCCGCGTGGACACCGCAGACCTCGATCACGGTGGCGCGCCGCCTCGAGGGCGTGCTCGAGTACCTCGAGGACCCCACGCCCGGCATCCCCGGGATGGCCGAGGTGGCCCGGCAGGCGCCGATGCCCCTGGCCACCAACATGTGCGTCGTCACGTTCGCCGACGTCGCCCCCGCCTTCCGCGCCGGCGCAGTGGGCGTGGTGCTCTCCGACCACCATTACTGGGGCGGCCTGCGCGACACGGTGGCCCTCGCCAAGATGTGCGCGACCTTCGGCGTGCGTGTGTCGATGCACTCGAACAGCCATCTGGGCATCAGCCTGGCCGCGATGGTGCACGTCGCGGCCGCGGTGCCCGCACTCGACTACGCGTGCGACACCCACTGGCCGTGGAAGACCGACGACGTCGTGCGGCCCGGCGCGCTGGAGTTCCGCGAGGGCAGCGTGGCCGTGCCCGACGCACCGGGCCTGGGCGTCGAGCTCGACCGCGACGCGCTGGCGCGGGCGCACGAGACCTACCGGCGGTGCGGGCAGACGCGACGCGACGACGTCGCCTACATGCGCCGCTTCGTCCCCGACTTCGCGGCCAACACCGGACGGTGGTGAGCCGTGCACGTCACCGGCTACAGCTATCCGTGGGACGTCGTCGCCGACGGCTTCATCGAGCGCGTCCAGGACACCCGGGTGGACGACGTCGCCGTCGCCCTGAGCTACCACAGCGCGCGGGCCGCGACCCCCTGGTCGCGCGGGACGAGCGCGGTGCATGCGCGCACGGCCGCGCTCTACCGACCCGAGCGGGGCGACGGGTGGGGCGCGGCCCGGCCCGCGCCGGCCGCCTGGCTCACCGAGCCCGACCCGGGCGCGAAGGCGGTGGATGTCCTGCACCGAGCGGGGCTGCCCGCCCTCGGCTGGCTCGTGCTCACGCACAACTCGCTGGTGGGCCGCACCTGGCCCGACCTCGCCGTCACCAACTGTCTCGGCGAGCGGTACCCCTGGGCCCTGTGCCCGGCCCATCCGGACGTGCAGCACTACGCCGCCACCCTCGCCGCGCAGGCGGTGGCCGGGCTCGATCTGGCCGGCGTGGTGCTCGAGGCCTGCGGTCAGCTCGGCGTCGTCCATCAGTGCGAACACGAGAAGACCGACGGCGCGTGGGCGCCCGCCGTCGGGCGGCTGCTGTCGATCTGCTGCTGCCGGCACTGTGCCGCGCGCTGGGCGACCCCGGCCGACGAGGTGGTGGCGCGGCTGCGGGCCGAGACGTTGCGGCTGCGGCACGATCCCGACGCCACCGCACCCGACGCGGCGCTCGACGGCCTGCTCGACGACGTGCTGGCCGGTCGGCACTTCGGCACCGACGCGCTGCGCGCGTGCGTACTGGCCGCGCTCGACGGGCCGGGGCGCCCGGACCGCGTCGAGCTGCACGCTTCGCTGGACCCGTGGGCCACCGGCGCCCTGCCCGGCCTGACCCCCTCGGCCGCGGCCGACGTCGACACCGTGGTCCTGCCGGCCTGGACACCGGGCCCGGCCACCGAGGGGGAGGTGCGCGCCGCGCGGACCCGGCTGCCCGGCGAGGTCGCGATCGGCGCGTACGTCACCGCGGTGGCGGCGCAACCGCGCCCGGAACTGCCCGACGACGTGCGCGGCCTGGCCGCCGCCGGCGCGGGCGAACTGCACCTGTACCACCTGGGCCTCGCCGGCCCGCAACGCTGGCCGCAGCTGCGGGCGGCGGCGCACGCGGCCCGCGGAATCCCGCCGAGCATCGAGGAGGATCAGTGACTGAGACGAGCACGGCCCCTGACGACGTCGACCGGATCGTCGCCGACGCACAGGCGGCCTTCGACCGCAGCATCGTCAGCTCGCCCGCCGAACGCGCCGGGTGGCTGCGCGCGGGCGCCGACGCGCTCGACGCGCACGCCGACGAGTTGGTCGCCGGTGCCGCTGCGGAGACCCACCTGCCCGCCCGGCCGCGGCTGGCCGGTGAGCTCGGGCGCACCACCTTCCAGCTGCGGCTGTTCGCGCAGGCCCTCGAGGACGGCGCCTACCTCGACCCGGTCGTCGACCACGCCGATCCCGACTGGCCGATGGGTCCGCGCCCGGACCTGCGCCGCGAGCTGCGCGCGATCGGCCCGGTGCTCGTCTACGCGGCCAGCAACTTCCCGTTCGCGTTCAGCGTGGCCGGCGGCGACACCGCCTCGGCGCTGGCCGCCGGCTGTGGCGTGGTCATCAAGGCCCACCCCGGCCATCCTGAGCTGTCCGAGCGCACGTTCGCCGTGCTCGCCGGAGCGCTCGCCGGTGCCGGTGCGCCCCGGGGCCTCGTCGGCCTGATCCACGGGCAGGACGCCGGCGTGCAGGCGCTGCGCCACCCGGGGATCGCCGCGGCCGCGTTCACCGGGTCCGTCCGCGGCGGGCGGGCCCTGTTCGACATCGCCGCGGGCCGCCCGCGGCCCATCCCGTTCTACGGCGAGCTCGGCAGCGTGAACCCGGTCGTGGTCAGCCGGGCCGCGCTCGACGCCCGCGCCGCCGAGGTGGTCGACGGTTACGTCGCGTCGTTCACGCTCGGCGCGGGGCAGTTCTGCACCAAGCCGGGCCTGGTGTTCGTGCCGCACGACGCCCGCGTCGAACCGGCGCTGGCCGAGGCCGTGCGCGGCCGGCCCCCGGCGCCGCTGCTCAACGAGCACATCGCCGCCGGCTACGCCGACCGGCTGGCCCAGCTGCGCGGTTCCCGCGCGCACGTCGTCGCCGAGGTCGACGGCACGCCCGACGCACCCGGCCCGACCCTGCTGGCCGTCGACGGCGACGACTTCCTCGCCGACGCCGCCAACCTCGGCGAGGAGTGCTTCGGGCCGTCGTCGCTGGTGGTGACCTACCGCGACCTCGACCACCTCGACGCGCTGCTCGGCGCGCTCGAGCCCAGCCTGACCGCCACCCTGCAGGCCGAGGAGTCCGACGACGAGCTGGCCGGGCGCGTGTTGCCCCGCTTGAGCGCGCTGGCCGGGCGGGTGCTCTGGAACGGCTGGCCCACCGGCGTCACCGTCTCGTGGGCGCAGCAGCACGGCGGCCCGTACCCGGCCACGACCGCGCCGACCACCACCTCGGTCGGGACGGCGGCGATCACGCGGTTCCTGCGCCCGCTCGCCTGGCAGGGTTTCCCCGACAAGTTCCTCCCGCCGGCCGTGCGCGAGGACAACCCGTGGCGGCTGCCCCGGCGCACCGACGGCGAGCGCTAGACCGGCGTGGCCCTGCACGACGACGAGCTCGCCGTCGACGACGACCTGGTGCGCCGGCTCGTCCGCCGCGACCATCCGCGGGTCGCCGACCTCCCGCTGCGCCGACTGTCCGCCTCGGGCTCGAGCAACGCGCTGTTCCGCCTCGGCCCCGACCTGCTGGTGCGGCTGCCGCGCCAGCCTGGCGGGTCGGCGAGCATCGAGAAGGAGGCCCGGTGGCTGCCCGCACTGGCCCCGGCCCTGCCGGTGGCCGTGCCGGACGTGCTCGCCGTCGGTGAGCCGGGCTTCGGTTATCCGGAGTGCTGGTCACTCACTCGGTGGATCGACGGGCGAGCGCCGGCGACCCCCGAACCGCCGGGCCCTGGCGCCGACCGGCTCGCGCACGAGCTGGCGGCTTTCGTCCTCGCCCTCCAGCAGGTCGAGGTGTCGCCG
This sequence comes from uncultured Actinomycetota bacterium, assembly GCA_963797785.1. Taxonomy (GTDB): domain Bacteria; phylum Actinomycetota; class Actinomycetes; order Mycobacteriales; family Jatrophihabitantaceae; genus Jatrophihabitans. The sequence continues at coordinate 2,270,573 of CAWCQT010000004.1, read as the reverse complement.
CAGGCGCGTGACGATCCGCGCCTGCAGTGGTACCGCGGTGCTCCGCTCGCCGACCTCGACGACGAGGTGCACCGCTACCTGCTCGAGTGCCGGGGGCTGCCCGACCTCGATCTCGATCTGGACGCCTGCGAGCAGGTCTGGAGCGAGGCCGTCGCCCTCCCGCCATCGGCGGTCCCGCCCGAGTGCTGGTTGCACGCCGACCTGCTGGCCGAGAACCTGCTGCTGCGAAGCCACCGGCTCGGGGCGGTCATCGACTTCGGGGCCCTCACGATCGGTGATCCCTGCGTCGACCTCGTGGTCGCCTGGGACGTGCTGCCGGCCGGCGCGCGCCGCATCCTGCGCAGCGACCTCGAGGTCGACGACGCCACCTGGCTGCGCGCCCGGGCCTGGGCGCTGGCCATCGCCTTGATGACCTTTCCCTACTACTGGCGCACGATGCCCGCCCGGTGCGCGGCCCGCCTACGGATGGCCAGGACGGTGCTCGACGAACACCGTCGCGCCGGGTAACCGGTCAGTCCGGCAGCAGCGCGGCCAGCTCGCGCTCGAGCCCGACCGTGCCCGTGTCGACCACTGTCAGCGGCAGGCCGAGCCGGGTGGCGGCGTCGTCGGCCAGCGCGCGCAGTTCCGCGTCGGGCTCCTGGGCCAGCCACACCACGCGCCGGTACTGCCCGAAGTAGGTGTCGCGCAGCTCCGGGTAGCGGTCCAGGCCCAGCTCGCGCCAGACCGTGCGGTCGAACGAGCGCACCAGGAAGTCGGTGAACACGTAGGTGCCGGGCTCGTCGGCGAAGAACTGCGCGAGCCGCGGCGCGCCGGCGAACACGTCGTAACAGTGCAACCCGGCCAGCCGGTGCAGCCCGAGTTCGGCGCACACCGCGTCGAGCGCGCCGTAGGTGCCGCAATCGGCGTAGCCGACGGCCACCGTGGGGTAGCGCTGCGCCAGCTCGATCGCCAGCTCGCGCACCTGCCCGGCGATGCGCTGCGGCTGGTTGTGCAGCAACGGCGGCAACGGGTGCACGTCGACCGGCCACCCGCGGCGCACCGCGATGTCGGCGGCCGGCTGGGCCAACGCGCCGCACGCGATCAGCGCGACCCGCTCAGACCGGGAAGGCGAGCTTGTCGACGAACTTGTCGTTGAAGTCGGGACGGTCGGACAACTCGACATACCGCACCTCCTCCAGCAGAGCGGCCGCGCCCTCGCGTTCGCGGCGCGACAGCAGCACCATCTTCGCGCCCTCGCCGGCGACGTTGCCGGCCGAGATGATGCGCAGCACCGGCAGCTTGGGCACGAGCCCGATACGGATGGCCGAGGCGGGGGACAGGTAGCTGCCGAACGAGCCGGCCAGCAGCACCTGCTGCACGTCGCGCGGGTCGACGTCGAACTCCTCCAGCAGCAGCGACCAGCCGGTGGAGATGGCCGCCTTCGCGAACTGCAGTTCCCGGATGTCGCGCTGCGAGAGGTACACGCTGTTCTCCGTCGGCGCGTCCGGCTCGGGACGGTAGAGGACGAACACCCGCTCGACGCCGATGGTGGTGAACCGGTCGGCCAGCGCCGGGGCCAGCGAGGCCGCCGTCTCCGTGGTGACGAAGCGGCCCGATGCGTCGACCAGCCCGGCTTTCACCAGCTCGGCCACGACGTCGACGAGCCCGGAGCCGCACAGCCCCACCGGGACGACGTCGCCGATCACGCCGAGCTCCACGGTCTCGCCGAAGCGCACCGTCTCGATCGCGCCGTCGGCCGCGCGCATGCCGCAGCGGATCGCGCCGCCCTCGAAGGCCGGCCCGGCCGGGGCAGCCGTGGCCAGGATCCGCTCGCCGTCGCCGAGCACGATCTCGCAGTTGGTGCCGACGTCGATGAACAGCCGCATCCGCTTGTCGCGGTCCATGCCGGTGGCGAGCACGCCGGCCACGATGTCGCCGCCGACGTAGGCCCCGAGCGCGGGGAAGAGCGTGGCCCGCGCGCCCGGGTGCAACGTGACGCCGAGCTCGGCCGCCGGCACCACCGGCGGCACGGCGCACGACATCACGAACGGGGCCACGCCCAGCGGTTCGGGGTCGATGCCGAGCGCGAGCGCGGTCATCGTGGCGTTGCCGGCGACGGCGATCTCGTAGACCTCCGCCGGCGCGACCTCGCCCTCCGCGCACACCTCGGCCGCGAGCTCGGCCAGCGTCTCGTGCGCCGCCGTGCGCAGCCGGCCGAGCATCTCGGGTTCGAGCATGGTGGCGCTGATGCGCGAGATGACGTCGCCGCCGAACGGTTGCTGCTTGTTCAGCCGCGAGCGCACGGCCACGGGCGTGCCCGTGGTGAGGTCGAGCAGGGTGGCGACGACGGTGGTGGTGCCGAGGTCGAACGCGATGCCGTACGAGCGGGCGGTGGTGTCGCCGGGCTCGACGTCGATCAGCACCTCGTCGACGACCACGGCGGTGACCTTGAAGTCGGCCTGGCGCAGCACCGTCGGCAGCCGGCGCAGCGCGTACAGGTCCGGTGTCGGCTCGAGGTCGTCCATCGCGTCGAGCAACCGGGCGAGATCGGTGCGCTGGTCGGCCAGCGTGGGGTCGTCGAGCTCGAGGTAGCGCTTCTGCACGGCCGGGCGCAGGATCACCTGCCGCCCCACGCCCACGGTGGCCGCCTTCGGCCGCGTCATCAGCGGCGGCACCTCGACGGTGAGATCGGTCGTGGCCTGGGCCAGGCAGGCCAGCCGCCAGCCGGCGCGCAGTTGGTCGGCGGTGAAGGCGCGCGCGTCCAGCCGCGAGACCGGCACCGACCCGTCGACGATCTGGACCTTGCACTTCTTGCAGGTGCCGTGCCCCCCGCAGGTGGAGTCGATGGCGATGCCGTTCCAGCTGGCGCCGTCGAACACGGTGACGCCCGGGGGTACGCGCACGGTCCGCCCGGCCGGTTGCAGGGTCAGCGCGACCCGGCCGGTGCCGTCGTGCGGCTCGGTGTCACGTGGGGCCGGCGGGTCGATCAGCCCCTCGCGGCGCAGGCTGTCCAGATCGGTGACCGGCAGGCCGTCGGTCATGTCGCGGCGGTCGCCGCCTGCTTGGCCCGGTGCGCGGCGATCCACGCCATGCCCCACTCGTCGTGGCCGAGCAACAGGTCGGCGGCGCGCACCGCCTCGATGATCTGCGGGGTGCGGGCGTCCATGATCGCGCTGGTCAGCCCCGCCCCCATCGCCATCGGCAGGAACGACGAGCCGAGCGCATGCCGACCCGGCATGCCGAAGGAGACGTTCGACGCGCCGAGGGTCATGTTCAGCCCGAACTCGTCGCGGATGCGGCGGATGGTCGTCAGCGTCGTCTGCACCACCGAGGTGTCGGCGCCGATGGGCATGGCCAGCGGGTCGATGACGATGTCCTCGACGGCGATGCCGTACTCCTGCGTGGCGACGCGCACGATCTTGGCCACGAGCTCGAGCCGCTTGTCGGACTCCATCGGGATCTCGTCGGCGTCGTTGGGCAGCGCGATGATGGCGGCGTCGTACTTCTTGACCAGCGGCAGGATCAGCTCCATCCGCTCGTCCTCGGCCGTGATCGAGTTCACCAGCGCGCGGCCCTTGTAGGCCGACAGCCCGGCCTCGAGCGCCTCGACCACCGAGGAGTCGATGCAGATCGGCAGGTCGGTGCGCTCCTGCACCAGGGTGATCGCCTTGGCCAACAGCTCGGCCTCGTCGGTGAGCGGCACGCCCATGTTGACGTCGAGCACGTCGGCGCCGCCGGCCACCTGCGCCGCGACGTCGCGCTCGATGGCCGACAGATCGCCGGCGCGCAGCTGCTCCTGGAAGATCTTGCGGCCGGTGGGATTGATCCGCTCGCCGATGACGACGAAGGGCCGGTCGTGGCCGAGCACGACCTCCTTCGACGCCGAGCGCAGCCGGGTGTCGTGGGTGGGAACGCCCATCAGACCGCCGCCAGGGCGCGGCGCTTGTTGATGAGTTCCTTCGCCTTCTTCACGGTGGCCGACGCGTCGGCGGCGTACCCGTCGGCGCCCACGGCGTCGGCGTACTCCTGGGTGACCGGGGCGCCCCCGACCATCACCGCCACCGTGTCGCGGATGCCGGCCTTCTGCAGGGCGTTCATGTTGGCCTTGAACATGGGCATGGTCGTGGTCAGGAACGCCGAGAAGCCGACGATGTCGGGCTGGTGCTCCTCGATCGCCTGCACGAACTTCTCCGGCTTGACCTGCACGCCGAGATCGATGACCTCGAAGCCCGCGCCCTCCAGCATGATGTTGACCAGGTTCTTGCCGATGTCGTGCACGTCGCCCTGGACGGTGCCCATGACGAACTTGCCGATGGTCTGCACGCCGGTCTCGGCCAGCAGCGGGCGCAGCACCTCCATCGCGCCGGCCATCGCCCGGCCGGCGATCAGCATCTCGGGCACGAAGAAGTCGCCGCGCTCGAAGCGGGCCCCCACCTCCTCGAGCGAGGGGATGAGAGCGTCGAAGAGCAGGGTCTGGGGCTCCATGCCCTGGCCGAGCGCGTCGTTGGTCAGGTCGAGCACCGCGGGTGCATTGCCGACCAGGGTCTGGTCGTAGAGGCCCTGCAGGATCTCGTCAGGTGTCATGGTCAAGCCACGCCTTTCTTGCGCATGCTGCGTTCCCGGGGGCGCAGCAGCCGGGACACCGAGCTCGCGTGCTCGACCAGCTGCTGACCGATGTCGTCCAACTGCTTTCCGATGCGGGCGCTCGGGCCGGAGACGCCGAGAGCCGCAATCACATATCCGTCGGTGCCGTGCACCGGTACCGCCACCGCGTCCAGCCCGACCTCCAGCTCGCCGCGGGTGACGGCGTACCCGCACCGGCGGATCTCGGGCAGCTGGCGGGCGAGCGCGCCGGCGGTGGCCACCGAACGGGGGGTGGGCCGCTCCAGCTCGCCCTCGGGCATCGACATGACATCCCAGGCGAAGAACACCTTGCCCAGGGCCGAGCAGTGCGCCGGCACGTTGACCTGGCTCCAGTCACGCGCGCTGAGCACGTAGCTGGAGTCGACCTGCGCGATCTGCACGACGGCGTCACCGCGCGGGACGGCCAGGTTCACCGTCTCGTTGGTCTCGGCGCCGACCTTGCGCAGGATCGGCTCGGTGAGGCGGGCCACCTGCGACCACGGGTCGTGGCGCGCGGCGTAGAGGGCGAACAGTGCGCCGGAGCGGTAGGCGCCGCGGGTGTCGCGCTCGAGCAGGTAGTTCGCCTCGAGCGCGGCGAGCAGGCGCGACGTGGTGGAGCGGGCCAGGCCCGAGTCCTCGACCAGCTCGGTGAAGCTGATCGGGCCGTCGGCCTCGACGACGAGGGTCAGCAACTGCGCAGCGCGGTCGACCGCCTGCGTGCCCGTCCCGCTCGAAATGGTCATAACTAGGTGTGACGTCCTGTGTCCTGTCGGTTCCATGATGTGGGACTGTGATTCCACATTACGGGGTTAGGATGCGCGTCGTACCCGCACTTTTCAAGCAGGCTCGGGGAGGCCTCCTCAGATGTTTCGCAACCGCATGCCGCGCTACGAGATCTTGTCGGCGGACGCGATGGCCACGCTGGACCGCGGCTGGCGCCGGCTCGTCAGCGAGATCGGCGTGGAATTCATGTCCGATCGCGCGCTCGACCTGTTCCGCAAGGCGGGGCAGAAGGTCGAGGAGAACACGGTCTTCCTCGACCCCGACTTCGTGCTCGAGCAGGTGAAGAAGGCACCGCCGGAGTTCGACGTCGCGGCCCGCAATCCCGCCAACACGGTGCACATCGGGGGCGACGCGATGGCCTTCGGCGCGGTGTACGGCCCGCCGTTCGTCCGCCAGGGCGATGTGCGCCGCGACGCCACGATGGACGACTTCCGCAACTTCACCAAGCTCGCCCAGTCGTTCCCGGCGCTGGACTCCGCCGGCGGGGTCATCTGCGAACCCAACGACACCCCGCTCGACTCGCGCCACCTCGACATGACCTACGCCCTGCAGACGCTGACCGACAAGATCTACATGGGCAACGTCGTGTCGGGCACGAACGCCCGCGACACGATCGCCATGGGCGAGATCCTCTTCGGCGGCCGCGAGCAGATCGAGCAGACGCCGGTGAGCATCTCCCTGATCAACTGCAACTCGCCGCTGCGCTGGGACGACCGGATGCTCGACGCGCAGTTCGAGTACTGCTCCGCCGCGCAGCCGGTGGTCATGACCCCGTTCATCCTGATGGGGGCGATGTCGCCGGTGACGATCCCGGCCGCGCTGGTCCAGCAGATCGCCGAGGCGCTGTCCGGCATCGCCCTGGCCCAGCTGATCCGCCCGGGCTGCCCGGTGATCTTCGGCTCGTTCCTGTCCAACATCGACATGCAGTCGGGCTCGCCGACCTTCGGCACCCCCGAATCGGCCACCGGATTGTTCTGTACCGGGCAGATCGCGCGGCACTTCGGGCTGCCGTTCCGCTCCGGGGGCGCGATGACGTCCTCGCAGGTCCCCGACGCGCAGGCCGGCTACGAGGCCCTGATGACCCTGCTGCCCACCTTCCTGGCCGGCGCCAACTGGGTGATGCACACAGCGGGCTGGCTCGAGGGCGGCCTGGTCGCCGGCTACGAGAAGTTCATCGTCGACATCGAGTTGCTGCAGATGCTCGAGCAGGAGTTCACGCCGATGGAGATCGACGAGGCCGCCCTGGCCTTCGACGCGCACGTCGAGGTGGGCCACGGCGGGCACTTCCTGGGCGCCATGCACACGATGGAACGCTTCCGGACCTGCTTCTACCGGCCGCTGCTGTCGTCGTCGGAGAATTACGAGCGCTGGATGCGCGGTGGCGGCATCGACGCCGCCGGGCGGGCGCAGCGGATCTACCAGAAGAAGCTCGAGGAGTACCAGGCGCCGCCGCTCGACGACGCCGTGCGCGAGGAACTCGAGGAGTACGTGACGCGCCGCCGCCGCGAGCTGGGCGACTGAGCCCGAGGCGGTTGCCGGGACCACTGCTGACATGTCAGGTACCGTCGCGCCGTGACGCAGACCGAATGGCTGACGGCCGAGCAGGAGGCGGCGTGGCGGCACTACCGCCGCATGCGCACCCTGCTCGATCTCGCGATCAGCCGTGACCTGCGCGCCGACTCCGGGCTGTCCGACGCGGACTACGACGTGCTGTCGACGCTGTCCGAGGCCGACGGCGAGCGCTGGCGGGCCCGCGACCTCGCGGCGCGGCTGCTGTGGTCGACCAGCCGGCTGGCCCACCAGGTGGGCCGCATGGAGGCGCGCGGGCTGGTGCGGCGCACCGGCGTCGACGACGACGCGCGCGGTGCGGTCATCGCGCTCACCCCTGCCGGGCGCCGGACGCTGCAGGCCGCGGCGCCCGCGCACGTCGCGTCGGTCCGCAAGCACCTGCTGGCCCTGCTCAGCCCGGCCGACGTGCGCGCGCTCGGCCGGATCGCCGCCCGGGTGGCCGGCGAGCTCGACCCGGCTACGCCCCCGCCTGCCTGAGCCCCGGCAGCACCTCCTCGGCCACCGCCTGCTCCTGGCCCGGCGCGGGCATCAGGTTGTAGCCGCGGAAGCCGAGCTCGCGCCAGGCGAGCAGTTGCGCCACGACGCCGGCGGCCGAGCCGTGCACCGTGCCGCCGTCGTCGATGTCGACCGCGCCGCGCCCGAGGTGCACGGCCACGTTGTAGACCGGCCGCACCGCGTCGGCGGGCCGGCCGGCGGCCAGCGCGGCCTCGCGGATCCGGTCGAGCATCGACGGGATCCGTTCCGGCGGCGCGAAGCCCAGCGAGGGGATCCAGCCGTCGGCCAGCCGGCCGGTGACCGCCAGCGCGCGGGGCCCGTAGGTGCCCAGCCAGATCGGGATCGGTGTCGCCGGGCGCGGCGTCAGCGTGAGGCCCGGCGCGGCGTCCACCGCCGCGTCGCGCGGGTCGCCCCACACCGTGCGCAGCACGGTGAGCGCGTCGGCCAGCCCGGCCACCTTGCGCCCCGGCGTCATCGCCGCGCCGCCGAGCGCGGCGATCTCGGCGTCGGAATGCCCGGCGCCGAGGCCGAGGATCAACCGTCCGCCGGACAGCCGGTGCAGCGATTCCGCGCTCTTGGCGATCATCGCCGGGCGGCGGAAGGGCACGCCGAGCACGCGGGTGGCCACGCCGATACGCGTCGTGCGGGCCGCGATCCAGGTCAGCAGGGCGAGGGTCTCGTAGGACGGGTGGGTACCGACCGGGTGGTCGCTGGCCGACACGAAGTCGTAGCCGGCGCGCTCGGCGGCCAGGGCCTCGGCCAGCGGGTCGTCGCCCGCGGCGGCGGAGGTGGTGATGCCGACGCCGATCAGCAGGTCACTCACGACCGGCCCCCTTGCCGGAGGTGACCGTCAGGCGGGGCAGCGCGTAGTGCACGAGGGGCCCGATGGTGGCGGCGAAGAGAACGGTGCCCAGGCCCACCGAGCCGCCGGCGAGCCAGCCGGCACCGAGCACCACCAGTTCCACGGCGGTGCGCCCGACCCGGATCGGCACCCCGCGCTTGGCCAGCCCGGTCATCAACCCGTCGCGCGGGCCGGGCCCGAGCGACGCGCCGACGTAGAGGCCGGTGGCCGCGGCGGTGAGGACGATGCCGAGCGCGAGCAGCACGAGACGCACGGCGATGCGGTGCGGCGTCGGCAGTGCGGCGAGGAACACGTCGACGGCCAGGCCGACCACGATGACGTTGGCCACTGTGCCGAATCCCGGCCGCTGCCGGAGCGGGATCCACGCCAGCAGGACCACGGCGCCGACGCCGATGGTGACGGTGCCGATGGGGACGTCGAACAGCCGCCCGAGACCCTGGTGCAGGACGTCCCAGGGGCCGAGCCCCAGGTCGGCGCGCACCATGAGCGCGAGCCCGAGGCCGAACAGCACGAGCCCGGCGAACAGCCGGATCACCCGGACCGGGAGTGAGACGGCGAGAGGTGGGCTCGCCACGGAAGCTGACATGTCAGTAATCATAGATCAGACAATGCTGACGTGTCAGCTTTCATTCCCGGACAGTGCCGGGCGGATCCCGCTTGCCCCGGCCGCCACGATCGACCCATGACACAGGCGACCCTGTCCACCCGGCGGCTGGTCCTGGTGCCGTTGGCCGAGGAGCACTTCGACTTCGAGGTGGAACTGGACTCCGACCCGGAGGTCATGCGCTATCTCAGCGGGCGGCCGCGGCGCCCCGAGGAGATGGCCGACTGGCACCGCCGGCGGCTGGCCGCCGCGCACGAGGCCGACGGGCTCGGTTTCTGGGTGGGCCTGGCTGAGGGTGAGCCGATCGGCTGGTGGCTGCTGCGCCCACCCAACGGGCCCGACCAGCCGAAGGTGGCGGGCGAGACCGAGTTGGGCTACCGGTTGCTGCGCCGGTTCTGGCGGCAGGGCTACGCGAGCGAGGGGGCGCGTGCGCTGGTCCGGCACGGGTTGGCCGATCTCGGCCGCACCCGCGTCTTCGCCCAGACGATGGCCGTCAACGCCGGCTCCCGGGCCGTGCTGGCGTCGGCCGGCCTCACCTTCGCCCGGGCCTTCGTCTCGGCGGAGGCCTACGACGAGCCGGTGGAAGGTGCGGAACAGGGCGAGGTGGAGTACGAGCTGACCCGGGCGGAGTGGCTGGCGAGCCGGCCCGGAGACGGGTGACCTACGGCCGGCGGGTCAGCGGAAGACGACGGTGCGGTTGCCGTTGATCAGCACGCGGGTCTGCGCGTGCCAGCGCACCGCGCGGCACAGCACCTGGCTCTCGACGTCGCGGCCCGCGGCGACGATCTCGGGCGCGCTCGACGAGTGGTCCACGCGCATGACGTCCTGCTCGATGATCGGGCCCTCGTCGAGATCGGGCGTCACATAGTGCGCCGTGGCGCCCACCAGTTTCACGCCCCGCTCGAAGGCCTGCTGGTAGGGCCGGGCGCCCTTGAAGCTCGGCAGGAACGAGTGGTGGATGTTGATCGCCTTGCCGGACAGGGCCGTGCAGGCGCGGTCGGACAGGATCTGCATGTACCGGGCGAGCACAACCAGGTCCACGTCGAGCGACTCGACGAGCGCGAGCAGCTGCTCCTCGGCGTCGTCCTTGGTCTGCGCCGTGACCGGGATGTGGTGGAACGGCAGCCCGTAGGACTTCGCGAGCCGTTCGAGGTCGGTGTGGTTGGACACCACCGCCGGGACCTCGATGGGCAGCGCGCCGATGCTCTGCCGGAAGAGCAGGTCGTTGAGGCAGTGCCCCTCGCGGGAGACCATGATCAGCGTGCGGTACGGCGCCTCGGCGGCCCACAGGTGCCAGTCCATCTCCGATGCGCGGGCCACCGGTTCGAAGGCGGTGCGCAGGCGCTCGAGCGTCATCGCCGGGTCGAAGACCTGGAAGTTCACCCGCATGAAGAAGCGGCCTTCGCGCTGGTCGCCGAACTGCTGGCTCTCGAGGATGTTGCCCGAGCTGTGCACCACGAACGTGGCGACCGAGAAGACGATCCCCGGTCGGTCGGGGCAGACGATGGTGAGGATGTACTCGGGGTGGCGCGGGGCGGGTGCGGTCATGGCGACCTCTCACGACGGTGGTGCACGATGCACAACGCAGTGTGCAATATGCAACAGTGCCGCGCTAGTGTCCCACCATGGGCGACGTGGGGGAGGGGTCCCGATGAGCAGTGCCGCCGCGGCCGGCGCGCCGTCGGGCGTGCAGTCGGTCGAACGGGCGCTGACCATCCTCGACATCCTGGCCCGGACCGGCGAGGCCGGCGTCACCGACATCGCGACCGAGATCGGCGTGCACAAGAGCACCGCGTTCCGGTTGCTGGCCGCGCTGGAGAACAGTGGGCTGGTCGAACAGGTGGGCGAGCGCGGGAAGTACCGGCTGGGGATGGGCATCCTGCGCCTCGCCGGCGCCACCACGGCTCGTCTCGACGTGGTGCAGGAGGCCCGGCCCATCTGCCGCGCGCTGGCCGCGGCCACCGGCGAGACCGTCAACATCGCGGTGCTGGCCGGCGGGTCGGCGCTCTACGTCGATCAGGTCGCCGGCGGCTCGTCGCTGCAGGCGCACAACTGGGTGGGCCAGCACATCCCCCTGCACGCCACGTCCAACGGCAAGGTCCTCGTCAGCGAACTGTCCGACGCCGAGCTCGCGGCGACCCTGGGCCCGCTGGCCGCACACACGCGCACGACGATCACCTCGCGACGTGCGCTGAAGGCCGAGCTGGTCCGGGTGCGCGAGCAGGGCTACGCGGTGGCCGTCGACGAGCTCGAGGAGGGGCTGGCCGCGGTGGCCGCGCCCATCCGCAACGCTCACGGCGACATCGTCGCCTCGCTGAGCCTGTCCGGGCCGACGTTCCGGCTCGGCGACGAGCGGATCGCCGCGGTGCTGCCGCAGCTGCGCGAATCGGCCGACGAGGTCTCGCACCGGCTGGGCTGGCTGCCCCGCTGAGCCGCTGACGAGCGCCCACCGCCTGCCCGGCGCGTTCACAGCCTGGGCGGGGGATCATGACCGCGCTCGTAGGTGCGGTGGTGGAGGGGTCGATGGCGCTCAGGTCGAAGACGGTGGTGGCCGTCGCGCTGGCCACTATCGCGGTGTCGGCCGTCGGCGCGGAGGTGGCGCCCACGCGCAGCACGGGTGCCGCGCGGGCCGGTGGCTGGGTGACCTCCTGGGCGCAGTCGCAGCAGGACCTCGCCCACGAGCGGCTGCACGACCAGTCGGTGCGCATGATCGTGCGGCTCAGCCAGGGCGGCGACAGGCTGCGCATCCGGGTGCAGAACCAGTTCGGCGCGACGTCGCTGCACGTCGGCGCCGCCGCGGTGGCGGCCAGCGACGGCCGCGGGCCGGGCGTGCGTCGGGGCACCCGCCGCCCGCTCACCTTCCACCACCGCCGCGCGGTCACCGTGCCCGCCGGGCGCGGCGTGTGGAGCGACCCGGTGCGGCTGCGAACCGTCCCGCGCGGCCAGGTGGCCGTCAGCCTGTACCTGCCCGGCGACGTGCGGCCGGGTGAGCACGACCTGGCGCTGCGCCGCAACTACCTCTCGCGGCCCGGCTCGGGCAACCAGGTCGGCGACCTGGGCGGGGCCGCCTTCACGCAGCGGGTGCGCTCCACGTACCTGGTCAGCGCCGTCGACGTCCACAATTCCCGCCTGCGGGGCACGATCGTGGCCCTCGGCAGCTCGGTGGTCGACGGCAGCGGGAGCGCGAACTGCGGGCCGGGCTGCGTGCGCAGCGGCAACGACCAGCGCTGGACCGACGACCTCGCGCACCGCATCGTGACGCAGCTGCCCGCGCGGCGGCAGTTCGCGGTGGCCGACGCCGGGATCGGCGAGACGACGAGCGCCCCCGGGTGCCCGCGCGAGCCGGCGCGCGTGCGCGGCCTCGAGGCCGGCTCGCGCCTGGACCGTGACGTGTTCGCCCTGCACGGCGTGCGCGCCGTCATCTACTACGGCGGCATGAACGACCTGGGCTTCGGCTGCACGGCCGGCCAGGTCCTGGCCAGCTACCGTGCCGTGTTCGGCCGGCTGCGCCGCGCCGGCGTCGCCGTGTTCGTCGTCCCGCCGACACCGCGGCACCGCTACGACGCGCGCCAGAACCGTTACCGCGAGCAGGTCGACGCGTGGGTGCGCGCGGGCGGCAACTGCGGCGGGGCCTGCTCCGGCGTGCTCGACTTCGCCCGCGTCGTCGAGGACCGGACCGATCACGGCGAGCTGGACCCCCGCTACGACAACGGCGACGGCGTCCACGTCGACATCGCCGGCCAGCGGGCCGAGGCCGACTCGATCCCGTTGCGCCGGCTCACCTCCTCCGCCTGATCGGGCGCGCCGACCCCCTCCCGCCAGGACGCCTCGCGGGGTATCGTTGCTCATAGTGCGTCGTGTCGCACGATACGCAACAACCTCGAGTCCTCGGAAGGCGGCGGGCAGTGGCCACCGTTCCCAGCAGCGCGCGCGTCGTCGTCATCGGCGCCGGCATCGTCGGCAACAGCCTCGTGTACCACCTGGCCCGGCTGGGCTGGCGCGACATCGTCCAGCTCGACAAGGGCCCGCTGCCCAACCCCGGCGGCTCCACCGGGCACGCGTCGAACTTCATCTTCCCGGTCGACCACTCGCGCGAGATCACCGATCTGACGCTGGACAGCGTGCGCCAGTACAAGGAGATGGGCGTGTTCACCGAGTCCGGCGGGATCGAGGTGGCCCGCACCGAGGAGCGGATGGAGGAACTGCGCCGGCGCATGTCCAGTGCGAAGGCGTGGGGCATCGAGTCGTCGCTGATCACTCCCGAGCAGGTGGCCGAGCTCGTCCCGTTCCTCGACCCGTCGGTCATCATCGGCGGCTTCTACACCCCGAGCGTCGGCGTGGTCGACTCGCTGCGCGCCGGCACGATCATGCGCGAGCGCGCGCAGGAGCTCGACGCCGTCACGATCGTGCCGAACGTCGAGGTCACCGATCTCGTCGTCGAGCACGGCGCCATCAGGACCGTGCGCACGAGCGCCGGTGACATCGACAGCGACACCGTGGTCATCGCCTGCGGCGTGTGGAGCCCGAAGCTCGCCGCCATGGCCGGCGTGCACATCCCGCTGACGCCCGCGGTGCACCAGATGATCAGCGTGGGCCCGGTGCCGCAACTGGCCGACAAGCCGGGCGAGATCTCGTTCCCGATCGTGCGCGACATGGACACGTTCTGCTACGAACGCCAGCACGGCAGTGACATGGAGGTGGGCTCCTACGCGCACCGGCCGATCCTGATGGACGCGGAGGAGATCCCGTCCATCGACCAGGCCAAGCTCAGCCCCACCGAGATGCCCTTCACCGACGAGGACTTCGACCCGCAGCTGGAGCAGGCACTCGAGCTGATGCCCGAGATCCTCGGCAACCCGAGCGCCGAGATCCGCTACGCGATCAACGGCCTGCTCTCGCTGACCCCCGACGGCGCGCCGATCATGGGCGAGAGCCCCGAGGTGAAGGGCGTCTGGTCGGCCGCGGCGATCTGGATCAAGGAGGGCCCGGGCTGCGGGCGCGCGGTCGCCGAGTGGATGACCGACGGCAATCCCGAGATCGACGTGCACAGCGCCGACATCGCCCGTTTCTACCCGCACCAGCGCGCGAAGAAGCACATCCAGGCGCGCACCGGCGAGGGCTTCAACAAGACGTACGGGATCGTCCACCCGGGCGAGCAGTGGGGCAGCAACCGCAACGTCCGCCTCGCGCCCATGCACGCCGCGCAGGTCGAGGCGGGCGCGTTCTTCTACGAGACCGCCGGCTGGGAGCGCCCGCACTGGTACGCGGGCAACGAGGCGCTGCTCGGCGAGTACGGCGACGCCGTCATGCCGCGCAGCAACGAGTGGGACGCGCGCTGGTGGTCACCGATCATCAACGCCGAGCACCTGGCCATGCGCGAGCGCGCCGGGTACGTCGACCTCTCGGCCTTCGTGATCTTCGACATCGTCGGCAAGGACGCCTGCGCCGCCGTCCAGCGCATCGCCGTCGCCCAGGTCGACGTCACGCCCGGCAAGGTCGTGTACACGCCCGTCATCGACGAGCGCGGCGGTTACCGGGCCGACCTGACGATCATGCGGCTCGCCGACGACCACTACCGCGTCGTCACGGGTGGCGCGCACGGCAACCTCGACCGCAAGTGGTTCCGCGACCACCTCGTGGGCGACGCGCAGGTCGTCGACCTGACCTCCGCGTTCACCACCATCGGGCTGTGGGGGCCGCGCGCCCGCGACATCCTCGGCGCGCTCACCGAGGCCGACGTCGCCAACGACGCGTTCCGGTTCGGCACCTGCCGCCACCTCGAACTCGACTCGCTGGACGTGCTGGCCTCGCGCATCTCCTACGTCGGCGAGCTCGGCTGGGAGCTGTACGTGCCGATGGAGCAGGGCGCGCGGCTGTGGCAGCTGGTGCGTGAGGCCGGCCGGCCGCACGGCGCGGTGCCGGTGGGCATCGGGGTGTACGGCACCACGGGCCGCATCGAGAAGGGCTACCGCGCGTACGGCGCCGAACTCGACAGCGAGCGCACGATCGTCGAGGCGGGCATGCAACGGCCGAAGGTGAAGGACGCCGACTTCATCGGCCGCGAGGCCTACCTCAAGCAGCGCGACAACGCGCCCGGGACGGTGCTGTGCACGATGACCGTGGACGACCACACGTCGGCCGACGGCACGAAGCGTTACATGCTCGGCGGCGAGCCGATCCTCAGCCGCGACGGCGAACTGCTGACCGACGGGCACGGCCACCACCCCTACGTCACCACCGCAGGATCGGCGCCGTCGCTGGGCCGACACGTGCTGCTGGCCTACCTGCCGCCGGACCAGGCGGCGGTGGGCACCGAGCTCGCCGTGTCCTACATGGAGCAGCTGTACCCGGTGACCGTCGGCTCGGCCGACGCGACCGCACTGTTCGACCCGAGCAACGATCGGATCAGAGCATGAGCGACGCTTGCGGAGCGAATCAGAGGCATCTCACGCGCGTCAGCGCGTATGCGGCCGACGACGGGCCCGAGCCTGCGAGTGGCCCGAAGGAGGTCGCATGAGCAACGTGCTGGTGTGCATCAAGCGGGTGCCGGACGTGTCCGGTGAAGTGCTGCTGGCCGACGACGAGCAGTCGGTCGACGCGCGGCACGTCGGGTTCACCGTGAGCCCGCACGAGGAATGCGCGGTGGAGCTGGCCACGCAGATCGCGGAGTCCAGCGGCGGGCAGGCCACGGTGCTGACGGTCGGGCCGGCCGAGGCCATGGAACAGCTGCGGGCGGCCCTCGCCGTCGGCTGCACGGACGGCGTGCTGGTGGAGGCCGAGCCGGACAGCATCGGGCCGGTGGACGTCGCCCGGGCCATCGCCGACGTCGTGCGCGCCCGCGAGGACGCCGGCACGAGCTACGACGTGATCCTGCTCGGCAACGACGCCGCCGACACCGGCGATTTCCAGGTGCCCGTGCGCCTCGCCTACGCCCTCGACCGCCCGGTCGTCACCGGCGTCGCGCTCGTCGAGGTCAGCGGTGACACCGTGGTCGCCCGCGGTGACGGCCCCGCCGGGACGGAGATCTACGAGCTGCCCGCGCCCGCCGTCGTCGCGGTGATGGAGGGCGGGGTGAGCCCGCGCTACCCGTCCATCCCGGGGCGGATGAAGGCGAAGAAGGCGCCGGTCGAGACGGTCACCTTCGGGACCGAAGCCCGCGGCGCGGGCCGGGTGCGGCTCAAGCTGCCGCCGCGCCGGCCGAGCACCGTGCAGATCCTCGGGCGAGGGGCGGACGCCGCCCCCGCCGTCGTGGACGTGCTGGTCGAGATCGGAGTCGTGCACGCATGATCATCACTGTTGTCGAGACCGACGCCGATGGCGTGGCGCAGACCTCGCTCGAGGCGCTGACGTTCGCCCGCGACCTCGGCACCCGCTCCGGCGCCCCGGTGCAGGCCGTGGTGGTCGACGAGATCACCGACGCCGTGCGCGCCCAGCTCGGCGAGCAGGGCGTGGCCGTGGCCCACCACCCCGACGACGAGCGGCTGCGCTCGTACGCCGCGGCGGCGTGGGCGGCGGCGGTGGTCGACGTGGTCGAGTCGGCCGGGGCCACCACCGTGCTGGCCTCGGGCACCCCGCGCGGCAACGAGGTGCTCGCCCACGTGGCCGCCCGCCTCGACGTCGCCATGGCCGCGAACGTCGTCCAGGCCGACACCGCCGACCCGCTGGTCGTCACCCGGCAGGTCGTGGGCGGCGCCGCGCAGGAGGAGATGCGCCTCGACGACCGGGTCGCCGTGCTGTCGGTGGCCGGGCACGCCTGCGATCCCGTCGCCGCCGCGGCGCCGGTCGACACGCAGGTCCAGGCGTCCACGCCCAAGGTGGCCGACCGCGACCTGGTGGCCCGCGTCGTGCGCGTCGAGCAGTCCGAGGCCGCCGACACCGGCGCGCTCACCAGCGCGCGCGTGGTCGTCGGTGCGGGCCGCGGTGCCGGCGGGGCCGACGGCTTCGACGCGCTGCTCGAGCTGACCCGGCTGCTCGGCGGCGCGCTCGGTGTCTCGCGCGTCGTGACGAGTCTCGGCTGGCGCCCGCATCACGAGCAGGTCGGCCAGACCGGCTCGCGCATCGCCCCCGATGTCTACCTCGCGTGCGGCATCAGCGGGGCGATCCAGCACTGGGCCGGCTGCCAGTCGGCCAAGACGATCATCGCCGTCAACACCGACGCCGAGGCGCCGATGGTGACCAAGGCGCACTACGCGGTGATCGGCGACCTGCACGAGATCGTGCCCGCGATCAACGAGGAGATCCGCCGGCGCACGGGCTGACCCGCCACCTGTCCCCTCGTGTGGTCGTGATTCGTCGCCGGATCACGACCACAACGGGGGACAGGTCAGGACAGCAGGTCGAGCCGGACGGCGTCGGCCATGGCCTGGTAGCCCGCGTCGTCGGGGTGCAGGTGGTCACCGGAGTCGTAGCGCGGCAGGAACCGCTTGGGGTGCGCGGGGTCGCGGGTGGCGGCGTCGAAGTCGACCACTCCGTCGAAGACGCCGCTGCTGCGGATCCAGTCGTTGACGGCCTCGCGGATCTTCTCCTTGGCGGGCGAGGAGTACCCCGCGCCCTCGAACGGTGTCATCGTCCCGCCGAGGATGCGCAGCCCGGCCGAATGCACGCGGGCGACGATCTGCTTGTCGGCGGCGATCAACTGGTTGGCGGTGACCAGGCCGTTGCCGATGTCGTTGATGCCCTCGATGAAGATCACCGTGCGCGCGCCGGGCTGGGACAGGACGTCGCGGTCGAGCCGGGCCTGCGCGCTGACGCCGGCGCCGTCGGCGGTGACCTCGTTGCCGGAGATGCCCTCGTTGGCGACGCCGTACGGTTGCCCGGCCAGCCGCTGGGCGAGGTAGTCGGGCCAGCGGTGGTTGGCGTTGACGGTGGACTGGTAGCCGTCGGTGATCGAGTCGCCGAGCGCGACGACGGTGCTCGCGGCCGCGGGCGGCGCCACGCTCACCGCGTCGAGCCAGAACCACGACTGCTGCCGGTAGACGTAGGGGGCGGCCGAGACGTCCGCGGCGGTGTCGCCGTCGGAGTAGTAGACGTCCTGCTGGGCCAGGTGGTGGCCGGTGACCTCGCCGGTGTCGCCGTTCACGTGGATGCTCACCGACAGGTTGTCGGCCGGCGCGACGGCCATGTCCACCGGGTCGCTGAACACCTCGGCGCCCTTCGGCACGGTCACTGTGCGCCGCCCGCCGAACAGCACGCGGTGGTTCGAGCCCTTGACCACGGCCGCCCCGGTGGCCTGCTCGCCCACGTACACCGTGTCGAAGGTGACCGGCCCGGTGCCGAACGCGTTGGACAGCCGCAACCGCGGCGCGTCGCCGCCGATCGAGGTGTGCACGATGTCGCGCACGGTCTTGTCGGTGTACGGGCCGCCGAGGTCATCGGCCGATGCGGCCCACGTGTCGACGGTGCCGGGTGCGGCCGTGGGCCGGGCGCCGGTCCGCGGCGCGGCGTGCGCGGCCGGGGCGACGGCCAGGCCGAGGGCGAGCCCGGCCGCGGCGGCGGCCGACAGGGCGTGGACCGGGCGCAGCCGGCGCAGTGACGATGAGGACATCGGGTGGTCTCCTGTCGGGGGAGCGGCGGGCCGGCTACCAGCCTGCGCCTCGCGCCCGATTTGTCAAGAACACGAACTATGTTCGGCCGACGCTCACCAGTCGCGCTCGGCCACCCGCAGGCGCTTGGCCGCCGCGGCCGGGGAGCCTGCCTCGCGCACCCGGGCCCGGGCGCGCTCGAACCCCGGTGAGCTGCTGGGCGGCGTGCCTTCCTCGCCCTTCTCCCAGGCCACGGCGGCGTCGGTCGGCATCGCCCGCACGAGCACGACCGCGGACTCGGCCAGGATGCCGAGGCCGATGGCCAGCAGCAGCCCGTGCCCGACGACGGGGGCCGCGTGCGGCGAGACGGCGTGCGCCACCGGCAGCAGCGCGCCCTTGAGTGCGATGTTGAGCACCCACAGCAGGACACTGCTGACCCGGTAGCGCATCCACAACGCGCCGTCGCGCACGCCCAGATGCACGGTGCGCCCGCGCACCACCCCCAGCGCGACACTGACGGCCACGCTCACGGCCAGCACGGCGACGGACGCGGCGTCGACGTGGTGCAGGTGCGCCACGTCGCTGACGCCGATGCCGGTCAGGACCACCGGCAGGACGAGCAGGCTCTTGATCTCGAGCAGTTGACCGATCATGCGGCGGGCGAAGAGGTAACCCACGCCCGCAATGATCAGCAGGATGTCGATGGCGCTCATAGCCGCCTCCGTCGATGTGTCGGGTGAACGTCTTCGACGCTAGGCAGCCCGGGCCCCCCGGTCGTCCACCCGCGGGTGGAGCGGGGGTGGAGATCGCGTCAGGTGGCGGCGTCGACCAGCAGCGCGACGGCGACCGCGAACCCGGCGAGGGCGATCACGACGCGCAGCACGCCCTCCGGGGCCCGCCGCACGATCGTGGGCCCGACGGCCCCTCCGGCGAGGAAGCCGGTGCCGATGGCGAGCACGGCGGCCCAGCTGACCGTCCCGAACACGATGAAGATCAGTGCCGCCAGCACGTCGGCCACGCCGAGCAGCAGGTTCTTCGCCGCGTTGGCGGCCGGCAGCTGCGCGTCGACGCTGAGCAGCACCAGCGCCAGCGTCATGACGCCCGACCCGGCCCCGAAGAAGCCCTCGTACGCGGTGACGACGACGAGCCCGGCCGGCAGCACTGCAGGGCGCAAGCCGTGCCGGCGGGAGATGCGCGGCTGGGCCAGCAGCAGCACGGTCGCGGCCGCGACCAGGAAGGGCACGATCCACCGGAAGGTGTCGTCCGGGGTGACGAGCAGCAGCGCCGCGCCCGCGAGGCCGCCGGCCGCCGCGAGCGGCACGGTGCGCGGCAGCACCGCCCGCAGGCTGGCGAGCTCCTCGCGCGAGCGCAGCGACGCGCCCACGGACACCGCGATCACCGCGACCGCGCCCGTCGTGTTGGCGGTGATCGGCGACAGCCCGACGAGCAACAGGGCGGGGTAGGCGATCAGCGAGCCGATCGCTCCCGACGAGCTCGCGATCCCGGCCAGCACGCCGGCCGCGAGCAGGAACGGGACCGCGGCGACCCACGACCACACGGGCCGACGCTAGCGGTACCGCCGCGGGCCGTCCGCAGCGCCGTGTCCGAATCGTCATCGCGTCGCCGGCAACCCGTGGCCGCCGCCGGGCGACCTCTGTGCGTGACCCGCAACGACCGCCCGTCCCCGTTCCCACCCCGTCCGTCCGCACCGCGCACGCTGGCCCGGCTGGTCGGCATCGCCGCGCTCGCCCTGCTTGCCGGCTGTACCGCGAGCTCGGCCGGCGGATCCGGCTCCGCCTCCGCCCCGCGCGCCGGCGCGGACACCGCCACGACCGCGGAACCCGGTTCGAGCACGCCGCCGAGCACGGCCGCGTCGACGTCGCGGAGCAACTCGGCGCCCGCCGCCACGCCGGTGCACGTCCGGTTGAAGTTCGGCGACGGGCAGACCTTCGGCGTCGGCATCCCGGTCATCGCGTTCTTCTCGCACCGGGTGAGCGACGCGAGGGCGCTGCAGCGGGCGACCACGGTGACGGTCGACGGCCAGGCGGTCACCGGCGGGCGCTGGTACTTCGAGCCGGTGGTGGGCCACCCGGGCTACCCGGTCGAGGGCGACTTCCGGCTGCGCGACCCGTGGCCGGCGCACGCGGACGTGCAGGTCCGGATGCCGGCGAAGGGGTTGTCG
This sequence comes from uncultured Actinomycetota bacterium, assembly GCA_963797785.1. Lineage (GTDB taxonomy): Bacteria > Actinomycetota > Actinomycetes > Mycobacteriales > Jatrophihabitantaceae > Jatrophihabitans. The sequence continues at coordinate 2,249,955 of CAWCQT010000004.1, read as the reverse complement.
GCCGGGCGCGGCCTGGCCTACGACGACAGCCTGTCGCTGCGCTTCCACACCGGCGCGGCCCAGATCGCGGTCGTGGACGAGAGCACCCATCGGCTGACATTGACCGTCGACGGCAAGGTGGCGGGCCGGTACCCGGTGTCACTCGGTGCGCGCGCCACCCCGACCGCCCACGGCACGAAGGTGATCATGGAGAAAGGGGCCAGCATCTGCATGAGCGGCCCCGGCTACCACGAGTGCGGGGTGCGCTACACCCAGCGCCTGACCTACGGCGGCGAGTACCTGCACGCCGCGCCGTGGAACTGCGTCGGCCACCCGCAGTGCGTCGGGCCGCAGCACAACATCGGCAGCGGCGACTCCTCCAACGGCTGCACCAACCTCCTGCCGGTCGACGCGCAGCACCTCTACGCGACCCTGCGCATCGGCGACATCGTCAAGTTCCCGAACGCCGACGGCCCGAAGATGACGATGGCGGCCGGGTACGGCGACTGGAACGTCAGCTGGACCGAGTGGTTGACCGGCGGCGACACCGACCGCAGCTGAGCCCTACCCGGCGCTCCACACGACGGCGGGCGGGCGCACCGCGGCCATCCGCAACCGGCCCCGCTCGTCGCGCAGGCCCACCCGCCCGACGAGGGTGCCGGAACGGGCGGCGGCGGTGAGCGTGCCGGGGTCGACGGCGGACAGCATCAGTTTCGAGCGGCCGAACATGGTGAACGCCGAGCCGTCGAGGGTGCCCCACGACAGGTAGAGGAAGCGGGCGCCCGGGCCGCCGTGCACGAACGGGCCGCGCAGGTCGGGCGTGCCGTCGCGGTCGAGCGTGGTCACCTCGAAGGTCCAGACGGCCACCTCGGCGTCAGCGGGCACTGCGTCGACGACGTCGTCGGCCGCCCGTCCGCGCTGCATCCCCACGTGGACGTCGCGGTGCCTGCCGCTGTGTCGCCCCGGCAGGTCACGTGCCTCGATCCTGATCCGCACCGTGCCCGGTCCCGCGCGGACCGTGGCTCAGCCGCGCTCGAGCACGGCCACGCGGCCGAGATCGCCGGCGGCCCAGCAGGCACCGTCGGACGTGCAGGTCACGGTGTCGAACTGCCCGGTGTCGAACGTCGTCCAGGTGCGCCCGGCGTCGTAGGAGACGTCGGAACCGGTGAGCCCGACCGCGAGCACGGTCGCCGCCTCGCCGGGCACGAACGCGACGCCGGACCGGTAGCCGGACGGGTCGCGCCGCGCAGGGGCCCAGCGGTCGCCGAAATCGGCGTACGCGGCGACGTGCTTGTGCGCCGCCGGCCGGGCGAAGTCGCCGCCGACCGCGACCCCGAGCCCCCCGCGGAAGGCGAGGCCGATGACCCCGGCGCTGGGGCCGCTCGGCAGCGGCGCGGTCTGCGCCGTCCAGGTGCGTCCGAAGTCGGCGGACTGGAAGATCCGGGCCCGCTGGCCGCCGCCCGAGCCGAACCAGGCGTCGCGGCCGGAGGTCGTCAGGCACTCGCCGCCGGCGGCGAAGGCCGCCTCGCCCGGCAACGCGGTCGGCATGCCGGCGTTCGGCAGCACCTGCCAGGAGGCGCCGCCGTCGCGGGTGGCCAGGATGCGGAACTTGCCGCCCACCGGGTCGCTGAGCACCAGCCCACGCCGGGCCGAGGAGAAGGACATGCAGTCGAAGAACGCGGCCGGATCGGTGTTGCCGTAGGCCAGCGTCCAGGACGCGCCGCCGTCGTCGGTGACGTAGAGCCGCGAGTCGGTCCCCTCGCCCGCGGCCATGGCCACCGCGTGCTGCGCGTCGGAGGCGGCGATGTCGCGGAACTGCAGGGTGCTCGCGCGGGGCGGGGAGACGTCCAGCCAGCTCGCGCCGCCGTTCACGGTGCGCAGGACGTGCCCGTCGTAGCCGCCGAGCCAGGCGACGTCGCGGCTCACCGCGGCCAGGCCGCGGAAGTGGCTGGTCGTGCCGGTGTCCACCAGCCGCCACGACAGCGTGGGCGGGGCGGGGGCAGCGGCTGCCGCCGGGATGCTCAGGGCACCGGCGGCCACGGCCGCGACGCAGAGGGTGAGGACGCGACGCAACCGGCAGGCTCGCATGCGCGGCACGCTACTCCCGGCGCACCGGGTTGCGCGCAGAGCGAACGGCGGGGCGGGCCCGTGTCCGGCGCCGTTAAGGTCGGCCGATGGACAACGTCATCCCGCTGCGGCCGCGCACCGAACCGGAACCGTTGTGGCGCGAGGCCGTCGGCGACCAGCTGCGCCTCGAGCGATGCGAGCGCGAGGAGCGGATCGCCGACGTGGCCGCCCGCGCCGGCGTCTCGCCGCAGTACCTGTCCGAGCTCGAGCGGGGGCGCAAGGACCCGTCCTCGGAGGTGCTGTCGGCGGTGTCCGGCGCGCTCGGGCTGACGGTGCGCGAGCTGACCCGCCGCGCCGGCAGCCGGCTCGCGCACGGCCCGGTCTGCCTGGCGGCCTGACCGCGGGCTACGCCTGGTCACCCACCGGGTCGCGGTGGGTCAGCACGGAGTCGACGACCCCGTAGTCGAGCGCGCCCTGCGCGGTGAGGATCAGGTCGCGCTCGGTGTCGTCGCGGATCTGTTCGGGGGTGCGCCCGGTGTGCTCGGCGAGGATCTGCTCGAGCAGCGTGCGCACCCGCTCGACCTCATCGGCCTCGAGCACGAGGTCGGGGATCGCGCCGCGACCCTCGGCCGCCGGCGCGTGGATGACGACGCGGCCGTGGGAGAGCATCTGCCGCTTGCCCTTCGCCCCGCCGGCCAGCAACACCGCGGCCGTGGCCGCCGCCTGCCCCACACACGTCGTCTCGACTGCGGGCCGGATGTACTGCATCGCGTCGTAGATCGCGAGCGTGGCCGGGATCGACCCGCCCGCGGAGTTGATGTAGAGGTTGATGGGCTGGTCCGGGCTCTCCGACTCCAGGTGGATCAGCTGCGCGATGACGGCGTTGGCCACGCCGTCGTCGATGCCGGTGCCGAGATAGATCACCCGCTCGGCCAGCAGCCGGCTGTAGACGTCGACCGTGCGCTCGCCCTGGTTCGTCCGGGTGGTGACGTACGGGATGGTGTAGCTGGTCATCGCTCGTGCCCCCAGTCCGATCGGACGTTGCGGTGCCGGCAGGATGTCGTCACCGAGTTCGACGACGCGATCGACGAAGCCGTAGTCGACGGCCTCCTGCGCGCTGAACCAGCGGTCGCGGCGCGAATCCCGCTCGACGGCCGAGACGTCCTGCCCGGTGTCCTGCGCGATGAGGGCGAGCACGGTGTCACGGGTGCGGCGCAGGTCGTCGGCCTGGATGGCGATGTCCATCGCCGTGCCGCCGATGCCGCCCGATCCCTGGTGCAGCAGCACCTTCGCGTGCGGCGCGCACAGCCGCTTGCCCTTCGTGCCGGCGCTGAGCAGGAACTGCCCCGCGCTGTAGGCCATGCCGAGGTTGACCGTCACCACGTCGTTGGGCACGGCACGCATGCAGTCGCGGATGGCCAGCATGCCCGGCACCGAGCCGCCGGGTGAGTTGATCAGCAGCCGGATGTCGGCCACCGGATCCTGCGCGGCGAGCAGGATCAGCCCGGAGCACAGCCGGTTGCTGTTCCAGTGCTCCAGCGGCTCGCCCAGCAGCAGCGTGCGGCGCTCGAACAGTTGGCGGTAGATCTCCTCGTCCAGTCGGTGGCCGGGCACCGGTGATTCGTCGCTCATGCCTCCAGCGTGCGGGCCGCCGGCCGGCAGCGGGAGGCCACGCTGCTGTGGGCAGCGCTGCTCACAGCGGCGGGCGCGCCACGTAGCGGCGCCCGGCCGACACCGCGGCGGCGTAGGCGAGCAGGCCGAGGACGGCCGCGGCGACGGTGTCCCACGGCGCGCCCAGCAGGTCACGGCCGCCGAAGCTGCCGAGGTCGGACAGCAGCAGCAGCGCGGCCACGTACCCGACGACCCACGCCCCGCGGCGCAGCTCGGCCGCGATCGCCGCCCGGCCGTCGCGGCGGTGCGTGCCCAGGTAGATGGGCAGTCCGATCAGGGTCAGGGACAGCGCGATGCGCAGGTCGTGCCAGCCCGACCAGTAGACGAACTCGGTCGCGGCCACGAAGCTCAGCGGGGCCAGCACGCGCATCGGCGGCAGCCAGCGCGCGAGCCGCGGCTGGTCGGGACGCGCGAGGACGGCGGCCGAGATCGCCACCGCGGCGTAGGTCAGCAGGTAGAGGTCGCCCACGACGCTGACGACCTGCTGCCAGCCGGAGAAGGGCAGCAGGAAGACCAGGATCACCGCGAGGTTGAGCAGGAGCGCCCGGCGGGGTATGCCCGAGCGGCGCTCGACGGCGAGGAAGAACCGGGGCAGCACGCCGTTGCCGGCCAGCGCGTAGGTGTGCCGGGCGTCGACGGCCACGCCCACGTAGGCCGAACCGCCGGGCGAGACGACGGCGTCGGAGTACAGCAGCACCGACAGCCAGTGCAGGTTGAGGATCAGCGCCAGCTGCCCGAACGGCGAGTCGAACGACACCCCGTGCCAGCCGTGGCCGAGCATCGAGTCGGGGACCGCGAACAGGAAGGCCAGCTGCAGCAGCAGGTAGCCGGCCACGGCCAGCCCGATGGCGGCGAGGATCGCGCGGGGCACGTCGCGCCGCGGGTCGCGCGCTTCGCCGGAGAAGTCGGCGGCGGCCTGGAAGCCGTTGACCGAGTAGACGATGCCGCCGACCGCCAGCGAGCTGAGCACGGCGCTGTACCCGTACGGCGCGAAGCCGCCGTGGTCGGTGAGCCGGCCGGGGTGGAAGCCGGAGACCAGCAGCAACACCACCGTGACCACCGGAACGATGATCTTCACCGCGGTGATCGCGTTGTTGAGCGTGGCGAACAGCCGGACCCCGAACCAGTTCATGACCGAGAGCACGACCGCGAGACCCATGGCCACCGCGACCCCGGCGGGGCTGAGCCGCTCGCCGTGCATGAGCCAGGGCAGGAAGTGCCGGGCGTAGGTGAGGATGGCGGTGATCTCGGCCGCTGTGCCGCCCACCGTGAGCAGCACCGAGACGCCGACGACGCTGGCCACGAGCTGCCCGTTGCTCTGCCGCGGCCAGCGCACCGTGCCGCCGCCGGCCGGCCGGGTGGCCCCGAGGTCGACCATGACCAGCGCGATGAGCGCGCACAGCACCCCGGCCAGCACCCAGGCGATCAGCGCCGCCGGCCCCGCCGTCTGCGCGGCGAACATCGCCGCCAGCAGCCAGCCCGAGCCGAAGATGTTCGAGAAGCCGATGGCGGTCAGCCCGGCGAGGCCGACCTTCTTCTGCAGCCGGTCGTCCTGCGCGCCGCCCGGCGCCGGCTTCTCGAGGGTGGTCACCGGGCCGCGGCCGGCCGCGAGACCTCGGCCAGCAGGCGCGCCGAGTGCAGGCGCTGCTCGATGCCCGGCGACTGCAGGGCGACGATGAGCTCGTCGGCGTCGGCGTGCTTCTCGAAGTCGTCGAGATAGGCGCGGACGTCCCCGGGCGTGCCTACCGCGGCGTAGTGCACCATCTGCTCGATCTGCTGGCCCTGCGGCGACGCCAGCACGTCGTCGGCCTGTTCGTCGGTCAGCGAGATCCCCGGCCGGGCCAGCGCGCGCACGCGGGCCCGCTTGGCCCGGTGCAGCTGCTCCTGCGCGTCGCCCTCGTCGTCGGCGGCGATCACGTTGACACCGGCGATGACGTGCGGGGTGTCGAGCTGGGCCGACGGGCGGAACTGGGCGCGGTAGACGCCCACCGCCTCCTCGAGCGCGGCCGGCGCGAAGTGCGAGGCGAAGGCGTAGGGCAGGCCGAGCAGTGCCGCGAGCTGCGCGCCGAACAGCGACGAGCCGAGGATGTAGAGCGGCACCTCGGTGCCCCGACCGGGGTAGGCGTTGACCCCGGGAACCCGCGACTCCTCGCCCAGGTAGCCCTGCAACTCGACGACGTCGTCGGGGAACCGGTCGGCCGAGGCGTGGTCGCGGCGCAGCGCGTACATGGTCGTGCGGTCCGACCCCGGCGCCCGGCCGAGCCCGAGGTCGATGCGCCCCGGGTGCAGCGTGGCCAGGGTGCCGAACTGCTCGGCGATGACCAGCGGCGCGTGGTTGGGCAGCATCACCCCACCGGCCCCGAGGCGGATGGTCGACGTGTGCGCAGCCACGTGCGCGATCAGCACCGCGGTGGCCGACGACGCGATGCGCGGCATGTTGTGGTGCTCGGCGTACCAGACGCGCCGGTACCCCGCCTCCTCCGCCAACCGGGCCAGGGCCACGCTGCCGGCGAAGCTGTCGGCGGCGGTCTCGCCGTGGCGCACGGGCGCGAGATCGAGGATCGACAGCGGCACGGGCATTCGGGCACGACCTTTCGTTGGCGGATCTCCCAGCTCAACCCGCCCGACCGGCGCGCGCATTCCACCGCCGGCACCGGCTCGTCGGGGCCCGGCGGGTTGGCCGGGAAAACGCGAGGCCCGCCCGGCTAGCGTCGACGGCGTGAGCGACCTACGGCTGCGTCCGCCCCGGGCCGACGAGGAACAGACCCTGCGTGCGGCGAACCGGGTCATGGCCGCCGCCGACGACTTCGTGTTCGCCCTGTTCCTCGACGAGGACACGGACTGGGGGCAGTGGCTCGACGCGCAAGCGCGCCACGAGTACGACCCCGGGCCCGGCCTCGTCCGGGGCACGTTCCTGCTCGCCGAGGTCGACGGCGAGATAGTCGGCCGAACGTCCATCCGCTACGAACTCAACGAGTGGCTGGCCAACCAGGGCGGCCACGTCGGCTACGGCGTGCTCCCCGCGTTCCGCCGGCGCGGCTACGCCCACGAGATCCTGCGTCAGTCGCTGGTCGTCGCCCGCGCCCACGGCGTCGACCCGGCGTTGATCACGTGCGACGACGACAACGCCGGCTCCATCGCCACCATCGAGGCCGCCGGCGGGCGCCCTGACCCCGACCGGCCGAGGTTCGCCGCCGAGCACGGCCCGATGCGTCGCTACTGGATCCACTGACCACGGGCGGAATGTTGCTGCCGGCGCACGGCGTTGACCGCGGCATGACGACGACGAGGGCGGTGCCCGGCCGGTACGGCGTATGGGCGCGCAAGGGTGATCTGAACGGTGACGTCGCGCGGGAGTTGGAGCGGCTCGGATTCGGCACGGTCTGGATCGGCAACTCGCCCGACGGTGACCTGGCGCTGGTCGAGGAGTTGCTCGGAGCCACCCAGACCCTCACGGTGGCCACCGGCATCGTCAACATCTGGAAGGACGACGCCCGGGCGGTGGCTGCCGCGCACCGCCGGGTCACCGAGGCCTACCCCGACCGCTTCCTGCTCGGCATCGGCGTGGGCCACCCCGAGGCCACGTCGGACTACCGACGTCCGTACCGCGCGCTCGTCGCCTACCTCGACACGCTCGACGCCGAGGGCGTGCCGGCCGATCAGCGGGTGCTGGCCGCCCTCGGGCCGAAGGTGTTACGGCTGGCGGCCGAGCGCGCCGCGGGGGCCCACCCGTACCTGACGACGCCGGCCCACACCCGCGCCGCCCGCGCCGAACTGGGCGAGGGGCCGCTGCTCGCGCCGGAGCAGAAGATCGTGCTCGACGCCGACCCGCAGACCGCGCGACGGGCCGCCCGCGGCGCGCTCAAGTACTACCTGGGCCTGCGCAACTACGTCGACAACCTGCGTCGCAGCGGATTCACCGACGAGGACGTCGCGGGCGAGGGCAGCGACCGGTTGGTCGACGCGCTCGTCGGACACGGCACGCCCACCGACGCGGCCGCAGCCGTCACGGCCCACCTGGACGCGGGCGCCGACCACGTCGCCGTGCAACTCGTCACCGACGGCGGCCTCGTCGACGGTCTGGCGACGCTCGCGGCCGTTCTCATCGCCTGATACGTCGAGGGGTCGGCGCGCGTCAGGTACCGATGATCGGCGGCAGCGCCAGGATCATCACCGACGACCACATCAGGTGGGTGATGATCGGGCCCAGGATGCCGCCCGACGCGCGCCGCTGCAGGCCGAACAACGTGCCCATCAGGATCGCCGCGAAGACCAGCATCGGGTTGCCCGTGGCGATGGTGACGACGGCGTAGATGACGGTCGAGACGATCACCGGTCGGTGCCGGCCGATGGCCGCGAACAGTGCCCCGCGGAAGAAGATCTCCTCCGCGGCCCCGTTGGCCAGCGCGAGCACGGTGACGACGGCGAGATTGCCCTGCTGCGCGTGGGCGAGCACGTGGGCCACGAACTCACGCAGCGGCTCGATCTGGCGCACCACCAGGGCGCCGAGCACGAACACCCCGGCGGACGCGAAGCCGAGCAGGATCGGCGTGACGATCGGGCGGCGCAGCGCGCCGCGGGAGAACGTGCGGCCCAGGTGCAGGGGACCGGAGAGGAATCCGCCGGCGGCCCAGACGACGGCCACGGCACCGACCAGCGGGTAGAACAGCGGGTTGCCGGGATCGGTGGCCAGCGACAGCCCGAGCAGCGTCGCCCCGATCACCAGCGTCACGGCGGCGACGATGCGACGTTTACGGAACTCCGCGTCGGACTGGTGGTGGTCGCGGGGGACGACGTCGAGCAGCGCCGGGCCGACCATTCGCTCCATCCAGGGCCTCACGAGGCCCGCTCGCGCTCGGCCAGGGCGCGACGCACCGCCTCGTCGTAGCCGATGGGCTCACCGGGCACGACGTCGAGGATCGACCGGTCGTGCACGATCACCTCGTTGCTCATCGAGTCGATGAGGTTGCGCGCGGTCTCGAGGTCGACGTCGGTGACCAGGTTGAGCCAGTGCGACGACAGCCGCGGGGACAGCAGCGGCACCGGGATCATCGGGCGCCGGAACGTGCCCATCACCTTCGCCGCCCGACCGAGCATGTCGACGTAGCGCAGCACGTCGGGGCCGCCGATCTCGAAGACCCGGCCGATCGCGTCCTGCTGGCCGAGCACGCCGGCGAGGTAACGCACCACGTCGTCGAGCGCGATCGGCTGCGTGCGGGTCTTCGTCCACGACGGCGTGAGCATGGCCGGCAGGTGCCGCACGAGCTGGCGGGTCAGCTCCCACGAGATGCCGCCGTGGCCGATGACCACCGCGGCCCGCAGCACGGTGACCGGCACGCCGGCCTCGGCGAGCAGGCCCTCCACCTGGCGACGGGAACGCAGATGGGCCGACAGGTCGTCGTCGTCCGCGCCCAGGCCGCCCAGATAGATGATCTGCTCGACACCGGCCGCGGCGGCAGCGCGACCGAAGCCGCGGGCGGCGTCGGCGTCCTTGCGCTCGAAATCCTCCGAGTCCAGCGAGTGGACCAGGTAGTAGGCGGCGCGCACGCCCTCGAGCGGGGCGGTCAGCGTGTCGCGGTCGAACACGTCCCCGGCCACCGGCGCGCCGGCGCCGGTGTAGTCGTCCGGGTGGCGGGTCATCGCCCGCACGTCGTGGCCGGCGTCGATGAGCGCCGGGCACAGGTGCGACCCGACGAAGCCGGAAGCACCGGTGACCAGCACGCATTCGCCCATGGCTCCAGCCTTCCCCGGTGCCGGGCCGGGTACGCCCTGCGCGCGTGTGTTCAAGGACGCTTCGGCGTGCGCAATGCTGTGCGAATGACCGACGACGAGCCCGTGCCCGCGCCGCCGCCCGAGCTGCCGTCGGCCTACCGCACCGACGAGCGGGCCCGGTTGCAGGCCGACGCCCGGCGCTTCGCCGCCGAGCGGGTCAAGCCGATCGCCGACGAGTACGACCCGCACAAGCGGGAGATGCCGCGCAGCCTCATCGACGCGATGGGCGAGCAGGGTTACTTCGGCATCATGATCGACGAGGAGCACGGCGGGCTGGGCTGCGGCGTGTTCGAGTACTGCATGGTCGCCGAGGAGCTGGCGCGCGCGTGGATGAGCGTGGCCTCGATCATCGCCCGCGGCCAGGGCCTGGGCACCGACTTCGCCGACGACGAGCGGCGGGCCGAGCTGTTGCGGCGCAGCGCCCGCGGCGAGTGGATCGGCGCCGCCGGCTTCTCCGAGCCCGACGCCGGTTCGGACCTCGCCGCGGTCAGCACGCTCGCCGAACGCCAGGGCGAGGAGTTCGTCGTCAGCGGGCACAAGCGCTGGATCGGCAACGCCGAGGCCGCCGACTTCATCCAGCTGCTGTGCCGCACCGCGGAGCCCGAGGCGGGGGAGAAGCGGTCGGCCGGCCTCGCGACCCTCATCGTCGAGAAGCCCCGCGGCGCATTCCCCGACGGCCTCACCGGCACCGTCATCGACAAGATCGGTTACCACGGCTTCACCACGTGGAACCTCACCTTCGACGGCGTTCGGGTGCCGGCGGCCAACCTCGTCACCGACTCCGGCGCGTTCCGCGACACCCAGAAGTGGCTGAACATCGCGCGGGTGCACACCGCGGCACGGGCGGTGGGCCTGGCCCGGGCCGCGGTCGAGGACTCGGTGCTCTACCTACAGGAACGCGAGCAGTTCGGCCGCCCGATCGGTGACTTCCAGGCCCTGCGCTTCCTGCTCGCCACCATGGCCGCCCGGGTCGAGCAGGCCCGGGCCTTCTACCAGCAGGTGGCTGACCAGCTCGACCACGGGCAGCCGTGCGAGCGCGAGTCGGCGATGGTCAAGCTCGTCGCCACCGAGATGGCCGTCGAGGTGACCGGCGACGCCATGCAGTTGCACGGCGGAAACGGCTACACCACCGAACGCCAGGTGGAGCGGTACTGGCGCGACGCGCGGCTCACCACCATCTTCGAGGGCACCAGCCAGATCCAGCAGAAGATCGTCTCCGACCAGTTGCTGCCGAAGAGCCCGCTGTCCTGAGCCGGTGCGCCGCGGCCGGTGGCATGGCACGCTGGGCCCATGGCTCTCTCCGGCAAGTTGGGTTTCCTGGTCGCCGCCGTCGGTGCGGCGCACTTCGCCGCCCCCGAGGCGTTCGAGGACGTCACCAAGCTGGCCTTCCCCAAGGACACCGCCAAGTGGGTGCTGCGCAACGGGGCCAGCGAGGTGGCCATCGGCGCGCTCATGATCCTGCCGCCCACCCGGCGGTTGGGGCAGCTGAGCCTGCTCGGCTACACCGGCTGGCTCGGTTACAACGCCGCCAACGCCCAGAGCTGAGCTCGGCCACGTCGCGCTGCCGGCTTGCGGTGCGCTCGACGGTGACGATCGTTCCTGGTTCGCCGATATATTGGCGATCCGCGTCATTCGACTCGCATTTCTGTCAGACCCTGCTGCTTGAATCTTGGTATGAGGGTCGATCTGGTCAGGGTGCCGCAGCGGCATCGGATCGATCTGCTCGACGACATCCGCAAGCAGCGCGCGCAACTGGACGCTTACGAGGCGGCGCTGCTGTCGGCGATGACTGCCGATCCTGATCCGTATCCGGGTGACCCGTTCGAGGACCCGGACAGGGAGTGGGTGCGTGAGGAGGTCGCGTGCGTGCTGCGGGTCGCGCCGGTCACGGCTGGGGCGAAGCTGCACGCGGCTACCCGGCTGGTGGAACGGTTCCCGGGCGTGCTGGCGGCGATGTGGCGCGGTGAGATGCCCGGCTACTACGCGACGCGGCTGGTGGACCTGACCGAGGAGCTGCCGGCGCAAGCGGCGGCGAAGGTCGCCGAACGGGTCATGGCCCGGGCACCTCAGCAGACGGTGAGCCAGTTCGGCGCCGCGGTCCGCCGCGCGGTGCTCGCGGTGGACGGACGCAGCGCGGAAGACAAGCATGCACGAGCGCGGCAGGACCGCCGCGTGTACTTCGGGCCGCCGTCGGCCGAGGGGATGTGCGAGTTGTGGGCGCTGCTGCCCGCCCATCAGGCCGCCGAACTCCGCGCCAAGGTCCACGCCCTCGCCGCCAGCTGGAAAGGCGCCGACGACCGCACGCTCGACCAGCGGCGTGCGGACGCACTCTGCGCGCTCGGCGCCGGTGGGCGGGTGAGCAAGGCCATCAACGTCACCGTGGGGCTCTCGACGCTGTTGGGCGTGGACGACCTGCCCGCGGACCTGGACGGCGAGCCGGTCGCCGCCGGCATCGCCCGCGCCCTGGCCTTCGACCCCAGCGCCCGCTGGCGCCGGCTACTCGTCGATGACGGCAGCCGCCTGATCGACGTCGTCCAGCCCCACCTACCGACCCCCCGCGCCGCTGCAACGCTTCATCGAACTCCGCGACGTCACCTGCCAGTTCCCCGGCTGCCAACGCAGAGCCGTCTACTGCGAGCAGGACCACGTCATCCGATGGTCTGACGGTGGACCGACCAGCGTCGCGAACCTGCACTGCCTGTGCAAGCGCCACCACATCCTGAAGCACCAGAACGCGCTGGCGGCTGCAACGCCGGCCCGACGGCAGCGACCGAATGGACCGACCCGTCCGGCCACGACTACGAGAGACCACCACCCGAGCCACCGCCGGGATGGCCTGGAGCGTGATCGGTGCGGCGTTGGTCAGTCGGCGCCGTGGACGGCGTCAGGCATGTCGGGCAGCCGGCCGCCGGGGGCGGTGGGCAGCCCGGCCTGCGCCCACGCCGCGAAGCCACCCACCACATCCGTTGCGGGCACGCCGATGGAGTTCAGGGCGTCGGCGGCCAGCGATGAGGTGTAACCGTCGGCGCAGATCACGACCCACGGCCGGCCGGCGGCGGCGTCGGGCAGCCGGGCGTCCGAGTCGGGGTGCAGCCGCCACTCGAGGTGATTGCGCTCGACGATCACCGCACCCGGCACCTCGCCCTGGGTGACGCGCTGCCATTGCGGACGGATGTCGACCAGCCCGGCGCCGTCGGCTACGGCCTGCGCCGCGGCCACCGGCTCCATCCGGGAGAGGCGGGACCGGGCGTCGTCGAGCAGTTCGTCCACCGTGGTGAACCGACGAGGAGGGGTCGTCACCCCGCCGATGCTAACGAGGTGCCGACGCCGGGTTCGGGGTCATCGGTGGCCAGCGACATGATCGTGTCCAGCCGCCCGTCGGCGAGGTCGTAGAAGGTCATCGTGGTCAGCGGCGGCGAGTAGACGTGCACGCTGACCGCAGGCGCGTCGGACAGGTTGCGCACGTCGTGCACGTAGTGCGGGCCGAACCCCACGCTGTCACCGGCGGCGCGGCCGTGGTCACGCAACGTCGACCGGCCGGAGACCACCGCCTCGGTCAGTGTGCCGGACAGCACGGAGAACGCCCCGGACGAGCCGCCGTGGTCGTGCAGTTGCGTGCCCTGCTCGGGCAACCAGCTGATCAACCACACGTCCATGCGGCGGTCGCGGTAGAGCCGCTGGTGCCAGCGCTCGTCGGGGTCGTAGGACACGTACGGGTAGAGGCCGGCCGCGACCTCGTCGGCGTAGAACCGGGCGAACTCGATGAGTTGGATCGGGTCGAGGTAGAGGCTGTGCGGGCGGGACATCGAAGGCTCCAGACGGGAAGGGGACGCGGACCTGACGCAGGTCAGGGACACGCCTCGTCGTACGCCGTCCGGATCACCGGGCCAGTGTGTACCGGGTAAGCCTATATTGTCTAGTCGACACGTAGAGAAGCCGGGTTCAGACGGGCGCCGTCCGGCATCGGGCTGTACGCGAGCGTGCGCCGGACCAGTGCCGCGACCTGCTCGATCTCGACGAGGAAGCCGTCGTGCCCGTGGTCGGACGCGACGACGTGCAACCCGTCCGCTCCCGGGATGAGGTCGGCGAGCTGGCGTTGCTGGCGCAGCGGGTAGAGCCGGTCGCTGCTCACGCCGGCCACGACCACCGGGACGCGCACTCCGGACAGCGCCTCGGCCACGCCGCCGCGCCCGCGGCCGACGTCGTGGGTGTTCATCGCCTCGGTGAGCACGACGTAGCTGCCGGCGTCGAAACGCGCGGCGAGCTTGGCCGCGTGGTGGTCGAGGTAGGAGGTCACGGTGTAGCGCCCGTCGTCCTGGCGGACCCGGCCGAAGCGCAGGTCGAGTTCGCGCTCGGAGCGGTAGGTCAGGTGGGCGACGCGGCGCGCGAGGCCGAGGCCGGTGACCGGGCCGGCGCCGAGGTAATCACCGCCCGCCCAGTCCGGGTCGGCGCGGATCGCCTGCACCTGCAGGGTCTGCGTGCCGATCTGGTCCGCACTGGCCGCCGCGCCGACCGCGAGCAGGAGCGCCGCGCCGACCCGTTCGGGCCGCCCGATCACCCACTCCAGGGCGCGCATCCCGCCCATGGACCCGCCCAGCACCGCGGCGAAGCGGCCGATGCCCAGGTGATCGGCCAGCGCGGCCTCCGCCGCCACCTGGTCACGGATGGTCAGGTCCGGGAAGCGCGACCCGAGCCGGCCGCCGCTGCCGTCGTCGGAGGCCGGCCCGGTCGAGCCCTGGCAGCCGCCGAGCACGTTCACGGCGAGCACGAACCACCGGTCGGTGTCCAGCGCCCGCCCCGGCCCCACCAGCCCCGGCCACCAGCCCGCGGTCGGCTGCCCCGGTCCCGCCGGGCCGCTCACGTGGGCGTCGCCGGTCAGCGCGTGCAGCACCAGCACCGCGTTGTCGATCAGGCCGGCGGCGTCCCGGTGCGCCTCGCCCCACGTCTCGTAGGCGAGGCGCACGGGCGCCAGCCGAACACCCGACTCGAGGTCGAGCGGGCCGAGGTCGGCGAACCGGCGCGCGCCAGGGGGATCGCCCTCGCGCCACCCCGGCACGTCAGCCGCCGGCGGACTTCGCGGCCCGGAACCCGGCGTCGAGGTCGGCGATGATGTCGGCCACGTTCTCCAGGCCGACGGCGAGGCGCACCAAACCGGGCGTGACGCCGGTGGCGCGCTGCTCCGCCTCGCTCAACTGCGAGTGCGTGGTCGATGCGGGGTGGATGACCAGGCTGCGCACGTCGCCGATGTTGGCCACGTGACTGTGCAGTTCGAGGGCCTCGACGAACCGCTTGCCCGCCTCGATGCCGCCGGCGATCTCGAAGGCCAGCACCCCGCCCGCACCGAGGGGTGCGTAGTGCTGCGCCCGCCCGTGCCAGGGGCTCGACGGCAGACCGGCGTAGTTGACCGAGAGCACCTCGTCGCGCTGTTCGAGCCACGCCGCCACGGTCTGCGCGTTGGCCGTGTGCCGCTCGACGCGCAGGCTCAGCGTCTCGAGGCCCTGCGCGAGCAGGAAGGCGTTGAACGGGGCGATGGCCGGGCCGAGGTCGCGCAGCAACTGCACCCGGGCCTTGAGGATGAAGGCCAGGTTCGCGCCGAGCGGCGAGCCGACGCCGAGGTCGCGCGCGTACACCAGGCCGTGGTAGCTCTGGTCGGGCTGGTTGAAGCCGGGGAACCGGTCGGGTTGAGCGGCGTAGTCGAACCGGCCGCCGTCGACGATCACCCCGCCGATGGCCGTGCCGTGCCCGCCGAGGTACTTGGTGGCCGAGTGGACGACGATGTCCGCCCCGTGCTCGAGCGGGCGGATGAGGTACGGCGTGGCGATGGTGTTGTCGACGATGAGCGGGACGCCGTTCTCGTGCGCCACCGCCGCCACCGCGGTGATGTCGAGGACGTCGATCTGCGGGTTGCTGATCGTCTCGGCGAAGAACGCCTTCGTGTTCGGCCGGACGGCCGCGCGCCACTGCTCCGGGTCGTCCGGGTCGTCGACGAACGTCACCGACAGGCCGAGCTTCGGGAACGTGTAGTGGAAGAGGTTGTAGGTGCCCCCGTAGAGGCGGGCGCTGGAGACGATGTGGTCGCCGGCCTCGGCGACGTTGAGCAGCGCGAGCGTCTCGGCCGCCTGACCGGACGCCGTGAGCAGTGCGCCCACACCGCCCTCGAGGGACGCGATGCGCTCCTCGACCGCGGCCTGCGTCGGGTTCATGATGCGGGTGTAGATGTTGCCGAACTCCTTCAGCGCGAACAGGTCGGCCGCGTGATCGGTGCTCGTGAACGTGTAGGACGTGGTCTGGTAGATCGGCAGCGCACGCGCGTGCGTGTCGCCGTCGGGGGTCTGGCCGGCGTGGATCTGGCGGGTCTCGAACGACCAGCCGCTGGTGTCGGGCACGGTTGTCTCCTCGCGTGGGACGGGCAGGGTCGGGACTGACGGGCGCGTCAGACCGGACAGCGCGAGGTCCCGGCGCGGCCCAGATCGACGACCAGTCGGCGGACCGCCGTAAAGCACATAATGCCGATAGTATCGCTAGGCAATACGCGAGGTGCCGCTGGGTGGTGTCAGTGACCCAAGCGGTCGAGGTACCAACCGAGGAAGTGCTGCACCGAAGCCTCGACCACCGGCGACAGCGGGCCGGGGCGATAGGCGGGGGAGCGGATGCCGGCGTAGTTCGCTTCGCACAGCTCCCAGTCCTGCTCGCTGGTCGCGGTCCACACCTCGACCAGCCGGGCGAGGTCGACGTCCTCGTCGCGGGCGTCGGCGTCGACCAGGAAGCACACGTCGACGTCGGTGCACGAGGGGTCGACGGGGGTGAGCCGGGTGGTCACGGCGTAGTCGAGGTTCGCGTGCGCCCACATGGTGGGCAGGGTGATCACGCGCAGGCTGCCCGGGTCGTCACCCACCGCACCCATCGCCGGCGCGACCGGCGCGCCGTCCAGCGACTCGGTGCGATAGCCCTCGCGCAGCGGCAGCCGCGCGACGCGGTACCAGGCGCCGTCCGGGAAGTCGATCTCGTCGGGCGACAGCCCGTCGGCCCGCCACCGGATCCGGGCGTAGGCCAGCGCCTGCTCGTAGGCCATCGAGCGGCGGGGGTCGCCGTGCGTGCCGTACTCGAAGTTGGCCTGGAGGAACTCCGGATGGCTGCCGCGGCAGTGGTAGCACTCGCGGTTGTTCTCGACCAGCGTCTTCCAGTTGGCCTGCACGCGGTAGTGCGCGCGGTGCATCACCCGCGCCCGGTCGAGGGCGTGCGGCCCGAGCTGGGCCTCGATCACCGCCGCGGCGCCGTCGAAGTCGGGGGCCGGCCCGTCGGCGAGACAGACGAAGACCAGGCCGGCCACCTCGCGCACCGTCACCGGTGCGAGCCGGTACCCGTTCGTGTCGAAGTCACCGCCCATCAACCGGGCCGAGCGCAGCTGCCCGTCCAGGCCGTACACCCACTGGTGGTACGGGCACACGAACGCGCGGGTGCTGCCCCGTGGCTCATTGCACAGGCGTGACCCGCGGTGGCGGCACACGTTGTGGTGCGCGCGCAGGGCGCCCTGGTCGTCGCGGACCACCACGACCGAATCCGGGCCGAGCGAGAAGGTCAGGAAGTCACCGGGTCGTTCGAGTTCGCAGCTGTGTCCGGCGAACAGCCAGCCCGGCCGGAAGACGGTGGCGAGCTCGGCCGCGAACACGTCCTGGTCGAGGTAGTAGGCGGCGGGCAGGCTCATCCCCGCCGCCGGCCGGGTCGCCGTCTGCAGCGCGGGTTCAGACATGGATGCTCCTGGTGAAGGCGGGATCGGTCAGGGCCGGCCGGTCGAGGCGGAAGTCCTCGACCGGGCGCGCGGTCTTGCCGCGCAGGGCGAGGTCGGCGAGCACCTGCCCGATCAGGCTCGCGAACTTGAACGCGTGCCCGGCGCCGACCGCGACGGCGACGTTGGGGTGCTCGGGCATCGTGTCCAGGACGAAGTGCTGGTCCGGCGGCACGGTGTACAGGCACGTCTTCGTGTACAGCTGCGGGCCGAGGAAACCGGGCAGGTGCTCCACGAGGAAGTCGTGCTGACGTTGCTCGCGGGCGGCGTCGGGCTCGAAGGTGCGGGTGTCGGCTGTGGTCTCGACGCCGCCGTTGTGCTCGCCGAGCTTGGTCGCGACCTCGCCGTACACCGGGAAGCCGTAGAAGTTGCGCGCCCCGTGCCACATGAACACCGGGAAGCGGTCCGGCGCGAACTCCCGCAGGTTCGGCGTGGCGTAGTAGGTCACCTGTTCCTGGGTGACGGTGAGGGGCAGCGTCGTGCCGAGAGGAGAGAGCAACCTGTTCGTCCAGGCGTCCGCGGCGACGACGACCTGCTCGGCGAGGTAGACCTCGCCGTCGGTGTGGACCTCGATGCGCTCGCCCCGCGGCCGCAGCGCGCGGACCGGGGTGCGGTCGCGGATCGTGGCCCCGGCCGCCCGGGCGAGCGCGATGTGGGTGGCGTTGGCCCGCGCGGCGTCGACGATGCCGGAGTCGGCCTGGTAGACGGCCTGTTCGGAGCCGCCGAGCCGGAACTGCGGCCAGCGGGCCGTGATCGCTGCGGCGTCGAGCCGCTCGAACGCGACGCCGTGCCGCTCGAGCACGTCGGTGTAACCGTCGATGTTGCGGGTGCCGGTGTCGGCGCCGGAGCGCGCGGCCACGTCCTCGATGACCAGGCCGCCGGTGCGGGTGACCAGCCGGACCCCGGACGCCTCCTCGACCTGGTGCCACGCCGCGTACGCGTCGGGCGCGAGGTCGGCGTACGCGTCCTGGTGCTGGGCCAGCCGGATGATGCGCGAATGGTCCTGGGACGCCCCGCGGTGGTGGCCGAGCTCGAACTGCTCGAGGCCGAGCACGGCCGTCCCGGCCTCGGCCGCGAGCCAGTGGCACGCCGCCGAGCCGAGCCCACCGCAGCCGATGACGACGACCGGATACCTGGTGATCATGCGATTTCCTGCTCCACGGATCCTGTCTATCGACCCGGCGCCCCCCACGGGGCCAACCCGCGATCGGAGTCGTGGCTACTTGCATAAGCTGCGGCCTATGGATGCCGACGTGCGGCAGCTGCGGATGTTCCTCGTGGTGGCCCGCGAGCTGCACTTCAGCCGCGCGGCGGACGAGCTGCACATGAGCCAGCCGGCCCTGAGCCAGCAGGTCCGCGCCCTCGAACGCGACCTCGGCGTGGAACTGTTCCACCGCACGAGCCGGCAGGTGACGCTCACCCCCGCCGGCCACGCGCTGCTGGCGTTCGCGCCGCGGGTCGTCTACGAGATGGAGGGCGCGCTGCTGGCCACCAAGCGCGCCGCGACCGGCGTCACCGGCCGGCTCGTCGTGGGGTCGGTGCGCAGCGGGTTGGCCAGCATCGTCCCGCCGATCATGCGGGCGTTCTGGGACGCGCAGCCCGACGTGCGGCTGGAGGTGTACCACATGGACACCAGCGCCCAGCTGCGCGCGCTGGCCGAGCGGCGCATCGACGTCGGTGTCGTCCGCGCGGTCGGGGCCGTGCCGTCGATCACGGTCGAGCCGATTGTCACCGAGCCGCTCATGGTGGCGATGCCGGCCGATCATCGCTTCGTCGACCTGGCTGCGGTCGAGCCCGGGCAACTGGCCGGGGAGAAGTTCGTCATCGCCCCGCGGCACCTGGGTGAGGACTACTTCGACATCGTCGTCGCGTACTGCCGCAGCCACGGCTTCAGCCCGACCATCAACGCCGAGGGCGACGACGTCGACACCCAGCTCGCGCTGGTCGCGGCCGGGATCGGGGTGTCGCTGCAGCCCGCGCTGTTCACCGGCATCGCGCCCGAGGGCGTCGTCTTCCGCCCGCTGACCGCGGACAGCCCGCAGGTGTCACTGCAGCTGGCGTGGCGCAACGACTGCTCGCCGGCGGCGGAGGCCTTCGTTCGCGCGGCCCGCACGGTGGCCGCCCGCTGATCGTGACGCCTCGTGCCCCGCACGCTCAGGCGACGACCATCCGGGTGCCGACCCAACCCTGCTGGGCCTGCACGCGGCGCAGCTCCTCGGCGATCCACGCCGGGCTCGGCGGGCGCCGCGACGGGTCACCCGACAGCGCCCACGTGAGCAGGTCGGACAACTCGATGGGCACGTCCGGTGCCGTGATCGGCCGGACCGGGTTGCTCAGCACGCGCACGATGACCGCGGCCGGCGACTCGCCCACGTAGGCGTGGAACGCGGCCCGGCCGGCGACGAGCTCGTACAGCGTGGACGCGAGACCGTAGACGTCACTGGCCGGCGTCGGCAGCGCGCCCTCGAGCACCTCGGGCGCGGTGTGCGGCGTCGTGATGTGCAGCGGCGCGGGAGTGTCGGTGGCGCCGATGGGCACCGCCTCGTCGAACGCGGTGAGCATCGGCTCGCCGGACTCGGCCAGCAGGACGGTGCGCGGGCGGACGTTGCCGTGCACGAAGCCGGCGTGGTGCACCGATTCCAAGGCGCCGGCGAGCTTGATGCCCAGGGCGGCCGCGTCCTGCACGGT
The DNA here is from genome assembly GCA_963797785.1 of uncultured Actinomycetota bacterium. Classification (GTDB taxonomy): domain Bacteria; phylum Actinomycetota; class Actinomycetes; order Mycobacteriales; family Jatrophihabitantaceae; genus Jatrophihabitans. The sequence goes on along the minus strand of CAWCQT010000004.1, from coordinate 2,229,992 downwards.
GATCCGGCGCTCGGCGTGCAGCATGTCCTCGAGGGCGCCGGAGTCGGGCTGCAGCACCAGGGCCGGCCCGCCGTCGGGCAGCGTGGCCCGGTCATAGAGCTCGACGATGTGCGGGTGCCGGCCGACACGGGCGAGGATCGCGGCCTCGTGCGCGAGGTGGTCGACCAACCACCGCTGGCCGGCCTCGGTCGGCGTCTTCACCGTGACCAGCCGTTCGGCCGCCGGCTCGCGGGCCGACCAGACGGTGAAGCGCGGGCCCGTGCGGACCACGCGCGCATCGGTGAACCGCTCACCCAGCGGCGCGCGCCTCGATGCCCGCGACAAGAAAACCATGCCGAACCCCCGACTGCCAGCGCCCGCCGGCCGGCCGGCTGCCGACCGATGTGCGCCTGGTCGTCAAGTCTAGTTCACGCTTGCTTCACGGAACACGTTTCCTCGGCGGGCCGGCCTCAGGGGCGCCGATTGTCACGGGACCACCGTGATCGGCCACGCCGCGTCGCGAACCAGACGCCCGGCCAGCGAGCCCACGAAGCGGCGCCCGGACTGCGTGGACGCGCCCACCACGACGGCGTCGACCCGCCGCTCGTCGGCCACGGCCAGCAGTTCGCGGTAGGGATTGCCCCTGCGCACCACGAACTCCACGCTGATCCCGGCCTGCCCGGCCCGCTCGACGATCGTGGCCCGCAGGTCGTCCGCGATCTCCCCCTGGGTCTGGAGCATGGCACCGGCCGTCGCGGCCAGCTGGCTGGCCATGCTGTCCGTGGCCATCACGTAGAGCACGAGCAGCCGGGCCCCCTGACGCCGCGCGAGGCCGGCGGCGTACGCCCCGGCCCGCAGCGAGGTCTCCGACCCGTCGACGCCGACCAGGATGTGCGACGGACCGTCCGTGCCCAGCTCGAATGCGTGTCCGCCCATGGCCCGATTCTGGACCGATGGGGACCACATGGGGAGTGGGACCCATGGCGGCGTCCCCGCAGGGGTGGATAGCCTCGACCGTGGCCCATGGTTTCGCGGATGCAGGAAGAGGTTCGATGCTGCGCGTCCTGTCCTCCGCGGTGACCCACCCCGGTCTGGTCCGCAAGACGAACGAGGACAGCGTCCTCGTCACCGACCGGCTCGTGGCCGTCGCCGACGGCCTGGGCGGTCACGCCGCCGGGGAGGTGGCCAGCCGGATCGCCGTCGACCGCATGCGCGAGTTCGCGGCCATCCCCGACGCCAGCCCCGACGACGTCCTGGCCGCGATCGCCGACGCGAACCGCCTGATCAACCTCGAAGCCGCCCGGCGCCCCGACCAGGCCGGCATGGGCACCACGCTGTGCGGCGTCGGCGTCGTGTCGGTCGGCGGCTCGCAGCACTGCATCGTGTTCAACGTGGGCGACTCGCGCGTCTACAGCTACCGCGAGGGCGTGCTCAGCCAGGTCAGCGTCGACCACTCCGAGGTGCAGGAGCTGCAGGCCGCCGGCCGGATCAGCCAGCAGGCGGCCCTGCGCTACCCGCGGCGCAACGTGATCACCCGCTGCCTGGGCAGCGAACCCAGCCCGATCCCCGACCTGTGGGTGTTCCCGCCGGTGGCCGGCGAGCGGTTCCTGGTCTGCTCGGATGGCCTGACCGGCGAGGTCGCCGACGAGACGATCACGCGGGTGCTCAATGAGCACCTCGAACCGGGGCCGGCCGCGAGCGCCCTGCTCGAGCACGCGCTGGCCGCTGGCGGGCGGGACAACATCGCCGTTATCGTCGTGAACCTGGACGCCGGCACGATCGGGGCCCACGGCAGCGGCGACACCGCCGACACCGACACCACGCCGCGGGTGCGTACCGCGCAGGGCTCGTGACCGGACGGTCGACGACGAACTAGGGCTGGGACACAGGGCATGACCGCTCCGCACGGACGCGCGTCGCTGGCCTACACCCCCGGGCGCTGGGTGGCCATCACCTCCGCCGCGTCCGGCGACGCCGTCGCCCTGCTCGCCGATCTCGACCCGGCCGCGCCCGGGGTGGCGGCCTGCTGGGCCGCCGCCGAGGCCGGCGCCGGCGTCGACGCGATGCTCGGCGTGATCCTGCGCGAGGGCCTGCGGTCGGTGCCCAGCTTCGCCATCGCCGGGCGCAGCGCCGACGGGATGCGGGTCCTGGTCAGCGGCAAGGCCCGGGCCGAGATCACCGGCGCCGACGGCGCCGCGACGGTGCTCGACGCCGCGGCCGCCCCCACCTGGCTCGAGCGCACGCTGCCCGGCGCCGCCGGGGTGCGGCTGCTGGCCGGCCCGCAGGAGCCCGGGCCGCGGCTGGCCCTGCACGGCGGGGTGGTCCTCGCCGGCACCGTCGACGTCGGCTCGGTGGCCGCGGCCGCCGTGGTCAGCCCGACCGCCGACACCCGGACCGGCGTTCCGTCACCGCCGGCGGCCACTCCCACACCCCCGGCCGCGCCGCCGCCCGCGGCCCCGCCGGCGCCGAGCACCGACACCATGCAGCCGCAGGCGCCCCCGCCGGCCCGGCAGCCCGGCGATTCCGGGCTGATCGAGTCGGTGCCATGGCTCGCGAGCAGGCCGCCGCCGACGGCGGCACAGGCCCCCGTCGGTCCGCCGACGCCGGTCGATCAGCAGGCGCCCAGCCCGGCGGTGCACCAGCCGATGGACCGCGGCGGCAACCGCACCGGTCCGATGGTGCTGGCCGTGGTCTGTCCCAACCGGCACCTCGGGCCGCCCTACGCGGGCGTGTGCCGGGTGTGCGGGGCGCAGGTGGCGCAGCAGGACCCGTTCAGCGTGCCGCGTCCGGTGCTCGGGGTGCTCAACATCTCGACCGGCGCGATGGTGCCGCTCGACCGCGACGTCGTGCTCGGCCGCGCGCCCTCGGCCGGTGACGTCGACCGGGCGGCGCGCCCGCACCTCGTGCAGCTCGCCAGCCCCGGCAACGACATCTCGCGCAACCACGTGCGCATCGGCCTCGAGGGCTGGCACGTGCTCGTCACCGACCTCGGTTCCACCAACGGCACCGTGGTCACGCTGCCCGGCCAGCAGCCGGTGCGGCTGCGCGCGCACGACGCGTTCACGATCGTGCCCGGCACGATCGTGAACATCGCCGACGAGGTCAATGTCCGCTTCGAGATCCAGCAGTGACCCGATGCCGGTGAACGACGGTCCCCCGGACCTGCCGGGGCTGGTGTACGAGCGGCTGCTCGGCTCCGGCGGCTACTCCAACGTCTACCTGTACCGCCAGCAGCTGCCCCTGCGCCACGTCGCGGTCAAGGTGCTCAAGGACTCCGGGTTGAAAGAGGGCCTGCGGGCCCAGCTGACGGCCGAGGCCAACACGATGGCCAGCCTGGCCGATCACCCCAACATCGTGCCGGTGATCTCGGCCAGCGTCAGCGGCGACGGCCGCCCCTACATCGTGATGGCCTATTACTCGCGGCCCAACCTGGCGGTGCGGGCGAACAGCGAACGGCTGTCGGTGGTCGAGGTGCTGCGCATCGGCATCCAGATCGCCAGCGCGGTCGAGACCGCGCACCGTGCCGGCATCCTGCACCGCGACATCAAGCCGGCGAACCTGCTCATCAACCAGTACGGCGTGCCCGGCCTGACCGACTTCGGCATCGCCGGCGCCATGGCCGACGAGGACGACGACGACACGGGCGTGTCCGTGCCGTGGGCCGCGCCCGAGGTGCTCTACGCGACGGCGCCCACCAGCGTGCGTTCGGACGTTTATTCACTCGCCGCCACCCTGTGGCACCTGCTCGTCGGGCGCTCACCGTTCGAGGTGCGCGGCGGCGACAATTCGGCGTTCGAGCTGATGCGCCGGGTCCGCGACTCGCCTGCGCCGTCCACCGGTCGGGCCGACGTGCCCGACTCGCTGAACCGGCTGCTGCGCCAGGCACTGGCCAAGGACCCGCGCGCGCGCATCGCGTCGGCGATGGATTTCGCCCGCGGCCTGCAGGCGATCGAGCAGGAACTGCATCTGCCGCGCACGGAGATCGTCGTGCTCACCGATCGCATCGACGGCGGGCCGGCGCCGACCGAGACCGGTGCCGCCCGGCCGTCCGCCCTCGCGCCGGGCCCCCCGGGCGCACCGCCCACGGTGGCCCGGCCGATGTCGTTCAGTGGGCAGTCGCCGGCGGCCCCGGGCCCTGCGGTGTCGACGCCCGGTGCTCCGGCCGAGGGCACCACCCGCGCGCCGCGTTACGCCCCGGGGGTGGCGGCCTACGCCGCACCGACGGACCAGCGCGGCACCTACAGCTCCCAGCCCACGGCGGGACGGGTCGCGACGGGTCCGGGCCTCGAACCGGGCCGCCCGCCTGCCCCCGGCCACGCCGACGACGGGGCGGGGCGGCGCCCGGTCGCCGGGATCGTGCTCGCGATCGTGCTCGTGGGCGCCGCGGTGGTGGCCGGCTTCCTGATCTTCGCCAACGGATCCGGTGGCGGGAAGCCGAAGAACACGCTGTCGAACACGGCCGGGACGCAGGACGCCGGGTTGCCGGGTGAGACCATTCCCCCAGGGACCCCGAAGATCACGGCCAAGCACGCGACGAAAGGGCAGCTCGTGTTCACCTGGACGTACTCCAGTCCGCTGTCGACCGACACCTTCCAGGTGCGCACGGCCAACGACGGCAAGGTGCGTGCGGTGACCAAACCGGAGTTCACCGTCACGGCGCCCAACGCCGGCCGGGTCTGCATCCAGGTGCGGGTGCTGCGCGCCGACGGCAGCAACGCCTCGCCCACGTTCTCCAAGCAGGCTTGTTCATGAGTGAGGTGCAGGAGGACATCGCCACCGTCACCGTCGACTTCTGCGGCGAGATCTACCCGGTGACCACCGGGGAGCCGTTCGTGGTCGGTCGCGAGGGCACGCTGGAGATCGACGACAACCCCTACCTGCACCGGCGCTTCCTGCAGGTCAGCGACGGCGACGGGCTGTGGTGGTTGACGAACATCGGGACCGCGCTGACGGCCACGGTGGCCGACGAGCAGGGCACGATGCAGGCGTGGCTCGCGCCGGGGGCCCGCCTGCCTCTGGTGTTCGACCGCACGGTCGTCTGGTTCACCGCCGGGCCCACCACCTACGAGTTCGACATCTTCCTCAACACCCCGCCCTTCGTGCAGGTCACCGAGGAGGTGGTCGACGCCGGCACCACCACGATCGGCCGGATGACCTTCACCCCCGACCAGCAGCTGCTCATCCTCGCGCTGTGCGAGCCGGTACTGCGGCTCGGCAACCGCGGCGCCGGCACCATCCCCAGCTCGCAGGATGCGGCGAACCGGCTGGGCTGGACGCTCACCAAGTTCAACCGCAAGCTCGACAACGTCTGCGACAAGCTGACCCGCTCGGGCATCCGTGGCCTGCACGGCGGCCCCGAGAAGCTCGCCGTCAACCGGCGGGCGCGCCTGGTCGAGTACGCCCTCGCCGCCCGCCTGGTCGAGAAGGCCGACCTCGATCTGCTGGACCGCCCGTCGGAGCCCTGAGCCCCGGCTGGGAGCCGGCCAGGAGCCGCGGGGCACCTGTCCCCATCGTGTGATCGAGTCGGTCTTGAGACCATGCACCATGGACGCGTGTGCCCCTGGCCGGGCGCACCCGCAGGGTCGGGCCACACCGGGTGAGGGAGGGCGAGTGAGCTTCCTGCGTCGGCATCGTGTTGCTGCTGCTGTGACGGCGGTGGTGGCGGTGGGTGCGGGGACGTTGGTGGCGTTGGCGTTGTCGCGTGAGGGGTATCAGGCGCGGCATGTGGATTTGAATGATGGTGGGGTGTGGGTGACCTCGAGCCCGGAGTTGGGTTTGTGGGGTCGGTTGAATCGTCCGGCGGGGTCGTTGGATTTGGCGTTGTCGCCGCCGGGGCGGGCGCAGTCGTCGTATGAGTTGGATATCCGGCAGGACGGTGCTGCGGTGGCGGCGTGGGATGTCGGTGGTGGGTCGTTGTATCCGGTGGATCCGGCGTCGGGTCGGCGGGTGGCGGGTCAGGATGTGCCGGTGTCGGCGCAGGAGCAGGTGCAGTTGGGTGGGGGGACGGCGGCGGTGTTGGATCCGTCGTCGGGTCGGGTGTGGGCGCAGCGGGTGGATGTGGCGCGGGGTGTGACGTCGCTGTCGGCCCTCGACCCCGCCGCCCGTCCGGTGGTGACCCTGCCGAAGGGCGGCGCCGGCGGTGCCACCGGGCAGGGCGCAGGCCTGGCCGTCGGGTCCGACGGCACGGTCTACGTCGCCGACGCCGCCGGCAACACCGCTGTCGTGCATCCCGCCGGCGAGAGGTTCGGGCGACCCGAGAAGGGCCGGCTCGGGCACCGCCTCGACTCGGTGCAGGTGAGTGCGGTCGGCTCGCAGCTCGTGGTCTACGACGCGAACCGCGGGGACCTCTACCGGCCCGGCCGGCGTAGCGCGCACGTCGAGGCCGACGCGCAGGGCGTGGTCCAGGCGCCGTCGTCCGGCGGCAACTCCGTCGTGGTGGCCACCTCCCGGTCGCTGATCGGGGTCCCGCTGAGCGGCGACGACCGCGCGCACACGATGTTCTCGGGGGGTTCGGGGCGTCCGGCGGTGCCGACGTGGTTGGGGCCTTGTGTGCATGCGGCGTGGGCGTCGCCGTCGGTGTCGGTGCCGGGGGTGTATGCGCGGGCGTGTGGGGGTGGTGCGGCGCGGCAGATCGTGTTGCCGCATCGGCGGGCGTTGGTGCATCCGGTGTTCCGGGTCAATCGTGGGGCGATTCTGCTCAATGATCTGTCGTTGGGCAATGTGTTCGATCTGTCGAGTTTGCAGGAGGTGGATGACTGGTCGGCGGTGAAGCCGCCGCCGGTGGTGCGGGTGTCGAAGAAGAACAAGAGCAACACGTCGGCGTTGTCGGCGCGGGATCTGCCGCCGAAGGCGAATGACGATCAGGTGGGGGCGCGGCCGGGGCGCACGACGGTGTTGCACGTGCTGGACAACGATTCCGATCCGTCCGGCGCCGTGCTGGCCGTGACGCGCCTGGGGGCCACCGACGATCCGTCCGCGCACGTCGCCATCGCGCCCGACGGGCAGACGGTGGAGGCGAGCCTGCCCTCGGCGCAGGCGCGGGACGTGCATTTCAAGTACACGATCGACGACGGCAAGGGGCTGACGGCCACCGCGTCGGTCACCGTGGCCGTGCACCAGGACGGCGTCAACGGGGCGCCGCACGTGCGCAGCCGGTTCGTCCAGCGCTCCTTCTCCGTCAGCTCCGGCGGCACGCTCGAGGTGCCGGTGCTCGACGACTGGCGCGATCCAGACGGCGACCCGTTGGTCGTCACCGGTGCGCGCGCCTCGGCCGGGTCGGTCACCGTGACGCCGGACGGGCGGCTCAACTACGTGGCCCCGGCCGTGGGCGGGGCGCAGAAGCTCACCTACCAGGTGTCGGACGGGCGGGCGGCGGCGCAGAAGCGCATCGTGCCCGTCACCGTCCTCGCCCCCGATTCGGCGAAGACGGCGGCGCCGGTCGCGCAGCCGGACATCGCGCGCGGCGAGGTGGGCAAGCCGATCCGGGTCAAGCCGCTGGGCAACGACCTGCCCGGGGCCGACCCCACCAACCCCAACGCGCAACTCGCCCTGGCCGGCTCCGTCGCCAGCCCGGCCGGCGCCCACGTCGCCACCGACCTCAAGAGCGGTGAGGTGACGATCACCGCGTCGCGGCATGGCACCTTCGTGCTGAACTACACCGCGGCCTACGGCAACGCGCACTTCGGCCACTCGGTCATCCGCGTCGACGTCGCCAACGCCCCGGCCACCCCGCAGCCGCCGGTGGCCGTGCCCGACACCGGCGTGCTCTACGGCCAGAGCGCGGCCACCATCGATGTGGTCGCCAACGACTTCGACCCGGCGGGCGGGGTGCTGGTCGTGCAGCACGCGGAGGCGGAGTCGCCGGACCAGTTGCAGGTGGCCATCGTCGGGGGCCGGTTCCTGCGGGTGAACGCCGATCAGGCCGACCTGTCCCCGAACCCGCAGGTGATCCGCTACACGATCACCGACGGGCTCACCGCCCCGGTGAGCGGCGAGCTGACCGTGACCCAGCAGCCGTCACCGGACCCGGACGTGCCGCTGGCCGTGGACGACTACGCCACCGTGCGCGCGGGCGACTCCTCGCTGATCCCGGTGCTCGACAACGACGTCGACCCGGCCGGCGCCACGCTCGGCCTCGACGACGACGTGAAGGGCGCGCCCTCGCCGGGGCGCCTGAGCGCCGGATCGGCCGACGACACCACGCTGCCCGACCCCGGCGCGGCGTTCGTCAGCGGCAAGCAGGTGCGCTACGTGGCTCCGGTGGTGGCCCGCACGACGGCGACCACGATCTCCTACGTGGCCGTCAACCCCGACGGCAATCGCGCCGCCGGCACCGTGCACGTCACCGTCACGCCGCCGCCGTCGAAGACGAATCCGGACCAGGCGCCGACGGCGCAGCCGGTGGAGTCACGGGTGATCAGCGGTGACACGATCCAGATCCACCTGCCGACCACCAACGTCGACCCGGACGGCGACACGGCCAACGTCACCGGCATCACCTCGGCCCCGACGCTGGGCCGCATCGTGTCCATCGGCGCGACCTCGATCACCTACGAGGCGTTCCCGACCGAGTCGGGCACCGACCGGTTCGGGTACACGATCACCGACGCGTTCGGGCTGAGCTCCAGCAGCACCGTCAACATCGGGGTGGGGGGCGCCACCGATCCCCAGCCACCCGTCGCCGTGGACGACACCCCGATCGCCGCCCCCGGAGCCAAACTGCGCGTCGACGTGCTCGCCAACGACGTCATCGCGCCCGACGACAGCGTGTCCGTCACCGACCTGCACCGCAGCAACCCGGAACTGCCGCGCGGCATCTCCCTGATCCACCAGGCCGGCCCGATCCAGGTCACCGCGCCGGCGCACGACGGCGAGGACCGGGTCCTCCAGTACGCGGTGACCGACGGTGCGGGTGACCCGTCCACCGCCACCCTGACCGTGCACGCCCGCAAAGGTTATGTGCCGCCGCCGGTGGCCGTGGACGTGCCGGCCACGCCGGCGCCGCGGGCAGCCACGACCACCGTGGACGTGCTGGCCAGGGCCAGCGACCCGCAGGGCCTGCCGTTGACGGTGGCGAAGGTGTTCACCCCGGGGGTTCAGATCACCGGCGGCAAGCTCGTCATCCCGGTGCTCAGCCGGGTCCGCAACATCGTGTTCGAAGTGGCCAACAGCGCCGGCGCGGCCGCGGCCGCGGTGGTGCACGTGCCGGCCCGCGGTGTCGGCGCTCCCTATGCGAAGGCGAACACGCTGATCCAGGTGCCGCGCAGCGGCGCCAGGACGATCGACATCGCCGACTACGTCATCGACCCGCCCGGGCACGCGGTGCGCCTGACCACCACCGACAAGATCAGCACCGCCCCGGCCGACAAGCTGGGGGTGTCGAGCCCCGACCCGACGCACCTGAAGCTGACCGGCCGCGGGAAGTACGACGGGCCGGCGGCGGTCACCTTCCAGGTCACCGACGGCAAGTCGCTCAACGACCCGAAGGGCCAGCTCGCGCTGATCAGCGTGCAGGTGCAGGTCGGTGACCCGACGCCGGTGCTGCGCTGCCCCACCGCGCCGATCGGCGTCGTGGAAGGCGGCGGCGCCCGCCGCCTGGACGTCACCGCCCTGTGCCACGTGTGGCTGCCCGACCGCAGCAAATTGTCCGGCCTGGCCTACTCCGCGCGGTGGGCCGCCCAGCCCGCGGGCGTCGACATCCTCGGCAGCGGCGGGCACACCATCGGCCTGCAGGCCCACGGCTCGGCCCAGCCCGGCGACACCGGCACGCTGACGGTCACCGTGCCGGGCACGCGGTCCGCCGCCTCCACGCTCGGCGTCGTCGTCCGCAAGCTGGGCCAGCCGTCCATCCGGGCGATCGTGATCGACGGCGTCAAGGCCGGCCAGACCGCCACCCGCGACCTGCGGGGCTACCTCACCTCGCCGTTGTCCGACCCGCGAGTCACCGTCGTGCGGGTGATCAAGGGGTCCGGCCCGTCGGCGAAGGTGTCCTTCGGCGGCTCCGCGGTACACATCACGCCGGGCGCCGACGCGCACGGCGTCCTGCGCTACGAGGTGACGGTCAGCGACGTGGCCGGCCGCAGCCGCGCCGACCGGCAGGTCACCGGCGCCATCACGTTGCACGTGCTCAACGTGCCCGACGCGCCGGGCACCCCCCAGGTCGGGCGCACCGTTCTGAGCCAGACCGCGGTGCTGTCCTGGCCCACCCCGCAGGCCAACGGCGCGCAGATCGACGGCTACCGGGTGGAGTGGAGCGGCGGCTCGCAGTCCTGCCCGGCCTCGCCGTGCCGCATCACCGGCCTGCACAACGGCACCAGGTACGCCTTCCGGGTCCGCGCCCACAACGCCGTCGGCTACTCCAAGGCCAGCGCTGCGTCGACCAGGGCCCGGCCGGACAAGCTGCCCGCCGCCGTCACCGCCCTGAGCGTCGCCGATCCGCAGGATCACTCGCTGCACCTGTCCTGGCGGCCGGTGGGCAACGGCAGCAGCGCGGTCACCGCCTACCAGGTGCACTGGACCGGAGGCGGGTCGGCCACCGTCACCGGCGGCCGCACCTCGGTCGTCGCGGGCGGCCTGGACAACCACAACGTGTACACGTTCACCGTCGTCGCGGTGAACGAGCTGGGCCCCGGCCCGGCCACCAGCGTGCAGGGCCAGTCGGCCGGCAAGCCGGGCACGCCCACCGCGGTCAAGGTCGCCTACACCAGCGAGGCCGGCACGACCACCCGCACGGTCGAGGTGCGCTGGGCGTCGGTGGACCCGAACGGCGCCGGCTCACCGAAGTACAGCGTCAAGCGCAGTGACGGGCCGACGATCTGCACCACGACCGCCACCTCCTGCCCGGACAACCCGCCGAGCGCGGCCACGTACACCTACTCGGTGCAGGCCGTGAACCAGGCCGGACACGTGTCGGGGGTGGGCACCAGCCCGCCGTTCGACGTCAACGGCACTCCCGACTCCCCGGGTGGCATCAACGCCACGTACACCTCGGTCAACGGCCAGCTGAAGGTCACCTTCACGGCGCCCGACACGCACGGCAAGGGCGGGTACCTCGCCTTCAGCGCGTCGCCGGGCGGCGCGAGCGGCCGGTGGACCCCGGCCCGGCCCGGCTCACCCCAGACCGAGTACGTCAGCGGCCCCAGCGACACGCAGGTCACTGTCACGGTGACGGCGTGCAACGAGGAGAAATGTGGCACCGCGGTCAGCGCCGGCGCGCACACCACCGGCGATCCGCATGCGCCGAGCGTGTCCTGCTCGCTGAGCGGGGACACCATCACGTGGCGGTGGAACCGGCCGGGCGCGATCAACGGCTACGACGTGCACTTCAAGCTGTCCGGCGCCACCAGCAGCTCGAGCTACAACTCCCTGAGCTGGTCGCACACCTACCCCGAGGACGCCGCCCCGCACACGCTCACCGTCACCTCGGTGGACAGCCGGGGGCACAGCGGCGGCGCGGGCTCGCACACCTGCACCGACCACGACAAGCCGATCCCGCCGAGTGTCACCGTGAAACCCGGCGCGTGGTCCAACACCGTCACGGGATGCACCAACGTCGGCTGCCACCACATCGAGGTGACCCTGCAGCACTTCACGGCGCACCAGACGGTCAAGTTTCACCACTACTGGAGCCCGTCCGACGACGCCGGTATCGGCCCCGAAATGACGGCGACCGTCGACGGTAACGGATACTGGCACGGCTACGACCAGTACTACGGCGGCGGCAACAGCGGCGGCACCGGCTACGGCCACGTGGATATCGTCATCGACTCGCCCGGAGGCGTCCCGACCGCACAGTGCTACTCCGACTGGCACGTCAAGAGCGACTACACGTGCGACAACTGAGCACGCGAGGAGAACGATGAGCACACCCGACCCGGCCAGCTGGTTCGCCCAGACGTTCCGGCTGATGGCCGACAACATCGCCCAGGCGGTGATGGGCAAGCAGCAGACCGTGCACTTCGCGCTGACCTGCCTGCTCACCGAGGGGCACATGCTCATCGAGGACTACCCCGGCACCGGCAAGACCATGCTGGCCAAGGCGCTGGCGGCCACGGTGAAGGGCTCGCACAGCCGGGTGCAGTTCACGCCCGACCTGCTGCCCTCCGACGTCACCGGCGTCACGATCTTCGATCAGGGCAAGCAGACCTTCGAGTTCCACGAGGGACCCATCTTCGCGACCATCGTGCTCGCCGACGAGATCAACCGCGCCTCGCCGAAGACGCAGTCGGCCCTGCTCGAGGTGATGGAGGAGGGCCGGGTCACGATCGACGGCACGGCGCACCCGGTGGGCCGGCCGTTCATGGTCATCGCCACCCAGAACCCGATCGAGCAGGCCGGCACCTACCGGCTGCCCGAGGCGCAGCTGGACCGGTTCCTGATGAAGACGTCCATCGGCTACCCCGACCACGAGGCCACGGTGCAGGTGCTGGCCGAGGCCGCCACCCGTGACCGCACCAAGAACATCCAGCCGGTGATCACCGCCGACGTCGTGGCGCAGATGGCCGAGCTCGCCGACAGCGTGCACGTCGACCCGGCGATCCTCGCCTACGTCAGCCGGCTGGCCGAGGAGTCGCGGCGCCATCCCAACGTCAAGCTCGGCCTGTCGGTGCGTGGCTGCCTCGCCCTCGTACGCTGCGCCAAGACCTGGGCCATCGCCTCCGGGCGCAACTTCGTGGTCCCCGACGACATCAAGACACTGGCCAACCCGATCCTGTGCCACCGCGTGCTGCTCGACGCCGAAGCCCAGTTCGCGGGAGTCACCATCGACCAGGTCATCGGCCAGATCCTCGACGCCGTCGTGCCGCCGTCGCTGCGGGCGGCGTGAGCTGCAACCGGTCTTGCTCATGAGCTTCCTGCGTCGGCATCGTGTTGCTGCTGCTGTGACGGCGGTGGTGGCGGTGGGTGCGGGGACGTTGGTGGCGTTGGCGTTGTCGCGTGAGGGGTATCAGGCGCGGCATGTGGATTTGAATGATGGTGGGGTGTGGGTGACCTCGAGCCCGGAGTTGGGGTTGTGGGGTCGGTTGAATCGTCCGGCGGGGTCGTTGGATTTGGCGTTGTCGCCGCCGGGGCGGGCGCAGTCGTCGTATGAGTTGGATATCCGGCAGGACGGTGCTGCGGTGGCGGCGTGGGATGTCGGTGGTGGGTCGTTGTATCCGGTGGATCCGGCGTCGGGTCGGCGGGTGGCGGGTCAGGATGTGCCGGTGTCGGCGCAGGAGCAGGTGCAGTTGGGTGGGGGGACGGCGGCGGTGTTGGATCCGTCGTCGGGTCGGGTGTGGGCGCAGCGGGTGGATGTGGCGCGGGGTGTGACGTCGCTGTCGGCCCTCGACCCCACGGCCAAGCCGAAGGTGAAGCTCGCGCCCGGTGCCGCGGTGGCGGGCGGGTCGGCCGGGGGTTTGGCCGTGGGCACCGACGGCACGGTCTATGCCGTCATGGCTTCGGGCCGGACGGCGGTGATCCACCCGAAGGGCAGGGACGGATTCGCCAAGGCGCAGACGGGCAGGTTGGGTGCGCGGCTGGACTCGGTGCAGGTGAGTGCCGTGGGCTCGCAGCTGGTCGTCCTGGACGCGAACCGCGGCCGGCTCTACCTGCCGGGCAAGCGGACCGTCTCCGTCACCGCCGACCCCGACGCCCAGTTGCAGGCCGCGTCCGACGCCGGCCACGACGTCGTCGTGGCCACCTCCCGGTCGCTGATCGGGGTCCCGCTGAGCGGCGACGACCGCGCGCACACGATGTTCTCGGGGGGTTCGGGGCGTCCGGCGGTGCCGACGTGGTTGGGGCCTTGTGTGCATGCGGCGTGGGCGTCGCCGTCGGTGTCGGTGCCGGGGGTGTATGCGCGGGCGTGTGGGGGTGGTGCGGCGCGGCAGATCGTGTTGCCGCATCGGCGGGCGTTGGTGCATCCGGTGTTCCGGGTCAATCGTGGGGCGATTCTGCTCAATGATCTGTCGTTGGGCAATGTGTTCGATCTGTCGAGTTTGCAGGAGGTGGATGACTGGTCGGCGGTGAAGCCGCCGCCGGTGGTGCGGGTGTCGAAGAAGAACAAGAACAACACGTCGGCGTTGTCGGCGCGGGATCTGCCGCCGAAGGCGAATGACGATCAGGTGGGGGCGCGGCCGGGGCGCACGACGGTGTTGCACGTGCTGGACAACGATTCCGATCCCTCCGGCGCCGTACTCGCCATCACCCGGCTCACCGGGTCGGACGACCCCAAGGTCAACGTGCAGATCGCGCCCGACGGGCAGACGGTGGAGGCGAGCCTGCCCTCCGCGCAGGCGCGGGACGTGCATTTCAAGTACACGATCGACGACGGCAAGGGGCTGACGGCCACCGCATCGGTCACCGTCGCGGTGCGGCCCGAGGACGAGAACGGCGCGCCGCACCCCCGCTCGCGATTCCAGCAACGCAGCTTCTCGGTGAGTGCGGGTGGCCGGCTGGAGATCCCGGTGCTCGACGACTGGCGCGATCCCGACGGCGACCCGCTCGTGGTCACGTCGGCGCACGTGGGTAGCGGCAGCGTCACCGTCACCCCCGACGGGCGGCTCAACTACGTGGCCCCGGCCGTGGGCGGGGCGCAGAAGCTCACCTATCAGGTGTCGGACGGGCGGGCGGCGGCGCAGAAGCGCATCGTGCCCGTCACCGTCCTTGCGCCCGATTCGGCGAAGACGGCGGCGCCGGTCGCGCAGCCGGACATCGCGCGCGGCGAGGTGGGCAAGCCGATCCGGGTCAAGCCGCTGGGCAACGACCTGCCCGGGGCCGACCCCACCAACCCCAACGCGCAACTCGCCCTGGCCGGCTCCGTCGCCAGCCCGGCCGGCGCCCGCGTCGCCACCGACCTCAAGAGCGGTGAGGTGACGATCACCGCGTCGCGGCATGGCACCTTCGTGCTGAACTACACCGCGGCCTACGGCAACGCGCACTTCGGCCACTCGGTCATCCGCGTCGACGTCGCCAACGCCCCGGCCACCCCGCAGCCGCCGGTGGCCGTGCCCGACACCGGCGTGCTCTACGGCCAGAGCGCGGCCACCATCGATGTGGTCGCCAACGACTTCGACCCGGCGGGCGGGGTGCTGGTCGTGCAGCACGCGGAGGCGGAGTCGCCGGACCAGTTGCAGGTGGCCATCGTCGGGGGCCGGTTCCTGCGGGTGAACGCCGATCAGGCCGACCTGTCCCCGAACCCGCAGGTGATCCGCTACACGATCACCGACGGGCTCACCGCCCCGGTGAGCGGCGAGTTGACCGTGACCCAGCAGCCGTCCCCGGACCCGGACGTGCCGCTGGCCGTGGACGACTACGCCACCGTGCGCGCGGGCGACTCGTCCCTGATCCCGGTGCTCGACAACGACGTCGACCCGGCCGGCGCCACGCTGGGCCTGCTCGACGACGTCAAGGGCACCCCCGGCTCCGGCCAGCTCACCGTGAGTTCCGCCGACGACACCACTCACCCCGACCTGGGCAGCGCTTTCGTCAGCGGCAAGCAGGTGCGTTACGTCGCCCCCACGGTCGCGCGGTCTACCGCGGCCACCGTCACCTACGTCGTGCAGAATCCCGACGGGCAGCGCGCGTCGGGCACCGTGCACGTCACCGTCACCCCGCCGCCGTCGAAGACGAACCCGGATCAGGCGCCGACGGCGCAACCGGTGGAGTCACGGGTGATCAGCGGCGACACGATCCAGATCCACCTGCCGACCACCAACGTCGACCCGGACGGCGACACGGCCAACGTCACCGGCATCACCTCGGCCCCGACGCTGGGCCGCATCGTGTCCATCGGCGCGACCTCGATCACCTACGAGGCCTTCCCGACCGAGTCGGGCACCGACCGGTTCGGTTACACGATCACCGACGCCTACGGCCTCGCGTCCTCGTCGACGATCAGCGTCGGCGTGGGCGGGGCCACCGACCCGCAGCCACCCGTCGCCGTGGACGACACCCCCACGGCGCCACCCGGCGCGAAGGTGCGGGTGGACGTGCTGGCCAACGACGTCATCGCCCCGGACGACAACGCCGCCGTCACCTCGCTGCGCAGGTCCAACCCCGACCTGCCGGCCGGCACGAAGCTGCTGCACGCGGGCGGCCCGATCGAGATCACCGCGCCGGCGCACGACGGCGAGGACCGGGTCCTCCAGTACGCGGTGACCGACGGTGCGGGTGACCCGTCCACCGCCACCCTGACCGTGCACGCCCAGGCCGGCTACGTGCCCCCGCCGGTGGCCGTGGACGTGCCGGCCACACCGGCGCCGCGGGCGGCCACGACCACGGTGGACGTGCTGGCCAGGGCCAGCGACCCGCAGGGCCTGCCGTTGACGGTGGCGAAGGTGTTCACCCCGGGGGTTCAGATCACCGGCGGCAAGCTCGTCGTCCCGGTGCTCGCCCGGATGCGCAACATCGTGTTCGAAGTGGCCAACAGCGCCGGCGCGGCCGCGGCCGCGGTGGTGCACGTGCCGGCCCGCGGCGTGGGGGCGCCGTACGCGAAGGCGAACACGCTGATCCAGGTGCCGCGCAGCGGCGCCAGGACGATCGACATCGCCGACTACGTCATCGACCCGCCCGGGCACGCGGTGCGCCTGACCACCACCGACAAGATCAGCACCGCCCCGGCCGACAAGCTGGGGGTGTCGAGCCCCGACCCGACGCACCTGAAGCTGACCGGCCGCGGGAAGTACGACGGGCCGGCGGCGGTCACCTTCCAGGTCACCGACGGCAAGTCGCTCAACGACCCGAAGGGCCAGCTCGCGCTGATCAGCGTGCAGGTGCAGGTCGGTGACCCGACGCCGGTGCTGCGCTGCCCCACCGCGCCGATCGGCGTCGTGGAAGGCGGCGGCGCCCGCCGCCTGGACGTCACCGCCCTGTGCCACGTGTGGCTGCCCGACCGCAGCAAATTGTCCGGCCTGGCCTACTCCGCGCGGTGGGCCGCCCAGCCCGCGGGCGTCGACATCCTCGGCAGCGGCGGGCACACCATCGGCCTGCAGGCCCACGGCTCGGCCAAGCCCGGCGACACCGGCACGCTGACGGTCTCGGTGCCGGGAACCCGCGCGAAGTCGTCCACCGTCAACGTGGTCGTGCGCAAACTCGGGCCGCCGGCCATCTCGCCGATCGCGATCAACGGCGTGAAGGCGGGACAGACCGTCACCCGGGACCTGCGCGGTTACGTCACCTCCCCGCTGGCCGACCCCAGGGTCACGATCGTGCGCGCGTTCCGGACCGGCGGGCCGGCGGCCAGCATCGCCACCACCGGGTCGGCGCTGCGCATCACCCCCGGGACCGGCACGCACGGTGTGATCACCGTCCGCGTTGTCGTCAGCGATGTCGCCGGCCGCTCGCGCACCGACCGGCAGGTGTCCGGCACCGTCACGCTGCACGTGCTCAACGTGCCTGACGCGCCGGGGGCGCCGCAGGCCGGCCGCACCACCCTGAGCCAGACCGTGGTCCTGTCCTGGCCCACCCCGCAGGCCAACGGCGCGCAGATCGACGGCTACCGGGTCGAGTGGAGCGGTGGCTCGCAGTCCTGCCCGGCGTCGCCGTGCCGCATCACCGGCCTGCACAACGGCACCAGGTACGCCTTCCGGGTCCGCGCGCACAACGCCGTCGGCTACTCCAAGCCCAGCGCCGCGCTCAGCCCGCCGGCGCGTCCTGACAAGCTGCCCGCCGCCGTCACCGCGCTGGCCACGGCCGACCCGCAGGACCACTCGCTGCACCTGTCCTGGCGCCCGGTCGACAACGGCAGCAGCACCGTCACCGGCTACCAGGTCAACTGGACCGGCGGCGGCGCCCGCACCGTCAGCGGCGGCACGTCGTCCATCGTCGCCACCGGCCTGGACAACCACGTCCGCTACACGTTCACGGTGGTGGCGAAGAACGAACTGGGGGCGGGGCCGCCCAACACCGTCCAGGGCCAGTCGGCCGGCAACCCCGGCACGCCCACGGGTGTGACCGTCCAGTACGCCAGCGAGGCCGGCACCACCGCGCGCGCGGTCACCGTGCACTGGCAGCCCGTCGACGCCAACGGTGCCGGCTCCCCGAAGTACACCGTCACCCGGAACGGCGCGCCGCTGTGCACCACCAGCGCGACCAGCTGTCCCGACACCCCGGCCAGCGCGCACACCTACACCTACCGGGTGCAGGCCACCAACCAGGCCGGGCACCGCTCGGGCGTGGGGTCGAGCAGCCCGTTCGTCGTCGCCGGCCAGCCCGATACGCCGAGCGTGGGGACGCCCGCGCATACCGCCCGCGACGGCGAGCTCGACGTCCCCTACACCGCGCCGAACTCGCACGGCCAGCAGCCGCGTGTCGAGTGCACCTCCTCGGCCGGGTCGTGCGGCACCTGGACCCCGAAGGCTCCGGGGGCCGCGGACAGCCACGTGATCGGCGGCCTCGGCGCCGACGCGAACGTGAGCGTGCAACTGCGCAGCTGCAACGAGCAGCAGTGCGGGTCGTGGTCGGCGGGTCAGACGGGCCACACCGACGGGCCACCGAACGCACCGAGCGTGTCCTGCTCGCTGAGCGGCGACACCATCACCTGGCGCTGGACCCGGCCGGCCGAGATCAACGGCTACGCCGTGCACTTCGCCCTGTCCGGCGCCACGAGCAACGGCAGCACCAGTGCCACCAGCTACGCGCACACCTACCCGGAGGACGGCAGCGACCGCACCCTGACCGTCAAGTCGGTCGACAGTCGCGGCGAGAGCGGCGGGTCGGACTCCGCGACCTGCACCGATCACGCCGTCCCCGACCCGCGCAAAATCACCATCTCGATGGGCGCCCCGCACACCGCGCCGGACTGCACCGCCGGCTGCCACTACATCGTCTACCACGTCGAGAACTTCGCCCCGAACACGAACTACACGATCACGATCACCGAGAAGCCCGGCACGTACGTGCGGCACTACGCCTTCAGGACCAACGGGTCGGGCGACTACGGGCCCAAGCAGTCCACCGGCTACTACGGCGGCCCGGGCGGCGCCGGGTACGGCACGGTCACCGGCACCCTCGACGGGACCAGTGGCTCGTGTTACGGCAACTGGAAGGACGGTGGGGGATGTACGTGACCACCGTGCGCGGGGTGCGTCGATGAGCGCGCCCGCGCCGCCGCGGCGCCGGCGCGGGGCACACGCCGCGCCGCCGCCGGAACCGACCACGTCGCCGTCGGTGTTCGGCCGCACCACGCATGGTTTCCGCCGCGGCATCGACGCCCTCGACCACACCGCCACCCTCGCGCGCGGGTTCGCGCGCCGCACCGTCGACCTCGCCGGGCCCGCCTGGACGCGGGTGCGACCGGTGGTCGACGCGGTGAGCCTGCTCGGCTGGGGCGTGCTGCTCTGTGGGATCGGCGCCTGGCTGGCCGGCTGGCTGCTCGGCTGGTCCGAGGCCCTGGTCATCGGCGCGGCCTGCCTGCTGGTGCTGGTGCTGTGCGCGCTGCTGACGCTCGGCCGCACCCGGATGGCCGTGCGCGTCGAGCTGAGCCCGCGCCGGGTGGTGGCCGGCAATCCAGCGGCCGGGCGGCTGCGGGCCACCAACCAGTCCCGGGCCCGGCTGCTGCCGGTGATGCTCGAGCTGCCGATCGGGGTCAGTCGCGCCCAGTTCCCGCTGCGCCGGCTGCACATGGGCGAGGTGCAGGAGGAGATCTTCTCGCTGGCCACGACCCGCCGCGGCGTCGTACCGGTGGGACCGGCCACCACCGTGCGCGGCGACCCGTTCGGGTTGATCCGGCGCACGGTGCCGTGGAGCGAGGTGCTCGAGCTGATCGTGCACCCGATGACCGTTGCCATCGAGCAGCTCGGCGCCGGCGTGCTGCGTGACCTCGAGGGCCAGACCACCAACGACGTGTCGACCAGCGACCTCGCGTTCCACACGCTGCGCGAGTACGCCCCCGGCGACGACCGTCGCTACATCCACTGGCGTTCCAGCGCGCGGGCGTCGGCGCTGGGCGGGGGCAGCAAGCTGCTGGTCCGCCAGTTCCTCGACACCCGCCGCTCGCACCTCACCACCGTGGTCGACGGGCGGGCCGACAGCTATCTGGACGAGGTCGACTTCGAGACGGCCATCTCGGCCGCCGCGTCCGTGGTGCGCCGCGCCTTCACCGACGACGTCGACACGTCCGTGCTCGCCGCCCAGCACACGCTGTTCGCCGGCAACCTGCCGCTGGCGCTGGACACCTTCGCCCGGGCCGAGCTGGGCACCGGTCCGCCGCTGACGGCGTTGGCCCGCCAGGCGGCCCAGCTGGTCCCCGACACCACCGTGGCCGTGCTCGTCACCGGGGCGCGCCCCGAGTTCGCCGAGTTGCAGCACGCGGCGATGTACTTCCCGCCCGAGGTCAACGTCGTCGCGCTGCGCGTCGACCCGACGACGCCGGCGGGCATCACCGGCCTGCAGCGCCTGGTCGTGCTCAACCTGCCGCAGCTGTCCGGGCTGCGCACCCTGCTCGCGGGGGCGGGGACATGAGTTACGCCGGCACCTACGTCGACCCGCGCAGCCCGCAGGCCACCCCGCACGTCGACCTGCGCGCGGGCATCGATCTCGCCTTCGCGCTCGTGCTCACGCTGCTGGCGCTCTACGGCTTCCGGGCCACGTACAGCGGCCACCACTACCTCGTCGTCGGGGGCATCGCGGCGCTGCTGGGCCTCGGCGCGGCCACGCTGGTCACGGTGCTGCGCTGGCCGGTGTGGACGCTGGCCGCCGTCGTGCCCGCGGTCTACTACCTGTTCGGCGCGGCCCTGGTCGCGCCTGACGACGCGGTGAGCCGCGTGCTGCCCGGCGGGGCCGCGCTCGGCGGCCTCACGTCGGTGCTGGCCGATGGGTGGAAGCAGCTGCTCACCACGCTCCCGCCGGTCGCCGGCGCCGGCCGGCTGCTGGCCATCCCGTACCTCATCGGGCTGGTCGCGGCCGCGCTGGCCGCCGCGGTCGCGCAGCGCAGCCGGTCCCGCTTCGGGCCCGCGGTCGGGCCCACGCTCGCCCTCGTCGCCGTCATCCTGCTCGGCACCGCGCAACCGGCGGCCCGGCTGTGGCAGGGCATCGGCTTCGGTTGCCTGGTGATCTGCTGGGCCGGCGTGCGGCGGCCGGGCGGGCGTGCGCTGTCGTTGCGGCCACGCCCGGGCGGCCCGCAGCGGCTGCTCATCGGTGCCGCCGTGCTGGCCGTGGCCGGCGCCGGCGCCGCCTGGCTCGGCCCGCACCTGCCCGGCAACGACGGGCAGCGGGTCGTGCTGCGCAACTACGTCAAGCCGCCCTTCGACGTGGCGCAGTACGCGAGCCCGCTGGTCGGCTTCCGCAAGTACACGAAGGACGCCAAGCAGCTCTACGACCAGACCCTGTTCACGGTGAAGGGGCTGCCCGCCGACACCCCGTTGCGCATCGCCACCCTCGACGACTACGACGGCTCGGTGTGGGGTGCCACCAACGGCACGGTGGCCACCGGCGACGGCCAGCCCATCGACGCCTTCCAGCGGGTCGGCTCGCGGATCGGGGGCGACGGCGCCCACGGGCGCGCCGTCGACCTGTCGGTGCGCATCGCGCCGGCGTACGCCGCGGCGTCGGACGCCAATCCCTGGTTGCCCACCGCCGGCACGCTGCGCTCGGTCGTGTTCACCGGCAAGGACGCCGACGGGCTCGAGCAGTCCTTCCGCTACAACCTGGCCACCGGCACCGGCGCGGTGGCCCGGCGGCTGGCCGCGGGCGACACCTACCGGCTGCACACCGTCGTCCCGAACACGAAGATGCCCCGCGACGCCGCCCCGTACGGCACCCCGGCCGTCGACGCGAGCGTCGACGGGTTCGTGGCCAGCCGGGCGGCGCAGTGGTCGGCGAAGGCCAGCGGCGTGCTCGCCCAGGTCGACGCGGTGGCGCGGTACATGCACGACAACGGCGCCTACAGCGACGGCGGCCCCGGCGAGGCCCAGTACCTGCCCGGGCACAGCATCAGCCGGATCACCAACTTCCTGAACCTGCCCCAACTCGTCGGCGACGACGAGCAGTACGGCGCCACCTTCGCGCTCATCTGCAACTACCTGGGTGTCCCGGCGCGGGTGGAGCTGATCGCCGACGGCGTCCAGGGCGGCGTCGTGCGCGGCAAGAACATCCACACCGCGGTCGAGGTGCACGTGCAGAGCGGCCGGACGGCGCGGTGGGTGACGATCCCGCGCTCGCAGTTCATGCCGGAGGAGACGAAGAAGCCGAACAAGCAGCCACCGCAGACGCTGCAGGACGCCAACGCCGCGATCGTGCCGCCGCCGAACCCGGTGCACCCGCCGAGCACGCTCGACGAGCCCGACCGCCCGGACCAGAACACCCAGCACCTGGGCAAGCTGCGGCATCCGACCCACGGCGTGCTCGCCGGCTGGTTCGGCACGGTCGTGACGTGGGTCGGGCTGCCGCTGCTGGTCATCGCCCTGCTGTGCGCGGCGATCGTCGGCACGAAATGGCGACGGCGCGTGCTGCGCCGCAACCGGGGCAGCGTGCCCAACCGCTTCGACGCCGGCTGGCGCGAGATCGTCGACTGGGCCCGCGACCTCGGTGCCGTGGTGCCGAAGGGGCGCACCCGCAACGAGCAGGCCGGCGCCCTGGCCGAGCGGCCCGCGGGCGCGCGGACCCCGGCGCTGGCCGCCGCGGCCGACGCCGGCGTGTTCGGGCCCGGGGACCCCCCGCCGCAGGCCGCTGCCGACTACTGGCGCGAGGTCGACGAGGTGCGCCACGCCATGGCCCGCGACGCCGGGCGCTTGGGGCGGCTGCGCGCCGCACTGAACCTGCGCTCCCTGCGCCGCCCCACCCGGGCCGTCCAGACCAGCTGACCGGCACCTGTCCCCTGGTGTGGTCGTGATCCGGCGCGAAATCACGACCACACCAGGGGACAGGTGCCGGCTGACGCGCGCTAGCGTCGGGCCGTGACCGACGACGACGCACCTGCTGCCGCTCGGCTCGACGATCCCACCGACCGGCGCCTGGCCGTCGCGCTGCGGGCCGACGGGCGCAGCACGCTCAAGGCGCTGGCCGCCGTCACCGGGCTGTCGGTGTCGGCGGTGCAGGCCCGGGTGCGCCGGCTGGAGACCACCGGCGTCATCAGCGGTTACTCGGCCCGTCTCGACCCCGAGTCGATGGGGCTGCCCCTGGCCGCGCTCATCGCCATCACCCCGCTCGACCCCGCCCAGCCCGACGACGCCCCGGAACGGCTGGCCGGGCTCACCGAGATCGAGGCCTGCCACTCGGTGGCCGGCGACGACGCGTACGTGCTGTTCGTGCGGGTGGCCACGCCGCGGGCCCTGGAGGAGCTGATCCGCCAGATCCGCCGCAAGGCCAACGTGTCCACCCGCACCACCATCGTGCTGCAGACCTTCTTCGACCGGCCGGCGGCGCCACCCGGTTGACCCCAGGCTGACCGGAAGATTTCCGGCCATGGGCCGCTGAACCCGGAAGTTTCACCGTCTACGATGGCGCCATGACCACGCTGCGCACTCCCGAGATCACGGCCGACACGGCGCGCGCCACCATCGCGAAGCACCTGCTCGCCGACGGGTACGAGATGGTGCTCGACCTCGAGGCCTCGCACGGCTCGACGCTCGTGGACGCGCAGGACGGCGTCGAGTACCTCGACCTGTTCACCTTCTTCGCCTCGTCCGCGCTGGGCATGAACCACCCGGCGCTCGTGTCGGTGGCCGCCCGCGGCGAGCTCGGCTCGGTCGCGGTGAACAAGCCCAGCAACAGCGACGTCTACACCGTGCCGATGGCCCGCTTCGTCGACGCCTTCGCGCGCGTGCTCGGCGACCCGGCGCTGCCGCACCTGTTCTTCATCGACGGCGGCGCCCTGGCCGTCGAGAACGCGCTCAAGGCCGCGTTCGACTGGAAGAGCCGCTGGAACGAGGCGCACGGCATCGACCCCGAACTCGGCACCAAGGTGCTGCACCTGGAGAAGGCCTTCCACGGCCGCAGCGGCTACACGATGAGCCTGACCAACACCGACCCGAGCAAGGTGGCCCGCTTCCCGAAGTTCGACTGGCCGCGCATCCCGTCGCCGGCGATCAACGGCACCGACGACGTCGAGGCGGCCGAGCGGCACGCACTCGACGCCGCGCGCCGGGCCTTCGAGGCGCACCCGCACGACATCGCCTGCTTCATCGCCGAACCGATCCAGGGCGAGGGTGGCGACAACCACTTCCGGCCGCAGTTCCTGCAGGCCATGCAGGCGCTGTGCCGCGAGTTCGACGCGCTGTTCGTCATGGACGAGGTGCAGACCGGCGTCGGCATGACCGGCACGGCCTGGGCCTACCAGCAGCTCGGCCTGGAGCCCGACCTCGTCGCCTTCGGCAAGAAGGCGCAGGTGTGCGGGGTCATGGGCGGCGGGCGCATCGACGAGGTGCCCGACAACGTCTTCGCCGTCTCCTCGCGCATCAACTCCACGTGGGGCGGCAACCTCACCGACATGGTGCGCGCGCGGCGCATCCTCGAGGTCATCGAGACCGACAAACTGATCGACCGCGCCGGCTTCGTCGGCGCCCACCTGCTGCACGAGCTGAACCGGCTCGCCGCGGACCACCCGGTCATGGCCGACGTGCGCGGGCGCGGGTTGCTGTGCGCCTTCACGCTGCCGAGCGCCGAGTTGCGAGACGCGGTCGTCGCCCGGCTGCGCGAGGACGAGCACGTGCTGGTCCTGGGCTGCGGTGAGCGCGGCTTGCGGGTGCGGCCCGCGCTGACGGTGTCGGTGGAGGACATCGACCGGGGCATCGCGGCCCTCAGCCGGGTGCTCACCGCGCTGGGCTGACCTACGGCGCCGGGTCGCCCGGCATCAGGTCGGTGCGCGCCGCGCGGTGCGCAGCCGGCGCTGCATCCGGTGGTACGCGCGCACGGACAGCGGCCGCGCGTCGCGCCCGGTCGCCGCGCGCTCGACCAGCGTGCCGAGCGCGGCGAGTTGTTGCTCCAGCGCGGCGAAGCGGTCGGCGAGGGACACGGTCAGGGCCGCCGCCGGGTCGGTGCCGAGCATGCGCGGGTTGGTCACCGTGCCCTGGGTGTCCTGGCGCAGGTGCCGAGCGAGCGGATGGCTCGACGACTTGAACGGCGGCACCGGTGGCCCGTCGCCCTTGCGCGTGACGACATAGACGCTCCAGTGCTCGCGCCAGCCGCCGAAACCGTCGACCGGCACCGAGTCGTTGCCCGAGGGCCAGAAGCCGGGCTGGTCGCGGCGCCGCTCGGACAGGTCGTAGCCCTTCTCCAGGCACTCGAGGTCGGCGAAGAGGAACTCCAGGCACTCGGCCGAGTAGCGCCAGTAGTCGATGG
The DNA here is from genome assembly GCA_963797785.1 of uncultured Actinomycetota bacterium. Lineage (GTDB taxonomy): Bacteria > Actinomycetota > Actinomycetes > Mycobacteriales > Jatrophihabitantaceae > Jatrophihabitans. The sequence continues at coordinate 2,204,765 of CAWCQT010000004.1, read as the reverse complement.
GGCACGGGTGGTTGCGCCAGGAGAACAGCGTGTGGGTGACGGCGATGCCGCCCGGGCGCAGGATCCGGCCGATCTCCGCGGCCGCCAGCCAGGGCCGGTCGATGTGCTCGAACACGTCGGAGCTGAGCACGAGATCGAACGACTCGTCGGCGATCTGTCCACGGCAGTCGGTGATGTCGGCGATGATCGTGTTCGGGATGTCCGAGGCCGCGAGGTTGAGGTCGTGGTAGCGGTAGCGGGGTTCGGGGAACAGCGCAACGGCGCAGTTGGCCAACCGGTGGCCGCCGATCTCGAGGACGTCGCCGCGCAGGTCGAGATGACGCGTGTAGTGCTCGAGGACGGCCTTCGTGGTGTCACGCACGTCCCGGACGTTAACCAGGCGAGGTGACGCCGGAGCGCCGCGGCGGTGAACGCGCGGTGACCGCGGCGGCTGACGCCGGTTCCAGCCGCTCAGGCCGGCGGGTCCAGCAGTCGCCGTGCCGCCCGCTCGATCTCGTCCTCGCCGAGCAGTACCAGGTCGGCGGCGTCACCGAGCGGCACATAGCTGTCCCGGCTCGCCACCCGCGCCAGCCGGCCGCGGTGGCCGGCCTCGACCAGGGCTGCGAGCACGCCCTCGCCGACGCCCCCGGCATGGCGGGTCTCGTCCACCACCAGCACGTCGCCCGGGGGCAGCACGTCGCGCAGGTTCTCCGCGCGCAGCGGCGCCAGCCAGCGCAGGTCGACCACGTGCACGCCGTGCCCGTCAGCGGCCAGCCGGCGCGCGACCCGCAGGCTCATCCGCACCCCGTTGCCGAACGTGAGCAGGGTCAGCCGGGTGCGCAGCGCGGGATCGTGCGGGTGCAGCCGAGGGGAGCCGATGGGTGCCTCGGCGTCGGGGGAGTAGCGGCCGAGCCAGCCGCGGTCACCCGGCTCGTACAGGTCACGCTCGTGGTACAGCGCGATCGGTTCGAGGAAGACGCTGACCTGCCCGCGCTCGGCCGCGGCCAGGCACGCGCGCAGCATCGGCGCGGCGTCCTCGGGGCGCGCTGGCACCGCCACCACCAGGCCGGGGATGTCGCGCAGCACGCCGACGGCGTTGTCGTTGTGGAAGTGCCCGCCGAAGCCCTTCTGGTAGGCCAGGCCGGCGATGCGCAGCACCATCGGGTTCGTGTACGCGCCGTTGGAGAAGAAGCGCAGGCTGGCCGCCTCGCCGCGCAACTGATCCTCGGCGTTGTGCAGGTAGGCGAGGTACTGGATCTCGGGGATGGGCACCATGCCGCTCACGCCGAGGCCGAGCGCGAAACCGAGGATCGACTGCTCGTCGAGCAGGGTGTCGAAGACGCGGCCGGAGCCGAAGCGCTGCGCCAACCCCCTGGTGACGCCGTACACGCCGCCCTTGCGGGCCACGTCCTCGCCGAACACCAGGGTCTGCGGCCGCGCGGCCATGGCGTCGGTGAGCGCGGCGTTGATCGACTGCGCGAGCGTGACGGGGCCGGCGTCCTCGGGCAGCCGGCCGTCGAACACCTGCGCGCGCCGCTCGGCGGCGGCGGGCGGCCGCGCGGGGGCCGGCGCGGGGACGAGCGGCGCCACCACCTCGTCACCGCTGCGCAGCGTCCGGGTGTCGGTGAGCTCGTCGGTCAGCTCGCGGATGCGGGTGTCGATGCCGGCGTAGCGCTCGGCCAGTCCGCGGGCCCCCCGGGCGGTCAGCTGCCGGGCGAGAGCCAGCAGCGGGTCGTGCCCGGCGTCGGCGGTGATGTCGGTCGCGGCGCGGTACGCCGACTCGACGTCGCTGCCGGCGTGGGAGAGGTAGCGCACGGTGCGCAGGTGCAGCAGCGCGGGCCGGCGGGTGGCCCGGGCGTGGCCGGCCGCCTCGCCCGCCACCCGCCGCGCGGCCTCGGGATCGTCGCCGTCGGCGGCGAAGTAGGTGATGCCGGGCCGCTGCGCCGCGGCGGCCACCCAGCCGGGCGGCGTCGGCACCGAGATGCCGATGCCGTTGTCCTCGCAGACGAACAGCAGGGGCAGCGGCAGGCCCTGCGCCACCGAGTACCCGGCGGCGTTGAGCGCGCCCACGGCGGTCGAGTGGTTCAGGCTCGCGTCGCCGAAGCTGCACACGGTGACCGCGTCGCGCGGCCAGGGCGCGTCGAGCCCCAGTCGCTTCGCGCGGCTGATCGCGAGCGCCACCCCCAGGGCCCGTGGCAGGTGCGAGGCGATGGTCGAGGTCTGCGGGATGACGGCCAGCGACGCGTCGCCCCACACCTTGTGCCGCCCGCCCGAGGCGCGGTCGTCGACGCTGGCCAGCATCCCCAGCAGCACCGCGCGCAGCGCGCCGTCCAGCGACCGGCCGGCCTGCAGCGCGCGGGCCAGGAAGAACCCGCCGGAGCGGTAGTGCAGCAACGCCGGGTCGGTGGGTCGCAGCGCCGCCGCCACGTAGGCGTTCGACTCGTGCCCGGCCGAGCCGATCGTGTAATAGCCGCGGCCGAACTCGCGCAGCCGGCGGGCGTGGATGTCCAGCAGCCGGCTGCCGGCCATCGCGTCGAACAGCAACAGCCCCTCGGGGTCGGCCGGTGAGGTGGCGGCGCTGTGCCGGCCCGCGGCCAGCGCCCGGGCCGCGGCGTCGTCGGGCGGCAGCTGCGCCGCCCGCTCGGCGTCGAGGCCGGCGAGGGCCGCACGCACGCGCCGGTCCAGCTCGTCGTGCGGAGCTGCCGCGGTACCGGTCACCCGCCCGATGATGCCCGACCCGCCCCCCGCCCCACCCACCCCCCGTCGAGTCGCCGCCCCCTCCCCCGGGTCAGTGGGGCGAGTTTCGTTCAGTGGGGCAAGAAGTTGCCCCATTGAACGCAACTCGTCCCACTGACCGAGGGGAGGGGAGGGCGGCGGAGCATTGGCGTGTTATATAAGTGAGTTATATAGTTGAGCTATGGGTATGCGGCTGACCGACGTGCGATCACTGGCGGACGGGGTGGAGCGGCTCGCGGTGTGGCTGCGGCGGCAGATGCCGCGCGACATCAGCAGCTCGACCGTCAGCGGGCTGGAGCGGTTGCGCACGGACGGTCCGCTGCGGGTGTCCGAACTCGCCGTGCTCGAGGGCATGACGCAGCCGGGGGTGACGCTGCTGATCAACCGGATGGCTGACAGCGGCTGGGCCGAGCGCGTGCCCGACCCGACCGACGGGCGCGCCGCGCTGGTGCGCATCACCCCCGCCGGCACCGCCGTGCTCGACCGGCGGCACGCCCTGCGCGCGCAGATCCTGCGCGACCGCATGGCCGCGCTGTCCGGATCCGACCGCACCCTGCTCCTCGCGGCGCTGCCCGCGATCGAGCGCCTCGTCGACGTGCCGGCCGCCGCCGGCCGCACCGCATCGCACACCGGGAAGTGAGTACGTGAGCACCACCATCGCCAAGCAGGGCGGCCACGGCACCGCGCCGGCCAGCCCGTTCCAGCAGCCCAAGGCCGTCTGGGCCGTGGCCTTCGCCTGCGTCATCTCGTTCATGGGCATCGGCCTGGTCGACCCCATCCTGCCGGCGCTCAAGAGCAGCCTGGGCGCCACCAGCTCGCAGGTCGAGCTGCTGTTCACGAGCTACCTCGTGGTCACCGCGGTGGCCATGCTCGTCACCGGATGGGTGTCCAGCCGCATCGGCGCGAAGCGCACGCTCATCGCCGGCCTCGTCCTCATCGTCGTGTTCGCCGCCCTGGCCGGGACCACCGGCTCGATCGACGGCATCGTCGGCTTCCGCGCCGGCTGGGGTCTGGGCAACGCGCTGTTCATCGCCACCTCGCTGGCCGTCATCGTCGGCTCGGCCTCCGGCGGCTTCGCCGGCGCGATCGTGCTCTACGAGACCGCGCTGGGCGTGGGCATCGCGCTCGGCCCGCTCGTCGGCGGCGAGTTGGGCTCGATCAGCTGGCGCGGCCCCTTCTTCGGCGTCTCGGTGCTGATGGCCATCGCCCTGGTGGCCACCGTGGTCCTGCTGCCGGCCACGCCGAGACCGACCCGCCGCGAGAGCATCACCGAGCCGCTGAAGGCGCTGCGGCACCGCAGCCTGGCCACCACCAGCGTCGTCGGCCTGCTCTACAACTGGGGCTTTTTCACCATGCTCGGCTACTCGCCCTTCCTGCTGCAGCCCATCAGCCCGCAACGGCTCGGCCTGATCTTCTGCGGGTGGGGCGTGCTCGTCGCCACCTTCGCGGTATGGGGCGCGCCGTGGCTCAAGGCCCGTCTGGGCACCGCGGTGACCCTCTACGGCAACTTCGTGCTGATGGCCGCCGACCTCGCCGTCATCGGCATCTGGCACGACTCGAAGCCCACGGTCACGGTCGCGATCATCGTGGCCGGCGTGTTCATCGGCGTGAACAACACCCTGGTCACCACGGCGGTCATGAGCATCGCGCCGGTCGAGCGGCCGGTCGCCTCGGCCACCTACGGCTTCGTGCGCTTCATCGGCGGCGGCCTGGCGCCCTACGTCGCCAGCAAGATGGTCGAGTCGTCGGGCAGCGCCACCCTGCCGTTCGTGGTCGGCGCCGGCACGGTGGTGGCGGCTGCGCTGGTGCTGTCCACGGTGCACCGCGCCCTGGGCGACGCCGACCGCGGGCAGATCGCCCAGCCGGAGCGCGACGAGCTGGGCGAGGTCGAGCGCGAGGACGCCCTGCAGGTGGCGGCCGGGCTCGGCAACGAGAGCTGACGCGACACACGTCACCAGCGAAAGTTAGTTCGGCTAACTATCCTGGAAGGCGTGCCCGAACTCAGCCTGCGCCGGCAGCGGATCGTCCTGGCGATCTGCTGCATGAGCCTGCTGATCGTCGGCATGGACAACACGATCGTCAACGTCGCCCTCAACGCGATCCGCCACGACCTGCACGCCTCGCTGTCCGATCTGCAGTGGACGGTGGACGCCTACACCGTCACCCTCGCCGGGCTGCTCATGCTGGCCGGCTCCACCGCGGACCGGCTCGGGCGCCGGCGGGTGTTCCAGACCGGGCTGGTGATGTTCTCCCTCGGCTCGCTGCTGTGCAGTGTCGCGCCCAGCCTGGGCTGGCTGGTGGCCTTCCGGGCCGTGCAGGCGGTGGGCGGTTCGATGCTCAACCCGGTGGCCATGTCGATCATCACCAACGTGTTCACCGAGCCGCGGGCACGGGCGCGGGCCATCGGTGTGTGGGGTGGCGTCGTGGGCCTGAGCCTGGGCGTCGGCCCGATCGTCGGCGGTGCGCTCATCGACTCGATCGGCTGGCGCGCGATCTTCTGGGTCAACGTGCCCATCGGCGTGGCCGCCCTCGTGCTCGCCGCGGTGTTCGTGCCCGAGTCCCGCGCTCCCCGCGCGCGCCGGCCCGACCCGGTGGGGCAGCTGCTGATCATCGTCCTGCTCGCCGGCGCGACGTTCGGCATCATCGAGGTACCGCGCGCGGGCTGGAGTTCACCGAGCACGGTGGTGGCCTTCGTGGCCGCGCTCGTCGCGCTGGTCGCGCTGCTGCCCTACGAACGGCGACGCCGCGACCCGCTGCTGGACCTGCGGTTCTTCTCCAGCGTGCCGTTCTCGGGCGCGACCACCATCGCCGTCTGCGCCTTCGCCGGCTTCTCCGGCTTCCTGTTCATGATCACGCTGTACCTGCAGCAGGTGCGCGGGCTGAGTCCCCTGGCCGCCGGGGCGTTCCTGCTGCCCCTGGCCGTGGCCACGCTGATCTTCGCGCCGGTGTCGGGACGCATCGTGGGCAACCGCGGCCCCCGCCTGCCGCTGTTCATCGCCGGGTCGCTGCTGGCCGTCGGTGGCCTGCTGCTCTCGGCGACCGGCACCGACGAGCCGTACTGGCGCCTGATCGTGGCCCTCACCGTCTTCGCCGTCGGCTTCGCCTTCGTCAACGCCCCTATTACCAACACCGCCGTGTCGGGCATGCCGCGCGAGCAGGCGGGCGTGGCCGCCGCGGTGGCCTCCACGAGCCGGCAGGTGGGCGGCGCGCTGGGCGTGGCCGTCATCGGCTCGGTGCTCGCCAGCGGCGCGGGCGTCGGCGGGGGAGCGGCATTCGTGGCCGCCGCGCATCCGGCCTGGTGGATCGTCACCGGCCTGGGTGTGGCGGTGCTGGTGCTCGGCCTGCTGACCACCGGCCGGCGCGCGGTGGCCACCGCAGAGCGGACGGCCGAACGCGTGCGCGACGACGAACCGGCCGCGGTGCTGACGACCTGACGGTCACCGGGCGCGGTGGCGCACCCGGTCACCGGGCGCGGTGGCGCACCCTCAGGGCCCAGGCGATGAGTGGTACCTGCATCGGCAGGCGCAGCAGGGTGCCGGCCCGGTAGGCCGCGGAGTCCGAGCGCCGCGCGTCGAGGGCCATCTTGACGTTGGCCGGCAGGACACCCGCGAACAGCCCGGCCGCGGCCAGTCCGCCCGCGGCCCGCGTGCGGGGCACGAGCACGGCGGCGGCCACCGCCACCTCGGCCACGCCGGCGCCGTAGGTCCAGGACCGCGGCCGGCCGGGCAGCGGCTCGGGAATCATCGCGTCGTAGAAGGCCGGGAAGGCGAAGTGCGTCGCGCCGGCACCGGCCAGCAGGCCGGCCAGGCCCCACACGGCGACGGAGTCGGCGGACACGACGACAGCTTCTCACGGCCCGGCGTGCACAGCAGCCTCGCGCACCGGCCGTCCCCGCGGGCGTTGATACGCTCGCTGGCCAGATCATTTCCAGCACGTCGGGCGGTGGGCATGGCGCGTCGGTCCAAGGACGCCCCGCACGACTCGTTCGCCGGTTTCGCCGAGGTCACCGAGATCGGCGGGGGTGCCGCGTCGACGGTGTACCGGGCCCGCGAACTCGACAGCGGACGCACCGTGGCGCTCGTCGTGCACGCAGCCGACGACCTGCGCCCCCGAGCGGTCGAGGCGTTCGAGCGCGAATGGCCCGCGCTGCGCACGCTCAGCGGTCACCCGCACGTCGTCACGCTGTACGCGACCTTCCGCACCCCCGACGGCGCGCCGGTGCTCGTGCAGGAGCTGTGTCGCGGCTCGATCGCCGACCGGATGCAGGGCCGCGGCCTGCCGGTGCCCGACGTGCTGTCCATCGGGGTGAAAGTGGCCGGCGCCCTCGAGGCCGCGCACCGGGTCGGCGTCGTGCACGGCCGGGTCAGCCCGGGCCACGTCCTGGTGACCGGGTCCGGCGAGCCGGTCCTGGCCGATCTCGGGCTGGCCCCGCTGCGCCCGGCGCCGCGGCCCGAGCGGACGCCCGCGCCGCACACCGCGCCGGAACTGCTCGACGGCGCGCCCCCCACCCCCGCGGCCGACGTCTACGGACTCGCCTCGACGCTGTACGAGCTGATCACCGGACGGCCGGCGTTCCGCGCGGCCGAGGGCGAGCCCCCGCAGTCGGTGGCGCACCGCATCCGGCACGACCCCGCCCAGCCGCTGGTCAGCCCGCAGATCCCGCCGGCGTTGTCGGACGCGTTGCTGGCCGCGCTGGCCAAGGACCCGGGTGACCGGCCGGCCGGCGCGGCCGCCCTCGCCGCCGAACTCGAACAGGTGCAGCGCCGGCTGCAGTCGTCCATGTGGGGCGGCGCGTCCGCCCCCGCCGCCCCCACCGGGTCGGCGCCGGCCGCGACATCGGACGACGGGTGGTCGACGCCGTCGCTGGTCGAGAGCCACCGCCCGCCGGAGCCGGCGCCGCCCGAGCCGGCGCTGCCCGAGCCGGCGCTGCCCGAGCCGGGGCCGCCCGAGCCGGCGCCGCCCGGTGACGACTGGTCGGCCCCGTCACTGGTCGGCCGGCACGCCGCCCCCGAAGTCGCGCCGGCGCCCGCCGGGATCGAGCCGGTCGAGGACGAGCCGCCGGTCGAGCTGACCCGGCGACGTCCGCTGGCCTCGATGTCGCCGGCTTTCGGGGCGGCCTCCGTCGCAGCCGAGCAGGCCGAGGTCGCGCCGCAGGTCGACTTCCTGCCGCCGCCGCCCGATGCCGAGCAAGAGGCGCCGGCCGAGGTGCACCCTCCGGTCGAGGTCGAGCCGGGTCCACCGGCGGTCGACCGGCCGGAGACCACCCGACGGCGTCCCTCGGCCGACGAGCTGCCGCCGCCGGCCGCGACGCCCGCCGCGCCCCCAGCAGCGCCGCCCGCCGCACCCCCAGCCGCGCCGCCGGCCGACAGCCGCCGGCCGATCCGCCGTCGGCCCCCATGCCCGCACCCGTGCCCGCCCCGCCGGTGGCCGCACCGCGCGTCGAGGACACCCGCCGACGCCCGCCGGAGCACACCTGGCCCGGCGTGCCGGAGGCGCCACTCGCCACCCCCCCGATGCCCTCCGCGTTCGTCGCGCCACCGCACGAGGTCGCCCAGGGTGAGCGGGCCCCCGAACACACGCTGCCGCCGGCGCAACGCCCTGGTGTCGAGGCGCCCGAGGCGCAGCCCGAGATCGCGGTGGCCGCGCCGTCGCGCGAGCCCGGCCCGGACGCCGACGCGCTGGCCGCGTCGCTCTGGGGCGCGCCGCCGCTCGAGGACGGGCCGGTCGTGCGGAGCGACACGCCGTTCGCCGAGGCCCCGTTCGCCGAGGCCCCGTTCGGCGAGGTCCCGCTGCCCGAGCGGCCCCCGCCGGCTCCGGTCGCACCGTCGGCCCCGCCGCTGACTGCGCCGCCCCCTCCGCCGCCCGGGCCGTCGACGGCGGGAGAGGAGTCGGGGCGCTACCCGGTCACCCCGGAGAGCGAGGTGCCCACCGCCACCGGCCCGGTGCCCACCTGGGTGTTCGGCATGCAGCAGCAGGCGCAGCAGGCGTACGCGCCGCCGTCGGTCGGCGACCTGACGCTCGACCCCGCGTCGCTGCGCCGCAAGGTCACCGTCCGCTCGGGTGGCGCGTCCCTCACCATCGACGAGACCAAGCTGGTGCTGCGCCACTGGCTGCGCAAGAGCGAACTGGCCTGGTCGTCGATCCGCGGGTTCGAGCCGCGCCTCGAGGGCATCGACGCCGCGGGCAGCGGCGGCAGCCTGGTGGCGATCACCAACTCCGGTCCGGTGCAACTGCCGGCCACCCGCCGCTCGATGGCCGACCTGCGCTACCTGCACGCACTGCTCGACGCCTACCGCCAGCGGGCGCTGGCCGGCCCGCCGCGCGGCTAGCCGCCGGCCAGCAGCGTGCGCACCTGCTCGGAGCGGAAGAACGGCTCGAGCCGCTTGCGGATCTGCGCCTCGAGCACGCCGTTCGCCCGCGCCGCCTCGATCACCCGCGGCGCGTAGGCCTGCAGCTGGGTCACGAGGTCGTCGCGGCCGAGGCCGAGGTCGGTGAGCAACGAGGCGACGTCGTGCGGGCCGTAGCGGTCGAAGAAGACGTCGACCGCGGCGTCGAGCAACGCCGCGGTGTAGTCGGTGTCGCGGGCGCCGCGCACGAGCGCGTGGACCAGCAGCGCCAGGTCGCGCGTGTCGTCGCGGGTCAGGTACGCGCGCAGCGCGCCGATGGGGTCGTCGGCGTGCAGATCCCAGATCTCCATGACCGCGCCCTGGACGGGGGCGTCGCGCAGCAACTCGAGAGTGACGCTGTTGGTGCGTCGCAACGCGTACGCGGCGCTGCGGCCGGCGGCGTCGCCGAGGAACTGGTCGAGATGACGATCGGTGGCGTTGCGCACCTTCGACGCCGCGCCCACGCCCAGCGACAGCAGCGAGGACATCCCCGGCACCTTCTCGGCCCGCGCCCGGTTCTGCTGCACGAAGTCGGCGACGATCTTCGCGACGAACCTCGACGCCACGGTGGCCACCAGCGGGCTCTCGGTGAGCCGCTCGAGCAGCCGCTCGTGCGTGTCGTGCATGCTCAGCACCTTGGCCACCAGGTCCTCCACCGCCTGCCGGTCCACCACGTCGCCGAGGCGGTGCTCGTCACCGGCCTCGAGGTCGTACCCGGCCTCGGCGATCGCGCCGACGAGGTCCTCGACCATCGGGCTGCCCACCGCCTGTACGGCCAGCAGCCGGGCGGTCTGCTTGACCTGCGCCCGGTCGACCACCTCGTCCAACGTGAGCGTGCCGGCCACGGCGAGGACGTCGTCGACGTCGCGGGCCACGGTGGCGGCCAGCCGCTCGCCGGCTAACTCGGCCAGCGCGAAACGCACCTGCGCGTCGAGCAGCCGCTCGGCCAGCTCGTCGACCTGGTCGGCGGGCGCGGGGCCGGGGGCGGCGGGCTTCGGCCTGGGCTTGGGCGGCATGCGCTCGAACTAGCGAGCGGGCGCCTGCGCCGCGCCGCGGATCAGCGGTGCACGCGACGGTGGCGCAGCGTGTCGCCGATGGGATAGCCGTGGATGTCGGCCCACGAGTCGGGCCCGGCGGCCAATCGGTCCGAACCGGGCCGGTGGTAGCGCACCGCCATGCGCAACCGGTCCCGGCGGCGCAGGCCGCGGCGCACCATGCGGGTCAGCACCGTGTTCGTCTGCCAGGCGGCGTCGGCGTCGGCGTCCGACATCGTGGCCGCCGGCCGGAAGATGGCCACGTTCGCGGCCTCGGCGAGCTGGCGGGCGGAGCGGGCGGGCTCGACCCCGAAGCGGCCCTGGACGGCGTCGGCCACCTCCCGGCCGGTGGCGGCCCGCAGCGGCGGCAGGCCGGCCTCCTCGAGCATGTCGAGCGTCTCGCGCCAGGCGCCGAGCAGCCGCTGCCGCGCCGGCCCGCGGCGCCGCCGGGCGATCCGCCATCGCTTGCGCAGCAGCAGGAACGCGGTCACGAGCACCAGCAGCGCGACCACGATGATCCCGACAACCAGCACGACCGACGAGGCCCGCGTACCGCGCTTGTGCGGGATCCTGCTCCTCGGCGCCACGGCGTGGCCGTTGTTGCCCTGGGTGATCTGCGCGTTCTTGGTCGGTGACGGGGAGGGCGTGCTCGACGGCGTCGATCCCGCGTTTCGCGGCGGGCGCTCGGCCGAGTACGTGCTCGGTGACGGGTCGAGGGTGACCCAGCCCTGCCCGGCGATCGGGACCTCCACCCACGTCCACGCCTCGGCGGTGGTCACCGGGTAGCGCCCGGGCGGCAGCGTCGACCGGCCCGGCGGGGTGGGGATCCGGAAGCCGGTGGCGACCCGCGCGGGCACGCCCACCTTGCGGGCGACGAGGGCCATCAGGGTGGCGTACTGCTCCGGGCTGGCCGAACGGAACTGGCGGATCGAGGCGAGGACGTCGGCGAAGCTCGTGCCGCCCGCGCGCCGCTCGTTCTCCGGCGTGGTCGACGCGCTGGCCGCCGGGTGCGACGACGCGCTCGACGACGCGCTCGACGACGGGACGGTCGGCGAGGCGGAGTTGGCGCCGGACGGGGTCGGGGCGCCGGCCAGCCCGTAGTTGGTGCGGAAGTCGCGGGCAAGGGCCTGCAGGAAGGCGATGGGGGAGGCGGGCGGCACCCCGGTCTCGGCGGCGAGAGCATCGGTGAGGGCGCCGACCGCGGTCTCGACGCCGCCGGGCAGCTGCTGCGCGGCCACGCTGAACGCGCCGGCGGAGGTATTGGGGCTCAACCGCGCGAAGGGCGTCGTCGCCACCGTCGAGCTCACGTCGTAGGTCGTGCCGGCGCCCAGCCGATGACTGGGCACGATCATGCCGCTGGTGACGTCGACGTCGACCCCCACCCCGGACACCTTCTTCGGCCGGTACAGGTACGGCATCCACGGGCTGCCGGTGAGCGGGCCGTCGGCGATCGTGTACTGCTCGGTCTCGGGGGTGGCGGCCGAGCGCAGCGTGGTGTCGGTGTCGGCCGGGACGACACCCCCGGAGGGGCGGAACGTCCGCTGGAAGGACCACCCGTCGCCGTCGTAGTAGTCGACGTCGGCGACGGACACGTAGTTGGCGCCGGGGCGCGTGGTGGTCATGGTGAACACCGGCCGGCCCTTGTCCGTCGGGTCGGCGGGTCGTAGCCCGGAGATGAACGACAGCGGTGTCAACGGGTCGGTGCGGTCGATGGGCGGGGTGCGCGCCGCCGTGCGCGCCGGGCCGTCGAACGCCGACGCCTGCACGACACCGGCGGCGCCCAGGCCCACCACCAGCGCCAGCAGGGCGCCGATCGACAACCCCCGCAACGGGAGCAGGCCTCCGGGCTGGGTGGCCTCGGCGCTCTCGTCCTGCGCGATCCAGGTCTCGGCGGCGCGCAGCAGCAGCAGCGTGACGATCAGCGCGCCGGCCAGCAGCGTGTCGTAACGGCGGCCGTTGCCGGCGTCGGAGACGGCGCGCACCGAGCCACCGTAGGACAGGCCGAACACCACGAGCAGGGTCACGTACGGCACCAGGGTGCGCCAACCGCGGGCGAGGCACTCCCCGACGATGGTGCCGCCGAGCCAGCACAGGGCCACCGGGGCCACGAGCAGGGTGCGCGGGCTGACCAGCGGCAGCGCGTAGGACAGCACCTTGGCCGGGCCGTGCATGAGCCCGTCGTAGAGGTCGCCGAAGCCGCCTGGCTCGCGCAGCGTGACCAGCAGTTCGAAGAACACGAACAGCGCGACGTCGATGACCGCGCTCAGCCACAGCCGCCGCACGCCGATGCCGACGACGACCACGGGGGCGACGGTGCTCAGCAGCACGGCCCCGAACAGCGGCACGGAGATGACGTCGGACGGGAAGGGGCGTAACCACGGCGCGCTGGCGAGCGCACCGGCGATCAGCGCCAGCGGCACCAGCAGGAACGGCACCAGCCGGCGCAGCCCGGTCATGCCGTCACCCGGCTCATGCCGCCACCAGGTTCCACGCCGTACACACGCCGTCGGCGTCGGCGGCGATGATCACCCGCACACCCGGCACCTCGACCGGCGCGCGGGGTTCCGGGTCGATGGAGACGAGCACGAGCTGGTCGAAGCGCCGCCGCAGCGCGGCCACCAGGCGCAGGTCCAGCGGGTCCAGCTCGCCGGTCACCACGACCAGCGAGGTGCCGCCGCGCGTGCGGCGCAGCGCGAGCAACTGGTCGCGCAGCGAGCCCTGCGCGTCGGCGCCGACGCCGGTGAGGTGATCGACCAGCGGGGTCACCTCGCGCAGCCGGGCCCCGCCCAGCACGGTGCCGTCGGTGAACCGCAGCTCCACCGGCGCCTTGCCCGCGGCCGAGGCCACCACGGCCGACGCGGCGACGTCCACCGCGTTCTCGAACGACGTCTCGGTGTACAGGCTCGGACGCTGGTCGAACACGACCGCGGTGAACGGTTGAGAGGTGTCGACGTTGTGCTTGACCAGCAACGTGCCGACCCGCGCCGACGAGCGCCAGTGCACCAGGCGCAGGTCGTCACCGGGTTCGTACTCGCGCAGCCGGTGGAAGGTGATGTTGCCCTGCGGGGCGGTGTCCGACGACGGGCCCTCGATGTGCCGGGTCTGCCCGGTGGGCAGGGTGCGGAAGGGCAGCAGCCGGGGGTACACCCAGATCCGTTCCGACGTGGCGTGCCGCCGCGAGATCCGGAACAGCCCGAACGGGTCGGTGCGCACGATCTCGATCGGGTCGACGTCGAAGATGCCGCGCCGGGTGGTGGGCAACCGGTAGGCGCGGGTGCCCTGCTCGCGCCCGCGCAGCTTCGGGATGACGGTGCGCACCGACTGGGCGCTGAAGTGCTGGGTGGCCACAGTGACCGGTACGCCGCGTCGGCTGCGGTTGGCGAAGGAGACGAAGGCGATGGCCGGCTCGCCCTTGGGCACCCTGGGCGGCTGGATCTCGCGGGTGATCACGAGCGGGGTGGGCCGGGCGACGGCGGCGAACGCGAGCACCAGCACCGCGAGCAGGCCGACGCCCAGCAGGTCGAAGGCCGGCCAGCCGAGCGTGAGCCCGAGCACCAGCGCCGCCGCTCCGCCGAGCAGCGTCGCCACGCCGAACCGCGTCATCGAGCGCTACGCGGGCACGGTGCGCGGGACGGGCACGGACTGCACGGCGCGGGCGACGAGCTCGGCCCCGGTGCGCCCCTGCAGCTCGGCGTCGGGCTGCAGGATGACGCGGTGGGCGAGCACGACGGGCGCCATCTCCTTGATGTCCTCGGGCACGACGAACGTGCGGCCGTCGGCGGCCGCGCTGGCGCGGGCGGCCCGCAGCAGGGCCAGGCTGCCGCGCGGTGACACACCGAGGCGCAGCTCGGACATCGTCCGCGTGGTGGCGCTGATGCCGACGATGTACTGCTCGAGGGCGGGTGACACCTCCACCGTCTTGACGTAGTCGATCATGGTGGCAACCTCGTCGGCCGTCAGCACCGGGGACAGGTGCGTGACCGTCGGGCCCATCTTCTGCGTGCGCAGGATGTCGGCCTCGGCCTCGGCGCTCGGGTAGCCCACGGACAGCTTCATGAGGAAGCGGTCGAGCTGGGCCTCGGGCAGCAGATACGTGCCTTCCATGTCGATCGGGTTCTGGGTGGCCACGACCATGAACGGGCGGGTCATCTCGTGGACGATCCCGTCGGCGGTGAGGGTGGACTCCTCCATCACCTCGAGCAGCGCCGACTGCGTCTTCGGTGAGGCGCGGTTGATCTCGTCGCCCAACACGATGTTGGCGAAGATCGGACCGGGTTTGAACTCGAACTCGCCGTTGGCCTGGTTGTAGATGGACACGCCGGTGACGTCGGAGGGCAGCAGGTCGGGCGTGAACTGGATGCGGTGCCAGGTCAGCGAGATCGACGAGGCAAGGGCGCGGGCCAGTGACGTCTTGCCGGTGCCGGGCACGTCCTCGAGCAGCAGGTGGCCCTCGGCCAGCAGGCACAGCACCGCGTTGCGCACGACGCCCGGTTTGCCCTGGATGACCAGGCCCATGTTGGCGCACAGGCGCTCGACGTCATAGGCGACGCGGTCGATGCCGTCGTCCGCGTGGGTCACGTGTGCTCCTCGATCAGGGGTCGCGTGAGGATACCGGTGATCACGACGGCGGCGCCCCCGTGATTTCGGGTGTGTAGTCGCGCGTCTGGCCGTACGGATCCTGCACGTGGATGGTGATCACGTAGGTCACGGGCGCCCCGTCCAGCTCGAGCGGGCAGGTCGTGGTGGCGAGGGGCACCGAGACGAGTTGGAGGCCCGGGTTGTCGTTGTCGCTGCCGCAGTCCGCGCCCGGGTAGCTCGGCGAGGTGAGGTGCTCGGTCCAGGTGGCGGCCGACAGGCGGTCCTGCTCCTCGGTGCCGGTGTAGGTGACGTTGACGGTCGGCGTGCCGGCGTCACCGCCCCACACGGCATCGAACTTCACGTTGTCCAGGTTCAGCGGTTGCGGCACCGTGCCGCCGACCGTGACCTGGAACGACTGGGCGGCGCCGATGTAGGTGTAGTCGATCTTGACGGTGAAGGTGCCTCCCGCCGTCACGCACGCGGGGTCGACGGCGATCGTCACGGGCTGGTTGGGTACCTCGCCCGACGAGCCGCACGGGCCGCTGCCGTTGCTCACGGCGAGCGACCAGTGGTCGGTGAGGCTCAGCGGGTCGCTGCCGGAATAGCTCACCACCACCTGCGGGTGGTCCTGGTCGCTGCCCCACTGCGCGGTGAAGTCGGCGGCGGTGGTCGTCGAGGTCGCGACCGGGATGGAGATCGTCCTGGTCGCCACCGCTGACGGGCCGGCACCGAACAGCGGCGGGTCGGTGGAGTGCTGGGGATCCTGCTGCACCTGAACGCTGACGGTGCAGTCGCCGCTGAGGTCGAACCGGCTCAGGCCCGGGTACTTCAGCTGCTGGCCGATGGCGACGTCGGACCGGCCGAGGTCCTGGCTCGTGCTGCCGCAGGTCAGCGAGCTGGCACCCGGGATGAGGTCGAAGTGCTCGCCGCGCGCGGAGGTCCCGCCGAGACCGAAGGACACGGTCAGCGTGCCCGTGGTGGCGGTGTCCGGGTCGAACCCGGCGTCGAGGGTGACCTGCGGCCAGTCGGCGGTGGCGGGCTCGACGCCGACGGGGTCCAGCCGCACCACGACGTCGGGGTGGCGCGGCGGGCTGGCCGACACGGCGACGGTGTACTGCTGGCCCGCCTGCACGTTGTCCAGCTGTACCGACGTGTCGGTGGTGGGCCCGACGGTCTCGACCACCGCGCCCCCGGACAGCAACTGGTAGGTCAGCGTGCCGCCCACGCCCCCGAGGTCGGCGGCCGGCGAGTCGGCGAACTGCACCCCGGCGGTGATCGACGTCGACCCGTCGGGCGAGGGGTGGTCGGGGCTGCTGGCCCGCACGGAGATGGCTCCCGCGTCGGGCTCGCGCCAGCTGTACGCGCACCCGCTGGGCGCCGACGGCGTGCCGACCTCGCCCTGCGTGCCGGTGCCGATCACCGCGAAGCTGAGGCCGCGCCCGAGCAGCGCGGTCCCGCCGCGGTAAACGGTCTGGGGTTGCGCGCGCGAGGACGGGTCGCCGGTGACGTCCAGCTCGCCCGGGGCGGCCGACAGGCCCCGGGCGTCGCACACGCTCGGCACCACCCGCCACGAGGAGGTGGGCACACAGTCCGGCGACGCGGGGTCGCAGCCGGACCAGTTCAGTACCCAGTTGCCCGCTGAGTCGGCGCGCACGCGCAGGTCCGTCGGGGCGGGTGGCCCCTCGCGGCCGGTGGTGACCTGGACGGGGGCCGACGTGGTGCTCTGGCCGCGCAGGTAGGCGGTGACGGTGAGCTCGTAACGCGTGCTGGGGTACAGACCGGTCAGGTCGACACTCGTCTGCCCCTGCACCCGGGTGCTGCCGCCGGGCGACGGCGCGCCGGCGCTCAGCGCCCGCGCGGACACGACGTAGGTGGACGGGATGCAGTCCTGCGGATCGAGCGTGGGGTAGGTCCACGCCACCGCGACGCTGCGCGAGCCCGGCGTCGGCGCGCCCAGCACGGGGACGCGCGGCTTCTGGCTGGTGGTGGCACAGTCGACCTGATTGTTGATCTGGGTGCCTGCCGACGGCCTGGAGCGCGATCCCCGGGGCAGGTTGCCGTGCTCGTCGCTGGGGTCGATCTTCCCGCGGGTGAGCGCCTCCGCGCCGCCGGCCGCGCTGACGTCGACGGCCGAACTCTTGCGGATGACCAACGGCCGTTGGTGGCCGTCGGTGAACAGCGCCACGGCCTGCACGTGGCTGGGGGAGTCGACGAAGACCCGGGTGCTGCGCGCGACCACGTAGGCGTCGCCGAAGTCGGCCGCCTCGGCCACCTTGCCGTTCTTGCGGCCCAGCGGGTAGAGCGCCGCGCCCGGCACGGTGCCGGCCACGCCGCGGGCGTCGATGCGATAGATCCGCCCACCGGCTCCGGCGGCCCGGTCGACGGTGTAGATGTTGCCGTTGCTCCAGGACGGTCGCGCCGGCTGGGCCGCCGCGGGCAGGCCCTCGATCGGCGTCGGGCCGCGCAGCCCCGAACCGTCGATGCCGACCGAGACGAGCGACCAGCCGCGCCGGCCGTGCTCGAGGAAGCTGACCCGGCCCGGCTCGCCGGACACCGGCAGCACGGCGTCGATGCCGGGCTGGGCCGCGAGGGCGAAGTCGTGCTGGGCGGAACCGTCGGTGGTGAAGAGCACGAGCCGGTCGGCGGAGGCGATGGCCACCGCGGCACTGCCGGTGTCGTCGCCGGTGTCGCTGTCGGTGGTGTCGGCGCCGGTGAGGCTGCCGGTCGCGCTGATCGCGGGCGGGGCGCCGGAGGTGGCCGTGGCGATCGCGGCCGGCCCGTCGACGCTGCCGCGGACCCGGGAGGCCAGTTGCGCGCCGGTGTCGCTGCGCACCGGTACCGACAGCTGGCGGATCTCGCGCCGTCCCCCGACGGTGAACAGCGCCCACAGATCGCCGTTGGCCGCGGCCGTGGCGTCGGACCCTGGCATCGCCACCGCCGAGGTGTTCAGGCTCGCGCGCGGGCGCACGGTGCGGCTGCCCTGGGAGGCGGCCTCCACGTTGCTCTGGTTGACCAGCAGCACGTTGGTGCCGCGCGGGCCGGTGCGCACGAGGTAGGCCGCCCCGCCCACACCGGCCTCCGGCCCGGTGTCGGCGGCGAAGGCGTCCGACGTCGTGCGGTCGGTGCGCCGCGGCAGCAGCACCCCACCGCCGTCGTGCTTGATCACGAACCCGGTCTGGTCGACCATGTTGAACTGCCCGGTGGAGCGGTCGAGCAGCAGCGTGCCGCCGTGCACCGGGACCAGCGACAGGTTGGCCGGATCGTCCGCGCCCACCTGCTTGTCGGCGCCGACCAGCCGCAGCGTGGGGCGCCCGCTGGCCAGGTCGATGCCGACCGGCGCCACCTGGTCGGCCAGGAACACCGAGCCGTGCACGAGGTCGAAGGACCGGGCGCGGTCCGGGCGCACGACGTAGGAGGCCACGCCGATCGCGGCGGCCACCACGACCAGCACCGACAGCAACGCCGCGCTCTGCCGGCGCGACGGCGTGCCCGGGTCGGCGGCGACCGACTCGGCCCGGAAGGCGGCCCCGCGCGCAGGTGACGCAACCGAGCCGGCCCTGCCTGGCGTCCAGCGGCCGATGGCCACGCGCGCACCTCCCTCGGGGTCGTATCCCTCCCGAGCGCCGGCGACGATCGCGGCGCGAGGCGGCGACCGCTTCCCCGAGTCACGTACGAACGCCGTTAAGAGGATATACGAAAAGGCGTCGAATTCACCCGGGCCTCACAATGGCTGGCGCGGGTGGGGCGCGTCGGCGGACGGCGTCCCCGGGTGGGCGCCTCGCCCGGCCCTGCGACTATCCTGCGAAAGGGGTTACGCGCGCGGCCGGCCAGGCGGGTACGGCGGCGCGGGCCCGGCCGAGCACGTTCGTCGTCAGAGGGGTCAGCGTGACAACTACCGCCGAGCCGCCACGGGCCGCCGCCGACCTCGCCGGGCCCGAGCCGATCGTCGCCCGGCCGTTCCCGATCCGCAGCACCAGCAAGGGATCGGCGTTCAGCTACTACCTGCGCACCACCGACCCGAAGATCATCGGTCGGTTGTACATGACCTCGTCGCTGACCTTCTTCGCGATCGGCGGCGTCATGGCGCTGCTGATGCGCATCGAGCTGGCCCGCCCCGGGCGCCAGTTCCTGTCGACCGAGCAGTACAACCAGCTGTTCACCATGCACGGCACGATCATGTTGCTGTTCTTCGCGACGCCGATCGTGTTCGCGTTCGCCAACCTGGTGCTGCCGCTGCAGATCGGCTCGCCCGACGTCGCCTTCCCGCGGCTCAACGCGTTCTCCTACTGGCTCTACCTGTTCGGCGCCATCACCGCCACCAGCGGCTTCTTCACCCCGAACGGCGCCGCTGACTTCGGCTGGTACGCCTACTCCCCCTTGACCAACGCCGTGAACTCGCCCGGCACCGGCGCCGACCTGTGGATCCTGGGCCTGGCCATCTCCGGCCTGGGCACGATCCTCGGCGGCGTCAACATGGTCACCACCGTCATCACCATGCGCGCTCCGGGCATGACGATGTTCCGGATGCCGATCTTCACCTGGAACATCCTGGTGACGAGCCTGCTGGTGCTGCTGGCCTTCCCGATCCTCACCGCCGCTCTGCTGGTGCTCTACCTCGACCGGCACATCGGCTCGCAGGTGTTCGAGGCGCAGAACGGCGGCGCGATCCTCTGGCAACACCTGTTCTGGTTCTTCGGGCACCCCGAGGTCTACATCGTGGCGCTGCCGTTCTTCGGCATCGTCACCGAGGTGATCCCGGTCTTCAGCCGCAAGCCGCTGTTCGGTTACAAGGGCATGGTGCTGGCCACGCTGTCCATCGCGGCCCTGTCCCTGACGGTGTGGGCGCACCACATGTTCACCACCGGGGCGGTGCTGCTGCCGTTCTTCTCGGTGATGACCTTCCTGATCGCCGTGCCCACCGGGATCAAGTTCTTCAACTGGATCGGCTCGATGTGGCGCGGCTCGGTCACCTTCGAGACGCCGATGATCTTCGCGATCGGCTTCATGGTGACGTTCCTGTTCGGTGGCCTCACCGGCGTCATCCTCGCCAGCCCGCCGCTGGACTTCCACGTCGCCGACTCCTACTTCGTCGTGGCGCACTTCCACTACGTGCTGTTCGGCACGATCGTGTTCGCGGTGTACTCGGGCATCTACTTCTGGTTCCCGAAGTTCACCGGCCGCTACATGAACGAGCGGCTGGGCAAGCTGCACTTCTGGCTGACGTTCGTGGGCTTCCACATGACGTTCCTGGTGCAGCACTGGCTGGGCGCCAAGGGCATGCCGCGCCGCTACGCGGACTACCTGCCCACCGACGGGTTCACCATGCTCAACACGTTCTCGACCATCGGCTCGCTGGTGCTCGGCGCGTCGCTGATCCCGTTTGTCTGGAACATGTACCACTCGTACCGCCTCGGCGAGATCTGCACGGCCGACGACCCGTGGGGCTTCGGCAACTCCCTCGAGTGGGCCACCTCCAGCCCGCCGCCGCGGCACAACTTCACGTCCATCCCGCGCATCCGCTCCGAGCGCCCGGCCTTCGAGGCCCACTACCCGCACCTGCTCGACCGGCTCGAGGCCGAGGCGCACGCCGGCGGACGGCACAAGAACCCGGAGGGCCGCCCGGTCGCAGCCGGTATCAGCTCGAGCGGCTCGCGCCAGGGCGAGTCGGACACCGACCCGCAGTGACGCCGCTGGACGGACCGGCACGCATTCGCCGGGCCGGTCCCTGCGCGCCCGAGAGCTGATGCAGCCCACCACGGTCCTCGCCACCCTCACCGGACGCGACCGTCCGGGGATCATCGCGTCGTTCTTCAGCGCGTTGGCCGCCCACGATGTCGACGTGCGCGACGTCGAGCAGGTGGTCATCCGCGACCGGCTGGTGCTCGCCGTGCTGTTCGAGCTGCGCGGAGACATCGGCTGGCTGCGCAACTCGCTGTGCCAGGCCGCCGGCGCCCTGGGTCTGGAGAGCGAGGTCACCGTCGTCGGCGAGGGCGACGAGGTCACCCGGCGGCGGGACCCGAGCAGCCGTAGCCATGTCATCGTCATCGGTCACCCGTTGCGACCAGGGGCGCTCAGTCACGTCACCCAGCGCATCGCCGATCTCGGCGCCAACATCGACTCGGTGACCCAGCTGGCCACCGAGCCGGTGTCCAGCCTCGAGATGATCGTGCGCGCGCCCGACCAGCACGCGTTGCGGGTGGCCCTGGTCGAGGCCGCTGACGAGAGCGGCATCGACATCGCGGTGGAGCCCGCCGGGCTGCGCCGGCGGGCCAAGCGGCTGGTGGTGCTCGACGTCGACTCCACCCTGATCCGCGACGAGGCCATCGATGTGCTGGCCGGGCGGGCCGGGGTCGGCGCGCAGGTGGCGGCGGTGACCGAGCGGGCGATGGCCGGCGAGCTGGACTTCGCGCAGTCGCTGCGCGAGCGGGTGTCGCTGCTGGCCGGCCTGTCGGCCCGCGACCTCGACGAGGTGCGCGATTCGCTCCAGCTCACCCCGGGCGCGCGCACCTTCGTGCGCACGCTGCGCCGCGTGGGCTTTCACGTCGGCGTGGTCAGCGGCGGGTTCACCTTCGTCACCGACCGCTTCCGCGCGGAACTCGACCTCGACTTCGCCGCCGCCAACGAGTTGGAGGTGGTCGACGGGCGGGTCACCGGGCGCCTGGTCGGCGACATCGTCGACCGGGCCGGCAAGGCGGCCGCGCTGCGCCGCTTCGCCGAGCGCTATGAGGTGCCGCTGTCCCAGACGGTGGCGGTGGGCGACGGCGCCAACGACATCGACATGCTGGAGGCCGCCGGCCTCGGGGTGGCCTTCAACGCGAAGTCGGCCCTGCGAGCGGCCGCCGACACGTCGGTGAACCTGCCCTACCTCGACAGCGTGCTGTTCGTGCTGGGCATCTCCGACACCGACGTCGCCGAGGCGGCGCTGCCCCGCTAGACCTTGCGCGGCCCGATCGCGGCGCCGATGCCGGCGATGATGAACGCGACCACGGCGAGGTAGAAGCCGACCCGGGCGTGCTTGATGTACTGGGTGTAGTCGCCGTCGCCGAGCTTGATGGCCAGGAAGCTCAGGCCCGCCGCGGCGAGGCCCACGACGATCCCGATGATCCGGAAGATGCGCAGGGCCGGGGAGGGCACGCTCGCGAGCACGCCGGCGATCACCACGACGATGAGGAACACCCAGGCCAGCCACCCGAAGTAGGCGGAGGCGAAACCGTTGGCCGACGAATCGTTCTTGCCGATGAGGTCGTGGACGCTGCCGAACGTGCCGTCGTTGGGGAAGTCCGCGAACCAGGTCAGCGCGGTGAAAGAGACCACCAGGGCGACCCCGCCGAGCAGCGCCATCACGGTGCCGACGATGCCGAAGCTGTCGCTGGTGCCGTAGGGGGAGTGTCCCGGTGGCGGTGCGTAGCCGGGCTGGCCGTAGCCGGGTTGCCCGTAGCCGGGTTGCCCGTATCCGGGCTGCTGCTGGTAGCCGCCCGGTCGCTCGTACTGACCGCCGCCCTGGGGCTGGTTCCACTGCGTCATGCGGCGACGATAACCTGCGAGGCCGGTTCGAGTCAGCAATGGCGGAGGTCGACGTGCCCGCGTTGCGTCTGCGCGCCAGCGTGACCGGCGACCTCCTGCGCCTGGCCCTCGTGGCCGGGCACGGACGGCTGCGCCGCACGGGAATTCTCGCGATCGCCGCCCGGACCGCGCTGCTGGTGGACCTCGCGGCCGTCGGGTGGGTCGTGGCTCCCGGCCCGGGACAGGGTCTGGCGCTCGACGGCGCGGGGCCCGGCCAGCAGGCCCTGACGGTCGACCTCATCCCCACCGGGTGCGGGCCGGCGGACGAGTTGATCGCCCACGCCACGAAAGCGGGCCGGCCTGTCGAACGGGCGCTGCGCCTGGGGCGGCCCCACCTGTCCGCCCTGACACGCGCGCTCGTCGCCGAGGGGTGCTGGCGACCACGCGGGACGGCGGCCGGGGTACTCGGCTACCGCGACGTGGCCGGCGACGCGTTCCGCGCGCTGCGCGCCCGCGGGCCGGATGTGCTCGCCGGCCGGGTCGCCGCGCGCGACGACCGGGAACTCGTCGCGGTGGCCTTCGCCGACGTGCTCGGGTTGTGCGGCCTGCGCGATGTGCACGCGCCCGTGGATCGGCGGTCGCTCGACCGCACCGCGGTGGTGGGCTGGTTGGCCGGCGACGCCGTGGAGTTCGTCCGGCAGATGCGCTTGCGCCGTGACGTGCCGGCCGAAGGCGCCGGCGACGGGTGAGTGGCGGTCAGCTCGCGACGAGCGGCTCGCCGCGCAGGGTGACACCGGCCGCGCGCAGCTCGTCGAGGGCCGTGGCCACGGTGGCCGGGGCCACGCCGGCGGTGAGGTCGAGGCGCACCGTGGTGCGCAGGCCCAGCCGGGCGGCGTCCAGGGCGGTGGCCCGCACGCAGTGGTCGGTGGCGATGCCGACCACCTCGACCTCGTCCACGTCGCGCTCGCGCAGCCAGGTGGCCAGATCGGTCCCGTCGCTGGCGCCCTCGAAGCCGGAGTAGGCGGCCACGTAATCGCCTTTGTCGAAGACGGCCTCGACGCGGGCGGTGTCCAGGTCGGGATGCAGCTGCTCGCCGCCGGTGCCGACGACGCAGTGCGGCGGCCAGGTGCGCACGTAGTCGGGCTCGGCGGCGAAGTGCCCGCCCGGGTCGATGTGGTGGTCGCGGGTGGCGACGGCGTGGTCGTACCCGCCCTCGGCCAACCGCCGGCTGACCGCCCGGGCGACGTCACCGCCGCCGGCCACGGCGAGTGACCCGCCCTCGCAGAAGTCGTTCTGGACGTCGACCACGATCACTGCGCTGCCCACACCCCCACCGTACGTCCCGCTTCCCCATGCGGTGGTCGTGATCCGGGCCCGGATCACGACCACCGCATGGGGGAAGCGGGAGAGGCGGGTCAGGTCAGCGAGTCGAGGTTCACCACGATGGCCTCCTGGGTGCTGCGGGCCAGCACCACCACCGCGTCCTCGCCCGCCGGGTTCTCCTCACGGTGCGGGGTGTACGGCGGCACGAACACGTAGTCGCCCGGGCCGGCCTCGATACGCTGCTCGACCCCGTCGACGGCGAACACGAACACCGGATGCCCGCTGACGACGTAGATCCCGGTCTCCGACTCGCCGTGGTGGTGGTCGCCGGAGTCGGCGCCCGGGCCCATCCGGCTCTCGCCCATCCAGATGTGTTCGGAACCGGCCGTCGCCCCGCTGATGGCCGCGCGCCGGGCCATGCCCGGCGTCTGGGCGGTGCCGGTGGACAGCTGACCGGCGCGCACGTGCCGCAAGGGACTGGTCATGACGCTCCTCGTCCGGCCGGGTCAGCGGTCGGTGACGACGCGGGTGGGGATGGCCGGCTCGCCGCGGGACAGCTTGAGCCCGTCCCAGGGCAGGGTAACCGTGGCCGCGCGCAGCCGCTCGCGGGCCGCATCGAGGGTAGGCAGGTCGTCGACCGGGGCGCCACCGCGCACGAACGGGCGCTGCAGCCGCACCTCGCCGTCCTCGAGGGTCACCTCGCCCCGCGCGACGACGATCTCCTCGACGGCGGTGCCGGTGGGCTTGTGCGCGCGCAGCGCCGTCTTGCGCCCGCCGTGGCTCTCCTTGTGCTCCGACCGCTTGGCCACCGGCCGGCCGTCGACCTCGACCAGCTTGTAGACCATGCCGGCCGTCGGGGCGCCGGAGCCGGTGACCACGGCCGTGCCAGCGCCGTAGGAGTCCACCGGCAAGGCGCCGAGCGCGGCGATCGCGAACTCGTCGAGGTCACCGCTGACGACGATGCGGGTGTTCGTGTTGCCCAGCCGGTCCAGCTGCTCGCGGGCGTGGAAGGCCAGCACGCCCAGGTCGCCGGAGTCGATGCGCACCGCCCCCAGCGACGGGCCGCCGACCTCGACGGCCGTCGCGATGCCCCGGGTGATGTCGTAGGTGTCGACCAGCAGCGTGGTGTCCGCACCGAGCGCGTCGACCTGCGCCGCGAACGCCGAGCGCTCGTCGTCGTGCAGCAGGGTGAAGGAGTGGGCCGCGGTGCCCGCCGTCGGCACCCCGTACCGCCGCGCCGCCTCGAGGTTGGACGTGTACGCGAAGCCGGCGAGGTAGGCCGAGCGCGCGGCCGCCACCGCCGCCTGCTCGTGGGTGCGGCGCGAGCCCATCTCGATGATCGGCCGCCCCGCGGCGGCGGTCACCATCCGCGCCGCCGCCGACGCGACCGCGCAGTCGTGGTTGAGGATCGACAGCGCCAGTGTCTCGAGCACCACCGCGTCGGCGAAGCTGCCGGTGACGGTGAGCACGGGGGAGTGGGGGAAGTACAGCTCACCCTCGGCGTAGCCGTCGACGTCACCGGTGAAGCGATAGCCGGCCAGGTACTCGGCCGTGGTCTCGTCGATCGTCCCCGAACGGCGCAGCAGCTCCAGCGACGCGTCGTCGAAGCGGAACTCGGCCAGCGCGTCGACGAAGCGGGCGGTGCCCGCGACGACGCCGTAGCGGCGGCCTTCGGGCAACCGGCGGGCGAACACCTCGAACACGCAGTGCCGGTGCGCGCTGCCGTCGCGCAGCGCGGAGCCGAGCATGGTGAGCTCGTAGCGGTCGGTCAGCAGTGCGGTGGACATCCCCATCCGTTCGTCGGTGTCGGCACGGTCAGGCCCCGCGCGGGCCGAGCACGGAGCCCAGTGCGGCGAGCGCGAATCCGCCCACCGCGGCCCACATGCCCAGCGTGGAGTGGAAGAACACGCTGTGGTCGGAACCGGTGGCGTTGAAGTGCTGGCGCAATGCGTAGTACGTGCCCACGCAGCCGGCGAAGCCGAGGACGAAGCCGGCCACCCGAAGCGCGTCGGCCGCGGCCCAGGGCAGGTTGGCCAACCACCCGGTGACCAGCACGGCGATCAGCAACGCCAGCGCCAGCCAGCCGAAGTAGGCCGTCGCCACCCCGGCCCCGCCCAGCTGCCGGGCGCTGTCGTGCAACGACGAGAACGTGACCCGGCCGGACGTGTCGGCGCCGCTGCCGTCGATGGAGTACCAGTCGAGGAAACGCATCGCGAGCAGCACCAGGGCGGCGCCGAGGAGCACCAGGAACACCCCGGTCCCGTTCACCGAGCGTTGCCCCTGCGAAGCGGCCGTCACGCCTGAAACCTAGCGAACCCGACACGGCCCGGGCCGTCGTGCCACCATGGCCTCATGGCGGGCACCCTGACGCCGCAGCGCGAGGCGAGCGAGGAAGCGGTCGGCGACACCGTCGCCGATCCGGATCTCCCGTGGATCACCATCGTCTGGAACGACCCGGTCAACCTGATGTCCTACGTCACCCATGTGTTCATGCAGGTGTTCGGCTACGCCCGGCCCAAGGCCGAGAAGCTCATGCTCGACGTGCACCAGCGCGGCCGCGCGGTGGTGTCGTCGGGCACCCGCGAGCGGATGGAACTCGACGTCACCACGCTGCACGGCTACGGGCTGTGGGCCACGCTCGAGCAGCAGAAGTGAGGGTCTACGCGCGCCGTGGCCGGCCCCGGCTGCGCCTCGACGTCGCCGAGGCGGTGCTGTTGCGCCAGTTGCTCGACGAGCTGACGCACACGCTCGTCGCCGACGGAGCGCCGAGCGCCGACGACGCGCCGGTGCTGGCCCGGCTGAACCCGGCCGCCTACCGCGACGACCCCGCGGCCGAGCAGGAGTTCCGCTCGATGACCGAGAGCACGCTGCACGGCGAGCGGGTCGAGCGCATCGCGGCCTGCCGGGCCGAGACCGCCGACC
Source organism: uncultured Actinomycetota bacterium (assembly GCA_963797785.1). Lineage (GTDB taxonomy): Bacteria > Actinomycetota > Actinomycetes > Mycobacteriales > Jatrophihabitantaceae > Jatrophihabitans. Next base: position 2,178,304 of record CAWCQT010000004.1, on the reverse strand, counting down.
CGGACGGCGGAGTGGTGGTCGACCTGTCCGACGACGACGTCGCGCGGCGGTGGCTGCAGACGCTGAACGACCTGCGCCTGGCCCACGGCACCCGGTTGGGCATCAGCGAGGACGACGACCAGGACCTCGACCCGACCGACCCGGCGCAGGGCCCACGCTTCGTCTACTACTGGCTCACGGCGCTGCAGGACACCGTGGTCCGCGTCGTGATGCGGTAGCCGGGTCCGCCTCGGTATCGTCGGCCGACGTGCTGCGCATCCCCAGACCGATCCACGACCAGATCGTCGCCCACGCCCGCCGCGACCACCCGGACGAGGCCTGCGGCGTGGTGGCCGGCCCGGAAGGCAGCGGCCGCCCCCAGCGCTTCGTGCCCATGCTCAACTCCGCCCGCTCGCCCACGTTCTACGAGTTCGACTCGATGGAACTGCTCGCCCTGTACAAGGAGATGGACGCCAACGGCGAGGAGCCGGTGGTCGTCTACCACTCGCACACCGCCACCGAGGCGTACCCCTCGCGCACCGACATCTCGCTCGCCCAGGAGCCCAACGCGCACTACGTCCTGGTCTCCACGCGCGAGGAGCAGAGCACCGATTTCCGCTCGTTCCGGATCGTCGACGGCGAGGTCACCGAGGAGCCGGTCGAGGTCGTTGCGTGACGCGACACGCCGATGAGGGACGATAGGGCCTAGTTGCGGTGTTCACCTGCGTGACGCCCGAACCCGTTTCCGACCCGACACAGGAGCAGCGACCAGCATGGCCATCGAGGTCAAGATCCCGACCATCCTGCGCACCTACACCGACGGCGCCAAGTCCGTCGAGGGCAAGGGCGATACGCTCGCCGGCCTCATCGACGACCTGGACGGCAACCACGCCGGGCTCAAGGGCCGACTCATCACCGACGAGGGCGCCCTGCACCGCTTCGTGAACATCTACGTCAACGACGAGGACGTCCGGTTCACCGGTTCGCTGGACACCGAGCTCAAGGACGGCGACAGCGTCACCATCCTGCCCGCGGTCGCCGGCGGCCGCCGGTAGCCCTGGGGCCACCGGAGCCACGTCATGGCCCGATACGACTCGCTGCTCGACGCGCTGGGGGACACCCCGCTCGTCGGGCTGCCGCGCCTGTCCCCGCGCTGGGACGGCGACGCGCCGGTGCGGCTGTGGGCCAAGCTCGAGGACCGCAACCCCACTGGCTCCATCAAGGACCGCGCCGCGCTCAGCATGATCCGCGCGGCCGAGGCGGACGGGCGGCTGACGCCCGGCTGCACCATCCTCGAACCCACGTCGGGCAATACCGGCATCTCGCTGGCCATGGTGGCCAAGCTGCGCGGCTACGGCCTGGTCTGCGTCATGCCCGAGAACACCTCCATCGAGCGGCGTCAGCTGCTGGAGATGTTCGGTGCGCGCATCATCTCCTCGCCGGCGGCCGGCGGCTCGAACCAGGCCGTCGCCACCGCCAAACAGCTGGCCGAGCAGTATCCGGACTGGGTGATGCTCTACCAGTACGGCAACGCCGCCAACGCCCAGGCGCACTACGAGGGCACCGGGCCGGAGCTGCTGCGCGACCTGCCCACCATCACGCACTTCGTGGCCGGCCTCGGCACCACCGGCACGCTGATGGGCACCGGTCGCTACCTGCGCGAAAAGGTGCCCGACGTGCAGATCGTGGCCGCCGAGCCACGCTACGGCGAGCTGGTCTACGGCCTGCGCAACATCGACGAGGGCTTCGTCCCCGAGCTCTACGACGACTCGGTGCTGACCCGGCGCTTCTCGGTCACCTCCTACGACGCGCTGCGGCGCACCCGTGACCTCATCGACCACGAGGGCATCTTCGCCGGCATCTCCACCGGCGCGATCCTGCACGCGGCGCTGTCGATGGCCGAGCGGGTCGAGGCGGGCACCCGCGCGGACATCGCCTTCGTCGTGTGCGACGGCGGCTGGAAATACCTGTCCACCGGCGCGTACACCGGCACTTTGCAGCAGGCGGCCGAGCTTCTCGAGGGGCAGCTCTGGGCCTGAGGTGACCCGGCTCACCCGCCGCCGAGTAACCCGATCGGGCCCCGTGGCGATGACCTGGTTGGCATGTGGGCCTGCCATGCCTCAAAATCGTCGGGCGGTCATCGGGGGAGACCGTCCGAGCCAGATGTACCGCGGTGCGCCGTCGTTCCCCCAGATGACGGCGCGCCGCGGTACCCACCCGCAGCGCGGATCCCGGCGCCGAGAGGCAGGCCCAGTGCCCGACGGGACGGCTGAGGGGCCGGTGACCGACCCGGTCGTCGCCGCGGCCGGTGCGGGCGACCCGGACGCGTTCGCGGTGATCTGGCGCGAGCTGTCGCCGGCGGTCTGCGGCTACCTGACGCTGCGCGGTGTGCGCGACCCGGAAGCGGTCACCAGCGACGTGTTCGTGGCCGTCCTGCCCCGGCTGGCCGGGCTGCGCGGCGGCAGCAGCGGGCTGCGCACGTTCGTCTTCTCGGTGGCACACGCCCGCGCGGTCGACGAGACCCGCCGTCGCGCGCGCCGTCCCGATCCCGTGGCCTTCGACCGCCAGCTGCACGACGGCACCGACGAGTCGGCCGAGAATGCGGCCCTGCGCCGGCTGTCCTCGCGCGAGGTGCGGGCCATGCTCGACCGGCTCCCGGCCGACCACCGGGACGTGCTGCTGCTGCGCGTGGTCGCCGACCTGGGGTTGGAGCAGACCGCCGCGGTGATGCAGCGCTCGGTGGGGGCGGTCAAACAGCTGCAACGGCGGGCACTGCTCGCCCTGCGCGCGGAGGCGGCCGCCGGGCGGATCGCCACCGATGCCCTGGGCCGGTTCGGGGAGGGGTCATGAGCGCGTCACCGACGGCCGGCCGGGCCGGGCGTGAGCTCGACGCCGCCTTCGAGGACCTGTTGGGCGGCAGGGGCGACGAGCCGGTGGGCCTGCTGATCGATGAACTGCGCGGGGTCGTCGCCGACGCCGCGCCCGCGCCTTCGGCCGCGCTGCGACAGCTGCTGGCCGGCGTGGCCCCCGAGCAGGTGGCGGCGGAGGTCAGGATGCCCGGCGCCGACCAGGCCGCCGCCATCCTGGCCGCCCTGCCGGCCGAGGAGGTGGCCCGGCGCTACCGGGTCGGCCGCACGGTGACCGCCGCAGTGGTGGCCGGTGCGACGATCCTCGGGCTGACCGGTGTCGCCGCGGCCCACGACGTCCTGCCCGAACCCGCCGAGACGGTGCTGACCGCCGTCGTCAACAAGCTCACGCCCTTCCACATCGACCCGGCTCGCGTCCGGCCCCGGGTCGACCGGCAGGGCCTCCCGGCCGGCGGGCGCAGCGTGGCCGGCCTCGCGCCGCCGCGCGCCCGGCTGAGCCTGGCGCCCGAGCCCGCTGCCGGGCAGAGCCCGGGACGCACCCCCGGCAGCGACCGGCCACGGCCCGACGAGGCCGATCGCGCCAAGCCCGGCCGCCGCGACGGCGCCCGGCTGAAGGCACAGTTCGCCACCCATCGTCGTTCGATCCCGGCCGCGCCGCGGCCGCGCCGCGCGAGCGCGCAATCGGCCCACCACGCGGGCAAGGGGCGGCATCCGGGGGGACGGCGGCACGCCGCGCACCCCGTGCGGCACCGGCGGCACACCCCCTCGCGCGGCCACGACGTCGGCCTGCCCGGGGCGCCGGTCGCGGCCTCCGGCTCGCGGCACGGGCGCCAGCCCGCCCCGCGCGGCGGCGCGCCGGTCCGCGCCCCGACGCATGGCAGTGCTCCGGCCCCGGTCGGGCACGACGCCGCCCCGAAGCCCACAGGCGGCGCCGCCGCCCCGGAACCCGCTGGCGACGGCGCCGCCCCGAAGCCCACCGGCGACGGCGCCGCCCCGCAGCCCACCGGCGACGGCGCGGCCCCGGCCGGGCCGGGGAGCGACGCGGCCGCTGCGGCCCCGCAGCGCTGAGCGCCGGTCCGGCGGCCCCAGCCGGCGGAGCTACGCTCCCCGGGTGAGCTCCCCGAGCCGCCGTCCGCTGCCCCGGCGCGAGCCGACGGCGCCCACGCCGCCGGTGACCCCGGTGACCCCGGTGACGGCGCCGTCCCCGGCGCGCGCCGCCCGTCGGACGCCGAGCCGGGCGCCGACGCGACGCACCGAACCGCCGCTGGACCCGCGTTCGTGGAGCGGCGCGCTCATCCTCATGCTCGTCGTCGCCGCCGTCCTGTGGGCCGTGGAGATCGCCAACTCCCTCGACGACTACGGGCTGAACCGGTTCGGGCTGGTGCCGCGCGAGCAATCGGGCCTGTGGGGCGTGCTCACCATGCCGTTCCTGCACCAGAGCGCGGCCCACACGCTGTCCAACACGTTGCCCGTCGTGCTGATCGGCTGGGTGGTGATGCTGTCCGGCGTGCGCATCTGGGCGGTGGTCAGCGTCACCATCGTGCTGCTCGGTGGGATCGTCACCTGGCTCGTGGCCCCCTCGCACACGGTGACCGTCGGTGCGAGCGGGCTGGTCTTCGGCTGGTTGGGTTACCTGCTGGCCCGCGCCGTCTTCTCCCGTCGGCTGAAATGGATCCTGGTCGCCGTGGCGGTGCTGTTCTTCTTCGGGACGTTGCTGTTCGGGCTGTTCCCCACGCTGCATTCGGACGTGTCGTGGCAGGCCCACGCCTGCGGCTTCGGCGCCGGGGTCGTCATCGCCTTCGTGCTGCACCCGCGCGGCGGGGACGTCCGCCGCTTCCGGCGCCCGGCCGTATCGTGACCGGCGTGCCCGCGAGCCGCAATGTCCGAGCCGACCGCGACGCCCCCATCGGGATGATGGACTCCGGCGTCGGCGGCCTGACCGTCGCGCGGGCCGTGCTCGACCAGCTGCCCCACGAATCGCTGCACTACGTCGGCGACACCGCGCACAGCCCGTACGGGCCACGGCCCCTCGCGCAGGTGCGCTCGTACGCGCTCGACGTGATGGACGAGTTGGTGGCCAGCGGGGTGAAGGCGCTGGTCATCGCGTGCAACAGCGCCAGCGCCGCGTGCCTGCGCGATGCCCGCGAGCGCTACGACGTGCCGGTGGTCGAGGTGCTGCTGCCGGCGGTGCGCCGGGCGGTGGCGGCCACCCGCAACGGGCGCGTCGGTGTCATCGGCACGGTGGCCACCGTGACCAGCGGCGCCTACCAGGACGCGTTCGCGGCGGCGCCGGGCGTCACCGTGACCGCGGCGGCGTGTCCGCGCTTCGCCGAGTTCGTCGAGCGGGGCGTCACCAGCGGGCGGCAGCTGCTCGGCCTGGCCGAGTCCTACCTCTCGCCGCTCAATGCGGCCGGCGTCGACACGCTGGTGCTCGGCTGCACCCACTACCCGCTGCTGACCGGGCTGCTGTCGGTGGTGATGGGCGAGGGCGTCACGCTCGTCTCCAGCGCGGAGGAGACGGCGAAGGACGTCTACCGCACGCTGCTCGCGCACGACCTGCTGCGCGAGGACACCGAGCGCAGCGGGCCGGCGCGGCACACGTTCCGGGCCACCGGTCCGGTCGAGCCGTTCGAGCGGCTCGGCCGGCGCTTCCTCGGCCCGGAGATCTCGATGGTCGAGCGGGCCTACGGGACGGTGTCGTGAGCGCGCAGCTGCAGCTGACGGTGCTCGGCTGCTCGGGCAGCGTCCCCGGCCCCCACTCGCCGGCGTCCGGATACCTGCTCGAGGCCGACGGCTACCGCATGGTCCTCGACCTCGGGCACGGGACGTTCGGCGCGCTGCAGCGCTACCTGCGTCCCAGCGACATCGACGCCGTGGTCATCTCGCACCTGCACGCCGACCACTGCATCGACCTCACCGCGCTGGTGGTGTCGCTGCGCTACGGCGGTGACGGGTTCGGCATCAACGGGCCGGACGGGCGCATCCCGGTCGTCGGCGTGCCCGGCACCCGCGCCCGGGTGGAGGCGGCCTACGACCCGATGGCCCGCAAGCTGAGCCTGCACGAGATCTTCACCTTCGCCACGGCCGAGGCCGGCGAGCTCGGCCCGCTGCGGGTGTCCTACCGGCAGACGCGGCATCCCACGCCCACGAACGCCGTGCGCGTCGAGTTCGCCGGCCGGTCGCTCGTCTACTCCGCCGACACCGGGCCCTGCCCCGAGCTCGTCGAGTTCGCCAAGGGCGCCGACGTGCTGCTGTGCGAGGCGTCCGACGCGCCGGACGTCGAGCAGGTGCCCGACCTGCACATGACCGGCCGCCAGGCGGGCGAGCACGCGGCCGCGGCCGGCGTCGCGCGGCTCATCGTCACCCACGTGCCGCCGTGGAACTCGCCGGAGGTGGCGGCCGAGGAGGCCGGCGCCGCGTTCGACGGGCCGATCGAGCTCGCCCGCCCCGACGCGCAGTACCTGATCTGACGGCTCAGCCGGCCAGGAAGCTCAGCCGCACGGTGCGGTCGGGGTTGTCGACGTTCGTGTCGACCAGGCAGATCGACTGCCAGGTGCCCAGCTGCACCCGCCCGTCGAGCACCGGCACCGAGACCGACGGCGCGACGATGGCCGGCAGCACGTGGTCGCGGCCGTGGCCGGGACTGCCGTGCCGGTGGCGCCAGCGGTCGTCGGCGGGCAGCAGCGCGTCGAGGGCGGTGAGCAGGTCGTCGTCGCTGCCGGCCCCGGTCTCGAGCACCGCGACGCCGGCGGTGGCGTGCGGTACGAACACGTTGAGCAGCCCGTCGCCCTGGCCGGCCACGAAGTCGCTGCACCTGTCGGTCAGGTCGACGACGCCGGGCCGGCCGCCGGTCCGGACGGTGATGGTGTCACTGCGCATGGGGTGATCCTGCCCGCCGATCACGGTGCGGATCACGTTCGCCGATGCATGGCACAGTGGTCGCGTGCAGTTCGCGATCCTCGGCCCGCTCGAGGTCCGCGACGACGCCGGGCGTCCGGTGGACGTTGCGGGCGCGCGGCTGCGCACCCTGCTCACCCGGTTGGCCGTCGACGCCGGGCACCCCGTCAGCGCCGCGGCCCTCGTCGACTCCGTGTGGGGGTACGAACCGCCGGCCGACGCCGCCAACGCGCTGCAGACGCTGGTCTCGCGGCTGCGCCGGGCGCTCGGCGGCCCCGCCGCCATCGTGGCGACCCAAGCGGGCTACCGGCTCGCGGCCGCGCGCGAGGACGTCGACGCGCACCGCTTCGCCGACCTCGCCGTGCAGGGGGGACAGGCGTTGCGGGCCGGCGACCCCGCGCGTGCCGCCGCGCTCCTGGACGACGCGCTGGCGCTGTGGCGGGGCGCCGCCCTGGCCGACGCCGGCGACGGCCTCGACGCGCAGGTCGGCCGGTGGCACGAGCTGCGGCTGACGGCGCGGCTCGACCGCGTGGAGGCGGCCCTGGGCACCGGCGAGGCCGCGACGACCGTCGCCGAGCTCGAGGACCTATCCACCACCCATCCGCTCGACGAGCGCGTGGCCGCCCTGCTGGTGCGCGCGCTGGCCGGCAGCGGGCGTCAGGCCGACGCGCTGCAGGCCTACGAGCGGGTGCGGGGCCGGCTGGCCGACGAGCTCGGGGTCGACCCGTCGGCGCGTCTGCAGGAGGTCCATCTCGGCGCGCTGCGCGGCGAACTGGCCCCCGGGCCCCCGGCCGCGCCGGCGCGGCGCACCAACCTGCGGGCCCAGCTCACCAGCTTCGTCGGCCGCGACGACGAGGTCGCCCGCATCGCGAAGTCGCTCGACGTCAACCGCCTCGTCACGCTGGTCGGGCCCGGCGGGGCCGGCAAGACCCGCCTGGCCGCCGAGGCCGGCGACCAGGTCGCCGATGCGACGGCCGACGGCGTGTGGTTCGTCGAGCTGGCGCCGGTCACCAGCGGGTCGGACGTCGCGGCGGCGGTGCTCAACTCGCTGGGGTTGCGGGACCTGACGATGCGCGAGATCCGGGCGCCGTCCGTGGCCCGGGACGCGCACCGCACGTTGCTCGACAGCCTGGCCGACAAGGGCCTGCTGATCGTGCTGGACAATTGCGAGCACGTCGTCGACGCCGCCGCCCGGCTGACCGACTCGCTGCTCGCGCACTGCCCGGACCTGCGCATCCTGGCCACGAGCCGCGAACCGCTGGGCATCATCGGCGAGGTGCTGCTGGCCGTGCCGCCGCTGGGGCAGCCGGAGCGCGATGCCGCCGCGCCGGAGGCGCTTGCGTACCCCGCCGTACGGTTGTTCGCCGACCGGGCAGCCGCGGCGCGCCCCGACTTCGTCGTCGACGACGACACTGTCGCGGCGGTGATCGAGATCGTGCGACGGCTGGACGGCCTCCCGCTGGCCATCGAGCTCGCCGCGGCCCGGCTGCGGACCATGCCGGTCGACGACATCGCCGCCCGCCTCGACAGCCGCTTCCGGCTGCTCACCGGCGGCAGCCGCACCGCCCTGCCGCGGCACCGCACGCTGCACGCCGTCGTCGAGTGGAGCTGGGATCTGCTCGACGACGCCGAGCGCGACCTCGCCGAGCGGCTTTGTGTCTTCGCCGCGGGCGTCACCGAGCACAGCGCGGCCGCCGTGGTCGACCTCGATCCCGTCGACCTCGCCGACCTGCTCGCCTCACTCGCCGACAAGTCGTTGCTGCAGCCCGTGGACGGCGGGCGCCGGATGCGCATGCTCGAGACGATCCGCGAGTTCGGCGCCGAGCGGCTGGCCGAGCGGGCGCTGCTCGGCGAGGTCCGCGCTGCGCACGCGGCCTACTTCGCCCGCGAGCTCGCGGCCGCGCAGCCGCACCTGCTCGGTCGCGAGCAGGTGCCCTATTTCGCCTGGATCGAGGCCGAGCGCGAGAACGTCCTCGCCGCACTGCGCTATCTCGGCGACATCGGTGACGCCGACGCCGCGCTGCACATCGCTCTCGACCTCAGTGCGTACTCCATGATGATCGGTGCGCACGCCGAGCTCGGTGGCTGGCTGGGCGAGGCGCTGGCCGTACCAGGGGGTACGGATCCCGAGCTGCGGCTGATCCTCGAGGCACTGCACCTGCTCAACAGCACCGCCACCGGTGTCTTCAGTGCCATGCCCGCCGACCAGGACGTCCTCGTCCCCGAGCAGCAGATGGCCGACTACGCCCGCCGGTTGATGGCGGTGGACAACTCGCGGACGCCGATGCTGCCGATGATCCGCGCCGTGCTCGCGTTCTTCTCCCAGGACGTCGAGCTGGCCGACGTGCTGACCGCGCCGGACCCGCAGGCCCCGGACGACTGGACGACGGCGAGCATCGTCATGCTGCGCGCGAGCCTGGCCGAGAACGAGGGTGATCTCGCCGCCCTGCGCGTGCTGGCCCCCGACGGGCTGGCGCGGTTCCGGCGCATCGGCGAGCGGTGGGGGCTGGCCAACTCGCTGCGCACCATGGCGAACATCCACACGCTCGACGGCGACCTCGACGCGGCGCTCGAGGCGTTCGCCGAGGCGCGTCGGCTGGCCGCGGAGCTGAAGTCCCGCGACGACGAGAGCTTCATGCTCGGCCAGCTCGCCGAGCTCGAGGTGCGGCGCGGCAATCTCGACGCCGCCCGCCGTTACGCGGAGGAGGCCCGGGCCACGGCCGAGGCGCACGGCGAGATCATGTCGCTCGTCTTCGTCACGGCCATGATCGGCTCGCTGGAGGAGGCGAGCGGCAACCTGGACGCGGCCCGCGAGCTCAACGAGCAGGCCGTGACGCGCATGCGGCACCTGCCGGACAAGCACCCGGCGATGGGGCACGTACGCGCCCTGACGCTGATGGTCTCGGCCCGCCTGGGCGCGGCCGACGGCGACCTGACCCGCGCCCGGGCCGACGCCGCCGACGCCTACGAGGCGGCCCTGACGACGAAGGACTCCCCGATCGTGGCTGCGGTCGGCACGTCCATCGCCCACGTGCTGGCCGAGGCCGGCGACGAGTGCGGCGCGGCCGAGGTGCTCGGGGCCTGCGCCCGGCTGCGCGGTGCCGACGACCCGACCTCGCCGGCCGTCCGCCCGCTGGCGCAGCGGCTGCGCGCGGCCCTGGGCGACGATGCGTACGCCGCCGCCTGGGAACGCGGCTGGGCGCTCGACCGCGAGGCCGCGATCGAGCGCCTGCGTCCGCCGGCGTGAGAGCCGGGGGTTACGCGCGCCGCTTGTAGGCCCGCATGGCCAGCGGGACGAACACCGCGAGCAGGCCGGCCATCCAGCCGAGCGTCGCCAGGACGTTCGTGGCCACGGGCCCCCCGACGAACAGCCCGCGGATCGCGTCGACCAGCTTGGTGATCGGGTTGACGTGGTTCCAGGCCTGCAGCCAGCCGGGCATCGTCTTCGGGTTGGCGAACACGCTGCTGCCGAAGGACAGCGGGAAGATCATCAGGAACATGATCCCCTGAACCGCGCCGGCCGTGCGGGCCTTGAGGCCCACCCACAGCGAGACCCAGCAGAAGCACAGTGCGAAGCCGAGCGCCAGCAGGATGCCGGCCAGCATGGCCACCACGTTGGTCTCGATGCGGAAGCCGAGCGCCACGCCGAAAACCAGCGTGATGACGCAGACGAGCAGGTAGCGGACGAAGTCGGCCGCCACCGCGCCGACCAGTGGCGCGGAGCGCGCGATGGGCAGGGCGCGGAAGCGGTCGAAGACGCCCTTCTCGATGTCGGAATTCATGTTCTGCCCGAGGGAGATGCTGCCCAGGGCGATGCCCTGCGCCAGCAGGCCGGGCAGCAGGTACTGCAGGTACTGGTGCCGGTCGCCGCCGCCGAGCGCGCCACCGAAGACGAACACGAACAGCAGCAGGAAGATCATCGGCTGGATCGTGACGTCGATGAGCTGCTCCGGCGTGCGCGTCGTCTTGATCAGGTTGCGCTTGGCCAGCACCAGGGCGTGGCGGGCGGTGCGCATCGGCGAGCTCGCCGTTTCGACGCGCTCGGCGGTCGACAGTTGGCTCACGGCATCGCCCTTCGGCTCGGTCAGGGTCGGGGTGCTCATGCTGCACTCTCCTCGGGGTCGGTGTCGTCGGCGGTCGCGGCGGGACGGCCGGTGATGGTGAAGAACACCTCGTCCAGGCTCGGCAGGTGCAGGGACAGTTCGGTGACGGCGATACCGGCGGACGCCAGACGAGGCACCACCTGCTCGAGCACCGAGTCGTCGTCCACGGCCACGCTCAGTCCGTCGCGCCCGCTGGTCTCGACGGGCTTGTCGCTGACGCTCGCGAGCACCGTCCGTGTCTCGTCGAGGCGCTGCGGGTCCACGGGCCGCACGGTCAGCCGCTGGCCGCCGATGGTGCGCTTGAGCCCCAGCGGGGTGTCGTGCGCGATCACCGAACCGCGGTCGATCACGCTGATCTCGTCGGCGAGTGCATCGGCCTCCTCGAGGTACTGCGTCGTGAGCAGCACGGTGGAGCCGTCGGCGACGAGGTTGCGCACCACGTCCCACATGGCTTCCCGCTTGGCGGGGTCGAGGCCGGTGGTCGGTTCGTCGAGGAAGACGACCGCCGGCCGGCCCACGAGCGACGCCGCGAGGTCGAGGCGGCGGCGCATGCCGCCGGAGTAGGTCTTGGCCACCCGCCCGGCGGCTTCGCTCAGGTCGAACCAACCGAGCAGTTCGTCGGCGCGGCGTCGCGCGTCGCTCTTCGACAGGTCGAGCAGTTGCCCGATCATGACGAGGTTCTGGATGCCGGTGAGGTCCTCGTCCACCGAAGCGAACTGCCCGGTGAGCCCGATCTGCTGGCGCACCTGCTGGGCGTGGGTGGTGACGTCGAACCCGGCCACCCGGGCGGTGCCCGAGTCGGCGCGCAGCAGGGTGGCGAGGATGCGCACGGCGGTGGTCTTGCCGGCGCCGTTGGGGCCCAGCACGCCGAGCACGGATCCCTCGCGGGCCGCCAGGTCGATGCCGGCCAGGGCTTGGGTGTCGCCGAATCGCTTGGTCAGGCCTTCGGCTTCGATGGCAAATGTCATGGCTCGAAGGATGCCGGGCCGCCCTGGCAGCGCACATGCACGCGGCGCACACGCCGGGTCAGGCGCTGTCAGCTCGCCCGGCCGCACTCGGGCGATTGGCCCGCCCGGCCGAGCCCGCGGACGTGCCAGCGTGGGATCCCGGCATGAGACGGAAGGCACCGCATGCGCGTCATCCAGTTGTCCGATCTGCATCTGACGGCCTCGGGCCGCGACGAGGACGGGGTGGACGCGCGCGGCGCGCTGACCCGGATGCTCGCCGACCTGCGGCACGTCACCGGTGTCGACCTGGTCGTGGTGAGCGGGGACGTCGCCGACGACGGGTCGTTGGGCGGCTACCGCGCGGCCGCGCAGCTCGTCGGCGGGTTCGCCGCGCGGCACCGCGCGCCGGTCGTCTACTGCGCGGGCAACCACGACGACCGCGCGAACTTCGCCGCCGTGCTCGGCACCGGCCATCGCGACGGCGCCGGCACGGAGGCGGGCAGCCCCAGCCCCGATTCGGGTCGCCGTGCCGCCGTCAGCCACGTCGGCGGGCTGCGCGTCGTCACCCTCGACAGCCTCGTGCCCGGGTGCACGCACGGCGGCCTCGACGACGCCCAGCTGACCTGGTTGCGCGACGTGCTGGCCACGCCCGCGTCGCTCGGCACGCTGGTCGTCCTGCACCACCCGCCCATCGCGGTCCCGGGGCACCCCCTGCACGCCACCGGCCTGCAGGACCCGGCCGGGCTCGCGGACGCCGTGGCCGGCACCGACGTCGTCGCGGTGCTGTGCGGGCACTGTCACCACCAGATGTCGGGCCAGCTGGCCGGCGTGCCGGTGTGGGTGAGCCCCGGGGTCGTGACCCGTATCGACACCACGGCTCCGGAACACCTGATGCGTGGCGTGCTCGGCGCGGGGGCCACCGTGATCGACCTCGGGGACGGGCCGCCGGTGTTCCGCACGCTGCAGGCCCGCGACCCGCACGCCGGTCAGCCGGTGTACCTCGTGGACGCGCTCACCTTCGCCGAGGTCCCCGACGAGGAGGCGGTACCGGGGTGATCGGCGCGGTCGGGGGACGTCGCTAGGGTCGAGGCATGGCCCGCCCCGACGACCGCGCCCCCGACCAGCTGCGGCCGGTCACCATCACCCGCCACTGGCAGGCCTACGCCGAGGGCTCGGCGCTGGTCGAGTTCGGCGAGACGAAGGTGCTGTGCGCGGCGTCGGTGCAGGAGGGCGTGCCGCGGTGGCGGCGCGGCAGCGGCCTGGGCTGGGTCACCGCCGAGTACGCGATGCTGCCGCGCGCCACCCTGACCCGCAACGACCGTGAGTCGGTGCGCGGCAAGATCGGCGGCCGAACGCATGAGATCTCCCGGCTCGTGGGCCGCTCGCTGCGTGCGGCCATCGACCTGTCCGCGCTGGGTGAGAACTCCATCTCCCTCGACTGCGACGTCATCCAGGCCGACGGCGGCACCCGCACGGCGGCCATCACGGGGGCCTACGTCGCCCTGGCCGACGCCGTCTCCTGGCTGCGGGCCAAGGGGGCCCTGGCCCGTCCCCAGCCGCTGATCAACTCGATCTCGGCCGTGTCCGTCGGGGTCATCGACGGCGAGCCGCGGCTGGACCTGATGTACGAGGAGGACGTGCGGGCCGAGACCGACATGAACGTCGTGGTCACCGGTGCCGGCGAGTTCGTGGAGGTGCAGGGCACGGCCGAGGGCACACCGTTCCGCCGCGACGAGCTGGACAAGTTGCTCGACCTCGCCGTCGCCGGCTGCGCCGACCTCGCCCGCATCCAGCAGCAGGCACTGGAGCGGTGAGCCGGATCCTGCTGGCCTCCCGCAACGCCAAGAAGCTGGCCGAGCTGCGGCGCATCCTCGCCCCCGCGCTGCCCGACGTCGAGGTGATCGGTCTCGACGACGCGCCGCCCTACGCCGAGGTGCCCGAGTCCGGCGCCACCTTCGCCGACAACGCCCTGATCAAGGCCCGGGAAGGGTTCCGGCAGACCGGCCTGCCCACGGTGGCCGACGACTCGGGCCTGGCTGTCGACGCGCTCAACGGCATGCCCGGCGTGCTCTCGGCGCGGTGGGCCGGCGGCGGGCAGGGCAGTGACGAGGCCAACCTGCGCCTGGTGCTGGCGCAGGTGGCCGACGTGCCCGACGAGCGGCTCGGGGCCGCGTTCGTCTGCGCGGTGGCCTACGTCGACGGCACCGAAGAGCTGTTCACCGACGGCCGGATGCCGGGGCACCTCGTGCGGGAACCGCGCGGGCACAACGGCTTCGGCTACGACCCGATCTTCGTGCCCGAGGGCGACACCCGCACCAGCGCCGAGCTGAGCACCGAGGAGAAGGACGCGATCAGCCATCGCGGCCAGGCGCTGCGCGCCCTCGCTGCCGTTCTGGCCGGTGGCCGCTGAGGGCTGCGGCCCGTACCCCTCGGGTCCGCGGCCTGCCGCCGAAGTGAGTGGTGCGCCGTCAGGGACTCGAACCCCGAACCCGCTGGTTAAGAGCCAGCTGCTCTGCCAATTGAGCTAACGGCGCAGTCGCGCGTTCGGCCCACCGAAGCGGGCCGAAGGGCAACATTAGCACGCAAGGTGCGGCCGGTTTCGTCCCGCTTGCCCGACTCCCGGGCTGAGAACCGGCCATGACGGGGACCGGGCAGCACGGGCCGCAGCACCGGGGCGGCCCTATCCTCGGCGCTGTGACTGCCGTGGCGAGCCTGCGCCCGCTGAGCCCCCTGCAGAAGCGGGCCCGGCGGTGGCTGGTCCGTTCCGAATGGCCGCTGGCCGGCATCGCCCTGCTGTTCCTCGCCGCCTACGCGTGGCCGATCCTGCAGCCAGGCCTGGGCCGCGGCTGGAAGCACTTCTGCAGCGCCGTCGTGTTCGGCACCTGGCTGATCTTCGTGCTCGACTACGTCGTGCGGCTGTGGCTGGCGCGCGACCGCAGGAGCTTCTTCCTCAAACACATCCCCGACCTGCTGATCGTGGGCCTGCCGGCGCTGCGGCCGATGCGCCTGCTGCGCCTGGTCGTGCTGTTCCGCATCCTCAATCGCAAGGCCGCGGCCTCGCTACGCGGGCGGGTGCCGCTCTACGTCAGCATCTCGGCGGGCACGCTGGTGCTGTGCGCGGCCCTGGCCGTCCTCGACGCCGAGCGCTACGCCCCCGGGTCGAACATCAAGAGCTTCGGCAACGCGCTGTGGTGGGCCGTGGTCACCGTGACCACCGTCGGTTACGGCGACCACTTCCCGGTCACCCTGCAGGGCCGGTTCGTGGCCGGTGGGCTGATGATCGGCGGCGTCGCGCTCATCGGCGTCGTCACCGCGTCGTTCGCGGCCTGGTTCATCGACCGGGTCCGCGACGACGAGGTGGAGGTCGAAGCCGCCACCCGCCGCGACCTGGACCAGATCATGAATCGCCTGGACGTGCTGACCCGCGAGGTGACGGCGCTGCGCCGGGCCGCCGAGCGCAACGACGCGGCGCGCGCAGCCGACCGCGTGGGGCACGAACTACCGCAGTAGCTGCCCGGCGGCGAGCAGCTCGCCGTCCACCGGGCCGAACCGCTCGAAGGCGACGCGATGCACCTGCGCCACTGCGTCGGACACCGACCACGGCGTTCCGTTGCGCGCCGCGGCGCGCTGCAGCGAGTCCAGCTCCTCCACCACGCGGTCGAGGCCGAACGACGGCAGCGGGTCCCCCGAGAGCAACCGCGGCAGGTGGTCGCGCACGAACGCGCTGTCGGCCGGGCTGCCGGGCAGCGCGTCGGCGAACGAGGCCGGGTCGAGCCCGGCGGCGGTGGCCAGCGAGAGGGCCTCGGCCAGCGCGATCGCCTGCCCGAACCACAACTGGTTGATCAACAGCTTGCTGAGGTAGCCGGCGCCGTGCCCGCCCATGTGCCGTAGGCGGTCGGCCGCGCCGAGCCCGAGGAGCAGGCTCCGTGCGCAGGTGACGTCGTCGGCCGCACCGCCCAGGTACAACCGCAACCGGCCCTGCTGCGCCTCGGCCGGACCCCCGCCGATGGCCGCGTCGACGTAACGCACCGCCCGGCCCTCGGCGACGTCGGCCAGCTCGGCGCCCAGGTCCGGCGCCGCGCTGGTCATATCGATCCACAGTGCGCCCGGCGCCAGTTGCCGGAGCAACCCCGGCGCGCCCCCCTGCCCGTCGAGCATCAGCTGTCGCAGTTCCGGGCTGCCCGGGAGCACGGTGACGACCATCGGCGCGGACGCCACATCGCTTCGCAGGTGGCGCAGGTCCGGGCGCCACCGGGCCCCGGCCGCCTCGGCGCCGGCCTGCGCGTCGGGCCGGACGTCGAACGCGCTCACCACATGGCCCGCGGCCGCCAGCCGCGCCGTGATCGGCAGGCCCATGCGCCCGACGCCGACGACGGTCACCTCACGCGCGGCCGGCCGTCCAGCGTCCGCTCCCGCCGCGCCGTGCGCCGTCACTCCTGCGGACCGAAGCGGTCGAGCTCGTCGAGCCAGGCGGCGGCGCTGCCGTCCGACGGCGCGCGCCAGTCACCGCGGGGCGACAGCGCCCCGCCGGCGCTGACCTTCGGGCCGTTGGGCAGGGCCGAACGCTTGAACTGGGAGAAGGCCAGGAAGCGCTGCAGGAACTCCCTGAGCCAGCGCACGACCGTGTCGAGGTCGTAGGCGTGCCGGCCGTCGTCCGGGAAGCCGGCCGGCCAGCGCCCGGCCTCGGCGTCGCGCCACGCGTGCCAGGCCAGGAACGCGATCTTCGACGGCGGCAGGCCGTAGCGCAGCAGGTGGAACAGGAAGAAGTCGTGCAGCTCGTAGGGCCCGATGCGCTCCTCGGTGCTCTGCATAGCGCCGGTCTCCTCGTCGGCCGGGACGAGCTCCGGGGAGATCTCGGTGTCGAGGATGGAGGTCAGCAACTCGCTGGTCCGCTCGTCGAACTGCTCGGTGTGCACCGCCCAGCGGATCAGGTACTGGATCAGCGTCTTGGGCACGCCGGCGTTGACCGCGTAGTGGCTCATCTGGTCGCCGACGCCGTAGGTGCACCAGCCGAGGGCCAGCTCGCTGAGGTCGCCGGTGCCGATGACGAAGCCGCCGCGCTGGTTGGCCAGCCGGAACAGGTAGTCGGTGCGCAGACCGGCCTGGACGTTTTCGAAGGTGACGTCGTACACCTTCTCGCCCCGGCTGTACGGGTGGTCCATGTCGGTGAGCATCTGCCGGGCGGCCGGCCGGATGTCGATCTCGGCCGCCTCGACCCCCAGCGCCTTCATCAGCGCCCACGCGTTCGACTTGGTCGCGTCGCCCGTGGCGAACCCGGGCAGGGTGTAACCGAGGATCGACGAGCGGGGCACGCCCAGCCGGTCGCACGCCTTGGCGGCGACGATCAGGGCGTGGGTCGAGTCGAGGCCACCGGAGACGCCGATGACCATGCGGTCGCCGGCCGAGCGGAACCGCCGGGCCAGCGCGGCCACCTGGATGTTGAACGCCTCGTAACAGTCCTGGTCGAGGTGTGCGGGTTCGTCGGGCACGAACGGGAAGCGGCGCAGCGGCCGGCGCAACCCCACGTCGCGCTGGTGCGGCTGATGGGCGAACGCGATCCGCCGGTAGCGGGTACGCGGGTCGCCGGCCGCAGCGGCGGAGTCGGCGAACGTGCCCGTGCGCGCGCGCTCGAGGCGGATGCGCGCCACGTCGACGTCCGTGACCAGCAATCGGGGCGCGTCGGCGAAGCGGTCGGACTCCGCGAGCAGCGTTCCGAGTTCGTGCACGGTGCTCTGGCCGTCCCACGACAGGTCCGTGCTGCTCTCGCCCGCCCCGGCCGCGCAGTAGACGTAGGCAGCGAAGGCGCGCGCCGACTGCGCCGCCGACAGGGCCGCGCGATCGGCCGACTTGCCGACCGTGATGTTCGACGCGGACAGGTTCACGAGCACGGTGGCGCCGGCCAGCGCCGCGTAGGACGACGGTGGGACGGTCGACCAGTAGTCCTCGCAGATCTCGACGCCGATCACGAAGTCCGCGAGGTCGTCGGCGGCGAACACGAGGTCGTTGCCGAAGGGCACCGGCGTGCCGTCGACGGTGATCTGCTGGCCGGCGGTGCCCGCGCCGGAGGCGAACCAGCGCTTCTCGTAGTACTCGCGGTAGTTCGGCAGGAACGTCTTCGGGACGACGCCGAGGATCTCACCGCGGCTGATGGCGACGGCGGTGTTGTACACGCGGTCGTGGTGGCGCAGGGGCGCGCCGACGAGCACCACCGGGGCGAGTTCGCGGGTGGCGTCGCGAACGGAGGCCACGGCGCGTTCGGCGGCGTCGAGCAAGGCGTCCTGCAGCACGAGGTCGTCGATCGCGTACGACGCCAGGCCCATCTCGGGGAACACGACCAGGTCGGCACCCTCGGCGTCGGCCCGCCGCACGAGGTCGATCGTGGCCTCGGCGTTGCGCGCCGGGTCGGCCGTCGACACGAGGGGAGTGGCCGCGGCGATCCGCGCCAGGCCGTGGGCGTGCAGGTTGGCGAACGCACCGGCGCCGCGTACCCCGCTCGTCACTGCTGTTCCAGCGCGGCGACCAGGGCGGCCAGGGCGGCGGCCGCGGCCGCCGTCCGGATGGCGTCCCGGTTGCCGTCGAAGTGGTACTCCCGACTGCTGACACCCTGGTCCGAGGCGATGCCGACGTGCACCTCACCGACCGGTCGGCCGCCCTGGGTGCCCGGTCCGGCCACTCCGGTGACCCCGACGCCGTAGTCGGCGTCGACGCGACTGCGCGCGCCGACGGCGAGCTGTTCGGCCACGGCGGGGTGCACCGGCCCGTGCTCGGCCAGCAGCCGGTCGTCGACCCCGGCCATGTGGTTCTTCGTGTCGCTGCCGTAGACGATCAGCCCGCCGCGGAAGGTCACGCTCGTCGCCGGCGCCTCGGTCAGCAGGACGCCGATCAGGCCCCCGGTCAACGACTCGGCGGTGGCGACCGTGGCCCCGCGCTCCACCAACCGGCTGTGGGCGACGTCGGCGTAGCGGCGTGCCTCCTGCAGCAACTCGCTCCTGTCGAAATCGTCCATACCGTTGTCGGACCTCACGTCTCGTGTTGCGCCCGCGGTGGTGGCGCACCACCTCGAGCGTAGCGACGGGCAGGCGCGGGAGTCATTCCCCGCGCCTGCCCGTTCCTGTGCTGCGGCGCACCCGCCCCGGGGGCCGGGCCGCGACCGGCTACTTCTTGGTCTCGCGCATCGTCCGGCTGCGGACCGCCGCGGCCTCCTCGGCCTCGCGCTTCTGCGGTTCTTCGAGCTTGCGGGTGTCGCGCAGCTCCACGAACGGTTCCGTGTCCGGCGGCAGCCCGGCCCGGATGGCCCGCTCGCGCTGGGTCTCGGCGTTGAACTCGGCCCCCAGCAGGATGGCGATGTTCGTGATCCACAACCACACCAGGAAGATGATCACCGTGGCCAGCGACCCGTAGGTCTTGTTGTACGAGCCGGAGAACGCGACGTAGACGGCGAACAGGGCCGACGCCACGATCCAGACGACGACGGCCAGCACGCCGCCCGGCGTGACCCACCGGAACTTGGGCTGCTTGACGTTGGGGGTGGCCTTGTACAGCAGCGAGAACATCAGGCTGACCACGATGAGCAGGACCGGCCACTTCGCGATGTTCCAGATCAACACCGCCGTGTCGCCGATGCCGAACGCCTTCCCGACCTGGCTGGCTATGGGACCGGTGACCACGACGAGCACCAGGCTCACCAGCAGCATGACCACCAACGCGAGCGTCGTGAGCAACCGGACCGGCGCGGTCTTCCAGATCGGCCGTCCTTCGTCGACGTCGTAGATGGCGTTGGAGGCGCGCATGAACGCGGCGACGTAACCCGACGCCGACCAGAGCGCGATGACCACGCCGACGATGGCGGCGATGCCGGCGGTACCGGCCTTGCCCTGCACCTGTCCGATGACGGTCGTCAGGAACGACTTCACCCCACCGGGCGCGACCTGCCCCAGATTGGCGACGATCTTGTTCGTCGTGGATCTGCCCAGCAACCCCAGCACCGAGATGAGCACCAACATGCCGGGAAAGAGCGCCAGCACACCGAAGTAGGTCAGGGCGGCGGCACGGTCGGTGACGTCGTCGTGCTTGAACTGCTTCAGCGACCGTTTGAGGATCTCCACCCAGCCGGCCTTCGGCATGTCGCTCGGCTTCTCGGGGCTGCCCGCGCCCCGGCTGGTCGAATCCTGCCGGCCGTTTTCCGCGTCGCGGCGGCCGGCGGCGCCGGGGCCGCCGTCGGCCGAGTGCGAGGTGCTGCTCATCGCGTTTCTCCCCGGGGTCCGGAAATCATTGGGCGGCGGTGTCCTTCACGTCCTGAGCCGCCGAGCGGGCGTGCTCCGTCGTGTCCTGCGCGGCGGTGGTGGCGGTGTCCTTGACCTGCTCGACCGCCTGCTGGGCCGGGGCCTTGAGGTTCTCGGCCATCTCCTGCCCGGTCTGCTTGAGCGGCTCGGCCAGTTCCTTGGCCTTGGCCTCGGCCGTCTGCGCCATGTCACGTTCCGGCTGGGACGCGGGCGCGGCCGAGGACAGCAGCCAACCCACCCCGAAGGCGATGAGGCCGACAGCGAGCGGGTTGCCCTGCGTCTGGCCGCGGATCGCATCGGGGGCGGAGCCGGCCGCCGACCCGAGACCCGACGCCGAGGAGGACAGGGAGTCCGCCGCGCCGCGCAGGCCGCTGCCGGAGTCGGCCGAACCCATGAACCGGTTGCGCAGCGATGACGCGCTGCCCTTGATGCTGTCCACCTGCCGCCCGACAACCTTGCCGGGCGCGACCTTCTCCTCCAGCCGGTCGACGTGCCCGGACAGGTGGGACCTGGTTTCTTCGATCTGTTGCTGGATCTGTTCCGGAGAACTCATGATGATGTCCTTCTTCAGGAGAGTGGTCAGTTGCCCTTGAGGGCGGGCGGGATCTCGGACACGGTGTCGAGAGTGCGTTCGGGCTTGGGATTGACCTTGCGCAACGTCGAGCGGCCGACGGCGAACAGCACTGCGGCGATGACGGCCCAGACAGCGGCGACCACGAGTGCGGCCAGGCCGATGTCCATGACGTTGGCCAGGCCCCACCACAGCGCGGCGGACAGGAACAGCAGGAGCATGTAGCCGGCGAAACCGGCCCCGCCCAACATGCCGGCACCCTTGCCGGCCTTGGCGACCTCGGTCTTGATCTCGGCCTTGGCCAGCTCGACCTCCTGGCGCATCAAGGTCGACAGGTCACGCGACACGTCACCGATCAACTGGCCGACCGACACCTGGCGGATGTCGTCCTGGCTCCGGTCACCGGCGGCGTGGTTGGCGTTCGCCGTCGCGCCGGGCGGGTCGGCCGGCTGGGGCCCGGTCACGCCCCATCACCGAGCGGGGAATCGGTGGACCCGCCGGACGTCGCGCTCCCGCCGGCGTCGTCACGGTGCACATCGACGACGCCACGGGTGAGCCGGCCCGCGGCCACACCGGCGACCAGCGCCCCGACGATGAAGGCCCCGGGCCGGCGACGCGCGAACGATCGCACCTCGTCGAGCAACTGCTCGGGATCGCGCTCGTCCATCCAGCTCGCCGCGGTCTTGGCCCGCGAGCCGGCCTCGGACACCAGCTGGGTGGCCGGCCCCGACTGCTCGTTGCCCTGCGCCATGGCGTTCAGCTCGTCGGCCAGCGAGTGCAGGTTGCTCACGACCCTGCGGTGCTGGGCCGCGGCCTGCTCACGCAACTGGTCCTGCGCCCCGGAGACCATGTTGCCGGCCTGGCTCTTGGCCTCGCCGACCACGTCCTTGGCCTTGTCCGCCGCGGTCTGCGCGACGTCGCCGGCGGCCTGCCTGCCCGCCTGCGCGGCCTCGCCCGCGCGCTCCTTGGCCGAGGCGTCCCCGCCGTCGGACGGGCCGGTGTCGGCGTGGCGTCCCGGGTCGCCCGACGCAAGATCGAAGCCCGGCTCCGGTCGCAGGCCACCAGGATCCGGGGTGTAGACCGGCCGGTCGGCCGGGACCACTCCGGGCGCGTTGCCGGCGCCCGTCGGCGGACCCGCGAACGGGTCGGGTTGGGACGGCGGATAGAAGGTTCCGGACTGCTCGGACATGAAGCCCCCACGAGGAAAGATCGGGATGCGGACCCTGTTTGCCGCTAGCCAGTCCCGACGGCCCTCGCGTGTGTGGTCAGCGGGGTCGATCGGTCGGCCTCATGCGCAGCCTTGCCGGTTGGGTCGCCGCACTAACGGTCGCCGCGCGTGTGGGGTGCGAACGCCTGCGCGCGCCCTGTCCGCCGGCCATGGACATGCGTTCGCGCAGAACTGAACCACTGGGCCCCGCAGAAGCGACTAATCCGACCATTCGGCCATCGGGACCGCGATCCGATTCGGAGAGCGGCACCCTGCGCGGCGGCAGCGCGTGGGTGCCGCAGCCGTACGCCTCGGTACGGGACAACCCTGCCCGACGTCAGCATTTCGTCACGGGGTGAGTGACGGGACTTGAACCCTCGACCCGCTATGGGGCGGGGCACCACAACCAGATACTCGTCACGGGGTGAGTGACGGGACTTGAACCCTCGACCCGCTATGGGGCGGGGCACCACAACCAGATACTCGTCACGGGGTGAGTGACGGGACTTGAACCCTCGACCCGCTATGGGGCGGGGCACCACAACCAGATACTCGTCACGGGGTGAGTGACGGGACTTGAACCCTCGACCCGCTATGGGGCGGGGCACCACAACCAGATACTCGTCACGGGGTGAGTGACGGGACTTGAACCCTCGACCCGCTATGGGGCGGGGCACCACAACCAGATACTCGTCACGGGGTGAGTGAAGGGACTTGAACCCTCGACCCTCTGGACCACAACCAGATGCTCTACCACCTGAGCTACACCCACCGTGGCCCGGCCGGTGGGCCGGGCAACGGCGTCAGCTTACCTGCCCCGGGTCGCCGCCGAGAACCGCATTCGCCGCGGCCTTGGCCTCGTCGGTGGTCGGGCCGGGTTGCGGCACGAACAGCGTGCGGCGGTAGTACGCGAGTTCCTGGATGCTCTCGCGGATGTCGGCGAGAGCGCGGTGGGCGAGGCCCTTCTGCGGCTGGCAGTGATAGACCCGCGGGTACCAGCGCTTGGCGAGTTCCTTCACCGACGAGACGTCGATCATCCGGTAGTGCAGGTGCTCGTCCAGGTTGGGCATGTCCCGGGCGAGGAAGCCGCGGTCGGTGGCGATGGAGTTGCCGCACAGGGGAGCGGTACGTGCCTCCGGCACGTGCGCCTTCACGTAGTCGAGGACGAGCTTCTCGGCCTCGCCCAGACCCACGGTCGACGCGCGGACCTGCTCGGTCAGCCCGGAGGAGGCGTGCATGTCGTGCACGAACGGCACCATCGTCTCGAGCACGTCGTCAGCGGCATGGATGATGACGTCCAGGCCGGCGTCGAGGGGCACCAGGTCCGCGTCGGTCACGATGGCCGCCACCTCGATCAGGGCATCGCGCCGCAGGTCGAGCCCGGTCATCTCGCAGTCGATCCACACCAGCCGATCGCTCATGCGCTGCGCTCCGTCATGCCCCGGACGGTATACGGCGCGGTTACGGTGACGGGACAGAGCCGCACAACACCCACGCCGGAGGTGCTCCCATGGCCGTCGAACTGCTCGACCAGGACGCGATCGACGAGCGGTTGCGCGGGCTGCATCCGGGTTGGTCGGGCAGCACGCAGAAGCTGCAGCGCTCCATCGAATTCGCCGACTTCCCCACCGCCGTGGACTTCGTCAACCGCATCGCGCCACGCTGCGAGGAGATGGACCATCACCCCGACCTCGCGGTGCGCTGGCGCTGGGTGGACATCGAGCTGGCGACGCACAGTGCCGGCGGGGTGACCGGCCTCGATCTCACGCTGGCCGGAATCGTCGACGAGGTGGCGGCCGGGCTGCCGCTGGCCGCCGACTGACCCCGCCTTCCCCCACGCGGTGGTCGTGATTCCCCCTCGGATCACGACCACCGCGTGGGGGAAGGCGCTCAGGGCTTGCTGCGCCAGCCGGCCATGCCGAGCACGATCAGACGCAGCTGCCGCTCGGCCTGCTCGAGGATCCGCGCGGCGTCCTCGGGATGGCGGATGTCGGTCTCGAGCAGGTCCATGACGGTGCCGAGCATCGCCGACACCATCAGCCCGGCGGCCATCTCGAGGTCGTCGGTCGTCCAGTCGTAGCCGGCGGTGAGCCGGGACAGGTCGACGGTGAGGTCGCTGGTGAACAGGCGCAGCTCGGTGGCGATGGTGCGACGAACCGCGGCCACGCCGCCATAGCGCTCGCGGATGAGGAAACGGAACGCGTCGGGGTGCTCGCGCACGTGGCGGCCGAGGGCCTCGACCGTCTCCACGATGATGTCGCCGTGGGCCACCCGGCCGCGGCGGGCCTCGCGCAGCATCTGCCGCAGCGGGCGCATCGACTCGTCGACCAGTTCGACGCCGAGCTCGTCCACCGACGCGAAATGCCGGTAGAAGGCGGTGGGGACGATGCCCGCGTCGCGGGCCACCTCACGCAGGCTGATGCTCTCGAGGCTGCGCTCCTCGATGAGGCGCAGGGTGACGTCGAGCAGACGCTGGCGGGTGTGCTCCTTGCGCTCGGCGCGGGTCTGCCCGGCGGAGTCACCCTCGCTGCTGCCGCTTCGTCGACTGCGCGCTCTGCCGTCGCTCACCTGGTCAGCCTATCCCTGTGCACACGTGTAACGCGGATGTGACGTGCCGGGCGTCACCCGTGCTCCGGATTGACACGTGCCGCGACACCTCGTGACACTGGTGAGTGTACAAGCGTGCACTGAATGGTGACGCTCCGACAGACTTCCCGAGGAGGACGTCATGGCGCAACGGACCGCCCCGCGTTCGCTGCTCGGCCTCGTCGAGGCGCTGGCCACCCCGCACGGCCTCGACCGCTACCTCGAGCTCGTCCACCCGATGCTCACGGTGCGGGAGCTGCGTGCGGCCGTCACCGACGTGCGGCACAGCACCGATGACAGCATCACCCTGACTTTGCGTCCCACCCGCCAGTGGCGCGGGTTCGCGGCCGGCCAGTTCGTGCAGGTCAGCATCGACATCGACGGCGTGCGCCGCACCCGCTGCTACTCGCCGTCGTGTTCGCAGCACCGCGCCGACGGGCGCATCGAGATCACGGTCAAGGCGCACGCCGAGGGGCTGGTCTCGCGGTGGCTGCGGGCCAACGCGCGGCCCGGGCTCGTGGTCGGGCTGTCGCAGGCCGACGGCACCTTCCGGCTGCCCGCCCAGCGCCCTGAACAGCTGTTGCTGATCAGCGGCGGCAGCGGCATCACACCGGTGCTGTCGATGCTGCGCACCCTGTGCGACGAAGGGCACCGCGGCGACATCGTCTTCCTGCACTACGCGTCCACCGTGGCCGACGTCGCGCAACTGGCCGAGCTGCGCGAGCTCGTCGCCGCCCACGACCATGTACAGCTGGTGCTCGCCTACACCCGGCAGGAGGTGGGCGGCCACCTGCACGGCCGGTTCGACGAGACGCATCTGGCCGAGGTCGCACCCTGGTACGCCGACGCGCAGACCTACCTGTGCGGGCCGCCGGGGTTGATGGACGCGATCCGGGACTGCTACGCGGCCAAGGGCATCGAGGACACCCTGCACACCGAGCAGTTCACCCCAGTCGTCACCGTCCCGGGCGAGCAGGATGCGGCCGGGACGGTGACCTTCGGCGACACCACCGTCGAAAACTCCGGCGCCACCCTGCTCGAGCAGGCCGAGGCCGCAGGGCTGTCGCCCGAGTACGGCTGCCGGATGGGCATCTGCTTCACCTGCACCAAGGTCAAGACGTCGGGATGCACCCGCAACGTGCGCACCGGCGAGACCCACGCCGACCCGGACACCGAGATCCAGTTGTGCATCTCGGCCCCCGTCGGCGACGTCTCGATCGACCTCTGAGAGAGGACAGCACCATGACCAGCAAGACCAACACCATTCCCCTGACCGACGAGCAGGTCGAGGCCCTCGGCCGCGAGCTGGACGCGATCAAGCAGCGCATCGTCGACGACCTCGGCGAGGTCGACCGCAACTACATCTACGACGTCGTCAAGTGGCAGCGGGCCTTCGAGGTCGGCGGCCGCGCCGCGCTCATGCTCAGTGCCCTGCCGCCGTTCTGGCTCGCCGGCACCGCCGCCCTGAGCCTGTCCAAGATCCTGGACAACATGGAGATCGGCCACAACGTCATGCACGGCCAGTACGACTGGATGCGCGACCCGGCCATGAACTCGAAGATGTTCGAGTGGGACACCGCGTGCCCGGCGGACCAGTGGCGGCACTCGCACAACTACATGCACCACACCTTCACCAACATCCTCGACAAGGATCGCGACATCGGTTACGGCATCCTGCGGATGGACGAGAGCCAGAAGTGGAACCCGTACTACCTCGGCAACCCGGTGTGGGCCTTCCTGCTGATGACGTTCTTCCAGTACGGCGTGGCCGTGCACGACCTCGAGGCCGACAACCTGATCACGGGCAAGCGCAAGATGTCGGAGAACAAGGACCTGCTCAAGGGCCTGTGGCGCAAGATCGGCAAGCAGACGCTGAAGGACTACGTCCTGTTCCCCGCGCTGACCGGCCCGCAGTTCCTCACGACCCTGTCGGCCAACGCCACGGCCAACCTGGTGCGCAACCTCTGGGCGTACTCGATCATCTTCTGCGGGCACTTCCCGAGCGGCGTGGCCACGTTCACCGAGGAGGAGACCGAGAACGAGACGCGCGGTGAGTGGTACGTGCGCCAGATGATGGGCTCGGCCAACATCACCGGCAGCCCGCTGTTCCACATCCTCTCGGGCAACCTCAGTCACCAGATCGAGCACCACCTGTTCCCCGACGTCCCGGCCCGTCGCTACCCGCAGGTCGCGGGCGAGGTACGGGCCCTGTGCGAGAAGTACGGGCTGCCCTACACGACCGGCCGGTTCAGCAAGCAGATCGGGTCCACGTGGAGCAAGATCTTCAAGCTGGCGCTGCCGACGCGCGCGACGGCAGGCGACGCCGACCCGGCTACCGTGGAGCCCGAGCGCGTCCCGGTCGCCGCCTGAGAGGAGCTGTCATGGTCGGCAACGTGGAGATCGGCAAGGACACCGTGCAGGTGCTCGCCGAGTCGGCGGCCACCCACGTCGGGCGCATCGCCACCATCCTCAGCGGCGCGGTGCGCGACCTCACCCGCGAGGTCGGCGACTGGGCCTCCGACGTGTTCGAGATGCGCGAGGCGGCACAGCGCGCCCGCGACGACGGCTGACGGTGCAGGTCGCAACCCGACAGCAGCGTTGTCACGCGATGTACGGAACGTGGCCGGAGGGCTCGCGATCACAGGCTTTCCCCCGCTAATCTCCCGACCTTCATCGAGGGCCGCGCCGTGCGGCACATATGGCTCGGGGGATCTGGACAAATGCCTTCATGCGTGACGTTCTCTGCTGGCATGGGTCGGCGAATCTATGCCGCCGCAGCACTCCTGGCGACTGCGCTCGCTGTCGGCTGGGTCGTGCTGGGCTTCAGCTCGACAGCGGGAGCCGCTCCGCTCACCGCGAGCATCGTCGCCACCGGCCACGACATGGACTACCACTGCGCGACCGGCAGCGCCGACGAGTGTGCGTACCTGAAGATCGTCGTCGACAAGGTGCGAAACGGCTCGACGCTGCCGATCCTGGCCCTGGACCACGGCAGCGAGGTGCCCACGGCGCTCGTCGACGCCGGGTTCTCCGCCGGGTCGGTGAAGACCGTCGACCCGGACAACGCCACGACATTCGCCGCCACGAAGTTCGTCAGCGGCGGCAAGGCGCTGTACAGCGCGATCGTGGTCGCGTCCGACCAGTCCTGTGGTGGTTGCGACAACGATCTGGCGGGTGAGACCGCGATCAACGCCCGCTCGGCCGATTTCACGACGTTCTTCAACGACGGCGGCGGCATCCTCGCGCTCGCCGGCGCAGACAATTTCGCGACCTTCTACAAATTCGTTCCCCTCGAGGGCGCGAAGGGCCAGGTCGTGACCGCGCCTTTCACCGTCACCTCACAGGGTGCGGCGCTGGGCATCACCGCGACCATGGCCAACTGCTGCGCCACCCACAACAGCTTCACCATCCCGAAGTCGCCGTTCGTGACGCTCGAGAAGGACTCGGCCGGCCTCGCCGAGACGATCGGCGCCTTCGACGTGACCATCGGTAGCGGCGGCTTCACCTCCGGGGCGCCGTCGAGCAGTGCGGCGACCACAACCACGACAGCGGGCACGTCCAGCGTCGTTGCCACCCCGACCGCCGTCGACGCCGGTGGCCCCGGGTCGACGAATCTCACGGCACTGCCGCTGGCGGCACTCGGCGGCTTCCTGATCTTCGCCGCGGGCGGCCTGGTGGTGGTCGGGCGACGGCTACCACGCCGACACTGATCGGGTGCGCAATCTGCTCGGCCGGGTGTCGCGTCGCCAGCGCCTATTCGCAATCGCGATAGCGCTGGCGGCGCTCGGCACGGTGCTGGTCGTCGTCGGTGCGACGCGCCGCGACAGCCCGGCGGCGGCTCCGCTGCCCAGGTCTGCGGCGCCCTCGTCGACGCCGAGCACGTCGTCATCGGCGGCGCCGGCCTCGGCGACGTCGCGGTCCGTGGCCGCGCCCAGCCCTCGTCGCTCACGCCTCGACGCGCCGTTGCCGGGGCGGGCGAAGGTCGTCGACGAGACGGTCCGGCGGCAATCCGGAATGGGTGTGCGCAGCATCCGGATTCCGGCGTTGGGAGTCACCGCCGCGATCCGCGCCGCACGGGTCGTGCACGGCATCCTGACGCCACCGCGCATCCCTACCGTCGTCGGTGCGTGGGCCGGGTCGGCACATCTCGACGCAGCCGCCGGCGAGGTCACGCTTGCCGGGCACGTGAACTGGGCCGGCATGGCGCCGTTCGCTTTCGGTCGGCTCGCCTATCTCCGCCCCGGCAACATCCTCTACACGACCGACGCCAACGGCCACCAGAGCGCCTGGCGGGTGAAGTCGGTCGTCGCCCGGAACAAGACCCAGAGCATCGCCGCCGGCGCCTTCGCCGGGTCGAAAGGACCCCGCAGGCTTGCGTTGATCACCTGCGGCGGCGCCTTCGACTCCGGATCGGAGTCCTACCAGGACAACGTCTACGTGTACGCGCTGCCCGCCTAGGGCGCGTTCCCTTACTGCCGTAGGCGACGGCGTCGGTGGTCCTCCCGGGTCACCGGTCGACGCGGTAACGCTCGTAGATCACGCGGGAGTCGAACGTCCTGGTCTCGACGAGGTCGAGAGCGATGTCGTCGCTGACCGGTGGCAGGTACGGCGTGCCACCGCCGACCACGACGGGGACGCGGAAGATCCGCAGCTCGTCGACGAGCCCGAGCTCGACCGCTGCCGCGGCCAGCCCTGCGCCGCCGATCTCCGCGTCCCTGTCCGTCGACCCCAGGGTCGCGGCGATCTCGTCGGCGACGGAAGAGTCGGCGAGCCGCGCATTGCCCCGGACGCTGCCGAGCGTGCGGCTGAACACGACCTTCGGCAGCGCCGACCAGACGTCGGCGAACTGGGCGCCGAGCTCGGTGTCACGCATGGCGGGATCGGTCTCCCACACCAGCATCGTCTCGTACAGCTTGCGGCCGCACAGGTGGGCGCCGAGCTCGCGCACGCGGGCGAGGTGGAACGCGAACAGCTCGTCGCTGGGCGCGCCCCAATCGAAGGCGCCGTCACGGTCGGCGACGTAGCCGTCCACGGACACGCTCATCGAGTAGATCAGCATCGCTGGGATCTGCTCCGGTCCGCCGACTAGAACAGCGCCCGCATCACGAGCTGCTTGACCTTCGTGAACGGCGGATAGGCGATCGACGGGTCGGGCCAGGTGGGCTTGCGCATGACCGCTTTGCGGTGGCTGAACGCCTCGAAGCCCCACCGGCCGTGGTAGGAGCCGGTGCCGCTGTTGCCGACGCCGCCGAAGGGCAGCTCGTTGACGAGCAGGTGGTAGATCAGGTGGTTGACCACCGCGCCGCCGCTGCTGACCTCCTCGAGCACCCGCTTCTCCGTCTCGCGGTTCTCGGTGAACAGGTACAGCGCGAGCGGCTTGGGGCCCTGCTGCACGTGGGCGATGGCGTCGTCGAGCGAATCGACGGTGACGATCGGCAGCACCGGGCCGAAGATCTCCTCGCGCATCACGTCCGAGTCGGCGTCGGGGTCGACGATCACGGTCAGCTCGCCGCGGTGCCGGTCGGCGTCGATGCGCCCGCCGTGCACCGTGGTGCCGCCGGCCTTCTCGACGAGCCCGGCCAGGCGGTCCGCGTGCCGGCTGTTGATGATCGGCAGGTCGGGGTCGGTGGTCATCTCCGCGGCCGCCGCGTTCAGTGCCTCGACGAAGCGGTCGCGCACCTTGCGGTCGACGAGCACGTGGTCCGGGGCGACGCAGGTCTGCCCGGAGTTGAGCAGCTTGCCGAAGGCGATGCGCCGGGCCGCCACGTCGAGCTTGGCGTCGTCGGCCACGATGACCGGGCTCTTGCCGCCGAGCTCGAGGGTGACCGGCGTGAGGTGCTTGGCCGCCGCGGCCATCACGATCTTGCCGACCTCGGGGCTGCCGGTGAAGAAGCAGTGGTCGAGGGCCTGGTCGAGCAGTTCGGACGTGACGTCGGCCGCGCCCTCGACCACGGCGACGGCCTCGGCGTCGAGGTACTGCGGTACGAGCTCGGCCAGCGCCGCCGAGCACGCCGGCGTGTGCTCCGAAGGCTTGAGGATCGCGCAGTTGCCCGCGGCCATCGCGCCGACCAGCGGCGCGAGCAGCAGGTGGATCGGGTAGTTCCACGGGCCGATGATCAGGGCGACGCCGAGCGGCTCGTACTGGTACCAGGACCGGCCCGGCTGCAGGTTCAGCGGCGTGGCCACCCGGTGCGGCTTCATCCACGAGCGCAGCTTCCTGGCCGCGTGCCGCGCCTCGCCGGCGACCGGCGCGAGGTCGGCGAGCCACCCCTCGAACGCCGGCCGGCCGAGGTCCCGGGTCAGGGCGTCGGCCAGCTCCTTCTCCCGTTCGCTCACCAGCTTCTCGATCGCCGCCAGCTGCCGCAGCCGCCACTCGATCGGCTTCGTGCGGCCGCTGCGGAACGTGGCCCGCAGCTGCGTGACGGTGTCCGGGATGCTGCGCGCACCGGTGCGCGGGGAGGAGACGGTCATGGCGATTCCTTCGCTGGGCGGCCTGCGGCGTCGGACAAGACGCACCTTACGGGGCGTCGGAGCGATCCGCTCAGGACGCGGTGCGCCCGAAGTCCGGGTCGCGGCCACCCGCCGAAGCAGGGGGTCAGGCGCGGCACCCGCGCTCGCCCGGCAGCAGCGGACGGACGATGAGCTGGCGGACCCGGCCGGCCACCCGCCACCGTGTGCCGCTGTTGATCCGCGCCGCGAGGTACACCCGGCGGGCCCCGGCGCCCGAGAGCACGCCGCAGCGCCCGCCGCCGCGGTGCAAGGCGAGCAGGCGCTCGGGCACAGGTCCCGGCCACGCCCGCGGGGTGCCCGACGCGGCGCTGTCCGACACCGGTTCGGTGACGTCGATGCTCGCCGGCAGCCACTCACTGCCCCCGGGGTGCCGCACCGCCGCCGTCAGCTCCTTGATCAGGTCACGCAGGTCGGCGCGCCACTGTCGCTGGATCGCCGTCAGGCCGCCGTCGGCGTCGCGGAAGGACAACGCGTAGGCGCTCGCCTGCTGCGCCGCCGCCGTGCCGGGGCGGAAAATCACCGTGGTGCTACCCAGATCGGTGACCTGCGGCGTGCCGAGGTCGATGTGGCCGAACAGGCCGGAGCGGGCGGCCCGGCCGGCCAGTCGCCGCAGGGTCGCCACCGGGACCGAGCCACGGGCCAACCCGGGGGGCGCCCCGAGGTAGGTGCGCGATTCCCTGAGCGTGAAGGCGCGCCCGTCGCCGTAGATCGTCAACGCCGGGCGCGCGCCCATCGCGACGGCATAGGGCACGTACCCGCCGCCACTGCTCACCTGGAACACCACTTGATCGGACGGCGCGTGCAGGCCGCTGCGGCCGGGCTCCCGGGGGACGGTTGGGTCGCCGGTCGCGATCGACGCGCAGCCGGCGGCCGAGGAGACCAACAGGGCGATGGCGACGAAGGCGCGGCAGCGGGACATGCCCGGTGGACGAGGCGGCTGCGCCGCCACGTTCCGTCGGCCGACCGGTCCCGCTCACCAGCGGTCGATGTGCAGCACCTCGTCGAGCGGCGACGCGGGGCGCGGGCTTGAACGTCTCGCCGGTGTAGTAGGCCACGGGGACGAGCGCCCCCTGGCGGTAGCGGGGCGGCAGGTCGAGCAGCCGGGCCACCTCCGTCTCCTGGTTCAGGTGCAGCGTCGTCCAGGCCGTGCCGAGCCCCCGCGCCCGGGCGGCGAGCATGAAGCTCCAGACCGCGGGCAGCAGCGAGCCCCACAGGCCGGCCTGCGTGCCGGGCGGCAGCTCGACGCCGGCCTCGATGCACGGCACGAGCAGCACGGGCACCTCGCCCATGTGCTCGCCGAGCCAGGCCACGCTGTTCCCGACCCGGCGCTGGACGGGCGCGCGATCGGGGTCGTCGGCGAACAGCTTCGCCGCGGAACTGCTCGAGTCGAGGTAGGCCTGCGTCTCCTGCCGGTAGACCTCACCGATGCGGGCGCGCTGCTCGGCGTCGGTGACCACGATCCACTGCCAGCCCTGGGTGTTCGAGCCGGACGGTGCCTGCAAGGCGATCTCCAGGCACTCGCGGATCAGTTCCATCGGCACCGCCCGCGACAGGTCGAGGCGCTTGCGCACCGTGCGCGTGGTCATGAGCAGTTCGTCGGGCGACAGCGGGAGGGTGGCCATACGCCGATGATGCCGGACCTGCTCGGCCGACGGCCGGCCGCTCGTGCTGCTCCGGTGTGCCCCCGGCAGGGATCGAACCTGCGACCAACCGCTTAGAAGGCGGGCGCTCTATCCACTGAGCTACGGGGGCCTCAACGGCTGGGAGCGTACCCGCGCCCGGGCTGCGGCGGAGGGCCGCGCTAGCACGGCCCACGGACGTTTTGCGCGTCGCCGTCCACAGGCAAGCGCGTCGTCCACAGATCGCCCGGCCCCCCCGTCCCGAGCCGTCCGCGCCGGTGTGCTGGGGCCACGCCCAACACCGGGCGCCGGACATCAGCCGGATCGAGACGGGACGAGGACATGAACGACACGATGATGACGATCACCGGGAATCTGGTGGACGCGCCGAAGCTGCGGCGGACGAAGAGCGGGCACTGCATCGCGAACTTCCGGGTGGCGTCCACCCCGAGGCGCTTCGACCGCGAGAAGCAGACCTGGGTCGACGGCGACACGCTGTTCGTCACGGTGTCGGCCTGGCGGGCGCTGGGCGAGAACGTCGCGCAGTCGCTCGGCAAGGGCATGCCGGTGATCGTCACCGGCCGCTACTACCAGCGCGAGTACACCCAGGACGAAACGCTGCACACCGCCTACGAGCTGGACGCCACCGCCGTCGGGCCCGACCTGAGCCGCGGCGTCGCGACCTTCGAACGGGTCAGCCGGAGCGCGTACGCGGCGTCGGTGCAGACCGACGAAGACGGTATCCCCGCCGACGCGAGCACCGCGTACCTCGACCTCGACGACGGGCCCGCCGGCGGGGCCGCCGGCGGCCCCGAGGCCGGGGCGGGCGACGTCGCGCCGGCCGGGGTCGACCCGCGTACCGGGGAGGTGCGCGAGCTGGCCGCCGCCTCGTAACCGATCAACGCGTGGCGGGACCGACGCGCCGCCGGCCCGGACCCAGGTGCGGGCCGGCGGGCGGCCGGCGCAGCCGTACGTGCGGGGGCTGCTGCCCGCGTGAGCGGGCCCGCTCGGGGCGGTGGCGCACACGATGGCGCGCGGCTGGGAGACTGGTGGACGGTCGGTGCGCACCGCCCGGCCGTGGTCGCTTCGCAAGGACGTACAGTGCCCCAGTTCATCTACACCATGCAGAAGGTGCGCAAGGCGCACGGCGACAAGGTGATCCTCGACGACGTCACCCTGTCCTTCCTGCCGGGAGCCAAGATCGGCGTCGTCGGCCCCAACGGCGCCGGCAAGTCGAGCGTGCTCAAGATCATGGCCGGCATGGACCAGGCCTCCAACGGCGAGGCGCGCCTGTCGCCGGAGTACACGGTCGGCCTGCTCCAGCAGGAGCCGCCGTTGGACGAGACGAAGACGGTGCGCGAGAACGTCGACGACGCGGTCGCCGACCTGCGCGGCACCCTGACGCGTTTCGAGGAGGTGTCGGCCGCGATGGGTGAGCCCGACGCCGACTTCGACTCGCTGCTGGCCGAGCAGGGCGAGCTGATGGAGAAGATCGAGCACGCCGACGGCTGGGAGCTCGACAGTCGCATCGAGCAGGCCATGGACGCGCTGCGCTGCCCGCCGGGCGACGAGGCGGTCACGCACCTGTCCGGTGGCGAGCGGCGGCGCGTGGCGCTGTGCAAGCTGCTGCTGGAGGCGCCCGACCTGCTGCTGCTCGACGAGCCGACGAACCACCTGGACGCCGAGAGCGTGCAGTGGCTCGAGCAGCACCTGGCCAAGTACCCGGGCGCGGTGCTCGCGGTGACGCACGACCGCTACTTCCTCGACAACGTCGCCGAGTGGATCCTCGAGCTCGACCGCGGCCGTGCCTACCCCTACGAGGGCAACTACTCCACCTACCTGGAGAAGAAGGCGCAGCGCCTCGCTGTCCAGGGCAAGAAGGACCAGAAGCTGCAGAAGCGGCTGCTCGACGAGCTCGACTGGGTGCGGCAGAACGCCAAGGGCCGGCAGGCGAAGAGCAAGTCGCGCCTCGCGCGTTACGAGGAGATGGCGACCGAGGCGGAGAAGACCCGCAAGCTCGACTTCGAGGAGATCCAGATCCCGCCGGGCCCGCGGCTCGGCAGCGTAGTCGTCGAGGCGTCGCACCTCGACAAGGGCTTCGACGGCGAGCTGTTGATGAAGGACGTGTCGTTCTCCCTGCCACGCGGTGGGATCGTCGGCGTCATCGGCCCGAACGGTGTCGGCAAGACGACGCTGTTCAAGATGATCGTCGGGCAGGAGCAGGTCGACGCCGGCGAGCTGAAGGTCGGCGAAACGGTGAAGCTCAGCTACGTCGACCAGTCCCGCTCCGGTCTCGACCCGAGCAAGAACGTGTGGGAGTTGATCTCCGACGGGCTGGACTACATCAACGTCGGCAACGTCGAGATGCCGTCCCGGGCCTACGTGGGGGCGTTCGGCTTCAAGGGCCCCGACCAGCAGAAGCCGTCGCGGGTGCTGTCCGGCGGCGAGCGCAACCGCCTGAACCTGGCGCTCACCCTCAAGGAGGGCGGCAACGTGCTGATGCTCGACGAGCCCACGAACGATCTCGACGTCGAGACGTTGGGCTCGCTGGAGAACGCGTTGCTCGAGTTCCCCGGCTGCGCGGTGATCACGAGCCACGACCGCTGGTTCCTCGACCGCATCGCCACGCACATCCTCGCGTGGGAGGGCGACGACGCGAACCCGGCCAACTGGTTCTGGTTCGAGGGCAACTTCGAGTCCTACGAGAAGAACAAGATCGAGCGGTTGGGTGCCGACGCGGCCCGCCCGCACGCCGTCACGCACCGCAAGCTCACCCGCGACTGACCCGCCCGAGCCGTGGCCCGCTTCGAGCACGAGGTGCACATGCGCTGGTCGGACATGGACGCCTACCGGCACATCAACAACTCCGCGTACCTGCAGTACCTCGAACAGGCCCGGGTCGCGCTGTTCTTCCACCGGCACGAGGGGTTCACCAACGGCACGGTGATCGCGCGGCACGAGATCGACTACCTGCACCCGGTGGTGTACCACCCCGAACCGCTGCGCGTGCAGATGTGGGTCGAGGGCGTCCGTGGGGCGCGGTTCACCGTGCGATACGAGGTGTACGACGCGCTGATGCTGGCCGCCCGGGCGGCCACCAGGTGCGTGACCTTCGACTTCGCCACCGACCGGCCGCGGCGGCTGACCGACGAGGAACGCGAGATCCTGCAGGGCTTCGCCGACGAGCCGGCGTGAGCGCCCTGCTCGCCGAGCCGGACCGCGAGACCCTGCGCGAGCTCGCGCCGCTGCTGCGCCGCGCCGTCGACCTCGACCCACGGGCGGTCGCGCGCCTGCGGCTCTCGACGCAGCGGGCCAGCGCGCTGGTGCGTCCGTTCGGTGTGCTGGTGTCGCGCACGGTCGTGCCCGACGCTGCCACCCCGGCGGATGCGGCCGCGGTGCGCGACCTCACGGTCGGCGCTGCCGCCCTGCTGGCGTGGGTGGACGGCGAGGCGGGCGAGCCGCCCGGGTCCCGCGACGCCGACTGGCGCGGCGGCCTGCCGCCGGAGTCCGGGTGGCACCGGCTCGACTCGGTACCCGACGACGCGATCCGCCCGCTGGTCCGCCAGGGCGCGCTCACCCTGAAGGATGCCGCGGCCCGCGAGGGTGTGCCCGGCGCCCAGCCGCGCCAGGAGGTCGCCGACGCCCTGCTGGACTCCGTCGTCCTGCAGGTGAGCGATCCCGGCGGGGCCGACGCCGAGCTCACCCTGCGTGCGGTCAGCGCGCTGACCCGGATGGGCTTCCTGCCCCGTGGCGGCCGGGCCCACGTCGACGTCGCCGGCCGCTGGGTGCGCCTCGTGGGCGCCTACGGCACGGTCTACCTCGAACGCCCCGGCAGCGGGCTGGGCCTGCTCGCCCGCTGACCCGTCGATCGGCGCCCGTCGGGACGTCGGCGCGCAGCGACGGCTCAGCGCACCCAGACCGCGGTGTCGGGCGGCACGTCCGCGCCCACCGGGCCGGAGGCGTGCACGAGCTCGCCGGGCGGCAGCGGCACGGCGGCGTCGCCCGCGTTGAGCAGCACGGTCAGCCCGCCGCGCCGGTAGGCCAGGCAGCCCTCGGGGGCGTCCACCGATGCGTAGTCGTGGCCGCGCAGGTCGGGCAGGGTGCGGCGCAACGCGAGCGTGGCGCGGTAGAGCTGCAGGGTGGAACCGGGCCGGGCGAGCTGGGCGGCCACGGTGCGCTCGGTCCAGCCCGCGGGCATCGGCAGCCAGGTGCCCGGCGTGGTGGAGAACCCGTAGGGCGGCGCATCGCCCGACCAGGGCAGTGGCACCCGCTCGCCGTCGCGGCCGCGGACGGTGTGCCCGGAGTTCTCCCAGGTCGGATCCTGCAGTGCGTCGTCGGGCAGCTCGACGTTCTCCAGGCCCAGCTCGTCACCGTTGTAGACGTAGACCGCGCCAGGCAGCGAGAGCTGGACGAGGGCCGCCGCCCGGGCCCGGGCCACGCCGCGCTCGCCGCCGCCGTAGCGGGTGGCCACGCGGTTGACGTCGTGGTTGGACAGGACCCAGGTGCACGGTGCGCCCACTCCCGACATGGCCGCGAGCGAGCGGTCGATGGCCGCACGGAACCGCTCGGCACCCCATTCGGCGCTGACCAGCTCGAAGTTGAACACGAGGTTGAGTTCACCGGGGCGCACGTATCGCGCCAACCGGTCCGCCTCGGCCACCCATGCCTCGCCGACGGCCATCCGCTCGCCGGGGTAGGCGTCGAGCACGCGGCGCAGCCTGCGGTGATAGGTGTGCACCTGCTCGCGGTCCCAGCGGATGTCCTGCGGGTGCGGCATGACCGCGCCGTCCTCCTGGGGGGCGAGGTGGGTGAGGTCCATGTCGGGCAGACCCGGCTCCTTGGCCATCGAGTTGGCGACGTCGATGCGGAACCCGTCGACGCCGCGGTCGAGCCAGAACCGCATGATCCGCTCGAACTCCGCCGGCACCTCCGGGTTGGTCCAGTCGAGGTCGGGCTGTTCCGGGGCGAACAGGTGCAGGTACCACTCGCCGTCGGGCAGTCGGGTCCACGCCGGTCCGCCGAAGACCGCCGGCCAGTTGTTCGGCGGTTCGTCGCCGTCCGGGCCGCGCCCGGGACGGATGATGAACCGGCGCCGCTCGGGGGCGTCGGGCCCGCCCTGCAGTACGGCTCGGAACCAGGGGTGCTCGACGGAGAAGTGGTTGGGCACGAGGTCGACGGTCACCCGTAGGCCGCGCTCGTGCGCGGCGGCGAGCATCGCGTCGAAATCGGCGAGCGTGCCGAACAGCGGGTCGGGGTCGCACGGGTCGGCGATGTCGTAGCCGCCGTCGGCCATCGGCGAGCGGTAGAACGGCGAGAGCCACAGCGCATCGATGCCCAGGTCGGCCAAGTGGTCGAGGCGCTCCCGGAGGCCGATCAGATCACCGGTGCCGTCGCCGTTGCCGTCGGCGTAGCTGCGCGGATAGATCTGGTAGAAGACCGCGGACGCCCACCAGGGCCGGTCACCGGAAACGCTTCGAGTCACCCGCCCATTGTGTCGGGCCCTCCGCCGGGCTCAGCCCGGGGTGTTGCGCAGCGAGTCGGCGGCCGAGACCAGGTAGTCCCACAGCGTGCGGTCGTAGGCCGGCGGCAAGGCCGCTTCGTCGAGTGCGGCGCGCATGTGCGTGAGCCAGGCGTCGCGAGCGGCGGAGTTCACCGCGAACGGCGCGTGCCGCATGCGCAGCCGGGGATGCCCGCGCTCCTCGGAGTAGGTGTGCGGCCCGCCCCAGTACTGGATCAGGAACATCCGCAGCCGGTCGGCGGCCGGCCCCAGGTCCTCCTCCGGGTACAGCGAGCGCAGCACCGGGTCCTGCGTGACGCCGGCGTAGAACGTGTCGACGATGCGCCGGAACGTCTCCTCGCCGCCGACCGCCTCGTAGAAGCTGTCGGCGCGCCCGTCTCCGTCCGGTAAGCCCGTCACGAGGTCCATTGTGCCGACCGCCCAGTAGCGTCCGACGCATGGATTACGACGTCGTGGTGCTGGGCCTCGGTCCCGGGGGCGAGGAATTGGCCGGCACGCTCGCCCAGGCGGGTCAGCGCGTGCTCGGGGTGGACGAGCGGTTGGTGGGCGGCGAGTGCCCGTACTTCGGGTGCATCCCGTCGAAGATGATCCTGCGCGCGGCCGAGGTGCTGGGCGAATCGCGCCGGGTGCCGCTGCTGGCGGGCACGGCCACCGACACCCCCGACTTCGCGCCGGTGCATGCGCGCATCCGGGACGAGGCCACCACCGACTGGGACGACACGACGGCGGTCGAACGCATCGAGGGCAAGGGCGTCACGTTCGCGCGCGCCACCGGCCGGCTGGCCGGGCGGGCCGACGGCGGTCGGCTGCTGGTCGACGTCGGCGGGCAGCGGCACACGGCCGCTCGGGTGGTCGTGGCCACCGGGACGTCGCCGGCGATCCCGCCCGTCCATGGCATCGACTCGCTCGGGCGCGGGGTCGACGGGACGCTGTGGACCAACCGCGAGATCCTGCGGGCCCCGGCGGCGCCGGCGTCGATGGTCGTCGTCGGCGGCGGGGTGATCAGCTGCGAACTCGCCCAGGGCATGGCGCGCTTCGGCACGCAGGTGACCGTCGTCGAGGGCGGCGAGCGGCTGCTCGGCCGCGAG
Source organism: uncultured Actinomycetota bacterium (assembly GCA_963797785.1). GTDB lineage: Bacteria > Actinomycetota > Actinomycetes > Mycobacteriales > Jatrophihabitantaceae > Jatrophihabitans. Next base: position 2,139,130 of record CAWCQT010000004.1, on the reverse strand, counting down.
GAGCCCGAAGCCGGCGACGTCCTGCGCGAGGTGTTCGAGCGCGAGGGCCTGGCCCTGCGTTTCGGCCAGTCGGTCGAGCAGGTCGCCGCGGGCGGCGACGGGGTTGTGGTCACGCTGGCCGACGGCAACACGGTGACCGGCACCAAGCTGCTCGTGGCCGCGGGCCGCACGCCCAACCTCGACATCGGCCTGGACACGGTCGGCCTGGACCCGGCGTCGCGCGCGCTCGAGATCGACGAGCACATGCAGGTCGGCGGCACCGACGGGCTGTACGCCATCGGCGACGTCACGGGCAAGGGCCCGTTCACCCACGTGTCGGTGTGGCAGGCCCGCATCCTGGCCGCGCACCTGCAGGGCGAGTCCGAGCCCTACGGCGGCTACCACGCGCTCGCCTGGGCCACCTTCACCGACCCCGAGGTGGGCCGGGTGGGGCTGACCGAGCGAGACGCACGGGACAAGGGGTTGCGGGTGCGGGTCGGCACACAACGGCTCGGCTCGAACACCCGCGGCTGGATCCACGGGCCGGGCAACAACGGGTTCGTCAAGGTGGTCGAGGACGCCGACCGCGGCGTGCTCGTCGGCGCCACCGTGATGGGCCCGTACGGCGGCGAGCTGATCGGGATGCTCACCGTGGCCGTGCACGCCGCCGTGCCGGTACGGCAGTTGCTGACCATGCACTACGTGTTCCCCACCCTGCACCGGGCCGTGCTGGAGGCACTGCAGGACCTGTCCTGACGCCACCCGAGAGCGATGCTCGCGACCGGCCGCAGCGGCCGCTCAGACGGTCGAGGAAGCGTCCTCGCCGGCCGGGACGGCCTCGTGGTGCGCCTCCGGCTCGAGCGTGTCCAGCCGCTCGCGGATCCGGCGGCGCATCTCCCGGGCGGTGCGCCACTGCTCGAGCGGGCGCACCTTGGCGACCACCCGGATCACGGTCTCACTGCGGGTGATCGACTCCACGCCCTGCACCTCAGGGGAACTGAGGAACACCGGCTTCCAGTCCTCCTCCTCGGCCATCGCCCGGGCCACCTCGAGCATCGCCGCGGACGCGGTCCCGACCTCGGCCCACGCGTCGATGGGCACGTCGAGGACCACGGTGGCGAAGCCCTGGCTCTTGTTGCCGACGCGCACCACCTCGCCGTTGCGCACGTACCAGACGGTGCCGTTGATGTCGCGCAGCCGAGTACACCGCAGCCCGACGGCCTCGACCGTCCCGGTGGCCTTCTCGAAGTCGATGACATCGCCCACGCCGTACTGGTCCTCGAGCAGCATGAACATGCCCGACAGGAAGTCCTTGACGATGTTCTGCGCGCCGAAGCCGAGAGCGACGCCCACGATGGACGTGCCCGCGATGAAGGGCGCGAGGTTGATGCGCAGCTCGCTGAGCACGAGCAGGAACGCGATCACGAAGATGGTGGCCGATACCGCCGACTTCAGCACTGATCCGAGCGTCGCCGCACGCTGGCGGCGGCGCTCGGAGGTCAGGCCGGCCGACTCGAGGAACGAGCTGCCCTCGAGGCGCTCCTTGAACGGTCGCAGGATGCGCGGCACGCTCTCGCCGGTGGCCGGCCGGACGGCGCGGCCGATCATCCGGTTCAGGACGGCCCGCACGATCAGGGCCACGACGATGATGACGAGGATGCGGATCGGCTCCTCGATCAGCACGCGGCTGTGGTCGTGCAGGAACTTGGGCAGAGCGGCGGTCGTCGCGATCGAAGTGGACATCGGGCCCCACGATGCCACGGCCGCCGCCACCCCCGGCAAGCTCGCTTCGTGGCGTTTTCAGGTGATCAAGCCTCGCCCACCGCGGGCGCCCCGGTCCTGAGCCCGCCCGCACATCCTGGTTAGGCACAATGGTCCGAATGTCGCCCCGGCCGATCCTTCTCGTCGGGTGCCCGCGCTCGGGCACCACCCTGCTCAGCGCGATCCTGCACTCCCACCCCGAGATCGCGGTCTCGCCCGAGACGCGGTTCCTGCTGCCCGCCTACCGCAGGCGGCGCACGTTCGGTGACCTCCAGGATCCGGCCAACCGGCGCAAGCTCGGCGAGTTCATCACCAACCGGGAGTCCCTGTTCGCCGACCTGAAGATCGACCGCACGAAGGTCCTCGCCGCCGTGGCTGAGGCGCCGCCCACCTTCGGCTCGGTGGTGTCCTGCGTGTGGCGAGAGTTCGCCGATGACCGGGGTGCCGCCCGGTGGGTCGAGAAGCGGCCGGCGTACTGGCGCGAGATGGCCACGCTGCTGCGGCTGTTCCCGAACGCCCAGGTCATTCACCTCGTGCGTGACCCGCGCGCCGTCGTCGCGTCACTGATGCAGGTCAGCTGGTACCGGCGCCCCCTGCCCCACGCCACGGCACTGTGGGTGCAGGCCGACCGGGAGTTGCGCAAGTGGGCCCGCCGGCTGCCGTCGGACACCTACCACCGGCTGCGCTTCGAGGACCTGACCGCCGACCCGCGCAAGGAACTCGTGGCGCTGTGCGACTTCCTCGACGAGCCGTTCACCGAGCAGATGCTCGACCACGTGCAAGCCGCCGACGATCTCGTCCCGCCGCGCAAGACCTGGCACGAGCGCGTGCGTGGCCCCATCGACGCATCGCGAGTGGACGCCTGGCAGAAGGTGCTCAGCCCGCAGGACGCCGGGCTGATCGAGGTGGCGGCCAAGCTCACCATGCGGCGCAACGGCTACCGGCCCAGTGGCGTGGCTGCCCGCCCCGAGCGGGACGCGCTGGTGTCCTTCACCCGTCGGCTGGTCCGGATCCGGTACGAGATGACCAAGGACCGGATCCGCGACGCACAGCTACGCCGCGAATTCCCGGTCCCGCTCGCCGCCGTCGGCTGAACTCCGCCCGGCGCAGATCGGCCAAAGTGCGTGCACGCGGCCACCTCGTCGGGTTGACTGTCCCCAGGACGGAGGGACGCGATGGGTGCGGCGCTGGTACTCAACGCGACGTACGAGCCGTTGTGCGTCGTGCCGCTGCGCCGCGCGGTCGTGCTCGTACTCGCCGAGAAGGCCGTCGTCGTCGAGGCCGGTGCGACGGTCCTGCACTCGGAGCGGTTGGCCGTCCCGGTGCCGACGGTGGTGCGCCTCGCCCGCTTCGTGCGAGTTCCGTACCGCCGCGAGGTGCCGCTCACCCGCCGCGCGGTGCTCGACCGCGACGGGCACCGCTGCGTGTACTGCCACAGCCGCGCCGACACCATCGACCACGTGCGGCCGCGCTCGCGCGGCGGCCCGCACATGTGGACGAATGTGGTCGCCGCGTGCGCCCGGTGCAACCACCGCAAGGGCGACCGGTTGCTCACCGAGCTGGGCTGGCACCTGGGCGCCCCGCCGGTGCAGCCGCCGCCGACGGTGGCCGTGGTCATGGGCTGGGCGGTGCGCGAGCCGTCCTGGGAGCGCTACCTCGGCCTGCCCTCGACCGTCGACGTCGAGATGGCACCGGCGGGCTGAGCGCCGGGCCCGGTCAATGACCGGGCAGACCGTAGAGCAGCAGCGCCCCGGACTTGCGCTCGACCGCGACCCGTCCCTGGCCGACGGCCAGCGGGGAGCCGGGCAGCGTGCGCGCCGTGTGGCCGGTGGCCGCGTTGAGCACCTGGCCGTTGGACAGGTAGAGCAGGCCGCCGGCGGCGATCGCGGACAGGCCGGCCGAGTGCGAACCGCGCACCCACAGCCGCGCGCCGCTCGCTTCGTCGTAGGCACACACGATCGAGGCGTCGGTGGCGCAGCTGGCGTACACCCGCCCGCCGCCGACGGCGAGGGAATGCGTCGCGGCGGGCAGGCGGAAGCGGACGGCCCCGGTGGCCGGGTCGACGTCGAAGACGGCGCCGCCCGACTGCACGTACAGGTGGCCGGCTCCGGCGAGGTCGCTGTCGCCGCGCTCGACGGTGGCCGGCAGCGCCGTCCACCGCACCGCGCCGGTGGCCAGGCTGCGGGCCTGCAACTGGGCGAAGCCGCTGTCGTCGAGGCCGGTCGTGTAGACCTGCCCGTCGACCACGCGGGCGTTGGCGTCCTGGATCCCGCTCTCCCCGGCCTGCCCGGTGAGCGTCCACACGAGGGTGCCGTCCTGCACCCGGAACACCGACAGGTCGACCTCGCCGCCCACCTCCGCCGTCTGGGCGACGACGTACTTGCCGGACACGCTGACGTCGGCCAGGCCGTCGCCGTACGGCAGGGGCAACGACCACACCGGAGAACCGTCGGTCGAGGAGAAGGCCCGCACCTCGCCGATGGGGTCGTTCGTGCCGCAGTCGTCGTCACCGACGATGACCAGCCCGTGCGACACGGCCACGAGCGTGTACTCGTTGTAGTCCGGCAACACGGTGCGCCAGAGCAGGGCCCCGTTGGCGGCGTCATAGGAGGTGATGGCCGTGCCGTTCACCGCGTACACGTGTGACTCGCTCAGCAGCGGCGAATCGACCTCGTGCCCGCCGTAGCAGTCCTTGCCGGTCGGTGTGAGCGTGCGCAGCGCCACCGCCTTGCCGATGGTCGCGGTCGTCAGCGTCGACTCGGCGGTGTTGTCGTTGGCCGCGGCCGCGTTGTAGCCGGCCTGCAGCCACGGCGAAGTTGCCGGCGCCGCGGCCGCGGACCCGGCCCCGGACGCGAGGACCAGCGCCAGCGCGCCGACGAGCAGCGCGCAGCGCGAACGGACGGATGTCATGGTTGCCCCCGTTGCCGGTGCTCGCGTCCCCGTGCGCGACCCGTCGGTGCCAGCAGCCTAGGGCGGGCGAACCAGGACGTCCAGGACACGACGGCGGCCGGTCGCCGGGTCTGCCAAGCTGGCCGCATGTCCGAGCTGCACGACCTCACCGCGCTCGAGGCCGCGGCCGCGGTACGCCGGCGCGAGGTCAGCCCCGTCGAACTCGTCGACCATGCGCTGGACCGGGTGACCCGCCTCGACGAGCAGGTCGGCGCGTTCGTCACCGTCACCGCCGAACGGGCCCGCGACGAGGCCCGCGCCGCCGAGGCCCTCGTGCGCGCAACGGACAACCCCGCACACCTGCCGCCCCTGCTCGGCGTGCCCACGGCCATCAAGGACCTGAACAACGTGGCCGGCGTACCGACGAAGCTCGGGTCGTCCGTGTTCGCCGACTTCGTGCCCGGCGCCGATGACAACGTCGTGACGCTGCTGCGCCGGGCCGGGACCATCAGCGTGGGCAAGACGGCGACACCGGAGCTGGGTCTGCCCTGCTACACCGAGACCGACATCGGGCCGCCCGCGCGCACGCCGTGGGACACCACCCGGCTGGCGGGTGGGTCGAGCGGCGGGGCCGGCGCCGCCGTGGCCGCCGGGTTCGTGCCGGTCGCCCAGGGCAGCGACGGCGGCGGCTCGATCCGCATCCCGGCCAGCGTGTGCGGCCTCGTGGGCCTGAAGACGTCGCGCGGACGGATCTCGCGCGGCCCCTTGGATCTCGACGCCACCCGCCTGTCGGTCCTCGGCCCGCTCGCGCGCACCGTGCGCGACGCCGCCGCGTTCCTCGACGTCACCGCCGGCCCGTTCCCGGGCGACCCCGACGCTCGCGAGCCGCTGCCGGCGGGGGAGAGCTACCTCGGCTGGTGCGACAGGGATCCCGGGTCGCTGCGGATCGGCCGGTACGTCGACTCGCCGATCGAGGCGCAGATCGACCCCGAGGTCCGCGACGCCTGGGAGCGGGCGTCGACCCTGCTGGCCGGGCTGGGCCACGAGGTGGAGGACGTCGCCGCGCCGATCCCGCCCGAAGCGGTGCCCCTGTTCGAGGCGATGTGGGCCGTGTCGGCCGCGTCGGCGCCGGTGCCGCCGGACCGCGAGCACCTCCTGCGGCCCCTGACCCGGCACCTGCGCGAGCGGGGCCGGGCCGTCAGCGGCGCGCAGTTCGCGAACGCCATCGGCGGGCTGAATGTGCACTCGCGGCGGGGGATCGCCGCCTCGGCCCACCTCGACGCGGTGCTCACCCCGACGCTGGCGCTGCCGCCCCGGCCGGTCGGCTGGTTCCAGGAACCCGACGGCGACCCGGCGGCCGACTTCGAGCGGCAGAAGCGGTTCACGCCGTTCACCGCGATCTACAACACCACCGGACAACCGGCGATCTCGCTGCCGCTCTACGCCACCCACGACGGCCTGCCGATCGGAATCATGCTGATCGGCCGGCCGGGCGGCGAGGCGCCGCTGCTGATGCTCGCCGCGCAGCTCGAGGCCGCGCTGCCGTGGCACGAGCGCCACCCGCCGCTCTGGGGTACCTGAGCGCCGGACCGGCCTGGCCCTTGCGCTACCGTTTGGGCGTGACCGTCGTCCAGACCGTGCTCGTGTTCGTCGGCATCCCGCTCGGCATCATCGCGCTCATCACCCTTGCCGTGTACGGCAAGGCGATCGTGCGCCAGCCGAACCGGTACCGCCCGGGCAAGGCGTGGGACTTCGAGCCCACCTGGTACGTCCCGCACCCCGACGCGGTGGTGCACGACGTCGTCCCGGGCGCGCGTCAGCTCGAGGCCGGCGCCACGGCGACGACGGCAGTGGGAGGTGCCAGCGGTGAGTGGTGAGGTGTCGGTCCGCGGACCGGAACGGCAGGAGGGCCCGCAGGGCCGGTACGCGCCCGCCGGTCCGTTCACGCCGGCGCAGCTGAGCCGCCTCGACGAGGCCCTCACGCTGTCCAGTCGGGAGAGCGGCCTGACCTTCTCGGTCTACGTGGGGGCCCTCAAGAGCCCGACGCGCGCGCACGCCGAGGCGCTGTTCGAGAAGCTCAGCGACGAGTCGGTACTCGTGGCCGTCTCGCCCGGGCAGCGCAACCTGCACATCGTCACCGGTCCCGAGTCGGCCAAGCGCCTGCCGAACCGCGCCTGCGCCCTGGCCGCGCTCGCCATGCGGGCCTCGTTCACCAACGGTGATCTGACCGGCGGCATCGTCACCGGCCTGCGCATGCTGGCCGACTCCGCCGGCAACCGCTGACCGGTCCGGGCTCAGCGCCCGGTCACGGGCACTTGTGCAGGATCGGGATCGGGATGCAGAGCCGCTTCGTCGTGCTCGAGGGCGGGTTGCTCGACGGTGCCGTGGGCGCCGGCGTGGTGGGCTGAGCTCCCGACCCGGACGAGGTGCCGCCCGACGAGGCCGAACCGCCGCCGCCGGAACCACCGCCGCCGGTGCCGCCACCTGCGCCGCCGCCGGAGCCACCACCCGCAGCGCCGCCGGCCGCGGCGGCCGACGAGCCACGTCCGCTCCCGTTGCCACTGCGGGCCTTCCCCTTCGACGGGTGCTTCGTGGGCCGCTGGCCGACCGCGGTGGGCGCCCCCGGGTTCACCGGCGGGAGGTAGCCGGGGGCGCTGATCGCCGGCAGCGGACCCTTGGTGATGCCCGTCGGGATGCCGCTGACCGGCACGCCGCGGCGGTAGGCGTCGGCGAGCGCCAGCACCTGGTTCAGGTACTGGTCGTTGTGGTTGTAGGCGAGCACGGCCGCGGTCTGGCCGGCGCGCGTGCGCAGGTCGCCGCCGGCGGTGCACAGGTAGCGCGCGGCCCCCAACGCGGCGTCGTTGATGTTGAAGACGTCGGCTTTGTGGTCACCGGTGGCGTCGGCCCCGTAGCCGGCCCACGTGGAGGGGATGAACTGCATCGGGCCCAACGCGTGCGCGAACTGCGTGTCACCGTCGAGCGCGGAACCGTTGCCGGGCGCGGGGATGTAGTCCCAATGCACGCCGTCGAGGGCGGGGCCGATGATCGGCGGCGTCGAGACGCCGCTGGCGTGCAGCTTCGCGCCGCCGAAGCGCCCGTGGTCGGATTCCTCGCGGCCGATCCCGGCCAGCAGGTACCACCGGATGCCGCACGAGGGTTGGACGTTCGCCATCCGGGCCGCGGCCACGCGGTAGGCGTTGAGGGCGACGTTCGGGATGCCGTTGGCCGCGAGCCCGGTGATCACCTTGCGCGTCGCCGGGGCCTGCTTGGCCACGTGGGTCGGGTCGGCCGCGAGGGTCTTGCGTGTGGCGGGCGCGGCCGCCGCGGCCTGCAGCGCGCGGGCGGCACCCGGTCGCGCAGCGGTGTGGTGGCGCGCCGTGTCGTGTGCGGCGAGGCCGGCGCCGGCCAGCGGCGTCACGATCGCGCCGGCGACGAAGACGGCGACGCCGCAACCGATGGTGGCGACGGCGGCGCCGCGCGCGGCGCGCGGGTTGTGGCCCCAGATCCGCGCGCGGCCGGCGGAAGCCGCGGCGTGCTTCGGGCCCGACCTGACCGCCCGGCCGGAGTGGCTCGACGCCGCGACCGGCTCGGCCACGACGACCGGCTCGGCCACGACGACCGGCTCGGCCACGACGACCGGCTCGGCCACGACGACCGGCTCGGCCACGACGCCCGGCTCGGCCACGAAAACCGGCTCGGGGTGCGCGTCGAGGCCGGCCAGCGGCGCCGGGGCGGCACTCAGCGCCGGCAGCGGGCCGGTGATCGCGGCGAGCACCTCGTCGTCGACCGGTCGGCGCAGGACCCGGGCCTTGGCGCGCAGCACGAACGCGTCCCGCGCGTCCAGGAAGCGGGTCCAGTGCGAGGACGGCTCGTTCCAGAAACCGAGCGGGGCAGGGTCGATCGCCGCGTGCGGCCGGGGACGTGCTGCGCCCGGCCCGGGGCGGGGACGCCGGGGGACGTCTCCTGCTGACATGTGAACTCCGGCTGTGGTCGTCGTCACTGCGACCAACGAGGTTAGCTACCCGTTGGTAACGCGCCACACCTTACTTTCCGCCGTGCCGCGTGACACCTACCCCGCCGCGGTGTCGGCGGCCCGCGCCCGCAGCGCCCGCACCACGTCCGCGCGGCCCTCGCTGACGAGCCGGCGCAGCGCCGCGGGCACGTCGTCGCCGGCCAGGAACGCATCGGCGGCGGCCACGGTCGACTCGTCGATCGTGGAGGTCCAGGTGGGGAACAGCCCGATGACGACGTTCTGCGCCAGTTCGCTGGTGCGCCGGTCCCACACGTCGCGGATGTCGGCGAAGTAGCGCTGCACGTAGGGCGCCACGAGTTCGCCGTGGTCCGGGTGGGCGAAGCCGGCGATCACGGCCTCCTGCATCGCGTTGGGCAGCGCGTCGTCGTCCACGGCGAGCCGCCAGGCCTCCGCCTTCGCCTCGGCGGTCGGCTGCAGCGCGCGAGCGGTGGCCGCGTGCCGGGCGCCGGCGGCGGAGCGGTCCCGCTCGGCCTCGGCCTCGATCCCGTCCGGGCCGATCGCGCCGAGGGCGGACAGCGCGCAGACGATCGACCAGCGCAGCTCGTGGTCGACGGCCAGCCCGTCGGGCACCTGCGTGCCGTCGAGCAGCCCGTGCAGCACCGCCACGTGCTCGTCGGAGCGGGCGGCACCGAGCAGGGCGTGCACCCACGCCAGCTGGTGATCCGAGCCGGCCGGTGCCACCCGCAACGCGCGCAGCGCGGCGTCGGCGAGTCGGGTGTGACCGAGCGGCGCCCACTGCGGGTCGGCGTAGATCTCCAGCGCCCGCAGGGCCTGCCGGTTCAGCGACTGCATGACCCCGATGTCGGTCTCGTGCTGCGCGCCGGCGATCACGAGGTCGACGTAGTCGCGGGTGGGCAGTTCGCCGTCGCGGGTCATGTCCCACGCCGCCGACCAGCACAGGGCGCGCGGCAGCGAGGCTTCGAGCTTGGCGATGCCGCCGCTGCGCAGCGTCTCGAGGCTGGTGTCGTCCAGCCGCAGCTTGCAGTAGGTGAGGTCGTCGTCGTTGACCAGCAACAGGTCGGGCTGGCGTTCGCCGACGAGCTCGGCCACGGCCGTGCGCTCCCCGGTGACGTCGAGCTCGACCCGCTTGGTGCGCGTGAGCACCCCGCCACGCTCCTCGTACAACCCGACGGCCAGTCGGTGCGGACGCGCGATGTTCGACGCGGCGACGTCGGTGGGCGCGTTCTGCACGATCTCGAAGGAGGTGAACGTGCCGTCGGGGCCGACCGCGAAGTCAGGGCGCAGCGTGCTGATGCCCGAGGTCTCGAGCCACAGCTTCGACCAGTCGCCGAGATCGCGGCCGGACGCAGTTTCCAGCGCGCGCAGCAGGTCGGCGAGCGTGGTGTTGCCGAAGGCGTGTTCGGCGAAGTAGGCGCGCAGTCCGGCCAGGAAGGCGTCGATGCCGACGTAGGCGCCGAGCTGCTTGAGCACGCTCGCGCCCTTGGCGTAGGTGATGCCGTCGAAGTTGACCTCAGCCGTCTGCACGTCCGGTGCGTCGGTGGCGATCGGGTGCGTGGTGGGCTGCTGGTCCTGGCGGTAGGCCCACGTCTTCTCGGTGTTGGCGAACGTCGTCCACGCGTCGGTCCAGCGGGTGGCTTCCACCTGGCACAGCGTGGAGATGTAGGTGGCGAACGACTCGTTGAGCCACAGGTCGTCCCACCAGCGCATGGTGACGAGGTCGCCGAACCACATGTGCGCCATCTCGTGCAGGATCGTCTCGCCGCGACGCTCGTAGCGCGCGTCGGTGACCCGGCTGCGGAACACGTAGTCCTCGCGGAACGTCACGCAGCCCGCGTTCTCCATCGCGCCGGCGTTGAACTCCGGCACGAACAGCTGGTCGTACTTGTCGAACGCGTAGCGGACGCCGAAGTTCTGGTGGTACCAGTCGAAGCCCTGCCGGGTGACCTCGAACAGCGCGTCGGCGTCGAGGTGCTCGGCCAGGGTCTTGCGGCACCACAGGCCCAGGTCGATGCCGTCGTGCTCGCTGCGGGTGACGTGGTACGGGCCGGCGACGAGCGCCGTGATGTAGGGGCTGATCCGCGCGGTGGTGGCGAAGTGCAGCGTGCGGCCCGCGCTCAGGTCTTCGGTGCGCTCCATGCGGCCGTTGGACGCGACCTCCCAGTAGTCGGGTGCGGTCACATGGAAGGTGAAGGCGGCCTTGAGGTCGGGCTGGTCGAAACACGCGTACATGCGCTTCGCGTCGGCCGTCTCGAACTGCGAGTAGAGGTACGTCTCGCCGTCGAGCGGGTCGACGAACCGGTGCAGGCCCTCGCCGGTGTTCGTGTAGAGCATGTCGGCGTCGACGACCAGCGTGTTGTCGGCGGCCAAGCCGCGCAGCGCGATGCCGTCCTCGGGGCGGTAGCCGTCCACCGGCACGTCGGCGCCGTTCAGGGTGACCGAGCGGATCCGGTCGGCGACGAGGTCGACGAAGGTGTCGGCGGCCTCGCTCGCGGCGAAGCGCACGGTGGTGGTCGAGCGGAAGGTGCGCTCGGACGGCTTGCCTCCGCCGTCGGTCAGGTCGAGCACGACGTCGTAATGCTCGACGTGCAGGAGGTCGGCGCGGATTCGCGCGTCGTCGCGGGTCAGGTTGGGCACGGCCACGGTGAGCAGTCACTTTCCCGCCGACCCGCGATCGGCGGCTCGACGTGTTCGTCCAGTGCGCCCCGACCGGTTCCGCGGCGGGGCTGCTTTGGGAGAAGTCTGTCACGCGCGGGCGTGGGCGTGCCCGCGTGGTTAGGGTCATGTCATGCGCGAAGGTGACGAGGTACCGGACTTTGAACTGCCCGATCAGACCGGCAGCCCGCGGCGGTTGACGACGCTGCTCGCCGCTGGGCCGGTGGTGCTGTTCTTCTACCCGGCGGCGATGACCAGCGGGTGCACCAAGGAGGCCTGCCACTTCCGCGATGTCGGGGCCGACTACCAGGCGGCCGGCGTGCAGCGGGTCGGCATCAGCCGGGACCCCGTCGACAAGCAGAGGAAGTTCGCGGACACCCACTCGTTCGACTACCCCCTGCTGTCCGACGCCGACGGCCAGGTGGCCGACATCTTCGGCGTGGCCCGGGGCAAGCTCGGCGCCAGGCTCGGCGCCCCGGTCAAGCGGTTCACGTTCGTGATCGGCCGCGACCGCAAGATCGTCAAGGCCATCCACAGCGAGACGAAGATGGACCTGCACGCCGACGAGGCGCTCAAGGCGCTCGCCTGATCCGTCTGCCGCGCCAGGACGTGACGTCCCGCCCGTCGTGCTCAGGCGGCGGGTCGGGTGTCGTGGTGGGTGTTGCGTTGGGGTGTCCGGGTGGGGTCGTGGGTTGCGGGTGGGATCCAGTGCGGTAGCTCGTTGATCATGGCGGGGGTCCAGCCGAGTCGTTGGTGGTGTTGGTGGTGGTAGGGGCACAGCAGTTGGCCGTTGGTCACTGTGGTGGTGCCGCCGTGTTCCCACCTGTGTATGTGGTCGGTTTGGCATCGGCTGGGTGGGGCGGGGCAGCCGGGGAAGGTGCAGCCGCCGTCGCGGAGGCCCATGACCCTGCGTTGTGTTTCGGTGAAGATGCGGTGCCGGTGGCTGTAGTGGGTGACGGCGCGCAGGGAGTTCAGGGCGACGACGAGGATTTCGGTGTCGCCACGCGACCAGCCCAGCGCCTTACTGGCGGGGACGGGGTGGCCGTGGCCGGTGGTGGCCAGGCCTGCACCGGTGACGTATTGCTCGGTGGTCATGGTGAGCACGATGGTGGCCGACACGCCGTTGTGGGTGGGTAGGTCGGCGCAGCGTTGGGTGGCTTCGAGCGCGTTGACGAGTCCGTCGTGCTGGCGCTGCCACAGCGTGCGAGCATCTTGGACGCCGTCGGTGGCGGGGGCCGGGGCGGCGAACACGTCCAGAACGGTGAGCAGCCGTTCGGTGCCCTCGGCCGTCAGGTCGCCCTCGACGTGGGACGAGTCGACCAGCTCGGTCTCGACCAGCTCGGTCTCGACCTGCCCGCCGTGTTCGGCCTGCGCAACGTCGGGCAGCGCGTCGATGGTCTTCTCGATGAGCAGCGCGTGGCGCTGCGAGACCAGCCCGGTCGTCTGCGCCGCCGCGACGTGCACGAACGCCGGCGCCAGTTCCTCCCCGGTGCTCAGCCTGCGCGGGGCGACCACGGCCGCGGCGGCCCGAGCCCGCGCGTTCGCCTCGACACCGTCGATCGCCAGGTGGTGTCGCAGGAACCGGCCCGTCGACCGCTGCCCCGCGGCTTCGGGCAACCCCCGCGCGGCGGTCTCGGCGATCACCCGGTAGTCCGCCGCGTCCAGACGGCGGCGCAGCCGCTCGACCTCCCGCAGCCCGTCGAGCAACCCGGGTCGCTTCATGAGGTCAGGTCGAAGGTCTGCAGCTCGTCCACGAGCCGGTGCGCGGCCGCAAGCAGCCCGGCGAGCCGGAGGCTCACCATGTTTCGCTCATGCGTTCGATTATACCTCAAAGCAAGATCGCTGGACAGCCTGGTGGGCCAGTAGTTTGGCGGGCTCGAGCCACCAACAAGCGGTGAGCTGGCAACGCAACCCAGCTCATCCGCAACGCCTCGTCGCTGGGCGTGTGAATCCAGGCGCCTGGCTCGATCGCAAGCGCGCCGAGTATAGTGGTTGACGTGACTACTACCTCCGCCGGTGAGCGTCCCGTCGTCGACTTCTACTTCGATCCGCTGTGCCCGTTCGCCTGGGTCACGTCGCGCTGGATCCTCGAGGTCGAGCAGCAGCGCGACATCGACCTGACCTTCCGGGTCATGTCGCTGTCGGTGCTCAACTCGGACAAGGAGAACCTGCCCGACAACTACCGGGAGATGCTGGATCGTGGCTGGGGCCCGGTGCGGGTATGCATCGCCGCGGAGCAGGCGCACGGCGTCGGGGTGCTGCGCGATCTCTACACCGCCCTCGGCACCAAGCGGCACAACGAGGGCCGCGACTTCGACCGGTCGATGATCGAGGAGGCCCTCAAAGAGGCCGGCCTGCCCGAGGATCTCGCGGACGCGGCGGAGTCGACGGAGTACGACGAGGCCCTGATGAAGTCGCACCACCAGGGGATGGATCCGGTCGGCATGGAGGTCGGCACCCCGACCATTCACATCGACGGGGTCGCATTCTTCGGTCCGGTGCTCACCCGCATCCCCCGCGGCGACGACGCGGTGAAGCTGTGGGACGGCTCGCGACTGGTCGCGTCGTACCCGTACTTCTTCGAGCTCAAGCGCACCCGCACCGAGGACCCGCGCTTCGACTGACGGTCACGCGACTCCGGCGGCCGGCGTGCCGTGCGCGATGTCGTAGGCCACCGAGTCCTCGATCGGCTGCGGCTTGAGGCCGAACGTCTCCTGAGCCGCGCTGCTGTCCAGGACGAACGGCTTGCGGAACTGGTGCTGGGTCTCCCGCAGTTCCTTGATGAACGGGTTGGTGAGACCGGCGAGCCATACGGCGGCGTACGGCAGGGCGCGAAGCTTGGCCGGGACGCCCAACTGCGTCGCCGCGATACCGGCCAGATCGCGCATCGTGAGCGGAGCGTTGCTGGGCACGTGCCACGCCCGGCCCCAGGCGCGCTCGTCGCCGACGCCGTGCACCATCAGGGCGGCCACGTCGCGCACATCGGTGAACGTGTGTGGCACGTCGAGCGCGCCGGGCACGTAGGCCGTGCGGCCCTTGCGCCAGGCCGGCAGCACGACGGTGGACAGGTAGGAGTTCCCGCCGAGGTAGTCGCTGCCGCGGACCTCGAAGGTCCGAAGCCGCCCCGCCTCGTGGGCGGCCAGCGCGTCGCGCCACATCTCGTTGCGTACCCGGCCCTTCGTGCCGGTGGCGGCGGCCGGCGTGGCCTCGGTCATCGGCGCGGACACCTCGCCGTACCCGTAGAGGTTGCCGGTCGTGGCCAGCACCGCCCCTGAACGCTCGGCGGCGGTCAGCAGCGCCTGCGCCACGGGGGGCCAGTCCTGCGCCCAGCGGTGGTAAGGCGGGTTGACGCAGTTGTACAGCGCCGTGGCGCCCTCGGTCACCGCGGTGAGCCGGTCGGCGTCGCCGGCGTCGGCCCGTACCCGCTCGGTGCCGTCGATCCCGCCGCCGCTTCGGGTGACGACCCGAACCTGTTGGCCCTGCGCGAGCAATTGAGTGGCCACGGCGGTGCCGACCGGGCCGGCGCCGACGATCACGTGCAGTTCCATCATGTCTCCTTTCAATTTGGAGAGCAGCGCTCTCAAAAAAGAGCATCGCTCATGCTTACCCACTTGTCAAGAGCGGTGCTCTCGCTTTCCGGCGATCCGTGGCACACTCGCCTCATGCCGGACAGTCCCACGACCCCGCGCGCTCGGGCCCGGGCGGAGACCATCGAGCAGATCAAGCAGATCGCCCGCCGTCAGCTCGCCGTCGAGGGGTCCGACCTCTCGCTGCGGGCTGTGGCCCGCGAACTCGGCGTGGTGTCCTCGGCCGTGTACCGCTACTTCGCCAGCCGCGACGAGCTGTTGACCGCGCTCATCCTGGACGGCTACGGCGCGATGGGCGAAACCGTCGAACGGGCCGAGGCGTCGGTAGCGCGCCGCGACCTCGGCGGCCGGTGGCTCGCGCTCTGGCGTGGCACCCGCGCCTGGGCGATCGAGCACCCGCACGAGTACGCCTTGCTCTACGGCACGCCGGTGCCCGGCTACCGCGCCCCCCAGGAGACGATCGTCGAGGCCCAGCGCCCGTTGTTGGTGGGCATGGCCATCCTGGCCGACGGTGCCGAGCGCGGCCTGGTGGAACCGCCGGCCGACCGGCTGCCGAAGGCGGTGCGCACCGACGTCGAGGCCATCGGCGGGATGCCCGGCTTCGAGAACGTCCCGCCGACCCTGCTCGCGCGCGGCATGACGGCGTGGGCGACGCTCTACGGCACGATCAGCTTCGAGCTCTTCGGCCGTTACACCAACGCCGTGCACCATCTGGACGACTACTTCGACCACCAGGTCCGGGCCATGGCCCGTTATCTCGGGATCAGCTGATGGCCGAGGGGTACTGCGATCCCGGCTTCGCGGCCGTGCGCGAGGTGCTCGACGCCAGCGTGGCCGACGGCACCGACCTCGGCGCGGCGGTGACGGTGCTCGTGGACGGCCGCCCGGTGGTCGATCTGTGGGCCGGGCTGGCCGACGCCCGCGCCGCTCGCGCGTGGGAACGCGACACCGCCTGCGTCACGTTCTCCTGCACCAAGGCCCTCACCGCCGCTGCGGCGCTGCTGCTCGCCGAGCGCGGCGCCGTCGATCTCGACGCGCCGGTGATGCAGTGGTGGCCGGAGTTCGGGGCGCACGGCAAGGATGCGGTCACCGGCGTGGACCTGCTGACGCACCGCGCCGGGCTGCCCGCCTTCGACCGGCCGGTGTCGGCGGAGGAGGCGGCCGATCCGGCGGCCATGGCCGAGCAGCTGGCCGGGCAACGCCCGGAGTGGCGACCGGGCACCGCGCACGGCTACCACGCACTCACCTTCGGCTGGCTCGTCGGCGAGCTCGTCCGTCGTCACGCCGGCGCGCCGGTGGGCGACGTGGTGCGCGCGGAGTTCGGCCCCGGGCTGGACATCGGTGTGCGGCCCGAGGCCGTCGCCGGCCTGGCCCGCATCACCGCCGGGCGCCCCGGCCGGGCCGGCGACATCCCGGCGTCGCGAGCGCAGATCGCCGAGCTGGCCGACGCCGCGGGCGACCCCGGTTCGCCGTACCTGCGCAGCACCGCCAACCCGGCAGCGTCGTTCAACAAGCCGGTGGTGCTCACCGGGGGTTGGCCCGCCGCCGGGCTCGTGTGCACCGCCCGTGACCTCGCCGGCTTCTACGCGCGGCTGGTCGACGGCACGGCCCTGGCCCCGGCCACACTGCGCGAGGCCGTGCGCGAGCGGGTGCGCGGCCCGGACCGCACGCTCGTGCTCGACAGCGCCTTCGGCCTCGGCTTCATGCGCCCGGCCGCGAACATGTACCTGCCCGACGCCGCGGCGCACGCGTTCGGCCATCCCGGCGCGAGCGGCGCCCTCGGCTTCGGCGACCTCGAGTGCGGCGTGGCCCTCGCCTACGTCCCCAACCTCGCGCGTCCCGCCCTCGGCGACCGGCGCGCCTACCACCTGACCGAGGCGGTGTACGCAGCACTGTGACCACACTTCGCTACGTCGCGCTGGGCGACAGCCAGACGGAGGGCCTGCTCGACCCCGACGACACGGGCGGCTACCGCGGCTGGGCCGACCGCTTCGCCGAGCTCGTCTGCGCTGCCGGCAGCCCCCACCTGCAGTACGCGAACCTCGCCGTGCGCGGCCGGCTCATCGGGGCCATCCGGCGCGAGCAGCTCGACGCCGCGCTGGCCCTGCGTCCCGACCTGGCCACCGTGATGGCCGGGCTCAACGACCTGATCCGCCCCGGCTGCGACGTCGACGCCGTGCTGGGCGAACTCGACACGCTGATCGGCCGCCTGCGCGACAGCGGCGCGGTCGTGCTCACCAATACCTACCCCGACGTGGCGAAGGTGGCGCCGCTGCTCGCCCGGCTCGGCCCGCGGTTCGTGGCCGTCAACGCCGGCATCCGCGAGGTGGCCGCCCGGCACGGCGCGCTGGTCGTCGATTTCGACCGCGAAGGGGTCGGCACCGACGCGCGCATCTGGTCGCCGGACCGCATCCACGCCAACCCGCTCGGGCACGCGCTGATGGCGAGCGCGTTCGCCGACACCCTCGGCCTGCCGGGCTTCGACGGATGGCGCGACCCGCTGCCACCCGTCGCGGTCGTGAGCCGGGGCCGGCGGGCCGTGGCCGAGGCGCGCTGGATCACGACCACGCTCGGGCCGTGGATCGGCCGCCGGCTGCGAGGGCGCTCGTCCGGTGACGGGATCGATGCAAAGCGCCCGGACCTGCTGCCCGTCGCGCCCCTGCACCACCTGCTCGCGCCGGGCGAGTGGCCGGCCGAGGGCGACTACCGGCCGCCGTCGTTGCGCGACGAGGGCTTCGTCCACCTGTCCTTCGCCGACCAGGTGGCCGGTTCGGCGAACCGGCATTACGCGCACGCGGCCGAGCTGCTGGCGGTGCAGCTGGAGCCGACGCGGCTGGGCGTGCCGGTGCGGGTGGAGGACAGCTACGGCAGCGGCGCCGCGTACCCGCACGCGTACGGGCCGGTGCCGGTGCGCGCCGCGACGCGGGTGCTGCCGCTGCACCGCGACCGCGCCGGCGACTGGGTCTTCCCGCCGCCCTGACGCGCGTCCGCCCGCCTGCCTGCCTCACCCACCCGCTCCGGTGAGTGGTGCGGTCCGGGTGTCAGTGGTGCGAAATTTTGCACCACTGAGCCCGGAAACGCACCACTCATCGGACGTGGGGGCGGGGGATCACGCCGGGCGGCTGAGCAGCCGGTCGACGGCGGCGGGGTCGAGCGCGCGGCGCAGGGCGAGCGCGGCCGTGCCGCGCACCCCGGAGTCGGCGGCGTGGGTGGCCGCGACCACCCGCAGGTCGCGGCTGGCCGTGGCCGTGGCGTCCCGGTAGAGCGTCTCGCGCAGGCCGGCCACGAGCAGGTCGTAGGCCGGGGCCATGTCGCCGCCGACGACGATGACGGCCGGGTCGAGCAGGGTGACCGCGGCCGCGAGCACCTCGCCGATGCTCTGCCCGCTGGCCCGGATGGCGCGGCGGGCGACGAGGTCACCGTTCAGGGCCAGCGACACGACATCCCGCACGTGGGCGACGGAGCGGCCCTCGGCCGCGAGGTCGCGCACCAGCGCCCACCCGCCGGCCACCGCCTCGACACACCCGGTGTCGCCGCAGCGGCAGGTGATGCCCGCCGCCGGCTTGTACTTGACGTGCCCGATGTCGCCGGCCGCGCCGCGCGCCCCGTGCTGCAGCCGGCCGCCGGCCACGATGGCCGCGCCCAGCCCCGTGGACGCCTTGAGGATGAGCGCGTCGCGGTAGTGCAGCAGATGCCCGTCGGCCTCGGCCAGGGCAATGACGTTCGTGTCGTTCTCGACGTGCACCGGCGCGCCGGACAGCGACGCGAAGTACGGCGCGATGGCCACGCCGTCCCACCCGCGCATGATCGCCGAGTTCAGGCTGCTGCCCGCCTCGGGGTCGACGGTGCCGGGGATGCTGACGCCGATGCCGCGCACCTCACCGTGCGCGCCACGGATGCGCCGACGAAGTGCCTTGAGCTCGCGGGCGACGCGGGTCAGCACGCGGTCGGGGTCGATGCCGACCTCGCCGGCGGCGTAGTCACGCTGGTCGAGCTCGCCGGTGGCGAGCACCGTGCCGGCCAGGTCGGTGGCGGCCAGCTGGGTGCGGCTGCGGCCGATGGCCGCCGCGAGCACGGTGCCCGCCGCGGCGTTGAACTGCAACCGCACCGGCGGGCGCCCGACGCCACCCCCGCCGTCCGCACCGCCCGCGACCTCGGTGACCAGGCCGGCCGCGAGCAGGGCCTCGACCCGTGACGCGACCGCGGTGCGCGACAGGCCGGTGAGCCGGCCGAGGTCCGGGCGCGAGCTGGCGCGCCCGTCGCGCACCAGCGCCAGCAGGTCGCCGGCCGAGGCCGGGCGCGCGTCGTCGCGCGGCCAGACGGCGGCAGGCGGGGCGGACACGCGTTCAGCATAGATTTGCTCGCCGTTTCGGTAATTAAGTCCTCCAGAGACAAAAGTCCGGTAGGTTCGAACCGAACGAGAGGAGGCAGCCATGCCGATCACCGCCGTCGACGAGGTCACCGAGCGCCTGGTGCGTCGCAGCGCTCCGACGCGCAGCGCGTATCTCGACCGCCTGGCCGAGGCCACCCGCTTCGGCCCCGCCCGCCGCCGGCTCAGCTGCGCCAACCTGGCGCACGGCTTTGCCGCCGGTGACGAGCAGGAGAAGACCGTCCTGCGGGGGAGCACGAAGCCGAACATCGCCATCGTGTCCGCCTACAACGACCTGCTGTCGGCCCACCGGCCGTTCGAGGACTACCCGCGCCGGCTCAAGCGCGCGGTGATCGACGCGGGTGGCATCGCCCAGTTCGCCGGCGGCGTGCCTGCCATGTGCGACGGCATCACCCAGGGCCGCGCCGGCATGGAGCTGTCGCTGTTCAGCCGCGACGTCATCGCCATGTCGACGGCCATCGCGCTGTCCCACGACATGTTCGACGGCGCGATCATGCTGGGCGTCTGCGACAAGATCGTGCCCGGCCTGCTCATCGGCGCGCTGTCCTTCGGCCATCTGCCCACCGTGCTGGTGCCGGCCGGTCCGATGACCAGCGGCATCCCCAACGGCGAGAAGGCGCACGTGCGCAAGCAGTTCGAGCAGGGCCTGGTCGACCGGCGCACGCTGCTCGACGCCGAGGCGGCGTCCTACCACGGCCCCGGCACCTGCACCTTCTACGGCACCGCCAACTCCAACCAGCTGCTGATGGAGCTGATGGGGCTGCACATGCCCGGGGCCAGCCTGCCGAATCCCGGCACCGAGCTGCGCGATGCGCTGACCGCGGCCGCCGCCGCGCGCGCCACCGCCATCACCGCCGTGGGCCCGCAGTACACGCCCGTCGGCCACGTCGTCGACGAGAAGGCGGTGATCAACGGCTGCGTCGGGCTGCTGGCCACCGGCGGTTCGACGAACCACACCATCCATCTCGTGGCCATCGCCCGGGCCGCAGGCATCGCGCTCACCTGGGCCGACATCGCCGATCTCGCCCGTGTGGTGCCGCTGCTCTCGCGCATCTACCCCAACGGCGCGGCCGACGTGAACCACTTCCATGCCGCCGGTGGCATCGGCCTGCTCACCCGCGAGCTGCTCGACGCGGGGCTGCTGCACGACGACGTGACCACCGTCGCCGGCCCGGGCCTGCGCCGCTACACCGAGGAACCGGTCGTCGCCGACGGCACGCTGACCTGGCGCACCGGGCCCACGCACACGCTCGACACCGACGTGCTGCGCCCGGTGCGCGAACCGTTCGCGGCCGAAGGCGGGCTGCGCATCGTCACCGGGAACCTCGGCCGCGCCGTCGTCAAGGTGTCGGCCGTGGCGCCCGAGCACCGGCAGGTCACCGCCCCGGCACGGGTGTTCGACACCGGCGAGGACTTCCTGGCCACCTTCCGGGCCGGCAACCTCGACCGCGACGCCGTGATCGTCATCCGGCACCAGGGGCCGGCGGCCAACGGCATGCCCGAGCTGCACGGGCTGACCTCGGCCCTCGGCCTGCTCCAGGACCGCGGCCACCGCGTGGCCCTGGTGACCGACGGGCGGATGTCCGGCGCGTCGGGGACGATCCCGGCCGCCATCCACGTAACCCCCGAGGCCGTCGCCGGCGGCCCGCTGGCCCGGGTGCGCGACGGCGACCTCGTCACGCTCGACTGCGACGCCGGCACGCTCGAGGCGGCCGTCGACGCCGCCGAGTTCGCGGCCCGGCCGCTGCCGATCCGGCGCGCCCGCGCCACGTACGGCACCGGCCGCGAGCTGTTCGCCGCCCTGCGCGCGCACGTCGGCCCCGCCGACGAGGGCGCCAGCGTCTTCGGCCGCGAGATCGACTGGAACAGCGCCGACTCCGACGAAAGGCTGTACGCATGACCGCGCTCGCTCCCGCCGTCGACAGCGTCCTCGACGTGTCGCCGGTGATCCCGGTGGTCGTCGTCGACGACCCGGCCGGGGCCGTGTCCATGGCGGGTGCCCTGCGCGACGGCGGTATCCGCATCGTCGAGATCACGCTGCGCACGCCGGCGGCGCTGGAAGCGATCGCCGCCATCGCCGCCGAGCTGCCCGACGTCCTGGTCGGCGCGGGCACGGTCTGCTCGCCGGAGCAGGCGGCCGCGGCGCGCGCGGCCGGGGCGCGGTTCCTGGTCAGCCCGGGCAGCACCGAGCGGTTGCTCGACTCGTTCGACGACGTCGGGTTGCCGTTCCTCGCCGGCTGCGCCACACCGTCGGACATGCTGCGCCTGATCGAGCGTGGAATCACCGAGGCCAAGCTGTTCCCGGCCACCGTGGTCGGCGGGGCCGCGTTGCTGCGGGCCGTGGCCGCCCCGTTGCCGCAGCTGCGCTTCTGCCCGACCGGGGGCATCACCGCCGAGACGGCGCCGGAGTACCTCGCGCTGCCCAACGTCGGCTGCGTCGGCGGCACCTGGCTCACCCCGCCCGCGGTCCTCGCGGCGCAGGACTGGGCGTTCGTGGCCGACGCCGCCGGTGCGGCCGTCAGTCGTCGGGACCGCGCATCCGCCGGCGCATCGCCGGGTCGCTGAGCCACCAGGGAACGTCGCGATCGGCCTCGGACGTGTCGTGCTCGCTGCCGTGCCGCGACGCGCGCTCGGCCTCGAGCACCGCGTCGACCTGCGCGGCGTCGCGCGCGTCGGCCCGCAACCACCTGCGGTAGACGAGATACAGGAACGGCAGGTCGATGATCTCGGCGATGCACCACAGGATCGCGCCGCCGACCCGCTGGTCGTGCAGCCCGTTCGGGGTCCATGCGTGGTGCGCGCGGTGGTCGAACCACGTCGTGCCGAGGGTGTTGCGCAGCCGCAGGACGACGCCGGGCAGCGCGTCGAGCACCAGCTCGAAGGACCCGATGGCCAGCGACAGACCCACGGCCAGTGAGCTCGCGTCGTCGTCGAGGCCGACCAGCGGCAGCACCATGAGCGCCCCGACGACGAGCAGCACCAGCTGCAGCAGCCAGCCGACCGCCGGCGTGCCGATGGCCCACCCCGCCACCGGGCCGAAGAACAACACGCCGGACAGGATCGGCACCAGCGCCGGGCCGACCAACGGGTTGGCCACCACCTTCGCGGCCCTGGACCGCAGCGCCCGTTCGAGCGGTCCGTCGTCGCCGCGCACCGCGCGGGCCAGTTGTACCGGCTTCCCGGCCAGCACGAGGATCGGCACCAGCAGCCAGAGGATCAGCGTCTGCGACGTCCACACCCAGAACAGCGACGCGCCGTAGACCTGGCCGAACCCGCACGAGGCCCACACGAGCACGACCAGGCCGAATCCGAACGCGACCACCCGGGGCGTCGGCCATCCGCGGCCGCTACGGCGCAGCGCGCGCAGGTGCCGGGCGTAGACGACTGCGAGCGCCACGGCCACCACGAGCGCCACCGGCTGCAGCGTCCACTGCGTGAACGCCGCCGCGGGCGACGGGCGGTCGAGGGCGATCGGGCTCACGGTCCCATGGTGCGCGCCCGCCCGGCCCGCGCGGCCACCGGCGTCCTGACATGATTCGTGCATGCGCGTCTACCTCGGCAGCGACCACGCCGGCTTCGAACTGAAGGGCCGCCTCGTCGAGCACCTCTCCGGGCTCGGGTACGACGCCGTCGACTGCGGTGTCCACACCTTCGACCCGGAAGACGACTACCCGGCGCCGTGCATCACCGCCGCGGTGCGCATGGTCGCCGACCCCGGCAGCCTGTGTGTCGTCATCGGCGGTTCGGGCAACGGCGAGCAGATCGCGGCCAACAAGGTGCAGGGCGTGCGCGCGGCGCTGGTCTGGAACGAGGAGACAGCCACCCTCGCCCGTCAGCACAACGACGCCAATGTCGTCAGCATCGGCGCCCGCAGCCATCCGGAGGCCGACGCGTTGCACTTCGTCGAGCTCTTCCTGGCCACGCCCTTCAGCGGCGCCGAGCGGCACGCCCGGCGCATCGCCGAGCTGGCGGAGTACGAGACCACCGGCGCCATCGCCGGGGCCGAAACCAGCTGACGCAGCCCTCGGGCTACTCGACCAGCTCCTGGCCCCAGCACAGGCAGAACGGATGCCCGGCCGGGTCGGCGTACACCTGGAAGCCGATGGGCGCGTCGAGGCGGGGGCCCTCGGCCGGACGCAGCACCCGCGCCCCGAGCCGGACCGCCGACGCGTGCGCGGTGGCGATGTCGTCGACCTCGAAGTCCAGGTGGACCTGCTGCGGCGCGCCGTCGGGCCAGTCGGGCGGCACGTGGCCCGACACGCCCTGCGCGACGAGGGCCGGTTGCCCGTCGACACGCACGGTGTGCCAGGTGGGGGTCGTGCGCTCGACCGTGCCGCCGAGCAGGCCGGCCCAGAAGGCGCTGACCGACCCGACGTCCTCGGCGTCGAGCACGACGGTGGTGAGCTGAATGGTCACCCCGCCACGATGCCAGCGAGGTCCAGCCGAATCCCGGTGCGGCGCCGCGTCACATCGCCTGCACCTCCGTGGCGGCCCGCTCGCCCGAGCGCACCGCACCGTCCATGTAGCCCATCCAGTACACCGACGTCTCGGTGCCGGCCCAGTGGATCCGCCCGACCGGCGCGCGCAGGGCCGGGCCGTAGCGGGTCAGGGTGCCCGGGGCCGGGTTGACCGTCGGGCCGCCGCGGCTCCACGGCTCCGCCGCCCAGTCCATCTCGAAGTAGTCGACGGGCCGCAGGAACCGGTTGTCGCGGAACACCTGCGCGTACTGCGCGAGCACCGCGGTGCGGCGGTCGTCGTCGGTGCGCGCGCTCCACGCCGTGTTCTGCGCGCCGCCGACGAAGCCGGCGAGCACGCCGGGGGCGCCGTCGGGCGGGGAGTTGTCGAAGGAGTATCCGACCGGGCCGCCGGTGGCGAGGAACTGCCCGGTGAGGCCCTCCGTGCGCCAGAACGGGGTCGCGTACACCGCCTCCACCTTGCGCAGGCTGCCCATCGGCAGCCGCTGGACGAGCTGGTCGCGGGCGGTGGGCAGCAGCGGGTCGTAGTCGATGTGCCCGGCCAGCGGTGGTGGCACGGCCACGATCACCTGGCGTCCGGTGACCGTGGCGGAGTCGGTGTCGACCTGCACGCCGGTGGCAGTCTGCGCGATGCGCCGCACCGGGGTGGACAGCCGCACCCGGGCACCGAGGGCGGCGGCGACCCGCTGCGCCACGAGTTGTGAGCCGCCGACGAACCGGCTCTGCTGCGCGCCGCCGCGCACGTTGAACAGTCGCTCGAAGGTCCCCTTGTGGGTCTCGTCGCCGGCGGCGGCGACGTAGGCGAGCACGGCGAGGAAGGAGACGTCCTGGGGTTCGGCGCCGATCAGGGCTTCGGTGAACGGGGCGAGCAGCCCGAGGATCCCGGCGGAGTTGACGGCGTTGCCGCGCACCCAGGTGGCGAGGGTCTTCTCGTCGAGGCCCGCGGCGCCGGGCACCGTCCAGGGGGCATCGACCGGCACCTGGGCGGCCATGAGGTCGATCTGCTGGCTGAGCTTGACGATGTCGGCCAGCAGCAACGGGTCGGGCGGGGCCGTGCCCAGCAGGCCGGTGTCGGAGTAGAGCAGCCGGGTGGCGCCGTTCTGGTAGACGTTCTTGCCCGTGTCGTAGGCGTCGAACGTCGTCACGCCCACCTCCGCGGCCAGCGCCACGATCCGGTCCTGTGTCGGGCCGACGAACTCACCGCCCGCCTCGGCGATCTTGCCGTCGCCGATCGGGTGGTTCAGGATGCGACCGCCGACCCGGTCGCGGGCCTCCAGCACGATCACCGAGCGGCCGGCCGCAACCAGCCGGCGCGCCGCCGTCAGGCCCGCCAGCCCGGCGCCGACCACGACGACGTCCGCGTCCATGGGCTTGGGCCTGGCCTCGGCGCGCGTGACGGGCAGGCCGAGGGCGGCGGCGATCGATGCGGAGCCGGCGACGAAGGCGCGGCGGGAGACGGTGCTCATCGTCGGATCGTCGCCGAGCCGCCGCCGGGTCGCCACTCGAAGGGACACGGAGTTCCGGCACCACGTGTTGATGGACGGTCCCGGTCACGAGAACTACGGCTTCGCCATCGCCGAGGCCACCGGCCTCCGCCCGGGCAGCGTCTACACGATCCTCAGGCGGGTCGAGGCCCGCGGCTGGGCTGTCTCGCGCGTCGAGGACGTGGACGTGGGCGCGGCCGAGGTCGGGCGCTCGCGCAAGGTGCTTCACACACGCTCACCGACGAGGGCACTCAGGTCGCACGGGAGGCCCTGTCGTCGATGCGCCGATGGCCGGCCCCGCCCGGCGAGCCGGTGGACGACACACCGTCGCCTGACGCCCGACCGCGTGTTTCGGTCGGTCACTGGTGCTGGGCCGTGGCCTCAGGGTGCGAGGTAGAGACGTACCTGCGGGTGCGCGCCGCGGGCGTCGACCCAGGCCGCCGGCCGGCGGGTGACCAGCTGCCAGCCGAGCCGCTCGTACAGCGCGACGGCCACCGACCCGGGTTCGTCCACGACGTCCAGCACCAGCCGCAGCGCCCGCGCGCTCGCGAACGCGCCCGCCGCGCCCAGCAGGTGCTCGCCGAGCCGCCGCCCTTGCTCGCCCGGGCGGACGAACAGCCGCGCCACCGACGCGAGCTGCCCGGCCGGGCAGCCCGCAGCGTCGACCAGCTCGGCGTCGTCGACCCCCGAGGCCAGGGCGACGTGGCCACCCATCCGGCCGGCTCGGTCGCTGACCCAGGCGCCGAGCAGATACGGGGGGCTGAGCCAGGCCGCCGGGTCGGCCGGCCAGTTGGCGGGGTAACCGCTGTGCCGGTGCACCTCGGCCAGCGCGTCGACGCAGGCCGCGAGGTCGCTGTCGCGCCGCACCCGGATCTCGTTCACACCGTCAAGAGTGCCTGGTGATCGACGAGCGGTGGCGTCGCCCGGCGGGTCACCCGGTACGGCGCCTCGCCGCCGCTCTGACGGCAACGTAGACGACGGCGGCGCGCGCGACCCACGGCGCGGAGACGATGACCGGATCGGCGAGGTGGTGCCGGGCGTCGGTCCGCTTCTTCCCGAACCTGGAGCGGACGCCGTGGTGCGACCACTCGGCCCGGACGCCGGTCCCGGTGAGCGGATTGTCCGGGTGTCCGGCGAACAGGGAACGTACGCTGCTCTCGACCGAGTCGATGCGATCGCCGGCCATCAACAGCAACCAGTGCGCGGCCCGCCCCTCGCTGTACCGCTTGTAGGCGTGCCGGCGGACGACGCCGGACAGGCCCCGCGGGGGACAGGAGGTGCCGAAGACGGGGGTGAGGAACTCGTGCTCGATGGAACGTTCTCGCGGCCACCGTTCCGGCTGGCGTTCCGGGAACTCCCAGTGCGCTCCGGTGAGGTCGGGCTGCCGTTGCAACCGCGGGACGGACGGGCGATCGTGCGGATCGAGGTCCGCACCCCAACCGGGGATGCGAGCGCGCAGTTCCTCGCTCGATTCCCGGCGTGGCGGCAGATCCGGGGTGTAGGCCATGATTCGCTCCTCAGCCGGCGGTGGGCACGATGAGTGGCTTGATGCAGCCGTCGAGCTTGGCCGAGAAGATGTGATAGCCCTCGGCGATCTGATCGAGCGGGATGCGATGGGTGACCACGTCGCTCGGTTTGAGGTAGCCGTTGCGGATGTGCTCGAACAGCCGCGGCCATTGCCGCTTGACCGGGCACTGGTTCATGTTGAGGGTCAGGCCCTTGTTCATCGCGTCACCGAACTTGACGGCGCTGAAGATCGGGCCGTACGCCCCCATCACCGAGATCGTGCCGCCCTTGCGCACCGAGTCGATCGCCCAGTTCAAGGCGACGGGCGAGCCGCCCTGCAGCTTGAGCTTGGCCGACGTGACGTGCTGGAGGAGGTTGCCGTCGGCCTCGGCACCGACCGCGTCGATCGCGACGTCGGCGCCGAGGTAATCGGTGGTCTTCTTCATCTCCACGACGATGTCGTCGTACTCGGTGAAGTTGTAGGTCTCCGCGTGCGCGAAGGTCCGGGCCTTCTCCAGCCGGTACTCCAGGTGGTCGACGACCATCACGCGGCCGGCGCCCATGAGCCAGGCGGACTTGGCGGCGAACAGCCCGATCGGTCCGGCCCCGAAGACCACCACGGTGTCGCCCTCGACGATGTCGCCGAGCTGCGCCCCGAAGTAGCCCGTGGCCAGCGCGTCGGTGAGCAGTACCGCGTCCTCGTCGGCCATCCAGTCGGGGATGACCGACGGTCCGACGTCGGCGAAGGGGACCCGCACGAATTCGGCCTGGCCGCCGTCGTAGCCGCCGCAGGTGTGCGAGTAGCCGTAGATACCTCCTACCGCCGTCGCGTTCGGATTGACGTTGTGGCAGTTCGAGTACAGCCCGCGTGCGCAGTACCAGCACGAACCGCAGAAGACGTTGAACGGCACCATGACCCGGTCACCGACGCGCAGGTTCCGCACCGATGAGCCGACCGCCTCCACCACGCCGATGAACTCGTGACCGAACGTCATCCCGACCCGGGTGTCCGGCATCATGCCGTGGTAGAGGTGCAGGTCCGACCCGCAGATCGCGGCCAGGGTGACGCGCACGATCGCGTCGTTCGGGTGCTCGATACGAGGAAATTCCTTCTCCTCCACCCGCACCCGATACGGCCCGCGGTACACCATGGCTCTCATCGGTCCTCCTCGGTGTCAACCGGCGGGCGCGCGGTGCCGCCCGCTTGTCTGCGCAGCTACCC
The DNA here is from genome assembly GCA_963797785.1 of uncultured Actinomycetota bacterium. Lineage (GTDB taxonomy): Bacteria > Actinomycetota > Actinomycetes > Mycobacteriales > Jatrophihabitantaceae > Jatrophihabitans. The sequence continues at coordinate 2,111,191 of CAWCQT010000004.1, read as the reverse complement.
ACCGATGTGGTCGCACAAACGGGGACACTTCGACGGGTCGAGCCACCACCCCGCGCCCGGGCGAGCGCCATCGCCGGCGGCGGTATTCGCGACGGGGTGCCGGGTATCGCTTCGCCATGTGTCGCATCGCGGTAGGACGAAGGCGGAGCTGATGACGTCGATCTTTCGGACCAAGCCGGTCGACGACGTGCTCGAGCAGGACGAGCACCAGCAGCCGGGGGGCGGGCTGCGGCGCCGGTTGAGCAGCCTCGACCTGGTCGGCTTCGGGGTCGGCATCGTCATCGGCACCGGCATCTTCACGCTGACCGGTGTCGAGGCGAAACAAGCCGCTGGCCCGGCCATCGTCGTGTCCTTCGTCCTCGCCGGCGTGGTGAGCCTGCTCGCGGCGATGTGTTACGCCGAGCTCGCGTCGGCCGTCCCCACGGCCGGCAGTGCCTACAGCTACGCCTATGCGACGGTCGGCGAGATCGTCGGGTGGATCATCGGCTGGGACCTGTTGATGGAGTTCGTCCTGGGTGCGTCGGTCGTGTCGCGGGGCTGGTCGGGTTACCTGCAGAACCTCTTCGACCTCCCCACGTCGATCTTCGGCGAGTCGTCGGTCGTGAATGTCGGCGCGATCGCCATCGTGGCCGTGCTGACCGTCGTCGCCGTCACCGGCATCAAGCAGTCGGCCTGGCTCACGAACACGTTGGTGTTCGTCAAGGTCGCCATCTGCCTGTTCGTCATCGTGGCCGGATGCTTCTTCCTCAAGCGCAGCAACCTCACGCCGTTCGTGCCGCACTCCCGGCCGTCCCCGTCCGGGGGAGGACTCGACCGGCCGGTCGTGAACGCGATCTTCGGCTCACCGGCTGCCTTCGGGATCGCCGGCGTGCTCACCGCGGCCGCGGTCGTGTTCTTCGCCTACACCGGGTTCGAAGCGGTGGCCAATCTGGCCGAAGAGGCGAAGAAGCCCGAACGGGACATGCCGCGGGGGCTGATCGGCACGCTCGTCGTGGCGACGATCCTGTACGTCGGCGTCTCGTTCGTGCTCACCGGGATGCAGCGCTACACAGCCATCAACGCGGGATCGCCGCTGTCGTCGGCCTTCGACTCCGTGGGCGCCACCTGGGCCGGCACGCTGGTCAACATCGCCGCCGTGTGCGGCCTGACGTCGGTGATCCTGGTCGAGCTGGTCGGCATCGGGCGGATCGGCTTCGCGATGGGTCGCGACCAGCTCATCCCACCGGCCGTGGCGAAGATCAGCGAACGCACCGGTACTCCCGTGCGGTTCACACTCGGCGCAGCGGTGCTGGTGATGATCGTCGGTGGCCTGATCCCGCTGACCACCCTCTCGGATCTCGTCAGCATCGGCGCGCTGTTCGCGTTCATGCTGGTGTCGATCGCCGTCGCCGTGCTGCGCCGTACCCGCCCCGAGCTGACGCGGCCGTTCCGCGTGCCGCTGTCGCCGGTGCTGCCGATCGTCTCGGCGCTGGCCTGCTTCTACCTCACGCTCAACCTCTCGGTGGCGACGTGGATCCGGTTCGCGGTGTGGTTCGTGATCGGCATGGCGGTCTACTTCGGCTACGGACGTCGCCACGCCCGGCTCAACGAGCCCCGCTAGCACCCACGGCGTCGAACGGGACCGGGTACCGCTACCGCCGGCCCTGGAGCATGCTGGCGCCATGACGGGCGAGACGAGCTGGCTGGACACGATGCCGGAGACGTACGACCGCTGTCTCGGGCCGGCGTTGTTCGCTCCGTACGCGCGTCACCTGGCCGGGCTGGCGGCCACGTACGCCGCGCGATCCGTTCTCGAGCTCGCCGCCGGCAGCGGGATCCTCACGGGCGAACTGGTGCGCGCGCTGCCCGACGCGCAGATCACCGCGACCGATCTCAACCCGGCCATGGTGTCGTGGGCGGCGGATCGGGTGAGCGGGCCCACCTGGCTGGCCGTCGACGCCCAGTCGTTGGACTTCCCGGCCGCCTCGTTCGACCTGATCGTGTGCCAGTTCGGCGTGATGTTCTTCCCGGACAAGCCGGGGGCGTTCGCGCAGGCGGCGCGGGTGCTGCGTCCCGGCGGGGCGCTGCTCTTCTGCGTCTGGGACTCCGTGGACGGCTCGCCGTTCGTCGCGGCGCTGGTCGAGGGCCTGGCCGACCTGTTCCCGGACGATGCGCCCGACTTCGTGGCCCGGATCCCGCACGGCTACCACGATGTCGACCGGATCCGGGCCGACGTCTCGGCCGGGGGCCTCGTGGTCGCGAGCCTCGAACGAGTCGTACTGCGCGGCGCCGTCCCGTCCGTACGCACGCTGGCGGAGGGGTTCTGTTACGGCACGCCACTGCGGTTCGCCCTGCAGGAACGTGGTGATCTCGGGCAACTCACGGATGCACTGGCCGAGTCGATGACGCTGCGGCTGGGGAGCGGACCGGTCGAGGACGACCTGGCCGCCTACGTCGTGTCAGCGCGGCGGCCCGGCGAGCCGGTCAGGCCGTAGCCGCATCCGGCGCGGTATCGACCGCGGCGGCGAGGGCCGGGGTGAGCGTGGCCAGGTCGAGGTCCAGCGCCCGGGCGAGGGCCGCGACGGTGAAGAACGCCGGGGTCACGATGCGGCCGGTCTCGATCTTGCGCAGGGTCTCGACGGGGATACCGGCCGCGGCGGCGACCTCGACCATGCTGCGCGGGCCCCGCGCCGCTCGCAGGGTCGCCCCGAGCCGACGGCCACGTTCGCGCTCCTGCGGGGTCAGGATGGGACGCACCATGTGCGTGATACTAATACCGGGATAGAAATCCCGGTAAGCAGGACTGAGGTCGCAGATGGTGGAGCTGAAAACGCCCGGCGAGATCGAGGCGATGGCCGCCGCGGGCGAGGTGGTCGCGCGCGCCCTGGCCGCGGTGCGTGCGCACGCCGCCGTGGGGGTCAGCCTGCGAGAACTCGACCGGGTTGCGCGGGAGATCCTGCGCGCCGCCGGGGCGTCGTCGCCCTTCCTGGGCTACCGGCCGTCGTTCGCGTCGTCCCCGTACCCGGGCGTGGTCTGCCTGTCGGTGAACGACGCGGTCCTGCACGGCATCCCCACCGGCTACCGGTTGCGCGAGGGTGACCTGCTCAGCATCGACTGCGGCGCCACCCTCGACGGCTGGACCGGGGACGCGGCCCTCTCGTTCTGCGTAGGCCCGACCTCGGCCGGTGATGCGCGGCTGCTCGAGCGCACCGAGCGCGCCCTGCACGCCGGGATCGCGGCCGCACGCGACGGTGCGCGCATCGGTGACATCTGTGCCGCCATCGGCGCCGTCGCCCGTGACGCGGGCTACGGGCTGCACACGGACTTCGGCGGTCACGGGGTCGGGCGCTCCATGCACGAGAGCCCGCACATCCCCAACGACGGGCGTCCGGGCCGGGGGATGCGGCTGCGCGCCGGCATGACGATCGCGATCGAACCCTGGTTCCTGGCCGGCGGCCGCGACGCCTACCGCGTCGATGCCGACGGATGGACGCTGCGCAGCGACGACGGGTCCCGCGGCGCCCACTTCGAGCACACCATCGCCGTCACCGACGACCGGCCGCGCGTGCTCACCCGCCTCACGAAATGATGGCCGCGCCGCGTTACGGTGGCGCGCGGGCGGAGGTGGATCAGGTGCGGGAACGAGCGGTGACGATCGCCGATGTGGCGCGCGAGAGCGGCGTGTCGCGCACCACGGTGTCGGATGCGCTCAACGGCGTCGGCCGCGTCGACGGCGGGACCCGCGAACGGGTTCGCTCGGTGGCGCAGCGGCTCGGATATCGGCCCAGCCTGCGGGCGCAGCGGCTGCGCCGCGGCAGTTCGCGCATGATCGGGCTGGTGTCGTCGATGCCGTCGGCGGTGGCGGCCGGCCCCGCGCGGCTGGGCTTCTACATGGACGTGGCCGCGGCGGTGGCCGAGACGGCGCTGGCGCGCGAGTTCGCGATGGTGCTGACCCCGCCGGTCGAGGCCGGGGTGCCGTGGGACCTGCTCGACGTCGACGGCGCCATCGTCATCGAACCGGAGCAGGACGACGAGGTGACCGCAGGCCTACGGGAGCGTGGGCTCGCGGTGGTCACGATCGGCCGGCAGCCGGCGGCGGACCTGCCGCACGTGGACCTCGGCGGTGAGGCGGTGGTGGACCTGCTGCTGGCTCACCTGGACGAGCAGGGCGCTGCGCAGGTGGCGCTGGTCGTCGGTGACGGCCGCCGGCACTCCTACCTGGCCGCGCGGGCCGCCTACCAGCGCTGGGTCGACGCGCGGCAGGGCACGAGCCTGGTGGTGGCGCTGCCCGAGCGCGGCGGGGCGGCCGCCGCCCAGGCGGCCTGCGGCCGGTTGCTGGTCGAGCATCCCGAGGTGGATGCGGTGTGCGCGGTCGTCGATGCGTTCGCAGTCGGGTGCGTGGCCGCGATCCGGGAGGCGGGACGTCGGGTGCCGGACGACGTCCTCGTGGTCACCCGCTACGACGGCGTACTGGCCCGGACCTGCGATCCCCCGTTGACCGCGGTGGATCTGCAGTTGCGACAGGTCGCGGCGCAGGCGGTCGACCTGTTGCTGGCCCAGCTCGAGGACGGGGTGCCGACGGTGGCCGGGCCGCCGCCACCGTCTCTCGTCGCGCGTCGTTCGTCGTTGCGCTGAGGCCTCCCCGCCCGCTCAGGTCTTGATGACCAGGGCGATGCCGGAGGCGAAGGCGAAGGCGAGCACCCCGATGCGCACGCGCGGGCCGTTGACGCGGTGATGCACGAAGTGACTCGCGGCCGCGCCGAGGACGAGGCCGGGCATCAGCACCGTGGCGGCACGCAGCTGTTCGGCGTGCACCTGCCCGGTCGCGAGCAACAGCGCCAAGGACACGAGTTCGCCGATGAGGAAGCACAGGGCGACGGTGGCCCGCAGCACCGGGGCCGGGCGGTGCTGGTAGACCAGCGCGTAGGGCGGTCCACCGACGCCGGTCGCCGTCTCCACGACGCCGGTGATCAGCCCGGCCCCGAGCAGGGCGGCGATGTTGGGCGTGAACTTCGGCGCGAGGAAGCTGGCCAGCGCCGCGGCCGCGGTGGCGATGCCGATGAGCAGGTTGAGGTGCGCGAGGGGAACGGTCGCGAGCAGCAGGAGGCCGGGGACGGTGCCGGGGATCCGGCCGGCGCTGATCCACGCGCTCCCGCGACGGTCGATGTGCCGCCGGTCGCGCCACGCGATGTAGGCGTTGAGCGGGATCATCAGCGCGAGGGTCGTGGTCGGCAGCAGGCTGGCGTGCACGATCGCGATGACCGGTGTGGCGATCAGGGCGAAACCGAAACCGCTCGCGCCCTGGACGAACGCGGCGAGCGCGGTCACGGCGAGAAGCAGCGCGAGCTCGGTGGTGCTCATCGCGGCGTGCGGTCGTGTCGATGTCGGCGCTGCGCGGCCGACGCGGTGGGGTGCGTGCGCCGGATCCCGGCGTCGGCCACGACCCGTTCCGCGGCCTTCGCGACCTGCTCGATCAGCTCGCGGTCGTCCCAGTCGGTCGGCCGGCCCTGCCACAGCCGCACCCGGCCGCCGACGACGACCGCGCTGAGTTGATCGCGATTGCCGAGGCGCACCAACTCCCACAGCGGATCGTGCGAGGGCGTCAGCTCGGGCGTGTCGATGTCGACGAGCAGGTAGTCGGCGGCCAGGCCTACGGCGATCTGTCCCGTCCGCCCGCTCAGGCCGGCCGCGTCGGCCGCTCCGCTCGTGGCCCGCTCGAGCCAGGTCCACCCTGCGCCGCACGAGGAGTCGCCGCTGGACAGCCCGTAGACAAGGCGTTGAGCGAACTCGGCCGCGTCGAGCAGCCGGAAGCCGTCGCCGCGCGTGCCGTCGGTCCCCAGCCCGAACCGGACGCCGAACTCGGCCATCGCGGCGGCCGGCGCGACGGCGTTGCCCTTCCAGGCGCTCGCGACCGGGTTGTAGCTGACCGCCGTCCCGCTGTCGGCGAGCAGGCGCAGCTCGTGCGGGGTGAGCAGCGTGGCGTGCGCCGCGAGCAGGTGGGGCCCGAGAGCCCCGACGTGATTGAGCTGCTCGAGCGGGCGGCGCCCGCACGCCTCGAGCGAGCGCTCCACCGCGACCAGGTGCTCGTTGACGTGGACCTGGAACACCGCCCCGGTGGCGGCGCACAGGTCGGCCACCCGCCGCAGGACGGCCGGGGAGGCGGCTTCGGGAATGGAGACCGCGAGCGAGGGGCGCACCATCGCGTCGGCGCCCCAGCGATCCAGATGCGCTTCGGCCTTGGCGGTGACCGCTTGGGGATCGTCGTCGAGGTCGTTGCACACGGTCGCGAGCACGCACCGCAGTCCCGCCTCGGTGGTCGCGTCCGCGATCGCCGCCAGGTCGATGGGAGCTCGCGTGCCGGCCTCGACGACCGTCGTGAACCCGCCGCGCAACGACTCCAGCGCCGCGAGCTTGGCGGCCAGGTAGGCGGTCTGGTCGTCCAGTGCGGCCTCGAGCGGCACCCACACCCGGCGGAAGATCTCCGAGGGCTCCCCGTAGGCCAGCGCCTTGCCGAAGGTCTGCGTCAGATGGTGGTGGGCGTCCACGAACCCGGGCATGAGCAGGTGACCGCCCAGGCGCAGCGGTTCCAGTTCGGGATGGCGGCGTGCGAGCTGCGCCGCCGGCCCGATGTCGGTGAACGTCCCGCCGCGGGTCACGACGGCGTGGTCGCGGGCCGGGCCGCCGGGCAGCAGCACGAGGTCGGGCACGAGGAGCACCTCGTCGCCGGCGAGAGTGGCCAGCACGCGTTCGGCGGTCATGGCTGTCATCGCGTCTCCTGGGTTCGCCGCTTCATCGGGCGGCGGCCGCCGCGCGGGCGGCCCTCGTCGTGTCCCGCGGCCGGCGGTTGCGGACCGGCCGGTCGGCGCGCCGCAGCCGCGGCTGGTGAAGGTGGTTGAACACGATGTTGAGCACCACCGCGGTGATCGCGGTCATGGCCACGCCGCTGCCCAGGATGTTCTGCCATGCGCTGGGGAAATTCGAGTACGCGCCGCTGACCACGATCGGCAGCAACCCGACGCCGAGAGCGACGCTCGCGATCACCACGTTGTTGTGAACGCTGAAGTCGACGCGTCGCAGCATCCTGATCCCCATCACCGAGATGACGGAGTAGACCACCAGCGCGGCACCGCCGACAACCGCCGAGGGGACACCGTTGATCAGGCGCGCCACCGGGCTGAACAGGCCGATCAGGACGAGCAGTACGCCGGCCGCCGCGGTCACGAAGCGGCTGCGCACCCCGGACACCTGGACCAGCCCGACGTTCTCGCCACTGGTCACCAGCAACGACGTGCCGAAGCAGCCGCCGACGAGTGAGACCAGCGCGTCGGCGGCCAGCAACCGCCCGACGTCACGCTTGAGCACGATCTCCTTCTGCACGATCTCGCCGTTGATGGCCGTCTGGCCGGTGGCTTCGGCCATCGTGGCCAGTGCGACGAGCACCAGCGGCAGGGCGGCGACGATGTTGAATTCGGGCGAGCCGAACGGGAAGGCCTGCGGCAGATGGAAGGCCGGGCCGTGGCCGACCGGGCCGAAGTGCCCGGTGACGGCGGCCAGCACGCCCCCCGCGATCAGGCCGAACATGACCGCGAGCTGCCGCCACGCCCCGGGCAGGATCCGCCAGAAGGCGACCACGAAGGCCACCGTCGCGGCCGCGAAGCCGAAGTTGATCGGTGCGCCGAACCCGGCGCTGCCGGGCTGCCCCGTGACCAGCTTGGCGGCCACGCCCACCACGTTGACGCCGATGATCACGATCAGCACGCCCAGGACGACGGTCGGGAAATAGCGCAGCAGCCGCACGAAGACCGGCAGGAACACGAGCATCACCGCTGCGGCGATGAACACCGACCCGGTGGCCACTCGCAGGTCGTACTGCTTGGCGATCGCGATGAACACCACCAGGGGCGCGCCGCCCTGCAGCATGACGAACGGCAGCCGCACGCCGATGCGCCACACGCCCAGCGATTGCAGCATTGCCCCGATGCCGGACATGACGAACGCCGCGGTCAGCAGATCGACGGTCAGCGGCCGGGCGAGGCCAAAGGTCTTGCTGACCAGGAACACGGCCGAGATCGGCGTCGCGGCCATGACCAGCACGTGCTGCAGGGCCAAGGGGAGAAGTCGGCGAACCGGCGGCACGGTGTCGACGGGGTGGGGGCTCGAAGGCTGTGACACGGGGACTCCTCGGGCGACGGACGGACGGGGAAGGCAAGCTCCGCCGGGTGGGATGGCCGGCGGTCAAGGTGCGAGGCCGGGAGGGCGCAAGCCACGCCGGCCGGTGCACGCCGTAGACCTTGTGGATCCGAGGACGCTGGTGCCGAATCGATTCGGCAGGACGAGGCTAGGTCTCGATCGCGATGTCGTCAAGAGGTGAGACTTACCGCTGCCCGTCGGTCTGCAGGCGTATTCGGCGCAGTTCGTGGTGGCCTGGAACCAACTGTTCGCCGCGGCGCTGGTGGCGTCGCTGCCGGTGCTCGCGGTCTTTCTCGGGCTGCGTCGCTACCTGCTGCGCGGGCTCGTCCCGCAGACATGAGATCAACGCCCGCACGGCGGCGAAAGTGCCAACTCGCCCCGCTGGGGTCGACCCGGTGTTGCCGCGCTCGCCGACCGACCGTCGGCAGACGGTGAGCGCCAGCACGGCAAGCATCGCGGCGCCCAGCGCGGCACTGGCCCAGTGCTGCGCCCGCACCACGGGGTCGGCGTCACCCTAGCCGAGCTTGAGCGCGGCGAGGGGGACCGTTTCCCCTCCGTTGCCGGGGCGTACCGAGATGCGGTTGGCGGCCGCCAACTTGGCGACGGTGACCGCTAGTGGAACGACGCGCTCGTCGCGCTTGGAGGTCCCGGCCGGCAGAGCACCGCGTCGACGGCGTCGTTCCAGATCCGCGCCGCCTCGTCGACCTGGGCCTCGTTGACGACCAGCGCCGGGACGAACCGGACGACCTGTCCCCAGGGTCCGCAGGTGAGCAGCAGCAGCCCGCGGCGAGCGGCTTCCTGCTGGACCCTGGCGGCGGTGGTCCCGTCCGGTTCCCCGGCGCGGTCGCGGAACTCGTTACCGAGCATCAGCCCGAGCCCGCGAACCTGCGCGATCTCGTCGTGCCGGTCGGCGACGTCCTGCAACCGCGCGGTGAGCTGCTCGCCCCGCTTGGCCGCGTTGTCGACGAGACCCTCGTCCTGGATGACGTCCAGGGTGGCCACGGCGGCCGCGCAGGCCACGGCGTTCGCGCCGTACGTGCCGCCCTGCGAGCCGGGCCACGCCTTGTCCATGAGCACGGCCGGCGCGGCGATGGCACTCAACGGGAAGCCGGAGGCCAGCCCCTTTGCCGTGACCAGGATGTCCGGACGCAGCGCCGAAATGCTCACCGGCCCAGAACCGGCCCGTGCGCCCCCAGCCGGTCTGCACCTCGTCGACGATCAACACGATGCCGTGCCGGTCGGCACGCTCGCGCAGCCCGGCGAAGAATTCGGTGTTGCCGGGGACGTAGCCCCCCTCACCCAGCACGGGCTCGACGACGAAGGCGGCCGTGTCGTCGGGCTGCGCGAGCGTCTGCAACGCGTAGTCCAGCTCCTTGAGCGCGAACCTGGTGCTCTCCTCGACGCTCCAGCCGTAGTGCAGCGGATCCGGGAAGGGCGAGACCTGCACGCCGGCCATCAGCGGGGAGAAGCCGGACCGGTACTTGGTTCCCGAGGTGGTCATGGCGGCCGCGGCCACGGTGCGGCCGTGGAAGCCGCCGTGGAAGACGATGACGTTCGGGCGGCCCGTCGCCTGGCGCGCCAGGCGCAGCGCCGCCTCGACGGCCTCCGATCCGGAGTTGGCGAAGAACAGCCGGTCCAGCCCTTCGGGCAGCACGGCCCCGAGGCGGTCGACCAGGTTCAACAGCGGCTCGTGCAGGACGGTCGTGTACTGACCGTGGATCAGCCTGCCCACCTGTTCCTGGGCCGCGGCGACGACGCGCGGATGACAGTGACCGGTGCTGGTGACCCCGATACCGGCGGTGAAGTCCAGGTACCGGCGTTCCTGGGCGTCGAACAGGTAGACCCCTGCACCCCGCGCCGCCACCACCGGCGTGGCCTGCTTCAGAGCGGACGACAACTCGGCCATCGATGACCTCCGTTTGCTAGATTGTCGACAATCAGACTATCGCAGGACCGGGAAGGTGTCGGTGTGACTATGACGGCGGGCGTCGACGACCAGCGAGTCGTCGGGCAGGTTCCCGAAGGCCTGCTGATCGGCGGGCAGTGGCAGCGCAGCGCACAGACCTTCGACGTGTTCGATCCGGCCACCGGCGCCCGGTTGTGCTCGGTCGCGGACGCGAGCCCGCGGGAGGGGATGCTGGCGCTCGACGCGGCGGTGGCCGCGCAGGCGCCGTTCGCCGCCACCTCGCCCCGGACCCGCTCGGACATCCTCACGGCGGCCTACGAACTGCTGATCGAACGCACCGACGACCTGGCCCGGCTGATGACCCTCGAGATGGGCAAACCCCTCGCGGAGTCGCGGGGCGAGATCGCCTACGCCGCGGAATTCTTCCGCCACTTCGCCGCCGAGACGCTGCGGATCGACGGGGGATATCAGACATCCCCGGCCGGCGGCTCCCGCTTCCTGCTCACCAAGCAACCGGTGGGGCCGTGCCTGCTGATCACCCCGTGGAACTTCCCGATGGCGATGGGCACCCGCAAGCTCGCGCCGGCCCTGGCCGCGGGGTGCACCAGCGTCGTCAAACCGGCCCCGCAGACGCCGCTGTCGATGCTCGCGCTGGGTGCCATCCTGCAGGAGGCCGGCGTTCCCGACGGCGTGGTCAACATCGTGACCACCACCCGGGCCGGCGAGGTCATGGCCCCGCTGATCCGCTCGGGCCACGCCCGCAAGCTGTCGTTCACCGGCTCCACCGATGTGGGCAAGGTGCTGCTCAGGCAGTGCGCGGACACGGTGCTGCGCACGTCCATGGAGCTGGGCGGCAACGCCCCGTTCATCGTCTTCGACGACGCCGACCTCGAGGAGGCGGTGGCCGGGGCCATGGCCGCCAAGATGCGCAACATGGGCGAAGCATGTACGGCCGCCAACCGCATCTACGTCCAGCGCGGGATCGCCGACGAGTTCGCGCAGCGGATGGCCGCGCAGATGCAGGAGCTGCGGGTCGGGCCCGGCACCGTCGAGGGGACACAGGTCGGGCCGCTGATCGACGCCGCCGGTCGCGCGAAGGTCGCCGATCTGGTCGCCGACGCCGTCCGGCTGGGGGCGCGGGTGCTCACCGGCGGTGCGGTACCCCCGGGCGACGGGTTCTTCTATCCGCCGACGGTGCTCACGGACGTGCCGATGCCGGCCCGCATGGTGCACGAGGAGATCTTCGGTCCGGTCGCGGCGATCACACCGTTCGACACGGAGAGCGAAGTGATCAAGTGGGCCAACGGCACCCCGTTCGGCCTGGTTTCCTACGTGTTCACCAACGACCTGCGCCGCGCTCTTCGGGTCGCCGAGGCGCTCGAGTCGGGGATGGTCGGGCTCAACCAGGGCGTCGTGTCCAATCCCGCCGCGCCCTTCGGCGGCATCAAGGAGTCCGGGCTCGGTCGCGAGGGAGGCAGCGTGGGCCTGGACGAGTTCCTGGAGCTGAAGTACATCGGAATCGCCCTGTGAGCGTTGCGGCCAAGGGGAAGTGATGGCACACAACTTCGTCGTCGACACGATCCCGGGAGACGGCATCGGGAGCGAGGTCGTCCCCGCTGCCATGCGCTGCGTGGACGCGGTCGCGTCCCGTTGCGGCTTCCGCGTGACCTGGCGGGTGCGTGAGTGGGGGTCGGACCACTACCGGTCGACGGGCCGCATGATGCCCGCGGACGGCATCGAGCAGCTGCGCGACGCCGACGCGATCTTCCTCGGCGCGGTCGGTGACCCCGACATCCCCGACGACGTCACGCTGTGGGGTCTGCTCATCCCGCTCCGGCGCGAATTCGACCAGTACGCGAACGTGCGCCCGGCGCAGTCGTTGCCGGGCGTCCCCTCGAAGGTCGCCGCCGAGGGGATCGACATGGTCGTCGTGCGGGAGAACGTCGAGGGGGAGTACTCCGAGATCGGTGGCCGCTTCCATCGCGGGCAGCCGGACGAGTTCGCCAGCCAGCAGGCGATCTTCACCCGGCGAGGGGTCGCCCGCGTCGCCCGGTACGCCGCGCGCCTCGCCGCCACCCGGCGCGGCCGGCTGATCTCGGCCACCAAGTCCAACGGCATCATCCACACGATGCCGTTCTGGGACGAGGTCGTGCGCGACGAGGTCGCCACCGTGGCCGGCGTGCAACTGGAACGCGTCCTGGTCGACGCCCTCGCGGCCCGCATGGTGCTGGACCCGGCCGGGATCGACGTGATCGTCGGCTCCAACCTCTTCGGTGACATCCTCTCCGATCTGGCCGCCGCCGTCACCGGCTCGCTGGGCGTCGCGCCGAGCGCGAACCTGAACCCCGAGCGCCGTCATCCCTCCCTGTTCGAGCCCGTGCACGGCAGCGCGCCGGACATCGCCGGACTGGGGGTGGCCAACCCGGTGGCCGCGATCTGGGCCGCCGCCATGATGCTCGACCACCTCGGCGAGGGTGCGGCCGCCGGCCTGCTACAGAGCGCGTTCCGCGACGTGCTGGCCGCGGGCACCCGCACGCGCGACCTCGGCGGCGCAGCGGGCACCGCCGAGTTCACCGACGCGGTGCTCGACCGGCTCGGCGCCTGACCCGCATCAGCCGGGCGCGAAACCGAGCCGCTTGTCGACCACGTTGAACAGTGGGCGGCCGTCGAGATAGCGGTGCGCGAGCTCGACGAACTGGCCCTCGAGACGGTCCCGCCAGCCGACCACGTCGCCGGACATGTGCGGCGTGACCGTGACCCCGTCCAGGCTCCACAGCGGGGAGTCGGTCGGCAACGGTTCGGTGGCGAACACGTCGAGGCAGGCGCCGCGCAGATGCTGTCCGCGTATCGCCGCGACGAGGTCGGGTTCGACCACGGTCTCACCGCGCCCGACGTTCACCAGGTAGGCGTGCTCCGGCAACGCCGCAAGTACGCGGGCGTCGATCAGGCCTCTGGTGGCCGCGGTCAACGGCGTCGCGTTGACGAGATGGTCGACATCGCCCAGGTGGGCGGCCAGGTCGTCGCTGGCGACGATGCGATCGAACTCCCGGTCACCCGCGCGCGCCGTTCGGCCCGCGCCGGTGACCCGCACGCCGACGCCGTTGAGCAACCTGGCGATCTCGCGTCCGATGGCCCCGACGCCGATGACGAGTGCATGGCTGCCGTCAAGGGTGCGGGTCTCACGATGCCGCCAGACCCGGTCGCGCTGCAGGTCCTGGTTCTCGTGCAGCCGCTTGGCATCGGCCAGCAGGGCACCGAGCACGTACTCCGCGATCGGTCGGTTGAACACGTCGCGGGCATTGGTCACGATGACCTCCGAGTCCCGCAGTTCGTCGAACAGCAGGGAGTCGACACCGGCCGCGGCGACGTGGATCCAGCGCAACGATCCGCAGTGCGCCCACACATCGGCCACGGAACGGGAGAAGAAGTCCCAGAGCAGCAGCACCTGCGCGCCGCGCACCGCGTCGGCCAGCCCGGCCGCATCCGTCACCCGCACGGTCATCCGGTCCTGCACCGAGGCCAGCCGACGCGGGTAGGGACCGCCCTCGGCGCACAGCACCACGGCGGTGGGGCTCGGTTCGCTCACCGCGGCCACGCTAGGAACCAACGTGTCTGATTGTCAACAATCATCTTCTCGGGCACGATGAACGGGTGAGTTCGCCGCCGGACAGCGCACGCCCCTTCCCGGATGCCGCCTTCCCCGAGGCGGAGTACCTCCAGCGTCTGCGTGCCGTCCAGGCCCGTATGGCCGAACGCTCGCTGAGTGCCCTGATCGTCTGCGAACCGGCGAACCTCTACTACCTGACCGGCTACGACGCCTGGTCGTTCTACATGCCGCAGTGCGTGATCGTGCCGGCCGGCGGTGCCTGCCACCTGTTCGCCCGGCGCCAGGACGCGCGCGGCGCGCAGTTCACGGCCTACCTGGATCAAGACCACATCCACGGCTACCCCGAAGCGCTGGTCCACCGGCAGGACGTCCATCCCTTCGAGTGGATCGCGGACACGGCCGTCGAGCTCGGTCTCCTGGCCGACGCCCCGGACACGCAGATCGGGGCGGAGCTGGACGCCGACTACTTCAGCGCGCGCGGTTACCTGGCGCTGCTCGAGCGGCTGCCGCGGGCGAGCCTCGTGGACAGCCACGAGCTGGTGAACTGGGTACGCGTCGTCAAGTCCGAGCGCGAGCAGGCCGTGATGCGCGACGCCGGCCGGATCGCCCAGCGCGTCATGACGGTCGCCCTGGAGCAGATCGTCGCGGGCCGCCGCCAGTGCGACGCGGTGGCCGAGATCCAGCGCGCCCAGGCCTGCGGCACGCCGGAGTTGGGCGGTGACTACCCGGCCCTCGTCCCGTTGTTGCCCACGGGGCCGGCGTCGGGAACGCCGCATCTGACCTGGAGCGACCAGCCGTTCCGCAGCGGCGAGACGACCACCGTCGAGATCGCCGGCGTGCGGCATCGCTATCACGCGCCCCTCGCGCGCACCGTGGTGCTCGGGAAGCCGCCGCAGCGGCTGCGCGACGTGGAGCAGGCGATCGGCGAGGGCATGGACGCCGTGCTCGACCAGCTGCGTCCCGGCGTCACCGGCCGGGATGTGCACGCGGCGTTCACCCGCACGATCGAGCGCCACGGTCTGGAGAAGGATTCGCGCCTGGGCTACTCGATCGGGGTCGGCTACCCACCGGACTGGGGCGAGCGCACCGTGAGCATCCGGGCCCAGGAGGAGACCGTCATCGAGGCCGGGATGGCCTTCCACATCATCCTGGGCATGTGGATGGACGGTTGGGGCTACGAGACCTCCGAGTCGCTGCTCGTCACCGCCGACGGGCCCGACCCGCTCACCCGTCTGCCCCGCGGGCTGACGGTGAACTCATGACCCAGTTGCCACTGTCCACCCGGGCCGCCGACCTCGTCGGTTCCGTGATCGACTCCAGCACGTCACTGCTGGCCCGGCAGACGCACGACGTGGTCCGCTTCGCCATGGGCAGCCCGGCACCCGAGGCCATCCCCGCGGCCCGCTTGGAGCAGATCGCGGACGAGGTCATGGGCGCCGACTCGCCCGACGCGTTCGACTACGCGGCCACCGAAGGTGATCCGGCGTTGCGCGAGGCCCTGCTGGCCGAGCTGGCCGGTACCACCGACGAGACCACGCCGGACCGCCTGCTGATCACCTCCGGCGGGATGCAGGGGCTCGACCTCGGGTTCAAGCTCTTCGTCGACCCGGGGGACCTGGTGGTCGTCGAATCACCGACGTACACCAACGGCTCGGCGACGGCGCTGTCCTACCAGGCGACGCTGCTGGAGGCACCCACCGACGACCAGGGCCTGGACGTCGGCGAGCTGGAGCGTCTCGTGCAGCAGGGCGGCCGGACCCCGAAGGCGATCTACACGATCCCGACCTTCCAGAACCCTTCGGGATCGACGCTGTCGACGGCGCGGCGACAGCGCCTGCTCGAGCTGGCCCGCGCATGGGGCAGCGTCGTCATCGACGACGACCCCTACGGGATGCTGCGCTTCGCCGGCGACGCCCTGCCGTCGCTGCACGAACTCGCCGACGGGGACCCGCTGGTGTTCTCGGTACGAACCTTCTCGAAGATCGTCGCACCCGGCCTGCGAGTGGGCTGGGTCGACGCCGATCCGACACTCCAACAGTTGCTGATCAACGCCAAACAGGCGATGGACACCTGCACCAACCTGCCGATGCAGCGCCTGCTCGCGGGGTTCCTGCGCGGCGGGCACCTGGGTGAGCACCTGGCGCAGCAGCGCGCGGTCTACCGGGAGCGCAAGGTGGCCATGCAGGACGCGCTGGCGCAGCACTTCGCCGGTCGGGCGCGCTGGACCGACCCCGACGGCGGATTCTTCCTGTGGGTCACCTTCGACGAGGGCGTGGACACGCAGGCCCTGTTCGAGCCGGCGCTGGCCGCCGGCGTCGCGTTCGTGGCCGGCAACGCGTTCTCGCCGGGAAAGCGCTTCCCGAACGCGCTGCGCCTGTGCTTCGCCTCGACCGGCCCCGACCGCATCCGCGAGGGTGTGGCGCGGCTGGCCCGGGCGGTGGACCGGATGACGTCGTGACGGCGACGGTCAGCGCGCTGGAGTCGCGGGCCGTGCAGCTGGTGGACGAGAGCGCGCTCGTCGCCCTGGCCTGCCGCCTCATCCGCCAACCCGGCGAGAACCCGCCCGGGGCGGAGGCGGCGACGGTCTCCGAACTGGTGGCAGCGTGCACCGAGCACGGCCTGGCCGTGCGCACGTCACCGGCGGCGCCGGGTCGGGACAACGTCCTGGCACGTACCACCGGGGACGACGGTCCCGCGCTGCTGCTGCTCGGCCATACCGACGTGGTGCCGATCGGCGAGGGCTGGAGCGTGGACCCGTTCGGCGGCCTCGTGCGCGACGGGCACATCCACGGGCGCGGGGCGAGCGACATGAAGGGCGGGCTCGCCGCGTGTGTGGTGGCCATGGCGGCCGTCCAGCGCGCGGCGGAGGAGACCGGCCTGCGGCTCACCGGCCCGGTCGAGCTCGCAGCCACGGTGGACGAGGAGGAGGGCGGCCTGGGCATCCGCCGGCTGATGGAGGAGTTCACCGCCGGCGAGCCGCCGCGCTACCTCGGTTGCATCACCGCCGAGCCCACGGACCTGCAGACCATCATCGCCGCGCGAGGCGACTGCTACCTGGACATCACCGTGCACGGGACGGCCGCGCATGCGGGCCGGCCGGCCGACGGACGCAACGCCATCTACGGCGCGGTCCGCGTGGTCGAGTCGTTGCGGCGCTGGCACGACGAGCTCGCCGACCGCGCGCATCCACTGTGCGGAGCGGCGACGTGGAGTGTCGGACGGATCAGCGGTGGCCAGGGCACCGCCATCGTGCCGGCGGCCTGCCGCGTGCAGGCGGACCGTCGGCTGCTGCCGGGCGAGGATCCCGCCGACGTCCTGCTCGCCGTGCGCACCCGCGTGGACGGGCTCGGGCTCGCCGACGACGGGTTGACCGTGGAGGTGACGATGCCGATGGACATGCCCGGCTTCCACACTCCGGCCGAGCACCCGTTCCCGCAGGCCGTCGACGAGGCGCTGCGCGATTCGGCCGGTCCGCGCCGGCCCCTCGGCGGCTGGACGGCGGCGTGCGACGGCGGCTATCTCGCCCGTGACCTCGACGTGCCGACCGTGGTGCTCGGGCCGGGTTCGGTGAACACGCAGGCCCACCGCCCGGACGAAGCCGTCCCTGTCGGGGAGCTGGTCGTGGCCGCGCGTACCTATGTCCGGGTGGCGGCGCGGTTGCTCGCCCGGCCCTGACGCGACGGACCTGGTCAGGGCGATCCGGCGACGTCAGGACACAATGCTCGAGAGATGGGGAGGACGAGATGGCGTCGACACGAGCTCACCAGGGTGCGACACCGCGCGCGCCGCGTCGACTGACCCCCGTGGTTCAGGAGTCGACCGCCAGCATGATCGCCGCCCAGGTCCGGGAGGCGATCGCGCAGGGCGACCTGCCGCCCGGCGCGCAGCTGTTCGAAGCCAGCCTGGCCGGCCAGCTCGGCGTCAGCCGGGGATCGCTGCGCGAGGGCTTGCAGCGCCTGGCTCAAGAAGGATTGTTGGCGTCCACCCGCAACCGGGGTCTGTTCGTCATCGAGATGACCCCCGAGCGGGTCGAGGACATGTACCTCGCGCGGCAGGCGGTGGAACGGGCCGCCGCCGAACAGGTCCACCGCCGGCACCCGGTCGAGGCCGGGCACGAGCTCATGAAGATGACCGACACCATGGCCAGTACCGCGCGGGCCGCCGATCCCGCCGGCGTCGGTGACGCCGACATCGCCTTTCACGAGTTGCTGGTGCGGCTGGCCGACAGTCCCCGGCTCGTGCAGATGCATCGCACGCTGATGACCGAAACGCGGATGTGCATCCACGCGCTCGAGACGACCTATGACGACTTCGAGTGCCGGGTCCAGGAGCACCGCGACATCGCCCAGTCCTTCATCAGCGGCAAGCCCCGCACCACCGACAAGCTGCTGCGGCTGCACATGAAGGACGCGATCGACCGGCTCACCGCGGCGCACGCCGGTGCCGGCTCCACGGCCTGACCGCGGTCGGCGTTTCCCTGCCCTAGGCAAATGTGCAACGGATGGGTAACGTGTCTGATTGTCGACAATGCAGCAATCCGCGACTAGGGCGCGTGGCGACGGAGTGCGGGCCCGGCAGGAGGACGGCATGGCGCTGGATCACACGGGGACCGCGCAGGAGGTGACCCCGCCCGACGACGTTCCGAATCGCGTGCTGCGACGAGCGGTCGGCGCCTCGATGATCGGGAACGCGACGGAGTGGTACGACTACGGCGTCTACGCCTATCTGGTCGGCGAGCTCACGCACAACTTCTTCCCCGGCAAGTACGGGCACCTGGCGACGTTGCTCGTCTACGCGGTGTCCTTCGTGTTGCGTCCCCTCGGCGGGATCGTGTGGGGCCCTCTCGGTGACCGGCTCGGCCGCAACAAGGTGATGGCCATAACGATCATCCTGATGGCGGTCGGCACGGCACTCGTCGGCGTGTTGCCCAGCTACCAGTCGATCGGTGTCTGGGCCCCCGTCCTGTTGATCGTCCTCCGGGTCGTGCAGGGCTTCTCGACCGGAGGCGAGTACGGCGGCGCCGCGACGTTCATGGCCGAGTACGCGCCGGACAAGAAGCGCGGCTTCTGGGGCTCGTTCCTCGAGTTCGGCACGCTGCTCGGCTTCAGCGCAGGCATCGCGGTCACCCTGATCCTGCGCGCCACACTCAGCGCCGACGAGATGACCTCCTGGGGCTGGCGCATCCCGTTCCTCATCGGGTTGCCGCTCGGCCTGGTCGGGCTCTACCTGCGGACGCGGATCGAGGACACCCCCGTGTTCCGCGAACTCCAGGTCAAGCAACAGGTCGAACTGGGCGCCACCTCGGCCCTCAAGGACCTGCTGCGGACCTACTGGGTGCCGATCGTGCGGCTGTTCGGGCTCGTCATCGCGCTGAACATCGCCGATTACACCCTGCTGACCTACATGCCCACCTACATGAACAGCTCGCTCGGTATGTCCGCCACCAGTTCCGACGTCGTGGTCCTGATCGGTCAGCTGGTGATGATGGCCCTCATCGGGGTGGCGGGCGCGACGTCGGACCACCTCGGTCGCAAGCCGCTGTGGTGGTTCTCGCTGATCGCCATGTTCGTGCTGGCCGTGCCCGCCTTCTGGATCATGGGGAAGGGAGTCGGGTGGGCCATCGTCGGGTTCACCGTTCTCGGGCTCATCTTCCTGCCGCAGCTCGGCACCATCTCGGCCACGTTCCCCGCGATGTTCCCGGCGCACGTCCGCTACGCGGGTATGGCGATCAGCTACAACGTCGCCACGGCCGCCTTCGGCGGGACGGCCTCCTACGTCAACGATGCGCTGGTGAGCTCGACCGGGAACCGGTTGATGCCGGCCTTCTACCTGATGCTGGCCATGGTCGTGGGCATGATCGCGCTGGTGAAGGTGCCCGAGACGGCGGGGCTGTCGATCCGGGGCCGGAGTACGCCCGGGTTACCGGCGGATGACCGCCCCGGCATCCACAACCTCTCGACCTGAGCCGATGCCGGACGCACAAGGGGAACCGCAGCGCGAGCCGCTGCCGACCCTCGACTCGATCGTCGCGGCGCGGGCGCGGATCGCCGGTCTGGTGGAGCGCACCTCGCTCGTGCGCAGCCCGGCGTTCAGCGAGCTGTCCGGCGCCGACGTCCGGCTCAAGCTGGAGATCGAGCAACCGACCGGGAGCTTCAAGGTCCGCGGCGCCGGCAACGCCGTCCGCCGGCTCCTGACGAGCGGGTCGGTCCGCGGTGTATGCACCGCCTCGACCGGGAACCACGCCCGTGCCGTCGCCCACATCGGCCGGATCTTCGACCTCGAGGTCCGGGCCTTCGTCGCCGGAACGGTCCCGTCGTCGCGCGTGCGCGCGTTACAAGAGATGGGCGCCCACGTCGACGATCGGCCGGCCGACCAGACGGCCGCCATCACCGCGGCGCGGGATTACGCACGTGACCACGACTTCGGTTTCGTCCCGCCGTTCGACCATCCCGACGTCATCAGCGGCCAGGGCACGATCGGGCTCGAGCTGGCCGAGGACCTGCCCCAACTGGGCGCCGTGCTCGTCCCGGTCTCCGGGGGCGGCCTGATCGCGGGGATCGGGTTGGCGCTGCGGGCCCTCCTCCCGGCGGTGCGCGTGATCGGCGTGTGCGCGGCCAACAGCCCGGCCATGAAGGAATCGCTGGCGGCGGGCGCGCCGGTCAGCGTCCCGGAGATCCCCACCGTCGCCACCTCGCTGATGGGCGACCTCGGCCCGGACAACCGCTACACCTTCAGGGTCGCGGCCGAGGTGGTCGACGAGGTGGTCGCCGTGTCCGACGAGCAGATCGATCGAGCCGTCACGGCGATCTGCGATCACGAGGGACTGGTGGTCGAGCCGGCCGGCGCCGCCGGCATCGCGTACCTGGTCGCCGCCGGGCGCCGGTTCGCCGGGCAGCAGGTCGCGGTGGTGCTGACCGGCAACGCCGTGGACCGGGACTGAACCCGGCGTACCCGATATCGATCGGTCCTCCGGGCGACCAGCGCAGCCGGTTGCCGCGCCCGCGCGGCCCGGGTTCACTCGAGGTATGGCCACGCGGGAGTCGTCGGGTCGGCGACGGGCTTCGTCGGCGAAGGACCGGCTGGCGCCGTACCGGGCCAAGCGCGATTTCGCGCGCACCGCGGAGCCGGCGGGCGGTCCGGGCGCCGCCGACGCGCCGCACGATCGTCGCTTCGTCGTGCAGCGGCACCGGGCGCGGCGGCTGCACTACGACTTCCGCCTCGAGGTCGGCGGCGTGCTGGTCAGCTGGGCGGTGCCCAAGGGCCCGACCCTGGATCCCGGGGTGCGGCGCGGCGCCTTCCACGTCGAGGACCACCCCCTCGACTACATCGACTTCGAGGGCGTCATCCCGGCCGGCGAGTACGGCGGCGGCGACGTCATCGTCTGGGACGCGGGCACCTGGTCCGCCGTCAAGCCCGACGAGATCGCCGACCCGGACGCCGCGCTGCGCCGGGGCGAGCTGCACGTCAACCTCGCCGGCGAGAAGCTGCGCGGCCAGTTCGTGCTCGTGCGCACCCGCGCCGACGCCTCGGGAAAGGAGAGCTGGCTGCTGCTGCACAAGCACGACGAGTTCGCTGTTGAGGGCTGGGACGCCGAGGACCACCCGCACTCCGTGCTCACCGGCCGCACCAATGACGAGGTGCTCGCCGACCCCGACCGGCTCTGGCGCAGCGACCTCCCCGCCCGGCACGCCTCGATACCGCTGCGTGCCGGCGCCACGGCCCCGGCCGGCGCGGACGCCTTCGCCGAGCTCGACGAGCTGCGCACCGCCGGCACGTGGCACGTGTTCGGTCGCGACCTGCGGGTCACCAATCTGGACAAGGTGCTCTTCCCCGCGCGCGACGGCGAACAGCCGGTGACCAAGCGCGACCTCGTCCGCTACGCCGCGCAGATAGCGCCGGTGATCCAGCCCTACCTCAGTCGCCGAGCGCTCAACCTGCACCGCTTCCCGAACGGGGTCGAGCGCACCGGCTTCTGGCACAAGGAGTTGCCGAACCACGCGCCGGACTGGCTGCCGCGATGGGACAACCCCGAGGCGGAGGGCGACGAGACCCACACCTACCTCGTCGTCGACGAGCCGGCCGCGCTGGTGTGGGCGGCCAACTTCGGAGCACTGGAGTGGCACGCGTGGACCTCGCTGGTCGACGCCCCGCGCCGGCCCACCTACGCGCTGATCGATCTGGATCCCGGCGCGCGCACCAGCTGGGACGACCTGCTGGCCCTGGCCCGACTGCATCGCACCGCCCTCGAACACGTCGGCGTGCGGGGCCGGCCGAAAGTCACCGGCCGGCGCGGCCTCCAGATCTGGATCCCCGTCCCGCCCGGCCCGTCCTTCGAAGACACCCGAGCCTGGGTCGAGCAGCTGTCCCGGGCGGTCGGCGCGGTGGTGCCGGAGCTGATCAGCTGGAAGTGGCAGGTCGGCGACCGTTCCGGCCTCGCGCGCCTGGACTACACCCAGAACGCGATCAACAAGACGCTGGTCGCGCCTTACAGCCCGCGGGCCTCGGCCGGCGCGCCCGTTTCCGCACCGATCGACTGGGACGAACTGGACGACCCGCAGCTACGCCCGGACGGTTTCACCATCCGCACCGTCGGCGCGCGCATCGCTGAGCGCGGGGACCTGTTCGACGCCGTACTGCGCCCGGCCCAGCCGCTGCCGCCCTGGAAGTGAGCGGCCCAGTGCGAAACTGGTCGATGCCGCGATCAGCATGGCCCCGATGCCGACCAGCGCCGCTGCGGTGTAAGCATTGTCGGTCGGGAAGAGCTGTCCGGGATCGGTGCCCGCGGCGAGGACCAGACCGCCGATCGCGCTGCCGAGCGAGAACCCGACGCTGCGTACCACCTGGTTCAAGCTCATGGCGCTCGACGTCTCGCCTTTGGGCGTGACGGCGAGGATCACGCCAGGCATGGCGGCGGAGAAGCTGCCGACACCGAAGCCGAGGATTCCCATCGCCCCCAGCAGTTCGACCAGGTTCGACCGCGACGGCGGCGAAGAGGATGAAGGCAAGGACCACGACGAGCGCGCTGCCGGCGAGGAGCAGGGGCGCGCCCATGCGCTCGCGCGCCTTGGGTGTGACCTTGCCGGCGACGAAGCCGAGAGTCGAGAACGGGACCAGAGCGAGCCCGGCGACGAAGGTGGTGAGCCCGAAGCCGTAGCCGGCGCTGTGCGGTGTCTGCGCGTACCGGGTGAGCAGCGTGAGCAGGAGATACATGCCGATGCCGCCCACGAACATGACGATGTTGGCTCCGGCCACCGCCGGGTGCCGTACCGCGCGGACGTCGACGAGGGGCGCGGTGCTGCGCAGTTCGCGCGCCACCCACACGCACAACAGGAGCACGGCGCCGGCGGCCAGCGCGACGGCGAGGCCGAGGTGCCGCCTCCACAGACCGGTCTCGCTCGCGAGGAACAGGACGAGGAACAGGCCGCCGGCCAGCAGCCCAGCGCCCATCGGGTCGACCCGCGCGGAGCGTCCCTCGGGAGCGGCGGGCACCGCGCGCCACGCGACCAGCAGGGCCATCGCGGTGACGAGGAGCCCGAGGCCGTACGCGGCCCGCACGCCGCCGACCTCGGTGAGCAGTCCGGCCAGCGGATACCCGACGCCGATGCCGATGATGGACGCCACCGACACCAGGGCGATGGTCGCCGCGCTGCGATCGTCGCGGAGATGGTCACGCGCGACGCCCATCATCAGCGCGGTCAGCCCGATGCCTACGCCCTGAGCGGCCCGGCCGACGAGCAGCCAGACGAAGGGCAGGGGGCAGACGGTGAACACGCTGCCGGCGACCACGACCGCCAGCGTGGCCAGGATGGTGCCGCGCCGATGCGGGCCGGCCCCGAGCCGCCCGAGGACGGGGGTCGCGACGGCACCGCTCAGCAGGGTGATCGTCAACGTCCACTGCGCGCTGCCCAGCGACACTCCGAACGTGGTCGCCACCCTTGTTATCAGCGGCGCCCCCAGGCTGCCTACCGCGGCGACGACCAGTGCGATGAACACCAACGAGGGCACGAGCAGCCCCTCGGCCGGCCGCGGGGCGGTGCCGGTCCCGCTCGCGCGCTCGTGCTCCGCCACGACTATGAGATTACTGGTCACTAACTAGCAATAAAGTGGTTGTCGAGCAGATCACATCAGCGTTGTCCGGTAGGCGTTCCGTGTCGCCGCGGCACCGCTTCGGAGTCAGAGAACGGGCCGGCCGCCGGTCACGGCGATGCGGGCGCCGGAGATGTAGCTGCCCTCGTCCGAGGCGAGCAGGACGTAGACGGGGGCCAGCTCGGCCGGCTGCCCGACCCGTCCGAGCGGCACGTCGCTGCCGAAGCTCTCGACCTTGTCGGGCGGCAGGGTGGCCGGGATGAGCGGTGTCCAGATCGGGCCGGGGGCCACGCTGTTCACCCGGATCCCCTTCTCGCCCAGCATCTGGGCCAGGCTGGCGCAGAAGTTCGCGATGGCCGCCTTGGTGGCTGCGTAGGGCGCCAGCGTGGGTGACGGCATGTCCGAGTTCACCGACGAACTGCCGATGATGGCCGATCCCGGCGCCATGTGGGCAACGGCGGCCTTGGCGAGGTGGAAGAACGCGGACAGGTTGGTGGCGATGGTGTAGTCCCACTCGTCGTCCGGGATCTCGTCCAGCGACTCGTGGTTCATCTGGAAGGCGGCGTTGTTGACGAGGATGTCGATGCGGCCGAACTCCGACACCGCGCGGTCGATGATCTCGCGGCAGTGTTCGGCCTTCGACACATCACCGCGCACGAGCACTGCGCGGCGTCCCGCGTCCTCGACGTAGCGGCGCGTGTCCTCGGCGTCGTCGTCCTCGCTGAGGTAACTGATCAGCACGTCGGCGCCTTCACGCGCATACGCGATCGCGACGGCCCGTCCGATGCCGCTGTCCGCGCCGGTGATCACCGCGACCTTGCCGGTCAATCGGTCACGGCCGCGGTAGCTCGTCTCCCCGCAGTCGGGCTTCGGGTCCATCTGTGCCTGCGTGCCCGGCACGTCCTGCTGCTGCGCTGGCTGGTTCACCGAACGTCCTTTCCGGGTGGTGGTTCGGCCTCATCGGCGCATCTACCCGGCGACCAGGACGGATTCACCGACCTCGCGGACGCGTTTTCGCCGTCGAGGGGGCGTGCTCGAGGAGTGCGTCGACGAGTGATTCGCCGACGAAGTCGCCGTAGCGCTCAGAGGTCCACCGGCGGGTGAGGACGAGCAGGTCGTAGAGCTCGGGTGAGCTGTAGGTCCACAGGATGTCCGCCGTCTCGGGCACGGTTCGGCGCAACGGTGTGTTGGCCGCGAGGGTGCGGGCGACCTGGGTCATCCGGGCCAGCCGGTCGCGTTCCAGGTCGGCTTGCAGCTCGGCCAGCACGGGATCGCCGTCGGCGGCGGTGGCGAGCAGGAGCAGCAGCGGCGCGATGCGCGGTGCGATCTCGGCGGTGAGGGTGCCGAGACCGCGCAACACGGTCGCGGGGTCCTTCTCGGTCGTCTGCATCACGTCGGAGCGCTGCTCGGCCGGCACCGGACCGGCGCCCTTCAGCGCGTCGGCACACATCGCGCGGAGCAGACCTGGCTTGCCGCCGAAGGACTTGTAGAGCGTGTCGGGCGAGGCGTCGGCGTCGGCAGCGATCGACGCGATCGTGGTCGCGGCGTAGCCGTCGCGGAGGAATCGGTGACGCGCGGCGTCGACGATCGCCTGCTGGGTGCGCTGCGCCTGGGCGCGTCGGCGGCTGGCGTCGTAGCGGCGGGGCTTGACATCCCCCATCTATTGACTCCATAGTGGTAGAACGAATCCAGTTACTTGGAACAGACTAGATCGTCCACGGCGCCGCCGCAATCACCGCGGCCGCCGGTGCCGATCGAGGACGGACAGCCATGGTCGAGCCTGCGCAGCACCCCGAACCACTAGCGATCGCGGAGCGGCTGCGAGACGCGACCAATGCGCATGACATCGAGGGAATCGTCGAGTGTTTCGCGGACGACTACCGCAACGAGACGCCGCTGCATCCCGCCCGCGGATTCGTCGGCAAGGAGCAGGTGCGTCGGAACTGGATGCACATCCTGGCCGCGATACCCGACGTCTCGACCGACATCGTTGCCTCGGCCGTCGACGGTGACCGGCTCTGGAGCGAGTGGGAACACCGCGGCACGCGAGCGGACGGCTCGCCGCACCTCATGCGCGGCGTGATCGTGTTCAGCGTCCGGCACGCCGCGATAGCGACCGCGCGGTTCTTCCTCGAACCGGTGTACGAGACCGGCGAAGGAGTCGACGTCGCCGTGCGGCGCCAGGTGAGCCCGGGAGCGTCGTGACCGGCGGGGTGCTGATCGCCGGGGGAACCGGACGGCTCGGCACGCTGGTCGTCACCGGTCTCGCCGCGCGCGGCGTCGAGGTGCGGGTGATGACGCGCGACCCGGACCGTGCGGCCCACTTACGCCGTCCGCACGTCGACGTGGTCCTCGGCGACGTGCGGGACCCCGCGAGCCTGGCGGCGGCGACCGCCGGCGTGGCGGTCGTGGTCTCCGCGGTCCACGGCTTCGCCGGTCCGGGAGGTGGCACGCCAGAATCCGTCGACCGCGACGGCAACATCTGCCTGATCGACGCGGCGCGCGCCGTGGGAGCCGACGTGGTGCTCATGTCCGTGGTGGGTGCGGCCGAGGACAGTCCGTTCGAGTTGTTCCGGATGAAACACGCAGCCGAGACCGCGCTCATCGCCAGCGGCGTGCCGGCCACCATCGTGCGGGCCACCGCGTTCCTGGAACTGTGGATCGACTTGTTACGCCGCACCGCCGGCCGCTCGAACCGGCCCCTGGTGTTCGGGCGGGGAAAGAATCCGATCAACTTCGTCGCGGTCCACGATGTCGCCGCGCTCGTCGAGCACCTGGTCACCGACCGGTCGACGCGAGGTCAGATCGTGCAACTCGGTGGACCCGACAACCTCACCCTCGACGAGCTGGCGGGCATGCTGGCGGGCGACGGTGGCGACGTCACCGCGCCACGACACGTGCCCCGGGCGGCCCTGCACGCCATGGCCGCCACCGTCGGCCGCGTCCGTCCCGAACTCGGTCGACAGGCCCGCGCCGCACTCGTCATGGACACCGTCGACATGACCTTCGACGACGGCACCACTCGCGGTCGGTTCGCCGACGTGCCCTGCACATCGGCGGCGCAGCTCCTCAGCACTCCCGGCTGAGCGGTCGACGCGGCGGCCGGTCAGGTGGTGGGTGGCTCGCGCAGCGCGTCGCGGCGGAGCTGGTCGGAGTCGGTCTTGCGCTTCGCGCGCCAGGCGTCCATGTCGAAGTTCGGGTCGCCGCGCCACAGCATGGTCACCTCGCGTGTCGCGGGATCGAACTCGACGGCGACGTCGATTCCCGGTTTGGGCTTGCCCCCGTAGATGCGCAGATTGGGCACCTCCGCCCGGAAGGTGCTGCTGCCGTCGTCGGGATGCACCTCGACCACGAAGTCGTAACGGTCGGTCCCGGACTGGTACCACTTGCCCGTGCACACGGTGGCCACCAGCACCGTGGCCCGACCGGGCGTACGCGGACTCACTCTCATGGCCCGGGGCGGCGGTTCATCGCCTCGTCGACCGCGTTTCCCCGCGCCCGCTTCGTCGCCTTCAGGCTCAGCACGGGATCGTCCTTGTCGAAGCGGACCGTGCGGCTGGACGGGTCGAACTCGACGCGGACGACGACGCCGACCGAAGGCGGCCGGAAGTCCATCGCGATGCGCGGCTCGGGCACCTTCGCGCGGAACACGTCACCGTCGGGTGTGCGGACGTCCACCGCGTACTCGCTGATGGACACCATTCCGTCGCCGGTCCTCTTGATCACCTGCGACGCGATGATGGTGCCCTGCGCGGACACCCAGTGCTTACCGAACATTGCGTGCCACCGTCCTGACCGAGGTGCGTGAGAGGCACCCGAGGCGGGTGGCGCGCGCTTCAGCAGCGGGTGGTGCGGACATCCGGCAATGACCACCGGCCCACCCGACCTCCCAGTCAGGCACAGCACTCACGAGCTGAGCCACGGTACCAGCGTTGCTGGCGCACAAAACCACTTCTGCGGATCCGGCGTCCGATGAGCGGTTCCTTGCGCGCCGACTTCACCCGGGACGGGTAGCCGCCGGTCTCGGTGCCGGACGCTAAGCCGATGGCGCACCCCCTGTCGGCTGAAGGTTCGGCCGCCCCGCTCGGCCTGATCATCCTCGCCGTCTGCATCGGCGCCATGTTGTTCACGTTCCGCCGCGCGCATCGCTCACGGCGCAACCAGCAGCGCGTCTTCTCCGGGCCTCTCGCCGGTGGTTCCGCCACGGCCCGTCCACCCGGCAGCGCCGTGGCCATCGCCGACGGCGGTCAGGTCCCGGCACAGGAACTGCTCGGCGCGTTGGGCGTTCGCGCCGAGCGCGACGAGGACGCAGACCTCGATGACGAAGGGACGGGCGCGCGATTGGGCCTGAGGTATCACCGCTTCCGCCATCGCGGCGACTTGTGGGACCCGACGATCTACGACGGCACCCGCAACGGCCACCAGACCTACATCCGACTCGGGCGCACCGCCGCCGTCCGGGGCCCCGGGTTGAACATGCGCCGCGCGCGCAGCGTGTGTGCCGTCCGGGTTGCGGCTCCGGCGTTCGAGATCGCCGCCTCGGACGGCCGGTTGCGGGCGACGACGGCCGTACCGCCCGCGATCACCACCATGCTCGGTCAGCTGGCGCCCTCGCCGGACGTGTGGCACGACCTGCGCGTGGTCGCCGGGCCGGACGGCCTGGTGACCAGCCGCGGCATTGCCGAGGACTGGGTCGGCGGTTGGATCTACGACCTGTGGCTCCTCGAACGCATGACGGCCTGCCTGTCCGGACCGGCGCTGGCGCACGAGCCACTCGGCCGCGCCTGGGTGCCGCCGTACGAGATGGGCGATTGGGCCCCGTCGGCGCGGGACAGGCTCATCTAGCGATGTGCGCGGCGACGTAGGCGTAGCGGTTGCCCGCGGCCTGAGGTCACTCGGCCGGTTCGTGATGCGCCGCGATGTTGAGCACGCTTCCGCCGGGCGCCCGAACGAAGAAGCGACGGATGCCCCACGGCTCGGTGGTCAGCGGATGGACGATCTCGTAGCCCCGACGTTGCGCGTCGGCGTAGGCCTCGTCGACGTCGTCCACCTTGACCGTGAGGACGGGGTTCTGCGGCCCGGTCGCGTCCTGCACGAGCAACTGGACGTGTTCGTCCGACGACGGCACGACGACGCGCGTGACCCAGTCGAGGCCCATGTCCTGCGCGTCAAGCCCGAGAAAGTCGATGTAGAACGCCTTCGCCTCGGCGAGATCGGACACCGTGAGGTCGGCTGTCACCCGGATCACGCGCACGACCCATGCTCCCATCCGCAGCCGCAGACGAGGGCGCGGCCGGACCGTCAAAAGGACGAGGTACGTACGGACGACGGAACATGTCGCTCGTCGAAGCGGGCCTTCTACGTGGCTTCCCCGGCGCCGCCTTGCCCTAGCTCGGGGCCGCAGCCTCGTGGTTATCTTGCGAGTGTGGCGAAGCCCCAGCGACCGACGACCTGCATCGGATGCGGCGAGCCGGTGCAAGCATCGATGAAGCAGGGTGTCTCGTCCGGAGTGCATCGGCGGACCAGGCATGTGGAGCCGGTCGCCGAATCCGAATGGCGGTGCCGCTACGACGGCG
Organism: uncultured Actinomycetota bacterium; assembly: GCA_963797785.1. Taxonomy (GTDB): domain Bacteria; phylum Actinomycetota; class Actinomycetes; order Mycobacteriales; family Jatrophihabitantaceae; genus Jatrophihabitans. The sequence continues at coordinate 2,081,847 of CAWCQT010000004.1, read as the reverse complement.
GTCCGGACCCGGACGGTGCAGCGCTGGAGCCGTACCCGGGGGATGTCGGGTAGCGCCCCGGTCGCCGCGGGTGCGGCAGCTGGTCAGGCGAGCTGCTCGAACAGGGACACGATGATCCCTTCAGGTCCACGTACGTACGCCATCCGCACGCTGTTCTCGTACTCCCCGATGCTGCCGACGAGCCCATACCCGTCCGCGGCCAACTCATCGACGACCGCCTGCAGGTCGCCGACCTCGAACGACACGTTGCGCAGACCGAGCTCGTTGGCCATCGCTGTAAGCGATCCGGGCACATGGTCGGGCGTGACGAAGCTCGCGAGCTCCAGCCGCGACCCTCCGTCGGGCGGCCGCAACATCGTGATCTCACAGTGCGCGCCCGGGATACCGCAGACGGTCTCCACGAACTCGCCGCTCACCGATCCGGTGCCCTCGACCTCGAGACCCAGCCCGACGAAGAACGCCGTGACCGAAGCAAGGTCTGCGACGGTGATGCCGATGTGGTCGAAACGTTTTACGTGTGCCATTGGATCCGGGTCCCCACTCGTTGGCTGCCAGGATTCGCGCTCTACGCACGCGGGAGAAACCACCGCTGATCTCCGCTATGGCGGTGGCCGCTGGTTGGAAGGAGCGGCGTACTTCGCTGCTTCGCGCTCCTTGATCCTCAGCAACATTCCGAACGATCGCGTGCTGCGTCGGGACGAGCCTACGGGGGCAATCGAGGTGTTTCGCGAACCGTCGGATCAAGTCCTGGCCCGCACTATCCCAACACCCTTCCGTTCACACGGTCAGCCGGCCGGAGCCGACCACGACTCCGGAGCCGGACAGAGTGATCAGGTCGCCGGCGACGTGTACGACGAGGCGACTCGGCCGGCCGGCGGCGTGACCCTGGTCGACGACGACGTCGGTGCCGTCGGGAACCGTCCCGTCCCGGACCAGGGCCGCGGCGAGTGGCCCGGCTGCGGTGCCGGTGGCGGGGTCCTCGGTGATGCCGACGGTCGGGTTGAAGAAGCGGGCATACGCGTGCGCACCGTCGGTGGCGTCGGTCGTGTAGACGTAGCAACCCTCGCCGCCCGCCACGGCAAGCAGCGCGTGCAGCGCCCGCTGATCGGGCGCGACGCGGTCGACCACGGCGCGGTTACGGACCGCGACGAGCAGGTGGGCGACGCCGGTCGACACCACCTGGGACACCCGGGCGGCGTCGAGATCGACGACCTCGACCCCGAGCGCAGTGGCCAGCGCGCTGTCGCCCGTGTCGACCGTCTGGAACGACGGCGCGGTCTGGTCCATGCTCACCCGCACCTCGCCGGCGTCATCGAAGGCCACGTCGACGGCCAGCAGGTCGGTGCCGATCTCCTGGAACTGACGACCGGTGTCTACGCGCCCGGTCCGGCCCAGCCACAGCCACGCGCCGAGTGCGTTGTGGCCCGCGCCGCCGACCTCGACGCCAGCCGCGGTGAAGGAGCGGAGCCGCACCTGCGCACCCGGGCGCGTCGGGGGCAGGAGAAAGGTCGTCTCGGACTGGTTGAACTCGCGCGCCACGGCCCGCAGCTGCGTCTCGTCGAGGCCGTCGGCGTCCGGAACGAGCGCCAGCGGGTTGCCCGTCAGCGGGCGTCGGGCGAAGACGTCGATGAAGTGGAAGTCGATCTCTCGCGTCATGTCTGGACTCCTCGTCGCAGCGGGTTGATGAGCTGTTTCAAGCCTGCCGGCGACGGGCGGCCTGGTGAACGCAACGATCACGGCTGGTGCGGCGATCGACCGGTGTTACCCGCGTAGATTGACGCGATGGCCGTGGATCTCGACGAGATGGACTGGCAGATCCTGCGGCAGCTGCAGGCCGACGGCCGGATCTCGTTCACGGAGTTGGCCCGGCGCGTGCACCTCAGTGCCTCGGCGACGACCGAGCGGGTCAGGCGCCTCGAGAGCACCGGGGTGATCGGTGGTTACACGGCCCGGGTGGACCTCGGCGCCGTAGGTATCGCGCTGATGGCATCCGTGCGGCTCAAGTACGCCGGCAACCGGCACGAGCCGTTCCTGGAACACGTCTCGGCGAACCCGCAGTACCTCGAGTGCCTCCGGGTGACCGGCGAGGACTGCTACATCATCACGCTGGCCGCCACGTCGATGCCGCAGCTGCAGGTATTCGTTGACGATCTCGCCCGCTTCGGCGACACCACGACGAGCGTGGTGTACAGCCAGTCCCTGGCCCACCGCGGCCCGACGGGTCCGCTCACCGACTGACACCGAAGTGCCTCAGGGGGACGCGCTGGCGGTCGGCCGATCGCCCCTGGATGCCGCCGTCGGCCGCGCCGGGGTCGGACGCACACTTGATCCGTTCAAGTTTGTGCGCGAGGATGGAGCTGTGCCGCCGACGTCCGAGTACGAACACATGTTGCGCGGCGCGGGATTGCGGGTGACCCGCCCGCGCCTGGCCGTGCTCGGCGCGGTCCATGCCCGGCCGCACGCGGACACCGACACGATCATCGCCGCAGCGCGGGCCGAGGCGGGGGAGGTCTCGCACCAGGCCGTGTACGACGTGCTGCACGTGCTGACCCGCAGCGGGCTCGTCCGGCGCATCCAGCCGGCCGGCTCCGTCGCCCGCTACGAGGCCCGTGTGGGCGACAACCACCACCACGTTGTGTGCCGTTCCTGCGGCGTGATCGCGGACGTCGACTGCGCCGTCGGGCACACGCCGTGCCTGACCGCCTCCGACGATCACGGCTTCTTCGTCGACGAGGCCGAGGTCGTCTACTGGGGCACCTGTCCCGACTGCTCGACCAGCAGTTCCTGAGTTCAACCAGCGTGAGAGGAAAAACATGACCGACCCGAAGGCCGAAGGCTGCCCCGTCGCGCCCGGTAGCGCGACCGAGACCGGTAGTGAGAGCGAGAACCCGGGGATGCCGGGGCCGCACGCGCCCGCTGGGCGGCGCCCGCGCACCAATCGCGACTGGTGGCCGAACCGGCTCGACCTCGCTGCGTTGCGCACCCACTCCGCGAAGAGCAACCCGCTCGGCGAGCAGTTCAGTTACGCCGCCGAGTTCGCGAAGGTCGACGTCGAGGCGCTCAAGGCCGACATCACCCAGGCGCTGACCACTTCGCAGGACTGGTGGCCCGCCGACTTCGGCCACTACGGCGGCCTGATGATCCGGCTGAGCTGGCACGCCGCGGGCACCTACCGCGTCCACGACGGCCGCGGCGGCGCCGGTGACGGCAGCCAGCGCTTCGCCCCGCTGAACAGCTGGCCCGACAACGCCAACCTCGACAAGGCGCGCCGGCTGCTGTGGCCGGTGAAGCAGAAGTACGGCCAGCAGATCTCGTGGTCGGACCTGCTCGTGCTGGCCGGCAACGTGGCGCTGGAGTCCATGGGCTTCTCCACGTTCGGCTTCGCCTTCGGCCGCGAGGACGTGTGGGAGCCCGAGGAGATCATCTGGGGCCCGGAGGACACCTGGCTCGGGGACGAGCGCTACGTCAGCGAGGCCGAGATGGCGCCGGAGGTCGGCGCCACCGAGATGGGTCTGATCTACGTCAACCCCGAGGGTCCGAAGGGCAGCGGCGACGCAGCCGCGGCCGCACACTTCATCCGCGAGACCTTCGCCCGGATGGCGATGAACGACGAGGAGACCGTCGCCCTGATCGCCGGTGGTCACACGTTCGGCAAGACGCACGGCGCCGCGCCGGCCCCCGAGCATGTCGGCCCCGAGCCCGAGGGCGCCCCGCTCGAGGCGCAGGGTCTGGGCTGGTTGAGCAACTACGAGAGCGGCCGCGGCACCGATGCCATCACCAGCGGACTCGAGGTCACCTGGACCGACCGGCCGATCGAGTGGAGCAACCGCTTCTTCGAGATCCTCTTCGGCTACGAGTGGGAGCTCGAGCAGAGCCCGGCCGGGGCCAAGCAGTGGGTCGCGAAGGACGCCGAGGCCATCATTCCCGGCCCGACGCCCGACGCCCCCAAGCGCAAGCCGACGATGCTGACCACCGACCTCGCCCTGCGCGTCGACCCGATCTACGAGCCCATCTCCCGTCGGTTCCTCGAGAACCCCGACCAGTTCGCCCTGGCTTTCGCGAAGGCCTGGTACAAGCTGCTGCACCGCGACATGGGTCCGGTCAGCCGCTTCCTCGGCCCGTGGGTCCCGGAGCAGCAGCTGTGGCAGGACCCGATCCCGGCCGTCGACCACGAGCTGATCGACAACGCCGACGTCGAGGCGCTGAAGGCCACGCTGCTCGACTCGGGACTGTCCGTCCAGCAGCTGGTCTCCACGGCGTGGGCGGCGGCGGCGAGCTTCCGGTACACCGACCGGCGCGGCGGGGCGAACGGCGGGCGGCTGCGCCTCGAGCCGCAGCGCAGCTGGGCGGTCAACGAGCCGGACGAGCTCGCGACCGTCCTGGACAAGCTGGAGCAGATCCAGGGCGAGTTCAACGGCGGCCAGAGCGGCAAGCAGGTCTCGCTCGCCGACCTGATCGTGCTCGGCGGCTGCGCGGCCGTCGAGCGGGCGGCCAAGGACGCCGGCCACGCGATCACGGTGCCGTTCCGCCCGGGGCGCTCCGACGCCACCCAGGACCAGACCGACGTCGAGTCCTTCGGCTACCTCGAGCCGCGCGCCGACGGATTCCGCAACTGGACGTCGGCCGACGACGAGAAGGTGCCGTCGGAGCAGCTGCTGGTCGAGCGCGCCTACATGCTCAACCTGACCGCGCCGCAGATGACCGTGCTGCTGGGCGGACTGCGCGTGCTCGGCGCGAACGCCGGCGGCTCCGGCCACGGGGTCCTCACCGACCGGCCGGGCATCCTGACGAACGACTTCTTCGTCAACCTGCTCTCGGCCGGTGCGGTGTGGAAGGCCTCGCGCGACGAGGCCAACGTGTTCGAGATCCGCGACGGCGGGAGCGACGAGGTCAAGTGGACGGCCACGGCGGTCGACCTGATCTTCGGCTCCAACTCCGAGCTGCGGGCGCTGGCCGAGGTGTACGCGAGCGGCGACGGCGAGGCCCGCTTCGTCACCGAATTCGTCGAGGCCTGGACGAAGGTCATGGAGCTCGATCGGTACGACCTGCGCTGAGTCCGCGACGGAGAAGGCCCCGAGGTGCCAGCCTCGGGGCCTTCGCCCGTTCCGGGGCGGCGGTGGTCGCGCCGTTCTCAGTGTTGATCGGGTGGCGCCCCGGCCGGGGGCTGCCAGTTGCGGCGCACGAGCGCGATGTCGCGCTCGGCCTGCGCCAGGTCGTCGTCGGTCGGCCGGTTCACGTCGCGACCACGCAGCGCACCGCTCACCCCGAGCTGCGACGGCCCCGCGCCGACCAGGTCGCGCAAGCCGCGCTCGCCCGCCGGCCGCGCCGTCCGCTTCGGCTTGCCCGGCCGCGGCGACCCGGCCGCCCGCGCGGGGGCCGGTTCGGCCGGCGGGGCCGGGGCGGCGGCCGGCGGCGCAGCGGGCGGTCCGGGTGCCTCGGGCGCAAGCGGGCGCGGCGTGCCCTGCGGGGCGGTGGCCCGCCGCCGCCGTCGCCGGCGCGACCCGCCTTCGTCGCTCACGACTGCGATCCTGCCCGCTGCATCAGCTCAGCGCGAGGATCTCGATGAGCGTGCGGGCCGCCTGGCCGCCGTCCTCGAGGGCGATCGCGAGCGCCGCCGGCACATCGAGGTCGTCGAGCAGGGCGGCCGGCACCGCGGCGGCGCCGGGAGCCAGCTCGGGGCGGGCGGCGGCGGCGTAGAGCTGCTCCAGCACCGCCTCGGCGTCGTCGAGCGCGCTCGGCTCCCATGACCACGGCTGCGCCCACGGGCGGTTGAGGCACAGCAGCCGGATCGCGCCGGGGGAGTGGTCGCGCAGCAGGTCCTCCACGAGGACCAGGTTGCCGGCCGACTTCGACATCTTCGCGCCGTCGATGGACACCAGCCCGGCCCGGAGCCAGGCGCGGGCGAACGGCGTGACGCCGGTGGCGGCCTCGGCGAGCGCGGCCTCGCACGCGTGGTGCGGGAAAGCCAGATCGGCGCCGCCGCAGTGGATGTCCACGCCGCTGCCGAACAGCGCCAGGATCATGGCGGCGCACTCCGCGTGCCACCCGGGTCGCCCCTCGCCCCAGGGGCTCGGCCAGGAGACGTCGTCGTCGGGGGTGCCGGCCTGCCACACCGCTACGTCCAGCGGGTCGTCCTTGTCCTCGTCGTCGGGCCGGTCGTGGAACTCGGCCGCCCGCTCCAGGGCGGTCGCCCGGTCGAAGCCGGCCTGCGCCGCGGCGTGGGCCGTGCGCGCGTAGACGGTGCCGTTGCGCTCGTAGGCCGCGTCCCGGTCGAGCAGCGCGGTGGCCAACTGCACCACGTGCCCGATGTGCTGGGCCGCGCTCGGTGCGTGGTCGGGGATGCGCACCTGCAGCGTGGCCATCGTCGCCTCGAACGACGCGCGCTGCAGCGTGGCCAGCATGGTGTGCGACTCGCCGCGCCGCCGCGCCTCGGCGAACAGCACGTCGTCGACGTCGGTGACGTTGCGCGCGACCGTGACCGAGTGACCGTGCCAGCGCAGCACCCGCTCGACGGCGTCGGCCCACACGTAGGTCGACGCGTGCCCGAGATGGGTGACGTCGTAGGGGGTGATGCCGCAGACGTACATGCGCACGTGCCCCACCATCGGCAGAGGTTGACCGGCGAGCCGCAGCCGCATCGGTGGTCCGGTGAGTCGCAACGGGTTCACGTCCCGCATCCTGCCAGCGGCAGTCGGTATCGTGGCGACCGCATGCGGGCGTAGCTCAATGGCAGAGTCTCAGTCTTCCAAACTGATTGTGCGGGTTCGATTCCCGTCGCCCGCTCCACCGAAGTCCCGGTGTTGCAGGGCTATGTGTTTGTCCGAGCCGACACAGGCCTCAGTACTGATTGCCAGTGGCCGGTGTCGATGCGTGGCGACGTGTCGGGAGTCGATGGTGAGGGACGGCCCAGCCAGGCGGGGTCCGCGAATGACACGGCGTCCCGGCCCGTCGGCTTTCAAGTCTGTCTGTCGACTGGCCGTGGCGTGACCTCGAGCGGCGGCCTGCAGGTGCCGCACGCCGCGTACATGGCACGTCCGAACAGTCGCGCGGTATGACCGGGAGGCAGGTGGGACGGGCCGGCAGTGTGTTACGACATCGACCTCGAGCAGCTGCGGTGCCTGGGGTGGTGGCGCCGGGAGCGGTAGCCGGTCATGGTCAGGGCGGCGCCGAGGAGGAGCAGTGCGGCGCCGGCGGGCAGCAGGGTGTCGAGGTGTCCGGCGCCGGTGGCGGCCAACCCGCTGCCGCTCGAGGTCGCGGACGCACTGCCGGTGGTTGCCGGCGCTGCGCTGGTGGCGGTGCCGCCTGCGGATGAACGTCCGGTGGGGGACGTGCTCGACCGACTGACGGGCGCGGCGGTCACCGTCAAGGTGGTCGGCCGCGACGTGGAGGGGAGCAGGGTGGGGCTGCCGCCGTAGGTGGCCGTGATGTCCCTGGTGCCGGGCTTCGTGCCGGTCGGGATCTTCAGGGTGGCGTGGCCAGTGCTGTCCACCGGGGCGGTGCCGAGCACGGTCCCGCCGCTGGTGAACACGACCGTGCCGGTCGGGGTGGTGGCACCGGTGACCGTGGCGTCGAGGGTCGCGGTGGTGCCGGTGGTCGCCGACTTCGGGGTGACGCTCACGGTGGTCGTGGTCGGTGTGGCGGGCGTTGTGGTGCCGCAGGCCGGGGAGGTGAAGACGTCGTTGTCCAGGGTGACGGCACCGTTGCGGGCGAGGGCTCGGCCTTGGACCACGGCGTCGGTGGTCACCGAGATGGACGTCAGAGCGAGGATGCTGCCGCGAAACACCGAAGCGGTGCCCAGGGTGGCGGAACTGCCGATCTGCCAGAACACGTGGCACGCCTGCGCGCCGTTGATCATGTTGACGTAGCTGGCGGTGGCGGTGGTCAGGGTGGACGCGACCTGGAATATGAACACCGCGTTCGGGTCGCCCTGGGCGTCGAGGGTCAGCGTGCCGCTGAGCGCTAGGGGTCCGCTGGATTTGTAGACGCCGGCGACCTTGGTCTGTCCGACCAGGTCACCCGCGACGTTGCCGGTCGGCGCCCGCCCTGCGGCGTCGTTGTAGGCGATCGTCAGATCGGATTGGGCTTGCAGCGCGGCGGCGTCGGCCGCGTGTCGGGAACCCCCGATCTGCCCGGGCGGGAACCCGGTGATCGCGGTGCCTGGGCTGACGCCGAGGTCGGCATTGAGCCGGCTCGGGCCGGTGTTGGTGACGGTCTGACCGCCGATCACCGAGTAGGTGCCGGCGGTGCCGAGGTCGACCGAGGCGCCGGCGGCGCCGGCCGGGCCGGCCGGACCGAATGTCACCATCAGTAGGCCACTGATCGCGGTGGCCATCGCGAGACCCGCAGCGGAGAGGAAGGAAGTACGACTCATCGAAAGGCCTATCAGCAGTCCCGGCCCCCGGCGGGTTCTTTTCGCGGCTGGAGACCCAGCGCGACAACAGATTCGTGACAGGGCCAGTGCTTCGCACGACCGTGCCGCAGCGACGGCGACGGCGGAACGGTGACTCTCCGCACCTAGATCAAGTGCCGGCTTTACTGTAACCCCACATCACCTTAACGGGAACCCCGCGCACTTTTGGGATGAGATCGCCCTTGCCGACGTCGGGCAGGGTGGCGCCGCGTCTGGCTCGATAGCGGTATCGACCCGACCGCTCGCCACGGCGCACCGATCTGGGTTTACCACGCAGTCGACGGGACCCCCGCTACGGCCGGCATGGACGGACGCTCGCGCCGGCCGCGGCATGAGCGGATGGTGCGCGGTGGCACGCTGCCAGGCGCGGGTGTCTGCCGGGCGATGAGCGGTCAGTCGCCGCCGTGCGCGGGGGGCTTGAGCACGGCGAAGGGGTCGGTGACGGTGAGGCTGCGGGTGCGGAAGCGGTACAGCATCGCCGGGCGCCCGCCGGCCTGGCCGGAGGACGCGGTGCGGCGTGTCGACTCGATCATGTGCCTGCGCGTGAGGACCCGGGTCAGGTTCGTCGCCCCGACCTCGTAGCCGAGCGCGGCGCTGACGATGTCGCGCAGCTGCGAGATCGGGAAGTCGCGCGGGGCCAGGGCGAAGGCGACGTTGGTGTAGGACAGCTTGGCCCGCAGCCGCTCGACGGCGGCCTCGACGAAGAAGCCGTGGTCGAAGGCCAGCGGCGGCAGCGCGTCGACGGGATGCCAGGCGGTGTCGGCCGGCAGCGCGGGCTCGACGTCGGCGGGTACCAGCCCGAGGTATGCGGTCGCGAGCACCCGGGCGCGCGGGTCGCGATCGACCGCGCTGTGGGTGGCCAGCTGCTCGCGGTGGGTGAGCTCGCGCACGTCGACCTTCTGGGCGAGGTGGCGGCCGATGGCGTCGCGCAGCCGCTCGTCCGGCTCCACCCCGCCCCCGGGCAGGGCCCAGGCGCCCCGGAACGGAGCGCGGGCGCGGCGCCACAGCAGCACGCAGAGCCGACCGTCGCGGACGGACAGCACGACGGCGAGCACCTCGTGCGGGTAGCTCGGCCAGTCGATTGCGTCACTGCGCGCACCGGGGGCCACGGCGGTGATGCTACTGTCGAGCCAGTAATCGCCTGACAGGCGAAAACCGCGTAGAGAGCGAAACCGCCGTGACGAAGACCCTGTCGTCCACCGCAGCGACGACGTGGCAGGACGAGGTCCGCCGGCTGGCGCGCGAGCGCGACGCCGTCGTGCTGGCGCACAACTACCAGAGCCCGGAGATCCAGGACATCGCCGACCACGTGGGGGACTCGCTGGCGCTGTCGCGCATCGCGGCCCGTACCGACGCGAGCACCATCGTCTTCTGCGGGGTGCACTTCATGGCCGAGACGGCGAAGATCCTCAGCCCGGACAAGACGGTCCTCGTCCCCACCGCGGACGCGGGGTGCTCGCTGGCCGACACCATCGACGTCGAGCAGCTGCGCGCCTGGAAGGCCGAGCACCCGGGCGCGGCGGTGGTGGCCTACGTCAACACCTCGGCCGCGGTGAAGGCGGAGTCCGACATCTGCTGCACCTCCTCCAACGCGGTCGAGGTCGTCGAATCCATCCCGCGCGAGCAGGAGGTGCTCTTCCTGCCCGACCAGTTCCTCGGCGCGCACGTCCGGCGGCAGACCGGTCGCGACAACCTGCAGGTGTGGCTCGGCGAGTGCCACGTGCACGCCGGCATCAGCCCCACCGACGTCCGCACCCAGGTCGCGGCCCACCCCGACGCCGAGCTGCTCGTGCACCCCGAGTGCGGCTGCGCGAGCTCCGCGATCTGGCTGGCCGGCGAGGGTGACCTGCCGATGGGCCGCACGCAGATCCTGTCCACCGGCGGGATGGTCGACGCCGCCCGTTCCATGACCGCCTCGACCGCGTTGGTCGCCACCGAGATCGGCATGCTGCACCAGCTGCGCAAGGTCAACCAGCACACGACCTTCCTGCCGATGAACCCGAAGGCCTCGTGCCGGTTCATGAAGATGAACACCCCGGAGCTGCTGCTGCGCGCGCTGCGCGAGGGCCGCGACGAGGTCGACGTCCCGGTCGAGGTTGCGGCCCGGGCCCGCAGCGCGGTCGAGAAGATGATCGCGCTCGGCAACCCGGGCCGGGGCGAGTGATGACCGGGGCCGGAACCGACGTCGACGTCCTGGTCGTCGGGGCCGGCGTGGCCGGGCTGTCGACGGCCCTAGGATTGGCCGCCTTCCGCTCGGTGCTGGTGCTCAGCGGCGGCGACGGCAGCACGCCGTGGGCACAGGGCGGGATCGCCACCGCCTTCGGCGACGACGACCCGATCGACCACGCCGCCGACACGCTCGTCGCCGGAGCCGGCATCTGCGACGAGGGCGCGGTGCGGGTGCTCGTCGAGGAGGGCCCGGCGCTGGTCGCCGAGCTCATCGCCTCGGGCGCCGTCCTGGACCGCACGGCCGACGGCGGTCTCTCGCGCACCCTCGAAGGCGGCCACGGGCGCCCGCGCGTGGTGCACGCCGGCGGCGACGCCACGGGCGCCGAGGTCGCGCGCTGCCTGCGGGCCGCGGTGCGAGCCGCGGGCGTGGAGGTCGCCGACATCCCGGTGACCGGGCTGCTGCTCGCCGCCACCGGCCGCGTCGTCGGCGCGCTGACCGAGCAGGGCGAGATCCGGGCCCGCGCGGTCGTGCTCGCCACGGGTGGCATCGGCAACGCCTACCGCGCCAGCACCAACCCGGCCGCCGTCCGCGGTGAGGGCATCACGCTCGCGCTGCGCGTCGGGGCCTCGCTCGTCGACATGGAGTTCGTGCAGTTCCACCCGACCGCCCTGCGCACCGGCGCCACCACCGGCCAGTTGCCACTCGTCACGGAGGCCGTCCGCGGCGAGGGCGGCCACCTGCTCGACGCCCGCGGCCGGCGCATCATGGCCGGCCGGCACCCGCTCGGCGACCTCGCGCCGCGCGACATCGTGGCCCGCGAGATCGACGCCGCGATGCGCCGCGACGGCGCGGACCACGTCTGGCTCGACGCCACCGCCATCGACGCGGCCACGCTGCGCCGCCGGTTCCCGACCGTGCTCGCGTCCTGTGCCGCGATCGGCGTCGACCTCACGACCGAGCCGATCCCGGTCGCCCCGGCCGAGCACTTCCTGTGCGGCGGGATCCGCACCGATCGCCGCGGCGCCACCGACGTCCCCGGCCTGTACGCAGTCGGCGAGGCCGCGGCCACCGGCGTCCACGGGGCCAACCGGCTCGCGTCCAACAGTCTGCTCGAGGGACTGGTCTTCGGGCGCCGCCTGGCCGGCGAGCTCACCCTCGCCCTGCCGGCCGGCGGCGCGGCCGACCACGCGGTCGCGCTCGGCGCCGACCCCGAGCCCGAGCGAGTACGTGAGGTACTGACGGCGTTCGCCGGCATCCGCCGCGACGCGTCGGGGTTGGCGCAGGCCGCGGACGCGCTGGCCGGGCTGGGTGACGGCCCACTCGCGACGGTGGCCGGCGCGGTCGTGGCCGGCGCCGCCGCCCGCACCGAGAGCCGCGGATGCCACTGGCGCTCGGACTTCCCGAACAGCAGCGCCGCGTGGTTGCGGCCCGTGGTGGTTCGCCTCGGCGCCGACGGCCGTCCCGGCGCCGAGCAGGAACTGCAACTCGCGGGGTAGGCGAGGTCCTCGACAACTAGAGGGCGGCACGACCTCCTCACACAGCTGGCACCGACACGAAGGGCCTCTACTGCCGATGTACCGACTGACCGTGGTCTACGACGAGCCGGCCGACAAGGAGGCTTTCGAGCGCCGCTACACCGACGAGCACGTCCCCCTCGTCAAGGCCTTGCCCGGGCTGGGCCGCTTCCAGCTCAGCCACCCGCAGGGCGGCACGCCGTACCTCGTCGCCGAGTTGTTCTGGCCCAGTGAGGACGCCTTCAAGGCCTCGGCCGCGACCCCGGAGAGGGCCGAGGTCCGCAAGCACGCCGAGGGCTGCGGCACGACGTTCACGGTCTATACCGGCGACCTCGCCGAAGTCTGATCGCCGCGCTGGTCCCCGTCCGGACCAGGGAACGCTGCCGCAGGCCCGTCGTCGATGGAGTCCCAGCGGCCTCGGCGCACTAGAATTCCTGGCATGCCGAGCGACGTGGTGCTGAAGGCGATGAACGCGGCTCACCGGGTCCTGCTGACCGTGACAGGCAACCGGGTGGGAGCGAGTTTCGGCGGCATGCCATCGCTGGAGTTGACGACGACGGGCCGCAAGAGCGGCAAAGCGCGCGCGGTCATGCTCACCTCGCCGCTGCGCGAGGGGGACGGGTATGTCGTGGTGGCGTCGCGTGGCGGCGACGACACCCACCCGGCCTGGTTCCTCAACCTGCGCGACAACCCGGCGGTGAAGGTCCGCGTCGTCGGCCAGCCGGTGCAGGACATGCGCGCACGGATCGCCACGGCGGCCGAGCGCAAGCGGATGTGGCCGCAGATCACGGCCCGATACAAGAATTACGCCGGCTACCAGAAGCGGACCGACCGGCAGATCCCGCTGGTAATGCTCGAGCCCGCCTCCTGAAAGGCTCATCGGTGTGCAGCTGAATGCACTGTCCGCGGCATGGTCGGACGCCCCGCGCGGCCAGCGGCACAGCCAGTAGAGCCGCTGCGCGGCAGAGCCGGTGGGCGGCTGCGGGCGACGAAGCTTTCGACCTTCTGACGGCACGCGCAGGTATGACGCTCGCGGCGTCCCGATGCGTCATCGTGCCACTGATGAGCCGATCGTGGCACACTGGAGCTATGGATGCCACGTTGGTGTTGGGGCAGCAGGGACGCCTGGTGATCCCTGCTGAGGTCCGGGCAGCACTTGACCTGGCGCCGGGCGACCAACTCCACCTGCATGTCGCAGGTTCCAGACTTGTGTTGGAGCGGCAGAAAGACGCCGTCGACGAGCTACGCGCTCTCGGCGAAGACGTACCGAGATCGCGCTCGTTCGTCGACGAGCTGCTGGCCGAACGCCGTGCGGCCGCGGCTACAGAGTGACTGTTCTGGACGCCTCAGCCGTCCTGGCGCTGATCCATGACGAGCAGGGAGGCGACGTCGTAGCCGAACATCTCGGTGGCGCTGTCCTGGGTGCTGCGAATCTGGCTGAAGTCGTAGGGAAGTTGGTTGACGCCGAGCTCGACGTTGCCAGGGTGCGTGGGCTGCTCGGCGCCGCCGGAGTCACCATCGAGGCGCTCACCGCCGCCGACGCAGAGTTGGCCGGCGCGATGCGTTCCCTGGTTGGCGGCCGAGCGCTCTCGCTCGGCGACCGCTGTTGCCTGGCGCTGACCGTTCGCAGCGATCCCGCAGAAGTACTGACAGCGGATCGGGCCTGGGCCGAGTTGAATCTCCCGATCAGGGTTCGCCTGATCCGATGAACGACCCGCGTGACTCGGCATCTCCTTCTTGTTCACGCACGAATGGAGAACCGGGTCAGGCTCCCCAGGGCATGCCCGAGGCCGATGGTTTAGGCGGCGGCGGCCGAACTTCGGGTCGGGCGGGTCAGGAGGGTGCGTCGGCGGGAGCCGTCGCCCAGTTGGCGAGTAGAGGCAGAACCCGGGCGGTGGGTGAGTCGGGCTCGACGGTGTAGACGACGAGACGTTGATCCGGGTCGTTGGGTCCAATGACTGACTCGATGTGTGAACGATCGGTCGACACCTCAACCACGATAAGTCCCCCGGACGCTCACAGCCTGGGTACGTCGTGCCCAGGCACCGCTCGTCCTGGCGCCGGGGGCCGCGAGCCGGTCGACTGGTGTGCATGACCTCCTCGACCGCAACACGCACCGTCCTCGTCACCGGCTCCTCCAGCGGCATCGGGGCGGCGACCGCCCGCACCCTCGCCGCTGCCGGTTGGCACGTCGTTGTCACCGGACGCGACCGGGCGCGCGGCACATCCGTTGTCGACGACATCGCTGCGGCCGGTGGCCGTGCGGTCTTCGTCCCCTCCGACCTGACCGCCGCCCCGGATGAGCTGCGGGCGTTCGCTGCGGCCGCGACGGAGGCCGCCGACGGCCGGCTCGACGCTGTGGTCCACAACGCCGCACTGTGCCCAGCCGTCGACACCGTCTCGCTCACCGACCAAGACCTGGAGGCCGCGCTCGCGGTCAACATTCGCGCGCCCCACGTGTTGACCGCAGCCCTCGCCCCGCCCATGGCGAACCGCGGCGCCGGCGGGATCGTCGTCATCGGATCGTGGATGGCCCACGTGGGCCACGCCTTCGTCGGCCTGTACTCAGCGACCAAGGCAGCCGAGATCCAGTTGGCGCGCAGCTGGGCGGCAGAGTTCGGCTCTCGCGGTGTCCGTGTCAACACCGTGTCACCCGGAGCCACCCGAACCCCGATCAACGCCGCCGAAGACGATGTCATCGCGCAGATCACGGCCGGCACACCCGCCGGACGCCCCGGGACACCCGACGAAATCGCCACCGCAGTGGCATGGGTGCTCTCCGACGAAGCGGCCTACCTGCACGGAGCCGAACTCGCCGTCGACGGTGGCATTACCTCCACCCGCTGACGAACCAGCGACCCGAACCTGCCCGCGCATGTATGCATCCCCAATGCTCGCGCGGTTAGCCACCCTCGCGGACGCGGCCTCGCTCCGAGCCGGTCGTTCCCAGTTGCCGCCGGTCAGTCGAACGCCCGCAGGTACCGAGCGGTGATGAAGTCCTGAACCCGATGCCCAATCGGCCCTGCCAGCTTGGCAAGGCGACCTGTCGGACGTGAGAAGGCGATGACCGTGAACATGATGTCCCCATGACCATCTGGGGCCAACATGAACGACTCCTCGCCGGACTCGGGGACCACTGCCACGCGCCGATCGTTCCGCACGATCTGACCCCCGGTAGAGCTGCTGCGCGGCGGAGCCGGTAGAGCCGCTGCGCGGCATCAGCGGATGTTCAGTCGAGAACCGCCAGGTGCGCCCCGGCCTCGTCACCGCTCTCGTACGCTGGCGACCTCCGCCGTGGTTGCTGCGGAGACGACATTGAACAGGACCGGCGGACGGTCCCACCACTCGCCGAGTTGGCGTGCGACGGACCGCGTACGCATCGTGGCCCGGCGGTGTCCGGTGACCAGAGATCCTGCGTCACGGTCGGCGGCTACTCGAGCCACGCGGAGCCGAGGATGATGTGACGGAGTCCGAGCGGGTGAAGCTGGGGACGAAATGGGCGAGAACGTCGTCGTTAGGGGCCGATGGTTTTGTCGGGCCGGTCCTTCATACCCGCACGCCGCCGCCTTGAGCGCGAGGTGAGTCAGCCCAGGTAGGTGCCCAGCGCGTCGAGCAGGCCGCGGGTGCCGGCCTCGCGGTTCGGCCCGTCGGCCCAGAACTGGTCGAAGAAGACGCCGTGCTCGACGTGCGTGAACCGGGTGCCGTCGTCGATCGGCTCGAACTCCAGCGAGGCGACCGAGGTCGACATGTGCATCCCGTCGAGCCACATGTCGTACGTCGTGACGATCCGGACGTGTTCGACGATGTCGGTGTACGTGGCCTCGTACCGCGTGACCGGGCCGTCGTGGAACTTCCCCTCCGCGAGGTCGCGGCCGCCGACGCGGAAGTCGAAGGCCCACTCGCCGGGCTCGATGGCGTCGCCGGCGCCCCACCAGGCCAGCTTCTGCTCCTGCTCGGCGAACGCGCCCCAGACGCGCTCGACGGCGACCGGGTAGTCGCGGGACAGGGTGAAGCCCGCCCGGGCGAGCCGGTGTTCGATCGTCATGAGGACGCCCTATCGCGCGAAGGTGACGTGAACCGTGCCGCTCTCGGCCACGTCCGTCGTCACCTTGTGGGTGAGGTCGAGACCACCCAGGTCGTCCCACAGGCGGGTACCGCGGCCGAGCAGGATCGGGGCGATCATGAGGTGCAGGTGGTCGACCAGACCGGTGCGCAGGAAGGCGCGCGCGGTACCCACGCCACCGCCGACGCGCACGTCCAGGCCGTCGGCGGCCTCGGTCGCTTCGGCGAGCACATTCTCGATCGCGCCGGCGCGGAAGTGGAATGTCGTCCCGCCCGCCATCGGGATCGACGGCCGCGGGGCGGTGTGGGTGAGGACGTAGACCGGCGTGCCGAACGGTGGTTCGTCGCCCCACCAGCCCTTCCAGTCCGGGTCGTCGGGGAACGCGTGCAGGCCGAACATGCTCGCGCCGATGATCTCGGCGCCGATGCCCTCGAAGTGCGCGGCGGCGTGGGAGTCGTCGACGCCGGTCGTGCCGGCCCCACTGGTGTCGCCGAGGACGCGCTCGCGGAACGTGCGGGTCTCGGCGTAGGCCGCCGTGAGGCGTTCCCAGTCCTCACCCATCGGGTTCTCGGGGGTCTGGTCGGTCGTCGAGGCGTACCCGTCCAGCGAGGCGAACAGGTCGATGCGGACGCGGGTCATGTCAGGTCTCCTTGGCGGTGCTGCGGGTGAGGTGGATGCCGAGCCGGTCGGCCTGGCGTTCGGCGGGGGTCCGTTGCTCGTCGAGCCACAGGTGTACGACGTCGAGGGCGCCCGGGCGCAGGCTCACGGTGCGCACGCGCCCGTGCTTCTCCGAGGTGATCACTCCCGCGTTCTCGAGCACCCGCAGGTGCTGCATGAGCGAGGGCAACGCCATCGAGAACGGCGCCGCGAGTTCCGACACGACGCCTGGGGACCGGGCCAACCGTTGCACGACGGCACGGCGCGTCGGATCCGCAAGAGCGCGGAACACGGCGTCCAACTCGTCGTGATAGTTAGGCACACGCCTAACTATCACCGCCGGGTCGGCATCCGTCAACTGCCATGATCGTTAGCACGAGTGAACCCCCGGGATGCGGGGGTCCATTCGGTGGGCGTGGCTGGCATCCGACCAGGGTTGCCCCATTGGAAGGACACCCACCGCAGCCGGCGATTCAGGGCCGCCCGAGGCAGGCGCCGACTGTGCCGGCGGTCAGGAAACGACGTACTTGTAGCGGTTGGCAGGTGATGTCGCGCTCAACCCGACGGTGTGGACGCGCACGTGGGCCACGCCGGTCGCGTGGGCGGGGGTGACTGCGGTGATCTGGGTCGGCGAGTCGACGGTGAAGCTCGCCGCCGGGAGTTGATGGTCGAACATGACCCTGCTGGCGCCGGTGAAGTGGGTCCCGGTGATCGTCACCGTCTGGCCGCCCGCAGTGGGCCCCGAATCCGGCGATACGCCGGTGACCGTCGCGCGCACCAGCGCGGGGGCGGTATCGACAACGGCGATGTCGTCGAAGAACCAATAGTCCACGTTGTAACCGAGGAACGTCACTGTCGGAGCGCCGCTGCCCGCGACGAAGGTGTCCTGGTAATACGTGTACGAATAGCCCTGCGCATTGGTTTGTTCGTCGAAGGTTTGCGACGCGCCACCCTCAAGGTTGCTGACGGCTCAGTCGTGGACGAGCCGAAGTCCCCGTTGGCGCGGGAGTAGCTGCGTGCTCGCGGTTGTGGTCGTTGCGGCTGGAGTCGTCGGCGCGCGTCACTCGAACGTCGGTGACGACAGGCCTGCGGACCGAGAAGACCAGTCCTTCCGGTCACGGGACTCCGTTGGCCCATCCGCCGACGACCCTTCCGGGTCTTCAGCGGTGATTGGGCGCGGTTGCGCTCGAGCGCTACGGCGTCTCGTGGTCGCTTCCCGGCCCGTACGCAGGTCCCGTCGGACGGTGAAGCCCTCGGCGCTCTGCTCGGTTGCGGACAGGACGGCAGTGGCGTCGAACGCCTCTGCCGGGGCCATGGCGCCTGGGCCGCGGCAGCGCCCCTCGATCAGCCGCACCGCACCCTCGACGACGATCGGCGCGGTGGTGGCGTAGATATCGCGGCCGACGGCGGTGATGCGCCGGACGTCCGAGTGACGGCGCACGACGACTTCGACGACGAACCGCTGCGCCGAGCGGCCGCGCCGGTCCACGGCAGCCGGCGGCGGGGTCGCCGGGTCACGCAGGTCGGCGAGCGGGGCCGTGTTCAGGTAGGAGCGGAGCGTTCCCACGGCGAGGTGACGGTGGATCGTGATCGTCTCGGAGAACGGCAGCTGCACGACCGACAGTTCGCCGAACGGGTCGGGGAAGGACCAGGCTCCGGTCGGCGCGGGGTCGGGCAGGGCGGCCAGCTCACCGTCGCGGATCACCAACCGGGTGGCGGTGTTGCGCGCGCCGGTCGCCCGGGTGCCGGCGGTCGGCCACCAGTGGTCGAGACCGATCGCGATCTGGACGTCGTGAGCGTCGGAGTCCCCGTCCAGCGCGCTGGCGAGCAGCAGGTCGGCGAGGCCGCCGAAGAATGCCATGGCGGGGACCACGGCGACGCCCGCCGCACGCGCGGGTGCGTCCAACTCGCGGTACAACTCCTGCACTGCTGCCTGCTCGGCGGTGACGTCGAGGTAGTGGGCGCCAGACTCGACAGCGGCACGGGCGAGCGAGCCCGCGGTGTCGAGGAACGGACCGGCGCAGTTGACGACCACCCCGGCTCCGGTGACGGCCCGCCGGAGCAGAACGGGGTCCTCGAGCCCGACGACGCGCAGGTCAAGGGCGGCGTCAGGCGGGGCCGCAGCCACGAGGCGTGCCTCGTCGCGCCCGGCCAGGACCGCGGTCAGCCCGCGTCGCAACAGTTCGTCGACGACGAAGCCTCCCGTATGACCAGCAGCGCCGTAGACCAGGACCCGTTCGTTCCGCATGACGTCATCGTGGCCCGCGCGTCGAGCCGGCGGCGAGCGTCGAGAACGACATGGTGCCTACAGTTTCGGACATGCCCCGGATAGCTCTGGTCCTGCACCCCGCCGCGATGCTCTACGAGACGGCGATCGCGTCGGAGATTTTCGGCGTCGACCGCTCCGACCCGGCCACCGATGAGTGGTACGACCTCGTGGTCTGCACACCCGACGGGACGGTGCACCCGTGGTTGCCGCATGCGCCCACCGCGTCCTACGCCGCGATCGCCGACACCGACTCGGTCGTGGTTCCGTCGATCGAGGACGTCGACGCGGACCCGGATCCTGTCCTCCTCGGGGCGCTGAACGCCGCCCACGAGCGTGGCGCGCGGATCGCTTCGCTGTGCACGGGCGCATTCGTGCTGGCCGCGGCCGGGCTGCTGAACGGCAGGGTCGCCACGACCCACTGGATGCACGCCGACGACCTGGCGCGCCGCTATCCCGACGTGGACGTCCGGCCCGACGTGCTCTACGTCGATGAGGGGGACGTCCTCACGTCGGCGGGCAAGACCGCGGCGCTCGACCTATGCATCCACCTCGTGCGGCGCGACCTCGGCGCGGCTGCGGCCAATGAGATGGCGCGACGGCTGGTCGTGCCCGCGCACCGAAGTGGAGGGCAGGCGCAGTTCATCACCTCGCCCATCGATCCGCGCCGCCCCGCCGGGCTCGCGCCGACCCTCGAGTGGGCGCGGGCCCGCCTCGACCAGCCGCTGACGGTGCCCGACCTCGCCGAGCACGCCGGCCTGAGTACCCGACAGCTCGCTCGGCGGATGCACACCGAACTCCAGCGCGGCCCGCTCGACTGGCTGCACCACCAGCGCGTTGCCCGCGCCGCCGAGCTCCTGGAACGCACCGACGCCTCGGTCGAGCAGATTGCCGCCGGCTGCGGGCTGGGCACGGCCGCCACGCTGCGCCGTCACTTCCGCCGCGCGCTCGGGGTGACCCCTACCGAATACCGGACGACGTTCCACGCCGGCTGAGGCGGAGGCGTCCTCGTCCGACCAGGTCGTCGGATTGTCTCTACGACGGCATCGGCGCACGGACGGGCATGAGCCGAGGGCGCGCCGTTACGCGGCGTGCAAGCTCCGCGGTTTTCGGCACCGACCGCGTCCCCCTACGTGCCCGTCGTCATCGTTTCGACGGATGCCTGGCGGACGAGGCCGTAGGCAGCTGCGGCGATCGAGGCCCGACGCTGATGCTGGCCACCCCGAGGTGGGTTAGCTCCTCCACCGACGGTGCCCCTGGTCCCACCATCACGTTCACGGGTCCGGGGACGGCTGCGACGAGTTCGGCCACGACGGCAGGTTCGGTCGGGCCGCGGAGACAGGCGTCGATCCGGGCGTTGACGAACAAGTCGATTCCCGCCAGGTCCGCGGCGGAGCGCGCGGCCGCGATCCGGGCCGCCTGCCCGGGCCGGTCGAGCGCATCCCCGGCACCTTTCAGCACCATGAACCCCCGTACAGCTCCATCCAACGCTGGTTCGACGCCGGCTTCGGCCGGCGGCCGTAGACGGATGCCTCGAAGGGGCCGCCTGAGTGGGCGCCGTCGATGTCCTTGGACGCCTCTACGCTGTCGGGCGTGCGTGCACTGGTGGCCGAGGATCTGCCGCTGCTGCGCGCGGGGATCGTCGGGCTGCTCGAGGCGCACGGGTTCGACGTCGTCGCGGCGTTGGACAGCGGAGTCGGGTTGCTCGACCGGTTGGTTGACGAGCAGCCCGACGTGGCGATAGTCGACATCCGGCTGCCGCCGTCGCACACCGACGAGGGGCTGCGAGCCGCGATCGGCGCGCGGCGGCAGGTGCCGGGGTTGCCGGTCCTGATCCTGTCCCAGTACGTCGAGCAGATCTACGCACGCGAGCTGATCTCCGACGGCGCGGGCGGCGTCGGTTACCTGCTCAAGGACCGTGTCTCGGACGTCGAAGAGTTCATCGATGCGGTGCGGCGGGTGGCGGCAGGCGGGACGGCGCTCGATCCGACGGTGATCGCGAAGCTGCTGACCAGCAAGCAGCGCGTGCTGCCGCTCGACCGGCTCAGCCCTCGTGAGCTCGAGGTGCTCGCGCAGATGGCGCAGGGCCGCTCCAACGCCGCGATCGGTGCGGCGCTCGTGATCACCGAGAAGGCGGTCGGCAAGCACACGGCCAGCATCTTCGTCAAGCTCGACCTGCCCGTGTCCGAGGACGACAACCGGCGGGTGCTTGCCGTCCTGGCCTACCTCGATCGCGCGTCATGACCCGCCGCGTGGCGTCCCGGGGCGCGGTTGTCGGCGTGCTGCTGGCGCTCGGCGCGTTCGCGGCGTGGTTGCCGGCGCGCGGGTACTTCTGGCCGCGCTGGGTCTGGTTCGGGCTGGGCGCCGCGGTTGCCGCGGGATGGCTGATCGGGCGGGTGCTGCAGGTGCCGGCGGGCGCGCGCCGGTGGCTCGTGGCCGACGGGGCGCTGCTGGTGTTCCTCACCCCGGTCGAGATCACCGTCTGGTTGCTGTCGGCACGCGGATTCTTCTGGCCCGTCTACTCACTGCTGACACTGTCGGTCGTCTTCGGTGCCCACGTCTGGTACACCGCACGCCGTCCGGACGGTCGCGAACGCGAGCTCACCGAGCGGGTCGACACGCTGACCCGCACGCGCCGTGGCGTGGTCGACAGCCAGGCCGACGAACTGCGCCGGATCGAGCGCGACCTGCACGACGGTGCCCAGGCGCGCATGGTGTCGGCCGCCCTCAGCATCGGCATCGCGCAGAACCTGATGCAGTCCGATCCAGACGCGGCAGCGCGCGCGCTCATCGACGCACGGTCCAGCGCGACAGGTGCGATCGCGGACCTCCGCGGCGTCATGCACAACATCTACCCGGCAGTGCTGTCCGACCGCGGGCTCGGCGGCGGCGTGCGTGCCCTCGCCTACGACGTGGTCATCCCGGTGACGGTGGAGGGCGACCCACCGCCGCTGCCGGCGGCGGCCGAGGCGGCCGTCTACTTCGCGGTCGCCGAGTGCCTGACCAACGCGGTGAAGCACGGCGACGCCGCCGGCGCAAAGGTGCGGTTCCGGGTCGCAGACGATCACCTGGTGGTCGAGGTGCACGACGACGGGGCCGGCGGCGCCATCGGCACTGCGTCGACGGCCGCCGGCGGTGGGACGGGCCTGCGCGGGCTGCGGGACCGGCTGGCGGCCTTCGACGGCGGTCTGACCCTCGACAGCCCGCCCGGCGGCCCGACCACCGTGACCATCCGGGTCCCGCTCAAGACCTGAGCGCACAAGGGGGCCTAGACCCCCTCTCCGCGTGCCGGCAAGACGGGGCGCAGACCCACTGTCTCTGGCCGTCCGACTTTCTAGCGTGGTCCGTACCCAGTCGAGATCACTCGCAGAACGGAACACGGCATGGACGAGACCACGGACGACGCCCGGTACGACATCAAGTACGACACAGCACCCGGCACTGTCAGCACCGTCCGCGCCGTCACCCGCACCGCCACCGCCCTCTGGCTCGTGGTGAGCGCCCTCAACGTCGTCGTCTGGCTGCTGGTGAGCATCATCAGCGGCGACATCGACCGACCGTGGTTCCTGTGGGCGTTCGCCGGCGGCGGCACCGTCGTCGGCGCGCTGCGCGTCGCCTCTCGCCGCGTCGCGGGCCGCAGCGTCGCGAAGGTGGCGGAATGACCTCCGCCGCGCAACCGGGCGGCGACCCGGTGCGCCTGAGAAACGTCACGAAGGTCTACGGTGCCGACCAGCGCACCGTCGCGCTGCGCGACGTGTCGCTGGACTTCCCGCAGGGATCGTTCACCGCGATCATGGGCCCGTCCGGGTCAGGCAAGAGCACCCTGCTGCAGTGCGCGGCCGGCCTCGACACCCCCACGTCCGGCGAGATCCTCATCGACGGGGCGCCGTTCCCGACGACCGGCGAGGCCGATGTCACCGTGTTCCGGCGCGACCGTATCGGCTTCGTGTTCCAGCAGTACAACCTCATCGGCCACATCACGGTGCTCGACAACGTGCTGCTGCCGGTGCGGTTCGCCGGGCACCGTGGACGCCGCCCGGACGCGCATGCGTTACTGACCCGGTTGGGACTCGGCGCGGTGGCCGGACGGCTTCCGGCGGCGCTGTCCGGCGGCCAGCAGCAGCGCGTCGCCATCGCGCGGTCGGTGTTCGCGAAGCCGTCCGTGCTCTTCGCCGACGAGCCGACCGGCGCGCTGGATTCCGCGAGCGGAGCGGCGGTGATGGCGCTGCTGCGCGAGTCGTGCGACCTGCACGGCCGCACCGTGGTCACGGTGACCCACGACCCGGTCGCTGCGGCGTGGGCGGACTCGGTCGTCTTCCTCGTCGACGGCGCCGTCGTCGAGCGGCTCGTCCGTCCGGACGCCATCACGGTCGCCGAACGCATGACAGTCGCGTCCACCGGTGACTGCACCCACGTCGGCGGAGGTGTGACATGAGCAGGTTCTCGACCGGTCTCGCCGCCGGCTCTCTTCGCCGCCGGCGCAACTCGTATCTCGCCGGGTTCGTAGCCGTCCTGCTCGGCTCGAGCGTTCTGACGTCCTTCGCCGCGCTGCTGCAGATCGCTGTGCACTCCGGCATCCCGCAGAACGACCGCACCACGTTGATCATCATGTCCGGCGTCGTCGGCGGTTGGGGAGCGGTGGTCGTCGGCGCTGCTGTTGCGACGACGCTGGCGGTGACCACGCGACAGCGGGTGCGCGAGCTGGCGCTGCTGCGCAGCATCGGTGCCACCCCGAGACAGGTGATCCGCATGATCACCGGCGAGATCGCCGCGGTATCGCTCGTTGCTGTGGCGCTCGCCGCGCCGCTCGGGACGCTGGGCAGCGTCCTGCTCGTGCGCGGTCTCCGGTCGAGCGGGCAGATCGCCGACGGCACGCCCTACGTCGTGGGTCCGATCACCTACGCGATCGGTGCCGGCACGCCGCTGCTCGCCGCGCTGCTCGCAACCTGGATCACCGCCCGCCGCGCCGCGAATCGCCGCGTCCGCGACGGACTGTTCGACGCCGCGACCGGCGGACGCACCACGAGCCGCCTGCGCACGACAGTCGGCTGGGTCCTGCTCGCCGGTGGGTTCGGCAACGCGATCGCCACAGCGATCGTCTGCAGCGGCGCCGACCCGGCAAGCAGCCAGTCCATCGCCTCGGAGGGCGCGATCGGCGGCGCGATCGGCGTCGCCCTGCTGGCGCCGGTGTTCCTGCGGGCCGCGTTGCCCTCGGTGCAGCGGTTCGTAGATCGACGCGGCGTCGCAGGTCACCTCGCGATGCTCAACCTGCGCGAGCGGCCCCAGCAGGCAGCAACACCGATCATGCCGATCGCGATACTCACCGGTGTCGCCACCGGCACGCTGTCCATGCAGGCCACCGCGAACGCGGTCAGCGGCGATCACCTCGACAAGGGGACCCAGCTGCTGAACTACGTCATCGTCGCCGTGATCACCGCGCTCGCCGCGGCGATGCTAGTCAATTTGCTGATCGCAGCGACGTCGCAACGACGCCGCGAGTACGCCCAGATCCGCCTCGCCGGAGCCACCCCCGCACAGGTGCTGGCGGCGCTGCGCATGGAGACCGCGGTAGTGACCGCGCTCGGCCTTGCCGGCGGCAGCGTCGCGGCCGCCTTCACCGCCGTCCCGTTCAGCCTCGCCCAGGGCACCGGTTTGCTGCCGCTCTCGGCGATCGCGATCCACGCCGCCGTGATTGCCGGGGTCGTCGCCCTCACGTTCGTCACAACGCTCCGGTCGGGGCGCCGCGCCTTGGCCGGCAACGCCGTCGCCGCACTCGCCACCGTCTGACCGACCCGTCGCGCCGCATCGGCATTCATCCACCGAGAAGGGACCGTGACCATGAGCGAGGCTTGGGAAGGCATCGTGCTGAAGAAGTCGAGGGCGCTGCTCGACGGCTCGTCCCTGTACCGCCGCGTCAAGCTCCGCCTGACCGACGGCACCACCGCCACCGTCCGGGTCGACCGCACGTTGTGGTCCGAGCTCGCCGTCGGGGACATCGTTCAGAAGCGGGCCGGCCATGACCCGGTCAAGGGCTGACCCGGCTCGGCCGCCCAGCCGGGAGTTTTCGATGCCACGCCGACGCGCCGCGGTCACGCATCAACGGGAGGCCGGCCTGGTCGGCGCGGTAGCTGCCCATGCCGTAAAGGCCGACCCGCGCGTGTCGAGCCCGTGCGACAGCGTCGTGCTCGTCTGCGCCCTCCGGCAAGTGCGCGACGGCGTGCAACCGGCCGCGAGCCCGCTGATCGGCAGGTGCGGTGCGTGCGTCGCGAGCGCCGCAACCATAGTGGCGCGCCGCGCGGCGTATTCGGCGCGCATCCGGCGCAGGTGACGGTCGTAGCGGCCGGACTCGGGAAGCGCGGTCAGCGCGGAATAGCGACGCCAGCCGCCGCCATCGCTTCCGAATACTCCCGGCGCAGTGCCTCGAAGCGTTCAGGATTGCCCACACCACTCAAGGGAACGACATGACTGCCACCTACACCGCTGACATCTTGTCCACCGTTGATGGCTTGGGCGCCCCAAAAAGGAGTCCGAGGTGCCGCTGCGCTCGCACGGCAGCGTATCGATGAACCGGACGCTGATGGCCGCCGGCCTGGTCGACCGCCTCCAGCTGACGATTTTCCCGGTGATCACCGGTCAGAAAGGAGCGCACCCGCTCTTCCAGGACGCAGCGGACTTCGACCTCGAGCTGGTCGAGAGCCGGACGTTCGACGGCGGAATCCAGGAACCCATCTACCAGCCAACCCTCCACCGACTTCACGGATCGTCCCCCCAGTTCGGCGAGCAGCGCAAACAGCGGTGGCCGAGCAGAGGCGTCGACAGCAGGTCGTCCACAGTGTGGACCAGGGCCCACGAGAAGCCGTGGGCGATGATGACGACGTCGCGGCCCTCGACGCGGCCCAGCCAGAACCTGCCGTGCCCGCGACCGGCCACGGCCGTCCGTCGGTGATCGATCAGCGTGGAGAAGCGTGCTTGATGTTGGTCGAGCGGGCGCAGTTGAAGCGCGGGATCGTCGGCGGGCTCGAGCACGATGCTCGGCGCAGCGACCGCAGGCTGGCGGGCGAGCACATCGGAACGGGACCGCGCCGTTAGCCCGAGTCCCTGCAGGGTGTGCGTGCCGACCACACGCGGGTGCTGCGCCTGCGTTGACGAGGTCAGCCTCTGGGTCGGGTCAGGCCGTTCTCGTACGCGAAGATGACGACCTGCACCCGGTCCCGGAGGTTGAGCTTGCTCAGTACCCGCGTCACGTGCGTCTTGACCGTGGTCTCGGACAGCGTGAGATGTCTGGCGATCTCCTGATTGGTGTGCCCGGCCGTGAGCTCGGTGAAGATCTCCCGTTCGCGCGGTGTCAGCATCTCGAGGGCGTTGCCTGCGGGTCTTCGCGCGTGCTCTCGCTCGAAGGTGTTGGCGTAGGTGTCCAGCACCCGGCGGGTGGTGCTGGGGGCCAGCACGGCATCGCCCGAGGCCACCTCCCTGATCCCGCGCAGCAGATCCTCCGGCCGGGCGTTCTTGAGCAGGAAGCCGCTCGCGCCGGCGCGCAGCCCGTCGAAGGCGTACTCGTCGATGTCGAACGTGGTCAGGATGATGACCTTGACCTCGGGTTGGCGGAAGGTGATCTGCTGGGTCGCGGCGATGCCGTCGAGGCCGGGCATCCGGACGTCCATCAGGACGATGTCCGGGCGGAGGGTTCGGGTCAGCTCGACGGCCTCGACACCCTCCGCAGCCTCACCGACGACCTCAAGGTCGGGCTCGGCGCCGACGATCATGGCGAATCCCTGCCGTAGCAGCGGTTGATCGTCGGCGAGCAGGACGCGGACGGTCATCGCATGGCCGCCGTCATACGACCGCCCGGTCCGACACGTGCAGGTCGGCACGGACGAGCCAGCCACCGCCCGACGCTGGACCGGCCTCCACCCCGCCGTCGTACAGCCCTGCGCGTTCACGCATGCCGGTCAGCCCGTGACCCGACGGCAAGGCGTCGCTGCGGCCGGCGGGCTCGCCGTCGTCGTGCACATCCACGGTGACGTGGCCGGAGCGGTGCATGATCTGCACGGTCACCCGCGCGGCGTTGTGAGCGTGCTTGAGCACGTTGGTGAGGCTCTCCTGCACGATCCGGTACACCGCCAGTTGGGCGGTTGGCGCCAGGCTCGTGAGCTCACCGGTGACCGCGAGCTCCACGGACAGCCCGGCGGAGCGGACGATCGCCACGAGGTCGGTCAACTGCGCGACGGTCGGCTGGGGAGCGAGATCGGGTGGGCCGTCGCTGCGCAGGACCCCGAGCAGGCGATGCATCTCGTCAAGCGCCTGGCGGCCGACGTCCGATGCCTGGGCGACGGTGTCCCGCACGGCGTCCGTCGTCGCGACCGCAGCCGCTGCGTCGTTGAGCGTGATCATGACCGACAGGCTGTGCGCGATGATGTCATGCATTTCGCGCGCCATGCGTGCGCGCTCGGCGTCGACGGCGAGGGTCGCGCGCGTGTCCCGTTCTCGTTCGGCGGTCTCGGCCCGCTCGACCATCGACGAGAGATATGCCCGGCGGGTGCGGACGTAGACGCCAAGCACCCAGGCCGCGGTGACGGTGCCGGTCATCATCAACCCGCTCAACCAGGCGTGCGCCGGCGGCGCCCACCGGGTGGCCGCCATGACGACACCGACCTCGGCCACGACGACGGCGGTGGCGAGCACCCACCGCCGGATCTCCCACGCGCCGAGTGTGAACAGCATGATCAGGACGGCGGCGTCACCGCTGGCCAGCGTGCCGGACGCCCACTGGGCGAAGCAGATCGCGCCGAGTGCCGCTGCCGCCATCGCCGGCATCCGTCGTCGCAGGACGAGCGGGAGCGCCAAGGCGACGTCCCAGAAGACGGCGCCGGTCGCACGGTGGTCGGGGCCGACGGCGTCGATCACGACGGTGACTATTGCGGTCGTCACCGCGACGGCCACGTCGAGCAGCTGCGGACGGATCCGCCGGAGCCACGTTGGCGACCGGGTCATCGGTCCAGGGTGCCAGTCAGGCGTCGCGGCGGCGCACCGAGACGGCGGCGACGCCGATCCCGACCACGACCCAGGCCACGAGGACGAAGAACCCCGCCCACTGCGAAAGATGCGGCGACTCGGGGATCGAGGTGGCGAACGCACCGCCGGCCTGCGCGGGCAGGAACTCGGCGACGTGCTTCCCCCAGGCGCCGAGCAGGTTGCCGAACAGCACCGGGAACAACAACGTGAGCGCGAAGTAGCTGACGAGCGCGCCTGGCGTGCTGCGGACGATCCAGCCCAGCATGCCGCCGATGACTCCGACCAGGGTCAGGTACACACCGGTACCAAGAACGACCCGCAGGGCGCCAGGATCCGACAGCGAGAACCCGGTTCGATAGTGCCCGATGAACGCCTGCGAGGCCAGGAAGGCCACGATCGAAATGGTGATCATGGCCACCGCGGTGACCACGACGAAGACGATCAGCTTGGCCCACAGGACGGGTAGTCGCTTCGGGACGGCGGCGAAGGTCGACCGGATCATCCCGGTGCTGAACTCGCCGGAGACGAAGAGCACCCCGAGCGCCCCGATGAGCAACTGGGCCAGGTAGTAACCCTGCAACGTCGCCGAGGGCACGAGGTCGTTGGTGTCCTGCTGGGCGGTGAGGTGCCGGGTGTTGTAGGCGATCACAAGGCTGAGCACGAGCATGCCGAGTACGGCCCCGCCCAGCACGAACCAGCTCGAGCGCAGGCTGCGGAACTTGACCCACTCGGATTTGACGGCACGGGGCAGCGTGACCGGCTCGACGATCGTGGAGTTGTTCTGGCCGAGGGGCCGAGGGCGGTCGACAGTGGGGGCGCTCATGCGGCTTGCACCGTCGCGCCGGTCGTGGACCGGTAGTCAAGAGAATGCTCGGTCAGTGCCATGTAGGCCTCCTCCAGCGACGCGCTCTGGGTGGTGAGTTCGAACAACGTGAGTCCGGCGGCGGCGGCGGCGGTGCCGATCGCCTCGGTGGTGTGCCCGGCGACCTCGAGGGTCTGGTCGGCGATGTTCTTGACGGTCACGTCGGGGCCGGCGAGTAGCTGGGCTAGCCGCTCGGACTGGGGTGAGCGGACCCGGACGACATCCGACGACGCATCCGCGATGAATTGCGCCATCGATTGATCCCGTAAGAGTCGACCCCGGCCGACGACGATGACGTGGTCGGCCGTCAGGGCCATCTCACTCATCAGGTGCGACGACAGGAAAACGGTCCGGCCCTCGTCGGCGAGCCGCCGCAGCAGGGTGCGGATCCAGCGAACACCGTCGGGATCCAGGCCATTGACCGGCTCGTCGAGGATGAGCATCTGCGGATCGCCCAGCAGGGCCGAGGCGATGCCGAGCCGCTGCCCCATGCCGAGCGAGAACGCACCGGCGCGGTTGCCCGCGACGTCGGTGAGACCGACCATCTCGATGACCTCCTCGACACGCTGCGAACCAATGCCCGCGGTGGCGGCCATCGCCAACAGGTGATTGCGGGCCGAGCGTCCGGTGTGAATGGCGCGTGCCTCGAGGAGGGCACCGATCTCGCGCAGCGGGCGGGCGTGCTCGGCGAACGGCTTACCGTTCACGGTGACGGTGCCCGAGGTGGGGGAGTCGAGCCCCAGGATCATCCGCATCGTGGTCGACTTGCCCGCACCGTTGGGTCCGAGGAAGCCGGTGACGATGCCTGGTCGGACGGTGAAGGACAGGTCGTCGACTGCGACCTTGTCGCCATAGCGCTTGGTCAGGTTCTGTGCTGTGATCATGCGTCCTCCGTCGTGAGCCTTGCTTCCAGCGTAGGAATCCCGGGGGGCCACGCACCTCGTCCGCGAGGACCGTCTTCTGTGTCCGTCAGGTCATCCGGGCGGATGACAGCGGGCTCCAACCGGATGTGTCGGGCAAGGGCACTTCGACGTGGAACGTGCACCGCGGCCCGGACAGGTGTCCAGGCCGACCGTTCTTCCGTACCCGGCTACTAGTAGAGCCACCTCGCCTGTCGTCGCACTTCACATCGTGAGAGCGAGCTCGCCCTCCGCGCGCTCATCGGCACGAGCGCACGATGTGCGGTCTGGGCGGGTGAGTGTCGGATGCTGAGGGCCGACAGCGGCATGTTCGGTCGTCTCGTGCGCACGTGGACAGGAGGATCGGCGGCATGAACCAGCGAGCTGGTTTCAGCGGCCGCGATTCGTGGACAGGACGCCGTGCACCTGGACTCCGACGGCTTCCTCCGAGGGACATCCGCTATCGGCAGGGCCGCGCGTCGGCGCGGGCTACTACGAAGACGCCGACGACTTCGGCGGCCTCGTCGAGCGGGTTCTCATCCCCCCGGGGCCGGACGGGTCGCGCAGCTACGCAACGAAGCTGCACGACATGACCTCCGACCAGACGGTGCCGGGCCTGGCGGCCACTGCACCAGAGGACGCGATCGGCGTCTTCGACTGCACATTCCTGCAGTGCGGCCCGTTGCGGGGCTCGATCCGAGGCGGTCTTCCAGAAACGGACAGGAGTCATCGAAGTGAGGGCACGCACATCGTCGGCCATGTGCGCCTGGCTTGCGAACCCGGCGGCCAGAGCGGCCGAGGCTAGGTCGGGCGCGGTTGCGGCGACGGAAAGGAGTCGACGCAACCGCGCGATCCGCGCGAAGGTCTTTGGCGCATAGCCGACCTCGTCGACAAAGCGGCGTTGCAACTGCCTGGCGCTCCATCCTCCGATGGGTTCAGTGCCTCCATCAATCCCGGGGCGGTTCAGTCTGTCATTCGGCTCGTTGCGGTTACCGCGACTTGATCTACTTCGTGAACCGGCCGAAGGGCGCTGAAGCTCGCGAAGCGGGGCAGGTCGCGCGGTTCGTCTACGCGTGCGCAGACGATCGGCAGGAGTTCGCGACCGCGTCGCCGGCCCTCACGCTGGTCGGACTGCTGAGGGTTGGCGCTTCATTGTTTGCCTTGGCGCGTCGCTGGCGAGGTTGGCGGCGGTCTCGATCGTGGAGTGCGCGACCAGCAGGTTGATGAGGTGACGTTTGTCTGGCCGCGCACCTGCTGGCTCGGGGCTTGCGTAAGCGGAGCCCCGGTTCATGTCAGGTCGGGTCGTCCGGGTCGGCGTCCGGGAGGTTTCGGGAGGACGCGGGCAGCGGCGAGACCCGCATTTTCACCGGCGGGAGCGGTGTTTGGCTGAAGTCGAAGGAGTTGTGGTAGTCGTAGGCGTTGGCGTCGATGGTGTTGAGCGGCGACAGGCCGAAGGTGTGTTCGGTGAAGCTGAGGACGCCGACGATCGAGGTGGGATTCGAGTCGGTGTAGCCGGGTTTCGCGTAGGGGCTCGCCACCACCATCGGTAGCCGTATCCCCTGGCTAGAGCCGTCGGCGTTGACGCCGGGCACCACGTGGTCGTAGAAGCAGCCGCAGTCGTCGTAGGTGATGAAGACGGCTGTGCTGCTCCACTCGGGGCCGTTCTGCAGCGCCGATACCATCTGCCCGATCCAGTTGTCACCGTTCAACATCGACGCGACATTGTGCTGGCTGGTGCCGCCGCCCGGGCCGTTCGGCGTGATCACCGAATAGTTCGCTAGCGTGCCGTTGTGTGCGTCGGTCAAGATCTGCGACGGCGGCACCATCTGGTCGCTGTGCTTGTACAGGCAGTCGGCGAAGGACGGGCAGATCGACCAGGCGTAGTCCGAGCCCATTCCCTTGGGGGCCACGTAGAGCTTCCACGTCTTGCCGGCGTCGTCCAGCCTGTCCATGATTGTCGGGATGTGCGGGACGGGCGTCGGCTTGTACGCCCCGCCGTTGGGCAGACCGAGCGTGGTGTCGGGAATGCAGGACGGGACCTTGCTCGCCGTGCCCTGCGCGTTGACCCAGGTGGCGAGTTGGTTCGAGTCGCAGCCCCACCCGGGTTGGATCGTCACACTGCGGTCCGGATCCTTGCGCGGATTGGTGCCGTCGAAGCCGTCGAGGGAGGACGCGACGGCGTAGAGGTGGCCCCCGAAGGACGCGCTGCGGGCCATGGAGAAGGTGCGGTCGGAGACCACGTACCGGCGGGCCAGGGCGGCGAGGTTGGGGATCTGGTCCGGGCGATAATAGGACACGCACTGGTAGTGGTCCTTGACGGTGCAGTGCCCGACCTTCGCCCAACCGTCCATCGCCCCGCCGTCGATGGCGTTGGTCTGTGAGCTGCCGTCGTGGCCGGCCTGCGGAACCTTGTCCGGCGAAACCTGCATCGGCACGACCGTGCCGCCCTTGAGAGTCACCGGGCCGACGTAGCCGTCGCACCTGCTCGGCGTCGTCTCCGTGCACAGCGCGCCGAGCGTCTCGTCGAAGGAGTGGTTCTCCTGGAAGATCATCACGACGTGCTGGATGGCTGGCGTCGCAGCGCTCGCCGGCCGCTCGGATGTCGCAACAGCGGCCGCCGGGGCGCTGGCTGACGCCGTGACGGCGAACGCCATGACCGCGCGGCGCATGATGACACTCTTCATTGCGCCCTCCCAGGGTTTGGCGCAGTGTAGGCCCCTTGACACCCCGAGGTGAATCACCTCGACCGCGCCAGCTCAAGCAGGTGCGTTGCTACGTCGCGGCTCAGGAACATCACGATCTGACGGGGCTGCCCCGAGTGGCGGTGACTCATCGTGACCTTGTCTTGAGCAGAGCTGACCTCCGACGCACACAATGCCCGGGTGGGGACCCCGCGAGCGCACGTCAGTCAGAGTCCGATCGACGAGGCGGACGCGCTGGTGGTCACCACCTATGCCAACGATCGAAGCCGCCGTATCGAACTGAAGAATCTGGCTCGCAATCCGCTTCGTCGTGGAAATTGTTCATGGGGAGCGGTACGGCAGCGCGCTAGTGTCGATATCGGCTGCGCAGACTTGTTCGCCGTGCCCGCTACGCGGCAGGATCGGTAGATCCGAGCGCGAGCAATGAGTGCTCGGCGTCAGGTGCTGGCTGATTCGGCAAGCTTCTTCACGGCGGCGAGTGTCGCGGGGATTGATGAGAGTGCCTGGCGCGAGCGCCGCTCGATCTGACCGGGCGCATCCAAGCCGTACTTGTTCGCGAACATCGCCCGTCCCGCGGGAAGAAACTCCCACGACTCGGTGAGCTTGGTGCCCATCGGCACCTGCTCCAGACGAAATGACCAGCGTGCGTACTTGCCTCCGACGAGCCAGGTGAACTCCTGCCCGCGCTGGGCGACCACGACCTGGCTGTCTGTCTCCCACACGACGCCGTCGGCCTCGTTGCGGCCGATGAACCAGGCGCCCTCCCGTGCGCCCTCGCCGTCTCGCCACCAACACTCCTTGCAGATAGGGCTCCACTCGCCCGTTCGACCGATGTCCGTGAGCAGGTCGTAGACATCCTCAGGACTCGAACGCACCTCGACGGATTCTGAGTAGACAAACTCGGCCATGGCCTAAGGGTGCCACCGCCGAGTCGGGTCCGTCCGCTGATCGCTGGGCCCGGGCCGTCGAAGCGGCAGCTGGCCGACTACCGGCTTTCGGCAGTGTCGGACGCCATCTTTCCCGCGCAGGGCCACCGGCAGGTAAATCCGTTTGATCTTGGCTATGTGCGTGCGAACCGCGCCTGCCCTTAGGTGGATTGGTCGATCGGTGTGCTCTCCCACTGACCACAGGATCGATTCGACATGCTGGATCGATGTTGGAGACCGATTCTGGCGATCACCGTGCGCGCCTCGTTGCGCAGCTCGAGGAGACTGTCCGGAACGAACTGGTTCACCAGAGGATCGTCCTGGATCTCGGCCTGTCGATCATCGACATCCAGGCGATGTCCAAGGGAATCGTGTCCGAGGTGCTGTCGAGGTTCGCAGTCGGTGCCCCGCCCGGTCGGTCGGATCTGGACGATGTCGGGTAGCAGCGAGCGCGTGGTCCGGCGAGTTGCCGCCGACGCCCTGCCCTCCTGGCCTGGCTCCTGCTCTGGCGCGGCGCCAGCAGTCCGCGTGAGGTCGCCGCCAACGTCGTGTTCTTCGTGCCGTTTGGCCTCTATCTCATGTCTTGTCGGGACCGTGCTCGCTTTGGTCATGGTCGCGATCTTCCTTGCGTCCGGCCTGCGTTACGCATCGCCGCAGAACGCAGCGCCCAGTCCGACGCGAGGCACCAGGTTGTCGGTGACGGCGATATGCAGGAGCTGACATAGATGTCGTGATTACCCGCCGGAGCACGGTGCCGTAGGCAGATCAACGACGGGGCGTCGAGCGCGTGGCTTCGCCTCTAATGGGCAGCGGTTCGCGCGCGGCGTCCTTCCCATTTGCCGCCCGGTCTGCTTGCCCGGGCAAGCTAGGCAATACGGGACGCTGATCTTGGCCGGGCTCGAGAAACGCGGACGCACTCATCTCGGCGGATCCGGTCCAGTACCGCGATCTTGTGCAGACCCGCGGGCAGGTTGCGACGTGCTTGCACAAGATCATCACCGGTCTCTCTGCGGACATCCGCACATCGGCAGAGCCGGACGTCAGCAGACAGGTGAGTCGGCAAGGTGGCTACTCGTTGTCGATGTCGCGTCGATGCGCAAGTCGGACCACGACGACAAGCAGTACGTCGTCCTCGACGGTGTCGATGATCCGGTAATCGCCCACGCGCACACGCAGCCCCGGGCGACCTTGAAGCACTCGGCCCCCGGCGGCCGCGGATCCTGGGCCAGCAACGCGATCGCACCTTCAACCCGCCGGCGGATCTGGGGGTCGAGCTTGCGCAGGGCGCGGACAGCGGCTGGGGCGAAGCTCGATGCGGTAGGCGCTCACTCCCAGCCGAGATCGACCTTGACGTGCGCCCAGGGGATGTTCGGGCCTGCCTCGGCCATCGCGTCGTCGAAGGGCGCCACGTCCTCGGCGTCCTCCAAGGCTGTCATCAGCTGTTCGTAACGCTCGGGGCTCACGAGCACCCCCGCCGGCTGGCCCCGGCGCGGCAAGAACACCGCTTCGGTGCGCGCGGTCTCCATCGCGTCGGCCAGGTGGTCCCATGCCTCGCTCGTGTTCATTGTCGCCATCGGCCAATCGTGCAGTTCGAGCTTCGAATCGGACAAGCTAGCTCGGTCTGTCGACTCGGTGTCGTTACTGCCTTCCGGCGATGTCGGGTGTTGGCAGCCGGCGGGCGCCTGACTCGCGCCCGCGTATCTGTCGCCGTTCGGCCGGGCGGTCTCGGTGGGCGTTCCTGGATCGCACGGGGATCGCGCGCCGTCAGCGCAGGATCCCGATGATCACCAGGACCGTAGCGATCACCATCGCGGGCGCCAGGGTGATGAGGAGTAGATCAACGACGCGTTCCCGCGTCGGTGCCGCTCGGTGTTCACCGGTCGCTCCCGGCGCGAAGCGGTGGCCGGCACCCCATAGCGAGCCGAGTTGGGTGGCTAGCCAATTGGCATACGCCCCGTAGGCCAGCAGGACCACCGCAAGGATCTGCCACGCATGCGGCAGGTGAACGTGGGGCCAGGCGAGCCCAGTCAGGACGAGGAAGGGTCCGTTTGTCATGCCTTGTAGGTGACTGGCCACTGCCATGCGCGGATTCTTCAAGAGCGGGACCGCGAGCCCGGTCAGCAGGCCCAGAAGGAAAAGCACGAAGCCAAGGACGAGCAGCGAGTCCTGCATGGCCGCGCACGCTAGTCCTTATGCCATGCCGGCTCATCGGTTCGATCAACCGGCGGGAGTCGAGCCGCGTGAACCGTCCGACGCTCCAAAGCACGCGCTGCTGGAGGACTTCGACATCGCTGGCGGCAACGGCGATTGCGTCCTCGATCCCAGGGCCCTGATCGAACGACGAGCGCCACCGGACTCCTGGGACAGCGATCAGCTGTCGGAGGGAAGCCGCGCCCTCGTCAACTGCTTCACCGCCGTCGACGCCGAGCGCAGCTGCGACGAGATCATGCGTACCGTGCTCGCCACGAAATGGGTCGAAGACGACATCGCCGTACTCGTGGTGCGCCGCGTCGAGGAGCTCTGCCTGCTCGACGGTTGACCGCCGCGTGACATTCACCCGGCGTGGGTGGACGATGAGGCGCAGGGTGGGCGGACCGGCACCGTCGACGGGGGTCAGCATGACCGGACTAATTCGGCGATCGGCGCTGATCCTGGCGACGGGCGGCATCCTGCTCGGCACTGCGGTGGCGATCGTTCCTGCCGGGGCCGACACCGGTCCCAACACGGTGCGGGGCTGGGGCGTGGACGAGTACGGCAGCGCCACCGCGCCGGCCGCCCTTACCGGAAAGACGACCATCAAGATCGTCAGCAGCGGCTTTGCCTCCTTCGCGCTGACCTCCGACGGGAAGATCACTACGTGGGGTGATGACTACGGTGGCCTGCTGGAACCACCGGGCCTGTTGACCGGCAAGACCGTCGTGGACATCGCCATGAGCGAGTACAGCGGGCTTGCGGTCACCTCGGCGGGGCGGGTCGTCGAGTGGGGAAGCACCTTCGCTCAGGACCATCCGGTGCCGACCTCGCTCAGCGGCAAGCAAGTGGTCGCGGTCGCGATCGGCAACACCTCTCCACCGGAGAGCGTCGCGCTCGCGCTCACCTCCGACGGCACGGTCACCGAATGGGGCGACACCCAGGGGATGCCCCTGCCGCCGTCGTTGACCGGGCAGACCATCAGTCAGATCGCGGTCGGCGCGGGCTTCGCGCTCGCGCTCACCGTCGAGGGGACGGTCATCGGTTGGGGCGCCAACGACGCCGGCCAGGCGACGCCGCCGGCCGCACTCGAGGGCCGTACGGTGACGGCGATCGCGGCGGGTTACGGCTACGCCGTCGCGCTCACCTCCGACGGCCAGGTCGTCGCGTGGGGAGTCGACCAGTTCGGCCAGACCGACGTGCCGGCGTCGCTGACCGGCAAGACCGTCACCGCGATCGCTTCGAGCGGAGCCCAGACTTTGGCGCTCACCGCCGACGGCGCGGTGACGGAGTGGGGTTCGGATCCCTACGATCAGGCCGTTCCGTCGGAGCTCACCGGCCGACACGTGACCGCGATCTTCGGTGGCGGCGGCAACGACTTCGCCGTGGTCCCGGGGGACGTCGACCTGGTTGCCCCGAGGGTCTACACGCGCAACTACCTCCACAAGACGACGACAGACCCTGATGGTCTCGTCGTCACCTATCCCGCGAAAGCCTACGACGGTGACACCCGGGTACCCGTCACCTGCGATCCCGCATCCGGGTCCCGCTTCCCCGTCGGCGTGACCACGGTGACCTGCACCGCGACGGACGCGTCAGGTAACACCGGCCGCGCCCAGTTCGAGGTGGCGGTCACGTTGCAGGACGTCGGCATCGATTCGTTCTCGCCGATGACCGGACCGGCGAGCGGGGGCACCACCGTGGCGATCAGCGGTCGCGGTTTCACCGGCGCGACCGTCGTCCGCTTCGGTCGCGCGAAAGCCAGGTTCCAGGTCGACTCGGACACGCAGATCACCGCGGTGACGCCGCAGCACGAGCCGGGCCGGGTACAGGTCCGGGTCAAGACACCCGAGGGGACGTTGCACTCCGGAGCCGCCAACCCGAACCGGTTCGACTTCTTGGCCTGAGCGGCACGCCGCTCGATGCGGCGTAACTCGCATCCACCTCCCCGGCCCGGCGGCAGCGAGGTCGGCCATACTGACCACGCCGGTTCGATCTGCGGCGCCCGCTCCATTCGGCCCCGCAGGTCACCGGTAAGGGCTAGGTTCAGGATGCCCGCACGTCCGTCGACCGACCGAGCACCGATCGGAGTTTGTCCTCGATGAACGCCGAGCGCAGCTCGCGAATGAGCGGCCAGGAGCTGTACACGCAGGCGCTGACCGACGCGGTGGTGGAAGATCTGTTGCGCGACGCGCGGCGACTGCTGAACGTCGACACGGCCGCGATCCTGCTCTTCGACGCGTCCGGGCAGTTCCTCGTCGCGACGGCCGCGGTCGGCATCGAGGAAGAGGTTCGGGAGGGGTCCCGGGTCCGACCGGGCGACGGTTTCGCCGGCAAGATCGCCGTCGAACGGCGCCCGGTGATCCTCGACGAGGTCACCGATTCGAATGTGGTCAACCCGTTGTTGCTGCGGCGCGGGATCGCCTCGATGCTCGGCATCCCGCTGATCGCAGCCCAGGACCACAGCGCTGAGCTGCTCGGCGTGATGCACGTCGGGTCGCTGACGCCGCGCCGCTTCGACAACGACGACGTCGCCGCCCTGCAGCAACTGGGTGTCCGGGTGGCCGCTGCCGTCACGGCGCACCGCACCTTCGTCGACCGGGCCGCCGCCGTGGCGCTGCAGACCAGCCTGGCCTCGCGGCTGCCGGACATCCCCGGTCTCGACCTCGCCGCCCGCTACGTCGCCGGCAGCCAGTACGGCGTCGGCGGTGACTGGTACGACGTCTTCCCGCTGCCCACCGGACAGGTGGGCGTCACGATCGGCGACGTCATGGGCCACGGCCTGCGCGCCGCCACGGTCATGGGGCGGATGCGCAGCGCACTGCGCGCCTACGCCCTGGACTACGCGCAACCGGCGACCGTACTGGAACGGCTGGACCGCAAGATGCGTCACTTCGAGCCCGGCCTCATCGCCACGGTCGGCTATGCCGTGCTGGACCCGGTCACCGGGCGGATGCAGATCTCGTCCGCGGGCCACCTGCCTCCGATCGTGCTGACGCCGACGTCGACCGGCCACCTGCTCGAGCTGCCGGTCGACCCGCCCATCGGGGTGGTGAGCAGCCGAGCCCGCCGGGCCACGGAGGTCCACCTCGACGTCGGCATGACCGCCTGCTTCTACACCGACGGGCTCGTCGAGCGGCGCACGTTCGACATCACCGAGCAGCTCGACCTGCTGTGCCAGGTGGCGTCCTACTCGCCGCCGGATTCGGTGGAGAAGCTGTGCGCCGACATCATGAGCGGGATGTTGCACGACCGGACCCCGGACGACGATGTCTCACTGCTCGTCGTCTCGCTGAACTGACGGTGCCGGGCGCCGCCGTCGATGTGACGGCGATGCATCAGGTGGCGTCGTCGGCGTCGTCGGGATCGAGGACCTTCTTGCGGTTCTTGGCCAGTTCGCTCTTCGAGATGGGCGTCGTGACCAGCCGGGTGCGGGTCAGGCGGCCCGGTCGGCTGAGGTCGAAGGAGTCGGAGTAGTCGTAGGACGCGGCGTCGTCCGCGGCGAGCGCCGGCAGCCCGAAGTTGTGCTCGACGAAGGCGAGCATGCCCACGAACCCGACGACGTTGGAGTCGGTGTAGCCCGGCTTGGCGTAGGGCGAGACGATGACCATGGGCAGCCGGATGCCGAGCTTGGCGTTCGGCGGCGGCACGTGGTCGTAGAAGCAGCCGCAGTCGTCATAGGTGATGAAGACGGCGGTCGAGGCCCAGTCGGGGCCGTGCTCGATGGCCGAGACGACGTTGCCGATCCAATTGTCGCCGACAGCCATCGAGTGCAGGTTGTGCTGATCGGCACTGCCGGTGGTCTTGTTGTTGTCCGGCAGCACGTAGCTGACGTTGGGCAGCGAGCCGGCCTGCGCGTCGGTGATCACCGACTTCGACGGCACCACGTTGCGGCTCTGCACCGAGTGCGCGCAGGTGGCGAAGTAGGAGCAGATGTCGAACGCCTTGATCGCGTTGTAGACCTTCCAGGTCTTGTGCGCCGCGTCCAACGCGTCGAACACGTTGCCGATGTGGCGAACCGGGCTCAGCGCGGGCGTGCCGTTCGGCCCGTAGTCGTCCCACCAGCTGCCGGTGCCGTCCGGGAACGGAACGCACGGCGGCACGTCCTGGTACGCCGCGGTCGGGCTCGGCCGCCACGGTGTCACCTTGTAGGACTGGCAACCCCATCCCGGTCCCGACTTGCGCGCGTACGAGGGACGGTTCGGGATCTCGCCCGAGAAGCCGTCGAGGTTGGCGCTGGCCAACTCCACGTGCGCCCCGAAACTCAGGATGCGGTCGGTCTCGAAGGTGCGATCGGAGATCGCGAACTGCCGCGCCAGCGCCCACAGGTTCGGTATCTGCGAGCCGTCGAACTGTGACAGGCAACGGTAGTTGAGTTGCTTCGAGCACCCCGAGATGGCCTGCCAACCGTCCATCTTGCCGTTGTCGATGGCCGTGTTCTGCCCGCTGGTCGAGTGCGCGACGTTCGGGATGATGTCGGTGGCCTGCTGCAACGGCACGGTCGTGCCGTCCTTCAGCTTGCCGGTGGTCGAGCCGTCACAGCGCGCGTCCTCGACGCACAGCTTGCCGAGCACGTTGTCGAAGGAGTGGTTCTCCTGGAAGATCACCACGACGTGCTGGATCGGTGTGGAGCCGTCGAGCTGGGACTTGATCGCGCTGTGCGCAAGCCGCGCCTGGCCGGCCGCCCGGGCCGGGGTCGTCCCCGCGGCGGCCTGCGACGTGGTCAGGGCCGACAGGCCCAGCGCCACGGCAAACAGGCCGACCGAAACGATCAATGTCTTGCCCCGTCGAACCGCCATGACACCACGCCCCCCTGATCCACTGGTGCGACACTGTAAGTCCGCGGTGCGCTGCTTGGGAACTTCACGGGCCCTTCTCGATGACGCCGTGTCGCGCGCGGCCCCTCGCGTCCGGGTGGTTCGTGACGTTGCTGCGGATATGTCGGGCGGTCAGCCGGCAGAGACCCGGCACGGTCGAGACCGGCGCTACGCGTCGCGGTTCGTCGGACGCCCCCGCACCGCGAGCGGGAGGATGCCCCACAGCAGGACCAGACCGGCGAAGCTGACCGAACCGGCGACGACGGCCGCGGTGGACCCGACGACGACGTCGAAGATCAAGCTCGCGACCCCGGTGACCGCCGCCGACAGGAAGATCATCCCGACGATGGCCATCCGGTGGGCGAGCGTCACCGTCTCGGCCCGTTGATGCCGACGGAACAGGGCCCGGTGCACGCTGACCGGTGTCTGGAGGAACACCGTCGCCATGATCGACGAGGCGACGGCGGCGAGGTACAGAGCGACCTGCGCGTCGGCGAGTTGCCCGAACTTCTGCTGGAAGGGCAAGGTCAGCAGGAACCCGGTGAGGAACTGCACGCCGGTCTGGAGCACGCGCAGCTCCTGGATCAGGTCCGTCCAGTTGCGGTCGAGGCGCTCCGTGGGCGTCTCGTGCCGCTCCCGCGCATCCTGGCCCCGCTGGTCTCGGTCGTGAGGGTCCTTCGGCTCGGTCACCCGTCGATTCTGCCGCGACCGGGACGACCGGGACGACCGGCACGACCGGCGCAGTGGCTTGGGGGGCCACGTTTGCCCCGGGCACGCGTCGGGTACCCGACCGTCGTCGGCGAGTCGCACAACCGGCCGACCGACGCTTTCCCGGAAGGACCGGCATGCGAACAGCCGACAGTGGGCAGCTGAGCCCGGAACACGCGCACCAGGTGTTTGCCGACGACCAGGCGCGGCCGGCGTCGCGCCGTGGGAGCGGCAGCGTGGCGCGCCTCGGGCAGTGGGGCCGCCGGCAGGAACGGGCGTACGGACGCGACGACGGCGTCCTGGGTGGCTACCTCACGCTGTCCGGCACCTACCTGGCCGGCACGGCGACGGCCGTCGCGCTGGCCGCGGCGTTGAAGAGGTCGGCCCCCAGTCGGCTGACGCCCTGGCAGATGCTCCAGCTGATCGTCGCCACCCACAAGATCGCCCGGACCATCTCCAAGGACGCAGTCACCAGCCCGATGCGGGCGCCGTTCACCGAGTTCGTGGGGGCCAGCGCTCCCGGCGAGCTGACCGAAGAGGTCCGTGGCACCGGCCTGCAGCACGCGGCGGGCGAGCTCATCACCTGCCCGATGTGCCTGGCGCAGTGGGTGGCCACGGCCCTGCTGGGCGGGCTGACCCTGGCACCGTTGGCGACGCGGCTGGTGATCGAGACCTTCAGCGTGGTGGCCGGAGCCGACTTCCTGCAGCACCTTTACGTCCGGCTGCAACAGTCCACCGAATGACGAACCGGGACGCAGTCGTCATCGGCGCGGGTCACAACGGCCTCGTCGCCGCGAACCTGTTGGCCGAAGCCGGCTGGGACGTGCTGGTGCTCGAGGCCAATGAGCGCGCCGGCGGGGCGGTGTTCTCCGACGAGAGCCTGCGGCCCGGCTTCGTCACCGATTGGTACAGCTCGTTCTACCCGTTCGGGGCGGCTTCGCCGGTGTTCCGGCGGCTCGAGCTGGAGCGGTGGGGCCTGCGGTGGCAGCACGCGCCCGCGGTGCTGGCCCACGTGTTCCCCGACGACCGCTGCGCCCTGCTCAGCCGCGACCTCGACGTGACCGCCGCTTCGTTGGACGGGTTCGCCGCCGGCGACGGCGAGGCGTGGATCAAGGTGGTGCGCCGGTTCGAGGAGATCGCCGAACCGCTGCTGGAGTCGTTCCTGGGCGGCCCGTTCCCCCCGGTGCGCGGCGCCGCCCGGCTGGCGCGCCGGATGGGGCTGGCCGACCTGCTGCGCTTCGCGCGGTTCGCGGTGCAACCGGTCCGCCGCTTCGGCGACGAGACGTTCGCCGGCGACGGCGCCCCGATCCTGTTCGCCGGCAACGCCCTGCACACCGACCTGCCGCCCGAAGCCGCCGGCAGTGCGCTGTACGGCTGGTTGCTGTGCATGCTCGGGCAGACGGTCGGCTTCCCCGTGCCCGTCGGCGGTGCCAGCAAGATCATCGAGGCGTTGTCGGGCCGCCTGGCGGCGCACGGCGGGAAGATCCGGCTCGGTGCGCCGGTGACGTCGATCGAGGTCGAGGACGGCCGGGTCGGCGGCGTCCGCCTCGGCGACGGGGAGGTGTTGCGCACCCGTACCGTGCTGGCCGACGTGGCCGCCCCGCAGCTGTACCGGGAACTGGTCGGCCCCCGGCACCTGCCCGCGCGGCTGCTCGACGACCTAAGCAACTTCCAGTGGGACGGCGCAACGCTCAAGCTCGACTGGGCGCTGTCCCGGCCGATCCCCTGGACGGCGCTGGCGGCGCGGCAGGCGGGCACCGTCCACCTCGGCGTCGACAGGGACGGCTTGACCCACTACTCGGCGGCGCTTACGACGCAGCGGATGCCGGAGCGCCCGTTCATCCTGCTGGGCCAGATGACGACCACCGATCCCTCCCGCTCGCCCGCGGGCACCGAATCGGTCTGGGCCTACACCCATGTACCCGACCACGCGGACCTGACCGAGGCCGACATCGCCCGGCACGCCGAGCGGGTCGAGGCCACGATCGAGGCCAACGCCCCCGGATTCCGGGATTCGATCCTCGCCCGTCAGGTGCAGGCGCCGGGCGACCTGCAGGCCGCCGACGCCAACCTGGTCGGCGGGGCGGTCGGTGGGGGCACCGCCGCCATCCACCAGCAACTGTTCTTCCGCCCGGTCCCCGGGCTCGGCCGGTCCGAGACCGTGATCGACGG
This sequence comes from uncultured Actinomycetota bacterium, assembly GCA_963797785.1. Taxonomy (GTDB): domain Bacteria; phylum Actinomycetota; class Actinomycetes; order Mycobacteriales; family Jatrophihabitantaceae; genus Jatrophihabitans. Next base: position 2,038,479 of record CAWCQT010000004.1, on the reverse strand, counting down.
TCTCTACCTCAGCGGCGCGTCGGCCAACCCGGGCGGCGGTGTGCACGGCGCGCCGGGCAGCAACGCGGCGATCGCCGTCCTGCGCCGCGCCCGCCTGACCGGCCGCGGGCGGCGCGCGGTCGTGGACCTCGCCCACCGCCGCATCTACCGCTGAGCGTCAGTCGCCCGGTTCGGTCCGGCGCTCGCTGACGGCCGCCAGACGGGCCAGCGCCTCCTCGTTGCGCCGGTGCAGCAGCGCCTGCGTGAGCGGCGAGTCCAGCCATTTGCCCATCCCGGCGATCGGGTTCTCGATCAAGGTCACCCGGCAGCCGTCCGGCTCGGGCTCCAGTTCGAGCACGATGTGGGCCGTACCGAAGCGCTGGCCGTGCGCGATCAGTTCGAGCCGTACGTCCGGTTCGACGCTGCGCACCTCGGTGTGATCGCGGGTCGCCAACGGCCAGGCGCCGGCCGCGTGGAAGAGCCGTGCGCCGACGGCGGGCCACTCGGCCTCGACGGCACGCATGTGCGAGGTGCCGACGACCCAGTTGCTGTATCGCCAACCGTCGGCCAGGACGGTGAAGACGTCGTGGGCGGCGGCGCGGACGTGCCGGGAGTTCTCTGCCATACCGGTGGACCTACCCGGTAGTCGCGGTCGGGATGCGGGGACGGTCCCGATATGGCGAAAGACGTGATCCTGGTCGTGGGCGGCTCCAGCGGCATCGGCCTGGCCTCGGCCGAGCGGTTCGCCGCCGACGGCCACACGGTGGTGCTCGCGGCGCGCTCCGACGACGCGCTGTCCCGGGCGGCGCAGCGGGTGCGCGCGGCGGGGGCGGCACAGGTCGACACGGCCCCGTGCGACATCCGCGACTCGGCCGCCGTGCAGCGCCTGATCGAGACCACGGTGGAACGCCATGGGCGCATCGACGTGCTCGTGCACACCGCGACGTCGATGGCCTACGGCCGGGTCGAGGACGTGCCGGCCGACATCTTCGACGCCGTCGTGGATACCGCGATCCACGGCACGGCCAACCTGGCGCGGGCGGTGCTGCCGGTGTTGCGGGAGCAGAAGAAGGGCACCTTCGTCATCGTCAACTCGCTGCTCGGCGCGGTGACCGTCCCGAACATGGGCGCGTACGCGACGGCGAAATGGGGCCAGCGGGCCATCGCGCGCACCCTGCAGCAGGAGCTGCGCGACGAGCCCGACGTGCACGTGTGCATCGTCAGCCCGGGCAGCATGAACACCCCGATCTACTACCAGGCGGCCAGCCGCGTGGATTACGAGGCCCGGCCGCCGATCCCGGTGCTGCAGCCCTCGCGGGCGGCGTCGGTGATCTCCACGCTGGCCCGGCGCCCCCGCCGGCACGTCTCGACCGCCGTCGGACCGGCGAATTCGGTGATCGTCCTCGGCTACCGGGCGCTGCCGGTGCTCTACGACGTGCTTGTCGGGCCGCTGTTCCGGGTCGCGGCCCTGAGCCGCAAAGGGGTCGAGAACACGTCCGGCAGCGTGCTCGAGCCGCAGCCGGACAACGAACGGGTGCACGGGCATTGGCCCGACCGGTCCGACTGACGCCGCCGTCGCTCGGCGCTACTTCGTGGGGTCGTGGCCCCAGTTCATCAGGGAGCGGCGCGGGCGGTCGACCCCTCTCCGCTTCGCTCAGGGCCGGTCGGAGCGCGACGACAACCGAGCGATGTCGGCGAGGATCGTGGGTCGGGCGTCGCGGTCGTTCACCAGCCGGCGCGCGAGGTCGGTCAGATGCACCCCGCGGTCGAGGGCACAGCGGCGCAGGAGCGCGAATGCCTCGTCGATCGCCAGGTCGAGCCGTTCGCGCAGGAAGCCCTTCGCCTGTTCGACGACGATGCGGCTGACCACGGTCGACCGCAGCTGCGGCAGGACGACCTCCGGCGTCGGGGCGTGTTCCTGCAGGATGGCCACGGTCGCGACGTGGGCCAGGGTCTGCGCCACGAGCGTGTCGGCCGAACCGAGTTCGCCGGGATTCGTGCCGAACAGACCCAGGGTGCCCAGGACGGCGCCGGCCGCACGCATCGGCACCGCGTGCACGGAACGGAACCCGGCCCGGGTGGCCGCGTCGACGAACCGCGGCCACCGGTCGGCGGCGACGCTGAGGTCGGCCACGCTCACGGGGTGACCGGTGCGGTGACAGTCCAGGCACGGCCCCTCGTCGGCCTGCAGCTGCAGCAGTTCGAGGTGGTGGGTCTGCTCCGAGGTGGCGGCCACGAGGTGCAACCGCCCGCGCGGGTCGGCGAGCAGCAGGCCGGCCGAGGTGACGTCGAGCAGGAGGGCGCAGCGCTCGGTCAGCTGGGTCAGCAACTCCACCACGTCGAAGTCGTCCAGCAGGCTGTCGACCAGCGACACGACCGCGTCCAGCACGCCGCTCTCTCGTGACGCATCCATCTCCGCGGCTCCTTCCCGGGCGGTGCCGTCGCGGCCGGCACCGGGTCCGATCGGTTCCCTTGGGCCCATCCGGTCATCCGTCCAGACGTAACCGTCGGGCCAGGATGTCGCGGGCGACGTCGTTGACGCTGCGTGAGGCGGCGAAGGCGTACGCGCGCAGGCGCACGAGTGCCTCGGCCGGGTCGATGTCGAGCTGCGCGACGAGCATCCCGGTGGCCTGGCTGACCTCGGTGCGCGAGAGCAGGTTCAACTCGGCCCAGGCGTCGCTGCCCGGTTCGGACACGGCCGCCTGCAGGGCCGCGCCCAGCAGGTCCATGAGCGGCAGCTGTGCCAGCTCCGCCGCCGCCGACGCCGCCGACAGTTCAGCCGACTCCAGTGCCGCGGGCACTCGGCGGAACAGGTCCAGAGCACCGAGGTACTCCCCGGCGACCACGACCGGCAGGGCGAACACGCCGTGCACGTCGTGGGCCAGCATCGCCGGCCCGTACGCCGGCCACCGGGTCTCCTCGGGGTTGGCCAGATCAACGACCCACACGGGCGCGCGCAGCGAGACCGAGTCCAGACACGGTCCCTCGCCCATGGTGAATTGCAGCTCGTCGTAGGCCCGCGCCGGCGTGCTGCTGGCGCCCAGAGTGGCGGCGTTCGCTCCGTCGAAGACCAGTGAGATGGCCGCGTCGTCCACCCCGAGCAGGTCGACGCAGGCCGAGCACAGCCGGTCCGCGGCAGCGCCGCCCCGCCGGTCGCCGACGGCGGCCAGCAACTGCGCCTCGATCGTCACGTCCGGCCGCAGACGCGCCGGGCGCAGTCGGCGGCGCCGGCGGCACCCCGCGCGTGGAAGACCATCGCTCCAGCGTCCTCCCCGCCGCGACCGATGGCCAACCCGCCGCGCTCGGACCCGGGCGAGCGCTGAGCGAAGCCAGTCACAGCTGGAGTCTTGACGCTCGGATTGGGTACGGTCTGGGTGGTTGGAACGCCAACCGGTCCGGACCCAGGGGCCGTCCGCAAGACCGCTCCTGCCAGGCGCGCCGCGCATCGCCGGGCATCTACGGTGACCACTTCGATCGAGGGATCATCACGTGGACGTCCCCCACACCGCCCCCCTGCCCGTCCTCACCGGCGAGGAGGCCGCGGCATGACCAGTCTGGCCGACAGCCGCTCCCTCTCTATCGACTCCGCGAGCGACGCGGAGCCGGCGCGGGGGAGTGACTATGCCGCGCTGAGCCGACGCATCCGCGACGCGGGCCTATTGCGCCGCCGCAGGCTCGCCTACGCCCTGCATGTCGGGGCGACCCTCGCGGCGTTCGCGGCCGTGTGGGTCGTGATGGCACTCGTCGGGGACAGCTGGTGGCAGCTGCTGCTCGCCGTAGCGCTCGGTGTGGCCTTCACGCAGGTGGCTTTCGCCGGCCACGACGGCGGTCACCAGCAGATCTTCGCCACCCGCCGCGCGAACGACCTGTACGGCCGGCTCAGTGGCAACCTGCTGGTCGGCCTGAGCTACGGATGGTGGGTCGGCAAACACAACCGGCATCACGCCCACCCCAACCGGGAGGATCACGATCCCGACATCGGCGACGGCGTGCTCGCCTTCACCACCAATCAGGTCGCGGGCCGCACCGGCCGCCTCGGCCGGGCCATCACCCGGCGCCAGGCGTGGCTGTTCTTCCCGCTGCTCACCCTGGAGGGCTTGAACCTGCACGTGGCCAGCGTCCTGTCGCTGTTGTCGGGTGGCGAGCGCAGTGGCCGGGGCGGCCGCCGTTCGGTCGAGGCCCTGCTGCTGGCGGTACACCTGGCGGCCTACGTGACCGGGCTGCTGCTGATCATGTCACCGTGGACCGCGCTGGCGTTCGTGGCGGTCCACCAGGCCGTGTTCGGCCTGTACATGGGGTGCTCGTTCGCGCCGAACCACAAGGGCATGCCGACCATCGCCGCCGACGAGCAGGTCGACTATCTGCGGCGGCAGGTGCTCACCTCGCGCAATGTCCGCGGCGGCGTGTTCACCGACTGGCTCCTCGGCGGGCTGAACTACCAGATCGAGCATCACCTGTTCCCGAACATGCCGCGCTTCGCGCTGCGGCACGCCCGACCGCTGGTGCAGGCCCACTGTGCCGAACACCACATCGCGTACACCGAGACCAGCCTGGTCGGTTCCTACCGGGCCGCGCTGCAGCACCTGAACGACCTCGGCGCGCCGCTCCGCGCGGACTCCGCGACGGCACCGGCCTAATCGGCGTGCATCGTCGCCCCGCCGGCTGATTCCGGTACGCGTCACGCGGGCAGGCTGGGGGTGGCAGGTCAAACCATGGCGCAGCCACCTACCTGAGGCGGAGTCATGAAGGCCCTCACCTGGCAAGGCAACACCAACGTCGTCGTGACCGACGTTCCCGACCCACGTATCGAGCAGCCCACCGACGCGATCATCAAGGTCACGTCGACCGCCATCTGCGGCTCGGACCTGCATCTCTACGGCGTGCTGGGGCCCTATCTCAAGCCGGGTGACGTCCTCGGTCACGAGGCCATGGGTGTGGTCGAGGAGGTCGGATCCGGCGTCGGCGACCTGCGGGCCGGCGATCGCGTCGTCGTGCCGTTCAACATCTCCTGCGGGCACTGCTGGATGTGCGAGCGCAAGCTCTACGCCCAGTGCGAGACGACGCAGGTGCGCAGCGAGGGCAAGGGCGCCAGCTTGTTCGGCTACACGTCGCTGTACGGGTCGGTGCCCGGCGGGCAGGCCGAGTACCTGCGGGTACCGCAGGCCCAGTTCGGACCGATCAAGGTCCCGGACGGCACCGCCGACGAACAGTTCCTCTTCCTGTCCGACGTGCTGCCCACGGCCTGGCAGGCGGTCGTCTACGCCGACGTGCCGGCCGGCGGCAGCCTCGCGGTCTTCGGGCTCGGCCCGATCGGTCAGCTCGCCGTTCGTATCGCGCAGCGGCTGGGCGCCGGCCGGGTGATCGGCATCGACTCCGTGCCGGAACGGCTCGCGCTCGCCGAGCGCTACGGGGCCGAACCGGTGGATCTGTCCTCCGTCGACGACATCTCCGAGGCGCTGATCGCCATGACCGACGGGCGCGGCGCCGACGCGACCATCGACGCGGTCGGGATGGAGGCGCACGGCGGTGCGCACGGCAACAAGCTCGTCTCCTTCGCCCAGAAGGCCACCGGCCTGCTGCCGGACGCGGTCGCGCAGAAGGTCACCGACAAGGTCGCGCTCGACCGCCTCGACGCGTTGCTCGGCGCGATCAAGGGGGTTCGTCGCGGGGGGACGGTGTCGATCAGCGGCGTCTACGGTGGCGAGGTCGACCCGCTGCCGATGATGGAGATGTTCGATCGGGGCATCCAGCTGCGCATGGGCCAGGCGCACGTGCGCCGGTGGACCGACGACATCCTGCCGCTGGTGCTGGATCCGGCCGACCCGCTCGGCACCCTCGATCTGACCACGCACCGGTGGCCGCTCGCCGACGCGCCGGCGGCGTACGAGATGTTCCGGGCCAAGGAGGACGGCTGCATCAAGGTCGTCCTGAAGCCGTAGCCGGCGGCGTGCCGCGTGATTCCGGTCGAACGCCATGACGCGCAGTAGCGGTCGGGCGAGGCTCGCAGACGTAGCGGGGGCTCGTTCGGGAGACTCGGCCGCCCGGCTGGTCGAGGTCCGGGCCGGGGCGCGGGCCGAGGCCGCGGTCCTCGTCCTGCACGGAGGCGGCAGCCGGGTCCGCGGAATGGCCGTGTCGCCCACCCAGCTGTCGGTGCTGCGCATGGTCCCGATAGCGCGGGCTCTCGCGCGGGCCGGGCACGGCCGTCTCGCCGTGTACCGGCTGCTGAACTCGGTACGCGGCTGGGACACCGACCACACGCCGGTCGACGACGTGCGGTGGGCGCTGGGCCGGCTGGCCGAGAGCCTTCCCGGCCTGCCGGTCGGCCTGGTCGGTCATTCCCTCGGCGGTCGTGCGGCCCTGCTGTCGGCCGGCCTGCCGGCGGTGCGCAGCGTCGTGGCGCTGGCGCCGTGGGTGTACGAGCACGACGGCGCCGTGCAGGCTCCTCGAGCCCGGGTCCTCATCGTCCACGGCACGGACGACCGCATCGCGTCGCCGGCGCGTTCGCGGGCCGCCGCGCAGCGGATGGCCCGGTCGGTGGGCTCGCTGTCCTGGGAGTCCGTGGCCGGGGGCAAGCACGCGATGCTGTCCCACCACGGCGCCTTCGTCCGTCCCGCCGTCGAGTTCACCGTCGCGGCGTTGCTCGGGCCGGGTCGGGGTGAACCGCCGGCACCGCCCGGGTAGTAAGCGGTCAGTCGAGCTATGGAGCCCCGGAGGTTCGCGATGACGTCGACATTCCCGCCCGCCGCCGTGCCCGGCCCGGACGACACGCCGGACTGGGAGCACCAGCAGCCGGAGCAGCAGCCTGACCCCTTCGGGGATCCCGCGGACGTCGAGGGCCGGAGCGAGGAGGACACCGACGACGGTGAGCGCCCGAAGGACGACCCGCGAGGCGAGTAGGCCCAGCCCGCCCGGTCACCGCGCCTTCTCGGCCTGCCGTCCGCGCGGCAGTTCGGGCAGGGCGCCCGTCTCCTGCACGTCGCCGGCGACATCGGCCAGTTTGCGGTTCGTGGTCTGACTGGCCAGGCGCAGGAGGTCGAAGGCTTGTTCGCGGGTGATCTTGTGCTGACCCATGAGGATGCCCATGGCCACGCCGATCGTCCGGCTGTTCTCCAGGGCCCGCTCGAGATGGCCGGCGCGTTCGCGGGCCCGGGCATCGCACACCGCGAGGGCGCCGGCCGTGGCCAGCAGCAACCCGACGGCCTCGTCCGCGTCGCCGAAGGCCGAAGGCATCGAGGAGTACAGGTTCAGAGCCGCGTCGACATCCGGGTCGTCCTCGGTGTACAGGCGGAAGGCGAGCATGCTGAGGATGCCGGTCCTGGCCGCGGCCTCGCGCCCGAAGTCGGGCCACCGTTCGTCGCAGCGCAGATCGGCGACGTTGAACCGGGTGTTGCGGTCGATGGCGTCCACGCACGGGCCATGGCTGATGCGGTACTGGATCTCGTCGACGCGCAGCACCAGGTCGCTGGTCGGGGCCACGCTGGTGCGGGAGGCGCCGCGGCTCAGGGTGACACCGGCGAACTCGGCCGGCGCGATCTTGTCCACCGCCATGCCGGTGAGCGCCTTGAGGACCGCTGCCTGGCCCGGCTGGGCGGTCAACGCGCGCTCGATCTCGGCCAGCATCTCGGCGAGTTCGGGAAGCGACCAGTTCGGGTTCACGGCGGCACGCCCTCTGATAATCCACAATCCCGGTAGGCTTCGACTGTAGACCGACGTCGCCACGCGGGGGCCTGCGCCCGATACCATTCACGGACTGCAGTCGGCACGTCGGAGAGCACTCGAGTGGACACCCAGAGTCAGTGGGCCTCAGTGGTGGAGGCCGCATCGGATCCTGACCGCACGCACAGCGCGGAGCACCGGGTCCTGTTGTTGAAGGCCGCTCTCGAACTCGGACACACGATCACCCCGGACAGTGTCGGCACCAGCATCACCCTCACCGAGGGGGCGGGCTACGTGACGCCGGCGGCGTCGAGCGGCGTGGCTTTGGATCTGGACCTGGCCCAGTACGTCGACCACGACGGGCCTTGCGTCGCCGCGTGTCGCGACGGGCAGCCGCACAGCATCGTGATCATGAGCGAGGAGAACGAATACGGCCGGTTCACGGCCACCGCCCTGGAGCACGGCGTGCTCAGCTCGCTGTCGCTCCCGCTGCCGAGCCGGCCGGCGTCGGCCCTCAACCTGTACGCGAGCAGCGTCAACGCGTTCACCGGCGATCGGGAACGGTCGACGGCGGCGTTGCTCGCGCAGTGTGTCGTCCGGTTCCTGCCCGAACCTCCCGCGCAGGGTTCCACGGGGGGGTCCGGGTTGATCGTCGCGCTCGAGCGGCGCGAGCTCATCCGGCAGGCTCGCGATCACCTCGTCGAGCGCGACGGCATCCAGGCCGCGGAGGCGTTCGGGGTGTTGACCGACCGTTCCCGTCGCGAGCAGCGCAGCATCTTCGACGTGGCCACCGAGGTCGTCGATTCGGCTCGGGGCGGCCGGTCATGACCGCGCCGGACGACCCGCGGATGACACTCGCGGCCGGGATGACCCGGTCCGGCATGACGATGGAGCAGGCGTGGCTGCGGCTCGTCAGCGTGGGTGGTGACCTGGGTGTGCTCGAACTCGAGGCCTACATCCTCGGCGTGCTGAGCCCGGACGCCTACCACCACGATCTGATCGCCCAAGCCATCAACGAACACTTCATCGACGACGGTGGCGACCATCCCGTGGGCTATTTCGCCGACCACGCCGAGGAGCGCTGAGCCGACGCCCCCTCAGGGGCACGGCCGATCGGGCGGTGGGATCACTCCTCGCACCCCGTCGAACGGCACGCTCGTGCGCACGACCGACAACATGGCCGCTGTCACCTCGCCGGGTGATCTCTCGAGTGTCATGACGGCTCCGGCGCTCCGCGCCGTCCGACGTGCAGGTCTTACCCGGCCGGGGGCGGGCGCTGGTCGGTGTCAGTCCTCGAGTGCGTCCTGCTCGCGGTCGAGGGCGTCGGCCTTCTTCTCGTGGGCCTGGGCCTCGGCGCGCTCCTTCGACTCGGCGGTCTCGTGCTCGCCCTTCGTCTCCTGCGCGCTGCCCTCGGCCTGCAGTTCGTCGTTGTCGGTGGCGTCCCCGACCTTCTGCTTGACGACGCCCTTGGCCTTCTCGCCGAGTCCCATCAGTTGTGCACCGCTTCCTTGGTCTTCTGCGCCGTTCGCTGGCTGCCCTCGGCCGCGGTGGCCTGGGCGTCGTGCGAGTCGGCGCGCAATTGGGCCTGCACGGCCTTCAGCCGTTCGGTGCCCTTCTCCTGTTGGACCTGCCCGGCACGACGCAGCCGGTCCTGGCCGGTCAGGGTGCCGGCGACCTCTTTGCCCAGGCCCACGGCCTTGTCGATGAGCCCGCTGACGTTGCGGGGATCGATACGCGGAATCTGCATGGTCGGATCTCCCTTCCGTTGTCCTGGACAAGGCGTACCCGATATCGCTCGGGGGCTCGCAACGCTGTGTGCCTGTGCACAGTCGCGACGTCCGGGCCGCGGCCAGGGCATCCGCCGGTTCAGGGCCCGACCGGATTGGAACGCAGCGTGCGCGATTCGAGGCGGCGGACCCGTACCCGCCCGTCGGACACCTGCACGTCGAACACCGGTTGCGGGCGGGAGGCCGGCCCGGAACGCACCGAGCCGTCGCGCAGGTCGAAGACGCTGTCGTGCCAGGGGCAGATCACGCAGCCCTCCTTGACCTCACCCTCGTGCAGCGGCGCACCACGGTGGGTGCACCGGTCGGCCAGGGCCACGATCCGGCCGTCGATCGCGGGCCAGGAGGATCGGCACCGCGCCGGCCTCGGCGGACGTGGCGCCGCTGGCCGGTACGTCGGTCTCGGCGGCCACGTCGGTCCACTCGTCGGGCAGCTGCTCGAAGGCGGTGGTGTCCACCCCGACGCCCAGGGCGTAGGCGAGGTGGCCGCCCAACCACCCGCCGACGGCCATGACGCCGTTGGCGATCAGGGTCAGCGCGCTGCCCGTGCTGCGCCGACCGCGACGGCGCGCGGTCCAGCTGGCGAACTGCAGGCCGAGCGCCGCGTAGTTCGACGCGGCATGCACGAGGCCCACCCGCCGCTCGGCGCCCTCGACGAACAGCCAGTCCGAGGCACCGGTCAGCGCGGTGGGCAGAGCGGTCACCAGGCCGAGGCCGACGGCGCGCTGAGCGGCGTCCGCGTCACCGCCGGTCAGGTCCAGCACGGACGCGGCGAACCACGAGCCGATGGGCAGCGCCACGAGCGCGGGATGCACGGGATGGCCGATCTGCGTCCCGCTCAGCGTGTCCTGGACCGGTCCGGCCGGCAGGATCTTGCCCAGCGCGGTGGCCAGCAGCTCGGCCGGCCGGTCGAGCTGCTCGGCCTCCTCCAGGCGGACCGACAGGCGCTCGGCCCACTGCCCGGCGCGCTGGTTGAACGTGCGGTCACCACTGGCCATCGCTGCCACCTCGTCACGATCCGGGTCGGGGCCCCTGTCTCCGTCCAGCGGATACCCCTGGGACGAACGGTGGTAACGCCGGTCGGGGCTGGGCCGCGCTCAGGGCCGCAGCACGACCTTCACCGCGCCGTCGGTCTTGTTCTGGAAGATTTCGTAACCGTGGGCCGCGTCGGCCAGCGGCAGCCGGTGGGTGGCGAAGTCCTCCACGCCGAGCGGGTCGTCGTCGCCCAGCAGCTCCATGACGTCGGGGACCCACTTCTTGACGTTGGCCTGGCCCATGCGCAGCTGGATCTGCTTGTCGAACATGGTGGCCAGCGGCAGCGGGTCGGCGGCGCCCGAATACACGCCGATGAGCGAGACGGTGCCGCCGCGCCGGACCATCTCGACGGCGGCGTTGACCGCGGCCAGCTGGTCGACCCCCGCGTTCTTGGCCATGGGCGCGGCGACGGCGTCCGGCAGCACCGACACCGCCCGCAACATCGCCCGGGCGACCGGCGAGCCGTGTGCCTCCATGCCCACGGCGTCGATGACGCAGTCGGTCCCGCGCCCATCGGTGGCGTCGCGCACGACGTCGGCCAGGTCGTTCTCGTGCTCCGTGAGATCGAGGACCTCGATACCCCGAGCGCGGGCCCGCTCGAGCCGCTCGGGCACCAGATCCACGGCGATCACGCGCTTGCCCTGATGGTGGGCGATGCGCGACGCCATGTCGCCGATCGGCCCGAGCCCGAGCACCGCGACCGAGCCACCTTCGGGAACGTCGGCGTAGGCCACCGACTGCCAGGCGGTGGGCAGGACATCGGAGAGGTAGACGAAACGCTCGTCGGGTGGGCCTTCGGGCACCTTGATGTGGGTGAACTGCGCCTGCGGCACCCGCAGGTACTCGGCCTGGCCGCCGGGCACCTGGCCGTACAGCTTGGAGAAGCCGAACAGCGCGGCGCCCATGCCCTGATCGCGCACCTGCGTCGTCTCGCACTGGGTGTAGAGCTGCTGATCGCACATGAAGCAGTGCCCGCACGAGATCTGGAAGGGGATGACCACCCGGTCACCCACTTTCAGGTCGCCGACCTCGGGCCCGACCTCCTCGACGATGCCCATCGGCTCGTGCCCCAGGACGTCACCGGCGTCCATGAATGCGCCGAGCGTCTCGTACAGGTGCAGGTCCGAACCGCAGATGTTGGTGCTGGTGATCTTGACGATCGCGTCGCTGGCTTCCTCGATCCGCGGGTCGGGCACCTCCTCCACCCGGACGTCCCGCTTGCCCTGCCACGTCACTGCCTTCACGTCGACACTCCCGATAGTCGGACTCGGCTCGTGTTTGAACCCGGACGGCGCGCCGCCCTCCGTTCAGCTCTACCCAACGTCGAGGACGATGGTCAGCCGAGCAGTTCGCGCATCTCGGGCAGGTCGAAGAACTCGGCGATCTGGATCGCCGACCGCGCCCCGGCGCGCGGGTCCGCGCCGGCGGCCAGCAACGCGCGGACGCTGTCGGACGAGCGTCGGAACACGGCCGCGCCGAGCGCGGTCTGCCCGCGGTCGTTGACCCGCTGCGGATCCGCCCCACGGTCCAGCAACATGCGCACTGTGGCGGGGTGGTCGTGGTAGGCGGCCAGGATCAACAGCGTGTCGCCGGTGGCGCCGGTCAGATTCACCGGCAGGCCTGCGTCCACCTCCGCGCCCAGCTCGTCGGCGCGCCCTTCACGGGCGAGATCGAGCATCGACAGCAGGAAGCCGACCTCGTCGTCACTCAGCGGCTCGGGCACGTCGCCAGGCTAGCCGCGGCACCGGGCGTGTTTCGCGGGATGGGAACGGGGGGACGGTGCTGGTGCGGCGTCCTTGAATCCCCTCGAGCAGCGCCCGCGTCCCACAGGAGTCACCGTGGCCAAGAAACGCGAACCGTTCCTCCCCGGCGTCCCCGGTCCGCAGCCGCCGACGCTGGACGAGCCGACCGAGCCACGCGAGCCGTTGGCGCCGAAGCCGGACCAGACGGGGCCGCAGACGCGTACGCCCACTGCCGCCGAGACCGGTGCGCCGCGCCAGAGCGTCGCGCAGCAGGGTCCGGATCTCACCACGGCGCACGGCGTGCCCCTCGCCGACACCGATCACTCGTTGAAGGCCGGGACGCGCGGGCCGACGCTGCTGCAGGACCATCACCTGCGCGAGAAGATCAGCCACTTCGACCACGAGCGCATCCCCGAGCGCGTGGTGCACGCCCGCGGGGCCGGCGCGCACGGGATGTTCGTGGCGAACGGTGCCGGCACGGGCATCAGCCGGGCCGCGTTCCTGCAGGACGGTGTCGAGACGCCGGTGTTCGTACGCTTCTCCACCGTCCTCGGCTCGCGCGGCTCACCCGACCTCGCCCGTGACACCCGTGGGTTCGCCACGCGCTTCTACACCAGCGAGGGCAACTACGACCTCGTCGGCAACAACATCCCGGTGTTCTTCATCCAGGACGGGATCAAGTTCCCCGACGTCGTGCACGCCGCCAAGCCGCACCCGGACCGCGAGATCCCGCAGGCGCAGAGCGCGCACGACACGTTCTGGGACTTCGTGTCGCTGCACACCGAGGCGCAGGCGCACACCATGTGGAACATGTCCGACCGCGCCATCCCGCGTTCGTACCGGACGATGGAGGGCTTCGGCGTTCACACCTTCCGGCTGGTCAACGCCGCGGGCGAGACGAGCCTGGTCAAGTTCCACTGGAAGCCGCGCCAGGGCGTCCACTCGGTGACCTGGGAGGAGGCGCAGCTGGCGAACGGCAACGACCCCGACATCCACCGCCGCGACCTGGCCGACGCCATCGAGGCCGGCGCCTACCCGCAGTGGGATCTGGGGGTCCAGGTCATGCCCGACACCGAGGACCAGACCTTCGAAGGCATCGATCTGCTCGACCCGACGAAGTTCGTGCCGGAGGAACTGGCTCCCGTCCAGCTGCTGGGGACGCTGACCCTCAACGGCAACCCGACCAACTACTTCGCCGAGACCGAGCAGGTCGCCTTCAACCCGGCCAACCTGGTGCCCGGCATCGACGTCACCAACGACCCGCTGCTGCAGGCGCGGCTGTTCTCCTACCTCGACACACAGCTGACCCGGCTCGGCGGCCCCAACTGGTCGCAGATCCCGATCAACCGGGCGCACGCGCCGATCAACGACATGCTGCGCGACGGGTTCCACCAGGACGCAGTGCACGGTGGGGTCGCGCCGTACCGGCCCAACTCCCTCGACGCGGGCAACCCGTTCCCGGCCGACCCGCGCGAGCGCGCGTTCATCGACGTGCCGGTGGTGGTGGCGCAGGCCGACAAGATCCGCGGCAACCCCGCCTCGTTCGACGACCATTACAGCCAGGTCACCCTGTTCTACCGCTCGCTGAGCCCGGTCGAGCAGGACCACGTCGTGGGGGCCTACACCTTCGAACTGTCCAAGTGCTTCGAGCAGGTGGTGCGCGAGCGGCAGCTGCGGGCGCTGGCCAACATCGACGCCGACCTGTGCCTGCGCGTCGCCGAGGGGCTGGGCCTGCCCGCCCCCGAGCCGACCGTGGCCGCGATCGACGTCGAGCCCAGTGCCGCGTTGACGCAGCTCGGCGGCACCTGGCCGGTGGCCGGACGGGTCGTGGGCATCGTCGTCGGCCCGGACGCCGACGCGGACGAGGTCATGACGCTGCGGGTGGCACTCGACGCACAGGACGTGGTGCCCCTGGTGATCGGGCCGCACGGCGGAACGCTGGGTCCGCTGACCGTGCAGCGGACCTACGCGAACGCCGCGTCGATCGAGTTCGATGCGCTCGTGATCGTCGGTGACACGCCACCCGCGCCGGACGCGCTGCCGTCGCTCGACGCCAAGGCCGGCGCCGGTGACGGCCCTGACGCGCCCTGCGACCCGCGCGTGCGCAAGCTGGTCGAGGAGGCCTGGCGACATGCCAAGGCCCTGGGTGCGGTCGGGACGACGACGGCGCTGGCCGGTCTGCCTGAGTCGGACACGGTCAGCGGCCCCGCCGACGAGGTGGCCGCCCGCACGGTCGAGCTGCTCGGCGCGCACCGCGTATGGCAGCGGTTCGGCCTCAGCGCCTGACGCAACCCCACGAACGACTACTGACGATACTGAGGAACGAAGGAGCAACGATGGCGACCGGAGTGGCAGCGGTATGGGTGCCGGTACAGGACATGCAGCGGGCGATCGCGTTCTACCGCGACACGCTGGGCCTGGCCGTGAAGGACGAGCAGGGCGACGACTGGGCCGAGATCGACGCCAACGGAGTGATGCTCGGGCTGAACGGACGGGAGAAGGCGACCTCCGCCGGCGGCGGCGCCGTGATCAGCTTCCAGCCCGACGGTGACCTCGACGACGAGGTCGCGCGGCTGCGCGAGTCGGGCGTCGAATTCACCGGCGACATCAGCGATCACCCGTGGGGCCGCATCGCGCCCTTCAAGGACTCCGAGGGCAATGATCTGCAGGTGTACGCCCCGCCCGCCGCGTGAGCGGCGCTCGGGCCGGTCGTTCGGGCTGAGGCTATGAAGATCGGCTACTTCCTGTCCTGCGAGGAATACACCCCCGCGGAACTGATCAGCCAGGCGCAGCAGGCAGAACGCGCGGGCTTCGAATCGCTGTGGATCTCCGACCATTTCCATCCGTGGAACGACACGCAGGGCAACAGCGCCTTCGTGTGGTCGATGATCGGGGCTATCAGCCAGGTGTGCTCGCTGCCCGTCACCACGGCGGTGACCTGCCCGACCGTCCGCACGCACCCGGTGATCGTCGCGCAGGCCGCGGCCACCAGCGCCGTGCTCACCGGCGGCCGCTTCACCCTCGGAGTCGGCTCGGGCGAGGCGCTCAACGAGCACGTCACCGGTGGGCGCTGGCCCGACACCAACGTGCGGCTGGACATGCTCGAGGAGGCCGTCGACGTGATGCGCCAGCTGTGGGCCGGCGGCTACGTCGACCATCACGGGCGGCACTACACGGTCGAGAACGCCCGGCTCTTCACCCGACCGGACGAGCCGCCGCCGGTGTACGTCAGCGGCTTCGGCCCGAAGGCGGCCGCTCTGGCCGGGCGGATCGGCGACGGTTTCGTCACCGTGCAGCCCGATGCCGAGGCGATCGGCGTCTTCCGCGAGAACGGCGGCGCCGGGAAACCGGTGCACGCCGGTTACAAGGTCTGCTGGGGCCAGGACACGCAGACCAGCGTCGAGACGGCGCACCGGACGTGGGCCAACGACGGCCTGCCGGGCGAGATGGCCCAGGTATTGTCCAGCCCCGCGCACTTCGAGCAGGCCAGCACCCTGGTACCGCAGCAGGCCATCGCCGACTCCGTCGCCTGCGGGCCCGACCTGGACCGCCACGTCGACGCCTTCCGCCCGTTCCTGGACGTCGGCGCCGACGTCGTGCACATCGCCCAGATCGGCGGGCGCGACAGCGCGACGAGCGCCGAGGGCTTCTTCGAGTTCTACCGGTCCGAGGTGCTGCCACGGCTGCGGGAGCTGGCGAAGGACTGAGCCCGAAGCCGACCTTCGCCGCCGGTGTACGACCGGGCTTCGCCGGGGTACGTCCTGGGTGTCGGGTCCGTTCGAATCCGGGACGAGATCCGCTGTCCCCCTGTACCGAGGAGAGCCACCCATGAGCGACACCACCGATACGGACGTCATCGACATCCTGACCACCGACCACCACGAGGTCCTCGATCTCATCGCCTCGATAGCGGACGCGCCCGACGCCGAGCGGCGCCGGGACATCGCCGACACGGTGATCGCCGAGATCGTGCGGCACTCGGTCGCCGAGGAGATGTACGTGTATCCCGCCATGCGCGAGCACCTCACCGACGGTGACACCGAGGTCGAGCACGACACCTCGGAGCACAAGGAACTCGAGAAGACGATGAAGAAGCTGGAGGGCGTCGACGCGGACGACCCGCAGTTCCTGGCGGTGGTCGATGAACTGCGCGAGCAGCTGGAGCACCACGCCGGCGACGAGGAGCAGAACCAGTTCCCGCAGCTGCGGGAGGCGATCCCCGCCGAGAAGCTGCAGGAACTGGGCAAGCGGGTGGAGCTGGCCAAGCAGATCGCCCCGACCCGTCCGCACCCGGCCTCACCCAACGCCGCGCTGTTCCACAAGGCGTTCGGCCCCGGTGTGGGTCTGGTCGACAAGCTGCGCGACGCGGTGACCGGACGGGCCCGTAATACCTGAGCGGGTCGTCGGCGCGATGAACCGCCCCGTCGGCGCCGCAGGTGCACTGATCCGCTCGTGTCACCCGGTGCCGACAGCGGCGGTCACCGCGTTCGCCGCCGTGCTCGCGGTGTCGGCGGGGATCGGTGCGGGGCGGACGGTGCTGGTGGCCGCGGCAGTGCTGGCCGGGCAGCTGTCCATCGGCTGGAGCAACGACCGCATCGACCGAGACCGGGACCGGTCGGTGGGGCGCGGCGACAAACCGGTGGCGCGACAGGAACTGCCGCTCGCCGTCGTGGACACGGCCGTGTGGGTCAGCGTGGCCGCCACCGCGGGGCTGTCGTTCGCGCTGGGCTGGCGAGCCGCCCTCGTGCACCTGGGCGCCGTGGCGTGCGGGTGGGCCTACAACCTCGGCGTCAAGGCCACCTGGTGGTCGTGGCTGCCGTACGCACTGGCCTTCGGTGCGCTGCCGGCCGTGGCGACCCTGGCCGCGGCCCACCCGTACCGGCCGGGTGCCTGGCTGCTCGGCGCCGGCGCCCTGCTGGGCGTGGTCGCCAACCTCACCAACGCGCTGCCCGACCTGGCCGCCGACGCCCGCACCGGGGTCCGCGGCCTGCCGCACCGGTTGGGGGCGCGGGCGGCGCTGCTGCTGGCGACCCTGTTGCTGATCGCCGTGTCGGCGCTCGTGGTGAGCGGTCCGGCCACGTCCGTCACCACGGCCGGCTGGACCGTGCTCGCGGCGGAGACGCTGGTGGCCCTCGCTGGGCTCGCGGTCGCCTGGCCCCGGCCGACGGGACACCTCGCGTTCTACGGGGTCATCGTCGTGGTGGCCGCCAATGTGGCCGTGCTGGCCGTCGGCGGCCACGGGTTGCGCTGAGCGCCCGCTCGGAACACCATCTGGAACGCCTGGCTGCACCGGCGCACGCGCAGCGGGGGGCGCTGGACGGTGTTCGTGCTGGTCGACCGTCCGAAGAACGCCGACCGGGTGCGCGCCGTGCTGATGACCCTGCGCGGGCTGCCGGGGGTGTGGCGTCATCGCCCGCTCTGGACCCGCCGTGACCCGGTGCGTGCGCTGCGGGAACCGCGAACGGGGCGAGACATGATCGACGTCGGCTAGCGGCCCGCCGGCCGACCGGCGCCCCCTTGGCCGCGCTCAGACCAGCGGTTCGCCACCGTCGACGGGGATCGAGGTGCCGGTCACGAAGGAGTTCGTGAGCGCGAAGAGCACCGCGGCCGCGACCTCGTCGGCGGTGCCGATGCGCCGGGCCGGGTTGAGCCGGGTCAGCGTGGCGAACAGGTCGGCCTTGCCCTGCGCGCCCAGCCCGTCATAGGCGCCGGTGTCGATCGTGCCCGGCGAGACGGCGTTGACCCGGATGGGGGCGAGCTCCACGGCCAGCCCGCGCACCAGTACGTCGACGGCGCCGTTGGTCGCGCCGACCGCGAGCATGCCGGGAGTGGTCTTGGTCGCGGAGTGGCCGGAGAAGAAGACGAACGACCCGTCGCCAGGCAGCCGCGGGGCGAAGTGCTTCGCCAGCAGGAGCGGGCCGACGACCTTCGTGCGGAACGACTGCGTGACGGTCTGCGGGTCGAGGTCGCCGACCAGGCCGCGGGCGCGGGCCGAGGCCGTGCTCACCACGTGGTCCACCGAGCCGAGTTGTTCGGCCAGGGCCGAGACGGTGTCCTCGTCGGTCAGGTCGACGTGGTGGGCGACGACATCGGTGCCGGCGTAGGCGGCGGCGAGCGCGGGCTCGTCGCGGCCGGCGACGACGACGCGGGCGCCGGTTGCGCGCACCGCCTCGACGGTGGCGCGGGCGATGCCGCTGCCGCGGCCCACGACGAGGACGGTGCGATCGTGCAGGGCGTCGGTCATGCCGGTTCTCCGGTGGTGTCGTGGATCGGGTCGGAGGGGACAGGGGTGAGTTCGCCGGGGGCGAGGTCGCGGTCGAGGCCGTGGGCGACGACGCCCTGGCCCGGTTCGGGCTCCAGTCGCCGGCCGTCGAGGCGGACCTCGAGCTTGTCCGGCTCGAAGGACACGAAGGCGCCGACGCGGGCGACCTCGGGCCACGCCTCGGGGTAGGACCAGGCGGCGCGGGACCGCCCCGCCACGTCGTAGTAGTCGGCGAGGCCCTTGTACGGGCAGAACGTCCGGCCGTCGGCGGGCTCCAGCGCGGCGGCGTCCACGTCCTCGCGGGGCACGTACCAGCGAGGCGCGAAGCCCGACTCGTAGAGCACGAGCGGCCGGGTGGTGTCGGCCACGCGCCGCGACCCGCCCGTGCCGGCCACGTCGACGGTGAGATGTCTCGAGGTCGGCCGGATGTCGATGCGGTGGTACGGGTCGGCCGCGTGACCGACGATGCGCTCGTCCTCCTCGAAGAAGGCATCCATCGCCCGCCACGCGAAGGCCACGCGATCGCGCAGGATCTCGGCGTGCGCGGGCGGGTCGAGGTAGGTCCAGGCCGCACGGGCGGAGTGCGTGTCGCCGACCGTCACGCCGAACCAGCCGGTGTCACCGAGGTCGCGGTGCCGCGTGACGCGCTCCTCGTAGCGCAGGACGTCGGGGCGCACGTCGGCCGGTCGGAACAGCGCGACCGGGTAGTGCCCGGGCTCGTGCAGCAGCAGGACGTCCTCGCTGTCGACGATCCACTCGCCGGCGAAGCGCACGCGCAGGCGGCGGCGCAGCGGCTCGACGTACAGCAGTCGCGCGGGGAGCGGGGTCGGGGACAGGAACGTCCCGACCGGTCCCCGGCCGAGCGGTCCCTGCTGCCAGGACAGACCCATGATCTCTCTCTTCTAACTTATATAGTGTTGTATACTGGTTAGACAGGCAACCAGGTCTCCGGTAACCTGTCAAGGAGTTCTTGTTGGTTAGGGGAGAGGGATCGGTCATGGCGGCGGATGACGAGTCGTTCCTGCTCGAACTGCTCAACAGCACACCGGTCGTCGATGCCGCGCAGCGTGACCTGCTCCTGGAACCCGCCGCCGCCCGCAAGTGGTTGCGCGCCCACGGCGGCAGCGGGTCGGCCGCCGAGCAGCAGGCCACCCGGACGGCGCGCGACGCGCTGCAGGCGCTGGTCCGCGGCACGGCCCCGCCGCGGACGCTCGCGCCGCTGCTCGAGGACGTGCGCTCGGTGCCGTCGGTCGGCGGTGACGGGGTGAGGTGGACGCTCGACACCGCGGCGCCGCGCCGGCTCGCCGTACGGGCCGTGCTCGCGTGGGACGCCCTGCAGCGCAGCGGGCCGGGGCGCCTGCGGCCGTGCGCGAATCCCGAGTGCGCCCTGTTCCTGATCGACCACAGCAAGCCCAACCGGGCCCGGTGGTGCTCGATGGCCACCTGCGGCAACCGGATGAAGGCGCGCCGTCACTACGAGCGCACCCGCGCCGGCGGATGAACGGCATCCGGCACCGGGCCACGGTGCGATCGGTCAACGTGGGCCTGCCCGCCGACGTCGAGTGGCGCGGGCGCACCGTGCACACCGGCATCTGGAAGCGGCCGGTGACGGGCCCGGTGATGGCGCGCCGGCTCAACCTCGACGGCGACGGTCAGGGCGATCTCGCCGGCCACGGTGGCGAGCAGCGGGCCCTGCTGGTCTACCAGCTCGACTCCTACCGGCACTGGGCCCGGCACTTCGGCCGCGATCTCGAACCGGGCAGCTTCGGCGAGAACCTCACCGTCGACGGCCTGCCCGACGACGAGGTCTGCATCGGCGACCGGTACCGGATCGGCGGGGCGGAGGTCGAGGTCACCCAGCCCCGGGTCACCTGCTTCCGGGTCGGCCTGCGGCTCGCCGCACCCGACCTGCCCGCCCTGCTCGTCGCCCATCGCCGGCCGGGCTTCTACCTGCGCGTCGTCGGCGAGGGGCCGGTGCACGCCGGCGACCCGATCGAGCTGGTGCGCCGCGGCCCGCACGCGCTCAGCGTGGCCGAGGCCGACGCGCTGCTCTACCTACCCGACCCGGACCTCAATCGACTGCACGACGCCGTCGACATCCCCGCGCTGAGCCCCGGATGGCAGCAGTCCTTCCGCGACCTGGTGGCCGCGCACGACCGCGGCGCCGAGCCCGCGCCGGCGCGGGCCGGGGTCGAACCGGGCTGGCGGGGTTGGCGGGCGCTCACCGTCGCCGCCGTCGTCGCGGAGAGCCCGGACGTGCTCTCCGTCCACCTGCGCGCCGCCGACGGCGCGCCGCTCCCGCGCCCGCAGGCCGGCCAGTTCCTCACCGTCCGGCTGGCCGACGGCACGTCATCGCCGCCGGTGCGCACCTACTCGCTGTCCGCGGCGCCGGGTGGTGCCACCTACCGGATCAGTGTCAAGCGGGTCGACCGCGGCCGGGCCAGTGGCTGGATCCACGACCACCTGGCCGCGGGCGCGGTCGTCGAGGCCGCCGCGCCGCGCGGGGATTTCCGGCTGGACCCGGACAGCACCGACCCGGTCGTGCTCGTCTCGGCCGGCATCGGCATCACCCCCGTGCTGGCGATGCTCTACGAGCTCGCCGACACCGACCCCGCCCGCGCGGTCTGGTGGCTGCACACCAGCCGGGACGCGGCGCATCACGCGTTCGCGGCCGAAGCGCGCGAGGTGCTCGCCCGGCTGCCGAACGCGCACGCGCGCACCTACTACACCGGCGGCGGGGCCGGCGGACCGGACACCGCGGCCGGCCGGTTGACCGCGCAGGTCCTGGCCGGCCTGGGCATCCCGGCCTCGTCACGGGTCCACATCTGCGGACCGGCCGGGTTCATGACGGCGATGGGCGCAGCGTTCGCGCAGCTCGGCGTCGCCCCGGCGCAGATCCACAGCGAGGCGTTCGGCGCGCTCGCCCCGCTCAACCCCGGCGTCGTCGCCGCCGCGCACGTTCCACCGCACGTGCCCGACGAAGCGCCCGGCACCGGTCCGTCGGTCACCTTCGCCCGCAGCGGGCTCACCGTGGCCTGGGCCGAAGATCGTTACGGCTCGCTGCTCGAACTCGCCGAGACGTGCGACGTCCCCACCAGGTGGTCGTGCCGCAGCGGGGTGTGTCACACCTGCGTCACGCCCGTGCTCTCCGGCGCGGTGCGCTACACCGCACCGCCGCTGCTGGCGCCGGCCAGCGACGAGGTGCTCCTGTGCTGCGCCCGGCCCGCCTCCGACGTCGTGCTCGACCTCTGAGCGTCGGGCCGGGTCAGGCTCCACTCGGGGCGGTAGGACACGTGATTGTCGTAGACGGCGGCCATCGCGCGCAGCATCCGCGCGGCGACCTCGCGCACCGGCTGCTCCACCGGCAGGTCACGAAGCAGCAGCAGATGCTGCGCATGCCCGACGACCAGGCGCTTGGACTCGTTGTCGGCGCGGCGGCGCGCCGGCGAGCCGAGGCCCGACGATCCGGTCGGCGCGGTCTCGGGGCGGAAGCGCCGGCTGCGCGCTTCGCGTTTCAGGGCGGAATCCTCGTCGTCGAGGCGGGCGAGCAGGAACCGGATCATCCCGGTCATGGAGGCGTCGGACACCTGTGGTCCTTCACAAAGAGGGGAGCGACGGTTGCTTCGTCGCGAAACGTGGCTTACCCGCCGGACGAGCGAGGCAATCGGGTGGCGGCCCTCGCATTTCAGGCCAGGATCACCTCGGGCCCGCGGCGGCGCAGTTCGTCGACGACCTCCGGCGCGGCGGCGCGGTCGGTGATCAGCGTGTCCACCCTGTCGGTGGCCGCGAGCAGAGTCGGCCCGCGACGGCCGAGCTTCGTCGCGTCGGCGAGGACCATCAGTGCGTCTGTGTGGCGCAGCATGCCGTGGTGGGCGCCGGCCGCGATGATCTTCGCCCCTGTCACGCCGGTCTGCGGGTCCACGCCGTACGCGCCGGCCACGATCAGGTCGACGTGCAGGTCACCCATCGCCCCCTCGGTCAGCGGACCCAGCAGCGTCATCTGTTCGCGGTGCAGCAGGCCGCCGAGTACGACGAGTGAGACGTCTGGTGCGTGGCGCAGCTCGTAGGCGATCTCCACCCCGTTGGTCACCACGGTCAGCCGCCGGGTGCGCAGGTGCGGCAGCATCGCCCCGGTCGTCGAACCGGGCAGGACCAGGACGGTGCTGCCGTCGACGAGACGTTCGGCGGCCAGCCGACCGATGCGCGCCTTCGCGTCGTCGTCGCCCGACGGCGGCGGGGCGACGACGGGCGTGGCCCGGTCCAGGAAGGCGCCGCCGTGCGTGCGGCGCAGCTGGCCCTGGCTCTCCAGTTCGGCGAGGTCGCGGCGCACGGTCCAGGCGCTGACCCCGAGGGTCTGTGCCAGCTGCTCGACCTGCGCGCTGCCGTGCCGGCGCACGTGGTCGAGCACGGCGCGACGGCGGTCGGGGACGAGCACGTCACGTCAGGGTGCTGCATCGGCGCTGTGTTTGCACCCGTGACACTCCGCTCGGCCGGGGGCCGGGCTCTCCGCGAGAGCCCGCTCCGCCCATCTTGGCACGAATCTGCTCGACAAAGCCCGGACGTGCACATATATGCTCGAAGGGACGGCACATCGACGACCCGGGGGAGCTCCCGCCATGCCCGCACTTCTGTTCGGATCCATCAGCGCACTCGCCGACACGTCCGAGCTGCAGCGCGCGGCTTTCAACCTCGCGTTCGCCGAGCACGGGCTGGCCTGGGAGTGGGAACGCCGCGAGTACCAGGACCTGCTGACCGGCAACGGCGGGCAGCAGCGCATCGCCGACTACGCGGCCCAGCGCGGCGAGCAGGTCGACGCCGCGGCCGTGCACGCGACCAAGTCCCGGCTGTTCCAGGAGAGCCTGGGCAAGGTGGTCGTCACCGGGCGGCCGGGCGTGCTGCCCACCATCGAGGCGGCCCGCGCGGCCGGCTGGGCCGTGGGGCTGGTCACCACGACCTCGCCCGAGAACCTCGACGCGCTGTTCGGCTCCCTCGCCGCCGAGATCAACCGGGACGTCTTCGACCTCGTCGTCGACGTGACGAGTGTGGACAGCCCCAAGCCGAACCCGGCCGCCTACCTGTTCGCAGTGGACAAGCTCGGCGTCCCGGCCGGTGAATGCGTCGCGATCGAGGACAACGTGGGCGGGGCGCAGGCCGCGTCGGCCGCGGGTGTGCCCTGTGTCGTTTTCGCGAACGCGAACACGGCCGGCCACGACTTCGGCGACACCCCACGCACCGCGCACCTCGACTTCGCCGAGCTGACCGGCCTGGTCTCGGTCGCCTGAGCGTGTTGCCCCCGATCGCCCCGACCCCGCGAAGGTAGACATGACCGCAGTTCCCGCCCCGACGCTGACCGCGACCGACACCGCGTTCCACGTCGAGGCCTACGAGAAGATCGACTACTCGCTGCAGTACGTGGACGGGGTGTTCGACCGGGCCAACCCGCACCTCGCCGACCTCTACCGTCGTTGGGGTCGCTGCCTGCTTGTCGTCGACGACACCGTGCTCGGGCTCTACGGCGAGGACATCCGCGCCTACTTCGACCATCACGGCATCGCGTTGACCGTGCACCCGGTCGTCATCAACGAGGGCGACAAGACGATGCGGACGGCCGAGCGGGTCGTCGACGTGTTCGGCCAGTTCGGCCTGGTGCGCAAGGAGCCCGTCCTGGTGATGGGTGGCGGGCTGGTCACCGACGTCGTCGGTTTCGCCTGCTCGATGTTCCGCCGGGCCACGAACTACGTGCGCGTGCCGACCACCCTGATCGGGCTGATCGACGCCAGCGTCGCCATCAAGGTGGCCGTCAATCACGGCAAGGCCAAGAACCGGCTCGGCGCGTTCCACGCGTCGCAGCAGGTCGTCCTCGACTTCGCCTTCCTGCGCACGCTGCCCGAGGCGCAGGTGCGCAACGGCATGGCCGAGCTGGTCAAGATCGCGGTGGTGGGCAACGCCGACATCTTCGAGATCCTGGAGAAGTACGGCGAGGATCTGCTGAGCACCCGCTTCGGCCACCTCGACGGGACGCCCGAGCTGCGCGAGATCGCGCATCGCGTCACCTACGACGCCATCCGGACGATGCTCGAACTCGAGGTGCCGAACCTGCACGAGCTCGATCTCGACCGGGTCATCGCCTTCGGTCACACCTGGAGCCCGACGCTCGAGCTGACGCCGCCCACGCCCTACTTCCACGGGCACGCCATCAGCGTCGACATGGCGCTGTCGACGACGCTGGCGTACCGCCGCGGGTACCTGTCGGAGGCCGCGCGCGATCGCGTGCTGGGCCTGCTGAGCAGTCTCGGCCTCACCCTGGACAGCCCCCACCTCACGCCCGAGCTGTTGCGCGCGGCCACCGTCGCCATCGTGCAGACCCGCGACGGACAGCTGCGCGCGGCGCTGCCCCGGCCCATCGGTGCGTGTCACTTCGCCAACGACGTCACCGACGACGAGCTCGCGCAGGGCCTCGAGGCCCATCGGGCCGTGGCCCGGCAGCACCCGCGGGCCGGGGAGGGTCTGGACGTGTTCCGGCGGTGACCGCCGCCGAGCGTCTCGTGGGCCGGCCGGTGACGCCGGTCGGCGTGCTGGCCGCGCGGCTGGCCGCGGTGTCCGGACGGGTGGCCGAGCTGGCCGGCGTGGACGAGTCGATCACCGACGAGCTGCGTCGTCTGGTGCTGCTGGCGGGCGGGCTCGAGCCCTACCTCGATCGGTGCACGACACCCGAGTCGCCGGCACTGGCCCGTCTGGCCCGCAGCACGCGCGCGCACGACTGGGCCGCCGAAGCCGGCCGGGCCGGACTCGGGCTGGAGCAGGAGATGCTCTCCGGGCACGTGGAGGGCCAGCTGCTCAAACTGCTCGTGCACGCCGTGCGCGCCCGCCGCGTGCTCGAGATCGGCACGTTCACCGGTTACGCGACGCTGGCCATGGCCGAGGCGCTGCCGAGCGGCGGGCGGGTGGTCACCTGCGAGATCGACGCGACGGTGGCCGGGATCGCCCGCGCCGGCTTCGCCGCGTCGCCGGTCGGCGGGCGGATCGACGTGCGGGTCGGGCCCGCCCGCATGACGCTGTCCGAACTCGCGGCCGCGGGTGAGTCGTTCGACCTGGTTTTCCTCGACGCCGACAAGGCGGGCTACGCCGACTACGTGGACGTGCTGCTCGGTTCCGGGTTGCTGGCCGCGCACGGCCTGCTGTGCGTGGACAACACCCTGATGCAGGGCGAGCCGTGGACGCACACGGCGACAGCGAACGGCACCGCCGTCGCGCGGTTCAACGAGCTGCTCGCCGCCGACCCGCGCGTGGACCAGGTGCTCGTGCCGCTGCGGGACGGGCTCACCCTCGCCCGACGGGTGGACGGGGCGCGGTGGTGAGCGAGGCGGTGCTCGACCCGGTCGGGGTGGAGATCACCGGCCTGTCGCTGCGGGGCCTGCTGGGACCGGACGTCGACCGGCTGCGGCGCCTGCTCGCCGAGCACGGCGTGCTGGTGCTGCGCCACCAGTCTCTCGACGACACCGAGTTCGCCGGATTCCTGCGCCGGTTCGGCGAGCCGGTGTTCACCTCGGGCGAGGCGCCGCTGCCGGGGCACCGCGACCTCAACGTGGTCAGCAACGTGGGGCGGCCCGACCCGCCGCGCAGCGTCTTCCACGTCGACACCAGCTACGTCAGCCACCCGCCGGCCTACACCGCCCTGCGGGCCGTGACGATCCCGGTGCGCGGCGGCCAGACGCTGTTCACCAACCAGTACCGCGCCTACGACACCCTGCCGGTTCCGCTGAAGGAACGGCTGGCCGGGCGCAGCGCCACGCATGTGGTGACCGGCGTCGACCCGGGCGACGCGCAGGAGCGCCGGGCCGAGCACCCGCTGTTCCGGCGGCACCCGGTATCGGGTCGAACGGCCCTCTACCTGTCCACCCCGCGGCGCTGCGTCGCGATCAGCGGCCTGCCCGACGACGAGGCCCGCGAGCTGATCGAGTTCCTCTACGCGCACTCCACCGCCGAGGACAACGTGCACCGCCACCACTGGCGGGTGGGCGACGTGGTGATGTGGGACAACGGCTGCGTCCTGCATCGCGCCGACCACTCGGGTGTGGTCGGCGACCGCGTGCTGCACCGCGGCATGGTCGACGGTTACGCGTCGGGCCGGCAAACGTGACGACGCTCGCCGCCCGGCTGCGGGTGGCGCCCAAGACCCTCGGGGCGCTCGCCCTGCTCACGGCCGCCCTGCCGGCCAATCTCGCCGTCACCGCGGTGGCGCTGACCCGCTCGGCCGTCGCCCGGCCCCCCAACCGGGCGACGGCCGGGCGTTCGCGCACCGTGCTCGTCAGCGGCGGGAAGATGACCAAGGCGCTCGCCCTGTGCCGCGCCTTCCACGCCGCCGGCCACCGCGTCGTGCTGGTCGAGTCCGCGCGTTACCGCTGGACCGGGCACCGCTTCTCCCGCGCCGTCGACGCGTTCCACGTCGTGCCGGCACCGGCCGACCCCGACTACGCCGAGGCGCTGCTCCGGATCGTGCGCGACGAGGGGGTGGACCTGTTCGTGCCGGTGTCCAGCCCCGCGGCCAGCCAGTTCGACGCGCAGGCGGCACAGCTCCTGGCCGGGCACTGCGAGACACTGCACGGCGACCCCGACACGGTGCGCCGCCTCGACGACAAGTACGAGTTCGCCCGATTGGCCGAGTCGCTCGGCCTGGCGGTGCCGGGCACCAGCCGCGTCACCTGCGCCGACGAGGTGATCGGTTTCGACTTCTCCGCGCGCGACGCGCCCTACGTGCTCAAGAACCTGGCCTACGACCCGGTGAACCGGCTCGACCTCACGCCGTTACCGCGGCCCACCGACGGCCAGACCGTGGCGTTCGCGCGGAGCAAGCCCATCTCGGCGGCCACGCCGTGGATCGTCCAGCAGAAGCTCAGCGGCCAGGAGTACTGCACCCACAGCACCGTGCGTGACGGGCGCATCCTCGTGCATGCGTGCTGCGCGTCGTCGGCGTTCCAGCTCAACTACGAGATGGTCGACCGTCCCGACATCGAGCGATGGGTGCGGGGCTTCGTCGAGCCGTTGCGGCTCACCGGGCAGGTGAGCTTCGACTTCATCGAAGGCAGCGACGGTCAGGTGCGCGCCATCGAGTGCAATCCGCGCACGCATTCGGCCATCACCATGTTCTACGACGAGCCGGATCTCGCCGCCGCCTATCTCGGCGAGCGGCCGGCCGGCGTGCCGCCGCTGGTACCGCGGCCGGACAGCCGACCCACCTATTGGCTCTACCACGAGCTGTGGCGGTTGCTGCGCGCACCGCGCACCGCCCGCGAGCGCTGGGCGGTGATCGCGCACGGCAAGGAGGCCG
This sequence comes from uncultured Actinomycetota bacterium, assembly GCA_963797785.1. Taxonomy (GTDB): domain Bacteria; phylum Actinomycetota; class Actinomycetes; order Mycobacteriales; family Jatrophihabitantaceae; genus Jatrophihabitans. Next base: position 2,010,693 of record CAWCQT010000004.1, on the reverse strand, counting down.
TCTTCGACCGGCACGACCCGCTGCCGTTCCTGCTCGTGCACCACCTGCAGATCCCCTCGTTGCTGCTGGGCAATCTCCTGCGCGGCCGGCCCTGGACGCGCATCGACTTCAACATCGGCAAGCTCGTCGAGCCCGGTGGCGACTGAGCGTGCCGCTGCGGGTGCTGCACCTCGTCGGATCGCCGACCGACGCGTTCTTCGCCGACCTGTCCCGGCTCTACGCCGCCGACTGCCTCGACCGGCTGCACGACCCGGCGCGCTACGAGCACCTGATCGCCTACGTCGCGCCGGACGGGTGCTGGCGCTTCCCGGACGGGCTCGACGCCGGCGCGCTCGCGGCCGCGCCGGCGCTGACCCTGCCCGAGGCGATCACCCGGTTGCACGCCGTGGCCCCGGACGTCGCCGTGCCGCAGCTGTTCTGCCGGTCCGGCATGACCACCTACCGGGCGCTGCTCGACCTGCTGGGCGTGCCCTACGTCGGCAACCGCCCTGAGGTGATGGCGAACGGCGCGCACAAGGCGCGGGCCAAAGCGCTGGTGGCGGCGGGTGGCGTCCGCACACCACGCAGCGAGTTGCTGGACCCGGGGGCGCGGCCCACCCTGCCGCTGCCGGTCGTGGTCAAGCCCGTCGACGCCGACAATTCGACCGGGGTGACCCTCGTGCGCGACGCCGCCGGTCTGGACGCGGCTCTCCACGCGGCCTTCGCCCACTCCCGGCAGGTGCTGGTCGAGAGCTACGTCGAGCTCGGCCGGGAGGTGCGCTGCGGGGTGCTGGCGCGCGGCGGTGAGCTGCTCGTGCTGCCGCTCGAGGAGTACGCGGTCGACCCGGACCGCAAACCGGTGCGCGACGCGGCGGACAAGCTCGCCCGCACCGACGGCGGTGGCCTCGCGCTCGTGGCCAAGGACGCCGCGCACGCGTGGATCGTGCCGGCCGCCGATCCCGTCAACGACGAGGTGGCCGCCGCGGCCCGTGCCGCCTACCGGTCACTGGGCTGCCGGCACTACGGGCTGTTCGACTTCCGCATCGATGCGCACGGGCGGGCGTGGTTCCTCGAAGCCGGCCTGTACTGCTCGTTCGCCGGGCAGAGCGTGCTCACCGTCATGGCGGCCGCGGCCACCATCGACGTGGCCGACCTGTTCGCCGACGCCGTGGCCGAGGTGCTCGCCGGTCGTGGGACGCCGGCCTGAGCGACGCGCTCAGCCCCGCTCGCGCCGGGCGGCCCACAGCACCGCGAGCACCAGTACGGCCCCGCCACCGAATACGGCCCGGTAACCCACGTGCGTGATCAGGGCGGCCCCGGCGAGCTGGAGCACGGGCAGCGGCGCGAACAGCGCGAAGCTCAGGGCCGCGGCGCAGCGGCCCTGCAGGTGTTCCGGTGCGCGGCGTTGCACGAGATTCAGGGCGGCGGCCACCACCCACGGCAGCGCGAAACCGAGCACGAACGAGCCGGCCAGCACGGCCGGCAGCCAGCCGGTGGCGCGCAGCCCGTAGCCCAGCACCCCGTCGGCCAGCCCGAGCAGCAACAGCCGGTGCTCGCCGTGGCGCAGGACGCGGCTGCTCGTCAGCCCGGCGACGACGGAGCCGCCGCCGAGCAGCCCGACCAGCACGCCGAGGAACGACGGCGGCCGGTGCAGCGCGTCGACCAGGTCGAACTGGGCGGCGAAGACCACAGCGGAGATCGCCATCGCCGCGGCGGCGGCCGACACGGTCGCCGCCAGGGCGCGGTCGCGGCGCAGGAAGGCGAAGCCGGCCAGCAGCTCGGCGCGCCAGTGCCCCTCGGCCGCGCGCGGACGCGGCTCGTGCACGCGCAGCAGGGCGAGCATGACTGCGGCCACGACGAAGGTGGCCGCGTCCAGCAGGGCCACGGCCCCGCCGCCGAGCAGCGCGAATAGCCCCGCCCCTAGCGCCGGCGCCGCCAGCTTGCCACCCTCCTGCAGGCTGAGCCGGATGCCGTTCACGCGGGCCCGCACGTCGCCGGGCAGCATCACCGCGAACAGGGCGCTCTCGCCGGCGTCGATGAGCACGAGCGAAAACCCGTACAGGCCCATCACCACGAAGATCAGCCAGGTGAGGTCGAAGCGGTCGACCAGCACCAACGGCGCCACCGCGACGGCCGAGGCCAGGTTGACCACGAGCAGCAGTGGCCGGCGGCGCACCCGGTCGCAGACGAGCCCGGCCACCGGGCCGAGCAGGCTCGGCGCGTAGACGCACACGGAGACGACTGCCGCCAGCGCGCTGCTGCCGGTACGGCTCTTGACCCAGATGCCGGCCACCAGCGTCATCGCGCTGTCGCCGAGCAGCGACGCCGCCAGGCCGGCCAGGTACAGCCGCGCGTTGCGCCGCGCCGACCGCAGCCGGTCGGCGTCGACGGTGGCCGGCGCGGGCTCGCTCACGGCCGGGCGGGTCTGCCGGCTTCTGGTGGCTCGGAAACGCCAAGCAGGCGAAAGGCCATCAGGGTGACGCCGACGGGCACGCAGTCGGGGTCGCTCGGGCCCCGGCCGTGCGCGTGCAGCCCGTCGACGAGCGCGGCAAGGTCGGCGCGGAAGGTCTCCCAGACCTGCGGGGTGACCCACAGGTCGGCGTCGACCACGACGCCGGGGCCGGGTGCCCGCCGGTGGGCGCGCTGGCGCAGCGTCACCGCCAGTGCCTGCGCCAGCAGCACCGCGTCGTCCGCGCGCTCGGAGAGCACCGGCCCCTGCACGGTGCGGAAGAACCGTTCCCCGCCGCCGCGTCCGGGCCGGGTCTCGACCAGCTGGACCAGGTCGCAGGCCACCAGCCGGCGCAGGTGCTGGGTGGCCAGGCCGTGACCGATGTCCAGGGCCGCGGCCAGCCCGGTGGCGCTGTGCGCCTCGGCCCACATCAGCGACAACATGCGCAGCCGCAGGGGATGGGCCAGCGCGCGCAGTGCCGGGTCACCGCTCGCTTTGGCCACGGAATTACCCTAGCAACACCTAGGTTTACGGCAGTTCGGCCCGCAGGTAGGGGGCGGTGCGGCCGGCGGTGCTCGCGGCCACCTCGGCCGGCGTGCCCGTGGCGACCACCGTGCCGCCCTCGTCGCCGCCGCCCGGCCCGAGGTCGATCACCCGGTCGGCGCCCGCGACGACGCTCATGTCGTGCTCGATGACCACGACGGTGTTGCCCGCGTCGACCAGCGAGTGCAGCAGGCGCACGAGCCGGTCGACGTCGGCCGGGTGCAGCCCGGTCGTGGGCTCGTCGAGCACGAACAACGTGTGCCCGCGCCGGGCGCGCTGCAGCTCGCTCGCCAGCTTGATGCGCTGGGCCTCGCCGCCGGACAGCTCGGTCGCCGGCTGGCCGAGGGTGAGGTAGCCGAGCCCCACCTCGCGCAGCGTGTCCAGGCTGCGGGCGACGGCGGGGATGTCGGCGAGGAACGCGGCGGCGTCGTCGACGGTCAGGGCGAGGACGTCGGCCACCGACTTACCGCGGTAGTGCACCTCGAGGGTCTCGGGGTTGTAGCGCGCGCCGTGGCAGACGGGGCAGGGGGAGTAGGTGCCGGGCAGGAACAGCAGCTCCACCGCGACGAAGCCCTCGCCCTGGCAGGTCGGGCACCGGCCACCTTCGACGTTGAAGGAGAAGCGGCCCACGGCGTAGCCGCGCCGTCGCGCCTCGTCGGTGGCGGCGAACAGCCTGCGCACGCCGTCGAAGAGACCGGTGTACGTGGCGAGGTTGGAACGCGGGGTGCGCCCGATCGGCTTCTGGTCCACCTCAACCAGCCGGTCGACGGCTTCCAGGCCGGTGATCTCCCGCGCGTGCCCCGGTGCCACGTCGTCGTCTTCCTCTTCCGCGCTCGCCACCGCGCCCATACGCTGGCGTACGGCGGGGGCGAGCACACCGGTCACCAGCGTCGTCTTGCCCGAGCCGGAGACGCCGGTGACCGCGGTGAAGACGCCGAGGGGGAGGTCGACGTCCAGGTCGCGCAGGTTGTGGTGCGTCACGCCGCGCAGGCCGATCACACCGATGGGCCGGCGCCGGTGCGCGACCACCGCCGGCGGCTCCACGAGGTAGCGGCGGGTGGGGGAATCGGCCGCGTCGGCCAGCTGCGCCGGCGGCCCGCAGTAGAGCACGCGGCCGCCGTGGACGCCCGCACCCGGCCCGACGTCGACCAGCCAATCGGCGTGCCGCACCACCTCGAGTTCGTGCTCGACGACGAGCAGCGAGTTGCCCGCGGCCCGCAGGCGGTCGAGCACGTGCAACAGCGCGCGCGTGTCGTGCGGGTGCAGCCCGGCCGACGGTTCGTCGAGGACGTAGACGACGCCGAACAGCGCGGAGCGCAACGCGGTGGCCAGCCGCAGGCGCTGCAGCTCGCCGGCCGACAGCGTGGTGGTGGCCCGGCTCGGCGCGAGGTAGCCGAGGCCGAGCTCGGCCAGCGCCGCGATGCGGGCGAGCACGTCGGGCACGATCGCCCGCGCGACGTCGCCGGCGGCGCCGAGCGGCGTCAACCGCTCGGCCAGCGCGGCGACCGGCAGGGCCGTCAGCTCGGCGATGGTCGCGCCGTCCACCGTGACGGCCAGCGCCTCGGGCCGCAGCCCGGCCCCGCCGCACACCGGGCAGGCGCGTACCTCCACGTGCGCCAGCGCCTTGCGCCGCAGCGTGGCGCTCTGCGTGGTGGCCAGCGTGTGCAACACGTAGCGCCGGGCGCTCTGGTAGGTGCCCTGGTAGGGCCGCTGGATGCGGTGTGCCTCGCGCTCGGCCACCACGGTGACCACCGGCTGGTCGTCGGTGAACAGGATCCAGTCGCGTTCGGCCTGCGGCAGGTCGCGCCACGGCCGGTCGACGTCGTAGCCGAGGGTGGCGAGGATGTCGCGATAGTTCTTGCCCTGCCAGGCGCCCGGCCAGGCGGCAACGGCGCGCTCGCGGATCGAGCGGCCGGGGTCGGGCACGAGCGAGGCCTCGCTCACCTCGTGCACCCGGCCGAGCCCGTGGCAGCGCGGGCACGCCCCGGCCGGCGTGTTCGGTGAGAAGGCGTCGGAGTCGAGGCGCGCCGCGCCGTCGGGGTAGTCGCCGGCGCGCGAGAACAGCATCCGCAGGGAGTTGGACAGCATGGTCAGCGTGCCGACGGTGGAGCGGGACTGCGGCGCGCCGCGCGCCTGTTGCAGGGCCACGGCCGGCGGCAGGCCGGTGATCTCGCGCGCCTCGGGCGTGCCCACCTGGTCGATCAGGCGCCGGGCGTAGGGCGCCACCGATTCCAGGTAGCGGGTCTGCGCCTCGGCGAACACGGTGCCGAAGGCCAAGGACGACTTGCCGGAACCGGAGACGCCGGTGACGACGACGAGCGCGTCGCGGGGCAGGTCGACATCGACGTCGCGCAGGTTGTGCACCCGGACGCCACGCAGCCGGATCATCGCGTCGCCGCCCACCCGCCGATCCTCGCAGGGCCGCGCGTCGGCCGACGCTGCGCCTCGAAAGCGCAGATTCACGCAATTTCTGCGTGTTGCTTGCGTATGTCGGCACATGGGGGCTTGTATGTGTTCGAGTTTGGGTGATTCCCGGGTTGATCGCCGCCGATTCCAACAAAAAGCTTCGCTTTCGCTCGGGAACGGTCAGTCAGTCAATTCCTGAAGGGATGTAGCGCATGGTCCGCAGTTTCACGCCACGCCGCACGATGTCCGGGCTGGCCGCCGCGGCCCTGGCCCTCGGCGTCTGCGTCGGCACGGTCGCCACCGGCCTGGTCACGGCCGGGCCGGCCGCAGCCGTCGACAACGGCCTGGCCAAGACACCGCCGATGGGGTTCAACGACTGGAACGCCTTCGGCTGCAACGTCGACGAGCAGTTGATCAAGCAGACGGCCGACTACTTCGTGTCGTCCGGGCTCAAGGACGCCGGCTACGAGTACGTCAACATCGACGACTGCTGGCTGGAGAAGTCGCGCAGCGCCGACGGGCACCTGGTGCCCGACCCGGTGAAGTTCCCCGACGGCATCAAGGGCACGGCCGACTACGTGCACTCGTTGGGGCTCAAGCTCGGCATCTACGAGGACGCGGGGGCCCAGACCTGCGCCGGCTACCCGGGCAGCCTCGGGCACGAGCAGACCGACGCCGACGACTTCGCCGCCTGGGGCGTCGACTACCTCAAGTACGACAACTGCGCCGACCACGGCGACTACCCGGACACGAAGGCCGGCTACATCGCGCGCTACCAGGCGATGGGTGACGCCCTGAGGAACACCGGGCGCGACATCGTCTACTCCATCTGCGAATGGGGCAACAACGACCCGGCGACCTGGGCCGGCGACGTCGGCAACCTGTGGCGCACCACGGGCGACATCAACGACTCCTGGGGCAGCCTGAAGTCGATCATCGCTCAGAACGCCCCGCTGGCCCCGGCGGCGCACCCGGGCGCGTGGAACGACCCGGACATGCTCGAGATCGGCAACGGCGGCATGACCGACACCGAGTACAAGACGCACTTCTCGCTGTGGGCCGAGATGGCGGCACCGCTGCTGATCGGTACCGACCTGCGCAAGGCCACGCCGGAGACGCTGGCGATCTACAAGAACAAGGACGTCATCGCCGTCGACCAGGACCGCCTCGGCGTCCAGGGGCAGGTCATCGCCCAGAACGACGGCACCATGGTGTTCAGCAAGCCGCTGGCCAACGGTGACCGCGCCGTCGCGCTCTACAACTCCAACGACGCCGCCGCCACCGTCTCGACCACCACGGCGCAGACCGGCCTGCCGAAGGCCGGGGGGTACACCGCCACCGACCTGTGGTCGAAGCAGACCGTCGAGACCGGCGGCACCCTCAGTGCCCGCGTCCCCGCGCACGGCACGGTGCTGCTGCGCGTGCACGCCAACGGCAAGTGGGCCAACCAGGCGCCGCTGACCACCCTGTCCGCCACGTCGTCCGCCGCGTACAGCGGTGCCGACGCGGCGGTCGCGGCCGGCGGCTCGACCACGGTGACGACGACCGTCACCGACTACGGCCGCGACACCCTGCAGGACCTGCGCCTGTCCGCCGACGCGCCGGCGGGCTGGACGCTCACCCCGACCACGAAGGCGACGACGCGCAAGCTCGGCTCGACGAAGTCCTTCGACGTCGCCTGGACGCTCACCGCGCCGGCCGACGCCCAGGTGGGCTCTTACCAGGTGCCGGTGACGGCCACCTACACGTGGGGGGCGAAGAACAAGCGGGCGACGAACACGGTCGCGCTGAGCGTCCAGGTCGTGCCGCAGCCGCCCTCGGGCACCACCGCGCTCAGCGACGACACCTGGGTGTCGGCCACCAACGGCTGGGGCCCGGTCGAGAAGGACATGAGCAACGGCGAGACCGCTGCCGGTGACGGCCAGGAGATCAGCATCCGCGGCGCCAAGTACCCGAAGGGCTTGGGCACCAACGCCACCAGCGACATCGTGTACTACCTCGGCGGCCACTGCTCGACCCTCACCTCCGACGTCGGCATCGACGACGAGGAGGCGAACAACGGCGGCAGCGTGATCTTCCAGATCTACGCCGACGACGCCAAGGTCGCCGACAGCGGCGTGCTGACGAACACCTCGCCGGTGCAGTCGCTGACCGCTGACGTGTCCGGGGCCAGCTGGGTCCGGCTGCACGTCGACCCGAACGGCGCGACCACGTACGACCACGGTGACTGGGCGGGGCCGCAGCTGACCTGCAGCTGACCACCCTCCGAGGCCGGCCCGGCCGCCGCGTCGTGACCCGACGCGGCGGCCGGGCCGTTCCACGTCCGGTGTGGACGTTATCTAGTATTCCTGGCGAATTACCTATATCGGGAATAGGCCGCCATACCGGTGTCGCTGACCCTGACGAGGAATTGCCCCCGAACCGGAGGTCCAGTCGCGTGACACCGCCCGCATCCATCCGCCCCAACCGTCTCGGCACCGCCGCCCGCGCGGTGAACCGCATCCCGTTCTGGGCCCAGACCCTGCTCGGCCTGCTGCTCGGCGCCGTCCTGGGCATGGTGGCCCGGCACTGGGACGTCGGCACGTTGACCGACACGCTCACCCGCGTGGGCGACACCTTCGTCACGCTGCTGCGTACGGCGGTGGTCCCGCTGGTGCTCGCGGCGCTCATCGTGAGCGTGTCGCGCCTCGGCCAGGTGACCAACGCGGCCCGGCTGGCGGTGCGCACGGTGGCCTGGTTCGCCGCCACCGCGCTCATCGCGGTGGTCATCGGCATGGTCATCGGGCTGCTCACCCGGCCCGGCCTGCACACCGGCCTGTCGACGTCCGGGGCGAGTGCCCCCGGTACCACCGGGTCGTGGACCGACTTCCTCAACGGCCTTGTCCCCAGCAACTTCCTCGGCCTCGAGGCCGACACGAGCGTGGTGAAGGGCGTGGCCACCACCGAGGTCTCCTTCAACGTGCTGCAACTGGTCGTCGTGGGCATCGCGATCGGCGCCGCGGCCCTCGCGGTCGGCGAGAAGGCGCGCCCGTTCCTGACCTTCACCGAGTCCGCGCTCGAGATCGTGCAGAAGGCGCTGTGGTGGGTCATCCGGCTCGCCCCGATCGGCACCGCCGGGCTCATCGGGAAGTCGGTGGCGACGTACGGCTGGGACCTGCTGCGCCCGCTCGCGCTGTTCACCGCCGATGTCTACGGCGGCTGCCTGCTCGTGCTGCTCGTCGTCTACCCGACGCTGCTGCGCCTGAACGGGCTCAACCCGCTGCGCTTCCTGTCCGGGGCGTGGCCGGCCATCACGCTCGGGTTCGTCTCCCGCTCGTCGATCGGCACCCTCCCGGTGACCCAGGAGGTGACCACCCGCAACCTCGGCGTGCCGCAGGAGTACGCGTCGTTCGCAGTGCCGCTCGGGGCCACGACGAAGATGGACGGCTGCGCGGCGATCTACCCGTCCCTCGCCGCCATCTTCGTGGCCGAGGTGTACGGCGTGCACCTGTCGATCACCGACTACCTGCTCATCGCCTTCGTCTCGGTGGTGGGTTCGGCCGCGACCGCGGGTCTCACCGGAGCCGTCGTCATGCTGACGCTGACCCTGAGCACGCTCGGGTTGCCGCTGGAGGGCGCGGGGCTGCTGCTGGCCATCGACCCGGTGCTGGACATGATGCGCACGGCCACGAACGTGGCCGGCCAGGCGCTGGTCCCGACCATCGTCGCCGCCCGCGAGCACATCCTCGACCGGGGACGTTACGACGCCCCGCGCAGCGATGTTCTCGCTCGCGACCACGCGCATCTGCCGACCCACGACCGGACTCGCGACCCGGTCGGCGCCTCGGCCTGACCCTGGTCGAGCGGCCCGGCCTACCGTGCGGGCATGACCGGTGACGACATCCTCCGTGAGCAGATCACCTATTACCGCCGCCGCGCGGCCGAGTACGACGCGACGGCCTACGGCGACGTGGTGCAGGCCGCGGCGCGCATCGACGCGATCGTGACGGCGTTGCCGCTCACCGGGGCCCGCGTGCTCGAACTCGCCTGCGGGACCGGCATGTGGACGCGGGCGCTGGCCGGGCACGCGGCCTCGGTCCTGGCCGTCGACGCGGCCCCGCAGGCGATCGCCGTCGCCCGCCGCCGCTGCCCGGCCGGCGTCGGCTTCGTCGTCGCCGACGTGTTCTCGTGGCGACCGCGCCTGCGCCCCGATGTCGTCTTCTTCGGCTTCTGGCTCTCGCACGTGCCCTCGGCCCGGTTAGCGCCGTTCCTCGCCCACGTCGCCGCGATGCTGGCTCCGGGAGCGCGAGTGGCCTTCGTCGACCAGCACGCCGACCAGGCTCGCTTCGACGCCGCACCGGGGGAGCGCGACCCGGAGGTCATCGAACGAGCACTGCGGGACGGGACGCGGCACCGCCTGGTGAAGGTCTACGACGACGTCGACACTCTGGGCGCCCGTTTCGCCGCGTGCGGTTGGACCACCGCGGTGCACCGCGACGGCGCCGACTGGATCGTCGGCACCGCACGGCCGGCCGGTGGATGACGGCGTGGTAGCGTCACTCGGGAATGAACATCGTTCTCAATAGAGAGTGACGCGCGTGGGACGACGAAGGCTGGCGGCGGCGGGCACGGTGCTCGCGGCGCTGACGCTGGCGTCCGCGTGTTCGTCGTCGGGGAGCGCCGGGGCGTCGGGCGGGGTGCGGGTCGTGGCGTCGACGGACGTGTGGGGCGACGTCGTGCGCCAGGTGGCCGGCGCGCGGGCCGGGCACGGGGTGTCGATCACGTCGATCATCACGGACCCCAGCGCCGATCCGCACTCCTACGAGGCCAACAGCCGGACCCAACTCGCGGTCTCGCGCGCCGATCTCGTCGTGGAGAACGGCGGTGGTTACGACGACTTCGTCGGCACGCTCCGCTCGTCATCGGGAACACGAGCCGCGGTGCTCGACGCGGTGCACATCTCGGGGGGACGGGCCGGCGCGGGCGGCGACGTGAACGAGCACGTCTGGTACGACTTCCCGACCGTGCGCCGGGTGGCCGACCGCGTGGCCACGGCCCTGGGCCGCCTCGATCGCGCCCACGCCGACGGGTACCGCGCGAACGCCCGGGCCTTCGACGGCCGGCTGGCGACGCTGGAGCGCGGTGAGGCCGCCATCGCGAAGGCGCACCACGGGGCGGGCGTGGCCGTCACCGAGCCGGTGCCGCTCTACCTGCTCACAGCCTGCGGGCTCGTCGACCGCACGCCACCCGCGTTCAGCAAGGCGGTCGAGGAGGGCGACGACGTGTCGGCCGGCGTGCTCGACCGCACGGTGGCGCTGTTCGCGAAGCACCGCGTGGCCCTGCTCGCCGACAACGAGCAGACGTCCGCGGTGGCCACCGAGCGGGTGCGATCCGCCGCCCGCGACCGCCACGTGCCGGTGGTGGGCGTGACCGAGACGCTGCCCGCCGGCCAGGACTACCTGACCTGGATGACCGGCAACCTCGCCGCCGTCCGCCGCGCGCTCGGCTGAGCGCTTACCGGGAAGTATTATCAAAACGTGTCCCATTCCGTCTTGAGCCTGCAGGGTGCGCAGCTGCGTTACGGGACCCGCACGCTGTGGTCCGGCCTGGACCTCGACGTGGCGCCCGGCGAGTTCGTCGCGGTGCTCGGGGCCAACGGCTCGGGCAAGACGAGTTTGCTGCGGGTCGTCCTCGGGCTGCAGCCGCTGTCGGCCGGGACGGCCCGCATCGCCGGCCGCGCCGTGCATCGCGGCAGCGAGGACATCGGGTACGTGCCGCAGCAGCGGCGCATCGACCCGCTGGCTCCGCTGCGCGCGCGCGACGTCGTGGGCCAGGGCCTCGACGGCCACCGCTGGGGGGTCGGCCGGCCCGATCGCGGCCGCCGCCGTCGCGTCGAGGCCGCGCTGGCCGCGGTCTCGGCCGGCCAGCTCGCCGACGCGCCCATCGGCCGGCTCTCCGGCGGCGAACAGCAGAGGGTGCGCATCGCCCAGGCACTGGTCGCCGACCCGCCGCTGCTGCTGTGCGACGAGCCGCTGCTCTCGCTCGACCTGCGCAGCCAGCAGACCGTCACCGCGCTCGTCGACCGCCGCCGCCGCGAGCGCGACACCGCTGTGCTGTTCGTGACGCACGAGATCAACCCGGTGCTGCCCTACGTCGACCGGGTGCTCTACCTGGCCGACGGCCGCTTCCGCATCGGCACTGTCGACGAGGTGCTGAACTCGGCGACGCTGAGCGAGCTGTACGGCGCCCCGATCGAGGTCGTGCGCGTCGGTGAGCGGATCCTCGTCGCCGGCGTCCCCGACGTGCCTGGCCAGGCCCACCACGACCACGACGATCGCGACGACGGCCACGACCACGTCCACGAGGCCGTGCCGGCGGTCGCGCCGTGACCGCGGCCCTCGCCGCCGGGCCGTCCACCTGGAACCGGATCTTCGACTTCACCGACTACGGCGCGCTGCTCTCGCTCGTGCACAACTCGCTGATCGCGGGCGCGGTCGTCGGCCTCATGGGTGGCCTGGTCAGCGTGTTCGTGATGATGCGCGATCTGCCCTTCGCCGTGCACGGCGTCAGCGAGCTGTCCTTCGCCGGCGCCTCCGGCTTCCTGCTCGCCGGTGGCAGTGTCGTCGTCGGCTCGCTCACCGGTTCACTGCTGGCCGCGTTCGTCATCGGTGCGTTGGGCTCGCGGGCCCGCGACCGCAACTCGGTCATCGGCGTCCTCATGCCCTTCGGCCTCGGGCTCGGCGTGCTGTTCCTGTCGCTCTACCAGGGTCACGCGGCCAACAAGTTCGGCCTGCTGGTCGGGCAGATCGTGTCGATCGACAACCCCCAGCTGGCCGTGCTCGTCGGCACGGCCGCGGTGGTGCTGCTCGCGCTGATGATCATCTGGCGGCCGCTCAGCTTCGCCAGCGCCGACCCGGAACTCGCGGCCGCGCGCGGCGTGCCCGTGCGGCTGCTGTCGCCGTTGTTCATGGTGCTCCTCGGCCTGGCCGTCGCGATGTCGATCCAGATCATCGGCGCGCTGCTCGTGCTCAGCGTCGTCTCCACGCCCGCCGCCGCCGCGATGCAGGTCACCGCGTCGCCCCTGCGTGTGGCGGTGCTCAGCGCCACCTTCGGTGTGGTGTCGATGGTCGGCGGCATCCTGCTCGAACTCGGCAGCTCGATCCCGGTGACGCCGTACGTCACCACGATCTCGTTCACGATCTACGCGGTGTGTCGTGCGGCCGGGGCGTTGCGCCGCCGCCCGGTGCGCGCCCGGCGCCGGCCGGTGCCGGTCGGCTGAGCCATCACCTCGCGCAGGACCCGCACACCCCGAACAGCTCGACCGTGTGGTCGACCTCGGTGAAGCCGTACTTGGCGGCCACGTCGGTGGCCCACCGCTCCACCGACCGGCCCTCCACCTCCTCGGCCCGCCCGCATCGCCGGCACACGAGGTGATGGTGGTGGCGCGGGCTCGACGACGAGCCGCAGAACCGGTAGGTGGCCTCGCCGTCGGGAGTCTGGATGACGTCGGCCAGCCCCTGGTCGGCGAAGGACTGCAGGTGCCGGTAGACGGTGGACAACCCCACGGCCTGGCCGTCGGCACGCAGGGTCGCGTAGACGTCCTGCGCGCTGCGGAATCCCTCCTGGCTCAACAGGGCGTCGCGCACCGCGGCGCCCTGTTGCGTGGACCGCTGCCGGGGCTTGCTCACCTCGCCAGCGTACCGGTAACGGTTACCAGTTCGACTGGGCGGCTCAGGATGCCGGCGAGGCGGCGACGGTCAGCGCGAGGGCGGCCGCGCCCAGCAACTCGGTGCGCTCGCCCAGCGAGCTCGGTTCGAGGCGCAGATCCTTGGCCAGGCCGGGTTGGGCGAACCGGTCGACCGACTCGCGGATGCCGGCGAGCAGGGGCTGGCCGGCCAGCGCGAGGTCGCCGCCGACCACGATCATCTGCGGGCTGAGGTTGTTGACCACGTCGGCGAGCACCCGCCCGATCAGCCGGCCGGCGTCACTCACCACGCGTGAGGCGCCGGGGTCACCGGTGTCCACGAGGGCGGCCACCTCGGCCATGGTCACCGGACCCGAGTGGCGCGGCTGCACGGCGGCGAGCACCTGGTTCACAGACGCCAGCGTCTCGAGGCAGCCCCGGTTCCCGCAGCGGCACAGCCCGCCCGCGGGGTCGACGGGCACATGTCCGATCTCGCCGGCCCGCCCGCCCATGCCGTGGTGTACCCGCCCGCCCAGCAGCAGGCCGGCGCCGATGCCGGTGGCGGCCTTGACGTAGATCAGGTCGTCGACGCCGCGGGCCACGCCGAACGTGGCCTCGGCCAGCGCGCCGAGATTGGCGTCGTTGTCGATCGCGAACGGCAACCCGAGCCGCTCGGCCAGTTCCTCGCCCGGCCGCCGGTCGACCCAGCCGGTGAACAGGTTGCCGTCGCCCACCGTGCCGCTGTGCACGTCCACCGGGGCGGGCAGGCCGACGGCGCCGCCGACGACGCGGGTCGCCTCGTGCCCGATGCGGCGCAGCAGCGTGCGCACGGTGCGCACCGCGTGGCTGAGCGCGCGGTCGGGGGACCCGTCGACGTCGAGCGGGCGCCGGTCGGCGGCGAGCACCCGCGCCGCCCCGTCCACGACGGCGACCTCGCAATGGCTGTGCCCGAAGTCGACCGCGACCACGAGGTCGCGGCGCGGCGCGGGGCGCAGCCGGCGGGCGGGGCGGCCGGGGGCCCGGTCGGCGCCCGCGGGTGCGTCGTCCTCCACCAGGTGCCCGTCGTCGATGAGTTCGCGCACGAGCCCGGTCACGGTGCTGCGGGCCAGCCCGGTGTGCCCGCACAGGCCTGCGCGGTCGGGGACGCCGTCGTGCACGGCGGCGAGTACCCGGGTGCGGTTGAACTCCCGCAGGGCATCGGGTTTCGCCTCGCTCACGGGCACAGCGTAGGGCCCGGGTGGGCGGATTCGCCGCTCTGTCCGCACAATTGTGTCCGGGAGCCGGTCAAAACGGAGGGTTCTGGACCCGGCTATGTCATGCATTGCGTCTATTGACGAAACAAATCGGGCTACATACGGTTCCTGCGCCGGAGTCCCCCGTGCACCGTCTCTCGACGAGAGGTCGCCGCATGTCCCGTACCAGCTCCCCCCGACCCCACCGCCGTGCCGTCGCCGGCGCCGCGGCCGCCCTGCTCGCCGTGGGCCTGGCCGGCGCGCTCGCCGCGCCCGCCGCGGTGGCCCAGGTCGGGCCGCTGCCGATCGTGCAGGACTTCGAGGGCAGCGGCGTCGTCACCACCACGTTCCCGGGCGTGTTCCCGTTCGGCAGCGACGACGCCAGCTCGCCCGACCTCGCCGTGGTCGCGGCGCCCGACCGTCCGGGTGCTTCGGCCGGCAACCACGCGCTGGACGTCCCCTACACCGTGGCCGGGTACGGCGGCTTCAGCGACGACCTCGCCACCTCGCAGAACTGGAGCTCGTACTCCGGCTTCTCGTTCTGGGTGAAGGAGCAGGGCACCGGCCAGCACATCGAGTACGAGGTCAAGGACGGCGGCACCGACGCCGAGCACGCCGAGCTGTGGCAGGGCTTCTTCGACGACACGCACACCGGCTGGACCCAGATCACCACCCCGTTCAGTGACTTCAAGCGGCGCACCGACTACCAGCCGACCGGCGCACCCAACGACGGCGTGCTCAACCTGACGAACATGTGGGGCTTCGCGATCAACCTCGCGGGCAACTCCTCGGGTGACTTCCAGTTCGACGACTTCGCCGTCACCGGCACCGCCCAGCCGCACGTGTCGGCCGCGCCGGCCACCCAGCTCGTCGACGCCGGGCAGACCGCGCACGTCGGCGTCACACTGACCACCGCCGACGGCAGCCCGCTCGACCACGACGTCACCGTCGCCTACGACGAGACCGGCGGCACGGCGGTGCCCGGGACCGACTTCACCGACGGCTCGGGCACGCTGGACTTCCCGGCCGGCACCGCGTCGGGCACGACGAAGACCATCGACATAGCCACCACCGCCCCCACGGGCGCGTCGGAGGCCAAGACCATTCCGGTGAAGCTGACGGCGACCGGCGCCGACCTGTCCGGCCCCACCCCACTCATCGTCATCAACGCCCACGGGTTCACCTACCTCAACCCGAAGGCCTCGACGGCCAAGCGCGTCGCGGACCTGATGTCGCGGATGTCGCTGGCCGAGAAGGTCGGCCAGATGACGCAGGCCGAGCGCGCCGCGGTCGGCGACGGCACCGACATCAGCAAGTACGCGCTCGGGTCGCTGCTGTCCGGCGGCGGCTCGGTGCCGACACCCAACACGCCGGCGGCGTGGGCCCAGATGATCGACACCTACCAGACGCAGGCGCTGGCCACCCGGCTGCAGATCCCGATGATCTACGGCATCGACTCGGTGCACGGAGACAACAATCTGGCCGGCGCGACCCTGTTCCCGCACAACGTCGGCATGGGAGCCACGCGCGACCCGGCCCTGGTGAAGCAGGAGGGTCAGGTCGCGGCCACCGAGACGCGGGCGACGGGTATCCCGTGGGTGTTCAGCCCCTGCGTGTGCGTGACCGCCGACGACCGTTGGGGCCGTGCCTACGAGTCCTACAGCGAGGACTACGCGCTCGTCACCGACATGGCCACCCCGATCGTGCAGGGCCTGCAGGGCGACAACGACCTGACGAAGAACACCGCCGTGCTGGGCACCGCCAAGCACTTCATCGGTGACGGCGACACCCGCTACGGCTCCTCGACCAACGGCACGTACACCATCGACCAGGGTGTTGCCTACGTGACGCCGGCGCAGCTGAAGAACCTGCTCAAGCCCTACCAGGCCGCGGTCAATGCAGGTGTCGGGTCGGTCATGCCGTCCTACTCCAGCCTGCAGATCCTCGGCCAGGACTCCGCGCCGTCGAAGATGCACTCCCGGCAGGACATGATCAGCGGGGTGCTGAAGGGCCAGCTCGGGTTCAAGGGCTTCGTCATCAGCGACTACGCGGCCATCGACCAGATCTCGCCCGACTACAAGGCGGACGTCAAGATCGGCATCAACGCCGGTCTGGACATGATCATGGTGCCGAACAACTACACCACCTTCATCAGCGACCTCACGGATCTGGTGAACAGCGGCGACGTGCCGATGGCCCGCATCAATGACGCGGTCCAGCGGATCCTCACCCAGAAGTTCCGCCTGGGGCTGTTCGACCACCCCTTCGCCGACACGTCGAACGCCGACACCATCGGTGACGCCGCGCACCGCGCCGTTGCCCGGCAAGCGGCGGCGGAGTCGCAGGTCCTGCTGAAGAACAGCAAGAACCTCCTGCCGCTCGCCGCCGGCGCCAAGGTCTACGTCGCCGGCTCGAACGCCGACGACGAGGGCAACCAGAGCGGCGGCTGGACGCTTACCTGGCAGGGCCAGTCGGGCGCCATCCCCGGCGCCACGTCGATCCTGAGCGGTCTGCAGCAGGACGCGCCGAGCGACACCGTGACCTACTCGAAGGACGCCTCGGCCGACACCAGCGGTTACGACGTCGGGGTGGTCGTCGTCGGTGAGACGCCGTACGCCGAGGGCATGGGCGACGTCGGCAACAACGGGCACACGCTGCAGCTGTCCGGCGCCGACCGGGCCGCGGTGGACAAGGTCTGCGGGGCCATGAAGTGCGTCGTCCTGGTCGTGTCGGGCCGCCCGCTCGACGTCACCGGCATCAGCGGTGAGGCCGACGCGCTCGTGGCCTCGTGGTTGCCCGGGTCCGAGGGCGAGGGTGTCGCCGACGTGCTGACCGGCCGGCGGCCGTTCACCGGCCGGCTGCCCGTCACCTGGGCCAAGGCCGAGAGCCAGCTGCCGATCAACGTGGGGGACAAGAGCTACGACCCGCTGTACCCCTACGGCTGGGGCCTGCGCACCGACGCGACCAGGGCCCGGTTGCAGACGCTGCGCGACCAGCTGGCCGCAGCGGGTGGCAGCGCCGCGATCGTCGCGGGTCTGGACGCCGCGCTCGCTCCGGCCAACTGGGCCGGCGACCGGGCCCGCGACCCGCAGGCCGTGCTCGCCGGCCTCCAGTCGGCGGCCCGGGCGGCGACCACCGCCAACACCACCTTCGCGCAGCGCGACACCCTGGTGTCCGCGGCCCGGGACCTGGTGCAGGCCAAGGTGGCTCTCGACGGCTCGGCGGCGATGACGGCCACGGCCAAGAACACGGCCAACGCCGAGCACCAGCTGATGCTGGGCAACGCCGGCAAGGCGGTGGCCCTGCTGATCAAGGCCTACGCCCGGGCCTGACCTGCCCCGCCCTATCCCCCGGGTCAGCCCCTACCCCTGTTCAGCCCCTACCCCTGTTCAGCCCCTACCCCTGTTCAGTCGGTGCGGTTCGCGGGTCAGTGGTGCGCAATTGCGCACCACTGACCGCGAGAACGCACCACTGACCAGAGGACGGCGGGGGTTAGCGCCCTGCGCGGCGCGGAAATGATCTCGTGCATCCGCGTGATCAACCCTGGGGGGAGGGGCCGATGCGTGCGTTGCGGGCGGTTCTCGGAGTCGGTGTCGGTGCGGTCGTGCTGGCTTCGGCCGCCGGATGCTCGAGCAGCGGCGGCGGTTCGAACGGGTCGTCCCGGCCGCCCGGTGGATCCTCCGGGGCCGCGTCGTCCGCACCGCGCTCGTCGGCACCGGCCGCCTCGTCGAGTACCCCGTTGGGTGCGCGGCTGAGCGTCAAAGCCGTTGTCGAGAAGAAGAAGGGACAGGTGCTCGCGTTCGTGCCCGTCACCGTCGGCGGCAGGAAGTCGATGTTCGTGCTCGACAGCGGAGCGGCGACGACGGTGCTCGACAAGAATTACGCGAAGTCGGCCGGGTTGACCCCCCAGGCCGTCCAGGGCAAGACGAAGACGATCGGCTGCACGATGAAGCCGGCGGTGTCGCAGGTGTCCGACTGGTCTCTCGGCGCACATAAGCTCCCGGTGGCCAAGCTCATCACCCAGGACCTCGGTCTCGGGACGACGAAGGTGGGCGGCGTGCCGGTCGGCGGCCTGCTCGGCGCCGACGTGCAGGCCGCGGCGCGGGTCGTCACGATCGACTACGCCGCCGGCAAGGTCACCTTCGGCGCGGCCGTGCCGTCCGGCGGCACGTCGGTCGACGTCCGCGTGGTCAGGCTGGCGGCCGGGGTGGCCGTCACCGCGCCGGTCACCCGCGGCCGCACGTCGCTGCGCATGATCGTGGACACCGGGGCGTCGCGGACCACGCTGTCCGCGCGTGCCGTGTCGGGTCTCCAGCTGCAGAAGTCCGGGGCTGCGGTGAAGGTCAACGCGGCCGGCTGCCCGGCCGAAGCGCAACCGGTGCGGTTGACCGGCGCCAAGATCGGCGAGAAGCCGGTGCCCGCCGCAGTCGTGAACAGCACCAAGGCGGGGACGCCCGGCGTGCCCGGCGCGGTGGGCTTGTTCGGCAGCGATCTGCTGTCCACGTACCGGACGGTGACCATCGACTACGCCGGCGCGCACCTGATCCTGGGCCGCTGACCCGCTCCCCCCTCTGGTCAGTGGTGCGGTTCGCGGGTCAGTGGTGCGGGATTCCGCACCACTGACCGCGACAACGCACCACTGACCAGAGAGGGCGGGCGGGGTCAGCCGCGCTTCTCGACGGACGCGCGGTAGATCGCGGCGATCGAGGCGTCCAGGGTGGCGCTGAAGTCGGCGTCGCTCTGCTCGTCGGACAGTCCTTCCAGCAGGGCCCGGGAGAAGCTGGCGATCATGCTCGGCTCCTGCGCCAGTAATGCGCACGCCTCGTCGCGGCCGTAGCCGCCGGACAGCGCGAGCACCCGAACCACGCGCGGGTCGGCGGCGAGGTCGGCGTAGCGGCCGGGCGTGGTCGGAATCGTCAGCTTGAGCAGGATCGCCGCGTCGTCGTCGAGGGCGTCGACACGCTCGCGCAGCGCGTCGTGCAGCAGGTTCTCGGCCTCCTCCTTGTGCGGGCTGTTGATGCTCACCTCGGGCTCGAGGATCGGCACCAGACCGGCCGCCGCGATCCGCGCCGCGTACTCGAACTGCTGGTCGGCGATGGCGGCGACGCCGTCGGGGTCGGCGTCGTTGACCACCGAGCGCATCTTGGTGCCGAACATCTGGTGCTGGTTCGCGCGGTCGAGCAGCTCGTCGAGGGTGTCGATCGGCTTCATCAGCTGCACGCCGTGCTCCTCGTCGGCGAGCCCCTTGTCGACCTTGAGGACGGGGACGACCTGCTTGGTCTGCCAGAGGTACTGCCCGGTGGGTACGCCCTCCATTTCGCGCTCCATCGTCTGCTCGAACAGGATCGCGGCGAGCACCCGCGACCCGTCGAACGCATCGTCGGTGATGATTCGCGTGCGCATCCGGTGGACGAGGTCGAACATCTCGTCCTCGGAGTGGTACCGGTCCTCGGCGATCCCGTACTGCGCGAGCGCCTTTGGCGTGCTGCCGCCGCTCTGGTCGAGCGCGGCGAAGAAGCCCTGACCGGTGCGGACCTTCTCGAGTTGGGTGGCGTCCATGCCCTCATCCTGCCCCGGACCCCGGCGGCCGATCACCTCGAGGCGGTGTCGGTCGCGATGGAGCTGAAAGCCCGCCGGCCGGTCAGTACGCGGGCAGGTAGGGCATCGGCCCCGGCCGGGACCGGCTCGGGCCGAGGATCGCGGCGACGCCCATCACCAGCAGGCCGAGCAACGTGATCCACAGGCCGGCCTCGCTGTGGTCGGTGATGCTGCCGTTGTCGCCGACCAGGTCGTTCAGGGCCCCGATCGTGCCGCCGGCGCCGGCCACGGCCAGCAGCGGGCCGATGATGCGCAACGGAGTGCTCGTCGGCCCGGGCACGTTGGCGAACAGGGCGGCCACGGCCGTGAGGGCGAGCACCACCCACAGCGCCCAGCCGAACCATGCCTCGGGGAAGTCCTTGTTCAGGTGGCTCGCGCCCTGCACGATGTCGCCGAGCGACGTGTTCTCGTACCAGGGGATCAGGGTGCCGATGATCGCGACGGCGCCCCCGACCGCCGCGACGGCGAGGCCGGCGAAGTTGGGCCGCCGGGCGCCGTGCGGGTAACGGACCGGCATCGGCGGCCCGTAGCCGGGCGGAGGGGGAGCGTAGGGAGCGGTCATGACAGGAACCCGCAGACGTAGTAGTGCCCGCTCGACGTGCGTTCGACGTACCAGTCGTAGACGGCGCTGCCGCTGTAGGGGCTCGCGAAGTACACGCGCGCGGACAGCCGCACGTAGTCGAGCGCGTTGTAGATCTGGTAGGGCAGGCCCGCCCAGCGCCGCAGGTACTTGCCGTGCAGCGCGAATCCCTTGAGGGTGTGCCGCAGCTTCGGGCAGGTGGCGCTGCGCAGCGAGTACATGTTGTGGTCCAGCAGCGCGTTCATGTAGACCTCGAAGGTCCGGTTGATGGCCTCCGAGTCGAGGGGCTGGTGGGTCGGTGTAGGTGCCGCCGTCGGCGAGTAGACGGAGGTGGTGGACGGCGTGGGCACCGGCGCGTTCCCGCTGCTCGAAGCGCCGTTGATGCTGAGCGACGAGGCGCCGCCGGGTCCCGGCCCCGCGACCGCGGTGCGGGACTCGCTGGAGTTGTGGGCCACGAGCGCGGACACGATGGTGGCGGCGACGAGTACCAGCGCGAGTACGGCGGCCACGACCGCCCCGCCGGAACTGCCGCCCGCACCACCTGGCGGCGGGCCGTAGGCGCTCACCGGCGGTGGTGGTGTGCCCGGCCCGTACGGCGGCTCGCCGCCGAACGCGGGCAGCCCGGGTCGGGTTGGCTCACTCATCGCGCAGCAGTATGACACTGCCGGGCCGCCCATGATCACCCGGAACCCGCTAGTGGTCAGGCGGCGGGTCGGGTGTCGTGTTGGGTGTTGCGTTGGGGTGTCCGGGTGGGGTCGTGGGTTGTCGGGTGGGATCCAGTGCGGTAGTTCGTTGATCATGGCGGGGGTCCAGCCGAGTCGTTGGTGGTGTTGGTGGTGGTAGGGGCATAGCAGTTGGCCGTTGGTCACTGTGGTGGTGCCGCCGTGTTCCCACCTGTGTATGTGGTCGGTTTGGCATCGGCTGGGTGGGGCGGGGCAGCCGGGGAAGGTGCAGCCGCCGTCGCGGAGGCCCATGACCCTGCGTTGTGTTTCGGTGAAGATGCGGTGCCGGTGGCTGTAGTGGGTGACGGCGCGCAGGGAGTTCAGGGCGACGACGAGGATTTCGGTGTCGCCACGCGACCAGCCCAGCGCCTTACTGGCGGGGACGGGGTGGCCGTGGCCGGTGGTGGCCAGGCCTGCACCGGTGACGTATTGCTCGGTGGTCATGGTGAGCACGATCGTGGCCGACACGCCGTTGTGGGTGGGTAGGTCGGCGCAGCGTTGGGTGGCTTCGAGCGCGTTGACGAGTCCGTCGTGCTGGCGCTGCCACAGCGTGCGAGCATCTTGGACGCCGTCGGTGGCGGGGGCCGGGGCGGCGAACACGTCCAGGACGCGTGAGCAGCCGTTCGGTGCCCTCGGGCGTGAGTTCACCCTCCAGGCGCGCTGACCCGTCGGGTCGGGGATAGATGGCGAGGTAGCGGCGCCGCTCGGTGCGCTCGTGGTCGGGCACGGTGCCGTCGGGATCGAGGTGGTCGACCACGCGGCGAGCCAGCACGGCGAGGCGCTGCGGGTCGAAGCGCTGCGCGTAGTCGACCAGCTCGGTCTCGAGCTGGTCGCCGTGTTCGGCCTGCACCGCATCGGGGAGTGAGTCGATGGTCTTCTCGATGAGCAGGGCGTGGCGTTGCGAGAGCGTCCCGGCGGCCTGCGCCGCGCCGACGTGGGCGAACGCCGGCGCCAGTTCCTCGCCGGTGGCGAGGCTGCGCGGGGCGACCACTGCTGCCGCGGCCCGCGCCCGCGCGTTCGCCTCGACCCCGTCGATGGCCAGGTGGTGACGCAGGAACCGACCAGTCGTGCGCTGCCCCGCGGCCTCCGGCAATCCACGGGCCGCGGTCTCGGCGATCACCCGGTAATCCGCGGCATCCAGGCGCCGGCGCAACCGCTCCACCTGCCGCAGACCGTCCAGCAGCTCGACGTCGGCACACGCGGTCAGGTCGAAGCCCTGCAGCTCGTCCACGAAGGGTGTGCGGTCGGCGAGCAGGCGGGCTATCCGACCGCTCACCACCGTCTCGCTCATGTGTTCGATTCTACCACTGAACAAGATCGCTGAAAAGCCCTGTGGCCCAGTAGTTTGGCGGTCTCGAGCCACCAACAAGCGGTGGGCCGGCAACGCAACCCAGCCGACCCGATCCACTCCTCGTCGGTGCGCTTCTCAACGCAAGCAACGTCGCGGGAACCGCAAGCTGTACTCAACCCCGACCACGACGCGCAGCGAGATGGGCCTCGGCCAGGTTCGCCGGGGCACAGCTCAACCACCCGTCCTCGAGCAATTCACGCACCGGCCCGGGGGCGGCCCGGACCAGCTGGATCAGCACGGCGGCGAACCCGTCGAAGTGGCTGATGGTGAAGACGCCGCGGTGCCGGGCGGCGAGCACGGCCTCCTTCTCCCCGAGGTCGGCGACGCTCACGGCGACGATCGGGCCGCCCGGCACCGGGTCGTCGCCGAAGCGGCGCACGTCGGCCTTGCTGAACGGCCGCTCCCACGCGAACGCCTTGCCGGCCACCTGCCAGGTGCGGTGGCCGTACCGCACGCCGGTGCTCACCTCGGGCAGGGCGCCGGCCCACGCCTGCACGTCGTCCAGGGTCACCATCGCGCGCGCACCATGCCGCGCACCGTAGCGCCGTGATGGTCGGGCGAGAAGTCGACCGCGTCGGTCAGGCCGAGCGCAGCAGTGACCTCGGCGCGAGGTAGCCGTTCGGGTCGCGGACGACATCCTTGGCGGCGGCGTCGGTGACGACGTCAGGCGCCCAGTCGAGGTAGACGCGCCCGTCGCCCTCGGTGAGGGTTACCCAACCAGCCGGGCCGTCGCCGATCACCTCGATCGAGCGCCAGGCCCCGCGGGGGACCGACAGCGTGTCGTACGGCCCGAGCTCCACCGACACCTCGTCGTGCAGGTTCAACGTCACGCGGACGCGCCCCTCCTTGACGAGCAACGCCTGCGCCTCGTCGAGGCGGTGGCTGTTGACGCCCTGACCAGGGGCGGCGCGCAGCCAGGCCAGCGACAGCCCGTGCGGGTCGCTCAACCGGGGGCGCTGGAACCGGTTCTCGGTGAGGCCGTACCCGACGACGAGTGCCAGCTCGGCGCCGCCGCCGGGCAGACGTGAGTCGAGGAACGGCTCGTCGCACCACACGAGGTCATCGGGGGTGGCGAGCCGCTCGCGCATCTCGTCGGTGCCGACGCGTTGCAGCGTCGCAAGCTGGTCGGCGGTCAACGGTTCGATCAGGTCGACGCCGTCCGGAGTTTCGCCGGGTTCGACCTCGACGATGCGGCCGTCGCTGTCGAGGAACATGCCGTGCTCGGCGGCTTTCGCGATCACCGACGGCGCCCAGATCAGGCCGCCGCTGACGTCGCGGCCGAGCGCGGTGTACAGCCAGGCGTCGTCGGTCAGGCTGGTGAACCCGCGGAAGATCCACGTGGGTATGGAGATGACGTCGCCCTCGCGGACGGTCGCCTCGCCGTCGGCGCCGTCGACGCCCCAGCGGAAGCGCCATTCACCGGCGAAGCACATGAACACCTCGGCGGTGAAGTGCAGGTGCAGGTTGTTCACGACACCGGCCGGCATCACGGCACCGCCCAGGTTGAACCCGTGCGGTTCGGTGACCGGGACGACCTGCTCCGCGTTCTCCGACACCCCGGGCCCGATCAGCGGATAGTTGACCTTCGCCTCGGAGCCGGGAATCTTCGTGTCGAGGAAGGCGGCCCGGTCTTCCCTGAGATCCTGGCGCAAGATGGTCCGATGCTCGAGTTCCTCGGCGGTGACGACGATGTCGGCAGGCATGTGACGGATCTGCTCTCTGTTCTCGCGGACTGACTGCATACGTATGTATCGTGGTCGTCGCAGCGTCAGTTGTCAACCAGGAGGACCCATCACGATGCGCCGAAACGCTCTCGACGAAGTACTGCGCTCGGGCCGCACGGCGGTGTGCGGTTGGCTGTCGGTCGGGGATCCTTATCTGGCCGAGGTGCTGTCTTACGCCGGCTACGACACGGTCGTCGTCGACCTGCAGCACGGCATGTTCGGTCTGGACCGCGCGCCGGCACTGCTGCAGGCGGTGGGTTCGGGCCCGGCCGTGCCGCTCGCCCGCTGCCCGTCGCACGATCCGTCGACCATCGGCAAGCTGCTCGACGCCGGTGCGTACGGCATCATCTGCCCGGCGGTCGACAACCCCGGCCAGGCCGCGGCGTTCGTCGCCGCCTGTCGCTACCCACCTACGGGCGCGCGCAGCTTCGGCCCGTCGCGCGGACTCCTCTACGGTGGCGCCGACTACGTCGCGCACGCCGACCGGACGATCATGGCCTGGGCCATGGTCGAGTCCGCGGTCGCGGTCGAGGCGGTCGAGGCCATCGCCGCCACGCCCGGCCTCGACGGCATCTACGTGGGGCCGAACGATCTCGCGCTGTCCTACGGCGAGCCGCCGGGCGCGCTCGCCGACTCGCCCCGCACGAGCGACGCCCTGCGCCGCGTGGCCGCGGCCGCGCGGGCCGCCGGCCGGTGGGCGGGTGTGTTCTGCGCGGACGGTGCGACAGCGCGCGACATGGCCGAGCTCGGGTTCCACCTGGTGACGCCGGGCAATGACATCGGTGTGCTGCGACAGGCCGTCGTCGAGCGGATCGCCACGGCGCGCGGCGCCGGCGCGGTCACGGGCGATGTCGACGGCGGCTACTGAGCGGCCAACCAGGCGCGCAACGCGTCGGCCACATCGGCCGGCGCCTCCAACGGCAGCATGTGACCGCCGTCGACGCTCACCAGGGTGGCCGCGGGGCACAGTTCGACCAGCTCCTCCTGGCGCACGGGCGGACACACGTCGTCGGCCGTCCCGCTCACGACCAGCGTGGGCACGGTGATCGCGGCCAGGTGCTCGCGGCTGTCCGGCCGGGTCGCCTGCGCGGCCAACTGGCGCGCGAAGCCGCTCTGCGTGACCGTGGCGGCCATGGCGGCGTTGCGCTGCGCCAGCGCCGGCTCGTCGCGTCGCGCCGGCCCCAGGGTCGATGCCGCGAGCTCGCGCGCGAGCCGGTCGAACGCACCGTCGCGCAGCTGTTCGCCCCAGCGGGCCCAGACCGCCAGCTGGGCGGCGTCGGCGGCGCGGGCGCTCGCGTTCAACAGGGCCAGGTGGGTGACCCGGTGCGACGCGCGCCGCACGATCTCGAGGCCCACGATTGCACCCAGCGAGTGACCGGCGAGCGCGAAGCGCGGCGGCGCGGCTGCGAGCACCGACTCGGCCATCGCCGCGACCGAGTCGTCGAGATCGATGCGCAGCGGCCACGGGACCGCGATGTCGGCCAGGGCGGCGCTCACGTCGTCCCACAGGTGTTCGTCGCCGAGCATCCCGCTGAGCAGGACGAGCGGCGCCCGACCCGACGTGCGCCGGGATTCACGCGCGCTCGGCAGCGTCGCGACGAGCGCACCCACCATGGCCGGCAGGTCGTAGAGCACGAGCCGGGTGCCGGCGCTCATCGCGCGTCGCGCCGCGTCGACGGAATCGACGAGCTGCGCGGCGACGACGCCCTCCCGCTCCGGGGCTGGCTCCAGCGACGCCAGCACCGCGTGCGGACTGACGGCGCGCACGGCGTCCAGCACCTCGTCCGAGTACGGGTCGACGAGGATCCCGATTGCCCCCGACCGCACGGCCGCCACCGCCGTGGCCGCGTCGCCCGTGCGCACCAACGTCGGCACGCCGACGGCCACCGGTTCGCGGTCGACGACGAGCACGTCGAGGTCCACGGGCACGATGCCCGTGTGCCCGACCACCGCGCCGAGCATCGTCGCGCCGGCCTGCTGCCGCACGAGGTCAGCGGTCACGGTGCGTCCGGCGCAGTACGAGCTCGGTGGGGAAGGTGCGCACGCCGACGCGGCCGGCCTGCCCCGTCATCCGATCCACGAGCAGTTCCGCGGCGGCGGTGGCCATGCTGGCGAGCTCCGCGCGGATCGTCGTCAGCTCGAAGCACGGCCAAGCCGCCATGGCGACGTCGTCGAAACCGACGATGCTGACGTCCTCGGGCACGCTCAGCTCCATCCGCCGTGCCTGGTTGAAGGCCCCGATCGCCACCGCGTCGGCCACGCAGAACACCGCGGTGGGGCGTCGCCGACCGCGCATCACCTCGGCGAAGCCGCGCTCGCCGTCCTCGTGGCCGAAGCCGCCCCGAGCCACCCGCGAGTCCGGGATGTCCAGGCCCGCGTCCGCCAGCATCTTGCGAAAGCCGACTTCGCGGTCGCGTGCGGTGCTGGCGTTGTCCGGGCCGAACACCGCAGCGATGCTGCGGTGGCCCGACTCGATCAGCAGCCGGGCCGCCTGCCCGCCGCCGCCGCGGTTGTCGGCGGTCACGCCGTCGACACTGCGGCGTCCGGAAAGCCGGTTGAGCTCGACGAAGGGCAGGCCACGGTCGAGCAGGCCCTTGGACAGCGACGATCCGATGAGCGTGGTGGTGAGGATGACGCCGTCGACCGAGCGGTCGAGCAACCGCAGGTACGTCGCTTGATCGTCGCCACGCTCGGCCAGCAGCACCATTCGGTACCCGCGCGCGGCGAACGCGTCGTGCAACGGCTCGACGAGCGTCGGGTAGAGCGCGTTGCGCACGTCGGCCACCATCGCCACCTGCCGGGTGGATCGGGTGGACAGGCTTCGGCCGAGCTCGCTGGCCACGTAGCCAAGTTCCTCGGCGGCGTCGAGCACGCGTCGCCGCGTCGACTCGGTCACGCGCGGGTCGCCGCGCAGGGCCCGCGAGACGGTCGGCTGCGAGACCCCGGCCAACCGGGCGACGTCGTGGCTCGTGGCCGTCACCGCGCGCGCTCCGGATCGGCCCGGCTCATGCGCGGGACTGTACCGCCCGCGCAGATCATGTGGCGTACAGCTCCGGCCGGCGATCGGCGAGCAGGTCGTTGCGCGCGGACACCCGTTTGTCGCGGCCGGCGCCGAGGTCGACGTCGGCCCGGGCCACACCTGTGTCGTCGGCCGTCGCGACCACCCAGCCGTCCGCGCCGACGATGGCCGTGGCCTCGTTCCACGCGTGGCCGCGCTCAGCGCCGCTGCGGTCGCAGCAGGCGATCGGCAGGTGGTTGACCCGCGCGGCGGCCATCGCGATGACGACCTCGGGGGCGGGCAGGCCGGGCGGCCGGTCGACCAGCGGCCAGTTCGTCGGCACGGCCAGCAGATCGGCGCCGCGCAGCGCGACCGAGCGGACGAACTCCGGGAACTCGAGGTCGTAGCAGACCATCACCCCGATCCGGCCCAGGTCCGTGTCGATCACGAGCGGCGGCTCGTCGCCCGGGGTGAACCAGACCTGCTCGGTGTCCCACAGGTGCGCCTTGCGGTAGAAGTCGCGCCCGCGTGGGCCGTCCAGCACCACCGCGCTCGAGAACAGCCGGCCGTCGGGCGCGAGTTCGGCGAACCCGGCGATCACGACGGCGCCGTGCGCGGCCCAGCGGTCGAACACCGGGTGGTCCCGGGGCACCGCGGCCTCGCGCACCTCGCCTTCGGACTCGAAGTAGTAGCCGCTGGTGACGAGTTCGGGCAGGACGACGACGTCGGCGCCCTCGGCCACCGCTTGCGCGATCGCGGCGTCGGCGCGCCGCAGGTTCTGCTCGAGCCGGCCGACCTCCGGTGCGAGCTGCAGGCAGCTGACCCGGCTCAGAACAGCCTCGACGGCTCGTCGCTGAGGATCTGCGCCATGACGTCGAACTCGTTGAACATCATCCAGTCCTCGGTGATCGTGCCGTGGCCGACGTAGAGCTGGTTGATGCCCCACAGGTGCACCCGCCGGCCGGTTGGCTCGCCGTAGAGGCCGTAGCCGCGGTGCGTGCCCTGCGCCGTCCAGCGCAGCGACACCCGGTAACCCTCGTCCTCGTTGCCCATCCAGTAGACCTCGTCCACCTGCATGCCGAGGTCCGGGAAGGTCGACATGAGTGCCCGGGCCACGCCACGGATGTCCTGGCGCCCGTAGCCGAGCCGGTTCGACGGGCCGCGCCAGCGGGCTGTCGGCGCGTAGGCGCGGTCGACCGCCGACAGGTCGCGGCGGTTGTAGAGGTCGTGCCACAGCGTGCGCACGAAATGCTCGACGTCGAAGCCGCGGCCCGAGGACGCCGGGTAGTACTCGGGCAGCCGGCCGCCGGCCAGCCGTTGCACCTCGCCGACGTGCCGGTCGATCCCGGCGTGGTTCAGCTCGTTGCCGTACTCGCGGGCGGCCCGTGCCGGGTCGACGCCGAGCTGCAGTAGCTTCGAGGTCATGTTGTAGAGCACCCACTCCTCGAAGATCTCGTTCTCGCGGATCACGCAGTTGGCGATGCCCCACATGTTGACCTTGTGGCCGGTGGGCGGTCCCCAGCGCCACGCACCGAGGTGGTGGCCGGTCGTGATGTAGCGGTGCGACGTGACGAAACCCTGCTCGTCGTCACCGGCCCAGATGATCTCGTCGGCGAACGAGCGGGTGTCCGGGAAGGCATGGATGCTGGCCATCGTCCCCTCGACGACGCGCTCGACGCCGTAGTTGGGCCCGCTGTCGTCGTAGACGAAGCAGCCCGGTGAGTACGTGTCGTAGACGTAGCCGACGTCCTGGTCCTCCCAGATGCGGTGGGTGATCCGGACGACGTAGTCGACGATGTCGGTGTAGACGTCCTCGAACCCGCGCAGCGACTGTCGCCGCGCACCGCGCTCGTCGGCCGCGCGGGTGGTGTCCACGCCGGTGCCGGGCCGCACCGCGATCTCGAACGAGTCGGGCATGCGCCGGGGCGAGGCCGGCCGATCGCCGAGGGTCACCGCCTGGATCGCGTGTCGCGCGCGATCGTCCGGTGCCGTGGCCGGTGCGCCGTTGGCGGGGGCCTGGGTGGGTGTGTCGGTGCTGTCCTTGCTCATGAGAAAGTGATCATGCTCCGCAGTTGACGTTGTAGATGTACTGCTTGGCCCTGGCCGTGTCGACGGTCTTCGGGGTCACGAAGATGGCGTCCGAGGTCTGCTGGCGTGGGACCGGCTTCCTTGCGCATGGCGGCGACGGCCGACCGCACGCCGAGTGCGCCCTCGCCGCGCGGGTACTGCACCACGGTGCCGGCCAGCGAACCCTTGCGCAGGGCGGCGACGATGGGGTCGGAGGTGTCGAAGCCCACCACCTTGACCCGTTTGCTCACGCCGGCTTCCCGCACGCCGGTCAACGCGCCCTGGGTGTTGCTCGTCTCGACCCCGAACGCCCCGACAAAGCTCGGGTTGCTCCCGGCCGTGCTGGAGACGATCTGCGTGGCCTTGCTGACGTCGTTGTTGGTGTACTTGATGCCGAGGAAACGCATCTTCGGGTACTTGGCGATCGCCGCCCTGAAGCCGTCGGTGCGCGCCTCGGCGACGATCGAGCCGGGGGCGTTGTCGACGGCGAGGACGGCGCCGCTGTAGCCGACGGCCTTCGCCAGCCCGCGGCCGGCCAGCTCGCCGGCCCGCTTGCCGTCGGCCTGGATGTTGGTGGTCATGACGCTCTTGTTCGACAGGTCGCCGTCGATTCCGATGATCTTGATGCCTTGTCGTTTCGCGATGGTCAGCGAGCCGATCATGGCTTTCGGATCGGTGATCGAGATCATGATCGCGCCGGGGCGCGTGGCGGTCACCGAGTTCAACACCCGCGTCTGGTCGGCGACGCCGAAGTTCGGCGACCCCTGGTAGCTGAAGTCGACGCCGAGCTTCTTCGCCTCGATCTTCGCCCCGCAGGCCACGGTGTTGTAGAACGGGTTGCCGGTCAAACCAGGCATGTACACCACCTTGCCCAGACCGTTGGCGCCGATCACCGGGGCGGTGCTGCACCCGGTGCTGACCAGCGCCACGGCGGCCACGGCGGCGGCGGTCAGCGCGAGCTTGCGAGCCATGGTGATCCCTTCGTCGACGGGTCAGGCGCGGTCACGGGCACGCCGCTTGAGCTGGTCGAGGTACACGGCGAAGATCACGATGAATCCCACCGCCACGTTCTGCCAGAACGGCTGCACGTCCTGCACCACGAGCCCGCTCTGCAGCACCGTGGGACGAAGATGCCGATCACGGTGCCGATCACGGCGCCGTACCCGCCGTAGAGGCTGGTACCGCCGAGGATCACGCCGGTGATCACCGTCAGCGCGTCCTGCGCGTGGCCGTCGATGGTCGTGGTCGAGAACCGGACCAGCGACATCATGCCGGCCAGCCCGGCGAGCAACCCGCTGATCGCGTAGAGCTTCATCAGGTGCCGGTTGACGTTGATGCCCGCGCGCCGCGCCGATTCGGCGTTCGAGCCGATGACGTAGGTGTGCCGGCCGAAGCGGGTGAAGTGCAGCACCGCCGCGCCGATCACCACGACGACCAGCGCGACCCACACGACCCACGGCATGCCCAGGAAGTAGTCGATCTGGATCGAGATCAACGAGTTCTGGCTGACGTTGATGTCGTTGCCGTCCGTCATCAGGTTGGCTACGCCGAGCGCGGCACCGAGCGTGCCCAGCGTGGTGATCAGGGCCGGCACCCGCAGCCGGGTGACGCAGAATCCGTTGAACAGACCCCACACCAGGCCCCCCAGCAGCGCCGCGACCAGCCCGGCGAGGGCGGTCCAGTAACCCTGTCCGCCCACCCAGTCCATGGTCTTCGCCGAACAGACGCCGGCGAACACGAGCACCGAACCGATGGACAGGTCGAAACCCGCGGCCACCATCACGTAGGTCATGCCCACCGCCATCACCAGGAAGATGGCGGTGTCGACGACGAGGTTGCGGACGTTGCCCAGGGACGGGAACGAGTCCGGCGAGAGCACGCTGAACACGACGAACAGCACGACCAGTACCAGCGAACATGTAGGCCGGCACGAGGAGCCGACGGATCCGCTGCAGGCCGCGGCGGAAGGGCGTCCACCCCGCTGGTGGCGACGTCGCGTCGCTCGCGGATCGAGCGCGTGCTGCGAGCGCTCGTTGCGGTCGGTCATGACTCATGCGTCACCTCCAGGGCGCCGGTCATCGCGCCGACGAGATCGTCCACGGTGGCCTCGTTGGTGAACTCGGCGACGCGGCGGCCGAGGCGCAGCACCTGGACGGAGTCCGCCACCTCGAGCACCTCCGGCATGTTGTGGCTGATGAGCACGACCGCGACACCTTCCTTCGCGACGCGCTTGATCGAGGTCGAGCACGCGCCGGGTCTGCCGGACGCCGAGCGCGGCGGTCGGCTCGTCCATGAACACCAGGCCCTTGGCCCACATCACCGACCGGCAGATGGCGACGCTCTGCCGCTGGCCCCCCGACAGCGCGGCAACCGTCGCGTCCATGTCCTTGACGTCCGTGCCGAGGGAGGTGAAGGTCTCGAACGCCTCGCGGCGCATCCGCTTCTTGTCGAGGACGCCGAGCTTGCCGAGGAACCCCGGCTTGAGCAGTTCCCGCCCGATGTAGGCGTTCTCGGCCGGCCCGAGGTCCGGGGCGAGGGCGAGGTCCTGGTAGACCGTCTCGATGCCGTGGGCTCGCGCGGCGATGGGCGAGTCGAACTCCACCGGCTCACCGCCGCAGCAGGATCTGCCCGCCCTGCGGCGCGCATCACCCCGGACAGGATCTTCACCAGCGTGCTCTTGCCGGCACCGTTGTCACCGATGAGCGCGGTGATCTTGCCGGCTTCGACGTGGAAGTCGCGTCTCGCGCAGCACCTGCACGTGTCCGTAGTTCTTGACGATGCCGCGGGCCTCGAGCAGATATGACTTCTCGGCCATGGTGGTCCACCTTCCGATGAGCGGGGTCGGAGCGGAGCAGGTGGTGCAGGATCAGCCGGCGCGGCGCTCGGTGCGCAGCACGGCGGTGGCCCGATGGGCCGACATGCCTTCAGAAGCGGAAATGACGTCCACGGCGTCGGCGAGCAGCGGCGTCGCCGCCTCGGTCATCCGCTGATAGGTGAGCGGCTTGAGGAACCGCGACACCGACAGCCCGGCGCTGTGCCGGGCGCCGCCGGCGGTCGGCAGGACGTGGTTGGTGCCGGCCATGCCCTTGTCCGAGTACGCCACCGTGCTCCACTCGCCCAGGAACAGCGAGCCGTAGTTGTGCAGGTGGTCGTGGTACCAGGCGTCGTCCTCGGTCTGGACCTCGAGGTGCTCGGGGGCGAGATCGTCCATCAGCGCTACCGCGGCCTCCCGGTCGGCGGCGACGGTGATCGAGCCGTGATCCTCCCAGGCCGGGCCGCAGATCTCGTTGGTCGACAGCGTCTGCAGCTGGCGCTTCACCTCGACGGCGACGGCGTCGGCCAAGCCGGGATCGGTGGTGACCAACGCGGCCGGCGAGTCCGGCCCGTGCTCGGCCTGGCCGAGCAGGTCGGCGGCGACCAGCACCGGGTCCGCGGTGTCGATCGGCGAGGACGGCGACCTCGGACGGCCCGGCCAGCAGGTCGATGGCCACGCGGCCGAACAGCTGCCGCTTCGCCTCGGCGACGTAGGCATTGCCGGCACCGACGATCATGTCGACGGGCTGGCCGTCGAGCAGCCCGAACGCCATCGCGGCCAGCGCCTGGACGCCGCCGAGCAGGAACACCCGGTCGACGCCGGAGACATGCGCCGCGTAGACCACGGCCGCGTTCGGGCCGCCGGACGGCTGCGGCGGCGTGCAGGCCGATCACCGTCGGCACGCCGGCCGCCTTGGCCACGTTCACCGTCATGAATGCGCTCGCCGTCAGCGGGAATCGACCGGCCGGCAGGTAGGCGCCGACCCGCTGCACGGGTACGTAGCGGTAGCCGGTGACCAGCCCGGGCTCGAGCTCGGTCTCGAAGTCCGAGAGCCGGCCGCGGGAGGCGTCGGCGAACGCGCGGGTGCGCCGCGCCCCGAGGTCGATGGCCGCGCTCAGCGCGGGGTCGAGCCGATCGCCGCTGGTCGCGATCGTCGCCGCGTCGAGTTCGAGGTCGCGGCCGGTGAACCCGTCGAGCTGCTCGGCGTAGCGGCGTACCGCGTCCAGACCGTCGCGCTCGATCGTGCTCAGCATCTCGGACACCGTGGCGACGACCGCGGGGTCGCGTCTGCGCCGGAGGGCCGGCATGGCCGGGGGTCTTCACCATCGTGTAGCGCTCGGACAGGGACTCGAGGACGGCGGAGCTGAATAGCATGCGGCCGACCATATCTGCATACGTATTCACAATCAACCCCTCATCCGGACAATTCGTGTCGGATCGCGGGTGCTCGCCGACGACCTAGCGCGCGACCATTCCGGCCGACAGGTCGATGTCCGCCCCGCACAGCCCCGGCATCGCCAGCATGGCTCGAGCGGCCGCTGCGACCTCGTCCTCGGTGACCATCCGCCGCAGCGCCGCCCGCGAGACGAACTCCTCCTCGACCTCGGCCGGCCGGCGGCCGGTGCGTTCGGCGTCGAGGCGGAAGTTGCGGGTCATGCGCTCGCCGGCCACCGGCCCCGGCGACAGGGTGTTCACCGCGACACCGAGCGGACCGACCTCGTGGGCCAGCGTCGTGCTCAGGCCGATCACCGCCATCTTCGACGCGGTGTAGGGCGTGCGCATAGCCAGCGGTCGCTTCCCGCTGACCGACGCGAGGTTGATGACGTCCCCGCGGCCGCGCTCGATCATCGGCGGCAGGAACGCGCGACACATCAGGAACACGCCGCGCACGTTGACGGCGAACACCTCGTCCCAGTCCTCGACGGCCACGTCGGTCAGCGGCGCGACCGGGCCGCCGATCCCCGCGTTGTTGACCAGGATCGAGATCGTCTCGTCGCGCAGCCCGCTCGCGAGCTCGTCCACCGCGGCCGGGTCCGACGTGTCGCACACCGCGACGCGGGCGCTCTCGCCGATCTCGGCGGCGACGGCGGCGAGCTTGCCGCGCCGCCGGCCGACGACGACGACGCGGGCGCCCGCTCGCGCGTAGCTCGAGGGCGATGGCGCGGCCGATGCCGTTGCCGGCCCCCGTCACCAGGGCCGTGCGACCGGCCAGCTCGCCGGCCGCACGGCTGCCGCTCGTGGTCACCGCGCCGGGGCCCACGCCAACGGAGCGCCCGCGTACTTGTGTGCGCGCACGTCGCCCGACCGCGCGTGACCCTCGAAGAACTCCACGCGGGCCGCGCGTCCGCACAGCTCGCCGAGGCGCGCGCTGGCCGCGGTGTCGGTGACCTCCTGGTAGGTGACGGTCTTGAGGTACTTGCCGACCCACAGGCCGCCGGTGTAGTTCGCGGCGCCGCGCGTCGGCAGCGTGTGGTTGGTGCCGATCACCTTGTCGCCGTAGGACACGCAGGTGCCCTCGCCGAGGAACAGCGCGCCGTAGTTGCGCATCTTCGCCAGCGCCTCGCGGGGTTCGGCGGTGAGCACCTCGCACGTGCTCGAAGGCGTAGCGGTCGGCCAGCGCCCATGCCGCGTCGAGGTCGTCGACGACGACCACCTCGCCGTGGTCGCGCCAGGCCGGCCCGGCGAAGTCGGCCGTCGGCATGCCGGGCAGGAGCTCGTCGATCAGTTCGACGACGCGGCGGGCCAGCGGCTCCGACGTGGTGATCAGCACCGCGGGCGAGTCGGGTCCGTGCTCGGCCTGGCTGAGCAGGTCGACGGCCACCACGAACGGGTCGGCCTGCTCGTCGGCGATCGACGAGGATCTCGGTGGGGCCGGCGAACAGGTCGATGCCGACCTCGCCGAACAGCTGGCGCTTCGCCTCGGCGACGTAGGCGTTGCCCGGGCCGGCCAGCAGGTCCACCTTGCCGATGGTCTCGGTGCCGACGGCCATCGCCGCGACCGCCTGCGTGCCGCCGAGCAGCAGGATCTCGTCGGCGCCGGCCAGATGCATGGCGGCGACGGTCGCCGCGGGGACCTCGCCGCGGATCGGCGGCGTGCAGGCGGTGACGCGCTCGACCCCGGCCACCTTCGCCGTCACCACGGTCATGTGCGCCGAGGCCACCAGCGGGTAGCGTCCGCCGGGCACGTAGGCGCCCGCGGAGCCCACCGGGATGTTGCTTCTGACCCAGCAGGACGCCGGGCTCGGTCTCCACCTCGAAGTCGCGCAGCGATGCCAGCTGATGCTGGGCGAAGCCGCGCACCCGCTGCTGCACATCGCGGATGTCGGCGATGACCTGCTCCGGAACGCTCGCGACGATCTTCTCGATCTCCTCGGCCTCGAGCCGGAAGTTGGCCGGCGACCATCCGTCGAACTTCTCCGAGTACTCGCGCACGGCCGCGTCGCCGCGCTCGCGCACGTCGGCGATGACGCTGCTGACGGTTTCCCGCACGCCGGCCTGGTGTTCCCGATCCTGCTCGGCCGGGCGTGCCGCTTTCAGATACGTGGTCATGACTGCTCCTTGTTCGGACGACAGGCACACTGTTGAGCGCATACGTATACTTGTCAACGATGGCCAAGACGGTGACCAGCTTCGACGTCGCGCGGCGGGCCGGCGTCTCGCAGCCCACGGTGTCGCGCGCGCTGCGCAACCTGCCCGGCGCCTCGGAGCGCACGCGGCAGCGCGTGCTCGAGGCCGCGCGGGCGCTGTCCTACATCCCGAGCGAGTCCGGCCGCGTCCTGTCCACCCGCCGGACCCGCCGGGTGGCCGTGGTGTCCGAGGAACTGACGAACCCGTTCTATCCCGAGCTCGTCGAGCCGATGCGGCGTGAGCTCGCGCGCCACGACCTGCGCACGATCGTGGTCACCCACGCGGAGCACGGCTCGATCGAGATCGAGGCGCTGGCCGACGGGTCGTACGACGGCGTCATCCTCACCACGACCCGACGGACGTCGCACCTGCCGCGCGATCTGGCCGAGCGAGGCGTGCCGCACGTGCTCGCCAACCGCGTGCTCGACCGCACCGACGCGCCGAGCTGCGCCGTGGACAACGCGGCCGGCGCCCGCGCCGTCGCGGGGCTGCTGGCCGAGCTCGGGCACGAGCGGGTGGCGTCGGTCCAGGGGCCGGTGGCGACATCCACCGGGAAGGAGCGCGCCGACGCGTTGCGCCGCGGACTTCGAGAGCACGGGATAGCGCTGCCCCGGGTGCGCACCGTGCGCGCGTCGTTCGGCCACGACGCCGGGCTGCGGGCCGCTCACCAGCTGCTCGATCTCGACGAGCCGCCCACGGCGATCGTCTGCGGCAACGACGTCATGGCCCTCGGCGTGCTCTCGGCGGCGCGAGCACGCGGCCTCGTGGTCCCGGCCGACCTGACCGTGATCGGCTTCGACGACATCCCCATGGCCGGCTGGCCGCTGGTCGACCTGACGACCGTGCGCTGCGACCTGGCCGCCCTCGCCGGCGCGGCGGTCGGGATGCTGGTGGCCCTCCTGAGCGAGCCCGAGGGGCCGGTGCGTCAGCAGCGGCTCCCGGCGCGCATCGTGCTGCGCGGAACCCACGGGGCGCCGGGCCGCTGAGGTCCGTGGATCCACTCGGGCCCACGTCGACGGCCGACGTTTCGGAACCGGTCGAAACGAGCCCCGGTCCCTTGTCGGCCACCGCGCCGTTTTGCGAAGATCGCCGGCATGCGTGTCGACACCCGCCACAACCCGTCCTTCACCGTTGCCCGTTGCATGCTCGCCGGGGGTGAGTCCGTCCGCGTCGAGGGCGGCGCCATGATCGCCCACAGCGGCGGCGTGCAGCTCGAGTCCAAGTCCGAGGGCGGCCTGATGGCCGGGCTCAAGCGCAGCGTCCTCGGCGGCGGGTCATTCTTCGTCACCACCTACACCGCGCCGCCGCAGGGCGGCTGGGTCGACGTCGCCGGCGTGCTGCCCGGTGACACCGTGTCCATCGACGTCACGCCGCAGCAGCCGTTCTTCCTGCGAAGGGGCAGTTGGATCGCCAACTCCACCGGCGTGCAGGTCGATACGCAGTGGGGCGGCATGGCCAACCTGTTCGGCGGTGAAGGGGGCTTCGGTTTCCGGGCCAGCGGCCAGGGCCAGGCGCTGGTCAGCATCTACGGTGCGGTCGACGTGATCGATCTTGAGGACGGCGAGGTCGTCACCATCGACACCGGGCACGTCGTCGCGTACGCGCTCGACATCCGTTTCCAGATGCGCAAGGCCGCCGCCGGGATGATGAACTCCCTGAAGTCCGGCGAGGGATGGGTCTTCGACTTCTGGGGCCCGGGCCGGGTGTTGTTGCAGTCGCGCAACCCCGAGGCGTTCGCGCACTGGGTGGCCGAACTGGTGCCGGGGGAGTCCCCGCGCGAGGGCATCGGCGGCCTCGGCGGCTCGACCGGCGGCGGCGGGCTCGGCCGGCTGTTCAGCTGAGCGGCCCGCTCAGCCGCCCTGCGGACCTGGGCAGCGAGGTCGCACCTGGTCAGACCGGCCGCGCCGGGACTTGCTCTCCGTCTCGGCCAGCGTCGAGAGAATCTCCGCCTCGGCCCGGCGGTCGCCGGCGGCGGCCTTGGTCTTGGCGGCCTTGCGCAGTTGGGCTTTCGCGGGCGCGGTCGCCGCATCCTTCTGCGTTTGATGCGCTCCTGCTTGGTGCGGCGCTCCTCCTCGTGTTCCTCGATGAGGTGCTTGGCCCGCAGCTCGGCCTGTCGCTTCTGCTCCGCCGCATCGGCGTCCGCAAGTTCACCGACGTCTGTTGCTGTTGCTGCTCGGTCAGCAGCGCGTCGGCGACCCGCGCCTGCTCTTCCTGCCGGGCCTGCTCCCGGTCCTCGTCGGCCTCGGCTCGGCGCGCTCTTCGGTCCGGCCAGCTTCGAGCGCGCTCCTCGGCCTCGCTCGCCAGTCGCGCCGCCTGGCTCTTCAGCCCGGCGTGCTCGCGCAGGCATGGCCACGCCGACGCAGCTCGGTCGTCCAGGAGCCGGCCGGCCCGTACGTCGGCCGAACCAAGCGCGGCAACGGCCAGTCGGACGGCAGTCCGCGGCGAGACCGCGGCCAGACACGCTCATTGACAGTGGCGATCGGTTTGCGCAGCAGCGAGTACTCAACGCGAGCCACCTTGCGCAGACGATCGGCGATCATCGTCGACCTTTCCGCGCCGTGTATCGCCGTACGTGAGATAGAAGGATGGTGGCGCTCAGTCCGTTCGGTCTGCTCGGCCAGCTGTTCGGCTTGCGCCCAGCCGCCCGGGCCTGCGCCTCGGTGACCTCGGCGCGCCGGCGCGTTGCTCGCTGTCGCCCTCGGCCGCCCGCTGGTGCGCCGTCGCCTCGCCCTCTTCCAGGCGCGCGTCGGCGGCGGCGTCGGCGATCTCGGACAGGGCATGCTCCTCGGCCGCAGCGCATCCCCTCTGCTTACGCGACTCGGCAACCTGCTCGGCGTGCTCGACCTGGGCCGCCTCGGAACGCAGCGCCTGCTCCTCGTTCTCGGCCGCGACGACGCCGGCCTGGCGTTCCGCTCTACGCGCCGCGTCCTGCTCGGTCTCCAGCTCGTGCGCGGCCTGCTCAACCTGAGTGTCCGCGACCGCTTCGGCACTGTTCGCGTCGCGGCGCGCCTGCGCCTCGGCCTGCTGCACCTGTCCCTGCTTGGCCAACGAGTCGTTGCCCAACACGGCGCCGGCTACTTCCCGGGCCTTGCCCGCGACTGCGGCGCCGAGCCCCTTGCGTGCCTCGTCGGCCGTACCTTGATCGTCTGTCATGGGTCCACTTCGTGCTCATGCGCTCATGGCGCCGATGGGATGGTCGTGCGCGACCTGCGCCGCCAGGCGGGTCAGGTGGTGCTCGGAAACTGCGTGCCCACGACGGGGTTGCCCACCGAAGGCGGGACCGAGCCCTGAGGCCGATTTGCTCAGGCACATCCAGGGTAACCGCTACCCGCGGTGCCACTAACACGAGCGCGGTGTGACGCAGGCCCGGGCTGCGCGCCCCGAATGCGCGTTAGCGCCGCCGGAATCTGGGCACAAATCCGTCGTTCGAAACGCGTCGAAGCGCGGCGTCTTCAGTTTGGTCGGCAGCCGCCGTATCGGGCGCGCTGCCAGGGAGGCAGCGATGACGGCAACACGCCCACCCGCACAGCGAAACGATCCCCTCAAGCGGGACCGCACCCTGTCGATGATCGCCGGCCTGCTCGGCGTCCTGATGTTCATCTGGGGCTTCCTCAGGTGGCTCAACGTCGGTGACGGCAGCAACAGCCAGCACAAATATTCGGGCTACGCCTTCGAGACGCCTACCACCGCAGTGGTCGGATTCTCGCTGGCCGCCGGCCTGATGGCGGCGCTCGGCGCAGCCGAGCGGCGACGCGGTCGCGGCGTGCCCGGCCACGTCCCGACCGCGCTGGCCGCTACCAGCCTGTTGCTCGCGATCGGCATCGTTCTCGGCAAGGGCGCCATCAGCCCCACTCTCGGCGGGAAGGTCGGCGTCGAGATCGGGCTGATCCTGGCCCTGATCACCGCCCTCCTGCAGACGATCGTGCTGGCAATGGGCCTGGCCAATCGTGCCGATGACCGCAACGAGTACTACGACCCCGCCGCCCACACCGGCATGCAGGGCCGCACCTCCGTGTAGTCCCACAACCCGTAGCTCGTTCGCCGAGGGCCAGGCCCCGAGAGTCGGGGTCCGGTCCTCGACGTAGGAGCGGCAGCCGGACGGAAGACAGCACCGTCGCAGCGCGATCTTGGTCAGTGTCGCGGCGCGCGAGCGCCGTCCTGCTGGCGCCGGACGGTGGCGGTAAACGCCTCGAGCGCGGCCGCGTCGCTGGCGGCCGTCCGCGGCGTGGTTCGCGGCAGGTCGAGGCAGCCGTCGAACGCGTCGACGAGCCAGCGGTCGGTGTTGCGCAACGGGCCGTCGGCGAGGTCGCCGGCGAGGACGATGGTCTCGACGCCGGCGGCGTCGACGCCGGCGAGGACGGCGTCCAGCGCCGGCAGGTTGCCGTGGATGTCGGCGAGGACGGCGACGCGCATGGGCTCCGTCCTACCCGCGAGGCGAGCCGTGGGCCAGCTCGGTTCGCGCTGGGCACGGCCGCGCCGCCGCGCCCACGGCTGGTTCCCAGGTGCTGTTGACGATCTCTTGACCTGCCCGAAAGGTCCCGATGACCCGGCGCGCCGGATGCTTCGGTCGACCCGCGGGATCTGCCCGCGCCCGACCACGCAGGGGATCGATGAAGGCAGGTTTGGCGGGTGCGCGCCGGGTCGTCACGCGGCGCCCATGGATCACTTCGACCGTGGCTGTGATCGTCGTCGGTGCGGGGGTCGGTACCTACCTGCTCACGGCGGGCTCCGGCGGGAGCACCGCCGCCGCCCCGCCGAGCACGCGGCTGGTCAGCGTGGCCACGGGCACGGTGCGCCAGGCGGTTTCCACCACCGGTACCTTCGCGCCGGCCGACGAGCGCGACGCCGACTTCACCGCCGCCGCGAAGATCACCTCGGTGCGGGTCACGCAGGGCGAGAAGGTGGCCAAGGGCCAGGTGCTGGGCACCATCGCGACCGTCGGGCTGAAGGCGACGCTCGCGCAGGCGAGAGCCACCCTGGCCTCGGCCAAGGCGTCCCTGGCCGACGCCGAGGACTCCACCAGCACCACCGCCGCGCAGCTGAGCGCCGACCGGGCCTCGGTCACGAGCGCGCGCGGCGCCGTCACCGACGCCACGACCGCGCTCACCGACGCCACGTTGCGTTCACCCATCGCGGGAACGGTCGCCGAAGTGAACGTGACGAAGGGCGACACGGCGTCGGGCTCGGGCTCGACGAACTCCTCGGCGTCGTCGGGCTCGTCGCTCCCGGCCTCGTCCGGCACCGGACAGGGCGGCGGGTCCGCCTCCGGCAACTCCGACGGGCGGCGGGACGAGCACGGGCGGGGGCACGGGCTCCGGCGGCAGGCTCCAGTACCGGGGGGCGTCCGTCGTCGGCCAGCACGAGCATCGGGTGACTTCGTCGTCGTCGGCCTGAAGTCCTGGACGGTGTCCGCCTCGGTCGACGACACCGAGGTGGGGCTGGTCAGCAAGGGCGACCAGGCGCAGATCACGACCGACAACGTGACGGGAATCGTGTTCGGCACGGTGTCGTCGGTGTCCGTGCTGTCCTCCAGCTCGTCCGGCTCGGCCGCCTACCCGGTGAACGTCACCGTGACCGGCGCGCCGAGCGGACTGCACGACGGCGCCTCGGCCACCGTCTCGATCATCTACAAGCAGCTCAGCAACGTGCTCACCGTCGCGACCCTGGCGATCCACCGCGACGGCACCACGTCCTACGTCGTACCTCGCGCGCAACGGGCACAAGACCAAGCAGACCGTGACCACCGGCATCGCCTCCGGGGGCGTCACGCAGATCAGGTCCGGGCTGACGTCCGGGCAGCAGGTCTACGTCGAGACGGTCACTCGACCGCCGGCGGCTCCGCGCCCGACGGGCTCGACGAACCGCCGTGGCACCAACGGCGGCTACTTCCCGGGCGGCGGCGCCGGGGGCGGGAACTTCCCCGGCGGCGGCAACTTCCCGCGCAGGCGGCATACGGCGGGGGCACCCGGTGACCGCCGGTGCCGATGAACCGATCATCGACGTCGACGACGTCCACAAGGTCTATCGCACCGGGGCGATGGAGGTCGCCGCGCTGCGCGGGGTCACGCTGCGGATCGGGTCGGGTGAGTACGTGGCCGATCACCGGACCATCGGGTTCGGGCAAGTCGACCCTGATGCACATCCTCGGCTGCCTCGACGTGGTCACCGCCGGCACCTACCGCCTCGCCGGGGAGGACGTCAGCCGCCTCGACGAGGACGAGCTGGCCGAGATCCGCAACCGGCGCATCGGGTTCGTGTTCCAGCAGTTCAACCTGCTGCCCGCGCTGACCGCGCTGCGCAACGTGGAGCTGCCGCTCATCTACAGCGGCATCGGCAAGGACGAGCGTCGCGCCCGCGCCGCGAACGCCCTCGAACGGGTCGGCCTCGACGACCGGCTCGACCACCGCCCGGCGAGCTGTCCGGCGGGCAGCAGCAGCGCGTAGCCGTAGCTCGCGCGCTGGTGACCGACCCCGCGATGATCCTGGCCGACGAACCCACCGGCAACCTCGACTCGCATTCGACCGCCGACGTGCTGGACCTGCTGGACGAGCTCTGCGCAGCCGGCCGGACCATCGTGCTGATCACGCACGAGGCGTGACGTCGCCGCGCGGTCGCAACGCACCGTGCGGGTGCTGCGACGGCCTCGTGCAGCCCGAGCTCGACCGGCGCTGCGTCGTGAACTGGGCCGAGACCGCTGCGCACCGGCCTGCAGGCCGTGCGCGCACACCGCCTGCGCTCCGGCCTGACCGTCCTCGGCATCCTCATCGGCATCGCTACCGTGGTGCTCGTCGGTCGGCCTGGGTGAGGGCACGAAGACCACGGTCAGCAATCAGATCAACGCGCTCGGCAGCAACCTGCTCATCGTGTCGCCGGGCAGTTCGACCAGCTCGAGCGGCGTGCGCGGCGGCTTCGGTTCGGCCTCCACCCTCACGGTCTCCGACGCCGACGTACTGACGTCGAAGACCGCCGCGCCGGACATCGCGGGCGTCGCGCCCGTCCAGAGCACGTCCCTCGAGCTCGACAACGGCAGCACCAACTGGACGACCAGCGTGGTCGGCAGCACGCCGCAATGGCGCTCGGTGCGGGCGCGCACGCTCGCCACGGGCAGCTTTCTCAGCGCGAAGGACGACGCCGACGCCGCCACCGTGGTGGTGCTCGGCCCCGACGACCGCCGAGGAACTGTTCGGCTCGACGGAGGTCGTCGGGCGGACCGTCACCATCAACAGCATCGCCGTTCACGGTGAAGGGCGTGCTGAAGTCGGCGGGCTCGGACTCGTCGAGCAACCTCGACGACACCGCCGTCGTCCCGCTCTCGACGGAGGTGCAACGGCTGTCGACGAGCAGCGCACGCAGCGCCCTGTCCTCGATCTACGTCGCCGCCCGGTCCAACGACACGATCTCCGCGGCCTACCAGGAGATCGACGCGATCCTGCTGTCGCGGCACTCGATCACCACGTCCGCCGGCGCGGACTTCTCGATCACGACGCAGGACTCGTTGCTCACCAC
Organism: uncultured Actinomycetota bacterium; assembly: GCA_963797785.1. Classification (GTDB taxonomy): domain Bacteria; phylum Actinomycetota; class Actinomycetes; order Mycobacteriales; family Jatrophihabitantaceae; genus Jatrophihabitans. The sequence goes on along the minus strand of CAWCQT010000004.1, from coordinate 1,967,433 downwards.
GGCCACGTCGGTCAGCAGCACCCTCACCATCCTGCTCGGCGGCATCGCCGCGCTGTCGCTGCTCGTCGGCGGCATCGGCGTCATGAACATCATGCTGGTCTCGGTGTCCGAGCGCACCCGCGAGATCGGGTTGCGCAAGGCGCTCGGCGCCACCCCGGTCGTCATCCGGCGCCAGTTCCTGGTCGAGGCCTCCGTGCTCGGTCTCGTCGGCGGCCTCGCCGGGGCCGCGCTGGGCATCGGCGGCGCGAAGATCCTTCCCCACCTCATCTCCAACGCCGTGACCGTCTCCACCACGGCCGTCGTCGGCGCCATCGCCGTCGCCGTGGCCATCGGTCTGGCGTTCGGCGTGTACCCGGCGAGCCGCGCCGCCCGGCTCGCCCCGATCGACGCGCTGCGCAGCGAATGACGCGGCGCGCCCGACCCTCCCGAGGAACGAACATGATCATCACCTCCGTCCGTACCCGCCCGTCCGGCCTGCTCCTCGCCGGGCTCGCCACCATGACCGCGGCCGCGCTGCTGGCCGGCTGCTCGAGCAGCGGGGGTGGCGCCGGCGCGGCCGGTGCGCCGCCCAGCGGTGCCGCCGGGGGCAGCGCCGGGGCGAACCCGAACGCGGGGGCGGGGCCCGGGGGCGCCGGGTTCGGCGGCGCCGCGGCCTCGGGGGAGATCGCCCAGGTCAGCGGGACGACGCTGCAGGTGCAGAGCACCAGCGCGCAGACGGCGGTCACCTACACCTCCGCGACCAGCTTCACGCTCGAGAAGAAGACGACGCTCGCGGCGGTGACTCCCGGCTCGTGCGTGGTGGCGACCTCGGCCGCGGCGTCGTCGGGCTCGTCGTCCGGGTCGTCGTCCGGGTCGTCGCCGAAGGCCATCACGGCCACGTCGGTGCGGATCACCCCGGCGAGCGGGGGCACCTGCACCGCCGGGTTCGGCGCCCGGCGCCGCCCGGCCGGTACCGCGCCGAGCGGGCGGCCGAGCAACGCCCAGCGGCCGAGCAACGCGCCGAGCGGCGCTCCCTCGGGCGCCCGGCGCGCCTTCGGCGGCCTGCTGAGCGGCCAAGTCACCTCGGTGCGCGCCTCGACGATCACGCTCAGCACGAAGACGGGCAGCACCACCGGGACCGGCACGATCACCGTGACCGCGAAGACGACGTACACGACGACCGGGAAGACGACGAGCGCCTCGGCGAAGGTCGGGCTGTGTGCCCGGGTGCAGGGCAAGACCGATACCAAGGGTGCCGTCGCCGCGACCGCCATCGCGTTGAGCAGCAAGACCGGCGGCTCGTGCACGACCGGTGGCTTCGGTGGCCCGGGCGGGCGGCCCGGTGCACCCGGCGGCAGCGGCGCCCCGCAGGCGCCCGGCGGCGGCAATGGCTGATCCCCGACGGGGTGCTCGCCCGGCGCCGCGCGCGCCGGCGCCGCCGGCGGCGACGGCTGATCGTGCTCGCGGTCGCCGTCGTGCTCGTGGCCGGCGGCGGCGGCACGGCGTGGGCGCTGCGCGGCTCGGGCGGCGCCGGCTACCGCGTCGCGACGGTGCGTACCGCCACGGTGGAGCAGACCGTGCGGGCCGACGGCACCCTGGCCGCGCACCGCAGTGCCGCCGCGGCGTTCGCCGCCTCCGGCACCGTCGCCACCGTCGGCGTGGCCGTCGGGGACAAGGTCACCGCGGGCCAGGCGCTGGCCACCCTCGACCCGTCGTCGCTGGACACCGCCGTCACCGCGGCGCAGACGAAGCTCGCCCAGGCCGAGCAGCGTCTCGTCGACGACGAGCAGGCCCAGGCCACCGGCTCCGCCTCCACGGCTTCGACCTCGACCGCCGGCGGCTCGACGACGGGCGGGTCGACGACGGGCACCACCGGCACGACCACGGGCACGACCACGGGCACGTCCGCCGGCACGGCCGCCGGCGCGGCGAACTTCCTCTCGTTCACCGCCGGGCGCAGCCCGACCAGCGGCGGCTCCTCCGGTGGGCTCAGCGCGGCGCAGCACGCGGTCACCACGGCCCAACAGGGCCTCGACAAGGCGATCAGCGCACAGGACGCCCTGGTCGCCACGCTCGTCCCGGTGTGCCGATCGAGCAGCGACACCAGCTCGGTGCAGGCCGCCGCGGGCAGCGACACCACGGTGTCGGGCCGGGTCACCGGGCCGGCGATCGTCACCCTGCTGGGCGCCGGCGCCACGAAGGCCAGCACCTCCTCACCGAACCCCCAGACGTTGCGCTCCGGCGGCACCTACAGCTTCGGGGGCCTGGTCGCCGGTCAGGGTTACACCGTGCAGCTGGTGCGCATGGGCACCTCCGACGCGGGCCGGTGCACCGAGCAGGCCGCCGCCGTGGGCACCCAGCAGGCCAGGGTGGACTCGGCGAGCAGTGCGCTCGACACGGCGCTGTCGGCGCTGAGCAAGGCCATCGCGGGCGCGGCGGGGTCGAGCGGCTCGGGCACGGGGTCGGGGGCCGGCTCCGGTTCGGGGTCCGGCTCGGGCGGCAGCGGGACGGCCGGTTCGGGAACGGGCGGGACCGCCTCGCGCTCCGGTTCGGGTACCGGCTCGGCATCGACCGGGCGCGCAGGCTCGGGCACGGGCTCGGCCGGGTCGGCGTCGGGCGGCTCGTCGTCGGCGACGGGCACCACCGTCACCGCGGCCCAGGTCGCGGCCGACCAGAAGTCGATCGACGCCGCCCGCGCCGAACTCGCCGTGACGCGCAGCGACCGCGCCGACGCCACCCTGACGACGCCGATCTCCGGCACCGTGGCCGCGGTCGGCGTGGCCGAGGGCGACACGGTCAGCGCCGGCTCGTCCACGAGCACGATCACGGTGGTGGGCAGCGGGGCGCTGTCGGTCGACCTCAACGTCGGCCTGGCCGACATCGACCTGGTGAAGCCGGCCGAGAAGGCGCAGGTCACCGTCGACGGGCACACCGGCGCGCTGCCGGGCACGGTCACGTACGTCGGTCAGACGAACTCGAGCAGCAGCACCGGCTCGTCGTCGAGCTACACGGTGACGGTGCAACTCGACCGGACCTACCCGTCGCTCTACGACGGGATGGGTGCCGACGTCTCCGTCGACGTCGGAAAGGTGGCCGGGGCGCTCACCGTGCCCGTCTCGGCCGTGCACACGATCGGCACCCGGCACACGGCGCAGGTCTGCACGGGCGACAAGGTCGGCCCGCAGGCCGTCACGCTCGGGCTCGTGGGCGATTCGCTCGTGCAGGTGAAGTCGGGCCTGCGCGCCGGCCAGCAGGTGGTGCTCGCCGACGTCGACGCGTCGATCCCCTCGTCGGACACGACCGCCGGACGGCGCATCCACTCCGGCCTGGGCGGGCTGTCGGGGGGCGGCGGTGGCGCCGGCCCCGTCGGGCCCGGCGGCGGGGGACGGCCGTGACGCGGGAATAGCGACCAGCGCGCACCGGGTTGCCCAGCCATGAGCGATACCGCGAGCGCCAAGCCCGTCCTGCAGCCCGGTCCCGACCACCCCATCACCGTGACGCCCAGCCCCGCACGGGTCGTCGTCAGGGTGGGCGGCACGGTCGTGGCCGACACGAGTGCCGCCCTCGAACTGCGCGAGGCCGGCTACCCGCCGGTGTATTACATCCCGCGCGACGCCGTCGACCCCGCCGTCCTCGAACGCACCGAGCACGAGACCTACTGCCCCTACAAGGGCGACAGCGCCTACTACTCGCTGCACGTGGGCGACGTCGACGCCGAGAACGTGGTGTGGACCTACGAGGCGCCCTACGCCGCGGTCGCCGCGATCAAGGACCACCTGGCCTTCTACCCGACGGTCGCCGAGGTCGAGGTGCGCCCCGCCGGCTGACGGCTCGGGCTGCGTCCGTCCCGCTTTACCGCTACCATATCCTCCTATTCCCGTAGGATTTAGGGACTGAGGTGTGATGACGGCAGTCGTGACGATCGTCGGCGGCGGGGCGAGCGGCACGCTGACCGCGCTGCACGTGCTGGCCGCGGCCGAGGGCGCGGCACGCGAGGTGCGGGTCGAGCTGTGCGAACCGCGGCACGTGGGGGAGGGCCTGGCCTACTCCACGCGCGACCCCCGACATCGGCTGAACGTGCCGGCCAAGGGCATGAGCGCGTACCCCGACGACCCGCAACACTTCGTGCGCTGGCTGCGTCGGCACGTCGCCGTCGATTACCCCGAGGGCGGCTTCGCGCCGCGGCTGCACTACGGCGAGTACCTCGAGCACTGCCTCACCGAGGCTGTCGCCCGCGCCCGGCACGCCCGGTTCGTGCACCGCGCCCACCGGGTGCACGACGTGCGCCGGCACGGCCGCCGCCTACGGGTGACGCTCGACGACGGCAGCAGCCAACCCGCCGACGCCGTGGTCCTGGCCACCGGGCACGGCTCGCCGTCTGCGGCCTGGGCGCCGGAAGACCTGCGCCGCTCGCACCGCTTCCTCGCCGACCCCTGGCGCGCGTCGGCGTCGGTCGCGGTGCGCCCGGGTGAGTCGATCGTGCTGGTCGGCGCCGGGCTCACGATGGCCGACATGGCGCTGCGCTGGGGCCGCTCCGGCGTGCGGGTGCACGTCGTCTCCCGGCACGGCCTGCGCCCACTGCCGCACGCGGCTTCGCCGGGCCCGGCGCAGGCCGCGCCTCGCGCTGCCGCCCGGCGGCCCGCTCACCCTGGCCGAGGCCCGGCGGGTGGTGTTCGGGCAGGTCCGCGCGGCGGGCGGAGACTGGCGCGCGGCCGTCGACGGGCTGCGGCCGCTCACCGCCGGCATCTGGCAGCGCATGGATGCCGACGCGCGGGCGACGTTCCTGCGCACGGCCGCCCGGCGGTGGGACCGCGTCCGGCACCGCATCGACCCCGCGCTGGACGCCTGGCTCGAGCAGCGGCACGCCGACGGCACGCTGACCTTCCACACCGGCAGCGTGGCCGCGGCGCGGGAGGACGAGCGCGGCCTGCGGGTGACGCTCGACGACGGCACCGTGGTCGCCGCCACGCTCGTGCTCAACTGCACCGGCACCTGTGTGCCCGTGCAGCTGGACGAGGACCCGCTGGTGCTCAACCTGCTCGACGCCGGGCTGGCCCGCGCCGGCTCGCTGGACCTCGGCTTCGCCACCGACGCCCGCGGGCGCGTCCAGGCGGCCGACGCGCAACCACCGGCCGCCGTGTGGGCGGTCGGCCCGCTGCGGCGCGGCGACCTGTGGGAGAGCACCGCGATTCCCGAGATCCGGGGACAGGCGCGCGACGTCGCCGGCCAGGTGCTGGCCGCGCTGCCCGCGACCGGCCTGCGCCGCCGCCCGCGCGACCCCTATGGTCTGCCGCTGTCGGCGAACGCCGGCGCCGCGCGCGCCTACCTCGACGGGCTCGGGCGGGTGCTGCGGGTGCAGTCCGGTGCGGCCGAGCGGGTGGCCGAGGCCGTGCGCCTCGACCCCGACTTCGCCCTCGGGCACGCCGCGCTCGCCCTGCTCGGCACGGAGTGGGAAGCCGACGTCGACGTCGCCGCGAGCCTGGCCGCCGCCGAGCGCACCGCGGCCCGCGGCGACGAGCGGGAACGGCGCTTCGTCGAGGTGGTCGCCGCCCGGGTGGCCGAGCCCGGGGCGGCGTCGGCGGCCGCGTTGTTGTCCTACCTGAACACCTATCCCGAGGACGCGCTCGCGGTGAGCGCGGCGGTGCCGACGATCGCCTTCGCCGGCGCCACCGAGCTGCCGGCGGAGACCTGGGCGCTCGTCGACGGGCTGGCCCCGGCCTACGGCGACGACTGGTGGTACTGCGGGCTGCTCGCGTTCTTCCGTCAGGAGCAGGAGCGCTACGACGAGGCCGCCGAGCTGGCCGCACGATCACTCGCCGCGCAACCGGGGGCCGGGCACGCGGCGCACGCCCGCGCGCACGTGCACTACGAGACCGGTGACCATCGCGCCGGGCTGGCCTGGCTCGACGGCTGGATCCGCGACTGCGGCCCTCGGGCCGCTCACCGGGCACACTTCTCCTGGCACGCGGCCCTGCACGAACTGGCTCTCGGCGACGACCGCGCGGCGAGCGAACGCTATGCCACGCAGCTGCGGCCACCGGTGGTCACCGGGGTCCGCGCGCTCGTCGATTCGGCGGCCCTGCTCTGGCGGGGGGTGGTGACCCGAGCGTGGGACGGCGTCGACGCCGCGACCGTGCTGCGCGCCGTGCCCGAGTCGCTGCTGGCCGCGCCACCCACGCCGTTCGTCGCGCTGCACGCGGCGATCGCGCTGGCGGCGGCGAACGACTGCACCGGCCTCGTGCGGCTGCGCCGTTACGCCACCGGGCGCGACGAGGCGCTGTTCCGTGACACCATCGCGCCGCTGTGCGACGCACTGGGCGACCTCGTGCACGACGACCCCGACCGGGCCACCGAAGGGCTGCTGCGCCTGCGCGGGGTCGAGCGCCTCGGCGGCAGCGCGGCGCAGCGCGAGGTCGTCGAGGACACCCTCATCCACGCCGCCACGCTGGCCGGGCGCGCCGTCATCGCTCGCGACGTGCTGCAGGCCCGCCTCGAGCGGCGCCCGTCGCCGCGCGACCGGCGCCGGCACGCCGAGCTGGTGTAGCGCGCGCCGCGGTCAGGTCAGGCCGGGGCCTGGCAGCTGGGACACCAGAACAGATTCCGCCCGGCGAGCACCTGCGTGCGCACGGCCGTCCCGCACACCCGGCACGGCTCGCCCGCACGCCGATACACGTAGACCGACTCGTCGTGCGCCGGGCGGCGACGACCCGAGCGCGCCCGGTCGCGGTCGCGCACCGTCACGATCCGCCCGGTCCGCACCCCGGCGCGCATCAGCGTCACCAGGTCGTCCCACAGCTCACGCCACAGCTGCTCGGTGACCGCCCGCCCCGGCCGGAACGGGTCGAGCTGGTGGCGGAACAACAACTCCGCCCGGTACACGTTGCCGACGCCGGCCAGCACCTTCTGGTCCATCAGCAGTTCGGCCAGCGGCAACCGGCTGCGGTGCAGGCGCTGGTAGGCCAGCGCCGGATCCGCACGCCGGCGCAGGGGGTCCGGGCCGAGCCGCGCGAACAGGGCGACCACCTCGCCCGGCGTCACGATCTCACAGGCGATCGGGCCACGCAGGTCGGTCCACACCTCGTGGTTGGTCAACCGCAGCCGCAGCGCCCCGCGCGGCGCGGGCGGCTCCCCCCGGCCGGTGACGAACTTCCCGTACAACCCGAGGTGGACGTGCAGCAGCGTGCCGTCGGAGTAGCGCTGCACCAGATGCTTGCCGTAGGCCTCCGCGCGGGTGAACGTGGCGCCGTCGAGCAGCGCGGCGCCGTCGGCGAAGCGGTCCTGCAGCGTGCTGGCCCGCACCACTGTGCCACCGAACAGCCGCTGCTGCTCGCGGGCGAGGCGGTGCAGCGTGTGTCCCTCGGGCATGGTCGGCAACGTACAAGGAGCCCCGACGAAGGGGGCACTGCGGGGCAGGAGCGATCCGACCTCTCCAGGCCCCCGCCCCGCAGGTGATCCCGGGAAGCACACCTCCCCCCACAGCGTGGTCGCGATCGGCCGCCGGATCGCGACCACCGTGTGGGGGAAGCGCGCCGGGGCCGGCCCGTACACTGGGCCGTCGTCACTGCCCGGGGTGTGGCGCAGCTTGGTAGCGCACTCGCTTTGGGAGCGAGGGGCCGTGGGTTCGAATCCCGCCACCCCGACCAGCACGCTGTGGGAACGCGCCGGGTGAGGTCACGCCCAGCGAGGGTGGTCCGATTCGCCGCTGCATCGAAGCGTGTCGCCGCCGGCGTCGGTGCCGCTCTCGCCGTAGGAGTCGCCCGGACAGAACTGCCCGCGCTTGATGCAACGACCGCTCGACGTCGTCGTGCAGGCCGCCGATGGCGCAGCGGGCGAGGTGTGCGTCGGCTTGTGGCGTAGCGGCGACGGCGGGTCGCGCGGGGCCCGGGTGAGCGGCGGCCGGCCCGCTTCGGTCGGCAGGCGCTGGCCCGGGCACGCCGACAGCACGCGGTGGATGGCTTCGCGCTCGGCGCCGGTGACCCAAAGCTGGTAGCGGGCCTTCACGGCCACCTGGCGGGCAACGTAGGAGCAGCGGAAGGCCTTGCTCGGGGGTAGCCAGGTGGCGGCGTCGCCGTCGCCCTTGGCCTCGTTGGTCGACCCGTCGACGGCGAGCAGATTCAGCGGGTCGTTGGCGAGAGCGGTGCGGGTCTGCTGGCTATAACCCTGCGCGCCGGTCTGCCAGGCGTCGCCGAGCGCTACGACGTGATCGATCTGTATGTCCGCGGAGTGCGGGCCGCGGTGGAAACGAAGGCTGCGCCCGGTGTAGGGATCGTGCAGCGTGCCGGCCAGCAGCACGCATCCGTGGGTGCCCGGCCTGGCGACGTCCTCGGTGAGGTCGCGGCGCAGGATGTCGTTGCGCGTGTCGCACCCGTTGTGGCCGCCGGGATCGTCGTTGTCGTCGGTCCACGCCGGCCCGAACTGGTCCCGCGCATAGCCGGTCATCGGCGCCCGCCCCTTGACCGGCAGGGATTGCAGCGCGGCCGAAGCAGCGCCCGCTGTCGCTGTCGAGGCCGGGAACACCGTCGACTGCCGTGCCGCGCTGCTGCCCGGGGCCGAGGTTGTCGAGACCGCGCAGCCGCTCAGCAATACGACGGCGACCGTCAGCGCGACCAAGCAGCACCGGGACGCCCCGAGTGATCGTTGCTGCGCCACTGATCTGTGCCCCTCCCGGACCGCGGGTGAGTCAACCACAGCGCGGCCGCCGGCCGGCCGGCAACCGGGACCGCCGGCGGACGGGTCGGGAATCGGCACCGTCCGGCGGACTGCGGGCGGGGTTTGGGCCCGTTATCCGGACGCCATAGACTGGCCGGACGTCGTTCCCAGGATTCGGGAGCGAGGGGCGTGGGTCGAATCCCGCCACCCCGTCACCGACTGCCACGACAACCACGCGCCGGCACGCCGGCCCGCCCGTCCGCGTCACCGAGGAGCACCCGCACGTGAAGAGCACCGTCGAGAACCTGAGCCCGACGCGAGTCCGGCTCGCCGTGGAGGTGCCGTTCGCCGACCTCAAGCCCAGCCTCGACCAGGCGTACAAGACGCTGGGACAGCAGATGCGGGTACCCGGCTTCCGGCCGGGCAAGGTGCCGGCCCGGGTGATCGACCAGCGGGTCGGCCGCGGCGCTGTGGTGCAGGAGGCGGTCAACGAGGCGCTGCCGCGCCTGTACGGCGAGGCCGCGCGCGAGCACGAGCTGCAGCCGCTCGGCCAGCCCGAGATCACCGAGATCAGCAACGCCGACGAGATCACCGACGGCACCGACTGGCACTTCACGGCCGAGGTCGACATCCGGCCCGAGGTAGCCCTGCCGCCGCTGGACGGCCTGGCCGTCACCGTCGACGACACCGACGTCACCGACGCCGACGTCGACGAGCAGCTCGACGAGCTGCGCGACCGGTTCAGCACGCTGACGGGGGTCGACCGGCCCACCGAGGACGGCGACTACGTCTCCCTCGACCTCGTGTCCGTGGTCGACGGCGAGGAGATCGACGGCGGCTCGGCCAAGGGCCGCTCCTACGTGGTCGGCTCCGACGAGTTCGTCGACGGGCTCGACGACGCGATCCGCGGCAAGTCGGCGGGGGAGTCGGCCACCTTCACCGCACCGCTGCGCCAGGGCGAGCACGCCGGCACGGAGGCCGAGGTGACGGCCACCGTCAAGTCGGTCAAGGTCAAGGAGCTGCCCGAGGCCGACGACGAGTTCGCGCAGCTGGCCAGCGAGTTCGACACCATCGACGAGCTGCGCGACGACCTGCGCACCCGCCTCGGCCGCGTCCGGGTTCTCGAGCAGGGCTCGCAGGCCCGCGACAAGCTGCTCGAGCACCTCATCGACACCGTCGACTTCCCGCTGCCGGAGTCGGCGGTCACCGCCGAGATCGAGTATCGCCAGCACGACATCATCCACTCGCTCAACCACGACGACGAGCTGGTGAACAAGTTCCTCGAGGCGCAGGGCAAGACCCGCGAGGAGTGGGACACCGAGATGCGCGAGAGCGCGGAGAAGTCGGTGCGCGCGCAGTTCATCCTCGACACCGTCGCCGAGCAGGAGAACGTGCAGATCGGCGACGCCGAGCTCACCGAGTACCTCGTGCGCCAGGCCGCGCAGTACCAGATGCCGCCGCAGGAGTTCGCCAACCAGATCATGCAGTCGGGCAACCTGCCGATGCTGGTCGCCGACATCCGGCGCAACAAGGCGCTGGCGAACCTGCTCGAGTCGGCCACGATCACCGACGCGTCGGGCAACGCCGTCGACCTCGCCGCGCTCAACGAGAGCGAGGACGGCGCCGCCGAAGGCGACGACAACTCCGGCGACAACCCCGGCGACAACCCCGGCGACGATCCCGAGGGCAAGGCCGAGGCGGCGGACGACGCCGACGGGTCGTCCGTCACGCCCTGAGCGAACGGAGGGCCGTCCGGGACTGCCGGGCGGTCCCGCTTCGTTAGGGTCGAAGACGAACACGATGAAGACCCAGCACCGCCGTCAGGAGGAACCGTGAGCCAGTTCGATGCGCAGCCGCCGCGCACGATGCAGATGCGCACGTCGGCGCCCGGTATGAGCCTGAACGACTCGGTCTACGACCGGCTGCTGCGCGACCGCATCATCTTCCTCGGCCAGGCCGTGGACGACCAGATCGCCAACCAGCTCTGCGCCCAGCTGCTGCTGCTCGCCGCGGAGGACCCGACACGCGACATCAACGTCTACATCAACTCGCCGGGCGGGTCGGTGACGGCCGGCATGGCCATCTTCGACACCATGCAGTTCGTCGAGTGCGATATCGCTACCTACGCCATGGGCCTGGCCGCCTCGATGGGCCAGTTCCTGCTCTCGGCCGGCACCCCAGGCAAGCGCTACGCCCTGCCGCACGCGCGCATCCTCATGCACCAGCCGTCGGCCGGTATCGGCGGCACCGCGTCGGACATCGCGATCCAGGCGGAGCAGTTCAAGCTGACCAAGATCCAGATGGCCGAGCTGATCGCCGAGCACACCGGGCAGACGGTCGAGCAGATCCAGGCCGATTCCGACCGTGACCGGTGGTTCACCGCCGATCAGGCGCTCGAGTACGGCTTCGTCGACCACGTCGTGAGCCGGGTCGCCCAGGTGCCCAACGGCTCCAGCCCGGCCCCCGCCTGACGGCCGAAAGGGAAATCATGACCGACCTGCACACGCCGTACGGCGCCACCGGCCTGCACCTGCCGCAGTCGCGCTACGTCCTGCCGTCCTTCGTGGAGCGCACGAACTACGGCATGAAGGAGTCGAACCCGTACAACAAGCTGTTCGAGGAGCGCATCATCTTCCTCGGCGCGCCGATCGACGACGTCGTCGCCAACGACGTCATGGCGCAGCTGATCGTGCTGGAGTCCACCGACCCCGACCGCGACATCCAGATCTACATCAATTCCCCGGGCGGGTCGTTCACGGCGTTGACCGCCATCTACGACACGCTGCAGTACGTCCGGCCGGAGATCCAGACGATCTGCATGGGCCAGGCCGCGTCGGCCGCCGCCGTGCTGCTGGCCGCCGGGACGAAGGGCAAGCGGTTCGCGCTGCAGAACGCCCGCGTGCTGATCCACCAGCCCTCGGGCGAGGGGCAGGGCCAGGTGTCCGACCTGGAGATCCAGGCCAACGAGATCCTGCGCATGCGCGGGTTGCTCGAGGAGATCCTGTCCCGGCACACCGGGCAGACGGTGGAGAAGGTGCGCGCCGACATCGAGCGCGACACCATCCTCACCGCCGAACAGGCCAAGGAATACGGGATCGTCGACGAGGTCATCACCTCGCGCAAGCTGATTCCGGACGCCTGATCGGTTCGGGTTTCGACACGCCACTCGCTACGGTTTGCAGCGGACTTCCCGGGGTTTTGCGGGTAGCGTGCGAGATCCGGGCCGCTCGGCCGGCGGACGAACCTGGACGCAAACGGAGAGGACGGGTCGCCAGTGGCACCACGTGTCGGTGAGACCGGCGACCTGCTCAAGTGCTCGTTCTGCGGGAAGAGCCAGAAGCAGGTCAAGAAGCTCATTGCTGGTCCAGGTGTCTACATCTGCGACGAGTGCATCGACCTGTGCAACGAGATCATCGAGGAGGAGCTCGCCGAGACCAGCGAGTTCAGCTTCGACGAGCTGCCCAAGCCGAACGAGATCTACGAGTTCCTCAACGGCTACGTCGTCGGCCAGGACCAGGCGAAGAAGACGCTCGCCGTCGCCGTCTACAACCACTACAAGCGGGTACAGGCCGGCGGGGAGGCCAAGCCCCGCAACGCCGACTCCGTGGTCGAACTGTCCAAGTCGAACATCCTGCTGCTCGGGCCCACCGGCTCGGGCAAGACGCTGCTGGCCCAGACGCTGGCGCGCATGCTCAACGTGCCGTTCGCCATCGCCGACGCCACCGCCCTCACCGAGGCGGGCTACGTCGGCGAGGACGTCGAGAACATCCTGCTCAAGCTGATCCAGTCCGCCGATTACGACGTGAAGCGCGCCGAGACCGGGATCATCTACATCGACGAGGTCGACAAGATCGCCCGCAAGGCGGAGAACCCGTCGATCACCCGTGACGTCTCCGGCGAGGGCGTGCAGCAGGCGCTGTTGAAGATCCTCGAGGGCACGGCGGCGTCGGTGCCGCCCCAGGGCGGGCGCAAGCACCCGCACCAGGAGTTCATCCAGATCGACACCACCAACGTGCTGTTCATCGTGGGTGGCGCGTTCGCCGGGCTCGACACCATCATCGAGAGCCGGGTGGGCAAGAAGGGCCTGGGCTTCGGGGCCGAACTGCACACGAAGTTCGACAAGGAGACCAAGGACGTCTTCGGCGACGTCATGCCCGAGGACCTCATCAAGTTCGGTCTGATCCCCGAGTTCATCGGCCGGCTGCCGGTCATCACCTCGGTCCGCCCGCTCGACCGCGACGCCCTGGTCCAGATCCTCACCGAGCCGAAGAACGCCCTGGTGCGCCAGTACGCCAAGCTCTTCGAGCTCGACAACGTCGAACTCGAGTTCAGCGAGGACGCGCTCGAAGCCATCGCCGACCAGGCCGTCATGCGCGGTACGGGCGCTCGCGGCCTGCGCGCGATCATGGAGGAAGTGCTGCTCTCGGTCATGTACGAGGTGCCCTCGCGCGAGGACGTCGCCCGGGTCGTGATCACCCGCGAGACGGTGCTCGATCACGTGTATCCCACGCTGGTGCCGCGCGAGACGCAGAAGCGCGCCCCGCGCGAGAAGTCCGCCTGATCGCCCCGCGCCGCCGATCCACCGCGTCGCGCCTGCCGGCTGGTCAGAGGGCACAGGAGTGAGCGAGATCCCGGACGGCGCGCCCGACCTGCCCACGGGCGTCGAGCTCGAGGCCGCGATCACCGAGGCCAAAGCGGGCCGGCTCGCCGCGCAGGAGTTCAACGCCGTGCTGACGTCGGCCACGCTGCTCATGGCGGTCACCTCGCAGCCGGGAGACGAGACCGTCACCCCTCTCGTGCTCTCCGTCGAGGGCGTCGACTACGGGGTCACCTTCAGCTCGCCGCGCCAGTACGAGCAGTCCACCGCGCAGACACCCTTCGTGTTGGTGCCCGGCGCGAATCTGCGCGACACCTGGCCGCCCGGGTTGGGGCTGGCGGTCAACCCCGGCGGCGTCCCGACGATCCTGTTCGCCCCGGCCCAGCTGGCGCAGTTGGTGGGCGGTGCCGGCCCGCGCGGCGACGAGGGGGACACCGTGGTGCCCCCTGGTACGCCGGTGCGGGTCGGCGCTCCCGACCCGGGCTTGCCCGACGCGGCGCTCGACCTACTGCGTCGCCTGGTGCGCTCGGATCCCGACGTCGGGGCCGCCTACCAGCTTGCCGTGGCCCTCGGCGACGACCCGGTGGAGCTCGCGGTCGGCGTCGAGGCCGCCGAGGGGCGCACGTCGGTGGCCCAGCGGTTCGCACAGCGGGTCCTCGAAGCCGACGCCGGGTTCCGCGGCATCGCGTTCTTCGACCTCGACGGCGTCATGCTCGGTGCGGCCCGCGAGCACGGCCAGCCGCTCGCCTGACGCTCGGGCGACCGGCCCACCCCCGGCCCGTCCGGCGCGCAGCACCCGGCGGGCGAGTGCCAGCGGGCCGAGCAGGCCGAGCAGCCCGGCACCGACGAAGATCGTGCGCGGCGAGCAGGCCGCGGCCAGCACACCGCCGACGGCGTACGCCACCAGCTGGGTGCCGGCCAGGGTGCCGGTGAACACGCCGGCCACGCGGCCCCGCTCGGCGTCCGCGGCCCGGCCCAGCACCAGCGCCGACGTGCACAGGTTGAGCACCCCGTTGGCCAGGCCGGTCCCGAGCAGGGTGACGAGCAGCCAGCCGAAAGAGGGTGCGCACCCCGCCGCCACGAGGCCCAACTCGATGCCTACCGCCCCGAACACCAGGGCCCGGGCCAGCCGCGGCAGGGTGGCGAGCCGGCCGGCCACGAGCGCACCGACGAGCAGGCCGACGCCCTGCGCCGCCCCGGCCACCCCGAACGCCGTCGGACCGGCGTGCAGCGTGACCCGGACCAGGAACACCTGGACGACGTTGGTCACCGACCCGAGCAGGCACGACAGCGCCACCAGGGTCATGGCCGCCGACATCAACGGGTCGGCGGCGATCACGGCCAGCCCACCGCGCCGCCGCCTCCCGGCCACGAGGGGCCGGTTCGGCACGGCCGCCGCGGCGAGCAGGACCAGCACGAACGTCGCCGCGTCGATCAGCACGGCCGGACGGAGCCCGTAGGCCCCGAAGAGCAGGCCGGCGAGCGCGGGCGCCACGATCATCGCCGCCACCGTGGCTGCCTGGGCCAGCGACAGTGCGCGGGCCACCGCCGCCGGCGGCACGAGCGAGGGCAGCAGGGCCTGCCAGGCCGCGCCGGTCAGCGCCTGCCCGGCCCCGAGCAGCGCCACCAGGACCAGCACGGCCGGCAGCGGGCCGACGAAGGCCAGGGCCACGCAGATCGGCACCTGCACCGCGGTCACGGTCACCATGAGCGGGCGGTTGGCGTAGCGGTCGAGCAGCCGGCCGGCCGGTCCGGACAGCACCACGATCGGCGCCAGGTTGGCCATCAGCAGAGCTGCCACCACTCCCGCGCCGTGCCCGCGCTGCTGCCACTGGAGGACCAGCGTCACCGCCACGACCTGATCGCCGAGCATCGACACGCCGCGCGCGGCGATCGCGACGGCGGCGGCCGGCCGACCAAGTGTGAAGGACATCTTTCGAAAGTAAGCTTTCACGAGTTGGCCGTCAAGTAGTGTCGCCGCATGGCGCAGCGCACCTCCCGCACGGCCCGTCGCGCCGGCCGCGTCCTCACCGACCCGAAGATCATCCGGGCGCTCGCGCACCCGGCCCGGCTCACCGTGCTCGAGGCCCTTTCCGACGGCGCGGAACTGACGGCCACGGCCTGCGCCGCCGAGGCGGGCATCTCGGCCAGCGCCATGAGCTACCACCTGCGCGCGTTGGCGAAGTACGGCTTCGTCGAGCGCGTCGAGAGCAGCGCCGACGGGCGCGAACGTCCCTGGCGGGCGACGAACCCGGAGTGGCGCGTCGAGGCGATGCCCGACCCGGAGACCGCCGACGCCACGGCGGCGCTGACCGCCGTCACCTTCGACCGCGCGCTGCAGGCCCTCGACCAGTGGTACGCGGCCAAGCGCTCGGCCCCGGCCGAGTGGCGTGACGTCGGCTCGGTGCACAGCACCCACGCGTGGCTCACCAGCGAGGAGGCGGGCGAGCTGGCCGGGCTGTACGAGGGCTTCCTCGCCGCGCGCAAGGGCCGCACCGCGAACGATCATCCCGACGGTGCCCGGCGGGTGCGGCTGCTGCGGGTGCTCGTCCCGGGGCGGGCGGGCGACGCCGCTCGCTAGGGTCGGACGGGTGAGTGATCTGCAGCCTCTGGCCCTGCCCGCCGCCGACTGGGCGGAGTGGCTCACCGCCCGGGTCGACACCGCCCTGACCGACGCGCGCACCGCCCTCGACGCGCTCAAGGACGGCAAGGCGCGCGCCACCGACCAGGTGCTCGACCTGTGGAACGACTCCGACCTCGCGCTGCGCAACGCCTCGGCCGTGGCCGGCCTGCTCACCGAGGTGCACCCGGACGCGCAGCTGCGCACCCTGGCCGAGCAGCGCGTGCAGGACGTCGACCGCCTGCACACCGACCGCGGGCTGGACCGCGCGCTGTTCGACGTCGTCGACGCCACCGATCCCGACGGCCTGGACGCGCAGGCCGAGCGCATGCGCGAGCGGGTGCTGCGCGACTTCCGGCGCAGTGGCGTGGATCAGGCCGACGACGTGCGCGCGCGGCTGCGGGAGATCTCCGAGCGGCTCACCGTGCTCGACCAGGAGTTCGCCCGCCTGATCCGCGACGACGTCCGCTCGATCTCAATCGGTCCCGACCGCCTGGACGGGCTGCCGCCGGACTTCGTCGAAGCCCACCCGGCCGGCGACGACGGGCTGGTCACGATCACCACCGACTACCCCGACTACCTGCCGTTTCGCACCTTCGCGCGCGACGCGGCCGCCCGGCGCGAGCTGACGGTCGAGTTCCTGAACCGGGCCTGGCCCGAGAACGACGCGGTGTTGCACGAGATGCTCGCCCTGCGCGACGAGCGGGCCCGCATATTGGGCTACGCCGCGTGGCCCGACTACGACAGCGACGTCAAGATGATCGGCAGCGCGCCGGCGATCGCCGAGTTCGTCGAACGGGTGGCCGATGCCGCCGCGCCCGCGGCGCAGCGTGACAAGGCGGTGCTGGTGGCCCGCCAGCGGCGTGACGACCCCGACGGCGGTCCGTTCGACGCGTCGGTGTCGGCCTACTACCAGGAGCTGGTGCGCCGTGAGGAGTACGACGTCGACGCCCAGGAGGTGCGCCGCTACTTCGACTTCGCGAGGGTGCGGGCCGGGCTGCTCGACGTCACCGGCCGGCTGTTCGGTGTCGAGTACGTCGAGGTCGACGTCCCCACCTGGCACCCCGACGTCACGACCTACGACGTGGTTGTCGACGGCACGGTGCGCGGGCGCATCCACCTGGACCTGCACCCGCGGGAGGGCAAGTTCAAGCACGCCGCGCAGTTCGACCTGGTCAGCGGCGTCGCCGGGCGCCAGTTGCCCGAGGGGGTGCTGGTCTGCAACTTCGCGCGAGGGCTGATGGAGCACCAGCACGTCGTCACGCTGTTCCACGAGTTCGGCCACCTCGTGCACCACGTGCTCGGCGGGGATCAGCGCTGGGCGCGCTTCTCCGGTGTGGCCACCGAGTGGGACTTCGTCGAGGCGCCGTCGCAGATGCTCGAGGAATGGGCGTGGGACGCCGACGTGCTGCAGACGTTCGCCACCGACGCCGACGGCACGCCGATCCCGCGCGAGCTCGTGGGACGGATGCGCGCCGCGAAGGAGTTCGGCAAGGGCATGTTCGTGCGCACGCAGATCTTCTACTCGGCGCTGGCCTACCGGCTGCACCGCGACCGGCCGGCCGAGATCACCGCCACGGTGCGTGAGCTGCAGGAGCGCTACGACCCGATCGAGTACCTGGCCGGCACGCACTTCCACGCCTCGTTCGGGCACCTGGCCGGGTACACGTCGGCGTACTACACCTACATGTGGAGCCTGGTCATCGCGAAGGACCTGTTCTCCGCGTTCGATCCCGGGGACCTGTTCGCCGAGCAGGTCGCGCACCGCTATCGCGACGAGATCCTCGCGCCCGGCGGGTCGGCCGACGCCGCCGACCTCGTCACGAACTTCCTGGGCCGCCCGTTCGCGTTCGACGCCTTCGCGGCCTGGCTCGACGCCGGGCCGGAGACCGCCGGTTGACCCCGCTCGCCGGCCGGCTCAGTCCGCCAGCCGCACGAGCAGCCGTTGCTCGACGGGGCGGTACCCGATCGCCCGGTAGATCCGGTTCGACGTCGGGTTGGCCAGGTCGGTGAACAGCACGGGCACAGCGCCGTCGTCGAGCACGTCGCGGGTGGCGGCCGCGGTCACGGCGGACCCGTAGCCGTGGCCACGACATTCCGGCGGCGTGTAGACGGGGCCGATCCGGGCGCTGCCGCTGTGGACGGTGCGCCGGAAGGCCATCGACACCGGTGTGCCCGCGTCGTCGAGCCAGAGCCAGCAGCCGCCCGCGGTGCGGGCGACGAAGTCCGCCGGCGAGCCGAACCCGCCGTGCGCCTCGACCATGAACTCCTGGACCCACCGGACGAGCAGCTCGTGGTGGCCGTTGCCTGCTCGCGCGGGCCGGCCGGTGACCTCCGTCGGCGCGGTGAGGTCGTCGCAGCGGAAGAGCCCCTCCTCGATGGCGGTGGTCGCCGGTCGCCCCAGCGCCGTGCTTACCGCGCGGACGGCCCCGGACGGCCCGGCCAGCCCGGCGAGGCCCGGCAGGCCGTCGAGGGCCCCGACGAGCCCGGCCTGCGCGTCGGCGTCCCAGTCGCCGACGAGCTGCACCGGGTGCGGGGCGTCCGAGCGGATGGCCAGCCGCTCGTCGTCGTGCGCGGCCCATGCGCCGGGCCCGAGCCCCTCGCCGATCGTGCCCAGGACGGTGCCGCGGACCGGGTCGCGAGCCAGGAAGGCGCGGGCCAGCGCGGCCACGGTGTCCCGGTCGGTGACGACATCGAGTCCCATGGCCCCGATCCTCCCGCCCGGTGCGAACGATTAGCCCGTCCCGGCGGTGTCCCGATGCGCCGTCAGGCCGCCCGCGCGCCGGTCATGATGGCGACCGCGTCGTCCATCGAGTGGGTGGACGGCGAGATGACGGCCACGCGCTTGCCGAGCCGCTGGATGTGGATGCGATCGGCGAGCTCGAAGACGCTCGGCATGTCGTGGCTGATCAGCACGATGGGCAGGCCGTTGTCGCGCAACCGCTTGATCAGATCGACGACCTGGCCCGACTCGCGCACCCCGAGGGCGGCCGTGGGCTCGTCGAGAATCACGACCTTGCTGCCGAACGCCGCGGCCCGGGCCACGGCCACCGCCTGCCGCTGGCCGCCGGACAGGGTCTCGACGGCCTGGGTGATGTCCTGCAGGGTGGCGATGCCGAGCGCCTGCACCCCTTCCTGTGCCTCCTGCCGCATGCGGGCGGTGTCCAGGAAGCGGAACACGCGCCCCAACGGTCCCGCCCTTCGGAGCTCGCGGCCGAGGTACATGTTCGACGCGATGTCCAGGGCCGGGGCGACCGCGAGCGTCTGGTAGACCGTCTCGATCCCGGCCGCCTTCGCCTGCTGCGGCGTGCGGAAGCGCACCCGCTCACCGTCGAGCCGGATCTCGCCCTTGTCGGGCACGGCCGCGCCGGACAGGCACTTGATCAACGAGGACTTGCCGGCCCCGTTGTCGCCGATGACGGCGAGGATCTCGTTGGGCCGCAGTTCGAAGTCCGCGCCGCGCAACGCTGCCACCCGGCCGTAGAACTGCCACAGCCCCTTCGCCTCCAGTACCGGCGCCTGGTCGTCGCTCATCTGCGCACCCTTCGGATCCACTGGTCGACGCTCACGGCCGCGATCACCAGCAGCCCTTCGGCCAACTGCTGGTACAGGTCCGGCACGCCGGCCAGCGCCAGCCCGTTCTGGAAGACCTGCACGATGAGCGCGCCGAAGAGCGTGCCGACCACGACGCCACGTCCGCCGAACAGGCTGATACCGCCGATCACCGCCGCGGTGATGCTGTCCAGGTTGAGGGTCGAGGAGATGTTCGTGCTGGCGTCGCCGACCCGGCCGATCTGCACCCAGGCGGCGATGCCGTACACGACACCCGCGGCGACATACACGCTGAACAGCACCCGCGTGGTCGGGATGCCCATCAGGCGGGACGCCTCCTGGTCGTCGCCGACGGCGTAGATGTGCTTGCCCCACGCGGTGCGGCCGAGCGCGATGCCCACCACGATGTACAGCACCAGCATGATGAGCACGCCGGTGGTGATGTGGAACGCGCCGAACTTCATGATCTTCCCGGTCCACAGCAGGAAACTGCCGTTGCCGGGCGTGATCGTCTGGCCGTTCGCGTATTTCAGGCCGACTGTGGTGAACACCCCGAGCGTGCCGAGGGTGGCGATGAACGGCGGCACCCGCAGCTTGGTCACAAGCAGCCCGTTGACCAGGCCGGTGGCGAGCGCGGCGATCAGCCCGATGACGATCGCCAGTGCCGCCGGTACGCCGGAGTTGACCGCGAGCCCGGCCATCACCATCTGCGAGAGGATCATCGCGGCGCCGACGGACAGGTCGATGCCGGCGGTCAGGATGATGATGCTCTGCCCGAGGGCGAGCAACCCGATGACCGCGACCTCCTGCAGCATGATCGACAGGTTCGCGAGATGGAAGAACCGGGTGTTGATGCACTCGAAGACGATCGTGGCGACGATGAGCACGGCGAGCGGGCCGAGCGACGGGTGCGCGTGCAGCTGCGCCTGTATCGGGTTCTGCCGCCGCTGGGATGCCTCGTCGGCCTCGGGTGGGTCGTCGGGGGCGCCCGTGGTGTCCGACGAGGTGACGGTTGTCGTCATGTCTTGTTACCACCCCAACAGATCTTCTGGGCCTGGGTCGTCTTCAGTCCTGGTACGCCGTGCTGCGGGTCGTCGGTGTACAGCTTGGTGCCGGTGTTGACGAAATCCTGACCGGGCCGGTTCTTGGGCCGTTCGCCGGTCTTCGCGAACCTGGCGACGGCGTCTATCCCGAGGCGGGCCATCTTGTCCGGGTACTGGCCGGCCGTCGCGCCTACTGCGCCGCTCTTGACGAAATGCAGCGCGGCGCAGCCGCCGTCGACCGCCACGACGGTGACGCCCTTCTTGCCCTGGTTGCGCAGCGCGGTCGTCGCGCCCTCCGCGGACGGCTCGTTGATGGCGTAGACGGTGTTGATGTTCGAGTCCTTGGACAGGCACGTCTCCATCGCCTGCTGGCCGCCGGTCTCGGCGCCTTGGGTCGTCAGCTGGCAGCTGATCTTGTACGCGCCGCCCTTGCCGCCCTTGTAATGCCCGCTCTTCGGCTCCTGACCGTTGGCGCCAGGGTTGCCCACCGGAATGCCCATCCCGTCGAGGAAGCCGTGGTCACGGTCGACGTCGACACTGAGTACCTGGTCGGACAGGTCGTCGAGCATCGCGATGTCGGCGGACTTGCCGTTGAGCTTGGCCGCCGCCCACTTGCCGACGAGTTTGCCGGCCTGGGTGTTGTCGGTGGCGTAGGTGACGTCCGCGGTGCTGGCCGGCACCGGCGCCGTGTCCAGGACGATCACCGCAATGCCGTACGTCTTGGCTTGATCGAGTGCGCTGTTCACAGCATTGCCGTTCGGCGTGATGATGATGCCCTTGACGCCCGCGGCTATCGCCGCGTCCACCTGGTTGATCTGCGAGTACGTGTCGTCGTCGGTCTTCCCGGCCGTCACCTGCAGGTAGAGGTGCTGCTTCGCGGCCTCGGCCTTCGCGGCGGCCTGCATCGAGATCCAGTAGGGATTGGTGAACTCCTTGAGGATGAGCGCCACCTTCGGCCGTCCCCCGCCGGGGCCGCTGCACGCCACGAGCAGCGTGGTCACCAGACACGTCGCCAGAACGGTGGCGAGCGTTCGGGCTACCCGCGTGCGGCCCATCCCACCCCTTCCGCGCGCACTGGTGTCGGTCCGCGCGTATCCACAACTACGCGCCTCGGGAGTCGGCCGCAAGATGCGTGGGGCAGTGAGCCGGCGGGGTGCGGCACCGGCACCGGCTCGTCGAGGGGACTCGTCCCCATCGCGGGAAGCGGGCCCGCCGCATACGGTCGACCGATCGACTGCAGACGGTGATGATCGGAGCTGGGGTGGCCGGAGGAGGCGCGCTCGTCCGCGGCGGCGAGGTCGTCGCCGAGGGTCTGATCGCGAAGACGGCCAAGGACGTGCTGCGCGACGCCGTTCCCGCGCTCGCCCGCGACACGGCCCGCGGGGCCGAGCACGCGGCCGCTCACGGCGGCGAGCACGCCGCGGTCGGCGAGGCGTCGCGGGTGGCCGAGAACGAGACCACGAAGGTGCTCCAGGACGCCGTGGCGCGCAGCCGGCAGCGCCTCCTGGACGACCCGGAGCGGGCCGCCGGCCTGCTCAGCCGCGGCGAGCGGCAGGCCCTCGAGGATCTCGAGCACGCGCCCTGGATGACCCGCATCCACTTCGGCAACGCGCTCGAACGCGACGTCGCACGCGACCCCGCGGTGATGGACGAGCTCGAACACGTGGGCGGCGCCGGCCGGCCCGACTTCACCGACGCGGCCGGGCGCGGGTATGAGGTCACGACGTCCAATCCGGGCACGGTGGCCGCCCACCTCCTGCGCGACTACGTCGACCCGACCCGGCTGGCCACCTACGACCCGATCCCGTTCTCCTTCCACTTCCCCTCCCTATAGTGAGCAACCGTGCCCGAGTTCCGTGACGCGCAGCTACGCGCGGTCCGCATCAAGCATCAGGACGACATCCCGGCCGGGCCGGTGCGCGTCGAGGGGTGCGTCCTCGAGGGCTGCTCGGTCGCCGTGCTCTCCGACGCCACCGAGCACCTGGAGGTGACCGGTGCCCGGCTGGTCGGCTGCGAGGTCGCCGGCGGCGGGGTGCGCGGGGTGATCCTGCGCGACGTGGTCGTCGACGGTCTGAAGATCAGCTCGCTGCCGCAGGTACTCGGTTGCCTGTTCGACCGCGTTGTGCTGAAGGGCCGCATCGACCAGTTGGTGATCGACCGGCAGCTGCCGACCGTCCACGAGCCGGCGCCGTTCTACCGTCGCGAGAAGACGTTCTACGACTCGGTCGAATGGGCGCTGGACATCCGCGAGCTCGACTGCCCCGACCTCGACATCCGCGGCCTGCCCGGCCGGCTGATCCGCCGCGACCCGCAGTCGCAGGCGATGATCCTGCGGTCCCGGCTGGACGAGGTGGGCCGCGACGCGCTGCGCGAGGTCGACTACTCCGGCACGCCGTTCAAGTTCGCGATCACCGACCTGCTGGCCAGTACCTGGGAGGACGTCGTGGTCGCCGCGCCCCGGACCGGCAAGGGCGCCGACCGCGGCCGTGAGGTCATCGCCGACCTGCGGCGCCGGGGCATCGCCGAGCCTTCCTAGAATCGGCGCGTGACCGACTCCACCGCCGCCCGCCCCGACCTCCCGACGCAGTACGCGCCGGCGCAGGTGGAGGGCCCGCTCTACGAGCGGTGGGTCGAGCGCGGGTACTTCACCGCCGACCCGGGCCGTGACAAGCCGCGTTTCTCGCTGGTGATCCCGCCGCCGAACGTCACCGGCAGCCTGCACATCGGGCACGCCCTCGAGCAGTCGATGATGGACGCCGCCACCCGCCGCGCCCGGATGCGGGGCTGCGACACCCTGTGGCTGCCGGGGATGGACCACGCGTCCATCGCCGTCAACAACCTCGTCGAGCGGTGGTTGGGCGAGACCGAGGGCAAGAGCCGCAGCGAGTACACCCGCGAGGAGTTCGTCGCCAAGGCGTGGGAGTGGAAGAACACCTACGGCGGGCAGATCCTCGGTCAGATGCGCCGCCTCGGTGACGGTGTCGACTGGTCGCGCGAGCGGTTCACCATGGACGACGGCCTGTCCGACGCCGTGCAGACGATCTTCAAGCGGCTCTACGACGACGATCTGATCTACCGGGCCGAACGGATCATCAACTGGTGCCCGCGCGACACCACCGCGTTGTCGGACATCGAGGTCGAGCACGAGGACGAGCCGGGCGAGCTGATCTCCATCCGCTACGGGGAAGGTGACGCGTCGATCGTCGTGGCCACCACCAGGGCCGAGACCATGCTCGGCGACACCGCGGTGGCCGTCCACCCCGACGACGAGCGCTACCGGCATCTCATCGGCACGCGGGTCTCGCTGCCGCTGACGAACCGGACCATCCCCGTCATCGCCGACGAGCACGTCGACCCGTCCTTCGGCACGGGCGCGGTGAAGGTGACCCCGGCGCACGACCCGAACGACTTCGAGATCGGCCGCCGCCACGATCTGCCGATGCCGATCATCATGGACGAGCGGGCCGTCATCGTCGTCCCCGGCCCGTTCCAGGGTCTGGACCGGATGGAGGCGCGGTACGCCATCGTGGCCGCGCTGCGCGAGGACGGGCGCATCGTGGCCGAGAAGCGGCCGTACCTGCACTCGGTGGGGCACTGCTCGCGGTGCGACACGGTCATCGAACCGCGGCTGTCGCTGCAGTGGTTCGTGCGCGTCGAGACCCTCGCCCGCGCGGCGGGGGAGGCCGTGCGCGACGGCCGGGTGAACATCGTGCCCGCGGCCCTGCGCAACCGGTACTTCCAGTGGGTCGACAACCTGCGTGACTGGTGCGTGAGCCGCCAGCAGTACTGGGGGCACCGCATCCCCGTCTGGTACTCGCCCGACGGCGACGACGCGTGCTTCGGGCCGGGGGAGACGCCGCCCAGCGGCTGGACCCAGGACGAGGACGTGCTGGACACCTGGTTCTCCTCGGCCCTGTGGCCGTTCTCCACCCTCGGCTGGCCGCAGGACACCGAGGACCTGCGGGCGTACTACCCGACCACGCTGCTGATCACCGGCTACGACATCCTCTTCTTCTGGGTCGTGCGGATGATGCTGTTCGGCCTCTACGCGATGGACGGTGAGGTGCCCTTCCAAACCGTGCTGCTGCACGGGCTGGTGCGCGACTCGTCGGGCAAGAAGATGTCGAAGTCGAAGGGCAACGTCGTCGACCCGCTGGTGTGGATCGACGAGTACGGCGCCGACGCGGTGCGCCTGTCGCTGCTGCAGGGTGCGAACCCGGGCGCCGACCAGGCCGTGAACGAGGAGTGGGTCGTCGGCGCCCGTAACTTCTGCACCAAGCTGTGGAACGCCACCCGGTTCGCGCTGATGTCCGGCGCCACCGTCGAGGGCGAGCTGCCGGCCGACCCCGGGGTGGTCGACCGGTGGATCCTGTCCGAGCTGCACGACGTGGTCGCCCAGGTCGACGCGCTGCACGAGCAGTACGAGTTCGCGAAGATCGTCGACCTGCTTTACCACTTCGCCTGGGACGAGGTGTGCGACTGGTACATCGAACTGGCCAAGTTCTCGCTGGCCGGCGAGCGGCGCGCGCAGACGCAGCGGGTGCTGGGCGAGGTGCTCGACACGCTGCTGCGCCTGTTGCACCCGATGATCCCGTTCGTCACCGAGGAGCTGTGGACGGCGTTGACCGGCGGCGAGTCGGTGGTGGTGGCGGCGTGGCCGTCGCCCGACGCCGCGCGCGCCGACCGGGCCGCCGAGGCCGATGTGCGCACTCTCAAGCAGGTGGTCACCGAGGGCCGGCGCTTCCGCTCGGACCAGCGGATCAAGCCGGCGCAGCGGATCCCGGCGCGGGTGTCCGGGCCCGTGAACGAGGACCACGTCCGCTCGCTGCTGCGCCTCGACCCCGCCGCGGACGGATTCACGGCCACCGCCTCCCTCGACCTCGGGGCGGACCTGACGCTGGAATTCGACCTGTCCGGCGTCATCGACGTCGGCGCCGAGCGGGCCCGGCTCAACAAGGACCGGGTGGCGGCGGAGAAGGAGCGTGCCGTGAACGCCGGCAAGCTCGGCAACCAGGCCTTCACCGGCAAGGCGCCGGAGGCCGTGGTGGCCAAGGTGCGCGACCGCCTGTCCGCGGCCGAGGCCGACCTCGCCCGTATCGACGCCGCCCTGGCCACGCTGCCCGACGCGGGTCCGTAGACTGGCGCGTCGTGGCAGACGTGGATGCGGCCGGCGCCGAGACGGAACTGCGCGCGATCGAGCGGGAGATCTTCGCCCGGCGCGGCGAGGGGCACGTCAACCCGACGAACGAGCGCATGGAGGCGCTGGTCGACCTGCTCGGCGACCCGCAGCGCGCGTACCGCTCGATCCACCTGACCGGGACGAACGGCAAGACGACCACCGCCCGGATGATCGACGAGCTGCTGCGCGCGTTCGGCCTGCGCACCGGCCGCTACACCAGCCCGCACCTGGAGAACGTCACCGAGCGCATCGTGGTGGACGGCGCCCCGATCGGCGCCGACACCTTCGTGCGCGGTTACCGCGAGATCGAGCCCTACATCGAGCTCGTCGACAAGCAGTTCGACACGCCCCTGTCGTTCTTCGAGATCGTCACCGCGCTGGCCTATTCGGTCTTCGCCGACACCCCGATCGAGGTGGCCGTCGTCGAGGTCGGGCTCGGCGGCACCTGGGACAACACCAACGTCATCGACGCCGAGGTGGCTGTGGTGACGCCGATCGGCATCGACCACACGCAGTACCTGGGCGACACCGTGGCGCAGATCGCCACCGAGAAGGCCGGCGTCATCAAGGCCGACGCCGTGGCCGTGCTGGCCGCGCAGCCGGACGAGGCGGCCACCGAGCTGCTGCGCCGGGTCGCCGACGTCGGGGCCACCGTGGCCCGCGAGGGGCTGGAGTTCGGCGTCGTCGACCGGCGCGTCGCGGTGGGTGGACAGTTCCTGTCGCTGCGGGGTCTCGGCGGCGTGTACGACGAGGTGTTCCTGCCGCTGCACGGCGCGCACCAGGCGCAGAACGCCTCGGTGGCGCTGGCCGCGGTGGAGGCGTTCCTGGGTGCCGGTGCCGACGGCGGCGCGTTGGACGCCGACATCGTGCGTTCGGCCTTCGCCGCGGTGCGCTCGCCGGGCCGCCTGGAGCCGGTGCGCTCGGCCCCCACCATCCTGCTCGACGCCGCGCACAATCCGGCCGGGCTGACGGCCACGCTGCAGGCGGTGGCCGAGGCCTTCCAGTTCCGCCGCCTGGTCGCCGTCGTCGCCGTGATGGCCGACAAGGACGCCCGGGGCATGCTCGACCTGCTCGAGCCGGCCGTCGACGAACTGGTGATCACCCAGATCAACGCCGAGCGCGGCCTGCGCGCCGACGACCTGGCCGCGCTGGCCGTGGCCGTGTTCGGGGCCGACCGGGTGAGCGTCGAGCCGCGCCTGGACGACGCGCTGGAGACCGCGGTGCGCCTGGCCGAGGAGGGCAGCGACGACGTGCTGGTCGGCGCCGGGGTGCTGGTGACCGGGTCGGTGGTCGCGGCCGGGGAGGCGCGCACGCTGCTCGGCGGCCGGCCGTGACCGACGCGCCGCCCGAGGGCGCGCCGGCGCCGACCCCGGAGCAGTACGCGGAGCGGGCGCGGCGGGCCAACAAGGCCACCCGCGGGGCGCTCGCCGGCATCCTCGGCCTGGAGGCGGTGGTCGTGCTGCTCATCCCGCGCACGATCGCCTTCACCTCCGGCCTCGGCGCGGTGCGGACCGGGATGTGCATCGGCCTGGCGGTGGTGCTCGTGGCCGCGGCCGGCCTGCTGCGCCGGCCGTGGGGCATCGGCGTCGGCTCGGTGCTGCAACTCGTCTTCACCGCGACCGGCTTCATGATCACGACGATGTTCGTCGTGGGCGCGCTGTTCCTCGCGATCTGGCTGCGGTTGCTCATGCTGCGCCACGAGATCGTCGGGACGCCCGGCGGCCTGCGCCTGTTCGCCGGCTGAGCGCTGCGCGCTACTTCGGTCGCTTGACCTCGGGCGGCTTCCCCAGCGCGCCGCTGGTCTCGGCCGTCTTGGCCTTCTTCGGCTGCTTCGGTTTGCGGATCTCGCGTCCGCCCTTGTTCTTGCCGGCCATCGTCGTACTCCAGAGTTCGGGGGATAGCTGTCCCGTGGTGCTCCAGGCCGCGGTCTCGAGGTGCCCAGAGCGTACGCCCGCCAGGTGGGCAGAGCTGATCAACCGCGACGGCCGCCTGTTGCCCGAAGGCTAAATGTGATATCAATTAGCTATCAGTTTTCTGGCGCGACGGAAGGAGTCGACATGACCTCCACGGATCCTCGGGTCGAGCAGCCCCGAGCCACCCCGGTGGGGCACCAGGGGGCGCGGGTCGAGATCAGCGAGCGACCGGCGCGGGCCACCAGCGGCTGGCTGGGCGTACTCGTCATCGTGCTGTGCGCCGGCGGTGCCGTCGCCGTGGGCGCGGCGGCCGAGAAGTCGCTCAAGGGGCTGTTGATCCTGCCCGTCCTTCTCGCCCTGGTCGTGCTCGCCTCCTTGGCCATCGTCTCGCCCGGCCAGGCGCGGGTCGTGCAGTTCTTCGGCCGCTACATCGGCACGCTGCGCGGCCCGGGCCTGTCGTGGGTGGTGCCGCTCAGTTCGCGGCGCAACCTGAGCGTGCGGGTGCGCAACTTCGAGACCAACATGCTCAAGGTCAACGACGCCGACGGCAACCCGGTGGAGATCGCGGCCATCGTCGTGTGGCAGGTGGCGGACACGGCGAAGGCGGTCTACGCCGTGGACGACTATCTCGCCTTCGTCCGGGTGCAGGCCGAGTCGGCGCTGCGGCATGTGGCCACCACGCACCCCTACGACGACGCCGGCGGCGACGGCACGTCGCTGCGCGGTTCGACCGACATCGTGGCCGGCGAACTGGCCCGCGAGGTGGCGCAGCGCGTGATCGTGGCCGGGGTCGAGATCGTCGAGGTGCGCATCAGCCACCTCGCCTACGCCTCGGAGATCGCACAGGCGATGCTGCGCCGCCAGCAGGCCAACGCCGTGGTGGCCGCCCGCTCCCGCATCGTCGAAGGTGCCGTCGGCATGGTCGAACTCGCCCTCGAGCGGCTCAGCGAGCGCGAGATCGTCCACCTCGACGAGGAACGGAAGGCGGCGATGGTCAGCAACCTCATGGTGGTGCTGTGCGGGGACCAGCCGGCCTCGCCGATCGTCAACACCGGGTCGCTCTACCAGTGACGTCCGACCGCAAGCAGGTGCTGCTGCGGATCGACCCCAAGGTTCACGACGCGCTGGCCCGTTGGGCCGGCGACGAGTTCCGCAGCATCAACGCGCACGTCGAGATGTTGTTGCGCCGCGCGCTCGCCGACGCCGGGCGGATGCCGAAGGCGGCCGGGGAACTGCCGCGCCGCGGCCGCCCGCCGCGCGACGGGTCCGGGCACTGAGGCCGACGGACCCGCCTAGGCTGCTGCGGTGCGTCGGGTGCTGGTCGTCGGGGTCACCGGGGCCGGCAAGTCCACCGCCGCGGCGGCGATCGCGCAGCGTCTGCGGCTTCCCTTCCACGAACTCGACGCGCTGGCCTTCGGGCCCGGCTGGACCCGCCCGCCCGACTTCGTCGCCCGCGTCACCGCGCTCGTCGAGGAGCCGGGCTGGGTCGTCGACTCGTGGGGCTACCCGGAGGTGCGCGACCTGCTCTGGGCCGCCGCCGACTCGCTCGTGTGGCTCGACTTCCCGCGCCGGGTGGTCCTGCCGCGCGTCGTACGCCGCTCGGTGCACCGTTCGGCCGGCGGCGCGGAGATCTTCGGCGGCAACCGCGAGACGTGGCGCGGCTGGCTGTCCCTCGACCACCCGGTGTGGTGGTCGATGCGCACCTTCCGCTCGCGCCGGCGCGACATCGGGGCCAGGTTGGAGCTGACGAACGGGGTGTCCGTCACCCGGCTGACGAGCCCCGCCGAGCTGGAATCCTGGCTCGCTAGGCTGCCCGCGTGACTGATGGCACCGCGGCTCCGGCCACCGAACGCACCCTCGTCCTCGTCAAGCCCGACGGCGTCGCCCGTGGCCTGACCGGTGAGGTGATCCGCCGCATCGAGGCCAAGGGCTACACGCTGGCGGCGCTCGAACGGCGCAGCGCCACCGCCGACCTGCTGGCCGAGCACTACGCCGAGCACCAGGGCAAGCCGTTCTACGAGCCGCTGGTCGAGTTCATGCTCAGCGGGCCGGTGGTGGCCCTGGTGGCCGAGGGCCACCGGGTGATCGAGGGCTTCCGCTCGCTGGCCGGTGCCACCGAGCCCACCGGCGCCGCCCCGGGCACGATCCGCGGCGACCTCGGTCGCGACTGGGGCGCGAAGGTGGTGCGCAACCTCGTGCACGGCTCGGACTCCGTCGAGTCGGCGCGGCGCGAGATCGCGCTCTGGTTCCCCGCTCTCGGCTGACCGGTTGGCGCGGCTGAGAACCGCCGCGACGGCAAGTCACACGAGTAACACGCGCACCGCGCGTCGCAGCGAGGTTCGACCCACCCGCGACCCTACGATCGCGATGAGTCCTCTCTGCGATCACGAAGGGTCCGCCGTGACGTTCCCGCCACTGGCGAAGCGTGCGCTTGGTTCACGCGCGCTGTCCGCGCGCGTCGTGCACCGCGGCGGCGACCTGCTCGGCGGCGACCTGGCGATCGACCTCGGCACCGCCAACACCCTCGTCTACGCCCGCGGGCGGGGCATCATGCTCAACGAGCCGTCCGTCGTCGCCGTCGACACGAGCACCAACTCGGTCGTCGCGGTCGGCGCCGAGGCCAAGCGGATGATCGGCCGGACCCCTGACCACATCAAGGCCGTCCGCCCGCTCAAGGACGGCGTGATCGCCGACTACGACATCACCGCGGAGATGCTGCGCTACTTCGTGCGCAAGGTGCTGCGCCGCCGCGGCGCGTTCACCGGCCCGCGCATAGTGGTCTGCGTGCCGTCGGGCATCACCGGCGTGGAGCAGCGCGCGGTCAGCGAGTCGGCCTATGCCGCCGGCGCGCGCAAGGTGCACATCATCTCCGAGCCGATGGCGGCCGCGATCGGCGCCGGCCTGCCGGTGAACCAGCCTTCCGGCTCCATGGTCGTCGACATCGGCGGCGGCACCACCGAGGTCGCGATCCTCGCCCTCGGCGGCGTGGTCGCCTCCACCAGCGTGCGGGTGGCCGGTGACGCGCTGGACGTGGCCATCGTCGACCACGTCCGCGCCGACTTCTCGCTGCTCGTGGGCGAGCGCACGGCCGAGGAGCTGAAGATCTCCGTGGGCTCGGCCTTCCCGGTCGCCGGGCCGAAGAACGCCGAGATCCGCGGCCGCGACGTGGGCACCGGCCTGCCGCGCAACGTCACCATCTCCGGCGACGAGCTGCGCAAGGCGATGGACCCGCCGCTGGCGCGCATCGTCGCGGCGGTGCGGGCCACCCTCGACCGCTGCCCGCCCGAGCTGGCCGGCGACCTGTCCACCCAGGGCATCGTGCTCACCGGCGGCGGGGCGCTGCTGCGCGGGCTCGACGCGCGGCTCAACCACGAACTGGGCGTGCCGGTGCAGGTGGCCGACCGGCCACTGGACTCCGTGGTGCTGGGCACGGCCACGGTCGTGGAGCACTTCGATCAGT
Organism: uncultured Actinomycetota bacterium; assembly: GCA_963797785.1. Classification (GTDB taxonomy): domain Bacteria; phylum Actinomycetota; class Actinomycetes; order Mycobacteriales; family Jatrophihabitantaceae; genus Jatrophihabitans. The sequence continues at coordinate 1,936,441 of CAWCQT010000004.1, read as the reverse complement.
TGCAGAAGGTCGTCGTCGACGGCCACCGACGGTAGGCCTGGCCCGTGCGGCGGCTCACCCGGCGGCAGCGCATCTCGGCGATCGTCCTGACGGTCGTCGCGTTGTGCTTCATCACCCTCGATCTCGGCGGCGGCTCGCTGCGCGATGCGCACGCCGGCGTGCGTGGTTCGCTCGGCTCGCTGTACCGCGGCACCGACGCCGTGCTCGGCCCGCTGCGCCGGTGGGTTCAGGGCGTGCCGACGGCAGGTTCGAACACCGGCCGCATCCAGTCGCTCGAACAGCGCAACGCCGCGCTGCGGGCCCGGCTGGCCAAGGTCGAGGCCGACAACCGCGCCGCCGACCAGCTGGCCCAGCTGCAGCGCGCCGCCGACGGCAGCGGCAACCGGCTGCTGCCGGCTCGCGTCACGGCCTTCGGTCCCGGGTCCGGCTTCGACTGGACGGTCAGCCTCGACGTCGGCACTCGCAGCGGCGTGCACGACGGGCAGACCGTGTCCGACGGCGACGCCCTCGTCGGCCGGGTCCTGCACGCCGACGCCGACTCCAGCGTGGTGCTGCTCGCCGCCGATCCCGGCTCGGGCGTGGGGGTGCGCGACACCCGCAGCGGCGAGCTGGGGGTGGTCACCGGCCAGGGCCGCGACGGTTTCTCCTTCAGCCCCCTCAAGCCCGACGCCACCGTGCGCAAGGGTGACCGGTTGATCACCGGCCCCACCGGCTCGACCCGCTTCGTCCCCGGGCTCGGCGTCGGCACCGTCACCGCGGTGCACACCGCCGCCGACGGCACCGTGCGCGCCACCGTGCGCCCGAGCACGTCACCCACCGCGGTGGACGTGGTGGCCGTGGTCGTGGGCCGGCGCTCCGGACTGGCCGAGCCCGCCGCTCGCCGACCGGTGGGCCCGCGGTGACGCGCGCCCGCGTGGCGGTGGCGCTGGCCGGCACGCTGACCGCCCTGTTGCTCCAGGCCACCGTGGTGGCCCCGGCCACTACGCCGTGGCCGGTCAGCCTGCCGGCGGTGCTGGTGGCCGTGGTGGCCCTCGTCGACGGCCCGGCCACCGGCATGTCCTTCGGTTTTGCCGCCGGCCTGATCGCCGATCTGGGCTCGCACCACCCGGCCGGCGTGCTCGCGCTGTGCTGGCTCGGGGTGGGCCTGCTCGCGGGGTCCGCGAGCGACCGGCGCGGCGTGCGCCGCGACGCGGTCGTCGCCGGCGTCGTCTGCGCGCTCGGCGCGGCCGCGGCTGCCGTGCTCCTCGCGCTGGTGCACAGCGGCGGCTCCGTGCGCGACGCCGTGGTCTACCTGCCGGTCACGGTGCTCGGCGACGCCGTGCTCGGCCTCGGCGTGGTGCCCCTGGTGCGGCGCACCCTGTCGGCGCAGACGTTGCGCGCCCCGGCCCCCGTCTACACCGAACTGGTGGTCGACGCGCACCGTGGCTGAGCGCACCTACCGGAACATGTCGCGCCCGCCCACGCCGCGCCGCCTCGGCATCATCGTCGCGCTCGTGGGCTCCCTGACGCTGACGCTGTTCGCGCGGCTGTACTACGTGCAGCTGCTCGATCCGAACAAGCCGGTGCAGAGCGCGCACGCCCTGCACGACGGCGCGATCGTGGTGCCCGCGCCGCGCGGATTGATCGTCGACGACCGGGGCCGTTCGCTGGTGGCCAACGCCACGACGAAGGTGGTCACGGTCGACCGCGACGCCCTGCGCACCCGTCCCGACCGCGGCCGCGCCGTGCTCGCCCGGCTGGCGACGCTGCTGCACACGAGCGCCGCGAAGCTGACCAAGCAGATCACCCCGTGCTCGCCGAAGGTGCCGGCCCCCTGCTGGACCGGCGAGCCGTTCGCCCCGGTACCCGTCGCCACCCACGCCTCGACCGCCGTGGTGCTCGCGCTCAGCGAGCGCCGCGAGGACTATCCCGGCGTCGCGGTGCAGACGGTCACGCTGCCCGTGTACCCGTACGGCAGCCTGGCCGCGCACGTCCTCGGGTACACCAGCGACGTCACCGCCGAGGACGTCAAGAAGAACCACGACCTCAGCGACCCGGACTCCATCGGCGTCAGCGGCCTCGAGGAGCAGTACGACGCCGACCTGCGCGGGGTCGACGGCAAGCAGGTCGTGCAGCTCGACCCGCAGGGTTACACGGTGCGCAACGGCGCCTCGGTGCCCGCGCAGCAGGGCGACACCCTCGTCACCAGCATCGACCTGAACGTGCAACAGCTGGCCGAGCGGTCACTGGCCCAGCAGATCAAGGACTCGCGCAAGACCGGCAAGCCGGCCACCGGGGCGGCCGTCGTGGTCATCGACCCCAACACCGGGCGGATCGTGGCCGCGGCCAGCTACCCGACCTACGACCCGGAGCTGTTCATCGGCGGCATCTCGCAGGCCGACTACCGCAGGCTCACCGACGGGTCGGCGGGCACGCCGCTGCTCAGCCGCGCCATCAACGGCCAGTACGCGCCGGGATCGACGTTCAAGCTCATCACGTCCTCGTCGCTGTACATGCACGGCGAGGTGAACCTGCACGACACCTACCCGTGCCCCAGCGCCATCGCGGTCGACGGGCGCGTCAAGACGAACTTCGAGTCCGAGGCGCTCGGTCCGGTGACGCTGGAGAACGCGCTCGGCTACTCGTGCGACACCTTCTTCTACGCACCCGCGGCCGCGGAGTACTACCGCGACCAGAAACGCGTAGACAAGCACGACAAGCCGCACGAGTACCTGCAGCACATGGCCGCCGACTACGGCGTGGGACGCGACCCCGGCGTCGACCTGCCCGCGGGCGAGCAGGCTGCCGGCAGCTACGCCGACCGCGCGAGCCGCCTCGCCCGGTGGCAGGCCAACCGCGACGCCTATTGCGCCGCGGCCAGGCGCGGCTACCCGGGCGTCACCCCGCCCTCGCAGCGGACCTATCTCACCGAACTCGCGAAGGAGAACTGCACCGACGGGTGGCGCTATCGCGCCGGCGACAACGCGGACCTGTCGATCGGGCAGGGCGAGACCACCGTGTCACCGCTGCAGCTCGCACTGGCCTACAGCGCCATGCTCAACGGCGGCAAGATCTGGGAGCCCACCCTCGGCCGCGCCGTCGTCGACCGGCACGGCAAGCTGGTGCGCACCATCACCCCGAAGGTCCGCAACACGGTGCCGGTGCAGCAGAAGCTGTTCGACTACGTCACCAAGTCGCTGGACTTCAGCCGCGGCTGGGCGGTCTCCGGCGCGTTCGCCTACATGAAGTCGCCCTACCGCGGCGAGATCGGCGGCAAGACCGGCACCGCGGAGGTGGAGGGCAAGCAGGACACCTCCTGGCTCGCCACCTGGGGGCCCACGTACAAGAAGGGTGGCCACACCCACGCCAAACTGGTCATGGTCGGCATGGTCGAGCAGGCCGGCACCGGAGCCACCGCGGCCGGCCCGATGCTCAAGCGCATCTGGGACGGGCTGTTCGGAGCCGACGGCAAGAAGCCGGCGCTGCCCGGGACGGCGCCGATCACCACGCTGCCCGACCTGAAGCCCCAATCGGCCGGCGGGACGCGATGACCCTGATCCCCGGCGCCGTCCCCCGCTCCGCTCCTCGGGCCGCGAGCGGCCCTGCGATGCTCACGAGGGCCGTCGCCTCATGACCCTGATCCCCGGCGCCGTCCCCCGCTCCGCTCCTCGGGCCGCGGGCGGCCCTGCGATGCTCACGAGGGCCGTCGCCTCATGACCCTGATCCCCGGCGCCGTCCCCCGCTCCGCTCCTCGGGCCGCGGGCGGCCCTGCGATGCTCACGAGGGCCGTCGCCTCATGACCCTGACCGCCCGCGACCCCAAGGCGCCGTTCAGCCTCACGCCCACCGTGATGCCGCTCGACCGGCGTATCCGCGGCTACGACATCCCGCTCGCGGGCACCGCGCTCGCGCTCTCGCTCATCGGCGCCGTGCTCGTGTGGGCCGCCACCCGCAACGAGCAGGTGGCCGAGGGCGCCGACCCGCAGAGCTTCCTCTACCGGCACCTGATCAACCTCGCGGTGGCGGCGGTGCTGATGGTGGTGGCCTCGCGCCTCGACGCCCGGCTGCTGCGCCTGTTCGCCCCCGTCGTCTACCTCGCCAGCCTGTTCGGCCTGCTGCTCGTGCTGGTGGCCGGCTCCACCATCAACGGTGCCCGGGCGTGGATCCGGCTCGGCGGCGGGTTCGAGCTCCAGCCCTCGGAGTTCATGAAGCTCGGGCTCATCGTGGGGATGGCGGTGTTCTTCACCCAGCGCGCCGCTCGCCGCGAGGAGGAGTACCACGACGCCGATCCGACGCCCACCGCCGTCGACGTCGGGTTGGCCATCGCGCTGATCGCCGTGCCGCTCGGGTTGATCATGCTGCAACCCGACCTCGGGTCGGCGATGGTGCTCGGCTGCGCCGCGTTCGGCGTGATGATCTCGGCCGGCGTGCGCGCCCGCTGGACCATCGGGCTGATCGCGCTCGGCGTGCTCGTGGCGGTGATCGCCGTCAAGGGCGGCATCCTGCACGGTTACCAGCTCGACCGGTTCCGCTCGTTCACCAACCCCGAGCACGACGTCAAGGGCGCGGCCTACAACGTCACGCAGGCCCATATCGCGATCGCCGACGGCGGGCTGTGGGGTCACGGGTTGTTCCACGGCCCGCAGACCAACGGCGGCTACGTGCCCGAGCAGCAGACCGACTTCATCTTCTCCGTGGCCGGCGAGGAGTTCGGGCTGGTCGGCGGGTCGGTGATCATCGCGTTGTTCGGCTTCCTGTGCTGGCGCGGCCTGCGCATCGCCCGCGACGCCGACGACGCCGGGCGGCTGCTCGCGGTCGGCATCGTGTGCTGGTTCGCCTTCCAGGCCTTCCAGAACATCGGCATGACGATCGGGCTGACCCCGGTCACCGGCGTCCCGCTGCCGTTCGTGTCCTACGGCGGGTCGTCGATGTTCGCGCAGGGCCTGGCCGTCGGGCTGCTGCAGGCCGTGCACCGCCGAGCCGGGGCCTGAGCGTCAGCGCTCGGACAGCTGCGCGTCGAACCAGGTGGCCGGGTTGGTGAGGTCGGGCGCGACGTCGATCCGCGCCAGTACGTCGCCGAGCTGGGTCGCGGTGTAGCGCCCCAGGTGGGCGGGGTCGATGTCGACGGTGATCGTCGTGTGCCCGACATCCGCGCTCAGCTCGGTCGGCCGGCCGTGGTCCAGGTGCTCGTAGACCTGCCGCCCGCCGATGCGTAGCCGCCGACACGACGCGGGCGGGCACAGGGCTTCGCCGATCGCCGTGTCGACCGACACCTGCAGCGCCGAGCCGACCTGGTAGTCCTGGCCCTTGGCCCGCGACCGCCCATCGGCCAGACCCACTGCACTGTGCGCGCGCAGCTCGCCCGCGGCGGAGGTGGTCACCCCTGACGTGGCGGCTTCGGCGCGCAGGCCGGTGGGCCGCCCATTGATCCGGAACGGGATCCGCAGCGGCTGCACGCCAGGGTGCAGGGACCGGGCGAGGGCGAGGTTCTGGGTCCGGGTGTGCAGCCCGAGCGCGCGGTAGGTGGCCCCGTCCACGAGCACTAGTGCCCACGAGTCGCGCGCGTACTCCCACACGACACCGTCGGTGTGCGCGTCGTCGGTGGCCGTCCGCGTCTCGGTCGGGCCGCCGGTGCGGGTGACCCACCCGCGCCGGCCGTTGACCTGCACGGCCCCGAGGTGGGGCACCGACGCGGGGTCGAACACCCCGCGGTAGAAGACGTAGATCTCGCCGCCGGGTGGGATGTCCTGGTTGTGCGTGCTGCGCAGCCCCTCGGCGGTCACCTCGGCCGACTCGTAGAGGCGGTTGACCTCGAGCGGGGCGACGCTGAACCCGGGCAGGCGGGTGCTGACGAAGTCCAGGCGCAGCGGGGTGGGCGCGCCGGCGGCCGGGCGGGGTATGCCGGCCGCGTACCGCGACGGCGTGGCCGTGGGCCGGGGCGGGTCGACGGAGGCTGCGGCCGACGTGGGCGCGGGCTTCGGCGAAGCCCGGTGTCCGGTGAGCGCGGGGGCGGCGACGACGGCGACGACGGCCACGGCGGCGGCTGCGACGAGCGGGCCGCCGATGGTCAACCGGCGCGTGGCCCGGCGCCGGACCGGACGCGGGTCGGCGCCCAGGGCGGCGATGAGATCGCTCGCAGCTGTCACGGACCGGCGCTCGTCCACGCGGTCGGCCAGGTGGGTCAGGGCGTCGCGCAGCTCCTGCAGTTCAGGCATGGTCGGTCCTCTCGGCGACGGCGATGGCCGCCTCGTCGTCGGTCATCGTGATGCGCAGGGCGCCCAGCGCCCGCGAGATGTGGCTGCGCACCGTTCCAGGAGTGCACTGCATGGTGGTTGCGATCTCGTCGACCGACAGGTCCTCGAAGTAGCGCAGGACCAGCGCCGCGCGCTGCCGGCGCGGCAGGCCGGTGAGGGCGGCGAGTACCGCGTCCCGCTCGGCGTGGGCACCGCTGACGTCGGGCAGCGACGGTTCGGGACGGGCATCATCGGCAGTGGGCACGATGCGGCCCCACTTGCGTCGCCAGGACACGAACCGGTTGACGATCATGCGCCGGACGTACGCGTGCGGATACGTCGCCGCGGCAATCTGATCCCACCGTTCGTAGGCCTTGACGAGCACGTCGGCGACCACCTCCTCCGCGAGGTGCACGTCGCCGGTCAAGGCCGTCGCGAAACGTAGGAGGGCATGGTGCTGCCGCGCGACGTAGTCGTCGAAGCGCAGGCCGGCCTGCGTGCCTATCACTGTCCGTAGACGCTCGGCAGTGTCGCAGCGTTGAGTGCCGCCCGTTGATCGGTCAGGTCAGCACGCGCACGGGACGGCCGGCCTGCCAGGCCGCGATGTCCTCGACGACGTGTCCGAACCACTGCCGGTAGCCATCGGTGGTCACGTAGCCGATGTGCGGCAGCAACAGCGTGTTCGGCGCGGAGCGCAGCGGGTGGTCGGCCGGCAGCGGCTCGACGTCGTACACGTCGAGCGCGGCACCCGCGATGCGCCGCTCGCGCAGCGCGTCGAGCAGGGCCGCCTCGTCGACGATCGGACCGCGGGAGGTGTTGACCAGGTAGGCGGAGGAGCGCATCGCCGCGAGCTCGGGCAACCCGATCAGGCCTCGGCTGCGCTCGGACAGCGGCATGTGGACGGTGACGATGTCGGCCTGCGCGAACAGCTCGTGGCGTCCGACCGCGCGCACACCGTGCTCGGCGGCGCGTGCGGCGCTGAGGTTGGGCGACCACGCGATCACCTGCATGTCGAAGGCCTGCGCCAGCCGCGCCACCGGGACCCCGAGCCGGCCGAGGCCCACGATGCCCAGCGTGCTGCCGGCCAGCCCCGGCCCGATGGTGTGCTGCCAGCCGCCGGCGCGCACGGCGGCGTCCTCGGCTGCGACGTTGCGGGTGAGCGCGATCATCATGCCGATCGTCAGCTCCGGCACCGCGTTGTTGGCACCCTCGGTGCCGCAGACGGTCACGCCGCGGGCCGCGGCGGCCCCGAGATCGATCGAGGCGTTGCGCATGCCGGTGGTGACGAGCAGCCGCAGCCGGGGGAGTGCGGCGAGCAGCGAGGCGGGGAACGGGGTGCGCTCGCGCATCGCCACCACCACCTCGCTGCCGGCCAGCCGGATCGCGACGGCCCGTTCGTCGGGCAGGTGCTCGGTGATGACGTCGATCTCGAAATGCTCGCGCACCGGAGCCCAGTCGGCACTGGCCAGGGCGATGTGCTGGTAGTCGTCGAGCACGGTCACGGTCGGCATGAGCGCAGGCTAACCGGGCGGTCGCACTTCGGCGCCCACCTGTGGGCATACTCCGGCCGTGGCCTACGACGCGGACCTCGCCGAGCGGATCAGGGCGGCCCTGGACGGGGAGCCCGGCGTCAGCGAGAAGCGGATGTTCGGCGGCCTCGCTTTCCTGGTTCACGACCACCTGGCCGTGGCCGCCAGCGGCCGCGGCGGCCTGATGGTGCGCGTCGAGCCGGACGAGAGCGACGCGCTGGTCGCCGAGCGGGGCGTGGCCCGGATGGTCATGGGCGGTCGCGAGATGCACGGCTGGCTGCGTGTCGACGACAGCGCCGTGGAGGACGAAGCCGCCCTGCACGCGTGGGTGTGGCGCGGGGTCCGCTACGCGGCGTCCCTGCCGCCGAAATAGCGCGCGGCCCACGCCGACGCCGCGCGTCGCTACGGTGAGGCCATGCCCGTGGCCGATCGCGTCGCGCAGCGCATCGAGGACGCGCTGAACACGGGGGGCGCGGTGCCGGCCGCGGCCCTGGTCGCCGCCGGCGGCGCGGTCCGCGACGGCCTCGCGGGCGCCACCGCCCGGCTGCCCGGGCTGCGCGTCGCCGCCGGTTGGCTGGGCCGGGTGATCGCGGCGCTGCTCGCGCTGCTCGGGGCCACGGTGCAGGCGGTGGCGAACCTGCTCGGCACCGGGCCGGCGGGTCTCGTCCGGCTGGTCGCCGGCGGCGCGGCGGCCGGCCCGCACCGGGTCACCTCCGTACGGCTGCGCGGCCTGCACGACTGGGCCTTCGGGCTGACCGGCTCGCTGCTGCTGGTGACCGGGCACCTGCTCGGCCTGGTGCAGACAGCGCTCGGCCTGCAGCGCGAGCGGGGCCTGACGCCGGCCGAGACGGAGCTGGTGCGCCGCGTGTTCCGGACTTCGCTCGACCCGCGCACGGTGCGCCTGGTGCCGGGCTTCGCGGGCCTGCTCAGCCTCAACGGCCGCGCCGTCACGCTCGGCAGCACGGTGTACCTCAAATCCTTCGACCCCGCTCAGCGGCCCGACGTGCTCGTGCACGAGTGCACGCACGTGTGGCAGTACCGGCACGTGGGCAGTCGCTACGCCACCGAGGCAGCTGCGGCCCAGCTCGCCGTGCGCGACGCCTACGACTGGCGGGCCGAACGCGCCCGCGGGCACACGACGTGGCCACAGCTCAACCGCGAGGCGCAGGCCGAGCTGGTGCAGGACGCGTTCCGGTACGGCCGCGGGGCGGACGGCAGCGACGCTCCGGGCGCGTTCTACGCCGCCGACCCGGTCGACCCGCACGCGCGACTCGTCCACGCCGACGGTGCGGACGACAGTGCGGACGCCGGTGCGCACGACAGTGCCTTCGCGCGCGCGTGCGTCGCGCAACTGCGCGCCGGGCGGCCCTAGGCTTGCGGTTGCGGCCGACGGATGCCAGCGTGGGCCGTACGCACCTGGGGGAGCGATGAGCCGCATCCTGGAAGGCGCATCGGCCGCGACAACCGCGCCGCGCAGCGGATCGGCACCCCGAGTCGGAGCTCGGCGTGCCCGCGGGCTGACCCGCGTCAGCCGCCGCCCAGCTGCTGCAGCGCGTGCAGCCAGCCGGCCGCCGCCTGCTCGTCACGCTGTTCCACCGCGAACGCCTCGTTCGCGGCCAGGTTGGCCGCGGCGGTCGCGGCGCTGCGCAGGCGGCCCGGGTCGAGGTGCAGCAAATGCCCGTCGGTGATCAGCAGCTCGGCGGGTGCGCCGTCCTCGGGCTCCACGTAGCCGACCTCGACCGACGGGCCGAACTGCTCGTGCAGGGCCGCCTCGACCGCGTCGGCGATGAGCTTCGCCTGCCGCGCCGTGACCGCGGGGTGGAACGGCGCGCTGAGTTCCCACCCGTCCTCGGTCCAGCCGATGCCGGCCGAGAGCCAGTCGACGACGTCGCTCACCAGGTCAGCGTAGTGGGCCGGCGCAGACCGTCATGTAAGCCGTCGACGAGCGTCCTGACCTGGCTCGCTGGCGTGCCGATCCCTCATCGGGTGCGACCTTCCCGTCGCAGGGCACAATCGGAACGTGCCTGCCGCGGTCCGGACGGTGTGGGCGGACACTCGCCGCCGCATCCGTGCGGGCGGACGGGCGTCGGCGGCCCGCGCTCTTCGGCTGAGCCTGGCGGCCGTCGCCGCGTATGTCGTCGCGCACCGGTTGTCGGGCGACGCGAAGCCGGTCACGGCGGCGTTGACGGCGCTGCTGATCGTGCAGGTCACCTTCTTCGGGACGATCACGGAGACGCTGCGGCGCATCGTGAGCGTGCTGGCCGGCGTCAGCCTCGCGATCGCCGCATCGTTGCTCGTCGGGCTCACCTGGTGGAGCCTGGCCTCGATCGTGCTGGTGTCGATCCTGGTCGGTCAGGTGCTGCGGCTCGGGCCACACCTGCTCGAGGTGCCGATCAGCGCCATGCTCATCCTCGCGGCCGGTGGCGCCGGCGTGAACGCGCTCGACCGCGTGGTCGAGACGGTGATCGGCGCCGCGGTCGGGCTGCTGGTCAACGTCGTCGTGCCGCAGCGGCCGCGCACCCGCAGCGCGGGCATGGCGGTCGAACGCTTCGCCGAGGCCGTCGCCCGGCTGCTCGAGCGGGTCGCGGCCGCGCTGCACGACGGGCCGGTTTCGGCTGACCTGGCCGGCGCGTGGCTGGACGACGCGCGCACGCTCACCAAGCGGGTCGAGTCGATCGAGCGTGAACTCGACGAGGCCAGTGAGAGCCGACGGCTGAACCCCCGCGCGGTGGGCATGCCGGACACCACGCCCGACCTGCGCACCGGGCTACAAGCTCTCGAACACACCGCGATCGCACTCCGGGCGGTGTTCCGCTCGCTGGCCGAAGCGCCGGACGTGACCGGCGACGAGGCGCGCCCCGATTCGACCGACGACGATCTGCGGCAGGCGATCGCGGTGCTGATCGCCGACATCGCCAACGCGGTGCGTGATTTCGGCGCGCTCGTGCGCGCGGAGGGGGACGAGACCGGCGAGACCCACGTCGTCGAACTCGAAGAAGCACTCGAGGCCGCCCGCGAGGCCCGGGTGCGGCTCACCGAACTCCTCCTGGTCGATCCGTACGAAGCGGTCGGGCTGTGGCAGCGCCGCGGCTCGCTGCTCGCCGGCGTCGAACGGGTACTGGCCGAGCTCGACGCCGAAGAACGGCGACGGCGCACCCAGCAGCGACGCGAGCAGGCCGCCGCCGCCCGCAGCCCTGGCGCCCAGGCCGCGGAACGTTTGCGCACGACCACCCGCCGTGTCGTCGCCGAGAACCCGGCGCTGCGACGCGCCCGGGGCGCGCCCCGCGATCGGCCCTGACCGACGTCGTTCTCGAACTGGTCGACGGACGACACGCCGGGCGTAACGCCGCTCAGCCGGCGGTCGCCGCGACCAGCTCGCCCAGGACCGCGATCCCGTCCCGGATCTGGCGAGTGGTCACGTTGCCGAACCCGATCACCAGCGCGGCCGACGCGAGAGCACGGGGGACCCCGTCGTCGGGCGTGACCCGGTAGTCGCTGACGCCCCGTACGGCGATTCCTGCGGCGCGCGCGTGCGCGACGGTCCGCTCCTCGTCCACCCCGGCCGGCAGCTGCAGCAGAACGTGGTGACCGGCGTCGAGGCCGGTGATGGTTGCGCCCGCCATGCTCTCGGCCACGGCCGAGACGAGCGCGTCGCGGCGCCGGCGGTAGCCGTCCCGCGCCCGGCGCAGGTGCCGGTCGAAACGACCGGTCTCGATGAGCCGCGCCAGCGCTGCCTGGTCGAGCTGAGGGACCCCTCGGCCGGAGAGGTACTTCTCGGTCAGGACGGCGTCGAAGAACTGCGGCGGTGTGAGGAGCCAACCGATACGGACGGCGGGCGCCAGGGTCTTGCTCACCGATCCCAGGGCCACGACGCGGTCGGGCGCCAGGCCCTGGAGACAGCCGACGGGTTGCCGGTCGTAGCGGAACTCGGCGTCGTAGTCGTCCTCGAGGATGACCCCGTCGACCTCTTGAGCCCACTGCACCAGCTCGTGGCGTCGGGTCGGACTCAGCACCGCACCGGTAGGGCACTGGTGGGCGGGCGTCAGCAGCACGGCGCGAGCGCCGCCGGCGCGCAGCTGGTCGACCCGGATACCTTCCGCGTCGACGTCGACGGCCGACACCCGCAGGCCGGCACGTCGCGCGATGCGGTCGTGGTCGCGCGGGCCCGGGTCCTCCAGCCCGATCCGCTCGATGCCGTGCGCGACGAGGGCGCCGAGCGCGAAGTTCAATCCCTGTCGGAACCCGCCCACGACGATCGTGTGAGCGGGCTCGGCGCAGCCGGCACGCACCCGGCGGTGGTAGCCGGCCAGCACCGCCCGAAGGTGGGCGTCGCCGGCAACGGCGCCGTCGCCGAGGTGGACGGTCGGCATCGCCTTGCTGGCGTCGCCCAGCGCCCACAGCCAGTCGCGGGTCGAGAACGCGCGCAGATCGGGTACGCCGTAGCCGAAGTCGATCTTCGGATCCGGGACCACCCGCGCCGGGTCCACATCGGCCGCCGGCGACGGGGTGGAATCGCCCGGCCTGCTCAACGCATCGGCGACCCGGGTGCCCGACCCCACCACGGAGACGACGTATCCCTCGACCAGCAGCTGCTCGTACGCCGAGACCACCAGCCCCCGTGACACACCCAGCTGGTCCGCCAGTTGTCGGGTCGATGGCAGTCGCTCGCCGGAACGCAGCCTCCCGGACCTGATCGCCCGCCGGAGCGCTTCCTGGACCTGGTGCCCCAATGACACGTCAGCTGACCGGTCAACGGCGAGCGCGAGCTCCGGCACCACCCGGGGAGAGTCGGCGGTCATGCGGCCCGACCCTAACGCGGCCACGGGGGGAATGGACCACTCACGCCGGACCCGAATGGACCTGGGCACCGGACCGGTTCCGGGCGATGCTGACGACGTGGAGCGCAACCGCGGTCCGCGGGTCAACCGGACGGGAGCGGAACCTTTGAGCGGCAAGAATGGCACGGGATCCAGGGGCGAGGTCTCGCCGCCGACCATCAGGCCGGTCCTCGTGGCCGAGCTGCTCGCCGAGGGCGAGCGGATGCCGGTCTACGTGCACGTCATCGACCATCCCGACGCGCGCGTGCTCGTCGACACCGGTTTGACGGCGCTGCACCCGGCAGTGGCCGACCTCGATCCCCGCCCCATTCCCCTGAACACGCAGGCCGACTTCGACGTGCCCGGCATCGACGTCGTCGTCAACACCCATCTGCACTTCGATCACTGCGGCGGCAACCACCTCTTCGCCGGCCGGCCGACCTACGTCCAACGCCGCGAGCTCGACGACGCGCGGAGCCAGGACGACTACACGATCCGCGATTGGGTCGATGCGCCCGGAGTTCAGTACGTCCCCGTCGACGGCGAGCTCGAATTGCTGCCGGGACTGCGGCTCGTCCCGACCCCGGGCCACACGCCGGGCTCGCAGGTGGTCGTGGTCGAGACGGGTGGGCGCCCGGTCGTCATCGCCGGTGACACGGCGGTCTTCTTCGACGAGCTCGACGAGCCGCGCACCGAGGGCCAGCGGCTGGTGCGCGCGCTCGACCCCGAACTGGTCTGGCTCGCGCACACCCACCAGCCGTGGCGGCCGCAGGCCGGCCGCCACCCCTGACGCGAGAGTCAGTCGCTGGGGCGGTGGTGGGTCGGCGCTGCGACAATGGCCGCATGGCACTGCACCGCGGGTCGGTCTCTCGTGTGACTGCGCAGCACCGGGAGGCGAATCCGTTTCTCGGCGTCGCGAACCCGGCTTTGGGCGAGGCGATCGCGCCGCCGCGCGACCGGCTCGCTGACGAACCGGTCGATCCGGACATTGCCTATCAGCTCATCCACGACGAGCTGATGCTCGACGGGAGCGCTCGACTCAATCTCGCCACCTTCGTGACGACCTGGATGGAGCCGCAGGCCAGGGCGCTCATGGCCGATTGTGTCGACAAGAACATGATCGACAAGGACGAGTACCCGCAGACCGCGGAACTGGAACGACGCTGCGTCGCGATGCTCGCCGACCTGTGGAACGCCGCCGATCCGAACGACGCGACCGGGTGTTCCACGACCGGATCCAGCGAAGCGTGCATGTTGGCCGGAATGGCGCTCAAACGGCGCTGGGCTGCTCGCACCGGCAACGATCCGGGCCGCCGGCCCAACCTGGTCATGGGCGCCAACGTCCAGGTGTGCTGGGAGAAGTTCTGCCGCTACTGGGATGTCGAGCCCCGGATCATCCCGATGGAGGCCGACCGGTTCCACCTCGACGCCGCCACCGCGGCCGCCGCCGTCGACGAGAACACGATCGGCGTGGTCGCGATCCTCGGCTCGACCTTCGACGGCAGCTACGAACCGGTGGCCGAGATCGCCGCGGCACTGGACGAGGTGGCGGCCCGGACCGGTGTCGAGGTGCCGATCCACGTCGACGGAGCCTCGGGGGCGATGATCGCGCCGTTCCTCGATCGGGACCTCGTCTGGGACTTTCGGCTGCCCCGGGTGGCGTCGATCAACACCTCGGGCCACAAGTACGGCCTCGTGTACCCGGGGGTCGGCTGGATCCTGTGGCGTGATGCCGAGGCCCTGCCCGAGGACCTCGTCTTCAACGTCAACTACCTCGGTGGTCAGATGCCGACCTTCGCACTCAACTTCTCCCGTCCCGGCGCGGAGGTGGTCGCGCAGTACTACGTGTTCTTCCGGCTGGGCCGCGAGGGCTTGCAGGCGGTGCAGCAGGCATCCCGCAACGTCGCCACCTACCTCGCCTCCGCCATCGAGGCGCTCGGACCGTTCCGGCTCCTGACTCGCGGCGATCAGCTCCCGGTCTTCGCCTTCACCACGAAGCCGGACGTCAGTGGTTGGGACGTCTTCGCCGTGTCCCGCCGCATGCGCGAACGCGGTTGGCAGATCCCCGCCTACACCTTCGCGCCCAACCGCGAGGACCTCGCTGTCCTGCGGATCGTGTGCCGCAACGGCTTCTCCCACGATCTGGCCGACCTGCTGCTCGACGACCTTCGAGCCGCGGTCGCCGATCTCGGCGCCGAGCACGACACCAGGACCGGCCCCAGCGGCTTTCACCACTGACCGCCGACAGCGCTACAGCGTGCGATGCTGGACGAATGGTGTTCAACATGAATGTCGGCGGCGGCGGGTCGATCTTCGCTCAGTCCACCTCGCGGGTGAACGAGGTCGACCGCGAGTTGCGCGACAAGCACACCGGCAAACCCGCCGAGGACATCAAGCCGGCCGCCGTGCTGGCGCTGCGGCGAATCGGTGTCAGCCTGTCCGACGCGGAGCTGGTCGCGTATTCGGGCGCCGTCTCCCGCGGCGAGAAGTACCAGTTCCACCTCGGCTGACCCGCGCTCGGTGCTGAGCGCACCTACGTTTCGTCGCGCACGGAGCGGCGTTCGGTGACCTCGGTCGCGACCGCCTCCTGAAGACCGCGCGAAGTGCAGCCGAGGTTGTGCAGGATCCGGGCGGCGGGGGCATCCTCGACGCGGATCAGGCCCAGCAGCGTGTGTTCGGTGCCGACCCAGTCGTGGCCGAGCTCGGCCGACGCGCGGTGTGCCTGCTCGATGGCTGCCCTGCTGTCGGGCCGGAACGCGATGTGACCTCGCGGCGCCTTCTTCCCGCCCGGCGGCATCGCGTCCTCGACGGCGGCGCGGAGGCGTTGTTCCGAACCGGTTGCCGCCACCAGCACGTCGTAGGCCAGGCCCCTCGGTTCACCGAGCAGGCCGAGCAGGATGTGTTCGGTACCGATGAAGTCGTGCTTGTGCGCTCGGGCGGCTTCCTGTGCCAACACGATGCTGTGTCGGTTCAGATCGGTGAACCGATCGAACGCCGCGGGCGTGTGGCGTTGCTGGGCCGCCTGCTTGGACACCCCGATGGCGTCGCCGATCTCGCTCCAGGACGCGCCGGCCTGCTTGGCCTTGCCGACGTAGTGGCCGACGAGCTGGTCGCCGAGGTCGGACAAGGTCCGGGCTCGTAGTTGCGCCTCGCTGATGCGGGCCAGGTCGTCGGCGGTGGGGCTTTCTTCGTCGAGACGGGCGATCAGGTCGGCGAGGCTGATGTTGAGTGGGGTCATTTGTCAACCGTAGGTTGACGAGCGCGGGGCGTCAAGACGCAGTTGACGCGCAGGCTCGATGCTCGCGGAGACTGGTCAGTGGCGTATCGCGGTGGTTTCGCGGGTGAATTTGCGGTGACCGATCAGCTTGTAGGCCAACCGAGCCGGGGCCGGCACGACTTGCATGAACCTCTGCCGCTCCGCGTCATCGGTTTCTTCGGTGATGTGGCCGAGGATGACCAGTCGGCGCGTGATCGGAATCGCGCTCATGCCGTGCTTGCCGAGCGCGTCCCATTCGCTTTGCGTCAGCGTGACCGAGACGATCGGGAGCAGTTTCTGCTCTTCCTCGGCCAGGTGATCGATCAGTGCCGGCATCATGGCGTCGATGAAGGCCGCCATCTGCTCGCCGACGGCGGCGTCCGCGGTCGCTGTCCACGCCGGCAGCATTCTGCTGACGGCCGCGACGGCGTCGTTGACCTGCGCGTGTTGGGCATCCATCCGGTCCATCAGCTTCGGATCAAGCGCGGCTCGCTCGCGCAGCAAGGGAAAGAGCAGCTCGTCCTCGCCGGTGTGATGCGTGTGGAGGAAGTGCAACATCTCGCGGGCGTGCGAGCCGATGACCTTGGATCGCGCACGATCGTCGGCCGCGGAACGGAAGAGTTCGGGTAGGTGACCGAACTCGCGACGGATGACGCGATGGATCAGAACCATCTCGTGGGTATCCACGCGGGGCGCCGAGGTGCTCACCGCGACGCCTCGATGGTCGCGGCGTTCTGGACGGCTTCGCGTGCCGTGGTCGGTGGTCGACCGATGAGCTTCATCAGGTCGTCGCTGGCGGTGAACAGCTCTCCGCGAGCCAGGCCGGCATCGGCGTCGGCGACGGCGGCGGCCATCTCCGGGGGTAGCCCCGCAGCGGTCAGCGCGCCGGCGTAGTCAGCGACCGACATGTCCTGGTAGGCGATGTGGGTGCCGAGGACGTCGCTGATCGTGGCGGCGAGTTCGGTCAGGGTGAACGGCGATCCGCCGAGCTCGTAGGTCGCTCCGAGGTGCCCGTCCCGCGTCAGCACCGCGGCGGCGGCGGCCGCGTAGTCGCGTCGGCTGGCCGCGCTGACCAGACCGTCGTGCGCGCTGCCCAACAACGCGTGGTGCTGGGTGATCATCGGGAGCTGGTCGGTGTAATTCTCCAGATACCACCCGTTGCGCAGGATGACGAACGCCGAACCGCAGCCACGCAGGTAGGCCTCGGTGCGGCGATGTGCGTCCGCGAGCGTCATCTGCGCGGTCGAGGCGTTGACCATGCTGGTGTACACGATCCTGGATACACCCGCTCGGGCCGCCGCATCGATCGCGGTGCGGGCGTTGTCGAACCGCTCGCCGACCGTTGTCGTCGAGACCAGCAGCATCGTGTCCGCGCCCACGAGAGCGTCGTCGAGCGTGTTCGGGTCGGCGAAGTCCGCGCGACGCACCGCGACCCCTTCGTCGGCGAGATCGGCGAGTCTGTCGATGTCGCGGCCGGTGGCCACGATCTGAGCCGGCGGCGTGCCGAGGGCGAGGAGTTGCTCTACGACGAGCCGGCCTAGGTGGCCTGATGCGCCGGTGATGACAAGGGACACAGTGTTGCCTCTCGATCAGGGAGTGCGGTGTGAGCGAATGCCGATGGTGCTGTGCGAGCGGCTGGCCCGGAGGCCGGCAAGGTCGTCAGGATCATGGACAAATATAGTAAGTAAATCTGACTACGTCAAGGCGGGTCGAAGCCAGCCGGCGCCCGCCGGCCCGGCGGGGACGGGGCTACCGCGCGTAGGGGTCGGTGATCTCGAGGAGTTGATCCAGGATCTGGTTCAACAACGTGAAGTTGCGGGTCCCCAGGTACGCCTTCCACTCCGAGTGGATCTCGTCGAGTGCCGCCGTGGCCACCTCGACCGCCCGTCGCCCACGTTGCTCGATCACGATCAACCGGGCGCGGCCGTCCGTCGGGTCGGGGACCCGGCGGACGTAGCCCAGGCGCTCCAGCTGATCGACCAACACGCCTGCGCTCTGCTTGCTCATCTGCGCCTGATCAGCGACGTCCGTGAGGCGCGAACCGTCCGCGGCGATGCGTTGAAACACCCGGCACTGGGCGAGGGTCCAGTCGTCGAACCCCGCATCCTGGACAGCCCGGAAAATGCGGTCCTCGGTGTATCGGTACGGGATGAACAACAACATCCCTAGATCAACCCGTTGCTCGTCGTCCATGCCGCTCTCGGTTCCCATCGCCCACCTGCTCCCACTGCCGCACTCCTGCAGTAGTAAATGTAGCTGACTAACGTGGCGAGCGGGGTGACCTGGTCGACAGCGCTGAGCCCGCACCAGCCGGTTCGTTGCGGACCAAGGCCGCGACCACCGCGGGGACGACGAACTCGACCGCGGTCAGGCCGACGTACAGCCGGTGGGGTGCTCCACGACGGGCCGCGGCAATCAGGCGCGCCACACCGCCGAGCGCCATGACCGCGGCCGCCTCGACAACACGATCGGGGCGGTCGTCCTGGCTCGCCCGTAGCCAGGTGAGCCCGTAGCCGACGAAGACGGAGTTGTAGAAGGCCTCCTGCGACTCCAGCGTGGGACTCACCTGTCCCGCGCCGGGCACCGACCGCTCGACGCCGAGCGCGATGTGCCCGACCCCGATGGCGATGCAGGACCACCCGGTGAGCCGGGTGAGGCTCTTCAGCGAGTTGTGCACGGTGCTCTCCTGTCACTCAGAGGCCTCATCGTCGCACCCGGACGAGATCATCCGCGCGTAGTCACCCGGTGCCACGTTGCCGCCTCGGCCTTGGTGTCGAATTCGCCGGTCGCCGATCGTCGTATGAGAGAGGCGGCCGGCCGCGCCGCCCCATAGGCTCGCGACCCCGTCAGGAGACGGAGGAGGTGGGGGCACGATGAGCAGCATCAGGGTGTTGGTGTCAGGCGCGAGTATCGCGGGCCCTGCGTTGGCGCACTGGCTGCATCGGCGGGGTGCCGAGGTGACGGTCGTGGAGCAGGCGCCCGGGTTACGCCCTGGTGGGCAGGCGGTGGACGCGCGCGGGGTGGCCAAGGAGGTCATCCGGCGCATGGGGCTCGACGCCGCGATACGGGCGGCGTGCACCGACACCGCCGGCGCGTACACCGTGGATGCGGACGGCAACGTGCTGGCGACCTACCGCGCGGAGGACAACGACGGCGACGGGTACATCTCGGAGATCGAGGTGCTGCGCGGCGACTTCTCCCAGGTGTTGTACGACGACACCCGCGACAGTGTTGAGTACGTCTTCGGCGACCGGATCGCCGAGCTCACGCAGGACGCGGACGGGGTCGACGTGACCTTCGTCGGCGGCGACCGGCGGCGCTTCGACATCGTGGTCGGTGCGGACGGGCTGCACTCGGCGCTGCGCGCGATGGTCTTCGGGCCGCGCGAGCAATTCGTCCGCCACCTCGGGCTGGTGCTGGCGTTCTACACCGTGCCGAACGAGTTCGGGCTGGACCGCTGGCTGATCGACTACCAGGAGGCAGGGCGCACGGCCGGGCTGCGGCCGATCCGCGACTCCGGCCGGGCGATCGCCATGTTGTCCTTCCCCGCGCCCGACTTCGACATCGACCACCGCGACGTCGAGGCGCAGAAGCGGCTGCTGCGCGAACAGATGGTCGGCTTCGGCTGGGAGACGCCGCGCATCCTCGCTCACCTGGACGACACCCCGGACTTCTACCTCGACCAGGTTGCCCAGGTCGTGATGGACAATTGGTCCAGCGGACGGGTGGGGCTGCTCGGGGACGCGGCGTTCAGCGCATCTCCGATGTCCGGCGCCGGTACCGGACTGGCCCTGGTCGGCGCCTACCTGCTGGCGGGGGAACTCGCCGCCGCCGACTGGGACCCTGCCGCCGGGTTCGCCGGCTACCAGCGGCGGATGCACTCCTACGTCGAGGCCAACCAGGAGATCGGCCGGATGCACGTGCAGATGCTCGCCGCCCCTGACCCGGCCGCCGAGCCGCGACCGGAGCCGGACATGGACGCCCTCACCGCCCTCATCGAACGTGCGGTCAACGGCCCCGACCTGCCTGACTACGCCGGCGTGCCCGACTCCGCGCCGACCGCCGGTCCGCCGGCCGCGAGCGGCGGAGGGCGGGCGTAACGATCCTTCGTCGCGCTCGGCGCGGCCGGGTCACGTCACGGCGCGGGCTGCGCGACACTCGTGGGGTGCCCCGCCGTGACCCGCTCGATGAAGAGCTCGCGCATCGACGGATCGCGAGGGGTGAGAACCGGATTCCGCCGGCGGCCGCAGTGCTGGTGGCTGCTGCGTCGTATGCGTTGTTGCCCGAGACGTTGCTGGTCGCGCCCCGATTCGTCATTCCCGCTTGCGAGGTGGCCTTGCTGATCGCGTTGGTGTTGACCAACCCGCGCCGGATGGTGCGTCAGACCCGCTGGTCCCGGGGGACGTCGGCCGCCCTTGCCTCCGTGGTCATCGTCGCCAACCTCGTCGCGCTGGGGATCCTGGTCAGCAAGCTCAGCTCCCCGCACACGGGCGGCGGTTCGCTGTTGGTCGCGGGCATGCAGGTCTGGTTCACGAACGTGATCGGTTTCGGTCTGCTGTTCTGGGAACTCGACCGAGGCGGACCGGTGGCTCGATTTCGGCTTCGCCGCGACGAGTTGCCCCCTGCCGACTGGCGTTTCTCCCAGGACGAGAACGATGACGCCGTCGTGGAGGTTGCGGCGAGCGCGAGCCGCAAGAGTGGCTGGATTCCGACCTTCATCGACTACCTGTACCTCTCGCTCACGAACTCGAGTGCCTTCAGCCCGACCGACACGATGCCCCTGACCAGCCGCGCGAAGGTCCTCATGGGCCTGGAAGCGACGGCCGCGCTGCTCACCTCACTGCTCGTGATCGCCCGCGCCGTCGGCGTACTCGGCGGGAGCGGCGGATGAGGCACCGCTGCTCGGCGCCGTGTGCCTAGACGCTGATGGGCACCACGAACGCGTGGAGCCGATCCGCGTCGGACTAGTGGCTGATCCAGCCGCGCCGACGGAGAGCGCATGAGGTATGACCGATCTGGGCCCGCCCGACGGCAGCGACGCGTGGAACATCACGGTGGTGAGTGAGCCGTTCACGACCGGCTCCGAGGACGTCGGGTCCGCGGCGGATCGCCGGCAAGGCCAGGCTCGTCAGCGGAGCTGGGACCTCGTCGTCGGCCTGACCGACTCCCGCTTCACGACGACGAGGGCCGCACCTGCTGGTCGAGACCGATCCGGAGCGACGCACCGCGGTCGCGTCACTGCCTGCGTTGGGCGGCTTGCGGATGCACACCCGCGCCCGCCGATCGGTGCGCTCGCTCATCAGCGCGATGGCGGATCCCGACGCGGAGCACGGGCACCGCGTCGTCGTCCCGCACTCGCGCGGCCGCTGGCGCATGCTCCGGGGCATGGTGCTCGCCAACGGCCCGTGGCTGTTGGTGCCCGGGCTGAAGTGAGCGCTCGTGGCGGCGCTGGTCCGGTGTCCTCATCTGTTACCTCGCGCTCTACGTCGTGAACCCGGCCTGGGCGTTCTTCATCCTCGACCCCGCCGTCATGGGCGGTTACCTCCATAGCTCACTGGGCTACGGCGACCTGTTCGTCCTGACCTGGTTCGTCGCGTCAGCGGCAACCGTCGGCGGTGGCCTGGGCACCGGGTTGGAGTCCGCCGAAGCGATCCGCGCCGCCGCCTACTCCAAGCGCGAGGTGGACCGGCGCGAGCGCCTCGCGCGCGACCAGGAACACCAGCAATCCACCCGATGACGGCGCCGCACGTCACGCCTCGGGTTCGGGCACGACCGCGCGTTGGGCGCTGAGCGTCGACCCCGCGCTCGCGGCGACCACCATCAGCAACGCCACCGCGAGCACGAGGGTCAGCGGCTGGCCGAGCACCACGACGCCGGCGAGGGCGGCGACGGCCGGCTCCAGGCTCATCAGCAGGCCGAACAGCGCGGCCGGCATGCGGCGCAGGGCGATGAGCTCGAGCGTGTAGGGGACGACCGAGGACAGCAGGGCCACGCCGAGGCAGCCGGCGAGCACGCCCGGCTGACCGAGGGCCCAGCCGCCGTCGGCCACGCCGAACGGCAGCACCACCAGCCAGCCCACCGACATCCCCAGCGCCAGCGCGTCCATCGGCCGGAACACCGCGGTCACCCGCTTGGCCAGCAGGATGTAGCCGGCCCAGCAGGCGGCGGCGACGAGGGCCAGCAGCACGCCGAGCAGGTGCACGCCCGACCCGCCGCCGCGCAGCGCGAGCAGCACCACCCCGCTGAAGGCGAGCAGCGCCCACACGAGGTCGAGCGCGCGCCGCGACCCCGCGACGGCCAGCGCGAGCGGGCCGGTGAACTCGATCGTGACCGCCACTCCCAGCGGCAGCCGGTGCAGCGCCTCGTAAAAACTCAGATTCATCGCGGCGAGCACCACGCCGTACGCCGCCACGAGGCCGAGGTCGGCCCGCGCCCGCCCGCGCAGCGCCGGGCGGGCCACGGCCAGCAGCACCAGTCCGGTGAAGATCACTCGCAGCAGGGCCACGCCGCCCGGGCCGACCCGGTCGAAGATGGTGTCGGCGAACGCCGATCCGAACTGCACCGAACTGACGGCGGCGAGCAGCGGCACGTACGGGGGGAGCGCGCCCAGCGTCGCCCCGCCCCAGACCCGCACCGGCCCGATGATGCCAGCGGCCGGCCGCCGCGGCCGGGCCCAGGGGCGCCCCCGCCGGCCGTCGGCGATCGGCGTGCGACGTGTTATCGCTACCAGGGTTAGGCCCGCGGACGACGGTCGCCGCCGGCCGCGGAAAACCGGCCTTCTCGTCCGTTGACTAGGTCCCGTTATGTCGGCAATAGTGGCACCGGCCCAGGAGCCGTTCGACGACCCGGCACGCCGCGCTGTCCGCCCAGCGCGGCGTGTGAGCGATAACAGGCGGTGGCCCGCTGACGCCCGACCGACTCCGGAGGACAGCACCTCATGTCGCAGCCGCTGGCGACCCCACTGCGGATCGACGCCCACCCGGTCGACTACGCACTCGTGGCCGTCTACTTCGTGCTCGTGCTCGGCATCGGGTTGATCGCCCGGCGGCGCGTGTCGAACAGCCTGGACTTCCTGCTGTCCGGGCGCAGCCTGCCGGCGTGGGTCACCGGGCTCGCGTTCGTGTCGGCCAACCTCGGCGCCATCGAATTGCTCGGGCAGAGCGCGAACGGGGCCCAGTACGGCGAGCAGACGTTCCACTACTACTGGATCGGCGCGATCCCGGCCATGGTGTTCCTCGGCCTGGTGATGATGCCCTTCTACTACAAGGCCGGGGTGCGCAGCGTCCCCGAGTTCCTCGCCCGCCGCTTCGACGACAAGACGCAACGCCTGCAGGCGCTGCTGTTCGCGCTGGCCTCGGTGCTGCTGGCGGGCGTCAACCTGTACGCGATGGCGATCGTGGTCAACGCCTTGCTCGGCTGGCCGACGTGGCTGGCGGTGGTCGCGGCCGGCGTGGTCGTGCTGCTGTACACCTTCCTCGGCGGCCTGTCGGCGGCGATCTACAACGAGGTGCTGCAGTTCTTCGTCATCGTGGCGGCGATGGTCCCGGTGACGTTCGTCGGCCTGCACCGGGTCGGCGGCTGGTCCGGGCTCACCGCGAAGATCCGCAGCCAGCACGGCGGCGCGGCGACGCTCAACCCGTTCCCGGCCCACGAGCTCACCGGCGTCGGCAACACGGTCGGCTCGGTCGTCGGCATCGTCCTCGGGCTCGGGTTCGTGACCTCTTTCGGCTACTGGACGACGAACTTCGCGGAGGTGCAGCGCGCGTTCTCGGCCAAGAGCGGCTCGGCGGCCCAGCGCACGCCCCTGATCGCCGCGATCCCCAAGACGCTGATCGCCCTGGTCATCATCATTCCCGGCATGATCGCCGGAGCCCTGATCCCCGGCATCCAGGCCCTGAAGGCCGGCCACCCGTCGAACTTCCAGTACAACGACGTCGTCCCGTTGCTGCTGCGCGAGCTGCTGCCCAACGGCTTCCTCGGCGTCGCCCTCGCCGGCCTGCTGGCGTCGTTCATGGCCGGCATGGCCGCGAACATCAGTTCTTTCAACACCGTGTTCACCTACGACCTGTGGCAGGACTGGTTCCGACCCGACCAGCCCGACGAGCACTACCTGCGCGTCGGCCGGCTCGTCACCGTGGGCGGCACCGCGCTGGCCATCGGGACGGCGTTCATCGCCGCCGGCTTCACCAACATCATGGACTACATCCAGACGTTGTTCTCCTTCTTCAACGTGCCCCTGTTCGCGGTCTTCCTCTTCGGCCTGTTCTGGCGGCGGCTGACGGGCTCGGGCGGCTTCTGGGGCATGCTCACCGGCACGATCGCCGCAGTAATCGTCTTCATCCTCAACCAGTCCGGGGTGTTCACCTTCTCCGGACAGGGTTCGAGCTTCGTCGGCGGCGGCATCGCCTTCGTCGTCGCCGTCGCCGTCAGCCTGCTGGTCTCGATGAACGGCACGCCCAAACCGGAGTCCGAACTCGTCGGCCTCGTGCGCAGCGTCACCCCGCGAAGCGAACGCGCCGTCGAACGGGAACCCGGCTGGTACCGCTCGCCCGTCCTGCTCGCCGTGTTCGTCCTCGCCCTCTCCGCCGCCGGCTACATCGTCTTCAGCATCGTCTGACCGCCACTGCGCCGGTACCATTACGCCTTCGACAGCCGGGAGTGCCCATGGCCGACAACGACAGCAAGCAACGTCCGCCGCTGCGCGACATCTTGTTCGACCTTCGCATGATCATCGGCAGTCTGTTCGCCGTCTACGGTGTCGTGTGCCTGGTCTGCGGGGCGTTCTTCTATACGAAGGCGGACTCGCACCGCAGCGGCGGCATCAACGTCAACCTGTGGGCCGGCGCCGGCATGTTGGTGGCCGCGGCCTTGTTCGTCGCCTGGACCCTGTGGCGGCCGCTCGTCGAAGCCGAGAAGGACTGACCCGTCTTCGCGACGCACCGGACGCGGCGTCAGCCGAGCAGGGGCCGCGGGTCGAACGTCGCGCGGATGCGCGTGATGCGCTCGGCGGGAGCGTGGGACCAGTTCACGACCGGGATCGGGTCCTGCCCGGCGCGGCCGAACTCGAACCAGGTGATCACGTCTGTCCCCTCGCTCCACCGCCGCACGACGGTGATCGCGTCGACCATGCGTCGCACGCCCCGCAGACCCTCGATCGCGGCGTCACGGCCGTGCGCGGTGCCCATCGGGCCCACGAAGTCGACGTCGTCGGCGAGCACCGCGGCCAGCGCGTCGAAGTCCTGCTCGTCCCAAGCCGCGAAATAGATCGCCGCCAGTTCTGCTGTGCTCATGCCCCTACCTTCGCGCCGGCCCGGTCATAAGTCGAACAACAACGGCTGCTAGGCAGTAGAACCAGTGCTTATGGAACTTCATCAGCTCGAGTATTTCGTGGCGGTCGCCGACCAGGGCAGCTTCACCCGAGCCGCCGAAGCGGTGCACGTCGCCCAGCCCGGGGTCAGCGCGCAGGTGAAACGGCTCGAGCGCGAGTGGGGCGAGCCGTTGTTCGAGCGCACCCGCAGTGGCGCCACCCTGACCGGGGCGGGGGTCGCAGCGCTTGCTCACGCCCGGGCCGCCCTCGCCGCCGCCGACGCCGCCCGCGACAGCGTCGCCGAGGTGGCGGGACTGGTGCGGGGCCGGGTGGTCGTCGGCACCGTGAGCGGCGGACGCGGGATGGATCTGCCCGGGCTGATCGCGGGCTTCCACCACCGGTTCCCCGAGGTCGCCGTCAGTCTCGTCGAGGACGGTTCGGACGCGCTGCTGCAACGGCTGCACGACTCCGCGCTGAACCTCGCCTGGATCGGCCGGTCCACCGCGGCCCTGCCCTCGGGTGTCCTCACCCGCACCGTGGTCGACGAGCGGCTGTGCGCCGTGGTCGCCCACAGCCACCCGCTCGCCGGGCGGCGCAGCGTCCGGACCGCCGAGCTGGCCCGGCACCCCCTGATCTGCCTGCCGGCGGGTACGGGCAGCCGCGACGCGCTGGAAGCCGGCGCGCGAACTGCGGGCGTGCGACTGCCGGTGGCCTTCGAGACGGCCGAACCGCTGCTCACCGCCGAACTGGCCCGGCACGGGCTGGGGATCGGCGTCGTCCCGGCGTCGGCGGCCGAGCACCTGCGCGACCGGCTGAGCGTGCTGCCCGTCGTGGCGCCGGTGCTGCGCTCGCGCCTGGAACTGGCCTGGGTGGGCGGGCCCGGTGGGCAGGTGAGCGGCGGACCGGCCACCCGCGCCCTCGTCGCCTACGCGCTCGACTTCTGCGACTCGCCCGCCCACTGACCCGTCGCGCGCGGCGGCGCAGAAAATGATCTCGGAGTCCGGCAACAGGATCCGCGGGCGGCAGGAGGAGCGCGTCGCGGAATTCGTGGGCAGCAGATCCCGTCCGTACACTCGGTCGTCATGCCCGTGCCGTCGCTGTTCCCCCGCCTGGAGCCCTTGCTGCCCCTGGTCAGCAAGCCCATCCAGTACGTCGGCGGTGAGCTGAACGCGCGGGTCAAGGACTGGGACGACGTCGCCGTGCGCTGGGCCCTGATGTACCCCGACGCCTACGAGGTCGGGCTGCCCAACCAGGGCGTGCAGATCCTCTACGAGGTACTCAACGAGCGCGACGACGCGCTGGCCGAGCGCACCTACGCGGTGTGGCCGGACATGGAGAAGCTGCTGCGCGAGCACGGCATCAGCCAGTTCACCGTCGACGCGCACCGCCCGGTGGGCGCGTTCGACCTGCTGGGCGTCTCGTTCTCCACCGAACTCGGCTACACCAACCTGCTCACCGCGCTCGATCTCGCCGGGATCCCTCTGCGCGCAGCCGACCGCGACGAGTCGCATCCGGTCGTGGTGGCCGGCGGGCACGCGGCGTTCAACCCCGAGCCCATCGCCGACTTCATCGACATCGCCGTGCTCGGTGACGGCGAGCAGGCCGTCGGCACGATCACCGACGTCGTGCGCGACTGGAAGCGGGCCGGCGGCAGCCGCGAGGACCTGCTCGTGCACCTCGCCGCCACCGGTGTCGCGTACGTCCCGCGCTTCTACGACGTCAGCTACCTGCCGGACGGCCGCATCGCGGCGATCACGCCCGACCGGCCGAACGTGCCGGCCCGGGTCAGCAAGAACACCGTGATGAACCTCGACGAATGGCCGTACCCGAAGACCCCGCTGGTGCCGCTGGCCGAGACGGTGCACGAGCGGATGAGCGTCGAGATCTTCCGCGGCTGCACCCGGGGCTGCCGCTTCTGCCAGGCCGGGATGATCACCCGCCCGGTGCGCGAACGCTCCATCGACGGTATCGGCGAGATGGTGCGCTGCGGGCTGGCCGCCACCGGCTTCGAGGAGGTCGGGCTGCTGTCGCTGTCCAGCGCCGACCACTCCGAGATCGGCCCGCTGGCCAAGCAACTGGCCGACCGCTACGCCGACGACAAGGTGGGGCTGTCCCTGCCGTCGACCCGCGTCGACGCGTTCAACATCGACCTCGCCAACGAGTTCAGCCGCAACGGCCGGCGCTCGGGGCTGACCTTCGCCCCCGAGGGGGGCTCGGAGCGGCTGCGCCGCGTCATCAACAAGATGGTGAGCAAGGACGACCTGATCCGCACCGTGGCCACCGCCTACGGGCAGGGGTGGCGCCAGGTGAAGCTGTACTTCATGTGCGGCCTGCCCACCGAGACCGACGACGACGTGCTCGAGATCGCCGAGATGGCCCACGACGTCATCCGCGCCGGGCGCGAGGCGGCCGGCCACAAGGACGTGCGCTGCACCGTGTCGATCGGCGGGTTCGTGCCCAAGCCGCACACGCCGTTCCAATGGGCCGCGCAGGCCGCGCCCGAGGTCGTCGACGCTCGGCTGCGCAAGCTGCGCGAGGCGATCAACGGCAATCGTTCGCTCGGGCGCAACGTCGGCCTGCGCTACCACGACGGCGAGCCATCCTTGGTCGAGGGCCTGCTCTCGCGCGGCGACCGGCGGGTCGGCGCCGTCATCGAACGCGTGTGGCGCGACGGCGGCCGCTTCGACGGCTGGACCGAGCACTTCTCCTTCGCCCGCTGGGTGGCCGCCTGCGAGGCCGCGGGTGTCGACCTGGCCTGGTACACCACTCGCGAGCGTGACGGCGACGAGGTGCTGCCCTGGGACCACCTCGACTCGGGCCTGGACAAGCAATGGCTCTGGGACGACTGGCAGGACGCGCTGGCCGAGTTCGAGCAGGACGACTGCCGGTGGACACCGTGCTTCGACTGCGGCGTGTGCTCGAACCTGGGCACCGACATCCAGATCGGGCCGACCGGCCGCGCGCTGCTCCCGCTCGCCGTCAAGTAGGCGCTTGCGTGTCGCGCCGGCTCCCTGACGGACCGCCACCACCGCCCGTCGTCCAGCGGGTACGGCTGCGTTACGCCAAGCGCGGGCGGCTGCGTTTCACCTCGCACCGCGACTTCGCGCGGGCCTTCGAACGCGCCCTGCGCCGCGCCGAGGTGCCGATGGGGTACTCGGCCGGGTTCACGCCGCACCCGAAGATCAGCTACGTCGGTGCGTCGCCCACGGGCGTGGCCAGCGAGGCCGAATACCTCGAGATCGGGCTGGCGCAGGCGATGGACGTGGAGCAGGTGCGCGTCGCGATCGACACCGCCCTGCCCGCCGGGCTCGACATCGTGGAAGCGGTGCCCGCCGGCCCGGGCTCACTGGCCGAACGCATGGAGGCCAGCGCCTGGCGCATCGAGTTCCCGGACCTCGACGTCGCCGTCGTCGCCGCCGCCGTCCAAGACTTCCTGGCCCGCCCGCAGGTCGAGGTGGAGCGGCTGACCAAGAGCGGGCGCCGCACCGTCGACGTCCGCGAACCGGTGGTGTCCATGACCGTCGTGCCGGCTCCCGGCGTGGCTCCCGACGCGCCTGGCCACCCCGACCCGCCCCGTCGTGCGATACTCGAGATGGTCGTCCGGCAGGTCACCCCCGCCGTCCGACCCGACGACATCGTGACTGCCCTGCGGGCCGTCGCGGATCTCGCCCCGGCAGCACCGCCCGTCGCGGTGCGCCTGGCGCAGGGACCGCTGACCGACGCAGGCACGATCGGAGACCCACTGGCCGCCGATCGGTCGCACGTGACGACGCCGCCGTAGCCCGACAGCACAGCACGACCCGACCGGGCCGCGAACCACGCGGCTCGAAGCAGACTTCGGCGAGAGCCTCCGGCCCACCCGGCCCGGCCCGCGCCACAACCGCCTCTGTGCGGCCGCGTCGCCACCACGTGGCGGCGCGCCCGGGGGCCGAACGGAGTGAACCGAGCACATGCTCGACACCGACCCGACCGACAGCACCAGTACGACCGAAGGCGGCGCCGACCGGCCCGCCCCGCGCAAGCGGGCCCCCCGCAAGACCGCGAAGGCCGCCCCGCAGCCGGCAACGCCGCCCGCCGCCGGCAACGCGGCCGGTGACGCGCCCGGCGCGGAGCCGGCCGCGGCCACGCCGCGCAAGCGGACCTCCCGCAAAGCCACCGCGGCCGCCGGGCCACCGCCGGCCACCCCGCCCAGCGCGCCCACAACGCCCACCGAACCGACCGGGACCGGCGGCGCCGCCACCGGGCCGGGCCCCGACGGTCCGGCCGCGGCGGCGGCACCGGCGCGCAAGACCGCCCGCAAGGCGGCGAAGAAGGCAGCGAAGAAGATCGCCGTGTCCGGCAGCGGCGAGGCCAGCGTGCAGACCGCCGAGGCCGAGGGCGAGGCCGCGGCACCGCCCGCAGCGCCGGTCAAGGCCACCCGCAAACGGGCGGCCAGGAAGGCCGCCGGCGCCGCCGAGCTCGGTGCCGGCATCGCGGCGCCCGATTCGCCGGCCGAGGCGCCCGACGCCGGGCGCGCCGAGCCGGCGATGGCCCCGGGCGTGCTGTTCATGGCTCCGCCGGAGGCGGCGGCTGCGCGCAAGACCGCGAAGAAGGCGGCCCGGAAGGCCGCCGCGAAGAAGGCGGGCCCGCAGCCGGACGTCGAGCAGCCGGACGTCGAGCGCCCGGCTGACGGGCCGACCGCGCAGACCGGCGAAGCTGCGCGGACCCCGGCGAAGAAGACGGCGCGCAAGACCGGCCGCAAGAGCGCCGCGAAAGCCGCCGGCACCACCGACACGACGGTCGCGGAGCCCGCGCCCGCCGGCGACGCCGACCCGAGCACGGTCGAGGACGTCGAGGACGCCACCGCCGATCCCGAGGACGTTCGCGAGGCCGCCATCGAGCAGGCCAGCGGCGCCCGGCGTCGACGCCGCCGCGGCCGCCGCGGCCGGGGTGGGGCCCGGCCCGACTCCGACGACGACACCGACGAGTCCGCGGACGACACCGAGGCCGACGACGCCGAGGCCGGCGACGACGACAACGCCGACAAGCAGGACGACCCGGCGCCGGGTGAGGGCACGTCGAGCACGGCACGGCGCCGCCGGCGGCGCCGCACGGGCTCGTCCGACGGCGACGGCGGCGAGGTCGACGACCCGCCGAACACCGTCACCCACGTCCGCAACGGCCGCAAGAAGGACGGCGGCGACAAGAGCGCCGGCAAGGGCGCCGACGACCGCAGCGGCGGCGAGAAGGCCGGCGACGACGGCGTGCGCGGCGTCAAGGGCTCCACCCGCCTGGAGGCCAAGCGGCAGCGGCGCCGCGACGGGCGCGACACCTCCCGCCGCCGCGCGCCGATCCTCACCGAGGCCGAGTTCCTGGCCCGGCGCGAGGCCGTCGACCGCGTGATGGCGGTGCGCCAGAACGGCGAGCGCACCCAGATCGCGGTGCTCGAGGACGACATCCTCGTCGAGCACTACGTCACCCGGGCCAGCGCCACCTCCTACGTCGGCAACGTCTACCTCGGCCGCGTGCAGAACGTGCTCCCGTCGATGGAGGCCGCGTTCATCGACATCGGCAAGGGCCGCAACGGCGTGCTCTACGCCGGTGAGGTCAACTGGGACGCCGCCGGCCTGGAGGGCAAGTCCCGCGCGATCGAGCACGCGCTCAAGGGCGGCGACAGCGTCCTCGTACAGGTGACCAAGGACCCGATCGGGCACAAGGGCGCCCGGCTGACCAGCCAGGTGTCGCTGCCCGGCCGGTTCCTGGTCCTCGTGCCCGGCGGCGGGATGACCGGCATCAGCCGCCGGTTGCCCGACGCCGAGCGACACCGGCTCAAGTCCATCCTCAAGAAGATCGTCCCCGAGGACGCGGGCGTCATCGTGCGCACCGCGGCCGAGGGCGCCAGCGAGGAGGACCTGACCCGCGACGTCGAGCGGCTCACCGAACAGTGGGCCCAGATCGAGCAGGCCGCGAAGCAGACCAAGTCGGCGCCGACGCTCGTCCACGGCGAGCCCGACCTCGCCATCCGCGTCGTCCGCGACGTGTTCAACGAGGACTTCAAGTCACTCGTCGTGCAGGGCGACGACGTCTGGCAGACCGTCTCGGACTACGTGGGCGGCGTGGCGCCCGACCTCGCCCAACGGGTGTCCAGGCACACCGGCACCGGCGACCTGTTCCACGAGCTGCGCGTGGACGAGCAGTTGATGAAGGCGCTGGACCGCAAGGTGTGGCTGCCCTCGGGCGGCTCGCTCGTCATCGACCGCACCGAGGCCATGACGGTCGTCGACGTCAACACCGGCAAGTACGTGGGGTCGGGCGGCAACCTCGAGCAGACCGTCACCCGCAACAACCTCGAGGCGGCCGAGGAGATCGTGCGCCAGCTGCGACTGCGCGACGTCGGCGGCATCGTCGTCATCGACTTCATCGACATGGTGCTCGAATCGAACCGCGAGCTGGTGTTGCGCCGGTTGACCGAGTGCCTGGGGCGCGACCGCACGAAGCACCAGGTCGCGGAGGTCACCTCGCTCGGCCTCGTGCAGATGACCCGCAAGCGGGTGGGCGAGGGCCTGCTCGAGGCCTTCAGCGAGACCTGCGAGACCTGCAACGGCCGCGGCGTGATCGTGCACACCGAGCCCATCGACAAGCAGGGCGGCGGGTCGTCCGACGGCGACGCCCGCTCCGACGACGGCGCCGGGCGCGGCAAGGGCAAGCGCCGCCGCAGCGGCCGGGCCGCTTCGCCGGCCGCGCCGACCGACGCGGAGGACCTCGACCCCGCAGCCCTGGCGGAGCAGCGCCGGGCGGCCAACGCCGCCATCGCCGCCATCCACCGGGCCGCCGCGGCCGAGAGGGACGGCGAGAACGGTGACGAGCAGGGCGCCGACGGCGCGGGCGTGGCCGACCTCGACCAGCTGGCCAGCGGGCTGGTCGCCGCGGCGAAGGACCGCGCCCGGCCGCCGGCCGCGCCGCCCGAGGCCGAGGAGCTGGCGGCGGCCACCGTCGCCGCCGTCGCCCAGACCGAGGCTCCGGGGGCTCCCGCACCGGGTCGCCGCCGCCGGCGGGCGGCCAGCCGGCCGGCCGGGCCACCCGGGTCCGGCTGAGGCGTTTTGCCTCTCGCGCCGGGCGTGCCGTAATCTGAACGACGGCCCATCGTGAGGTGGGCCCTCATCTTGTGTGTCTCAGCACCGCAACGTTCGTAGGAGTGGATCGCCCGATGTACGCCATCGTGAAGACCGGCGGCAAGCAGTACAAGGTCGCCGAGGGCGATGTGATCGAGGTCGAGAAGCTCGACGCGGCCGACGGTGCCTCGATCTCGCTGTCGCCCATCCTGCTCGTCGACGGCGCGACCGTGACCCACGAGGCGGCCAAGCTGACCAAGGCCAGCGTCACCGTCGAGGTCGTGGCGCAGACCAAGGGTCCCAAGATCCGCATCCACAAGTACAAGAACAAGACCGGCTACCACAAGCGGCAGGGTCACCGTCAGCGGCTGACCCAGCTCAAGGTCACCGGCATCAGCGCGAAATAAGGATGGCTCGCTATGGCACATAAGAAGGGTGCATCCAGCTCCCGCAACGGTCGCGACTCCAACGCGCAGTACCTGGGCGTGAAGCGCTTCGGTGGCCAGGAGGTCAAGGCCGGCGAGATCCTCATCCGCCAGCGCGGCACCAAGTTCCACCCCGGCGCGCACGTGGGCCGCGGCAAGGACGACACGCTGTTCGCCCTCCAAGCGGGCGCCGTGCAGTTCGGCCTCTCGCGCGGGCGCAAGACCGTGAACATCGTCTGACCCGCCTCGCTAACCCGCCTTCCCGGATTTCACCGTTGTCGTCGCGTTCCAGCGTGGCCTGCGGGCGCGCTGCAACTTGATCGATCCAGCACCGGGTCACCGCCATGGCTAATTTCGTTGATCGAGTCGTCCTGCACCTGACTGCGGGCAACGGCGGGCACGGCGTCGCGTCGATCCACCGCGAGAAGTTCAAGCCGCTCGGGGGACCCGACGGCGGCAACGGC
This sequence comes from uncultured Actinomycetota bacterium, assembly GCA_963797785.1. Taxonomy (GTDB): domain Bacteria; phylum Actinomycetota; class Actinomycetes; order Mycobacteriales; family Jatrophihabitantaceae; genus Jatrophihabitans. The sequence goes on along the minus strand of CAWCQT010000004.1, from coordinate 1,903,341 downwards.
GGGCGGGGCGGCGACGTCGTGCTCAGCGTCGACACCAGCGTCCACACCCTGCTCGACTTCCACCACCACCCCCACCAGAAGGCCGGCAACGGCAAGCAGGGCGCCGGCAGCCACCGAAGCGGCGCGGAGGGTGGCGACCTCGAACTGCGGGTGCCGGACGGCACCGTGGTGCTCGACGAACACGGCGACGTGCTCGCCGACCTCACCGGCCCCGGGGCCCGGCTGGTGGCCGCCCAGGGCGGGCGGGGCGGGCTCGGCAACGCGGCCCTCGCCTCCACCCGCCGCAAGGCGCCCGGCTTCGCGCTGCTCGGCGAGCCCGGCGAGTCCCGCGACCTCGTGCTCGAACTCAAGAGCGTGGCCGACGTCGGCTTGGTCGGCTTCCCCAGCGCGGGCAAGTCATCGCTCATCGCCGCGCTGTCCGCGGCCCGCCCGAAGATCGCCGACTACCCGTTCACGACGCTGGTGCCCAACCTCGGTGTCGTCAGCGCCGGGGACGAGACGTTCACCGTGGCCGACGTTCCGGGGCTGATCCCGGGCGCCGCCGAGGGCCGCGGGCTGGGCCACGACTTCCTGCGCCACGTCGAACGGTGCGCGGTGCTGCTGCACGTGCTCGACTGCGCCACGCTCGAGCCCGGCCGTGACCCGCTGTCGGACCTCGACGCCCTCGAGACCGAACTCGGGCGTTACGAGGGCACCTTCGGCGAGCTCCTCGCCAAACCGCGGCTGGTGGCCCTGAACAAGGTCGATGTGCCCGAGGCGCGCGAACTCGCCGAACTCGTCCGGCCCGACCTCGAGGCGCGGGGGCTGCGGGTGTTCGAGATCTCCGCGGTGTCGCACGCCGGGCTGCGCGAGCTCACCTTCGCCCTGGCCGAGTTCGTGGCCGCCGACCGGGCCGCCCGCCCGGCGCCGGAGGACCAGCGCATCGTCCTGCGGCCCACCGCCGTCGACGACGCCGGGTTCACCGTGGCGCCCGATCCACAGGTCCCGGGCGGGTTCGTGGTCCGCGGCGCCAAGCCCGAGCGCTGGATCCGGCAGACGGCCTTCGACAACGACGAGGCCGTCGGCTATCTCGCCGACCGGCTCAAGCGTCTCGGCGTCGAGGACGAACTGGCCCGCCAGGGCGCCGTCACCGGTGCCGCCGTCACCATCGGTGACGTCACCTTCGACTTCGAACCGTCGGGCGGTGTCAGCGAGCAGGAGTTCGCCCCGAGCCGCCGCGGCGCCGACGAGCGGCTCGCCTCCGACGCCCGCGTGCGCGCGGACGAGCGTCTGGCGGCGAAGAAGTCGCGCCGCGAGCACCCCGAGGACTTCTGGTGACACGCCGGAGTGGCGGGCGAGTGGGATGAGCCGGGAGGCCGTCGCGCGGGCCCGGCGCACCGTGGTCAAGGTGGGGTCGTCGTCGCTGACCTCCCGCGGGCATCTCGACCCGCTGCGCCTCGACGGGATCGTCGACGCCCTTGCCGCGCGCACCGCCGCCGGCCAGCAGGTCGTGCTCGTGTCCAGCGGTGCGATCGCCGCCGGGATCGGCCCGCTGCAGCTGCGCACCCGCCCGCGTGACCTCGCCACCCAGCAGGCCGCGGCCAGCGTGGGCCAGCTGCTGCTGGTGGAGCGCTACGCGGCGTCGTTCGCGCGCTACGGCCTGCGGGTGGGGCAGGTACTGCTCACCGCCGACGACCTGCACCGGCGCGGGCACTACCGCAACGCCGACCGCACCCTGGAGCGGCTGCTCGCGCTCGGCGTGATCCCGATCGTCAACGAGAACGACACCGTGGCCACCCACGAGATCCGCTTCGGCGACAACGATCGGCTGGCCGCGCTCGTCTCGCACCTCGTGCACGCCGACGCGCTGGTGCTGCTCACCGACGTCGACGGGCTGTACACGGGCAAGCCCGGCCGGCCCGGCTCGCGCTTCATCCCCGAGGTGGAGTCGATGGCCGCGCTCGCCGACGTCGACGTCAGCCGCTCGGGCAGCCACCTCGGCTCCGGCGGCATGGTCACCAAGATCGACGCCGCGGGTATCGCCACCAGCGAGGGGATCCCGGTGGTGCTGTCCTCGGCCACCCGCATCACCGACGCGCTGCTCGGCCGGTCCGGGACCCTCTTCCACGCCGCCGGCAACCGCAGCACCTCCCGGCTGTTCTGGCTGCGCCACGCCACCTCGCCGCGCGGGCGGCTCGTCCTCGACGCGGGCGCGGTGCGGGCCGTGGTCACGCGGCGCACGTCGCTGCTGCCGGCCGGCGTCACCGACGTGCACGGCGAGTTCTATTCCGGTGAGCCGGTCGACCTCGTCGGGCCGGACGGCGTGCCGGTCGCGCGCGGCCTGGTCGGCTACGACGCCGCCGACCTGCCGCCGCTGCTCGGGCACCGCACCGGCGACCTGCCCGTGGAGTTCCGCCGCGAGCTCGTGCACCGCGACGACCTGGTGCTGCTGTAACGAGGCCGCACCGGGCCCGCAACGGACGGCTCAGTCGGTCCCGGCGATCATCGCGGTGCCGACCCGCGCGAAGCCGAGCCGGGCATAGATCCGTGCCACCGTCGCGTCGGCGGCGGACAGGAAGACGGCGAAGTGCCGATCCCGCCGGCCGTGGCGTCGGCGACGAGCGCGGCGGTGACGGCCCGCCCGGCGCCGCGGCGCCGCGCGGCGGGCAGCGTGGCCACCCCGACGATCTCGGTCACGTCGGCCACGGGGTTGTGCTGGCCCGACGCGACGAGCTCCCCGTCGAGGAAGGCCGCGGCCAGCATCCGGGTCGGCAGGTGGGGCGCCTCGGCCGGGCCGCCGCGCACCATGAGCGGGTACGCGTGCGCCCGCAGGCCGGCCTGTTCGGCCGCCGCCAGCATCGACGGTGTCGTCTCGGCCACCCATTCCGCGGTCCGCGGCAGCCCGAGCTCGCGCTGCCGGTCGAGGGCGACGCGCACGTCGGCCACGTCGACCGGCGCGCGATGCCCGAGAGTCGGGCGCAGGTAGTACGGGAAGCCGCCCGGCGGCGCGCGGAACAGCGTTACCGAGCCGAAGGCCTCGGCCGACCCGGACACCCTGGGGGCGGTGTCGTAGAAGCGCTCGAGCGCGTCGAGGACCGGGGGCACGGCACCATCCCACCGCGACCGGCAATCCCTTTACGCTGGGCGGATGAGCGAGCAGACCGCGTCCGAGCAGGAGGTGCGGGCCGTCGCCGCGCGGGCCCGTGAGGCCGCCGTCGACCTCGCGCCGCTCGCTCGCGGCGCCAAGGACGCGGCCCTGCACGCGATGGCCGACGCGCTGGACGCCGCCACCGGTGACGTGCTCGCCGCCAACGCGCGCGATGTCGCCGCCGGGCGGGAAGCCGGCCTGGCCGAGGGTCTGGTCGACCGGCTGACCCTCACCGAGGACCGGGTGGCCGGCATGGCGCAGGGCCTGCGCGACGTCGCCGGCCTGCCCGACCCGGTAGGGGAGGTGTTGCGCGGTTACACGCAGCCCAACGGCCTCGAGATCCGCCAGGTCCGGGTGCCGTTCGGGGTCGTGGCGATGATCTACGAGGCCCGACCCAACGTCACGGTCGACGCCGCCGGGCTCGCCCTCAAGAGCGGCAACGCGGCCCTGCTGCGCGGTTCGGCCTCGGCGTACGAGTCCAACGTCGCGCTCGTCGACGTGCTGGCCTCGGCCGCCGAGAAGGCCGGCCTGCCGCGCGACGCGGTGCAGCTCGTGCCCGGCACCGACCGCTCGTCGGTGGGTCACCTGCTGCGCGCCCGCGGGTTGGTCGACCTGATCATCCCGCGCGGCGGGGCGGGGCTGATCAACCACGTGATCGAGAACGCCACCGTGCCGGTCATCGAGACCGGTGTGGGCAACGTGCACGTCTACGTCGACGCCGCGGCCGACCTCGACGTCGCCGAGCGCATAGTGGTCAACTCGAAGATCTCGCGGGTCAGCGTGTGCAACTCGGCCGAGACGCTGCTGGTGCACCGCGCGGTGGCGGCGCGGTTCCTGCCGCGCATCACCTCGGCGCTGCAGGCCGCGGGCGTGGTGCTGCACGGCGACGAGGACTTCGCCGCTCACCCCGGCGTGCGGCCCGCCGAGGACGACGACTGGGCCCGCGAGTACCTCTCGCTCGACATGGCCGCCCGCGTCGTCGACGACATCGACGACGCGATCGCGCACATCCGCCGCTGGTCGTCCGGACACACCGAGGCCATCGTCACCGCCGACCTGTCCGCCGCGCGGCGCTTCACCGCCCGGGTCGACTCCGCGGCGGTGATGGTCAACGCGTCGACCCGGTTCACCGACGGCGGCGAGTTCGGCTTCGGCGCGGAGATCGGCATCTCCACGCAGAAGCTGCACGCCCGCGGCCCGATGGGCCTGCCCGAGCTGACGTCCTCGAAGTGGATCGTCACCGGCGACGGCCACACCCGGTAGGCGCTCAGCCGAGCGCGCGTATCCGTACCGACGTCTCGTGGTCGGCCGGGTAGAACGACTCGATCACCAGTTCGTCCACGGTCACGTCGGCGGCGGTCTGCACCACCGACGCGATCGAGAAGAACGAGAGCTCACCGCTGGCGTGACGCAGCCGTAGCGGCATGACGACACTGCCGGGCGGCACCGACAGATCGGTGCCGCCGGCGTAGCCGGCCAGCTCGTCGCGCAGCGTCCGCAACCGCGGATCGCCCGTCTGCCCGACGCGGCGGCGCAGGCCCTCGAGCAGGTGCGCGCGGACCTGCGCCAGATTGGTGATGCGCGGGGCCAGGCCTTCCGGATGCAAGGTCAGCCGCAGCACGTTCACCGGCGCGACGAGCAGCTCGGCCGCGACGCCCTCGGTGAGCAGGCCGAGCGCGTTGTTCGCGTCCAGCATCTCCCAGTACCGGTTGATCATCAGGGCCGGATAGGGCTCGTGGCCGGTCAGCACCTGGCGCAACGCGGCCCGCACGCTCGCGAGCTCGGGCGCGTCCAGCCCGTGCTGCGGGTAGGCCGGCGCGTAACCGCCGGCGAGCAGCAACTGGTTGCGCTCGCGCAACGGCACCTCCAGCGTCTCGGTCAGCTTCACGATCATTTCCGGGGTCGGCTTCGAGCGGCCGGTCTCGACGAAGCTCAGATGCCGGGTCGACACGTCGGCCTGGATGGCGAGGTCGAGCTGGCTGAGCCGGCGCCGTTCGCGCCAGTCGCGCAGCAGCTGGCCGACCGGGCGCGCGGGTGCGGCGGTGGTCATGCGACCCGACGCTAGCGGGCCGGGCGCGGCGTCGCGATTACCTGTCAGGTCATGCGCGCGCATTACCTGCGAGGGAATCGACGCGGCGCAGCCGGTGCGGTCACGATTCCTCGCGTCAGTACCGGAAAGCCCTGCTGGAAAGGGAATTCGCACCTCATGACCACACTGCTCCCCGAACGCCCGGCCACCGCTGGGGCGGCCACCGTCGGGTGGGGGCCGCTCGCCGTCGTCCTCGCCGGGACGTTCGTCACCTACCTCGATTTCTTCATCGTCAACGTCGCACTGCCGTCGATCGGCACCGACCTGCACGCCGGCTCGTCGTCACTGTCCCTGGTCGTCGCGGGCTACGGGCTCACCTTCGCGGCCGGCATGATCACCGGCGGCCGGCTGGGGGACCTGTTCGGCCGGCGCCGCATGTTCGCCGTCGGGCTCGTGTTGTTCACCCTGATGTCCGCGGCCTGCGGCCTCGCTCCGACCCCGGGGACGCTGATCGTCGCGCGCGTGTTGCAGGGTGTGGCGGGGGCGTTGCTCACGCCGCAGGTGCTGGCCATCCTCGGCACCACCTACGAGGGCAAGCGCCGGGCGTCCGCGTTCGCCGCGTACGGCTTCGTCATGGGCATCGCCGCGGTGGCCGGCCAACTGCTGGGCGGTGCGCTGATCCAGGCCGACATCGCCGGGCTGGACTGGCGGTCGATCTTCCTGATCAACGTGCCCGTGGGTCTGGTCACGTTGCCGTTCGTGCGCGTCGTGCCCGAGTCGCGTGGCGGCGGGCACCGTCGCCTCGATCTGGCCGGCACGGTGCTCGGCACCACGGCGGTGGCAGCCCTCGTCCTGCCGCTGGCCGAAGGGCGCGAGCACCACTGGCCGCTGTGGACCTGGGTGCTGCTCGCCGCCGCGCCGCTGCTCGGCGCGGCGTTCGTCGGCCGGCAACGACGCCTGGCGGCCCGCGGCGGGGCACCGCTGATCGACCTCGCGGTCTTCCGGGTCCGCGCGCTGAACGTCGGTTCGCTGGCCGGCCTCGCGTTCGGCATGGTCTGCGCCTCGTTCTTCTTCGTGCTGGCCCTGTACCTGCAGGTGGGCCGGGGCTACTCGGCGCTCGCCTCCGGCGCGATCTTCGGCTTCGTCGGCGCCGGCTACCTCGGCGCGATGGTCACCGCCACGAGGGCACACGCGCGACTGGGGCGCCAGGTGCTCACCCTCGGGGCGCTGACCGTGGCCGTCGGCTGCGGGCTGCTCGTGGCCGCGGCGCGCACCGCACCCGTCGCCGAGCTGGCGCCCGGCCTGCTGCTGGTCGGCGCCGGGATCGGTTACGTCCTCGTGCCCCTGTCGGCCACCGCCCTCTCCGGCGTCGACGCCCGGCACGCGGGCGGCGCGGCCGGGGTGCTGGCCACCGCGCAGCAGGTCGGCGGCGCGCTCGGAGTGGCCGTTCTCGGCAGCGTCTTCTTCGGTGTCGGGGGCACGATCGCGCACGCGTTCGTGGTGTGCCTGGGCGTCATCGCGGCACTGACGCTGGCCACCGCGCTGCTGGCCCAGCTGTTGCCCCGGCGCTGAGCACCGCACCGGCGGTCAGGTGTATGTCTAGTTAGCCTGTGGGTAAAGTAGAGCCATGGGAATGCCGGGCTTCCTGATCGTCGGTGCACCGAAAGCCGGGTCGACCGCGTTGCACGCGGCGCTCGAGCAACACCCGCAGCTGTTCCTGACCGAACCGAAGGAACCGAAGTTCTTCCTCACCGACGGGCGGCGGCCGGACCGCGCCCACCAGCGCGGGCCCGGCGATGCCCACAGCGCCCGCGAGTGGATCTGGCGCCGCGAACGCTACGAAGCCCTGTTCGACGGTGCACCGGGGGGCACGCTGGCCGGCGAGAGCACGCCGTTCTACCTCTGGGACACCGCCGCGCACCGGCGGATCGCGCGGGCCCTGCCCGAGGTGAAGCTGATCGCGGTGCTGCGCGACCCGGTCGACCGTGCCCACTCCAACTGGACCCACCTGCGCTCGGACGGCCTCGAACCCGAGCCGGACTTCCTGCGGGCGTGCGAGCTCGAGGACCGGCGGGCCCACCGCGGCTGGGCACCGTTCTGGCGCTACCTCGGGCTCGGTCGTTACGGCGAGCAGTTCGCGCACCTGCTCGAGCATTTCCCGCGCGAGCAGGTGCACGTGGTGCGCTACCGGGCGCTGATCGACGAGCCGGTCCGCGTGCTCGACGGCATCGCGCGCTTCCTCGACATCGAGCCCGGGCTGGTGACGTCGATCCCCGGGTCGAACACGTCGAGCTGGGCCGGGCCCGGGCCGGTCAACGACGTGCTGCGCCACGTCGTCCGCGGCGGCGCGGCGCTGGGCGCCTACGCGCCGCCGAAGGTCTGGCGGGTCGCGCAGCAGCCGCTGCTGGCCGTGCTGCACCGCGGCAGCCCGCACCGACCCACCCTCGACGTCGCCGTGCGCCGCACGCTCGTGGAGCTCTTCCGCGACGACGTTGCCCTGCTCGAGGACGTGCTCGGTGGCTCGTATCAGGACTGGCTGGGCGACAGCGGCCGCGGCACGTACGCGGTGCGCAGCTCATTGGCACCGTCCGGGCGCGAGGCCTCCCAGTAGAGCCGCGTGCCGGTCAACGTCTCGACCAGGCTGACGTAGCGGATCGTCGACCCCTCCGGTGTGGGCCCGGCGGTCGCGGTGAACGCGCCCGGCTCGCCGCCGACGGCGACGCCCGTGCGCTCGAACCAGTTCTGGTCCGCGCGCTCGCGCCCGTCGTAGAACGCCACCCACTCGGTGCCGCTGCGCACCACGCTGGTGATGCGCGTGCCGCGCGCGTCCCACGTGCCCGACGTCGGCGCGAGCGCGGTGCCCGCCGGCGTCCAGACCAGGCCGTCGGGGCTGGTGAAGTAGACGCTGGTCATCCGGTCGGCCTCGTCGTCGCCGTCGTCGAGCGGGTGCCGGCACGCCCACATCTGCCAGTCGTCGCCGGTGCGGCGCACCACCGGGTCCTTCCACGCGACGGTGGCGGCGTCGCCGGGCAGCACGACGGTGCGCCGACCGCTCGACAGGGCCGCGAGGTCGTCGGCCTCGATCGCCTCGATCCACCAGTGCTTCGAGTCGAGCGTCGAGCACGACACGTACAGCCGCCAGCCGCCGCCGTCCAGCGGCACCAGGGCCGGGCGTTCCAGCGAGGCGCACTCGAACTGGTCGCTGGTCACGGTGGCCACGGTGTCGAAGTGCACCCCGTCGGTCGACCGGGCGACGACGTTGGCGAAGCCGCGGCCCTCGGTCACCGGCCGGCGCAGCCGGTAGGCGAGATGGAAGGCGTCGTCGCGCCAGACGCCGGAAGGCCCGCCGGCCCAGTAACCCGTGCCGGCGCCCGGCGGCGGCACGGCGACCTCGGCCCCGGGGTCGGCGAGCAGGTCGAGGATCTCGGTCGCGGCGCTCACCCGCAGCAGCCTAGAGGGCCCGGGGCGCCGGGGTCGGCCCGGCGCTCGCTCAGGACTGCAGGTACCTCAGCACCGCGAGCACGCGGCGGTTGTCGGTCTCGGACGGCGGCAGGTCGAACTTCATGAACACGTTGGCGATGTGCTTCTCGACGGCCCGTTCGGTGACGACCAGCGTGCTGGCGATGCCCGCGTTGGACATGCCCTGCGCCATCTGTTCGAGCACCTGGCGCTCCCGGGGGGTGAGCGAGTCGAGCACGTCGCCGCGCCGGCTGGCTCCCAGCAGCTGGGCCACCACCTCGGGGTCGAGCGCGGTGCCGCCACCGGCCACCCGGACCAGCGCGTCGACGAACTCGCGCACGTCGGCCACCCGGTCCTTGAGCAGGTAGCCGACCCCGCTCGCCGATCCTGACAGCAACTCCGCGGCGTAGCGGGTCTCGACGTACTGCGAGAACACGAGCACGCCGACGTCCGGCTGCTCGCGGCGGACCGCGATGGCCGCCCGCAGGCCCTCGTCGGTGAACGACGGCGGCATGCGGATGTCGACCACGCACACGTCGGGGTGCAGGGCGGCGACCGCGGAGCGCAACGCATCACCGTCGCCGACCGCGGCCACCACGTCGTGCCCGCGGTCGGTCAGCAGCCCGGCCAGGCCGTCGCGCAGGATCACGCTGTCCTCCGCGATCGCGACCTTCATCGTGCGCTCCTCGCGTACAGGGGAACGTCGACGCGGGCGCTCGTCGGGCCACCGGCCGGGCTGTCCACGGTGAGGGTGCCGTCCACCGTGGCCACGCGGTCGGCGAGCCCGCTCAACCCCGTCCCGGTGCCGACGCCGGCGCCGCCGCGGCCGTCGTCGCTCACCGTGAGGGTCAACCGGCCGCCGCCGGTGCGCGCCCTGATCGTGGCCTGCCGGGCTCCGCTGTGCTTGGCCACGTTCGTGAGCAGTTCGGCGACGCAGAAGTAGGTCATCGTCTCGATCGAGGGGTCGGGCCGATCGTCCAGTGCGACGTCGAGGCGGACCGGCACCGCGCTGTACGAGGCGAGCGTGGCCAGCGCGGCGTCGAGGCCCGCGTCGAGCACCGGCGGGTGGATGCCGCGAGCGAGATCGCGCAGCTCGGTGATCGCCTGCTTGGCGGTGACGTGCGCGGTGTCGAGCAGCCGCGTCGCCGTGGCCGGATCGGCGCCCTCGGCGAGCTTCTCGCGGGCCAGCCCGACGGTCATCGCCACCGACACCATCCGCGCCTGCGCGCCGTCGTGCAGATCGCGCTCGATGCGGCGCAGGGTGGCGGCCGAGTCGTCGACAGCGGCGGCGCGGGTGCGTTCGAGCTGCTCGACGCGGGCGGCGCCCGAGGTCGGGCCGAGCAGCACACGCACCAGCAGCCGGTCGATCGACAGCGCGGCCCGCACCGCCCAGGGTGCGGCGATCAGCAGGACGACGCAGATCAGCGTGAAGACGATGATCGAACCCACGTGGTCGGCGTAGATGCCCCTGGTGAGGCCGACGCCGCGGTGGCACACACCGTCGCTGCTGGTGTTGCAGGGCAGCAAGGGGCGCCAGATCCAGTAGGTGACCCCGCCCAGGCCGTAGACCCAGAAGAAGGTGGCCACGAGGAAGCCGAGCACGCCGACCGGCAGCTTGAGCACGAGGTAGAGCCGGGCGCGCCACGCCGTGCCGTCGCTCAGGCAGGAGCCGAGCCAGCCGAGCAGGCCGGGGCGGGCCCGGAACGCCTGCGGTGCCTTGACATCCGTGCCGATCATCCGGTTGGCGAAGCGTCGCTGACACCCGCCGAGCCAGCGGCAGAGCAGTCCGGTGAGCGCCAGCATCGGCAGACCGACGAAGGTCACCAGGAACCCGGCGCCGATCGACAGCGTGGCCACCGCGAGCACGAACCCGGCGATGCCGATGGGCAGCCCGAGCAGCGCGTAGCCCAACTCGCCCCACGTGCGCCGGCGCAACGGCTCGCTGAGCACGCGCGGGAGACCGGAGCCGTCAGACATCGTGCGGCCAGCCTGCCAGACCGGGGGGAGGCGTTCTCATGCGTTCCATGCTCGGTCCGCGGGCAAGCGTCCACGAGGGGGTGACCCCGTCGGTTCAGGGTGCGGATACCCGAACCCCTACGGTGAGGCGCGTGGACACTCTCACCGACGACGGTCTGGCCCGCATCGACGAGATCGTGGCCCGCGCGGTCGACGAGGGGCAGGCACCGGGCATCGTCACCGCCGTGGCCTGCGGCAACGACGTGCACGTTGCCTCCGCCGGGGTCATGGGAGTCGGCGGCCCGGCGATGCGGGAGGACACGCTCTTCCGGATCGCGTCGATCACCAAGCCGATGACCGCGGCCGTCGTCGTCGGCCTGGTCGAGGACGGCCTGTTCGCGTTCGGCGACACCGTCGACGACCTGCTGCCCGAACTGGCCCACCGGCAGGTGCTGCGCCGCCCGGACGGCCCGCTCGACGACGTCGAGCCGGCGAGCCGACCGATCACGGTGCGCGACCTGCTCACCTTCACGTGGGGCTTCGGCATGCAGGGCGCGATGTTCACCGCCGCGCAGCCGTGGCCCGTCGTCGAGGCCGCGTCCGACCTGCACACGTTCGGCCCGCCGGCCCCCGCCGACACCCCGGCACCGGACGACTTCATGGCCCGCCTGGGGCAGCTGCCGCTGATCGTGGCCCCGGGCACCAAATGGCTGTACTCGACCGGCTCGCAGGTGCTGGGCGTGCTGATCGCCCGGGCCGCGGGCAAACCGTTCGACCAAGTGCTGCGCGAGCGGTTGCTCGACCCGCTCGGCATGGCCGACACGGCGTTCTCCACGGCCGACACCGCCCGCCTCGCCACCGCCTACGCGCGGGTGAACGGGGAGCTGCAGGTGATCGACGAGCCCGACGGCGCCTGGTCGCGTCCGCCGGCCTTCCCGGACGGCGCGGGCGGACTGCTCGCTACCGCGCGGGACGTGGTGACGTTCGGGCGCATGTTGCTGCGCGGCGGGGGTGGCGTGCTGCGCCCGGAGATGGTGGCCGAGATGGTGCAGAACCGGCTGACGCCCGAGCAGCGGCACTACGACTGGGGCGGCTTCGACATGCTCTCCGGCCGCGGCTGGGGTTACGGCCTGTCCGTCCTCGACGACCGCTACTCGTGGGACGGCGGGTCGGGGTGCGCCTGGTCGAACGTGCCCGGCCTCGACCTGACCGTCGCCACGCTCACCCAGCGGCAGTGGGACGAGACCGGGCCGCCCGCGGTCTGTGACGCCGTCCTCGCCGCCGCCCGCGACGCCGTGGCCTGACCCCTACCCAGCTCGCCTTCCCCCATGCCGTGGTCGTGATCGGGCCCGCATTCACGACCACCGTGTGGGGGGAGGCGGATCGGTGCGGACGTACGCTCGGAGCATGAGCAACGCCACCGCCCCGCCGGCCGGGACCCGGCCGCCGGCCCGGCGTGGGCCGTTCGCCTGGGTGGGGGCGTTCACCGGCTTCTATCCCGCGCAGGCCGACGAATTCGGGCACCTCGACCCCGTCACCCGGTTCCTGTACGCCGCGCGCAGCGTCATCCTGGTCATCTCGGCGCAGTCGGCGGTCATGGCCGGCCTGCTGGCCGCCACGCACCGCCGGTTCGGGGCCGCCAACGTGGTGCCGTTCGTCCTCGTCTTCCTCGGCTACGTCGTGCTGCACGCGGTCAGCAACCTGTCCAACGACTACTTCGGCTACCGGCGCGGCCACGACACCGATGACTCGCCGCGCCGGCGCTACACCCTGCACCCGATCGCCTCCGGGGCGGTCACGCCGCGGCTGCTGGCCACCGGGCTCGTGGTGCTGGGCGTCGTGTCCGCGGGTATCGCCGCCTACTTCGTCGCCCTGCGCGGGCTACCCGCGCTCTGGTTGACCCTTGTCGGCTTCCTGCTCCTCTACGCCTACGACGCTGCCCCGAAGGCCCTGAAGGAACTCGGTCTCGGCGAGGTGGCCGCCTTCCTGGTGTGGGGCCCGCTGATGATCGGCGGCGGCTACTACGTGATCACCGGCCACTGGTCGGGGGCCGCGTTCGCCGCGTCCGTCCCGCCCGGCCTCGGCGTGATGTCGATCCTGGTCGGCAAGCACGTCGACCAGCGCGCCTTCGACACCGACCATCACCAGCGCACCTTGCCGGTGGTGCTCGGCGAGGCACTGGCCCGCCGGTTCAACCAGACGGCCGTGGCCTTCATGTACCTCGCCACGGCCATCGCGGTCGCGGTCGGGTCGCTCACCCCGTTCACGCTGGTGATCGTCCTGGCCGCCCCGCGCGCGCTGCGGGCGCTGCGGGTCATGAACGCCCCGGCTCCGGCCGAACCGCCGCCGGGCTACGTCGGCTGGCCGCTCTGGTACCACCGGGTCTGCCTCGTGCACAACCGCGCGTTCGGCTGGCTGTTCATCGTCGGCCTGGCCGTGGGCGCGGTGTTCCCGCACATCCATCTCTGACTGGCTTCTGCCTGCCCGCTGCACGACACTGGCCGAATGGCCTACTTCGTCACCGGCGCGACCGGCTTCCTCGGACGATTCCTGCTCGCGGAACTGCTCAAGCGCGAGGGGACGATCTACTGCCTGTGCCGCGCCCAGTCCATGGACAAGCTCGACGAGCTCAAGGACCGGCTCGGCGCCGAGGACGAGCGCATCGTGCCGATCGTGGGGGAGCTGTCCCACGAGCGCCTGGGCGTCGACGACAAGGACGTCGAGCGTCTCGACGGCAAGATCGAGCACTTCTTCCACCTGGCCGCCATCTACGACCTCACCGCCGACGCCGACACCCAGCGCCTGGCCAACGTGGAGGGCACCCGGCACGCGGTGCACCTGGCCGAGGCGGTGCACGCCGAGCACTTCCACCAGGTGAGTTCCATCGCCGCCGCCGGGCTGTACCGCGGCGTGTTCACCGAGGACATGTTCGACGAGGCGCAGGACGTCGAGCACAACCCGTACTACCTGACCAAGCACGAGGCCGAGGGCGTGGTGCGCACGGAGTGCTCGGTGCCCTGGCGCGTCTACCGGCCGGGCGCGGTGGTGGGCAGCACGCAGACCGGCGAGATCGACAAGATCGACGGGCCCTATTACTTCTTCAAGAGCATCCAGCGGCTACGCGGCGTCATGCCGTCGTGGCTGCGCGGGGTGGGCGTCGAGGGCGGCGAGATCAACCTCGTCCCCGTCGACTACGTCGCCCGCGCCATCGACCACATCGCGCACAAGCCCGACCTCGACGGGCAGGCGTTCCATCTCACCGACCCGAAGCCGCTCACGGTGGGCGGGCTGTTCAAGGCGCTGACCAAGGCGGCGAAGGCCCCGCAGCCGTCGGTGAACCTCGACGCGCGCGCGTTGGACGCCCTGCCCGCCCGGCTCACGACCACGCTCACCCACCTGCCCGGCGCGAAGCAGCTCACCGACCTCGCGCTGGCCGAGCTCGGCATCCCGCGCGAGGCGTTCGCGTATCTCACCTATCCCACGCACTTCGACTCGACGAAGGCGCAGGCCGCCCTCGCCGACTCCGACATCGCGGTGCCGCCGTTCGCCACGTACGCGCAGACGTTGTGGGAGTACTGGGAGCGCAACTACAGCCCCGACCGCCGCAAGGACAAGCTGCTCGCGCGGGCCATCCGCGGCAAGGTCGTCATGATCACGGGTGCGTCGTCGGGTATCGGGCGGGCCACCGCGCTGCGCGTCGGGGCGGCCGGCGGCAAGGTGATCCTCGTGGCCCGCGGGGCCGACAAGCTCGAGCAGACCAAGATCGAGATCGCCGACCTCGGCGGTCAGGCCTACGTCCACCGCTGCGACCTGTCCGACATGAGCGACATCGAGCGGATGGCCAAGGAGGTGCTGCAGGAGCACGGTCGGGTGGACGTGCTGGTCAACAACGCCGGCCGGTCCATCCGTCGCTCCATCGCGCTGTCCTACGACCGGTTCCACGACTTCGAGCGCACCATGCAGCTCAACTACTTCGGGCCGGTGCGGCTGATCCTGTCGCTGCTGCCGATCATGCGCCAACGCAGCGCCGACGGCCGCAAGGGCGGGCACATCATCAACATCAGCTCGATCGGCGTGCAGACGAACATCCCGCGCTTCTCCGCGTACGTGGCGTCGAAGGCCGCGCTGGACGCGTTCTCCCGGTGCATCGCGTCGGAGGTCATCGACGACGGCGTGCACCTGACCACGATCCACATGCCGCTGGTGCGCACCCCGATGATCGCGCCCACCAAGATGTACGACCGGTTCCCGACGATGACGCCGGCCGAGGCCGCGGACATGATCTGCCAGGCCATGGTGCGCAAGCCGAAGCACAAGGGCACGACGATGGGCAACGCAGGTGCGCTGGCCTACCAGGTCGCCCCGCGCGGGGTCGACGTCGTGCTCAACGCCGCGTACAAGCTGTTCCCCGACTCGCACGCCGCGCGTGGCGACAAGGGCGGGAAGGGCGGCACGAAGGACCAGCCGTCCACCGAGAGCGTGGCCTTCGCGCACATCCTGCGCGGCGTGCACTGGTAGCGCCGCCAATTTCGATCAAGAGCGCGCACGCGCGTAGCGGCCCCTCTAGGTTGGGTAATGCACGCGCGAGATGCCCGCACGCTGTGGTCTGCGGCGCCCGCGCTGGAGTGGAGGAGCACGGATGAGTCACAGTTGGGACCGCGACGGCGCGGAGGCCGACGCCGAGCAGCCGCCCGAGCGCGCGCCGCAGGACCCCAACGCGCCGTCCGACGTCCCGGTGGACCGCGTTCCGACGTTCGGGGCGCCCGGTGCGCCCGAGGCGGGCCAGCCGTTCCCGATCCCGCCCCAGGCCTGGTCGCAGGGTGACGACGTCGCCGAGCAGCGCACGCAGCACGTGCGTGACCTGCCCGACCCGCCACCGCCGCCGGACCCGACGCCCGGCTGGTCGCTCGCCGAGGGGGACACGCCCCCGCCGTATCCGGCGCAGTTCCTGGCCCAGGAGCCGATCGGCGGCCAGCAGCCCTACCCGCCGCAGCCGTACGAAGCGCAGCCCTACGTCGAGGCCCAGCCGTCCTACCCTGCGCCGTCTCATCCGGCGGCGTCCTACCCGGCGCACCAGTCCTACCCCGCGCAGCAGTCGTATCCGGACCAGCAGCCGTACCCGGACCAGCAGCCGTACCCGGACCAGCAGTCGTATCCGGACCAGCAGCCGTACCCGGACCAGCCGGCCTACCAGCCCCCGCCGCCGGCGCCGCCCGGCGATTTCGGCGCTCAGCCCCCCGGGCAGGGCGGCCGGCACTACGCCGGCGCCGCGATGTCCGCGCCGGCCGGTCAGGGCGACGCCGGCGGCTACGTGCCGCAGCCGTTCGCGCCGGCCCGCACGCCACGCCCCGAGGACCTGCTCGTCCCGGACAAGGTGCCGGTCGACGCCGAACCGGCCAGCTGGGGTTGGCGGGGGCGGGTCAATCGCGGCAGCGGTGGCCTGATCAAGGCCAAGCCGAACGCGCGGGAGACCGCGGTGCGCGAGGCCGTCGTGCGCATCCAGCGCGGCTTCTCCCGCCCGATGACCGTTGTGGTCGTGCAGCCCAAGGGCGGGGCCGGCAAGACGCCGACCACCATCTGCCTGGCTGCGGCGTTCGGCGCACACCGCGGCGGCTACGTCGTGGGGTGGGACGACAACGAGACGCGCGGCACCCTGGCCGTGCGCGTGGTCAACCCGAGCAGCCAGGCCGCGACGGCCTGGGACCTGCTCAGCGACCTCGAGAGCTTCGAAGGCTCCGACGCTCGGGTCGGCGACCTGAGCCACTACGTGCGCGCGCAGCCCGACGCCCACTTCGACGCGCTGGTCAGCGACGACAACCCGGGCAACATGGAGCAGATCGGTGAGGACGAGTTCCACCGGCTGCACCGCGTGCTGGGCCGCTTCTACCGCATGATCGTCGTCGACACCGGCAACAACGTCCGCTCGCCGAACTGGCAGGCCGCGGTCAACGCCGCCGACCTCGTCGTCGTGGTGTCGTCCTACCAGCGCGACGTCGGCTACAGCGCGTCGTGGGTGCTCGACCACCTCGCGCAGACCGGCCGCGAGAAACTCGCCCGCAACGCCGTCACCGTGCTCACCGCCGCCGACCCGACCACCGACAAGACCGTGCGCGGGCAGCTCATCGAGCACTTCACCTCGCGGACCCGCGCCGTCGTCGAGATCCCTTACGACAACGCCATCGCGCACGGCGGCCCGATCAAGTGGACCGACCTCACGCCGGCCACCCGCAACGCCTGGACCCTCGCCGGCGCCACCGTCGTCGACGCCCTCGCCGAGCAGGAGCGGCACACGCAGTCGGAGCGGCGCGCCACGGTCTGAGTCGACCACGCTCACTACGGTGAGGTGATGGTGTCCTTGCCCGGCCGCTCGGCCGTCCTGCTCGAACTCGACCTGACCGCACCTCCGGTGGAGGTCGAGCCCGACGACCTGATGGGCAAGCTGCGCAGCCGGCACCGCCCGCGCCTGCGGGCGGTGCTGCGCGCGCTGCACGACGGCAAGGACGACCCGCGTGTGCGCGGGCTGGTCGTCAAGGTGGGCGGCGCGGCGCTGCCCTGGGCCACGATGCAGGAACTGCGCGCCGGCCTGCAGGCGTTCGCGGCCACCGGCAAGCCCACGCTCGCCTGGGCCGAGAGCCTCGGCGAGGGCAACGGCACCGTCGACTACGTGCTGGCCACCGCGGCCGGCGAGGTGTGGCTGCAGCCCAGCGGAGAGCTCGGGCTGCTCGGCATCGCGGCCGAGACCACCTTCCTGCGCGGTGCGCTGGACAAGCTCGGCGTCGAGCCGCAACTGGACAAGCGCTACGAGTACAAGAGCGCCGCCGACCGGCTCATGAACACCGAGTTCACCGCCGAGCACCGGGAGGCGATCGACGCCGTGGTCGGGTCGACGTGGGACGTCGCCCTGGCCACGATCGCGGAAAGTCGCGGGCTGGCGGTCGACCGGGTGCGCGAGCTGGCCGACAGCGCCCCGCACGGAGCCGACGCGGCTCTCGCCGCGGGGCTCGTTGACCGGCTGGGCTACCGCGACGAGGTCTACGCCGACGCTCGGCGGCGCGTGGGTGACGACGTCGACCTGCTGTTCGCCGACCGCTGGTCGCCGCGCCGCCGGGCCACGGGTGCGCTGCGCCGCCGGCAGGGCGTCGTGGCGCTCGTCGAGGGCCACGGCGCCATCGTCACCGGCCGCAGCGGCGGCGACCCCCGCGGCACCCGGATGGGCAGCGACACCGTCTGCGCGGCCCTGCGCGCGGCCCGCGAGGACGAACACGTGCGGGCCGTGGTCTTCCGGGTCGACTCGCCCGGCGGCTCGGCCGTCGCGTCGGACACCATCTGGCGCGAGGTCGTGCTCACCCGCGAGGCCGGCAAGCCGGTGATCGTCTCGATGGGTGCCCTCGCCGGCTCCGGTGGGTACTACGTCGCCTGCCCCGCCGACCTCATCCTGGCCCAGCCGGCCACCATCACCGGCTCCATCGGCGTGCTCGGCGGCAAACTCGTCGTCAGCGACCTGCTCGATCGCGTCGGGCTCACCACCGGAACCGTGCGCCGCGGCGGCGCCGCGTCGATGTTCTCCCCGCGCGAGCGGTTCAGTGCCGCCGAGCAGCAGCGGCTGGCGCAGATGCTCGACCGGGTCTACGCCGACTTCGTCGACAAGGTGGCGCAGGGCCGCCGGATGAGCACCGACGCCGTGGACGCGGTCGCCCGCGGGCGGATCTGGTCGGGCACCGACGCGCTGCGGCACGGGCTGGTCGACGAGCTCGGCGGCCTGCGCGACGCCGCGCGCATCGCCCGGGCGCGCGGCGGGCTGCCCGACGACGCGCGGGTCCGGCCGGCCGTCCACGTCTCACCGCTCGACCGGCTGCGCCGCCCGGTGTCCAGCGAGGACCCGCGCGCCGCGCGCGCCACGCTCTCGGGCTGGGGGGAGTGGGGCGCGCTCGCCGGGTTGGCCCGGGCGCTCGCGCTGCCCTCTGGCGGGCCGCTCACCATGCCTGCGGTTCGGCTCGTGTGATCGTTCCGATTCGGCGGGATCAAAAGCGCAGCGACGAGGAGTTGGTGGGCGGCTGGCGTTGCGCCGCTCGGCCCATCGTGGTTGGCGCTCCGAGACCCCCGAAAATACTGCTCCACAGGCGCTTTCCAACGATCTTGCTTCGAGGTAGAATCGAACACATGAGCGAGACGGTGGTGAGCGGTCGGATAGCCCCGCCTGCTTGCCGACCTCACACCGTCTCGTCGACGAGCTGCAGGGCTTCGAGCTGACCGCGTGTGGCGACGTCGAGCTGCTGGACGGTCTGCGGCAGGTGGAGCGGTTGCGCCGGCGCCTGGATGCCGCGGATTACCGGGTGATCGCCGAGTCCGCGGCCCGTGGATTGCCGGAGGCCGCGGGGCAGCGCACGACTGGTCGGTTCCTGCGTCACCACCTGGCCATCGACGGGGTCGAGGCGAACGCGCGGGCGCGGGCCGCGGCAGCAGTGGTCGCCCCGCGCAGCCTCGCCACCGGCGAGGAACTGGCGCCGGCGTTCGCCCACGTCGGCGCGGCGCAGGCCGCCGGGACGCTCTCGCAACGGCACGCCCTGCTCATCGAGAAGACCATCGACTCACTCCCCGATGCGGTGCAGGCCGAACACGGCGAACAGCTCGAGACCGAGCTGGTCGACTACGCGCAGCGCTTCGACCCGCAGCGCCTCGCCGTGCTGGCTCGCCGCGTGGTCGACCACCTCGATCCCGACGGCACCGTGCCCGACTACGAGCGCACCGAGCGGCGCCGCTACCTCGCCATCTATCCCCGACCCGACGGCTCAGCGCGCCTGGAGGGTGAACTCACGCCCGAGGGCACCGAACGGCTCCTGACGCGTCCTGGACGTGTTCGCCGCCCCGGCCCCCGCCACCGACGGCGTCCAAGATGCTGCGCACGCTGTGGCAGCGCCAGCACGACGGACTCGTCAACGCGCTCGAAGCCACCCAACGCTGCGCCGACCTACCCACCCACAACGGCGTGTCGGCCACCATCGTGCTCACCATGACCACCGAGCAATACGTCACCGGTGCAGGCCTGGCCACCACCGGCCACGGCCACCCCGTCCCCGCCAGTAAGGCGCTGGGCTGGTCGCGTGGCGACACCGAAATCCTCGTCGTCGCCCTGAACTCCCTGCGCGCCGTCACCCACTACAGCCACCGGCACCGCATCTTCACCGAAACACAACGCAGGGTCATGGGCCTCCGCGACGGCGGCTGCACCTTCCCCGGCTGCCCCGCCCCACCCAGCCGATGCCAAACCGACCACATACACAGGTGGGAACACGGCGGCACCACCACAGTGACCAACGGCCAACTGCTATGCCCCTACCACCACCAACACCACCAACGACTCGGCTGGACCCCCGCCATGATCAACGAGCTACCGCACTGGATCCCACCCGCAACCCACGACCCCACCCGGACACCCCAACGCAACACCCAACACGACACCCGACCCGCCGCCTGAGCACGACGAGGGACGGTCAGCGGCCGAGCAGGCGGTCGACCTCGGCGATGTAGCGGGTCTGTGCGTCGTCGCGGGACGTGCCGCTGAGCTTGGTCCAGGCCTCGTACTTGGCCTTGCCGACCAGGTCGAAGCGGCCCGGCTTCTTGGCGCCCGACGAGTCGCCGGCGGTGCCCTGCTTGTACAGCGCGTACAACGTGAGCAGGTCGTCGTTGCTCGGCTTGCTGGACAGCGTCTTCACGTCGCTCTGCGCCTGCTCGAACCGGCCCTGCAGATCGCTCACGGTCATCTCCTCGCCGATGTTGGCGGCGGCTGCCGCCCTGCTGACACCGTAGGCCGCCCGCAGGGCAACGTCAGCCCGACGTGAGGGCGGCGAGCGCCAGGTGCACCGCGCGGTCGACGCGAGTGGCCTCGCCGGTGGCCAGCAGGTCGAGCAGGCCGCCGCGCAGCACGGCGAGCACCGCACTGCGTTGCGCGCGACCGGCCGCCGTGCGCCGCGCCGCCGCCGGTTGGGCACGGGCCAGCAGGTCGAGCCAGTCGTGCACCGTGCCCCGGGCGAAGTCCTGCCACGGGCCGGGCTCGTCGCGCAGCGACACCGCGTAGCACTCGGCCCACAGTCGCAGCACCGCCGCGTGAGCCGGCTCGGCGAGCCAGGTCCAGGTGGCAGCCGCCACCGTGGGCAGGTCGCCGCCGGCCGGCAGCATCGCGAGCAGGGCGAGCTCGTCGGTGCGGGCCCGGTCGAGCAGCACGCGCACCAGGCCGTCCTTCGAACCGAACAGGAAGCGCAGCACCCCGGTGCTGGACCCGATGGCGTCGGCCACCGGACGCAGGGAGGCGCCGGCCAGCCCGTGCTCGAGCACGTAGGCGTAGGCGGCGTCGACCAGTTCGGTCCGGCGGGCACTCTCGGGCATGACGTGCAGTCTACTGATACAGTCGTGTCAGTGAACAGCGCAAGCGTGAACATCAGACCGGTCGGGGCACCGGGCGACCTCGGCTGGGTCGTGCAGGCGCACGGCGAGCAGTACGCGCGCGAATTCGGCTGGGACACCTCGTTCGAGGCGCTGGTCGCGCGCATCGTCGCCGACTGGGCCGACGAGCACGACGACGCCCGGGAGCAGGCTTGGGTGGCCGAGCTCGACGGCCGGCGCGTCGGCTGCGTCTTCTGCGTGGCCGGCGCGGAACGCGACACGGCCGTGCTGCGCATCCTGCTCGTCGTCCCGGCGGCACGCGGGCGGCGGGTGGGCACGCGGCTCGTGCAGACCTGTCTGGCGTTCGCGCGCACGGCCGGCTACCGGCGGATGACGCTGTGGACGAACCATCCGCTCGTGGCCGCCCGCGCGATCTACCTGGCCGCGGGGTTCACGCTCGTGGGCGAGCAGGCGCACCACAGCTTCGGCGCCGACCTCATCGGCCAGACTTACGCCCTCGAGCTCTGATCGCCGCGCGTCCGTAGGATCGCCGCCATGGCACGGAACGTGGGGATCATGGGCGGCACGTTCGACCCGATCCACCACGGGCACCTGGTGGCGGCCAGCGAGGTGGCCTCGCTGTACGAGCTGGACGAAGTGATCTTCGTGCCCACCGGCGAGCCGTGGCAGAAGTCCGAACGGCGGGTCAGCCCGGCCGAGCACCGCTACCTGATGGCGGTGGTGGCCACCGCGTCCAATCCGCGGTTCTGGGTGAGCCGCGCGGACATCGACCGCCAGGGCCCGACGTACACCATCGACACCATCCGCGACATCGCCGCGCTGCGCCCGGACGCCGACCTGTACTTCATCACCGGGGCCGATGCGCTCGCGCAGATCCTGTCGTGGAAGGACGCCGCGGAGGCGCTGGCGCTGGCCCGGTTCGTGGGGGTCACCCGCCCCGGCTACGAACTGTCCGACGCGCACCTGCCGCGCGACGCCGTGACCCTGCTCGACGTGCCCGCGCTGGCCATCTCCTCCAGCGGCTGCCGCGAACGCGTCGCCCAGGGGCGCCCCGTCTGGTACCTCGTGCCCGACGGCGTGGTGCAGTACATCAACAAGCACCACCTCTACCTGGCGTGAGCCGCGCGTACGCAGCGCCGACGACGGCTACGCCGCGCTCGATCTCGGACACGCTGCCGGCGGCGTAGCCGAAAACGAGCCCGGGCGTGCCGTCGCGCTGGCGGTGCCAGGACAGCGGGTGCACCTTGACGCCGTCGGCGAACGCCGCGGCCGCCAGCGCGGTGTCGTCGACGTCGTCGGGCAGCGTGACGACGAGATGCAAACCGGCTGCGGCGCCCTGCACCCGGCCGGTCGGCAGGCGGGTGGCCAGTGCGGTCAGCATGGCGTCGCGTCGACGCCGGTGCCGGCGGCGGACGTGGCGCAGGTGCCGCTCCAGGTCGCCGGAGTCCATCAGCTCGGCCAGGCCCAGCTGCACCAGCGCCGGGTTGCCGAGGTCGGTGTTGCGCTTACGGGCCACGAGGTCGTCCTGCAGGTCGCGCGGCGCGATCAGCCATCCGGTGCGCAGTGCGGGGGCGAGCAGCTTGGACACGCTGCCGCAGTAACAGATCCGCTCGGCGTCCATGGAGCGCAGGGCCGGCACCGGCGCGCGGTCGTAACGGTGCTCGGCGTCGTAGTCGTCCTCGATGACGAGACCGTTCGCGGCCCACGCGAGCAACTCGCGCCGGCGCCCCGCGCTCAGCACGACACCGGTCGGGAACTGGTGCGCCGGCGTCACCAGCACCGCGCGGGCGCCGCTGGTCTCGAGCGCGTCGACCCGCAGGCCCTCGTCGTCGAGGGGCACGGGCACCGTCGTCACGCCCCAGGCGCGCAGCTGGTCGCGGGCACCGGCCGAGCCGGGGTCCTCCATGGCGATGGTGTCGACGCCGCGCGCGACCAGCACCTGGGCGAGCAGCGCGAACGCCTGCGAGGTGCCGGCGACGATGATGACGTCGGCCGGGTCGACGCGGATGCCGCGGCTGCGCCCGACCCAGCGTGCCACCGCGGTGCGCAGCGCCGGCGTGCCCCGCGGATCGCTGTACCCGAACCCGTTCGGCGTCAGCCGGGCGAGCACCGCGCGCTCGGCCCGCAGCCACGCCGCGCGCGGGAACGCGGTGAGGTCGGGTCGCCCCGGGGCCAGGTCGAGTTCGCAGGCGGCCGTGCGCAGTGCCTCGAAGCGGTCCGGCGCGCGGACGGCGAACGGGTCGGGCCCGGGCCGCCCGGCCGGCCCGGCCCCGCCTGCGGGGCTGCCCGCCGGCCCGATCGCCGGCACGGCCAGCACCACGGTGCCGCCACGGCGCTCGCCGCCGAGCTGCCCGTCGTCGCGCAGTCGC
Source organism: uncultured Actinomycetota bacterium (assembly GCA_963797785.1). Taxonomy (GTDB): domain Bacteria; phylum Actinomycetota; class Actinomycetes; order Mycobacteriales; family Jatrophihabitantaceae; genus Jatrophihabitans. The sequence continues at coordinate 1,880,000 of CAWCQT010000004.1, read as the reverse complement.
TGGTAGGCGGCGCTGACCACACCACGCGAGAGCTGCAGCTCGACGGCGAGCACGCGCGTGGCCGGCAGCCGGCTGCCCACCGGCAGCCGGCCGTCGGCCAGGGCCCGACGCAGCTCGCCGGTGAGCCAGTCGGCGCGCCCGCCGCGGGGCACGCGCGACGCGTCGAGCTGCAGGAAGTCCGAGGCCCGCTCTTTGGACCCGTCGACTCTCACCGCTTTGGTTCTGGTCACCGGGCCATTATCGGGGTGAGGCTGGGACGGTGACCACCCCCGCACCAGCCCTGCGCTACCTGCCGGGCGCCCTGGCCATGGCCTTCGTCGGCAGCAGCGTCGGGGTGTCCCGCGCGCTCGTCGACGCCCCCCTGTGCACCGCGCAGGCCCTGCGCTACGCCGTGGCCGCGCTGCTGCTGGTGGTGCTGGCCCGGCGCCGCGGTGCGGCGATCCTGCGCCCGCGTGGCGCCGAATGGATCTGGCTGGCGGCGGTCGCGGCCACCGGGCTCGTGCTGTTCAACGTGGCCGTCGTCCGCGGGGTCGCGCACGCCGAACCGGCGGCGATCGCCGTGGCGGTGGCTTGCGTGCCCGTGCTCCTCGGTGTCATCGGGCCGCTGATGACCGGCTGCCGGCCCACCGTGCGGATCGTCGCTGCCGCCGTGGTCGTGACGGTGGGCAGCGCCGTCGTCGAGGGTGTGGGCCGCGCCGACGGCACGGGCGTGTTCTGGGCGGCGGTGGCGATGGCCTGCGAGGCCGGTTTCACCCTCCTCGCGGTGCCGGCGCTGCCCCGCCTCGGCGCGTGGGGCGTGTCGTTGCACTCGGTGTGGATGGGCGCCGTCGCCTTCGCCGTCCTCGGGGTGACGGTGGAGGGCCCGCGGGCGGTCGCCCGACTCGATGCGCGGATGCTGCTGGCCGGCGCGTACCTCGCCGTGCTCGTCACCGCGGCGGCCTTCGTCCTCTGGTACTCCACCGTGCGGACGGTGGGGGCGGATCGCGCCGGGCTGCTGGCCGGCGTGGCCCCGGCCGCCGCGGCGCTGGTCGGCGCGGTCACCGGGGCCGGGCTGCCCGGGCCGCCGGTGTGGGCCGGGATCGCGATCGTGGTGTGCGGCCTGGCCTGCGGTCTGGCCGGCGGCCGGCAGCGCCGCGGATCGGCGGCGAACGGTGCCGGGCCCACCCGACCGGCGCAACGTCGTGACGTCCGGACCGTAAGCTGAACGGTCGTGACCGCAACCGACGAGGCCATCGCCCTGGCGACGAGTGTGGCGCAGGCCGCCGCCGACAAGCTGGCCACCGACATCGTGCTCATCGACGTCAGCGACCGGCTGGCGATCACCGACGTGTTCGTGGTCGCCACCGGCAACAACGAACGCCAGGTGGAGGCGATCGTCGACGAGGTCGAGGAACGCGCGCGGCTGGCCGGGCGCAAGCCGATCCGCCGCGAGGGACAGCGCGACGGCCGGTGGGTGCTGCTCGACTACGGCGACGTGGTCGCGCACATCCAGCACAGCGAGGAGCGGATCTTCTACGCCCTCGAACGGCTGTGGAAGGACTGCCCCTTCATCCCGTTCACCGACGCCGACGCGGCCGGGCGCACCGCGGTCGACGAGTGACCCTGCGCCGGGTCATCCTGCTGCGCCACGGCCGCACCGCGTGGAACGCAGAGCGCCGCTTCCAGGGTCAGGCCGACCCGCCGCTGGACGAGGTGGGCCGCGTCCAGGCCTACGAGGTGGCGTCGCTGGTGGCCGCCCTGCGACCCGAGTTGCTGGTCAGCTCCGACCTCGCGCGCGCCCGGCAGACCGCGCAGGTCGTCGCCGACTTCGCGAAGGTGCAGGTGCGCACCGACGCGCGGTTGCGCGAGCGAAACCTCGGTCACTGGGAGGGTCTGACCCGCGAGGAGGTCGAGGCCCGGTACCCCGATGAGTTCGCCGACTGGGTCGGTGGGCGCGACGTGCGCCGCCGCGGCGGGGAGTCCCGCGAGCAGGTGGCCGAGCGGGCCTCGGCCGCGTTCGCCGACCTGCCCGCGGCCCCCACGGTGGTGCTGGTGACGCACAGCGCCACCGCCATGGCGTTGACGAACGCGCTGCTCGGCATCGCGCAGGCGCTGCACCCGCTGGCGCCGCTGGCCAACTGCCACTGGACCGAACTGCAGACCGACGGGCACGATCCGGCCCGCCCGGTGTGGCGGTTGCGCGGGCACAACCTGGGCGTGCCGGGCACGGTGGTGCCGTTGCCGGTGCGGGGCCAGCCCGACGCCGACGAAGTGACCGACGCCGACGCCTGACGCCGCTACGGCAACCGCGCCGGGTCCTCGTCGGACCGCCCACCTGCGCCCGCGCCCGCGGACAAAGTGCCCAACAGCGACAGGTCGGTCGACGGTGACCCACGACACGCCGACCGAGCGGGGTTGAGCGTCGCCTCTTCGCCGCGAAGCCCTACCGTGGCCAGCGGTGCCCCCGCGTCCGGCGGCGACGGACGGCGGGCGCGGGGCGCGCACCGAAACCCTCGTCGGCGTATCCTGCGCACTATGACCTCGGTTCGACTGCTGCTTGCCGGGCCGCGCGGCACCTGACCTCCACGCCGCGCGGCCGAGCCTCTGCGAGAGCAGGGGCTCTTCGTGTGTTCGCACCCCCTTCCGCAGTCGGACCGTCCCCGCAGAGGAGCACCGCGTTGAGTACCGAACCGCCCGCCGAACAGCCCGGCGGGTCCGACGTCCCGCCGCACCGGTACACCGCCGCGCTCGCCGACACCATCGAGACGCGGTGGCAGCGGCGGTGGTCCGAGGAGGGCACCTTCGACGCGCCGAACCCCGCGGGGCCGCTGGCCGAAGGCTTCGACCGGGTGGCGATCCGGCCGCACGCGTTCGTCATGGACATGTTCCCGTACCCCTCCGGTTCCGGGCTGCACGTCGGCCACCCGCTCGGCTACATCGGCACCGACGTCTACGCGCGCTACCGGCGGATGAGCGGTGACAACGTCCTGCACACGATGGGTTTCGACGCCTTCGGCCTGCCGGCCGAGCAGCGCGCCGTCGAGACCGGCCAGCATCCGCGCGTATCGACCGAGGCCAACATCGAGATCTTCCTGCGTCAGCTGCGCCGGCTGGGTCTGGGCCACGACGAGCGGCGCCGGGTCAACACCACCGACCCGACCTACTACCGCTGGACGCAGTGGATCTTCCTGCAGATCTTCAACTCCTGGTACGACACCCGCGCCGACCGCGCCCGCCCGGTGGCCGAGCTGATCGCCGAGCTGGACGCCGGTACCCGCCGGCCGGATGAGGGCAGCAATCCCTTCGACCGGCCGTGGGCGGAGCTGTCCGACGTCGAGAAGCGCCAGGTCGTCGACAACCACCGGTTGGCGTACCGCTCGCAGGCCACCGTCAACTGGGCACCGGGCCTGGGCACCGTCGTGGCCAACGAGGAAGTCATCGACGGGCGCAGCGAGCGTGGCAACTTCCCGGTGTTCCGCAAGCCGCTGACGCAGTGGATGATGCGCATCACCGCCTACGCCGACCGCCTGGTCCGCGACCTGGAGATGATCGACTGGCCCGAGAAGGTGCGCGCCATGCAGCGCAACTGGATCGGTCGCTCCACCGGCGCCCACGTGCGCTTCCCGACTGACGTCGGGGACATCGAGGTCTTCACCACGCGCCCGGACACGCTGTTCGGCGTCACCTACATGGTGCTGGCGCCCGAGCACCCGCTGGTCGACCGGCTGAGCACCGAGCAGTGGCCCGAAGGCACCCGCGACGCATGGACCGGCGGCGCGCCCGACCCGCGCGAGGCGGTGGGGGCGTACCGCGCCGCCGCGGTCCGCCGCTCCGACCTCGACCGGCAGGCCGGCGAGCGCGAGAAGACCGGGGTGTTCACCGGCTCGTACGCCACGAACCCGGTCACCGGCCAGCAGGTGCCGGTCTTCGTCGCCGACTACGTGCTCATGGGTTACGGCACCGGCGCGATCATGGCCGTGCCCGGCCAGGACGAGCGCGACTGGGACTTCGCCGAGTCCTTCGACCTGCCGATCGTGCGCACCGTGCAACCGTCCGAGGGCTTCGAGGCCGACGGCGGCAAGGCCTACACCGGCGACGGGCCGGCCATCAACTCGGCCAACGACTCGGTATCGCTGGACGGCCTGGCCGTCGACGAGGCGAAGGCCCGCATCATCGACTGGCTGGAGGAGCGTGGCGCCGGCCGTCGGGCGGTCACCTACCGGCTGCGCGACTGGCTGTTCGCGCGGCAGCGGTATTGGGGCGAGCCGATCCCGATCCTGTACGACGACACGGGCCTGCCGGTGCCGCTGCCCGAGTCGATGCTGCCGCTCGAGCTGCCCGACACCGACCGGTTCTCACCGAGCTCGTTCGCCCCCGACGACGCCGACTCCACGCCCGAGCCGCCGCTGGGCCGACTGAGCGAGTGGGTGGAGGTGGAGCTGGACCTGGGCGACGGCCCGAGGAAGTACCGGCGCGAGACCAACACGATGCCCCAGTGGGCCGGCTCGTGCTGGTACGAGCTGCGTTACCTCGACCCGACCAACGACGAGGTGCTGGTCGACCCGGACGTCGAGCGGTACTGGATGGGCCCGAACGCCGACCGCCCGGCCGGTGGCGTCGAGCTGTACGTCGGCGGTGTCGAACACGCCGTGCTGCACCTGCTCTACGCGCGGTTCTGGCACAAGGTGCTGTTCGACCTGGGCCATGTGTCGTCGGCCGAGCCCTTCCACCGGCTGGTGAACCAGGGCATGTTGCAGCTGCCCGCCTACACCAACGCGGACGGCTTCTACGTGCCGGCGGCCGAGGTCGTCGAGACCGAGGGCCACTTCTATTACGACGGCGCCGAGGTGCAGCAGGAGTTCGGCAAGATCGGCAAGTCGCTGAAGAACGTGGTCAATCCCGACGAGTTCATCCGCGACTACGGCGCCGACACCTTCCGCATGTTCGAGATGTTCGGCGGCCCGCTGGAACAGTCCCGGCCGTGGGACGCGAAGTCGATCGCCGGGCCGTTCCGGCTGCTGCAGCGCATCTGGCGCGTGGTGGTGTCCGAGACGACCGGTGCGGCCCACGTCTCGGACGACCCCGTGCCCGACGAACTGAACCGCCTGCTGCACAAGACGATCCACGCCGTGCGTGACGGTTACGAGACGCTGCGGTTCAACACGTCGATCGCGCGGATCACCGAACTGAACAACGCGATCACGCAGGCCTACCCCGACGGCGGCGCGCCGCGCGCGCTGGCCGAGGCGCTGGTGCTGATGCTGGCGCCGCTGGCCCCGCACGCGGCCGAGGAGCTGTGGTCGCGGCTCGGGCACGGATCGTCACTCGCGTGGCGGCAGTTCCCGGTGGTCGACGAGGCGCTGCTGGTCGACGACACCGTCGAGATCCCGGTGCAGGTCAACGGCAAGGTGCGTTCGGTGATCATGGTCGCGGCGGATGCGGACGCCCCGGCGATGGAGGCCGCCGCGCGCGCCGACGCGAAGGTCGTCGCCGCGCTCGACGGGCGTGAGACGCGCCGCGTCGTCGCGGTGCCGGGCCGCCTCGTCAACTTCGTGGTCTGATCGCCCGATGTCCTCGCCCGTGCCGTCGGTCGCGGTCGTCACCGACTCGACGGCCTGCCTGCCGGCCGGGATGGCCGGCGAGCACGCCATCACCGTGGTGCCGCTGCGGGTGACACTCGGCTCGCGCACCGCCGTGGACGGTGTCGACGTGACGGCCGCCGAGGTCGCGCACGCGCTGCGGGCGAAGCTGACGGTGTCGACGTCGCGGCCCACGCCGACCGAGTTCGCCGCGGTCTACCGTCGCGCGCTGGACGGCGGCGCGTCGCACGTGGTGTCGGTGCACCTGTCGGCGGCGCTGTCGGGCACCTGGGAGTCGGCGGTGCTCGCAGCGCAGGACTTCCCGCACGGAGTGGTGCGGGTGGTCGACTCACGCTCGACGGCCATGGCGCTGGGCTACGCGGTGCTGACGGCAGCCGAACGCGCGGCCGCCGGTGAGAGCGCCGCCGCGGTGCAGGAAGCGGTCACCTCCACCACCGACGCGGCGCGCACCCTGTTCTGTGTCGACACGCTGGACTACCTGCGCCGCGGCGGGCGCATCGGCACGGCGGCGTCGCTGTTCGCCACGACGCTGGCCGTCAAGCCGCTGCTGCAGCTGGTGGAGGGGCAGGTGGTCCCGCTGGAGAAGGTGCGCACCACGGCCAAGGCGCAGGCGCGGCTGGTGGAGCTCACGGTGGCCACGGCCGGCTCGCGCGCGGTCGACCTCGCGGTGCACCATGTCGGCGCGCCCGAGCGGGCCGAGACCGTCGCGGCACAGCTGCGCGCCGCGCTGCCACGCTGCGGCCGGCTGCACGTCACCGAGCTCGGGCCGGTCCTCGGCGCCCATCTCGGGCCGGGGGCGCTGGGCACGGTGACCGTGCGCCGCTAGCACATCCCGCCGACGATTCCCGGCGCGTCGTGCACAGCCGCCGCGGTCGTCCACAGATGTCGCGCGGACGCCCTTCGCGCTCGCCGGGCTTCCTAGCGTGGCGTGGGTGCGGGATCAGTCCGAGCGGGTCGCGGAGCGGGTGCGGGCGCTGCTGCGCGAGCACGGTGAGTACGGCGATGACGACGGAGCCGACGACGCAGCGGGCGACGGAGCCGGCGACGCGGCCGGCGACGGGACCGGCAGTGTCTCGGCCGCGGCGCCGCAGCCGCGCGGGCCGCGGCTGCGCGACCGGCTGGCGGCGCGGCTGCCCGTGCGGATCGACCCCGGCCGCGGGCCCGCGCTCGCCGTAGGGGTGGCGGTCCTGGTCGCCGCGCTGGTCACCGGTGCGTGGCTGCTGGTGCAGCGCCCGCGCTCGGTGCCGGTGTCGGCGGCGGCCTCCGGGGCGTCGGCCACCGCCACTCCCGTGGGCAGTGGCGCGGTGTCGGGGCCCGCCACGTCGGGTGCGTCGGGTGCGTCGGGTGCGTCGGGTTCGGGGAGAGCGTCGGCCCCGAGCGGCTCGCGCGCGCTGGTGGTGGTCGACGTTGCGGGCAAGGTGCACCGGCCCGGCCTGTACCAATTACCACCGGGCGCGCGGATCGACGACGCGGTGCGCGCGGCGGGCGGCCCGCTGCACGGCGTCGATCTCAGCGGGCTGAACCTCGCGCAGAAGGTGAGCGACGGGCAGCAGATCCTGGTCGGCGCACCCGCGGGCGCGCCGGCATCGGCCGGCGCGGCGGGCGGTGGTGCCGGTACCGGTTCGGGAGGCGGCGCCGGCTCGTCCGGTTCGAGCGGTGGCACCGGCGGGGGACCGGCGACGCCGGTGAATCTCAACTCCGCGACGCTGGAGCAGCTCGAGACATTGCCCGGCGTGGGACCGGTCCTGGCCCAGCGCATCCTCGACTGGCGTACGCAGCACGGGTCGTTCACCGGCGTCGATCAGCTCGACGACGTGTCGGGCATCGGCACCGTGAAGTTCGCCGCGCTGAAGCCGCTGGTGACGGTGTGAGCACGGTGAGTACGGCCCCGGCCGAGGCCACCCGGCGCGTGCCGCTCGACCTGCGCCTGGCCGCCGGCGCCGCAGCGGCCTGGCTGGCCGTGCTCGCCGCCGCGGGTCACTCGTCGACCGCGGTCCTCGCCCTCGGCGGCGCTGCGTGCGCGGTGGCGCTGCTGGCGCTGTTGGGTCCGGTGCGGCGCACCCGCGCGGCCGCCGCGATCGGTCTGGCCGCGTTCTGTGCCGCGCTCGCTCTGTTGCCGCTGGCCGGTCGGCTGCGCCAGGCCGAGCGCGGCCCGCTGCTCGCGCTGGCCGGTTCGCACGCCGCGGTGACCGTCACGACACGTGTCACCGCCGACCCCCGGCTGCTGGCCGCGAAGGGTCCGTCGGGCTCGGCCCGGGTGCTCGTCGAGTCCGACGCCGACGCGGTGTCGCGGGCCGGCGGGGGAGGGTCGGTGGGCGCGGTGCCGGCCGACGGGCAGGTGCTGGTGCTCGGTGATGCGCAGGCGTGGCGCGACGTGCTCCCTGGGCAGCGGGTGCGCCTGGCCGGGGAGCTGAGCCCCGACCTCACCGGCGACGTGCTCAGCGTGACGCTGTTCGCTCGCGATCCGCCGCAGCTGCTCGGCGAGCCGCCGTGGTGGCAGCGCACAGCGGCGGTGGTGCGCCACGGGCTGCGCCGCGCCGCGGCCGGCCTGCCCGACCAGGAGCGCGGGCTGCTGCCCGGCCTGGTCGACGGCGACACCGCCGGCCTCGACCCGGTGCTGGCCGAGCGGTTCCGCCTCGCCGGGCTCACCCACCTCGTGGCCGTGAGCGGCACCAACTGCTCCATCGTGGTCGGCGCGGTGCTGCTGGTGCTGCGCCGGTTGCGGGTGCGGCCGTGGTGCGCGGCCGTCGTGGGCGCGGGCGTGCTGGTGATGTTCGTGGTGGTGGCCCGGCCGTCGCCGAGCGTGCTGCGGGCGGCGTTGATGGCCGGTGTCGCTCTGAGCGCGCTGGCCGGTGGCCGCCCGCGCGCCGCGGTGCCCGCCCTGGCCGCGGTCACGCTCGGGCTGCTGGTGTGGGACCCGACGCTGGCCGCCAGCGCGTCCTTCGCGATGTCGGTGCTGGCCACCGGCGCGCTGCTCGTGGTGGCGCCCGGGTGGGCGCGCGCGCTGCGGGGCCGCCGGGTCCCGGTGGGCGTGGCCGAGGCCGTCGCCGTCGCCGCCGCGGCCCACGTGGTCACCGCGCCGGTCATCGCCGCCCTGTCCGGGCGGGTCAGCCTGGTGGCCGTACCGGCGAACGTGCTCGCCGAGCCGGTGGTCGCGCTGGTCACGGTGCTCGGCTTCCTCGCCGCGCTGGTGGCGCCGGTGTGGCTGGGGGGAGCGAGCGCCCTGGCCTGGCTCGCGGGCTGGCCGTGCCGGTGGCTCGTCGGCGTCGCCGACTTCTTCGGCGGCCTGCACGGGGCCACCCTGCCGTGGCCGGGCGGCGCGTCGGGCGGGCTCGCGCTGCTCGCCGTGTTCGCCGGCCTCGGCGCGATCGCGATTCGCGCCGGTCCGCGCCGGGTGCTCGCGGCCGCCGCCGGCACCTCGCTGCTGGTGCTCGTGCCGGGCCGGGCAGCGACGTCGTCCTGGCCGCCGGGCGGTTGGGTGTTCGCGGCCTGCGACGTGGGGCAGGGCGACGCGCTGCTGCTCGACGCGGGGCCGGGCGCCGCCGTCGAGGTCGACGCCGGCCCGGAACCGGTCGCGACCGACCGCTGCCTGCGCGACCTCGGCGTCGACCGCATCCCGCTGCTGGTGCTCACCCACTTCCACCTCGATCACGTCGGCGGCCTGGCCGGCGCGGTGCGTGGCCGCTCGGTGGGCGCCGTGCTGGCCGGCCCGCTGGCCGATCCCGAGGGCGGCGTGGCCATCGCCCACGCGGTGCTCGCGTCGCGCGGGCTGCGCATCGTCACCCCGCCGGTCGGCTACCACGTGCAGGTGGGCGCGGTGGGCCTCGACGTCCTCGGTCCGCGGGCGGCGTTCCACGGAACGCGGTCGGACCCGAACAACTCCTCGCTGGTCCTGCGCGCCCAGGTGGGCGGGGTGCGGATCCTGCTGCCCGGCGATGCTGAACTCGAGGAGCAGCGTGCGGTGCTGGCCTCCGGCGCCGACGTGCGCGCCGACGTGCTCAAGGTGCCGCACCACGGGTCGGCCTACTCCGACCCCGCCTTCCTCGCCGCGGTGCACGCGAAGGTGGCCGTCGTCTCGGTCGGCCTGCACAACGACTACGGGCACCCGAGCCCCGTGCTGGTGGACGAGCTCGCCCGGCTGGGCGTGCCGCTGCGCCGCACCGACCACGACGGTGACGTCGCGGTGACCGCGCACGAGGGCGCGCTGACCACGGTGGTGCGGGGCACGGCTTCGAGCACCGTCGGCCTCGGGCCGCCACGGGGCCGGACGGCATCGCCGGGCCCGCGGACGCTGCCGGCACCCCGGCCGGCATCCGAACCGGCGATGGCGTCGGCGGTGGCGTCGGCGGGCGGTGCGAGGATGGCGCCATGCCCGCCCGCACCGTCGGTGTCGACGACCTGCCCGTCCCGCTGCCGCCGGTGGTCGCCGTCGTCGGCGACGAGGAGTTGCTGGTCGACCGCGCGATCGGCGCGCTCGCCGCCGCCGCGCGCCGCGCCGATCCGCAGGTCGAGATCACCGACCTGACCGGCCTGCAGCTCGAGGGGCCCGAGCTGCACGAGATGCTCGGACCGTCGCTGTTCGGCGACGCCCGGGTGCTGGTCGTTAGGGCGGCGCAGGACGTGCGGGCCGCGGCCGCGGCGGTGCTGGTGCCCTATCTGGCCCAGGCGGCCGAGGGCACGGTGATCGTGCTGCACCACGTCGGCGGCGCCAAGGGCAAGGCGCTGCTCGAGGCGGCACGCAAGGCCAAGGCGCTCGAGATCAGCGCGGCCAGGCTGACCCGCCCCGCGGAGCGCGAGGACTTCGTGCGCCACGAGGTGCGCCGCAGCGGCGGGCGGATCGCTCCCGACGCCGTCGGGGTGCTCCTCGACGCAGTGGGCAGCGACCTGCGCGAGCTCGCGGCGGTGGCGGCGCAGCTCGTCAGCGACTCAGGGGGTGAGATCAGCCTGGACCTGGTGCGCGCCTTCCACCGGGGCCGCGCCGAGGTCACCGGGTTCGCCGTGTCCGACCTGGCCGTGGTCGGGCGCAGCGGGCCGGCGCTCGAAGCGCTGCGCTACGCGCTGTCGGTCGGGGTGCCGCACGTCGTCATCGCCGACGCGCTCGCCGACGGCGTGCGCACGGTGGCGCGGGTCGCCTCGGCCGGGCGCGGGGACGCGTACGCGCTGGCCAAGCAGCTGGGCCTGCCGCCGTGGAAGGTGAAGCGGGCCTCCGGGCAGGCCCGCGGCTGGGACGAGGCCGGGCTGCGGCACGCGCTGGGCGTGGTGGCCGAGCTGAATGCCGATGTGAAGGGCGTCGCGGCCGACCCGTCGTACGCGCTCGAGCGGGCGGTGCGGCGCATCGGCGCGGCCCGGTCCGCGGCGCACTGACGATCCGCCCCGGACACGCGAAAGCCGCGCACCCGGGTGGATGCGCGGCCGCTGTGCGGGTGTCGTGCTGCGCGGTGTCGTGCTGCGCCGTGTTGTGCGGTGCGGCTGACCTAGAGCGCGTTGGCCCGCGAGGCCATGGCGGCCTTCTTGTTGGCGGCCTGGTTGCGGTGAATGACACCCTTGCTCGCGGCCTTGTCCAGCTGGCGCGACGCCGAGCGCAGCGCGGTCTGCGCCTGCTCGCGGTCGCCGCTGTCGACGGCCGCGCGGAACTGCCGAATGGCGGTGCGCAGGCCCGAACGCACGCTCTTGTTGCGCTGGCGTGCGACCTCGTTCGTGCGGATCCGCTTGATCTGGGACTTGATGTTCGCCACGAAGGACTGCCTCGACGTTCGTTTGCGGTTCGGATGGATGCGGCCGGCAGGGGGCCCCGCGAGGGGGTGCACCCGGCTGCGGGCAACCACGCCAGGCTACCAGCGGCGCCGCGAGCGCCCCAAATCGCCGCCCGGAAGCCGGCGCCCCGCTGCGGGCCGCAGGGGCGCCGCGGGGCGGCGGCGGGTCAGCTGCCGCGGACCGAGACCAGCTCGAACTTCGTGTACAGGTAGGTGCGGATGCCGTCCTCGCCGGAGACGACGTCGCCGACCGGCTGGTCGTCGCCGTCCTCGTCGCCGTAGATCATCGGCGTCTCGCCGTCGAAGTAGACGCCGCCGTCGACGGGCGCGAGGTCGGTGAGCTGGACCACGACGTAGCGGCCGCCGAGCGATTCGACCAGGGTGCGGATCTCGTCGCTGCGCGCGTCGGAGGCCTGCCGGAACACGCCGACGACCTGCTGCCAGTCGTCCTCGCCCGGGGTGGTGTTCACCAGGTCACCCGTCTTGAGGTCGACGGCGGGAACGCGGAACTCGGCGGCGGCGCGGGGGTCACTCATGGGGGCCATCCTGCCCGATGGCCGGTGCGCGCCACGACAGGTGTCCTGATCCGGCGACCCGGCCGCCGCGTGCGGGCGGCCCGGGCTCAGCCGCCCGAGGCGAAGGGCAGCTGCGGTTGCGGCGGCCCGTGGGCCGGGTCGACGCCGTCGAACATGCTGCTGATCGACTCGCCGCCGTGGATGCGCGAGATGGCCTGCGCGAACAGCGGGGCCACCGAGCGCACGACCAGCTGGGGCCAGTCCTCCGACGGTGCCGGCACCGTGTCGGTGGTGACGACCTCGGTCACCATCGGATGGTCGCGCAGGCGCGGTACCGCCTTGCCGGCGAACAGCCCGTGCGTGCACGCCACCGCCACCTCGGTGACGGCCTGATCGGCGAGGCGCTCGAGCAGCTCGATGATCGATCCGCCGGTGGCGATCTCGTCGTCGAGCACGATGGCCCGCTTGCCGCGCACGTCGCCGACGATGGCGTCGATGACCACCCGGTCGTCGGCCAGCCGCTGCTTCGACCCGGCGGCCACCGGCAGGCCGAGCAGCCGCGCGAACTGGGTGGCGGTCTTGGCGTTGCCGAGGTCGGGGGAGACGACCACGGTGTCCGAGAGGTCGCGGGACCGGAAGTGGTCGGCCAGCTCGCCGATGGCGGTGAGGTGGTCGACCGGCACCGAGAAGAAGCCGTGCACCTGCGGCGCGTGCAGCGTCATGGTCAGCACCCGGGTGGCTCCGGCGGTGGTGAGCATGTCGGCCACCAGCCGGCCGGCGATGGAGATGCGCGACGCGTCCTTCTTGTCGGAGCGGGCGTAGGCGTAGTGCGGGATCACCGCGGTGACCTGGCTGGCCGAGGCGCCGCGCGCGGCGTCGAGCATCAGCAGCAGCTCCATCAGGTGCTCCTGCGTGGGCGCCACCAGCGGCTGGATCACGTAGACCTCGCGCTGGCGGCAGTTCTCGGCGATCTGCACCCACAGGCAGTCGTTGCTGAACCGCTTGATGTCGGTGTGCGCGAGCGGGACCCCGAGGTGGGCGCAGACCTGGCGGGCGAACTCCGGGTGCGCGTTGCCGGTCAGCACCACGATCTCGGCCACGCTGTGCAGGCTAGTGCCGAGGTGGTCGGACTGCCACGGGCGCCGCCGCGTAGCGTCCGGGCCGTGAGTGATCGCCCGACGGTCCCGGCGCTGTCGACGCTGATCCTGGACGTGCTAGGGGCCGCGCAGCCGGCCGGACTCAGCGCGGTCGGCGCGGCACCGGACCCGGCACGGGTCGTCGAGCTCACGGGCGCGGCCGCCGGCGAGACGGTGACGGCGCCGCTGTCCGGCCGCCCGTGCGTGTGGTTCCGCTCGGTCACGTCGCCGTTTCGCGAATACATCGGCTATTCGGGTGGCGGCCGCGTCCCGCGGGTAGTGCCTCCGGTCATGGTGCCGTCCTCGGCCTACCCGCCGGCCGAGGCCTCGGCGAAACCCGGGGACCGCCAGCAGGTCGAGGAGTCGACGGCGCCGCTGCGCCTGCGCACCGGCGACATACAGCTGCGGGTCGACCCGACGCGGGTGCTGATCGACGCCGCCGAGGTGACGATCAACGACTACCGGCGCGACGAGACCGGCCGGGCGACGGCCCTGCTCCAGGAGTGGATCATCGCCCCCGGTGCTCAGCTGCACGCGTTCGGCGCGCTGGACGGTGACCCCGCCGCACCGGACCTGGTCGCCGGCCCGGCCCCGGCGGCCATCGTCAGCAGCCACGACCGCGACTACCTCAGCCGGCGCGCGCGGCTCGGGCTCAGGGTCCCGACCCCGGCGAGGTTGTACGCGGTCATCCTGACCCCGGTGCTGCTCGCCGCCGTGCTCATCGTGCTTCTGCTCGTCGGCGTGCTCTGACCCGCCTGTCGATCTTGTAGCGTGTGCGGCGCCGCAAGCTGAGGAGGAAGCGATGTCGACGTTCGGTGAGGCGAACCGGCGCCTCGACGAGGCCGAGGCCACGCTGCACGGCGCCGACGAGCAGCTGGCCAGGCTCAGGGGTGTCGCGGCCGAGCTGGGCGAACTCGTCGGTCGCGGCGAGGCGGCGGACGGGCGGATCGTCGTCGAGTGGGGCCACGGTGGCGTCAGCGACATCCAGCTGGATCCGCGCGTGATGCGCATGGCGTCGACCGACCTCGCCGACGAGTTGAAGGTGGCCATCGCCGCCGCGGCCGCGGATCTGCGGGCCCGGGTGCAGGGCACGCTGGCCGAGGCGGGGGTCGCGCCGCCGAAGCCGCCGTCGGTGGACGAGCTGCGCGAGCAGATGCGCACGTTGGGCCAGCAGATCGTCGGCACCGGCCGCGGGTCGCTGGCCGAGATCGAGCGGGCCGCGCGGATGCGGCAGGGGCGGGCCTGACCTCCCGGAACGGTCGCTACTCGCCCTCGCCCCAGTTCTCGTCCTCGGGCTTCGGCGCGTCCGGGTCGTTCCAGTCCGGGTCGGCCTTGCCGATGCCGGCGTTGATCAGTTCCGACAGGCCCGGGGCGGCGAGGTCGCCGGTCTTCTCGGCGGCCTTCTCGTTCAACCACTGCCCACGACGGTCCTTGAAGGTGCGGTCCCACTCGGGCGGCTTGAGGTGGCGCGGGGCGCTGTGCGTGTCCGCCGGCGGCTTCGAGTCGGGCGCCGCCTCGTGCTTGCCGGGCGTGCCGCCCTCCTCCTCGCCGCCCTCCTCGCGGTTGTTCAACCGGTCGACGGCGACGTTCAGCGCCACCTCGCCGGCGCTGTCGACGCCGGCCCGGCCGAACTCGGCCAGCACGCCCTTGTCGCCGTTGCTGCTCTGCGCGGCGATGTCGGCCACGTCGGAGATCGCGACCGCGGCCGTGGCGGCGGCCATCACCGAGATCAGCACGACCATGCTGACGTTCATGACGGTCGCGCAGATGCCGGTGGCGGCCTCACCGGCGGCGAAGGACGCCTCACCGACCCCCGGGATGGCGGCGGTGGCGTAGAACTCGGTGGCGAAGGCCAGCTCCACGACCCCGACGCCGGCACACACCACCGGCCACAGCCCGATGGGCAGCGCCAGTGCGGTGAGGGTGATGCCGACGGCCGTCGCGTAGTTGTGCGCGTCGCCGAGCTGGGCCTCGAGCTGGCGCAGCTCGGTGTCGAAGTGGTCGCGGTCGGTGCCGTCCCAGTGCCCGCGCGGCAGTGCCTGCACGCCGGTGGTCAGCCGCTGCTGGGCCGACTGGAGCTTGCCCGCCGCGTCGAGCCACTTGCTGCCGCCCTGGCCGAGGGCGAACGGGCCGCCCGACCCGCGCCCCATGATCATGCTGATGTCGGCCGTCTCGGGTTCCCAGATGACCGCGTAGTCGACCATCGCCTGGGCCACCATCACGGCGGCGTTCACGGCGTCGTCGGGGCCGATGACGCTCACGGGTGCTGCACCGTGCTGTTCTGCTCGGCCTTGTCCCAGACGTCGGCGGTCGAACGCAACCGGTCCTGCACCGTCTCGACGTGGGCGTGCTTGCTCTCGGCGTCCCGCACGGCGAACGAGTGCGCACTCGGGTAGGCGATGGCCATGTCGAGGCCGTAGTGGCTGAACGCGGCCCCGCCGATCTCGGCCTCCTCGAGGAGCGAGCCGGCCTCCTTCAGCTCGGTCAGCACCTCGTCCAGCTCGTCGGCCAGGTCACGCAGCCGTTCCGGCGTGACGTCCTCCCCGCCCACGCGGCCTCCCTCGTTGATCTTGATTGACCTCAGGGTAGGGGACGGTCGGGGGCGGGCGAATGGGGACTTGTCCCCGTGCCGGACGCGGGGCGGCACCGCAGCGGCACCGGGCGTGCGAAAATGGGGGCGTGACATCCGTTGGCCGGACGGATCCGGCCCGGATTCGCAACTTCTCGATCATCGCGCACATCGATCACGGCAAGTCGACGCTCGCCGACCAGATGCTGCGCCTGACCGGCGTGCTCGATCCGCGGCACGCCAAGGCGCAGTACCTCGACCGCATGGACATCGAGCGCGAGCGCGGCATCACCATCAAGGCGCAGAACGTGCGGATGCCGTGGACCGTCGACGGCGGCGATTCCAGTGAGCCCGGCGAGTTCGTCCTGCACATGATCGACACCCCGGGCCACGTCGACTTCACCTACGAGGTGTCCCGGTCGCTGGCCGCCTGCGAGGGCGCGATCCTGCTGGTCGACGCCGCGCAGGGCATCGAGGCCCAGACCCTGGCCAATCTCTACCTCGCGCTCGAGAACGACCTGCACATCATCCCGGTGCTCAACAAGATCGACCTGCCGGCGGCCCAGCCCGACCTGTACGCCGCCGAGATCGCGCACATCATGGGCTGCGAGCCCGACGACGTGCTGCGGGTGAGCGCCAAGACCGGGGAGGGCGTGGCCGCGCTGCTCGATCTCATCTGCCGCGACGTGCCCGCGCCGGTCGGTGCGGCCGACGCGCCCGCCCGGGCGATGATCTTCGACTCCGTTTATGACATCTACCGCGGCGTCATCACCTACATCCGCGTCATCGACGGGCAGTTCGTCCCGCGCGAGCGGATCAAGATGATGTCCACGGGCGCGACCCACGAGCTGCTCGAGATCGGCGTCATCTCGCCCGAGCCGAAGCCCACCGACGGGCTGTCCGTGGGTGAGGTCGGTTACCTGATCACCGGCGTGAAGGACGTGCGCCAGTCGCGGGTCGGCGACACGGTCACCGATGCGGTCAAGCCCGCCGGGCAGAGCCTGGGCGGCTACCGCGACCCGCGTCCGATGGTCTACTCGGGGCTCTATCCGATCGACGGCTCGGACTACCCCTTGCTGCGCGACGCCCTCGACCGGCTACGGCTCAACGACGCCGCCCTGATCTACGAGCCCGAGTCCAGCGCGGCGCTCGGCTTCGGCTTCCGCTGCGGCTTCCTCGGCCTGCTGCACCTGGAGATCACCCGCGATCGGCTGGAGCGGGAGTTCGACCTCGAGCTCATCAGCACCGCCCCCAACGTCGTCTACCGGGTCGTGCTCGAGGACGGCGCCGAGCACATCGTCACCAACCCCTCCGACTGGCCCACGGGCAAGAAGATCGCCGAGACGCACGAGCCCGTCACCACAGCCATGATCATCGCGCCCAGCGACTACATCGGCGCGATCATGGAGCTGTGCCAGGAGCGGCGCGGCAACCTGCGCGGCATGGACTACCTGTCCGAGTCGCGCGTCGAGCTGCGCTACACCCTGCCACTGGGGGAGATCATCTTCGACTTCTTCGACCAGTTGAAGTCGCGCACCCGCGGCTACGCCAGCCTCGACTACGAGCTGTCGGGCGAGCAGGTGTCCGACCTCGTGAAGGTCGACATCCTGCTCCAGGGCGAGACCGTCGACGCCTTCTCGGCCATCGTGCACAAGGACAAGGCCTACGGCTACGGGACCTCGATGACGGGCAAGCTGCGCAAGCTCATCCCGCGCCAGCAGTTCGAGGTGCCGATCCAGGCCGCGATCGGTTCGCGGGTGATCGCGCGCGAGAACATCAGCGCCATCCGCAAGGACGTCCTCGCGAAGTGCTACGGCGGTGACATCACCCGCAAGCGCAAGCTGCTGGAGAAGCAGAAGGAGGGCAAGAAGCGGATGAAGATGGTGGGCCGGGTCGAGGTGCCACAGGAAGCCTTCATCGCCGCGCTGGCCACCGGTGACAGCGCCGACCCGAAGAAGTAGGGCGCGGCGCGGGCCGCAGCGACGGACCCGAGGTGGCCGGGCCGGTCACATCTCGAGGACGATCTTGCCGACGAGGTCACCCGAGGCCATGGCGGCGAGCCCGTCGGCGGCCTGCTCGATGGGGATGACCCGGTCGATGGTCGGGCGCAGGCCGGTGACGTCGAGGAAGGCGATCAGGCTCTCCAGCTCGGCCTTCGTCCCCATCGTGGAACCGACGAGCTCGAGCTGCAGGAAGAAGAAGCGGTTGAGGTCGGCCGGCGGGTTCGCCCCCGAGGTGGCGCCCGAGATGACGATCCGCCCGCCCGGCTTGAGCGACTTCGCCGAATGCGAGTACGTGGCCTCGCCGACGGTCTCCATCACCGCGTCGACCTTCTCGGGCAGCCGCGCGCCGGACGCGAACGCCTGGTGCGCGCCGAGCTCGAGGGCGCGCTGCTGCTTGTCCTCGCTGCGCGCGGTGGCGTAGACCCGGAACCCGGCCGCGCGGGCCATCGCGATGCACGCCGTGGCCACGCCGCCGCTCGCGCCCTGCACCAGCAGCGACTGCCCCGGGCGCAGGCCGGACTTCGTGAACAGCATGCGGTAGGCCGTCAGCCACGCGGTGGACAGGCACGCCGCCTCGGCGAAGGACAGGCCGGCCGGCTTGGGCACGACGTTGCGCTTGGGCACGACGACGTAGTCGGCCAGCGAACCCTGGTGCTTCTCCGACAGCAGGGTGCGTCGCGGGTCGACCGTGTCGTCGCCGGTCCAGCTCTCGGCGTTGATGACCGCGTGCACGACCACCTCGTCCCCGGTGGCTTCGTCGATACCGGCCGCGTCGCAGCCGAGAATCATCGGCAGCTGTTCCGCCTTGAGCCCGACGCCGCGCAGCGACCACAGGTCGTGGTGGTTGAGGCTGCCCGCCCGCACCGCGACCCGCGTCCAGCCCTCTGGCGGCTCGGGGTCGGGGCGCTCGCCGACCACCAGTCCCTTCAGCGGATCGTCGGGGTTCAGTGACTCGGCGTAGACGGCGCGCATGCCCCGACCCTACTGAGCGGTCATCTCGGCCGGCGCGCTGTCGAGCGCGGCCTGGATCGCGGCGACGAGCTCGCGGGCCGACGCCGCGGTGAGCTCCAGCGCCACCCGGGCGGCGGGCCCCTTCGCCGGCGCGCCGATGTCGACGTTGAGGGTGTGCTCGGCCATCGCGTGCACGGGGTGGTCGAAGTACACCGTGGCGTCGGTGACGGCGAACCAGCGGCCGTTGGGCCCCTTGGCGCTCCCGGTCACGGGCGCGGTGACGGTGGCGTAGGTGCACATGTCAGGCCCCCAGGTGCTGCGCGAAGAAATCGGCGACCTGTTCCCAGCCGTCGTTGGCCGCCGCGACGCGGTAGGACGGGCGGTCGGTGGAGAAGAAGCCGTGCCCGGCGTCGTCGTAGCGGTGGAACTCATAGGTCTTGCCGTGCGCGCGCAGCAGCTGCTCCAGCTCGTCGACCTGGGCGGGGGACGGGTGCGAGTCGTCGTTGCCGAACAGGCCGAGCAGCGGGCAGCGCAGGTCGGGCAGCCGGTCGACGAGATTCGTGATCGCGATCGGGACGTCGGCCGGCGGGGTCCCGGTGACGTACGCGCCGTAGCAGTCGACGGCGGCGTCGACGTCGAGCGTGCAGCCGACGAGCACCGCCTGCCGGCCGCCGGAGCAGTAGCCGATCACGCCCACCCTGCCGTTGCTGGTGGGCAACGCGCGCAGGTAGTCCACCGCGGCGCCGACGTCGCCGACGAGCCGCTCGTCGGGCACACCCCCGGCCGCCCGGCTCGCGGCCGACGCGTCGTCGGGAGCGGCGCCGGGGGCCTCCCGGTGGTGCAGATTGGGGCTGACGGCGTCGTAGCCCAGCTCGGCGAAGCGGCGCACCGTCTCTTTCGTCGCCCGGTCCCAGCCGGGCATGTGGTGGATGACCACCACCCCGCCGCGCCGGGCGTCACCGTCCGGGCGGGCGAGGTAGGCCGGTATCTCGTCGCCGCCGTGCGCGGTGAGGGTGACGGTGGTCGCGGTGAGGGATTCGCCCATGATCTCGATACAAGCACTCGGCCCGCGCGGGCCGGCACCGGGGCGTCATAGAGTCGGCGCTCGTGCGAAGCGTGCGCCGTGCGAGCAGGGCCCGCCGGCCGCTGCTGGCGCTGGTCGCGCTGCTGCTCGCCCTCGTGGTCGGCTACGTCGTCCGGGCCACCGCCGACGACGGCGGGCACCGGGCCGCCCGGCCGGGCACGGTCGCGCTGTCCGACCTGCCGGCCCAGGCCGCGGCCACGGTCCGGCTCATCGAGGCCGGCGGCCCGTTCCCGTACCCGCGTGACGACGGCGTGGTCTTCCACAACGACGAGCACCGGCTGCCCGGCGAGGCCGACGGCTGGTACCGCGAGTACACCGTCCCCACGCCGGGCTCGCCCGACCGGGGCGCGCGGCGCATCATCACCGGGCGCGACGGCACCTACTGGTGGACCGGCGACCACTACGAGACGTTCGAGCGCATCGAGGTCGACAAGTGACGCGGGCGCGGGCCATCGCCGACGTCTACGCGCAGGTCGACGCGCCGGACTGGGCCGCGGCCAACCTCGACGCCCTCGCCGACGTGCTGCGCGACCTGTCCTGGCTGCCCGCGGGGCCGGTGCGGGTGCGGGCGCCCGCCGACGACGCGGTGGCCGCCGTCGTCCGGCGCACGGCCGCCGAGACCGCCGGCGGTCCGCGGCCGGTGATCGTGTGCGACTGACGACGCGCACGCTCAACCGCACGCTGTGGGCGCGCCAGCACCTCGTCCCCGACCACTCGCCGGACACGGACCCGCTCACGGCCGTCGAGCACCTGCTCGGCCTGCAGGCACAGGAACCCCTCCCGCCCTACCTCTCCCTCGCCGCCCGGATCCGCGACTTCGACCCGCGCACGCTCTCGGCGGCCATCGCCGAGCGGCGGGCGGTGCGGCTGCTGACCCTGCGCGGCACGGTGCACGTGCACACACCGGCCGACGCGCTGGCGCTGCGGCCGTGGGTGCAGCCGGCGCTCGACCGCGCCTCGCGCAGCAACCAGCTGAGCCGGCCCGCCCGCGACGTGCCGTCCGCGCAGCTGCTCGCCGCCGTCACCGAGGCCCTGTCGGACGGACCGCTGCCGGTGGCCGAGCTGGGCCGGCGACTGGCGGCGCGCTTCCCCGGCGTGCCCGAAGCGGCGCTGCGCAACGCGGCGCGGGAGCGGGTGGCGATGGTGCAGGTGCCGCCGCGCGGACTGTGGGGCGGTAGCGGCGGTGTCGTCTACGAACGGCTGACGACGTGGCTGGGCGCTGGGGCGAGCGAGCCCGACGTGCCCGAGCTGGTCCGCCGTTACCTGCGGGCGTTCGGGCCGGCCACGCCCGCCGACATGACCACGTGGTCGCGCGTCACCGGCCTGGGCCCGGCCTTCCGCGCGCTGCGCGCGGAGCTGGTCGAGCACACCGACGACACCGGGCGCACGCTCCTAGACGTGCCCGACGGCGTGCTCGCCGACCCCGACCTGGACCTGCCCGTCGTCGCGCTCGGCAACTACGACAACCTGTGGCTCTCGCACGCCGACCGGACCCGTATCGCCTCCGACGACGCCCGCCGGCGCTGGACGGGCGCGAACGGCGGCAACGGCGCGGCCGTGTTCGTCGACGGCATGCTCGAGGGGCATTGGCGCGCCGGCGAGGTCGTGCTCTACCGCCGGCTCACCCGCCGCGAGCGCAGCGGGGTCGACGACGCCATGGATCGCGTGCGCGCCTTCCTCGCCCGCCGACCCGACTGACGCACACTGGAGGCATGCCGTCCGCGCTGCCCCAGGGCGATCCGCCGCCCCCCGACGGCCGGCTGCCCCGCGTCGCGCTCGACCGGGCCCGGAACCTGCCCTTCGGCGTCTACGTGCACGTCCCCTTCTGCCACCGCCGCTGCGGCTACTGCGATTTCAACACCTACACGGCGAGCGAGCTCGGCCCGGGCGTGAGCCGCGGCAGCTACGCCGACACCGTGCTGCGCGAGCTGCGCCTGGCCGGCGATGTGATCGGCAGCGGCGACGCGCTGGGCACCGCCGTGCCGCCGGTCAGCACCATCTTCTTCGGCGGCGGCACCCCCACGCTGCTGCCGGCCGAGCACCTCGGGCTGGTCATCCGCGAGATCGGCGAGCGTTTCGGGCTGGCCGACGACGTCGAGATCACCACCGAGGCCAACCCCGAGACGGTGACCCCCGGCTACCTCGCGCGGCTGCGCGAGGCCGGGTTCACCCGGCTGTCGGTCGGCATGCAGTCGGCGGTGCCGCGGGTGCTGGAGGTGCTCGACCGCGACCACCGGCCGGGCCGGCCCGAGCAGGTCGTGGCCGAGGCCCGCGCCGCCGGCTTCGAACACGTCAACCTCGACCTGATCTACGGCGCGCCGTACGAGAGTGACGCCGACTGGCAGGCCTCCCTCGACGCCGCCGTCGGCGCCGGACCGGACCACGTCAGCGCCTACGCGCTGGTGGTCGAGGCGGGCACGGCCCTGGCCCGGCAGGTCGAGCGCGGCGTGGTGCCGGCGCCCGACGAGGACGCGCAGGCCGATCGCTACCTGATGGCCGACGAGGCCCTGCGCGCCGCGGGCTTCGAGTGGTACGAGATCTCCAACTGGGCGCGCACCCCCGCCGGCCGCTGCCGGCACAACGAGCTGTACTGGTCCGACGCGTCGTGGTGGGGCCTCGGCCCCGGCGCGCACAGCCACGTCGGCGGCGTGCGCTGGTGGAACGTCAAGCACCCGACGCGCTACGCGGCGCTGCTCGATGCCGGGCACAGCCCCGCGGCCGGCCGCGAGACCCTCGACGAGCAGGCCCGCTTCACCGAACAGGTGATGCTCGGCGTGCGCCGGCGCGAGGGCCTGTCCGTGCTCGACCTGCCCAGCGAGGCCCGCGTCGTGGTGCCGGCGCTGGCGCGGTGGGGCCTGGTCGACCAGCGCGGCTTCGACGCCGGGCGCATCGTGCTCACCCAGCGCGGCCGGCTGATGGCCGACGCCGTGGTCAAGGAGATCCTCGCCGCCGCCTGACGAACGTCAGGCAGGGCTGCGGAAGGCGTCGAGGTCGAGGATGCGCACGTGCAGGGTGTTGCGGCCCTGCAGCGCCGCGCGCAGGGCGCGGTGCAGGCCGTCCTCGAGGTAGATGTCGCCGTGCCAGGCCACCGCGTGCGGGAACAGGTCGCCGTAGAACGTGGAGTCCTCGTCGAGCAGGTGGTCGAGCTCGAGGCTGCGCTTGGTCGTGGTCAGCTCGTCGAGGCGGATGGTGCGCGGGGCGACGTTGGCCCAGTCCCGCGCGGACAGCTTGTGATCGGGATACGGGCGCCCGTCGCGCACCGCCTTGAAGATCACCCGACCACCCGACCGTCCGATTCGTCCGAGCGGTGAGCCTATCGTCCGCGCGGGCGCCGGACCGGTCGGTCCTAAGCTGGAGCAAACCGAGGAGGATGGTGTCGTGGCCGCGGAGGACCGCAAGCTGCAGGTGCTGCGGGCGATCGTCGAGGACTTCATCGCGACGAACGAGCCCGTCGGCAGCAAGGCGCTCGTCGACCGGCACAACCTCGGCGTGTCCAGCGCCACCATCCGCAACGACATGGCCGCGCTGGAGGAGGACGGGCTGATCGCCCAGCCGCACACCAGCGCCGGCCGGGTGCCCACCGACGCCGGGTACCGCCTCTTCGTCGACCGGCTCACCGAGGTCAAGCCGTTGTCGCAGGCCGAGCGGCGGGCCATCGGTGCCTTCCTCGACGGCGCCGTCGACCTCGACGACGTGCTGCACCGGGCGGTGCGCGCGCTGGCCCAGCTCACCCGCAACGTCGCGGTGGTGCAGTACCCGTCGCTCTCGCGCAGCCGGGTGCGTCATCTGGAGCTGGTGGCGGTGTCCACCACCCGGCTGATGCTCGTGCTCATCACCGACACCGGCCGCGTCGAGCAGCGGGTGGTGGAACTGCCCGCCCCGACCCGCGAGGCCGACGTGTTCGAGCTGCGGGCCACGCTGAACCAGGTGCTGCGCGACCGGCCCCTGTCCGAGGCCCCGGAGGTCGTCGCCGACCTGCCCGGCCAGGTTGAGCCGGCGCTGCGCGGGCTGGTGACGACGCTGACCACGGTGCTGCTCGAGGTGCTGGTCGAGCCGGCGAGTGATCGCATGGTGCTCGGCGGCACGGCCAACCTCAGCCAGCAGACGCTCGACTTCCCGGCCATCCGCCCCGTCCTCGAGGCGCTGGAGGAGCAGGTGGTGCTGCTGCGCCTGCTCGACCAGTCGCTGTCGTCGGGCAAGGTGATGGTGCGCATCGGCAACGAGACGCAGCACGAGGGGCTCGTCGGGGCCTCGGTGGTGTCGACCGGTTACGGACTGCACGGTTCGGCGGTCGGGGCCGTCGGCGTGCTCGGGCCGCGCCGGATGGACTACGCACACACCATGGCGCGCGTCACGGCCGTCGCGCGCTACGTCGGCACTCTGCTCGAGGACCGCTGACCTACACTTGCCCTGGCACTCAACCTCGCTGAGTGCCAACGCACTCGTCACCGCGATCTTGAGGACGGACGGCCCGTGGCAGACGCCCCGCGCGACTACTACCGGATGCTCGGTGTGCGCAAGGACGCGACGCCCGAGGAGCTCAAGCGCGCCTACCGCAAGCTCGCCCGCGAGCTGCATCCGGACGTCAATCCCGAGCCCACGGCGCAGGAACGCTTTCGCGACGTCACCACCGCCTACGAGGTGCTCAGCGATCCCGAGAAGCGGCGCATCGTCGATCTCGGCGGCGACCCGCTGGCGCAGGCCGGCGGGGGTGCGGCCGGTGGCCCGTTCGGCGGTTTCGGCGGTTTCGGCGATGTGTTCGAGGCGTTCTTCGGAGGCGGCGGCCCGACCGGCGGGCGTGGAAGGCGCACCCGTGTGCGGCCGGGCACCGACGCGCTGCTGCCCATCTCGCTGACGCTGGAGGAGACCGCGTTCGGCGTGCGCCGCGAGGTGGTCGTCGACACCGCCATCGTGTGCGAGACGTGCCACGGCGACGGCTGCGCGCCGGGCACCAAACCGCGTACCTGCGCCACCTGCGGCGGGGCCGGCGAGATCCAGACCGTGCAGCGTTCGTTCCTCGGCCAGGTGATGACCACCCGCGCCTGCAACGCCTGCGGCGGCACCGGCGAGCAGATCCCCTCGCCGTGCCCCAGCTGCGGCACCGAGGGCCGGGTCCGCGCCCGGCGCACCAAGACCATCGACGTGCCCGCCGGCATCGAGGACGGCATGCGCATCCGCCTGGCCGGCCAGGGCGAGGTCGGGCCCGGCGGCGGCCCGGCCGGCGACCTGTACATCGAGATCTCCGAGCAGCCGCACGAGACGTTCAGCCGCGACGGCGCCGACCTGCACTGCACGATCGGCGTGCCGATGACCTCGGCCGCGCTGGGCAGCGACCTCGTGCTCACCACCCTCGACTCCGAGGAGAAGATCGAGGTCCGGCCGGGCACGCAGAGCGGCGCCGTGCTGCACCTGCGCGGCAAGGGCGTGCCGAAGCTGCGCAGCTCGGCCCGGGGCGATCTCTACGTGCACGTCGAGGTGCGCACTCCCACCCGCCTCGACGAGGAGCAGGAGCGGCTGCTGCGCCAGCTCGCCGACCTGCGCCGCGAGGACGTCGCGGTCACGTCGCGCTCGAACGGGTTGTTCGGCAAGGTCCGCGACGCGTTCCGCCAGTAACCGGTGACCCCGCCGCTGTTCCTGCTCGACGACATCCCGCCGGGTGACGAGCTGCACCTCGCCGGCGACGAGGGCCACCACGCCGCAAGGGTGCGTCGGGTCCGCGCCGGCGAGTCGGTGCTGGTCGGTGACGGCAACGGGGTGCTGCTGCGCTGCGTGGTGCGCCGCGTCCTCGCCGACGGCGTGCATCTCGACGTGACCGGGCGCGACTTCGTCCCGACCCCGCAGCCACGCCTCGTCGCCGTGCAGGCGCTGCCCAAGGGCGAGCGGGCCGAGCTGGCCGTCGAGTTGATGACCGAGCTCGGCGTCGACGTCGTCGTGCCGTGGGCGGCCGAACGGTGCGTCACCCAGTGGGTCGGCGCCCGCGGCGAGAAGGCCCTCGGCCGGTGGCGGCGGGTGGCCCGCGAGGCGGCCAAGCAGAGCCGCCGCCCGCGCTTCCCGCAGGTGGTCGAGCTCGCGACGACCAAGGACGTCGGCGCGCTGCTCGGCGGCGCCGCCACGGCCCTGGTCCTGCACCAAAACGCCACCGTGCCGCTGGCCTGCGCCGACCTGCCGCTCGTGGGCGACGTCGTGGTGGTGGTCGGCCCCGAGGGCGGTCTCGCCGACGACGAGCTGGACCTGTTCACCGCCGCCGGCGCCGCCGCCGTGCGCCTCGGCGACGGCGTCCTGCGCACCTCCACCGCCGGCGGCGCCGCACTCGCCGCGCTGTCGCTGCGGCTGGGCCGCTGGTCCTAGCGCGTCGGCGTCGGCGACGGCGTGACGCGGACCGGGTGTCGGACCACGCAGGCCTGAACCTTGGAGACCTCCGGGCGGCGGGGTACCGGGGTGAGGCACATGACGCGGCCGGGCACCGGCGCGATACGTACCGGCACCGCCGTGCAGCGCATCGGCTTCTGGGTGCCGTCCGCACGGACCCGGGTGCATTGGATGGTGCGCGGCGGCAGGACGTCGCAGCGCACCCGCTTCACCGTGCCGTCCGCCGGGATCCGCGTGCACTCGATGGTGGCGCCCCGTGCCACCGACGGGGTGACCGCGGGGGTCGGTGACGTGGCGCCGCTGCCGCCACCGGCGGGGGTCCCGCCGCCGCTACCGCTGCCGTGCGTGGCCAGCAGGCCGGCACCGCCACCGATCAGCACCACCGCGGCCGCCGCGGCCACGGGGGCGACCCAGGCGCGGTGCTCGGGCAGCAGCGGCGCGGCGGTGGCGACCGCGATCATGTCGTCGGCGCGGGTGGCGTCGTAGCTCACCCGGGTGGCGCCCAGGGCGCCGCGCAGCTCGGCCTCGAGTCGGTCCTCAGCCATGTCCTCGGTCATGTCCTCACCTCGTGCCAGACGTCGTGGTCGTGAATGGGTTGGCGGCGCAGCGCGCTCAGGCCGCGGGCGGCCTGACTGCGCACGGTGCCGGGGGAGATGGACAGCGTCTCGGCGATCTGCGCGTCGGGCAGGTCGCAGAGGTAGCGCAGCACGAGCACCGCGCGCTGCCGGTCGGGCAGGGCCCGCAACGCCGGCAGCAGCACCGAGCGGTCGTCCACGCCCGTGCCCGGCGCCGCACCGTCGGCGCGCTCCGGCGGCCGGGCCACGCTGAGCTCGGCCCCCCGGTGCCGGCGCCAGCGGCTGACGTGGGCGTTGAGGATCGAGCGGCGCAGGTAGGCCAGGGCCTGGTCGGGGTGGATGCGCCGCCACCGGGGCCAGGCGGTGGCGAGCACGGTCTGGACCAGGTCCTCCGCGTCCGGGCGCGAACCGGTGACGGCGAGGGCGATGCTCATCAGCGACGACCAGTGCCCGCGCACGAACTCGTCGAAGTCCCGGCGTACGGACGACTCGTTCACCCGATGTCCTCCGTCCCGGAGGCCGGTCGGCCGCCCTCACCCTTCACTACGCCGGACGGCGCCGATCCGTTGCACGATAGGTTGACCGACATGGCCGACGACTGCATCTTCTGCAAGATCGTCGCGGGCGAGATCCCGTCCACGCAGGTCTACGCGGACGAGGACGTCTACGCGTTCGCCGACACCGACCCGAAGGCGCCGACGCACGTGCTGGTGGTGCCGCGGCGGCACTTCCGCGACCTGCCCGAGCTCACCGCCGACCCGCAGGCCGCGGTCGCGTTGCTCGCCGGCGTCCGCGCGGTGGCCGAGCAGGAGGGCCTGCCGGCGTTCCGCACCGTCCTGAACACCGGCGCCGAGGTGGGCCAGAGCGTGTTCCACGTGCACGCGCATGTGCTCGCCGGGCGCCCGATGGGCTGGCCGCCGGGCTGATCACCGGATCCGGGCACCGAGTGGCCGGGCGCCGGTACAGTTGACGGTGTCAGAGCCGCCGACCCGGAAAGCGCACCTTGACCGATCAGCACGTAGCCGACGATGCCGAACCGAACGCCGATCGCGTCACCACGACCCTTGTCGTGCCCGGTGAGCAGGCGATGGTCGCCCTTCTCGGCGCCAGCGACCAGCTGCTGCGCGTGATCGAGTCGCGGCTGGACTCCGACGTCCACGTCCGCGGCAACGAGATCACTATCACCGGGCGGCCCGCCGAGAACGCGATCGCGGTGCGGCTGTTCGAGGAACTGCTCGAGCTCATCAAGTCGGGGCAGAACCTCACCGCCGACTCCGTGTCCCGCGTGCACGGCATCCTCACCGCCGACTCCGCCGAGCGTCCGGCCGAGGTGCTCAGCCTCAACATCCTGTCCCGGCGGGGCAAGAACATCCGGCCGAAGACGCTGAACCAGAAGCGCTACGTCGACGCCATCGACCACAACACGATCACCTTCGGCATCGGGCCGGCCGGCACCGGCAAGACCTATCTCGCCGTGGCGAAGGCGGTGCAGGCCCTACTGGCCAAGCAGGTCACCCGCATCATCCTCACCCGGCCGGCCGTCGAGGCCGGCGAGCGACTGGGCTTCCTGCCGGGCACGCTGTTCGACAAGATCGACCCGTACCTGCGGCCGCTGTTCGACGCGCTGCACGACATGCTCGACCCCGACTCGCTGCCGCGGCTCATGCAGGCCGGCACCATCGAGATCGCGCCGCTGGCCTACATGCGCGGGCGCACGCTGAACGACGCCTTCATCATTCTCGACGAGGCCCAGAACACCACGCCCGAACAGATGAAGATGTTCCTCACCCGGCTCGGGTTCGGCTCGCGGGTCGTCGTCACCGGTGACGTCACGCAGGTCGACCTGCCCGGTCAGACGCGCAGCGGGCTGCGGGTCGTGCGCGACATCCTCGGCGAGGTCGACGACGTCCACTTCGCGAACCTGACCTCCGCCGACGTCGTCCGGCACCGGCTCGTCGGGGAGATCGTCGACGCCTACGAGCGCTACGACAGCGCGGGCCACGGCGGCGCGCCGTCCACGGCCCAGCGGGCGAAGCCACGCCGGTGACACCTTGATCGAGATCAACAACGAGTCGGGGGCACCGGTCGACGAGAAGGCGCTGGCCGATCTCGGGCGCTTCGTCCTGGACAGCCTGCAGGTCGACCCGCTGGCCGAGGTCTCGGTGCTGCTCGTCGACGTCGACACGATGACCACGCTGCACAAGCAGTGGATGGACCTGCCCGGCCCCACCGACGTCATGGCCTTCCCCATGGACGCCGCCGACGGCCCCGCCGCCCGGCACGACCCCTCGGCGCCGCCGGGCACCGACGAGGACCCGGGCGAGTCGATGCTCGGTGACGTGGTGCTGTGTCCGGCGGTGGCCGCCGACCAGGCGGCGTCGGCCGGGCACGCCACCGAGGCCGAGCTGCACCTGCTGTGCACGCACGGCATCCTGCACCTGCTCGGCTACGACCACGGCGACGCCGACGACGAGCGCGAGATGTTCGAGCTGCAGGCGCAGCTGCTCGCCGACTGGACGCGCACGACCCGCCGAGCGCCGATCCGCGCGCCGATCGCCGGCACCGGCGGCGAGCAGCGCGACTCGGGCCGACGATCCTGATGGACGCCACCGAGGTCCTCGCCCTGGTCGTGGCCGCGTGCCTGGTACCGATCGGCGGGCTGATCGCCTGCGTCGACTCCGCGCTCGCCCGGGTGTCGAAGGCGCGGGCCGAGGAGTTCCTGCGCGAGGAACGTCGCGGCGCCGGTCCGCTGTGGGCGATCATGGACGACCGGGCACGCTTCACGAACCTGCTGCTGTTGCTGCGGATGACCTGCGAGCTGACGGCCACGGTGCTCGTCGCCATCGTGACGCGCTCGCAGTTCGGCACCCGGTGGCCGGTGCCGGTGCTCACCGTCGCCCTCATGATCGTCATCTGTTACGTGCTCATCGGCGTCGGCCCCCGCACCCTGGGCCGCCAGCACCCCAACAGCGTGGCGCTGGCCGGCGCGCGGGCGGTGCGGCTGCTCGGCCGGGCGTTCAACCCGCTGGCGGCGCTACTGGTGCTGCTCGGCAACGCGATCACCCCGGGGCGCGGTCTGCGCGACGGGCCGTTCGCGTCGGAGGTCGAGCTGCGTGAGCTCGTCGACATGGCCGAGGAACGCGGCGTCGTCGAGCACGACGAGCGGCAGATGATCCAGTCCGTCTTCGACCTCAGCGACACGATCGCCCGCGAGGTGATGGTGCCGCGCACCGAGGTCGTGTGGATCGAGCGCAGCAAGACGGTGCGCCAGGCCCTCGCGCTCGCGCTGCGCAGCGGCTTCTCCCGCATCCCCGTCGTGGGCGCCAGCGCCGACGACGTGCTCGGGGTGGCGTACCTGAAGGACCTCGCCCGGCGCGCACAGGACGCCGAGCGGGCCCGGACCACGCCCGTCGAGGACGTCATGCGCACCGTCTCCTACGTGCCGGAGTCCAAGCCGGTCGACGAGCTGCTGCGCGAGATGCAGGCCGCCCGCTCGCACATCGCGATCGTCATCGACGAGTACGGCGGCACGGCGGGTTTGATCACCATCGAGGACATCCTCGAGGAGATCGTCGGCGAGATCACCGACGAGTACGACGTCGAGCGGGCGCCGGTCGAGCGGGTGGACGAGGGCTCGGCACGGGTGACCGCGCGGCTGGCGGTGGAGGACCTCGCCGACCTGTTCGACGTCGAGCTGCCCGACCGCGACGACGTCGAGACCGTCGGCGGGCTGCTGGCCGAGGCGCTGGGCCGCGTGCCGATCCCCGGGGCCACGGCCGTCGTCCACGGGCTGGAACTGACCGCCGAGGACACCAGGGGCCGGCGCAACCGCATCGACACGGTGCTGGTCCGCCGGCTGGCCCCGGCCGACGAACCGCGACCCGAGCACGACAGCGAGGTGGCCGGCGCATGAGCGAGTTGGCTCCGGAGGACGCGAAGCTCGTCACGCTGGCCCGCTCGGCCCGTGCCCGCTCGCGCGCCGAGCAGGGCGCGGCCGTCCGCGACGGCGACGGGCGCACCTACGTGGCCGCCACCGTGACCCTGCCCTCGCTGCAACTGTCGGCGCTGCAGGTGGCCGTGGCCATGGCCGTCTCCTCCGGTGCCCCCGGCCTCGAGGCCGCCGTCGTCCTCGGCGACGACCCCGCCGATCCCGCCGGCGAGCAGGCCGTGCGCGACGTCGCCCCCGCCGCCGCCGTCCACCGCGCCCGCCCCGACGGCACCCTCGCCCCCACCTGACCTCCCCCTCACCCCCGCTGCTCTGCCCTTGTCTCAGCTCCGTGCGACCGGTTCGGGCCGCGAAAAGTGGTCGTACTGGCGTGCAAGAAGGTCGTTCAGGCGGGCGGGAGGTGGCCGGCGAGCAGGTGGGGCAGGGCGTCGCGGGCGGTGGCCCAGGCGGTGGACCCGGCGTCGATGAGCGTGAAGTGATCGCCCTGCGTCTCCTGCAGGACGGCGGCGGCGCCCGCGGCGGCCACGTAGGCGGTGCTCTGCGCGTAGGGGACGTTGTCGTCGGACCTGGAGTGCAGGCAGAGCACGGGCACCGGCAGCGGTGCGCGGCCGAGCGGGTCGGCCAGCCGGTAGCGCTCGGGTACCTGATCCGGGGCGCCGCCCAGCAGGTCGGGCACCGCGGTGCCGCCCACGCCGGTGCGTGCGGCCGTGCCCAGGTCGAGCACGCCGGCCTGCGACACCACACCCGACAGGGGCACCCGCACCGCGCCGAAGCCCTGCGCCTCGTCGGCCGCGCCGCGCCCGGCCGCCCACACAGCCAGCTGCCCGCCGGCCGAGTGCCCGATCGCCGCCACCCGCGAGGTGTCGACGTCGAGCGTGGCCAGGTGGTCGATGCCGGCCGCGACGTCGGCGAGGGTCGCCGGCCACCCGCCGTCGCCGACGCGCCGGTACTCGAGGTTCCAGCAGGTGTAGCCGTGGGCGGCGAGGTCACGGGCCAGCGGGCGGCCCAGCGACAGCGAGTACCGCGCCCGCCAGAAGCCACCGTGCACGATCACGACCGTGCCGGCGCGCGCGTCGGCCGGCGGCCGGTACAGCTCGCCGAACTGCGACGGGTCGGAACCGTAGGCGATCTGGCGGGCGCGCACCCCGCCATTCTGGCCGGGTGCCGGCGATCCGCACGTCGCCGTCGCCGGATTTCGCACTGGCCGCGGAGTGCGAGGATGGCGGGGTGACGTTCCGCTCCGGCTTCTGCTGCTTCGTCGGACGCCCGAACGCCGGCAAGTCGACGCTGACCAACGCGCTCGTGGGCACCAAGATCGTGATCACCAGCGACAAGCCGCAGACCACCCGGCACGCCGTGCGCGGCATCCTCACCCGCGACGACGCGCAGCTCGTGCTCGTCGACACGCCTGGCCTGCACCGGCCGCGCACCCTGCTCGGGCAGCGGCTCAACGACGTCGTGCGCAACACCCTGGCCGATGTCGACGTGGTCGGGTTCTGCCTGCCCGCCGACCAGCGCATCGGCCCCGGTGACCGGTTCATCGCCGCCGAGCTCGCCGCGGTCCGCTCACCGGTCGTCGCCGTCGTCACCAAGACCGACGTGGTGTCCAAGCAGCGGGTCGCCGAGCAGCTGCTCGCCGTGTCCGAGCTGGGCGAGTTCGCCGACGTCGTACCGGTGTCGGCGGTCGCCGGCGTGCAGGTCGACTTGCTCGCCGACCTGCTCGTCGGCCACCTGCCCGAGGGCCCGCAGCTCTACCCCACCGACGTCACCACCGACAACGACGTCGAGACGCGTATCGCCGAGCTGATCCGCGAGGCGGCCCTCGAAGGGGTACGTGACGAGCTGCCCCACTCCATCGCCGTCACCGTCGACGAGATGCGCCGCCGCGACAACGGCTTGCAGGACATCTTCGCCACCGTCCACCTCGAGCGCGACAGCCAGAAGGGCATCGTCATCGGCCCGCAGGGCAGCCGGCTCAAGCGCCTGGGCACCACCGCGCGCGCCGGCATCGAGGAACTGCTCGGCGAACGAGTCCACCTCGACCTGCACGTCGCCGTCGAACGCGACTGGCAGCGCGACCCGAAGAAGCTCGACCGACTGGGCTTCTAGTGTTCACGCGCTACCGCACGGTGTTCCGTGCGCCGGGCTCGCCCGCCTTCTGCGCGGCGCTGTTCGTCATGCGCATGCCGATCGCGATCTACCCCATCGGCATCGTCCTGATCATCTCGGCCCGCGACGGACGCTATGGCTTCGCCGGCGTGCTCAGCGCCTGCTACGTGCTCGGCGGCGGCGTCGGGATGATCGCGTCGTCGGTGCTGGTCGATCGGGTGGGGCAGGGCCGGGTGCTCCTGCCGGCGTGCATCCTGCACGCCGCGGCCGTGGTGGCCCTGGCCGTCCTCGTGCGCACCGACGCGCCGCACTGGCTGCTGGTCCTGCCCACCGTGGCCTTCGGGCTGACGTACCTGTCGGTCGGCTCCTTGGTTCGGGCGCGCTGGGCCTACGTGCTCGACGGTGGACCCGAACTCGCGACCGCGATGTCGCTGGAGTCGGTGCTCGACGAGCTGATCTTCGTCTTCGGACCGCTCATCGCCACCATCCTGGCCACCCAGACGGTGCCGGTGTTCGTGCTCTACGTGGCGCTGGCCCTGGTGGTGGCCGGGTCGCTGTGGGTGAAGGCCCAGCCGGCCACCGAACCGCCGGTGACCCGCACGCACGGCGAGCCGCACCCGTTCGCCCTGCGCGCCCGCGGCATGGTGATGCTCACCCTCACCACGGTGGCCATGGGCGCCGTCTTCGCGAGCGCCGAGGTGTCGGCCGTCGCCTTCTGCGGGCAGCACGGCGCGCGCGGCGCCAGCGGCGTCGCGCTCGCGGCCATCGCGGCGGGCAGCGCGGCGTCGGGGCTGATCTACGGCGCGCGGGAGCACCTCGGCGACCTCGCCGGCCGGCTGCGTCGCCAGGCCCTGCTCTTCGCGGTGCTGCCCGCCGTGCTGCTCGCGGCGGTGAACGTGCCGGTCCTCGTCGTGGCCGAGTTCGTCCTCGGCATCGGCATCGCGCCGCTGCTCATAAACACGTTCGGGCTCGTGCAGCAGCTGGTCTCGCCGACCGCCCTGACCGAGGGGTTGTCCTGGGTGAACACCGGCCTGAGCGTCGGTTACGGCGCGGGCGCCTCGCTGGTCGGCAGCATCGCCGACCAGCACGGGGCGCGCAGCGCGTTCCTCGTGGTGCTCGGCTCGTCGGTGGCCGCGGGCCTGCTCGCGCTGCTCCTGCACGCGCGGGTGCGGGCCGATCCGCACGGCGCGCCGCAGAGCGACGCGAGCACCGCTGTCGGCGCCGTGCGGGACAATCGCTAGGTGCCGCTGTACCGAGACGACGCGGTGGTCCTGCGAGTGCACAAGCTCGGTGAGGCCGACCGCATCGTCACCCTGCTCACCCGCCGTCACGGCCGGGTGCGCGCGGTGGGCAAGGGCGTGCGGCGCACCACCTCCCGCTTCGGCGCCCGGCTCGAACCGGGCAGCCACCTCGACGTGCAGCTGTACTCCCGACTGCCGGAGGGCCAGGCGGCACCGGGCGGGCGGCGCGGGCTCGACGTCGTGCAGCAGACCGAGTCGCGCGACCCGTTCGGCGCGCAGCTGGCCGGTGACTACGGACGCTGGACGGCCGCCTCCGCGATCCTCGAGACCGCCGAGCGACTCACCGAGGAGGGCGAGCCGGCCCTGCGCCTGTACCTGCTCGTCGTGGGCGCACTGCGCGCGCTCGTCGAGCGCGAGCACGACCCCGGCCTCGTGCTCGACGCCTTCCTCGTGCGCGCGATGTCCGGCGCCGGGTGGGAACCGGCGCTGCTGGAGTGCGCCGTGTGCTCGCGGCCGGGGCCGCACGTCGCCTTCAACGTGCCCGCCGGGGGAGTGGTGTGCGACGGTTGCCGCCCGCCCGGTTCGGCGCGCCCGCTGCCGGCCACGGTGGCGTTGATGGTCGCCCTGCTGTCCGGCGACTGGACGGTGGCCGACGCCAG
This sequence comes from uncultured Actinomycetota bacterium, assembly GCA_963797785.1. Classification (GTDB taxonomy): domain Bacteria; phylum Actinomycetota; class Actinomycetes; order Mycobacteriales; family Jatrophihabitantaceae; genus Jatrophihabitans. The sequence continues at coordinate 1,845,511 of CAWCQT010000004.1, read as the reverse complement.
CGAGCCCGCGGCTCGTCGTGAGGGGAGCGGGTTGATCGCCGCGCACCTGCAATGGCATCTCGAACGAGGGCTGCGTTCGCTGCCGCTCGTCGACCGGGCCTGAGCGCGGCGGTCACGGAGTCGCCACCGGAAATTGTTGCCGCGCCTTTGCCCGGCAATGGCCGGGTTTCCGGGAATTCTGACGATCGACCGGACGCCCCGGGTGTGGAACCATCCACGCCTCGCCAGCTGCTCGTACGAGGGGGACACCATGCTCAGAGCCCGCTATCTCGCTATCGGCCCGGCCATCGTCGGCGCCGCGGTCATGGCCGCGCCCACCGCGGCCGTCGCCGAGGCGCCGCAGCCCAGTGCGGCCTACGCCGGCCAGCTCATCACCGGCAACGGCGGCCCGACGACGCTCAAGGTGACCTACACCTGCACGACGACCGACACGCCGGCCAACCACCTGTTCGTCGCCGTCAAGCAGGGCCCGAAGGTCAACACGACCGATCACTCGAGCAGCCACTACGCCAAGACCTTCTACAGCACGAACTGGATGTCGGACGAGGGCCCGAACGCGCTGAACTGCGACGGGATGGAACATACGCAACGCATCGTGCTCCAGCCCCAGCCCGGATTCGAGGCCAAGGTGCCGCGGCTGCACCGCGGCCTCGCTTTCGTGCAGATCTGCGTCTACGACAACGTGACCGGCTTCGACCCCGTGACCGGTGAGCCCATCGGCGGCTTCGCCGCGTCCTACACGATGGAGCGCGTCCACACCCGCGGGCACAGCTGATCCAGCTCGGTCCCCGTGCGGTCCGCCGGCCGGCCCGGCGCGGCGCCGCACGGGGCGCGAGCGCCCTGCGGTGGCCGGGGTGCCGCAGGGGGCGCGGGATAACCTGACGCGATGACCACGCCGACCCGCCGCCCGTCAGCGCGGGACGCCCGGACGTGGCCCGACCCGCCGGCCCACCCGTCCGGGGCCCGGCCGCCGCACATCCCGGCCGAACTGGTGCCCAGGCACGTCGCGATCGTCATGGACGGCAACGGCCGCTGGGCCCACGCCCGCGGGCTCTCGCGCACCGAGGGGCACCGCGCGGGGGAGGCCAGCCTGCTGGACGTCCTGCACGGCGCGATCGAACTCGGCGTCGGCACGGTCAGCGCGTACGCCTTCTCCACCGAGAACTGGCGGCGCTCGCCGGAGGAGGTGCGCTTCCTCATGGGCTTCAACAAGGACGTCATCCGGCGCCGCCGCGACGAACTGGCCGCGCTCGGCGTGCGCATCCGCTGGGCCGGGCGCCGGCCGCGGCTGTGGCGCAGCGTGATCAGCCAGCTCGAGGACGCCGAGCAGTACACCCGCGACAACGACCGGCTCACCCTGCAGTTCTGCGTCAACTACGGCGGGCGGGCCGAGCTCGTCGACGCCATGCGGGCGATGGGCCGCGACATCGCCGCCGGCCGGCTCAACCCCGCCAAGATCGACGAACGCACCGTCGACGCCTACCTCGACGAACCCGGGCTGCCCGACGTCGACCTGTTCATCCGCAGCTCCGGTGAGCAACGCACGTCGAACTTCCTGGTCTGGCAGTCGTCCTACGCCGAGCTGGCCTTCATCGACACGCCGTGGCCGGACTTCGATCGCCGGCACCTGTGGCAGGCCTGCCTCGACTTCGCCCGCCGCGACCGCCGCTTCGGTGCTGCGGGCCCCGTGGAGGTCACGGGCTGACGGTGATCGCGCTCACCCACTTCCGCGACGACGCGCCCGACTTCGCCGACCGGGCGCGGGCCGCACTGACCGCCCTCGCCGCCCGGCCGGGCTACCTGCGCGGCACGCTCGGTCGCTCGACCGACGACCCCGGCGCGTGGCTCCTGCTCACCGAGTGGGCCGACGTCGGCTCGTACCGCCGCGCGCTGGGCAACTACGAGGTGAAGGTGCACGCCACGCCGCTGCTCGCCTCGGCGGTCGACGTGCCCGGCGGCTTCGAGGCGCTCGTCGACATCGCCCCCGGCGGCGCCGCGCAGGTGCACGCCAGCGACCGCGAGCCCGGCGCGTGAGCCCGGCGGCTTCGCGTCGGTGGCGCATCGCGGCCGGGCTCGGGTGGCTGGCCGCCGTCGCGGCCTTCTTCGGGTGGAGCCGCGGCGTCTCGGTCAACGACCGGAGCGCGTTCCGCCGGTGGACCACCCGCTGGATGGTGATGAGCCTGCTCGGCTTCGCCGCGTTCGCCGTCGCGCCCACCGCCCCGCCGTGGGCGGCCGCGCGCTGCACCCCCGCCGAAGTGCGGGAAGGGCCCGTCGCGCCGAGGTGCCTGTACCACCACGCCGTCGACCCGGCCGCGACGATCCTCGGCAACGCGGGCGCGCAGGCGCACGCCGTCGTTCGCGAGTCGTGGCGCGGCTTCGACGCGCTGCACGTGCAGTTGGCCTCACGAGCGTTCCAGACGGGCGAGAACGTCACCGACCGGGTCGCGGCCGCGCCGTTGCTGCACGCCTGCGGTGCGCGGCTCGTGTCGCTGTTCCTGTGGCGGCGGGTGCGGGCCGGGTGGCGCCCGTTACTCGTCGCCTACCCGCCGGCCATGGGCTTCGCGCTCGTCTACGGAGCCAACCACTACGTCTTCGACATCCTCGTCGGGTGGGCGTTCGCGTTGTTCACGGTCGGGCTGTGCCGCGCCGCCGAGGCGCTGGTCGCGCGGCGCCGGGCGGCGGTGCCCGCGGGCCCGGCCGCGCCCACCCCGGCACGCGATGACGTGGCCGTGCCGGTGCTCTCATGAGATGGCGGCTGCCCGACGACTGGCGCCGGCGCACCGACTGGCTGCCCACCGACACCACCGCCGGTCAGGTGCTGCGCGGGCTGCGCTGGGCGGCAGTGGCCGCCTACGCCGCCGCGGTCCTCGCCTATGCCGCCACCATCGGCATCCCGCTCGACCGCGAGGGCCTGCTGCTGTGGATCGCCATCGGTCTCGGCTGCGCGTGCATCGGCCGGCACCCGGTGTGGCTGGCCTGGGTGGCGATCGACTTCGTGCCGCTCGCGCTGGTGCTGGTGGTCTACGACTGGCTGCGCGGGCTGTCCGACACCGTCGGCATGCCCACCTGGTGGCACCCGCAGATCGACGTCGACCGGTTCCTGTTCTTCGGCCACGAGCCCACCCTGTGGCTGCAGGAGCACCTCAAGCACCCGCGCTCGGATCTGCAGTGGTACGACGTCGTCGTCTGCCTGTGCTACTTCTCGTTCTTCTTCCTGCCCTACGTCACCGCGGGCGTGCTGTGGCTGCGCCGGCGCAGCGACTTCTACCGCTGGTCGCTGCGCTTCGTCGCGCTGTCCTTCCTCGGTTTCGCGCTGTTCCTGCTCATCCCGGCTGCGCCGCCGTGGGCGGCCGCGCAGTGCCGGGCCGCGGACGTCGCGAACCACCCCAACAATCCGCGGTGCATGAGCCTCGGCGCCCGCCCGGTCACCGGCAACCTGCTCGGCACCTACACCCCGCACGTGTCCGGCGCGAACTCCTACCTCGAACGGATCGCGGGCAACAGCTTCTTCGAGTTCCACCTGAACGTGGCGCACGGGCTGTGGTCGAAGGGGTTCAACGCCGCCGACGCGGTGGCCGCCGTGCCGTCGCTGCACGTGGGTGGCACGCTGCTGTTCTGCCTCTTCATGTGGTCGCGGGTGGGCCGCTGGTGGAAGCCGGTGCTCATCGCGTACCCGTTCGTGATGATGTTCAGCCTCACCTACGCCGGTGAGCACTACGTGGCTGACGGCATCGCCGGCGCCCTGGCCGCCTGGTCGGTGCATCAGGTGGCCACCCGCATGGAGCGCCGGCGCGCGGGGCGGCGAAAGCCCGGCCCCGGCCCGGATACCCTGGAATCACCGCCCGATCCACCCGATGATCCGCAGGAGACGCAGTGCCCGCCGTCCCATCCGCAGCCCGCAACGACGCCGTCGTCAACCTGAGCAAGCGGCGCGGATTCGTCTTCCCGTCCAGCGAGATCTACGGCGGCACCCGGTCCGCGTGGGACTACGGCCCCCTCGGGGTCGAGCTCAAGGAGAACGTCCGGCGCCAGTGGTGGAAGGCGATGGTCACCGCCCGCGAGGACGTCGTCGGCATCGACTCCGCGGTCATCCTGGCCACCGACGTGTGGCGCGCATCGGGCCACCTCGACGTGTTCACCGACCCGCTCGTCGAGTGCCTGAACTGCCACAAGCGCAACCGGGCCGACCAGCTCGAGGAGGCCTACGAGGCCAAGCACGGCAACCCGCCGCCGAACGGCCTGGCCGACGTGCCGTGCCCGAACTGCGGCACCCGCGGCCGGTGGACCGAGCCGCGCGATTTCAACATGATGCTCAAGACCTACCTCGGCCCGGTCGAGGACGAGGCCGGGTTGCACTACCTGCGGCCCGAGACCGCACAGGGCATCTTCGTCAACTTCCTCAACGTGCTGAACACGACGCGGCGCAAGCCGCCGTTCGGCATCGCGCAGACCGGTAAGAGCTTCCGCAACGAGATCACGCCCGGCAACTTCATCTTCCGCACCCGCGAGTTCGAGCAGATGGAGATGGAGTTCTTCGTCGAACCCGGCACCGACGACACCTGGCACGATTACTGGTTGCAGGAGCGGTGGAACTGGTACGTCGGCCTCGGTCTCGACCCCGACAACCTGCGCTTCTTCGAGCACCCCGAGGAGAAGCTGTCGCACTACTCGAAGCGCACCGTCGACATCGAGTACCGCTTCGGCTTCGGGGGCACCGAGTTCGCCGAACTCGAGGGCATAGCCAACCGCACCGACTTCGACCTGACCACGCACTCCGCGCGCAGCGGAACCAACCTCGTCTATCAGAACCCGGCCACCGACGAGAAGTACACGCCGTACGTCATCGAGCCGGCCGCCGGGCTGACCCGCGCGGTGCTGGCCTTCCTGCTCGACGCCTACACCGAGGACGAGGCCCCCAACGCCAAAGGCGTGATGGAGAAGCGCACCGTGTTGCACCTTGACCCGCGCCTCGCGCCGGTCAAGGTGGCGGTGCTGCCGCTGTCCAAGCACGCCGACCTCACCCCGAAGGCCCGCGACCTCGCCGGTGCGCTGCGCCGCAACTGGAACGTCGACTACGACGAGACGCAGGCCATCGGCAAGCGGTACCGCCGCCAGGACGAGATCGGCACGCCGTTCTGCGTCACGGTCGACTTCGACACCCTCGACGACGCCGCGGTGACGGTCCGCGAGCGCGACTCGATGAAGCAGGAGCGGGTCGCCCTCGACCAGGTGGAGGGTTACCTGGCCGCCCACCTGCCGGGGTGCGGATGACGGCCGTCGCCACCGCGCCGCTGCGCCTGTCCGAGGGGGTCGTCGCCGACCCGCCGGTGGTGCTCGCGCCGATGGCCGGGATCACCAACACCGCCTTCCGGCGGTTGTGCCGGGAGGTGATGGCGCCGGCGCTCCCGCCCGGAGCCGCCGGCGGCCTGTTCGTGTCGGAGATGATCACCAGCCGGGCACTGGTCGAGCGCAACCCGAAGACGATGCGGCTGATCCGCTTCGCGCCCGACGAGACGCCCCGTTCGATCCAGCTCTACGGTGTCGACCCCGTGATCGTGGGCGCGGCGGTGCGGATGATCGTCGCGGAGGACCTCGCCGACCACGTCGACCTCAACTTCGGCTGTCCGGTGCCCAAGGTCACCCGCAAGGGCGGCGGTTCGGCGTTGCCGTGGCGCATCGGGCTGTTCGAGGACATCGTGCGCGCGGCCGTGCGCGCGGCCGCCGGCGCCGTCCCGGTCACCGTGAAGATGCGGGTGGGCATCGACGCCGAGCACGTCACCTACCGCGAGGCGGGGCTGCGGGCGCAGGACGCGGGCGTGGCCCACGTCGCCCTGCACGGGCGCACCGCCGCCGAGTTCTACAGCGGGCGCGCCGACTGGTCGACGATCGCGGCGCTGGTCGACGCGCTGGACGTGCCGGTGCTCGGCAACGGCGACATCTGGGAGGCCGACGACGCGGTGCGCATGGTCCGCGAGACCGGCTGCGCGGGCGTGGTCGTGGGCCGCGGCTGCCTCGGCCGGCCGTGGCTGTTCGCCGACCTCGCCGCCGCGTTCGCCGGCTCGCCCGGACGCAGCCGCCCGCCGCTGGGCACCGTGGCCGCCACCATGCGCCGGCACGCGCAGCTGCTGGCCGACTGGCAGGGCGAGCAGCACGGCGTGACCGACTTCCGCAAGCACGTGGCCTGGTACCTCAAGGGCTTCCCCGTCGGCGGGGACGCCCGCCGGGCGATGGCGATGGCCTCGTCGCTGGCCGAACTCGACGACCAGCTCGCGGGTCTCGACCCGCACGCGCCCTTCCCGGAGGAGGTGCTGGGCCAGCCTCGCGGGCGCACCAGCGGCCAGCGGGCCGTGGCCCTGCCGGACGGCTGGCTGGACTCGACCGGCTCGCGGGCGGTGCCGTCGGGCGCGGAGCTGGCCGACGGCGGCGGCTGATCCGGCGCGGCGGCCACCCGCCGCCGCGGGCCGATCACCGGTGCGCGACGATGGGCTCGGCGTCCACGGCAGCTCGCCGGCCGGACGCCCCTCGGCCGGGGCACGAGCGCAGTGCGGGCCGGGAGGGGTCGAGCATCAAGGGTCGATGATGACCGAGTCGAACGCGCCGACCGCGGCGCCGTCGAGGTCGCTGCTGCGCACCCCCGCTGCCCGCCACCTCGCCCTGGTCGCGGTCTTCGGGTTCACCAGCTTCTTCCTCACCCTCGCCGCGCTGCCGACGTGGGCGGTCGCCGGTGGGGCGAGTGACGGGGCCGCCGGCATCGTCACGACGGTGATGCTCGCCACCACCGTGGCCGGCCAGGCCGCCGTGCCCGTCCTCGAGCGGCACCTGGGCGTGGCCCGGCTGCTCGCGCTGGGGCTGCTCGCCCTCGCGCTGCCGTCGCCGTTCTACCTGCTCAGCCACCAGCTGTGGTGGCTGTCGGTGCTCTCGGCGGTGCGCGGGCTCGGTTTCGCGGTGCTCACCGTGCTGGGCGCGGTGCTCACCGCGCGGGTCGCGCCGCCCGAGCGGCACGGCGAGGCGGTCGGCCTGTACGGCGCGAGCATCGCGCTGCCCAATCTCGTCGCGGTGCCGCTCGGCACCGCGCTGACGCTGTCGCACCATTTCGCCTGGGTCGCCATGGGCGCGGTGGCGCCGGTGCTCGGGCTGGCCTTCCTGTCCGGGCTCGGTGGCGACGGGTCCGCCCCCGCCGTGCCGGCCGAGACCGGCGGCCGCCGGCGTACCGCCCGGGCCGTGGCCGGGCCGTCGACGGTGCTGGTGGTCGTCACCCTCGCCGGCGGCGGCGTGATCACGTTCCTGCCGATCGCCCGCCCCGACGGCGCGCTCGCCGCCGTCACGCTGCTCGTGTTCGGGGCCACCGGTGCGCTGAGCCGCTGGCGGGCCGGGCATCTGGTGGCCCGCGTCGCCCCTCGCACGTTGCTGGCCGTCGGGCTGGTGTGCGCGGCGGCCGGCCTGGCGGCGGTGGCCGTGGTGCTGCGCACCAGCGGCGCGCTGCCCGCGGTGCTGTTGATCAGCGGGGCGGCCGTCTTCGGCATCGGCTACGGCGTCGCGCAGACGGTGACCCAGGTGGTCGCCTTCCGCCGCGCCGGTCCGGCGCACCTCGTCACGGCCAGCGCGATGTGGAACGCCTCCTACGACGCCGGCACCGCCATCGGGGCCTACGCGGTCGGCGCGGTGGCCGCGGCCGGCCCCGGGCTGCCGTGGACCTTCGCGCTGTGCGCCGTGCTCGTCGCCGCCGCGCTCCCCGTTGCCCTCGCCTCCCGGTGAGGGCCGGCTACAGCGCGTTTCCTCGCGTGCGGCCGCCGTGCGCTGCCGCCCGGCGACCGCTCGCGAGGAAACGGTGGCTCAGCCCGCCGCCGTCCCCGACTCGTCCAGCTCGTTCGAGTCCGAGTCGGGGTCGGACTTGCGGCCCGCGTCGTTCTTCTGCCCGACGTCGTCGCTCGGCTTGCCGCCCGGGTCGCCCTCGGGCATCTCCTTCGGGTCGGCCTTGGTGCCGTCGGCACGCAGGTGATGATCGGAGTCGGCCGTCGCGGCGGCCGCGGCCATCGCCCCGACCGAGACCAGCGCCAACCACTTGAAGGCCCGGATCGACCAGTGGTGCCGCCGGCCGCGCTCGTTCAGGTAGACGAGGACCCGTCTCACGGGAACGCCGGGACGGTCTCGCGCTGCCGCTCGAGCAGGGCGCGCTCCTCCTCGGAGAACTCGAACGGACCGGGCTTGGTCCGCGGCGCGCCGCCCGGGAAGGCCAGGCGCAGGATGGTGCGCTGCACGCCGCCCCACTGCTTGCGCAGCGGCCCGGTGTTGTACGGCAGGCCGTACTCCTCGCAGATCTCCTTCACCCGCGGCGCGATCTGCTGGTAGCGCGAACTCGGCATGTCGGGGTAGAGGTGGTGCTCGACCTGGAAGGACAGGTTGCCGCTCATCACGTGGAAGAACGGGCTGCCGCTGATGTTCGCCGCGCCGATGGCCTGCCGCACGTACCAGGCGCCGCGCGACTCGTTGGCCACCTCGTCCTCGGTGAACATGAAGGTCTGGTCGGGGAAGTGCCCGCAGAAGATGATCGCGTTGGACCACACGTTGCGCACGATGTTGGCCACGACGTCGGCCTTCATCGTCGCGTCGAAGTTCGCGCGCCCGTGCTTGCGGCCGCCGGCGGCCGCGGACAGCCCCGGGTAGATGAGGTAGTCCTTGCGGATCTGGCGCCAGGCCTTGAGGCCGATCGCCTTCAGCTCGTCCTTCAGCTGCTTCTTCGACTTCTCGCCGCTGTGCACCTTCGGGAAGTCGAGGTCGTGGATCGCGACGCCCCACTCGAAGAAGGCCATCAGCAGCAGGTTGTAGACCGGCTGGAACAGGTAGGCCGGCTTCCACGGCTGGCGCGCGTCGATGCGCATGATCTCGTAGCCGACGTCCTTGTCCTTGCCGATCACGTTCGTGTACGTGTGGTGCACGTAATTGTGCGAGTGCTTCCACGCGGCCGCCGGCGACGCGGTGTCCCAGTCCCAGGTGGACGAGTGGATGTTGGGGTCGTTCATCCAGTCCCACTGCCCGTGCATGACGTTGTGGCCGATCTCCATGTTCTCGAGGATCTTGGCCACCGACAGGCCGACGGTGCCGAGCACCCAGGCCGGCTTGAACCGGGAGAACAGCAGCACCGCCCGCGAGGCCGCCAGCAGCCGCCGCTGCGTCGTGATCATGTTGCGGATGTAGGCGGCGTCGGTGTCGCCGAGGTCGGCGAAGATCTCGTCGTGCAGGGCGTCGAACTTCTGCCCCAGCTCCTCGAGCTGCTGTTCGGTCAGCTTGTACAGCGGGTTTTCCGGGTTGTAAGGGGTGGCGAACGGCGGCTTGGGCATAGGGCGTGCGTCCTCTCGGTCGGGTTCTACAGGTCGATCTCGACGTGGCCCTCGGGCGCACTGATGCAGATCCGCACCATCTGCCCGCTGGCTTGTTCGACGGAATCGGTGCGCAGGTCGCGCACCGCACCGTCGCGCAGCCGCCCGACGCACGTGTGGCACACGCCCATCCGGCAGCCGAAGGTCAGATTGGCGCCGGCGTTCTCGCCGCCGACGAGGATGGACTGGCCGCTCTCGCACTCGGCGTCGCAGTCGGACACGCGGAAGTGCACCGTGCCGCCCTGGGCCGAACCGCCACCGTTGCCGATCACCGGCTGGAAGCGCTCGGTGTGCAGGTGCTCGGAGCGGTCCTCCTTCTCGAAGCGCTCCTCCATGGCGTCCATCAGCTCGCGCGGGCCGGACAGGTACACCTCGCGCTCGCGCCAGTCGGGACAGTGCTCGTCGAGGTCGTCGGGGGACAGGCGCGGCTGCTCGGCGGTGTGCACCTCGATGAGCCGGTAGCCCGACTGCCGTTGCGCCAGCTCGCGCAGCATCTCGCCGAAGATCATGTCGTCGGCGCTGCGGCAGCTGTGTACGTGGACGGCGTCGTCGAGGCGGTCGCGCCGGTCGAGCTCGCGCAGCATGCTCATGATCGGCGTGATGCCGCTGCCGCCCGACAGGAAGAGCGTGCGCGGGGGCAGGGGGTCCGGCAGGACGAACTCGCCCTCGACCTCGCCCAGGAAGACGCGCTGCCCGACGCGTACCTGGCGCACGAAGACCGGCGACATCTTGCCGCCCTCCGTGTGCTTGACGGTGACGCTGACCACGCCTTCGGGGTGATCGGGGTCGGAGGTGATCGTGTAGGCGCGCCAGTGGCGCACACCGTTGATCTCCATGCCCAGGCGCATGTACTGCCCCGGCGTGTGCCCGGGCCACGGGTAGTCCGGCTTGACGACCACGGTGGCGGCCTCGCCGTGATGGGGGGTCACCCGCACCACGCTGCCGGTGGCCTCACGGGTAGACCAAGTCGGCTTGACCAGCGCGAAGTAGTCGTCGGGCAGCAGCGGCGAGGTCATCGCCCGGCCGATGCGGGTGATCTGTTTGCGCACGAATCCGACGCGGGGCGCAGCGCCCGTCTCCACCATTCGTCCGACAGAACCAGATTCAGTGTACAACTGTCAACTGAAGTTGTGAGGTTGACCGGTTACCTCCCGGTACGCGGCCGGTGGCCGGCGCCGCCATCTAGGCTCGGCCGCACAGTCAATGCCGCTCGGATGGAGACCGCGATGCCGTCGTCGACCAAGTTCGTGTACGACTTCGCCGAGGGCAACAAGAGCATGAAGGACCTGCTCGGCGGCAAGGGCGCCAACCTGGCCGAGATGACGAACCTGAAGTTGCCCGTGCCGCCCGGGTTCACGATCACCACCGAGGCCTGCCGGGCCTTCCTCAAGAGCGGCCGCGAGCCCGAGGGGCTGGGCGAGGAGGTGAGCGAGCACCTCGCCGGCCTGGAGCGGGCGATGGGCAAGGCGCTGGGCCAGTCCGACGACCCACTGCTGGTGTCCGTGCGTTCCGGCGCGAAGTTCTCGATGCCCGGGATGATGGAGACCGTCCTCAACATCGGTCTCAACGACCAGTCGGTGCGGGGGCTGGCCGCGCAGGCCGGCGACGAGCGCTTCGCCTTCGACAGCTACCGCCGGCTCATCCAGATGTTCGGCAAGACGGTGCTGGGCATCGCCGGCGAACGGTTCGAGGAGGCGCTCGACGCCGCGAAGGAGGCGAAGGGCGCCACCGACGACCTCAAGCTGGACGCCGACGACCTGCGCAAGCTCGTCGAGCGTTACAAGGAGGTCGTGGTCGAGCACGCCGGCCGCCCGTTCCCGCAGGAGCCGCGCGAGCAGATGGACATGGCCGTGCGAGCGGTGTTCGAGTCGTGGAACACCGAGCGGGCGGTGATCTACCGCAGGCAGGAGCGCATCCCCGGTGACCTCGGCACCGCGGTCAGCGTCTGCTCGATGGTCTTCGGCAACCTGGACATGAACTCCGGCACCGGTGTCGCCTTCACCCGCGACCCCGCCTCGGGCGCCCAGGGCATCTACGGCGACTACCTGCAGAACGCGCAGGGCGAGGACGTCGTGGCCGGCATCCGCAACACCGTGCCGCTGGCCGACCTCGAGGGCATCGACAAGAAGGCCTACGACGAGCTGCTGCACATCATGCAGACCCTCGAGGAGCACTACCTCGACCTGTGCGACATCGAGTTCACCATCGAGCGCGGCAAGCTCTGGATGCTGCAGACCCGGGTGGGCAAGCGCACCGCCGCCGCCGCCTTCCGGATCGCCACCCAACTCGTCGACCAAGGGCTCATCGACCTCGACGAGGCGGTGTCGCGGGTCAGCGGCGCGCAGCTGGCCCAGCTGATGTTCCCGCGCTTCGACGAGAAGGCGCAGAAAAAGAAGATCGGGTCGGGGATGAACGCCTCGCCGGGGGCCGCGGTCGGCAAGGTCGTCTTCGACTCCTACACCGCCGTCAAGTGGTCGCGCTCGGGGGAGGACGTCATCCTCGTGCGCCGCGAGACCAACCCCGACGACCTCAATGGCATGATCGCCGCGCGCGGCATCCTGACCTCGCGCGGCGGCAAGACCAGCCACGCGGCCGTGGTGGCCCGCGGCATGGGCAAGACCTGCGTGTGCGGGGCGGAGTCCCTCGACGTCAACACCAAGCAGCGCGTGGTGCGCACCCGCGGCGGCGACGAGATCCACGAGGGCGACGTCATCTCGATCGACGGGACGTCCGGCGACGTCTTCCTCGGCGAGGTACCGGTCGTCGACTCGCCGGTGATGACGTACTTCGAGGAAGGCACGATCGACGAGGGCGACGACCTGGTCGCGGCCGTCGACCGGCTCATGCGCCACGCCGACGGCGCGCGGCGCATGGTGGTGCGCGCCAACGCCGACAACGCCGAGGACGCCGCCCGCGCCCGCCGGTTCGGCGCGCAGGGCATCGGGCTGTGCCGCACCGAGCACATGTTCCTCGGCGACCGCCGCCAGCTCGTCGAGCAGCTGATCCTGGCCGACTCCGACGAGGAGCAGGAGCGCGAGCTGGCCGAGCTGCTGCCCCTGCAGCGCGAGGACTTCGTCGGCATCCTCGAGGCGATGGACGGGTTGCCGGTCACCATCCGGCTGCTCGACCCGCCACTGCACGAGTTCCTGCCCGACATCACCGAGCTGTCCGTGCGCGTCGCGGTGGCCGAGGCCCGCGGCGAGAAGCGCGAGAACGACCTGCGCATGCTGCAGGCGGTGCACAAGCTGCACGAGCAGAACCCGATGCTCGGCCTGCGCGGCGTGCGGCTCGGCGTGGTCATCCCGGGGCTGTTCGAGATGCAGTCGCGAGCGATCCTCGAGGCCGCCGCGCTGCGCATCAAGGCCGGTGGCGTCCCGCGCGTGGAGATCATGGTTCCGCTGGTGGCCAACGTGCAGGAGTTCGAGACGGTCAAGCAGGACATCATCCAGGTGGCCCGCGAGGTGCGCACCGAGACCGGCGTGCATCTCGACTTCCTCGTCGGCACCATGATCGAGCTGCCGCGCGCGGCGCTGACCGCCAACCAGATCGCCGAGGCCGCAGAGTTCTTCTCCTTCGGCACCAACGACCTCACCCAGACCACCTGGGGCTTCTCCCGCGACGACGTCGAGGCGGCCTTCTTCTCCGCCTACCTGGAGAAGGGCATCTTCGGCGTCAGCCCGTTCGAGTCGATCGACGTGGAGGGGGTGGGCGAACTCGTGCGCATCGCCGTCGAGAAGGGCCGCTCGCACCGGCCCGGCCTCAAGCTGGGCGTGTGCGGCGAGCACGGCGGCGACCCCGACTCGGTGCACTTCTTCGAGCGCGTCGGCCTCGACTACGTCTCCTGCTCGCCGTTCCGGGTCCCGGTGGCGCGCCTGGAGGCCGGCCGGTCGATGGCGCCCGAGTAGGTCAGTCCGCGAACGCGGTGTAGACCGCGGCCATGTCGTCGCCGCCGTGCCCGTCGTCCGACGTGCGGGCGAACAGCGCCCGCACCGCCGTGAGCACGCTCGTGTCCACCCCGGCGTCCTTCGCCGCGTCGAGGATCAGGCCGAGGTCCTTGAGGACGCCGTCGACCTCGAAGGACGGGGTGAAGTCGCCGGCGAGCATCGCCGCGCCCTTGAGCTGGGCGTACGGGCTGTTCACCGCGCCGCCGTCGATGGCCTCGAGGAACAGCTTGGGGTCCAGTTGCAGGCGTTCGGCCAGGGCCACCGACTGCGCCGTCGCGGCGGTGATGGAGCTGATCCAGGCGTTGCAGGCCAGCTTGAGCGCGCTGGCGCGCCCGAGCTCGTCCCCGACGACGACGGTGCGGGTCGCGACGGCGTCGAGCACCGGCCGGGCGTCCTCGATCGCGTCGCCGGGACCGGACACCAGCGCCACCAGCTTGCCCTCGGCCGCCGGCTGCTTGGTGCCCAGTACCGGGGCGTCGACCAGGCGGACCGTGTCGCCGACCAGGCGGCCCAGCCGGGCGGTGCCCGCGACGCCGATCGTGGACGACTGCAGCCACACCGCGTCGTCGGGCAGCTCCGCGGTCAGCTCGTCGGACACGCCGAGCACGGCGTCGGCGTCGAAGAGCACGGAGAGCACGACGTCGACGCCGGCCACGGCCTCGGCCACCGAGGCGCTCACCTCGATGCCGTCGTCGGCGAGCGGTGCCGCCCGCTCGGGTGTGCGGTTCCAGGCCCGTACGTCCAGCCCGGCCCGGCGCAGTGACCGGGCCATCCCTGCGCCCATGGCGCCCGTCCCCAGCACTGCGACCAACATGGGTGGGGCTTACCGGGTTGGGCCGCAGGCCTAACGAATCGTGTCGAGCGTGTCGAGTAGCGTCGGGGCGTGTTTCGACGGCGGGCGCGCTCTGACATCGACACCGAGCTCACCTCCCGGCGTCACCAGGCCGGCGGCTCCACCACGGTCCTGCCGACCGTCGCCCTGGTCCAGCAGCTGCTCGACGAGTTCGGGTTGCGGCACGCCGTGGACGAGGACGGCGATCTCGTCGTGCGCTGGGAGAAGTGCAGCGTCTACTTCTTCTTCTACGGCGAGCGGCACGAGGTGCTGCAGGCCCGGATGTACCTCAACCGGAGGTTCAGTGTCGACGCGCGCGGTTCGCTCATCCTGCTGCTCGACGAGTGGAACCGCACCAAGCTGTTCCCGAAGGCGTTCACGATCCTGCCCGACGACGGCATGGTCGGCGTGTGCGCCGAGCACTGCTACGACTTCGAGGCCGGCGCCACCCGTTCGCAGCTGAAGTACGCCGTCGGCATGTGGGTCGACACGCTGCTGCGCTTCTGCGACTGGATCGACGACCAGATCTGAGCGGCGGGCCAGTGGCTAGCGTGACGCGGGTGAGCGGGGACGGCGCCTACGGTGGCCACGAGCGCGAGCGCTTCGTCGTCGAGCCGCCCAAGCGTGCCGGCGCGCAGGGCGGGGCGGCGCAGCGCGACGACTTCGCCCGCGACCGCGCGCGGGTGCTGCACTCCTACGCCTTCCGGCGCCTGGCCGACAAGACGCAGGTGGTGGTGCCGGGCGAGGACGACTTCCCCCGTACCCGGCTGACGCATTCGCTCGAGGTGGCCCAGATCGGCCGGGAGATGGCCGTGCAGCTCGGCTGCGCCCCCGACGTGGTCGACGCGGCCGGCCTGGCGCACGACATCGGTCACCCACCGTTCGGGCACAACGGTGAGCTGGCCCTCGACGCGCTGGCCGCGGGATGCGGCGGGTTCGAGGGCAACGCCCAGACGCTGCGGGTACTGACCCGCCTCGAGGCCAAGGTGCTCGACGACGCCGGGCGCCCGGCCGGTCTGAACCTGACCCGGGCCGTGCTCGACGCCACCTGCAAGTACCCGTGGCCGCGCCGCGAGGGCACCGCCAAATTCGGCTACTACGCCGCGGACGCGCCCGCCTTCGACTGGCTGCGCTCGGACGTGCCCGAGGGGCGGCGCTGCCTCGAGGCGCAGGTCATGGACTGGGCCGACGACGTCGCGTACTCGGTGCACGACGTGGAGGACGGCGTGCACGCCGGCCTGGTGCGCCTCGGCACGCTCGACGAGGCGGCCCGCGCCGCGGTGTGCGAGGTGGCCGCCGAGCTCTACAGCCCGCGCCCGGCCGCGGAGCTCGCCTCGGTGCTCGACCGCCTGCTCGCGCTGCCCACGCTGCGCGACCTCGCCGGCTGGGACGGTTCCTACGCCGCGCAGGCCGCGGCCAAGCGGGCCACCAGCGAGCTCACCGGCCGCTTCGCCGGGGCCGCCGTGACGGCCACCCGGGCCGGGTACGGCGACGGCCCGCTGGCCCGCTACGCCGCCGACCTCGTCGTGCCCGACGACGTGGTCGCCGAGTGCGCGCTGCTCAAGGCCGTCGCCGCCCGCTACGTGATGCGCCGGCCGGGCGCGCGTGAGCGGCAGGCCGGCCAGCGCGAGCTGCTGACCGAGCTGGCCGAGGCGGTCGCCGCCGGGGCGCCCGGCACGCTCGACGCCGGCCTGCGCCCGGCCTGGGACGCCGCCGACGGCGACGGCGACCGCCTGCGGGTGGTCGTCGACCAGGTGGCGCAACTGACCGACACCTCGGCGGCCGTCCGGCATGCCGCCCTGTGCACGAGGAGCGGCCGATGACCGTCCAGCCCGGAGTGTTCGCCCTGGGCGTGCCCGAGCACTGCTACCTCGAGCTCGGCCTGCACGCGGGCCGCGACGCCGGCGACGCCCTTACCCGGCTCTACGGGCTGCACGAGGCGCTGACCACGGTGGCCGGGGTCAGCGTGGTGGTCGGCGTGCGGCCGGAGCTGTGGGCCGGGCTCGCGCCCGCCGACGCACCGGCCGACGCCGCGTCGTTCACCGACGACATCGTGGGACCGGACGGGTTCCGGATGCCGGCTACGCAGCACGACATGTGGGTGTGGATCGCCGGTGGCGCCCGCACGGTCGTCTTCGACAACGCGCAGACGGTGGTGGCCGGGCTGGCCGGTGTCGCCGACCTCGCCACCGAGGTGACCGGCTGGCTCTACCGGCACGACCGCGACCTCACCGGGTTCGTCGACGGCACCGAGAACCCGTCGCTGTTCGAGGCGCCGTCGGTGGCGGCCGTGCCCGACGGGTCGCCGGGCGCCGGGGCCAGCGTGCTCCTCGTGCAGCAGTGGCGGCACGAGACGTCGGCCTGGGCCGCCCTGCCGCAGGCCGACCAGGAGGGCGTGATGGGCCGGACCAAGCCCGACAGCGTCGAGCTGGGCGATGACGTCAAGCCGGCCTCGTCGCACGTCGCGCGCACCAGTTACGACGTCGACGGCCAGGAGCAGCACATCTTCCGGCGCAACGTCGCCTACGGCGGGGTGAGCGAACACGGCACCTATTTCGTCGGCTTCTCCCGCGACCGCGCCCGGCTGGCCGAGATGCTGCGCCGGATGGCCGGGGCGGACGGTGGCCTCCGCGACGCGCTGACCCGTTACACCACCCCGCTCACCGGGGCCTACTACGTGGTGCCGTCGGTGGAGCAGCTGGCCCGCTTCGCCCCGCCCCCGACTGATCGAGCACCCGGGAGTTGAGTGGGCCGTTTCGCGTTCAGTGGGCAGTTATACCGGCCCACTGAACGCGAAACGGCCCACTCGACGGGGCGGGTCAGTCGTCGGTGGGGTCGAGCACGGCGAGCATGTGCTCGAGCACGTGCAGGCAGGCCCGCACATCCGCCTCGGTGATGGCGCCGCCGACCGTGCCCAGCGACTCGCGCTCGCCGCGGCGGATGGCGTCGATCGTGCGGGTGCCGGCCGCGGTCAGCTCGATGAGCGACGAGCGCTTGTGCGCCGGGTTCGCCCGGGCGCGGACCAGGCCGCGTGCGGCGCCCGCGTTGACCATCCGCTGGACGAACTGCCGGCTCAGGTCCTGCTCGCGGGCGAGTTGCGGCACCGTGCTGGGGCCGAGGCGGCGCAGCATGTCCAGCACGGCGCGCACGCCGACCGACACCCCGTCGCGCGTCTCGTTGCGCTCGACGGTGCGGTACACGCGGCGGTAGAGCGGCCCGACGACGTCGTAGACGTCGGACAGGCGCTCGCCGAGCCGTTCCGGCGACAGGGGTTTCTCCACACCCGCCATTATGACACCTCGGTTGCCATATCGGCGCGAGAATGGCACCTTGGGTGTCATGACCGAGATCCGGATCGACGTCCCCGACGGCGAGGTGGCCTGCCGGACGGCCGGGGCGGGCTCACCGGTCGTGCTGCTGCACGGCGGCGCCCTCGACCACGGCATGTGGGCGCCGCAGCTCGAGTCGCTGGCCGCCGACCACCTGGTCATCGCCCCGGACGCGCGCGGGCACGGCGCCTCGAGCACGCCGACCGCGCCGTCGCGGGCGTGTGACGACGTCGCCGCCGTGCTCGACGCCGTGGCCGGCGGTCCGGCCGTCCTGGTCGGCCTGTCGATGCGCGCGCGTCGCGGTGGACACCGCGCTCGAGCATCCGCACCTGGTCCGGGGCCTCGTGGTCAGCGGCGCCGGCGCCGGGGAGCCGGACTTCCGCGACCCGTTCCTGCTGGACATGTTCGCCGAGCAGGCGGGCGGGTGCTGCGCGCTGATCGAGGGCAGCGCCCATTACCCGAATCTGGAGCGGCCGGCGCAGTTCGACGCACTCCTGCGCGACTTCCTCGCCACTGACCGGGGGTGGCGGCGGGCGACCTAGAATCGGACGCGTGGCAGGGCGGATCCGGGACGAGGACGTCGCCCACGTCCGCGAGAAGTCGCAGATTGCCGACATCGTGGGCGAGCACGTGCAGCTGCGCAACGCCGGCGGCGGCAACCTCAAGGGCCTGTGCCCGTTCCACGAGGAGAAATCGCCCTCGTTCAACGTCACCCCGTCGCGCGGGCTGTTCTACTGCTTCGGCTGCGGCGCGGGCGGCGACGTCATCAAGTTCGTGCAGGACGTCGAGCACCTCGATTTCGGCGACGCCGTCGAGCGGCTCGCGGCCCGGTCGGGCATCCAGCTGCGCTACGTGGAGGGCGGCGCCCCGTCGTCGAGCCTGCACCGCGGCCAGCGGCAACGGCTGCTGGACGCGCACCGCGAGGCGGCCGCGTTCTACGCCGAGCAGCTGTCCACCCCGGAGGCGGCGCCGGCCCGCGAATTCCTGCGCGCACGCGGTTTCGACTCGGTCGTCGCCGCCCGTTACGGCTGCGGCTTCGCCCCGTCCGGGTGGGACGCGCTCACCCGGCACCTGATCGCCAAGCGCTACACCCCGCAGGAACTCACGCTGGCCGGGCTCTCGCGGGAGGGCGGTCGCGGCGGGTACATCGACCGCTTCCACCGCCGGCTGCTGTGGCCCATCCGCGACGTCGGCGGTGAGGTCGTCGGCTTCGGGGCGCGGCGGCTGTTCGACGACGACCGTGTGGAGGCCAAGTACCTCAACACCCCCGAGACGCCCATCTACAAGAAGAGCCACCTGCTCTACGGCGTCGACATGGCGAAGAAGGAGATCGCCCGCCAGCACCGCGCGGTCATCGTCGAGGGTTACACCGACGTGATGGCCTGCCACCTCGCCGGCGTGCCCACGGCCGTCGCCACCTGCGGCACCGCGTTCGGCGGCGACCACGTGTCGGTGATCCGCCGGCTGCTGATGGACTCCGACGTCTTCACCGGTGAGGTGATCTTCACCTTCGACGGCGACGCGGCGGGCATGAAGGCCGCCGAGCGCGCGTTCGCCGACGACCAGAAATTCATGGCCCAGACCTACGTCGCCATCGAGTCCACCGGCATGGACCCGTGCGACCTGCGCCTGGCCGGCGGCGACACCGCGGTGCTCGACCTCGTGTCGCGGCGCATCCCGCTCGTCGAGTTCGTGCTGCGGGCCACGGTGGCCCGCTTCGACCTGGACACCGCCGAGGGCCAGACCGCGGCCCTCGACCGTGGCATCCCGCTGGTGGCCGAGATCAAGGACCTGGCGCTGCGCGACGAGTACGCGCGGCGGCTGTCCGGGCTGGTCGGCTTCGACGACCCGATGCGGGTGGTCACCCGGGTGCGCGGCCTCGTTCGCGCCGGCGACCGCCGGCAGTCCTCCGAGACCAAGGCAGCACAGACAGCGCACACAGCGCCGGCCGCGCCGGCCCCGGCCGAGCCCCCGGTCGAGCAGGTCGACGAGCGGGTGGCCTTCGTCGAGCGGGAGACGCTGAAGATCGCCATGCAGCTGCCGTCGATCGCCGGTCCCGAGTTCGACGCCCTGGAGCCGGAGGCCTTCCTCATCGAGCGCTACCGCGCGGTCAAGCAGGCCATCGTCGAGGCCGGCGGCACCGCCGCCGCCGTCAGCGGGCCGGCCTGGGTCGAGGCGGTGATCGGCCGGTTGACCGACGAGCGGGTCAAGCGCGGCGTGCACGCGCTCGCCGTCGAACCGTTGCCGGCCGGTCCCCAGGGGGAGGAGCGCTACGCCGTGTGCATGGTCGCGCGCATGCTGGCCAACGTCACCGGACGCCAGGTGAAAGCCCTCAAGGGCAAGGTGCAGCGCATCAACCCGCTCGAGCACCCCGACGAACACGCCCGGCTGTTCGGGGAACTGGTGCCCCTCGAGAGCTATCACCGCTCGCTGATCAACCGCGCGAACGGGGGCGGGTGATGGCCCTGTTCGCCCGCCGCGAGCAGCCCCCGGCCGCCGCCACCGACCCTCTCGACAAGGACGAGCGCGTCCTGTCCTTCGCCGGCACCGACGACGGCTCGGTCGTGCTCGCCACCCCGCGCGGCGTGTGGTGGCCCGCCGAAGACGGCCCGCGACTGATCGCCTGGACGGTGATCGACAAGGTGGTCTGGCGCGACGGCTGGTTCGCCGTCACCGAGGCCGATGTCGTCGACGACCTGCTGCTCGTCGACCGGCCCGCCGTCACCGTGAAGCTCGCAACACCGCGCGACCTGCCGCCGACCGTGCGCAAGCGCGTCGAGGCCAACATCGTGCGGACGGAGCTGGTGAGCGTCGACGGGGGAGCGGTGCGCTTCGTGGCCCGCAAGCAGCCCGGGCGCGACGGCGTCAGCTGGTGGGCGCGGCTCGAGCCCGGGACCCGCGACACCCCGCGGCTGCGCGCGGCGATCGGCGCGCGGCTGTCGGTGCTGCGCGGCGGCTGAGCGCGAGCTCAGGCGCGGTGGTAGCCGTTCGTCGACGCGGCGGGCTGCGGGTGCCCACCCAGCCGGGCCGACACCGCCTGCCGGGCGTGGGCCGTCATCTGGTCGAGCTGGGCCTGGACGACGCCGGCCGTCGACTGCACGGTCTGGCTGCCGGCCACCCGACGGGCCACCCGCACGATCTGGTCGTAGCGGTCACGGCCCGCCCGGGCGCCGAGCAGGTAGCCGGCGGCGCCGTAGGCGAGGTTCGACAGCTTCACGGCGTCCCCCTCACATGCAGTCCCACCACCCTAACCCGGGGGTACGGGGCCGGGCCGGTGCGTTATCCTGACTCGGCTGCTCCACGCAGCCGCACGGCAATCCCCCGTAGCTCAATTGGCAGAGCATTCGACTGTTAATCGAAGGGTTACTGGTTCGAGTCCAGTCGGGGGAGCCAGGGGCCGTCTCCTGGGCAGGCTGCGCTCGATATCGCCGTGGACGTGGTCGATCGAATCCCGCGACCGGAGGCAGCGTGCGCAGCAGAACCCTCGGGGTGGTCGCCATGGCGGCGGTCCTGGTCGGCGCGTGCTCGTCCGGCGCCGCTCGCCACGCAGCCCACTCGACGCGAGCGTCGCCGCCGCCGCCGTCGACGCAGGTCACCACGAGTGCGGCGCCCTCAGCCTCGTCCACGACGAGCGGGGCACGCGGCCGGCGCTGGGCCCACGTCGTCGTGGTGGTCGAGGAGAACCGCGACGCCAGCAGCGTGCTCGGCCGCTCCGACGCCCCCTACCTCAACGGCCTCGCGCGCCGCGGACTGAATGTCACGAACATGCACGGCGAGACCCATCCCAGCCAGCCGAACTACCTGGCGCTGCTGTCCGGATCGACCCAGGGGCTGAGCGACGACTCGTGCCCGCACGCCTACCGGGGCGACAACCTCGCCGGGCAGCTGCTGCGCGCCGGACTGGGCTTCGTCGGATACGCCGAGTCGCTGCCCCGGGCCGGCTTCAGCGGCTGCGTCCACTACCCCTACGCGCGCAAGCATGCGCCGTGGACGGACTTCTCCCGCCTGCCCGCCTCGACCGACCAGCCCTTGACGGCGCTGCCGAACGACTACACCCGCCTGCCGGCCCTGTCGTTCGTCATCCCGAACCTGCTCCATGACATGCACGACGGGACGGTCGCGCAGGGCGACGCCTGGCTCGAGCAGCATCTGAGCCGCTACGAGCAGTGGGCCCGCACCCACCACAGCCTGTTGATCGTGACCTGGGACGAGGACGAGGGCAGCAAGGGCAACCACATCCCGACCGTCGCCGTAGGTGAGGGGATCGCCCCCAGCACGTGGCCGGCTCGGGCCGACCATTACAGCCTGCTTGCCACCCTCGAGAAGGTGTTCGGGCTGTCGACACTCGGGCACGCCGCCGGCGCCGACCCGATCACCCCGCTCGTCTGACGCCGGTGCGGTAGCCGGCGTAGCCGTCCACCGTGACGACGTGGTCGAGCTTCGCGAGAGAGCGGCACGGAACGCCGGCGATGCTCGCGTTACCCGCACGAGGACGATCGCCTGCCCGCGCCGCAGATAGGCCAGCAGCGCCCGCTGCCAGCGCGGGTTGTGCGAGCGGGGGCGGCCGAGCGGTACGGCCCGTAGGTGGGCCCCGTGACGTCCACCCAGTCGGGCAGCCGTCGGCGAGGCCGCGGTCGAGCGCGTCCATGCGGATCTGGGCGGCCGGGGAGTCGCTGGTAATGCAGCGGACGGAGCCGACGGCGCGGGTCCGCCGATTGGACGACGACCAGCACGAGGGCGGGCGAGCCGCCGTGGTCTGCCACGCGCTCGCGGCAGCGACGGGCGCCAGCAGCGCCACCACACCGAGCAGCAGGTGGGACGCGTTCGCCGACAGTGCGGCCCCGGGCGCTGCTGACCTGCCGTGGCGCAGCGAGCGCGTGCGCACACCGTGCCCGACGATGATCACCAACACCGGTACGACCCACCAGATCTTGACGCTGAGCGCGAGACCGAGGGGCACACCGGCGAGCACCGATCGCGCCCATCCACACCGCGTAGAAATCCGGCGGCGAGCGCGGCGGCCCGCGTCGGCGCCGGCGAAGTAGACGCCGGAGTCGTAGCCGAACAGGCCGTCGAGCCCGCCGTCGCGGAAGATCACGGCGAGGCGGGCGGCGAGAGCAACGGTGAGGACGAGCCACTCGGGTCGCCACGCGAGCGACCTCAACGGTCTCGGCGAGCCAACGGTTCGACGACGTGTGTCGCGGCCTCGTGCCCGGCCCGACCATCTGCATGACCGGTCCTCCCGACCCCGCTGTACGCGACGCGCGATCGGCGCTAGGTCGGCCACCGCCGGGATCGGGGCTGCCGGCGAGGACCGGTCATGCCGCGTTCAGCGAGCTGGGGGCCGGCTGAGTCGTCGGGCCCGGTCAGGTTGCGTACAGGCGATCTCGGCCAGGGTGCTTAGGTGACTCACCATCTGAGCTGGCTCGAGGCGGGGGTGGTCGGCGCGGTGCAGGGTGTGGCCGAGCTGTTCCCGGTCTCCAGCCTCGGCCACAGCGTCCTGATCCCGGCGTGGGTCGGTGGCGCGTGGGCGCGCGACCTGAACGTCCGCGCGCCGGAGTCGCCCTATCTCGCCTTCATCGTGGGGCTGCACGTCGCCACCGCGATCGCCTTGATCGTCTACTTCCGCCGTGACTGGGCGCGCATCGTCACCGGGTTGGTCACCAGCATCGCGCGCCGCGAGGTCCGCACCACCGACCAACGGCTGGCCTGGCTGCTGGTGCTGGGCACCATCCCGGTGGGTCTGGTCGGCCTGTTGGCCGAGCACTGGTTCCGCACGACACTGGCCCGCCCGACCCCGACGGCGGTCTTCCTGCTCGTCAACGGCCTGATCCTGCTGTTCATCGAACGGGGCCGCCGCCGCGAGCGCGACACCGAGTACGTGGACGAACGGGTCTCCGGCCCGGAGTCCGACCGGCGGGTCGCCCGGACGAAGGTCGGCCGCGCGGTGGCCGTCGGCGCGACCCAGACCCTTGCCCTGGCTCCCGGCATCTCGCGCTCGGGCGTGGCGACGTCCGCGGGCCTGCTCGCCGGTCTGGCCCGCGAGGACGCGGCGCGGTTCTCGTTCCTGCTGGCGACACCGGTGATCCTGGCGGCCGGGGCGCTGAAGCTCGGCGATCTCGCCGGCCCACTCGGCGACGGCATCCGCGGCCAGGTGATCTTCGGATCGGTGCTGTCCGGCGTCGGCGCGTACCTGTCCGTACGGTTCCTCACCCGATACCTCGCCGACCGCTCGTTGCGGCCGTTCGGCGCCTATTGCATCGCGGCGGGCGCCGCCAGCCTGGTGTGGTTCGCGATCCGCTGACCGCTCACCCGGCCGGCAGCACGAGCCGGAACGTGGTCCGGCTCGCTGCGAGGTCGACGGTCAGATCACCGTCGGCCGCCCGCGCCAGCCGGCGTGCCAGCGCCAGTCCGAGACCCGCCCCCGGGGCATTGGGGTCGGTGTCGGCGCCGCGGAAGCCGGGGTCGAACACCCGTCGCGCGTCGGCGGGGTCGAGCAGCGGGCCGTCGTTGGAGACCGCGACGACGACGCCCTCCGGTGACCGCTCGGCCGCGATGTTGATCTCGTGGGCGGCATGGCGACGGGCGTTGTCGAGGACGGGGGCAAGCATGCGCGTGAACAGCTCCTGTTCGACGCCGACCGCGAGGCGTGCCGGCGCCGTCACGTGCACGGCGGGCCGGCCGCTGGCCTCGGCGAAGCCCCGCAGGGCCGTCGAGACGTCACAGCGCCCGACCGTGCGGGTCAGTTCCGATCTCGCCGCGGCGAGCAGCGTGTCCATGATGGTGTCCATGGCCGCGCAGTTGTCGTGCAGCATCTGCAGCTCGTCCAGCTGATCGGGTCGTGCGTCGGCCATCAGCAGATCGACCTGTGCCGCCACCCGGGTCAGCGGGGTGCGCAGCTCGTGGGACAGCTCGGCCGACAGGTGCCGCTCGTGACGCAGCACGGCGGCCAGCCGGTCGAGGAGCTCGTCCAGCGTCGCGGCCAGGGAGTCGAGCTCCACATAATGTTGCCGGCCGAAGCGCTGGGCGGGCGCGTTGATGCTCCACTCGGCGGCCTGG
Source organism: uncultured Actinomycetota bacterium (assembly GCA_963797785.1). Taxonomy (GTDB): domain Bacteria; phylum Actinomycetota; class Actinomycetes; order Mycobacteriales; family Jatrophihabitantaceae; genus Jatrophihabitans. The sequence goes on along the minus strand of CAWCQT010000004.1, from coordinate 1,820,970 downwards.
TCGGTCATCCGGGCCACGGGTCGCAGGGCGCGGCCGGTGGCGAAGCGCAGGACCAGATAGGCCCCGAGCAGCAGCAGGACCATCACGGCCGCGGTCGCCAGGATCACCGTGTCCCGGGTCCGGTCGAACGGCTGCCGGTTGATCGCCACGACGACGGTGCCCACGCGGTGGCCGGCGCCGATGACGGGCAGGACGTAGAAGCGATGGTCCTCGAGATCGCGGTAGCCGCGCCCGGCGTCGACGAGGCGGTCGGCCGCACGCTGCAGATCAGCGCCCAGGCTCGGCCGCAGCAGGGCCCGCCCGCCGCTGTAGACCCACGTACTGGCGTCCAGCTCGCTGTCCGTCCCCGACTCCCGCACCCGCACGATCCGCCCGCCCGACACCTCGACGGTGGTGGACGCGGCCTGCGCACGGATCTCGAGTTCCTCGTTGACCTGCCGGTCGATGCGCGAGGTCAGCACGAGGACGAACCCGACGGCGAGCACCACCAGCCAGCCGGCGATGACGGCGATCGCCAGCACGGAGACCCGGCCCTGCAACGTCCGGGTACGCAGCCGGGCCGCAAGCCGGGTGCGCAGGCCGGGCAGCTGATCGATCACTCGATCGTGACCACCTCGTACCCGACGCCGCGGGCCGAGCGGATCGATTGCGGCGCGCCGACCTCGCCGAGCTTGCGTCGCAGCCGGCTCACGTACTGGTCGAGGGTGTTGTCGGAGACGATGGCCCCGACCGGCCACGCCGCCTCCCGCAGCTCGCGCCGGCGCACCACCGCGCCCCGGTCGACGATCAGGCGGGCCAGCAGCTTGTACTCGATCGGTGACAGGTCGGCCCGCTTGCCGTCGAACATCACGCAGTGCTTGAGCGGGTCGACGTGCAGCTGCCGAGGGTCCACCACCGGACGGACATGGCGGCGCAACAAGGCCCGCAACCGCGCGACCAGCTCAGGGAATGCGAACGGCTTGGCGAGGTAGTCATCGCCGCCCGAGGCGAATCCGGACAGGCGGTGGGTGACGTCGCCCCTCGCGGTCAGGAAGATGACGGGAACGTCGACGCCGCGGGCACGGAACGCCTGGCAGACATCGCGGCCGTCGGAATCGGGCAGCCCGATGTCCAGCACGATGGCGTCCGGGGGGTTCTCCGTGCCGCGCAGCGCCGACTCGCCGTCGACCGCGGTCGAGACGTCGAAGTCCTGCGCGCGCAGGCCGCGCGCGAGCAGGTCACGCAGGCCGTGATCGTCCTCGACGACGAGGATGCGATGCGTGCCCACGTCACCCAGTATCGAGCCTGCGTCGGGTCCCGGTGACCGTTCGGACTTACCGTTCAGGTCTCCTACAGCTTGCCGACCGACAGCATTCAGGAGGTGACGTCCTTGGTCGTCATCCGCGACCAGGCCAGGCTGAGGAAGATGACCGCGTAAGCGAGGTGGACACCGCTCCACCGGGTCAGGTCCCCGAAGCTGATCGACGTGCGCAGCAGCTCGCCGAAACCCAGCCAGTTGTGGGTCAGCAGGACGCCGTGAATGGGCGCGAGCTGCGGAACGGCGTCGAGCACGGCGGACAGGATCGCGAAGCTGACGGTGCCGGCCATGGCCGCGATCGCGTTCTCGGTCAGCGTGGAGATGAAGATCCCGACGGCGACGAGGCCGAACAGCGCGATGCTGACGTAGACGACGACACCGAGCGTGCGCAGCAACGCCTCGCCGACACCGACGGTGTCCCCGGAGAGCAGGACGAGGGCGTGCACGCCGAACAGGATCGCCCCGATGACCAGGCTCGAGACCGCGATGATCAGCACGCTGAGCACGGTGACGGTGGCCAGCCCGAGCGTCTTGGCCGCGAGCAACCGGCTGCGGCCGACCGGCACGGTCAGCAGGTAACGCAGCGTGCCCTGGCCCGCCTCGCCGGCGATCGAGTCCCCGGAAATCACCCCCAGCACCAGGGGCAGGAAGAACGGCATCGACACCGTCACTGCGGTGAAGATCAGGAACAGGCCGTTGCCGGTGATCCGGTCGAGGAACGCCGGCCCGTCGCCGTTGCCCGGGGCCTGGATCTTCACGGCGACGCCGATGAGGATCGGCACGACGGCCAGGACCGCCAACAGGATCATGTTGCGGCGGCGGGTGACCAGCAGCCGGACCTCGCCGCCGTACAGGCGGCGGAACGCCCCGCGGTAGCGACGTACCTCGGCCGGCGGCGCCGTCTCAGCGGAGGACATCGAAGCCCTCCCCGGTGATCGACACGAACAGGTCCTCGAGATCCGGGCGCTCGTCGACGAGGCCGCGCAGCCGGACCCCGGCCTGCACGAGCGCGGCGGCGACGTCCTCGACGGCGTGATCGTCGAGCCGGGCCGACACGACGCCGTCGTGCTCGCTGCGGCTGATGATCGGCGTCAACCCCACCCGCCGCAGGACGTCGGCGGCCACCGCGTCGTCGGGAGTCGTGATGCGCACGGTCGGCGCACCTCCGGCGAGCACGTCGTCGAGCGTGCCCTGCCGCACCAACCGGCCGCCGACCATCATCGCGACGTGCGTGGCGACCTGCTGGATCTCGCTGAGCAGGTGGCTGGACACCACGATCGTCGTGCCGTCGGAGGCGAGTTCGCGCACGAGCTTGCGGACCTCGCGCGTCCCCTGCGGGTCGAGGCCGTTGGTGGGCTCGTCGAGCACCAGCAGGTCGCGCGGTTGCAGCAGCGCCGCCGCCAACCCGAGCCGCTGCTTCATGCCGAGGGAGTAGTTGCGGTACTTCTTCTCCGCCGCGGCGGACAGCCCGACCCGTTCGAGCGCCGCGTCGATGCGCCGCCGGGACGTGGCCGGGTCGGCGGTGGCGTCACTGACGTCCAGTCGACGCAGATTGCGTCGGCCGGTGAGATAGGGGTGGAAGGCGGGTCCCTCGATCAGCGCGCCGACGCGGGGGAGTACCCGCGTGACGTCGCGCGGGATGGGCCGGCCGAGCACTTCGATCTCCCCGGCGTCGGCGGACAGCAGACCGAGCAGCATCCGGATCGTCGTCGTCTTGCCCGATCCGTTCGGACCGAGGAAGCCGTAGACGGAGCCGGTCGGCACGGACAGGTCGACGCTGTCGACCGCCACCTGGCTGCCGAAGCGCCGGGTCAGGCCGGTCGTGCGCAGCGCCGGTCGGCCGTCGCGTCGCTCGGCGGAGGCACGCGCGTCGGCGACGTCGACGCTCAACTCAGCGGGTGGTGCGGGCGATGTGCTCGAGCAGCGCCGGGCTCACCGCACCGGCGAACACCCGCCCGTCGGGCAGGAAGACCGCGTTCACCAGAGAGGTGTGCAGCAACCGCGTGCCGGACGAACCGACGCGCGTAGTGAGCCGGTCGACCATGCCGCCGGCCGAGCCGATGCCAGTGGGGAACTCCAGCACGGAGGTCCAACCCGACCCGATGACCGTCGGTCGTCGTGGCGCCGCGCCGGCCCGGATGTCCTTGGGCAGCGTGCGTGGCGACGTCTTGTCGGCGCGGGAGTGACGGCCGTGGCGCCGGCCGTCCGAGCGGGTGCCGAGCGGGTCGGTGGACACCGTGGCGCCCTTGGGCACCGAGAAGCGGAAGGTCGACGCCGCCGGCTTGCTGAAGGAGACGCTGCTGAACCCGATCTGGAAGGCGGGCTTCGACCCGGCGCCGAGCAGTTGCAGGCGCAGCGGCACGAACGTGGCCGCATCGACGGCGATGCGCACCTCGCGCACCGTCGAGCGCGGGTCGCGTGGGCGCAGCACCAGCGTGTACGACGCCCGGCCGGCGACGCGTTGCGCGTTGTCGACGCTCACGCGGGTGCTCGGGCTGGCCGCCTTGAGCAGCCGCAGGGCGACGCTGGTCGGCGTCGAGCCCGCCGGCAGCTGGTCGTGGGCGGAATCGGCAGCCGGCAGCACCGTGTGCGTTGCGGTGTTCGTCGACGACGTGTAGGTCCAGACATCCCGGCCGTTGTGCGTGACGTCGGCCTCGGACAGCTCGCCGAGCAGGGCCACCCGCTGCTTGCCGTCGCCGTCGACCCAGACGCGCGCGGAGTGCGATCCGGTGATGAAGTCCTGCCAGGACAGCGACGCCGAGTCGGCGGCCCCGGGCAGGCTCGGGAAGCCGAGATTCGCGACCTCGCGGACCTCACCGGTGAGCGCGGTCCCGGCGGCGTGCCGTTGGACGTCGGCGAGCAACTGGACGGCAGTGCGTTTCGGCAGCGACGGGACCGCTCCGGACGACGGCGCGACGACGGCCGCCCCGACCCCGACCGCGGCGGCCACGACGACCGGGACCGCCCACACGACCGCGCGGCGTCCGGAGAGACCGCGGACGCGTTCGATCACCATCGATCTGCTGGTCGCCATACGTCCATGGTGCGTCACGTGGTCACGGATGGAAAGCAAGCACTCAGGAAGGCGTCGGCGGTGGTCCGGTCGCGGTACTACCGTCGCCGTCATCGAGGAGCTGCGGAGGTCGACATCCTATTGGTACCGCCACCGCGCCGCGGCCTCCGCCGCCGCCTCGGCGTGCTCGCGGTCGGCTGTGTCGCGCTGTTCGCCCTCGACGCGGCGCTGGTCGGCGCCCGGGTCGGGTGGCTCGTCGACTCCGACCGGGCGGTCTCGCGTGCCGCTGCGCGCGCCGTGCACGCCCACAGCTGGCTGCTCACCGCGGCCAGGGTGCTGACACAGTTCGGCAATCCCGCCGGGGTCGACGTCGCCGCGGGGGGCCTGGCGCTCGCCCTGCTGACGCGGCGGCACCGGCGGCTCGCAGCGGCCGTGGTGCTGGCGCGCCTGCTCAGCCTGGGCATCGAGCAGCTGGTCAAGACGGTCGTCGACCGGCCGCGTCCGGTCACCGTGCCCTCGGTGGCGAGCGCCGGCGGCAGCAGCTTCCCGTCCGGGCACAGCACGGGCGCGGCGAGCATCGCCGCGGCCACGGCCCTGACCGTCGTGCTGCTGGCCGGCGCGCGGCGCCGGGTCAGCGCGCTGATCGTGGTGCTGGCGGCCCTGGCGTGCGCGGTGGCCGCCAGCCGGGTGCTGCTCGTGGTGCACTACCCGAGCGACGTCGTCGGCGGGTTGGTGCTCGGCCTGGCCGCTGCGACCGCGTCGTTCGCGGTGTTGGGCACACCGCAGGAACGCGGGCCGACCCGTGTCGTGGCCGCCGGCCGGTAGTGCGGCCGGCAGGGCGCTTCGCGCTTGTTGTGTAATGGACGGGCGGTCGCTCCAGAGCGCCTCCGGGGCGGCGTGGATGGTCGTATCGACTCGCCGGGGTGGTGACGGTTGAGCGGATTGATGCTTGCCGCCGCGGCGGACCCGTCCCAGTTGCTGCCCGCGCGCGAGCAGATGGGCTTCACCCTGGGGTTTCACATCATCCTGGTGCCCTTCGGGGTGGCGTTCACGTTCATCACGATGGTCGCCAATTACCGGGCACTGCGGCACGGCGACGCCGACGCGCTGCTGCTGGCGCAGCGCTGGTCGAAGGTGGCGGCCGTGCTGTTCGCGGTGGGCGCGGTGTCGGGCACGGTGTTGTCGTTCGAGATGGGGCTGCTGTGGCCGGGTCTGATGGGCCGGTACGGCGCCGCCTACGGCGTCCCGTTCGCGGTCGAAGGGATCTTCTTCTTCCTTGAGGCGATCTTCGTCGCGATCTACATCTACGGCTGGGAGCGGCTCCCGCCGTGGGTGCATTTCTGGACGGGCCTGCCGGTCGTGCTCTCCGGCGTCGGAGGTACCTTCTCCGTCGTCGCGGCCAACAGCTGGATGAACACTCCGGGCGGCGTCACCCTTCGCGACGGCAAGGTGGTCGGGGTGGACGTGTGGCGCGTCTTCTTCAACGACGCGTTCTGGTACGAGGCGATCCACATGCTGCTGGCCGCCTACGTGGTCGCCGGCTTCACCGTTGCCGGCGTGTACGCGGTCGGCATGCTCCGCGGCCGCCGCGACCGCTACCACCGCATCGGCTTGCTCATGCCGCTCACGGTCGGGGCCGTCGCCATTCCGCTGCAGATCGTCATGGGCGACTTCATCGCCCGCTACGTCTTCAAGTCCGAACCGGCGAAGTTCGCCGCCATCGAAGCGCTGCCGCACACGCGCACCCACGCCCCGGAGACCCTCGGTGGGGTGATCGTGGACGGCAAGGTCCGTTACGGCCTGCCGATCCCGTCCGGGGCGTCGTTGCTCTCCGGGTTCAGCCCGAACACGAAGGTTCCGGGCCTGAACGCCATCCCCGCCGCCGTGCGGCCGCCCGACCGGCTGGTGACGATCGTGCACCTGTCCTTCGACGTCATGGTCGGTACAGGTTTCGCCCTGGCCGCGTTGGCGCTCTGGTTCGCGTTGTCGTGGTGGCGATCGAGGGCCGTCACCCCCAACCGGTGGTTCCTGGGCGCAGTCGCGATCAGCGGCGTCGTCTCCGTCGTCTCCCTCGAATCCGGCTGGGTCGTCACGGAGGTCGGCCGGCAACCCTGGACGGTGGTCGGGCTGCTGCTCACCCGCGACGCCGTGCAGCGCTCCGGCAACCTGTGGCCGCTGTTCGCCGGCGCGCTCATCATCTACGTCGGGGTCACGGTGGGCGCGGTCCTCGCCCTGCGCGCGCTGCGGCGCCGGTGGGCCGAGGGCGAGACCACCGCTTCGCCGTACGGGCCCGAGGGCGATCGCGAGCCGGCAGGCGCGTCGTGACGACCACCGTCGCTGTGGTGCTGCTCGGCGCGATCATCAGCTACGGCGTGCTCGGCGGCGCCGACTTCGGCACCGGCCTGTGGGATCTCACGGCCGGCGGGGCCGCGCGCGGAGCGCGGCCCCGGGCCCTCATCGACCACGCGATCGGTCCCGTGTGGGAGGCCAACCACACCTGGCTCATCTTCTGCCTCGTCCTGCTCTGGTCCGGCTTCCCGACCGCGTTCGCGGCCATCGTGACCACCCTGTACGTCCCTCTCGGCATCGCCGCCTTCGGCATCGTGCTCCGCGGCTCGGGCTTCGCTTTCCGCAAGGTCTCGATGCGCACCGCCGAGCAACGCCTCAACGGCGTCGCGTTCGCCAGCTCGTCGGTCATCACGCCGTTCTGCTTCGGCACCGTGGCCGGCGGCATCGCCTCCGGCCGCGTCCCCTCCGCCGGACACGGCGATCCCGTCGCGAGCTGGTGGAACCCCACTTCGGTGCTCGGCGGCGTGCTGGCCGTACTCACCTGCGCCTACCTCGCCGCCGTGTTCCTCACCGCCGAGGCCCACCGGGCCGGCGAGCCCGATCTCGAACGGTGGTCGCGGCGCCGTGCCGTCGCGGCGGCCGCCGGCGCCGGAGCGGTGGCCCTCGCCGGGCTGTTCGTGCTGCGCCATGACGCGCACCGGTTGTACGTCCACCTGCTCGGCCGCGGGTGGCCGCTGATCACGGTTTCGGCGCTCGCCGGCCTCGCCGCTCTGGCGGTCACCGTCCTCGCCCCGTTGCGCGACCGGCCAGCACTGATCCGGCCGCTGAGCGCGCTCGCCGTCGCCGCGATCCTCGCCGGATGGGGCGTCGCCCAGTACCCCTACCTGCTCGGCACGCACACGAGCATCTACGCCGCCGCCGCTCCGGCGGCCACGATGAACGCCCTCGCGGTCGTGGCGTTGGCCGCCGTCGTCCTCGTCGTGCCGTCGCTCGGGTGGCTCCTGCTGCTCACCCAACGCGGGCGCCTGTCAGAGACCGGGAGCTGACGCGACGGCGAGATCGGCGTCGGGAGCCGTCAGCGCCGGTGCGAGCTCGCTGTGTCCGCGGGCCGGTAGCGCCGCGGCGGCGAGGATGCCGACGGCGGAGAAGCCCGCTCCGAGCCACACGGCGTTCCTGAAGTGGTCGATGAAGATGCTCGGTGAGGTGTAGACGCCGGTGTGGACGAAGACGCTGGCCAGGATCGCGACGCCGAACACGCCGCCGAGTTCGCGCAGCGCGCTGTTGGTGCCGGAGGCGATGCCGATCTCCGAGGGCGGCACGGAGCCGACGACGGCGTTGGCCACGGTCGGGAAGCACAGCGAGATGCCGACGCCGGCGACGCCGAGCGCCGCCGCGAGCCAGGTGTAACTCATGCCCGGTGTGGCGATGGCGGCGATCCAACCCAACCCGACGGCTTGCAGCGCCAGTCCGGTGAGCAGCAGGGGCCGGTTGCCGATGCGGTCGGCCAGCGCTCCGGCTATCGGGGCGATCAGCATCGGCGCGCCGGTCCACGGCAGTGTGCGCAGCCCGGCTTGGAGCGGCGAGTAGCCGAGTGCGGTCTGCAGGAACTGCATCATCAGGAACAGCACGCCGAACAGTGCGGCGTACATGAAGAAGCTGACGCCGTTGGCGGCGTTGAACTGCCGCGAACGAAACAGCTGTGGCGAGAGCATGGGGGCCGGCGGTGCGCCGTTCCCACAGCAGGAACGCCCCGACGAGCAACGCCGCCCAGCACGAGCGCGGTGAGGGTCTCCGTGCTGGTCCAGCCGATGCCGCTCGGCGCGGATCAGTCCCCAGGTGAGGCCGAAGAACCCGGCGCCGGCCAGCAGCAGGCCGGCGATGTCGAGCTTGCGACCGCGGCCCGTAGCTCTCGGTCAGCCGCGACACGGACAGCGGGATGAGCGCGAGGCCGAGAGGGACGTTGAGCCAGAAGATCCAGTGCCAACTGATGCCGCCGACGATGGCCCCGCCGACGACCGGGCCCAGCGCGACCGCCAGGCCGGTGATGCCGCCCCACAACCCGATCGCGGCGCCGCGCTTCGCCGCGGGGAACGCCTCGCTGATCAGGGTCAGCGTCATCGGCATCACGATGGCGGCCGCGATGCCCTGCACGCCGCGGGCCGCGACCAGCGCGCCGACGCTCGGCGACAGCGCCGCCGCGGCCGAGGCGAGGGTGAAGCCGAGCAGCCCGATGCAGTACATCCGCTTGCGGCCGTACCGGTCGCCCAGTGCGGCTCCGGTCAGCAGGGCGACGGCGAAGGCCAGGTTGTAGGCGTTGACCGTCCATTCCAGGTCGCCGAGGTTGGCGTGCAGGCTCGTCCGCAGCGCGGGCAGGGCGTTGGCGACGACCAGTGTGTCCAGCGCGGTCATGAACACCCCCAGCGAGGCCAGGACGAGGGTCCAGGCCGTGTTCGGGGATGCGGGACGTGAGATCGACATCGACTTCCTCTTCCGGTCAAGGCGTCGTGTTCGGCGACGCTGGGAGCACGTTCGGAAGTACAGACCCGGCGGCGGGTTCGAAACTGGTCCGCTCGCGCACCGACCAGTTCTGCCGGCGCGCGGTGTCAGTACGGGCAGGGACGATGAGGATGGAGGTGGCGCCATGTCGGCCGAACTGCTGCAGCGGGCGCGGGCCGGCGACCGGGACGCGTTCACCGCCCTGGTCGAGCCGCACCGCGGCGAGTTGCAGGTGCACTGCTACCGCATGCTGGGCTCGCTGCAGGACGCCGAGGACGCGCTGCAGGAGACGCTGCTCGCCGCGTGGCTAGGGCTCGAGGGGTTCGAGGGGCGCTCCTCGGTGCGCACCTGGCTCTACCGCATCGCCACGAACCGCTGCCTCAACCACCTGCGCTCGGCCGGGCGGCGGCCGCTGGCCGCTGCCGCACTGCCGGTACCGGCACCGGAGCCGACCCGCCTCGGTGAGGTGCCGTGGCTGCAGCCCTATCCGGACGTGCTGCTGGATGGGCTTCCCGACCGAGGCGCCCGGGCCAGAGGCCCGCTACGAAGTCGCGCGAGGCGATCTCGCTCGCCTTCGTCACCGCCGTGCAGCTGCTGCCGCCCAACCAGCGCGCCGCGCTGCTGCTGCGCGACGTGCTCGGCTACCGCGCGCGGGAGGCCGCCGAGCTGCTCGGGCTCACCGAGGACGCGGTCACCAACGCGCTCAAGCGGGCCCGCGCGACGATGGACGCAGCCCGCTCGGCCGGCGAACCGCCGCCCGAACCGGGCTCGGCGCGCGAGCGGGCGCTGCTCGAGCGTTTCGTCGCCGCCTTCACCGACCACGACATCGACGCTCTCGTGGCGTTGATGACCGACGACGCGTGGGTGCGGATGCCGCCACTGCCGTTCGAGTACCGCGGCACCGAAGCGGTGCGCCGCTTCTTCACCGCGGTCCACGCCCACTGGAGCGAGAGTCGACCGGGTGGTGCCGGTCCGGGCGAACGGTCAGCCCGCGTGGGGTGCGTACGCCCGCAACCCGATGACCGGCGTCCTGCACATCACCGGTGTCTATGTGCTCGGCCTGGCCGGCGACCGGATCTGCGACCTCACCCGGTTCGAGACCACGCTCGCGCCGTACCTCGGCCTGCCCCGCACGTTGGACGGGCTGCCCGGTACCGGGCACTGATTCGCGCGTCGCGCCACCTGGGCATTACAGCTAGGCGGCGTCGTGGAACACGAGCGCGAGGGTGAGACGCCGCCCGGAACGCACGGTCGACACGCCGTGCCGTACCGGGGCGGCGGACCAGCCCCGCGCGGAGTGCACCGGACGGTCACGGGTCGTGAAGACCAGCCCGTGACCGTGGGGGATCGTGATGGACGTGCCGCGCGACTGGGCGCGGGGCCGCTGCTCGTACAGCAGGAACTCGCCCCCGGTGTGGTCGACGCCGGGGGTGCTGAGATTGATGACGACCTGGAGCGGGAACACGAGGTCGCCATACAGGTCGCGGTGCAGGGCGTTCCAGTCGCCCGGGCCGTACCTGAGCAGGATGGGCGTCGGTTTCGTCTGCCCGGCGCGGTGACACCTGTCCAGCCACTCGTCCAGCGTGTCCGGCCAGGGCGGCTCGCGCCGCAGGCGGGTCCACCAGTCCCGGGCGATCGGCAGGAGCCGGGGGTACAGGGCCTGCTTGAGCTCGACGACAGCAGCCGGGAACGGCTCGGCGAAGTACCGGTACTCGCCCTGTCCGAACCGGTGCCGGGCCATGTCGACCGTGGCCCGGAACCGGTCGTCGTCGTCGTACAGGCCGGCGATGTGCGCGGCCTGCTCGCTGGAGAGCAGGGCGCCGATGAGGGCGGCGCCCTGCGCGTCGAGGTCGTCGCGGATTCGGTCCCAGTCGGCCCCGTCCACCGGGTCGCGGAACGACGGCCCGGCGGCGCGCACCGCCGTCACGATGCCGGGCCCGGCACGGCCGGACCGTCGAGCGTCGGGGGCAGTGCGCCTTCCAGCTCGAGCAGGTACCGCTTGCGGGTCAGCCCACCCGCGTACCCGGTCAGCCGGCCGTCCGCGCCGACGACACGGTGGCAGCCGATCAGGATCGACAACGGATTGCGTCCGACGTGCTGGCCGACGTCGCGAGCGGTGAGCTGGCCGCCGAGGTCCTTCGCCACCGCGCCGTAGGTGGTGGTGTGCCCGTAGGGGATCGTGCCGAGCAGCGCCCACACCTGCAGCTGCTGCGCGTCACCGTGGGGGTGAAGGGGCAGGTCGAAGCGGCGTCGAGTGCCACCGAAGTACTCGCCGAGCTGGCTGATCACGTCGTCGAACCGGCCATCGTCCTCGGCGCTGACCTCCGGCCCGAAGGTGAGCCGGTCCGGGCGGGTCCAGTGCCGGGCGAAGTACACGCCGGTGTAGCCGGAGTCCTCGCGCACGACGGTCAACGGACCGACAGGGGATCGGAGGACGACGTGGCGGGCGGTGTCGAGGGCTCCGGAGCCGTCGAGGACCTGGTGTTCGGTGGACATGTGTGTCTCCCGCGATTGTTGATGCCGACACCGGGTAGACGCACCGGCGCGCGACTTCGTGAGGTCCGGCGGCGCCGGCGATCATCGGACGGGCGTCGCGCGGCATCGGTGCGCCGCGAGCTGGGCGCGGCGCCGGGCGGCGGGCGGGCAGAACGGGGCGGCGAGCACGGTGACCGCGGCGGCGGCGCTCAACGCGGCCGGGTAACCGAAGGTGTTGACGAGCTGGCCGGCCACGGCCGGGCCGGCGAGCGTGCCGATGGTCAGCGCGGTGTTGACCGCGGCGAGGCCGGCCGCCGGGTGGTCGGCGAAGACGCGTGAGCTCCAGATGCCCTGCGCGGCGATCACGGTGGGGTACAGCACTCCGAAGGCCGCGGCGGCGACGAGCGCCGAGCCGAGACCGGACGCAGCGAGCGTCAGGGCGGCCACGGATGCACCCAGCAGCACGACGGTGACGAGGTAACCGGTGCGCAAGCCCACCCGCGCGAACACCGTGCCGGCGGCCGAGGCAGCTATGCCGGCGACGCCGCAGGTCGCGTAGACGATGCGGGCCGGCGTCTCGCCGAGACCGTCCGCCCGCAACGCACCCACGCTGAAGGCCCACCACACGGAGCTGCCGGCACCGACGAGTACGGCGGAGATCAGTAGGGGGCGCGATCGGGGACAGAAGAACCACGTCCACGACAGCTGCGGGCGGCGGTGTCGGATGTCGGTGTCGCGCCCGGGCGCGGCCAGGGTCCCCAACACACCCGTGGCCACCGCCAGCCCCGCGAAGACCAGCCAGGCCAGGCGCCATCGGTCTCCCGCGACGATGGCGACCGGCCCGGCCACGGCCACGCCCCAGCCGGTGCCGGCGTTGATGGTCGACCAGGCCAGGTCGCGTCGCGACCGGGTGACGCGACGCTGGACGACCTCGGCGTACGGGGGAAAGGCCAGACCCGCCGCGGCGCCCGCGACGAGCACGCCGACGGCCAAAATCGCCGCGCTGTTCGCGGCCGCGACCACGGCCATCCCGGCGGCGGCGAGCGCGCAGGCCAGTCCGATGGCCGCCCGCGGGCCGGCCCGGTCGGTGATCGCCACGACGCCGGCGTTGGCCACCAGGTAACTCAGGTAGGCGCCGGAGGAGATGAGCCCGGCCGTGCCGGGGGACAGCGACAGGCTCGCGGTCATGTCGGGCAGCAACAGCCCGTAGCCGTAACGCGCGAGCCCGAACGTGACGGCGACGACGGCCGCGCCCGGCACCACGCTGTGGCTGGCCGGGCGCGTCTCGAGTACCGCTCGCGACACCGTCACGAGGCGGGGGCGGTGTGCTCGAGCGGGCAGGCCGCGTCCGGCTGGTCACACGCGACGCGGTCGCACAGGCGACAGACCCGCAGGGCGGCGGGACGGTCGGCAGCGAGCCCTGCGACCAGGTCGCCGAGCATGCGCTCCAGCGCGGGCCGGTCCCGGCGCGGCACCGCGTCGACGACCTCGGCCATCGCCTGCTGCCGTGCGCCGAGGACACGCTCGGCCTGCCTGCGGCCGCCGGCGGTCAGCTGCAGGCGCCGGCTACGGGCATCGTCACCGGGGGTGCGTCGGACCCAGCCGGCCGCTTCGACCCGGTCGACCAGCCGGGTCACCCCGGAACTGGTCAGACCGAGGACGTCGCCGAGCCACGACACCGACTGCTGGGGATGCGCCAGCAGCGTCACCAGCGCGGCCCGTTCCGACGTGGCCGGAAGTTGCGCGGCCCCGGCGGCAGCAATGCGGTCGGTCAGCGCCAGCGCCTGTGCGGCGAGCAGGTTCTCCAGTCGGGCCATGCGTCGTGTCTAACATGCCTGACTGACGCAGGCAATTGTTCGGGCTGCGGATCTTCCTCGACCCGACGGCCCAGAACGACGGTGAGCCGGCCTGCCCCCACGGCGGCAGGCCGGCTCGCCGACTTCGACCCGAGCGCTCAGTACCAGTGGCGGCGGCCGGCAACCTCGCGCCCGGCCATCCCCAGCAGCGCGAGGATGGCGCCGATGACGATCGCGATGATCCCCAACGTCCAGATGATGCTCACCTTGGTCAGGAATCCGACGATGAGCAGTACCACTCCGAGCACGATCATGGGCTCTCCTTCGTTGTCGTCCCACGACTCCGTGGAGTCGCGGGATCGAATTCATACCGGCTGCTTCGGGGTATCCCGTGGCTGCGTGTGGCAAACGTCGATGGCAACTGCCTGTCGCGATTCATCGAGACAAACCCTGCGGGCGGCGTGTGGGGCGCCATCACCTAGCTCCACACTGCGTCAGCGTCAGGGGCGCTCGGGGCGTTACATCGCGAAGTCGTCAACAAGTGCCCATCGGCGCATAACCGGACCGCAACCGAGGCACACCCGATCCGAGACGCCACGCGCCGGTGGCCCTGACGGTCTGGAGGTCGACCATGACGATGACGCCGATGGCGCCGAAGGTCGGGATGGTCGACGAGGCTCCGGCGCCCGTGCTGTCGCAGTACCTGCTGGCGTGCCCTCGGTGCGGGGACACTGGCGCGGCGCACGTGAACGAGGCCGAGCCGGTCACGACGTTGGTCAGGTTCGTGTGCCGCGGCGGTTGCCGGGTCGCGCCCGAGGCGGTGCTGGCTCGCCTGACGCGGTGACGGCCTTCGGGCCCCGGTCAGTTCGTGGGCGACGTCGGCGAGAGCGTCGGCGCCGGCTTGGTGGACGGGTGCGTCGGGCGTGATGTCGTCGACGGGCCGGTCCGCCGTTTCTCGATCGCGGACGGGTGCGGCACGACCCCGACGACCTGCACGCAGTAGCTCGTGACGCGGCCGGTGCCGCCGGCCGCCCGGACCAGCGCGGCGAAGGCCGGGCTGCGGCCGCGTTGTTGCTGCTGGGCGACGTCGGCCGGCCAAGCGCGGCACAGCCCCGCGAACGAGGGCTGCGGCGCACCGGAAGTGGTCGTCGCGACCCCGGTCGAGGACGCGCCGGATGCGGGGGCCGAGGGCCCGCTCGGGTTCGACGTGGACGCGGACGGACCGCTGCGCGACTTCGACGACGACCCGCCGTTCGGCGCTCCGCTCGTCGCCGATGTCGGTGTCCCCGGATGCGACGGGCGGTCGTGATGGGGGACGGTGACCGCGACGGTGATGCCGGCGGCCGCGGCCGCGGCGGCTGTTGCGCCGACGACGAGTTTGGTGGTGAGCGTGGTCGCGAGGGCCCGACGCCATACCGCGCCGGTGCGGTTCTCCCGGCGGGGCGGGTCACCGCGGCCGAACGCGGCGAGAGCGTCGGCCAGCCCCGCCGGCGGGCCGCCGGGGGCCTGCCGGGCGGCGTTGAGCACTCTGCCGACAGGGTCAGCGGCGGCGGCGGCCGGATCGTCCAACAGGGCGTCCAGGCCGGCGTGCTCGGCGGCGTCGCGGCGGCGGGGCCGGTCCCACGCGGCGGGGCTCATGCGATGTCCAGTTGTGCGGCGAGGCGTTTGAGCCCGCGGTGCGCCGACACCCGCACGGCCGCCGGGCTCTTGCCGAGCACCAGGGCGGCCTGCTGCGCGCTCAGGCCGACGACGGCGCGCAGCATGACCGCCTCGGCCTGCTCACGTGGCAGGGCAGCGATCAGCGCGACGGCCGTGCTCGTCGACACGGCCTCCATGGCGGCCTGTTCGGTGTCCTCACGAGCCACGGCATCAGGAAGGTCGGCCATCGGTTCCGCAGGCCGGCGCGCGTTGCGCCGCAGGTGGTCCATCGCGCGGTTGCGCACGATCCGCGCCGCCCACCCGCGGAAGGCGTCGACATCGCCGGAGAAGGCGCGCACGTCGCGAGCGATGTGCAGCCAGGCGTCGGCGGAGACGTCGTCGGCATCCTGCCCGACGAGGCTCATCGCGTAGCGGTGCAGGCGCGGCTGCAGATGGAGGTACAACTGCGCGAACGCGCCGTCGTCGCCGTCGATCGCACGCTGCAGGACACCAGTCGATGGTGCCTTGTCCTGGCTGGAGGGGTGCGCCTGATCGGCCACGGGTCGGTCAGCCAAGGGAGCGCGTCCGAGTCCCGATCACGCGCGGATCTCCCGTTCTCGACAGCCGTCACACCCTCCCGGATCGTCAGCGTCCGGGGGCGCCGAAACGTTACGCCCTTTCTTGCCTCGATCGTCACGAAAACGGATTGGCCGCCCAGGATCCGGGGAATTAAGGCCTCAGTCCGGGCGATTCACGACCGGTCGTGGGAAGGGATTCAGATGCGAATCGGCGGTTGGCTTTTCCTGATCGCGGTCGGCGCGATCCTCAAGTGGGCGATCACTGACAAGGTGAAGCACATCGATCTCGGCATGGTCGGTGTCATCCTCATGATCGTCGGTCTGATCGGGCTCGTGGCCGAGGCCATCTGGTGGGCGTCGCGGCGCCGCACCACCGTCGTGCAGGCCGCGGCGCCCCCCGTCGTCGAGCAGCCGGTCGTCCGCGACCCCCGCTACTGAGCAGCGCGCGGCGGTGACGATTTCGGTCTGCGAGCCCCCGACGACGGCGGTCGACGAGCTCATCGACGACCGCTACCGGCTTGTCGACCTCATCGGGCGCGGAGCACACTCCCATCTCTGGTCCGCGCTCGACGTGCGGCTGGGCCGCACGGTGGCGCTGAAGCTGTTCGCTCCGCCCGCCACCGTCGGGATCCGCACGGCGCAGGCCCTCGCGGCCCCGGCGTCGGCGTGCGTGGACGGGATGACGCGGGTCTTCGACGTCGCGACCGACGTCGACCTGCACGGTGTCCCGCACACGGTCGTCGCCCGCGAGCTCGCCGGCGGACAGAATCTCGCCGCCTGGGCCGGCTCCGGGCCGCCGAGCGCAGCGGTCGCCGCCGTCGGGGCAGGGATCGCGACCACGCTCGCGGCCCTGCACGGCCTGCACGTCGCGCACGGGTCGGTGACGAGTGCCAACATCATCGTCGGCGGCGACCACAACGTGGTGCTGACCGACTTCGGCGTCCGGCAGCTGCTCACCGACCGCGCGGCCCGGCCGGACCAGGACGTGCGGCAACTAGGGCTGACCCTGCTCGGCGCCATGGTCGGCCGCGAGATCGTCGGGTCGCGGGGCGCACAGGCCGCACTGGGCCGCCTGCGCCAGGAAGCGCGGTTGCGCCGGCGCGAGAGCCACGACTGGGCGGCGGCCCTGGGCTCGATGCTGGAGGAGGGGGAGGGCCGTCCGACCGCGGCGACGGTGGCGACAGCGTTCACGGCGCTGAGTCGCAGGACCGCGCCGCTGGGTTCCACCCTTCCCGAGCGCGGCGCTGCCGTCGACGATCGACCGCCCTGGGAAATCCTGTTCAGCGAGGTGTGACCCCGACTGCGGTCGATCAGCGAGCAGTGCGCGGGTACTGTCCGCGACATCGAAGCAGCCTGGGATCCAAGACGCTCACCCCGGTCGTGTGCACGGCACACCGGCACGATTCGGGCGCGTCGTGCATGACGGTGATGGAGCGCAGGCGACCAGCGACGCGCACGTCGTGCTGCGCCGTCTGTGCCGGACATCGATCGACCGGCTGTGCATGACGGGCGTCTCGGTGTCGATGACGGTCACCGGCGAGAACCGGGAAACCCTGTACGCCAGCGACGCCGTGGCCGTTCGCCTCGAGGACCTGCATTTCGACCTCGGTGAGGGGCCGGGCATCGACGCGCTGGTACTGCGGGCGCCGGTCGGCGTGGACGACCTCGCGATCGCCGGTGGCCCGACCACACGCTGGCCCCTGTTCGCGGCCGCGGCGCTCGACAACGGAGCCCGGGGGCTCTTCGCGTACCCGCTCGTGCTCGGGGCGGCCCGCTTGGGCGTGCTGCTGATGTACCGCGATCGACCTGGTGCCCTGGACCCTGCGCAGCAGACCGGCGCGCTGCGTCTGGCCGACGCCATGTTCTATGCGGTGCTCGATCTGGTCAGCCGGTCGGGGGCGGGCCGGAGCCGGGACGGTGAGGCACTCGGTGCGGACTCGACCGCGATCCAGGCACCGGTGCACCGCGCCGAGGTGTACCAGGCCGCCGGCATGGTGATGGCGCAGCTCGGCGTACGGATCGAGGAAGCGACGGTCCGGCTGCGGGCGTACGCGTTCGCCCACGACCGGCCGGTCAACGACGTCGCCCGGGACATCGTCGCGCGCATTCTGCGGTTGGCGGACGACAATGGGCCGGACTGGTCCGGCAGGAGGGAACCGTCGCGTGAGTAATCCAGTGACCAACCGGGAGAATCGACTCGCCGAAGCCTTCGTGTCACTCACCGACACCTTGGTGAACGGGTTCGACGTCGCCGATCTGTTCCACGACCTCGCTCAGGCTTCGGTCGACCTGCTCGGGGTCTCGGCGGCGGGGCTGATGCTCGTCGACGTCAACGGCCGGTTACGGGTGATGGCCGCGTCCAGCGAGCAGGCGCGGTTGCTCGAGCTCATGGAGATCCAGCACGACGAGGGCGCATGCCTGGACGCCCACCGAACGGGCCGGCCCGTTCTCGTGCCCGATCTCGACACCGAGCGCGAACGATGGCCCACCTTCTCCGCCGGGGCGCAGCGGGTCGGCTACCGGTCGGTCTACGCACTCCCGATGCGGCTGCGCGACGAGGTCATCGGCGCGCTCAACCTGTTCCATGGACAGACACACAGCATCAATGACGAGACGTTGCGGCTGGGCCAGGCCCTCGCCGACCTTGCGACCATCGCCATCCTCCAGGTACGCGCGGCCCAGAACAGCGAGGAACTGAGCAACCACCTGCAGACCGCGTTGAATACCCGGGTCATCATCGAGCAGGCGAAGGGCGTCCTGTCCGTGCGCCTGGGACTCGACATGGTCGACGCGTTCAAGGCCTTGCGGCGTTACGCACGGTCGAACCGCCAACCCCTGTCCGCCGTCGCCGACGCCGTCGTCGCCGGCACGCTCGATCCGGCCCGGCTCAGCACGACGTGAGCCGGGCGGGTCGACCGGGACGACCCGGGGCGAGTCGCCGTGCGAGGTCTGGCTGGCCCCGCACCACGGGAGTATGATTCCGGCCAGGAGATGCCGAGCCCCTTCGGCCAACCCGTGTAGCCCCGGACCCCGGCCGCACCGTTCATGCGTGACGAGCCGAGAGAGGGCACAGCTGCGTCAAGCAACGGCGCCGCACCCTGTGAGCAGTACCTTTCCGGCCGTCGCGGTACGACGGTTTGCAGTCGGCCCAGGGGGTGGGCCCACTCGTAGGGGGACCGTCGTGGCGCGATGGCGGTGGCGTGACCGGATCCGGGGGGAACGGTTACGCCACCGTCATCCTTCTGAGCCTCGGGCTCCCACTGACTGCGGAACGCGAGCGGTACGGCGGTCGAGCTCGCGCGCGTCGTCACCGATGTGATGCATGTGCCGCAGCGCGATCCGGTACGACTCGAGAAGCCCGGTCTCGGTGTAGCTCACCCCGAGCTCGGCGCAGTGCCGGCGCACAAGGGGTTGTACGCGGCGTAGGGCCGGGCTCGGCATGCTCGGGAACAGGTGGTGCTCGATCTGGTAGTTCAGGCCGCCGAGCAGCGTGTCGACGACGCGGCTGCCGACGATGTTGCGCGACGTGATGACCTGGCGCCGCAGGAAGTCGAGGGAGTCGTTGTCGGTCAGCGTCGGCATGCCCTTGTGGTTCGGGGCGAACGAGCATCCCATATACACGCCGAACGCGGCCTGGGCCACGGCGATGAACGCGACGGCCTTGCCCAGCGGCATCACCAGAAGGGGCAGCGACACGAAGGCGGCCACGTGGACCAGCAGCAGCACTTTCTCCAGGCGTGGGAAGCGAACCGGCTTGCCGCCCCATAAGTGGGCGAAGGCCGACACGTGCAGGTTGAGGCCTTCGAGCGTGAGCAGCGGGAAGAACAGCCCGGCCTCGTGCTTGGCGATGAACCGGGCGAGGCCGCGCCGCTCGTCGACCTGGCCCGAGGTGAACGCGAGCACGCTTTCGGCGATGTCCGGGTCGTGGTCCTCGTGGTTGGGATTCGTGTGGTGGCGGGTGTGTTCGTCCACCCACCATCCGTAGCTGAGCCCCACCACGAGGTTGCCGGCCACGACACCGATGAGCTCGTTGTTGCGCCGCTTACGGCAGATCTGCTGGTGCCCCGCGTCGTGCCCGAGGAACGCGATCTGGGTGAGCACGACGCCGAGCACGGCCGCAACGAGCAGTTGCAGCCACGAGTTGCCGACCAACCACACCCCGGCGATGACCCCGGACAGCGCTGCAGTCAGGATCACGGCCCGGACGGCGTAGTACCCCCGCCGCCGACGCAACAGATCAGCGGCGCGAACCTCGCGGCACAGGGCCGAGAAGTCGCTTCCGCGGCTCGTGATGGCAGGGTCAGTAACGGTCACACGTGCTCCGTATCGCTCGCCGACCAAACGCAGCGAGCGCCCACCGGATATCCGGAGTATGCCCCACCGGGCCTGTGGCTACGCCGTGTTGCCGGATCGTGTGGCACGGGGGCGACGGGCCACGCTCGCCGTGGCGAAGAGGGCAACGAGCAGGGCGCCGCACACCGCCTGTTCGCACTTCATCCAGACCGGGATCACGCCGGGCAGGGCGATGAACACGACGACCGTCACGACGAGCACCGCGCTGATGATGCGCAGCCGCAGCAGCGCACCGCGATGGCCGCGCGAGGCAACCACGGCGATCCACATGAGCAGCAACGACGTGCCGGCAAGGATGAGGCCGCGGCCCCACACGGTGTCGTTCACCAACGACGAGTGGTGACGCAACGCGATGATCACCCCCACGTTCGCGAGGCTGACGATCACGTAGCCGACCGCGAGGCGTGTGAGAGTGCGGGCGGGTGCGGCGGTGCGCATCGAGATCTCCCTTGTTCGGTGTCGCCGTCGAGCTTCGCGTCCGGACGGGGTGCGGCACATCGGCGCCCGGGTGGCATTCACGACTGGACTCGTGGGTGCGCCGCCTGCACCCTGGGTTGCAGCCGTCTCCACCCCCGGTTGGCTGTGCCGCGCGCCGCGCCGCCGTACGGTTTGCGGGTGAGTGTGGTGGCGCCGACCCTGGCTCGGCTGCGCCGCGTGCGCGGCCAGCACGCCACCGCCGTGCGCTGGCTCGGCCTGGTGGGCCCGTTGCTGCTCGTGGCCGTCCCCGTGGTGGCGTGGCAGGCTCGCCCGCGGCCCGGCCTGAGCGGCCGGCCCCTGCTGGTGACGGTGTGCGTGACCGCGTTCGTCGTGGGCGCGCTGCTGCGTACGCTCACCGCCCGCCGCCGCACGGGCACCGCGCACCGGGTCGCCGTCGCGCTGGTGGTGGTCGGCTCGGCGACCTTGACGTTCGCCCAGCCGCGCGGGCCCGGAGCCGAGTGCGCGGTGTTGGGCGTGCTGTGCGTGGCTGTGCTGCTCCGTGGTGCGGCGGCTGCCGTGGTCCTGATCGTCGGGTTCGCCGCCGTGGGTTTCGCGTCGTGGGCGGTGCGGCCGGATGGCGTGGCGCTCGCGGTGCTCGCCTGCTTCGCCGCGCTCTACGGCCTGCTCTACCTCGCCTTCCGACTCGTGCAGGCCAACCGGGAGGCCGAGCGCCTGCTCGTCGAGCTCGACCGCAACCGTGCGGCGCAGGCTCGCGCGGCCGGCCTCGCCGAGCGGGCGCACATCGCCCGCGAGATGCACGACGTGCTCGCGCACTCGCTGTCCGGACTCCTGCTCCAGCTCGAGGGAGCGCGCATGCTCGCTGCCGGTGACCCGGGCGACCCGCGCCTGCCGGCCGCGATCGAGCGCGCCCACCAGCTCGGCAAGGCCGGGTTGGACGAAGCGCGCAAGGCTATCGGCACCCTGCGCGACGACCAGTTGCCTGGCCCGGAGCGCCTCGCCCGCCTGGCCGCGGACTTCGAGCGCGACCGCCGCGTGCCGTGCACCCTCACCGTCAGCGGGCCGCCGAGCCGGCTCGAACCGCAGGTGCAGGTGGCGCTGTACCGGACGGCGCAGGAGGCCCTGACGAACGTCGGGCGCCACGCGCAGGCCGAGCGGGTCGCGCTGTGCCTCGAGTACAGCGAGCACCGCGTCCGCCTCGCCGTGGAGGACTTCGGTTCGGCGCCCTCCGCGCCCCGCGGCTGCGGGGGTTACGGGCTCACCGGCATGCGCGAGCGGGCCGAGCTGCTCGGTGGCACGCTGCACGCCGCCGCCACCGCGCGCGGCTTCCGGGTGGAGCTCGTCGTGCCGACGTCGGGGACACACACGTGAGCGAGCCGGTGCGGGTGTTGATCGCCGACGACCAACGGGTCGTGCGGGAGGGGCTGTCGATGGTGCTCGGGTTGCTGCCCGACGTCGAGGTCGTGGGCGCGGCCACCGACGGCGCCGAGGCCGTGCAGCTCGCGCGCGAGCTGCATCCCGCTGTTGTGTTGATGGATCTGCGGATGCCGCGCTGCGACGGCGTCGAGGCCACCAGGCGCTTACGCGAGCAGTGCCCGGACGTGCGCGTGGTGGTGCTCACCACGTATTCCGACGACCGGTCGGTGCTCGACGCGCTGCGCGCCGGCGCGCGGGGCTACCTGACCAAGGATGCCGGGGGGGCGCAGATCCGCGACGCGCTGTACCAGGTGCTCGACGAGCGGGCGGTCATCGATCCGGCCGTCGCCCACCACCTCGTCGAGGCGGTGACCGCCGGTGCCGCGCCGAGCGCCGGCGGCCCGGCCGCCGACGCCTATCCCGACGGCTTGACCCCGCGTGAGGCGCAGGTGCTGATGCTCGTCGCCGCCGGGTTGGCCAACGGCGAGATCGCGCAGCGGCTCGTGGTCAGCGAGGCCACGGTCAAGAGCCACATGAACCGGCTGCTGGCCAAGATCGGCGCCCGCGACCGCGCCCAGGCCGTCGCCTACGCCTACCGCACGGGCCTGGTGCGCCCGTAGGCCATCGCGCCCCGGCTGTCTCGTCCGTCACGGACATCCGTACGGCCTTGCGGATGTTCTGCCGGCGGAGTACACCTGAGGACGTTCATCCGTGCGGATGTACGGATGTTGAGGTGAAGGAGCGCAGGTGAACTTCCTCGACGGTGTGGGGCACGGCCTCGACGAGGCCTTCTTCATGGTGTGGGCGACGTTCTGGGCGCTCGTGCTCGGCTTCGTCCTCTCCGGCGCGGTGCAGGCCTTCGTGTCGCGGACCGAGATGCGCGACGCGCTGGGCGCGCACGGGCCGCGCGAGCTGACCCGGGCGTCGTTCTTCGGCGTCATCAGCTCCTCGTGCTCCTACGCGTCGTCCGCGCTGGCCAAGAGCCTGTTCGCCCGCGGGGCCGATTTCACCGCGGCCATGGTGTTCATGGTGGCGTCGACGAACCTGGTCGTGGAACTCGGCATCGTGCTGTGGCTGCTCATCGGCTGGCCGTTCGCGCTCGCCGAGTTCGTCGGCGGTGTGATCATGATCGTGCTGCTCGGCCTGGTGCTGCCCCGGGTCATCCCGGCCGGCTGGCTGGAGCAGGCCCGCACGCGGCTCGCGCACGACGACGCTCGCGGCGGGCACGACCACGGTGGACCGGACGGACTCGACACCGCCGAGGCGGACGTCGCTGTCGCACCTCTTCGTACCCGGCTGCGCAGCCGGCGCGGGTGGGGGGACGCCGCCGGTTACACGGTCAGTGACCTCACCATGCTGCGGGTGGAACTGGCGATCGGCTTCGTCGTGGCCGGCTTCCTGGCCGCGCTGGTCCCGGTCGACTTCTGGCGCTCGATCTTCTTCACCGGCCACGGCTTCTGGTCGAGCCTGGAGAACGTCGTGCTCGGGCCGTTCCTGGCCGTCATCAGCTTCGTCTGCTCAGTGGGCAACGTGCCGCTGGCCGCGGCGCTGTGGCAGGGCGGCATCAGCTTCGGTGGCGTCGTCAGCTTCGTGTTCGCCGACCTGATCACGCTGCCGCTGCTGGCGATCTATCGCAAGTACTACGGCACCGCCACGACGGCGCGGCTGCTGGCGGTGCTGTGGGCCGTGATGACCGTGGGCGGGCTGGCCGTCGAGTACCTGTTCCGGGCGCTGCGGGTGCCCGTGCCCGCCCGGCCGGAGATGGTGGTGGCCACCGGCTTCGAGTGGAACTACACGACCTTCCTCAACCTCGCCGCCCTGGTCGGTCTCGCCGTGGTCTACCGGCTCTACCGCACCCGGGACACCGACGGCGGCCGCTTCGCGAAGGACCCGGAGTGCGGGATGCAGGTCGAGATCGCGAACGCCCCCGCCGGGCGGCAGGGCCCGACCGGTCCGGTGTACTTCTGCTCCGATCACTGCGCCCACCATTGGGACGACCGGCCGACCCGACACGAGGGAGCAACGCGATGAAGGTGACCGACCACGCCCATCCGGTCGACGCCGGACGCGTGGCCCACGCCCGCGCCCGGCTGCCGAATGCCGAGGACGCCGCGCGGCTGACGAGCCTGCTCTCGCTGATGGCCGACCCGGTGCGCATCCGGCTCATCTACGCCCTCGACGTCGCCGAGGAGCTGTGTGTGGGCGACCTCGCCCTCGCCCTCGATGTGAGTGAGGACTCCGTGTCCTACGCGCTGCGCCTGCTGCGCACGGCGGGTCTGGTGCACACGCGCAAGCAGGGCCGGATGGTGTTCAACCGGCTCGCGCCCGACTTCCCGGCGCCCCTGCGCGATCACTGCCTGCGCCAGCTCGTCGACCTCACCCGCACCGCCGCCGAGGACGACGACGCCTGAGCGACAGCACGCCGGCGAGGCGCGTCAGCGGGTGGTGCGCAGCCCGTCGAAGGCGACCGTGCACACGGCGTCGGCGAGCGGCACCGGCAGGCGCCGCGTCGGCCGGTACCACTCGACGAGGGAGTTCACGAGCCCGAAGAGCAGGTGCGCGGTGACGGTGGCGTCGACGCCGGGGCGGATGTCACCGTCGCGCTGGGCCTGGCGCACCAGTCCGGCGACGAACCGGTCGAACGCGCGCCGGCGCTCGAGCGCGGCCCGCTCCACGTCGGTGTTGCCGCGCACCCGCAGCAGCAGCGTGACGTTGGGCAGCTGGGCCTGCAGCACCTCGACACTGCCGCGCACCGCGTACTCGAGGCGCTCGACGGCCGGGCGCTCCAGCGCGCGAGCGCGGTCGGCCACCGCGAACAGCCCGTCGAGGGCGCGGTCGAGGGCGAGGCGCAGCAGCTCGTCCTTGCCCGACACGTGGTGATAGATGGCCGACTTCGCGATGCCGAGGCGACGCGACAGGTCCTCCATGCTGGTGCCGTCGTAGCCGCGCTCGATGAACACCTCAACGGCCACGGCCAGCAGCGACTCGCGGTCGTAGCCCGGCCGGCCGCGTCGCCGGGCCGCGTCGGTGGCCGTCACGCGGGGGTCCGCAGCTGCTGGCTGCGGCCGCGGAACTCGGCCACGACGGCGCCGGCCTCGGTGCGCACGGTGACGTCGTACACGCCGGAGCGCCCGAACCGGGTCCGCACCGCCGCCTCCGCGCGCAGCACGTCGCCCGCGCGCGCCGGAGCGACGAAGACGATCTCGGCCGCCGCGGCCACCGTGGCCGGCCCCCAGCTGTTGCACGCGCAGGCGAACGCGGTGTCGGCGACGCTGAACACCAGGCCGCCGTGAATGACGCCGTGCCCGTTGAGCATGTCCTCGCGCACCGGCATCCGGGTGACGGCCCGGCCCTCGCCCTGCTCGACCAGCTCGATGCCGAGAGCGCGGGAGGCGGCGTCGGCCGCCATCATCGCCCGCACCGCCTGGCTGGGCATCTTGTCCGCGTCGCTCACGTGGGATAACTTACTGAACGTCCGGTCGGTAAGTCGAGAGGCAGGAACACATGACGGTCTTGCGCAGCTACGTCGGCGGGAAATGGACGGCCCCGCAGGACGGCCAGCCGGTGCACGACGCGGTCACCGGCGACGAGGTCGTGCGGGTGTCCTCCGAGGGCGTCGACATGGCCGCCGCGCTCGACCACGGCCGACGGGTCGGCGGACCCGCCCTGCGCGAGCTCACGTTCCACGAGCGGGCCGCGGCGCTGAAGGCCGTCGCGTCGCTGCTGCGCGAGAACCGCGACGAGCTCTACGCCCTGTCGGCCCGTACCGGCGCCACCCTGTTCGACAGCAAGTTCGACGTCGACGGCGGCATCGGGGTGTTGTTCGCCTACGCCAGCAAGGCCAGGCGCGAGCTGCCGAACGAACGGGTCCACGTCGAGGGCGCGGTCGAGCCCCTCGGCCGCGCCGGGAGCTTCCTCGGCCAGCACATCCTCACCCCGCTGCACGGCGTAGCCGTCCAGATCAACGCCTTCAACTTCCCCACCTGGGGCCCGCTGGAGAAGCTGGCGCCCGCGTTCATCGCCGGCGTGCCATCGCTGGTCAAGCCGGCCTCGCAGACCGCCTACCTCACCGCGCGGGTCGTCGAGCTGATCGTCGGGTCGGGCCTGCTGCCCGAGGGTGCACTGCAACTGGTGGCCGGCGGCGCCGGGGACCTGCTCGACCACCTCGCCGAGCACGACCTGCTGGCCTTCACCGGGTCGGCGGCCACCGCGCAGCGGCTACGAACCCATCCCGGCGTCGTCGGCCACGCCGTGCGGTTCAACGCCGAGGCCGATTCGCTGAACTGCTCGATCCTGGGCCCGGACGCCGCCCCGGGCACGCCGGAGTTCGACCTCTACGTCAAGCAGCTGGTCACCGAGATGACCGTCAAGGCCGGCCAGAAATGCACCGCGATCCGCCGCGCGTTCGTGCCGGGCGAGCAGGTCGACGCGGTGCTCGACGCCGTCACCGCCCGGCTGGCCAAGGTGGTCGTCGGCAACCCGGCCGACGAATCGGTGCGGATGGGTGCCCTGGCCAGCCTCGAGCAGCGCGAGGAGGTGCGCCGTTCGCTGAAGGCCCTGCAGGCCGCCGGGCGCGTGGTGTTCGGCGATCCTGACCACGTCGACGTCGTGGGCGCCGACGCCGAGCGCGGCGCGTTCATCTCGCCGGTGCTGCTGCGCGCCGACTACGCCGAGCGCCCCGAGCCGCACGAGGTGGAGGCCTTCGGGCCGGTGAGCACGGTGATCGGTTACGAGTCGGTCGAACAGGTCGTCGCCCTGGCCGCGCGCGGCAAGGGCAGCCTCGTCGGCTCGGTCGTCACCGGCGACCCTGAATTCGCGCGCGACGTCGTGCTCGGCGTCGCGCCGTGGCACGGCCGCGTGCTCGTCCTCGACCAGGACGCGGCGCCGGAGTCCACCGGGCACGGCTCGCCGATGCCGGCCCTCGTGCACGGCGGTCCGGGTCGGGCCGGTGGCGGCGAGGAGCTGGGTGGCCTGCGGGCGGTCTTCCACCACATGCAGCGCACCGCCGTCCAGGGCAGCCCGCGGATGGTCTCGGCCGTCACGAACCGCTGGGTGAAGGGCGCCGAGCGGCACGAGGGCGAGCACCCGTTCCGCAAATCGTTGGCCGACCTGCGTGTCGGCGACACCGTGGTCGCCGGCCCGCGCGCGATCACCCTCGAGGACATCGAGCACTTCGCCGAGTTCACCGGCGACACGTTCTACGCGCACATGGACGCCGACGCCGCGGCGGCCAACCCGTTCTTCGACGGCCGCGTGGCCCACGGCTACCTGATCGTCTCCTTCGCCGCGGGGCTGTTCGTGCAACCTGACCCCGGCCCGGTGCTCGCCAACTACGGCATCGACAACCTGCGCTTCCTGACACCGGTCTACCCGGGCGACGAGCTCACGGTGACCCTGACCTGCAAGCAGATCAGCCCACGCGAAGGTGACTACGGCGAGGTGCGCTGGGACGCCGTCGTCACCAAGGGCGACGGCGCCGTCGCGGCGCAGTACGACGTCCTGACCATGGTGGCCGACAAGTGGCCGCAGCCATGACCGCGACGCTGGAGCAGCACTTCGACGCGACGATCGCCCACGACAAGCGCATCGAGCCGCGGGACTGGATGCCGGAGGCGTACCGCAGGACGATGATCCGCCAGATCGCGCAGCACGCGCACTCGGAGATCATCGGCATGCAGCCCGAGGGCAACTGGATCACCCGCGCGCCGTCGCTGCGGCGCAAGGCGATCCTGATCGCCAAGGTGCAGGACGAGGCCGGACACGGCATGTACCTCTACAGCGCGGCGGAGACGCTCGGCGCCGACCGCACCGACCTGACCGGGAAGCTGGTCACCGGGCGGCAGAAGTACTCGTCGATCTTCAACTACCCGACGCTGTCCTACGCCGACGTCGGGGTGATCGGCTGGCTCGTCGACGGCGCCGCGATCTGCAACCAGGTGCCGCTGTGCCGCTCGTCCTACGGGCCGTACGCGCGGGCGATGATCCGCATCTGCAAGGAGGAGTCGTTCCACCAGCGGCAGGGCTACGAGCTGCTGATGACGATGATGCGCGGGACCGACGCGCAGCGGCAGATGGTGCAGGACGCCACGAACCGCTTCTGGTGGCCGTCGCTGATGATGTTCGGCCCGCCCGACGACCGCTCGCCGAACACCGAGCAGTCGATGGCGTGGGGCATCAAGCGGCACACGAACGACGAGCTGCGCCGGCGCTTCGTCGACATGACCGTGCCGCAGGCCGACAAGCTCGGCGTGACGCTGCCCGACCCCGACCTGCGTTGGAACCCCGACCGCGGCCGCTACGACTTCGGCGCGATCGACTGGTCCGAGCTCGACGCCGTGATCAAGGGCAACGGCCCGTGCAACGCGCAGCGGGTGGCGCACCGCAAGTCGGCGCACGACGACGGCGCGTGGGTGCGCGAGGCCGCGGCCGTCCACGCCGCGAAGGGCCGCCGCTCATGACCGCCTACACGGCCGAGGGCGGTCACGGCGCCGTGCCCATGGAGGGCGTGCCCGTCGAGCCGACGGTCAGCTCGAGTTGGCCGCTGTACGAGGTGTTCCTGCGGGGCAAGCGCGGGCTCAATCACGTGCACGTCGGCTCGCTGCACGCCGCCGACGCCCAGATGGCCCTGCACCACGCGCGCGACCTCTACACCCGCCGCAACGAAGGCGTGAGCATCTGGGTCGTCGCCGCCGCCGAGATCACCGCGTCGAGCCCGGACGAGAAGGACCCGTTCTTCGCGCCGTCCGGTGACAAGGTCTACCGGCACCCCACCTTCTACGACATCCCCGACGACGTTCCACACATGTGATGAGCGCTGACAACCCTTACGAGTTCCTGGCCGACGACCACGACGACGAGCACCGCTGGGCCTTCGGCACCGGCTTCGTCGACCCGCTCGAGGGCATCGACACGTCCGTACCGGAAGGCATGGACGGGGCGCCCCTCGCCGCGCTGTGCCTGGCCCTCGGTGACGACGCGCTGGTCTACAGCCACCGTCTGCAGCAGTGGATGACGCGCATGCCGGAGCTGGAGGAGGAGACGGCGCTGGCCAACATCGCCCTCGACCTGCTCGGCCAGGCCCGCATGCTGCTCGCGCGGGCCGGTGGCATTCTCGGCCGAACCGAGGACCAGCTCGCCTACTTCCGCGACGAGCCGGAGTACCGCAACGTGCGCCTGGTCGAGCGCGCCGACCGTGACTTCGCCGAGCTCGTCGGCCGGCTGCTGCTGTTCGCCACCTGGCGGCTCAGCCTGTTCGAGCGGCTCACGACGCACCCCGACCCGGTGCTCGCCGCGATCGCGGGCAAGGGCACCAAAGAGTTGACCTACCACCGCGACTACGCCGCGCAGTGGGTGGTGCGCCTCGGCGACGGCACCGAGCTGTCGAGGCAGCGGATGCAGGCCGCGCTCGACGCCACCTGGCCGCTCGTCGACGAGCTGTTCGAGGGCGAGCCGGTGGCCGACCGCGGCGAGTTCGACGTCGTGCTCGACACCGTGTTCGCCACCTCCGGCCTGTCCCGGCCCGAGGCCGCGCCGCTGGCCAAGGTCGGCGGCCGCGCCGGCCGCGACGGCGTGCACACCGAGGCCCTGGGTTACGTGCTCACCGAGCTGCAGAGCATCGCCCGCGCCCACCCGGACGCGACCTGGTGAGCGCCGCCGTCACGGCGTGGGACGTCGCGGCCACCACGCCGGACCCGGAACTGCCGATGCTCACGGTGGCCGATCTCGGCATCCTGCGCGAGGTCGCGCAGACCCCCACCGGCGTCGTCGTCACGATCACGCCCACCTACAGCGGCTGCCCGGCGATGCGCGAGATCGCCGCCGACGTGCGCTCGCGGCTGCGCGACGCCGGGCATGCGGACGTCGAGGTGCGCACCCGGCTCGCACCGGCGTGGACCAGCGACTGGATCACCGACGCCGGGCGCCGCAAGCTCGCCGACGCGGGCATCGCGCCGCCGCGGCCCGCGCCGAGCCACACCGGCCCGGTGCCGCTGACCCTCGGCCCGCGCCCGCCGGTCCGCTGCCCGCGCTGCGGCTCGACCCGCACCGCCACCACCGCCGACTTCAGCGCCACGGCCTGCAAGTCCTTGCACCGCTGCCGCGACTGCGCCGAGCCCTTCGAGGCGGTGAAACCGCTGTGAGCGGGGGGAGGGGGTTCCACCCGCTCACCGTGGCCCGGGTCGATCAGCTCACCGACGACTCCGCCGCGGTCACCTTCGACGTGCCGACGGACCTGCGGCCGGAGTTCGCGTTCGCCGCGGGCCAGTCGCTGACGGTGCGCCGGGGCGAGGAGCGCCGGTCGTACTCCATCTGCGCGCCGGTCGGCCGGTCGCCGCGCATCGGCGTGCGCGAGGTGGCCGGTGGAGCGGTGTCGAGCTGGCTGGTGCACGACGTGCGGCCCGGCGACGTGCTCGACGTGCAGGCGCCCACCGGCACGTTCACCCCCGAGCTGGACGAGCCCGGCGAACACGTGCTGATCGCCGCCGGCTCCGGCATCACCCCGATGCTCTCCATCGCGGGGTCGGTGCTGGCCGCGAACGAGGCGAGCACTGTGACGCTGCTCTACGGCAACCGGCGCAGCGACACGGTGATGTTCGCCGACGACGTCGCCGACCTGAAGGACGCGCACCCGGCGCGGATGCGCGTCGTGCACGTGCTCTCCCGCGAGCCGCAGGAGGTGCAGCTGCACAGCGGGCGCCTCGACGGCCGGCGGCTGCGCCTGCTGCTCCCCGTCACCGTCGACATCGCCGCCGTCGACCACTGGTGGTTGTGCGGGCCGTTCGGCATGGTCACCGACGCCATGCAGGTGCTGGGCGAGCTCGGCGTCGAGCGCCGGCGCATCCATCGCGAGCTGTTCTACGTCGAGGACGCGCCGCCGCCGCAGGCCGCGCACACCGACGCCCCCGCCGGCCCCGGTGCGCAGGCCACTGTCGTCCTGGACGGGCGGGCCACCACCGTCACCGTCCCCGCCGGGAGCACGGTGCTCGACGCCGCGCAGCGGGTGCGCCCCGACCTGCCGTTCGCCTGCAAGGGCGGCGTGTGCGGTACCTGCCGGGCGCGGCTCACCGCCGGCGGGGTGGCCATGCGCCGCAACTACGCCCTCGAGGACGACGAGGTCGAGGCCGGCTACGTGCTGACCTGCCAGGCCGAGCCGACCACCGACGAGCTGACCGTCGACTACGACGCCTGACGCGGGGGAGCCGACACCGAATGCAGGACCGCACGCCCGACCCGGCCACCCTCGACCCGATCGAGCGCGCCCCGGTGGACGAGCTGCGCGCCCTGCAGCTCGACCGGCTGCGCTGGTCGCTGCGCCACGCCTACGCCAACGTGGCGCACTACCGGGCGGCGTTCGACGCCGTCGGGGTGCACCCCGACGACGTGCACGACCTCGCCGACCTCGCCCGCTTCCCGTTCACCACCAAGGCCGACCTGCGCGAGCACTACCCCTTCGGCATGTTCGCCGTGCCCCGCGACCGGGTCTCGCGCGTGCACGCCAGCAGCGGCACGACGGGCCGGCCCACCGTGGTCGGCTACACCCGCGACGACATCGACACCTGGGCGCAGGTGATGGCCCGCTCGATCCGGGCCGCCGGCGGGCGCCCAGGGGACATGGTGCACGTCGCCTACGGCTACGGCCTGTTCACCGGTGGGCTGGGGGCGCATTACGGCGCGGAGGCGCTCGGCTGCACCGTGGTGCCGGTGTCCGGCGGCATGACCGAGCGGCAGGTCACGCTGATCCGCGACTTCGCACCCGACGTGATCATGGTGACGCCGTCGTACATGCTGGCGATCGCCGACGAGCTGGAACGACAGGGTGTCGACCCGCGGTCCACGTCGCTGCAGGTGGGCATCTTCGGCGCGGAGCCGTGGACCAACGACATGCGTCTGGAGATGGAGCGCCGCCTCGACCTGCACGCCGTGGACATCTACGGGCTGTCCGAGGTGATGGGCCCGGGCGTGGCCATGGAGTGCGTCGACACCAAGGACGGCCTGCACGTCTGGGAGGACCACTTCTATCCCGAGGTCATCGACCCGGTGACCGGTGACGTGCTGCCCGACGGGGAGCGCGGCGAGCTGGTGTTCACCAGCCTCACCAAGCAGGCGATGCCGGTGATCCGCTACCGCACCCGCGACCTCACCCGCCTGCTGCCCGGCACGGCCCGCTCGATGCGCCGGATGGAGAAGATCACCGGGCGCACCGACGATATGATCATCCTGCGCGGGGTGAACCTGTTCCCCACGCAGATCGAGGAGCTGATCCTGCGCACGCCCGCGCTCACGCCGCATTTCCAGTGCGTGCTGTCGCGGCCGGGCACCCTCGACGAACTGGCCGTGCGCGTCGAGCGCCGGCCCGACGCGAACGACACCGACGCGGCGCAGGCGGGGGACCAGCTGCGTGCGCTCGTCAAGAACACGGTGGGCGTGAGCGTCGACGTGCAGGTCCTGCCGCCGGACTCCGTGGAGCGGTCCATGGGCAAGATGCGGCGCATCGTCGACGAGCGCCCGCCGCGCTGAGGGCCGGGGCCCTACTCCTTGCGCAGGGCGTCGGGCTTGTGGACGGCGGTGCCGCCGTTGTCGCTCTCGACGAGGTACTGCGGTTCGTCCTTGCTCGCCTTGACCGTGCGGCCGCCGGCCTCGGCCTCGGTCGTGATCTTGCGGACCACCTTGCCGTTGGCCGTGTGGCCGTGACTGGACCACGTCACCCGATCGCCCTTGCGGAATTCGCTCATGCCGATCGCTTACCCCGAACCGCCGTGCGCTTCGCGACCGCCACCGCCCGTTCGCCGACTCAGCCACCTCCTGCTTCAATGGCGCAATGGGCACGGTTCCGTTGGGCGCCCCGTCGCTGCGTTCTCGGCTGGCGGCGGGCATCCTCGGCGGCGCCGGCGCCCTCGGGATCACCATCACCCTCGCGGTCGTGCAGGCCGGCAACGGCTCGTCCGACGCCCGGGAGGCCGCCGCCGCCGGCCACGCGGCGGGCGCGCACCGCGCCGCGACGAGGTCGGCCGGCACCGCCGGCAGTTCGGCCTCGGTGCCGCTGTCGACGACGACCACGGGCCCGGGGGCCCCGCCGGCCACGTCGACCGCACCGGTGTCCGACCTGGCCGCGGGCGGTATCCCGGCCACGGCCCTCGCGGCCTACCGCAACGCCGCCCTGCTCGAAGCGGCCACCGACCGCTCCTGTCGGCTGCCCTGGGCGCTGCTCGCCGGCATCGGCCGCGTCGAGTCCGACCACGGCCGGTTCGCCGGCGCCGTGCTGCATTCGGACGGGGTCTCCACCCCGCCCATCATCGGCATCGCGCTGAACGGGCACGGCACCGAAGTGGTGCGCGACACCGACGGTGGCCGACTCGACGGTGACCCGGTCTACGACCGGGCCGTCGGGCCGATGCAGTTCATCCCGTCGACCTGGACGGGATGGGGCCGTGACGGCAACCACGACGGCCGCCGCGACCCGTTCAACATCTTCGACGCCGCCGCGGCTGCCGCGGCCTACCTGTGCGCCGCGGGCGGCGATCTGGGTACCGCGACCGGCCAGGAGACCGCGGTGCTCACCTACAACCACTCCGACGCCTACCTCGCCGAGGTCCTCGGCCTGGAGAAGGTCTACGCCCGCCAGTTCGGCGTGACGATCCCCGACCTGCCCGCCGTCCCCGGCGGCCACCCGCGCGCCGGCCTGCCGCCGGCCGATCCGGTGAGCGCGCCCGCCGGCGACCGCACGGGCGCGACGCCCACGTCGCCGGGCTCGGCCACCCGTCCGGGCCGCCCGCCGGCCACCCCGCCGTCGAGCCGGCCGGGCAGCACCGCGCCGCCGACCCACCCGCCGACGACCGGGTCGTCCACGTCGCCCTGCGCGCCGGCGAGCAGCTCGTCCAGCGGCACCCCGACCGGATCGCCGACCTCGCCGAGCTCCGGCTCCAGCTCCAGCTCCGGGACGCCGTGCGCGCCGACGTCCTCGGCCCCGTCCTCGCCCGCGGGCAGCCGACCGGACGCACCCGACCGGACCGGCTGAGGCCGGGCGGCGGCGCCGAACCTCCGGGCCGCCCGAGGGGGCACTGTGTGCGCGCAGGCCGGCCGGGCGAGCCGCCAGCGGGCGGCGCTCCGGGGTGCATGTGGGTACCTATCGGACAGCGCAGCGCCCCGTTACCGGCAGCGTCACACGTCCTCCGGTTGCATTGGGCAGCGCGCGTACTACGTTTTCGCGGGGGAGGAGATCTGCGGGTGGGATTGAACGCATGGACTCGGGGACCGGCCGAAGTCGCGGCAGCGGCGGGAGCCCGGGCCGATGGCTGACGCCCAGAGCGCATTCGAGGTCACCGCGTCGAACGCCGTGGCCTGGTTGGACATCTCGCCCGAAAACCCCGAGACCTGGACCGGGCGGCGGCGCACCGGGCCGCTGGGCCTGCAGATCGGGCCGCTGCGTGGCTCCCGCGCGCCGTACCTGTTCCGGGGAGCACGCCTGCGCGGCACGCGCTGCATCTGGTCGGCATCCACCGTCAGCGGCGCCGAGCTGTACCGCCCGGCCCGCCCACCGGGCAGCACGCCGTTCGAGCAGGGCGTGAACCTGCTGGCCCGGGTCGACGCGTTCGGCTCGGTGTTCGAGGCCGACGCCGGCGGGACGGGCACGCTGCAGGCCTTCGAGCCCTCGGACGAGATCGCCGAGCAGTTCACCACCAACACCCACCTGTTCACGCTCAACATCCCGCTCGCGGCCATCGGTGTGGAGGCGGCCACGATCCGCGAGATGGGCGAACGGCGCTACGACCTGACGCCGTTCCAGACGCAACTGCTGCGCTCCGGGGTGGGGCTGCTCGTGGCGGGCGGCGAGGAGCTGAACACTTCCGCCAGCCTGATCGGCGTCGACCGCTACCTCGCGTCGCTGGCCGGCCTGCTGTTGCGCACCGCGGTCCGGCGCCCCAACCACGACATCGCGCAGGCCGAGCACACCCGCATGCGCACCGACGCCATCATCTTCGAGCAGGCCTCCGACCCGGCCCTGACGCCGGCCACGATCGCGGCGCAGCTGAACATCTCGCTGCGCCAGCTCTACCGCGCGTTCACCGGCACCGAGTCGCCGGCCGCGCGCATCCGGCGGCGCCGCCTCGAACGGGCGGCCGAGATCCTGGCCACCCGCACCGGGCCGGGCCAGGTGGAGCGGGTGGCCGTCGAATGCGGGTTCGCCTCGGCCGAGTACTTCTCCCGGGCGTTCCGGCGCGAGTTCGGGCTCAGCCCGCGGGCCTACCGCTCGGCCCACCGCGAGGGCGGGCGCGACGGGGTACGTCGCCTCGACCGGGGCTTCGAGCGCGTCGAGCCCGAGCGAGGCTGAGCCCGAGCGGCACGGCCCCCCGGCGTGGCGCCCGACCCCGTTCGCCCCTCAGCGCCCCTGACGGGCCCGGTCCAGCGCGCGGCGGGCCTCGCGTCGCCGGGCCAGAGCCTTGCGGTGCTCGTCGCGGCTGCGTTCGCGCGCGGCCTTCGCCGCCGCCACCGCGTCCTTGGCCTCGGCCAGGGCGCGCTCTGCCGCGCCGAGCTGCCCGACCATCTCCTTCTCCGCGTCGCGGGCCGTGCTCACCTCGGCCTCGGCCCGCTCGACCTCGTCGCGCGCCTTCTCGATCGCCCGCTCCCGCGCCGGATCGGCCTTCGGCCGTTCGGCAGCACCGCGCCGGGACGGTGCCTTCGCTGCCGTTGTTCTCGCCGCGGACTTCGAGGCCGTCCTGCCGGCCGGCTGCTTGCCCTTCGCCGGCGGGTCGGTCCGGCCGCCGCGCACGAGGGTCAGCTGCGGTGGGGAGCCGTCGCCGAAGCCGAAACCGGAGAACGACTCGGCGCGCTGCAGCCGGCCGAGCCGGGAGGCGATCCCGGGGTCGGCCACCGCGGCGTCGAAGGTGCTGCGGACCTCGTCCTGCACGGTGGTGGACGGCGCCGTGCGACCGGCGCGGGAGAGGGCGTCGTCGGTCAGGGCGGCCACCGTCGAGCGGCGCTCCTGCGACAGCGCGCGCAACTTCGGTGCGTCGAGCGCGTCCTGGGCCGTGCGCAGCCGGTCGCCCAGGTCACTGATCCGCGCGAAGGCGTCGTCGTCGGCGAGCACGTGCGCGTTGACGATCCAGGCGGCCACGGTGGGCTTGCGCAGCTTGCCGACCGCCTGGGCCACCGCGGCCTCGCCGTCGCCGCGCAACGTCTCGACCAGCTCGCGGCGGGTGGTGAGGAAGTCGTCGGGCGCGGCCGCGTAGAGCACGCGGGCGGCGTGGTCGAACGCCTCTTCCTCGTCAGCCACGTCCCACAGATTAGGCCCGCGACCGCCGCCGGGCATCGTCGCGCCCGCCGGGGCGCGGCCGTCACCCGACGGTGTCTGGAGCAACGAAAGACCGACCGATAGTGTCGCGGTCGAGCCGGCGCCCGTCCGTTCGACCAGCGAGGAGCTCCATGACCGCCTTCCGGCTCGACGCCGATCAGGTTGCCTTCATGAGCCGGGTGCGTCAGGTCGCGGTCGACCACCTGCTGCCGCTGGCCGGGGACGAGGCCGGGCGGGTCAATCGCCCCCTGGTCGCCGAGATGGGCCGCCAAGGTCTGCTGCGGGCGCTGTTCGGCGGCGCGGGCGACGCGCCGGTGAGCGACGCGGCCGCCATGCAGCTGTGCCTGCTGCGCGAGTCGGTGGCGCAGGTCAGCGGCGAGGCCGAGACCGCGCTGGCCCTGCAGGGCCTCGGCAGCTACCCGATCGTCCAGTCCGGCAGTGCCGAGCTCCGGGAGCGTTGGCTGCCCGGCGTGGTCCGCGGGGACGTGGTCGCGGCGTTCGCCCTGTCCGAACCGGGCGCCGGGTCCGACGCCGGCGCCCTGGAGCTGCTGGCCGGGCGCGACGGCGCGGGGTGGCGGCTGTCGGGCGAGAAGATCTGGATCTCCAACGCCCCGGACGCCGACGTCTACACCGTGTTCGCGCGAACGACGCCGGACGCGCGCGCGAAGGGCGTGACCGCGTTCGTCGTCGCCGGCGACGCGCCCGGGCTGAGCGGCGAGCCGCTGGAGATGATGTCCCCGCACCCGATCGGCCGGCTGGTGTTCGACGGCGTCCACGTCGACGACGCCGACCGGCTGGGTGACCTCGACCGCGGCTTCGTCGTCGCGATGCGGACCCTCGACCTGTTCCGGCCCAGCGTTGGGGCGTTCGCCGTGGGCATGGCCCAGGCGGCACTGGACGCCACCGTCGACCACGTCCGGACCCGCCAGGTGTACGGCGCTCCCCTGGCGCGCCAGCAGGCCGTGGCGCACCGCATCGCCGACATGGCCACCCAGCTCGAGGCCGCCCGGCTGCTGGTGTACGCCGCGGCCACCGCCTACGACGCCGGCGACGACCCCGGCGGGGTCACCCGGCGCGCGGCCATGGCCAAGCTGTACGCCACCGAGGCCGCGCAATCGGTGATCGACTCCGCCGTCCAGCTGCACGGCGCCCGGGCCCTGCGCCGCGGGCATCTGCTCGAACACCTCTACCGCGACGTGCGGTCGCTGCGGATCTACGAGGGCGCGTCCGAGGTGCAGCGCTCGATCATCGCCCGCGAGACGATCGGCAGGGGAGCCACGTGACCGACAACTACCGCTTCCGCAGCTCCGCACCGCTGACGCCGGAGTGGAAGAACTTCCGCTTCGCCGAGGCCGACGGCGTCGCCACGGTCACCCTCGACCGGCCCGAGAAGCTGAACCCGCTCACCTTCGAGAGCTACGCCGACCTGCGCGACCTGCTGCACGAGCTGCCGCACCACACCGACGTGCGCGTGCTGGTCATCCGCGGCGAAGGGCGCGGCTTCTGCGGCGGCGGCGACGTCAACGAGATCATCGGCGAGCTGATCAAGATGGGCGCCGCCGACCTCATGCGCTTCACCAAGATGACCGGTGACGTCATCCGCGCGATGCGCGAGTGCCCCGTCCCCATCATCACGGTCATCCAGGGCATCGCCGCCGGCGCCGGCGCGGTGGTCGCCCTGGCCAGCGACTTCCGCATCCTCGGCCCGAAGGGCCGCTTCGCCTTCCTGTTCACCAAGGTCGGGTTGTCCGGCGGCGACATGGGTGCCGCCTACCTGCTGCCGCGGATGGTCGGCGCCGGCCGGGCCACCGAGCTGCTCATGCTCGGCACCACGATCGACGCCGGGACCGCCGACCGGTACGGGCTGGTCAGCCGCCTGGTCGGCGAGGAGGAGCTGGACGCGGCCGCTGCCGACCTGGCGCGGCAGCTCGCCGACGGACCGACGCTGGCGCTGGCCCAGACGAAGTCGTTGATCACCCGGGAGCTCGACATGCCGATGTCGGCGGCCATGGAGCTCGACGCGATGACCCAGGCGCTGCTGATGACCACCCACGATCACGCCGAGTTCCACGCCGCCTTCAACGAGCGCAGGCCGCCGAACTGGGAGGGACGTTGACCGCTCGCCCGTAGGCGGCGGACGTGGCCGGTCAGCCCTGCGGGCGCCAGCGGGCGTGCGCCGTGCCGGAGCCGCCCTGACGGATGAGCTCGAGCCGCGGCTTCGCGCCGTCGGTGCGCCCGGACTGCGGTTTGCGGGCCCCCGCCTGCCACGGCAGCGGCCATCGGGCCGCCTCGCCGCTGTAGCCCTGCTCGGCCGCCGCGTGCAGCGTCCAGTTCGGGTCGTAGAGGTGGGCGCGCCCGAGCACGCACAGGTCGGCGCGGCCGGCCAGCAGCAAGGAGTTGACGTCGTCGTAGGAGGAGATGATGCCGACGGCCATGGTGGCGATGCCGGCCTCGTTGCGGATGCGGTCGGCGAACGGGGTCTGATAGGAGCGGCCGAACTGGGGGCTCTCGTCGGGCGTTACCTGTCCGCTGGACACGTCGATGATGTCCGCGCCCTCCTGGGCGAACGCGCGGGCGATGTGGACCGCGTCCTGCTCGGTGATGCCCCCCGGGTGCCAGTCGGTGGCCGAGATGCGCACGCTCATCGGCCGGGCCGCGGGCCAGGCTGCGCGCATCGCGCGGAACACCTCGAGCGGGAAGCGCAGCCGGTTGTCCAGTGACCCGCCGTACCGGTCGGTGCGCTGGTTGGTCAGCGGCGAGATGAACGAGGACAGCAGGTAACCGTGCGCGCAGTGCAGCTCGATGAGGTCGAAGCCGGCGTGCTCGCTGCGCCGCGTCGCGTTGACGAAGTCGGCCTTGATCGCGTCGAGTTGCTCGACCGTGAGTTCGGCCGGGATCTGGCTCACGCCGGGCCGGTAGGGGAGGGCGGACGGTGCCACGATCGGCCAGTTGTCGTCCGGCAGTGGCTCGTCCATGCCCTCCCACATCAGCCGGGTCGACCCCTTGCGGCCGGAGTGACCGAGCTGGACGCCGATGCGCGCGTGAGACTCGGCGTGCACGAAGTCGGTGATGGCCCGCCAGCGCGCCGCGTGCTCGTCGGTGTACAGGCCGGTGCAGCCGGGGGTGATCCGCCCGGCGGCCGACACGCACACCATCTCGGTCATGACCAGCCCGGCCCCGCCCAACGCCTTGCCGCCCAGGTGCACCAGGTGGAAGTCGGTCGGCTTGCCGTCGACCGCCTTGTACATGTCCATGGGGGAGACGACGATCCGGTTCGCCAGCGTCATCTCGCGCAGCCGGAAGGGCTGGAACATCGGCGGCCGGACCTCGCCGGCGCCGAAGCCGCGGCCGGCCTCGTGCGCGGCGAACCACCGATCGACCTCGGCCACGAACTGCGGGTCGCGCAGGCGCAGGTTGTCGTAGGTGACCCGCCGGCTGCGGGTCATGATGTTGAACGCGAACTGGACGGGGTCCTGGTCGGTGTACTGGCCGAGGTTCTCGAACCACTCCAGGCTCGCCTGGGCCGCTCGCTGGGTGGACAGCACGACCGGGCGCCGCTCCTGCTCGTAGGCCGACAGGGCCGATTCCACGTCCGGGTTCTCGTGCAGGCAGGCGACGAGCGCCAGCGCGTCCTCCATGGCCAGCTTCGTGCCCGACCCGATGGAGAAGTGGGCGGTGTGGGCCGCGTCGCCGATGAGGACCACGTTGCCGTGGCTCCACCGCGTGTTGCGGACGGTCACGAAGTTGAGCCACTTCGAGTTGTTGAGCAGCACCTCGTGGCCGTCGAGGACGTCGGCGAACAACTCCGTCACCAGCGCCGCCGACTTCTCGTCGGACTCGCCCGGGGCGAACTGCTGGTCGGCGAAGGAGTCGAAACCGGCCCGGCGCCAGACGTCGTCGTTCATCTCGACGATGAAGGTGCTGCCGGTGCGGTCGAAGGGGTATCCGTGGATCTGCATCACGCCGTACGGCGTCTCGCGGACGTAGAACTTGAAGGCGTCGAAGACCTTCGACGTGCCGAGCCACATGTACTTGCACCGCCGCAGCTCGGTGCTGGCGCCGAATTCGTCGGCGAACCGGGCGCGGATCGCGGAGTTGACACCGTCACACGCCACGACGAGGTCGTAGGAGGCGGCGAGCTCGGCCACGTCGGGCGCGAGCGTGCTGAACCGGACGTCGATGCCGAGCTCGACGCAGCGGGCCTGCAGGATCTCGAGCAGGCGCTTGCGGCTCATCGCCGCGAAGCCGTGGCCGCCGCTGGTCAGCACCTGATCGCGGAAGTGCACGTCGATGTCGTCCCAGCGGGCGAATTCGCGTTCCATCTGGTCGAAGACGGTGCGGTCGGCGTGCTGGATGCCGCCGAGGGTCTCGTCGGAGAAGACGACCCCGAAGCCGAACGTGTCGCCGGCCGCGTTGCGCTCCCACACCGTGATCTCGTGGTCGGGATCGAGCTGCCGGGCCAGCGCCGAGAAGTAGAGACCGCCCGGGCCACCTCCGACCACTGCGATGCGCACGATGCCTCCTGGGCTGCTTGCTGCCGATCAATCGTTATCGAGTCTAGCTGACGGGCGTCAGGAAGACGATATGCGCGGAACGAGGTGGGGCCCTCGTCAGTGGCTGATCAGCGACGGGTCGCGCAGGCGGTAGCGCTGCAGCTTCCCGGTGGTCGACCGCGGCAGGTCGCTCACGAAATGGATCGCGCGCGGGTACTTGTACGGCGCGATGCGGGCCTTGACGAAGTGCTGCAGCTCGGCGACGAGCTCGGCGGCCGGCTCGTGGTCGGGGGCGAGGATGACGAAGGCGGTGACGACCTGACCCCGGTCGGCGTCGGCCAGACCCACGACGCAGCACTCCTGCACCGCGGGGTGTTCGATGAGGGCCTCCTCCACCTCCGGACCCGAGATGTTGTAGCCGGAGGAGACGATCATGTCGTCGTTGCGGGCCTGGAAGTAGAAGTACCCGTCCGCGTCCTGCACGAAGGTGTCGCCGGTGATGTTCCAACCGTGCTGCACGTACACCGACTGTCGCGGGTCGGCCAGGTAGCGGCAGCCCGTCGGTCCCTGCACGGCGAGCCGACCGGGGGTGCCCGGCGGCAACTGCTCGCCGTCGGGGCCGACGATCGCCGCGCGGTAGCCCGGGACGGCGCGTCCGGTCGCGCCGGGCCGGATGTCGTCGTCGGCGGCCGAGATGAAGACGTGCAGCATCTCGGTCGACCCGATGCCGTCGATCAGCCGGATGCCGGTCGCATCGCGAAACGCCTCCCACGTGCTGCGCGGAAGGTGCTCCCCGGCCGACACCGCGCGTCGCAGGGTGGCCAACCGGTCGCCCACGCCGCCGCGCAGCATGGCCCGGTAGGCGGTCGGCGCGGTGAAGCAGACCGTGGCGCGGCCGTCGGCGATCCGGTCGGCGAGCTCGCCGGGGGTGGCCTTCTCCACCAGCGCCATGGCGGCGCCGACCCGCATCGGGAAGACGACCAGGCCGCCGAGCCCGAAGGTGAACGCGATCGGCGGCGTCCCGATCACGACGTCGTCGGGCTGGATGCGGACGACGTGGCGGCCGAAGGTGTCAGCCATGGCGAGGACGTCGCGGTGGAAGTGCATCGTCGCCTTCGGCCGGCCCGTGGTGCCCGACGTGAACGCCAGCAGGGCCACGTCGTCGGCCGCCGTGTCGACCGCGGTGAAGCCCGCGCGGTGGTCGCGCAGTCGGGCCAACAGGTCGCCGGGCCCGGTCCCGCCGAACAGCACCGTCCGGGCG
Organism: uncultured Actinomycetota bacterium; assembly: GCA_963797785.1. Classification (GTDB taxonomy): domain Bacteria; phylum Actinomycetota; class Actinomycetes; order Mycobacteriales; family Jatrophihabitantaceae; genus Jatrophihabitans. The sequence continues at coordinate 1,779,143 of CAWCQT010000004.1, read as the reverse complement.
TGGCGCAGTTCGGCCGCGTGCACCTCGTCGGCGAACCGGGCGTCACACAGCACCAGGTCGACGCGGGCGATCTCGGCGATCGAGGTGAGCTCCACGGCGCGCAACAACGGCATCGTGGCCACGGCCACCGCGCCCGCCTTCAACACGGCCAGCCAGCAGGCGACCAGCCACGGCGTGTTGGGACCGCGCAGCAGTACCCGGTTGCCCGGCGCGAGGCCGTGCTCGTCGACGAGCGCATGTGCGACGGCGTCGACCTCGCTGCGCAGCCGGCCGTAGGTCCAGTCGTCGCCCCCTGGTTGCACGAAGCAGCGCCGGTCGGGCCCGAGCGCGGCGATGATGTCGTCGAGCAGGGCGACGGCACAGTTCAGCCGGTCCGGGTACGCGACGTCCGGGTTGTCGAGGAGGAGCTCGGGCCAGCTGTCGCGGGGCGGGAGGTTGTCGCGGCAGAAGGTGTCCGTGTGGGCCGAGCGGGTCAGCGTGTGGTTGCCGCCGATGTCCATGCCCGCAGTATTTCGGAGTTGTGACGACAGTCAAGAGAGCGTCACATGCAATCGTCGGCCGGCCCGGGCGCCGGCCGGTAGCCTGACCCCTCGTGACGGCGCTGGAGGAGGAGACGACCACGCGTGGTCACCAGCCGCGCGCGTTGATCGTCACGCTGTACGGCCTCTACGGGCGCGACGCCGCCGGCTGGCTCAGCGTGTCCTCGATCATCCGGCTGATGGCCGAGCTCGGCGTGGACGAGCCGGCGGTGCGCTCGTCGATCTCGCGGCTCAAGCGGCGCGGGATCGTGGACGCCCGTCGCGTCGACGCGGTCGCCGGCTACGCGCTGTCCGCCAAGGCCCGGGAGATCCTCGACGAGGGCGACCATCGCATCTTCGAACGGCGCCGCGCCTCGGCCCGCGAGGGTTGGCTGCTGGCCGTTTTCAGCGTGCCGGAGTCCGAGCGGGACAAGCGTCACCAGCTGCGTTCGCGCCTGGCCTGGCTCGGCTTCGGCACGGTGACCGCGGGCGTGTGGATCGCGCCGGCACACCTGGAACCCGAAGCGAGGGACGTGCTGCTGCGCGCGGGCCTGGACTCCTACGTCGAGATCTTCGCGGCGACCTACCGCTCCTTCGGCGACGTGCGGGAGCGGGTACCGCAGTGGTGGGACCTGGAGCGGCTCCAACAGCTGTACGCCGATTTCCTCGAGACCTACGCGCCGTTGCGGCGCGCGTACAACCGGCGGCGTCGCATCGACGACGCGCAGGCCTTCCGCGACTACGTCCGTGCGTTGACCGACTGGCGGCGACTGCCCTACTCCGACCCGGGCCTGGCCGTGGAGTTGCTGCCGCCCGGGTGGCCGGGCATCGACGCGGCGGAAACGTTCTTCGCCTTGCGCTCGCGGCTCGCGCAGCGTGCGGCGGCCTTCGCCGGCGCGGTCGCCCGGGACGCCTACTGATCGTCGGATTCGACGACGGCGAAGCCCTGGATCTCCACCTTGGCCTCGGCGTCCCACAACCGGCTGATGCCGATGCCGGCCATGGCCGGGTAGTCGCGGCCGACGAGCTCGCGCCAGACGGCACCGATCTCGCGGGCCTGCGCCTTGTACTCCTCGATGTCGGTGAGGTAGATCGTGATGCCGGCGAGGTCGTCAGGGCTGCCGCCGGCCGCCCGCAGGGCCACGAGCAGGTTGCCCAGCGCCCGCCGGAACTGCTCGGGCAGCGTGTCGCCGACGATGCGCCCGCTGCGGTCCAACGCGGTCTGGCCGGCGAGGAAGACGACCGTGCCGCGGCCGACGACCGCATGCGAGAAGCCACGCGGCGCGCCCAGCTCGTCCGGGTTGATCCGTTCCACGCTCATGGCTGGGTACTCCCGCCGTCCACGGTGATGCCCTGTCCGGACACCGCCGGGTTGTCGAGGCAGAACCCGACGGCGGTGGCGACCTCCTCGGCGGTGATGAGCCGCCCGATCGGCTGCTTGCGCTCCAGCGCCGCCCTCGCCTCGGCGGCGCTGCGCCCCGTCGCCGCGCCGATGTTCGCGATGGTCGCGTCGGTCATCGGGGTGTCCACGTAGGCCGGGCACACGGCGTTCACGGTGACGCCGGATCGCGCCAGCTCCGCCGCGGCCGAGCGGACCAGGCCGAGGACGCCGTGCTTGCTCGCGGTGTAGGCGGCGATGTACGGCTCACCCACGCGGGCGGCCGTCGACGCGATGACCACGACGCGCCCCCAGCCGGCCTCCTTCATGGCGGGCACGGCCCGCCGCAGGCATCGGAACGGAGCGGTGAGGTTCAGCTCCAGCATCCGCTGCCAGTCGTGGTCACTGGTGCGCTCCAGGGGGGCCGACGTCCCGGCGCCGGCGTTGGCGACGAGGATCTCCACCGGCCCCCAGGTCTGCTCGGTGCGGGCGAACAACTCCTCCACCGCCGACGGGTCCGTGATGTCACCGGGCACGACCAGCGTCGGACCGGCACACGACGCCGCAACCGCCGCGAGCTGCTCGGCGTTGCGCGCGGTCAGCACCACCCGATGGCCCGAGGCGCTCAGCCGCCGGGCGATGGCCGCGCCGGTGCCGCGCCCGGCACCGGTCACGAGGGCGACGCGCGACGGCGCGGAGACTGCGCCCGGCTGCATCGCTCAACCCTCCCGAGGTGTTCGCACGGCACGAAAGCGGTGGGGCGGGTGGGGCTCGAACCCACGACCGAGGGATTATGAGTCCCTTGCTCTGACCGGCTGAGCTACCGCCCCGGCGGAGACCTCAACCTAGCGCAGCGGACGTTTTGCCAGCTTCTGTGCGCATGCGACCCGATCATGTGCGCCCATCCGTGCACAGGTGGTTTACAGCCGGAGGTGCCGGCCGATAGCGTGCCTTCGCTGAGGTCGCGGAAGTCGATCTCGGGCGGCCGCTCCGAACCCAGGAGGGTGTCCCATGCCCACACGTCGAGCACGCCACGGGCGGGTACTGGCGGTGACGGCGAGCGCGACTCTGATCGTCGCCGGCCTGGCCGGGTTCAGCAGCGCCGCGGGGGCCGGCACCGCCGCCCGGTACGGGCACATGACGCCAGCCTCGGCCGGCAGTTACCACCAGCTCGTCGGTCGTGCCGAGCCGGCCGGCACCTCCTTCGCCTGCCAGGACACCACCCCGGCGGGCTGTTACGCGCCGGAGCAGATCCGGGCCGCGTACGGCATCGACCAGCTCCCGCAGAACGGTGCAGGCACCACGATCGCGATCGTTGACGCGTTCCAGAGCCCGACGATCGCGCAGGACCTCGACACCTTCGACACGACGTTCGGCCTGCCCGACCCGGAACTCGACATCGCGGCCCCGGACGGATTGACCCCCTTCGACCAGTCGAACGCCGACCAGACGTCGTGGGCCGGGGAGATCAGCCTGGACGTCGAATGGGCGCACGCCGTCGCGCCCGCGGCCAAGATCCTGCTCGTGCTCGCCAAGAGCGACAACGATCCGGACATCGAGAGCGCGCTGCACTACGTCGTCCATCACACGGACTCCGACGTGCTCTCGCAGAGCTACGGCGAGGCCGAGCAGTGCGAGGACCCGACCACCTTCGCCAACATGCACAAGGAACTGCGCACCGCGAAGACGAAGAACATGACGGTGTTCGCCTCCACCGCCGACCAGGGCGCCGCGCTGCCGACCTGCGACGACACGAGCTACTTCAAGGCGGCCAGCACCCCGGCCACCGACCCGGCGGTGACGGCGGTCGGCGGAACGCTGCTCGACGCCGACGGGACCACCGGCGCCTACCACGGCGAGACGACGTGGAACGAGCCGGACTTCGCCGCGGCGGGTGGTGGCGGGTACTCCACCGTCTACGCGGCCCCGAAGTTCCAGAGCAAAGCCGTCGGCAAGACCGCGCCGGGGCGCGGCATCCCCGACATCGCCTACAACGCCGGGATCGACACCGGCGTGCTGACCGTATGGAGCACGTCCGGTCAGGGCGCGAACCTGATCTTCCGCTTCGGCGGCACGAGCGCCGGCTCGCCGCAATGGGCCGGTCTCGCCGCGCTGGCCGATCAGGCCGCGGGGCACCGCCTCGGGCTCATCACCCCGCAGCTCTACACGCTGGCCAAGTCATCCGCGTCCTACGCCGGCGACTTCCACGACGTCACGACCGGTGACAACACCTATCACGGGATCGACGTGACCGTCCCCGGCTTCCCGGCCGGTCCCGGCTGGGACCCGGCCACCGGCCTGGGCACCCCGCAGGCGCAGAACCTGGTGCCTGCGCTGGCCGGCACGGCGGCCGCCCGCTCCGCGGCCTGACCGCTCCACCCCGGTGGCGGCCCGCGCCGCCGCCGGTGGCGCTCAGGCCAGCAGGACGCGCAACTTCTCGGTCGAGGCCCGCACCTCGTGGCGCGCGGCCTGGTCGATCGCCGCGCCGATCGGCCCGGCGAGCAGCGGGCCGTCGAAGGCCACGGTGACGGCCAACCGGCTCGCGCCGTCGCCCTCGGCCGCGATGTCCAGCGCGATCGATGCGGCGACGCCCAGTAACGCGGTGCCGCTCAGCCGCACCGCGCGCGGAGGCTCGTAGGCGTCCACGGTCCAGGTGATCGTGATCGGGATGTTGGCGATGCCGGCCAGCTGCGTCACCCGGTCGCCCTGGGCGAACGCCGCCGGGGTCTCGCCCGCCCACGAGCGGTGCATGGTGAGCCAGTCACCGAACCGCGCCGGGTCGGACACCACCTCCCACACGCGCTGCGGCGGCGCCGGTAGCGAGACCGTCTCCTCGATCGTGCCCAACGCTGACTCCTCGGCTCGGCGGCGGGGTAGGTACCCCGCGTGGCGAACCCGAAGCCTAAGGCGGCCCAGCTGATCGCAACGCTCTACGACGACCCGGAGCAGTGCGCCAAGCTCGCGAAACTGCGCTACGTCAGCCCGGAGATGCCGGGGATGACCCGGTTACGCCGGGGCAAGGGCTTCACCTACCGGGATTCCGACGGCGTCACCGTCGTCGACGTCCAGCTTCGCGACCGCATCGCCAAACTGGCCATCCCGCCGGCCTGGCGCAACGTGTGGATCTGCACCTGGGACGACGGTCACATCCTCTCCGTAGGCGACGACGAGCGCGGGCGGCGGCAGTACATCTACCACGAGCGGTGGCGTTCCCTGCGGGACCAGCTGAACTTCTACCGCCTCATCGGCTTCGGCGACGCCCTGCCGGCGATCCGCAAGGACGTGGACGGGCAGCTGCGCCGACGGGTGTTCGACGCCGATCGCGTGCTGGCGGCGATGCTGCGCATCATCGACCGCACCGGCCTGCGCATCGGCAACGAGACCTACGCGGAGGAGAACGACAGTTACGGGCTGAGCACCCTCACCCGTAAGCACGTGCGCGTCACCGGCGACCGCATCGACCTCAAGTTCCCGGCCAAGTCCGGCAAGACCGCCGAGGTGGTGGTGCACGACGCGGGTGTGGCCCGGATCCTCGAGCGGTTGCTCGAGCAACGCAGCAAGCGGTTGTTCACCGTGGACGGCTCGGTGCTCGACTCCGACGAGATCAACACGAGGTTGAAAGAACTCACGGGCGCGCATCTCACGGCCAAGGACTTCCGGACCTGGAACGGCACCACCATCGCGTTCCGCGTGCTGCGCAAGCACCTGCCCGCACCCGACGACTCGGAACACCTCGTGCTCGGCGCGATCGACAGCGCGGCCGAGGTGCTCAACAACACCCGCTCGGTGGCCCGCGCGCACTACGTCCACCCCGATGTCATCGACGGCTACACCTCGGGGGAGCTGGAGCGGTTCCTGGCCGGCCGCCGGCCCCGGGCTTCGAAATGGCTCGACGCCGACGAACGCGCGTTGCTGGCCTACCTGTCGCAGGCGCTCGAGGCGCGGGCCGCGGACCTCTGGGGCGGCTGACGCCGGTGGCCGAGTTCGTCAAGCACGGCCCGGCGCCGCTCGAGGCCGCCGGGCTGCGGTGGCTGGCCGAGGCGGGGGCGCGCGTGCCGCGCATCCTGTCCGAAGCCGCAGGCCTGCTCGTGCTCGAACGCGTCGACGCCGGGGTGCTCGACGCCGCGGGTGAAGCCGAGCTCGGGCACATGCTGGCGACGGTGCACGCCGCCGGCGCGGCCCGGTTCGGCACGCTGCCCGCGCCCGGGCCGTTCCTCGTCGGCCGGTGCGAGCTGCCCTCGCCGGAGGGTGACGACTGGAACGAGTACTACCTGCAGCACCGCTGCCTGCCGCTCGCGCGGCGCGTGGGTCTCGAACGCGAGGTGGCGGCGGTCCGGGTGATCGCCCCGGCCGAGCCGGTCGCCCGGCTGCACGGCGACTTGTGGACGGGCAACGTCCTGGCCGACCGCGCGGGGCGGCCCTGGCTCATCGACCCGGCCGCCTACGGCGGCCACCGGGAGATGGACCTCGCCATGCTCGACCTGTTCGGCGCCGTACCCCGCCGTACGGCAGCCGCCTACGAGGAGATCGCGCCGTTGGCCGAAGGGTGGCGCGCACGCCTCCCGCTGTGGCAGCTGTTCCCGCTGCTGGTGCATGCCGACCTCTTCGGCGGCGGTTACCTGCGCCGGGCCGGTGACCTCGCGCTGGGCCTGGCGCGGTGACGCCGCGTCCCCCGCCGGACGGGCGGGGGACGCGGCGTCCCGGATCAGTGCTGCGGGTTCAGCGGCTTGGTCACGACCCAGCTGGTGTCGGCGGCCCAGTTGGTGGCGTCGTCCCAGGGGTTGGTCCCGCCGTCACTGGCCAGGTACAGCTGCCCCTGGTAGTTGCGCAGGTACTTGGTCGTGAAGTTGACGGACTGGAACGACACGCCCTGCCCACTGTTGCCGGGCTTCGGGCAGAACGTGGCGTCCTGGGCGAACAACGAGCTGCCGTCGTTGGGCTGCAGGTGCACCTTGAAGTTCTGGTGCCGCAGGAAGCTGCCCGGCTGGTAGACCGACTCGAACGACACGCAATCGGGGTCCGCGAGGCCCGCGGTCTCGACGAACGTCGCGTCCTTCTTGTCCGCGTTCGGACTGGTCCTCGTCACCGGCGCGACGGCCACGCCGTCGTCGGTGGCGTCGTGCTCGATGTAGTTCGAGCTGTCGTCGGCGGACTTGACCGAGACCTGCGGACCGGGCTGGAGCGGGATCGGCGCCGTGGGGACGGCGACGTAGTGGGCGGCCGTGATGTTGTCCTGCACCTTGTTCTCGGTGGCCTCCGTCGGATAGCCGGAGGTCATCACGCCCTCGTAGAAGGTGCCGGCGCCGCCGACGCTGTTGTCACCGCCGATGCCGAGGATGATGGCGCCCTGCTTCTTCATCGGGTTGTAGCCGTCGACCTCGTTCGGCCGGGCACCGTTGTACAGCGTCGTCAGGTCACCCTCCTGCGCGTTGCCGCCCCGGATGGACCACTCGTCCGGCGCGCCCTTGACCATCGCGGTCAGGAACCGGTCGCTGATGCTCTTGTCGTTGTTGTTCAGGTGCGTGTGCACGCCCGAGAAGAGCCCGTTCTCCAGGTCGGCCATGATCCACGGACCGGCGCCCGGACCGTAGCCCCAGACCTTGATGTTGCCGAAGTAGATGGCTTCCATCGTGCCGTTGCCGTCGTCGTGGCTGTCGGTCTCGGCGTTGCCGTAGTCGAAGCAGCAGCCGCCGTTGTAATGGGTGCCGTCGAGAACGGCGTACATGCCCTCGGGGTCGTCGCCGGTGGCGATGCCGTTCGTGTCGTTGTCGCGGTAACCGGTGCCGGGGGCGATGTACACGCCGTAGGCCCGGTGCCCGTGGACCTTGACCGGCGCGGCGGTGGCGTCGGCGAGGTTGTCGTAGCCGCCGGCGGCGGGGCCGTTGAAACCGCCCGGAGGAGCCTGGGTCAGGTCGTTGCCGCGCGGGGACTGATCGTAGATCACGGTGATGACGCAGCTGGTGGCGGCGCAGAACGTGTCCTGGGCCGCCGCGTCGGCGTAGCCGCCGGCCTTGGTCACGCCGATGTCCTGGGTGCTGCCGTCCGAAGCGCGCCGCACCTGGTAGAGCGGGCCGGTGTAGGCGCCGTAGAGGGCCCGGGTCGTGCTGTGGGCGGCGACGCAGGGCGTCCCGCCACGCGCGTAGAAGTCGCACGGGCCGTTGAGCGTGTTGGCCTGGGCGGCCGGGGCCGCGGCGATAGCCGCGCCGATGGGCACGGCGGCGAGCGCGAGACCGGCGGCCAGGCTGCCGCGGCGCAGGCGGTGGAGGGGGGATCTGAACACGGTGCATCGACTCCCGTCGTCGCTGGGGAAGGGCGCGCTGTTAGCGATAACATCTGTCGCGCGACAGGATATGTCATGGGTCACATCCGCTGTCAAGCGGAGAAACCGGACAATCCGCGCCCGATCCCTGTGAGCGATAACAGGCCCACCTCATGCAATGTGTCCCCCGGTGTGGCGGCGATCGGGCGGCAATTCACGACCACACCGGGGGACAGGTCGCCCGGCGGGGGGATGCGATGCTGGGCCGATGCCGGACATCACCGTCATCGAGGGCCCACCGACCCCGCCCCCGTCACTCGCCCGGGTGCACGCTTCGACCGTCGCGCCGCTGCGCATCGGCGTGGTCCAGCACGCGTGGTCGCCCGAGGGGCTCACCGCGTGGCTGGACGCCGCGATCGACACCGCCGCCGCGCACGGGGCGCGCATCGTGTTCCTGCCCGAGGTGACGCTGTCGCGCTACCCGGCCGACGTGTTGCCGCAGGGCACCGCCAGCGACCTCGCCGAGGACCTCGACACCGGCCCGACCGTCGGCTTCGCCCGCGCCGCGGCGGCGCGCAACGGCGTGTACGTGCATGCCTCGGTCTACCGGCAGGCCGACGGGGACGACGGCCTCGGTCTGAACACGTCACTGATCGTGGCGCCGACCGGTGAGGTCGTCGCCGCGACGAACAAGCTGCACATCCCGGTGACGGCCGGCTACTACGAGGACAGGTACTTCCGCGCCGGCCCGGCCGGCCCGGCTGATCCCTATCCCGTCTACACGCTGGCCGGCCTCGCGGACGCGCGCATCGGGCTGCCGACCTGCTGGGACGAGTGGTTCCCCGAGGTCGCCCGGGCCTACGGGCTGGCCGGCGCGAACATCGTCGTCTACCCGACCGCCATCGGCTCCGAACCCGACCACCCGGACTTCGACACGCAACCGCTGTGGCAGCAGGTGATCGTGGGCAACGGCATCGCCAACGGGCTGTTCATGGTCGTACCCAACCGCACCGGCGCCGAGACCCGCCCGGACGGCACAACCGGCAACACCTTCTACGGCTCGTCCTTCGTGTCCGACCCGTACGGCCGGGTGCTCGTCCAGGCGCCACGCGACGAGCCGTGCGTGCTGGTGACCGACCTCGATCTGGCGCAGCGCCGCGACTGGCTGGACCTGTTCCCGTTCCTGCGCACCCGCCGCCCGGACACGTACGCCGCGCTCACCGAGCCGGTGGACGCCGAGCGGCCCTACGGCAAGGCATGAGCGACGCTGGCGGAGCGAGTCGGGCCGTATGAGCTGGACAATGCCGCATGAGGGAGCCCCGCACGAGCGGCTGTGGGTGGCCTGGCCGACGAAGGGTTACACGCTCGGCGACACGGCCGAGGACGCGGGGACGGCGCGGCGCACCTGGGCCGCCGTGGCCAACGCCGCCGCCGGCTTCGAGGCGGTCACGGTGGTCGCCGCCCCGCGGGACATCGACGTGGCCCGCACCTACCTCGACCCGGCCATCGAGCTGCGCGCCCGCGACATCGACGACGCCTGGATCCGCGACTCCGGTCCCACGTTCGTCACCGACGGGGAGCAGCTCGGTGCCGTCACCTGGACGTTCAACGGGTGGGGGCAGCAGGAGTGGGCCACCTGGGACCTCGACGCCACCCTCGGCCGCGCCGTGGCGCAGTGGGCGGGAGCCACCCGCGTCGACTCGTCGCTCGTCAACGAGGGCGGCGGTCTGCACGTCGACGGTCTGGGCACGGTGCTCGTCACCGAGACCGTCCAGCTCGACCCGGCCCGCAACCCGGGCGTCAGCCGTGCCGACGTCGAGGCCGAGCTCGCGCGCACGATCGGCGCCACCCAGGTGATCTGGCTGCCCCGCGGGCTGACCCGGGACTCCGACACCTACGGCACCCGCGGCCACGTGGACATCGTCGCCACCATCCCCGCCCCCGGGCGCGTGCTGCTGCACACCCAGCGCGACGCGGCGCACCCCGACCACGCCGTCACCGCGCGGCTGCGCGACGTGCTGGCCGTAGCCGTCGACGCGCGGGGCGAGGCGTTCGAGATCGTCGAGCTGCCCGCGCCGCAGGTCCTGCGCGACGCCGACGGCTACGTCGACTACAGCTACGTCAACCACGTCCTGGTCAACGGCGGCGTCATCGCCTGCGCCTTCGATGACCCGAACGACGCCGAGGCGGTGGCCCTCCTCCGCGACGCCTACCCGGGCCGCGAGGTGGTCACCGTCGACGCCCGCCCGCTGTTCGAGCGCGGCGGCGGCATCCACTGCATCACCCAGCAGCAACCGGCGATCTGAGCGCACTGACGCGCCGGCGCGGCCGCTCAGACGGTCGGCGACTCGAGAGGGGTCACCTCGGCCGCCGCAGCGTAGGGCAGACCGTTGGTCGACGACGTGGCCACCAGGCGCACGTACCGGGCCCTGACCGCCGGGAAGTCGACCTCCTTCTCGGTCTGGTTGTCGGCGAACGTGCCCGCAGCCCGCTCCCGGAACTGTCGCCCGTTCGCGCTGGTCCAGATCTCGTACCCTGCGATACGCCCGTTGGCTCCGCCATCCTGCCGGGGCAGGTAGCGCAGGCCGCCGAGCCGCTCGCGGTCGCCGAGATCGAGCGTGATCTGGTGCGGCATGGGCGCCACCGTCCCGGTGTAGGCCGAGTGCCAGATCGTGTACGGGTCGTTGTCGACGGCGTCGGCCGCGGCCCCGTCCTCGGCGGTGGTCTCTTGGCTGTCCACCGACGCCACGTGGACCTGCGCCTTCGGCACCGCGGTGAGCTGATCGATCGACGGCGCGTCGCCGACCTGGTCGGCCCGGCCGAGGAACGACCACACGTCTGGTGCGCGCGGACCGCCCCACAACCGGTCGGCCAGGATCTGCAGCGGCCGCTTGGCGAAGAAGTCCAACCATTGCGGCGTTTGGTTCTCGGCTTGGTCGGACCACCGGCTCACCCGGTAGCCGAGGACGTTGGCGGGATGGTCGAAGCCGTAGTTCTCGTAAACGTTGCGCAGGTCGACGTAGCCGTACTGGCCGGGGGAGGTGCCGAAGCCGGCGCTGACGTACAGCGTGTCCTCGGGGGTCCCGACGACCTGATAACCCTCGGCGGCCAGTTCCGTCGGCGAACCCACCCAGGCGTCGATCACAATGTCCTTGTTCGGCTTGACGCTGGTTTGCTGGCCGTTGAAGTCCCACCACTCCCACATCTCGGCCGTCTTGCCGTACGAACGCACCTGCGCGTCCAGCGTGTTCATGAAGTCGGTGAAGACATCGCCGGGGTACTGGAAGCCACGCGCCTGCTGGTAGGCGACGAGCTCCGGACACGCCGCCTTGTCGGCGTCGTACTGGTACTCGTCGCCGCCGATGTGGAAATAGGGCGCGTCGAACATCGGGATGATCTTCGACAACAGGCGGTGCACGAAGTCCTTCGTATAGGCCTTCGTGATGTCGAGGGTCCAGCCACCGTTGCCGCCGCCCGTCCAGTTGCCGTAGTCGAGCGAGTGGCAACTGAAGCGCAACTGCGGGTCGTAGGTGGTGATCGCCGTGGCGTGCGCCGGCAGGTCCACCTCGGGGATGATCATCACGTGGTAGCGGTGCCCGTAGTCCTGCAGTGCGCGCAGGTCGGCCGCGGAATAGGACTGGGCCGACGCGAGGCCGGCGAAGCCCGGCACCTGGATGCGGAAGCCCTCCCAGTCGGTGAAGTGCAGATTGAAGGTGTTCAGCTTCTCCCAGGCCATGGTGCGGATCTGCGAGCGCAGGTAGGACAGCGGGTAGTACTTGCGCCCGACGTCGAGCATCTGCGCACGCACGCCGAATTCGGGCCAGTCGACGGCCGTGCCCCGAGGCACGCGGGTACGGTGCGGATCGGCCTTGAGAATCTGCTCGACGGTCTGCGTCGCGTAGAAGACGCCGGTGGCAGCGGGCGCGCTGATGACGAGCTGCTTGCCGATCGCCAGGCGGTAGCCCTCGCTGCCCAACAGCGGATCGGCGGCGCCGAGCGTCAGTACGACATCGCCCGGTTCGGGTGCCGTCCCGTGGACCACCGGGACGGTAAGCCCGGTTTCGGCGGCGAGGTCGGCGGCGAACGTGCGGGCGGTGGACCGCAAGGTGTCGGCGTCGCGGCCGGCGACCTCGATCCGGGTGGAGCCGGACAGCGCGAACCATCCCGTGCCCCCCGTCCACTGGCGCAGCGCGGGCACCACGTTGGGCGCGGGTTGGGAAGGTGTCGGCGCGCCGTGGGCCGCGGTGAGCGGGCCGAGGACGGCCCCGGCCAGGCTCGAGGCCAGCACGGCCAGCAGGACGGTCAACCGCCGGGCGTTCGTCCGTGGGCGGGTGCGCTGCGTCATGGTTGCCTCCGTGTGGCGTCGCTTCAGCAGCAGGACCGTAACCGCCCTGCCGCTGTGCTCACAAGTGATTGCTACGGGCAGTTTCTGAGCAGTTCTGCTCGAAACGGGCCGGGCGGAGCCGACATTTCGGTGTACGCGGAGGCGTCCGCACGCCAGGATCGCGGGATGAGCGCCTTCCTCGATCTGCATGTCCCCGGCCGCCCGCTGCTGTTGCCGAATCCCTGGGACGCCGGCTCGGCCCGCATCCTCGCCTCGCTCGGCTTCCAGGCCCTGGCCACCACCAGCAGCGGGTACGCCGCGACCCTCGGCCGCCTCGACGGGTCGGTCACCCGCGACGAGGCCCTGGGCCACGCCGCGACGGTGGTCGCCGCGGTCGGCGTCCCGGTCTCGGCCGACCTGGAGAACGGCTTCGCCGACGACCCCTCGGGCGTGGCCGACACCGTGCGCCGCGCGCGCGACACCGGTCTGGCCGGCTGCTCGGTCGAGGACTCGACCGGGCGCCCCGACGACCCGATCTACCCCGCGGCCGCGGCGGCCGAGCGCGTCGCCGCCGCGGTCGACGCGGCCGGCCCCGACTTCGTCATCACCGCCCGGGCCGAGAACCACCTGCACGGGCGCGACGACCTCGCCGACACCATTGCCCGGCTGCAGTCGTTCCAGCAGGCCGGCGCGCAGGTGCTCTACGCGCCCGGGCTCGTCACGCGCGAGCAGATCCGCACGGTGCTGGCCGAGGTCGACCGGCCGGTCAACGTGCTGGCGCTGCCCGACGCCCCGCCGGTGGCCGAGCTCGCCGAGCTCGGCGTGGCCCGCATCTCGGTCGGCGGCGCGTTCGCGTTCGCCGCGCTGGGCGCCCTCGTCGACTCGTCCCGGGAGCTGCTCGACCGCGGCACCTACGGCTTCTGGGCGGGCGCGAAAGCCGGTCGACAGGCGGCCGGCACCGCGTTCGGGGAGTGACGCCTACAGGTCGAGGTGTGCGCCCATCACCACGGTGCGGTCGACGGGCAGCCCGAAGTTGAGGGCGGGGTTGGCCGCGTTGTGCGCCAGCCCGATGAACAAGCGCTTGCGCCACTGCGGCATGTCGCTGCAGTCCGGCCCCTCGCCCCGGTTGATGGCCAAGCGGGACAGGAAGTACGACGCGTTGTCCGGGTCGAACTCCAGTTCCTCGCTGCGACCGACGGCGTGGCGCAGCATCGCCGGGATGTCCTGCTCGTCCTGGAAACCGAAGCGCACCGTCACGTGCACGATGCCGTCGTCGGTGTGCACCAGGTCGTCGATCTCGATGCGTTCCTCGTGCGGCACGAACGGCACGTTCTCGGTGCGCACCGACACGAGCACGACATGCTCGTGCAGCACATGGTTGAAGTCGACGTTCGCCCGCAGCGCCAGCGGCGTCGTCTCCTTCGTCGGGTGCGGGAAGATCGCGGTGCCCGGCACGCGGGGCGGCTCGTGCTCGTGCAGGTAGTCGACGAACTCCTGCAACGGGCCTTCGAGCTGCTTGCGGCGGCGCGTCACGATCTCCCGGCCTGCCTGCCAGGTCGTCATCACCGTGCTCACCGCGAGCGCGATCAGCAACGGCAGCCAACCGCCCTTGGCGATCTTGATGACGTTGGCGCCGAAGTAGGAGATCTCGACGACGCCGAACACGATGCCGACGACCCAGAGTTTCCACCGGGCCCAGTGCCACACCACCACCGCGACGATGAGGAACAGCGTGGTGTCGATCAGGAACGTGCCGGTGACCGCGAACCCGTACAGGGTGGCCAGACGTTCGGAGGACCGGAAGGCCACGACCAGCACCAGCACGCTGCCGAACAGGATCCAGTTGATCCCTGGCACGTAGATCTGGCCGCTCTCCTCCTTGGAGGTGTGCCGCACGGTCAGGTTGGGCAGGAAGCCCAGCCGCACCGCCTGCCGCGAGATGGAGAACGCACCCGAGATCACCGCCTGCGACGCGATCACCGTGGCCATGGTCGCCAGCACCACCATCGGGATCCGCGCCCACGACGGCGCGAGGTGGAAGAACGGGTTGGCCAGCGATCCCTTGTCGTGCAGCACGAGCGCACCCTGGCCGAGGTAGTTCACGGTCAGGCAGGGAAACACCATGAAGAACCACGCCCGGCGGATCGGCGCGCGACCGAAGTGGCCCATGTCGGCGTAGAGGGCCTCCGCGCCGGTGATCGAGAGCACCACCGCGCCCAGGGCGATGAAGGCGAGGAACGGGTGGTCGGCCACGAAGCCACCGATGTACGTGGGGGAGAGCGCCCGGACGATCTCAGGGTGCTGGACGATGTGCGGCAGTCCCGTCACGGCCAGCACCAGGAACCAGAGCACCATGATCGGGCCGAAGAACCGGCCCACGACGTGCGTGCCGAGGCGCTGCACGATGAACAGCAGGGTGAGGATGGCGATGCTGATCGGCAGGACGGCGTCGGCGAGGTTCGGTGACGCCACCTGCAAGCCCTCGACCGCGGACAGCACCGAGATGGCCGGCGTGATGACACTGTCGCCGAAGAACAGCGAGGCGCCGATCACGCCGAGCAGCAATGCCACGGAGACGAGTCGTTTGCGGTTCTCCGCGAAGCGGCGGGCCAGCGCGGCCAGCGCCATGACCCCGCCCTCGCCGTCGTTGTCCGCGCGCATCACGAATGCGACGTACTTGGTGGACACCACCACGGTGATCGACCAGAACACCAGCGAGATGACGCCGTACACATCACCGTTGGTGGGCTTGATCTTGCCGCCGTCGAGGTGGAACACGGTCTGCAGGGCGTACAGCGGGCTGGTGCCGATGTCACCGAACACCACGCCGAGCGCGCCGAGGGCCAGGCCGAACATCCCGGCGGTGCGGACCGCGGGGTGCGACGCGCCGCCGGACGGCCCCGGGCCGGGCGGGGGGTGCGGGTTCTCGTCCTGTACCGGCCCCTCGGCGGCGGTGGTCGCGCTCTCGACGTTGTCGCCCTGGCCTGCTCCGCTCACCGGGACAGTGTGCCCCGCCGTCAGGTCCGCGCGTACAGCGCCTCGATCCGGTCGGCGTACTTGGCCGCGATCGGCTTGCGGCGCAGCTTCATCGTGGGCGTCACCTCGTCGCCGCCGGGCTCCCAGACGTCGGTCAGGATCTCGTACTTCTTGATCTGCTCCACCCGGGCCAGCCGTTCGTTGGCGATCTTGATGCCCTGCTCGACGGCGGCCACGACCTCCGGGTGGGTGGCCAGGGCGTCGGGTGTGCCGTCGCCGAGCCCGTGCTGCTGCGCGAACGCGGCGAGGGCGTCGGGGTCGAGGGTCAGCAGGGCCACGACGTAGGGCTGGTCGTCGCCGATCGCCACCACTGCACCGGCCAGCGGGCAGCTGACCTTGACGATGCCCTCGATGTTGGCCGGCGACATGTTCTTGCCGGCGGCGTTGATCATCAGTTCCTTCTTGCGGTCGACGATGCGCACGTAACCGTCGGCGTCGATGGTGGCGATGTCACCGGTGTGCAGCCAGCCGTCGGCGTCGATCGTCTCCGCCGTCTTCTCCGGATCGTTGCGATAGCCCTTCATGACCAGCGGGCCGCGCACGAGCAGTTCCCCGTCGTCGGCGAGCGACAGTTCGGCGGCGCCGATGGCCTGGCCCACCGTGCCGATCCGGATGGCATGGGGCCGATTGGTCGTGGCCGCGCAGGTGAGCTCGGACATGCCCCAGATCTCGCAGCAGGGCAGGCCCAGGGCGAGGACGAATTCGAGGGCCTGCGGGTCGATGGCCGCCGCCCCGGTGGCGGCGTACTTCACCCGGTCGAGGCCGAGGCGGGCGCGCACCTTGCCGAACACCAGGCGCTCGGCCAGCGCGTGCTGCGCGCGCAGGGCCGCCGGCAGGGGCTGGCCGTCGGACATCAGCCGCGCGCGGCGCCGGCCGGTGTCGAAGGCCCAGGCCGCGATCCGCTTCTTCACCGGCGACTTCTCGGCCGCCAGCTGTGCCTCGATGCCGGCCTTGACCTTGTACCAGACCTGGGGCACCGCGCCGAACAGCGTCGGGCGCACCCGCGGCAGCACCTCGATCATCTTCTTCATGTCGGCCAGCGTCACGATGTGCATCCCCGACGCGATGCTGGTGTAGTGCGCGCCCCACCGGTTGGCGATGTGGGCGTCGGGCAGGTAGGAGATGATCGAATCGTCGGCGGTCACCGGGGAGACGGCGGTCATCGACTCGATCTCCGCGCGCATCCCGGCGTGGGTGAGCTCGACGCCCTTCGACGGGCCGGTGGTGCCCGACGTGTAGATGATCGTCAGCACGTCGTCGGGCTCGACCGCGCGCCAGGAGGCGTCGAAGTCGAAGCCCTCGGCCGGGCGCTGCTCGAGGTCGGCCAGCGAGATCGTTCCGTCCACGTCGGCGTCGACGCACACGATGTGCTCGACGGTGGTCTCGGTCGACGCCGCGGCCTTGCGGATCGGGTCGAGGAACTGCTCCTCGCACACCACGACGCGGTTGCCGGCGTTGCCGAACAGGTGCGCGATCTGTTCCGGCGCCAGCGTGTTGTAGATGGAGAACGGGGTGGCGCCGGTGTGCAGCGCGGCGGTGTCGACGAGGTGGAACTCGGGGCGATTGGTGAGCATCAGCCCCACGGTGTCGCCGCGACCGACCCCCAGCGAGGCCAGGCCGGCAGCGAGGGTGCGTACCCGCTGCCCGTACTGGCGCCAGGTGAGCTGGACCGCGCGGTCGGGCGTGCTGAGCGCGAGGTTGTGCGGGTGTTCAGCCACCGTGCGCTGGAAGGTGGCGACGAAGGTGGGCAGCAGTGACAGGCCGGTCATGGTCAGATCCTGCCGTGGCGGGGGCCGGGAGGGGAAACGGGGCGCCGCCGGCGCGGGAAGAGCCTAGGAGGCCGCCGCCTGGGTCGACCTCGACCCGAGGTCGAGGCCGTCGGGGAGGTCGTCGTCGCTGCGCGGGCCGCCGATGAACAGCTGCTGATCCAGGCCGGTCACCCGCAGGACGCGGGCCACCAGGGACCGGACGCCCGTGATGACGAGCGTGCCGCGGTTGCCGAGCACCTGCTGGTGGGCGTGGGTGAGCCCGTGCAGGGCGCTGGCGTCGAGCACCGTGACGCCGGACAGGTCCAGGCGCAGGAACCGGCGCCCGGCGGCGAGGTGCCCTTGCAGCACCGCCCACAGGGCCGCGGCCGTGGTGCGGTCGATCTCGCCGCGCACCTTGATCAGGGCGCGCAACGTATCGAAACGGACGGTGTCGACGGAGATGCGGGCGCGTTCGGTGGCAATCACGGTGCCGGGGCCTTTCGGTCAACCTGGTCGTGTGCTCGGCCAAGGACATCGAACCACGGTTATGGCCGTTCGTCCTACATAATTCGTCATGCAATCACCGACGCCGCCGTCGGGCGGGCGAGGAGGCGCCGGACTACGCGTTGGCACCCACCCCGAGCGACGCGGCGTCCACGGTCTGCTCTTGCCCGCCGCCCCGCAGGACGAGCGTGGTCAGCGCCGCCGCGACCAGCGCGGCGACCGCGCAGCAGACGTAGCCGATCGCGTAACCGTGGCCGAGCGCGACGGTGGCGATCTCGTGCGCGGCCGAACCCGGTTTGCCGGGCGGTATGCCGTTCACCGCCAGCGGGCCCCCCTCGCGGGCCGCCCCGGCCGCGGCAGCGGCCTGATCGGCCGGGAGGCCGGCCCGGGCCAGGTGCGTACCGAAGGCGTCCCCGGCGCGGCTGAGCGCCACCGCCCCGATCACCGCCGGGCCGAGCGTGAAGCCGAAGTCGCGCAGCAGGCTGGTGGTGCCGCTGGCCATGCCGGCCAGATTGATGGGCACGGTGTTCACGGTCGTCGCCGTCACCGCGTTCACCGCCAGCGCGAAGCCGATGCCGACCAGCCCGAGCGGCAGCACGAGCGCGGTCAACGACGTCTCGTGGATCGGCAGGGTCGCGGCCCAGAACTGGCCGGCCGACATCAAGGCGAAGCCGGCACCGAGCACCCACCGCGGGTTGATCCGTTCCAGCAGGTAGGAGGTCAGTGGGATCAACACGAAGCACGGACCCTGCAGCAGCAGGAAGGGCACGCTCGTGCGCAGCGGGCTCTGCAACTGGATCGGGCCCACCCGGATGCTCGTCGCGTAGGCCGTGCCCAGGAAGCTGAACATGCCGATCACGGTGGCGATCGCCGCCACGGAGAATTCACGGCGACGGAACACGTCAAGGCGCAGCAGAGGCGAGCGGGCGCGGGTCTCGGCGGCGAGGAACGCGGCCAGGAACACGAGCGCGGCGATGAAGCCGGTGAGCACGGCGGGGGAGGCCCAGCCGTCGGTGGGGCCCTGGATGACCGCGAACAGCAGCGCGAACAGGCCCACGGCCAGCGTGAGCTGTCCCGCCGGATCGAGCGAGCGGCCCTGCCGGGAGCTGGAGTTGCGCGCCAGCGCGACGCTGATCAGGGCCGAGACGATGGCGGCGACGGCGACGACGACGAACGACCACCGCCACGAGCCGTAGTTGCCGGTCAGTCCGCCCAGCAGCGGGGCGAGCGCGCCGCCGAGAGACAGGGCGCCGGCCCAGATCGCGATGCTGCGCGCGCGCTGGCGCGGCGTGTGGGTCTCTGCGGCCAGCATGGCCAGCGTCGTCGGGAACAGCGCGGCCGCGCCCAGGCCGGCGATCGCCTGCCCGACCCACAGCACGTAGACCCCGGAGGCGGCCGACGCGGTCAGCTCGCCCACCGTCATGGCGAGGGCTCCGGCGACGAGCAGCAACTTGCGCCCGAACAGGTCGCCCAGCACCCCGAAGGTCAGCTCGAGGACAGCCACCGGGATCAGGAACGCATCGGAGATCCAGGTGAGCTGCGACCCGATCGGATGCAGGTCCTGCTGGAACAGCCCGTTGAGCGTCGCTGGGATCGCGAGGCCGATCTGGGCCACGCAGACAGCAATGCCGGCGGCCACCAGCGTTCCCATGCGCAATCGTGGCGGTGCGGCCGGGGTCGTGTCGATCGGTGCCACCCTGCTCTCCCTCGGTCGATGACGATGCGGTCTGACGCAGGGGCCTCATCCCGACCGTGCCATGTGTTCTGCTGGCGGACAAGTGTTCACGATGCGAACGAGCGTCGAGGACGTCCGCGACGTGACAGGCTCGACCGCGTGCCGGCGTTCACCCAGGTCGACGTATTCACCGACGAGCTCACCCTCGGCAACCCCGTCGCGGTGGTGCACGGCGCCGAGGGGCTGGACGATGCGTGGTTGGCCGCGTTCGCCACCTGGACCAAATCTCAGCGAGACGACGTTCCTGCTGCCGCCGACCGACCCGGACGCCGACTACCGGCTGCGGATCTTCACCACTGAATAGGAGTTGCCCTTCGCCGGGCACCCGACGCTCGGCTCGGCCCGGGCCTGGCTCGCGGCGGGTGGGCGCCCGCGCACCGAAGGCATGCTCGTGCAGCAGTGCGGGGCCGCCCTCGTGCGGATCCGCCAGGACGGCGCGCGGCTCGCCTTCGCCGCCCCACCGCTGAGTCGCGGCGGGCCGGTGGCGCCGGCCGACGTTGCCGCGACACCGTGATCGGTATCCGCGGCGAGGTCGCGCTTCCGCGATAGGTCAGCCGGGCGGCGGCTCGGGTGGTGGTGTCTCGTAGTCGTGGCCATTCCGCCTCCCCGGATTTCACTGTTGTCGTCACGTCAGTACGGACGTGGTCGACCCAGCGTTGCCATCGCCTCCCAGCGCGGACTTCCGTGTGGTCCTGCTCGCAGTAGACGGCCTTGCGTTGGCGGCCGGGAAACTGGCAGGTCACGTCGCGGAGTTCGACGAAGCGTTGCCGCGCGACCGGGGGCCGATAGGTGGGGCTGGGCACGTCGATCAGCCGGCCGCCGTCATCGGTCAGCAGGCGCCGCCAGCGGCTGCCGGGGTCGAAGGCCAGCGCGCGGGCGATACCGGCGGCGACGGGCTCGCCGTCCAGCTCGGCGGGGTGCTCGTCCACGCCCAACCGCGTCGAGAGTCCCACGGTGACGTTGATGGCCTTGGCGACCGTGCTGCCACCGACGCCGAGCGTGCAGAGGGCGTCCGCACGCCGCTGGTCGAGGGTGCGGTCGTCGGCGCCTTTCCAGCTGGCGGCGAGGGCGTGGACCTTGGCGCGGAGTTCGGCGATCGGCGGGCAGTAGCGCCCACAACTCGCACATGCCCACGGCCGACGGCGGCCCGAATGACACCCGCCGATTAGCCCGCGCCCGTGTGCTGCCTACGGATGTCGTCGAGTAGGTCGATCCGATGCCGCTGCGGCACCTTGATCAGATCGACTCTCATACAACGAAGTCAACCAGCAGGGTCTGACAAATCTGGGGTCTAAGAACGCTGATCGCAAATATTGTTGGGAACCTGCGAAACGATCTTCCTAATCCGGGCGCAACACGCGCCGGCACCGCGAACGCAACCCGCAACCCAAGTCCTCGTCGCTGCGCTTTCACTTTCTCGCGCCGACGAACGGCAAGGTCAGCTGGCCGCGGTGATGGCCTCCACCAACTGCTGCCCGAGCTCGGAACGGCAGATCAACAGATCGGGCAGGTAGGGGTGCGCCTCGTTGTAGACCAACGGGCTGCCGTCGACGCGCGTGGCGTGCAGGCCGGCGGCGAGCGCGACACCCACCGGCGCGGCGGAGTCCCACTCCCATTGGCCGCCGGCGTGCAGGTAGGCGTCGGCGTCGCCGCGTACGACGGCCATCGCCTTGGCCCCGGCCGAACCCATGGGACGAAGCTCGGCGCCGAACTGTTCGGCGACCGTGGCCGCGAAGGCCGGCGGCCGGCTGTCGCTGACCAGGAAGGTCAGGTGAGGACGGCCCGGGCCGCCGAAACGCACGTCGTCCGAGGCGTACACCGCGCCGAGCGACGGCTGGGCCACGGCCGCGTCGGTGATGCCGCCGCCGCGCTGCCACAGCGCCACGTGCACGGCCCAGTCGTCGCGGCCGGGCATGCCGTACTCGCGGGTGCCGTCGAGCGGGTCGATGATCCAGACCCGGCCGGCGGAAAGACGGGCGGGGGAGTCGACTGACTCCTCGGACAGCACGGCATCGCCCGGCCGTGCGGCGGCGAGCTGCTCCAGCAACAGCTCGTTGGCGTCGCGGTCGCCGCGCTTGCCCAGCTCCTTGCCCTCGAGTCCCGACTCGGCGCGGATGCTCAGCAACAGCTCGCCGGCCTGCTGCGCGAGCCGCGCCGCGAGCCGCGCGTCGGATGCCTCGTTGTCGCTCATCGATCCTCGCCCGGACCACTCGCTGCGCTCGGGCCCGGCCTCGGCTCGATCCGCTCCTGCGTCGCGGGCTGTGTTTTCCGGGTCTTCGCGCAAGCGCTCATCCTGCTGTCCGTTCGACGAGGTCGATGACCAGCGCGGCCTGGGCGGCCGCGTCGCCGTCCTCCGGGCGCAGCCGCAGGTGCGGAGCGGCGGGGGCCTCGTACGGGTCGTCGACGCCGGTGAAGTGCGAGATCTCGCCCGCCCGCGCCTTGGCGTACATGCCCTTCGGGTCGCGTTGCTCGCACACGGCCAGCGGGGTGTCGACGAAGATCTCCAGGAACGGCAGCGCGCCGGTCTCGTGCGCCTCGCGGACCCGCTGCCGATCGGCCGCGTAGGGACTGACGAGCGACACGATGGCGATGACGCCGGCGTCGGCCAGCAGCCTGGCCACCTCGCCCACGCGACGGACGTTCTCCGCGCGGTCCTCGGCCGAGAAGCCGAGGTCGGAATTCAGCCCGTGCCGCAGGTTGTCGCCGTCAAGCAGGTACGCCGGCCGGCCGGACGCGACCAGCCGGCGTTCGAGTTCCGCCGCCACCGTGGACTTGCCCGACCCCGAGAGCCCGGTCAGCCACACGGTCATGCCGGCGCTGGCGCGTTCCTCGCGCTGCACCGAGCCGCTGTGCCAGGCGACCTGCGACTCCTGCAGGCTCGGCCCGGTGATCATGCCGGCGGCGACGGTGTTGTTGGTCGTCTCGTCGATGAGCACGAAGCTGCCGGTGTCGCGGCTGCGCCGGTAGGCATCGAAGAGCAGCGGGGTCTGCGTGCGCAGCCGGATGCGGCCGATCTCGTTGAGCGCGAGGCCGTCGGCGGTCTCGTCGCGGTGCAGCGTGTTGACGTCGAGGCGGTAGTCGAGGGCGCGGACCACGGCCCGCGTGGAGCGTGACGTGTGCTGGATCGTGTACCGCCCGCCCGCCTTCAGCGGCGAGTCCGCGGTCAGCCAGCAGACCATCGCGTCGATGTCCTGGCCGACGTGCGGCCGGTTGTGCGGCCGGCAGATCAGGTCGCCACGGGCGATGTCGATGTCGTCGGCGAGTTCGATGGTGACCGCCTGGCCGACGATGGCCTCGCTCAGCTCCTTGCCGCCGGGCGCCCACACCTTCGACACCGACGTGGTGAAACCCGACGGGAGGACCGTGACGTCGTCACCGGGGCGGATGACGCCGCCGGCCACATTCCCGCCGTAACCGCGGAAGTCGTGCAGCTGGGCGGACGAGGACTGGTGCGGGCGGATGACGTACTGCACGGGGAAGCGGACGTCGATCAGGTTCGGGTCCGATGCGACGTGCACCTCCTCGAGGTGGTGCAGCAGCGAGGTGCCCTCGTACCACGGCATCGCGGCGCTGCGCTGGACCACGTTGTCGCCGGTGAGCGCGGACACCGGTATGAAGGACAGGTCGGAGACCTCGAGCTTGGTGGCGAAGCCGCGGAAGTCGTCGCGGATCTCGTTGAACCGCTCCTGGGAGTAGTCGACGAGATCCATCTTGTTGATGCAGACCACGAGGTGCGGGATGCCGAGCAGGGTGGCCAGGAAGGCGTGGCGCCGCGACTGCTCCAGCACGCCGTTGCGCGCGTCGATGAGGATCAGCGCGAGGTCGGCGGTCGACGCGCCGGTGACCATGTTGCGCGTGTACTGGATGTGGCCGGGGGTGTCGGCGATGATGAACTTGCGCTTGGGCGTCGCGAAGTAGCGGTACGCGACGTCGATGGTGATGCCCTGCTCGCGTTCGGCGCGCAGGCCGTCGGTGAGCAGCGCGAGGTCGGGCACGTCCTGCCCGCGCGAGCGGCTGGTCGCCTCCACCGAGGACAGCTGGTCCTCGAAGATCGCCTTCGAGTCGTAGAGCAGGCGGCCGATGAGCGTGGACTTGCCGTCGTCGACCGAACCCGCGGTCGCTATGCGAAGAAGTGCCGCCATGACTAGAAGTAGCCTTCCTTCTTGCGATCTTCCATGCCGGCCTCGGAGATCCGGTCGTCGGCGCGGGTGGCGCCGCGCTCGGTCAGCCGAGCGGCTGCGACCTCCTCCACGACGTCGTCGGCCGTGGCCGCCAGCGACTCGACGCAGCCGGTGCAGGTGGCGTCGCCGATGGTCCGGAACCGGACGGTGGCCTGGAACGGCGACTCGTCGGCGGTCGGCTCGATGAAGCGGTTGACGGCCAGCAGCATCCCGTCGCGCTCGACGACCTCGCGGGTGTGGGCGTAGTACAGCTGCGGCAGGTCGATCTGCTCGTCGCGCACGTAGGACCAGATGTCGAGTTCGGTCCAGTTGCTCAGCGGGAAGACGCGGATGTTCTCACCCTTGCGGTGGCGGCCGTTGTAGAGGTTCCAGAGTTCGGGGCGCTGGTTGCGCGGGTCCCACTGGCCGAACTCGTCGCGGAAGCTGAACACCCGCTCCTTGGCCCGGGCCTTCTCCTCGTCGCGGCGGGCCCCGCCGAACACGGCACCGAACTTGTTCTCGTTGATCCCGCGCAGGAGCGTGACCGTCTGAAGCTTGTTGCGCGCTGCGCCGGGGTAGTCCTCGTGCGCGCGGCCGGCGTCGATGTCGTCCTGCACGCTGGCCACGATCAGGCGCAACCCGTACCGCTCGACCGTCCGGTCACGGAAGGCCAGCACCTCGTCGAAGTTCTGGCCGGTGTCGATGTGCATGACCGGGAACGGCACCGGCGCGGGCCAGAAGGCCTTGACCGCCAGGTGCAGCATCACGACCGAGTCCTTGCCGCCGGAGAACAGCATCGCGGGCTTCTCGATAGTGGCCGCGACCTCGCGGATGATGTGTACGGCCTCGGACTCGAGCTTGTCCAGATGGGTCAGCTCGTAAGCCGCGGTCACGGCCTCGCTCCGCCGGCGTCGTTCATCGATCGGCCCCTTCGACAGGTCAGTCCCCCGGAAACTCACCGAGATCGTATGCAACTATCGCGGTCGGCACCGAATCGAGTGCGACCCGTGCCGTGGGAAGAACCACACGGACGCCGCCGCATTCCCGCCCGTTCCCGGACAACGGGGCGCAGAGCGACGCGGTAGGCGGTGCATCCCCTAGGGCACGCTCGTCTGGTGAGCACCGACCAGCAGGACGCGACCGAGACGGCACAGCCGTCGCCCGGTGAGGGCGAGAGCTCCCTCACGGTGCTGCTGGCCCTGGCCGCCAACGTCGGCGTCGGCATCCTCAAGCTCGCGGCCGGGCTGATCAGCGGGTCGTCGGCCCTGCTGTCGGAGGCCGCCCACTCCGCCGGCGACAGCACCACCGAGGTGCTGCTCCTGGTGGCCCAGAAGCGCTCGCAACGTCCGGCCGACCGCTCGCACCCGTTCGGCTACGGCAAGGAGCGCTACTTCTGGTCGCTCATCGCCGCGGTGGCCATCTTCGTCTCCGGCGCCATGTTCTCCTTCTACGAGGGCGTCGAGACCATGCTCGGGCACGGGGGCGAAGGCGGCACCCTGTGGGTCAACTACCCGGTCATCGCGATCGCCGCGATCCTCGAGGGCATCTCGCTTCGGCAGGCGGCGAAGCAGATGCGTCAGGAGACGGTGCGCGCCCGGCGAACACTGCGCTCCTACGTGCGCACCCCCCGCGACCCCACCGTGAACAGCGTGCTGCTCGAGGACTCGGCGGCCATCGTCGGCCTGGCCATCGCGGCCGCCGGCGTGGGGCTGCACCAGGCCACCGGCTCGCCCTTCTGGGACGGTCTCGCATCGGTGCTCATCGGCCTGCTGCTGCTCACTGTCACCCTGACCCTGTCGCGCGCCTGCGAGGGCCTGCTCATCGGCAAGCAGGCCGACCCCCGGCTGCTGCGGGCGATCGAGGGATGGCTCGAGGAGCAGGACGAGGTCGACGACGTCGTCGACGTGCTGACCATGCTCGTCGGCTCGGAGAGCGTGCTGCTGTGCACCCGGGTCGACTTCGTCGACTCCTTCTCCGCCGGCGACATCGAGCTGGCCTGCGTGCGCATCGACAACGAGCTGCACGAGAAGTTCCCGATGCTCGGCGAGGTGTTCGTCCAGCCCGCGTCACGCAAGGACCGCGACCTGCGCCACCGCGTCGAGGAACGCTACGGACGGGCGATGGCCGAGGAGTAGCACCATGGACGGTGTGACCGCCCTGCCCGTGGAGGCACCCGCCGAGCTGCTGGAGTTCGTGGCCGGCGGGGGCGTGGCCGTGCTCTCCGGGGCCGGGCTGTCCACCGACTCGGGCATCCCCGACTACCGCGGCCCCACGGGCGCCTCGCGCCGGCACACGCCGATGACCTATCAGGCGTTCGTCGGGTCGGCCGAGGGTCGCCACCGTTATTGGGCGCGCAGCTACCTCGGCTGGCGCGAGATCGCGCGCGCCCGCCCGAACGCCGGCCACGTCGCGGTGGCCGACCTGCAGCGCGCCGGGCTGCTCGCCGGGATCGTCACCCAGAACGTGGACGGCCTGCACCAGGCCGCGGGCGCCCGCGACGTCATCGAGCTGCACGGCGGCCTGGACACGGTGCTGTGCCTCGCGTGCGGGCTGCGCGAGGGCCGGGCCGCGCTCGACGCCCGGCTGCGCGCGGCCAACCCGGCCTTCGACGCCCACGTCGCGCGGGTCAACCCGGACGGCGACGCCGAATTGTCAGACGACCAGCTCGCCGGCTTCGTCGCGCCGGGCTGCCGGTACTGCGGGTCCGACCTCGTCAAACCCGACGTCGTGTTCTTCGGCGAGAACGTGCCGCGTCCCCGGGTCGACGCGTGCTACGCGCTCGTCGAGGCCGCCCGCAGCCTGCTCGTGCTCGGCTCGTCGCTCACGGTCATGTCCGGCCTGCGGTTCGTGCGCCGCGCCGCTCAACTCGGCACTCCGGTCGTCATCGTCAACCAGGGCGAGACCCGCGGCGACCCACTGGCCGACGTGAAATTCGACGCGCCGCTGGGTGCCGTGCTCCCGGCGTTGGCCGCACAGTTCGCCGCCCGGCCCTAGGAACTTGCGGACCTCACTGGCGCAACACGCGCATCATGGGTCACAATGATCGCAGCACCCCTCCGACGAGGGACGGACCGCTGGGGAAGGCGTCGCCGTCGAACAACGGAGGTGTGCGATGACCAGTACCCGCACCGGGTCCACCGGCACCGGGTCGAGCCGCAGCGTGCCCGGCACCAGCGGCGTCGTCTACCTGCACTGTTGCCCCTCGGCCATCGCGCCCCACGTCGAGTGGGCGCTGGCCGGGGTGCTGGGCCGCCCGGCGCGGCTGCAGTGGTCGGCGCAACCGGCCGCGCCCGCGCACCTGCGCTCCTCGGCGACCTGGGTCGGGCCGGTGGGCATGGCGGCCAAGCTGGCCGCGTCGCTGCGGGCCTGGCCGATGCTGGTCTTCGAGATCACCGAGCAGGGCACGGCCACCAGCGACGGCGAGCGTCTCGCCTACGTGCCCGGCCGCGGCTTCCACCGCAGCGCCGTCGCGGCCAACGGTGACATCGTGGTGGGTGAGGAACGCCTGCGCGGGTTGATGAGCCGCGCGCGGTCGGCCGACGAGTTCCAACACGGGCTCGCCGAACTGCTCGGCAGCGCGTGGGACGCCGAGCTCGAGCCCTACCGCGAGGGCGGCGACGGCCAGCCCGTCACCCTGCTGCACCAGGTGGTCTGAGCGACCCGGCCACGACGCGGGCGGCCAGCGCGACGAAGGCGGGGACGGCCGGGTGCGCGTGGCGGGCCGGCCAGGCCAGATGCACCTCGACGGCGGTCACACCCTCGAGCGGCACGAACGTCACGCCCGGATGCGCGTGCTGGGTCGCCGTCGACTCGGCCGTGACCCCGATGGCGAGACCGCCCGCGATCTCGGTCAGCCATTCGTCGGTGTTGTCGACGTGCAGGCTGCGGGTCGGGCGCTCGTGCGCCGGCCACAGGTCGAGGGTGGTGGTGCCGTAGCTGGTGGTCAGCACGGTCTCGCGGGCGAGGTCGGCCAGCAGCACCGACGGCCGGCCGGCCAGCGGGTGGCCGACCGGCAGTGCCGCCATGCGGGGCTCGCGGAACAGCATCGTGGAGCATCCGCCGGCGTCGAGGACCTCGCCGTCGATGACCTCGCCGCGGACCACCGCGACGTCGGCCCGCCCGCGCGCGAGACCTCCGTCGCGGTCATCGACGCGGTGCACCTCGAGCGCGACGTCCGGCTGCTCGTGCCGCCACTGCTGCAGCACCGCCGTCGTGTGCCGGCCCAGCGCCGACCACGAATAGCCCAGCCGCAACGGCCGCACCGCACCGCGGGCCGCGACCGCGACGTCGTCGACGGCGGCCAGCGCGGCGACCGCGGCCCGGTAGCAGCGGCGGCCGGCGTCGGTGAGGGCCACGCTCCGGGTGGTGCGCACGACGAGCTCGGCCCCCACCGCTCGCTCCAGCGCGGCGATGGCCCGCGAGGCGCCCGACTGCGTGATGCCGAGCCGGATCGCCGCGTCGGTGAAGGTGCCCTCCTCGGTCAGGGCCACGAGCGCGCGCAGCTGCCGCAGCTCCACCGCACTCATGAGTTCAGAGCATAGATCGCGCTCCGGCGGCATTTCCGGCTGGGGACGGCACGGCCCTAACGTCGCCGATCGTGACCACCTCCGCCCGGGCCGCGGCCGCCGCCGGGTCGGCCACGCCGGCCGTCAGCGGGTCGGCCACGCCGGCCGTCCGCGGGACGGGCTCGGGTACCGCGCTGGCCGTGACCAGCGTCCTCTCGGTGCAGTTCGGCGCCGCGAGCGCCGCGCACCTGTTCCCGCGCATCGGCCCGCTGGCCACCGTCAGCCTGCGGCTGTTCGTGGCCGGCCTGGTCCTGCTCGTGCTCACCCGCCCCTGGCGGCGGTCCTGGACCCGCGCCGAGCTGCGCGCCGCCGTGGTGTTCGGTGCCGTCTTCACGGCCATGAACTGCTTCCTCTACCTGGCGTTGGACCGGTTGCCGCTGGCCACCGTCATCACGCTGGAGTTCCTCGGCCCGCTGGGCGTGGCGCTGGTGTCGGCCGCGGGCGCCGCGGTGCGCTTGTGGGCGGTGCCCGCGGCCGCGGGCGTCGCCCTGCTCGGCGGGGCGCTGTCCGCGCACGACCTGCTCGGCGTGTGCTTCGCCCTCGCCGCCGCCTGCTGCTGGGCCGGCTACATCGTGCTCAGCGGCCGCACCGGACGCGCCGGCACGGGGCTGGCCGGGCTCACCGTGGGCTGCCTGTTCGGCGCGCTGGTCATGCTGCCGGTCGGGGCGGCGAGCGCCGGCACCGCGTTGCTGAACCCGGGGGTGCTCGGCCTCGGCCTGCTCGTCGGCGTGCTGTCCAGCGCCGTGCCCTACAGCCTCGACCTGCTGGCGCTGCGCCGGCTGCCCACCTCGGTCTTCGGCGTGCTCACCAGCCTCAACCCCGGCGTGGCCGCGCTCGCCGGCTTCATGGTGCTGAACCAGACCCTGCCCGCCCGCGCCCTGCTCGGCGTCGCCCTCGTCATGCTCGCCAGCGCCGGCGTCACCCTCATGACCGCCGTGCGCCGTCGCTCGTGAGGGTCGTCACGCGCAGATTCGCAACCATAGGAACGATGAGCGCTCGCGCGAAGAGCCCGCCGCCGCGCGAGCGCAGCGAGCTTGCGGGCGAGCGTAGCGAGCTGGATCCAGGGACGGCCCCGAGGAACGAGGGGTCCAGGCCGAGATCCATCTAGGCGGATTTACAACGGTATGTTGCCGTGCGCGCCGCGCCCGGCGGGGGCGCCGGCGAGGGCTTCGGCCAGCGAGCGGCGGGTCTTCGCGGGCTCGATGAGCTCGTCGACGACGCCGATCTCCATGGCTTTTCCGACCCCGCCGGCGATCCGCTCGTGCTCGGCGGCCAGCTGGGCGTGCAGCGCCTCGCGCTCGCCGGGCTGGGCCGCGGCGAGCTTCTTGCGGTGCAGGATGCCGACGGCCGCCGACGCGCCCATGACGGCGACCTCGGCGCTCGGCCAGGCGAACACCCGGGTGGCGCCGAGCGCGCGCGAGTTCATCGCGATGTAGGCGCCGCCGTAGGTCTTGCGGGTGATGAGCGTGACCCGCGGGACGACGGATTCGCCGAACGCGTGCAGCAGCTTGGCCCCGCGGCGCACGATGCCGTCCCACTCCTGGCCGACACCGGGCAGGTACCCGGGCACGTCGACGAGCACGACGAGTGGCACCCCGAACGCGTCGCACATGCGCACGAAGCGGGCGGCCTTCTCCGCCGAGGGCGAGTCGAGGCAGCCGCCGAGGCGCAGCGGGTTGTTGGCGATGACGCCCACGGTGCGCCCGGTGAGCCGGCCGAACCCGGTGACGACGTTCGGGGCCCACTTGGCGTGCAGCTCGAGGAAGCCGCCCTCGTCGAGGACCTCGGCGACGAGCGGGTGCACGTCGTACGCGCGCTTGGGGTTGGCCGGCAGCACGGCGCTGACGTCGTGGTCCGGGCCGAGCTGGTTCAGGTCGAACGCGCCCTGGCGGGCCAGCAGCGAGGTGACCGACTGGGCGGCGGCGAGCGCTGCGTCTTCGTCGTCGGTGACCACGTGGACGACGCCGCTACGCCGACCGTGCGTGTCCGGGCCGCCGAGGGACTCCATGTCGACGTTCTCGCCGGTGACCGAGCGGACGACGTCGGGACCGGTGACGAACACCCGCCCGCCCGTGGACATGATCACCACGTCGGTGAGCGCCGGGCCGTAGGCGGCGCCGCCGGCTGCGGGCCCGAGCACCACCGAGATCTGCGGGACCCGCCCGGAGGCACGGATCATGGCCTGGAAGACGAGGCCGACGGCGTGCAGGGCCACGACGCCCTCGGCCAACCGCGCGCCGCCGGAGTGCCACAGCCCGATCACCGGGACCCGCTCGCGCACGGCGAGGTCGATGGTGTCGACGATGTGCCGGCAACCCGCTTCGCCCATCGCACCGCCCATCACCGTGGCGTCCGAGCAGTAGGACAGCGCCGGGCTGCCGTGCACCCGGCCGCGGGCGGCCACCGCGCCGCTGTCGTCGCGCGGGCGCAGCAGCTCCATCGAACCCGGGTCGAACAGCTTTTCCAGGCGCAGGACGGGATCGCGCGGATCGATCTCCGGCGGGGCGGCAGCAACAGCGGTCATGGCACGAGGCCCTTTCTACGAAGCCTTGCGGAACAGCAGGGCGACGTTGTGGCCGCCGAAGCCGAACGAGTCGTTGAGCGCGGCGGTCACCGGCAGCTCGCGGGCCTTGTCCGGGATGTCGATGCGGACATCGTCGTCCGGGTCGTCCAGGTTGATCGTCGGCGGCACGATGTCGTGCTTGACGGCCAGGACGGTGGCGATCGCCTCGATGGCGCCGGCCGCGCCGAGCAGGTGGCCGGTCATCGACTTGGTGGCCGACACGACGGTCTGCTCGCCGAGCAGCTCGGCGATCCACCGGGCCTCGGCGCCGTCGCCGACGGGCGTGGACGTGGCGTGCGCGTTCACGTGCACCACCTCGGACGGCTCGACACCGGATCGCTTCAGCGCGGAGCGGGCCGCGCGGATCTGCCCGTTGCCCTCCGGGTCGGGCTGCACGATGTCGTAGGAGTCGGCGGAGATGCCGGCCCCGGCGAGCGTCGCGTACGGCGTGCGCCCGCGCGCCGCAGCTGAGGAGGCCCGCTCGAGCACCAGCACGCCGGCGCCCTCGCCGAGCACGAAGCCGTCGCGGGCCTTGTCGAACGGGCGGGACGCGAGCTCGGGCTCGTCGTTGCGCGTCGACATCGCCCGCATCTGCGCGAAGCCGGCGATGTTGAGCCGGTGGATGCACGCTTCCGTGCCACCGACCAGCACGACGTCGGCGCGGCCGAGCTGGATGAGGTCGAGCCCGTGCGCCACCGCCTCGGCACCGGACGCGCAGGCGCTCACCGTGGTGTGCACGCCGGCGCGCGCGCCGATCTCCAGCCCCACGTAGGCGGCCGGGCCGTTGGGCATGTTCATCGGGATGAGCAGCGGGGAGACGCGGCTCGGGCCCTTCTCGTTGAGGATGTCGTACTGGCCCAGCAGCGACGTGACGCCGCCGATGCCCGTGCCGATGACCACGGCCACGCGCGTCGGGTCGAGGCCGGCTTCGTCGGAGCGGCCCTCGAACCCGGCGTCGGCCCACGCTTCCTTGGCCGCCACGAGCGCGGCCTGTTCGCTGCGGTCGAGGCGGCGGGCCAGCTTGCGCGGCAGCACTTCGGCGGGGTCGTCGGTCATCCGGGCCGCGATGCGCACGGTGAGGTCGGCCGCCCAGTCCTCGGTCAGCGCCCTGACGCCGGAACGCCCCTCGAGCAGGGCGTCCCAGTAGGTGGGGACGTCGCCGCCGAGCGGCGTGGTCGCACCGAGACCGGTGACGACGACATCGTCAGGACTCGAGGTCACGACTTGGCGTGCGCTTCGATGTAGGAGACGGCGTCGCCGACGGTCTTGAGGTCCGACAGCTTGTCGTCGGGGATGGCGGCGCCGAACTTCTCCTCGACGGCCATCGCGACCTCGACCATCGACAGCGAGTCCACGTCCAGGTCGTCGACGAAGCTCTTCTCGGGCGTCACGTCCTTCTCGTCGACGTCGGCGACCTCGTGGAGGATGGCGGCGAGTTCTGCGAGAACGTTGTCGGGCACGGTGTTCCTTTCGTGGTTGCTCGACCGCCCGGGCGGGCGGTCGGGTGATTACGGGGCGAGGACGACCTGGCCGGCGTAGGCCAGCCCGGAGCCGAAGCCGAGCAGCAGCGTGGGGGCGCCGGAGGGCACCTCGCCCGCCTCGACCATGCGCGAGAGCGCGAGCGGGATCGTGGCCGCGGACGTGTTGCCGGAGCTGACGATGTCGCGCGCGACGACGGCGTTGGGCAGCCCGATGCGGCGGGCGAGCGCGTCGATGATGCGCAGGTTGGCCTGGTGCGGCACGAACGCGGCGATGTCCTCGGGGGCGACGCCGGCGCGCTCGCAGGCCGCGATGCCGACCGGCGCCATCTGCCCGGTGGCCCAGCGGTAGACCGCCTGGCCCTCCTGGCGGAAGTAGCGTGACTGCTCGTCGATGGCGACGCTGTCGAACTGCTCGCCGTCGCTGCCCCACACCACCGGGCCGATGCGGGGCGTCTCGGACGGGCCGACCACGGCCGCACCGGCGGCGTCGCCCAGGATGATGCAGGTGCTGCGGTCGGTCATGTCCAGCCAGCCGGAGAACCGTTCGGAGGCGACGACGAGCACGTGCCGCGCCTGCCCGGTCTGCACCGCGGCCGAGGCGACGTTGAGGGCGTAGACGAAACCCGAGCAGCCCGAGCTGATGTCGTACGCGCCGGGCGCGTCGATGCCCAGCCGGTGGGCGAGCTGCGGGGCCGCGGCCGGGATGGGCGTGCTCATCGTGCAGGTGGCCACCAGAACGAGGTCGATGTCCGACGGTGCGACGCCGCTGTTGGCCAGGGCCTTGCTGCAGGCCTGCTCGGCCATGTCGACGACGGTCTCGTCGGGGTCGGCCCAGCGGCGCTCGGCGATACCCACCCGGGTCTTGATCCACTCGTCGTCGGTGTCGACGCCGCGGGCGATCAGGTCGTGGTTGGTGACGACGTTGGCCGGGCGGTAGTGACCGAGGCCGATGATGCGGGTGCCCGGGAGGCCGGCGGGTGAGCTGAGCGAGATCGTCATGAGGTCCGTCCCGTCACGCGTCGGCACCGGTGGACAGGCGGGCGACGGGCAGGCCCGCGGCCACGATGTCGCCGTCGTGGCGCAACCACTCGGCGAGCACGCCCGCCTCGGGCGCGATGACCGGGTGCTCCTCGCGGTTGGTGCGCACCGTGCCGATGCGGGCGCCGCGGGCCACCTCGAGACCCTCGTCCATCGCGTCGGCGCGGGTGAACACGCCCTTGGCCGGGGTGACGACGACCCGGAAGTCGAGGGTGTGCTCGCCCTGGCCGTGTTGCGGGCGGCTGGCGATCAGCTCGCGGGCGGCGGCGAGGTCGTCGGGGGTCTTGACGGCGATGACGTCCACGCCGGGCATTTCGCGCTTGGCGATGCCGGCGAGCACCCCGCCGGGAGCGAGCTCGACGACCGCGGTGACACCGAGGTCGCGGCACGAGCGCAGGACCAGGTCCCAGCGCACCGGCAGCGTCACCTGGCGCACCAGCCGGGCCCGCAGGTCGGCGGCCCCGACCACCGCGGCGCCGTCGGCGTTGGACAGCAGGATGGGTCGCGGGTCGGCGAAGGCGACGCCGTCGGCGTACTCGCCGAGCGCGTCCTCGGCCGGCTTCATGAAGTGGGTGTGGAACGCGCCGGCCACCTGCAGGGGCCGCACGCGTGCACCGCCGGGTTTGGCCTCGGCAAGGGCGTCGAGTGCGTCCTTCGCGCCGGCGGCGACGATCTGGCCCGCGCCGTTGCGGTTGGCGGCGGTCAGCCCGGCGGCCTCGATGCCGGCGATGACCCCGGCCTCGTCGCCACCGAGGACGGCGACCATGCCGGTGGGCGCGAGCGCGCACGCGGCGGCCATCTCGCTGCCGCGCCGCGCGGCGAAGGTGACCGCGTCCTGCGGGGACAGCGCGCCGGAGACCGCGGCGGCCGTCAGCTCGCCCACGCTGTGCCCGGCCACGACCCGCTCGCCCGTGCCGTCGAAGGCCAGGTGGGTGGCGCTGAGCACGCCGAGGGCGACGAGCAGCGGCTGGGTGACAGCGGTGTCGCGGATCTCCTCGGCGTCAGCGGTGGTGCCGAGCCGGGCGAGGTCCAGGCGGGTGAGCTCGCTCAACCGGGCCACCTGGTCGGCGGCGCCGGGCAGCTCGAGCCACGGGGCGAGCATCCCGGGCGACTGGGCGCCCTGTCCGGGAGCGAAAACGGCGATCACCGCTCCACCATGACGCGTGGGAGTGGTCCGCGGTAACCACGACACGGACAGCATTGCCGAGTTGCCGTTGTAGGGTTCCCACAGACGCCCCGCCGTTTATGGCCCGATGTCCCGCCATCGAATTGTGGGATCAGCTACCTGTTTCGAGGCGTCCCAGCATCAGGGCCACCTGCAGGGTCAACGCGCCCCGCGGCTCGTTGGCCGTCTCGCCGCAGACCTCGGCCACCCGGCGCAGCCGGTAGCGCACGGTGTTCGCGTGCACGAACAGCGCGCGGGCGGTCGACTCGAGGGCACCGCCGCTGTCCAGGAAGGCGGCCACGGTCTCGGCCAGCACGTCACCGGCGTCGATGAGCGGACGGTAGACGTCGTTGACCAGCTGGGCCCGGGCGTCGGCGTCGCCGGCCAGCGCGCGCTCGGGCAGCAGCGCGTCGGCCGCCACCGGCCGCGGCGCACCGGGCCACGCCCGCGCGGCCCGCAGGCCGCTCAGCGCCGCCTGCGTGACGGCCGCCGCCTCACCGACCTCCGTCGCCGACGGGCCCACCACCACCGGCCCGTCGCCGAACGCGGGCAGCAACGCGGTGGCGACGTCGAGCGGTTCGGTGGCCCCGCCGGCCACGATCACCAGCCGGTCACCGTGCACGCCGACCATGGCGTCGATGCCGAGGCGGCGCACCCGCGCGTGCACGGCGGCGAGCGCGAGGTCACGCTGACCGTCGGGCGCGGTGCCGACGACCGCGGTGATGGACCCGACGTCGGCCCAGCCCAGCGCGGCCAGCTGGCTCGGCAGCGGATCGCCCACGATCGAACCGCTGACCAGATTGTCGATCACCAGCGCTTCGAGCCGCTCGTCCCACGAGCCGCGGTTCTCCGCCGCGCTGGCGTACACGCGCGCGGCGGCGAAGGCGATCTCCCGGCTGAAGCGCAGCAGCTGCTCGCGCACGACGGCGGCGTCGGCGCCGGCCAGCAACGGCAGGTTGTCCTCGGCCACGGCGATCGTGGTGCGGATCAGCTCGACCGTCTGCTGCAGCGTCACCGAGCGGGCCATCGCCTGGGGCGCGGCCGCGAACACCTCACCGGTCAGGCGCAGCACGTCGTCGTTCGTGCGCAGCCAGTCGACGTAGGACTGCAGGCCGGCCTGCGCCACGAGCGTCACCCATGACCGCTGGTCCGAGGGCAGCTCGCGGAACCAGGGCAGCTCCTCGTCCATGCGGGCGACGCTCTGCGTGGCCAGCCGGCCGGTGGCCTGCTCGATGCTGCGGATCGTGGCGTCGTGCAGCCGGGGTCGCGGGCCGTCGGTCGTCACGCGTTCACCCTGCCACGCGCGACTACGGTTGAGGACGTGCCTCACGCCCGTGACCCGGTCGCCGACCTGCGGCGCATCGCCTTCCTCATGGAGCGGGCGCACGAGCCGACGTTCAAGGTGAAGGCGTTCCGCACGGCCGCCGGGGTGCTCGACGATCTCGAGCGCGACGACGTGGCCGCGCGTGTCGAGGACGGCACGCTGCAGAAGCTCAGCGGCGTCGGCAAGTCGACCGCGCAGGTCGTCACCGAGTCGCTGCATGGGGAGGTCCCGGCCCGGTTGGCCAAGCTCGAGGCCATCGAGGACACCGCGCTCGACCCCGCGGCCGCCGCGATCCGCGCCGCGCTCACCGGCGACCTGCACACCCACTCCGACTGGTCCGACGGCGGTTCGCCGATCCCCGAGATGGCCCGCACCGCCCGCGACATCGGCCACGACTACGTCGTGCTCACCGACCACTCGCCGCGGCTCACCGTGGCCAACGGCCTGACCGCCGAGCGGTTGGAGCGCCAGCTCGACGTCGTGGCCGAGCTCAACGACGAACTGGCACCGTTCCGCATCCTCACCGGCATCGAGGTCGACATCCTCGACGACGGTGCCCTCGACCAGAAGCCGTCGTTGCTCGAGCGCCTCGACGTCGTGGTCGCGAGCGTGCACTCGAAGCTGCGCATGCCGGCGGAGGAGATGACGCCGCGGATGGTGGCCGCCGTGGCGAACCCGCACACCGACGTGCTCGGCCACTGCACCGGCCGCCTCGTCATGGGCGAGCGCGGCACCCGCCCGCAGTCGCAGTTCGACGCCGAGCTGGTGTTCGCGGCCTGCGAAGCGTTCGGCGTGGCCGTCGAGATCAACTCGCGGCCCGAACGGATGGACCCGCCCGACGACCTGCTGCGCCTGGCCGTCGACATCGGCTGCGTGTTCTCCATCGACACCGACGCGCACGCGCCGGGCCAGCTGGATTGGCAGCGCAACGGCTGCGAGAAGGCGGTCGAGAGCGAGGTGCCGGTGGAGCGCATCGTCAACACATGGGCCCGGGCCGAGTTGCTGGCCTGGACCGCCGATCACGACCGCCGCCCGTCCTGACGGTCACCGCCTGCGGCGGCGCCGTCCCTAGGCTGGCGGTATGTCCGATGCTTCGCGGCTCTCATGAACGCCACGGACCGCTTCGTCACCGAGACCGCCGGCTACACGACCTGGCACTGCTTCTCCTCGGGCGCGCACTACGACCCGCAGCGGGTGTCCTGGGGGCCGGTCGTCGCGCTCGACGAGCATCTCGTCGCGCCCGGCGGCGGCTTCGACTGGCACCCGCACCGCGGCGTGCACATCGCGAGCTGGGTGCTCGAGGGCACGCTGCGGCACGAGGGGTCGGGGGGCCCGTCGAGGCTGGTGCGGCCGGGCGAGCTGTTCACGCAGTCCACCGGCGACGGCATCCGGCATCGCGAGACCAACGCCTCCGATTCCGTACCTCTGCGTATGGTCCAGCTCGTGGTGCTGGGCGCGGGCCCGGTGGCCGTGGGGTCGGCCGACCTGCCCGCCGTGCTCGGCGACGTCATCGTCGACGTGGTCGGTGGAGTCACGCGCGTGGCCGGCGGGCTGGTCTTCGTGACGCGGGGGGAGCACGCGGGCTCGCTGCTCGTCGGCGGCGGTCAGGTGGACGGCGAGGCTCTCGTCATCCGGTCGAACGCGATGTCCGAAAACCATCGGTAGCCGCCGGGATCGCCTGCCAGCGTGGAGACATGACCACGACGCTGACGGTGCCGGCCCACCCGATCCCGGCCGGCGCGCTCGAGCGGGGGCGCGCCGCCGGGCACGACGACTTCGGCAATCCGTTCATGCCGTTGACGGCGGACGGCGGGGAACCGCTGGGTCTGCCGGACGCATACCGTACCGGCCCCGCGTAGTGCGGTCCTACCGGTCGGACGGGTCGATGAACTACGACGCGAACGTCGTCGTGTCCGAGGGCGAGGACGTCGAGCCCGTACTGGCGCGGTTGCTGGCGCGCGACGACGTGGTCGAGGTGCACGTGCGCGCCATGACAAAGCAGTGCTTCACCTACGCCGTCCTACTGTCGCAGGCATGACACTTCCCACCACTCGGATCGGCGACCTGACCGTCTCGGCGCAGGGCCTGGGCTGCATGGGCATGAGCCAGAGCTACGGGCCCACCGACTGGGACGAGGCCCAGCGCACGCTCGACCGCGCGCTCGAGCTCGGCGTCACATTCTGGGACACCGCGAACGTGTACGGCGCCGGGCACAACGAGGTGCTGGTCGGGCGCGCGCTGGCCGGCCGTCGCGACCGCGTGCAGCTGGCCACGAAGATGGGCATCGACCCCACCGAGGGGTGGGGCGCGCGCCGGTTGCGCGGTACGGCCGGCTACGTCAAGCAGGCCTGCGCCGACTCGCTGCTGCGCCTCGGCGTCGACGTCATCGATCTGTACTACCTGCACCGCCCGCCGCAGGACGCCGAGATCGAGGAGACCGTCGGCGCGATGGCCGAGCTCGTGCAGGAGGGCAAGGTGCGGCATCTCGGGCTGTCCGAGATCGACGCGCCGCTCCTGCGCCGGGCCCACGCGGTCCACCCGATCACCGCGGTCCAGAGCGAGTACTCGCTGTGGACGCGCGACCCGGAGACGCACGGGGTCGTCGACGCGATGCGCGAGCTCGGCGTGGCCCTGGTCCCGTTCTCGCCGCTGGGGCGCGGCTTCTTCGCCGGTCCGCTCGACCCCACGTCCTATACCGCGAGCGACATCCGCAACCGGCTGCCGCGCTTCACTGGTGACGCCGCCGAGGGCAACCGCGCCATCGCTGACGCGGTGGCCGGCGTGGCCCAGCGCGTCGGCGCCGCCCCCGCGCAGGTGGCCCTCGCCTGGGTGCACGGTCGCGCTGACGTCCTGGGTATCCCCGTCGTCCCGATCCCCGGCACGAAGCGGGTGAAGTGGCTGGAGCAGAACGCCGGCGCGGTCGAGCTCACCCTGCCCGCCGATGAGCGCGCCGCCCTCGACGCCCTCGCCGACCAGGTCGTCGGCCCCCGCTACTGAGCATGCGTCCCCTGTTGTGGTCGTGATTCGAGTGCGAATCACAACCACAGCGGGGGACAAGTGGTGGTCCGGGTTGTGGACAGTCGGAAGACCGGTGCTGGTCTATCCGACGATGGCCACGTGGACGAGTTGCTACCGATCGCCGGATGGCAGCGCTGGTGGTGCGCGGCTCGGGAGCGCGACCCGCTCGCCGAGATGGCGAGCCGGCACGGGTTCGTGCTGACGTCGGCGCAGCTGGCCGAGCTGGACGTGACCCGCGCGCACAGACGCTGGGCGGTCGACAGGGGCCGTTGGACGCGGGCCGGTCGAGGGCTCGTCGCGCCTGTCGACGTACGTATCGACCTGCCCGACCACGGTACCGAGCACGTGGCCGCGCGCAGGCGGCACGCTCTCGTAGCCG
This sequence comes from uncultured Actinomycetota bacterium, assembly GCA_963797785.1. Lineage (GTDB taxonomy): Bacteria > Actinomycetota > Actinomycetes > Mycobacteriales > Jatrophihabitantaceae > Jatrophihabitans. The sequence goes on along the minus strand of CAWCQT010000004.1, from coordinate 1,739,948 downwards.
CCGGAGCCGTCGTGGCGCGCCGGGCCGACGCGGTGAGCGCCCGGAGCGCGGCGATCCTGCATGGGTTGCCGACGCTGGGCGTACCTCCGTTGCCCGAAATCACCGCGCGCAGCCCCGGACACATGGGCCCGCGCCCGGCCAATCACCTGCTCGCCGGCATGCTGGACGACTGGCAGCTCACGTCCTGGTACGGCATCGATGTCGCCGACGTCGCGCGCACGCTGGTCGACCTGGCACGGCGCAACCGCCGCGACGCGATCATGGCTGTCGACGCCGCGTTGCGCGAGCACTTGGTCACGGTGGAGCAGATCGACCGGGCATTGCGCCTGGCTCGACGCTGGCCCGGCATCCGGCAAGCGCGATCGGTGCTCGCCCTGGGCGACGGTCGGGCCGAGTCGCCCCTGGAGTCGATCACCCGGCTGGCCATCCATGACGCCGGGCTGCCCGCTCCCGAGCTGCAGTTCTGGATCGGCTCGGACCGCGTCGACTTCTTCTGGCCGCGCTTCCGGTTCGTGCTGGAGGCGGACGGTCGCGTCAAGTACACCGCCGAGGAAAGGTGGGCGGAGAAGACCCGCGAGCAGCGGCTGCGGCGTCACCGCGTCCGGGTCGAGCGGGTGACCTGGGCCGACGTGACCCTGCGCTGGTCACAGACCTGTCGGCTGCTCGACTCCGAACTGCGCTGACGTCACTCGTCCCCTGCTGTGGTCGTGAATGGAGCTCAAATTACAACCACAGCAGGGGACAAGTGCGGGTCAGGCGGAGCCCTCCGTGTTGCCGGCTCCCGCGGCGGTGATCGAGTGCAGCTCGTAGCGGTCGAACGCCTCGCGGGGCGCCTCGCGCTTGACCTCGCCGCGGCGGGCCAGCTGCTCGAGCACGGCGACGACGATCGACGGGGCGTCGATGTGGAAGTACCGGCGGGCCGCGCCGCGCGTGTCGGCGAAGCCGAAGCCGTCGGTGCCGAGCGAGGTGTAGTCGCCGGGCACCCAGCGCGAGATCTGGTCGGGCACCGCGCGCATCCAGTCCGACACCGCGACGATGGGCCCGGCCGCGTCGGTCAGCTTCGAGGTCACGTAGGGCACGCGCGGGTCCTCGCCGGGACTGAGCAACGCGTCCTGCTCGCACCCGATGGCGTCGCGGCGCAGCTCGTTCCACGACGTCACCGACCACACGTCGACGTCGACGCCCCACTCCTCGCCGAGCATCCGCTGCGCCTCGACCGCCCATGGCATGGCCACACCCGACGCGAGCACCTGCGCCCGCGGCCGCCCGGAACCCTCGAGGGCGGGGGAGTAGCGGTAGAGGCCGCGCAGCAGCCCCTCGACGTCGAGGTTCTCGGGTTCGGCCGGCTGGTTCACCGGCTCGTTGTAGATCGTCAGGTAGTAGAAGACGTCGTGCTCGGACACCTCGCCCGAGTCGAACGCCCCCACGCCGTACATCCGCTTCAGCCCGTCCCGCACGATGTGCGCCACCTCGTAGGCCCACGCAGGGTCGTAGGCGACGCAGGCCGGGTTGGCCGAGGCCAGCAGCAGGGAGTGCCCGTCGGCGTGCTGCAGCCCCTCGCCGGTGAGCGTGGTGCGCCCGGCGGTGGCGCCGAGCACGAAGCCGCGGCCCAGCTGGTCGGCGAACTGCCAGAACTGGTCGCCGGTGCGCTGGAAGCCGAACATCGAGTAGAAGATGTAGAACGGGATCATCGGCTGGCCGTGCGTCGAGTAGGCCGAGCCGGCCGCGATCAGCGAGGCCATCGACCCCGCCTCGGAGATCCCCTCGTGCAGGATCTGGCCCGTCTTCGACTCCTTGTAGGACAGCAGCAGCTCACGGTCGACCGCGTCGTACTCCTGGCCGTGCGGCGAGTAGATCTTGGCGGTGGGGAAGATCGCATCGAGGCCGAACGTGCGGGCCTCGTCGGGGATGATCGGCACGAAGCGCGCGCCGATCTCCTTGTCCTTCATGAGGTCCTTGAACAGCCGGACGGTGGCCATGGTGGTCGCCACCTGCTGCTTGCCCGACCCGGCGCGGAACTCGGCGTAGGCCTTGTCGCCGGGCTGGCTGAGCGGCTTGGCCCGCACGATGCGCTTCGGCAGCGCCCCGCCGAGCGCGGCCCGCCGCTCCTTCATGTACTGGATCTCGTCGGACTTCTCGCCCGGGTGGTAGTAGGGCGGCAGGTCGGCCTCGAGCTCCTTGTCCGAGATCGGCAGGTAGAGCCGGTCGCGGAAGGCCTTGAGGTCGGCACCGGTCAACTTCTTCATCTGGTGCGTGGCGTTGCGGCCCTCGAACGACTCCAGCGTCCAGCCCTTGACGGTCTTGGCCAGGATGACGGTGGGCTGGCCGGTGTGGGCCCGCGCGGCCTCGAACGCCGCGTACACCTTGCGGTAGTCGTGCCCGCCGCGCGAGAGCTTGCGCAGCTCCTCGTCGGAGAGGTCCTCGACCATCTTGCGCAGCCGCGGGTCACCGCCGAAGAAGTGATCGCGGATGTAGCTGCCGGACTCGACGGTGTAGGTCTGGTACTGCCCGTCGGGGGTGGCGTTCATCTGGTTGACGAGCGCGCCGGCGCCGTCGCGGGCCAGCAGCGGGTCCCAGTCGCGGCCCCAGATCACCTTGATGACGTTCCACCCGGCACCGCGGAAGTACGCCTCCAGCTCCTGGATGATCTTGCCGTTGCCGCGCACCGGACCGTCGAGGCGCTGCAGGTTGCAGTTGATGACGAACGTGAGGTTGTCCAGCTCCTCGCGGGCGGCCACGCCGATCGCGCCGAGCGACTCGACCTCGTCCATCTCGCCGTCGCCGAGGAACGCCCAGACGTGCGAGTCGCTGGTGTCGGCGATCCCGCGCGCCTGCAGGTAGCGGTTGAACCGGGCCTGGTAGATCGCGCTGATCGGGCCCAGGCCCATCGACACGGTGGGGAATTCCCAGAACTGCGGCATGAGCCTGGGGTGCGGGTAGGACGACAGCCCGTACGGGGCGCGCGAGACCTCCTGCCGGAACCCGTCGAGGTGGTCCTCGGTCAGCCGGCCCTCGAGATAGGCGCGGGCGTAGATGCCCGGGGCGGCGTGGCCCTGGAAGTAGACCTGGTCGCCCGTGCCCGATGCGAGGTCCTTGCCGCGGAAGAAGTGGTTGAAGCCCACTTCGTACAGCGACGCGGCGGAGGCGTAGGTGGCGATGTGCCCGCCGACCCCGACGGTCTTGTTGGCCCGCGACACCATGATCGCGGCGTTCCACCGGATGTAGGCGCGGATGCGGCGTTCGATGTCCTCGTCGCCCGGGAACCAGGGCTCGCGCTCGGGCGGGATGGAGTTGATGTAGTCGGTGCTGCGCAGCGCCGGCACGCCGACCTGCCGCTCGCGGGCGCGCTCGAGCAGCTTGAGCATGAGGAACCGGGCGCGCTGGCGGCCGTCGCTGTCGATCGCCGCGTCGAGCGATTCCAGCCATTCCCGTGTCTCGTCCCGGTCTATGTCCGGTAGCTGGTTGGGTAGGCCATCGGTGATGATGCTGAACCGGTCGCGGGTCACGCGCGGTCTCCTCACTGCTGGAGCTCGTAGCTTGTCCTTCCGGTCAAGTGAACACCTTCGCGAGCCGATAGGGTCGGCCCGCCAGCTACTTTCCGGTAGCACCGGCACTACCGAGAACCGAGGAGGGATGCCGAGGTGAGCCCGACCTCCCCGTCAGGGACGGGGAACGCCGAACGCCTGGGCCTGAAGTCCGGGATGATCGTGATGGAGTCCGGGTACGACGACGACTCGGATCAGGACCTGCGGGAGAGCATCGAGGACGTCACCGGCGAGGAACTGCTCGGCGACGACACCGACGAGGTGGTCGACGTGGTGCTCCTTTGGTACCGGGAGGACGACGGCGATCTCACCGACACCCTCGTCGACTCGATCGGTCCGCTGGCCGATGACGGCTACATCTGGCTGCTCACGCCCAAGCGCGGGCGCGACGGCTACGTCGAGCCCTCCGACATCGCCGAGGCGGCGTCGATCGCCGGCCTGTCACAGACCTCGATCACCACGGTCGGCGAGGACTGGTCGGCCGCCCGGCTCGTCGGCCGCCGCTCGGGGGGCAAGAAGTGAGCGACAAAACGGTTCAGGACGGGGACGAAGCGCCGGACTTCACACTGCGCGACCAGAACAACGAGCAGGTCACGCTGTCGGGGTTCCGCGGCAAGAAGGCGGTGCTCATCGTCTTCTACCCGGCGGCGTTCACGGGCATCTGCACCGGCGAGCTGACCCGGGTGCAGGAGAGCATCGGCGACTTCCAGAACGACGACGTGCAGATCCTCACCATCAGCGTCGACTCGCCGTACTCGCACAAGATCTTCGCCGAGCGCGAGGGCTACGAGTTCCCGTTGCTGGCCGACTTCTGGCCGCACGGCGGCGTGGCGCAGGCCTACGGCTCGTTCCACCACGACGCCGGCATCGCCAACCGCGGCACCTTCCTCGTCGACCGCGACGGCATCGTGCGCTTCAGCGAGCTCAACGGGCCGGGCGAGGGCCGCGACGCGGACCGGTGGCTGACGGCGATCAAGTCGCTGTAGCGAACCGGCGCGCGCGTACCCTGACCGGGTGTTCCGCGCCGCGCTCTGGACGCTGCGCCAGCCCCGGTACGCGGCGTTGTCCGTAGCCATGCTCGTGCTCGCCGCCTGCTGCGTCGGCGCCGGCACGTTCGAGTTGCACCGCTACCACGCCAAGGAACGGGACAACCAGCGGCTGGAGGACAACGCGGTCGCCCCGGTCACGCCGCTGACGACGCGAATGGTGCCGTTGACCGGGCGTGGGCAGGCACCCGACGCGCTGGACATCCGTTACCGCACGGTCGGGGTCACCGGCCGCTACCTCCCGTCGGCGCAGACCTATCTCGACGACCAGCGCCGGCACGGGCACCAAGGATTCTTCGTGCTCACCCCGCTGGCCACGGGCGACGGCGTGCTGCTGGTCGCGCGTGGCTTCGTGAGCGCCGACGCCGAGGGCCACCGCCCGGCGCACGTGGCCGCGCCGCCGTCCGGGACGGTGCACCTCACCGGTCGGCTGCAGACGGCGTCGACCTCCGGCGACCGGCTGGGCGCACTCGGCCGCGGCGAGATCACGACGGTGAATCCGGCGAGCCAGGCGCGGCGCCTGGGCCGGCCCGTCGCCCAGGCCTACGTGAACCTCGACGCCCGCCAGCCGGGTGCGGCCGGCCTGCAGACCCTGCCCGACCCGCCGACGTCGAACCCGACCGGCGGGGCCAGCGAGTGGCAATTGCTGTCCTACGTCGTGCAGTGGTGGGTGTTCGCGCTGCTGGCGCTGCTGGCACCCTTCGCGTTCTGCCGCGCCGAGGTGCGCGAGGCGCGCCGCCGCTTCCTCGGGCTGGAGGACGTCGGCGAGTTCGACCTGATGCTCGACGACGCCGTCCCCGCCCTGGACGGGGGGGAGTCGCCGGCCGGCGAGCTCGCGGTGCGCGCCCCCGGGTCGGTGGTCCGGCGGGCCGACGTGCCGGTCGAGCAGTGGGAGCGGGCGTCGCGCCTGGCCGAGCGTTACGGCCGCTCGCTGGGCCCCGACGACGGCCGCCCGCTGCTGGCCCGGCGGGGTCGGCGCACGGTGGCGGCCGCGCCGGTACGCCGCAGCGCCGACCAGCCGCACCGCAGTGAGGGCGACGACTATCACGGCGACTACAACGACTACCTCTGGCAGCTCGCACTGCGCGACGGCGACCTGCCCGCCGGCCCGCCGCCGGTCCCGGCGCCGCGCCCGGCGCTCGACGCGCAACCCGACCCCGGCACGGCGCCGCGGGTCATCGACCACGACGGGGACCGCTGAGCGCCTTGTAGGCTGGGCCGCCGCCGGACACCGGCGCATCCGGGCGTTTAGCTCAGCGGAAGAGCACTCGGTTTACACCCGAGCGGTCACTGGTTCGATCCCAGTAACGCCCACGCCTTCAGCGCGGGCGGCTCACGAGGGCTCGGTCGCCACCGGGCCGGTCGAAGGTGGCGTGTCGAGCTGGCCGACCGCGCGCAGTACCGCCTCGCGTAGGGCCGCCGTCTCGGGGTTGTTCGCGTCGAGGCGAATGACATTCCCGCTGCCGGACTCGAGGAGCGCGTCCAGGGCACCGAGCTCACCCGGGATCGCCGTTGCCGGCCCGGACCCGACGGAACCTGGTGGCGCAGACTGCGGCGGGGGTGCCCCCGTCGCTGCCGAGCTCGACGATGCCCGCATGCGCTCAGCCAGGGCTGCCGCCTCCGCCTCCGCCTCGTCGCGGCCGGTGGACAGCCGGTCCCAGTGCACGGTGAGCCGGGTCGGTTTGGACAGATCGAAGGTTATCGGCAGGGTGTCGCCACGGTTGGGCCACTTGTTCACCGAAGCGACCCCGTGGTGCACGACCGCGGTCGGGGGAAAGCCCGGGCCGGTCACGACCCCGTCGATGCGGTAGTTCTGGCTGGTGGCGGTGGGACTGGGCATGTTGATGCTGACGACGGACAGCGTCCCCTCGCGGGGGTCCTTCATGCGCATCTTGCTGAACCTGCTGATCAATCCCATCATGGCCTCCGGCCATCAGGCGGTTCGGTAGGGCTGAGCGCCGCTGAGGCTGCCGGCGCCGGCACGGCCGGGCAGCCGCAGGTCCGCCCAGCGTCCGCTCATTTCCACCACACAACGGGATCACTGCGCAGTCGGCATGCATCAGACGTGTCGAACGGGCCAACGCCTCGATGCGGGGGGTATCGAGGCGCAAGCCCGTTCGACACGAATCGTCACCCTGGGTGTGCGGGCGGTCAAATCAAGCGATGCTGACTTAACAGCGACCTCACGTCGAGAACGGGGCAACGAGGTCAGCCGAGCTCGACCAGCGCCGCGTCGTCGAGGGTGACGTCGCGGGCGCCCATGTTCTCCTCGAGGTGGGCCACGCTGGAGGTGCCGGGGATCAGCAGCACGCCGTCCCACTGCGCGAGCACCCAGGCCAGCCCCACCTGGCTGGGCGTGGCACCGAGGCGCGTCGCCACCGACCGCACGGCATCGTCGTCGGTCACCCGCGTCATGTGCTCGAAGGCCGAACCGAGCGGGAAGAACGGCACGTAGGGGATGCCGCGCTCGCGGCACAGGTCGAGCACGGGCTGGTCATCGCGCATCCGCAGGTTGTACGCGTTCTGCACGCACGCGATCTCGGTGACGTCGAGCCCCTCGCGCAATTGGTCGGCCGAGACGTTGGACAGCCCGACGCCGCCGATCTTGCCCGCGTCGCGCAGCTCGACGAGCGCGCCGAGCTGGTCGGCCAGCGGCACGGACTGATCGCTCTCGTGACGGCGCAGGTTGACGACCTCGACCCGCTCGACCTCGAGGCTGCGCAGGTTGTCCAGCACCGCGGCGCGCAGTTGGTCGGGGCGCTGCGCGGCGTTCCAGTGACCTTCGCCGTCGCGCTCGGCACCCACCTTGGTGACCAGCACCAGCTCGTCGGGATACGGGTGCAGCGCGGCGTGGATCAGCTCGTTGCTGACGTCCGGGCCGTAGAACTGGGCGGTGTCGATGTGGTCGACACCCAGGTCCACGGCCCGGCGCAGCACGGTGAGCGCGGCCTCCCGGTCACGCGGCGGGCCGAAGACGCCGGGGCCGGGCAGTTGCATGGCGCCGTAGCCGATGCGGTGGACGGAACGGCCGGCGAGCTGAACGGTCTCGATCATGTTTCGCGGCCTACCCACGCGTCGGGCACGGGCAATCGCGGCTGCCGGGTGGGGTCAGTACCAGTGCCGGCGGCCAGCCACCTTGCGGCCGGTCGCGCCGAGGATGAACAGGATCGCGCCGATGACGACGGCGATGATGCCGAGCGTCCAGATGATCTTCACGCTGGCCACGAAGCCGATGATGAGCAGGACTACTCCGAGCACGATCATGCGTGCCTCCACGGTGAGACGTACGCCGCCCCCCGGCAGGGCGGTCCACCCGGCGGGGTACCCGGCGCCCGGCCGTCGGAAACGCGTTGCTACGCGCCGTCGCTCGTGGATTCGTCGCCGTTCGCCTCGCGGGCACGGCGGCGCTGCTCCTCGGCCTGCGCCCTCAGCCCGGCGAGAAATTCGTCGTCGTCATCGGGATTCGACGGCCGGCGGGGGGTGGTGGCGCGGCGCGGCGCCACGCCGAACTTCTCGCGCGGGGAGTGCGTCCAGTCGTGCCCGGCGACGAGCCATACGATCGAGCCGAGGTCGGCGAGCAGGACGACGACGACCAACCAGATCAACTTCGGCAGGTTGCGCACCGACTGGGGCGGCGTCGTGATCACGTCGATGATGCAGAACAGCCACAGGCCCAGCATCAGCACGCCCAACAAGCCGTCGAACAGCAGCATCGCGAGCCCCCTGGAAGGTAGGCCGCCAGGCTACGCGACCGGCGCGCGCAACCGCGCGCGATAGGTTCGCCGCCGTGACCCGTCTGGCCGAGCTGATCGCGACGTTCGACGAATGGTTCGACCCGGCCTGGGCGCAACCGTGGGACGCCGTGGGCCTGGTCTGCGGCGACGCGGACGAACCGGTCTCGCGGGTGCTGCTCGCGGTCGACGCGGTACCGGCCACGGTGGCCGAGGCCCTCGACGGCGGCGCGCAGCTGCTCGTCACCCACCACCCGCTGCTGCTCGACGGGGTGCACGGCGTGCCCGCGGGCGACCCCAAGGGCGCGCTGGTGCACCGGATGATCCGCGGCGGCGTCGCCCACCTCGTCGCGCACACCAACGCCGACGTCGCCCACCCCGGCGTGTCCGACGCCCTGGCCGGCGTGCTCGGCCTGCACGATGTCCGACCGCTCGACGCGCAGACCGACACCAGCCTCGACAAGCTCGTCGTCTACGTCCCGGCCGAGGACGAGCAGCGGATGATCGACGCGCTCGCCGCGGCGGGGGCAGGGCGGCTCGGCGACTACGAGCGTTGCGCCTGGACCACGACCGGCGTCGGCACCTTCCGCCCGCTCGCCGGGGCCGACCCCGCGATCGGCACCGTGGGTGACGTCGAGCAGGTGCGCGAGAGCCGGGTGGAGATGGTGCTGCCGGGGCGCAGGCGCGCGGCGGTGATCGCGGCGTTGCGCGCCGCGCATCCGTACGAGGAGCCGGCCTTCGACGTGCTGCGCATGGCGCCGGTGCCGACGCGCCGCGGCACCGGCCGCGTCGGGGAACTGGCCGAGCCCACCACGCTCGCCGGCTTCGCCGCGACCGCCGCCCGCGCGCTGCCCGCCACCGCGTGGGGGGTGCGCGTGGCCGGTGACCCCGACCGTCCGGTGCGCACCGTCGCCGTCTGCGGCGGCTCGGGTGCCTCGCTGGCCGACACGGCCCGCTCGGCCGGTGCCGACGTCTTCCTCACCGCCGATCTCAAGCACCACCCCGCCGTCGAGGCCGTCACCGAACGCGGTGACGGAGCCATGGCGCTCGTCGACGCGGCCCACTGGGCCACCGAGGCGCCGTGGCTCGACGCGGTGGCCGCTGACCTGCGTGAGCGGTTCGGCACTACGGTGGACGTCCGGGTCTCCCGACAGGTCACCGATCCCTGGACACTGCACGTCCCTTCCCCCGAAGCGAGTCCGACAGCTCAGTGAACGCCGACACCGACACCCAGCTGCGCCTGCTCGACCTGCAAGCGGCCGACACCGCGCTGGCCCAGCTCGCGCACCGCCGCAAGAACCTGCCCGAACTCGCCGCGCTCGCCGACCGCGAGAAGACCGCGGTACAGCTGGCCGACCAGGTGATCGACGCCGAGACCGCCGTGCAGGACCTGGCGGCCGAGCAGCGCCGCCTCGAGAACGACGTGGACACCGTGCGCACCCGCGCCGCCCGTGACCAGGCACGGCTGCAGGCCGGCGGTCTGCCGTCGCGCGAACTCGAGAGCCTGCAGCACGAGATCGCCACGCTCGCCCGTCGCCAGTCCACCCTGGAGGACGAGCTGCTGGAGGTCATGGAACGCGCCGAGCAGGCCGACGGCGAGCTGGCCGAGGCCACCCGCGCGCGTGACGCCGTCGGCGCGGAGCAGGCCGAGCTCGTCGAGGCGCGCGACACCGCCTTCGGCGAGATCGACGCCGCGGCCGCGCAGCGCCGGCCCGAGCGTGACGGCCTCGCCGCGCAGCTGCCCGCCGACCTGCTGGCGCTCTACGAGCGGGCGCGGGCGCAGGGCGGCACGGGCGCCGCGTTGCTGCGCCACCGCCGGTGCGAGGGCTGCCACATCGAGCTGTCGGGCAGCGACATCGCCGCCCTGCGCAGGGCGGCCGCGGACGAGGTGGTGCGCTGCGACAACTGCCGCGCGATCCTCGTGCGCACCGCCGAGTCCGGGCTGTGATCGACCAGGTCGTCGTCGAGGCCGACGGCGGCTCGCGGGGCAATCCGGGGCCGGCCGGTTTCGGTGCCGTGGTGTTCGACCCCGCCAGCGGCGAGGTGCTGGCCGAGCGCAACGAGGGCATCGGAACGGAGACGAACAACGTCGCCGAGTACCGCGGGCTGATCGCCGGGCTCGAGGCGGCCCGCGAACTCGGCGCGCGGCGGGTGGCCGTGCGCATGGACTCCAAGCTCGTCGTGGAACAGATGAAGGGGACGTGGCAGGTCAAGCATCCGGCGCTGCGCGAGCTGGCCCGCACCGCCCGTGACCTGCGGGTCGCCTTCGACGACGTGACGTTCGAGTGGATCCCGCGCGAGCGCAACAAGCACGCCGACCGGCTGGCCAACGAGGCCATGGACCGCGCGGCCGGCAAGCCGGCCCGCCCGACCAGATCGGTCGCCGCGCCGGCCGCGCCGTCGGCGCCGTCCGCACCCTCCTGGACGCCGCCCACCGGCGACCCGGCCCGCTTCGTGCTGATCCGGCACGGCGCCACCGAACACTCGCCCGCCAAGCGCTTCTCCGGTCGCAACGACCTTCCGCTGAGCCCGGACGGCGAGCGGCAGGCCGCGGCCCTGGGCTCGCGCCCGTTCGGCGCCGTCACGGCGGTGGTGAGCTCCCCGTTGCGCCGCGCACGGCAGACGGCCGAGGCCGTCGCCGGTCCGCTGGGGCTCGACGTCACCACGGCCGACGGGCTGGCCGAGGCCGACTTCGGCGACTGGGAGGGCCGCACCATGGCCGAGGTGCGCGCCGCCGACCCGGACGCGGTGGCGGCGTGGCTCGGCGACTCCGACGTGGCCCCGCCCGGCGGTGAGTCGTTCGCCGCGGTGGGCCGGCGGGTGCGCCGCGCCCGGGACGAGATCCTCGCCGCCCACCCGACCGGCACCGTCCTGCTCGTCACGCACGTCACGCCGATCAAGTCGTTGTTGCGCCTGGCGCTCGACGCACCGGCGTCCGCGCTGTACCGCATCCACCTCGACACAGCGTCGGTGTCGATGATCGACTACTTCCCGGACGGCAACTGCTCCGTGCGCCTGGTCAACGACACCGCGCACCTGCGCTGACCGGTCAGGTCTGCGCCGGCAGATCCTGCGCCGCGGCGTCCACGGCGGCACGGTCGAACGCGAAGCGGGCCGTCGGCGTGGTGGCCGCCAGCGAGCCCGCGGCCACGCCGAGGCGCAGGGCCCGGGGCAGGGACGCTCCCTCGGCCAGGGCGGCCGCGAGCGCACCGCACAGCGCGTCACCTGCGCCGGTGGTGTCGACGACCTCGACGCGAAGTGCCGCCTGGTGCACCACGGCGTCGGGGGTGACGAGCACCGCGCCGGCGCCGCCCGCGGTGGCCACCACCGCCCCGGCGCCGCGCTCGAGCACCGCGCGCGCCGCGGACACCGGCCACCCGGGCGATCCCTCGGGGACGGTGCTGAGCGCGGACAGCTCGTGCTCGTTCACGACGAGCACGTCACAGCGCGCCAGCAACTCCTCGGGCAGCGACCGGGCGGGGGCCGCGTTGACGATCACCGTGCCGGTGGCCAGCCGCGCCGCGCGGGCCACCACGCCGACGGGGACCTCCAGCTGCGCCAGCACCACCCGGGCACCGGGCACCGCAGCCAGCACGGCGTCGTCGGCGGGCCACCGGCCGTTCGCGCCGGGCACCACCACGATCGTGTTCTCCCCGCCGGCCACGGTGATCCAGGCACTGCCGGTCTCGAGGTCGGCCGAGCGGGCCACCGCCGACACGTCCACACCGGCGGTCCGCAGCTCGGCCAGCGCGTCGTCGGTGCCCGCACCGGTCCCCACCCGGGCGACGAGCGCGGTGGCGGCGGCGCACCGCGCGGCGGCCGCCGCCTGATTGGCGCCCTTCCCGCCGGCGGCGCGGGTGACCGCCTGCCCGGGCACCGTCTGGCCCGGTGACGGGAACCGCCCGGCCTGCACGACATGGTCGATGTTGAGCGACCCGACCACCACCACGGCGTGCACTCGTCCACCCTGCCAGCAAACCGGCCGTCGTCGGTGCCCGCGCCTAGGATCGGGGTTGTGGAAAGAACCCTTCCGGTCGGCACGGTGACGCTGCTGTTCACCGACATCGAAGGGTCCACCCGGCTGCTGCAGACCCTCGGTGACGGCTACGGCGCCGCGCTGGCCGAGCACCGTCAACTGCTGCGCGACACGTGGGCCGACCACGACGGCGCGGAGGTCGACACCGAGGGCGACACGTTCTTCGTGGCCTTCGCGCGGGCCGACCGCGCGGTCGCCGCGGCCGTCGAGGCGCAGCGCCGTCTGGCCGCACACACCTGGCCCGGCGGCGTGCCGCTGCGCGTGCGGATCGGCGTGCACACCGGCACCCCGCACCAGCAGGACGGCGGCTACTGGGGCGAGGACGTCCACTACGCGGCCCGGCTCGCCGCGGCCGGTCACGGCGGCCAGGTACTGCTGAGCGCGACCACCCGCGCCCTCGCCGCGGAGCAACCGGCCGAGTCGCTGGGTGAGCACGCGCTGCGCGACTTCCCGGCGCCGCGGGAGATCTTCCATCTCGTGATCGACGGGCGCGCCGCCGACGCCTTCCCGCCGCCACGCACGGCCGAGCGCATCCGCAGCAACGTCCCGCCCCGCTCCGGCGAGATCCTGGGTCGTGCCGCCGACGTCGCCCAGCTGCGCCACCGGGTGCAGACCGAACCGCTCGTCACCGTGGCCGGGCCGGGCGGGGTCGGCAAGACGCGCCTGCTGATCGAGCTCGGGCACGAGCTCGCCGACGACGTCGACCAGGTGCTGTTCGTGTTCGCCGAACAGCTGACCTCGGTCGCGGGCGTGCTCGGCGCCATCGTGCGCGCGTTCGGGCTGGTGGAGGAACGCGGCGTCGACGACCTCGAGCGGCTGGTGGCGTATGCGTCGCGGCGCCGGCTGCTGCTGCTGGTCGACAACGTGGAGCAGGTGCCCGGCGTGGGGCCGGCGCTCGCCCGCATCGCCGCCGCCGGCCCGCAGGTCCGCGTCGTCGTCACCAGTCAGGTGCCGTTGCACGTGCCGGCCGAACGCGTGCAGCGCCTCGCGCCGTTGTCGACGCCGGGCCAGGAGCAGTGCGCCGGTCCGGTCGACCCTGCGCAGGTGCTGCGCAACCCCTCGGTCGCGCTGCTCGTGCGTCGCGCGGCGGCCATCGGTTCGTCGTTCCGCCTCGACGAGCACAACGCCGCCGACGTCGCCCGGCTGTGCACCCTGCTCGACGGGATGCCGCTCGCGCTCGAACTCGCCGCGGCCCGACTCGACCTGCTCAGCCCGGCGGCGCTGTGCCAGCGGCTGGACAACGGCCTCGACGGGCTCGGCAAGGGCGGGCGCGAGCTGCCGCCCCGCCAGCGCGGGCTGCGGGCCGTGCTCGAGTGGACGTGTGGGCTGCTCACCTGCGACGAGCGGGCCCTGCTGGCGCGCCTGTCGGTGTTCGCCGGTGGCTTCACCACCGAACTGGTCGAGGCCGCCTTCGGCGACTGTCTGGACGAGCTGGCCGCCCTGGTCGACGTCTCACTGGTGTACCGCACCACGACGGGACGGTTGATCGCACGGCCGCCCGTGCGCCGCTTCGCCTGCGAACTGCTCGAGACCGAACACGACCCGCAGCAGGCGTTCGCCGCGCTGTGCGACGCGGTGACCGCGCTCGCCGAACCGCTGGCGATCCTCGGGTTCGCCGACCCCGACGTCGTGCCCCGGCGTCGCCGGCTCAACGCGGAGACCGAGAACGTGTTCGTCGCGCTCGACTGGGCCGTCGAACACGACCCGCACCGGCACGCCCGCCTTGTCACGGCGGCGGCCTGGTGGATGTCGCACGCCAACTTCTCGCACGTGGGCCGGCGCCACCTCGAGCTCGCGCTCAGTCGTACCGACGACCCATCGATGCGCGCGCGGTGCCTGCACGGGCTCGGCTGGCTCGGTCTCGAGCTGGCGGACGGCGATGCCGGGCTGCTCGCCGCCCGCGCCTGGCATGGACTCGGCGACGTGGTCGGCGAGGTGATGGCCCTGGGCTATGCGGCCAACATGTGCGCGCACGGCGCGGCCTACGAGCGGTCGCTCGAGATCGTGGAGCAGGCCTTCGCGGTGCTCGACGCCGGGCACCACGCCGAGCCGAACCTGCGCTGGTTCCTCGACATGATGCACGCGCAGGCCATCAGCGGCCTCGGCCTGACCGACGAGGCGCGGGCCCAGATGCAGCCGTATCTCGATGCCGCGGCACCGATGTCGTGGCGGCACGGGTTCATCGCCACCATTCTCGCCGACGTCGCGCTGACGTCCGGCCGGAACGCCGACGCGCTGCCGCTGTACGGGGTAGCCCTCAAGGTGTTCGGCGAGATCGGCGAGTCACGCTCGGGCGCGGTGATCCAGACCGACTCGATCACCGTGGCCCTTGCCCGTCTCGACCGGGTCGAGGAGGCGGCGCTGTGCCTCGGGTTGTGCGAACTCGGCCACGACGAGCTCGGCTGGGCCCCGCGCGGCAACCTGGCCACCGATCTCGAGGCGGCGCGGGCGCTGCTCACCGACGAGCAGATGACCGCGGGACGGTGCCGGGCCCGCGAGCTCGGCACCACGGTGGGCCTGCGCTGGGTGGGCATGCTGGCGCGCGGCGAGGTCACCGGCGTCGCTAGCGCACCCCGAACAGGCGCAACCCCAGCCACAGTGCCGTCGTCGCCGCCGCAATCAGTGCCGGCACCGTGAGCAGGCCGAGGGTATGGAACTCGCGGGCCCGCGGCTTGTGCTCGGCCGGCAGCAGCCGCCGCCACAGCAACGTCGCCAACGAGCCCGCGTAGGTCAGGTTGGGCCCGATGTTGACGCCGATCAGCACCGCGAGCACCCACTCGGGCCGCACGGCCACGATCGGTACCAGGGCCAGCGTGGCCGGCAGGTTGTTCACCACGTTCGCCAGCGCCGCCGCGAGCAGCGCGACGATCAGTAGCGCCGGCAGGCCGACGCCGGAGGGCAGCAGATGGCGCAGCCCGTCGCCGAGCCCGTGCTCGGTCACGCCGTCGACCACGACCGACAGCGCCAGCACGAAGATGCAGAAACCCGGTGAGGTCTTGGCCAGCACCCGCAGCGGGCTGATCCTTTCGCGTCGCGCCAGGCGCGGAACGAGCAATGCGACGCAGCCGGCCACGGCGGCCCAGGCCGGGGCGACGTCGACCGACGACGTCACCACGAACAGCGCCACCGTCACCCCGAGCACGGTCAGGGCGTAGCGCGGGGGAGCGGGCACGGTGACGTCCCGACGCCCGGCCTCGCGCAGATCGCGGCGGAAGTACAAACGCAGGGCCGCGAGTTCGGCCAGGCACACCAGCACCCACGGCAACGCCATCAGCGTGGTGAACCGGCCGAACGACAGCCCTGACGCGCCGAACGCCAGCAGGTTCGTCAGGTTCGACACCGGCAGCAGCAGCGAACCGCTGTTCGCGAGCCGGGTGCAGGCGTAGGCGTGCGGCCGGCCCGCCACCCGCAGCCGGTGCACCGTGCTGAGCACCACCGGTGTCAGCAGGACGACCGTCGCGTCGAGGGTGAGAGTGGCGGTCACGCCGGCGGCCAGCGCCACGATCAGCGCGAGCAGCCGGCGCGGGTCGCCCCGGCTCGCGCGCGCGGCGCGCGCGCCGAGGTACTCGAACACCCCGGCCTCGGCACACAGGTGGCCGAAGACCAGGATCGCCGCGAGGAAACCGACCGTGGGCCCGAAGCGTTCGATCGTGTCCACCGCGTCGTGCCACGGCACGATGCCGAGCGCCACCACGAGCGCCGCGGCGGGCGCGGCCGCGATCGCCTCGGTGAGCCCGCGCGGGCGCAGCACCGCGAAGGCCAGGGTGCCGACCAGCAGGACGACGGCAATGCTCTCGGCCGCCGCCCCGTGCACTACGGCAGCTCCACTACAGCAGCTCCGTGCCCTCGAACACGCCAAGCTGCTCGCGGTAGAGCTCGATGCCCATGCCGTTCGGGTCGCGGAAGTACATGCTGTCATCGGCGCCGCGGTCGGGGCCGAGGTAGTCGATGCCCTCCGCCTCCAGTCTGGCCTTCGCGGCGTCGAACTGCTCGGGCGTGACCGAGATGGCGAGGTGCTGCAGCGCCCCGATCGTCTCGGCGTACGGCTCGTGGTCGTGGCCGGGGAAGTCGAAGAAGCCGAGCAGCGTGCGGTTGCCCAGGTCGAAGAAGAAGTGACTCGACCCGGCGTAGTCGCGGTTCTCGACGAGCTCGACGAGCGGGAAGCCGAGCAGACCCTGGTAGAAGCGGATCGTCGTCTCGACGTCCTTGCAGACGAAGGCCGCGTGGTGGATGCCGCGGGCGGCGGTCGGCTCCCGATCGGCGGTGGGCGTCAGGTACTGCTCGCGCAGCTGCTCGCGGCGCGTGCGGATCGCGGCGAGCTCGTCTCCGGACGGCTGGGGCATTCCCCGACCCTAGGCCACGTCCGACACGCGCCCAGCCAGTAGCATTTCCTCTTGCGGCGGACGAGCCGACCGGACGGCCGCGGCAGTGCCTCCAGCACCACCGGTGCGCTGCCGAGGAAAGTCCGGACTCCACAGGGCAGGGTGGTTGCCAACAGCAACCCGGGGCGACCCGCGGGACAGTGCCACAGAAAACAGACCGCCGATGCCCGGTTCGCCGGGCACCGGTAAGGGTGAAACGGCGGTGTAAGAGACCACCAGCGCGGCGGGTGACCGCAGCGGCTAGGTAAACCCCACCCGGAGCAAGGTCAAGAAGGACCGGCACGCCGGTCCGCGCAGGCGTTCGAGGGCGGCCCGCCCGAGCCTGCGGGTAGACCGCACGAGCCTGTCGGCAACGGCAGGCCTAGATGGATGGCCGTCACCTCGGCTCCGGCCGAGGTACAGAATCCGGCTTACAGGTCGACTCGTCCGCCGCCCTGTTCGCGACGCGGTGGGCCTACTGGCCCCACCGGTCGTGGCGCACCGCTTTCACCAGCGCATCCCGGCCGTTATCGGTCAGCCGGAACCAGCGGTGGCCGGCCAGGCCCGTGTCGAGCCAGCCGCGCTCCTGCCACGCGTGCAGCAGCCGGTACAGCACGGCCGCGCGGACGTGCGCCGAGCGACGGAGGTCGGTCGTGTGGACGGGCTCACCGGGCAGGACGGCGAGGAACACGGCAGCGACCCGCAACTCCGCCCGGCGCATCAGGATCCCTTCCGCCGTTCGCGAGCGGAACAGACCCGCCGAGGCGCCGCCGCCCGACCCGTGATCAGCGGACGTCGGGGCGTCGAGGCGCCGGACGTCGCCGCTGTCCATGGTCCGACGGTAGGACGGCGGGCCCGTCGGCGCGCGTTGAAACCATGGCTCACGGGCAGTTGTTGCCGGTTCCGGCGCCCCGCGCTCGCGTCAACCGTCGTCGGTCTCGGGTTCGCTGCCCGCGGCCACCGGGTCGGGGACGGGCAGCGGGGTCGCGCCGTCGAACATCGCGGCGAGCAGCGGGCCGACGTCGGCGGCGACGTCGGCCACGGACGACAGGGCCTGGGCCAGCACCGGTTCGCTGAGTGCGATGGGGCTGAGGGTCTGGGTGACCACGACGACGTCCTTGGTGAGCCGGATCGCCGCCGACAGGCTGCGATTCTGGATGTCGTTGAGTTCGCGCAACACCTTCGACGTCGGCCGCAGCCCGTACGCGGCGTGCGCGGTGACGCGCACCATCGGTGCGTCGGTGTCGAGCACCGACACCCAGCACAGCGCCGAGCCCTGCCGGAACACGTAGTCGCCGTCGGCATCGGGCACCACGCGGCACAGGTCCCAGTGCCTCGCCAGCAACACCTCGACGTGCGATCTGATCCACAGCAACTCGGTCATCTCGACCTCCCCCTTCGACCCGTCGAGCGTCGCAAGGGGGTACGACAGTTTTCGCTCGCGATGGCAACGGCCCGGTCGCGAGGGCGGCGGGTCAGCCGACGACGAGCGGTGCGAGCGGGTGGATGGCCGGCGGAGCGGCGAGATGCTCGTCGGTGGCCGCGAGTGCGTGGGCGATGTGTTCGGTCTGCAGATGGGCGTCGAGATCGGACTGCTCGCGCCAACGCTCCACCGTCACGAACGTGCCGCCGACCGACGTCGACTCGTAGAGGTCGTAGGACATGCATCCGGTCTCTTCACGAGTCGGTGTCACAAGCTCGGTCAACACGTTGCGTACGACGTGTTCCGATCCGGTCTTTGCGGTGATGACGGCGACAACAACGAGTTCGGTCATGTGAACCTCCAGCGGTGACGATGTCGCGGACGCGACCGCGGCCAGTGCACCAGATGTGACGACGCCACGACAACGCCACGAAACATACGCCAAAGTACGGAAAATTAGTTCGTTTGCACGTCTTGCTCTTATGTCTGTCACTCGGCCATGATCACTGGTATGGATGCCCTACCGCACAAGCGATCGCGTTCGACGTGGTCGCCGCGGCACGCGCGATCGCGTGATGTGGCATGCAACGACGCGTCGAACAAGGACGGCGCGTCGTGTTGACGGTGGCGCGTGGTCATCGTCAACTTGGTCGCAGCGACGGAGTGACCCGTCGACGTCAGCCGCCGAGGAGGCACACCGCATGACCGCACCTGCGAAGAAGGCATCGGCCAAGAAAGCCGCGAAGAAGGCCGCGAAGAAGGCACCGGCCAAGAGGGCCGCCGCCAAGAAGTCCGCGGCCAAGAAGACAACCGCACGCAAGACCGCGGCCCGCACGAGCACCGCACGCAAGACCGCGGCGAAGAAGACCGCACGCAAGACGGCCGCCAAGAAGACGGCCCGCAAGACGGCCGCGAAGAAGACGGCCCGCAAGACCGCGGCGAAGAAGACCGCACGCAAGACGGCCGCCAAGAAGACCGCACGCAAGACCGCGGCGAAGAAGACCGCACGCAAGACGGCCGCCAAGAAGACCGCACGCAAGACCGCGGCGAAGAAGACCGCACGCAAGACGGCCGCCAGGAAGACGGCCCGCAAGACGGCCGCGAAGAGGACCAGCAGCTGATCGGTCCGCGGTACGACTGAACAACGGGCACCGCACCGCGTCGCCGGTGCACCTGTGGCCACAAGGCCGTCGGTGCACCGGCGACGGGCGTTAAGCGCCTACATCGTGTTCCGGGCGCGGTCGTGCGACGCCTCAGCTGTAGCTGTGTTCCGCGGCCGGGTACGTGCCGCCGCGAACCTCGTCGCCGAAGCGGGTGGCCGCCTCACGCAGCACGTCGCCCACCTGCGCGAACTCCTTGACGAACTTCGCCGGCTTGCCGGTACGCAGCCCGGCCATGTCCTGCCACACGAGCACCTGGGCGTCGCACCCGGGCCCTGCGCCGATGCCGATGGTCGGCACCGTGAGCATCCGGGTCACCTGCGCGGCCGTCTCGCTCGGCACGACCTCGAGGACCACGGCGAATGCACCCGCGTGCTGCATCGCCTTCGCGTCCTGCAACAGCCGGTGGGTGGCTTCGTCACCGCGACCCTGCACGCGATAGCCGCCGAGGGCGTTCACCGACTGCGGGGTGAGACCGATGTGCGCCATCACCGGGATACCGGCCGACACCAGGCCCTCTACATGCGGCGCGATGCGCTGGCCGCCCTCGAGTTTGATCGCCTGCGCGCCGCCCTCCTTCATGAAGCGCACCGCGGTCTCCAGCGCCTGCTGCGGTGAGGACTGGTAGGAGCCGAAGGGCAGGTCGGCGACCACGAGCGCGCGCGACGTACCTCGCACGACGCCGCGGACCAGCGGCAGCAACTCGTCGACGCCGACGGGCACCGTCGTGTCGTAGCCGTAGACGACGTTGGCCGCCGAATCGCCCACGAGCAGTACCGGGATGCCGGCCTCGTCGAACACGCGGGCGGTGGAGTAGTCGTACGCCGTGAGCATCGGCCAGCGTTCGCCGCGCTCCTTGGCCGACTGCAGATCGCGGATCGTGATCCGCCGGTTGGGGATGCCGCCGTAGAGGGAGGTCTCGGCCATGACGGTTCGCCTCACTTTCCTCGAGGCCGGCGTCGCCGGTCCCCGGGCTATTAATGTGGACGAAACAATGCTGCCGCCTACCGGCCGGTATGTCTCGATGAAACGGCTGAGTCCTGCGTCACCCGCCGGCGGCCGGGCCCAAGATCACGCCGGGTCGGTGCCGGCGCCCCGGGGCCAACCTGATACGGCGTTGTGAAAGCGCGGCGCACGCGCGGTGAAAACGGTTGCAGTCCGGCAGAATGCGGCGCGGGCCGAGGTGACGATTCGGTCTCGCAGGCAACCACATCCCGAGTGACCGCGTCTATCTCATGACAGCCGGATCGTAATGCGGCCATTGCCGCGCGGTCCGGCCCGGATGAGGGACACTGGTTCCGGGTCCTGGGCTTCCGGTACCGGCGGCGCGGGCGCAGGGACGACATACATGCTTGACGGAGGATCGATGCAGCGGGTTGGGACCACTGACAGTAGGGACGCGCGGTACGGCAGGCGGACGGCGCTCGCCGTCGGCTGCGTCGCCGCCCTGATGGCCCTGGCGTCCTGCACGTCAGGTTCGCGCGGCTCCTCCGGCCCGAACGCCGGCGGCGACGGTTCGAGCGCCGGCCCGAACTCCAGCAGCGCCAGCCAGGCGACGAAGGCAGCCGCCGCGGCCGCGGTGATCAGCGTCGACCCGGCCTCGGCCAGCAGCCGGATCAGTCCCAGCAGGCCGGTCTCGATCAAGATCGCCAACGGCAAACTGACCACCGTCAAGATGACCAATCCGGAGGGCAGGCCCATCAAGGGCGCCATGGCCTCCGACGGCACCTCGTGGCACAGCACCGAGGACCTCGGCTACGGCAAGACCTACACGATCAGCGCCGCCGGCCAGAACGGGGACGGCATCGCCGTCACCAAGCACGCCAGCGTCACCACGGTGCACCCGGACAACATGACGATGCCCTACATCCAGGACATCTACGGCACCGATCTCGGGACCGGCCACACCTACGGGGTGGGCATGATCGCCCGCGTCCACTTCGACGAGTCGGTGAACAAGGCCAGGGCCGAGCGCGCGCTGAAGGTCACCACCTCGCCCAGCGTCGAGGGCGGTTGGTACTGGGCGGACGACCAGAACGTCTACTGGCGCCCCAAGACCTACTACGCACCCGGCACCAAGGTCACCATCGCGGCCAACGTCTACGGCGCCGATGTCGGCAAGGGTCTCTACGGGCAGGCCGACAAGTCGTCCTCGTTCACCATCGGCGAGAAGCACGTCGCCGTGGCCAACGCCAAGACCCACCACGTCAAGGTGTACTTCGACGACAAGCAGGTCCGCGACATGCCCACCTCGATGGGCCAGGGCGGCATCATCCAGGGCAAGTGGGGCCCGATCTACCTGTGGACGATGCCGGGGACCTACACCGTCATCAACCACGAGAACCCGGCGACCATGAGCTCGGACAGCTACGGGCTGTCGAAGAACTCGCCCTACGGCTACGCCGCCGAGAAGGTGCCCTACGCCACCAAGATCAGCATCGACGGCATCTACCTGCACGAGCTCGACGCCACGGTGTGGGCGCAGGGCCACCAGAACGTGTCGCACGGCTGCCTGAACCTCAACTACTCGAACGCCAAGTGGTACTACAACCACTCGCGCGTCGGTGACGTCGTCAACGTCGTGCAGTCCGGCGGCCCGAAGATCCGCTTCGACCAGGGCGGCCAGTGGAGCGTGTCCTGGGCCGACTGGCAGAAGGGCTCCGCCCTCTAGCCGACCGCGTAACCTGCGCGCAACATCGCTGAGCAAGGGTTGCCGGTACCGGACGACAACGGTGAAGTCCGGGCAGGCGGGACGGCGAAAGGTCGGGATGGCGTGGACAGACAGCAGGAGTTCGTGCTGCGCACGCTCGAGGAACGCAACATCCGCTTCGTGCGGCTGTGGTTCACCGACGTGCTCGGCATGCTCAAGTCCGTAGCCGTCGCCCCGGCCGAACTCGACGGTGCCTTCGAGGAGGGCATCGGCTTCGACGGTTCGGCGATCGAGGGGTTCAGCCGGGCCAGCGAGAGCGACATGCTCGCCCGGCCCGACCCGTCGACCTTCCAGATCCTGCCCGAGACCGACGGCAAGCCCACCGACTCGGCGCGCATGTTCTGCGACATCCAGATGCCCGACGGGTCACCGTCGTGGGCCGACCCTCGTTACGTACTGCGGCGCGCGCTGTCCAAGGCCGCCGAGCGTGGCTTCAGCTTCTACACCCACCCCGAGATCGAGTTCTTCCTGCTGAAGAACCGTCCTCTCGACGGCTCGCCGCCGGACCCGATCGACAACGGCGGCTACTTCGACATGACCAGCCACGACGTCGCCCACGACTTCCGCCGCGCGGCCGTCGGTGCGCTCGAGGCCCTCGGCATCTCCGTCGAGTTCAGCCACCACGAGGTCGCGCCCGGCCAGCAGGAGATCGACCTGCGCTACGCCGACGCGCTGTCCACCGCCGACAACCTGATGACATTCCGGCACGTCATCAAGGAGGTGGCGATCGCCCACGGCGCGCACGCCACCTTCATGCCCAAGCCGTTCATGCACCAGCCCGGCAGCGGCATGCACACCCACCTGTCACTGTTCGAGGGCGACCAGAACGCCTTCCACGACCCGTCCGACCCGCTCAACCTGTCGAAGACCGCGCGCGCGTTCATCGCCGGCCTGCTCACGCACGCCCGGGAGATCACCGCCGTCACCAACCAGTGGGTCAACTCCTACAAGCGGCTGTGGGGCTTCGGGGCGCCGGGCGCGGTGGTCGAGGCGCCGACGGTCATCTGCTGGGGCGCGGCCAACCGCTCCGCGCTGGTCCGGGTGCCGCGCTACAAACCCGGCAAGGCCAACTCGACGCGGGTCGAGCTGCGCTCACCCGACTCCGCCTGCAACCCCTACCTCGCCTTCGCCGTGCTGCTCGCCGCCGGGCTCAAGGGCATCGAGGAGGGTTACGAGCTGCCGCCCGGCGCCGAGGACGACGTCTGGACGCTGTCGGACACCGAACTGCGGGGACTCGGCTACGGCGAGCTGCCCCACAACCTCGCCGACTCCCTGCGGGCCATGGAGGACTCCGAGCTGCTCGCCGAGACCCTCGGCGAACACGTCTTCGACTTCTTCCTGCGCAACAAGCGGGAGGAGTGGATCGCGTACCGCTCCGAGGTCAGCCCGTTCGAGCTGCGGCGCTACCTGCCGATCTTGTAAGCCGGGACATCGACCTCGGGAAGGACCCCTCGTTCCCCGGGGCCGTCCCTCGGCCGATGCTCGCTGGCGCTCGCCTCCGGCGTGGCTCGGGGCCCAAACCTCGTCGCCCAGGGGCTCCTCGGTTTGACCCCTCGCGTTGTGGTCACCTTCCTTGTGGTCACCTTCCTTGTGGTCACCTTCCTCGTGTCACGTCTTCCGTGGTTGCGCGCGGTCGGCGCGAGGGCGTCGGTAGGGTCGTGGGGGTGAATCCTGCGCGGCTGCTGGTGGTGCACAACGCCGAGAGCGACCCGGTGGGTCGGCTGGGGAACTGGCTGACCGAGGCCGGGGCCGTGCTCGAGATCGTCGACGGGCCGCAGCTGCCCGAGGATGTGACCGGCTATCTCGACGGCTACGCCGGGCTGATCGTGCTCGGCGGCCCGATGAGCGCCAACGACGAGAACACGCTGCCCTGGCTGACCCGCGAGAAGCAGCTGCTGCGCCACGCCGTCGCCGGCGAGGTGCCCACCCTCGGCATCTGTCTCGGTGGCCAGCTGCTGGCCGCCGCGAACGGCGGCCGAGTGGTGCGCGGGCCCGATGGTCCCGAGCTCGGCGCGCAACTGGTGGCCAAGCGTTCGGCCGCGGCCACCGACCCGCTGTTCGGGGCGCTGCCGATCACACCCGACGTCATCCAGTGGCATTTCGACGTCATCGAGACACTGCCGCCGGGTGCCGTGCACCTGGCCAGCTCGCCCGCCTACGAGAATCAGGCCTTTCGCCTGGGCCGGCTGGCGTGGGGCCTGCAGTTCCACATCGAGACCACACCGGACGTGGTCCGCGAGTGGGCCGCCCGCTACGGCCCGACGCTCGACCTCGATCTCGACCTCATCGTGAGCCGGGCCGTGGCGGTGCACGACGACCTGGAGGAGGTCTGGGCGCCGTTCGCGCAGGCCTTCCTCGAGATCGCCCGCGACCCCGCCACCGTGCCCGCCGCGCCCAGAACGCGGGAGTCGACCGCCCGCCCGGTCACCGACCCGGCGGCCATCCGCGCGGCGCTCGCGGCCGAGGCCACTGCCGCGCGCACCTCCCTGCCCACGCCGGGCCTGCGCGATCCCCGTGCCTGACGAGCCGGCCGCCGATCCGGGACCCAGCGCCCTCCACCGCAGTGCCGCCCGGCTGAGCCGGTATTCCTTCGACGACGCCGCCCGTGCCGCGCAGCTGCTGGCGACCGAGCCGCTGCGCTGGTGGGACCTCGAGCGCGTGGCCCCCGTGGACGACGCCGCCGCGGTCGTCATCGCCGCCCTCGGCCGCAGCGCCGACCCGGACGGCGCGCTCGAGGCGCTGGCCACCATCGTCGACTCCGGACCGGGCGCCGCGCTGCGTGCGGCCGTCGCCGGCGACGCCGACCTGCGGGCGCGGCTGCTGGCCCTGCTCGGCGTGTCGGTCGAGCTCGGCAACCACCTCGGCACCCACCCGGGTGACTGGGACGTGCTCGCCGGCCGCCTGGACCCCGCCGGGGTGGGCCGCCGGCTCGCCGAGGCGGTGGGCGCCGACGTGGACGACCCGGTCACCGGCACCGGCGGCACCAGGGCGAAGGTCACCGGCGCCGAGGCGGTCACCGCGCTGCGCGAGGCCTACCGCCGCGAGTTGATCGCCATTGCCGGCCGCGACCTGGTCGGTGACCTCGACCTGCGGGTGGTCACCGAACTGCTCGCCGACCTCGCCACCCACACGCTGCAGGCCGCGCTGGCCGTGGCCGCCACCCGGCTGCCGGCGGGCGCGGCGCCCTGTCGGCTCGCGGTCATCGCGATGGGCAAGACCGGCTCGCGCGAGCTCAACTACGTCTCCGACGTGGACGTCGTGTACGTCGGTGAGCCGGTGCCCACCGACGAGGATCCGGACCCGGACACCGAGCCCGCGCTGCGTACGGCCACCAAGCTCGCCGGCGAACTGATGCGGGTCTGCCACTCGGTGGCCTGGGAGGTCGACGCCAACCTGCGTCCCGAGGGCCAGGACGGCGAGCTGGTGCGCACGCTGGCCAGTCACCAGGCCTACTACGACCGCTGGGCCAGCACCTGGGAGTTCCAGGCGCTGCTGAAAGCCCGGCCGGTGGCCGGCGACGCCGAGCTCGGGCGCGCGTACGGCGACGCCATCGGCCCGCTGGTGTGGACCGCCGCCGAACGTCCCGACTTCGTCGACGACGTGCGGGCGATGCGCCGCCGCGTCGTCGACCACATCCCGGTGCAGGTGGGCGAGCGCGACATCAAGCTCGGGCCGGGCGGGCTGCGCGACGTCGAGTTCGCGGTGCAGCTGCTGCAGCTCGTGCACGGCCGCGGTGACGACGCGCTGCGCACCGCCGAGACGCTGCCCGCGATGCAGGCCCTGCGCGAGGGCGGCTACATCGGCCGCGACGACGCGGTGAGCCTCAACGACGCCTACCGGTTCCTGCGCGCGGTGGAGCACCGGCTGCAGCTGCGCCGGATGCGCCGCACCCACCTCTTGCCGGACGACGCCGACCAGATGGCCTGGCTGGCCAAGGCGATGGGGTACCGCCCCGACCACCGCGGTGACGCGCGGGCGGTGTTCCGCGCCGAGTACGACCTGCACTCGCGCGAGGTGCGCCGGCTGCACGAGAAGTTGTTCTACCGGCCGCTGCTCGCGGCGGTGGCCAGGGTGCCGGCCGAGGGCCTGCGGCTGACCACCGACGAGGCGGGCCGGCGGTTGGCCGCACTGGGCTTCGCCGACGCGGCGGCGGCGCTGCGCCACATCGAGTCGCTCACCAGCGGCGTCACCCGCCGCGCCGCGCTGCAGCGCACGTTGTTGCCGGTGTTGCTGGCCGACTTCGCCGACGCGCCCGACCCGGACGCCGCACTGCTGGCCTACCGGCGCATCTCCGAGGAGCTGGGCACCACCCCGTGGTTCCTGCGCCTGCTGCGCGACGGCGATGCCGTGGCGTCGCGGCTGGCGTACGTGCTCGGGGTGAGCCGCTACGTGCCGCGGATGCTGAGCCGCGCGCCCGACGCCATGCGGCTGCTCGCCGCGCCCTCGGGCCGAACGCCGCGCGAGCCCGAGGAGCTGGTCACGGCCATGAGGGAGTCGGCCGCGCGGCACAGCGACCCCGCCGAGGCCGTCGGCGCGCTGCGCGGTGTGCGCCGCGAGGAGTTGCTGCGCACCGCGTTCGCCGACCTGCTCGAGGATCTCGACGTCGAGGCCGTGTGCAGCGCGCTCAGCGCGACGATGGAGGCGACGCTCGACACGACCCTCGACGTCGCCCGGCGGGCGGTCGGCGTCGAGCGTGGCCTGGACGACCTGCCGATCCGCTTCACGATCATCGCCATGGGCCGCCTCGGCGGCGCCGAGACCGGCTACGGTTCCGACGCCGACGTACTGTTCGTGTACGAGAGCGTCGGCCACGACGACGAGCTGGCGGCCAAGATCGCCCACGACCTGGCCACCCGGGTACGCAGCCTGCTCGGCTCGGCGTCGGCCAGCGACCCGCCGCTGACCGTCGACGCGAACCTGCGGCCCGAGGGGCGCAACGGCGCGCTGGTGCGATCCCTGCTCTCCTACGAGCGCTACTACTCGCGGTGGTCGTCGGCGTGGGAGGCGCAGGCCCTGCTGCGGGCGCGTCCGGTCGCCGGCGACGCCGACCTCGGCCGCCGCTTCGTCGAGATGATCGATCCGGTGCGCTACCCGGACGGCGGCGTCGCCCCCGACGACCTGGTGGAGATCCGTCGGCTCAAGGGCCGCGTGGACGCCGAGCGGCTGCCCCGCGGCGCCGACCCCACCACGCACACCAAGCTCGGACGCGGCGGCCTCGCCGACATCGAGTGGACGGTGCAGCTGCTCCAGCTCGGCCACGGGCATCACGTGCCGGCGCTGCGCACCACCCGCACCCTCGACGCGCTGCGGGCCGCCCGCGACGTCGAGCTGCTCAGCGCGCAGCAGGCCGACATCCTCGCCCGTTCGTGGCGGATGGCGACCCGGGTGCGCAACGCGCTGCGCCTGGTGCGCGACAAGGACGGCGACCAACTGCCCACCATGGGCACGGAGCTGCTGGCGGTCGCGCGGGTGCTCGGTTACCCGCCGGGCGGCGACCCGGGCCAGCTCGTCGACGACTACCGCCGGGCCGCCCGGCGCGCGCGCAAGGTGGTCGAGACGGTGTTCTACGGTTCCTGACCGGTGTCGTGCCCGCGCAGGTGCGGGCCCGACGGGTCGGGCAGGCCGAAGTCCGGCGCGTCGACGGGCGCGGTGAAGGCGCCGCGCCCGGACATCAGCCACTGGACGCCGAAGGCCACGGCCAGGACGGCCGCGCCCGCCACGGCGTCGAGGATGAAGTGGTTGGCCGTGCCCACGATGACCGCGAACGTGCCGAGAGGGTAGAGCAGCCCGAGGACGCGGACCCACTTGTGCCGGGCGCAGCGGAAGATCACGATCCCGCACCAGGCGGCCCAGGCGATGTGCAGGCTCGGCATCGCCGCGTACTGGTTGGAGTGGTTGGCGATGTGGGGGTCGGCCAGCGACCCCCAGGTGTGGAACTTCAGCACCGTGTCGATGTAGTCGTACTGCGGCAACAGCCGGGGCGGCGCGGTGGGGTAGAGGGTGAAGCCGAGCAACCCGATGAGCGTGGTCGTGACCAGCACCGTGCGGGCCCCGCGGTACAGGTGCGAGCGGCGCACGAACAACCAGACCATCACCACCGGCGTGACGATGAAGTGCAGTGTGGCGTAGTAGTAGTCCATCACCTGGGCGAGCCACTCGTTGGCCGCCACGAAGTGGTTGACCGACAGCTCCCAGTTCAGGTGCAGCACGTCCTGCAGGTGCTGGATGCTGCGGCCGTGGCGGGTGGCGATGGACGCCTGCTCGGGGATTGCGTTGCGGCCCATCGTGTAGAGCCAGTAGCCGAACACGATGATGGCGATCTCCTGCCACCAGACCGGCCGGCGCCAGCGCAACATCCGGTGGGGGAGCACGCCCGAGAAGCCGGGTGCGCCCGGCGACGCAGGCGCGGAACTGCGCGTCTGCGTGGCGGTCATCCCCCTATCATCCCATCCCGGCGCGCGGCCGTTTGGTAGGGCACGGGCGCTCGCTCATCCGCTTCACGCGGTGATAACCGGGCCCGCGGTGGCCGCTGCTCGCGTGGGACCGGTCCCGTGTTGGATGGGCGGCGTGAGCGCTGCGCCCGACGACCTGCACCTACTGGCCACCGCGTATGGCATCGACACGCAGTACTGGGGCTGGCAGGGCACGCAGCACGAGGTGTCCGACGAGACGCTGCGGGCCGTGCTCGCCGCCTTCGGGATCGACGCCGGCACCGGGCCGGCCTGCACGCGGGCCCTCGCCGCGCGCGAGCAGGAGGCCCGCCGGCGCCCCCTGCCGCCGTGCGTCGTCATCCGGGCCGGCGACGAGACGACGGTGCCCCACCACGGCACGCCCGAGCGGGTGACGGTGCAGCTGGAGGACGGGGCACGCCGCGACCTGCCGACCGGCGCGGCGATCGAGCTGCCCGCCGACCTGCCCACGGGGTACCACCGGCTCACCGTGGACGACACCACCGTGCCGTTGATCGTCACCCCGCGCCGGCTGCGGTGGCCGCGCCGACTGGACACCGCCGGCTGGGGCCTGGCCACGCAGCTGTACAGCGTGCGCTCGGCCGGTTCGTGGGGGCTGGGCGACCTGGCCGACCTCGCCACCCTCGCCGAATGGTCGGCCACCGGGCACGGCGCCGACTTCGTGCTGGTCAATCCGCTGCACGCGGCCGAGGTCGTGGCCCCGATGACGGCGTCGCCGTACCTGCCGACCACCCGTCGCTTCGCCAACCCCGTGTACCTGCGGGTGGAGGACGTGCCCGAGTTCGCGCGGCTGGACGAGCCGGCCCGGGAACAGGTCGCGCGGCTGCGGGCCACCGCCGACGCCGATCAGGACGAGCGCCTCGACCGCGACCGGGTCTGGGCGGGCAAGCTCGCGGCGCTGCGGCTCGTGTTCGACTCCGGTCGACCGGCCGATCGGCAGGCGGCGTTCGAGGCCTTCCGCGCCGACGGAGGCGAGGACCTCGAGCGCTTCGCCGCGTGGTGCGGGCTCAGCGAGGAGCACGGCTCGGACTGGCACGACTGGCCCGCCGACCTGCACGATCCGGGTGCCGCCGTCGAGCGCGCCGACCCGCGACACCGCACCTTCTGGTGCTGGCTGCAGTGGCTGCTCGACGAGCAGCTGGCCGGCGCCCAGGCGCGGGCGCGAGCCGCGGGGATGCGCATCGGCGTGGTGCACGACGTGGCCGTCGGGGTGAGCCCGGACGGGGCCGACTCGTGGGCGTGGCCGGACGTGCTGGCCCGCGGCGTCACGGTGGGCGCCCCGCCGGACGCGTACTCGCAGAAGGGCCAGGACTGGCAGCAACCGCCGTGGCGGCCGGACCGGTTGGCCGAACTCGCCTACGCCCCGTTGCGTGACCTGTTCCGCAACGCGCTGCGCCATGCCGGCGGCCTTCGGGTCGACCACATCATCGGCCTGTTCCGCCTGTGGTGGATCCCGGCCGGTGCGCAGGCCGACGCGGGCACCTACGTGCACTACGACCACGACGCGGTCGTCGGCATCCTGGCCCTGGAGGCCGAGCGCGCCGACGCCGTGATCATCGGCGAGGACCTCGGCAACGTGGAGCCGGGAGTGCAGGACTACCTGCGCGAGCGCGGGCTGCTGGGCACTTCGATCCTGTGGTTCGAGACCGACCGGCAGACGGGTGCGCCGCTACCGGCACAGCGATGGCGCGAGAACTGCCTGGCCTCGGTGACGACGCACGACCTGCCGCCCACGACCGGCTACCTCGCCGGCGACCACGTCCGGCTGCGCGACGAGCTGGGCCTGCTCACCCGGCCGGTGGAACAGGAGCTGGCCGCTGCCCGGGCGGCGCAGCAGGCGTGGGTGGACGAACTCGAGCGCTGTGCGCTGCTGCCCCGCGCCGCCGAGCACCGAGCGGCGGAGATCGTGGTGGCGTTGCACCGCTTCCTCACGCTGACGCCGGCGCGGTTGCGGTGCGTGGCGCTGACCGATGCGGTGGGGGAGCGGCGCACGCAGAACCAGCCGGGCACGCGCGACGAGTACCCCAACTGGCGGGTGCCGCTCGCCGGCCCGGACGGCCGGGCCGTGCGGCTCGAGCAGGTGCGCGACGACCCGCACGTGGCCGCGGTCATCGACGCGGTCCGCGGCTGATCAGGCCGCAGCCAGGCGACCTCGCGGATCAGTCGTCGTCGCTCTTGCGCCGTCGACGCACCACGACCAGCAGGAGCAGGGCGACGCCGGCGCCGGCGAGGATCTTGCCGCGGTGCGGCGCGGTCTTCTCGCTGACCTGGTGCGCCACCGGCGCCGCCTTCTGACCGACGGTGTCGAGGGCGTGCTGCACCGGCTCGGGAGCAGAGGCCTTCGCGTTGGCCGCGGCAGCGCTCACCTTGGCCTTGGCGTCGGCCGCCTTGCCGGCGGCCTGCGCCTTCACGTTGAGCTTGTCGCCCAGCGCGTCGACGGTCTCGGCCAGTTCGGCGCGGGTGCGTTCGATGTCGGCGCGGATGGCGTCGGGGTCCGACGGCTCGGTGGCGGTGTCGGGATCGCGGTCGGCGGGGTTGGTCATGAGCTGCCTCCCGCTCGCAGAGTGTCGATGTCCTGCTTGAGCCCGGCCACGGCCTCGGTGGGCATGGGCGGTGTGGCCTGGCTGATCTCCTTCTTGCCGATGAGCGCCGCGATGCCGGCGATCACGAACAGGACCACGGTGACGATGAGCGCGGCCAGCCAGGCGTCCATCGCCCGGGCCAGACCCAGGATCGCAGTGGCGATGAGGGCACCGACGCCGTAGACGGCGAACACGCCGGCGCCGCCGAACAGGCCGGCGCCGATCCCAGCCCGCTTGCCCTTCTCAGCCAGCTCCGCCTGGGCGAGACGCAATTCGTCGCGGATCAGCCTGCTGGTCTGCTCGGACACCTGCGAGATCAACTCGCCCGTGGAGGCGTCGGTCCGCGTTGCACCTGCAGGCGGCGCCGCGGAGGGCGGCTTCGGAGCCGTCATAGGGAGTTCTCCTAAAAGCGTTGCGCACCGGTCATGGGACGGCCTACCCGACCCCCGCGCCCACCTACCGCGCAGCGCCGCCGGTGTCGGGCACGCGCTGCTCGGGCGGCGTGTTGGCCTTCAGGGCACGGCGCAGCTGCAGGATGCGGATCGAGCCGGGCACCGCGACCAGCAGCACGCCGGCCACGGCCGCGATCAGCAGCATCAGCCCGAGCGGCATGTGCCCGGACAGCCCGAGGAAGTGCAGCGAGGCGCGGTTCAGGTTCTGCGCGATGAAGATGATCAACAGGATCAGCACGATCGCGGCGGCGATCGAACCCACCCAGGCGGCCGAGACCCGGCCGCGCTTGACGCGGCCGCGGTCATCGAAGCCGGCCGGCGTGTGGAAGGCCTGGCTGTCGTCGGGTCCCTGTCCGCCGCTTGGTGCCGGCGGCCCTGAAGGTGGCGCCTGCCCCGGTTGCGGCGCCTGGCCCGGCGCGCCGGGGCCGGGCGGCTTGCGCAACAGGTCGTCCTGGCGCGGTGCGGTCGGGGGCGGCGCCTGGCCGGGGGGCGTGGTCGGCGGGTGTGCGGGGTTGACGGGTTGGTTACCGGGCGGCGGAGTGCTCACGGCGTCTCCTTCCAGAGATCGTCTCGATGGGTCTACCCAGATCGGTGACGTTGCCCGGGTGACGTTGTCGGCCCGGAGCGCGGATGCGGTTACCCGTCGGTAGCATCGGCGCAGCGCCGGACGGCGACGGAGGGGAGTGCCCATGGGCACGTGGCAGGCGACGGTGATCGTCCCGGGCGATCGGGAACGCGTCTTCGAGCTGTTCACCGACCGCGAGAACTACCGCAACCTCGTCGGCCCGATCGGGGCCACACTCACCCGCACCGGCCGCGATTCACGCCAGGGCGTGGGCGCCGTGCACAAGGTCGGTGTCGGCCCGCTCGGCATCTCGGAGCAGATCGTCTCGCTGGTGCCGGGCCGCTCGTTCACCTACCGCGCGGTGACGCCGCTGCCGGTGCGCCACTACGTGGGAGTGGTCGACTTCCACGACGACCCGGGGGGCACCCGCGTCGACTACACCCTCGACGTGGACACCGTGCTGCCGCTGCCCGGCCCGCTGATGCAGGTGCTCGTGCGCGCGCTCGCCGGCGGCCTGGCCCGCGGCGCCACCAAGTCGCTGCGTGCCGGCTGACCCTGTCTCCCTAGGATCGCCAGGGTGCGCAGCCGAGCGGGAATCGTCGTCACCGGCACCGAGGTCCTGACCGGCCGGGTGGTCGATCGCAACGGTCCTTGGTTGGTCGAGCGCTTGCGCGAGCTCGGCGTCGACATCGCGCAGATCGTCGTGGTGGGCGATCGGCCCGACGACCTGCGCGAGGCGTTGACCTTCCTCGCCGGCGCGGGCGTCGCGCTGGTGATCACCACCGGCGGCCTCGGCCCGACCGCCGACGATCTGACCGCCGAGGTGGTGGGGGGCTTCCAGGGCCGACCGAGCGAGGTCGACCCGCAGCTCGAGCAGCGCATCCGCGCGATCGTCGATCGGCTCAGCGCCGGCCGCGGCTGGCGCACCGACCCCGAGGCCACGGCAGCGGGAGTCCGCAAGCAGGCGCGGGTACCGGCCGGGGCCACCGTCCTCGAGCCGGTCGGGACCGCACCCGGGCTGGTGGTGCCGGCGCCTGGAGGGCGGAGCGGGCCGCCGGTGCTCGTCCTGCCCGGGCCGCCGCGCGAGCTGCAGGGGATGTGGCCGGCGGCGCTGGCCGACCCGCTCGTGACCGCCGTCCTGGGCGAGCGGGTCGAACTGCGGCAGCGCACCGTGCGCCTGTGGAACGTCCCGGAGTCCGAGCTCGCCGCCACGTTGCGTGCGCACGAGTCGCTGCTACCCGGGCTGGAGGTGACGACATGCCTGCGCGACGGCGAGCTCGAGATCGTCACCCGGTACGCGCCGGCGCAGCAGGGCAGCTACGACGCGCTGGCCGCGGCCGTGGCCGCTGCGCACGGAGCCGCGGTGTTCTCGCCGGACGGGCGCACGGTGGAGGAGATCGTCGCCGACGCCCTGCGCGCCGGCGGCCGCACCGTGGCCACCGCCGAGTCGTGCACCGCAGGACTGCTGGCCGGCCGGCTCACCGATCTGGCCGGCTCATCGGACTACGTGCGCGGTGGCCTGGTCGTGTACTCCAACGAGGCGAAGACCGAGCTGGCCGGGGTGCCCGCGGCGCTCATCGAACGCGTAGGCGCCGTGAGCGAGGAAGTGGCCCGCGCGCTCGCCGACGGGGCCCGCACCCGCGTCGGGGCCGACGTCGGCGTGGGGATCACCGGCATCGCGGGACCGGGTGGCGCGACCGACGGCAAGCCGGTCGGCCTGGTGCACCTGTGCGTGTCCGACGGTGACCGGGTGATCGCCCGCCGGGTGGTGCTGCCCGGTGACCGGGCCGACGTGCGGCACCGCTCGGTCGTGCTCGCGCTGCACCTGCTGCGCGAGCTGCTGACCGGCTGATCAGGCCGCCGACACCACCTCGGCGCGCAACGTGCGGCGTGAGGCGGTGCGGTACTCCACGGTGGCGCCGACCTGCGCGCCCACGAGCGCCCGGCCGAGCGGGCTGCCGGGCGTGATCACGTCCATGGCGTCGCCGGCCTGCTCCACCGAACCGAGCAGGTAGTCCTCCGGCCCGTCGCCGAGATCGACCGTGACGATGTCGCCGACCTCGACCGGGTCGGTGGCCGCGCGCCGCTTGCGCTCGGTGCCGTTGAACAGCTCGACCTCGATGGCGGCGATGCGCTCGTCGAGCATCGCCAGCCGCACGTGGCCGTCGACGTTCGTGGCGCGGTCGGCGTCATCGCCACTGAGCTGCGGCGCGATCTCCGCCTGGGCCTGGTCGCGCTCGGCGCGCAGCTGGGTGAGCCGCTGCGTGAGCACGTCGCGGCGAGCGGTGGGGTCGAGGGTTGCGGTCATGTTGATCTTCTCCTGTGGAACTGAATGTCTGTGTCGGGTCCCGGCATTTCCAGTGTCATCCGGCCAACGTCTCGTCGTGTCGAGAAATGCCCGGAACCGCACTACTTCTCACCGTTGCACAGCGCGGATACAGGACAGGGCGCGGACGCGCGTCTCGTGCATCACACGATCACCGATCGTGATCATGCGAGGCGCAGCACCGGGTGTACGCACGGCGAAGGCCCCGGGTCACCCCGGGGCCCTCGTCGGACGTCGTGCCTGCGGCTCAGACGTCGAAGTACAGCTCGAACTCGTGCGGGTGGGGGCGCAGGCGGATCGGGTCGATCTCGGTGCTGCGCTTGTAGGCGATCCAGGTCTCGATCAGGTCGTCGGTGAACACGCCGCCCTCGGTCAGGTAGTCGTGGTCGGCCTCGAGGGAGTTCAGCACCGCGCTGAGCGAGTCGGGTACCTGGTCGATGGCGGCCAACTCGTCCGGCGGGAGCTCGTAGAGGTCCTTGTCCACCGGAGCCGGCGGCTCGATCTTGTTGCGGATGCCGTCCACCCCGGCCATCAGCATCGCCGAGAACGCGAGGTAGGGGTTGGCCGACGGGTCAGGAACCCGGAACTCGATGCGCTTGGCCTTGGCGTTGGTACCGGTGATCGGCACGCGGATGCATGCCGAACGGTTCCCGGCGCTGTAGACCAGGTTCACCGGCGCTTCGAAACCGGGCACCAGCCGGTGGTAGGAGTTCACCGTCGGGTTGGTGAAGGCCAGCAGCGACGGTGCGTGGTGCAGCAGCCCGCCCACGTAGTAGCGCGCGGTGTCGGACAACCCGGCGTAGCCGAGCTCGTCGTAGAACAGCGGGCTGCCGTCCTTCCACAGGGACTGGTGGCAGTGCATGCCCGAGCCGTTGTCGCCGAACAGCGGCTTCGGCATGAAGGTCGCGGTCTTGCCCGCGGCCCAGGCCACGTTCTTGACGATGTACTTGAACTTCAGCACATCGTCGCCGGCGGCCTGCAGGGTGTTGAAGCGGTAGTTGATCTCGGCCTGGCCGGCGGTGCCCACCTCGTGGTGCGCCCGCTCGATCTCGAGCCCGGCGGCGATCAGGGCGGTGCTCATCTGGTCGCGCAGGTCGGC
Source organism: uncultured Actinomycetota bacterium (assembly GCA_963797785.1). Taxonomy (GTDB): domain Bacteria; phylum Actinomycetota; class Actinomycetes; order Mycobacteriales; family Jatrophihabitantaceae; genus Jatrophihabitans. The sequence continues at coordinate 1,704,442 of CAWCQT010000004.1, read as the reverse complement.
GTAGTGGTCGACCGGCGGCACCGGGAAGTACCCGCCCTTGTACCGGGTCTTGTAGCCGCGGTTGCCGCCCTCCTCGACCCGGCCGGTGTTCCAGGCACCCTCGACCGAATCGATGTGGTAGTAACCCTCGTTCTGCGACGTCTGGAAGCGCACGTCGTCGAAGACGTAGAACTCCGCCTCGGGGCCGAAGAAGGCGGTGTCGGCGATGCCGGTGGTCCGCAGCCACTCCTCGGCCTTCGCCGCTACCTGGCGGGGGTCGCGCTCGTAGGGCTCGCCGGTGCGCGGCTCGACGATGGAGAACGCGACGTTGAGCGTCTTGGCCGTTCGGAACGGGTCGACGTAGGCGGTGCTGACGTCGGGGATCAGCTTCATGTCCGACTTGTGGATCGCGGCGAACCCGCGGATCGACGAGCCGTCGAACATCGCGCCCTCGGTGAAGAAGTCCTCGGGCAACGTCGACGCCGGAACATTGAAGTGCTGCTGCTGTCCGGGCAGGTCGGTGAACCGGACGTCGATGAACTCGACGTCCTCGTTCTTGATGAAGTTCAGGACCTCGTCGGAGCTTGTGAACATCCGTCCTCCGTGAAATTACGTCTCGCCGCGCGGCGCTTCGGTGCGCTGCGGCCGGCACATGGCGGTGCCGTGTCTACCGGCCTCGCGTTTCCAGGATATTTCCGCGTCGTTGCGGCTGGCACAGGTCTCAGGCACGAACCACGGCGGTGTCGGAGAACCGGTCGTGCAGCCCGCGCCCGTCGCGATCGAAGACCACCGCGGGCACGAGCAGGAACAGCAGCGCGGTGCGCACCACCGCGCGCAGCGGATCGACCGTTCGCCCCGGTGTCACCCGCACCACGCGCAGGCCGAACAGGTACATGCCCAGCGTGCGGCCGGCCACCAGCATCCCGAAGATGTACTCGACGGCCAGCGGCAGGAGGCTCCAGGTGCCGGGCAGCCGATCGGCGAACGTGCCCGTGCGGTGCGAGCTGTGCGGCACGAACAGGGCGGCCACCAGGGCCGAGGCCACGGCGTCGACGAGAAAGGCCAGCAACCGCGGGCCGGTCCCGACCAACGCCCCGCGGCCCGCACGCGGCAGGCCGATGGCCTCGCCGCGGTAGGTCTGCGGCACGGCGCCCGGCGGCGGCGTTCCCGGCGGGGTATTCGGGGGCGGGGTCTTTGGCGGCGGGCCGCCCGGCGGACCGGCCGGCCGGTCCGCGGGGTCGCTCACGTGCGGCGGCGCACCGTGCGCTGCACGTTGCGCATCTTCGCGCCCGGCGGCATCGGGCCCTGCGGCAGGCCCTGGGCGCGCGAGCCGCCGAGGGCGGCGAGCCGCTTCTCCAGCGTGCCCACCTGGTCCTTCGACAGGTTGGCGGGCAGCTTGAGCAGGTAGCGGTTGAGCTTGGACAGGCGGATGTCGCCCTCGTCGGTGCCCACGATGACGTCGTAGATCGGTGTCTCGCCGACCACCCGCGCGGTGCGCTTCTTCTCCTGCGCGATCAGCCCGCGCACGCGATGGGCCGCGCCCTCGCCGACGAGCACCACCCCGGGCCGGCCGACGAGGCGGTGCACGGCGTCGAGCTGGGTGGTGCCGGCCACCGCCTGCGTGAGCCGCCAGTCGCCGCGCAGATTCTGCGACAGCATCCAGCCGGCGGCGCCGGCCTGGCCCTCGGCCTGGGTGAACATCGAGCGCTGGGCGCGTCGGGAGAACACGAACATGCCGACGACAAGGGCGGCGAGCACGGCGATCGGGATCGGCAGGAACGGCGAGCCGGTGATGAGCAGGAGCGCGACGTAGACGACGGCGGCGGCGAGGACCGCGACGATGATCAGCACCGGCAGGAACTTCGGGTCCTGCTGCCGCGTCAGGGTGAAGGCCTGCTTGAGGTTGCCGAAGGTCTGGCGGCGCTTGTCGCGCTTCGCGGCGCGCAGCAGTTTCTTGTCCGCGCGCGTCACTGTGGGCTTACCGGTACCCGCCTTGGCCATGGCGCCAGGATAGTTCTCGGGTCGGCGCGCGCCGTGGGGGGAGCACCCCCGCTCGCTTTTCACGCGGATTTTATGCATACTGCTCCGATCCGCCCGGGTTGCGACCCGGGATCCCCCCGCCTTGAGGTGGCCTCGTGCTGCGCCGTGTCCTCGTCTCGATCACCGCCACCGCCGTCGCCGCGATGTCCTTCGGGCTCGCCGCCGCAGACGCCGACGCCGCGACGCGGCCCAGTGTCTCGGCCTACTACGCGACCCAGGACACGTTCCGGCACGTGCTCACCGTGGAAGGGCACGGGTTCGACCCGGCGCACCCGACCAGGGCGATCGGCGTTCGGGTGTACGTCGACGGGCACTACCGCGCCCACGTCACCTCGCACTACGCCAGCCCCTACTGGAACCGCAGCTACCACCACTCCGGGCCCCACCGCTACATCTCCCGGCTGTCCTACACCGGCACCGCGCGCCGCGTCTCCGTCGTGGCGGACGGCACCCGGACCGTCGTCACGCGCACCGTGCGGCACACCCAGCCCGCCGCCGGTACCCGCATCGTGATCGTCGCCGCGCGCTACGTCGGCAAGGCGCGTTACCGCGAGGGCGGCACCTCACCGGCCACCGGCTTCGACTGCTCCGGCTACACCCGCTACGCCTACGCCGCCGCCCACGTGCGCACCCTGCCGCACAACGCCGAGGCGCAGCGCCACGTGCGCGGCATGCGCAAGACATCGGCCCGCTACGCGCGCCCCGGCGACCTCGTCTTCTATCTGTCCGGCAGCCACGCGTACCACGTCGCCGTCTACGCCGGGCACGGCTGGCAGTACGCCGCCGCCACCCCGCGCGACGGCATCCGTCACCAGAAGATCTGGTCGAGCCACGTCGAGTACCGGACGCTCACGCATTGATTTGTTGCGGGCCCTATCGGCCCGGGGCTGCTCGGGCCCGAGCCTCGTCGCCCAGGGGCTCCTCGGCTCGTCCCTGCGCGCTATGGCTGAGTTGGACGTCAGGCGCGGGCGGCGACGGCCTGGGCGTAGAGGCGGCCGGCGCGGTAGGAGGAGCGGACCAGCGGGCCGCTCATGACGCCGGCGAAGCCGATCTCCTCGGCCTCCTCGCGCAACTCGACGAACTCCTGGGGCTTGACCCACCGCTCGACCGGGTGATGACGCGGCGAGGGCCGCAGGTATTGCGTGATGGTGATCAGCTCGCACCCGGCGTCGTGCAGGTGCGCCAGCGCGTCGCTGATCTCCTCGCGTGTCTCGCCCATGCCGAGGATGAGGTTGGACTTGGTGACCAGCCCCTCGGCGCGGGCGGCACGGATGACGTCGAGCGAGCGCTCGTAGCGGAAGCCGGGCCGGATGCGCTTGAAGATGCGCGGCACCGTCTCGACGTTGTGGGCGAACACCTCGGGCCGCGACCCGAACACCTCGGCCAGCAGCTCGGGAATCGCGTTGAAGTCGGGCGCGAGCAGTTCCACGCCGGTGCGGGCCCCGTCCGCGTCCGCGGTGAGCTCGTGGATCTTGCGCACCGTCTCCGCGTAGAGCCACGCACCGCCGTCGGGCAGGTCGTCGCGTGCGACGCCGGTGATCGTGGCGTAGCGCAGGCCCATCGCCTGCACGCTCTCGGCCACGCGGCGCGGCTCGTCGCGGTCGAGGGGCTCGGGCCGGCCGGTGTCGATCTGGCAGAAGTCGCAGCGCCGGGTGCACTGGTCGCCACCGATGAGGAACGTGGCCTCGCGGTCCTCCCAGCATTCGTAGATGTTGGGGCAGCCGGCCTCCTGGCACACCGTGTGCAAGCCTTCGCGCTGGACGAGCGAGCGCAACTCGGTGAACTGCGGGCCCATCACCGCACGGGTCTTGATCCATTCCGGCTTGCGTTCGATCGGCGTCTCGGTGTTGCGCTGTTCGATGCGCAACAGCCGGCGGCCTTCGGGGGCAGTGGGTCGTACCGCAGTCACGCTTTCGAGCCTACGCCGGGGAATCGGTGCGGCCGCCCGTGTGTCCGGCCCCGGCGAAGCACGCACCGGTGCACGCTGAAGGTCAGCTCCTGCGGAAGTCGCGCCCCGTCCACCGCCACAACTTGACGACCGAGTACCGACCGCAGTCGGAGATCGGCCGGTTCGCCGGGCAGTCCCTCGTCTCCAGCAGACCGTGGTGGAAGGCGAAGCCGTACGACAGGCCGATCTGGTCGTGGCCGACCGCGGCGCCCGACGGCCCGATGTTGCCGTTCGCCTCGGCCTTGATCGCGCCCCACCCTTTCGCGCCGGTGGTGAACGCGACCGCGTTCCCGCTGCTGTCGCCGGTGAAATAACCGGAGACGACGAACGTCGCGTGCGCCATGCCGGTGAGCACCGCCGCCCGCGCGGAGGCGTGCGGCGCGCCGACCTGGGGTACGTACGGGTAGCGGCTGCTGCCGACCTGGCGCCACTGGGTCGAGTCGGCGCCGTCGTGCCAGAACGCGATGTGCCCGACCTGGTCGAAGGTGGCCGCCTCGTAGCCGTCACCCACCCGGACCATCACCTGCGTACCGCCGGCCCTGGCGGCGAGCGCGCTGCGCCGCTGGGCGTCCGTCGGGCGGTGGGAGGTCGGGGGTGTCGAGGACAAGGTCGCGCCCTGCGGGCCTCCCGAGCCGGTGGTGCCGGCCGGGAAGTCCGGCGAGCGGGCGCTCGACCCGCTGGGCGACGTGGAGTTCGCGCCGCGGCCGTCGACGACGCTCGAGCACCCGGTCGTGAGCAGTGTGGCGAGCGCGACCAGGCCCAACGCGGCCGCGACCGCCCGGGTCATGTCGTCTCCAAGATCGTTGTCGCGACGACCAGGCACGCCAGGCCGCCGGCCGTGCCGGCTGCGGTCAGGACGAGCGCGCGTCGGCGCCCGAAGCGCGTGACGCGGGCGGTCAGGGTCACCGCGATGAGGATGAGCACGGCCGCGACGGCGAGCAGCAGGCCGAGCAGCGACCCGCCGCGGGTGCAGCCGAACGCCCGGTCGCCGTCGAGGCAGGCGTAGCGCTCGCTGGCGGTGAACACCCCGACCATGCCGGCACACAGGCAGGTCAACCAGAGCAGGGCCTGCGCGCCGAGCAGCACGCCGGGCGAGCGCGGCCCGGCGTGGGTCACCGCTCAGACCGTCGCGACGGCCTGCGTGATCGCAGGCAGGTGGCGTTCCACGACGGGGAGCACCTCGGCCACCGGCACCGGCCGGGCAAGTTCCTGACTCAACGAGGTGACACCTGCGTCGCTGATGCCACACGGCACGATGCGGTCGAACCAGGTGAGGTCGGGTTCGCAGTTGATCGCGAAGCCGTGCAGGGTCACGCCCTGGGCCACCCGGATGCCGATGGCCGCCACCTTGCGGTCGGGCCCGCGCTCGTCGGCCGGCAGCCACACCCCGCTGCGGCCCTCGACCCGGCCGGCGGGCACGCCGAGTTCGGCGCACACGTCGATGAGCATCGCCTCGACCCGGCGGACGTAGGCGACGACGTCGATCGGATCGGCCAGACGCAGGATCGGGTAGCCGACCAGTTGACCGGGCCCGTGCCAGGTGATCTTGCCGCCGCGGTCGACGTCGACCACGGGCGTGCCGTCCAGCGGGCGCTCCCACGCCTCGGTGCGCTTGCCCGCCGTGTAGACGGGGAGGTGCTCCAACAGCATGACGACGTCGTCGGCACCGGCGACGACCTGGGCGTGCAGGGCCCGCTGGTGCGCCCAGGCGTCCTCGTAGGGGACCGTGCCCGGCTTCTCGACGCGCAACTGGCTCACGCGACCACGGTAGTACGGCGGTGGAATTCCGCACGGCGGGACGGCCAAGGACAAATGTCAGGGTGAGTTGGGGGCAAAACCCCATCGATTCCCGTCGGTGGATGCCGATACGGTCCTGGTCAACTCTCCCGGAGGTAAGTCATGACCAAGCTCGGCGACCCGCTCGAAACCACGCAAGAGCGGAAAAAACGGCCGCCGCGATTCATCTGGGCGCTCGGTGCCCTCGCCATCCTGATCTTCCTGGTCGGGATGGGCGGGAACTCGTACCAGTCCAAGTCGCAAGAAGTTCAGAAGAACGACCAGTCGGAGTACCTGCCCACCTCCGCTGACTCGACCAAGGTCAGCAATGTCGCAGGCGACTTCAACACCCAGCAGACCATTCCCGGCTTCGTGGTCTACCAGCGCAAGACCGGCGTGACGGCGGCGGACCAGGCGAAGGCCGCCGCCGACGCCGCCTACTTCCGCGGCGGCAAGATCGGTCTGGTGTCCACCGACAACGTCGGTGCGCCCGTCCTGAGCAAGGACCGCACCGTGATCTCGCTGGCGGTACCACTCGTCGGCAAGAGCGGCAGTAAGGACTCCAAGGGTCCTGACCTCGTCGACGCCGAGAAGGCGGTGCTCAAACACGCTCGCACCGGCGGCCCGGGTGGCCTCAAGGTCAGCAGCGCCGGCGCCGGCGGCCTGCTGGTCGCGTTCATCGACGCCTTCTCCGGGCTCGACGGCGCCCTGATCTTCGCCGTGCTCATCGTCGTCATCGTGATCCTGCTGTTCGTCTACCGCAGCCCGGTCCTCTGGGTGTTCCCGCTGCTGTGCGCGCTATCGGCGCTCGGCCTGGCCACGGCGGTGGTCTATGCGCTCGCGAAGAACGGGACGATCACCCTGAACGGGCAGTCCGCGGGCATCCTAGAAGTGCTCGTGATCGGGGCGGGCACCGACTACGCGCTGCTGCTGATCAGCCGCTACCGGGAGGAGCTGCACGAGTACGAGAGCCGGTATGCGGCCATGCGCGCCGCCTGGCGCGGTGCCGCGCCGCCCATCGCCGCTTCCGCGGCCACGGTCATCCTGGGCCTGATCTGCCTGTCCTTCGCCGACCTCAAGTCCACGTCCAGCCTCGGCCCGGTGTGCGCCATCGGCATCGCGTGCACCGTGCTCGTGCAGCTCACCGCGCTGCCGGCCCTGCTCGTCGTCTCCGGCCGGTGGATCTTCTGGCCGCGCCGGCCGAAGGTCGATCACCAGGCCGACATCGCCACGCACGGGATGTGGGGGCGCATCGCCCCCGCGGTCGTGAGCCATCCGAAGCGCAGCTGGGGCATCGGGGGCGTCGTGCTCGTCGCGTGCGCCGTGGCCACCATCGGGCTGAAGACCGACGGCATCAAGACCACCGACTCGTTCACCTCGAAGCCCGACGCGGTGAAGGGCCAGCAGATCTACGACGCCGCGTTCCCGCAGGCGCGCGGCCAGGGCACGCCGGCCGACATCCTGGTCAACAAGGACAAGGCCCAGGACGTGATCGCCGCCGTCAAGCACCTGAAGGGTGTGGTCGACGCCCCGAACGCGGTGTGCGTGCAGGTCGACTACGCGGCGGCGGCCAAGGCGATCAAGGCAAACCCGTCCGGGGCGGCGGCGTTCGCGCGGCAGTGCCCGCCGGCCGCCCTGCAGGTCAAGCCGCACGACGACAAGCTGCTGGTCAACGCCACCCTGAAGGACGCGTACGACTCGGACGCCGCATTCGCCACGGTGCACCGGTTGCGCAATGCGGTGGGCAAGGTGTCCGGCGCCGACGCGAAGGTGGGCGGCAGCTCGGCCATCTACCTGGACGTGCAGAACGCGGCGCGCAGCGACAACAAGCTGGTCATCCCGATCGTGCTCGTCGTGATCATGCTGGTGCTGGGCCTGCTCCTGCGCTCGATCCTGGCGCCGGTGCTGCTCATCATCTCCGTCGTGCTGTCCTTCGCGGCCACGCTCGGGGTCAGCGCGTTCTTCTTCAACCATGTGTTCCACTTCGCCAACGCTGACCCCGGATTCCCGCTCTTCGCGTTCATCTTCCTGGTGGCACTGGGCATCGACTACAACATCTTCCTGATGACCAGAGTGCGCGAGGAGACGTTGGAATTCGGCACCAGGCAGGGCATCGTGCGCGGCCTGTCGGTCACCGGCGGCGTCATCACCTCGGCCGGCATCGTGCTCGCCGCCACGTTCGTGGTGCTGGGGGTGTTGCCGATCGTGTTCCTCGCCGAGCTCGGCTTCGCGGTGGCCTTCGGCGTGCTGCTCGACACGATCCTGGTGCGCTCGATCATCGTGCCGGCGCTCGCCTACGACATCGGCAAGAAGATCTGGTGGCCGTCGAAGTTGGCGGCCGCGAGCGCGAAGGACTGAGCCACGCGGTCCGGCCTACAGGCGGCGCGTGTCGAGTTCGTGTTCCACGAATCGACCCGCGCCGCCTGAGGCGTCCGGCTCCACGTAGTAGGCCTGCTTGCCGTCCTGCTCGGTGACGGCTTCCACGAACTCGGTGCCGCGGTAGAGCACGCCGGCGCCGTCGTCGGTGGCGTAGCCGGGCGGCAGGGTGCCGTCCCCGACCAACCGCTGGAACAGCGGGCGGCGCTGCTCCTCGGAGTCGTAGTGCACGCCGTTGGAGAAGGGCACCAGCCCCAGCCCGTCGGTGATGGGTCGCAGAGTGGGGCCGAAGGAGTCGGTGGTGCCACCCGCATGCCAGCAGATCGAGCCGGCCGACACACCGGTCAGCACCACGCCCGCCCGCCAGGCCACGCGCATCGCCTCGTCGACCCCGTGCAGGCGCCACATCGCGAGCAGGCCGGCCACGCTGCCGCCCCACACCCACACGACGTCCTGTGCGAGCAGGTGCTCGGTCACGTCCTCGACGTTCGGCATCCCGAACAGGGCCAGGTGCGTGGCGTCCAGGCCGCGGGCCTGGGCCGCGCTGTAGAAGTTGACGATCGTGCTCACGTCGTCGCCCATCGCGGTGGCCAGGAAGCACACCCTGGGGCGCCGGCCGTCGACGCCGGCGAGGTCGATCGCGAACTCGGTCAGCGGGCCGAGGCCCCAGCGGATCCGCGCGGCGGGGACGATGCCCCCGGAGGTCGCGAGGATGGTGGGGGAGTCGGCGGTCACGGGTTCAGGCTAGTGACGCGCACCGGCGGGAATCCGGCGGATCCGGCCTGTGGACAACCCGGTCGCGGGCGCGCGGCGGCCCTAGCGTCGGGTGGGTGAGCGCACCGTTTCGCCTGCGGGGGTACTCGGTCGAGGAACTGATCGGCACCGGGTCCTCGGGCGAGGTGTGGCGTGCCCGGGTCACCTCGAGCGGCGAGCCGGTGGCGTTGAAGCGGCTCACGGTGCGCGACGCGGCCCAGGCGCAGGCCGCGCAGGACGAAGCCGCCCTGTTGTGCGCCCTCGACCACCCGCATCTCGTCCGGCTGCACGCGCTCGTGCCCGCGGCCGGCAGCGCGGTGCTGGTGCTCGATCTGGCCGACGGGGGATCGCTGGCCGGGTTGCTGGCCACCCGTGGCCGGCTCACGCCCGGTGAGGTGATCACCGCGGTGGCGCCGGTGGCCGCCGCGCTGGCCTACCTGCACGACCAGGGTGTCGTGCACGGCGACGTGAGCCCGGCCAACGTGCTGTTCACGACTGCCGGGGTGCCCCTGCTCGCCGACGTCGGCGTCGCCCGCCTGACCGGCGACGACCGCGAGGTGGCGAGCACACCGGCCTACGTCGATCCGGGCGTGGCCGGCGGCTGCGTGCCCGGCCCGCGCAGCGACGTGTTCATGCTCGGGGCGGTGGCCCTGCACGCGCTCACCGGCCGCCCGGTGTGGGACGGCGAGAGCGCCGAGCAGTCCCTCGCGCTCGCCGCGTCCGGACGGCTCGAACACGTGCGCCGGCGCCTCGACGACGCCGCCGTTCCCGAGCCGATGGCGCGAGTCGTGGCCCGCGCGCTGGAACTCGACCCGCACCGGCGCGGCACCGCGGCCGATCTCGCCCTCGACCTGCGGCACAGCGGCGAACCGGTGGCCGTGGAGCTGGGCGCCGGCCGCGAGCGGGCGCCGGCACCGGTGCGCGGGCCGCGGCACGCCGCGCGGCCCGCAGCGGATCGGTGCCCGCCCGCGCCGGCGACACCGGCGACACCGGCGACACCGTGGACCGACCCCGCCCGTCCGGAGTTCGAGCGGCCCTCCGCCGTGCCCGGCGGCACGGGCCTCGCCCCACCCACCCGGCTGGTCGGCCCACGGCCCCGGCCGGTCATCCCGCGCCCGCAGGCACGGCGCGGTCGGCGCCGGGCGCTGCTGATCGCGCTCGTCGGCACGGCCCTGGCCCTGCTCGCCACCGCCGGCGCGGTGTGGGCCAGCACCGGGGGTGCGCCGCGCGGGCACCCCGACCCGGCACGGAGCGCATCGCCGTCCGCCCACAGCCCGGCGACCAGCAGTCCACCGGGCAGCAGTCCACCGGGCAGCAGGGCGCCGAGCACCAGCCGGCCGGCCGGCAGGGCGCCGGGCAGCAGGCCGCCGGGCCGCAGCCGGGCGCGCAGCGCAGCGCCGTCGGTGGCCGGGGTGGCCTGGCCCGCCTCCGGGAGCGACGCCACGTGGGGCCGGGTGCTGGCGCAGCTCGATGACCTGCGCCGGCAGGCCTTCGCCACCCGCGACGCCTCGCTGCTCGCCCGCATGTACGCCTCGCCCGCGCTGCAGCGCGCCGACGCCGCCCTGCTGTGGCGCATCGTCCCGGCCGGCTGCAGCCTGACCGGCGTGCGCACCCGCTACACCGCGGTGCACGCCGTCACCACGGCGGTGAAGGCCACCGTGACGGCGACGGCCACCCTGCCCGCGTCACGCCTGCGCTGCGCCGGCCACGATCGCGGCCGGGCCGCCGGCGTCGGGCCCATCACGCTGCGCATCGAGTTGGTGCCGGTGGCCGGGGCCGCCCGCATCGTCACGCAGCGCCGGGCTCCACCGTCGCAAACCCCGGTGCGTTGACCCGGGCGCTGCGAAGCACCTAGTCGGTGTGCGCGACGAACTCCTTCGGGGCGAAGTGGCCGCCGCGCAGGTTGCGCTCGATCTGCTCGAGCGAGCGGCCGGTGAGGTCGGGCATGCGCCGCCACACGAACAGCCAGGCGAGCACGTTGAAGCCGGCGTAGAGCCACATGGTGGGTCCCACGTGCACGGCGTTGATGATCGTGAGCAGGGTGAGGGTGATCAGCAGGTTCGTGCTCCACAGGATGGCGGCCTGCGCGCTCGTGCCGGCGCTGCGCACCGCCAACGGGTAGATCTCCGAGCCGGTGAGCCAACCCATCAACTGCAGGCCGCCGGCGTTGAAGAACATGAAGACCACGAGGCAGGCGACGATGAACGGCACGTCGTCACGCCCGCTGTGGCCGGTGACGAAGAGCAGGCCGAGCACGAACAACGACACCGCCGCCCCGGGAACCATGATCAAGGTGAGCCGGCGGCGGCCGATACGGTCGACGATGCTCAGCCCGATGATCATCATGACCAGGTAGGTGCCGCCGAGGGCCACGCTGACCCGTAGCGCGGCGCTGGTGGAGAAGCCGTTGTCGGTGAGGATCGTAGGCGCGTAATAGATGATCATTTCGATGCCGCTGAGCTGGGTGAAGGCGGCGATGCCGAAGCCGACGATCATGGCCGGCCGGATCCATGGCTGTCGCAGCCCGTGCCAGCCGCGCTTGCCCGCGTCGACGCCCTGTTCTTGCTCGGTGAGCTCGACCATCTCCGCCAGCTCGGGATCGGTGTCGACGCCCTCCGGCCGCATCGTGGCGAGCACGTCGCGCGCGTTGTCCCGCCGGTCCTGCTTCACCAACCAGCGCGGGCTCTCGGGCAGGCGCAGCATCACCAGGAACATGAGCGCCGCCGGCACGCACGCCAGCCCTACCGCGACGCGCCAGGTCAGCGACTCGGTGGCGCCGACGATGGTGGAGACCACGATGCCCACGCCGATGCCGACCTGGAAGGTCAGCACCAGCTGGCCCCGCCGGCGTGGGGGTGCGAGCTCGGCGACGTACATCGGCACGACCTGCGTCGCACCGCCGACCGCGAAACCGAGCACGACCCGGCTCAGCGAGAGCAGCACGGCCGACGGGGAGACCGAGCAGGCCAGGGCGCCGACGATGAAGGTGACACTGATGAGCAGGATGGTGCCCCGCCGCCCGCGCTGCTCACTGAGCCGGCTGCACACCAGGGCCCCGAGGACGGCGCCGAACAGGATGCTGCCGGCGATGACCTGTTCCGTGGCGCTGCCGGTGTGGAAGTCCTTGCGGATCTGCAACAGGGCCGCGGAGATGATGCCGGTGTCGTAGCCGTAGAGCAGTGAGGAGATCGCCGACACCAGGGCGGTGAGCAGCAGGACACCGGTGATCTTCTCGGCCCGTTCCGCGGTGGCCCCTGCCCTTGCGTCGGAGCCCTCGGTCTGGCGCTGCTCGGCCCGGGTCATCGGATCCCCTCACGTCGTCGTGGTGAGGGAGCCTTCCCCGCGGCGCGGGCGGGCTACCGCCGGGCGCTCAGCCCAGCTCGGCGCTCAGCGCGTCGGCGAGATCGGTGTGGGTGAAGGTGAAACCGTCGGCCAGCAGCTTGGCCGGCACGGCGCGCTGGCCGATCAGCGCCTCGCCGGCGAACTCGCCGAGGGCGAGGTGGGCGGCGAAGCCGGGCACCGGGAACACGGTCGGCCGGTGCAGCACCGAGCCGAGGGTGCGGGTGAACTCGGCGTTCGTGACCGGGGTGGGTGCGGTGAGGTTGACCGGGCCGTCGAGGTCGCTGTCCACGACATGGCGGATGGCTGCGACCTCGTCGGCGATGGAGATCCAGGGCATGTACTGCCGCCCGCTGCCGAGCCGTCCGCCGATGCCGGCCTTCACGATCAGCGACAGCGGTTTGAGCAGGCCGCCGCGGCGCGAGAGGACGAGCCCGGTGCGCAGGTGCGCGACCCGCACGCCGGCCTGCCGGGCCGCCTCGGCCGCCGCCTCCCACTGCACGCACACGCTGGACAGGAAGCGCTCACCCGGGCCGGCCTGCTCGTCGACGACCCGGTCACCGGTGTCGCCGTAGTAGCCGACCGCCGACGCGCAGACCAGTACCCGCGGGCCGCCGTGCTCGGCGAGGGTGCGGGCGACGGTGCCGACCGAGTCGACCCGGCTGCGCACGATCTGCTGCTTGTACTCGCGCGTCCACCGGTGGTCGCCCACGCCGACGCCGGACAGGCACACGACGGCATCGGCACCCTCGAGGAACTGCGGATCGAGCCGCCCCTGCCCGGGATCCCAGCGGTCCTCGTCCGGACGTTGGGTGGGGTGCCGGACGAGGACCTTGACCGTGTGGTCGGCGCCGCGCAGCTCCTCCTTCAGCGCGGAGCCGAGCAAGCCGGACGCGCCGGCCAGGACGACCTGCATGCGGTTCAGGCCAGGCCGAGGGCGTTCTCGAACGCCCCGGCCTCCAGGCGTTCCTTCATGGTGACCAGGAAGCGGGCGGCGTCGGCGCCGTCCACGATGCGGTGGTCGTAGGACAGGGCGAGGTAGACCATCGAGCGGATGGCGATGGTCTCGCCGACCTCCTCGCTGGCGACGACCACGGCGCGCTTGACCACGGCACCCGTGCCGAGGATGCCCACCTGCGGCTGGTTGATGATCGGCGTGTCGAACAAGGCACCGCGGCTGCCCGTGTTCGTCAGCGTGAACGTGCCGCCACCGAGCTCGTCGGGGCTGACCTTGTTCGCGCGGGTGCGCTCCGCCAGGTCGGCGATCTTGCGGGCCAGCCCGCCCAGGTTCAGGTCCCCGGCGTTGTGGATGACCGGCACGAGCAGCCCGCGTTCGGTGTCCACCGCGATGCCCAGGTGCTCGGCGTCGTGGTAGGTGATCGTCTTGTCGTCGAGGTTCACCGACGCATTGACGACCGGGTGCGCCTTGAGCGCCTCGATCGCCGCGGTGGCGAAGAAGGGCAGGAACGACAGCTTCGCGCCCTCGCGGGCCTCGAAGTCGCGCTTGGCGTGCTCGCGCAGCCGGGCGATCTTGGTGACGTCGACCTCGACCACCGTGGTCAGCTGGGCCGAGGTCTGCAGCGACTCCACCATGCGCGCCGCGATGACCTGCCGCATCCGCGACATCGGCTCGGTCCGGCCGCGCTGCGCCGTCACCGACGCCGCCGCGGTGGCCGCGGCCGCCGGCCGGGAACCGCCCGACGACGCCGCCGCGCCCGTGGTCTGCGGCTGCGCCTGGGTCTGCGCCTGGCTCTGGCTCTGGGTCTGAGCCTCGGTCTGCGCGGCCTCGCGGGCCTGGTCGGCGGCGGCCAGGACGTCGGACTTGCGGATGCGTCCACCGACGCCGGTGCCCCGCAGACTCGACAGGTCGACCCCGTGCTCGCCGGCCAGCTTGCGCACCAGGGGCGTGACGTAGGTGCCGGCCACCTCGTCGCCGTCGCCGTCGCTGGAGTCGGCGCTGCCGTTGCTGCTCGGCGCGGGAGCGGGAGCCTGCGTCGGGGCCGGCGTGGGGGTCGCGGCGGGCGGGGCGGGCTTGGTCTCGGCCTTCGCCGGCTCGGGCTCCGGCTCCGGCTCGGGTTCCGGCTGGGGCTCCGGCTCCGGCTCCGGTTCGGGCTCCGGTTCGGGCTCCGGCTCTGGCTCTGGCTCTGGCTCGGGTTCCGGCGCGGGCGCCGCTTCCGGCTCCGGCTCGGCGTCCGACCCGCCCGAGTCCCCGGAGCCGCCGGCCTCCTCGCCGGCGTCGCCGATGACGGCGAGCTCGACGCCGATCTCGACCGTCTCGTCCTCGGCGACCTTGATCGACAACAGCGTGCCGGCGGCCGGCGACGGCACCTCGGTGTCGACCTTGTCGGTGGACACCTCGAGCAGCGGCTCGTCGGCGTCGACGTGATCGCCCTCGGCCTTGAGCCAGCGGGTCACGGTGCCCTCGGTGACGCTCTCACCCAGGCGGGGCATGGTCACGGACGTCGGCATGTCGGTGCGGCTCCTTCTACGGAACGGGTGGGGCGGTCGGGTGACGCTCAGTCGTGCACGTGCAGGGGCTTACCCGCCAGCAGCAGGTGCGCCTCGCCGATGGCCTCGGACTGGGTGGGGTGCGGGTGGATCAGCTGGGCCACCTCGCTGGGCAGCGCCTCCCAGTTGTAGATCAGCTGGGCCTCGGCGATCAGCTCGCCGACCCGGTCGCCGACGATGTGCACCCCGAGCACCGGCCCGTCGACCTGCGCGACCAGCTTGACCGCGCCGCGGGTGTTGAGGATGGCGCTGCGGCCGTTGCCGGACAGGTCGTAGGTGACGGTCCTGACCGCGTCCTGGCCGTAGCGCTCGACGGCGTCGGCCTCGGACAGCCCGACGGAGGCGACCTCCGGCTGGCTGTAGGTGATGCGCGGGACGCCGGCGTAGTCGATCGGCACGACGGGCTCGCCGGCGATGTGCTCGGCGACGAGGATGCCCTCGGCGAAGCCGACGTGCGCGAGCTGCAGGTGCGGCTGCCCGTCGATGGAGATGAGGTCGCCGACCGCGTAGACGCCGTCGACGGAGGTGCGCAGGTACTCGTCGGTGACGACGAAACCGCGCTCGACGCGCACCCCCTGCTCCTCGTAGCCCAGGCCCTGCGACGCCGGCCCGCGCCCGACGGCGACGAGCAGCACGTCGGCGTCGAGGGTCGTGCCGTCCTCGAGGGTGACCCGCACCCCGGAGTCGGACTGCTCGACGGACTGGAAGCGCACGCCGAGCTTGAAGTCGATCTTGCGGCGCCGGAATGCACGCTCGAGCAGCTTCGAGTTGGCCTCGTCCTCCAGGGGCACGAGGTGCGGCAGCGCCTCGACGATCGTCACCTTGGTGCCGAAGGACGTCCAGGCCGAGGCGAACTCGCAGCCGATGACGCCGCCGCCGAGCACGACGGCCGACTCGGGCACGTAGTCCAGTTGCAGGGCGTGCTCGCTGGTGATGACGCGGTGGCCGTCGATCTCCAGGCCGGGCAGGGTGCGCGAGTAGGAGCCGCTGGCCAGCACGACGTGGGTGCCGGTGAAGGTGTCGTCACCCACCTGCACCGTCCGGGGGCCGACGAGCTTGCCCTCGCCCTCGACGATCTGGATGCCGCGGCTCTTGATGAGCCCGGTAAGGCCCTTGTGGTTCTTCGAGACGACGCCGTCCTTGTACTTGTTGACGCCGGCCATGTCGATGCCCTCGAAGGTGGCGTTGACGCCGAACGTGGCGCTCTCGCGCGCCTGGTCGGCGATCTCGCCGGCGTGCAGCAGCGCCTTCGTGGGGATGCATCCGCGATGCAGGCAGGTGCCGCCCACCTTGTCCTTCTCGACGAGCACCACGGACTTGCCGAGCTCGGCCGCCCGCAGCGCCGCGGCGTAGCCACCGCTGCCGCCGCCGAGGATGACGAGGTCGGACTGGTTGTCTGCCACCGAAGCTCCTGATCCGTGTCGAGGGGAACGTGTCCATCTTGGCACTGCGGCCGAACGCGCCGCACCGGGCTGGTGACCGGCCGGTAATTCCCAGCCGGCGATGCCAGGATGGCGCGGATGACCAGCCAGGGAGGCCGCGATGAAGCTGCTGCGCCGGCGCAGGGGTCGGCCGGGGAGGTTGCGCGCGGCGACGGCCGACGACCGCGAGCACCTTCGCGAGTTCATCCGCACCCGCGAGGGGGTGGAGGCCTACCTCGAGCCGCGCACCACGGTCACCGAGACCACCGTGGTGCTGGTGGCGGCCACGGGGGAGTGGACGCGGCGACGGGTCGACGGACCGCAGGCCGCCGAGTCCTTCGCCCGCAAGGCCAAGGTGCCGCTCTACGACGCGGCGAAGGTGGGCTACCCGCAGCGCATGCGCGAGTGGACGGCCCGCCTCAGCGCGGGGCCTGAGTGACCGGCGTCAGCGGGCCAACCCGTCGACCGCGGCCACGATCGTGCGCACGGCCGCGCCGGTGGCTCCCTTGGGGGTGTAGCCCCACGCGGTCGTGGTGTTGAACGACGGCCCGGCGATGTCCAGGTGGACCCACGGCAGCCCGTCCGGCACGAACTCGGCCAGGAAGTGGCCGCCGACGAGCATGCCGCCGAACCGGTCGCCGGGGACGTTGACGAGGTCGGCCACGGGGGAGTCGAGGCCGGTGCGCAGCTCGTGCGGCAGCGGCATGGCCCAGGCCGGCTCGCCGGCCGCGGTGCCCGCGGCCACGACGGTGTCGCGCCACCCGGGCTCGCCCATCGCCCCGATCAGCCGCGGGCCGAGCGAGACCACCTGCGCGCCGGTGAGCGTGGACACCTCCAGCAGCCGGTCGGGCTCGTCGCGGGCGGCGCGGGTGATCGCGTCGGCGAGCACGAGACGGCCCTCGGCGTCGGTGTCGCCGACCTCGACGGTCGTGCCGTCGAGCAGCGTCAGGATGTCCGAGGGCCGGTAGGACGAGCCCGACGGCATGTTCTCGGCCATGGGCACGGTGGCGGTGACGGCCACGGGCAGCTTCAGCGCGGCGACGGCGCAGGTGGCGGTGATGACCGCGGCCGCCCCGCCCATGTCGGACTTCATCGTGGCCATGCCGGGGCCGGTCTTGAGGTTGAGCCCGCCGGAGTCGAACGTGATGCCCTTGCCGACGAGCGCGACGTGCGTCCGCGCCCGGGCCGGGCGGTAGCTGATGCGCACCAGTCGCGGGGCCCGGGCGCTGCCCTGCCCGACGCCCCGGATGCCGCCGTAACCACCGCGTTTGAGCGCCCGGTCGTCGAGGATCTCGACGGTCAGGCTCTGCTCGCCGGCGAGCGCGGCGGCCCGGGCGGCGAAGGTCTCGGGGTACAGGTCGTTCGGCGGGGTGTTCACCAGGTCGCGGCAGGTGGCAACGGCGCCCGCGACGACCGCGGCCCGGCGTACCGCGGCGCGGTCGCCGGCGGTGCCGGTCACGGTGATCTTGCGCAGCGCGGACCTGGCGGCCTGCGACTTGTACCCGGTGAACTGGTACGCCCCGAGCAGCGCGCCCTCGGCCAGCGCGCCGGGATCGCCGACCATGGCCAGGTGCACCCGGCGGCGGCCCGTGAGTTCGCGCAGTGCCGCGCCGGCCGCGCGCCGCACCGTCTCCGCGGCGGCACCGGGCCGCTCGTCGGCACCGGCGTCGCCCAGCCCGGTGGCCACGACCAGCGGGAAGTCGGCCCGCCCCAGGGTGGGAAGGCGCAGCACCTCGTCCGGTTCGCCGGTGGCGTCGAGCGCGCGCAGGGCCTCGGTGAGCCGGCCGCCTAGGGCGTCGTCGACCGGCTCGGCGCCGGCGGTTGGCACCGGGCCGTCCTTCGTCGCTCGCACGCCGACGACCACGGCATCGGCGTTCAGGGGACGGTCGGGCGACTGCACGGCGACGGACGGCATGAGGCTGAGGGTAAACAGCCACCTCGGTAGGTTGGCCGCATGGTCGAACTGCTGCGCTCGCCCGTCGACGACCGGCACACCGGACTCGGGGCCAAGGTCGCCGACTTCGGCGGATGGCAGATGCCGATCGAGTACCCGGGCGGCGGGGTGCTCAAGGAGCACGCGGCGGTGCGCGAGGCCGTCGGGTTGTTCGACGTGTCGCACCTGGGGAAGGCCACCATCCGCGGCGCCGGGGCCCGCGACTTCGTCAACGCCTGCCTGACCAACGACCTCGGCCGCATCGGCGCCGGGCAGGCGCAGTACACGCTGTGCTGCGCGGAGTCCGGCGGCGTGGTCGACGACCTGATCGCGTACCTGGTGTCCGACGACGACGTCTTCCTGGTCCCGAACGCGGCCAACACCGCCGAGGTGGTGCGCCGCCTGCAGGCGGCCGCACCCGCCGGCGTCGAGGTTGTCGGCCAGCACCGCGACTTCGGCGTGCTGGCCGTGCAGGGCCCGTGCTCGGCCGAGGTGCTGCGGGCCCTCGGGCTGCCCGCCGACCTGGACTACATGAGCTGGGCCGACGCGCGGTGGGAGGGCGCGCAGGTACGCGTGTGCCGCACCGGCTACACCGGCGAGCACGGGTACGAACTGGTGCCGGCGTGGGCGGACACCCCGCGGCTGTGGGATGCGCTGCTGGCGCAGGTGCGCGAGCGCGGCGGGCTGCCCGCCGGCCTGGGCGCGCGGGACACGCTACGCACCGAGATGGGCTACCCGCTGCACGGGCAGGATCTGTCCGCGGACATCACGCCGGTGCAGGCCCGCTCCGGCTGGGCCGTGGGCTGGCAGAAGGAGGCGTTCTGGGGACGGGACGCGCTCGGCGCCGAGCGAGCGGCCGGCGCGGCCCGCACGCTGCGCGGGCTGCTAGCCCTCGACCGCGGCATCCCGCGGGCGCACATGCCGGTGCTGGACACCGAGGGCCGGGCGGTCGGCGAGGTGACCAGCGGGACGTTCTCGCCCACCCGCCGGGTGGGCATCGGCCTGGCCCTGATCGCCACGGACGCCGGGGTGGACGACGGCGCCGAGCTGGCGATCGACGTGCGCGGGCGGCGCAGCTCGGTGCGGGTGGTCAAGCCACCGTTCGTCGAGTCACACGTTCGCTGACGGGTTCGTCCGCCGGCCCTTGAGCGGGCCGGTCGGCGGGTCGACGGCCGGGTCGTCGGCCGGGTCGTCGGCCGGGTCGTCCGGCGCGTCGGGCGCGTCCTGTCCGGGGGACGGATCGTCCGGCACCAGGAATTCCGAGTCGTCCACCGGGACCTCGGGCGACTCGCGCGCGGCGTGGAACGTCGAGTTGACGAAGGCCACTAACGGCACGGCCAGCAGCGCGCCGACGATGCCGGCCAGGGTCGTGCCGGTCAGCACGGCGAGCGCGATCGCCAGTGGATGCACCTCGACGCTGCGGCTCATGATCAACGGCTGCAACGCGTGCGCCTCGAGCTGCACCAGCACGACGATCGCGATGGTGACGACGACGGCCGCCGTGACGCCGTGCTCGAGCAGCGTGACCGCGACGGCCAGCGCGCCCGCGACCGTCAGGCCGACCAGCGGGACGAAGGAACCTAGGAAGATGAGCACGCCGAGCGCGGCCGCGAGGGGCACCCGCAGCACGAGCAGCACCACCGTCACCGAGATCCCGTGGAACAGCGCGATCAGTACCTGGCCGCGCATGTAGCCGCCGAAGGTGCGCCACCCGACCCGCCCGGCGCGGTCGAGCCGCTCGTGCGCGGTGCGCGGGAACAGCCGCACCACCCAGGCCCAGATCTGGTCGCCGTCGCGCAACAGGAAGAACGTGGACAGCAGGGTCAGCAACAGGGCGCCGAGGAACTCGATGACGGTGCGCACCGTCTCGATCGCGCCGCTGATCAGCGTGCTCTGGTTGTCCTTGATCGTCTTCTTGATGTTGTCGGTGGCCTTCTTCAAGTCCTCGGAGTTGAGGTGCAGCGGCCCGTTGTGCAACCAGTGGCTGGTCTGGTTCACCAGCTTCTGGATCTGGTCGCCGAGCTGCGAGGAGTGCGAGGTGATCTGCCAGGCCACGAAGTAGCCGATGCCGGTGAGCAGCCCGATCCCGATGAGCAGGGCGAGCAGCGCGGAGATCGAGCGTGGTCCGGGGATGCGGCGCAGGGCGACCTCGAGGGGATGCAGCACCGCCGTGAAGAAGAGCGCGAGCACGAAGGAGAAGGCGACGAGTTCGACGGCGCTGAAGATGGTGGCGAGCACGTAGATGCCCAGACCGATGACGAGCAGGCGCCAGGTCCAGGCCGAGGCGACGCGCACCGGCCAGGTGACGGAGTTGATCGCGTCGTCACCGGTGCGACGGCCCGGGGTGTGCTGCTGCTTCACGGCAGGTCCTTCGTCGTGTTCCCGGCGGGTGCGTCCGGGTCGGTGCACAGCTGCGCCACGGTGCGCAGCACGGCGGCGGCCAGCACCGCGGCGGTGCCGTCGCCGCCGCGCGTGCCGTAGTCGAGCAGGGACGGCGCGCCCAGGTCCTCGGCGGCGCGGGTGAGGGCGGGGTCGGGGGAGGTGTCGGCCACCCGGCACCAGCGGGTGGCCCGCGGTGCGACGTCCTGGCACAGCAGTGCGGCGGCCGCCGCGCCCGCGCCGTCGAGCACCACCGGCACGCGGCGCGCGGCCGCGCGCAGCACCAGCCCGACCGCTGCGGCGAGCTCGGGGCTGCCGGCCGCGGCCAGCAGCGCGCCCGGCTCGTCACGCAGATCGAGGGCCGTGCGCCGGGAGTCGCGCAGCTGCTCGGCCCGGACGATCCAGGCCGCGGTGTCGACCGCGTCGGCACCGCGGGGCAGCAGCGCCACCGGCTCGGCGCCGCTGAACAGGCCGACGAGCATGCCGGCCGCGGCTTCGACCCGCGCCGTGGCGCCGACCGCCACGAGCAGCAGGTCGGCGCCCGCGTCCAGCTCGTGGTCGGCGGTGTCGGCGCCGGCGTTGACCGCGGCGTCGGACGTGGTCTCGGAGGTGGCGTCGTCCAGCGGCGGCAGGTCGGGCTCGACGATTGTGATCGCGGCGGTCCGTGCCGCGGTGCGCGCGCGGTCGGGCAGCGTCCCGAAGGCCACGAGACGCGCGGCGACGGGCGCACGCGGCGGCCAGCTGCCCTGCGTCTCGGCGAGCCATTCGACGTGGCGGGCCAGCCGGCCGAGCCCGCGCGGCGCGTGCCGGCGGGCCCGCGCCGCGGCCTCGCTGTCGGTCCACTCGACCTGCCCGGCCAGACGGGCGACGGCGGGCACCGGCGCGGGCGACAGGTCGGTCATCGCGCCAGTATGCCGGTCGGGGGCGACCCTCTTCGCCTCCGTGGCCGCCCGACACGCCGCCACGACATGTAGTTCCCGCCCGTTGTCGGCACCCCCACATATGGTGTTCCGGCACTGGTCCGGCGTCGCAGCCAGCGACGTCGGGGCAACAGGGAACCCGGGTGGGCGATCGCGGCCAGACGAGCCGGGACCGCCCCGCAGCGGTGAGTGGGAACGAGCGTCGTCACGAAGCACTGGGCCAGCCCGCCTGGGAAGCGACGGCCAGTAGGTGACCGGGCCCGAGCCCGGTCGTGCCCGCGAGTCCGAAGACCTGCCAGCGCACACGCGATTGAGCCGAGCGAGGAGAGAGCGATGACGTTGATCGAGCAGGAACCGGCCTCCCGCCGGGCGCAGATGCAGGTGCGCAAACGCAACGGCGACACCGAGGCGGTGGACGTCAACAAGATCGTGCGCGCGGTGGAACGCTGGTGCGACGACCTGGCCGACGTCGACCCGCTGCGCGTGGCGACCAAGACGATCAGCGGCTTGTACGACGGGGCCACGACGTCGGAGCTGGACCGGCTGTCCATCCGGACGGCGGCGGAGATGATCGGCGAGGAGCCGCAGTACTCCCGCCTGGGCGCCCGGCTGCTGGCCGGTTACGTCGACAAGGAGGTGCGTAACCAGGGCGTTGCGTCGTTCAGCCAGGCCGTCGGCCTCGGTCACGCGGAAGGCCTGATCGGCGACGACACCGCGCGTTTCGTGAAGGACAACGCGCGCAAGCTCGACTTCGCCGTCGACCAGCGGGCCGACAACCGGTTCGAGTACTTCGGGCTGCGCACGGTCTGCGACCGCTACCTGCTGCGGCACCCCAGCAGCCGGCTGGTGATCGAGACGCCGCAGTACTTCCTGCTGCGCGTCGCCTGCGGCCTGGCCCGTACCCCGGGCGAGGCGATCTCCTTCTACCGGCTCATGTCCTCGCTGGCCTACCTGCCCTCGAGCCCCACGCTGTTCAATTCGGGTACCCGGCACACGCAGATGTCCTCGTGCTACCTGGTCGACAGCCCGCGCGACGAGCTCGACTCGATCTACGACCGTTACCGGCAGGTGGCGCGGCTGTCGAAGTTCGCCGGCGGCATCGGCATCTCGTGGTCGCGGGTGCGCGGGCGCGGCGCGCTGATCCGGGGCACCAATGGGCTGAGCAACGGCATCGTGCCGTTCCTGCGCACCCTCGACGCGTCGGTGGCCGCGGTCAACCAGGGCGGCCGGCGCAAGGGTGCGGCCTGCGTGTACCTCGAGCCGTGGCATCCCGACGTGGAGGAGTTCCTCGAGCTGCGCGACAACACCGGCGAGGACGCGCGCCGCACGCACAATCTCAACCTCGCCAACTGGCTGCCCGACGAATTCATGCGCCGCGTCGAGGCCGACGCGACGTGGTCCCTGATCGACCCCAACGAGGTGCCGGAGCTGCCCGACCTGTGGGGCGCGGAGTTCGACGCGGCCTACCGGCAGGCCGAGGCTGACGGTCGCTACGTGCGCCAGGTCAAGGCCCGTGACCTGTTCGGCCGGATGATGCGCACCCTCGCGCAGACCGGCAACGGGTGGCTGACGTTCAAGGACCGCGCCAACGCCACCTGCAACCAGACGGTGCGGCCGGGCAACGTCGTCCATCTCTCCAACCTGTGCACCGAGATCGTCGAGGTGAGCAGCGACGGCGAGACGGCGGTGTGCAACCTGGGCTCGGTCAACCTGGCCCGGCACGTGCGCACCGTCGACGGGACGGTCGGGGTGGACTGGGCCGCACTGCGCGAGACCGTGCGCACCGCGGTGCCGTTCCTCGACCGGGTGATCGACATCAACTACTACCCGTCGGAGCAGGCCGCGGCGTCGAACCCGCGCTGGCGTCCCGTGGGGCTCGGCGTGATGGGGCTGCAGGACGTGTTCTTCGCACTCGGCCTGCCCTTCGACTCGCCCGAGGCGCAGGAGCTGTCGACCCGGCTGGCGGAGGAGGTGTACCTGACCGCGCTCGAGGCCTCGGCCGACCTGGCGCAGGCGCACGGCCCGCACCCGGCGTTCGCCGAGACCCGCGCCGCCGCCGGTGACCTGCAGCCCGACCTGTGGGGGGTGACGCCCACGCAGACCGAGCGCTGGGCCGCGGTGCGCGAGCGGATCGCGACGACGGGGCTGCGCAACTCGCTGCTGATCGCGATCGCGCCGACGGCCACCATCGCCTCGATCGCCGGCTGCTACGAGTGCATCGAGCCGCAGGTGTCGAACCTGTTCAAGCGCGAGACGCTGTCCGGGGAGTTCCTGCAGGTCAACTCCTCGCTCGTGCGCGAGCTCAGGTCCCGCGGCCTGTGGACACCGGAGATCCGGGAGGCGATCAAGCGGGCCGAGGGCTCGGTCCAGGGCATCGCGGCGTTGCCCGCCGAGGTCCGCGCCGTGTACCGCACCGCCTGGGAGCTGCCGCAGCGCTCGCTGATCGACATCGCGGCCGCGCGCGCCCCGTACGTCGACCAGAGCCAGTCGCTGAACCTCTTCCTGGCCGCGCCGTCGATCGGCAAGCTGAGCTCGATGTACCTCTACGCCTGGAAGGCCGGGCTGAAGACGACCTACTACCTGCGCTCGCGGCCGGCCACGCGCATCCAACAGGCGACCGTGTCGACGGCGCCCGCGTCCACCGAAGAGGCCGCGATCGCCTGCAGCCTCGAGAACCCCGAGACCTGCGAGGCGTGCACATGAGCCTCCTCGACCCGGGCATGGACCTCACGCTGCGGCCGATGCGCTACCCGCACTTCTACGACCGGTTCCGCGACGCCATCAAGAACACCTGGACGGTGGAGGAGGTGGACCTGCACTCCGACCTGAACGACCTGCGTCGGCTCTCGCCGGCCGAGCAACACCTCGTCGGGCGGCTCGTGGCCTTCTTCGCCACCGGCGACACCATCGTGGCCAACAACCTGGTGCTCAACCTCTACCAGCACGTCAACTCGCCCGAGGGGCGGCTGTACCTGTCGCGGCAGCTGTACGAGGAGGCCGTGCACGTCCAGTTCTACCTGACCCTGCTCGACACCTACGTGCCCGACGAGCAGGAGCGCTTCCAGGCGTTCGCGGCCGTGGACAACATCCCGTCGATCCGCCGCAAGGCCCAGTTCTGTCAGAAATGGATCGACTCGGTCTTCGCGCTGCGCGAGCTGCGCAGCGCCGACGAGCGCCGCGCGTTCCTGCTCAACCTGATCTGTTTCGCCGCCTGCATCGAGGGCCTGTTCTTCTACGGCGCGTTCGCCTACGTCTACTTCCTGCGCTCGCGCGGGCTGCTCAACGGGTTGGCCTCGGGCACCAACTGGGTGTTCCGCGACGAGTCGATGCACATGGCTTTCGCCTTCGACGTGGTGCGGACCGTGCGCAGCGAGGAACCGGAGCTGTTCGACGACGCCCTCCGCACGCAGGTGCGCGACATGCTCGCGGAGGCGGTGGAGTGCGAGGTGCAGTTCGCCGAGGACCTGCTCGAGGGCGGCGTCTCCGGGCTCTCGCTCGCCGACATGCGCGAGTACCTGCAGCACGTGGCGGACCGCCGCCTCTCGCAGCTCGGCCTCGAACCGCTCTACGGCTCGCGCAATCCCTTCGCGTTCATGGAGCTGCAGGACGTGCAGGAGCTGTCGAACTTCTTCGAGCGGCGCGTCTCGGCCTACCAGGTGGGGGTGAGCGGCGCGGTGGCCTTCGACGACGACGACTTCTGACGCCGCGGGCCACTGGTGCACCCGGCGGGCGAGGACCGTCACGTGCAATTGACGGCCTCGCCCGCCGGGACGTATCGTCCGATTGCTCTGCCCGGCCCGTGCCGGGTGGGGCACCATCACCATCCACAGATCGCGCAGCAGGGGAAGCCGGTGTGAATCCGGCGCTGACCCGCAACCGTGAGCCGTCCAGACGGCGAGCCGGACTACCTGCCCGTGATCCTTGGCCAGTGTCTCGTCGTGGTTCGCGAGACGGAGCCCCGGGCGCAGGCCCGAGATTCCGTCCCAGCTGCCGATCGGCAGCGGGGATCTCCCGCGCTCGCGACGCGACGCGTGAGAGAACGGACGACAGCCAGTGCGCGTCAGGCCCCTGATCACGACGGCGGTGTCGGCCGCCCTCGTGCTCGCCGTCGCCACCCCGGCCGCTCTCGCGGCCCCCACCGGCGCCTCGTCGGGCTCGACGAGCGCCGCGACGACCACGACGGCGTCATCGACGACCTCACCGAGGACGACGAAGCCGACGAAGACCACGCTGGCGACGATCAGGGCCGTCGCCGGCAAGGCGGTCACCGTGACCGCCACCGTCAGCCCCAGCCCCACGGGCGGCACCGTCGCCTTCGCCGACGGCGCGAAGACGGTGTGCACGGCCTCGGCCGTCAAGTCGGGCAGGGCCACCTGCTCGATGACGTTCGCGGCCGGCAACCACACCGTCACCGCGAAGTACAGCGGCAAGTCGGGCGGCTACGGCGCGTCGTCGGCCACGCAGAAGGTCTCGCTCGCCGCCCCCGGCAGCATCGTCGGCAGCCTCGGCACCTGCACGACGTCCACCGGCGCGCTCGTCGCCGTCGACTTCGCGCACTGGGGCGGCCCCGTGGTGCGCGGCTGCGGTGATCCGCTGCCGGCCACCGGGCTGAGCCTGCTGACCAAGGCCGGGTTCACCACCGCCGGCACCCAGCACGACGGGCCGGCCTTCGTCTGCCGCATCGGCAGCCCGTCCTTCGCCGGCGGCACGCAGTACCCCACGCCGGCGCAGGACGCGTGCGTCGTGACCCCGCCGGCCAGCGCCTACTGGTCGTTCTGGGTCGCGAAGAAGGGCGCGACGACCTGGTCGTACGGCACCCTGGGCGCCGCCTCGTACAAGCCCACGGACGGTGAGGTCGAGGCGTGGACGTACGGCGCCACCGACGTCGGCGGCACCACCGGCCAACCCGCCGTCACGCCCGCCGCCGTGCGCGCGGGCCTGCCGGCCGCGGCGTCGAGGAAGGGTTCGGGCGACGCCGCACCGGCCCCGACCCGGGCGGCCGACCCGCGGCCGGCCACCGTCCAGCCACGTGCTGCGGTGCCGTCCGGCGCCACCCCCGATGTCGACAGGGGGGTCGGTTACCTGACGTCGACGGCCAATCTCGCCGGCGGCAGCCACTACGAACCGTTCGGCCCGGGCTTCACCGACTTCGGCCTGACGATGGACGGCGCGCTCGCTCTCGCCGCCGCCGGCACCGACGACGCCGCGCTGAAGAAGATCACCGACTACGTGGCGGCCAACGGCGACTCCTTCACCGGGATCGGCACCGACTACGCGTCCGGCGGCTCGATCGGCAAGGAGGCCCTGCTGGCCGAGGTGACCGGGCACGACCCGCGCAACTTCGGTGGCCACGACCTCATCGCCGCGCTCGACGACCTGGCGTGCACGAGTGCGGTCACGAGCGTGTGCGAGGCCGGCGGCAACTACCGCTACGCCGCGTCGACGTTCTCGCAGTCGCTGGGCGTGCTCGCCCAGCTGCGCGCGGGCGACACCAGCGGCGCGGCGAAGCCGCTGGCCTACCTCGAGGGCCGGCAGCACGACTCGGGCGCGTTCCCCAGCGTCATCCCGGGCAGCGACTCGGAGGTCGACAGCACCGCGATGGCGGCGATGGCCCTGGCCGCAGCTCCCGCCGCGTCCGGCGACGTGGACAAGGCGCTGGCCTGGGTCGCCGCCCAGCAGAATCCCGACGGCGGTTTCCCCGGCGCGGCCGGCGACTCGACCAACTCGGCCGCCCTCGCCGTGCAGGCCCTGACCCTGGCCGGGTCGAAGTACGACGACGTGATCGCCAAGGGCCTCGCCTTCCTGGCCGCGCGGCAGAATTCCGACGGCGGCTTCGATGTCGCCCTCGACGCTGACGGCTCGGACCTGCGGGCCAGCGCGCAGGCCGTCGGCGGCGCCGTCGGCACGCCGTTCACCACCCTGACCGACGACATCGCCACCCCTGCCCCCGATCTCGACGTCGCGGCGGGGGCGGACTACCTCGTCAAGCAGCTGACCGACGGGACGCACCTGGAGTACGACGGCGGGTACGGCCCGAACTACGGCGGTACCGCCGACATCGCGCTCGCCCTGGCCGCGGCCGGCGGCCACGACGACGCACTCGTCAAGATCGTGAAGTACCTGGTGGCCCACGTGGACGACTACGTCGATCCCGAGGGCAAGGCCGAGTTCCCCGGCCCGTTCACCGGCGCGGCGGCCAAGCTCGCGGTGCTCGCCGAGAGCACCGGACAGGACCCGGCCGACTTCGGCGGGGTCGACCTGCTCACGGTGTTGACCGACCACGTGTGCGCCGCGGCCGACGCCACCGGCGCCTGCACCGCGGCCGGCGACTTCTACCAGGCGTTCTCGGTGACGTCGCAGGCGCTCGGTGTGCTCGCCCTGGCGCGCGCCGGCGTGCGCGTTCCCCCCGCGGCGCTGCAACGGTTGGCCGACCTGCAGGACGCGTGCGGGGACGGCGGCTACCCGAGCCTGTTCCCGACGGCCGGCGCGGCGTGCACCTCGGAGGTCGACACCACCGGCTTCGTGGCGCAGGCGCTGGCGCTGGTTCCGGCGGCGGCCGACCGCCTGCAACGGGCGATCGCGTACCTGCGCGGCGCGCAGACCGACAACGGCGGCTTCCCCGGCGCGGCCGGCATCAACACCAACTCGACCGCACTGGCGGTGATGGCCCTGCTGGCCGCGCCGGCGTCGGCCGACGCCGGCGTGACGAAGGCGGCCGCCCTCGCGCTGCGCCCGGCGGCCGCGCCGTCGGACCCCGGCGTGAAGGAGGCGCTGCGCTTCCTCGCCGGCCTGCAGAACTCCGACGGCGGCTTCGGCATCTCCGCGGACAGCCGCGACAGCGACGAGCGGGCCACCGCGCAGTCGGTGCCGGCCGCGGCGCTGACGAGCCTGAGCTCGCTGCTCCACCCGGTGTCGCTCACCGCCGCACCCGGCGGCGGTCCGTCGGGCGGGGGCGGGTCGGGCTCGACCGGCGGCGGCTCGACCACAGGCTCGCCGTCGAGCGGGACGTCGGACTCGGCGAGCGGGCTCGCCGACACCGGGGTGCGCACCGGCGAACTGCTGGCATGGGCCCTGGCGCTGCTGCTGGCCGGCTCGGGGCTGTTGAGCGCGGGGCGGCGCCGGCTGGCGCTGAGCACCGGCCGGCACCGGAGCGAGGGATGAGGCGCGCCGCGGCGCTGGTCGCCGCGCTCGGGCTGCTCGGCGCGACCACGCTCGGCCTCGCCCCGGCAGCCGGGGCGCAGGCGCTGGCCATCGGGCAGTGCACCACGTCGGCCAACGCCGTGGTGGCCGTGAACTTCGGACACTGGGGCGGCCCGATCGTGCGCCAGTGCGGGTCGACCCCGACCACCGGGTTCGGGCTGCTGAACCAGGGCTCGTTCTCGACCCAGGGCACGGCCCACGACGGGCCGGGGTTCGTCTGCCGGATCAGCTCGACGCAGTTCCACGGTGGGCCGGGGTATCCGACGAAGGCGCAGGAGCCGTGCGGCAACACCCCGCCGGCCAACGCCTACTGGAGTTACTGGCACGCCGACCCCGGCCAGCACACCTGGACCTACAGCACCCTCGGCGCGATGAGCTCGCACCCCAAGCCGGGCAGCGTCGACTACTGGCAGTTCGGCGCCACGGACGTGTCCGGCACGCAGGGCCGCCCGTCGATCGGCCCGGACCAGGTGCGGGCCCGCAACTCCGCGCCGACCGGCGGCAGCGCCGGTGGCGGTGCGGGCGGTGGTGCGCACGGCGGGACGACGCACGGCGGCGGCGCGGGAACCGGTGGGCGCGGCGGGACGACCAACGGCGGCGGCCGCGGCGCGGCCGTCCCGGGCGGGGCGGCCCGCCCGACAGCCCCGGCCGCGGGACATTCGTCGACCTCCGGCCGCCCCTCGGCTGCCGCGTCGTCGAAGGCGTCGACCGCGCGTTCGGCGCGCGGACCGGCCACCGGGTCGACGTCGGCCGGCGCGAGCGGAGCGGGGGGCCCGGCCATCGTCGACGCGCGCCCGGCCTCGGCCGAGGCCAAGCGCCCGTCCACCGGCTCGGTGCTGCCCGTGCTCCTCGGCGTCACGCTCGCCGTGCTGCTCGCCGCCGGCACCGGCTGGACCGTCTACTCGCGCCGGCGCGCCGGCGGCTGACGGCGCATGCCCGCACCGTCGACGGGGTACCTGCGATGAGCCGCGCGTTCGTCCGGGCCCGCGTGCCGCGCGGGCTGCACCCGGTCGCGTGGTGGGTGTGGGCGATCGGCCTGGTCACCGCGGTCAGCCGCACGACCAACCCGCTGCTGCTCGTCCTCGTACTGGCGGTGGTGGGCTTCGTCGTCGCGAACCGACGCGGCGAGGCGCCGTGGGCGCGCGGCTTCAAGTACTACCTGATCATGGCGCTCGTCGTGATCGCGATCCGCGTGGTGTTCCGTTCAGTGTTCGCCAGCGGCATCCAGCCCACCGACCACGTGCTGTTCACCCTGCCGCACGTCAGCACCCCGAAGTGGTACGCGGGCATCCAACTCGGCGGCCCGGTGTCGCTGGAGGCGACGCTGTCGGCCGGCTTCGACGGCCTGCGGCTGGGCACCCTGCTGTGCTGCATCGGCGCGGCCAACGTGCTGGCCAACCCGAAACGGGCGCTGCGGGTGCTGCCCGGCGCGCTCTACGAACTCGGCGTGGCCGTCGTGGTGGCGCTCAGCGTGGCCCCGCAGCTGATCGAGAGCGCCCAGCGGGTCAACCGGGCCCGGCGGCTGCGGGCCACCGGTGGCAAGGGTCCGCGTGTACTTCGCGCCGTCGCGCTGCCGGTGCTCGAAGACGCCCTGGAGCGTTCGTTGCGGCTGGCCGCCGGGATGGACTCGCGCGGCTACGGCCGCACCGGCAGCGCCACCCGCGGCAGCCGCCGGCTCACGGCCGCGCTGCTGCTGCTCGGCATGGGCGGGCTGTGCGCGGGCGCCTACGGGCTCCTCGACGGCACCGCGCCACGGCTGCTGGGGCTGCCCGCGCTGTGCGCCGGGGCCGCGCTGTGCGTGCTGGGGCTGATCGCCGGCGGCCGCCGGGTGCACCGCACCGCCTACCGGCCCGACCCCTGGCGGCTGCCCGAGTGGCTGGTGGCGCTCGGCGGCCTGGCGTGCGCGGTGCTCATGTTCACCAGCACCGGCTACGACCCGGCCGACCTGAACCCGTCGCTGTCCCCGCTGGCCTGGCCGTCGCTGCCGGTCGTGCCCGTGCTCGGCATCCTGTTGGCCGGCGTGGCCGGGCTGGCCGCCCCGCCACCACCGCGTCCGCGGCCGGCCCCGAAGGCGTTGCCGGCCACGCCGCGCGAGAAGGTGATCGCATGATCGACTTCGAGCGCGTGACGATCACCTACGCCGACGCCGCTCGGCCGGTGCTGCGCGGCGTCGACCTGCACGTCGACGAGGGCGAGCTGTGCCTCGTCGTGGGCCGCACCGGTGCGGGCAAGAGCACCCTGCTCGGCGCCGTCAACGGCCTCGTGCCGCACTTCACCGGCGGCACGCTCGCCGGCCGGGTGACGGTGGACGGGCGCGACACCGCCACCCACCCGCCGCGCGAGCTCGCCGACGTCGTCGGCGTCGTCGGGCAGGACCCGCTCGCCGGGTTCGTCACCGACACCGTGGAGGAGGAGCTCGCGTACGGCATGGAGCAGCTGGCCGTGCCCCCGGCGGTCATGCGCAAGCGGGTCGAGGAGACGCTCGACCTGCTCGGCCTGGCCGACCTGCGCCACCGGGCCCTGCACGAGCTGTCCGGCGGGCAGCAGCAGCGGGTGGCGATCGGCTCGGTGCTCACCGCCCACCCCCGCGTGCTGGTCCTCGACGAGCCCACCTCCGCGCTCGACCCCACGGCGGCCGAGGAGGTGCTCGCCGCCGTCACCCGCCTGGTGCACGACCTCGGCGTCACCGTCGTGCTCGCCGAGCACCGGCTGGAGCGGGTGGTGCAGTACGCCGACCGGGTCATCCACCTGGCCGGCGACGGCACGGTGGCCGACGGGCGGCCGGCGGCGATGTTCGAGACCACCACCGTCGCACCACCGGTGGTGGAGCTGGGCCGGCTGCTGCACTGGAGCCCGCTCCCGCTGTCGGTGCGCGACGCCCGGCGCGCCGCCGGCCCCGTGCGCGACGCCCTCGCGGCCCGGGCGGTGCCGCCCGCGCGGATCGCGCCGACCGCCGCCGCCCCCGTCCTGCGCGCCCGCGACGTGCTCGTGCGCTACGGCGACGTCATCGCCGTGCGCGGCGTCGACCTCGACCTGCACCCCGGCCAGGTCACGGCACTGATGGGGCGCAACGGCTCGGGCAAGTCGTCGCTGCTGTGGGCGCTGCAGGGCTCCGGGCCGCGGCAGGGTGGCCGGGTCACGGTCGGCGACGGCGCCGGCCCCGGCGCGAAGACCGACCCGAAGGAGCTGGACCCGGGCGCGGCCCGGCGGCTCGTCGGCCTGGTGCCGCAGACGCCGTCGGACCTGCTCTACCTCGGCAGCGTCGCGGCCGAGCTCGCGCAGGCCGACCACGAGTCGGGACCCGCAGCGGTGAGTGCCCGCGGCCTGCTCGACCGGCTGGCCCCGGGCATCCCCGACGACATCCACCCCCGCGACCTGTCCGAGGGGCAACGACTGTCGCTGGTGCTGGCCGTCCAGCTGCGGGCCACGCCCCGGGTGGTGCTGCTCGACGAGCCCACCCGGGGGCTGGACTACCCGGCCAAGCAGGCGCTGGTCGACATCGTCGACGAGCTCGCCGCGCAGGGCCGCGCCGTCGTGATCTCCACCCACGACGTGGAGTTCGTGGCCACCGCGGCCGACCGCGTGGTCGTGCTGGCCGAGGGCGACGTGGTGGCCGACGGGCCGACCACCGACGTCATCGTCGCCTCGCCGGCCTTCGCGCCGCAGACGGCCAAGATCCTCGCTCCGCTGCCCTACCTCACCGTCGCCCAGGTCGAACGGGTCCTCGCGTCATGAGCGCCGTGCGGGCGAAGCGGCCCACCGCGATCCGCGTGCCCAGGCGCACCGTGCTCACGATCGCCATGGCGTCCTTCCTCGGCTTCGTCGCGTTCCTGTGGCCGTTCGTCATCGCCCCGGGCACCTTCGCCGACAACTCGATGGCCCCGCTGATGTTCGGTGTGCTGCTGGTGCTCGTGGTCGCCGTCGTGTTCAGCGAGATCGCCGAGGGCGGGATCGACTCGAAGGCCGTCGCGATGCTCGGCGTGCTCTCGGCCGTCAACGCCGCGCTGCGCCCGCTCGGCGCCGGGACGGCCGGCATCGAGACCGTCTTCTTCGTGCTGGTGCTCGCTGGCCGGGTGTACGGGCCCGGCTTCGGGTTCTCGCTCGGCTGCACGTCGCTGTTCGCGTCGGCCCTGATCACCGGTGGCGTCGGGCCGTGGCTGCCGTACCAGATGTTCGGCTGCGCCTGGGTCGGCCTGTTCGCCGGCCTGCTGCCCCGCGCCCGCGGGCGCGCCGAGGTCGTGCTGCTCGCGGTCTACGGCGCGGTGTCGGGCTACTTCTTCGGCTTCATGCTCAACCTGTCGTTCTGGCCCTTCTCCGCCGATCCGCACAGCTCGATCGCCTACCTGCCCGGGGCGTCGTTCACCGAACAATGGCACCGTTACCTCGTCTTCGACGCCACGACGTCGCTGGGCTGGGACACCGGCCGCGCGGTGACGAACTTCGTGCTCATCCTGCTCGTCGGGCCGTTGGCGTTGGCCACGCTGCGCCGCGCGGCGCGGCGTGCAGCCTTCGAGGCGCCGGTCGAGTTCACCGGGGCGAACGCTTGCTCATGACGCCGCGTCAGCACCTAGCGTGACCGGCGTGCGAGTCGACGAGAGCGTGGGGATCGGGGCCGCGGCGCGCAGCCTCGGCACCACGGAGCGCACGCTGCGCTACTACGAGCAGCGCGGGCTGTTGCCCGTCGCGGTCGCGGCCGGCGGGCGGCGGCGTTACGACGCCGCAGCGCTGGCCGGGGCGCGGCGGGTGCTGGCCCTGCGCGGCCTCGGGCTGCCGCTGGACACCGTGCGGGCCCTGCTCGCGGGCGACGGGCCGGGCACCGCCGCCGTGCTGCGCGAGCAGTCGCAGCGCCTCGCCGCCGAGGCGCGTGAGCTCAGTGCCCTGGGCGAACGCGTCGACCGCCTGGTCGCCGCGCTCGCGGCCGCACCCGACACCGAGGACGCCCTCGACCTACTGGAGGAGATCGCCATGCGCATCGTGCTCACCCGTATTCACACCGGTACCGGCGACGACGGCACCACCGCCCTGGCCGGCGGGCGCCGCGTCGACAAGACCGACCCGCGCCTGACCGTGATGGGCGACGTCGACGAACTCGTCAGCGCGCTCGGCGTGGCCGTGGCCGCGCTGGCCGACGACCCGCTGCGCGAGCTGCTGCGCGGCGTCCAGAACGATCTGTTCGACCTCGGCGCCGACCTCGCGGCACACGGATCGGCGGCCGAGCCGCTCGTCGACGACACCTACGTCGAGCGGGTCGAGCGGGCCTGCGACGACGTGAACGCTGACCTCGAGCCGCCTGCGTCGTTCGTGCTGCCGGGCAGCGATCCGGCCTCGGCCGCGGTGCATCATGCCCGGGCGATCTGCCGTCGGGCCGAGCGGCACGCCTGGGCGCTCCCGGAGCCGGCCGGCACCGGCGCGCGGTACCTCAACCGGCTGGCCGACCTGCTGTTCGTGGTGGCCCGGGCGGCCGAGCCGGGCCCCGAACCGACGTGGTCGGCGCGAGCGCACCGCCCCGCTTTGCGATGATCGGCGGGTGCCCCGCATCGTCTCGCTGCTGCCGTCGGCCACCGAGATCGTCTATGCGCTCGGGCTGGACGACCAACTGGTCGGCGTCACCTTCGAGTGCGACGAACCCGCCCGCGCCCGGCAGGAGCACACGGTGGTCGTCGGCGGGCGGGACACCAGCGACCTGACCCCCGGCGAGATCGACGCGTACGTGCGCGCGCAGGCCGCCGCCGGCGCCGACCTGTACCACCTGCACGAGGACGCGCTGCGCGACCTCGACCCGGAACTCGTGCTCACCCAGGACCTGTGCTGGGTCTGCGCGCTGCCCTCGGCCACCGTCGACCAGGCCCTCGACTTCCTGGGCTGCTCGGCCGAGGTGCTCGCCCTCGACCCGTACTCCCTCGACGACGTGCTGGCCACGATCAGCTCCGTGGCCGTGGCCGCGGGCGTGCCCGAGCGGGGCGCGGCGCTGGTCGGCGAGCTGCGCGCGCGGCTCGCCGGCATCGCCGCGCGGGTGGCCGGGCGCCCGCGGCCGCGGGTGGCCGTGGTGGAGTGGGTCGACCCGCCGTTCACCGCCGGGCACTGGATCCCCGACCTCGTGCGCGCGGCCGGCGGTGAGCCGGTAGCGGCCACGGCGGGGGAGCGTTCGCGGCCCACCACCTGGGCGCAGATCGCCGCCGCCCGGCCCGATCTGGTGGTCGTCGCGCCCTGCGGCTACCACCTCGACGGCGCGGCCGAGCAGGCCCCCGTGGTGCGCGCGGCGCTGCCCGGCGTGCCGGTGTGGGCCATCGACGGCGACGGCCTGATCGTGCGTCCCGGCCCGCGCGTCGTCGACGGTGTGCAGGCCCTGGCGTCGATCATTCATCCGGACCTGTTTACGGTGCCGGAGGGGCATACCCGTCCCGTGGGTACCGACCACCTCGAGGGGGAGATCGCGCAGTGCTGACCTGGAGGTGGCGCCTGGAGGCGCCGGACGGCAGCGAACTGACCGAGCCCGCGTCACCCGGACACCAGAACCAGTCCGACGCCGAGAGCTGGGTGGGCGAGAACTGGCGCGAACTGGCCGACAACGGTGTCGCCCAGGCCACGCTGTTCGACGGCGAGCGCAAGGTCTACGGGCCGATGTCACTCGCCGACGGCTGAGGGCGGTGCCGAGGTCCCGGCCGGGTGCCGCCGGCCTCCCGTCACCCGCGCACACCCGGCTGGTCTGGTCCGTCCTCGCCGGCGCCGTCGTGGGCGCCGCCGTCGGCGCGCTGGTCCATCCCGCACTCGGTGCCCTGGCCGCGATCGCGGCGATGGGCGCGGTCTTCGTGTCCTCCGGCGTTCGCGTGTTGTGGCCCCTGTCGGCCGACCGCACCCGCGAGAGCGCGGCGCGCGAGAACTTCGGCCGGCGGCTCGAGGAGGCGTTGGTCGCCGGTGCGGCCGTGGCCAGCCTGGCCACCGTCGTCGTCATGCTGGCGCTGGGCCGGTCGGCCGACCGGAACGTGGCGGCGGCGGTCGGGCTCGCGGGCGTGGCGACGTCCTGGGCGATGTTGCACCTGATGTACGCGACCCGCTACGCCAAGCTCTACTACCGCGACGTCGCCGGGGGCATCGATTTCAACAACCCGGACCACCGGCCCACGTACCAGGACTTCCTCTACTTCAGCTACAACCTCGGCATGACCTACCAGGTGTCGGACACCGCCGTGTCGGATACGACCATCCGCGCGGTCGTGCTGCGGCACACGCTGCTGTCCTACGTGTTCGGCACCGGCATCCTGGCCGCGGCCATCAACCTGGTCGAGGGCGTCGTCACCCACTGACCCGCCGCCCGACCCCACCCCTCACCCCCTCCCAAGCTCGGTCAGTGGTGCGATCCGGGGGTCAGTGGTGCGAAATACCGCACCACTGACCTGCGAACCGCACCACTGACCGGGGGTGAGGGGCGGGGGTGCAGGGCGGGGGTGCCGGGCGGGGCGGGCCACCAGAGGCGGCGACCCAGCAGCATCAGCAGCGACGGCAGCACGATCACCCGCACGACCAGCGCGTCCACCAGCACGGCGACGGCGAGGCCCACGCCGAGCTCCTTCATCTCGATCATGTGCAGCGAGGCGAAGATCGCGAACACCGACACCATCACCACGGCCGCGCTCGTGACCGTCCCGGCCGATGCCGTGATGCCCTCGCGGATCGCGTCGCGGGTCGACAGCCCGCGCAGGGCCGCCTCCCGCACCCGACTGATCACCAGGACGTGGTAGTCCATCGACAGCCCGAACAGCACGGCGAAGGTGAACAGCGGGATCCAGTTGATCAGCGCACCGGTGGTGTGGAAGCCGAGCAGCGATTCCGCCCAGCTGTGCTGGAACACGAGCACGAGCACACCGAACGCCGCCGCCGCCGACAGCAGGTTGACCACCGCCGTCACACCCGCGATCGCCACCGAGCGGAACACCCAGCCCATGATCAGCATCGTCAGCAGCACCACGAAGGCGATCACCCACGGCAGCCGATCGGACAGGTGCGTGTCGACGTCCATGCTCTGCGCGGTGTCGCCGGTGACCGCCCAGTCGGCGCCGGGCACGCCGGCCACCGCTCGCGGCACGACGCTCGAGCGCAGCCGGGTGATGCCGTCGCGGGCCTTCGCCGACTCCGCGTCGTAGGGCGCGTCCAGCCGCACCTCGTGCACGGTGCGGTCGGCCGAGGCGTGCACCGACACGGCACCGGACAGGAACAGCCCGGTCCTGGCGGCCCGGCCGGCCACCGCGCGCAGCGCCGACTCGACGGCGTCCGCCTGCCCCGCCGGGGCGCGCACGACCACCTGCTGTTCGGTCTGCCGGTCCGGGAAGGCCGCGGTGAGCCGGTCCAGCGTCTGCTTCTTCGCGATCGACGACGGCAGCGACACGGCGCTGTCCGAGCGCAGCCGCATGCCGAGCGCGGGCGCGGCCACCGCGGCGAGCGCGAGCACCGAGATGACGAGGGTGCGGCCGGGGCGCGTCAGCGACGGGCGCAGCAGCGCCGGCCACAGCCGCGGCTCCCGCGTGCCGGCCGTCAGCCGCCACACCACCGGCACGCGCGGCCGGTCGATCGCGCGACCCAGCCCGACGAGCAGCGCCGGCAGCACGGTCAGCGAGCCGAGCACGGCCACGGCCACGACGATGATCGAACCGGTGGCCAGCGAGGCGAAGGTGACGTCCTGGGCCAGGTAGAGCCCGAGCATGGCGCCGACGACGGCCAGCCCCGACACCAGCACCGAGTGCCCGGCTGTCTCCGCGGCCACGTCGACGGCCTCGTGCCGGCCCAGCCCGCGCCGGCGTTCTTCCCTGGCCCGTTTGACGTAGAACAACGAGTAGTCGACGCCGACGGCCATACCCATCAGCAAGATCATGGACGAGGTCGTGCCGGAGTCGGGGATCAGGTGGGAGGCGAGCGACGACAGCCCGGTGGCCGCACCCACGGCCGACAGTGCCAGCAACACCGGCACGCCGGCGGCGACGATCGCACCGAAGGCCACGAGCAGGATCAGCAGCGTCACCGGCAACGAGAACGTCGTGGCCGAAGACAGGTCGTCGGAGACCTGGTCGTTGACCGCGTCGTTCAACGACTGCGCACCGACCTGCTCGACCCGCAGGTGCGGGTGCTCGTGCTGCACCCGCTTGGTGACGTCGAGCAGGGGGTCGACGTCGGCGTCGGTGTCGTCGACGCTCTTGCGCAACGTGACCGAGATCGTCATCGCCGCGCCGTCGTGCGCCGTGGCCGGCGCGCCGAGCGACGCGACCTGCTTCAGCGCCCGCATCCCGTCGCTCACCTCGGCCAGCGCGGCGCGCGCGGCCGCGTGGTCGAGGCGCCCGGACGGCGCGGTCACCAGGACGTTCTCGGTGCCGGGAGTGCGCAGCCCGGAGTCGTGCAGCCAGTGCTCCGCGCGCCCGGACTGGCCGGTGCTCTGGTCGAGGGAGGTGGCCTGGTGCAGGCCGGACAGGCTGCCGACCGCGACGCAGGCCGCGACGAACGCCAGCCACAGCGCGACGGCGCGCCACGGGTGGGTGGCGCTCCAGCGGGCGACGCGCACGGTGGCGGGCCGGGTCGGGACATCTCTGGGACGGGACACGGTTCGGGCCTTTCGCTGACGTTCCACGTTGACCCGTCCCACGCTCGTGACCCGCGGGCGCCGGCGCAGGAGAGCTGCATCCCGCAGCGGAGGGGACTTTCCTCCACCGTGCACCCGGCGGGCGTAGGTCAGGATGGGGGCATGGACAGCGGATTCCGGCCACGGCTGCAGACGCTGCGCTTCGCCGTGTGCTCGATCGCGCTGTCGGCCGCGAGCCTGGTGCTGTTCATCACCACGGTGCTCGGCGCCGCCCTCGTGGTCGTGTGGGTCGGCATCCCGATCTTCGTGGTCTCGGTCGGACTGACCCGCAAGCTGGCCGATCACCGTCGGGCGCGGGTGGGCGCGTTGCTCAGCACCCCCGTCGAGTCGCCCTACCTGCGCGAGCCCGAGGGCAACCTGCTCGTGCGCGCCCGGCTGCTCGCCGCCGACCCGGCCCTGCGCCGCGATCTGGTCTGGTTGCTGATCGACGGCACCGCCGGCCAGGTGCTGGCCGAGCTCGCGGTGATCGAAGGCCTGCTCGACCTGCTGTTCTGGTGGCTGCCCCCGTCGGTCATGAACACCCGCCACGCCCGGCTGGACCGCGCGCGGCTCGGCGTGTCTGAGAAGTCGCGGCTGGCCTTGCGCGTGCAGCAGCTCACCGAGTCGCGCGCCGAGACCGTCGACACCCAGGCGGCCGAGCTGCGCCGCATCGAGCGCGACCTGCACGACGGCGCGCAGGCCCGGCTGGTGTCGCTGGGCATGAGCCTCGCGCTGGCCGAGCAGCAACTCGCCGCCGCCCCCGACGTCGCCCGGGCGCTGCTCACCGAGGCGCGGACCGCGAGCAGCGACGCGCTGGCCGAGCTGCGTGACCTCGTGCGCGGCATCCACCCGCCGGTGCTGGCCGACCGCGGGCTCGTCGGTGCCGTGCAGGCCCTCGCGCTGGCGGTGCCGGTGCCCGTCGAGGTGCACGCGGAGCTCGACGGGCGGCTGCCGGCGCCGGTCGAGTCGGCCGGGTACTTCGCCGTGGCCGAGGGCCTGGCCAACGTCGTCAAACACGCGTCGGCCCAGCACATCCAGGTCACGCTGCGCCGGCGCGACGACCTGCTCGAGCTCGAGGTGCATGACGACGGCGTGGGCGGCGCGAACGCCGCGCGGGGCACCGGGCTGCGCGGCATCGAGCGACGGCTGGCGGCCTTCGACGGCGCGCTGACGATCACCAGCCCGCCCGGCGGTCCGACGGTCCTGGCTATGGTGCTGCCGTGCACGACAGGCTCCGGATCGTCATCGCCGAAGATCTCGCCCTCCTCCGGGACGGCCTGATCCGGCTGCTCGAGGCCAACGACTTCGAGGTCGTGGAGGCGGTGGACAACGGGCCCTCGCTGCTGCGGGCCCTCACCACCTACCGGCCCGACGTCGCCGTCGTCGACGTGCGACTGCCGCCGACGTTCACCGACGAGGGCCTCAAGGCGGCGATCGAGGCGCGCCGGCAGGTGCCCGGGCTGCCGGTGCTGGTGCTCTCGCAGTACGTGGAGCAGCTTTACGCCCGCGAGTTGCTCGCCGACCGCTCCGGCGGCGTGGGCTACCTGCTCAAGGACCGGGTGTTCAACGTCGAGACGTTCCTCGACGGCGTACGCCAGGTGGCGCGCGGCGGCACGGCCATGGACCCCGAGGTGGTGGCGCAGCTGCTCACCCGCCGCGCCGCCTCCGACGAGCCGCTGCGCACCCTCACCCCGCGCGAGCGCGAGGTGCTGGAGCTGATGGCCGAGGGCCGGTCGAACGCGGCCATCGCGGCCCGCATGTTCGTCACCGAGAAGGCGGTCAGCAAGCACACCAACAGCATCTTCACCCGCCTCGGCCTCGAGCAGTCCGAGGACGACAACCGCCGGGTGCTGGCGGTGCTCGCCTACCTCAACGGGTGACGGGACCCCCCGCTACAGATGCAGGCTGGGCAGCGGCGGCAGCGTGGGCAGGATCGACTTCAGCGGCGGGATCGTCGGCAGCTTGATGGGCAGCGGGGGCAGCAGCCCCTTCTTCGTCGTCGACGAACTCGGCGCGCCGGGCCGGGCCGGGCTGCCCTTCGCGCCGCCGGCCGACCGGCCGGGCGTCGTGGCCGGTCCACCCGCGCCGCCGCCGCCCCCGCCGCTGCCGCCCCCGCCTGCGCCGCGGGTCGACGTCGAGCCCGAGGTGGGGTGTGCGGGCCGGTGCGGGGACGTCGCTCCCGGGCCGCCCGCCGCGGCCGGGTCGCCGCCCGCCCCACCGGCCGGGATCGGCACCGTGGCGTTCGGGTCGGGCGGGGCGACGGGCGGGTAGCGGTGATGCGCGCGGTAGTAGGCGAGGACGTAACGAACCGCCTGCTCGGCCACGCTGAGGTAGGCGCGGTACGCGCCGGTGTTGTAGGTGGTCCACGGCGTCCAGTTGCTGCAGCCGCTGGAGACGGCGTACATGGCGCCCGAGTTCGTCACCGCGTTCTGGTTGGCCACCGAGTCACGCAGGGCGCCGGTGTTGCGCTGCGCGCGTAGGCCCCGGATCTGCCACAGCCCGGCCGACCAGTCCCAGGTGCTCGTCATCAGGGTGACGTCGCCCTGCGCGCTCGGGCTGCCGCCGGACTCGGCCATGGCCACCGCAGTGGCCACGGCGGCCTGTGCGGGGGAGCAGCCGCGCTGCAGGGCGAGGGTGGCGATGCCCGCGGGCGTCAGCGTGCCGGCGCGGCCCGAATACTGCGCCGCGGTGCGCCCGGCGGCGAGGTCGACGGGCTTGGTGGGCCGGGCGGCGGTCTTCGGCGGCACCCCGACGGTTCCCTCGTCACCGCGCAGGGTGGGCCTGGGCAGCTGACCGCGCTGGATCAGCGTGCCGACGGGCAGCAGGGCCTGGGTGGTGGCCTTGGCCGTGGGTTCGGCGGCCGCGGCCCGCTTCGGGTGGGTGTCGGCGGAGCCGAGCGACACGGCCGCCGCGACCACCACCGTGAGGATGACGGCGCCGGCCGGAAGGGCGACGCGCCGGTCGGCCGCCACCGGTCCGTGGGCGGCCACGTCGCGGCGCACCAGCCGCGCGGGC
Organism: uncultured Actinomycetota bacterium; assembly: GCA_963797785.1. Classification (GTDB taxonomy): domain Bacteria; phylum Actinomycetota; class Actinomycetes; order Mycobacteriales; family Jatrophihabitantaceae; genus Jatrophihabitans. The sequence continues at coordinate 1,663,251 of CAWCQT010000004.1, read as the reverse complement.
GCGACCGACCACCGTTTGATGTTGCTCCGAACACCCATCTGGACCTCCACTGTCGCGTCCGGGATACCCGCAGGTGGACGCCGCTGAACGGCGGTGCCCGGTATACGGGGGTTCGCCCGGCCAATTGGGCCCGGGCGGCGGCTCAGATGGTGTCGCCGCGCTCCACCTGCGGCTGCGGCAGCCGCCAGCGGCGCGGCAGGTAGGCCCGGCTGCCGGCGTAGAAGCCGATGGTCATGTTGCCGCCCTGCACGTCGCCGAAACGCTGCAGTGCCATCGCCCGGATGCGCCGGCCCACGATGTACCACTCCACCAACAGGGCCAGGAACACGACGAGCACGACCAGTTGCATCAGCGCCAGGGCAGGCACGAAGGCACTGACGATCATCAGCGGGAACAGCAGGAGCAGGTAGTTGCTGAGCATGCGGGTCGAGTCGACGTAGTCGCGGGCGAGCTTGCGGGTCTGGCCGCGATCGCGGCGCGGCAGGGCGTCCTCGTCGCCGCGGCGCAGGGCCGCCCGCTGCTCGGCGACGGTGCGGGGCTTGGCGGTGGCCTTGGCCGAGCGCTGCTCGCGGGTCAGCTGCTTCTGCCGCGCGTAGGCCTCCTTGCGCGTCCGCGGGGCGCTCACCGGCCCGCGCTTGCCCTGCGAATCGCGGCGCTTGGGGGTCGGGCGGTTCTTGGCGCCCGCCCGCTCCTGCTCGGCGGCGTCAGTCTCGACGACCTCGGCCGCGGGCTCGTCCTTCACGCGCTTGGTGAGCTTCACGGACCCAGATTACTCAAGGCAGCGCCAGCATCCGATCGAGCGCGAGCCGGGCGTACTCGGGCGGCCCACCAGGCGGGGTCGGGGGCCGGCGGGCTCGGTGAACGTCACATCGGAAGCCGGTTCGCGTGCGCAGATGGGCGGCGGGGGCGGCGCCGGTGGTTACCATGGAATAGCGATCGGGATGTCCCGGTTGCGCCGAAGACTCACCGCCGACCCCCTGGGGAGCGACATGACCAGCACCGAGACCCCTGTCGAGATCACCGAAGCGCCCGCCGAGACCCCGGCCAGCGGCATCTCGTTGACGGATGGCGCGGCGGTGAAGGTGCGCGCGCTGCTCGACCAGGAGGGCCGTGACGACCTTCGGTTGCGTATCGCGGTGCAGCCGGGCGGGTGCGCCGGCCTGCAGTACCAGCTGTTCTTCGACGAGCGCAGCCTCGACGGTGACATCGAGGTCGACCTGCACGGCGTTCCGGTCGTCCTCGACCGGATGAGCGCCCCTTACCTGGGCGGCGCCACCATCGACTTCACCGACACCATCGAGCAGCAGGGTTTCACCATCGACAACCCCAACGCCTCCAGCGGCTGCGCCTGCGGAAACAGCTTCTGCGGGTAGGACCCAGGCGGGTCAAGTAGGGTCTGCGCACGTGCCAGTACTCGTCGCGGGATCCATCGCTTCTGACCACCTCATGCACTTCCCGGGGAAGTTCAGCGATCAGCTGCTCGCCGAACACCTCCACAAGGTGTCCCTGTCGTTCCTCGTGGACGAGTTGGACATCAAGCGCGGTGGGGTCGCACCCAACATCTGTTACGCCATGGCGCAGCTCGGCGCCGCGCCGGTGCTGGTCGGCGCGGTCGGAGCGGACTTCGCCGAGTACCGCGAGTGGCTCGAGAGCCACGGGGTCGACTGCGCCCACGTGTACGTCTCCGAGCGCCACCACACCGCTCGCTTCGTGTGCACGACCGACACCGAGATGAACCAGATCGGGTCGTTCTACGCGGGGGCCATGGCCGAGTCGGCCGATATCGCGATCGCGCCGATCTGGGATGCCGTCGGCGCCGACCTGGCCGTCATCAGCGCCTACGACCCGGCCGCGATGGTGCAGCACAGCGCGGAGTGCCGCGACAAGGGTTTCGCCTTCGTGGCCGACCCGTCCCAGCAGGTCACCCGCATGGACGGCGCGCAACTGCGCGACCTCATCACCGGGGCGCAGCTGCTGTTCACCAACGACTACGAGCGCGAGCTGCTGGAGTCGAAGACGGGGCTGTCCACGGCCGACATCGACGAGCAGGTCACCGTGCGGGTGACCACGCTCGGCTCGCGCGGCGTCGACATCGTCGGTGACTTCGGCACCGTGCATGTGCCCGTGGCCAAGGAGCGGGCCAAGTCCGACCCCACCGGCGTGGGCGACGCGTTCCGCGGCGGGTTCCTGACCGCCCGCGAATGGGGGCTGAGCTGGGAGCGCTCGGCGCAGGTCGGCAGCCTGCTCGCGGCGATGGTCCTCGAGACGGTGGGCACCCAGGAGTACACCGTCGACAAGACCGAGTTCAGCGACCGGCTCGCCGAGTCCTACGGCGACGAGTGCGCCGCCGAGGTGCTGCCGCACCTCGGCTGACCGTCATCCGCGCCGGGCTGCGGTCGTGCACAGGGTGGTGTAGCTCATCGTGAAGCCGCCGCCGCCGGTGTCGATGGCGGCCGCGACGGCGTCGAGGACCGGAGTCAGCCGCTCGGCGGGCAGGCGGGTGAGATTTCCGGTCGTCGGCAGCAGGTCGAGCCACTCGTCGCGGGTGTAGACGCGCTCCCAGTCGAAGCGCCAGCGCTCCGGCGCACCGAACGCGCCGGTGGCCTCGACGGCCTCGCCGAACCCGCGGTACATCTTCTCGTAGAGCTCCAGCGGCCGCCGCCCCGACAGCCCGGGGTCAGGCGCGTCCGGCACCGCGCTGCGCAGCGCGGTCGCAAGGGCTGCGGCCACGTGCTCGGGCGGCTCGAAGACGTGCCCGAAGACCGCCAACCGGCCGCCCGGACGAAGCACGGCCGCCGCCCGCGCGCTGCCGACGGCCGGGTCGACCCAGTGCCAGGACTGGCCGGCCACGACCGCGTCGAAGGTGCGCCCGGCCGGGTCCCAGGCCTCGAACGTGGCCACCTCGACCGGCACCACGGCTGATCGCGCGTACCCCGCCATCCGCGCGTCGGGTTCGATCCCGAGGACGGTGCCCCCGGCGGCCGCGAACTGGCGCGCCGCGATCCCGGTGCCGCACCCGACGTCGAGCACGTCGCCGCCGGGCGCGCGGTCGAGGACGCGCCGGACCAGCGCGTTCGGGTACGGGGGCCGCGCGCGGTCGTAGCGCTGCGGGTCGACGCCGAACGACTCCGCCATCGCGCGGGCCCGGTGCGGCGCGGCGCCCGGGCCGGCCGCCGGGACGCTCACAGTCGGACCGGGTACACCGGTTCGGGCGCGGTGATGGCGATGCGGTCCTCGACGAAGATGCCGTGCCAGAGCAGGAACACCAGCAGCGTCCAGATCTTGCGCGAGTAGTCGTGCGGCCCGGTGCGGTGCGCGTCCAGCAGGCGCAGCACCGCGTCCTTGTCGATCAGCGCGTCGGCCTGCGAGTCGCGGACGATGGCCCGGGCCCATTCGTACATGACGTCCTTGAGCCAGTGCCGGATCGGCACGGGGAAGCCCAGCTTCGGCCGGTTGATCACGTGGGCCGGGACGATGAGCTCCAGCGCTCGGCGCAGCGCGTACTTCGTCGTCTCCTTGGTGATCTTCAGCTCGGTCGGGATCGAGGAGGCGACCGCGAACACCTCGGTGTCCAGGAACGGCACCCGCAGCTCGAGCGAATTGGCCATCGTCATCTTGTCGGCCTTGACGAGGATGTCGCCGCGCAGCCAGGTGAACAGGTCGACGTACTGCATGCGCGTCGAGTCGTCGAGGTGCGTCGTGCGGTCGTAGAGGTCGCGGGTGACGTCCATGTAGGACACCGACGGGTCGTAGCCGCGGAAGATCTCGCGCATCTCGTCGGGCCGGAAGATGCGCGCGTTGCCGTAGTAGCGCTCCTCGATGCCGATCGAGCCCCGGCGCAGCAGGTCCTTGCCACGCCGGCCCTCGGGCAGCTTGGTCGACGCCCGGCCCAGGCCGCGTCGTACCGCCTTCGGCAGGTGGTCGAACGCGCGCAGCGAGATGGGCTCGCGGTAGATGGTGTAACCACCGAACAGCTCGTCGGCGCCCTCGCCGGACAGCACGGCCTTGACGTGCTTGCGGGCCTCGCGGGCGATGAAGTACAGCGGCACCAGGGCCGGGTCGGCCACCGGGTCGTCGAGGTACCAGACGATCAGCGGCAGCGTCTCCATCATCTCCTCGGCGGTGACCACCTTGGTGATGTGCTCGACACCGATGGCGGCGGCCGACTCCGCCGCGACGTCGATCTCGCTGTAGCCCTCGCGCTCGAAGCCGGTGGTGAAGGTCAGCAGGTCCGGCTTGTGCCGCTTGGCCAGCGCCGCGATCGCGGTCGAGTCGATGCCGCCGGACAGGAACGCTCCGACGGTGATGTCCGGGTCGACGCGCATGTGCTTGGCCACCGAGTCCTCGAGCGCCTCGGCGATCCGGCGGTACAGCTTGTCCTCCTCGGGCACCGGCTTGATCGGGAAGTCGGGATGGAAGTAGCGGTGGGTGCGCAGCGGCTGGCCCGGGCGCAGCGTGAAGTAGGTGCCCGACTCCACCCGCCGGACCGCGCGGTGCATCGTCGACGGTTCGGGCGCGTACTGCAGCGTGAGGTACTGCTGCAGTGCCGCGGCGTCCACCGCGTGCCGGGCGGTGTCGGGGGCGACGTCGAGCAGCGACTTCTTCTCGCTGGCGAAGAAGGTGCCGCGCTCGTCGGAGTAGGTGAACAGCGGCTTGATGCCGAACCAGTCGCGGGCGCCGAACAGCACCCGGTCCTGGGAGTCCCAGATCAGGAAGGAGAACATCCCGCGCAGCTCGCGCACGATCTTCGGGCCGAGGAAGTGGTAGCCGGCCACGATCGCCTCGCCGTCGCCCTCGGTCTCGAACCGGGCGCCGAACTCGCGGGCCAGCCGCTCGCGCAGCTCGAGATAGTTGTAGATCTCGCCGTTGAAGATCAGCTGGTAGCGCCCGGCCAGCCAGGGCAGCGGCTGGTGGGAGTGGTCCAGGTCGATGAAGGCCAGCCGCCGGAACCCGATGGCGACGTCCCGGTCGTGCCAGACGCCGCCCTCGTCCGGGCCGCGGTGGCGCATGTCCGCGAGGGCACCGTCCACCGACGGGGCCACCGCGGCGGCATCGCCGTTCGCCGACAGGAATCCGATCAGGCCGCACATGACTACGAGTATCCCGTGCCGCTCACCGCCGCCGGCGCACCACGTGGGCCGGTGTGCCGTCGGTCCCGCGCGCGTCGAGGGACACGGGGCCGGGGCGGGCCCGGATGGGACGGTAGGGCCGTCTGCGGGGCGGCGCCCGGCGTGCGAAACGCCCGCCCCGGCCCGGGCGGCGGGGGCCCGGTCCAGTACGCTCCAAGACGTCCGCAAGCACGAGAGAGGGCGGTGCGCAGGTGCGTCGAAACCGGTGGGTCCGCGGTGGCCGCTTGGCCACGGTGCTCGCCCTGTTGGCGCTGGTCCTCTCCGGCTGCTCGGCCAAGGACTGGGAGCGCAACCTGCGCTTCGGCTGGCCCACGGGCGCCACCAAGCAGGGCATCGAGATGCGCGTGCTCTGGACGTGGTCGGGCGTCGCCGCCCTGGCCCTCGGCGTCGTGGTCTGGGGCCTGATCTTCTGGTGCTGCATCCGCTACCGCAAGCGCAACGACGACCTGCCCCGCCAGACGAAGTACAACTTCGTCGTCGAGATGATCTGCGTCGGCTTCCCGTTCATCGTGATCGCCGCGCTGTTCTACCGGACCGTCGTGGTGGAGGACAATGTCAACCACCTCAGCGCGAAGCCGGATGTGCGTGTCCAGGTCGACGCGTTCAAGTGGAACTGGCAGTTCGAGTACCACCAGTACACGGACACGTCCGGCGCCGTGCACACGCTCACCTACCCCGGCCAGACGGCGATCGGCGACCCGACCGGCACCAAGAAGGACGCCGAGAGGACCCGGACCCCCGCGCGGGTCTGTGACGAGGCGTCCAGCGTCGGCTCCTACAACTGCGGCGCCAGCGGCCAGCGCTCGAAGACCTCGGGCGGCCCGCTGTACCTGTCGACGGTGGGCTCCGAGGGTGAGATCCCCGTCCTCGTCGTCCCGGTGCACCGGACGGTGCGGATCGTCGAGCACTCCTACGACGTCATCCACTCCTTCTGGGTGCCGGACTTCCTGTTCAAGCGCGACGTCATCCCCTACGGCACGACGTCCACCGCGCGCGACAACCAGTTCGAGTTCACCGCCACCACCACCGGCAGCTTCGTGGGCCGGTGCGCCGAGCTGTGCGGGACCTACCACTCGCAGATGAACTTCGAGGTCCGCGTGGTCTCCGAGAAGACCTTCGAGGCCTACGTGCAGGCGCTCGGCAAGCTCAGTTCCGGCGATCCCGACCGGCAGGCCAAGGCCCTGCGGGCGGCCATGCCGGGCAAGAGCCCGTACGCGACGACCACCTATCCGTTCAACACCAAGCGCGACGCCCGCAAGGCGTCCCAGCGGCAGGGGTCCTGACGTGAAGGTCGAAGCGCGGGTCTTCCTCGGCGTCACCGTCTTCCTGTGGCTGGCGGCGGCCGGGTACGGCATCTGGACCGACCAGGCCCAGCACCACGTCGAGGTCGTCGGCGTCGTCGCGCTCATCCTCTCCGGCGGGCTGGTCGGCATCCCCGGCTCGTTCTTCATGTTCGTGTCGCGGCGCATCGACCCGCGTCCGGAGGACCGCGCCGACGCCGAGATCGCCGAGGCCGCCGGTGACTACGGATTCTTCAGCCCGGCCAGCTACTGGCCGGTGTCGCTGGCCGCCGCCGCCACCGTGTGCGGGCTCGCGCTCGCGTTCGTGCAGGTCTGGCTGCTCATCGTCGGCATCGCGGTGCTCATGTTCGCCACCGGCGGGCTGCTGTTCGAGTACTACGGCGGCGGCAAGACCTCGAAACTCAACCGCGGCGCCTGACCGCAGTCACCGCGGTCCTCGGGCCGCCGTTCGTGCGGGAGCCCCGGGCGGGGCCCGGGTCAGCCGGCGGGGGCGTGCGCGGCCAGCCACTGCCTGATCGGCCCGGTGCCGTCGGTGGCCGGGTCGACCACGAGGGCGTGCTCGCGCAACCGCGCGCTGGCGGCCCCGCTGACCACCAGCACCGGCCCGGGGTGGCGTGCGGCGAGCAGGCCGAAGTCACCGTCGCCGCTGACCAGGATCAACGGCTCGGATGACGGGACGTAGGCCCGGGCCAGGGCCATGTCGGCGCGCTGCCAGCCGGCGTGCGCCAGCAGTTCGGCCGTAGCCGGCCAGCGCACCCGCGCCAGCGCCTCCGGGCGGCCGCTCGCCACCAGCGCGGCCCAGGGCGCCCGATCGGCGAGCAGCTCGACGACCGGCTGTACCCGCCCCGCCGCCACGTTGTCGGCGTCGACCAACACGAGCACCGGGACCGCGCGGGGGCGGTGCTAGTCGGTGAGCTGCTTGGTGCTGCCTTCGATCTCGTGGTCGCGCTCGCCGGCCTCCAGCTCGTCCAGCGCGTTCTGGATCTCCGGCTTCTCGTTCACCGGGTAGAAGAACCCGCGCACGTGGCGCAGCGGCGAGCCGGCGCCGAGCTGGTTCATCCGCTTCGGCACCGGAGCGCCGGCGTAGGTGAGCTGGCCGTGGCCGTGCTCGTCGGTCGGCCCGAGCGGCTGGTGCACCTCGATGAACTCGCCGGTCGGCAGCACCTTGATGATGCCGGTCTCGATACCGTGCTCGAGGACGTCGCGGTCGTGGCGCTGCAGGCCCAGGCACACCCGGTAGGCGACCAGGTAGGCCAGCGGCGGCAGCGTGAGCAGGGCGATGCGCCCACCCCACGTCATGGCGTTCAGCGAGATGTCGAAGGCCTTGGCGATGACGTCGTTGCCGCCCGACAGGAACAGCACCAGGTAGAAGGCGATCGCCATGCAGCCCAGGCCGGTGCGCACGGGCACGTCACGCGGGCGTTGCAGCAGGTGGTGTTTGGCCTTGTCCTTGGTCATCTTCGCTTCGATGAACGGATAGGCGCCGGCCAGGGTGAACAGGATGCCGGGCAGCACCACCGTGGGCCAGAAGACCGCCGGCACGGTGTGGTGGAAGACCCTGATCTCCCACGACGGGAACAGACGGGTGGACCCGTCGAGGAACATCATGTACCAGTCGGGCTGGGATCCCGAGGAGACCTGGGACGGCATGTACGGCCCGAACAGCCACACCGGGTTGATCTGCGCGAGGCCACCGAGGGCAGCGCAGATACCGAACACGATGAAGAAGAAGCCGCCCGCCTTCGCGGCGTAGAGCGGGAACACCCGCTCGCCGCTGACCGAGTCCTCGGTGCGCCCGTGCCCCGGGAACTGGGTGTGTTTCTGGCGCACGACAAGGGCGAGGTGGGCACCGATCAGCGCGGCGAGGATGGCCGGTATGAGCAACACGTGGGCGATGTAGAACCGGCCGATGATCACGTCGCCGGGGAACTCACCGCCGAACAGCAGGAAGGACACCCAGGTGCCGATGACCGGGATGGACAGCACGATCGCGTCAGCGATGCGCAGGCCGGTGCCGGAGAGCAGGTCGTCGGGCAGGGAGTAGCCGACGAAGCCCTCGATGATGCCCAGCCCGATGAGGCTGAGGCCGATCAGCCAGTTCAGCTCGCGCGGCTTGCGGAACGCCCCGGTGAAGAAGACCCGGAACATGTGGACCAGCATCGCGGCCACGAACAGCAGCGCCGACCAGTGGTGGATCTGACGGATGATCAGACCGCCGCGCACGTCGAAGGTGATGTTCAGCGTGGACTCGTAGGCCTTCGACATCGGGATGCCCTGCATGGGCACGTACCGGCCGTGGTAGACCGCCTCGGCCATCGACGGGTCGAAGAAGAAGGTCAGGTAGGTGCCGGTGAGCAGCAGGATGATGAACGAGTACAGCGCGATCTCGCCCATCATGAACGACCAGTGGTCCGGGAAGACCTTGTTCAGCTGCTTGCGCATGGGGCCGGCCAGCGCCAGCCGGTCGTCGAACCACTTGCCGAGCTTGCCCTGTGGCGTGCGGGGCTGGTCGCCTCTGCGGGCTTGCACCTGTGTCATGACCGCTCCCAGAACGCCGGGCCGATGGCTTCATGGTAGTCGGACCGGGCGACGAAGTACTGCCGCCCGTCGGCGCCCGTCTCGACGTCGATGGGGAGTTTGGGCAGGCTGCGCGAGGCCGGCCCGAACACCGGCTTCGCGTCCTCGAGCACCTCGAACTGCGACTGGTGGCACGGGCACAGCAGCCGGGTCGTCTGCTGCTCGTACAGCGACGCGGGGCAGCCGGCGTGCGTGCAGATCTTGGAGTAGGCCACGAACTCGGGGTTGTCCGACGGCCAGCCGAACCCGGCCTGGCCCTTGCGTGACTTGACCTTCTGGCCGGGGCGCAGCCGGATGATCAGCGTCGGGGAGGAGGCGCTGGTCACACCGTTCGTGCCGTTGACCTCCTCGCGGACGCCGGGAAACACCGTGGCGATGCCGCCCGGCTCGATGTCGTCGGGGCTGACCCGGCGGAAGTCGGAGTAGACGATCGGCACGCGCCCGCCCGAGGCCGGGAACATCTTCTTGTTCGGGGCGTAGAGGGTGTGCAGCAGCTTCGTGCCCGGCTTCTTGATCAACGCGCCGACAAGGGCGACCAGCGGCACGGTGGCCATCGCGCCACCGGCCAGGCCGAGCGTCTTGAGGATCATCGAGCGGCGGGGCAGGCCGGTGTCCTCGAGGCCGACCACCAGGGTGGCCTCGGTCATCAGCTTGTCCTCGTCGGTGGAGGGGACGTCGTGCCGGTCCTGGACGACCTCCTCCTCGGGCATCAGCCACTTGGCCCACAGGACCATGCCGACGCCGAGGAAGACCAGCATGATCGCCAGCAGCCCGCCGAGGGCCGGGGTGTAGAAGCGGAAGTTCTGCGGCGTGCCCGGCAGGTGCCATTGGTAGGGCATGGCGATGAACGCGACGATGAACCCGACGCCGGCCAGGGCCGAGATGGCGAAGGCCATGGCGACGCCGCGCTCGGCCCGCTTCTCCGCCTTCGTGCCCGGGATGGGGAAGCGGTTGCGCCGGTGGACGATGTGGATGTCGTCGGCCTCGGTGCCGGCGATCATCACCTCTTCGGGGGTCATGCCCCGCAGTTCCTCCGCGGTGGCCGCGTCCGACTCCGTCGCGTGGTGCTGGGTGGTCTCACTCATCGCGACCTCGCTCCGATCCACAGAATCGTGATCATCAACAGACCGACGCCCGCGGCCCAGATGACGATGGCCTCGGACACCGGCCCGATCCGGTCGATGCCGCTGCCGCCCGGGTCCTTCGACGCCTTCAGGGTCTGGACGTAGGCGATGATCGATCGCTTCTCGTCGGGCGTGAGCTGATTGTCGTTGAAGACCGGCATGCTCTCCGGACCGGACAGCATGGCCGTGTACATCTGCTTGTCGGTGGACGCGTTGAGCGACGGCGCGACCTTGCCGGCCGACAGCGGGGCGCCCTTGAAGGTGGTGCCGTGGCAGGAGGCGCAGTTGAGCCGGAACAGGGCCCCGCCCTCGGCGATCATCGAGTCGGACCCGCGCAGGTCGCCGGCCGGGATGCCCGGGCCGCCGCCGACGGACTCGATGTACTGGGCGAGCTGCTCGGTCTGCTTCTCGTCGAACTTGGCTTCCTTGCGCCCGACGTACGCGCCCTGGTTGGCCAACGGCATGCGCCCGGTGGACACCTGGAAGTAGACGGCGGCGGCGCCGACGCCGATCAGCGAAGGGCCCTGGCCCTTGACGCCCTGCAGGTTGGCCCCGTGGCAGGTGATGCAACTGACCTGGAACAGCTGGCGCCCGGCGGCGACGTCGTGCGCGCTGGTGGTGGTGTCGGTGGCGCTCGAGGACGTGGCGAAGGCGGCGTAGGCGCCGCCGATGCCGGTGAGGGCGATCAGCAGCACCGCGGCCGAACCGATCCGGTGACGCAGTGTGCCGCCGCGCCGGACCCTCGCGCTGCGCGGGCCCGAGGGGCCGCGCCGGCGGCGGGTCGTGGGCGTACCGCCCGGCGATCCGTCCGCAGCGTCGTCGTCGCCCGTGCCGTCGGCGGTCGGTACCTCGTCGGTGGTCCCGGTGGCTGGCGACTCGTCCTCCGCGCCGGTGACGCGCGCGGCGGGCTCGAAGCCGTACTCCGCACCGAGGTCGTCGTCGGTGACATCGGCGAGTTCGCGGTCGAGCTCGGGGTCACGGTCCACGAGTGGCTCCTCGCTCATCGGATGATGTAGATGACGGCGAACAGGCCGATCCACACGACGTCGACGAAGTGCCAGTAGTAGGACACGACGATGGCGGCGGTGGCCTGCGCGGGCGTGAACTTGCCGAGGGTGGTGCGGATCAGGAAGAAGATGAAGGCGAGCAGCCCACCGATGACGTGCAGGCCGTGGAAGCCCTCGGTGAGGTAGAACACCGAGCCGTAACCGGTGGCCGACACGGTGTTGCCCTTGTGGATCTCCATCAGGAATTCGTTGCCCTGACCGAGCACGAAGATCAGACCCATGAAGAAGGTCAGCACGAACCAGCGACGCAGCTTGAAGACGTCGCCCTTCTCCGCCGCGAACACGCCCCACTGGCAGGTGAAGCTCGACGCCACCAAAATGATCGTGAACGGTGTCGCGTAGGCGATGTCGGGGACGATCTTCTCCCCGCTGGGCAGCGTCATCGGCCAATCGCCGGCGTGCACCGACCGGACGGTGAAGTACATCGCGAACAGCCCGGCGAAGAACATCAGCTCGCTCGACAGCCACACGATGGTGCCGACGCTGACGATGTTCGGACGCGTCAGCGAGTGGACTTTGCTCGAGTCAAAGCCGGGTGCTGTGGCGGTCGAGGTCACCTTGGCATTATGGCCTGTCGCGGCGACAGTTCAGCGCCCGGGGTGGGCCGTGTTGTCCGGCCTCAACGGTTGGCACGCAAGCGCCGATTCCGGCCTCGATACGATCTGCCTGTGAGCCCAGTCCCGGAGCGCGTCACCGTCCTCGTCTACAGCAATCTCGCCGAGGTGCGGGCCCAGGTGCGTACCGCCGTGGGCCGGCGTCCGGCGCCCGACACGGGACGCATCGACTGGATCGAGTGCGAGCGTCAGGCCGACGTCCAGCGCGAGCTCGACCAGGGCGACGTCGACGTCGCCATCCTCGACGGCGAGGCGCAGCCGACGGGCGGCATGGGGCTCTCGCGGGGCTTCAAGTACGAGCTCGAGGACTGCCCCCCGATCGTGGTGCTGATCGCCCGCCCGCAGGACGGCTGGCTGGCCAGCTGGTCCCTGGCCGACGCCGTCATCCACACCCCCGTCGAGCCGGTCGAGAGCGCCTCGGTCGTGGCCGAGCAGCTGCGCCGGCGGCACACGGGCATCCCCGTCGTGCGCTGACGCGGCGGGAGGACCCACCGTGACCGCAGCCGCGCCCGGCTGGCCGGAGCTGCTGACCGCGCTGATGGCCCGCGAGGAACTGCCCCCACGCAGCACCGCCTGGGCCATGGACGAGATCATGTCCGGCAACGCGTCACCGGTGCAGATCTCCGCGTTCGCCGTGCTGCTGCGGGCCAAGGGCGAGACGCCGGGCGAGATCGCCGGGCTGGTGCGGACCATGCTCGAGCGCGCCGAGCCGCTGAGCGTCGAGGGCCGCTGCGTCGACGTCGTGGGCACCGGCGCCGACCGCGCGCACACCGTCAACATCTCCACCATGGCCGCGCTGGTGGTGGCGGGCTCCGGCCGGCCCGTCGTCAAGCACGGCAACCGGGCCGCCAGTTCGGCGTGTGGCACCGCCGACGTCCTCGAGGAACTCGGCGTGAAGATCGACCTGCCGGCCGCCGGGGTCGCCCGGTCGGTCACCGAGGTCGGGATCGGGTTCTGCTTCGCCCCGGTGTTCCACTCGGGCATGCGCCACGCCGGCCCGGTGCGCGGCGAGCTGCGGGTGCCCACGTTCTTCAACTTCCTGGGCCCGCTCACCAACCCGGCGCGGGTGTCGGCCGGCGCGATCGGCTGCGCCGATTCCCGGATGGCCCCGGTGATGGCCGCGGTCTTCGCCGAGCGCGGCGACACCGCCGTCGTCTTCCGCGGCGACGACGGGCTCGACGAGCTCACCACCACCACGACGTCCAGCGCCTGGGTGGCCGCCGACGGCGAGGTGGTGCCCGCCACGGTCGACCCCGAGGCCCTCGGCATCGAACCGGTGCGCCCCGAGGCCCTGCGCGGGGGGGACCGCGCGTTCAACGCCGCCGTGGTGCGCGACGTGCTCGCCGGCGGCGGTGCGGGCGTGCGCGACGCGGTCCTGCTCAACGCCGCCGCCGCCATCGCCGCCTACGACCGGCCCGCCGGGCTGGCCGGCCGGCTGCACGAGGCGCTCGCCCGGGGCTTGCGCATCGCCGCCGAGGCCGTCGACTCCGGAGCCGCCGCCGCCCTGCTGGACCGGTGGATCGGTAGTTGATGCTGCCGGGCCTACGGTCCGCGCGCCCCCCGGTCAGTGGGGCGAGTTTCGGTCAGTGGGGCGAGAAGTTGCGCCATTGACGGGAAGGCGCCCCACTGACCGGGGAAGGCGGGCGGCCGCGTGCCGCGGGGGCGGGGCGGCGCGGATACTGGGGGCATGACCCGGGTGCCGCGCCTCGCGATCGTGGCGTGGGGGGTCGCGGCGGCGGCGCTGGCGGGGCTGGGCGTCGCGGTCGGGCACTATCTCGGCTCGGGTGGGCACGACATGCACGCCATGCATGCCGCCGACGCGCTGGCCCGCGGCGGCGCGGGGGCCCCGTCCACCGGGCTCACCGCCGGCCGGCTGTTCACCACGTGGCACCTGGACGCGCTCGCGCTGGCGTTCGTGGTGCTGCTCGCCGCGGTGTACCTGACCGGCGTCGCGCTGGTGCCGGTGCGCCACCCGGGGCAGCGCTGGCCGGTTCGCCGCACCGCCGCCTTCCTCGGCGGCCTGGCCGTCATCGGGTACGCCACCAACGGGGCCATCGCCGTCTACGACCAGGTGCTGTTCACCGCGCACATGGCCGGCCACCTCGCGCTGGTGATGGTGGCGCCGGCGCTGCTCGTCGGGGGCTGTCCGCTGACCCTGGCCCTGCTGGCCGCGCCGCCCGCGCGCCGCGAACGGCTGTACCGGCGGGCCCGCGGCCGGGTGCTCGCGGTGCTCACCTCCCCGCCGGTGGCCCTGGCCGCCTACACGGTCGTGATCGTGGGCAGCCACCTCACCGGCGTCATGGACACGATCATGCGCAACACCTGGGCCGGGCAGCTGGAGCACCTGGTCTACCTGCTGGCCGGCTGGTTGTTCTTCGTGCTGATCGTCGGCGCCGAGCCGATCCGGTGGCGGCTGGGCGCGCCGGCCCGGTTCCTGCTGCTCATCATCGCCATGGCCGTCGACACCTTCACCGGCATCGTCCTGATCCAGGGCACGCGGCGCCGTGCAGCTCATGCCCTCGGGCCTGCACGTCAACGCCCTGTCCGAGACCGCACGCGGCGGCGCCATCATGTGGGTCGGCGGCGACGGCATCATGACTGCGATCATGATCGGGCATCGCCATCCGCTGGATCCGGACGGTCGAGCAGGCGCCGGCCGACCGGGGCTGGCTCGAGCAGGCCCGCAGCGCCACGTTCGCGGTGCACACCGGCGGCGGACGCGCGGCGGGCCGGCCCGAGGACGCCGACATCGACAGCGACGAGTCGGCCCGCGCGGCCTACAACGACTGGCTGGCTCGGCTCAACAGCCGGTGAGGCCGGCGGGCTACTCCACGCCGAGGGAGAACGTCGACTCGAGGTCGTGGCGTGAGTAGGCGCGGAAGGCGATGTGGGTGTCGGTGTGCACGACGCCCGCGACCTTGGAGATCCGCCCTGCGATCACGTCGGCGATCCGGTCGAACTCGCGCACCCGCACGATCGCGATGAGATCGGCGTCGCCGGCCACCGAGTAGACCTCGCTGACGCCGTCGAGGTCGGCGATCTCCTGCGCCACCTCGGGGATGCGATCGGACTCGACGGCAATCATGACGATCGCGGTGATCATGCCGTCAGCCTAGTGCGCGCCGGGCGCGACGCCATCGGCAAGCGGCGCCGGTCGGCGAACGGGTCGGTGCCGGCGCGGTTGGCGGCCAGGTAGGCCCGCAGGCCGCCGGCGCCGTGCGCGGGCATGGCCCACGGGTCACTGGCCCAGGCCAGCCGGGTGCCCGGCTCCTCGAGCCAGCGCAGGACGCACTCGGTCTCCTCGGCCAGCGCCTCGTGGTCGGGGTCGACGACGTCGGCGGTGGCGCGCAGCGCGTCGATGACCGGCCACGGTGGCGTGCCGCGTCCGGCGTGCCCGGCCGCCGCCAGCCGCCCCGCACGCACCACCGACAGCTCCCAGCCGCCGTGGCCGTCGGGCCGCGCGGCCACCAGCTCGGCCACCGCCTGCAACGCCGTCAGCCGCTGCATCCGGGCGCAGGCGCGCACGACACTGGCGATCCGGTCGCGCACGACCCCGGCCTGCTCGTAGCGCTGCGTCGCGGCCAGGTCGGCCAGCTTGGCCTCGAGCGGGCCGACGAGCGGGCGCACGTCGCCGGCCCACGCGGCGGCCACCAGGCCCACCAGCGCCGCGTACTGCTCGGGCGTGCTGCCTCCCTCGCACGGCGCCGAGCAGCGCCCGATGCCGGCGAGCACGCACGCGGCCCGGACGAAGCGGCGCAGGGACAGCCGGTCGCTGCACTGGCGCAGCGGGACGGCGTCGTGCACGGCGTCGCGCACGGCCTCGGCCTGCCGTTGCGAGCGCAGCGGCCCGAGATAGGAGGCGCCGTCGGCGCGCCGATCGCGCACGATCGACAGCCGCGGGAACGGCTCGAGGGTGAGCTTGAGCCAGACCGCGCGCTCCGGGAACTTCGAGCGCCGGTTGTAGCGCGGCTTGTGCGCGGCGATCAGGCGCAGCTCGCGGACCTGCGCCTCCAGCGCGTGGGCGCACTCGATGGGATCGACCCGCTCGGCCAGTCCGACCATCTCGCCCATGCGCGAGCGCGTCTCGCTGGACACGAAGTACTGGCGCACCCGCGAGCGGATGCTGCGGCTCGTCCCGACGTACAGCGGCCGGCCCTGCCCGTCGCGGAACACGTAGACCCCCGGCCCCGTCGGCAGCCCGTCGGCCAGGTGCCGCTTGCGCCGCTGGGCCTCGGTGACCTGCGCGGTGAACGAACGCAGCTCGGGCAGCGAGTGCACGCCGAGGTTGCCGAGGCGCTCGATCAGCCCGTGCAGCACGTCGACGGTGGCCCGGGCGTCGGACAGGGCCCGGTGGTTGGGGGCGGTGGCGGCACGGAAGAACGGCGCCAGGGTGGCCAGCTTGCAGTTGGGCACCTCGTCGCGGGTGAGCACCCGCCGGGCGAGGACGGCCGTGTCGACGACGGCGAAGCCGGGCCACGGCAGCGCCAGCTGCGCGCACGCGGCCTTGAGGAACCCGACGTCGAAGGGCGCGTTGTGGGCGACGAGCACGCTGCCGCGCGCGAACTCGAGGAAGGCCGGCACCGCGGCGGCGATCGTCGGCGCCCCGCAGACCATGGAGTCGGTGATGCCGGTGAGCACGGCCACGAAGGGCTCGATGGCCACGCCCGGGTCGACGAGGGTCTGGAACTCGCCCTCGACCTGGCCGCCGCGCACCTTGACCGCGCCGATCTCGGTGATGCCGTCGCGCCCGTTGGCCGCGCCGCCGGTGGTCTCCAGGTCGACGACGACGAAGGTGGTGGCGCGCAGCGGCTCGCCCAGCTCGTCGAGGCTGAGCTGCAGCGGCCGCTGGTCCAGGGCCCGCGCGGGCGCTGCCTGCTGGACCGTTGCCATGCCAGCGAAGCTAGGCGGGGGGTCCGACGAAACCGCGAAGACGCGCCCACGCCGCGGTCGTACCCTGCGCTCGTGGACCCTGCCGCCTCCGGCCCGGACGGTGCCGCGGCCGGCAGCGGCGCGGCGCTGGACCCGCCGGTGCGCGCCCAGCTGATGACCCTGGCCAGCGACGTGCTGGGCCGCCTGCCCGCCGACGAGGTACCGGCGGCCCTGCGCCCGATCGCCCGGTTCACGCCGGCGAAGCGTCAGCGGCTCGGGGCCACCGCGCTGGCGGCGGCGCTGGACAACGACGACGCGTTCCGGGCGGCGGTGGCGCGCACGGTGAGCGAATCGTCCCCGGCCCTGGCCGAGGCGGTGCGCGAGGGCCGGTCGACCGCCGCCGCCGACCCCGTGGACGTGGCCCTCGTCGCCTATCTGCTGCGCCCGGCCGGCTGGGCCGACGCCGTGGCCGAGGCGCAGCACCGGCTGGCCCGCGAGCGGGCCGGGGCCGCCGGGGGCCGCGACGAGCTGGCCGCGGCGCGCCGCGAGCTCGCCGACGCGCGGGCCCGGGCGCGCGGCGAGGAGGCGCGCACCCGCGAGGCGGTGGCGGCCGCGGTGGGTGACGCACAGCGCGAGATCGAGCAGCTGCGCCGCACGGTCCGCGAGCGCACCCGCGAGCTGCGGGCGGCCGAACGCGAGCGCGACGCCGCGGCGGCCCAGGCCGACGACCTCGCCGGGCGCCTCGACGGGCAGGCCGCGGCGCACCAGGCCGAACTGCGCCGCCACCGCGCCCGGCTGGCCGACCTGGAACGGGCGGCCGAGTCCGCCCGCCGCGGCGCGCGCCAGGACCGCGACGTCGACGACGCGCGGCTGTGGCTGCTCGTGGACACCCTGGTGCAGGCGGCGAACGGCGTCCGGCGCGAGCTGTCACTGCCGGCGCCCGCGGCGCGGCCCGCCGATGCGGTGGGCGCCGGCTCGCCCGACAGCCGTGGCGCCCGGACCGCCGGCGACGCCGCCGCCCTCGACCGGCTGCTGGCGCTGCCCGACGTCCACCTGATCGTCGACGGCTACAACGTGACCAAGACCGGATACCCCGAGCTCGCCCTCGCCGACCAGCGCACCCGGCTGGCCGGGGCGCTGGCGCCGCTGGGGGCGCAGTCGGGCGCCGAGGTGACGGTGGTGTTCGACGGCGCGCAGCGCCCGCCCGCCCAGCCCGCCGTGCCACGGGGGGTCCGGGTGCTGTTCAGCGCCGCCGACGAGATCGCCGACGACCTCATCCGCCGGTTGGTCGACGCCGAGCCGGCCGGGCGGGTGCTGGTGGTGGTGACCAGCGACCAGCAGGTGGTGCGCGACACCACCCGGGCCGGGGCGTGGACCGCCCCGTCCGCGGTCCTGCTGGCCCGGTTGGGCGCCGGGCCGGCCAAAACTGTCGGAGGCTCTGCCTAGCGTCCCTCCTGCCCCGGTCGACCGGCCGGCGGCGATGCACGACAGGCAGGGGAGCGACGTGCTCATCGACTGCGACACCTGTGTGGCGCCCGCGCACGCGTGCGCGGGCTGCGTGATGACCGTGCTGCTGCGCGGTTCGGCCGGCCCGCCCGCCGGGCGCGCGCCGCGTACCGGCACCGTCGACCTCGACGAGGCCGAACGGGCGGCGATCGACAGCCTGTCCCGGGCCGGGCTGGTACCGCCGCTGCGTCTCGTCCACGGGGTGAGCGAGCCCGAGCCCGACCTCGGGGAGCCGGCGGACGGGTCAGGAGGTGGCCCGCCGCGGGCGTCACGCGGCATCGCGTGATGCACGTCTCGCCCCGGTCTGAGGGAAATTCATCCACACGCGGGGGGGCGCGTTGCGCAGGTCGGGGTCGGGACCGTAATCTTTCCGAGACCTTCCGGTTCCACGCCGGCCACCCGCGGTCGTCGCCAGAAGGTCCCGCCGAATCGCTGCTTGACCCGTCGTCGGCGTACGCCTACAGCGTGCGTGACGGGAGCGAACCGGGGACCCACCGTGATCCCTGGGGTGAATCGAGGCGGACGGGGAGGCCCGAGAGGGCAGCGCCGTTCGACTTGTAGGGCCTCTCTTCCCGGCCCGAACCCGACAGCTAACCCGGTAGGCGGACGAGGAAGAAGGAGTTCCGCCCGTCGTGGCGAACCGTCTCACGCGTCGTATCCGACCGCTCATCGCGCTGGTGGCCCTCACCGGGTCCGCGCTGATCGCCCCGAGTCTCGCCTCGGCCGCGCCGCGCACCAGCCCGCACAGCGATCCGTCCGTCACCAGCGTCCAGCAGAAACTGGGCGATCTGGCGATGCAGAACTCCCAGATCGTCGAGAAGTACGACCAGGCCAGGCTCGCCGTGGCCACGCGGGAGAAGGCTGCTGCCGGGGCCACCCGCGCCGCGCGCACCGCCGATCGCACGTACGCCGCCCGCCGGGCCCAGTTCGTGCAGATGATCCAGGCGCAGTACGAGGGCTCGTCCTACGGAGCCACCGCCGCCCTGCTCGACAGCGACAGCAACAGCAACTACCTCGACCGGCTGGCGACGCTGAACATCATCTCCTCGAACACCGCGCAGGTCGTGACCGACGTGCGCCGGGCGCAGTCGACGGCCGCCACGGCTTCGTCGAAGGCCGATCACCTGCTGGCGCAGGCCAGGTCGACGAAGGCCGCCCTCGGCAAGAAGAAGGCCGACGTCGCCGCGCAGATCGACAAGTACCGGACCCTGCTCGGCACCCTCAGCGCCAAGCAGCGTCAGGCCTACACCACCGCCGATCGCGCTCCGGCCGCCGACACCACGCCCAAGAACCTGCAGCACCTGACCGCCGCCGGCACCGGCGCGGCCCGGGCGGCGGTGAAGTTCGCGCTCGCCCAGGTGGGCAAGCCGTACGTGTTCGGCGCTGCGGGCCCCGGCTCCTACGACTGCTCGGGCCTGACCATGGCGGCCTGGCACCACGGCGGGGTCAGCCTGCCGCACTCGGCGGCCGGCCAGTACAGCTACGGCCACCATGTGAACCGCGCCGACCTCGAGCCCGGCGACCTGATCTTCTTCTACCAGCCGATCGGGCACGTCACGATCTACATCGGCGACGGGTTGATGGTGTCCGCGCCGACCGAGGGCGAGCCGGTCCAGGTCGTCCCGCTGTCACACTTCAACGGCGACTACACGGGTGCCACGCGGCTCACCTGACGCCGCTACCGTCCGACGGGCATGATGGCCCGGTGAGGGTGCTGCACGTGCGCGTGCGGCGGCCGCACCGGGCCGTTCGTCTTCCGGCCCTCGCCCTGGTGGCGGTGGTCGCCGCCACCGGCCTGACCGGCTGCACCGGGTCGACGGGCGCCGCCGCCCCCGCCATGGCACAGGTGCGTGGCCTGCTGGCCGGGCAGTCGGCCGCCGTGCGCACCCACGACCGGCAGGCCCTCGACGCGGCTTTGGCCGCCGGAAAGGCGTCGGCGAGGTTCCGGGCCCGCCAGCAGGCCGCGTTCGCCGATCTCGCCGCGGTGCCGCTGGGCCGCTGGAGCTACGCCCACGCCGAGCGCATCGACGCCCGCGACGCCGAGCGGGCCGCCACCAAGCGGTACGGGCGCCCGGCGGTGATCGTGCGGATCTCGCTGCAGTACACCCTGCGCGGCGTCGACGCGGTGCCCAGCACCCACGCCCTGTGGTGGACCTTCGTGCGTCAGGACGGCCACGTCCGCATCGCCGGCGACGACGACCTCGCCGCCGCCGGCGGCTCGAGCTGGCGCGGGCCCTGGGATTTCGGACCGCTGCGCGCGGTGCGGGGCGCGCGCAGCCTGGTCCTCGCCCACCCGGGCACGAGCACGGGCGCGCTGCGGGCGATCGCGGACGACGTCGACGCCGCCGTCCCGGCCGTCGACGCCGTGTGGGGCACGCACTGGGCGCGCCGCGTCGCCGTGCTCGTGCCCGGCGGCGCCGCCGAACTGGCCGCCGACGCCGGCAGCGCGAACGTCGGCGACGACGTGGCCGCGCTCGCCGTGACCGACGCCGACAACGATCCGGGAGCCGGCCCGGGCGCCGGTGGGGGAGCCGGCTCCGGCGCCGTGCCGGGCCAGCGGTTGCTGGTGCGGCCCCAGGCGCTGTCGACGCTGAGCCGGGTGGGGCGCCGGATCGTGGTCCGGCACGAGGTCACCCACCTCGCCACCGCCGCGGACACGTCGGCGGCGACGCCGCGCTGGATCGTCGAGGGTTTCGCCGAGTACGTGGCCAACCTCCGTACCGGGCAGCCGGTCCCGGTCGCCGCGAGCGAGCTGCGCGCCCAGGTGCGCGCGCACGGCGTCGCGTCGCGGCTACCGGCCGACAGCGACCTCGGATCCGACGGTACGGGCACCGGCGCGAGCGCGGCGCCCGCCGCGGCGTACGAGAGTGCCTGGCTGGCCTGCCGGCTGATCGCCCAACGGGCCGCGGCGGCCGGGCTCGTGCGCTTCTACCGGCAGGCGGCCGGCCCGGCCGTCACCGGCGACCCGGTCACCCAGGCCCTCGCGCATGTCGTGCACCAGACGCCGGCCGCCTTCACCGCCGCGTGGCGGCGCTACGTGCGCCAGGAGGTCGGCGGGTGACCCGCACGCTCGTGGTGACCAACGACTTCCCGCCCCGCCAGGGCGGCATCCAGTCGTTCGTGCACGCCATGGCGCTGCGCCAGCCGGCCGGCTCCCTGGTCGTGTACGCCTCCGACCACTCCGGCGCGGCGCGCTTCGACGCCGCGCAGCCCTATCCGGTGCTGCGGCACCCCACCGGCCTGCTGCTGCCGACGCCCGCGGCCCGCCGCCGGGTCGTGGCCGCGTTGCGCGACCACGAGTGCACGTCCGTGTGGTTCGGCGCCGCCGCCCCGCTGGGGCTGCTGGCGCCGGCGTTGCGTGCCGCCGGCGCCGACCGGGTGCTGGCGATGACGCACGGCCACGAGGCCGGGTGGGCCATGCTGCCCGCCGCGCGGCAGGCGTTACGGCGCATCGGCGCGCACACCGACGTGATCACCTACCTCGGCGAGTACTTCCGCGCCCGGCTCGCCCCCGCGTTCGGGCCGCACCCGCAGCTGGTTCAGCTCACCCCAGGAGTGGACGTCGAGACCTTCCGGCCCGACCTCGACGGGTCCGCCGTCCGCACCCGCTACG
This sequence comes from uncultured Actinomycetota bacterium, assembly GCA_963797785.1. Lineage (GTDB taxonomy): Bacteria > Actinomycetota > Actinomycetes > Mycobacteriales > Jatrophihabitantaceae > Jatrophihabitans. Next base: position 1,641,451 of record CAWCQT010000004.1, on the reverse strand, counting down.
GGCTCGCCGACCGGCCCGTGGTGGTGTGCGTCTCGCGCCTGGTGCGTCGCAAGGGACAGGACACGTTGGTGCACGCCTGGCCGCAGGTGCGCCGGCAGGTGCCCGACGCCGCCCTGCTGCTCGTCGGCTCGGGCCCGTACCGCGACGACCTGGAGAAGCTGGCCGGCGCGCTCGGCGTGGCCGACGACGTGGTGTTCACCGGCGGGGTGCCGCACGCCGAACTGCCCCGGCACTACGCCGCCGGTGACGTGTTCGCGATGCCCTGCCGCACCCGGCGCGCCGGGATGGACGTCGAGGGCCTGGGCATCGTCTACCTCGAGGCGTCGGCCGCCGGCCTGCCGGTCGTCGCGGGGAACTCGGGCGGTGCGCCGGACGCGGTGCGCGACGGCGAGACCGGCTACGTGGTCGACGGGCGGGACCCGGCGGCGGTGGCCGAACGACTGGTCGACCTGCTCGGCGACCCGCAGCGCCGCGCGGCGATGGGGGCCGCCGGGCGGGAATGGGTGCGCCGTGACTGGAACTGGGACGGCCTCGCCGCCCGGCTGACAGGTCTGCTCGCCTCCTGACAGGAGGCGCGACGTCCTGTCAGGACGTCGGCGGGGCTCCTGTCAGCGCCGCGCCCTCTCGGCGTACAGGTCCTCGATCTGGGTCGCGGCCTCGGAGTGCACCACGTTGCGCTTGAGCTTGAGCGACGGCGTGAGCTGGCCGCCCTCCTCGGTCCAGTCGTCGGCCAGGATCGTGAACTTGCGGATCGACTCGGCCTTGCTGACCGCCTTGTTCGCGTCGTCGATCGCTGATTGAACCTCCGCGCGCAATTTCTCGTCGTCGACCACGTCGGCCATCTTCGTGTCGGCGGGCAGGCCGTTGTGCTCGAGCCAGGACGGGAACGACTCGGGATCGATCGTGATCAGGGCGGCGATGAACGGCTTCTGGTCGCCCACCACCAGGCACTGGCTGATCAGCCAGTGCGCGCGCACCCGGTCCTCCAGCACGGCGGGCGCGACGTTCTTGCCGCCGGCGGTCACGATCAGCTCCTTCTTGCGGCCGGTGATCCGCACGAACCCGTCGTCGTCGATCTCGCCGATGTCACCGGTGTGGAACCAGCCGTCGGCCTCCAGCGCTTCCGCCGTGGCCTCCTTGTTGTGCCAGTAACCCCGGAACAGGTGCGGGGCCTTGAACAGCAGTTCGCCGTCGTCGGCCACCTTGACCGTGGTGCCGCCGACGGGAGTGCCGACGGTGCCGATCTTGATCGCGTCGGGGCGGTTGACCGTGACACCGGCGCAGGTCTCGGTGAGCCCGTACCCCTCGTAGACGGTGACCCCGATGCCGCGGAAGAAGTGCCCGAGCCGCGCGCCGAGCGGCGCGCCGCCGGACACCGCGGCCACGCAGCGCCCGCCGAGGGCGGCGCGCAGCTTGCCGTAGACCAGCTTGTCGAACAGCAGGTGCTGGGCCTTGAGCAGCAGCGACGGTCGGCCGTCGGCCTGCGCCTGGGAGAACGCGATGGCCACCGCTTCGGCCCGGTCGAAGATCGGCCCCTTGCGGTCGGCGTGCGCGCGCTGCTTGGCCGAGTTGTAGACCTTCTCGAACACCCGTGGCACGGCCAGCACGAACGTGGGCTGGAACTCGGCGAGGTCGTCGAGCAGGTTCTTGACGTCGGGTGTGTGGCCGAGCGTGCAGCCGGTGGCCAGGGCGCCGATCTGGATGACCCGGCCGAACACGTGCGCGATCGGCAGGAAGAGCAGCGTCGACGTGTCGTGGTTGAAGAAGTCCGAGAGCAGCGCCTGCAGCTCCACCGCCTCGACCACGAAGGCGCGGTGCGGCAGCTCGCAGCCCTTCGGCCGGCCCGTCGTGCCCGACGTGTAGATGATCGAGGCGAGGTCGTCGAGGCCCACGCCGCCGCGGCGCGCGTCGAGGTCGGCGTCGGTGACGTCCTTGCCCTGCTCGCCCAGGGCGTCGAGCGCGCCGTCCTCGAACGTCCACGTGTGCTGCAGATCGGGCAACCGCTCCCGCACCGATTCGACGATCTCGGTGTGCTCAGCGGTCTCGACCACGACCGCCGTGGCGCCGGAGTCGCCCAGGATCCACTCGACCTGCTCGGCGCTGGAGGTCTCGTAGATGGGGACCACCGCGGCACCGACGGCGAAACCGGCGAAGTCGACGACAGTCCACTCGTAGCGGGTCTTGCTCATCACCGCGATCCGGTCACCGGCCGCGATCCCGGCCGCCATCAGGCCCTTGGCCGCCGAGGACACCTCGTCGGCGAACTGCTGGGCGGTGACGTCGCGCCATTGCCCGTCGACGCGCCGGCGCAGGACGACGTGCCGCGGGTCGCGGGCGGCGTTGTCGTACACGAAATCGGACGTGCTCGACTGCGTGAGCGTGCTGACCTTGCTGGCGACGTGCAGCTCGTTCACGTCCGGATCCCCTCTCACCGCCGGCCGGCCCGCGCGGCCGGGGGACGGGGCGCTGCAGCCGGTGCGGCGTCACCGTAACCCGTCGCGCCATGACGGGCGACCGGCACCCGGCGCCCCCGTGCGATGCTGAGCCCGTGCCCGCCGTCGACGTGGTCGATTCGACCTGGTTCGCCGCCCGGCCGGCCGTGGTCGCCGCCGTCGTGGCCCGGCCGGTGAACTGGCCGCGGTGGTGGCCCGGCCTCGACCTGCGGGTCGACGAGCTGCGCGGCGCGAGGGGTGTGCGCTGGCTCGTCCCGCAGGTGCGTCGTGGCCCGGCCACCGGGCTCGCCGGCAGTGCCGAGGTCTGGCTCGAGGCCAGCTGCGGCGGTGCGGTGGGCCACTTCTTCCTGCGGCTGCGGCCCGTGGACGGTGTCCTGCTGGACGCCCGTACCGCCCGGGGTGTCGAACACCACTACCGCCTGCTGACCAAACGCTCTTTCTGGGCCCTGGCCGACGAACTGGATCCCGGCCGGTTCGACCGGCTGACCCGTTCGGCCCGGGCGGTGACCGGCTGACCCGGGAGCCCGGCGAGCGCCCGGGGTGGCGCAAACCGGCCCGGTAACGTTGCGTGCCATGCCCGACGAGTCGACGCAGTCGATCACCATCGACGCCGACGCGGATCGGATCATGTCGGTGATCGCCGACTTCGCGAACTACCCGGCCTGGGCGCAGTCGGTGAAGAAGGCCGAGGTGCTGGAGAGCGGCCCGGACGGGCGCGCCCGCCGGGTGGCGTTCACCCTGGACGCCGGGATCGTGCGCGACCAGTACGAGCTCGCGTACGTCTGGACCGGCGACGAGTGCGTCGAGTGGGACCTGACCACCGGCCAGATGATGCGCGCGCAGCACGGCTCGTACACGCTGCGGGCCGACGGCCCGCACCGCACGTACGTCACCTACTCGCTGTCGGTCGACCTCATCATCCCGATCCTCGGGCTGCTCAAGCGCAAGGCGGAGCGGGTGGTCATGGACACCGCCCTGAAGGAGCTGAAGAAGCGGGTCGAGGGTCCGCGGGTCTGACGATGCGTGTCGTTCTGTTCACCGGCAAAGGTGGGGTCGGGAAGACCACCACCGCCTCGGCCACCGCCCTGCGCCTGGCCGACCGCGGACTGAAGACGTTGCTGCTGTCCACCGACACCGCCCACTCGCTGGGCGACGCCCTGGCTGTCGAGCTCGGGCCCGAGCCGGCGGAGGTCGTCCCCGGCCTGTGGGTCGTCCAGGTGGACACCCAGGTGCGCCTGGAGGCCGCGTGGCGCGATGTACAACATCATCTCGTCGACCTGCTCGCCCGGGGCGGCGTGGACGCGGTGACCGCCGACGAGCTGACCGTGCTCCCCGGCGTCGACGAGGTCCTGGCGCTGCTCGCGGTGCGCGAGTTCGCCACCGCCGGCACCTGGGACGCGCTGGTGGTCGACTGCGCCCCGACCGCCGAGACGCTGCGGTTGCTCGCCCTGCCCGAGGCGCTGGGCTGGTACCTGCAGAAGGTGTTCCCGGTGCAGCGCCGGCTGGCGCGCAGCGTCCGGCCGTTCGCCACCCTTCTCGGGCGCGGCGAGGCCGTGCCCCCGGACGCCCTGTTCGACGCCCTGTTGCGGCTCAACGACGAGCTGACCGGGGTACGCGACCTGCTCGCCGACCCGGCGGTGACGTCGGTGCGCCTGGTGCTGACCCCGGAGGCGGTCGTCACGGCCGAGGCGCGCCGCACGTTCACCGCGCTCGCGCTGTACGGCTACGGCGTCGACCTGGTGGTGGCGAACCGGATCGTCCCCGACGGCGACGATCCCTGGCGGCGGGGATGGGCCCGCGCCCAGCGCGAGCAGCTGCAGGTGATCCGGGAGTCCTTCGCGGGGCTGCCGGTGCGTGAACTGCCCTACCGGCCCGAGGAGCCGGTCGGGCCGACGGCGCTGCGCGCGGTGGCCGACGACCTGTACGGCCAGCCGCCCGGCCACGACCCGGCGGCCGCGCTCGCCACGCCGCCCCTGCTGCGGGTCGAGAGCGTCGGACAGGAGTACGCGTTGCACATGACGTTGCCCCTGGCCGGCCGCGGCACCGTCGACGCCGCGCGGGTCGGTGACGACCTCGTGGTCAGCGTGGGGCCGAACCGGCGCGTGCTCGGCCTGCCCGCGGTGCTGCGCCGCTGCACGGTGGTGGCCGGCGAGTACGACGGCGCCGAGCTGCAGGTGCGGTTTCGTCCCGACCCGGCGCGGTGGCCGGCGAGCGTCTCGCGGGCGGCGCCCCGACCGCGCCGCCGACCCCGACCGGGAGGTGGCCGGTGAGCGACGAGACCGACGCCGGCGCGGGCGCCGACGCCGCAGCCGGTGACGAGACCCGCCGGCTGCTCGACGCGCTGCAGGACTGGGCACGCCGCGTGCTGCCCGAACCGCCCAGCGGGCACGCCGGCCCCGAGTGCCAGTGGTGCCCGCTGTGCCAGGTGGCCAGCGTGCTGCGCGGCGAGCACCCCGAACTCACCGAGCGGATGACCGAGGCGGGCACGGCCATCGCGCAGGCCGTGCGCGCCGTGGCCGAGTCGGCGGCCGCCCACGCCCCCGGCGCCGGCGACACCGCGCGCGCGGGCGCTGCCGGCACCCGGCCCCGGCCCCGGCCGCGGCCCGGTCGCCGGGTGCAGCGCATCGCCCTGACCGAGACCGAACCCGAACCGCCGGTCACACCACCCGACCCGGACGCGGGCGGATGAGCGCGCTCGCCGTCGGCGTCGACATCGGGGGCACGAAGGTCGCGGCCGGCGTCGTCGACGAGCAGGGCGCCGTGCTCGACCGCGAGCGGCGCGACACCCCGGGCAACGACGTGGCCGCCACCGAGGCCGTCATCGTCGACGTCGTCACCGCGCTCTCGGCCCGCCACGAGGTGGCCGCGGTGGGCGTCGGCGCCGCGGGCTGGATCGGCACCGACCGGGCGACCGTGCTGTTCTCGCCGCATCTCGCGTGGCGCGGGGAACCGCTGCACGAGCGCCTCGCCGGGCGCCTCGCCGCGCCGCTGATCATCGAGAACGACGCCAACGCCGCGGCCTGGGCCGAGTACCGCTTCGGCGCCGCCCGCGACGAGGCGGTCGTCGTCTGCGTCACCCTGGGCACGGGGATCGGCGGCGGTCTCGTGGCCGGCGGCGCCGTGTTCCGCGGCGGGTTCGGGCTGGCCTGCGAGTACGGCCACATGACCCTCGTGCCGGACGGGCGGCGCTGCGCCTGCGGCAATCAGGGCTGCTGGGAGATGTACGCGTCGGGGCGGGCGCTGGCCCGCGACGCGCGCGAGCTGGCGCAGGAATCGCCGGTGGCGGCGGCCAAGCTGCTCGAGCTCGGCGGGTCGGTGGCCGGACTGACCGGCCCGGTGGTGACGGCCGCGGCCGAGGCCGGCGACCCGGCCGCGCAATCGCTGTGCACCACGATGGGCCGCTGGCTGGGCCGGGGGCTGGCGTCGCTGGCCGCGGTCATCGACCCCACCGTGTTCGTCATCGGCGGCGGCGTGTCCCAGGCCGGTGAGCTGCTGCTGCGCCCGGCCCGTGAGGAGTACGGGCACACGCTCACCGGGCGCGGGTTCCGGCCCGAGGCCCGCATCGAGGTGGCCCGCCTGGGCGCCGACGCCGGCCTGGTCGGGGCCGCCGACCTGGCCCGCCGCGCCGCCGCCTGACCCGCGCTACCCGCCACTCGCGGGGAGCGGCGGACGGGCGTACGGCAGGATGGCCGGTCATGCGCCTGCTCTGCGTCGATGCCCGCGTCACCGGCCGGGACCGGCAGGCGCTCGCCGTGCTGATCGAGTCGGCCGACGCCGATCTCGCCTGCGTGCACCACGGCCCGCACCGGCTGCGTTGGCGCTCGATCTCCGCGGCCCTCGGGCGCCGCAGCGGCCTGGTCGTGGTCTCAGGGGGACGGCCGGCCGCGGCCAACCTGCTCCTGTCCAGCCTCGGTGTCGACTGCCTGGACACGCGCGACATCGACCTGCACGCCGCGGGCCGGCGCCCGGCCGGCGCCGCGCTGGCCGTGCTGCGCCACGGCGGCGAGCGGTTCACGCTCGTCTGCGCCCGGCTGGTCGGCAACGCCGCCGAGCGCCTCGAGCAGGCACGGCGCCTGCAGGACGCGATCGTAGGTATGGCCGCCGACCGCCCGCCGGCCATCGTGTGCGTGACCGGCGCCGAGCGGCCGGGGACCGCCGCCTGGCAGGCCCTCGCCGCCGACCGGATCCCCGTCGCCGACCGGATCTTCGTCGACGGCGCCTTCGTCGTCGCCTCGAGCCGGGAACTGCCCGATCACGCCGCGGCCGCGATCGCGCCGGTCGTCGTCGAACTCAGCCGCGGCTGAGCCGGGCGCCGGCCGCGCTCAGACGGCGGACCCGTCGTCGTCCTCGTCGCCGCGGTGGTCGCGCACGCGGGTGAAGAAGATGCCGGCGGCGAGCACGAGGCCGCTGATCCCGAGCACGAGAGACACGTCGGAACCCAGGCCGATCTCGCCGCCGAGGGCCAGCACCAGGATCGCCAGCACCAGCACGATCATCCCGATCACCGTCGGCGCGGCCAGCCTCGGCAGCGGCGGCGGTGCGGGCGGTACGTAGTGGTCCTCGTCCAGCGACACCTCGTCGGGGGCCTGCGGCTGGACCAGCCGGGCGCGCCAGTCGGCGTCCTCACGGGACAGGTCGCGCTCGGCGTCGCGCACGGCGGCCACCGTGTCCACGTGCCAGTCGGCCACCAGCGCCTGGAACGCGGAGTCGGTGTCGACCTCGTCCCACGGGTTGCGCTGCCGGGGCAGATCGGGCTGCGCCGCGCCCATCGCGCGCACGGTGGCGGCCACGATCGTGCGCGCGTCGACCCGGTCGTCGGAGGCCACGAACAGCCGCTGCCGCTCGCGGGTCTCGGCGTCGACGGCCGCGCCGGGGGACAGGTACGCGGCGATCCGGGCCCGGCCGAGGGCGGTGAGCAGCTGGTGCCCGACGTCGGCGTCGACGTCGGTCAACGGCACGTAGGCCGCTGCGAGCAGTCCGTTGTCCACGCGTCCCCTGTCCTGCGGCGCGCCGGGATCGGCGTCGCGCGGGCTCACGGCACGCCCCCGGGTTCGCCGGCGGTGTTCGCGGCACTCAGTTCGCGCACGAAGCGGACGCTGCCCTCGAAGATCGCCGGGGCGTCGTGGTCGAGGGTGGCCACGTGGTAGCTGTCCTCGAGGATCACCTCGCGGATCGTGGTGTTGACCGCGCCGGCGGCGAGCACCCGGGCCGATGACGGGTCGACGACATGGTCCACCCGCGAGCGGTAGAGCAGGATGGGCGCGCGCACCGAGGCGAGGTCGGCGCGGGTCACCTTCCACAGTTTCTGCAGCGACCCGAACGCCACCACGGGGGTCCGGTCGTCGGCCGGTTCCTCGACGCCCGGCTTCTTGATGTCCCCACCGATGGACGGGCGCGAGCGCACGGCCCATGAGATGTAAGGGACGAACTTGGCGTCGATGCGCGTGGTCGAGTAGGCCGGGTTGACCAGCACCAGCCCCGCGATGGCCTCCGGGTGCCGTTCGGCCAGCCGGGTCACCAGCGTCCCGCCCATCGACAGGCCGGCCGCGAACACGGTGTCGCAGCGGGCGGCGACCTCCTGGTAGGCGTTCTCGATCGCGTCGTACCACTGCGGCCAGCGCGACCGGTTGGTCTCGCGCCAGGTGGCGCCGTGGCCGGGCAGCAGCGGCAGGCGCACGGTGAAACCGGCGTCGGCGAAGGCCCGGGCCCAGTCGCGCACGCTCGCGGGCGTACCGGTGAAACCGTGGCTGACGACCACGCCGACCGGACCGCCGTCGGCCGCGAACGGCTCGGCGTCGGGCAACGGTGTCACCGGACCTCCACGATCGCTCGGCGGTGCTCCTCTCATCATGCCCGCCGACGCGGCCGTCGGGCGAGCCGCGTCCCGACGCTTGGTCGCACGACCTGCACGGCATTAGGGTCAGAGGCACAGGAGATCCGGAATTGCCGGACCGGGGCGGGAGACTCTGTGGGGTATTGGCTGGCCAAGTTCGTCTTCCTCGGCCCCCTGCTGCGGGTGATCTGGCGGCCCTGGACCGAGGGCCGTGAGAACGTGCCGGCCGATCGGCCGGCGATCCTCGCGAGCAACCACCTGAGCTTCTGCGACTCGTTCTTCCTGCCGATCGTGATCCGGCGCAAGGTGACCTGGCTGGCCAAGGCCGAGTACTTCACCACCCCGGGGATCAAGGGCCGCCTGACGCGCCGGTTCATGAACATCGTCGGCATGGTGGCGATCGACCGCGACGACTCCGACGCCGCCCGGGCGGCGCTGCGCACCGGCCTGCGGGTGCTCGACGGCGGCACCCTGCTCGGCATCTACCCCGAGGGCACCCGCTCCCCGGACGGCCGGCTGTACCGCGGCAAGACGGGGGTGGCCCGGCTCGCGCTCGAGTCGGGGGCCGTGGTGATCCCGTGCGCGATGATCAACACCGACGTCATCCAGCCCACCGGTCGCCTGCTGCCGAAGCTTCGGCCCCGTCCCGGTGTGCGGTTCGGCAAGCCGCTGAACTTCTCCCGCTACGAGGGCATGTCGGGTGACCGCTTCGTCGAGCGCTCGATCACCGACGAGATCATGTACGAGCTCATGCAGCTGTCCGGCCAGGACTACGTCGACCAGTACGCGGCGAAGGTCAAGGCCGCCAGCGGCGCGGACAAGGCCTTCGGCGCCCGGACGCGGGAGCAGGGCACGGCCGAGGTGCGCGAGCTGGGTGACCGGGTGCCCGGTACCCGCGCCTCCTGATCAGCAGCGGCATGCGTCGCTACTTCTACGACTGCGAGTTCATCGAGGACGGCCGCACGATCGACCTCGTGTCGATCGGCGTCGTCGACGAGTCCGGCCGGGAGTTCTACGCGGTGTCGACCGAGTTCGATCCGACGCGCGCGATCGACTGGGTGCGCCGGCACGTGCTGGACAAGCTGCCGCCTCCGGCCGACCGGGCGTGGCGCTCGCGCGAGCGCATCCGCGACGACCTGCTCGCGTTCCTGCTCGAACCCGGCGAACCGATCGAGCTGTGGGCGTGGATGGCCGCCTACGACCACGTGGTGCTGTGCCAGTTGTGGGGGGACATGCGCGCGCTCCCGCGATCCGTCCCGCGCTTCACCCACGAGCTGCGCCAGCGTTTCGAGGACGCCGGCTCACCGCCGTTGCCGGCGCCGCCGGCCGATCAGCACGACGCGCTGGCCGACGCCCGCCACAACCTCGCCCGCTGGCGGGTGCTCCAGCAGCCGTAGCGGCCGGTTCCGTGGCCGTGACCCCTGCCACTAGGGTCGTGGCCGTGAGAATTGGTGTGCTGACCGGCGGCGGCGACTGCCCCGGCCTCAATGCCGTCATCCGGGCCGTCGTCCGCAAGGGCACGGGGATGTACGGTCACGACTTCGTCGGCTTCCGCGACGGGTGGCGGGGCCCGCTCGAGAACCTGACGATGCCGCTCGGCATCCCCGACGTGCGGGGCATCCTGCCGCGCGGCGGCACCATTCTCGGCTCCTCGCGCACCAACCCGTTCAAGGTCGACGGTGGCGTGGACCGGATCACCGAGAACCTGCACCGCACCGGGGTCGACGCATTGATCGCGATCGGCGGCGAGGACACGCTCGGGGTCGCGACGAGGCTCGCCGAACGCGGCGTCCAGGTGGTGGGCGTGCCGAAGACCATTGACAACGACCTCAACGCCACCGACTACACGTTCGGCTTCGACACCGCGGTCAACATCGCGATGGAGGCCATCGACCGGCTGCACACCACGGCCGAGTCGCACCACCGCGCGCTCATCGTCGAGATCATGGGCCGGCACGCGGGCTGGATCGCTTTGCACGCGGGCCTGGCCGGCGGGGCCAACGTCATCCTGGTGCCCGAGAAGCCGTTCTCGGTCGAGCGGGTCTGCGCCTACGTCGAGAGCCGTTTCCAGGCGCACTACGCGCCGATCGTGGTGGTGGCCGAGGGAGCCACGCCCGACGGCGGGGATAACGCCACGATGGACAAGGGCCTCGACGCGTTCGGGCACGTACGCCTCGGCGGCGTGGGCGAGTGGCTGGCCGGCCAGATCGAGAAGCGCACCGGCAAGGAGGCGCGCACCACCGTGCTCGGCCACATCCAGCGCGGCGGCACACCTACCGCGTTCGACCGGGTGCTCGCCACGCGCTTCGGCCTGCACGCCGTCGACGCCGTGCACGAGCGCGACTGGGGCAAGATGGTCGCCCTGCGCGGCACCGACATCGTGCGCGTGCCGCTGGCCGAGGCGACCACCGAGCTGAAGACGGTGCCGCCGGAGCTCTACGCCGAGGCCGAGGTCTTCTTCGGCTGACCGCGCTCATCGCGCGTTGACCCGCCGGGCGTCGCCGCCCGGCGGGTGTCGTGCTGCGCCTGGCCGTAAACGCTTAGAACCGTCTTTACAAGGATTTGACATCAAGCGGAGGAGTGGGCAAAGCTAACAGAAAGCACACGCGCCGCTCGGAGGCCGTGGGCATTCGCCCCTTCGAAGGAAAGGAGCCGGTCGCCATGACCGACTCGACGCCCGTCCCCACTCCCGATTCCGCCGGCCGCCACCGCGGCCGCCGCCGCGTCGTCCCGCTGGCCTGGGCCAGCGCCGTGGCCGCCGCCACGCTGCTCGTTCTCGGCGTGAGCGGCACGCTGTCCGACTGGACCGTGGCGATCCTGCACAACAACACCAACACGGTCGCGACGGCCCAGGCGGTCGTCCTGAAGGAGACCGCCGGCGCCACGAGCTGCATCTCCACCAGCGGCGCGGGGTCGAGCAACGAGTACACCTGCACCACGATCAACAAGTACGGCGGCACCGGCGTCGGCACCACGCCGCTCAGCCCCGGCCAGTCGCGTTCGACCACGGTGACCATGGCCAACGTGGGCACCGGAGCCGGCGCACTGACGCTCAAGGCTGACGCCTGCTCGTCGTCCGGCGGTATCACCACCGGCGCCACCGACCTCTGTGGCGAGCTGCAGATCACCGTCACCTGCGCGAGCACCGCCGTCTACCCCGCGACCGGCACCGCCACGTTGACCGCGTTCGGCACGGCAGCCTCGGCGTCGACGGTCGGCCCGCTCGCCAAGGACGCCACGGTCGACTGCACGTTCAAGGTCACGCTGCCCGCTGACGCCTCGCCGACGTACGCCGGCCAGACCGCTTCGCAGCAACTCAACTGGACGCTCACCGCTTCCTGATCGCCTCTCGCGGCCAACCGCGTCCCCGGGCTACGGCCCGGGGACGCCGGCCGCGCGTACCGGAGGATCGAATGCCAAGGCGCTGGTCCACGAGGACGGCGCTCGCGTCCCTCGTGGCCGCCGCACTGCTGGTGTGGCTCGGCAGCACGGGAACGCTGAGCAGCTTCACCACCGCACAGCTGCACAACGCCACCGACACGGTGAACTCGGGCAACCTGGCCCTGGCGCACAACTACGCCGGCACCGGGTGCGCGGCGGCGCAGGTCCAGCCCGCGGCGACGACGTCGTGCCCCGGCTCGGTCTATCCGGCCGTGGTCGGCGGTGCCGGCGTGCCGGACACGATCACCAATACCGGAAACCTCGCGGCCTCGAGCATCGCGTCGCGTTACCGCATCGCCGGCTGCGGGGTCGTCCAGCTGGCCAACAGCGGGTCCGATGGCGGCAACGGTGCGTTGCTCCCGCGGAAGGGGACGACGTTCGCCGCGACCGGGCCGCGGACCGGGATGAGCGCGGTCACCCTCGACGGCACGGCCGGCTACGCCGCCAGCGTCTCCCCGACCTCCGAGCCCGTCGGTGGCGCCCTGCTCGCCACGTCGACCTACGGCGTGGGCGTGTGGTTCAACACCAGCGACTCCGGCGTCGACCCGCTCGTCGGGTTCGCGGCGTCGGCGACCACGGGCACCGGCAAAGGCGACCGGATCCTGTACCTGTCCGGCGGCCGGATCGGGTTCGTCCCGAACACGACGGCGACGGGCTCGTTGAGCACCGGGACCTACAACACCGGGACCTGGCACTTCGCCTGGGTCAGCATCTCGACCACCAACGTGGTGTTCCTCGGACTGGGCTACAGCTACACGGTCTACGTCGACGGGGCGCCGGCCGCCTCCGGGACCAGCGGGCTCTTCGGCGCCCTGTCGTCCTACTCCGGCTACTGGCACCTCGGCTGGTCGCGGGTGGGCGGCACGCCGGCCTACTTCAAGGGCTCGCTGTCGGACCTCGTCGTCGACGACAGCGGCAACGCACCGGCCAATCCGAGCGCGCCGGCCACCTACGGGGCGCTCGGTGGAACCCAGCAGTGGCGCCTCGACGACCTGGGCGGCCCCAACAACGGCACGACCCCGGGCACCCTCCCCAGCGGCACGGCGCTGCCGGCGGGCAGCGATCCGTGCACGTACGTGAACATCACCTGGCCGCGGGCCGGTATCGCCACGCCCGTCACGCTGCGCGCCGCGGCGACCGCGGGATACTCGACCGCGGCGGCCGGCCCCGACCCTGGCGGCACGCAGACCTCGACCATCGCCCTCGCCTCGAACGCGCCGAACGCCTACGCCGTGGGACTTCTGCTCTACGCACCGGTGCAGGCCACGTACTACGCCGGCGTCTCCACCAGCTGGTACGTGAGCTTCTTGTGGAGTCTCGCCGCAACGACGTTCGCGGTCGCATGAGCGACGCTTGCGGAGCGAGTCAGGGGCGCACGGGCCGGCTCCTGCGCCGTGCGGGCGCCCTCCTCGTCGTGCTGGCCACCGTCGGCCTGCTGGCCTTCGCCGGCTACTGGGCGGCGAGCGGGGGGCGGTGGTTCGTCGTCGAGACACCGTCGATGGGCACGGCCGCACCGGTGGGGACGCTGCTGTGGGTCGAGCCGGTCGACGCCCACCGGCTGCACGTCGGCGAGTTCGTCACCTTCCGCCCGCCCGGCTCGAGCACGACCTACAGCCACCGCATCTACCGCGTCCACTCCGACGGCACGTACTCGACCAAGGGTCAGATCACCACACCGGACCCGTGGCGGATCACTGCCGCCGACGTCGTGGGCCGGGTCGACATGCGCTGGTGGGGGATGGGTTGGGTGGTGAAGGCCGTGCCCCTGCTGCTCGGCGGTGGGCTCGTGCTGTGGCTGGCCGTCACCCGGTTGACGGCGCCACGATGGAAGCTCCCGGTGGTAGTGATCGGCACGGCGGTGCTCGCGTCGGCCGTTCTGGTCGTCTACCGCCCGCTCACCCGCGTCGTGCTGCTGTCCCTGGCTCCGGGCGACGGCGGACACGCCACCTTCGTGTCCACGGGTCTGTTGCCGATGCGGCTGCGGACAACCGGGGGCCATTTCGCCGATCTGCGCACCGGCCAGGTGCGCACCGTGTCGGGCTCGCAGACCGACACCGGCGCCCTGGCGGTGCACCTGCACCCGCACGTCTCCTGGTGGTTCTGGGCCGTGCTCGTGACCGCCTGCTTCGTGCCCGCGCTGTGGGCGACGTTCGTAGGTACTCGCAGGGATGGGCCCGGCCGGCACCGCGCCGCGGCGGTGGCGTGAGCGACGCAGTGGGCCTCGGACGATAATCGCGACAACCGTGTTTTCCCGCTCGGAAGGCCGTGGTGTGCATCCGATCCGCGTGATCGCCGTCGTGGCCGTGCTCGCGGCGGCCCTGTCCGCCTGCAGTTCGGTGGTGGCCGGCCGAGGCACGGCCAGCACCTCGGCGCAGCGCACCGGCCCGGCACCGTCGAGCGCATCGGCCTCGACCAGCGGCCGCCCGGCGGCGAACCGGTTCGCGCGTACCCCCGTGTCCACGGCCGTCGGCGACCCGGTGGCCCTGGACTTCTGCGCGGCCCTCGGCCTGGCCACTACCGCCCGGCCCGGGTACCGCGCGGCGTTCAACCACCTGCAGTACGTGCCGGGCTGCAATGTCCTGGTGACGCAGCCCGGCCGCGACACGCGCATCACGGTGAGCGTCTACGTGCTGCCCGGCAACCGGCCGACGAGCGCGCCCGGCCGCACGACCACCACGCTGTCCGGGGTGCGGGCCTACCGCTACCCCTACGGCGCCGACTCCGGCAACTGCGAACGGGACCTGGTCGTCACCGGCCTCACCGCCAAGGTCACCGTCTTCCAGTCGCAGTCGGGCGGCAACCGGTCGCGCAGCGTCAACTGTGCCGAGAGCGAGGCGGTGACCGGGAAGCTCGCTGCGGCGTTGGCGCACCGCTCACTGCCGCCGCTCGGGCTGGCGAGCCCGTCGTTGACTTCCCTCGACGGGTGCAAGATCGCCAAGGCGGCCGGCCTCACGTCGTTGTCGCTGCTGGGCGGCGCCTCGGTGACGGCGGACGACTTCGGCATCGGTTGCGGCTTGATCGGTTCGATGACGACCTACATCGACCCGGTGATCCTCAGCACGGCGCGTCCGGACGGCACCACCGCCACGCAGGCCGGCCGGCACCGGTTGTGGGCCGGCGCGACGAACGACCGGACGCTCTGCGCGTTCACCTCCGTGCAGGGCCGGACGGCGAGGGGCGGCTACGAGGCGTTGTCGGTGGTGACGACCCCGGCCGGCACCGAACCACTGCCCACGAGCGCCTGCGACCAGACGCAGCAGGCGCTGGTGAAGTACCTGGACACCGCCGGCCTGTCCTGACGCCGCCGCGGGCTGCATCGCCGATAACGGGCACGCCTACGCTTGGACGCGTGACCGCCGCACCGCCCCACCCGTCCACCGACCCCACCGAGGGGCTGGGGCTCGACGCGTGGCGCGCGCTCCCGGCGGCGCAGCAGCCGTCGTGGCCGGACCACGGGGCGCTGCGCGAGGCGTCGCTGACGCTGGCGGCCCTGCCGCCGCTGGTCGTGGCCAGCGAGGTGGACCAGCTGCGCGCCCGGCTGGGGTCGGTCGCGCGCGGCGAGGCGTTCCTGCTGCAGGGCGGCGACTGCGCCGAGACCTTCGCCACCAGCTCGCAGGCCGACATCGCCGGCAAGGTGCGGGTGTTGCTGCAGATGGCCGTGGTGCTCACCTACGGCGCGTCGATGCCGGTGGTGAAGGTGGGCCGCATCGCCGGCCAGTACGCGAAACCGCGCTCGTCCGACCTCGACCCGTCGGGCCTGCCGTCCTACCGCGGGGACATGGTCAACGAGCTGATCGGCGACCGCACCCCCGACCCGCGGCGCATCGTGCGCGCCTACTCCACCGCCGCCTCCACGCTGAACCTGCTGCGCGCCTACGCCGGTGGTGGTCTCGCCTCCCTCGACCGCGTGCACGCGTGGAACACGGCGTTCGCGGCCTCGACGCACACCGGTTCGCGCTACGAGAAGCTCGCGTCGGAGATCGACCGCGCCGTGCGCTTCATGCGCGCCTGCGGCGTCGACGACGCGGCGCTCGAGGGCGTGGAGCTGTACGCGTCGCACGAGGCACTCATCCTCGAGTACGAGCGCGCGCTGACGCGCATCGACGAGGGCCGCGCCTACGACCTGTCCGCGCACTTCGTGTGGGTCGGGGAGCGCACCCGGCAGATGGACGGCGCGCACCTGGCCTTCGTCTCGCGCATCGCCAACCCCATCGGCGTGAAGCTGGGCCCGACCACCACGCCGGAGTTCGCGGCGGAGCTGGTGGAACGTCTCGACCCGGCGAACGACCCGGGGCGGCTGACCCTCATCAGCCGGATGTCGAACGCGAAGGTGCGTGACGTGCTGCCGGCGATCGTGGAGAAGGTCGAGTCCACGGGGCACCGCGTGGTGTGGCAATGCGACCCGATGCACGGCAACACCGAGGAGACCGCCGACGGCGTGAAGACGCGCCACCTCGACCGGATCATCGACGAGGTCGACGGCTTCTTCGACGTGCACTCCGCGCTGGGCACGCATCCGGGCGGGTTGCACGTGGAGCTGACCGGTGACGACGTCACCGAGTGCATCGGCGGCACCGCCGACCTCACGGCGGCCGACCTCGGCCGCCGCTACGAGACGGCCTGCGACCCGCGGCTGAACACCGAGCAGTCGCTGGAGCTGGCCTTCCGGGTGGCCGAGCGGCTGGTGGCCGACCGCCGGGCCCGCAGCGCCGGCCACAACTGACCGTCAGACGAGGGAGACAGACATGAACGGGCTCGTCGATCTGCGCTCGGACACCGTCACCCGGCCGGGCCCCGAGATGCGCGCGGCCATGGCGCAGGCGCCCGTGGGCGACGACGTGTACGGCGAGGACCCCACCCTCAACGAGCTCGAGACGACGGTGGCCGGCCTGCTCGGTCACGAGGCGGGCCTGTTCGTGCCGTCCGGCTCGATGGGCAACCAGCTCGGCCTGCGGCTGCTGGCCAAGCCGGGGCAGGAGATCCTCTGCGGCTCGACGGCACACATCGCCCGGGCGGAGCTGGGGGCCGCGGCCGCGTTCTCGGGCATCACGTTCCGCACCTGGCACGCCGAGGGCGGTCACCTGGACGTGCCGTTCATCCGTGACGAGCTGGCCACGCCGGACGCCGGCCCCTACCTCGTGTCCACCGCCGCGATCGCGGTGGAGGACACCCACAACTTCAACGGCGGCGCCGTGCTGCCGGCTGACGATCGCACCGCGGTCATCGCCGCCGCCCGTCAGCTCGGGATCGCCATCCACTGCGACGGCGCGCGGCTGTGGAACGCGCACGTCGCCACCGGACGGCCGCTGCCCGAGCTCGCCGCCGGCTACGACACCGTGTCGGTCTGCCTGTCGAAGGGCCTGGGCGCGCCCGTGGGCTCGGTGCTGGTCTCCTCGGCCGAGCGGGTCGCCGAGGCCCGCGTCTGGCGCAAGCGCTACGGCGGCGGCATGCGGCAGGCCGGCATCCTCGCCGCGGCCGGGCTCTACGCCCTGACCCATCACCTGGCCCGGCTGGCCGACGACCACGCGCGCGCCCGGCGCCTCGCCGAGGGCCTGGGCGCCGATCCGTCGTCGGTGGACACGAACATCGTCGTGCTGCGCGTACCCGACGCCGCGGCGGTCGCCCGCGGCGCCGCCGAGCACGGTGTGCTGGCGTCAGCCCTGGGCCCGCGCTTCCTGCGCCTGGTCACCCATCTGGACGTGGACGACGACGGCATCGACCGCGCCCTGGCGGTACTCGCACCGCTGGTCCGGAGGCGTGTCGCGTCGTAGAGCGCGCACCGCGGTCCGGTCCGCTAGCGTGCGCGGTCATGAGTTACCCGCCGCCGCCCGCGCAACCGCCGATGGCCGCCGCGCCCACCGGCAAGAAGCCCGGCCGCATCCCGCTGCGCCTGGCCCTGATCTTCGGCGTGCTCGGCCTCGCGATGATCGTCGTCGGCGCCGTGCTGCTGGTCAACGGCTCGCTGGACAAGGTGAACAAGTTCGCGCGGGTGAGTGTCGGCGGCGGCGGTGGCACCGTGCACCTGAGCCGCACGGGCAAGTACGTCGGGTACTACGAGACGCCCAGCAACGCGAACCACCACGCGCTCGTGCAGATGGCCATGCGCAGCGCGTCCGGCGGCGAGGTGAAGCTGCACCTCTACGGGCGGAACTCCTCGCTCACGTACGACACCGGCGGCCGGCACGGCGAGGCGCTGTTCACCTTCACGATCGCCAAGTCCGGTGACTACCAGGTGCAGGTCAAGGCCGACCAGGCGCCCGCGGGTGCCAAGGTGGCCTTCGGCGAGTCCATCGCGCACAACCTGGTGACCGGTGTGCTGCTGGTCATCCCCGGGGTGCTGCTGCTGGTCGCGGCGATCATCCTGCTCATCGTCGGCCTGGTCCGCCGCTCGCGGTACAACAAGCGGGTCCGCTCCGGCGGTTACCCGGCGGGGCCGCCGCCCGGCTACCCGCCGCAGGGCTGGCCGCCCCCGCAGGAGCAACCGCAGCAGGGCTGACGGTGCCGGCACGCCCCACCGCGCAGCGCCGCGTCGGTCGGCGCAGCCTGCTCCTCGCGCCCGTCGTCGGCCTCGCCGGCGTCGCGCTGGTCGTCGTCGGCGTGCTGCTCGTGGTCAACGGCTCGCTGGACAAGGTGACGGGCTTCGACCGCGTCTCGGTCGGCGCGTCGGGCACGGCGCGGTTCGCCCATCCCGGTCGGTACGTGGCCTACTACGAGGCCGCTGACGTCGACGAGAACACCCGGCACGTACCGGCACTGACGATCACACTGCGCGCGCCCTCCGGCGCCGTCGTCCGGGTGGGCCGCCCGGGCGACGCCCGCGTGCCGAAGAACGCGGTCACCTACCAGTACAAGGGCCACAACGGCGTGGCACTGCGCGAGTTCTCGATCTCGGCCAAGGGCAGCTACGAGGCCGCCGTGACGTCGACGGCCGGACCCTTGCACGGGGCGACGGTGGCCTTCGGCCCGTCGATCGAGGACCGCATGGTCACCGGCGTGCGCTTTCTCGTGCCGGGCTCGGTGCTCGTCGTCGTGGCCCTGCTGCTGGCGGCCTTCGGCGGGGTCCGCCGGGTCCTGGCCCGGCGGCGGGCGGACACCGCGCCGCCCGGCCCGGGGCTGCCGCCGCTCGGCTGAGCGCCGCGGCGCTCAGCCCGCGAGGTGCGTGGCCCCGGTGCGACCGAGCAGCGGCGGGATGGTGGCCACCGCGGTGGCGAGCTCGTCCAGCGCCTCGCCGTACAGCGCCTGCGCGCCGTCGCACAGCGCCGCCTCCGGGTGGGGGTGCACGTCGACCATGACCCCGTCCGCGCCGGCGGCGATGCCGGCCCGGGCCAGCGGCACCACCAGGTCGCGCCGCCCGGCCGCGTGCGACGGGTCGACGATCACCGGCAGGTGCGACTGGTGCTGGATCATCGCCACCGCCGACACGTCGAGCATGTTGCGGATCGCCGGCTCGAACGAGCGCACGCCCCGCTCGCACAGCACGATGTCGAGGTTGCCGCGCTGGGCGATGTACTCGGCGGCCATCAGCCACTCCTCGTAGGTGGCCGTCAGCCCGCGCTTCAGCATCACCGGCTTGCCGGCGCTCCCGGCCGCCTGCAGCAGGCCGAAGTTCTGCATGTTGCGGGTGCCGATCTGCAGCATGTCGGCGTGCTCGGCCACGACGTCGACGTCGGCGGCGTCCATGACCTCGGTGACCACGGGCAGCCCCACCTCGTCGCGCACCTGCGCGAGGATGCGCAGCCCCTCCACCCCGAGCCCCTGGAAGGCGTACGGAGACGTACGGGGCTTGTACGCCCCGCCGCGCAGCAGGGTGGCGCCGGCGCGCTGCGCCATGCGCGCGGCCTCGAGGGTCTGCTCCGGCGTCTCGACCGCGCACGGGCCGGCGATCAGGGTGAACGTGTCCGGGCCGATGGGCACGCCGCCGACCCGGATCGTGGTGCGCCGCCTGTGGTTCTGCGCCGACACCAGCTTGTAGGGCGCGGTGATCCGCATGGTCTCCCCGACGCCGGGGAAGGCACCGACGTTCGACGCGTCGAGGGTCTCGAGCACGTCCTCGGTGCCCACGACACCGACGATCGTGCGCATCACCCCGCGGCTGACGAAGGCCTGCCCGCCGTGCGCCTCGATGTGCCCGACGACGCCGGAGATGTCGCTGTCGGTGGCGGCCGGCGCCATGACGATGACCATGCCGGCGAGCCTAGCGAGGCCCGTCGACGGCCTACGCCGGCAGTGCGACGACCAGGACCGTGGACCCCGAGTGGACGGTGCTGCCCGCCGCGGGGCTGATGGCCAGAACGACGCCGGGCGCGCCGGCGTCGGCGACGGTCTTGACGTCCGGGACGAGGCCGGCATCGGTGAGCGTCTTCTTCGCGGCGGCGACCGGGGTGCCCTGAGCGATCTCGGGCACCCGCACCATCTCGGGCCCACGCGAGACCACGAGGGTCACCCGGCTGAACTTGCGCGCACGGTCGCTGGGGCTCACCGAGACGACGGTGCCCTTGTCGACGGTGTCGCTGTACTGCTCCTCGACGCTGTACTTCAGGTGGGCGTCGCGCAGCCGGCTCTTCGCGTCCTCGAGCGCGGTCCCCTGCGAGATGGTCGGCACGTCGACCACCGGCGGCCCGCGCGAGACATAGATGATCACCGGCTGGTCGGCGCGCACCTGGCTGCCGGCCTGCGGGTCGGTGCGGGTGACCAGGTTGTCGCCGACCTTGTCGCTGTACTCGCGCCTGACAGAGGTCGCGATCGTGATCCTGCCCGCGGACAGCAGGATCTGGCGCGCGGCGTCGAGCGACTTCCCGGCCACCGGCTTCACCGGGTAGTAGTGCGCGCCCTTGGAGATGGTCACCGACACGCGGGTACCGCGCACGGCTCTCGTGTTCGCCCCCGGGTCGGTGCGCACCACCTCGCCGGGCGGCACCTTCTCGTCGTAGACCTGGCCCGGCTCGACCTCGACGCGGTACCCCGCATTCTCGAGCTTGCTCACGGCCGCGGACGGCGAAGCGCCGCGCAGGTCGGGCACCCGGGAGTACCGGCCGGACGCGAAGTACCAGCCGGCCCAGCCCGCGGCCGCGCCGAGCAGCACCAGCACGATCAGGATCGCCAGGATGCGGCCCCGGCGCCGCCGCCTGCGGCGCTGCGGCGGGATGACGACCGGGGGCGGCGGGCCGTCGTCGTCGCGCGGGTGCCGGCGCCGGTCGGGCTGATCGACGGGCCGCGCCATCCCGTTCGGCCGCTGGTGGGCCGGGTCGAGCGTGGTGTCGTGCCGGCCGGCCTGCGCCCGGACGGCGGCGGTGGTGGCGGAGTCGGGCGTGCGGTTGCGCGCGGGCGGGACCGACCGGCGGACCCGGTCGCGCGGGCGCGGTGGCACCGGGATCACCGGCAGCCCGAGGTCACCGCGCACGTCGGACAGTTCCGCGAGGAAGGCGCCGGCGTCGGAGGGGCGGCTGGTCGGGTCGCTGTCGGTGGCGGCGACGACGATCTCGTCGATCTCGTCGGGCACGCCGCGCGCCCGCGAGGACGGCGCCGGTACCCGGCTGTGCACGTGCTGGTAGGCGATGTTCATCGCGGTCTCGCCGCGGTACGGCGGCTCCCCGGTGAGCAACTCGAACAGCACGATGCCGGCGGAGTACACGTCCGAGCGCGGGTCGGCCATGCCCTTCGAGATCTGCTCGGGCGCGGTGTAGGCGACCGTGCCCATCATCAGCCCGGTGCGGGTGGACGACGCGTCGGACTCCACGGCGTGGGCCAGACCGAAGTCGGCCACCTTCACCACGCCGTCGTCGGAGAGCAGGATGTTCTCCGGTTTCACGTCGCGGTGGACGAGCCCGGCCCGGTGGGCGGCCGACAGCGCGCTCAGCACCGGCTCCATGATCGACACGGCCTCGGCCGGGTTGAGCCGGCCGCGCTCACGCAGCAGTTCGCGCAGCGTGCGTCCTTCCACGAGCTCCATGACGAGGAAGACGTGATGGCCGTCGGGACCGACCTCGTGGCCCTGGTCGTACACCGAGACGACGTTGAGGTGGGTCAACCGGGCAGCGGCGCGCGCCTCGCGGGCGAACCGGTCGCTGAACGCGGGGTCGGCCGACAGCGCCGACGACATGACCTTCACAGCCACCAGCCGGTCGAGCCGCTCGTCGACGGCCGCGTACACGGTGGACATGCCGCCCCGGGCAATTGGGTCCAAAATGCGGTAGCGAGCTTCGAGCGAGCGGCCGACCAGGGGATCCGTGGTCGCCGTCTGCACGCGGTGATTCTACGGTCGGCGCGCCGATCCGCCGGGTGGCGCGCTTGGGGAGCTCTTCCCGTGATTGCGCGCGCCGCCCGTACCGTGAGCCTGTGACGCGCACCGACCCGCCGGCACTGGGCGTCGCGGAGGTGCTCGCCGACGCCGACCGCCCGGGCGGTCATCTGCTGCTCGTCGACCGGGTGCGCCAGTCCTACGTCGACCTGGACGACCCCACCTACCTCGACTTCGAGTACGTCCAGGTGTTCGGTGACGTGCTGGCCGCGCTCGAGCCGGCGGCCCCCGCGCCGCTGGCGGTGACGCACGTCGGCGGGGGCGCCTGCACGCTCGCGCGTTACGTAGCCGTCACCCGGCCCGGGTCACCGCAGATCGTGTTCGAGCCCGACGAGCACCTGACCGCCCTGGTGCGGGCCCGGCTGCCGCTGCCGCGCCGCGCCCGCATCCGCATCCGGCCGGTGGACGGGCGGGCCGGGGTGACCGCGCTACGGGACGCGAGCGCCGACGTGCTGGTCCTCGACGCCTACCACGGGGCCCGGGTGCCGGCGGAGCTGACGACCCGCGAGTGCCTGGCCGAGATCGCGCGGGTGCTGCGCCCGGCCGGCGTGCTGCTCGCCAACCTGAGCGACGGCGGCGCCCTGACCTACGTGCGCCGGGTGGTGGCCACCGTCCGTGAGGTGCTGCCCGACGTGGCGCTCTCGGCCGACCCCGGCGTGCTCAAGGGCAAGCGGTTCGGCAACGTGGTGCTGGCCGCGTCGCGGGCCGCCCTGCCCCTCGCGCCGGTGCGCCGCGCGGCGGCCGGCGCACCGTTCCCGCGCAGTGTGATCACCACGGTGCCCGTGGCCGCGCCGCTGAGCGACGCCGACCCGATGCGCTCGCCGGCGCCGCCGGAGAGCATGTGGCGCGTCGACGACCTCGGCGAAGCGGGGTCGTAGCGGTGTCGATCGACGAGCGGGCCCACCTGCGCCGCGACCGCGCGGAGTCCTTCGGCGCGGTGGCCGCCGACTACGACCGGTACCGGCCGGGCTACCCCGCCGCGTTGATCGACGATCTCGCCGCGCTGCGCCCGCGTCGGGTGCTCGACGTCGGCTGCGGCACCGGCAAGGCCGCCCGGCTGCTGCACGCCCGCGGGTTCGCCGTGCTCGGCGTCGAGCCCGACCCGAAGATGGCCGGGGTGGCACGCGAGCACGGCCTGGCCGTGGAGGTCGGCTCGTTCGAGGAGTGGGACGCGCAGGGGCGCACGTTCGACCTGATCACCAGCGCGCAGGCCTGGCACTGGGTCGACCCGGTCCGCGGCGCGGCGAAGGCGGCCGCGGTGCTGGCGCCGGGAGGCACCCTTGCGCCGTTCTGGAACTTCGACGAGGTGGACGACGTCACCCGGGCCGTGCTCGACGATGTCTACCGCCGCCACGCGCCGGAGTTGGCGCAGCTGCACGCGCCCGGCACCCGGCGCCCGCACCAGCGCTCCTACGCCGAAGACCTGCGCGCGACCGGCCGGTTCGCCGACGTCACCACCCGCACCTACACCTGGCGGCGGACGGAGCCGGTCGAGCACTGGCTGGGGCGGTTGGGGACTCAGAGCGACCACCTGTTGCTCGGCGCCGACCGGCTCGCGGCGCTGCTGGCCGCCTTGCGCGAGGGACTGTCCGTGCGCGGCGACGACCTGGTGCTCGACGGCGGCACGTACCTCACGCTGGCGCGCGTGGCCGGCTGAGCCTCGTGGCAGGCTGACCGGGTGGAACTGGTCAGCTACGACGACATCGCTGCCGCACTGGGCGTGCCGGTGCGGCGGGTCCAGCAGTACGTGCGCGACGGTCACCTCGTCGCCGTCCGCGACGCCGAGGGGCGGCGCAGCGTCCCCCTCGACTTCGTGCAGGCCGGCGCGGTGGTCAAGGCGCTGCCCGGCGTCATCACGGTGCTGCGCGACGCCCGGTTCACCGACGAGGAGATCGTCGACTGGCTGTACCGCGCGGACGACTCGTTGCCGGGCTCCCCGATCGAGGCCCTGCGCGCCAACCGCGGCTCCGAGGTGAAGCGTCGCGCGCAGGTCGCCGGCTACTGATGCGGCACCTGACGTACCTGGCGATCCTCGCCGCGTGCGTGGTCGGCACGCTGCCGCTGGAGGTCGTGCTGCACACCCGCGTCTACGCCAGGTGGCGGCGGCTCGCGGTGGCGGTGCTGCCGGTGGCGGTGCTCTTCACCGGCTGGGACCTGCTGGCGGTCGCCGGCGGCTGGTGGCGCTACGACGGTGCGCAGGTGGCCGGACTCGGCCTGCCCGGCCGGCTGCCGGTGGAGGAACTGCTGTTCTTCCTGGTGATCCCCACGTGCGCCGTGCTCACCCTGGAGGCCGTGCGCGCCCGTCGACCGGACTGGCTCGTGGGGGACGAGGCGTGACCTACACCGGGGCCGCGCTGCTCGGGGTGGCCGCGGCCCTGCTGGTCGACCTCGTGGGACTGCGCACCGCGCTGGTGCGCCGTCGCGCGTTCTGGATCGCCTATGCCATCGTGCTGTTCTTCCAGCTGATCGTGAACGGGTTGCTGACCGGGCTGCGGGTCGTGCGCTACGACCCGGCGCGCATCATCGGCTGGCGCCTGGCCTTCGCCCCGGTGGAGGACGTGTTGTTCGGCTTCGCCCTGGTGACGATCACGCTCAGCCTGTGGGTGTGGGCGGGGCGTCGGGCGCGCGCCGGCGGGCCACGAGCGACCTCCGGGCGCCGGCCAGCCCCACCGTCAGGCGCCGGCTCAGACCGACGGCGGCCCGCTCGCTGAACACGTCATAGTC
Source organism: uncultured Actinomycetota bacterium (assembly GCA_963797785.1). GTDB lineage: Bacteria > Actinomycetota > Actinomycetes > Mycobacteriales > Jatrophihabitantaceae > Jatrophihabitans. The sequence goes on along the minus strand of CAWCQT010000004.1, from coordinate 1,616,703 downwards.
GGCGCGCTCGATCTCGTCGAGGATCTCGGCGTAGAGGGTGACGGCGGTGCGCAGGCATTCGCGCGACTCGGGCGCCACCAGCTCGATGCCGGGCGCGGCCTCGGCGTAGGTGCGCCGCGCCCGCTCGATCTCCCAGGCCATCAGGTTGCGGATCGGCTCGTCGACCCGGCCGCGGGCGAGCCGGTCGCGGTCGACGCCGAAGCGGCGCAGCGACTCCTGCGGCAGGTACACCCGGCCGCGGCGCAGGTCCTCGCCGACGTCGCGCAGGAAGTTCGTCAGCTGGAAGGCCTGGCCCAGGGCGATGGCGTGCGTCTCGAGCAGGTCCCAGCGCACGGGCTCGCCGGTGCCGTCATCGGCGCGGCCGAGGATCGGCAGCATCTGCAGCCCGATCACCGCGGCCGAGCCCCACATGTAGCGCTCGAGATCGGCGTACGTCTCGTAGGAGGTCACCGTGAGATCCATGCGCATGGACTCGACGAAGTCGACGACGTAGCGGGTGGGTATCCGCCAGCGCCGCATCGTGTCCATCGCCGCGCGGGCCACCGGGTCGCTGGTGGCGCCCCAGTCGAGGTCGGCCAGGAAGTCGGCGGTCCAGCCGTCGAGCCGCTCGGCCCGCTCGTCGACGCCGGCCGGCGGATGCTCGTCGACGATGTCGTCCAGGTGCCGGGCCAGGCCGTACAGCGCGTGGACGAACGGCCGCCTCGCCGGTGGCAGCAGCAGGGTGGCCAGGAAGAACGTGCGCCCGTGCCGGGCGTTGAGATTGCGGCAGCGCAGGTAGCCGGCGCGCAGGGCCGCACCCTCGATGCCGGCGGCGTCGAGTTCGCGGCGGGCCAGCACGCTCACGTCCTCATGGTGTCATCCGGCCGGTCACCCGCTGCGCCGCGAGACGTCCCGACACCAGCACCATCGGCACGCCCACGCCGGGCTGGGTGTTCGAGCCGCAGAACACCACGTTGCCGGCGCGCCGGTCGAGGGTGGTCGGCCGGAACGGTCCGGTCTGGCCGAACGAGTGGGCGGCGGCGAACGGCGCGCCGGCGGCCAGGCCCTGCGCCTGCCAGTCGGCCGGCGTGACGAGGTGCTCCACCTCCAGCGACGCACCCAGGCCGGTGTAGCCACGCCGCTCGAGTGTCGCCAGGACGTGGTCGCGGTATCGGGCGCGTTCGGTGGTCCAGTCGACCCGGCCGCGGGTGTTCGGCGCGGGGAACAGCGCGTAGTAGGTCTGCCGGCCGGCGGGGGCGAGGCCCGGGTCGGTGCGGGTCGGGTTGGTGAGCAGGAACGACGGGTCGCTCATCACCTGGCCGTCGCGGATGATCTCGCGGAACGTCGTCTCCCACGCCGCGCCGAAGTCGATCGTGTGGTGCGCGTCGGTGACCTCGGCGGCGGTGCCCGCGTGCAGGACCACGGCCGAGGGCGAGTAACGCAGCCGCCGCACCCGGCGCGGCGTGCGCACGCCGGGCAGTAGTTGCTCGTACGCGGTGGGCAGGTCGGCGTTGACGACGACGACGTCGGCGGGCACCCGCTCGCCCTCGGCGGTGCGCACCGCTCGCGCCCAGCCGTCGACGACCTCGACCGACGCGACCTCGGTGCCGTAGCGGATCTGCACCCCGTGGTCGGTCGCGGCGCCGGCCAGCGCGGTGGGCACCGCGTGCATGCCGCCCTCGGGGAAGTAGACGCCCTCGACGCAGTCCATGTAGGTGATCACGGCGTAGATCGCGAGCGCCTGCGCCGGCGCCAGACCCGCGTACATGGCCTGGAAGGACAGCAGCCGGCGCAACCGCGGGTCGGCCACGTAGCCCCCCAACTTGGGCGCCAGGCGGCGGAACGCACCCATGCCGGCGAGCCGCGCGAGCGGGGCGCCGACCAGCTGCAGCGGCGAGTCGAGATTGCGCTCGATGAAGTGCGGCATCTCCACGGCGTAGAGCGCGCGCAGGAAGTCGACGTAGCGCAGCCAGCCCGCGGCGTCGTCGGGGCCGCAGGTGTCGCGGATCTCGTCGGCCATGTCGTGCACGTCCGCGCGCACGTCGATCACCGAGCCGTCGGCGAACCGGGCGCGGTAGGCGGGGTCGAGCCGGTGCAGGGTGAGCCGGTCGGCGAGATCCTCGCCCACGGCGCGCAACGGCTCGGCCAGCAGCTGCGGCATCGTCAGCACCGTCGGGCCGGTGTCGAAGCGGTAGCCCGAGTCGGCGATCAGCCCGCAGCGCCCGCCCGGCACCGCCTCTCGCTCGAGCACCGTGACCTGGCGGCCGGCGCCGGCCAGGTGCAGCGCGGCCGACAGCCCGCCGAGGCCCGCGCCGACGATCACGACGCGGTCGGTGGGTCCGTCCACGGTGCGCACGACACCCGACGCTACGGCGCGCCCGCCCCCTCCTGCCCGCCCGGGCTGTTGCGCATTACGCTGCGTGGGTGACCCGAACCGTTCGTGACGCCCTGGCCGAGCCGCGCCCGACCATCTCGTTCGAGTTCATGCCCCCCAAGACCGAGGACGACGAGCGGCGGTTGTGGAAGACGATCCGTGAGCTGGAACCGCTGCGCCCGTCGTTCGTCTCGGTCACCTACGGCGCCGGCGGGTCCACGCGCGACAACACGATCAGCATCACCGAGGCCATCAACGCCGACACGACGCTGTTGCCGGTCGCGCACCTGACCGCCGTCGACCACTCGATCGCCGACCTGCGCGGCATCGTCGGCCGGTTCGCCGACGCCGGCATCATCAACATGCTGGCGCTGCGCGGCGACCCGCGCGGCGACGTCGAGGGGGAGTGGGTCAAGCACCCCGACGGCGTGGAGTACGCCTCCGACCTCGTGGAGCTGCTGGCCGAGCACGGCGACTTCTGCGTCGGCGTGGCCGCGTTCCCGTACAAGCACCCGCGCTCGGGCGACATCGACTCCGACACCCGGTTCTTCGTGGACAAGTGCCGGGCCGGCGCCGACTACGCCATCACGCAGATGTTCTTCGACGCCGACGACTACCTGCGCCTGCGCGACCGCGTGGCCGCGGCCGGCGGTGACACCCCGATCATCGCCGGGCTGATGCCGGTGACGAACATGAACACGATCGCGCGCTCGGAGCAGCTGTCCGGCGCGCCCTTCCCGCCCGCGTTGCTGCGCAAGTTCGAGGCGGTCGGCGAGGACAAGGCGGCGGTGCGCGCGCTGGGCATCGAGCAGGCCATCCTGCTGGCCCAGCGATTGCTCGACGAGGGCGCGCCGGGCCTGCACTTCATCACGTTCAACTTCTCGAAGGCCACCCGTGAGGTGCTGGCCGAACTGTCGCTGCCCGAGCGCGCGCCGGTCGCCTGACCCGCGGAGCGGCCGGTCAGGGCGTGACGGCCGCGGGGTCCAAGGCGGTGCGCACGATCCGCTCGGCGTCGGCGCGGCCCAGCCCCGCCGCGCGGGCCGCGGCCGCGTAGTCGCGGGCGGCCCGGTGCACCCGGGCCAGCGCCGGGTCGGCGCCGCGGACCACCGTGCCACCGCGACCCCGTGTCTCCACCAGCCCGGCCGCCTCGAGTTCCCGGTAGGAGCGGGCCACCGTGTTGACGGCCAGCCCGAGGTCGTCGGCGAGCCGGCGCACCGGCGGCAGCCGGGTGCCGACCGGCAGCCTCCCGTCACCGATCTGGGCCGCGAGCTGCCCGCGCACCTGCTCGAACGGCGGCACGCCCGACCGCACGTCGACGGTGATCACGGCGATCCGGGAGCGGCGGCGGGTCCGGGTACCACGCGCGCAGCGTATTGCGACAAGGCTTGCTACACAACGCGGGCCCTAACGCGTGGGTGGTGTCAGGACAGCGGCAGCCGCGCGCCCATGACGGCGAAGGGGCGGGCGTCGCCCGGGAACAGGTAGTTGCGCGCGAGGTCGACGAAGCCGGTGTCGCGGTAGAGGCGGAAGGCGCGGGTGTCGGCGTCGGGCGTGGACAGCAGCATCCGGCGGTGCGGGATGCCGCCGGCCAGCGAGGTCAGCAGCTGCCGGCCGATGCCCATCCCGTGGTACTCGGGCAGCACGTGCAGCTCGGACAGCTCGAAGGAGTCCACCAACCACTCGTCGGCGGCCGGACGGCTCAGCGCGCGGCGGACCAGGTCGTGCCACCACTGGCCCGGGGCGGTGGTGTACCCGTACCCGAACCCGACCAGCGTGCCGTCCTCGACCACCGCGGCCCGGCAGGCGAACCCGGCGTTGACGGTGTGCTTGCGCGCGCTCACCCCGCGCTGGACGCCGGTGTGCTCCGGGTACTTCATGGCCAGCTGGTAGATGCGCATCGCGTCGTCCAGGCGCGCGCCGAACTGGCGGCCGGTCCAGGTCTCGACCCGGGCACCGGTCGCCGGCGGACGCGCCGCGGAGCGCATACCTTGATCGTGCCTCACCACGGCGCGATCATGCGACCTCGCCCGCATGTCCTCCGGTCAGGCGCAGCAGCTCCTCGAACGTGGTGGGGAACACGGCGTGCGGGATGCCGCCCGCGGCCCACACCTGCGGGAACCGGGCCAGGGTCACGTCGACGACGGTGCGCAGGGGGCGCGGATGGCCCACCGGCGCCACTCCGCCGATGCGCTGGCCCGTGGCGCGGTACACGAGATCGGCGTCGGCGCGGCGCAGCTCCGACTCGCCGAACAGGCCGGCGGTCCTCGCCGTGTCGACCCGGTGCGCGCCGCTGGTCATCACGAGCACGGCCTCGCCGCCGGGCGTGGCGAAGACCAGGGAGTTGGCGATGGCGCCCACCTCGACGCCGACCAGCGCCGCGGCCGCCGCGGCGGTCGGGGCGGCCTCGTCGAGCACCCGCACCCGCCCCGGCACCCCGACGGCCTCGAGGATCGCGTCGACCGCAGCGCAGTTCGGGTGCACGCCGGCGACGTTAGCGCGAACGCAGCAACCGGTCGGTCGATTCGTCGGGCCGGGAGTCGAAATGGGCCGCCAGCACGGCGGCAAAGGCCGGGCACTCGGGGTCGGCCCGCGCGAACAGGGTCATCGACGAGTGCAGCTTGAGCGCGTCCACCGCGCCGAACACGCGCCCGGGCGGATCGGGCAGGGTGGCCACCACCTCAGCACACGCGACGAGCCGGGACCCCAGCACCGGGTGGGCGAGGTAGGCCCGGGCCTCGTCGAGCGAGCCGATCGCGTAGTGCTGCGCCGTCGAGCTGCGGCCGAGCCCGGCCAGCTGGGGGAAGACGAACCACATCCAGTGGCTGCGCTTGCGCCCCGCGCGCAGCTCGCCGAGCGCCTGGTCGTAGGTCCCGCCGGTGTCCTGGGCGGTCACGAACCGCGCCAGCCCGTACGGGTCGTCGGCATCACGCATGTGCGAAGCATGCCCGTCCGGGCACAATCAGCGTCGATGTCACTGATCTCGTTCGCCGCCGAGCGCGCCCTCGCCCTGGTCGACCGTTCCGCGCCGGGGCGCCCGTTCGACCCCCGCACGCCCATCCGGCCGCCCGGCGGGCGGCGGCGCAGCTGGGTGCACTACGGCGTCATGATGCCGGGCCTGCCCGACCCGCACCGCGCCTTCAACGTCATGGCGATCCTCGGTACGCCGGGCATCGCGCTGTTCGCCAACGACGATCTGATCACCACCACGCCGGGCGACACCGCGTACGTCGTGTCGGCCACGTCGAGCATGACCCGCGACCAGTTCGCGGCGTACTCGATGACCGGGGCGTGCGCACTCGCCGACGACGGTTCCAACCTGCTCTTCGGCGACGACCTCGCGATCGCCGGTCGCTACCCGGACTTCACCGTGCGCCGCCGGCATCCCGAGGTGCGGGTCGACCTCGAACTGCACGCGAGCGACAAGGTCGCCCCGTTCTTCCAGATCCCGGGCGTGTACGAGCACTGGAGCCTGCTGTGTCAGGCCAGTGGCCGCATCGAGCAGGGCGGCACGAGCACCGACATCAGCGGTCTGTGCACCTTCGAGTACGCGTGCGGCGTGGGCGTGCAGAGCGTGGCCGACCGCCGGCTGCCGCCGTGGCTGCGGGTGCCGGCGCAGCTGTTCACCTACCAGGTGCTCAACGTCGACGAGCGCACCCAGTTGCTGTTCACCCACGTCGTCGGGCCGCGGGGCATCCGGTTGCGCAGTGCCGTGTACGAGCGCTCCCTCGACGATTACGGCAACGTGCTCACGTTCGGGCACGTGTTCGCCGTGCACGAGCACGAGGACCAACCGCTGACGACCCCGGACGGGCGCGCCATGAGCATGCCCAGGCGCTTCTCCTGGCGGGTCGCCGACGATGACCGGCACGAGGCCGTGCGCATCGACGCGTCGACGCACGGCGACTGGGCCTACGGGCTCGGCGCGGGTTTCTGCGGCACCTTCGACTACACCGGCATCTACCGGGAACGCGAGATCACCGGCGTGGGCTACATCGAGTTCGTCGACCTCACCGGCTGGACGAAGCCGCGCGGCTGATCGACCGGCGGCTCAATGCAGCCCGCACTCCACCTTGTTGCTGCCCGACCAGCGCCCGGCACGCGCATCCTCGCCGGGAGCGATGCGCCGGGTGCACGGCGCGCAGCCGATGGAGCCGTAGCCGTCGTGCAGCAGCGGGTTGACCAGCACGCCGTTCTCGGCGATGTAGCGGTCGACGTCGGCCTGGGTCCACGCGGCGATCGGGTTCAGCTTGACCATGCCGCGCTGCTCGTCCCACTCGACGACCTTGACGTTGGCCCGCGTGGCCGCCTCGTCGCGGCGCAGCCCCGAAGCCCAGGCCGTGTAGTCCTTCAGGGTCTGGCGCAGCGGGATGACCTTGCGCAGCGCGCAGCACTGGTCAGGATTGCGCTCGTAGAGCCGCGCCCCGAACGACGCGTCCTGCGCCTCGACGCTCTGCCGGGGGGTGATGTTGCGGACCGTCACGGCCAGGGTCGCGGCCACCGCGTCGCGGGTACCGATCGTCTCGGCGAAGTGGTATCCGGTGTCGAGGAAGAGCACGTCCACGCCCGGGCGGACCTGAGCCGCCAGCGACGGCACGACCGCGTCGGCCATCGACGACGCGACGGCCCACTGCGCCCCGAAATGCTCGTCGGCCCAGCCGAGGACCTCCAGCGCCGAGGCCCCTTCGAGGACGTCGCCGGCCTCGGTCGCGAGAGCGCGCAGTTCGTCGCGTGTGCGGTGTGGGACCGTGCTCAGAGCAACCATGCTTCGTCGGCTCGCGACACATAGGCCGCGAACGCCTCGCCTCCTTCACGGCGCTCGAGGTAACCGCGCAGCACCCGTTCGATGTACTCGGGTGCGTCGTCCACCGTTACCTTCAAACCCCGGAACTTGCGCCCGAATTCCGCTTCCGTGCCCATCTGTCCGCCGAGGTGCACCTGGAACGTCTCGTGGAACTCGCCGTCGTCGCCGCGGGCGACCATGCCCTTGAAGCCGATGTCGGCGACCTGGAAGCGCGCGCAGGAGTTCGGGCAACCGTTCACGTTGATCGTGATCGGCATGTCGAAGTCGGGCAGCCGCCGCTCCATCTCCTCGCGGATGGTCTCGGCCCGGCCCTTGGTCTCGATGAGCGCGAGCTTGCAGAACTCGATACCGGTGCAGGCGATGGTGCCGCGGCGGAAGGCCGACGGGCGCGCGGTGAAGCCCTGCACCGCGAGCTCGTCGATGACCTTCTCCTGCGCCGACGGCGGCACGTCCAGCACCACGACGCCCTGCTGGGCCGTCAGCGCGACGCGGCCGCTCGCGTGCCGGTCCGCGATCTCGGCGAGCTCGTGGAGCGCTGCGCCCGAGGTGCGACCGGCGCGGGTGGTGGCGCCGATCGCGACGTTGCCGTCGAGTTGCTCCTCGACACCCACGTGGTCGCGGTGCGTCGGTGACGTGGCCGGCGCCGGCCCGTCGGGCAGCGCGCGGTGCAGGTACTCCTGCTCGAGCACCTCGCGGAATCTCGCCACGCCCCAGTCGGCCAGCAGGAACTTCAGCCGCGCGTGGTTGCGCTGCCGCCGGTAGCCGTAGTCGCGGAAGATGGACGTGACGCCGACCCAGACGTCGCCGACCTCCTCCGGGCGCACGAAGACGCCGAGCCGCTCGGCGAAGCGCGGGTTGGTGGACAGCCCGCCCCCGATCCACAGGTCGAAGCCCGGCGTGCCGTCGGGTCCGATGACGCCGACGAACGCGCAGTCGTTGATCTCGTGGTTCGTGCAGTGCCGCGCGCACCCCGAGATCGAGGTCTTGTACTTGCGCGGCAGGTTGGCGAACGCCGGGTCGCCGACGTACTTCTCGACGACCTCGCGCAGCGCCGGGCCGGCGTCGAGGATCGAGTCGGCGGCAACGCCCTCGAGGGGGCAGCCGACCATCACGCGCGGGCAGTCGCCGCAGGCCTCGGTGGTCGACAGGCCCACAGCCTCGATGCGGCGCCAGATCTCCGGCACGTCCTCGATGCGGATCCAGTGCAGTTGCACGTTCTGCCGGTCGCTCACGTCGGCGACGCCGCGGCCGAACTCCGTGGAGATGTCGGCGACGACGCGCAGCTGCTCGCTGGTGAGCGCACCGCCGTCGATGCGGATGCGCATCATGAAGTACTCGGCCTCGAGCTCCTCGGGCTCTAGGGTGGCCGTCTTGCCGCCCGGGATGCCCTGGGCGCGCTGGGTGTACAGGCCCATCCAGCGGAAGCGGCCGCGCAGGTCGCCGGGGTCGATGCTGGCGAACCCGCGCTGGGAGTAGATGTCGAGGATGCGCTGCCGGACGTTGAGCGGGCCGTCGTCCTTCTTGCTGCGCTCGTTCGGGTTCAGCGGCTCGCGGTAGCCGAGGGCCCACTGACCCTGGCCGCGCTTGACGGTCTTACCGGCAGACGGGCGGGGTCGGGCCGTGGTGGATCGCGCCGACATGCGGCGTTCCCTTCGGTGGTCGGGGACGGGGCGAGGGAGGGCGACGGCCGGGCCGTCGGGCCGCTCAACAGGTCGCCGTCGCCACCCGAAGCAGGTCGATGTGACGGCGCGAGGTCAGCATCGTCGCTGTGGGCGCCATGACCCCATCGTCCCACACTCGCAGCGCCGCTCCGGACGTGCGGAACGGGACAATGGACCGGTGACCGGGTTTCCCCTCCTGCTCGACCTCACCGACCGGCGTGCCGTCGTGGTCGGCGCCGGCCCGGTGGGTTGCCGCCGGGCCCTGGCCCTGCACGCGGCCGGCGCGCAGGTCGTGGTCATCGCTCCTGCGGTGGACGCCGCGTCGGCGGTCGCCGTCGACGCCGCGGCCACGGTGCTCCGGCGCCCCTTCCGGGCCGGCGACCTCGACGGTGCGTGGCTGGTGGTCGCGGCCACCGACGACGCCGGCGTCAACGCCGCGGTGGCCGCCGCGGCGCAGCAGCGGCAGGTGTTCTGCGTGCGCTCCGACGACGCGCCCGGCGGCACCGCGCGGGTGCCGGCCGTGGCGCGGGCCGGCGAGGTCACGGTGGCGGTCAACGGCGGGGACGACCCGCGCCGGGCCGCGATCCTGCGCGACGCGATCGCCGCCGCGCTGGCCGCCGGTGACCTGCCGGTCGCGCGCACCCGTCCCGCGGCCCGCGGCGAGGTGGCGCTGGTCGGGGGCGGGCCGGGCGACCCGGAGCTGATCACCGTGCGCGGGCGCCGGCTGGTGGCCGAGGCCGACGTGGTGGTCGTCGACCGGCTCGCCCCACGCGCGCTGCTCGACACCCTCGGGCCGGGCGTGGAGGTGATCGACTGCGGCAAGTCGGCCCATCGGCACAACATGAGCCAGGACGAGATCAACGCGGTGCTCGTCGACCGCGCGCGGGCGGGCAAGCGGGTCGTGCGGCTCAAGGGCGGCGACCCGTTCGTGTTCGGCCGCGGGGGGGAGGAGTGGCTGGCCTGCGCGGCCGCGGGCGTGCCCGTCACCGTCGTGCCCGGGCTTTCGTCGGTGCTCGCCGCTCCTGCGGCGGCCGGCGTGCCACTGACCCACCGCGGCCTGGCGGCCGACTTCACGGTGGTGTCCGGACACCTCGACCCGGGCCGCGCGCCCGGCGCCGGGGTCGACTGGCCGGGGCTGGCCGCCAACGCCGGCACGCTCGTGCTGCTCATGGCGATGGACCGGCTCGGCCTCATCGCGGCCGAGCTCATCGCCCACGGCCGCCCGCCGCACACGCCCGCCGCCGTCATCCACCGCGCGACGCTGCCCGGCCAGCGCGTGCTGCGGGCCCGCCTCGACGGCATCGCCGGGGCCGTGGAGCGGGCTGGGGTGGGCGCGCCGGCGGTGGTGGTCATCGGCGACGTCGTGGACGTCCTGGCGCCTTGACCCGCCGCTTCCCCCACGCGGTGGCTGTGATTCGGGCCCGAATCACAGCCACCGCGTGGGGGAAGCGATGGTCCGGGCGGTCGCGCCCGGAAATTGTCGGACCCGCCCGGCAGGTTGTCCTCAGGAGGGCGTGCATCCCCGGCGTCCGTGATAGTATCGAACAAAGGTTCGAACAGGAGGCGGTCATGGCGGTGTTCACGCCCTCGGCGGCAGCGGTTCCCCGACAGTCCGCGCTGGGTCTGCTCGGCCAGGCCCGCGGCGTGCTCGCCGACGCCGAGCGAGCCGTAGACCCCGGCGAACGCTTCCGGCTGGCCCACCTGTCCGCGCTGCGCACCGCCGCCGCGGTGTGCGCCCGCCGTGGGCGTCCGTCCGGCGCCCGTCGCCGGCTCCTGAGTGTCTGGGTGCTGCTCGAGCGGGTGGCGCCGGAACACGCCGAGTGGGCCGGCTACTTCGCCGCCGGAGCACCGGTGCGGGCCGCGGTCGAGGCGGGGGCGCTGTCGGCGGTCTCCGAGCGCAGCGCCGACGACCAGGTCCGCGCGGCCGCCGAGTTCCTGGCCCTCGTCGAGGGCTCGTTCGGCCTGCTCGCCGCCTAGCGCCGCCGGCCGCTGTGGGCCGCCGTCGCCCGCCCTCACCCCGCCCGTCGCCCCGGCCGTCACCCCGGCCGTCGGTCCCGCGTGGCCGCCCGGCGGTGTCGGGGTCGGCCGATACGCTCGGCGCGTGCAGATCGACGCGGGTCAGGAGCGCCCGGCGGCGGGCCGGGTCGGCCTGGTCTACCGGCTGCTGTCCGACGCGCTCGACACGCTGGGCCCGCGCGGCGACGGCGCCGACGCCGCACCGGTGCGGCTGCTGGACTGCGGCGGCGGCAGCGGCACCTTCGCCGTGCCCCTGGCCGTGGCCGGCGCGGACGTCACCGTCGTCGACATCAGCGCCGACGCGCTGGCCACCTTGCAGCGCCGCGCCGGCGAGGCCGGCGTCTCCGCGCTGATCCACCCGGTGCAGGGCGACGTCGAGGCCCGGTCCGGCCTGCCGGCGCCGCCGCGGCCACCGGCGGACGGCGGGCCCTCGCCCGACCGGTACGACGCCGTGCTGGCCCACGGCATCCTCGAGGCGGTCGACGATGTCGCCGGGGTCTTCGCCACCATCGCCGCCATGGTCCGCCCCGGCGGCCTGCTCAGCGTGCTGGTCGGCAACCCGGCCGCCGCCGTCGTCGCCCGCGCGCTGGCCGGGGAGCTCGAGCTCGCCCTGCACGAGCTGCACGGCCTCGATGCCGCGAGGGCCCGGGTCGGCCCGCACGCCGTGGCCCGGCTGTGCGCCGAGGCCGGCTTCACCGTTGAGGCCTGGCACGGCATCGGCGTGTTCTCCGACCTCGTGCCCGGCGCCGCCCTCGACGCGCCGGGCGCACGCGACGCGCTCACCCGCCTCGACGCCGACGCCGCGGCTCGCGCGCCGTTCGCCGAGATCGCGGGGCGGGTGCACCTGCTCGCCCGCCGAACGGGCGGCTGAGCCCGGCGTGGGCCGCAGCGCCGACCTCCCGCGCACCGCCGGACAGTTCGACGGCGACGACGCCGGCTGCACGATGCTGCACGTCGACATGGACGCCTTCTACGCCAGCGTGGAGACCAAACGCCGTCCCGAGCTGCGCGGCCGGCCGGTCGTGGTCGGCGGCGGGCACCGCGGCGTGGTGGCCGCCGCGTCCTACGCCGCCCGCCGCTTCGGGGTGCGCAGCGCCATGCCGATGACGCAGGCGCTGCGGCTGTGCCCCCGCGCGGTGGTGCTCCCGCCCGACCGCGCCGCCTACTCGGCCGCGTCGGCGCAGGTGATGGCGATCCTGCGCGACGTCACGCCGCTGGTGGAGCCGCTGTCCCTCGACGAGGCGTTCCTCGACGTGGCCGGCGCGGTACGCGCCGCCGGCCGGCCGGCGCAGATCGCCCGGCAGATCCGTGCCCGGGTCGCCGCCGACCTCGAACTCACCTGCTCGGTGGGGGTGGCGCCCACCAAGTTCGTCGCGAAGCTCGCCTCGGCCCGGTGCAAGCCCGACGGTCTGCTGGTGGTGCCCGTCGTCCGGGTCCTCGAATTCCTGCATCCGCTGCCCGTCACCGCGCTGTGGGGCGTCGGCGCCCGCACGGCCGAGCCGCTGCACCGCCTCGGCGTGCGCACCGTCGGTGACCTCGCCGCCACCCCCTACGACACGCTGCGCCGGGCCGTCGGGACCGCCGGCGCCGAGCACCTGGCCGCCCTGGCCGCCGGCGTCGACCCGCGGGCGGTCAACCCCAACGAGGTCGAAAAATCGATCAGTGCCGAGAGCACGCTGGACGTCGATCTCACCGCTGAGGCTGACGTGCGCCGCGAGCTGCTGCGCCTCGCCGAGGAGGTCGGCGGGCGCGTGCGCTCGCGCGAGTTCGTGGCCCGCACCGTGGGCATCAAGATCCGCTTCGCCGACTTCCGGACGATCACCCGGGTGCGTACGCTGCCCGACGCCACGGCCAGTACCGCCCGGATCTACGACACCGCGGCCGAGCTCTACCGGGGCCTGGACCTCGATCAACCGCGCGTGCGGCTCGTGGGCGTGAAGTGCGAGGGGTTGCTCGACGCCGCCTCGCACGCGGAGCAGCTGGCCCTCGACCTCGAGGACCTCGCGGGGCCGGCGGCCGGAGGCAACCGCGCGCCGGCGCCCGCGCCGGCCGCCGGGCCGGCCCCGCGGCCGACCACGACGCCGCCGGGGGCGGCGGTGGGCACGTCGGCCATCGACACCGCCGTCGACTCCGCGCGCACCCGTTTCGGCGAGGCCGCGGTGCGCCCCGGCTCGCTGCTCGGCTCGGCCGCGCAGCGCCACACGGCCGCGCCGCCGACGCACCGCCCGCCCCGGCCGTAGGACGGCGTCCGCGACATGTCGGACGCTCGCCGGAGCAAGCACCGCGTCGTAGTACCACCGTAACTTTCGAACCGGCCGTCGGGCTCGTATGCTCATGGTGTAACCCGCCGCCGAGGCGGGGTACATCCAAGTTGTCAACGCCCAGTACGAGCCGTGACCGTTCGGTCACGGACAAGAAGGAGGGCCCGGTGCCGCTCTCCGACCACGAGCAGAGGCTGCTCGACGAGATCGAGCAAGCGCTGTACGCCGAGGATCCCAAGTTCGCGGCGTCGGTCCGCTCGGCGCGAGGTCGTACCCGCACCCGCCGTCATGCGGCGCTGTCCGTCCTCGGTGCGGTCGTCGGCCTCTGTGTGGTCCTCGTCGGGCTCGTCACCAACATCATCGCGCTGAGCGTCGTCGGGTTCGTCCTCGTCGTCGGCTCGTGCGGTTACGCGGTCCAGGTGCTGCGTGGGCGCGGCCGGACCAGCACCCCGAACCCGTCCGACGCCGCGCAACCGGCACCGCCCCGCCAGGGCGGCCTGCGCGGCCGGATGGAAGACCGCCTGCGCCGTCGCTTCGACGAGAACTGAGCCCCGCACCCTCTCAGCGGCGAGCACGCGGGCCCGCACGACGGGTCGGTGACACCGGTCGTGACCGCCCGCTGACGGTCAGCGGCGCCGCCTGCCGCCCATGCGCACCCCGCCCCGGGCGAAGGCGCTCCACCCGAGCGAGGCCGGCCACAGCCGGGCCCGCAGCCGGACGCTGCTGCTGCGCCGGGCCCGCAGCTGCTTGGTGACCCGCCCGAGCCCCCGGCCGAGGTCGGCGGTGTCCGACTCGCCCACGGCCGGCCCGAAACGGTGGTGTTCCACCGCATGCGCCAGAGCGTCGAGCGCCTGCTTGTCCTGCGTGTCGCGGCCCAACCAGGCGGCCACCTGCCGCGGTGAGCGGGCCGGCGACCAGACGTAGCCGAGGTCCACCGCCGTGTCCGACAGTTCGGCCCACAACGGATCGGGATCGCCGAAGCGGGCTGCGGCGATCCGTCGTCGGCGGCGCAGGAGGCGGGCCGCGGCGGGGGCCAGGGCGAGCAGGACGACGGCCAGCACGCCCAGCGCGACCCACAGCGGCGTCCGGTCGGCCGGGGCCGCGGCGGCCCGGTGCGTGCTCGACGTCGTGCCCGCGCCCGAACTCGGCGCGGCGGCCGAGCTGGTGCCGCTGTCGGTGCGCGACTTCGTGACCCCGTCGTTGCCGTTGCTCTGGTAGTTATGCGGCGCGTACCCCAGGTCGGACTTGCTGCCGCCGTCCAACCCGTCGATCGGTGTGGTGTCGAAGGGGACCCAGCCGATGCCCTTGAAGTAGGCCTCGACCCACGCGTGCGCGTCGAACGAAGTCACCGTGAACCCGCCGTTGGCGTTCGCGACCGGGTGCATGTAGCCCAGCACGACCCGCGAGGGCACGCCGGCCAGGCGGAACATCACGGCGGTAGCGGCGGCGTACTGCTGGCAGAAGCCGATGCGCGTGTCGAGGAAGTTCACCAGGTCGTTGCTGGAGTCGCCGGTCTTCGTCTTCAGGCTGTACTGGAAGCCGCTGCTCGGCTGGGCGAAGAAGTCGGTGATGGCGCGGGCCTTGTCGTACGGGGTGTGCTGGTTGCTGGTCAGGCGGGCGACGAGGGCCTTGACCTTCTGCGGGATCGAGGGCAACTTCAGCCAGCGGCTCATGTCGGCCGGGATGTCGCCGACAGCCCCGCGCAGGTCGGCAGCGCTCGGCGTGGCCTCGGTGAACTGCTCGTGATAGGTGTCGCCGCCCTGCACGCCCTTGCCGAGCAACAGCTCGTCCCGCGGATTCCAGCGGGTGCCGTCGCGCAGCCCGTCGAGGAACGTGGGGACGGCGAACAGCGGCGCGTTGCCACCGAGGTTCTTGATGCTGATGTCGGCGTCGTAGGAACGGCTCTGCGGCGCCACGGTGGGCGGGTCGGTGGGGTAGTCGCTGCCCAGGCCCTGCGTGTCGCCGTGGTCGCTGCGCCGCCAGCCCGGGCCGGTGTACTGGTCGAGGACCTCCGAGCGCAGGTAGAACGGCGGCCGCTGCGCGTCGGTACCGCGCAGTGTCACCGACAGCACGGTCGCGGGGCGGGTGCGGTCGAGCTCGCCCTTGAGGTTGACGAACGGGCTGATGCCCGAGCCGGATCCGAAGCCGCCGCCACTGCCGCCGCCGTGCTGGTGGAACGCGTCGCTGATCAGGTTGCGGGACTGCTCCGGCACGACCAGCGGGACGATGATGGCAACGATCACCGCGACGACGGCGATGCGTGGTGCGGAGACCGGGACGGCCAACGGCACGCCGCCCCGCCCGCCCGGCCGTCCGATCCGCCGGCCCCAGCGGGTGAGCTCGTCGTCGGCGTTGACGGCGAGCAGGAGCAGGAAGCCGGCCGCGGCGAAAGCGAACCAGACCCACGACACCGGATGGCGCGGCACCGCGCCGGAGACGGTGTAGACAACGAGCAGGGGCACGCCGGCGAGCGCGCCGCGCCGCCCGACGATCGCGATCAGGTCGATGAGCGCCGCCAGCAACCCGAGCAGCGCGCACAGCACCAGCTTGATCGCGACGGTGCTGTGCACCGGGGCGACCTCGCTGTTCGTGGTGTGGTGCAGGTCGTCCATCAGCGCACCCAGGTCGTGCCAGGTGCCAGTGGTGGGGATGAATCCCGCGAAGGCGTGGTCGGGGACGAAGCGCAGGGTCAGCCACGGGATGGCCAGCACGACCCCCGGCCACACGTCCAGCGCGCCGGGTGGGCGGCGGGTGCGCAGCAGCGCGGCGGGGCCGACGACGATGAGCATGGTCAGCCAGACGTCGATCAGCCAGCCGTAGTCGGTGATCAGGCCCTTGAGCGGCATCGCGGCACACGCGCTGGCGAGCAGGGCGAGCAGCGTGCGTCGGGCGGCCGTCGGTTCGCGTTGCGGGCGGGCGGCGGCGTGCCGGGTGCGCGCTCCGCCGGGCCCCGGGGCACCCGAGCCGCCCGCGCGGCCCGCCGCGCGGTGCCCGGCCGGCGGGCCCTGGTAGGTGGCGGTCACAGGTGCACCCCTGCGGGACTCGCTGCGACCGCGCCGGCCAACGCCCGCCCGGAGGCGCCCGTGAGCAGCAACTGCCAGGCCTGGGTGGTGCTGTGCCCGCGCTCGACGACGACCACCCGCCAGCCGGCGCTGCGCAGAACCTCCGCGGTGCCCGCCAGCTCGCGCTGCGGGCCCGTCGGCGCCCGTCCGGACGGCGCGGTCCAGCTGTCGACGTCGAGCAGCAGGGCGAAGGCCGGCGACGAGCGACCGCGGGCGTGCGCGTCGGCCAGCGCGCGCAGGTCGCGCGGGGCGAGCCGGCCGAGCACGGCGATCAGGGTCGAGTCGCGCGCGGCGGCCCGCAGCAGCTCGGCCGATCGCGCGAGGTCGGCGCGGCCGCTGTCGCGCACCTCGGCCAGGTGGTCGGTCAGCCGCCGGGCGTCGCCGAAGCGCAGCCGGTCACCGGCCGCGGGGTCGGCCACCAGGCTCACCTTGCGCCCGGCCATGAGCAGGTGGCTGCCGATGCTCGCCGTGGCGCTGACCGCCCACTCGAAGCTGCTGGTCAAGCGCGGGTCGACCGCCGGCCCGTCGGCGGGTGCGTCCGGGTCGTCGACGCCGGTCTCGTGGGCCGCGGCCCGCACGTCGAGCAGCATCGTGCTGTGCCCCTGCCAGGGGCGTTCCTCCTGGCGGACCATCAGCGCGCCGACCCGCGCCGACGAGCGCCAGTGGATCTTGCGCAGGTCGTCGCCGGTGCGGTACTCGCGGGTCGACTGGTCGTCGGCGCCGTGCGTGCCGACCGAGCGGCTGCCTACGTTGTCGCCCAGGTCGTCCGAGCGCGGCGGCTCGAGGGCGGGCAGCCGGTCGACGACCGGCGCCACGACGAACTCGCTGGTGGCGGTGAAGGAGCGGGTCAGGTCGATGAGCCCGAACGGGTCGGACAGGCGCATCTGCAACGGACCGGCCCGGTAGCGGCCGCGGCCGAGAGCCGGGATGCGGTAGGAGACCGGTCGCGATTCGTGCCCGAGCAGCGGATCGACCACGAACCGTGCGTGTCCGCTGATCGTGTCGGGCAACGCGTCCTCGAGCATCAGCGCACTGGTGCGCAGCAGCGCCCGGTTGGTGATCGTCAGGTGGACGGTGACCGCCTGACCGGCCTCGGCGTGCGTGGGTTCGACCCGGCGGCGGTTGGCGATGCGCACCCGCGAGCGATGGACCAGTACCGCGGAGACGACGGGGACGGCGGCGGCGAGAATCCCGGCGCGCACCAGGTCGACCTCGCCGAAGATCAGCCCGCACAGGACCGCGGTGGCGCCCGCGGCGAGCAGGCAGGTAGCCCTGGTGGTGAAGCCTGCTCGCCGGGTGGTCACGTCGTCAGTACCGCGGGCTGCTGCCGGCGGTGGCCGGGATCGGGGTCGACTGGGCGATCCGGTGCAGGATGTCCTCGCTGGTGCGGCCGGCGACATGGGCTTCCGCGGTGAGCAGCAGCCGGTGACCGAGCACGGGCGCGAGCAGGTACTGCAGGTCGTCGGGCAGGACGTACTCGCGGGCCTGCAGCGCGGCCCAGGCCTTGGCCGAGCGCAGCAGTTGCAGGGTGGCGCGCGGCGAGGCGCCGAGCCGGATCTCGCCCGCACTGCGGGTGGCCTCGGCGAGATCGACGGCGTAAGCCTTGATCGACTCGGACACGTAGACCTGCCGCACGGCGTCGATGAGGGTGCGGACCTCGGTGGCGTCGGAGACGGGGCGCAGGCTGGCGAGCGGGTCGAGCGAGGCGTGTTCGGACAGCATCGCGATCTCGGCCGTGCGGTCGGGATAGCCCATCGAGACCCGGGCGGTGAACCGGTCGCGCTGGGCCTCGGGCAGCGGGTACGTGCCCTCCATGTCGATCGGGTTCTGCGTGGCCAGCACCATGAACGGCGCCTCGAGGACGTAGGTGACGCCGTCGACGGTGACCTGGCGCTCCTCCATGCACTCCAGCAGCGCGGCCTGGGTCTTCGGCGAGGCGCGGTTGATCTCGTCGCCGACGACGATGTTGGCGAACACCGGGCCCGGCTTGAACTCGAAATCGCGTTCCTCGGCGTTGTAGACACTCACGCCCGTGATGTCGCTGGGCAGCAGGTCCGGGGTGAACTGCACCCGACGCACCGAGCAGTCGATCGAACGGGCCAGGGCCTTGGCGAACTTGGTCTTGCCGACGCCGGGCACATCCTCGATCAGCAGGTGCCCCTCGGCCAGCAATACGGCCAGCCCGAGGGTGATGGCGGCACGCTTGCCCTCGATGACCTGCTCGATGTTCCCGGCGATGCGGGCGCCGGCGTCGCGCACCTCCGCGACCGACAGCGACGGCGGGGCGCCGTCGGGCGCGGTGCCGGGTGCACCGAGCGGATCGGGGTGCTGGGCGCGCTGGGGACCAGCGGGGAACTCGTGCTGCTGCAGGTCGTCCAAGGATCCGCGCCTTCCGTGGTTTCCACCCGTCGCGCACGGGCGTCGGCGTCGAGTATGCCGACCGGGGCCGACGGCAACCACGTCCCCGACCAAGAACGACTCGCCGCACCAACGTTTGCGGGTGGCGCGATGTGGGTTATGGTGGGGCGCAGTGGGGAAAGTTGGCGAGTCGCGGCCCAGGCAGGGGACGGATCGGGGTGAGTGCCGGTGTTTCTCGGCACGCACACGCCCCGACTCGATGACAAGGGCCGCCTCGCCCTCCCCGCGAAGTTCCGCTCGGACCTGGAAGGAGGGCTCGTGATCTGCAAAGGCCAGGACCGCTGCCTCTACGTCTTCCCGGTGACCGAGTTCAGCCGGGTCACCGACGCCCTGCGCAGCGCCCCGGTCACCGACCGGCGGGTGCGCGACTACGGGCGCGTGCTGTTCGCCAGCGCCTCGAACGAGACGCCCGACGGGCAGGGGCGCATCACCGTCCCACCGACCCTGCGCCAGTACGCGGGGCTGGCCAAGGACTGCGTCGTGATCGGCGCGAACACCCGCATCGAGGTGTGGGACGCCACGGCCTGGCAGGACTACCTGGAAGCGACCGAGCCGGCGTTCGCCGACATCGCGGAGGAGGTGCTGCCCGGGGTCCTGTGAGCGCGTCGCCGACCACGGATCAACGTTGGGCCCGGCCTCCACCCGGCCTCCTGGCGCACCTTCCCCGGTGCCAGGCGGGACGGGCGGGGACCAGACCGAGCGTCGTTCCCCACCACTCCCCACCAGCAGCACAGGCACCAGACGGCAAGGAGCGGCGCATGCCCGACGCGGACGGCCCCGGCATCCCACGCGAGCCCGCGCCCGCGCACGTCCCCGTCCTGCTCGAGCGGGTGCTGGCGCTGCTGGCCCCCGCGCTCGCCGACCGACCGGCCGTGGCCGTCGACGCCACGCTCGGCCTCGGCGGGCACGCCGAGGCCCTGCTGCGCGCGCACCCGCAGCTGACGCTGGTCGGTCTCGACCGCGACCCCGAGGCGCTCGCTCGCAGCCGTGAGCGGTTGGCGCCCTACGCCGAGCGGGTGCATCTCGTGCACGCGGTGTACGACCGGATGCCCGAGGTGCTCGCCGAACTCGGCATCGACGACGGGGTCGACGGCATCCTGTTCGACCTCGGCGTCTCCTCGATGCAGCTCGACGTCGCCGAGCGCGGCTTCGCGTACGCGCAGGATGCGCCGTTGGACATGCGCATGGACCAGAGCGCCGGTGCTGACGCCCTCGACGCCGAGCAGGTCGTGAACACCTACAGCGTGCCCGAACTCGCTCGCGTCCTGCGTGACTACGGCGAGGAGCGGTTCGCCACGCGCATCGCGCAAGCCATCGATCGACGGCGGCGCGCGGCCCCGCTCCGGTCGACAGCCGAACTGGCCGACCTGGTGCGCGGGGCGATTCCCGCCGCGACGCGCCGGGTCGGGGGCCACCCGGCCAAACGCACCTTCCAGGCGCTGCGCATCGAGGTCAACGGCGAACTCGACGCCGTCCGGGTGGCCGTGCCCGCCGCCCTTGACGCGCTGCGGGTGGGCGGGCGCATCGCGGTGCTCGCCTACCACTCCCTTGAGGACCGGATCGTCAAGCAGTCGTTCGCGGCGCTCGCGACCGACACCACCCCGCCCGGGCTGCCGGTGACCCTGCCCGACCACGGTCCCCAGCTGCGCCTGCTCACCAAGGGCGCGGAGCCGGCCGGGGACGGCGAGATCACCGGCAACCCCCGGGCCGCGTCGGTGCGCCTGCGGGCGGCCGAGCGCGTGCGGGAGGCGGTGTGAGCGCGCCGCGCCATGCGCCGCGCGCCCCGCGGGTGCCGTTCGCGGTGCTCGTGCTCAGTCTCGTGGTCGGCGGCCTCGCGCTGCTGCTCGCCCTGAACACGGCGTCGGCGGCCAACGAACTGCGCCGCCACGACGTGGCGGCCAAGGACGCCGGCGTCGCGGCCCGGCTGCAGGTGCTGCGCAACCGGGTGGCCGCGAGCGCGGCCCCGGGCAATCTCGCCCGCGCGGCCCGCGCCCTCGGCATGGTCGAGGCCACCAAGCCCGCGTTCCTCGTCGTCGGGGCCGACGGCAAGGTGCGCGTGATGGGCAGCCCCGGCGTGGCGCAGGGCGCGCCGGTGGCCGTCCCCAGGGCGACGCCGAAGCACAAGCCAAAGCCCAAGCCCAGACCGACGAAGACCAGTACCTCGGCGAGGACGAGCAAGAGCGCGTCGGCGTCGAAGTCGACATCCAAATCCAGATCGGCACCGAAGTCGACGCCGAAGCCGACCCCGCACACGTCGCCCCGGCCGACGTCGACACCCACCCCGACGATCACGCTGCCCGGAGGTGGTAGATGACCCGCCAGCCCCCGCGCCGCGATCCGGTCGACCCGCGCCAACCCCGCGACCCACGTTCTCGCCGCACGGCACCGCCGCCGCAGGGACGGCGGACCCCACCGCCGGCGCGGGGACGGGGCACGGCCGAGCCGCCGCAACGGCGACGCACCGGACCGCCGCCGCCGCAGGCCCGCCGCGCCCCGGCGGCCACCGGTCGACGCAGCGCCCCGCCGCCACCTCGTCGGGCGCGCAGCGCGCCGCCGCGCCGCCGCCCGCCGCGTCGCCCGCGCGCCCTGCGCCTGGGCGCCCTCGACGGCCGGCTGCGGTGGGGCCTGGCCGCGATGTGCGCGCTGCTGCTGGTGATCGGCGGCCGGTTGGTGCAGTTGCAGGGCATCGACCACAGCGACTACGCGGGCGCCGCTGCGGCGCAGCGCGTCGACACGATCGCGCTGCACGCGATGCGCGGGTCCATCCTCGACCGGTTCGGCACGCCGCTGGCCTACACCTCCGACGCGCAGGACATCACCGCCGACCCGAAGCAGATCCCGGCGGCCGATCGCGCCCGCTACGCAGGGGCGCTGGCGCCGCTGCTGCACATCTCGCAGTTCGCCGTGCTGACCGGGATCTCGAAGCCGGGGCAGTACGCGCTGCTGGTCCGGGCCATGTCGCCGACCGACGCGCAGAAGGTGGAGGCGCTGCGCCTGCGCGGCATCTACACCCAGGCCACCACGCAGCGGCTCTACCCGGGCGGCACCACCGGCGGCAACGTGGTCGGCACCGTGCACTCGGACGGCAGCGGCGCCGCGGGCATCGAGGCCCGCTACAACGACGTGCTCGCCGGACACGACGGCACGATGACCTACTCGGTGGACAACGTCGGCAACGTGAACCCGAGCAGCCGCACCACCACCGACCCGGCCCGCAACGGATCGACCGTGCGCCTGACCCTCGACCAGAACCTGCAGTACGTGGTCCAGCGGGCGCTGGACAAGGCGGTGCCCCAGTCGGGGGCCAAGAGCGCCGAAGTGGCCGCGCTCGACGTCAGGACCGGGCAGGTGCTGGCCCTCGCTTCGTCAGGCACGTTCGACCCCTCCGACCCCAACACCATCAACCCGTACGTGCCGAGCAATCCGCCGGTGATGTCGGCGTTCGAGCCCGGGTCGGTGCAGAAGGGCATCACCTTCTCCGCGGCCATCGAGCAGCACACCGTCACGCCGAGCACCGTGGTCCACGTGCCGTTCTCGATCCACATGGGCGGCGTGAAGGTGAGCGACGCCTGGTACCACGCCACCCAGCCGTTCACCGCCACCGGGGTGCTGGCCGAGTCCTCCAACGTCGGCACCCTCAAGATCGCGAAGGAACTCGGCCCGACGAAGTGGTACGCCTACGAGCGTCGCTTCGGCGTCGGGCAACGGACCGGCATCGAACTGCCGGGCGAGAGCAGCGGCTACCTACCGCCGATCAGCACCTGGTCGGCCTCCACGTTCGCGAACCTGCCCTTCGGCCAGGGCGAGAGCATGACGGTGCTGCAGATGGCCTCGATCTACCAGACGATCGCCGACAACGGCGTGCGCGTCCCGCCGCGCATCGTGCAGTCGGTGACGCATCCCGACGGCTCGGTGAAACGCACCAAGCAGCCGGCCGGCATCCGGGCGATCCTGCCGTCGACCGCGCACACCGTGCGCACGATGCTGGAATCGGTCACCCAACCTGGCGGCACCGGCGTGAAGGCCGCCATCCCCGGCTACCGCGTCGCCGGCAAGACCGGCACGGCGCAGCAGCCCGACCCGGCGCACGGCGGTGCGTACTCCAGCTACAAGAACTGGGACACGTTCGCCGGGATGGTGCCCGCCGACAACCCCCAGTTCGTTATCGCGATCATGGTCGACAACCCGGCGCACGGCGTGGAGGGCGGCGACGTGGCCGCCCCGCTGTTCCACCAGATCGCCACCTACGAGGTGCAGCACGCGCACATCCCGCCGACCGGCTCCCGCTCCAAGCACGTGCCGCTGATGGACTGCAAGGGCATCAACCCGGCGACGCTGCCCGCTAACGTCTGCTGACGTGGCAGGTCAGTCGGGTGCGGGGGTGCCGCGCCCGAAGTCGGTGACGCCGGTCCCGCTGGCGGACCTGGCGCGCGGTCGCGGCACCGTGGCCGGCGGCGACCCCGCGATCACCGGGGTGAGCGCCAGCAGTGACCGGGTGCGCCTCGGCGATCTGTTCGCGGGCCTGCCGGGCCGCAACGCCCACGGCGCGCAGTTCGCCGCCCGGGCGGTGGCCGCCGGCGCGGTGGCGGTGCTGACCGACGAGGCGGGCCGGTCCGCGGCGCCTGCCGGCGTGCCGGTGCTGGTCGTGTCCGACGTCCGGGCCGCGCTCGGGCCGGTCGCCGCGGACGTCTACGCCCACCCGTCGTCGGCGATGCGGGTGCTCGGCGTCACCGGCACCAGCGGCAAGACCACCACCACGTTCCTGATCAGGGCCGGGTTGGTCGCCGCCGGGCACACCCCCGGGCTCATCGGCACCGTCGCCACCCTCATCGGCGACGACGAGGTGTCCACCGGCTTCACCACGCCGGAGGCGCCGGACGTGCAGGCGCTGCTGGCCGTGATGCGCGAGCGCGGTGTCACCGACGTCGCGATGGAGGTGTCCAGCCACGCGCTGGCCATGGGCCGCGTCGACGGCATCGAGTTCGCGGCGAGCGCGTTCACCAATCTCTCCGAGGACCATCTCGACTTCCACGCCGACATGGAGGACTACTTCGCGGCCAAGGCCCTGCTGTTCGAGGACGGCCGGTCCCGGCGTCGGCTGGCCGTCGTCGACGACGACTGGGGTCGGCGCCTGCGCCGGCGGGCCGGCGCCGTGCCGGTGAGCACGGCGGGCGATCCGGATGAGCACGGCTGGCGCGCGCTCGACGTGGTCGAGCACGCCGACGGCACCACCGCGTTCCGGGCCGTGGGCCCCGGCGTCGACCTGGCGATGGGCTGCGCCATCCCGGGTCGTTACAACGTCGCCAACGCCCTGCTGGCGCTGGCCCTGCTGGCCCAGGTCGGTGTCGACCCGGTCGTGGCCGCACCCGCCATCGCGACCGCTTCGGTGCCCGGACGGATGGAGCGGGTGGACGCGGGGCAGCCGTACCTCGCGGTCGTCGACTACAGCCACAAGCCCGCGGCCGTGGACGGGGCGTTGCGCGCGTTGCGGCCGCTGACCACCGGACGGTTGATAGTGGTGCTCGGCTGCGGCGGCGACCGCGACCGCGGCAAGCGCCCGCACATGGGCGAGATCGCCGCGCGCGGGGCCGACCTGCTGGTGATCACCGACGACAACCCGCGCTCGGAGGACCCGGCGGCGATCCGCGCGGCGATGCGCGAGGGGGCGCTGGCCGTGCCGCCCGGGGAGCGGGGCGAGGTGCGCGACGTCGGGGGCCGGGCCGAGGCGATAACCGAGGCGGTGGCCGCGGCCGGCCCGGGCGACACTGTCCTCGTGGCCGGCAAGGGTCACGAGACCGGGCAGGAGGTGGCGGGCGTCGTGCACCCGTTCGACGACCGTTTGGTGCTGCGGGCCGCGATCGAGGGCCGGCTGCGATGATCGGGCTGACCCTCGGTGAGGTGGCCGCGATCGTCGGCGGGCGGCTGGTCGACGCCGATCCGGCGACCGTCGTCAGCGGCGGCGTGGAGTTCGATTCGCGGGCCGTGACGCCGGGCGGGCTGTTCCTCGCCCTGCCCGGCGAACGGGTCGACGGGCACGACTACGTCGGCGCGGCCACGGCCCGCGGCGCGGTCGCCAGCCTGGTGACCCGTCCGGTCGACGGGCCGTCCATCGAGGTCGAGGACGGCTTCGCGGCGCTGGCCGCCCTGGCCCGGGAGGTGCTGACCCGGCTGCCCGGGCTCACCGTCGTCGGCGTGACCGGGTCGTCGGGCAAGACCTCGACCAAGGATCTGCTGGCGCAGGTGCTGTCCCGCCTCGGCCCGACGGTGGCGCCGCCCGGGTCGTTCAACAACGAACTCGGCCACCCGTACACGGTGCTGCGCGCGAGCGACGACACCCGGTACCTGGTGCTGGAGAACAGCGCGCGCGGCATCGGGCACATCGCCTACCTGACCGGCATCGCGCCGCCGCGCATCGGCGTCGTGCTCAACGTGGGCAGCGCGCACCTCGGGGAGTTCGGTTCGCGCGCGGCGATCGCGCAGGCCAAGGGTGAGCTCGTCGAGGCGCTGCCCAGCGGCGAGTCGGGCGGCCTCGCGGTGCTCAACGCCGACGACGACCTCGTCGCGGCCATGGCCGCCCGGACCCGCGCCCGCGTCGTCACCGTCGGCCTCGCCGAGCACGCCGAGGTGCGCGCCACCGACGTCGTGCTCGACGACCTCGGTCGCGCCGCGTTCACCCTGCACGCCGGCGGCGCGGCCCGCGCCGTGCGCCTGTCGCTGTCCGGTGCCCATCACGTCGGCAACGCGCTCGCCGCAGCCGCGGTGGCCCTCGACTGCGGGCTCGACCTCGACACCACGGCGGACGCCCTGGGCGCGGCGACCGCCGTCAGCGAGCACCGGATGGCCCTCTCCGAGCGGGCCGACGGTGTGGTGGTGATCGACGACGCGTACAACGCCAACCCGGAGTCGGTGACGGCCGCGCTCGAGGCGCTGGCCGTGATCGCCGCCCGCCGTGGGGGCCGGCCCGTCGCGGTGCTCGGGGAGATGGCCGAACTCGGTCCCGAGTCGGCCGCCGCGCACGAGCGGATCGGCGCGCACGCCGCCCGGCTGGGCGTAGCACGCCTCGTCGCGGTGGGGGAGGCCGCCCGCCCGATCCAGCACGGCGCGGCTCTGGAAGGCTCCTGGGCGGGCGAGTCCGGGTGGGTACCCGACGTCGACGGCGCGGTCGCGCTCCTGCGCGCGGACCTGCGCCCCGGTGACGTGGTACTCGTCAAGGCCTCGCACGCGGCGAGCCTGGAGCGGGTGGCCCTCGCGATCGCCGACGATGAGGCGCCCGGCCGGGGCGAGGCCGGGCGGCGGGAAGGGAACGGAGGCGGCACCGGGTGAAGACGATCCTCATCGCCGCCGTCTTCGCCCTGATGACCTCGATCCTGTGCACCCCCCTGGTGGTCGTGTACTTCCGGCGCCGCGGGTTCGGCCAGGAGATCCGCATCGACGGCCCGCAGTCGCACCTGGTCAAGCGGGGCACGCCCACCATGGGCGGCGTCGCGATCATCGGGTCCACCGTGGTGGGTTACGCGGTGGCCCACGTGATCATCGCGATCCGCGGTGGCGGCGGTCCCGACGCCTCGGGCATGCTCGCGCTCTTCCTCATGGTGGGCCTCGGCACCGTCGGCTTCCTCGACGACCTGATCAAGATCCGGCGGCAGCGCAGCCTCGGCCTGCGGGCGCGCGCCAAGTTCCTGGGACAGCTGGTCGTCGCGGTCGCCTTCGCGATCATGGCGCTGCGGTGGCCGGACAAGTTCGGGATCACCCCCGCGTCGAAGCACCTGTCGTTCGTGCGCGACATCGGGGCGATCAGCATCGGCGCCGTCGGTTTCGTGATCCTCGCCTACCTGATCATCTCCGCGACATCGAACGCGGTGAACCTCACCGACGGGCTCGACGGCCTGGCCGCCGGCGCGGCGGCCATGGTGTTCGGCGCGTTCACGCTCATCTCTTTCCTGCAGTTCCGCAACCCGTGCGGCGCGCACCCGCTGGCCGGCTGCTACAACGTGCGCGACTCGCTCGACCTCGCGCTGGTCGCCGCGTCGGCCATGAGCGCCTGCTTCGGGTTCCTGTGGTGGAACGCGCCGCCGGCACGCATCTTCATGGGCGACACCGGCTCGCTCGCCCTCGGCGGGCTGATGGCCGGGCTCGCGATCCTGACGCGCACCGAGCTGCTCCTCGTCGCGCTCGGCGGCCTGTTCGCGGCCGTCACCGTGTCCTCGATCATGCAGACGGGCTGGTTCAAGTTCACCCGGATACGCACCGGCACCGGCCGACGCATCTTCCGGATGGCCCCGCTGCACCACCACTTCGAGCTGGCCGGTTGGGAGCCGATCACCATCATCGTGCGGTTCTGGATCATGGGCGGGATGGCCGTCGCCTTCGGGATGGGCCTGTTCTACGCCGACTTCATCGGCAATGGTTGACGCCTCGCTCGCCGGCCGCCGGGTGCTGGTGTGCGGCTACGGGGTCGCCGGCCGCTCGGCCGCGCAGGCGCTGAGCGCGCGGGGCGCCGCGGTGGCCGTGACCGCCGACCGTGAACCCGACGACGCGCCGGGCTGGCAGGGGCCGCTGAACACCGTGCCGGCCGACGTCGACCTGGTCGTGGTCTCGCCCGGGTACCGCCCGACCCATCCGCTGCTCCTCGACGCCGCGCGACGCGATCTGCCGGTCTGGGGCGAGGTGGAGCTCGCGTGGCAGCTGCGCGGCGAGCGCGCCGCACCGTGGCTCGCGCTGACCGGCACCAACGGCAAGACGACCACCGTGCACATGCTCGAAGCGATGCTGCGCGCCGCCGGGCTGCGCGCCGCGGCGGTGGGCAACGTGGGGGAGTCGCTCATCGACGCGGTGGTGGCCGAGCCCCCGCACGACGTGCTCGCGGTCGAGCTGTCCAGCCAGCAGCTGCACTTCGCGCCGTCACTGCGCCCGGCCGCCGGGGCGCTGCTCAACCTCGCCCCCGACCACCTCGACTGGCACGGCTCGTTCGACGCCTACGCGCAGGCCAAGACGAGGGTGTGGGCGGTGCCACCCGGCTGCGCCATCGGCAACGCCGACGACGCGCGCGTGGCCGCGCTGCTGCCGGCCGGCGCCGTCACCTTCACCCTGGGCGAGCCCGGCGAAGGACAGCTCGGTGTGGCCGGCGAGCACCTCGTCTCCCGTGCCTTCGGTGACGACGGCGTGGTCCTCGCCGAGACCACCCAGGTGCGCCCGACCGGCACGCACAACGTGGCCAACGCGCTGGCCGCCGCCGCGCTCGTGCGCGCGTTCGCGGTCGCGCCCACCGCGGTGGCCACCGGTCTGCACGCGTTCGTCCCGGACCCGCACCGCAACGCCTTCGTGGGCACCCGGGCCGGCGTCGACTACGTGGACGACAGCAAGGCGACCAACCCGCACGCCGCGCAGGCGTCGCTCGCCGCGTACCCGCGCATCGTCTGGATCGCCGGCGGGCAGCTCAAGGGCGTCGATCCGAGCGACCTCGTGCGGGCCGCGGCGCCGCGGCTGAGCGGCGCCGTACTGCTCGGCCGCGACCGCGACCTGGTGTCGCAAGCACTTCGCCGACACGCGCCCGATGTCCCCGTGATCGTGGTCGACAACGTTGACGATGATGCGATGGTCGAGGTGGTGCGTGCCGCGTCCGGGCTGGCCGCCCCCGGCGACACCGTGCTCCTCGCCCCCGCCGCCGCGTCCTACGACATGTTCGCCGGTTACGGCGCGCGCGGCGACGCATTCGCCGCCGCGGTGCGCGACCTGCCCGGCGGCACGAGATGACGGCGGTTCTCGACAACCTGCGCGGCGTCGTCCGCGGGCGCGCGCGCAGCGGGCGCGAGCGGGTGGCCGCGGCGCAGCGTTTCACCGACAAGCCGTTCGCCTCCGTGCAGTTGCTGCTGCTGACCTCCGCCGGGCTGCTGTTGTTCGGCGTGCTCATGGCGGTGTCGACGACGATCGCCGCCGCGCACTCGGAGAACGGCAGCGGGCAGATCTGGGGCCAGTCGGTCCGCGAGTTCGAGTTCATCGCCGGCGGCCTGCTGCTGTTCTGGTTCGCCGTGCGGCTCTCGCCGCGCGCGTTCCGCTTCCTGGTCTACCCGCTGCTCGTGCTGGCCATCGTCGCGCTGTGCGCGGTGCTGGTCCCCGGCCTGGGGGTGGTGATCTACGGGTCGCGGCGCTGGATAGACCTCGGTCCGCTGCAGCTGCAACCGTCGGAGCTGGCCAAGGTGGCGATGCTGCTGTGGGGCGCCGACCTGCTCTCGCGCAAGCAGCAGCTCGGCACGCTGCGCCGGGCCCGGCACCTGTTCGTGCCGCTGCTGCCCGGGTTCGTGCTGATCTCGTTGCTGGTGATGCTCGAGCCCGACCTCGGCACCACCTGCTGCTTCATGCTGATCCTGCTCGGTCTGCTGTGGATGGTCGGCATGCCGCTGCGCTACTTCGCCGCCGTGCTCGCCACGGTCGGGCTCGCCGTCACCGCACTGGCCATCGCCGCGCCTTACCGGCTGCAGCGGCTGACCTCGTTCACCGATCCGTTCAAACACGCGAAGGGCGCGGGCTACCACACCGTCGAGGGGCTTTACGCGCTCGCGTCCGGCGGCTTCTTCGGCGTCGGTCTCGGCCAGGGCACATCGAAGTACGGCTGGGTGCCAAACGCCAACTCCGACTTCGTGTTCGCGATCATCGGCGAGGAGCTCGGGCTGCTCGGCTGCCTGGCCGTGCTGGCCCTGTTCGCCTTGTTCGCCTACACCGGCATGCGCATCGTGCGGCGCAGCGCCGACCCGTTCGCGCGGCTGGTCACCGGGGGCGCCACCATCTGGTTGTGCGGGCAGGCGGTCATCAACATCGGCTACGTGAGCGGATTGCTGCCCGTCACCGGCATCCCGTTGCCGTTGATCTCGGCCGGCGGCACGTCGCTGCTCGTCACGTTCTTCGTGCTGGGCATGCTCACCTCCTTCGCCCGGCACGAGACCGAAGCGGTGAAGGCGGCCCGCAAGGACGAGCGGCTGGGTCGCCGGCCCCGCCTCGAACGCTGGGCCCGCATCCCGGTCCCGCGGGCGTACGCGCCGCCCAAGCGCCGGCGCCCGGCGCCCGCCCGGCCCGCCACCGCGAGCCGCGCGGCGTCGAGCCGCGCCGCCGCGCCGCGCGCATCGGCACCGCGCTCGGCACCGCGCTCGGCATCGCGGACGGCATCGCGGACGGCGCCGGCGCGCGAACGGGCGTTGCGCCCGACCGGCACCGAGGGCCGGTGGCGATGAGCGGCGCGCGCGTCGTCGTCGCGGGGGGCGGCACCGCCGGGCACATCGAGCCCGCCATGAACCTGGCCGACGCGGTCCGCCGCCTCGACCCGTCGGCCGAGATCACCGCGTTGGGCACGGAGAAGGGCCTGGACACGACTCTGATCCCACCGCGCGGCTACCCCCTCGAACTCGTGCCCCCCGTGCCATTGCCCCGCCGGCCCGGCCGGGCGCTGCTGGCCACGCCGCGCAAGGTGCGTGAGGCCGTGGCCCAGGCCTCCGCCGTGCTCGACCGGGTGCGGGCCGAGGTGGTCGTCGGGTTCGGTGGCTACGTCGCGGTGCCCGCCTACCTCGCCGCCCGCCGGGCGAGCCTGCCGATCGTCGTGCACGAGGCCAACGCCAAGCCCGGCCTGGCCAACCGGGCCGCGGCCCGCATGACGCGCCACGTGTTCACCGCCACCGAGGCCGGCCGGCTGCCGCACGCCACCGTCATCGGTATCCCGCTGCGCCCGGCCATCTCGCAGCTCGACCGCGTCGCGCTTCGCGACGAGGCCCGCGAGTTGTTCGGGCTGCGCCCGGACCGGCCCACGCTGCTGGTGTTCGGCGGCTCGCAGGGCGCGCAGTCGATCAACGGTGCCGTGGCCGGTGCCGCCGACGGGCTGCACGACGCCGGCGTGCAGGTGCTGCACGTCATCGGCCCGAAGAACGCCCTCGAGGTGCCGAGCCGGCCCGACGCGCCCTACGTCGTCGTCCCCTACGTCGAGCAGATGCAGTACGCCTACGCGGCGGCCGATTTCGCGCTGTGCCGGTGCGGCGCGATGACCTGCGCGGAACTCGCGGCGGTGGGCCTGCCGGCGGCCTACGTGCCGTATCCGGTCGGCAACGGCGAGCAGCGGTTCAACGCGCTGCCCATCGTGACCGCCGGGGGCGGGCTGCTCGTCGACGACGCCGACCTCACCCCGCGGTGGCTGCTGTCCGAGATCGTCCCGCGCATCACCCAGCCCGACACCCTGGCCCGGATGGCCCGTGACGCCGAACAGACCGGCGCACGCGACGCCGACGTCGTGCTGGCCGAGCGGGTCCTCGCCGTCGCCGAGGAGTACCGGCGCTTCGGGGGCGGGGGAGCGCGCGGTGAGCCGGCCGACCGCCGATCACGCGGGTGACCGCCCGGACGACTGGGCCGCGCCCGGCGCCGCGCTCGTGCGCAGCGCCGCCACCGACGTCGTGCCCCGGCTCGACGAGCTCGGCCGGGTGCACGTCATGGGTATCGCGGGCTCGGGCATGAGCGCGCTGGCGCGCATCCTGCTCGAACGCGGCCTGCCCGTCAGCGGCTGCGAGGCCCGCGAGTCGCTCACCGTGGCCGGGCTGCGCGCGCTCGGCGCCGAGGTGCACATCGGCCACTCGCCGAGGCATCTCGACGACGCCGATACGTTCGTCTACACGACCGCGATCAACCCCAAGCACGAGGAGTTCGTCGCGGCCCGCACCAGCGGCATGCGGGTGCTGCGCCGCGCGGCCGCGCTCGCCGCCGCCCTCGAGGGGCAACGCTGCATCGCGGTGGCCGGCACGCACGGCAAGACCTCGACCACCTCGCTGCTGGTGGTCGCCGCGCAGGCCTGCGGCGCCGACCCGTCGTTCGCCATCGGCGGCAACCTGTACGAGACCGGCCGGAACGCGCACCTCGGCACCGGCGAGGTGGCCGTGGTCGAGGCCGACGAGAGCGACGGCTCGTTCCTGCTCACCCGGCCCTCCGCCGCGATCGTCCTGAACGTCGAGGCCGACCATCTCGAGAACCACGGCGACCTCGCCGGCATCCACGCCGCGTTCGGGCTGTTCGTCGACCGCATCGACGCCGACGGGCTGCTGCTCGCGTGCGCCGATGACCAGGGCGCCCGGGTGGTCGCCGAGCACGCCCGCGCGCGCAACCTCGCGGTGCGCACCTACGGGCTCTCGCCCGACGCCGATGTGGTCCTGCGCAACGTGGTCACCACCGCCGATGCCGTCGAGTTCGACGTCGACGGGCTGGCCGGCGGCCCGCGGCACGTGCGCGTCGGCGCGCTGATCGGCGCGCACATGGCGCTGAACGCGACCGCCGCCCTCGCGCTGGCCGAGCACCTCGGGCTCGACCTCGACGTGGCTGCCGGCGCGTGGGCGTCGTTCGCCGGCGTGCACCGCCGCTTCGAGCCGCACGGCGAGGGCGGCGGCGTGCGCGTCTTCGACGACTACGCGCACCACCCCACCGAGCTCGCGGCGTCACTGTCGGCCGCGCGCCAGTCGCTGGCCGGCGAGGGTCGGCTGGTCGCGGTGTTCCAGCCCGGCACCTACAGCCGCACCCAGACCTTCGCCCGCGAGTTCGCGGATGCGCTCGCCCTCGCCGATGTCGCCGTAGTGCTGGACATCTTCCCGGCCCGCGAGGAGCCCATCCCCGGAGTTACCGGCGCCACCATCAGCGACCTGATCCGGCTGCCGGCCGAGCGGGTCGCCTACGAGCCGCACTACGACGCGGTGCCCGAGCTCGTCGCCGATCTCGCCCAGCCCGGTGACCTCGTGGTGACGATGGGCATCGGCAACGTCTACCTGCTGTGCGACGAGATCCGCGACGCCTGTGCCCGCGCCGCGAACGCCCGCGAGCAGGCGGCCCGAGAAGCGGAAGAGCAGCCGTGAGCAGCATGACGCAGCTGCGCCCGGACACCCGCGACGACGTACCGGTGCCCGGCCGGCGCCGACGGCGCATCGCGGTGGGCGTTGCCGTCGTCGTCGTGCTCGCGTTACTGGCCACCTGGCTGATCGCGTTCAGCTCGGTGCTCGGCGTCGGCACCGTCGCCGTCCACGGAACGCACCTGCTCGACAGCGCGCAGGTGCGCCACGCCGCCGACCTCACCGACGGCACGCCGCTGGTGCGGGTCGACACCGCCGAGGTCACCCGGCGCGTGGAGCGCCTGCCGGAGGTGGCGTCGGCGCAGGTGAGCACGTCGTTCCCGTCGACGGTCGACATCACCGTCACCGAGCGCCGGCCCGTCGGGTACCTGCGCACCGCCGGCCACGACGTGCTCGTCGACCGCACCGGGTTCCGGTACCGCACGGTGGGCGCCACCCCGGCCGGATTGCCGCGCCTGGTCGTGCCCGGCGATGCGGGCTCGGCCGCCGTGCGGGCGCAGGTCGCCCAGGTGGCTGCCTCGCTGCCGGCGTCGCTGCTGGCGCGGGTGGGCTCGATCCAGGCGCTCGACCGCAACGCGATCACCCTGGTCCTGCGCCACGGCAAGGTGGTGCGCTGGGGGAGCGCGGCGCGCAGCGACGACAAGGCGCGGGTGCTGGCCGTGCTGCTCGACCGCAAGGGCACGCAGATCGACGTCACCGACCCGGACCAGCCGTTCACGCACTGAGTTCGTGGACGGCGCGCGGCATCCGTCGGCGTGTCGCCCGGCGCGCCTGCGGCCAATCACCGGGCGGGCGATCTAGCTTCGGCTCCAACACCTCAGGTTGACATAACGTTAAGCGTCTACTTGAGGGTGAGGGTTCAGCCGATCCGATCGAACGACCCGACCGATCCGCGCGACACACGGGAGCCAGAACCATGACAGCACCGCACAACTACCTGGCGGTCATCAAGGTCGTCGGCGTCGGCGGCGGCGGCGTCAACGCCGTCAACCGCATGATCGAGGTCGGCCTGAAAGGCGTGGAGTTCATCGCGGTGAACACCGACGCGCAGGCCCTGCTCATGTCCGACGCCGACGTGAAGCTGGACGTGGGCCGCGAGCTCACCCGCGGCCTGGGCGCCGGCGCGCAGCCCGACGTCGGCAAGAAGGCGGCCGAGGACCACCGCGACGAGATCGAAGAGGTCCTCAAGGGCGCCGACATGGTCTTCGTGACCGCGGGCGAGGGCGGCGGCACCGGCACCGGCGGCGCACCGGTGATCGCGAGCATCGCCCGCAAGCTGGGCGCACTGACCATCGGCGTCGTCACCCGCCCGTTCAGCTTCGAGGGCAAGAAGCGCGCCAGCCAGGCCGACGAGGGCATCGACGCGCTGCGCGCCGAGTGCGACACCCTGATCGTCATCCCCAACGACCGCCTGCTGCAGATCAGCGAGCGCAACGTGTCGGTCATGGATGCCTTCCGCAGCGCCGACCAGGTGCTGCTGTCCGGCGTCCAGGGCATCACCGACCTGATCACCACGCCCGGCCTGATCAACCTCGACTTCGCCGACGTCAAGAGCGTGATGAGCAACGCCGGCTCGGCGCTCATGGGCATCGGCGCCGCCCGCGGTGACAACCGCGCCCGGCAGGCGGCCGAGATCGCCATCGCCAGCCCGCTGCTGGAAGCGAGCATGGAGGGCGCGCACGGCGTGCTCATGTCCATCTGCGGCGGCTCTGACCTCGGGCTGTTCGAGATCAACGAGGCGGCCACGCTCGTGGCCGACGCCGCCCACACCGACGCCAACATCATCTTCGGCGCCGTCATCGACGACACCCTGGGCGACGAGGTCAAGGTCACCGTGATCGCCGCGGGCTTCGACAGCGGGCAGCTGCCCTACAAGAAGGTCGACATCCGCCGCGAGCCGGCCGCCGAGGTCCGCGTCCCGCAGCCGGTGTCGGCCGCCACCCGCCCGGGCGCGCGCGGCGAGTCGGAGTTCTCGGCCCCGCAGTACTCGGGGCAGTCGGCGCCCCCGTCGACGGCGCACAGCGGTGCAGCCAACGGTGCCCGCCCCTCCTCGCTGAACCTCGACGAGGAGCTCGACGTGCCCGACTTCCTCAAGTAGCCCGGCCACGGTGCATCCGGCCGACGACCGCGCGAGCGAACTGGTCACGGCGCTCGGCGCGGTGCGCGCCCGAATCGCCGACGCCTGCGCGCAGGCGGACCGCGACCCCCGATCGATCACCCTGATCGCGGTGACCAAGACGCGGCCGGCCGGTGACGTCGCCGCGCTGGCCGCCCTGGGCGTGCGCGACGTGGGGGAGAGCAAGGACCAGGAGGCCCGGGCCAAGATCGCCGAGCTGGCCGAGCTGGCGGACTCGACCGGGGCCGCCGTCACGGCCGCCCTGCGCTGGCACCTGGTCGGCCGGCTCCAGTCGAACAAGGCGCGCAGCGTCGCCTCCTACGCCACCGCGGTGCATTCCGTCGACCGGGCCAAGCTGGTGCGGGTGCTCGGCGAGGCCGCGGCCGGCGAGCTCGACGCACACGGCCGTGGCCCGCTCGAGGTCTTCGTCCAGGTGAGCCTCGACGGCGATCCGGACCGCGGCGGGTGTGCGGTGTCGGACGTGCCGGGGCTCACCGATGCTGTCGCCGACCACCCGGCGCTGCGCCTGCGGGGCCTGATGGCCGTGCCGCCGCAGGGCAGCGACGCCGACGCCGAATTCTCCCGGCTGGCCGAGCTGGCGGGCGCGGTCCACGAGCGGCATCCGCAGGCCGACGCGATCTCCGCCGGCATGAGTGACGACCTGGAAGCGGCCGTGCGAAACGGCGCAACACACCTGCGTGTCGGCTCGGCGTTGCTCGGCCGTCGGGCGCCGCTTATCCGCTAGCGTCGCGATCAGCAGCACAGCACGAGCCGTTGTCGGCGAACCCCGTAGCCAGCCATGGAGGACCAATGCCCGGAGCGATGCACCGCATGGGCGTCTACCTCGGCCTCGTCGAGGACGACGAGTACGCCGATGTCGACGGCTACGCCGGTGGGCCCGCCACCGAGCGCGGTGGGCGTCACGACGACTACCCGGACAGCTCCTACCAGCGCGAGAAGCATCACCACGACGGTGGTGGCGTCGCGCGCCGCCCGCGTGAGCACGCCGAGCCTCGTGAGTACGTCGACGGCACGGGATACGACAGCGCGCCGGTGCAGTACGAGGAGTACTCCCAGCCGACGTACCAGATCACCGCGCTGCACCCCCGCACCTACAACGAGGCGCGCACCATCGGCGAGCACTTCCGCAAGAGCACGCCGGTGATCATGAACCTGTCCGACATGGACGACGCCGACGCCAAGCGCCTCGTCGACTTCGCCGCCGGGCTGACCTTCGGCCTGCACGGGCGCATCGAGCGGGTCACCGCGAGGGTGTTCCTGCTCAGCCCGCACAACGTCAGCGTCACCGCCCAGGACAAGGCCAAGATCGAGAACGGCTTCTTCAACCAGAGCTAGCTGCGCTCGGGTCTCAGATTTGCCGTACCGACCCTCCACCAGGCACGTTCTACGCTGGCCCTACGTTGGTACGGCAAGTGGTAGCTGAGCCCGAGGGAGACGATCGACGGTGGCGCTGGTCTGGGGCGTCGTCTCGTATGTGCTCTATGTCTACATCCTGCTGATCCTGGCTCGGCTGTGCGTGGACTGGACCCGGCAGTTCGCGCGCTCCTGGCGTCCGGCCGGCGTGGCGGCCATCGGCTTCGAGTTGGTCTACACGGTCACCGATCCGCCCATCCGGCTGCTGCGCCGATTGGTCCCACCGCTGCAGCTGGGTACTGTAAGCCTCGACCTGAGCGTCATCATCCTGCTCATCGTGCTCATCGTCCTGCGGCAGGTTGCTCTGAACTTGGGTTAGCCAGCCCCTTAGGATCGATCAGACGCCACACAGCAATACAACGCGCGACCCACGCCGGTGCGACCGGCACGCGACGAGCCAGAAGGTGAACCAGATGCCGTTGACGCCCGCCGAAGTTCATAACGTCGCTTTCAAGAAGCCACCGATCGGCAAGCGCGGCTACGACGAGGAAGAGGTCGACGCCTTCCTCGACATCGTCGAGGTCGAGCTGGCGCGCCTGATCGAGGAGAACGCCGACCTGCGCGGGCGGGCCGGCCAGGGCGGGGCTGCTCCTGCGGCGCAGGACGCCGCCGCCAAGGACGGCGGGGTCGACCACAGCGCCGAGCTGGCGGCCGCGCGCGAGGAGAACTCGCGCCTGCAGAACCGCGTCGGCGAGCTCGAGCGCACCCTCAACCAGGGCAAGAACGGCGCCCAGCAGCAGGTCGTGCAGCTGCAGCAGCAGCTCGACCAGACCGAGAAGCAGCTCGCCGACAACCGTCGCCAGCTCGAGGAGGCGCAGCGCAACCTCGACCAGGCCCGCCGCGCGCCGGTCGCACCGGTGTCCACGGCGAAGGACGGCGAGGCCCCCACCAGCACCGCTGAGCACCACGCCCAGGCGGTGCAGATGCTGGCCCTGGCCCAGCAGACCGCCGACCAGCACCTGGCCCAGTCGCGCGCCGAGGCCGACCGGCTGGTCAGCGAGGCGCAGGCCAACGCGGCCGCGACGCTCGCCGACGCGAACGACAAGTCCAGCCGGCAGGTCACCGACGCCCAGGCCCGCGCCAAGCAACTGCAGGACGAGAGCAGCGCCCGCGCCAACCAGATGGTGCAGGACGCCGAGCAGCGGGCGGCCACCATCACCTCCCAGTTCGAGCAGCGCAAGGCCGCGCTCGAGCGGCGGGTGGAGGAGCTGCGCACCTTCGAGCGCGAGTACCGCACCCGGCTCAAGAGCTACCTCGAGTCGCAGTTGCGTGACCTCGACGCCAGCGGGAAGGCCGAGCCGGCCGCGCAGAGCGGCGAATACGCCGACGCGCAGCAGGGATAACCCCCCTCCCTGCCTGACTTCTGGTGTGATGGGGCAGCGCGTCATGGATCATTCGTCCGTGGTCGCCGTTGCTGTGCACGCCGGGCCTCACGCCCCGGCCGTTTCGGGGAGGTGACCAAGGCATGGTGCTGATCGGCCTGTTGCTCGTCGCGGTCGTGAGTTTGGTGCTCGGGCTCGCGTTGGCCAGTTCGGTATGGCTCGTCGTGTCGCTGGTCGCCAGCGTGCTGGCCGCCGCCACCCTCGTGTACCTGGTGCGCACCCAGCGCAAGCCGGGCGCCGCGCTCAAAGCCGGTGCGAAGCCGGCCGACGCGGGCGCCGAGGAGTCGAAGACGTCGGACACCTCCGCCTCGTCGGCGGCGGCGCCGTCGGCGTCCGCTTCGGCACCGGCGTCGTCCTCGGCCGCGCGGCCGGTGGCCGCGGCCGCCGCGAGCGGGGCCGCGACCGCGTCGGGCTCCGGCTCGACCACGGGCGCGGGCGGTACGGCCACGGCGACGCGCACGCGCGCCGAGGTGGCGGTCGTCGACGGCCAGCCCGACTTCCACCGGGCCGAGTGCGGCACGCTCGCGGGCAGGGCGACCGAGACCATTCCGCTGAGCCAGGCGCTCGAGGACGGCTTCAGCGCCTGCCCGATCTGCCGGCCGCCGAACAGGGTGGAGGACGCCGACCGCGAAAGCGAGCCGGACCCCGCGCGCGAAGCGGACACGCCCGGGCCGGTGAGCGAGCCGGCCCCGATCGTCGCCGGGGCGACGTCCGGCGACGTTTGGGTCGTCGACGGCGAGCCCGACTACCACCGCGCCGGCTGCGCCACGTTGCGCGGCAAGGCCGGCGAGCCCATCCCGAACGACCAGGCCGTCGAGGACGGCTTCGCGCCGTGCCCGGTCTGCCGGCCGCAGGACGCCGGCGCGGCGCCGGTTCCCGCGGCCCCGTCGGGCGCGCCCGACGCGGGCACGCCGAGCGAGCGGCCCGGCAGCCCGCCCCGCGAGGTGTGGGTGGCCGACGGCTACCCCGAGTACCACTTGGCCGGCTGCCGCGAACTGCAGGGCCTGTCCGGCGAACCCGTTCCGTACGGACAGGCACGCGAGGACGGCTTCCAACCGTGCCTGGTCTGCAATCCCGACTCCCCGGGCAGCCCGCCGGTGGTGCTGGGTAAGCCCGACACCGCGACTGCCGAGTCCGCGCCGGAGGCACCGGCCGGGCCGCCGACGGTGGCGGCCGAAACGCCGACC
Organism: uncultured Actinomycetota bacterium; assembly: GCA_963797785.1. Lineage (GTDB taxonomy): Bacteria > Actinomycetota > Actinomycetes > Mycobacteriales > Jatrophihabitantaceae > Jatrophihabitans. The sequence goes on along the minus strand of CAWCQT010000004.1, from coordinate 1,578,150 downwards.
GTCGAGCCGCCGTTGGCGACGCCGACCGGCGCCCCGTCCAGCGAACAGGAGCCCGCCACGTCCGCCTCGGCCCCCTCCGACAACTCCGACGTGTGGGTGGTCGACGGCATGCCCGACTACCACCGCTTCGACTGCACCCGCATTCTCGGGCTCAACAGCGAACCGATCCCGCACGTGCAGGCGGTCGAGGACGGCTTCACCGAGTGCACCGCGTGCACTCCGGACGCGGCCGAACCGGCCGAGCAGCCGCCCGTCGCGCCGCTCGTCGGCACGGCCGCCGCCAGCGGCGCCGACAACGACGCCGCCAATGACGCCGACAATGACGGCGACAGCGACGCCCACAGCGGCGCCGGCACCGACGCCGCCAGCGACGAGGCCGCCGGAGGGCACGAGGTCTGGGTCGCTGACGGTTTTCCGGAGTACCACTCGCCGGGCTGTCACCGGCTCAACGGTCTGGACTCCGAGCCGATCCCGCACGACCAGGCGGTCGAGGACGGCTTCCGCCCGTGCTCGGTGTGCACGCCCGACACCCCCGGCGCCACCGTCCCCGCTCCGGCGGCCGGCGACTCGGCTCCGGGCGGCGCTGCCGACAGCCCCGACGCCACCTCGGTGTGGGTCGTCGACGGCTTCCCCAACTATCACCGCGAGTCGTGCAAGGAGATCGCCGGCATGCCCGGTGAGCCGATCCCGCACGACCAGGCCGTCGAGGACGGCTTCGCCGCCTGCAGCGTCTGCCGGCCCGACTCCGAGGCCGCCGAAGAGACACCGGCGGACTCGTCGGGCCCGGAGCGGGCCGAGGTCGCGCCCGCCGCCGCCGCGGCGACCACGCAGTCGTCGGGCCCGGGCTCGTCGGACCCGGAGGGGTCCGGCGGTGCGTCCGAGGTGTGGGTGGTGGACGGCTATCCGGACTATCACCGCCAGGATTGCCGGACGTTGACAGGTCTGGACGCCGAACCGGTGCCGCACGATCAGGCGGTGGAGGACGGCTTCGCCGAGTGCACGGTGTGCCGGCCGGAGGCGGCAGCGGCGCCGAAGTCGGCAGTGGCGCCGTCGGGTGCCGGCGAGGCGGCGGGGTCCGGCGGTGCGTCCGAGGTGTGGGTGGTGGACGGCTATCCGGACTATCACCGCCAGGATTGCCGGACGTTGACAGGTCTGGACGCCGAACCGGTGCCGCACGATCAGGCGGTGGAGGACGGCTTCGCCGAGTGCACGGTGTGCCGGCCGGAGGCGGCAGCGGCGCCGAAGTCGGCAGTGGCGCCGTCGGGTGCCGGCGAGGCGGCGGGGTCCGGCGGTGCGTCCGAGGTGTGGGTGGTGGACGGCTATCCGGACTATCACCGCCAGGATTGCCGGACGTTGACAGGTCTGGACGCCGAACCGGTGCCGCACGATCAGGCGGTGGAGGACGGCTTCGCCGAGTGCACGGTGTGCCAGCCGGAGGCGGCATCGGCGCCCCAGCCCGAGTCGACTCCCGAGCCGGAAGAGCAGGGGGGACCCCCGGCCGAGGCCGCGCCGCCGGCCGCGGAGGCGGCGGAGACCGAGGCCGAGTCGGCGCAGGACGGGTCGACGCAGGACGGCTCGGCGCCGGACGAGCCGGCGGACGAGGAGACCGCGGCCACGGCACCCGCCGAGCAGCCGAGCACCGAAGCGGAGCCGGAGGCCGAGCCCGCACCGGAGCCGGAGCCGGAGCCGGAGCCGCAGCCCGAGCCGGAGCCCGAGCCGGAGCCGGAGCCGGAGCCCGAGCCGGAGCCCGAGCCGGAGCCCGAGCCGGAGCCCGAGCCGGAGCCGGAGCCGGAGCCGCAGCCCGACCCGGAGCCCGAGCCGGAGCCCGAGCCGGAGCCCGAGCCGGAGCCGCAGCCCGACCCGGAGCCGGAGCCGGAGCCCGAACCCGAGCCGGAGCCGGAGCCGGAGCCCGAGCCGGAGCCGGAGCCGGAGCCCGAGCCGGAGCCCGAGCCGCAGCCCGAGCCCGAGCCGGAACCCGAGCCGGAGCCCGAACCCGAGCCGGAGCCGGAGCCCGAGCGCGAACCCGAACCGCAGCCGGAGCCGGAGCCCGAGGCCGAGCCGGAGCCCGAACCCGAGCCCGAGCCCGAGCCGCAGCCCGAGCCCGAGCCGCAGCCCGAACCCGAGCCCGAGCCCGAGCCCGAGCCCGAGCCGCGAGCCCGAGCCCGAGCCCGAGCCGCAGCCCGAGCCCGAGCCGCAGCCCGAACCGCGCAGCCCGAACCGCAGCCCGAACCCGAGCCGCAGCCCGAACCCGAGCCGCAGCCCGAGCCCGAGCCCGAGCCCGAGCCAGTGGGCGCGGCGGCCGCCGCAGTGCCCTCCGACGGGGCTGCCTCGGGCAGCATGCGGCGGGTCTGGGTGCTGGACGGCCGGCCGCGGTTCCACGCACAAGACTGCTTGATCATCAAAGGCCAGCCGGCGCAGCCGATCTCCTACGACGACGCGGTCGCGGACGGGTTCCAGCCGTGCTCGCTGTGCTCGCGGTGAGCTGATCGGCAACGCCCGGTGGTTCCGCGGCGCCCGGCCGGACGGCGTGGCAGTGGCGTCCGCTCCGGCAGGCCCATATATCCTGCGCCTTTGCCGGTGCTGCCCGTCACATCCGTAACGCCGCACAACCGGCAACGAGAGGGGTTGTCCATGGCCGCCGTCGGACGTATCGGACGCGCCCTGCGTCGCGTGGGGAGCACGGCTCGCGCCCGCCGTGGCGCGCAGCCCCCGGCGACGGCCGAGGTGCCCCCCGGCGCGGTCGCCGCGCGCACCGGCCGCTCGACCACCTCCGCACCGGTCCGCAAGGCGGCGGCCAAGAAGGCGACCAAGAAGGCAGCCCCGGTCAAACAGGCCGCCAAGAAGGCGGTCAGGACCGCAGCCAAGAAGGCGGCGTCGAAAGCCGCGCCGGTGAAGAAGGCGGCGAAGACCGCCGCGAAGAAGGCGACCAAGAAGGCCGCTCCGGCCAAGAAGGCGGCGAAGAAGGCGGCCAAGAAGGCGCCCCCGGCCAAGCGGGCGGCGACGAAGTCCGCTCCGGCGAAAAAGACCGCGACGCGGGCGGCCACGAAGTCGGTGCCGGCGAAGAAGGCGGCGAAGAAGGCGGCGAAGAAGGCTGCGCCGGTCAAGAAGGCCGTCAAGAAGACCGTCAAGAAGACCGCCACGAAGTCAGCCCCGGCAAAGAACGCAGCCCCGGCCAAGCGCGCGGCGGCGAAGTCGGCTCCGGCGAAGACGGCCGCGAAGCACGCCGCGCCGGCGACGAAGGCCGCCAAGAAGGCGGCGACCAAGTCAAGCCCGGCCAAGAAAGCCGCCCCCGCGAAGCAGGCCGCGCCCGCCCAGACCGCGCCGCCCGTGTCGACCGCAGCGCCGGCGCCGAGCACGCCACCGGCCACGACGGCGCCGCCCGCGAAGAAAGCCGCGCCGGCCAAGAAGGCCGCCGGCAACGGCGTCTCCGTGCCGGCCGGCTCGGAATGGACGAAGGCGGAACTGGCCGAGGTCAAGCAGCAGCTGCTCGACGAGCTCGAGGAGATGCGCAGCGCCTACGACGACTCGTTGCACGACCTGGACGAGCTGCAGCGCGCCGGCACCGACGGTGCCGGCGACGATCAGGCCGACGCGGGCAGCAAGACCTTCGAGCGCGAGCAGGAGCAGTCCATCGCGGCGAACCGGCTGGACCTGATGACGCAGATGCAGCGGGCCGTCGAGCGCATCGAGGCCGGCACGTACGGATTCTGCGAGAGCTGCGGCAAGCCGATCCCGAAGGCCCGGCTCAAGGCCTTCCCCGCCGCCACCCTCGACGTCGCCTGCAAGCAGCGCGAGGAGCGTCGCTGACATCGGTGGTCACCTGCGCGCTGCGGTCGGCGACAATGGCCCGGTGAGCGCCGAACCCGAGCAGGCCGGCCCCGAGACCGATCCGCCGCCGGCCCGTCGCCGCCGGGTCACGCTGTTCGTCGCCGTGGCCCTCGTGGCCCTGGTCCTCGATGTCGCGTCGAAGCTCCTTGTCGTCGCCAACCTGCCGGAGACCACGGCCGAGAAGGCCGGGCATGTCCCGGTGAAGGTGCTGGGTGGGGTGTTCTACCTCAACCAGACCCGCAACTCGGGTGCCGCGTTCTCCCTCGGCACCGGATTCACCGTCATCCTCACCGTGATCGCCCTCGGCGTGGTGGTGGTGATCGTGCGCGCGGCCAGCCGGCTGACCTCGGCGGGCTGGGCGGTGGCCCTCGGGCTCATCCTCGGCGGTGCGCTCGGCAACCTCAGCGACCGGGTGTTCCGCGCGCCCGGAGTCGGCCGTGGGCACGTCGTCGACTGGCTCAGCCTGTTCGGCCCGTACGACAAGTACTGGCCCATCTTCAACCTCGCCGACTCCGCGATCGTCTGCGGCGCGATCCTCGCCGCGGTGCTCGCCCTGCTCGGCGTCGACATCGACGGGCGCAAGCAGCGCCGTGGGTGAGCAGCGGTTGCTGCCGGTCCCGGAGGGTCTTGAGGGCCTGCGTCTGGACGTGGCCCTCGCCCGGCTGTTCGGCTTCTCCCGCACCCTCGCCGCCGACCTGATCGACACCGGGCAGGTCAGCGTCGACGGCACGCAACCCCTGCGCAGCGTGAAGGTGCACGCCGGATCGGTGCTCGAGGTCACCCTGCCCGACGCGGAGAGCGACGCGCCGCCCCAACCGCGGTCCGTGGACGGGTTGCGGGTGCTCTACGACGACGACGACGTGGTGGTCGTCGACAAGCCGCTCGGGGTGGCCGCGCATCCGAGCCCGGGCTGGAGCGGCCCCACGGTGGTGCAGGGGCTGGCCGCGATGGGGTACCGCATCGCCACGTCGGGCGCCGCGGAGCGACAGGGCATCGTGCACCGTCTCGACGCCGGCACCACCGGCGTGATGGCGGTGGCCAAGAGCGAACGCGCCTACACCCACCTCAAGCGTGCCTTCAAGGAACGCACCGTCGACAAGCGGTACAGCGCGCTGGTGCAGGGTCATCCCGACCCCACCCGCGGCACCATCGACGCGCCGATCGACCGGCACCCGGGGGCCGACTACAAGTTCGCCGTGGTGGCCGGGGGCCGGCCCAGCGTGACGCACTACGTCACCGAGGAGGCGTTCCGGGCGGCCACGCTGCTCGACGTGCACCTCGAGACGGGCCGCACCCATCAGATCCGGGTGCACATGGCCGCTGTCCGGCACCCGTGCGTCGGTGATCTGACCTACGGCGCCGACCCGGTGCTCGCCCGCCGGCTCGGTCTGACGCGGCAATGGCTGCACGCCCGCGAGCTCGCGTTCGAACATCCCGCCGGCGGCGGTGAGCTGCGGGTGGTCTCGCCGTTGCCGGCCGACCTGCAGCACGCGCTCGACGTCCTCAGCGCGGAGTCATGATCCTCGCTAGTACGGCTGTGCGGCGATGGGTAGGAGAGCAGCTATGAGTACCTCCGGTCGCGCCCGCCTGCTCGTCGCCTCCAACCGGGGGCCGCTGACGATCACCGGTGGCGACGACGGGGCCGACGACGACGAGGTCAAGCGAGGCAGCGGCGGCCTCGTCTCGGGCATGCAGGCGGCGCTGTCGGCCGCGGGTGACGCGGTGTGGGTGTGCGCGGCCATGAACGAGCGGGAGCGGGTGCTCGCCCGCCGCGTGCCCGACGGGCAGATCTCCGAGGCCCCGATCGTCGCCGAGGCCCTGCACGGCGAGTTCGACGTGCGGATGTTGGCGCTGGATGCCCAGACCTTCCGCAACGCGTACAACGGCGTGGCCAACTCGACCCTGTGGTTCGTGCTGCATCAGCTCTACGACCTGCCCACCCAGCCGTCCTTCGACGCCACCTGGCGCCGGCAGTGGGCCAGCTACGTGCGCTTCAACCAGGCCTTCGCGCAGGCGCTGGCCGACGCGGCCGCGCCCGAGGCACGGGTGATGGTGCAGGACTACCACCTGTTCCTCGTGCCCCGGATGCTGCGCGACCTGCGTCCGGACCTGCGCATCGGGCTGTTCGCCCACACCCCGTGGGTGACGCCCGGCTACTTCGGCGTGCTCCCGGACGACGTCGCCTACGCGCTGGTCGACGGGATGCTCGGGGCCGACGTGATCGGCTTCCACACCGAACGGTGGGCCGAGCTGTTCCGGGCCACGGCGCGGGAGGTGGCCGGGCACGAGGCGCCGGGCGTGGCGGTGTTCCCGCTGGGCACGGACGCCGAGGAGATGCACCGGGTGGCCGGGCGACGCAGCGTGGACAGCGCGCTGGCGGTCCTCGACGACACGGTGGGCGACCGGCCGCTCATCGGGCGCGTCGATCGGACCGAGCTGTCCAAGAACGTGTGGCGCGGGCTGCTGGCCTACCGCGAGTTGCTGCGCACCCGCCCCGAGTGGCGCGGCAAGGTCGTGCACGCGGTGTTCAACAACCCCTCCCGGGAGGACCTGCCCGCGTACCGCGAGTACACGGCGCGCATCGAACGGCTGGCCGAGGACATCGACGACGAGTTCGGCACCGACGAGTGGACACCGTTGATCTTCGACATCGACGAGGACTACCCGCAGGCCCTGGCCATCATGCGACGCAGCGACGTCCTGTTCGTCAACTCGGTGCGCGACGGCATGAACCTGGTGGTGCTCGAGGGCCTGGTCCTGTCCGAGCACGACCCGGCGGTCGTCATCTCCCGCGAGATCGGCGCGTCCGAGGTCCTCGGCGACGACGCGTTGCAGGTGAACCCCTTCGACGTCACCGCCACCGCCGAGGCCCTGCACCAGGCCTTGACGATGCCCCGCGAGGAACGCGCCCAGCGCGCCGGGCGGATGCGCGAGGCCGCGGTGCGGCTGCCGCCCGACGCCTGGTTCCAGGCGCAGCTCGACGCGGTGGGCTGACCGTGCTGCCGTCGGGCGCAGGACAACCGACGGTCCGTGGTCAGCCGGCCGCCGCGCCCACGGTGAACTTCAGCGGGAACACCGCGAACGTCTGCGGCGGGAAGGTGGTACCGCCGCGGGCGAGCAACGGCGAGGGCGCGCTGCCGTAGCTGAACACCTGCAGCTTGTTGTTGATCGTCGTACCCGGCGCGGCGGTCGGGCGCAGGGTCCCGCGCAGCGTGACCGTCGCGCCCGCCGGGATGTACTGCTTCGGCGCGGTGACCAGGTCCGAAGGTGAGTGCAGCGAGAAGGAGCGCCCGATGCCGGTGGTGTTGGTGACGTTGACCTGCAGGACCGTGCGGCTGCCCTTCGCGAGCACCGTGGCCGAGCTGTGCGGCACGTTCAGCGCCTGCGCCTGCGCGGTGTCGAAGGCCACGTGACCGGCGACGTCCTGCGTGAATTCCTTGCCGCTGGTGGTGATGTCGAGCAGCACCTGCACCGTCCAGCGACCGGGCGGAGGGTTGGCGACCACGATCGCGCCCTTGCCGGTCTCGGTGGCCACCTCGGACCCGCGCGGAGTCGTGTTCGGGGTGCGGTCGTAGGTGTTGTCGTGACCGTCCGGGGCGATGAGGAAGTAGTCGATGATGTTGTCCGGACTGCTGTCCGCGGCGGCGAAGCTCACCTGCATGCTCTTCAGGCCGTCCGGCACGTCGATCTGGAAGGTCTTCAACGGCCCGGACTGGCGGGCGACGCTGCTGCCCAGGGCCGTGGTGAAGTCGCCGCCGGTCGAGGGGATGAGCGTGCGGCGGGACACCGGTACCCGGGTAGTTGCCCCGTTGGCGGCGGCGAAGGTCACCGACGCCGGTGCGTCGCCCGGCGCGTTGGGCAAAGTGATCGCCAGCGGCACGGTGGCCGACGAGTGGGCGCCGACCTCCACCGGCGCGCCGATCGAGCTGGACCGCCACTGCCGGGCGGTGAAGCGCACCGAGATGTCACCGCGGTAGCTGTCCGGGGTCGGCGGCGGGTCCTGCAGGTGCGCGCGGCCGTTGTTCCACACGATCCGCGCCGTCCAGGTGCCGGCCATCGGATGATCGACGGCCACGTGCTCGTTGTTGGACACCTTGCCGTTGGTCGAGGAGTAGTCGTAGGACACCTGGGCCAGGCGGCCCTGCGGGTCGAACAGCAGCAGGCACAGGATCGCGTTGTTGTTCGGGTTGGGCGTGATCATGTCGACACCGAGCTCGGGCAGCCCGGCGGGCACGTCCATCGACACCGGTGCCGCCGCCGTGGCCCCCACGGCGGGAATCGGCTTCGACCTGGCCGGCGCCGTGACCGGCTCGGTGACGGTGGCCCCCAACGGGGTGGCCGTACCGAGACTGCGCAACGTGCCCTTGACCGTGGTCGCGGCGCCGGAGGCGTTGTACAGCGTCACCGGCGTGGTGCTGGTGCTGCCGCCGGCACCGGCGACATCGACCTGGGTGGGCGAGGGAACCAGCGCGGCGGCATCGGAGGTGACCGTCGAGCCCGGCGTCTGCTGAGCGGCGCGCACCGCGGCGTAGACGTCGAGCAGCCCGGCGCCCTGGTCGTCGGCGGCGGCACCGAGATCGCGGGCCGTGCCGGTGAGCAACTGCTTGACCAGTGCCGGCGTGGGGTGGGCGCCGCCGTGCGCGTCGGCGTAGGCCTGGATGACGTCCGCGGCCGCGCCGGCCACGAACGGCGCCGACTCGCTGGTCCCGCCGAACGCCTCGGTGAACGTGTCCGGCGGGCAGGTGGCCGACTTCGGGCTGCAGGTGGCCTCGCCGCCGTAGCCGGGGGCCACGAGGTCGACGAGATGGTTGTCGGGGGTGGTGCCGCCCGAGGACAGAGCGGTGATCTGGTTGTTGTCCCAGGTGCTGTAGCCCCAGGCCTGCGCCTCCAGCCGCAGCGACGTCGTGGCGCCGACGTCGATCACCAGCGGGTCGTTGGCCGGCGCCCAGACGGTGCCGCCGACGCCGCTGTCACCGGAGGACTCGACCACGGTGATGCCGGCCGCCACGAGTGCGTCGTTGGCCTTCTCCATCGGGCTGAAATCGCTGCGGCCGGGCACCGGGCCGAACCCGTAGGACTCGGAGATGACCGACACGCCGTCGTCGATCGCGGCCCGGTCGAGCCCGGCGATGACCTGCGATTCGCGCAGCGTGCCGTTGCCGGTGTTGTCGCCGGCGCCGTCGCCGCCCTGGCCGAAGAAGCCGGTGTCCACCAGCGAGGCGTCCGGGGCGATCCCGACGATCCGGAACGTGCAGCCCTGGGGCAGCCCCGAGTACGGCAGCTCGTGGGAGAAGTCGTAGGTGACGGTGCCCTGGCCGCTGATGGTCGACGCGTCGCCGTACCACTCGTCGCCCCCGCCGCCGAGGTTGCTGTTGTCGGCATCCGGCGTGGGGCTGTCGACGACGACGTGCTCGCCGTTCGGGCGGATGAAGTTCGGGTTGCCGGCGAGGTGGTTGACGCCGGTCAGGCCCACCCGCACGCCCTTGCCGGTGGCGATGGTGGCCGCGTCGTCGCTGCGTTCGGGCTGGTGCAGGAAGTGGGTGAGGCCGAGCGCCTCCGGCTCGAGCAGCGGCTTGCTCGGGTCCTTGGGGCAGATCCGTGAACTCACCGTGGGGCTCGCGGAGGGGACGGCGGCGGGTGCGGCGGCCCGGCCCGCGGACGCCAGGTACATCGTCGCGTCGCGCTGGATGCTCGCGACCGCCGGGTCGGCCTGCAATCGGCTGATCTCGGCGGCCGGCACGGTGGCCGAGACCGCGTCGACGCTGACAAGCTGCCGGACGTCCTTGGCTCCGTGCGCGCGCAGCTCGGTGAGCAGGCCGCGCTGCGCGGAGCGGGTGGCGGCGCGACGCTGGTGGCCCTGCTTCTTGACCTTCAGGTCGGGGAACTGCGCCTTGAGCGTGATGATCACCGGGCCGCCGGCGCTGGCGGCGCGCGAGGCCGGTGCGTGGCTTGCGGCCGTGGGCCGGGCACCTGCGGTGCCGGTCAGACCGATGCAGGTGGCGGTGACGACGGCGGCGCCGACCGCGAACACGGCACGAGTACGCATAACGGACCTTCCCCGAAATCTAGGCATTCGGGGTGAGAGTTCCACTGCGCGCGTCCGCGGGCAAGACATTCGGCGTCCCTGGCGCGATCCGGGTGTGCCCGGCGGCGCCGGTCAGCGACGCAGCGCCGTCTCGTGCGTCATGTGCGACAGCTTCTCCGGATTGCGCACGGCGTAGAGGCCGGTCACCAGGCCGTCGTCGATGCGCACCGCCACGACGGTGTCGACCTCGCCGTCCACGCGCAGGACGAGGGCCGGGTAACCGTTGACGTGTGCGGGCTGCAGCGACGCGGCGGGGAGGTTGACCAGGCCGGCGGCCAGCAGCCGGGCCACCTTGTCCGCCCCTACGACCGGGTGCAGGACGGCCTGTTTGATCCCGCCGCCGTCGCCGAGGAAGACGACGTCCGGGGCGAGGATGTCGAGCAGGCTCTGCAGGTCGCCGGTGGCCGCCGCGCGCCGGAACGCCTCGAGCGCGTGTTTGGCCACGGTGGGGGAGACGGCTCCGCGCGGGCGGCGCGCCGCGACGTGGGCCCGGGCCCGGTGCGCGATCTGGCGGACCGCGGCCGGGCTCTTGTCGACCGCGTCGGCGATCTCGTCGTACCCGACGTCGAAGACCTCGCGCAGCACGAACACCGCCCGCTCGGTCGGGGCCAGCGTCTCCAGCACCAGCAGCATCGCGAGTGACACGCTGTCGGCCAGCTCGACGTCCTCGGCCACGTCGGGCGCGGTGAGCAGCGGCTCCGGCAACCAGGTGCCCACGTAGTTCTCCCGGCGCCGACCGAGCGTGCGCAGCCGGGTCAGCGCCTGCCGCGTGGTGATCCGCACCAGGTAGGCCCGCGGGTCCCGCACCTCGCCGAGGTCGACCCCCACCCAGCGCAGCCAGGACTCCTGCAGGACGTCCTCCGCGTCGGCGGCCGAGCCGAGCATCTCGTACGCGACCGTGAACAGCAGGTTGCGGTGGGCCAGGAAGGCCTCGGTGGCGGCGTCCGCCGGCTGTTGGCCGCTCTCGCCCATTTCGCCTGCTCCTGCTCGTGCGTCGCGGTTGTCCTCACCCATGAGACGCCCGCCGCGGCTGCGGTGTGACAACCCGGCGGAGCGCGGGCGTCACTGTCACACGGGCCGCGGCGCCGGCATCTCCATGTTCGTACGCACGACAACTCCCACAGTGAAGGACGAAGTCATGGACACGCGAATGGACCTGTTCGAGAACACGATCGGCGCCGCGTTTGCCAAGCGGTTCGCCAACACCAGCATGGTGATCTTGCAGTCACCGTTGCCGCAGGCCACCCAGGAACTGGTGTCGCTGCGGGCCAGCCAGATCAACGGCTGCGGCTGGTGCATCGACCTGCACACGAAAGAGGCGGCCGCCGCGGGGGAGACCGCCACGCGCCTGCACCTGGTGGCCGCCTGGCGTGAGTCCACCGTGTTCACCGACGCCGAGCGGGCCGCGCTCGCCCTGGTCGAGGAGGGCACCCGCATGGCCGACGCCCAACTCGGCGTGTCCGACGAGACCTGGGCACAGGTGCGCGAGCACTACGACGAGGACCAGACCGCCGCCCTGGTCTGCCTGGTGGCCCTGATCAACGCGGCCAACCGGCTGGCCGTGATCGTGCACCAGAAGGGCGGTTCGTACGAGGCCGGCATGTTCGCCGCCGCGCTCGACTGAGCCCGCCGGCCACCCGAAGCGACATCGACCGCCGCCTCGTTGACGCCTCACTCCTCGCCTCGCTACGGTCAGGCAACTCATACGAATCAGGTCGAACACGGACAAATGCGGCGCGCCGGCGGCGGACCGCGTGCCTATGGGCGCAGCGCCGAGGAGGGTGTGCAGGAATGGCCGGACAGCGACACCGTCGGCGCAGCGGGCGAATCGCGCTGGCGGGCGCCGCCCTCGCCGCCTGCACCCTTGTCGGGACGGCCGGTGCGGTCGCCGCCCGCGGCGCGGCCGCCGGCGACGCACCGGCCGCGCCGCACACCCCGGTGCTGAGCTTCGCCAATCCGGACAGCCAGGCCCTGCTCGGCACGGCCTACGACGCCGCGCTGAAGAACGTCCTGCAGACGAACACCATCGACTGGGACCCGGCCGTCTACGACCGGAGCGGCCTGATGGACACCTCGGTGAAGATCCTGCGTGCGGGCGGCGGCTACAACCAGCCGTGGACGCGCGACGCGTCGGTCAACAGCTGGAACGCCGCGAGCTTGCTCGACCCCGCGCTGGCGCGCAACACGCTCTGGTCGGCGGTCGACAAGGACGCCACCGGAAAGCTGCAGATCCAGCAGGACGACCAGCAGTGGGACCAGGTGGTGTGGGTGACCGCGGCCTGGAATCACTACCTCGTCACTGGCGACGGCAGCTTCCTCGCGAGCGCCTACGAGACGACGGCCGACACGCTGGCCGTGCGCGAGCACGCCACGACGGCCGGTTTCAACGCGACCTACGGGCTGTTCACCGGCGCCTCGTTCTTCAACGACGGTATCGCCGGCTATCCCGCCCCGCCGGCCGACGCCACAGAATCACTCGGGTCCGGCTCGATGACCTACCCGGGTGTGGTCAGCGGGATGTTCCTCAGCACTAACGAGCTCTACTACGCCGCCTACGAGAACGCCGCGAACATGGCCCGGCGGCTGCATCGACCGCAGGCGGAGATCACCGCCTACCGCGACAAGGCCGACACACTGAAGACGGCCATCAACAAGTACTTCTGGAACGACAGCACCGGCCTGTACAACTACATGCTGCTCGCCGACGGGACCCCAGGGCCGTACCAGGAAGGTACCGGCCTGGCCTTCGCGCTGCTGTTCGGCATTGCCGACAAGGCCCAAGCCGCATCGATCCTCGCCCACGCCCGCGAGATGCCGTGGGGCATGCCTGACACCTACCCGAACTGGGAGCGGTACTCCGACGCCCAACCGGGCCGGCACAACGCCATCGCGTGGCCGGTGGTGGAGGGCTTCTGGGCCAAGGCGATGGCTCAGGAGGGCGACCAGGAAGGCTTCGCCTCCGAGACCGCGCGGCTGGCCAAGCTGGCCGACAACAACAGCGGTTTCTGGGAGATCTACAACGGCAACACCGGCGTGGTGGACGGCGGGTACCAGCGCCTCGGTGACGACGTGAAGTTCCACTGGGGCTCGGAGCCGGACCAGACCTGGTCGGCCACCGCGTACCTGAACATGATCACCTCTGGTCTGTTCGGGATGAACTTCACCGATCAGGGCCTGGCACTGCGACCCACCTTGCCGGCCGGTTGGGGAGACGTGACGCTGCGCGAGCTGCACTACCGCAGGGCCACCCTCACGATCGCGCTGCACGGCGCCGGTACCGAGATCAAGTCCTTCACCGTGGACGGCCACCAAGCGGCGGGACACCTCCTGCCGGCAACCCTCACCGGGCAGCACACCGTCGACATCACGTTGAGCGGCGCGACCGTTGTGGACCGGGACGCGGACACGGTCTCCGACGCGCAGGACTGGTGCCCGGACACGACGGGGAGCGCGTCGCTGCACGGCTGCCCCAGCCCCGGCTTCCTGGAGGCCGAGGATGCGCTCAACGCCGGCGGCGTGAAGACCAACGTCAACCACACTGGCTACTCCGGCCGCGCCTTCCTCGACGGCCTGTGGGCCCAGGGCGCGTCGTCGACGTTCACCGTGCACCGCACGACGAGCGCGAAGGGCACCGGTTCGGTGACCTTCAGATACGCCAACGCCAACTCCGACACCCGCACCATGACGCTGTCGGTGAACGGCAAGAAGGTGCGCCAGGTGTCGTTCCCGAAGGTGTCCGACAGCTGGGACGACTGGGGCACCGTCACCGTCGACGATGTCTCGCTGCGCGGCGACGCGCCCACGATCACGCTGTCGTACGAGGCCGGGGACACCGGCTCGATCAACCTCGACTGGCTCGAGTTCCACGAGGCCGGCGCCCACGTCGCCGCCCGATGAAGTAGTACCGCGCACGACATCCGCGGTACGACTTCGTCAGTGCTGGGGGTGTTCGTCACCCTCGACGGCGCGTGACCTCGTGCTCGTCCTCGCTGATGTCCGGCCCGTGCGTCGGCAGGCGGGCGGCGTGTTTTCGCCGGCGCGGAAGGTGCGTCCTTGAGGCGTCGTCTTCCGTTAGGCATGACTCCCCGCCTCCGTGATGGATATCCCGCTCGGTCGGCAATTCGCGCCCGCGTTAGCCGCCGAGCCCCCGGGGCAAGGTGGCCGTATCAGCTGATGGACGGGGCCGGCCGCGCCGGTGTGCTCGACCCGGTCCGTCGAGTCGCGGCGAACAGCGTTCGCCGCTGCGCTTCTTCCTGGAGATGCCGTGTCTCGTCCTGCCCCGCAGAGCAACAGCCCCGTGATGCTCGGCGCGCGGTGGCTGCGCGACTTCGGCGCCGGACGGGTCGAGGACGCCCGGCGGGTCGGGGACCGGTTGTTGCGACCGCTGCACATCGTGAGCCGGCTGGACGGCCTGCTCGATCGCATCGACCGGGCCGTCGACCGCGTCAACGAGACCGAGGCGCACGCCGCCGCCGTCGTCGTCGGCATCGACGACCTGCAACGCCGCGCCGAGCGACTCGTTGACGACAACGAACCGAGCGTGCTCGCGGTCGGCCGCACACTCCAGGCGTGGTTACCCGTACTGGACAAGCTTCGCTCGGCACTGGAACCGATCGTCAACTCGTGGCAGTCGGCCGATTCGCGGTCGGTGCTCGTCGCCGTGCGCAACAGCTCGCGGCTCAGCGACGAGTTCGAGCGCGAGGCGCTGCCGGTCCTGGCCAGCCTGCGCAGCATCTCGCCTGACCTCGAACAGCTGGTCGCCCTTTCCCGCGGCCTCAACGAGCTGATCGGCACCCTGCCCGGCCTGGGCAAGGTCAAACGCCGCGTGGACGCGCAGCTGCCCGACGCCGGGCCCGCCTCGTCCTCGGTCTCGGACGAGCGGGCCGACTAGCGCCGGACGGCTGACGAGCAGGGCTCAGTGCCGCACGGTGTGGCGGTGACCCATCCGGGTGTAGAGCAGCAGGGCGATGACGGCGCCGATGACCGAGCCGATGATGCCGGCGGGCTGGAAGAACCCGTCCGCGGCGTCCTTGTGGAAAATGGCGTAACCGAGGAATCCGCCGATGAACGAGCCGACGATGCCCAGCACGATGGTCATCAGGATGCCGATGTCCTGCTTACCGGGGACGAGCAGGCGCGCCACTGCGCCGGCGATGAGGCCGACGACGATGAGACTGATGATCAGACCGATCATGACTGTCCTCCTTGGACGGGGTGTGGTGTTTCCGGACTGCTTCGACTGAAACACCCCCAGCGGTGGGTTGGTACACCCGTAGGGAGGGTTATCGTCGCGGTGTGCCCCCCGACGCGAAGCCGTTGTTGATCGCTCTGATCGACGACTACGACGTCGTGCTCACCGGCATCGCCGGCATGCTCGATCCGTACCGCAACCGGGTCCTGGTGGCCGAGATCGACGCCAACGAACCGTTGCACGACACCGTCGACATCGCGCTCTACGACTCCTTCGCGCAACCGGAGAGCGATCACGACGAGATCGACGTGCTGATCAACAGCCCGCAGGCCCGGCGGGTCGCCGTCTACACCTGGAACTTTCATCCGGACCTGGTCGCCTCGGCCCAGGAGCGCGGCGCGCACGGCTACCTGTCGAAGGCGTTACCCGCCCGCGCACTCGTGGAGGCCCTCGAGGCCATCCACAAGGGCGAACGCGTCGTCAGCGATGCGCCGGGACGGGTCAGCAGCAACCCCGGCACCGACTGGCCGGGGCGGCGTGAGGGGCTGACCGAGCGCGAGGCGGAGATCCTGGCGCTGATCACGCAGGGCCTGAGCAATGCCGACGTCGCGCGCCTGACGCACCTGAGCCCCAACACCATCAAGTCCTACATCCGCTCGGTCTACCGCAAGATCGATGCCGGTAGCCGCACGCAAGCCGTGTTGTGGGGCGTGCAGCACGGTTTCACCCCCGACCACCGCCGCATCGACCACTGGCGCGGCGGTCCGTAGGGCTACGCTCGACCCGTCCGCGCTTGCGCCCCCGCCCGTCGTGGCGGACGCGGACCCTCGGTACGAGCGCGTGCCGAGAGGACATGCCTCGTGGTTCAACTGTTCGCTGTCACCGCTGCCGGCTGGGCGGTGCTCATGGCCGTCGCGCCCCTGCTCCAGGTACGTCGCATGGTCCGGCGGGGTTCCTCGGCCGACGTCTCCATCGGCTACCTGCTGATCCTGATCCCGGGCTTCGCGCTGTGGGTGGCCTACGGCCTCGCGTCGGGCGACGTGGCGCTGGTCGTCCCCAACGTCGTCGCGTTCGTCGTGGCCACGGCCACCGTGCTGTGCGCCTTCCGCTTCCGGGGTCAGTCCGGGTAGGCGACGTGCACGTCGCGCGGGGAAGGCATGCCCGTGCCGCTCTCGACGAGTGACTTCATGCTCATCAGGAAAGTGGCCCACTTGGTGCTGCAGTGGTACATGAACTCCACCGGTTCGGCCCAGCCCCGATGAGCGAAGAGCACGATCGTGTACTCGCCGTCGCGGCGCAGGTCCCAGTCTACGGTCGTGCCGACCCACTCCGGCGGGCCGTCGACGACCTGCCAGGACACGTGCTCGCCGGCGCGCTGTGCGATCACCTGCATGTCGAAGCCACCGGGCGGGAAGCGGAACTTCACCACGCCGCCGGGACGGGGATCGCCGGTGGTGTCGTCGGTCCACCAGCCGGCCAGGCCCTCGAGCGTGGTGATCGCCTCGTAGACCTTGCCCGGCTCATCCGTCCTGACTCCGACCCGGTGCAGGATGTCGACCATGTGTTTCTCCTCTGTTCGTCGTCCGCCCGGCGCCGTCGGCCGGGTCAGTGGTTCTTCCGGGCGCGTTCGGCGCGCTCGGAACGTTCGATCGCCTCGGCAAGGCGCTTGATGCGTTGCAGCCGGGCATCCCACGCGCGGCCGACGCGCGACAGCTGGTCGACCGCGCGGGCCAGTTGCGTCTCGTCGACGCGGTAGCGCTTCTCCCGGCCGACCTGGGTGGGGCGCACGAGCGCCACGCGGTCGAGCACGCCGAGGTGCTTGGCGACCGCCTGCCGGGTCACCGGCAGCTCGTCGCTCAGCGTGGTGGCCGTGCCGTTGCCGGCAGTGAGCAGCAGGTCGAGCAGGCGGCGGCGGGTGGGGTCGCCGATCGCCGACCAGAGATCGTCGTCGGTGACCGTCGACGCGGTCGGGCTCACGGGCGGGCGCCGAGCCCGGCGACGTAGGTCGCCAATCGAGGCAGGTAGAAGTCCCAGCCGGCGGCGTGCTCGCGGTACTGCTGTTCGAGGACGGCGGCTTCCCAGCCGAGCTCGCGGAAACCGCTCTCGGTCATCTTCAGCAACGTCCCGCCGCGAGAGGCGGTGAGCTCGAATGTGACGAGCAACGAATTGGCCGCCTCGGCCGGCCGCCCGGCCGGGTGCGTCCAGCGGAACGCGAAGCGGTGCGGCGGTCGGGCGTCGATCACGGTCAGGGCCACGACCGTGGCGTCACTGTCGCGCCCGAAGACGATCGCGCCCGTCGAGCCGGCCGTCGCGTCGTAGCGCGCATCGTCGGGCCACCACTCCCGGACGTGTTCGGGACGGCTCACGACGTCGAACACCACGTCGGGCGACGCGTCGACGAAGATCTCGCGCTCGATCATTCCCTGTTCCACGATGGGCCTCCTGCAACCTTTGGTTGCAAGAGACGTTAGCCCGCCCGGCGCCGATGTGCAACCATAAGTTGCGTTGGCAGCGAGCCGCGCCGGTCATCGTGTCGATAGGCCGACCCCTTCTTCGAGGCCTGGTGTCACCAGTCCGTCCACGCACGCACGAGGTTCGCTCGATGGAGATCATCAGCTCGGGTGAGGCCGACGGATTGCCCCCGGTGGACTGGGCGCCGTGGCCGACAAACCAACGGCCGGTTCGACCCTGCCCGCGGACGCCTTGAACGCCCGCACCACGTAGCTGTGCCCGGTGAACGCCGACGGCAGCCCGCACGTCACGGCCGTCGGCGCGCTGTGGCGCGACGGTAGCTACTGGTTCCAGACCGGTACTCGACCCGCAAGGGCCCGCAACGGGGCCCGCGACCCGCGGTGTTCGCTGGCGGTGTCGGTCCGCGATGCCGACGTCGTGGTCGAGGGCGACCCCGTGCCGGTCACCGACCCCGACGCGGTGGCCCGCATCGCGCAGGCCTGGGCGGACGAGGGCCGGCCGGCCGAGCCCGTCGAGGACGGGTCCGGCCCTGACCCGCTTCCGCTTCTGAGCCGGCTCAGACGGCGGCGAACTGCGCGGGCGCGGGTTCGGCTTGGTCGAGCTGACGCGCCGTCGGGAGCAGGAGCGGCGTCGCCAGCAGAGCGACGCCCGCCGCCGCGATCGCCACCCGTACGCCGAGGACGCCGGCGAGCACGCCGAAGGTCGCGGTGAGTGACGCGACCGTCAGCTTCGTGGTGATGCTCCAGGTGGCGAGCGTGCGCGCGAGCCGGTCGTTCGGCGTCTGCTCGAGCCGGTAGGTGGCGCTGACGGGGTTGAACACCGCGCAGCAGGTGATGAGCCCGAACTCGACCGCGGCCACGAACCCGACGCCCGCCCAGCCGCCCGGCGTGAACGCCAGACCGATCGACCAGCACGCCCGAAGCGTCCCCGCGCGCCGCAGGACGACGTGCTGGCCGTAGCGGGCGGTGAGGCGTCGCGCCAGCCGGGAACCGACGAGGCCGCCGACGCACGGAACGGCGAAGGCCAGCCCGTACTGCCACGGCGGGAGGTGCAGGCGGCCGAGCATCAACACCGCCAGCAGCGGCGCCGTGGCCATGATCAGACCGTTCGCCAGCGCGGTGTTGACGAGCAGGGCGCGCAGCGCGGGTCGGTGCAGGATGAACCGCCAGCCGGCGAGCACCGCGCCGCGCCAGGTGACGGCGGGCTCGGCCGGGGCCGGCGCGGCCTCCTTGCCGGCGATGGCGGTGACGCCGAGCGCCGAGAGCAGGTAGCTGATCGCGTCGGCGATGACGGTCGTGACCGGGCCGAACATCGCGATCAGGGCGCCCCCGAGGGGTGGCCCGACCATCGTCGCCGTCCAGCTCGTGGACTCGAACCGGGCGTTCGCGGTGAGCAGCTGCTCGCGCGCGACCAGGCTCTTGAGGCAGGCCCCGCTCGCCGCCCGGAAGCAGATGTCGGCCGCGCCCACCACCACCGCGACCGCGAGGAGCTGATCGAAGCGCAGCCACCCGAAGGCGTAGGCGACCGGCACGCTGACCAGGGCGACGAGGCGCACGCAATCCATGCCGATCATCACGCGACGATTGCGGTGCCGCTCCACCCACGGGCCGAGCGGGACCGCCAGGACTGCGCTGACCCCGACCCCGGCGGCGGCGAGCAACGAGACCTGGAACGGCGGGGCGTGCAGGGCGAGCACGGCCACGATCGGGAACGCGTCGAACGCGAGCCACGTGCCGAAGGTGCTGACGGCGAACGCGGCCCACAGCCAGCGGAACTGAGTGTCCTCCGGGCCGCGACGCATTCCCGGTACTTCGGCAGCCGCTCGCCGGGGGAGCCGGGCGACACGCCCGCACCTGTCGTCCCGCGCGAACCGAACTTCCAGCCCTTGCTCTGTCAGGCTAACCTGACACCATGTCGAAGCTCTGGAAGCGGCTCGGCCCGTGGCTGCCAGGGGGCGAACCCAGCAACGACGGGGACGCCGCACTGCGCGCGCTGGCCGACGTGGCCGCGGCGCGCCGCCTGCTCGAGCAAGCCGAGTTGCTGGCCGTCCGCACGGCCCGCCGGCACCGCAAGTCGTGGACGGAGATCGCCACCATGCTGACCATCACCCGCCAGTCGGCATGGGAACGCTGGCGCGAACTCGACCCGGACGGTGACGCCACGACCCAGCCCGATGAGCGTGAGCGCGCCACCGAGAGCGTGGTGAGCGAACTCGTCGGACGGGTCCGGCGCCGCCGGACGGTCGCGGTGCCCGACGTCGTCGGGCTCACCTCTGCCGATGCCCTGGGGATCTTGATCCACGCCGGACTCGAGGCGGTCTCGGCGACGCGGGGTCTCGACCTCCTGGAGAGCTCGGATGATCTGCGGCCGACGGTAGTCGTCCGGCAGTACCCCGACCCAGGCACCCGGATCCAGACCGCTTCCACGGTCAAGCTCTGGCTCGAGCGCGGGGACGGCGAAGCCGGCGTCCGCGAACCCCGCCGGCCCGTCACGCCGCCGCGGGCCGCGCGAGGCGAGCGCGACGAGCTCACCGAGGACGCGATCGGCTGACCGGCGAACGCGGAGGCTCGGCGCACTCGCCGCGCTCGGGACAGGCGGTCAGTTCCTGGTTCCGACGACCTGTCCGATGAGTTGGCGTCGGCTCCGGGTGCCGGTCTTGGTGAAGACGGCCTTCAGATGGTCCTGGACGGTGTACTCGGACAGCAGCAGCGACCGGGCGAGATCACGGCTGTCGGCGCCGGCCAGCAACCGCTCCAGGATCTCCGTCTCGCGGGCGGTGAAGCCGTGCGCACCGGCGTAGACAGCAGCTCGATCGGCCGGCGAGGCAAGTTCGATGGTGACGGCAATCTCTGCCGGCGCCGACGCGCGGGTTCCGGCTGCGCCTATGCGCGCGGCTTGCATGGTGAGCCAGATGCCGCCGGCGATATGGACTCGTGCCCGGGGTGGATGTTGATCGATTCCGGCCTCGACGGCAAGCAGCTGCGCCGCGACGTTGTACGCGCCGGCCGGCACCGGCCCCCGCCCGCCCGGTGGCGGCACGAGCATCCGCAGGTACTGCTCCACCTGACCGGTCTGGGCAATGACATCAAGAGCGCCGGACATCAGGAGCACGGCCGGGTCAGCGTGGGTCAGGGTCGGTGTGTCGTCCGCGGCCGGCGTGAACGTCGCCGCCTGGCAGCGCCGCAACCCTGCTGTTAGGTCCTTCACCAGCCGGGCCAGGAACGCCGCGTCGTCAGCAGTGAACGGCCCGGCCGGCACCGAGCGCCACAGATCGAGGAATCCCCAGCAGCCGAACCGGTCGACGAAGGCCAACGAGGCCACGTCGGTGACGTCGAAGCGGTGCAGCAGCTGCGCCCACACCAGGCTCCGATCGAGGTCACCGGACGTACGAGCGTGCAGCAGGTCGACACCCGGCCGCGGCAGGTCGGTCCACCGGTTGACGTCGGTGAGGTACTTGAGCCGGATCAGGGTGGGTAGTTCTGGCAGGCACGGCACGTCGGCCAGCGGCGAGGAACCGACGCACGTGTGCGGGTCGGTCATCAGCCAGGCGTAGGAATCGAAGCCGACCGCGGAGCGTAGCTCGGCTATGACCGCGACGCGCAGCTCATGGGCGTCGGTGATCGCCGCACACAGCCGGCCGATCCGGTGCGCCGACTCGGTCGCTCTGGTCCGCGACTGCACGCGGTCAGCCTAGCCAGCACGCGTGGCGGTAATACCCCAGAAACCTGGGGTGGGCGAGGACCTCGCGGCCGACCTAGCGTCACGATCCGAGCCCGCACCGCGGGACGGGCGAACCAGGGAGACTGCGATGCACACGCTCATCGTGACCATGTCCACCGACTCAACCCGCTCATCCGACGTCACCGTGCACCTGCAGAACGACGTCAGGGCCTGGGCCCGACAGCAGCCCGGCTTCGTCAGCGGCGAGTGGCTGCTCAGCGAGGATCGCGACGCCGGCATGGGTGTCGTCGTCTTCGATTCGGCCGACAGCGCGAACCAAGCCGCCGCCGGGCCGCGGCGTTTCGTCCACGATGACCAGCGGGCCTGGAACATCACCGGCGTCGGCGTGTACGAATCGGTCGCCTCAGCCGCTCGCTGACGGCCGACCCGCCGCGCTGAACAAGCCGAACCGGATTCGGCCCTTTCTTCCGCACAGTTTTCCTGCCGGTACGCTGATCGGGTCTTGCCGGTCGTCGATCGGCCACGAGGGCGGAAGGCCGGGGGTTCGGCGTGTCAACCATCGCCGAGCGGACGCTGACCGCCTTGCAACTCCTCCTGCGGTCGTCACACCTGGCCGGTCCGGACGACCTCGCGGCGCTGGTGGCCGGCGCCGGTGAACACCTGGGCGCTGATCTCGCGGCACTGTATCTGGCGGACTACGAACAGATCTCCCTCGTCCGGGTGACCTCGGGCCCGGCCCTTCTCGAGAGCGACAACGCCTGGCGCGACAATCGACTGGACATCGAGAGCACGCTTGCCGGTCGTTGCTTCACCGACATCGAACAGCGCACCAGCGACACGACCCTGTGGACGCCGCTGCTCGACGGCACGGAGCGGCTCGGCGTGCTGCAGCTGGACTTCCCCTCCGCGGGCAGCCTGGATGATGAGGACCTGCGTGCGTGTGCGGACGTGGCGACGTTGGTCGCTGAGCTCGTGAGCACTCGTTCGCTGTACGGCGACTCCCTCGAGCGAGCGCGGCGCCGCCGGGGTCTGACGTTGTCGGCGGAGATGCAGTGGCGCCAGCTGCCGCCGCTGACCTTCGTGTGCCCGCGAGCATCCATCTCCGGAATCCTGCTGCCGGCCGAAGAAGTCGCCGGGGACTGTTTCGACTACGCGCTCAATGACGACACGCTGCACGTCGCGGTCATCGACGCGATGGGTCACGGGATGCAGGCCACCCTCCTCTCGACCGTCGCGATCTCCGCCATGCGCAACGCTCGCCGTGGCGGTGCGGACCTGCCGGGCATCGTGCGTGGCATGGAGCAGGCGATCGCCGGCCACTTCGGCCCGGGACGGTTCGTCACCGCCATCGTCGGAGAACTGAACCTGACCACCGGCTGGTGGCGATGGGTGACCTGTGGTCACCCACCCGCGCTGGTCGTCCGCGACACCCGGGTCGTCAAGCAGTTGGACTCCGTCATCAACCCGCCGATCGGCGTCGGGTTCCTCGACGACAGCCCGCAGGTCGGGGAGGAGCGGCTGCAGCCCGGTGATCGGCTGCTGTTGCTCACCGACGGGGTCACCGAGGCGCGCAACAGCGAAGGCGAGTTCTTCGGCATCGATCGCTTGGTGGCCCTGACCGGCCGGCACTCCGCCGATCGGCGACCGGCCGCCGAGACACTCCGGCGTCTCAATCAGGCCGTGCTCGCTCATCAGCACGGAGCCCTGCAGGACGACGCCACCACCGTCCTGCTCGAATGGATGGGCAACCAACCCGCAGCATCGACGATCAGCACCTGAGGGCCGGCCGGGGTGATGAAGCGGTCAGGGCCGCGCGAGCGGAGCATGATGGGGGCGTGTCGCGACGTTCTTCTCCCGGTCGCGGGATATATCGGTGAAGCTCAAGCTTGACCTGCACGACATCTACAACCGCGGCGACGAGATCGAGCGGGCGCTGCAGTCGATCATGGACGAAGCGGTGGCCAAGAAGGCGCCGCTGGTCGAGATCATTCCCGGTAAGGGGTCGGGACAGCTGAAGAAGCGCGTCCTGCGGTTCCTCGACCGCAAGGACGTCAAGGCGCTCTACCACCGGGTCGAGAAGGACTCCGACAACTTCGGCCGCGTCTTCGTCCACTTCCGCTGGAAGTAGCCCGCGGAGCTAGGAGGGGACCAGTTCGCGGGTGCGCGCGGCGATGGTCTCCAGTGCGTCGAGGGCGGTGGCGAGCACCGGCTGGCCGCGGCTGCCGCGCCGCACGCCGGTGAGAATGTTGCGGGCCGGGCGCGGGTCGCCGCGCAGCGGGACCCGCACGATCGGGTAACCGGCGGGCAGCCGCGCCAGGCGGGGGACCAGGGCCACCCCGAACCCGGCGGCCACCAGGGCGGCACCGGTGTCCCACTCCGCCGCCTGGTGCGCCGCGGCCGGCGTGAACCCCGCCGCGGCGCAGGCGGCGAGGACGAGCTGGTGGTGCGGGCGGCCCGGGCGGTCGAGCAGCCAGGGTTCGTCGGCGGCCTGCCGCAGCGACACGGAGGAGCGGCCGGCGAGACGGTGACCCTCCGGGACCAGCAGGTCCAGCGGATCGTCGAGCAGCGGCTGCTGGTCGAAGCGCGGGTCGGTGCTGGGCGGCAGCGAGGCGGTGGCGACGACGACGGCGAGGTCGGCCTGGTCGGCGAGCAGCAGGTCGAAGCAGTCGGCCGGGTCGGCCTCGATGATGCGCACCGTGACCCGCGGGTGGACCTCGACGACGCGCCGTGCCACGAACGGCAGCAGCACGGCCGCCGCGGTGGAGAACCCGCAGATGCGCAGGGCGCCTCCGGTCTCGTCGGCGCTGCGGGCGACCTCTGCCTTGATCGTCTCCCACCGGGCGAACAGGTCGTCGGCGTGGGTGAGCAGGGTGCGGGCGGCCGGGGTGAGCCGCACCCGGCGCCCGTCCTGGACGAGCAGCGTCACGCCGAGGTCGCGGGCCAGGGTCTGCAGCTGGTGCGAGACGGCCGACGGCGTGTAGTTCAACGCCTGGGCGGTGGCGGTCACGGTGCCGTGCTCGGCCAGCATCCTGAGCACGTGCAAGCGGCCATCGATCATGCAACAGGATTGCACGGTTGGCAGCATTTATGTCCGCTGTCTTCGGGACCGGTACCGGCCGCACACTGGAGCCGTGCGCGCCCTCGACCCGTTGCTGGAGCCGTTCGACCTGCGGCATCTGCGCCTGCGCAACCGGGTCGTCAGCACGTCGCACGAACCGGCGTACTCCGAGGAGGGCCTGCCGAAGGACCGCTACCGGCTCTATCACCGCGAGAAGGCCCGCGGCGGCGTCGCCCTGACCATGATCGGCGGCTCCGCGGTCGTCTCGCGCGACAGCCCGCCGGCGTTCGGCAACCTGCTGCTCTACCGAGACGACATCGTGCCCTGGCTGCGCCGCCTCGCCGACGACGTCCACGAGGCGGGCGCGTCGGTCATGTGCCAGGTGACCCATCTGGGGCGGCGCACCAGCAACTACACCGCTGACTGGCTGCCCCTCGTCTATCCCTCGGCGCTGCGCGAGCCGGCCCACCGCTCGTTCCCGAAGGCCGCCGAACCGTGGGATCTCGACCGGATCGTGGCCGATTACGTGGCCGCGGCGCAGCGCTGCCGCGAAGGCGGTCTGGACGGAATCGAGATCCAGCACTACGGGCACCTGCTCGACGCGTTCGTCTCCCCGGCCACCAACGACCGCCCCGACGAGCTGGGCGGCAGTCTCGCGCGACGCCTGGCCTTCCCGCGCCGGGTCATCCGCGCCGTCCGGGCGGCGGTGGGTCCCGACTTCGTCATCGGGATCCGGATGTCGATGGAGGAGGACGTCGACGGGCGGCACGTCGAGGGCCTGCGCCAGGACGAGGCGGTGCAGGCGCTGCGCCTCTACGTCGACGACGGCATCGAGTTCCTCAGCCTGATCAAGGGCACGATCGAGAGCGACGCCACGCTGGCCCGGGTGATCCCGTCGATGGGCACGCCGTCGGCGCCGTTCCTCGATTTCGCCGGCGAGATCAAGGCGGCGATAGACATCCCGGTCATGCACGCCGCCCGCATCGCGGACATCGCGACCGCGCGGCACGCCGTGCGCGACGGCCTGCTCGACCTGGTCGGCATGACCCGCGCGCAGCTGACCGACCCCTACCTGGTGCGCAAGCTCATGGCCGGCGACGAGGACCGCATCCGCCCGTGCGTGGGCGCGAACTACTGCCTCGACGCGATCTACGAGGCCGGTGACGCGAAATGCATCCACAACGCCGCCACCGGCCGCGAGCAGACGATGCCGCACGTCATCGCCCGGACCGTCTCCACGGTGCGGACGGCGGTGGTGGTCGGCGCCGGGCCCGCCGGCCTGGAGGCCGCCCGCGTGCTCGGCGAGCGCGGGCACCGGGTCGTCGTCCTGGAAGCGGCGCACGTCCCCGGCGGGCAGCTGCTGCTGGCCGCATCGTCACCTCGGCGCCGCGACCTCGCCGGCATCGTCGACTGGCGGGTGTCGGAGGCCAAGTACTCCGGCGTCGAGTTCCGCTTCGGGGTCTACGCGGAGGCGCCCGACGTCACGGCCCTCGACCCGGACCTCGTCGTCGTCGCCTCCGGCGGCTCGCCCGACCGCGCGTTCCTGCGTGAGGGCCAGGATCTCGTGGTCGACAGCTGGGACGTCATGTCGGGCTCGGCGCACCCGCGCGGCGACGTGCTCGTCTACGACGACAACGGCGCCGAGCCCGGCCTGGACGCCGCGGAACTGCTCGCCCGCCGCGGCGCCCGGGTCGAGATCGTCACGCCCGAGCGCATGCTCGCCCCGCTGGTGGGCAGCATGAACTCCCCGGCGTACCTCACGGCCTTCGCCGAGACCGGCGTCGCCGTGACGCTGGCCTACCGGTTGACGACGGTGCGACGCGGGAACGGGCGGCTCGTGGCCCGTCTGCTCAGCGACTACGCCGACGTCGAGCTCGAGCGGACCGTCGACGCGGTGGTCGTGGAGCACGGGACGCGGCCCAACGACCAGCTCTACTTCGACCTGCTGGCCGGGTCGAGCAACCTCGGCGAGGTCGACCAGCAGGCGCTGCTCGACGTCGCGCCGCAGCGGCTGGTGCGCAACCCCGCCGGCCGCTACCAGCTGTTCCGGATCGGCGACGCGGTCAGCAGCCGCAACGTCCACGCCGCGATCTACGACGCGCTGCGCCTGTGCGTAGCCACCTGATCCACACCCGTCAGGACTGAGGAAGCCGATGACCGCACTCGCCGACCACCCCGTACCGGCACCCGAGCTCGCCGCGCTGCTCGCCCGCCGGGTCCCCGGCCGCCCGCTGGACGGAGCGTTCTACACCAGCGGCGAGATCTTCGACCTCGACGTGAGCACGGTGTTCGCGCGCAGCTGGATCTTCGTCGCCACCGAGGCCGAGGTGCGCGAACCGGGTGACTTCGTCACCGTGGAGATCGGTACGTATTCGGTGATCATCGTGCGCGACGACGACGAGCAGGTGCGCGCGTGGCACAACGTGTGCCGACACCGCGGCACACGGCTGCTGGGGGAGAAGACCGGCTCGGTCGGCAACATCGTCTGCGGTTATCACAAGTGGACGTACGGGGTGGACGGCACGCTGCGCCACGCCGGGCAGCAGGCGGCCGACTTCGACCGCAGCTGCCTGGGGCTCAAGCCGGTGCAGATCCACAGCGTCGCCGGCCTGCTGCACATCTGTCTGGCCGCCGAACCGCCGGCGGATTTCGACGACGTCGCCGCCCGGCTCGAGCCGTACCTGCTCCCGCACCAGCTGCGGCGGACCAAGGTTGCGGCGAGTAAGGACATCGTCGAGGACGGCAACTGGAAGCTGGTGATGGAGAACAACCGCGAGTGCTACCACTGCGACGGCCATCCCGAGCTGTCCTGCTCGCTGTTCCCCACCTACGGCTACGACGAGGTCGACGTGCCCCCGCTGCTGCGCCCGGCCTTCGACCGCTACCTGCAGGCCGACGCCGACCTGCAGCGGGCGTGCACCGAGCTGGGCCTGCCCTTCGCGCGCATCGAGGAACTGGAGCGCCCGTCGGGGTTCCGCGTCCAGCGCGAACCGCTCGACGGCGCCGGCGAGTCCTTCAGTGCCGACGGGCGCGTCCTGTCCCGCAAGCTGCTCGGCGACCTGCCGCAGCCACGCCTGGGCCGACTGTCGATGCATCATCAACCCAACGCGTGGATCCACGTACAGAGCGATCACGCGGTGACGTTCTGCGTGCTGCCGCTGTCCCCGGACAAGACGCTGGTGCGGTCGACCTGGCTCGTGCACGAGGACGCCGTCGAGGGGGAGGACTACGACGTCGACGCGCTCACCGACACGTGGCGCAAGACCAATGAGCAGGACGCCTCGTTCGTGGCCCGCGCCCAGCTCGGCGTGCGCAGCCCCGCCTACGAGCCGGGTCCCTACACGCTCAGCGAGTACCAGGTCGAGGCGTTCTGCCGCTGGTACGTCACCCGGCTGCGCGAGGTGGTCAGCCCGTGACCGGCCTGCTGACCCGCGAGGGCACGCCGCTCGACGCCGGCCCGGAGTCCGGGATCGACGAGGAGCTCGTCTGCCGGCGCGTCATTCCCGTCGCCCACGATGTCGCGAGCTTCGTCCTGGAGTCCGCGCTCGGACGTCGGTTCACGTTTCGGGCCGGGCAGTACGTCACCGTGGCCGCCACCGTCGAGGGGCAGCACGTCGAACGCTGCTACACCATCTCCTCGCCGTCGACGCGCACCGACCGCCTGACGATCACCGTCAAGCGCGTGCCGGGCGGCCCGATGTCGAACTGGCTGCACGACCGGCTCGCGCCCGGCGACCGGCTGCGGGTGACCGGCCCGCTCGGCCGGTTCAGCACGGTGGAGCACCCGGCGCCGAAGTTCCTGTTCCTGTCCGCCGGCAGCGGCATCACGCCGCTGATGTCGATGACCCGCACGCTGCGCGACGACGCCTCGTCCGACATCGTTTTCCTGCACTGCGCCCGGTCGCCGCGAGACATCATCTTCCGGGCCGAGCTGGATGACATCGCGGCGTCGCGACCGGGTGTGCGCGTAGCGGCGATCTGTGAGGGTGACGCCCCGGGCGAGCGTTGGTCCGGCGCCCGCGGGCGCCTGACGCCGCAGCTGCTGCAGGCCCTCGCGCCCGACCTGCGTGAGCGTGAGGTGTTCACCTGCGGACCGCCGCCCTACATGGGCGCGGTGCGCCAGATGCTGCGGGCGGCCGGCGTGGACCCGGCGCGCTGTCACGAGGAGAGCTTCGAGCTCGGTGGTGTGCCGGTCATGCCTGCTGTCGCTGATGCGGGCGCGTCGACGTTCGCGGTGGAGTTCCGGCGCAGCGGGCGGGTGGTCGAGTGCCCGGCCGACGACACCGTGCTGCAAGCCGGACTGCGCGCCGGCGTGGCCCTGCCCTCCTCCTGCGGCGAGGGCATGTGCGGCACGTGCAAGAACACGTTGCTCGCCGGTCAGGTCGACATGCGGCACAACGGTGGCATCCGGCCTCGGGAGATCGCGCTGCACAAGATCCTGCTCTGCTGCTCGAGGCCACTCGGCGATCTCGTCATCGACGCCTGACGGCCCGTAAGGGCGGATGCGGCCGGGCCCCGGGGCTCAGCCGGTGATTTCATCGACGCCGAGGGCGAAGTCCCAGTGGCCGACCCCGTTGCCTGCGAGGCCCATCGTGACGACACCCATGCCTTCCAGCCAGTGCGCCATTTTCAGGCCGCCGGCGTCCATCGGGCGCAGCCCGATGCTGTTGATGAATGCCGCCACGCCCGCCTTGGCCTGCGCATCGTCGCCGGCGATGAAGACGTCGGGCCGACCCTTCTCCAGGACGCTGCGGAAGACGGTGTTGAACGCCTTCACCACACTCGCGCTGGCCGGGGCCACCTTGGCGGCCTCCTGCGCGATCGAGGTCTCCTCGTTGTGGACCAGTCCGTCGAACGTGGCGTTGAAGGGGTTGCTGATGTCGACGATGACCTTGCCCGCGAGGGCGTCTCCGTACTGGGCGACGACCGGAACGACACCGTCGTACAACAGGGCCGTGATGACGATGTCTCCGGCCGGGACGGCGCCCCAGTTGCCCGCCGAGGTGTCGCCGCCCAGCGCGGCGGCCAGGTCGGCGGCCTTGACCCGATCGCGGCCCATGACCTCGACGGTGTTGCCGCCCGCTACCGCGAGCGTGCCGATGGTGCGGGCCATGTTGCCGGTACCGATGAGGGTGATGCTGCTCATGAGCTGTGCTCTCGCTTCCTGTTCGAGAATGCGCTGCAACGCGCTCAGCGGGCGGTGGTGCCAGGAACGGCGGCCCGGGCGGGGCCAGGTCTGATCTTATGAACACTGAGCTGTGTACGTAACGTATCCGGCGGGCGGACGGAGCGCAAGTTACGTACACCGATCCGTACCGGACGGTCTAGGCTTAAGGTATGACGCAGTTGGCGAAGGGCCCCAAGGGCCAGCGGCGCGGAAGGGGCGCACGCGAGCGCATTCTCACTGCGTCACAGCAGCTGTTCCGCGATCAGGGCATCAACCGCACCGGCATCGACCAGCTCTGCGCCGTAGCCCAGGTGTCCAAGCGCACCGCCTACCAGCACTTCACCAGCAAGGACGAACTCGTCGCCGAATATCTGCGCCGATTCGATCCCGACGTCATGTCCGGGGTCTTCGACCGCACCGACCTCACCCCCCGCGAACGACTCCTCGCCGCTTTCGACATCCCCGCCGCCACGCCCCTGTGCCCCTACATCGCGGCGGCCGTCGAACTCCACGACCCCCAACACCCCGCATCCCGGTACGCACGCGATTACAAGACCGCCATCGCCGCGCGGCTCACTGAAACTGCCCGCGAAGCCGGCGCCAGCAACCCCGAACAACTCGGCGAGCAACTGGCGCTGCTCATCGACGGTGCCGCGGCCCGCACTCGAGTGCTCACCACCGAATCCTTCTCCACCGCCGCCGCCATCGCCGCCATCCTCATCGACAACGCCATCCCCGGGTCATCTGCATGAGCGGATCCGCTTGGGCGACCGGATAGCGGTTCTCTCGGTGTAACGCCGCCGAGGGTGCCGGGAACATGTGGACGTGGCATCTTGTCCGGCAGATCGCGGCGACGCCTGGTTCGAGCGGCCAGCGGCCGAGCACTGTCGGCAGCGCTTCGCCGGGGCGCCCCGCCAGCCGCCGGTGGTTGGTCGCCGCGCTGGCCGCCGCGGTGGTGCTCTTGCTGGCCGTAGGTTTGGCCGTGTTCGTCACCCGGCGCACCGGCCACGGCGAGTCGGCAGGTGGGCGGCTCCGCCCGCTCGTTCGTCGCCAACTCGGCGCAGGGCAGCATCGGGTTCACGCCACACGGAGTCACCATCGGCGAAGCAGCCCGGGCATGCCGGGCGTCGACCGTCGCCGTCCGCCCGGCGATCACCCGACCGGCCTCCGTGAACACCCGCGCACCCCGATCGTCGAACCCACTGTCCGCACTCGGATTCGCCGTCCCATCCACCGACGCCGCGTACAGCCGACTGACCGCGGCCCAGCGAACGCGCCTGGCCGCCGCGATGTCGCATTTCGACTGCTCACCGTTGCCCACGGAGACCGCAACGGGGCTCGCCTGCGGCACCAGCCTCAGTGGCTTGACGCAAGTCTTCCTGGTGGGATCGCCTGTGACAAAACCGCCGCACCGGTCTCCAGCTGCGGTCCGAACGGCCCGGTTCCATGCGCCGACTTGCTGGCCATCACCGTCAACGGACACGCCGAGGCGGTACCAGTGACGACCGGCGTTCTCGAATCCGCGGTCTCGATCACCGGTGGCTTCAACCAAGCCGGCGCAGACCCTGGCCGCCGACATCACCGCAGCATCGGTACAGCTACGTCCACGCTGACAACCTGCTTTCCTGCCCCTGTTCGGTGCGCGCCGTCCGGCAGCTCATGGCGACCGGCGTCGCGGCAAGAGACCCAATGGGTCAACACCATCGCGGACCAGACGGCCGTCACGATCACCGCAATAAAGCGATAACAGCACACATCATCATTGCTGGGACGGCGCTGGGGAACCCTTCATAGCGCGGCGATCACTCCGTCCTTCCAGCTTGGTTAGGTATAGCCACGTCGGTAGGTAGCCCTGCCGGACGTACATCCGCACGGCGGCATCGTTTCCAGGCAGCACCCCGAGCACCAGACTGCCCGCTCCCGCCGCCATCAGCTCGGCTTCGAGCCTGGCGAGCAAAGAGGTCCCAATGCCTTGACCCCGATAGACGGGAAGGACGGCGAGGGACTCGATCTCACCCACCGGCAGCGCGGCGGCCCATGTGTCGTCAAGCCAACCCCGCTCGTTGTCGGTCAGGATGTACCCGAGCCCATAGCCGACCAGGTCATCGCCAGCATGTGCGAGCAGAAGCGTCGACCCGGGTCTAGATAGGACAGCGCGATATAGCTGCGAGCGCACGGCCCACGATTCGGCCGCCGATACATAGGGCGCGAGTTCAGGCATGGACTGCTGGTGTCGGTCATGCACACTGACCCAAAGACGCTCCAGCGCCGGAACGTCGCGCATACCACCGACGGTCACCCTCACCACTGGCGACTCACGCAACTCCGGCGACGCACCGACCGACCCCCGTCAGCATTCGTTCGACGTTGCAAATTTCTCATCCGTACGGAACCAGGTCGCGAGTCGCATTCCTGAATACTAGAAGCTAGGGATGCGTGTACGGACAGCGATGGTGTCGAGCTCAGGGCGTCGTCGTGCGGTTCAGGAGTTGCTCCTCGCTGGCGTTGCGTAATGCCGTCGCCGCGCGTGGGCGGTGCGGACCGGCCTGTTGCCGGCAGCGACCGCCCGAGTTGCAGTCGTGCGCGGCAGAGAACGCCCACCTCGGGCGTCCTGAGCCCTTGCCGCGCAGCCCTACCGGCTTCGCCGCGCAGCGGCTCCAGCGGCTTCGCCGCCGACCGCCTGAACTCGCACCGATGAGCGGATGCGACCGGATGCGTCGCACTGCGGGTGCCGCCATTCGCGCTAGGCAGCCCGCCCCTGCTCACAGGGGGCAGGCTGCTCGCTCCGGCGTGGGATCAATGGGCGTGGACGGCCACGACCTGCTTTGCCCGGCCCGTCGCGTAGTCGGCATCACCCGCCTGGGTGGCCACGATGGTGCACCGACCGGCCGCGGTGAATGTCACGACACCATTGCTGGTCACGGTGCACGTCGGTGTGGACGTCGCGGTGACCGAGTACACGACCGGGTTGCCAGAGCCGCCCCCGGTCGCGACTGCGGTGTACGGAGTGGTGACCAGGGCGTGCGTCGGCGGTGAGGAGGTGAATGTGACTATCTGGGGCGCCTTGTGGACAACGATCTTCTGTTGCACAGACTTCGCCGCGAGGTAATTGCGGTTTCCCTCTTCGCCGGCGTCGATGCGACAGGCACCCGCACCGGTGAAGGTCACCAGCCCCTCCAAGGTGACGGTGCAACCCTGCGAGGTCGGGTCGGTGATGAACACGACCGGTTTAGCCGAACCGCCGCCGGTCGCGGTGATCGTGTAGGTGTCTCCCGGCAGCGCGTTGGTCGGGGCCGTCGAGGTGATGGTGATCGTTTGTGGCTGCGGGACGCTGCAGGTTCCGACGAAGCTGAAGGCGACGGGAACGATTCCATTGTTCGGGTAGTACGTGGCAAACGCCGCGACGTTGCCGCTCACCCCGACGACGTTGTACGTCGGGTCCCAGAACGGGTGTGTCGGACCCGCATTCCCGTCAGTGTTGATCCACGTCGGCACCAAGGACGACGGCGTGGTGTCCCAAATCGCCGACTCCACGAGCGAGCCATAGCTGGAACTTCCCGACGCGGGCGGGCTTCCCGGCGGGGTGGAACCAGTGCCACCCAAAAAGTCCGCGGCCGCGGTTGCGTCCATATCCGGGTCGAAGCCTGTCACCCCCAGATGATCGTTCGGAGCGGCGTAACCGTTAGCCGTCGTCGTGATATCGACCTGGTGACCCAGCGGGAAGCTGACTCCTACATAGTCGGCCGGCGAACTCGTCACACTGAAAACCGCGTAACCCGGCAGCAAACTGAGGTACCCGACCACTGCGTTGGTGTCCGCGTTGGTGACTTGGACGGTGCCGTCGCAGACGGCTGGCGCTGCGCTCACGGCCGGCTTGGCGACCGCCGTTGACGCGGCGGACAGCGCGAACATCGCCGGTCCGCAGACCGCCAGTACCGCCACTCCTCGCAACCACCTGGGCGGCGACAGCCTCGTCGAAGGGGCAGGTTCAGGTCGGTGAGCGAACATGGGCTCGAGCCCCCGTTTGGCTGGACTTGGCGCAACAAGTCATCTGCCGCGTCGTACGCGCGGACTGCGCGAGACGGCGCCAGACTAGGCTTCGACGACCATCGCGGCAAGACGATCTTGCCCGGGCAGGCCGGAGGAGTCCGGCTGACCAAAATCGCCGTTACCCGTAGCGAGCGACGATGATCTTGGGCCAGACGCCGACGCCCTTGTGTGCGAGTCGGCACAACATCGAGAACACCCAGAATCCTTGATGATCAAGGGCCCGATTCGGTCGATTATCGACGCGACACGGCACTTGATCTTGAGAACGAGAACTTCGTGTATCACGGCGCCCAAGGGGAAGGCTTACGGCATGACAGACCGCGTGGGCGCTTCCGTAATCGTTAATTGCACGCCCGAGCAGCTCTACCAGCTGGTCAGTGACCTGCCACGTATGCGTGAGTGGAGTCCGGAGAGTACCGGGGGCCGGTGGTTGACGGGTGGCGGCCCGGTACCGGGGGCGCGCTTCGTCGGACGGAACCGCTCCGGTCGCCGGCGCTGGACGACGTTGACCACAGTCACCGATGCCGAGGCATCGCGACGCTTCGCCTTTCGGGTCACGGCGCCCCTGGTACCCATCGCGCATTGGGAGTACGTAATCGAGCCGGTCAGGGGTGGCTGTCGCGTGGAGGAGACGTGGGTTGATCTGCGGCCGGCGCCAGTCAAGTTGGTCAGCACTCTCCGCACGGGGATAGCCGATCGCGGCACCTTCACGCGGCGCAGCATTGAGCAAACCCTCGCCAAACTCAAAGCAGCAGCAGAAGCCCCCGCTGCATAGGTGCGTACCGACTTCGCCCCAGAGTCATCGATCGGCTTTCAGGGTCTTACGGGACGGATCGGTCGTCGGCGGGGACGGGTGCGACCCATGCGAGATGTCCGTCGGCGTTGAAGCGGCGGGCGGAGGGCCGGCCCGGCTCGGTGATCTGTATGCCGTCGCCTTCGATGGCGATGCGGTACGTCGGTCCATCAGATGCGATTTCGTCGATGGCGCGGTCGAAAGCGTTGCGTCGATGGATCGGCACGTGCATGCGTGTCGCGCAGTGAAAGACGATTCGCGGTTCGCCTGGACGTACCTGCGCGGACCACGCGGGACAGAGCTCGACTGCGTCGCCGGCGAGGACGTCGACGGGGACGGTCATGGCCAGGGCCAGGGCGTGGTGAAGCAAGGCTGCCTTGTCACGGTCCTCGGGCCAGACGAGCGCTTCGAGCCATCGTCGGTCGGCGACGACTGATGCGTCGAGCGGGTTGAGGTCGATACCGGTGGTTGAGATCAGCGTCGGGAGGGCGTCGAGATCTGGTGGTGGCTGGGCGCTACGCCACTGGGTGGTCAGTTGCACCGGTGAGGTGCGGTCGCCAAAGCGTCGGTCGCCTAGGCGGTAGCCGTAGCGTGCGTGGCGCAGCAGCAAGCCGGCGCTGCTACCGATCTCTAGTAGGTGCGCCGGCCGGCTGCTGATCGATGGTGCGATTGCCGCCAGGGCGAGTCGGAGGCCTACTGCTCGCCCGACCTGGTTGGTCTGCACCAGCCGAGTCGACACGATGTCGCGGATGTCCTGCGCGTAGTCGTGCGCGAACGACAACAGCGCGGGTCCAGCGTTTTGGGGCGGTAGCGCGCGGTCGCCTCGCAGCGAGGGGTAGTAGTCGGCGAGCGAGTGTTGGACTCCGCCCAGGAGCAGCGCGTGTACGGCACCGAAGAATACGAAGGTCGGAACCTGGCCCTCGCGAGCGTGAGCGGCCAACTCGATGAGGTAGTCATCCGCCGCCACCACACCCGAGAGCTCTCGGTAGAGCGGCGAACTCCAGAACTCGTCCGGGTCGATGAACGCCGCGCGGACTGCGGTACGACTCTGCACGCTGACAGTCCTACCCGACTCGTATTTGCGCGGCGCCACTTGAGACTCCTTTGTACCGGCTCAGCCATGACGAGTGCGCGCACACCCGTCGATGTCGACTGCACATCTGCCGCGGAGCGCCTCTCCCGGCTGCCGCGTCATCGCGCGTCCCGAGGAGCGAATGGCGAGTTCCTCGACGAGGCGTCAGCCAACAATCAGCCACGGTCCCGGGGTTCAGCCGTCGGCCCACTCGCCACTCGGAGTTGGCTCCTGGCGTCGGGTCGCAGCGCGGCGCAGCGTCAACGGCGTGCCCGGTTGACGATCCGCTACCGATTCGCTGCTTCGAGTGCCTGATCAGCGAGGATGGTCGGCATGGCCACTCGAGGGAATGCGGAACGCGCGCAGCCGGAGTCTCTGCCGCCGTGGCCCGCAGAGGATTACGTCTGCGGGAGCTGCCGGGTGTCCTATCAGGACATCTCGGTGGAGCGCGCGGTGGAGATTATCGGGTCGGTCCCGGCGCTGGTCCACGACGCCGTCATGGCGGTGCCGACAGAACGGCGGTGGCGCCGACCGGACCCCGTCGTCTGGTCGGTCACCGAGTACGTCTGCCACTTGCGCGATGTATTCGCTACGTACACCATTCGGCTACACCGGACGCGGACCGAAGACCGCCCTGTGTTGGAGCCGATGCTCAATGACCTGCGCGCCCGCCGCTTCCGTTACAACGAACTCGACGTGAATGCCGTCCTGGACGAATTCGCCGCGACCGCCGCTGGGTTCTGCGACGAGGTCGCCCACACCCGAGCCGACCAGTGGGATCGGCTGGCGACTCGGCTTCCCAGCGAGCAGCGCACGGCTCGGTGGTTGGTGCGCCAGGCCATGCACGAAGGACTGCACCATCTCGACGACGTTCGCAAGGGCGGGGCTTAAGGCACTGTTCGCCGGTCCTCATGGCTAACCCGGTCGGGGGTGTAACCGCCACTGCCGGTGCCGCCCGGGGCCGACAGCAGCAGTGGGGAACACCGCCCGCGCGGCCAGTCCGGCGAGCAGGTTCAGGCTCGCAGTGCCCGGCGACGCGCACGATAAGCGTCGCGCAACGCCGCCCGGCCCACACGAGAACGCGACGGCCGAATCCCGCGAGCTTGTGAGCCCGTCCTACTCGAAGCTGTAGGACATGAACATCAAGAGCTTCACGGTCTCCGCGATCGATCCCCAGCGCCTCGCAATCATCCGCGCGCAAGACGCCGACGAACGCGGCGAGTCACTCAAGCATTTCCCCGCCGAGGGTTGGGAGCCCTTGCGCTGCTGCCTACGCCTCCCTCACGCCGGGGAACGGATCGCTCTCTTATCCTTCTCACCCTTCCCACACGCCGGGCCATGGGCCGAGTCCGGACCGATCTACATCCACTCCGTAGGAGGGTGCGGATACGCGCAGCCGGACGAGCTTCCACCCGACTTCAGAACTGGTCCCCGCATCCTGCGCACCTACCGGGCGGACGGCACGCTCGACTACGAAAACATCACGCTCGTCCCGGAAGGTGCCGACCTGGAAGAGCCCATTCGGCAACTCCTCGAGAAACCGGCCGTCAGCACCATTCACGTCCGAGCTGTTATGAGCCAGTGCTTCACCTATCGCGTCGACCGTTGAGCCCGCGCGTTAGCGCGCATGCCACCTGTGCATTGAAGGCGACGGCATCCAAATCGCTGAACCAGGTCGAGCCGCAACTTGCCGCTCATCTGCCGCGTAGGGGCTCTACGGCACGTGCGGCTGTCGGCGAGGTAGCGCTTGGCGTGCCCGCTGCCCCGCGCTACATTCGCGCGTCAAGGGGAGCCGACGTGTCCAACCTGCCAGCTGACTTCGCACTGCTCGCGATAGGAACCCTGATCGGACAGGGACCACTCGCTCGAAGAAGAGAGGTGCCGCCGGTCCCCGTGGTTCGTGATCATCGAAACGAGAGACCGTGATGGCCGACGAGCACGACGTGCGGCGCATAGCGGCCGCGCTGCCCGACGTCGTCGAGATACCCAGTGTCGGGTTCGACTTCCGTGCTGGCGGCCGCGGCTTCGTCTGGTCGTATCCCGAACGGGTCTCCGGCCGTGGCCGGCACATCCGGACCGACATTGCCGTCCTCTACGTGGGCGACGAAGCTGAGAAGCAGGCACTGCTGCTCGGCGAGCCGGACACGTTCTTCACCACGTCCGGCTACGACGGGCTGCCGCTGGTCATGCTGCGTCTGAACAAGATCGGCGTGCGGAGATTGCGAGAGCTGATCGCCGATGCGTGGCGGATGCGCACCGAGCACCCCGCCGGTTGATCTCTCGATCGCGCCTAGGAATGTGCCGCAACACGCACTCTCGGCGGCCACTCGCCAAGAGCCGTCGCGCGAAGTAGCGGCAAATAAGCGTTCGGGGCTCTGCGGTCGGTGAGGACGTCAGACTGCGAGGCGGCCGCCATCCACGGGCAGCACGGCGCCGTGAATGAAGCTGGCCTGGTCGGTGGCGAGGAAGGTGATGGCCGCAGCGATCTCGTCGGGCCGTCCGGGGCGACCGGCCGGCCCCGCTGCAGCGAGCTGGTCCAGTGCGTCGCCCATGCCCACGGTGCCTTCGGTGCGGGTGGGCCCGGGGCTGACGGCATTGACGCGCACGCCGGCGGGGCCGAACTCGGCAGCCCAGGACTTGGTCAGTAGGGCGAGGGCGGCCTTGCTGGAGCCGTAGAGGCCCATCCCGTCCATGCCGAACTCCGCGACCATGGTCGTGATGTTGATGATCGCGCCGTGACCGCGCTCGGCCATCGCCGGGGCGAGCGCGGCCACGAGCAGGTAGGGCGCCCTGACGTTGACGGCGAAGACCTCGTCGATCCGGTCGGCCGGGGTGTCGGTGGTAGCGCCGAAGGGGAAGATGCCGCCGCTGTTGACGAGGATGTCGACGTGGCCACCGCCGGCCTCGATCGCCTGGGAGGCAAGCTCGCGCACGCGGTGCTCGTCGCCCAGATCGGCTGCGACGAAGTCCGCGGTCCCGCCGGTGGCGCGGATGCCGGCGACGACGGCGTCACCGCGTGTCTTGTCTCGGCCGGACACGATGACGTGCGCGCCGAGGGCGGCCAGCTGGTTCGCGGTGGCTTTGCCGATGCCGCTGGTGGCGCCGGTGATGAGGGCGGTGGAGCCGGTCAGATCGGTGGTCATGAGAGCCTCTCGGATTAGTGGAATGAACACTCCAAACCATGCTCCGTTAGTTCTGGAGTGTCAACTCCAGAAAAGGCGGTAGTCTGGCTGTGTGCAGCAGCCGACCGCCAACGGGCGCGAAGCCCGCAGAGGTGGGACCGATCTGACGGACACGGTCGTCAACGCCGCGCCTGCGACCCGAACTTTCACCGAGAAGGGCCTGGCTACCCGATCCCGCATCATTTCCGCCGCGGCCGAGCTGGTGTTCGCCCAGGGTGTCGCCCGCACCGCCATCGAAGACGTCCAGCAACGAGCTGGTGTCAGCGCGTCGCAGATGTATCACTACTTCACCGACAAGAACGACCTCATCCGCGCCGTCATCGCTCACCAGACCGACGGCATCCTCGCCGCACAACGACCCGTGCTCGACGAACTCGACAGCTTCGCCGCCTTCGAGCAGTGGCGCGACCTACTCATCGACCTGCAAGAGAAACGACACTGCGTCGGGGGCTGCCCTATCGGATCGATCGCGGCCGAGATCGCTGATCACGAACCGCACGCCCGGGCGGATCTCGCCGCCAGTTTCGAGCGGTGGGAATCGCCGATCCGCATCGGCCTCGCACGCATGCGCGCCCGTGGCGACCTGCGCCCGGACACCGACACCGACGCCCTCGCCCTCGCCCTGCTCGCCGCACTACAAGGTGGGCTCCTGCTCACCCAGACCCGCCGCAACACCGCACCCCTACGCGCCGGGCTCGACACCGTCCTGGCCCAGATCCGAACCTACGCAACTCAATAGATCGCCCCAGCGCCGCGAGACGCGCAGTCACCGGCACGACAGACCAAGCCGGAGTACCCGATGACCTCCTCGTCCTGCTGGATCACCAGGTCGCCTGAGCTCAGACGCCGCAGAGCAAGGCGATCCAGCTCCGTCGGGATGAGCAGTTCTGCCAACCTCCTCCGGTTCTGGCTCGGGTCACTGGCCAGGAGACACCCGTATGCGTTGCCGGGCCGGACGCGCGTCCGCATGAGTGGCATCGCCACGCTGCCGCGCGACCACCGTGCACTCGCCGGCTCCGACGAAGACGACGGCCCCAGCAGGGCCAACGGTGCAGACGGCGGCCGAACCCGGTGTCGCGGAGTAGCGAACCGGTGCACTGGACGGCCCGACGGCGACGGCCTGATATGTGTCGCCCACCGTCGCGGGCACAGGCGGGCTGGAGGTGAACATCAGCGACGCCGGGGACGCCGCGTTGTACACCGCCACCGGACCTGCGTGGCCCTCGACGGCCACGCGCCGATCCGTGCCGTCCGGTGCCATTCGAGTCACCTGTTGCAGCCCGTGCTCGGGCACGAGCAATGAGCCGTCGGCGTCGAAGGCGGGGGCGTCCGCATCGTGCACGCCGCTGATCCTGCGCGCTGGTCCTCTGCCGGCCGGCTCGATGACGATGACGTTCCTGTTGTACTGGCTGACGTCGTACACGTCGCCGTCGGGCGCGACTGCGAGCCCCAAACTGTAGGCGAACTGGCGTCCGCCGATGCGGGTCTGGCCGGTGCCGTCAGGGGAGATGCGCCACAGCGACTTCTGGTCGGCGACGTAAAGGTCTCCGTCCGGGCCTTGGGCGATGGCGTCGGCGTAGCGGAAGTCGCCGATCTCGCGCCACGGTCCACCATCAGCCGGGACTGCGAACACCCCTTGGGTGCCGTCGTCGTCCCCGACCTGGACCAGGTAAATGGTGCCCGCGGAATCCACGGTCAGGTTAACCGGTCGGTCCGCTCCGATCTGGGTGTCCGGGCTGCCATCGGCGTGGTGCTCGATGACCCGATAGCGGTCGCAGATGTAGATGTTGCCGTGCGAATCGACGGTCATGCACGGGATCAGGTCCGGGTACACCGGCACCTCGTACGGGTCGCCACCGGGCGGGAAGCCCACCACCGCCGGGTAATCCCCGCCGTCAAGTCCGTAGGTGTTCATGAAGATCGTTCCCGGGACCGGTGCGCTCGGCGGCGGGGCCGCAAAGGCGCCGCGCTGGGCGAGGAGGACAGGCGCGGAAAGCACGATGACAAGCGCACAGCGCCGGACGGAGGCGAACATGGCCGCTCCTCGCAGTCGAGTTGAGCACACCATAGGCCGCAGCCCGGCCGCTGACTACGGCCGTTGACGCTGCCCGGCGGACGCCGAGGCTCGGGCGATCGGCCGTCCGGCCGGCGCGGGCATGTACACGCTGCGGCCCACGAACCCGTCCGCAAGCAGTCGACGCAAGCCACCGAGCGCGGCGGCTCTACCGGCTCTGGCCCGACCGGCTCTGCCGCGCAGCGGCTCTACCGGACGGCCGCGATGAGCGCGCGGTAGCCGTCGATCTGCGCGTGCCCGGCCAGTCGGCCGGTCGCGCACGTGGCTCTGTCCGGGCAAGATGCAGATTCACCGGTTCGGGAGGCCGGTGGTCGGCCGGTCCGCTCGTCGGAAGGTCGCGTCAACCGGAGGCAGGCAATGCGGCAGGAACTCACCACTGACAGTGCCTCGCGCTACATCGAGGCGACACCTGAGGCGTTGTACGCCCTCATTTCCGACGTCACCCGTACGCCGGAATACTCGCCCGAGGTCGTCAAGTGCACCTGGATCAAGGACGCGACCGGCCCGACGGTCGGCGCACGGTTCAAGGCCGTAAACCACGCCGGGCGCGTACCCGACTGGCCGAACAAGCCTGTCATCACCGTGGCCGAGCCCAATCGGGCGTTTGCGTTCGAACGCACTGAAGTCGGTGGCGGCACCATCGAATGGCGCTACGAATTCGAGCCCCAGGGCACGGGCACGCTCGTGACCGAGTCATACACGGTGCTCAAGAAGGTGAACGCCCTCGGCTGGTTCATCATCGACACGCTCGCAGGACTCAAGGATCGACGAACCGATCTTCAGAACGGCATGACGACGAGCCTTGAACGCATCGCCGCCATCCTTGAGCGACACTCGCCGGCACAGTCCGCCTGACCCGACCTCCACGAGCAAGGACGCCATCATGGCCACTCCTACCCCTAGCCCCGACGATCTACGAGCACTGTTGAACCGCTTCATCGATGAGGTCGTCAACGGACGAGATCTCGACGTCGCACTCACCGAACTGGTCGCCGAAGACTTCGTCGAACAGAACCCGCTGCCGGGACAGGGCCCGGGGCGAGCAGGACTGGCCGACGTACTCAGCCGCATAGTCGCCGGTTTTCCAGACCTGCGCTGGACGATCCACGAGACGATCGTCGAGGGTGAGCGGATCATGGCCTATTCCAGCTGGACCGCAACTCACAAGGGCGAGTTCTTGGGTATCCCGGCGACAGGTCGCCCAGTCACGGTTGAGGCTTGGACCATTGACCGGTACCGCGACGCTCAGCTGGTCGAGAGCCGAATCCTCATGGACGTGGCCGGCTTGCTCATCCAACTGGGCGTACTGCCAGCACCAGGTGCCAACTGACCCGTCCCGCCGCATCCAGCACACGCTCCATACGCCGGCAAGGACGCACCAATGCGCCGCGCTGCGGGCGCTCATGCCGATGACGGGCCGTCGAGCCCGCTGGAAGATCGACATCGAACGTCGACTGTCTGCGAAAATGTCGGCATGGCAGCAGCCAGCCCACGGCCCTACGTCACCTTCCCGGGTACGGCCCGTGAAGCACTGACCTTCTACAGTCAGGTTTTCGGGGGAGACCTGCGGCTCTTCACCTTCGCCGAGTTCAACCGCGATGACGGGGACCCCGCGGCCGTGGCGCACGGTGAGCTGACCGGTGTCGTCTCGATCGGCGGCTCGGACGCGGGGCCAGGTCAACCGCCAGTCAGGATCGAAGGCCTGCTGTTGTCTCTGCTCGGAGCGGCCGATCCGGTCACGCTGCACCGGTGGTTCGACGCTCTGGCCGAAGGCGGTCAAGTGGTCGATCCGCTGACGGTCAAGCCATGGGGCGCCTCCGACGGCCAGGTGACCGACCGCTTCGGCCTGACCTGGCTGATCGGGTATGAGTCGGCGTGAGCGAGACTCACCGAATCGTCCCGGGCGCTGACGTATGGCCGTGGTCGAGTGACCGTCGCCGCCTTGCGTGGACGAGCTGACACGCCGACCCTGCCGCCTGCTACGGACGGGACGCTACTTCGCTGCCTGGAAGCCGCCGATCTGGTGCTCGAGCAGTTCGGCGAGCCGTAGCGGGGTGCGGTCCTCGAACATCGGACCGATGAGCTGCACTCCGACCGGCAGGTGCTCGGGGGAGAGGCCTGTGGGTACGGCGGTGGCGGGCAGGCCGGGCATGGTGGCCAGGCCGGCCCAGACGAGCTGGTCGAAGTACGGATACTCGACCCCGTCGATGTCGAGGTGGCGTTCCAACAGATTGGGGCTGTGGTCGTGCGGGAACGCGGGCGTCGGCGTGACCGGGCACACCACGGCGTCGTACTCGGCGAACAGCTGCCGCCAGTCGTGGCGGTGGACCTCGCGGAGGTTGTTCGCCTCAAGCCATTCGCGGTGGCTGAACACCATCGCGCGCAGCCGCACGGCGTCGAGACTCTGGTCGTCCGCGCTCAGCCCGGCGGCGTGGGCTTGCAGCTCCTTGTAGGAGTCGATGGGAAAACGCGCAACGGAGCCCGAGACCAGCAACTGCATGTAGAGCGTCCCGGCTTCGCTCAGATCGGGCAGCAGCGGACTGTGTCGTGCGACGCGGGCGCCGCCGTCGACGAGCGCGGCGGCTACCCGGTTCACGCCGGCCCGCACGGCCGACCCGGTCGCGACGAGCGGATGCTCGTCGAGGACCAGGACCCGGAAATCTCGGATCCGCTCGTGGCGGGCGGGCGGCAGCGTCACGTCGTGTGCCTTGCCGAGCGTCAGCGGGTCCGGTCCGGCCATGACCTCGAGCAGGAGTGTGAGGTCGCGCGCAGTGCGCGCCATCGGACCGACGACGGCCATATCGAGGTCGACCGGCCACGCCGGCTCGGTCGGCGCAACCATGCCGCGGGTTGCCGCCAGCCCGAGCGTCGGCTTGTGCGCGTAGACGCCGCAGAAATGCGCGGGCGTGCGCAGCGAACCGCCGAGATCGGAGCCGATGGACAGCGCGCCGAACCCGGAAGCCAGGGCCGCCGCTGATCCGCCGGAGGACCCACCCGAGGTGCGAGCGTGATCCCACGGGTTGTTGGTGGTGCCGTAGATCTCGTTGAAGCTCTGTACGTCCTGCAGCCCCAACGGCACATTGGTCTTGCCCAGCACCACCGCGCCCGCGGCCTTGAGTCGTAAGACCTGTACCGCGTCCTCGGCCGGTGTGTAGTTCCGGTGCGGCGGCATACCCCACGTCGTGGGCAGCCCGGCGATGTCGTACGACTCCTTCACCGTCACCGGAACGCCGAGCAGCGGCCGGTCCTCACCACGGATGCGTGCCTGATCGGCCCGGTGTGCGGCGATCCGCGCACGGTCGAAGTCCGGCACGCAGATCGCGTTGATCCCCTCGTCGTCGCGTTCGATACGCGCGATCGCCTCGTCGGTCAGTTCCACCGACGTCACCGCACCGGCGCGCAACCCGGTCACGAGCACGTCGGCCGTCTGAAAGCTCCAGTCCATGAATCGGAAGCTATCGGCCCGCCAGAGAGGCCACGAAATGCCGCATCCCGCAACAAAACGGAGGCCTCAATTTCGTGTCAGTGACCGTTGATGTCCCGACCGCGCACGCTGCCGACCCAGCCACGTTCGTCAGCGACGACGTCTGCGGGAATGGGTCGGGACATCGCGCTAGCTGCGACTCGTCGGCTGGCGAGCACCGCGGAGGCCAGCACCAGAGCGAGAGCGATCCAACCCATCCGGCCCCAGTGCACGAGGGCGGCGGTGACGACCAGCGGGCCGATCGCCTGCTGCAGGGCCATCGACGTCTTGAACAGTCCGAGGTAGCGGCCGCGCAGATGAATCGGCGCCAGTTCGACGGACAAGAACCATTCTCCGGCTGTGCTCTCGAGCTCGCCGCGGGTCAGCGCAACCAGAGCGATCACCAGGAGCACGACGGCGGCCGGGGTCGAGGCGCCGGGCGTGAGTGCGAACGCGACGCACGCGGCGAGGAAGGCGAGGGCCGCCGTGCGATAGGCCACGGAGACCCCGCGTCGAGCGGCGGTGCGCCGTGCGGTGCGCACTTGGAGTAGCACCACGAGAACCGTGTTGAGCGTGAACAGGAGCCCGGTCATGGCCAGCGGCACCGAGGTTCGGGTAATGATCCACAGCGGCATCGCCACCAACAGCAGGCTGTCGTACAGCGCTA
The DNA here is from genome assembly GCA_963797785.1 of uncultured Actinomycetota bacterium. Lineage (GTDB taxonomy): Bacteria > Actinomycetota > Actinomycetes > Mycobacteriales > Jatrophihabitantaceae > Jatrophihabitans. The sequence goes on along the minus strand of CAWCQT010000004.1, from coordinate 1,533,367 downwards.
CGCCGACGTTCAGCAGCGCAAGCGTCGTATACGGACGATCGCGAAGCACCGCGCCATAGCCGGCGCGGTGCGCTGACTTGCGGCCAACCGGGCGCATCGCCGGCAGCCGAGCCACGCATGCGCCCGCGACGAGGTAGGACATCGCGTTCGCCGCCAGCAGTACGACGAACGGCGATTTGCCGTGTGCGAGCAGCGCGAGGCCGGCAAGCAGCCCGCCGACCCCGTAGCCGAAATTGCGCGCGGTCTGCTGCCAGGCCAGCGAGTCGACGCGCGCCGGACCGGACGACAAGCCGAGCACCAGTGCCGCAGTCGACGGCCGTTCCATCCTGCTCGCCAATTGCACCGCAACAGCGACCGCGACAAAGCTGCCGAACGAGTCGACCGTGAGGTAGGCGAGGAAGCCGAGTGCACTGATCGCGAAACACCCCAACACCACGGCGCGCGCGTCGTATCGGTCGACAAGGGCGCCGGACATGGGCGCAGCGCCGACCGCCGCGAAGCCCGCGATCGCCAGCCCGAGGCCGATCTGCGTCGGCGAGAGTCCGACCACGCGGTGGAGATAAGCGACGGTGAGCGGCAGGAACAGCCCGGTCCCGAGCGCGTCGACGAAGCCCGCAGCGAGCACCCGACGTTGGTTCGCCCCGCGGGGCATGGACAACATGCCTGGCGACGCTACACCGGTATAACCGGTGTAGCTACACCGGCTATAGTGGTGTTGTGAATGAGTTTCGATTCGGCTTGGGACACATCACGCTGGAGTTTGTCGCGACGCTCGCCGATCGCCCGGGTCGGCGCATCGAGCGGCTGGCCGAGCCGGCTGACCTGACCCGGTGGCTGGGCGAGGCGAACCTCGCCGAGGCGTCACGCGTGACGGCGCGGGTTCTCGATCAGGCGCGGACCCTCCGGGAGGCGACGTACCGCATCCTCGGCTGTGCGCGCGCGGGTGGGCGCCCGGCCGAGCCGGATCTCGAAGTCTTGAATGCATGGGCGCGACGGCCGGCCCACGCCCCGCAGATTGACCCGAACCTCCACCGCACGCTGATCGCGCCCGATCCGACGTCGGCGGCACTGGCCTACATCGCGCGCGAGAGCATCGACCTGCTGACCGGGCCCGACCTACCCCGCGTGCGTACCTGTGCCGGGTGCTCGTTGCTGTTCGTCGACCGCTCCCGCCCGGGCCAGCGGCGCTGGTGCTCGATGGACCGCTGCGGAAACCGCGACAAGACCGCGCGCTACCGCGAGCGGAAGCAGCACCCGTAGCCTCCGGCGTTGTCACGACAGCTCTCGTTGGTACGCGGACTGGCTGCATCACTCTCGCTATCGCACACGGCTGCACCCTGCGATTTGTGGCGATTGCGGGCGATTGGCCGATCGCCGGCCTGGGCCGACACGATTGCGGGCCGCGAACGGCCAGAAACGCGACAATACCGACGGCCGCCACAGATACGCCGCGGCCCGATGCGATCCGAGCGCGCCAACGTATATCGCGACCGTCGCCCGAACCACCGTTCGTGTGTAGCCTCTGGCTTTCTGGACGCGTCCTGCGTCCGCCGGGAGGTTTCCTATGGCTGGTCTTTCTCGCCGTGCGTTGCTGACCGCGGGTACGGCCGCCGGCGCGGCCGGCATCGCGGGCCTGGCAACGGCTGACCCGGCGCAAGCCGCCGCCGCCCGGACCCTTGTGCTGAGCGCTACCAATATGCAGATCCTCGGCGTACGGGGACGCAAAGCGGTCGGTGACACCCTGACGGTGCGCGGACTGCTCCACGAGGCACCGGGCGCCCCCGCGGACGGTGAAGTCCTGATCACCGGTGCGGTGCTGGCGGGCGTCGGCCAGGATCCGACGGACGCGACGTCCTTCGAACATCACCTGTTCCGCCTCGGCAGGGACACGATCACCGGCAGCGGCGTCGTCGGCCACGACGGCACAGGATCCTTCACCGTGACCGGCGGATCCGGCCGTTTTGCCGGCGCTTGCGGTACCTACACCTCGCAGCAGTCCGCGGACCATTCCGGCGACGGCGTCGCCGAGTTCACCTTCCTCCTCCACCGGTAAAGGACTCGTCGCCATGGCTGTTCAAGGTTTTCTCGTCATCCTCGATCAAGACAATCAGCCGGTGCAGTCGGAGATTCAGTCGGACTATTCCCAGGTATTCGGGCCGGGCGCTCCGCAATACCCGAGCGGCCAGACCTTCGCCGGCCTTCCGGCCGCGGTATCCGACTCGCGAAACGCCTTCGAGATCGAGGATTTCAGTTTCGACACCCACATAAACGTCGGGTCTGGGACCGCGGGTTCGTCGAAGGTCGCCTTCGACCCGCTCAACATCACCATGAAGGTCGACAAGGCGACTCCGGTGTTCTTCCAGGACCTGGCCGCGGGTCGAGTGTTCAATTCCGCGGCCCTGGTCCTGCTGAAGTCCGCGGGTGGCGACCACACCGGTGTTGCGTACTGCGTGCTCGGCTTCGGCACCGTTTTCGCCCACACGTTCGCGATGTCCTACGACGACGAGTCCCCGAAGCTGGCCCTGTCCTTCACCTACCGGCAAGCGCAGATCGCCTACCGGCAGCAGAAGCCGGACGGGTCCTTCGCTGCCTGGTTCGAGGACGGTTGGGACCGCGACGCCAACAAGGCCATCTGACCTTCGGCGCTCGCGACTTCCCGACCAGAGGGGGCCGCACGCCGTCGCTGGACAGGGTCCGTGCGGCTCAGGTCAGTCGGTGTACAGGCACGTGGGCGGCTTGCCGATCGCGACGTCACCGGCGAAGCCGCGGATCTCGCCGTCGCTCGTCTGGATGTCGATCACGAAGGTACCGTTCGCCGGCAGCAGGTCGGGGCGAAGGCGCAGCCCGCTGTTGTCGAAGCGCGTGGACGCGGTGAAGGTGACCGGCTGGTTCTGGTCGTTCGGGTCGATCTGCGTGTCGTCGTGGTACCGGTGATACGTCGCGCAGTCGGGCGGCGGTGGGCCGAGGACGCCGGTCTTCCCGCCGTCGACCGGCACGATGTCCCCTGGGCCGGAGAGCACGACGGCGGGGACGTGTCGATCGTCGAGGGTCTGCTGGAGCGTTTCGGGATCCTTGAACCGGTCGAAGTCGATCTTCGAAGGTCATGCAGTCCCCCCAAGCCGGCCACCGCCCTGGACACAGAAGACACGATCCGGCACGCCGAAACGTTGAGACAGGCCGGAAACTGAGCTGCGCCGACCGGCCATGGGCTACGCGTTCGAATGCTGCAGATGCTCAGCGATGGTTCGGCGCGAGTTGAGCTGCGCGGACAGGGCGGCGATGCCGGCCGCAGCGGCGACCACGAGAAGCGCAATGGCTACGAGCGTCATAACCGGATCGGTCGTTGCGGTGGTGCTGTGCTGGAGGCCGGCGAACAGAACCAGCCCGGCCGGCAGGCCGACGGCTGCCCCGATGGCGGCGGGCACGGCGAGTGCGGTCCCGATCGACCCGAGCGTGGCGGCCGGCGACGTGCCCAGGGCCTGCATCACGGCGAGCGAGGTCCGCGCGTCGAGCGCCGTGGCTGTGGCGACGAAGGCGACGTCGAGAACGGCCAGGGTGAGGAGCAGCACGGTCAACGCGAGCATCAGGTGATCCAGCCGCTGATTGTCGGGGTCGACCAGTCCGCCCTTGATGTTCGTCTGCTCGGCGTTCAGGTGCGCGTTGGCCAACAGCACCGCAACAGTGCCGGCGGTGGCGACGGCGATGCCGGCCGCAGTTGTCAGGCTGCGTCGCGGGCGGCGCGCGATCAGCCGTAGCGCGATCAGCGCCGATGTCGGCAGTCTGGAGGAGATGGCTATCGCCGCTCGCCGTCGCGGGGGACGGTGGGTGAGTTCTCCGAGCGCGGCCACGGTGTTCGCCCGGATCGGGCGGAGAGAGGCGCCCACGGTGGACAGCGCGGTGACGCCGAGGACGACGGCGAGCGTCGCGGCGACGGCGAGCGGGCTGACGGAGGTGGTGCCGGCCGAGCTGAGCAGTCCGGCGCTCGGCGTGTCGAACAGTGGCGCGATGGCCCACGCCAGAACGGCGCTTATGGCGGTCGCGATCGTGGCCAGCAGCCCGGTTTGGACGAGCAGGCTGCACGTGACGTAGGTGGGCGTCGCGCCGATCGCCTTGAGGGTGCCGATCCGGCGGATGTCCGCGCTCAGTCGGGTGCCGACGAGAACGGTGACCGTCGCGATCGCCAACAACGACAGCAGCGATCCGCCCAGCAGGGCGATGGCGCGTTCGTTGCGGATCAGCTTTGCGTCGTGGTCGTCGATGTTGTGCCAGGACGTGAGGAGTGGCGTGTCCTGGGCGGCCGTGCGCGAGTGGGCGGCCACGAAGGCGTCGGCGTGGATCCCGGGTCGCAGCGTCAGATAGGCGGTCAGGGCGACCGGTTCGGTTCGGGCGGCCAACGATCGGGCGTCGGCGCGATCCAGCCAGATGAGCCCCGGGCTCGTGGCGGCCAGGGTCGGGGTGACCAGGGCGCAGCCGAGGAAACACACGTCCGGGTAGGGCGTCGCGGCCGCGGTCACGGCGATACCCGCTACTCGGAATGACCGGCCGCCGAGCACGAGCGTGTCGCCGACGTGGGCCCCCACAGCATTGGCGAACGCTTGCTCGACCACGGCGGCACCGGGCGCGATCCACCGTCCTGTTGTGATCTTGGGTTGGTCGACGGCGGAGCGCCGGACGTCGCGTCCTTGGACCTCGGCGCCGCCGCGGACGGTCCCGAACTTCAGATCGGTCCACGTAGTGGGGAACGGTCCGCTGGTGCGCAACACCTGCCGGTCCGTCATCAGTGCGGCCAGTTGCTGTCGTTCTCGGGCGGTCAGCGATGCGCGCGGTTCGGGGAGGACGCTGGCCACGACGTCGGGGCCGGCGGTTGCCGTGCGCGTCTGCGCGTAGGCGTCTTGCGTGTGGCCGTGCAGAGCGAAGCCGAGTACGAGGCTCGTGGCTGCGGCGGTCAGGGCGGCCAGGAGCAACGCGTTCTGCCATCTGTGCCTGGTCAGATCACGGCGGGTGAGTCGCACGAGCAGGGCGATCGAGGCCACGGTGTGTCAGCTCTCCAGCCCGGCCAGGCGGCCCAGGTCGCCGCGCGTGCCGCCGGTGAGCACCGTTTCGTCGACCATCCTGCCGTCGCGCATCGACAGCAGCCGGTCAGCGGTGGCGGCGACACGGGCGTCATGGGTGACTATCACGATCGTGTGGCCGGCGGCATGCAGACGGGCGAGCAGGCGCAGCACGTCGGCGCTGGCGCTGCTGTCCAGGTTGCCGGTCGGCTCGTCAGCCAACAGCAGGTCCGGTCCGTTGGCCAGGGCACGCGCAATACCGACGCGTTGACACTGTCCGCCCGACAGCTGCGAGGGCAGATGGTCGGCGCGGTCGCCCAGCCCGACCTGCTCGAGCAATGCCGTCGCCCTCCGTCGAGCAGTGGCGACGCGCTCGCCCGCCAGCAGGGCCGGGAGCTCGACGTTCTCGCGCGCGGTCAGCTCGTCCATGAGGTGAAAGGCCTGGAACACGAATCCGATGCGGTCGCGACGCAGGCGGGCTTTAGCTCGTTCGCCCTGCGTGTCGATGCGCGTGGCGTCCAGCCAGATCTCACCCTCGGTGGGTCGGTCCAACCCGCCGAGCAGATGCAGCAGGGTGGACTTACCGCATCCGCTCGGACCGCTGATCGCCACCGTCTCCCCGCGCCCGATCTCGACGTCGATGGCATCGACCGCCCGCACGAGGGTCTGGCCGGCGCCGTAGTGCTTGCTCAAGCCGCGCGTGCGCAGCACGATTGCCGGCCTATCGGTCATGGCCGGCCGACCAGCTGCGCTCGCACGCCTCGAGCCAGGCCAGATCCGCCTGCTGGCGCAGCACCACGCCCTCCAGCAGGAGCGCGGCGAGCGAACCGTCAGGTTCGGCCAGCGCCGCTCGCTGGGTGTCACGCAGCTGCCGCATCAGTTCGCGCCGTTGGCGGTCGACGATCTCGACCGGGTCGGCGAGGTGGGCCGCGGCCGCAGCGACCAGCTTGAGATGGAACTCGGCCAGGTCCGGTCGCGGCCAGATCACCTCGTTCAGCCAGTCGGCCACTCGTTGCCGACCGCCGGAAGTGACGTCGTAAACCCTCCGGTCGCGTCGGTCCTTCTCGTCGTCGACCGACTCGGACGTCACCAGGCCGGCCTTCTCCAATCGGCTGAGCGTCACGTAGATCTGCGCGGCCGAGATCGAGCCGGACAGCGGACCCAATGCCCGGCGCAGTTGCCCGTGCAGGTCGTACCCGTGTGACGGTTGCTTGGACAGCATCGCCAGTACCACTTCCTGCTGCACGCTCACCCCTAACGGTTAGTGGATCGGCCTAGCTAACCGTTAGGGGTTCAGGAAGTCAAGAGAGTGATCGGCACGTCGCGTGACACGACCCCGCACGCGATGGTCGACTCGCGGTGAGTCGATCCTGACTAGCGGATCCGAGCGCGAGGGCGCGCTGCGGCGGTAGCTCGGCCCTCAGGGTTTCGACGCCCGGCCGAGGAGGTAGGGCAGGAAGTACCGGTGGCCTGGGCGGATGGCGGGCCACAGCCGCTGCGCGTAGGCGGTGTCGAGCCTGATCTGCGTGGCGATCAGTGCCTGTCCGGCGGGTGCTTGCGCGATGAGGCGGGCGTTGAGCCCGCGCGGGGTGTCCAGACCCACGGCGAACGCATCGGGCTCGTCACGCAGGACCTGCCAGCCCATGACGTGACCCGGTTTGCGCACGACGCGGGGGTCGGCGCCGAGCAGGACGCCACCGAGGACGACGATCCACGGCACAGTGAACCATCGAGGTGCGCCCGCGAGGAACGCGCGCAGCCACTGCTCGGGCGTCCGCTCCTGGGTTGTCTCGACGAGAAAGGCGTCCTGATAGTCGACCCGACCGAGGAGATCGAGGTCGCGCACTCCCGCCGGAACGCTCACCTCCACCGGAGCACTCGTGGTACGGATCATGGCCATCTCGGCTCCAATATATACGGCAGCGTATAACTAGGACGGTAGCACCAGGACCGGCCATGTCAATGCGCTTCAGGAAGGACGACCGTGGCTCACGCACGCACACCCCGGCGCGCATGGATCGACGAAGGGCTGCGCGCGCTGGCCGCCGGCGGCCCCGACGCGGTGCGGGTCGAGACGCTGGCGAAGGCGCTCGGCGTCACCAAGGGCGGGTTCTACGGCTACTTCCCCGACCGCGCCGCGCTGCTGGCGGAGATGCTCACGACCTTTGAGGTCGACGGGGTCGACGCCATCATCGACATCGTCGAAACGACCGGCGGGGATGCCAGGAGCAAACTGGCCAACCTGTTCACGCTGGCCACCGGCGATGCGGTGCGCAACCTGATCGAGCTCGAGCTCGCGGTACGCGAATGGGCGCGGCGCGATCGCGCCGCCGCGCAACGGCTTCAGCGGGTCGACGAGCGCAGGATGCGGTACCTGCGCTCCTTGTTCGGACAGTTCTGCGCCGATGCCGACGACGTGGAGGTCCGGTGCACGATCGCCGCCTCGCTCTACATCGCCAGCCCGCTCACCGCCGCCCACCACGGCTCCCGGACCCGGTCCGACGTACTGCAGCTCGTCCTGGACCGACTGCTCAGTGTCTCGACCTTCGAATGATGTTGAAGGCAACCACGCCCACGACGACGACTCCGACGATCACGATTACCGCGATGTGCCAGGGGGTGAGGCTGGTGCCGCCGTGTCCGCCCGGGTTGCTCGGGCGCGGTCGAGCGAACAGCAGCGTGACCGCCGGGTGCAGTGGACCCACATTCAGCTCCTAGAACGTGTAACTCCCGCCGACGCTCGCCGAGCAGCCGAAGCCTTCGCTCGTGCCGATGCTGGTGCTGGTGGCTCCGGTACCCAGGTCGATGCTGCTCTGGAGCGGCCCGGCGTTGCAGCTCGCGGTGGCCGACACGTCACCGCCGTCGGTGTAGTCACCGGCCGGATCGAAGCTCGCACCGACTCCGCCGCCACCACCCACACCGACGCTTCCGCCGAGGTTCACGTCCCCGTCGTCGTCGAAGCCGACCGACACACCGAGACAGCCGCCGAAGGCGCAGGCCTGCCCGCTGACGTCGAAGGTCCAGACGCCACTCGGGTCGGCCTGGTTGACCGGGTCGCCGCCGGCGTACTGGTAGCGATTGGCGTTGTGCGGGTCGAGCGGCGCGTTCAGAGCGTCCTGCTGGGTCCAGCGGCCGAGGACCGGGCTGTACCAGCGGGCACCGAACTTGACGAGGCCGGTGGCCCGGGCCTGCAGGCCGCCTTCGAACAGATAGGGGTTGCTCTCGTCGTCGGCTCCGCTCGACTGGGTCTCGGTGGCGGAGCCGTACGGGTCGATGGCGTACATGTAGGACAACGAGGTGTCATCGCTGGCCAGTCCGACCGGGTTGCCGGTGCCGTCGTAGACGTACAGGGCCTCGACTCCGGTGCTGCCCTCGAGCGCTACCGGAGCGCCCGACGGGTCATGCGTGACCCAGGCGGAGTAGGTCCGGCCCGCGGTCGTGTAGGACGCCTGTTCGACCTCGGGCAGGCCGTTCTGGTCGTTGCGGCCGTACGCATAGGTGAAGGTGTCGCCCTGGTCGGTGGCCTGCTTGAGCAGCTCGTCCTGGTTGGCGCCGGCGTACTTGTACGTGGTGACCGGACCCGCACCCTTTCGCGAAGTGACGAGTTGCCCCGCCGCGTTGTAGCTGTACTGCGCACCGCTGGTGCCGTTGTCGGCGGTGAGGTTGCCGGCGGCGTCGTAGCTGTATCCTGCGGTGGAGATCTGGTTGCCGGCGTTCGACGTCAGTGACTGCGACACGGGATTCGATCCGGTGACCGACGCGGTCGTGCGGTTGCCGGCGGCGTCGTAGGCGTACGCGTAGGTCCGCGGATTCGCACCGCCGGAGACGACGACCTTGGTCACGGCGTCGGTGGACCCCCCGGTCTTCCCGTCGTAGGTGTAGGTGGTCGATTCACCGCTGAGGGCGTCCTTCATCCATTGGATCTTCGTGCGGTCCGCGGTGGTCGAGGCCGTGCACCCGCCTGTCGGCGTGCTGCCGGCCACGTAGCAGTACGTGCGGTCGAGGATCGTCTTCGCCGCCGACGCCGGACCGGTCTGTGAATAGACCCGGGACACCCGTCCCGACGAGTCGTAGATCGTGTGGTTGTGTGCGCTCCAGGTCGTGTGGGCGGCGTCGGCGTCGAGCCAGGCGTCGGTTCGCCGGCCGTTGGCATCGTTGGCGAAGCGAAGGGTCTGCGTCGCGTCGGGGCCCTGGCGCGGGGCCGGGTAGGTCATCGAGGTCAGTTGGTGAGCGGCGTCGTAGCCGTAGCTGGTGGTCCCGCGGTTGTCCGTCTGCGAGGCCAGGGCGCCGGCCTTGTCCCAGGTGTAGGAGATGTCGCTGCCGCCGGTGGAGGTGTGGATGCTGAGCAGGTGACCCAGCGGGTCCCACCCGTAATTGGTGACGTCGGCGCCGTCGTTGCGTTGCGTGACCCGGCCCGCGCTGTCGTACACGTAGCCGATCGCGGGCGTGTTCGCGTCGGAATAGGCCACGCGGGTGATCCGGTCCAGGTTGTCGTAGCTGTAGGTGATGCGATTGCCGCGCCCGTCGGTCGCCGTCGCGAGGCGACCGAAGTCGTCCCAGGTGTACTGGCGGGCGCCGAGGCTGGACCCGGTGACGGGGGTGATGTTGGTGAGGTTGTGCGTGGCCGGGTCATAGGTGTACGAGGTCTTCACCCCCGCTGCGGCGCCCCGGGTGGCCGAGGTGGCGACGGTGCCGTCGGCGTTGTACGTCACGTTCGCGGTCGGCCCTGATCCCTGCGCACTGCTCAGCTGGTTTCCGGTGCCGTTGTAGGTGTACTTGATAGCGCTGCCGGCGTCGTTCGTCGCCGAAGACGGGAGGTACTGGCTCGCACCGCTGTTGGTGTACGTCGCCGAACCCGAGGCGCCGGCAGCCGTCGATGCGCCGGTCAGGGACTCACCCGCATTCGCCTGGTAGGCGTAGGTCGTCGCCCCGCCTGAGGCCGGGCTGCTGGAGGCGATGCTGTTGAGCGGGCTGTAGGTGCGCGAGCGCGCATGGCCGTCCGGATCGGTGACCTGCTTGATCAGCCCGCTGGTGGCGTTGTACAGCGTGTAGGTGGTGTGCGGAACGCTGGCCACGGCCAGCGTCTGGTCGGTCGTCGGATCGGCCACCAGTTCGGTGGTGGCCGAATAGCTGAACCGCGTGGTCGAGATGCCGGCCGCACCGGCGGCGCCGTTGGGCTGCGCCACCGCGATGGCCTTGCCGTTGCTATAGGTGATCGAGGTCGCGGCCCCGTTGGGGTTGGTGATGTACCCGACGAGCGCGCTGTCGCCGGAGCCGGCGTCGGTGGCGTATGTGGTGACCTTGCCCGTGGCGTCGGTGACGGTGTGCAGGTATCCGTTCGGGCTGTAACCGAAGGACACCGATCGCGTCGACGAACCAGCGGTCTGCGTGATCTTGGCGAGGTGCGATCCGGACATGGTGAACGTCAGTGTGCGCGTGGGGCTCGACCCGCGCGTGGAGACGATCGACGCGGGGGCCGAGCCGCTGTAGGTGAACTGCGTCTGGTTGCTGTTGCGGTCGGCTATGGCGGTCAGGCGACCCGATGTGTTGAAGGCCAACGTGGCCTGCGAAGCGTGATCACGGTAGTTCCACCCGCCCGCGTTGCGCGTCAGGTCGCCCTGGAACTGGACCGGTGAGACATAGGCCGTGGTGGAGCCGGTCACCGGGGCGAAGACCCCCGTGAGGCCGTTCGGGCCGACGTAGGTCACCGAGCCGTCCGCGTTGTGCGTCAATCGCTGATCGAACCCCGTGATCGCCCAGCCCGAACCGGTCTTGCCGTCCACCGCCGACGGCACGGTCGACCCCACAGCCGAGGAGTTCCACGCGAGCCCGATCGGCAGATCACCCTTGATCCCGGGCAGGGTGAACAGCCGTTGGGTGAGCAGCGTGTTCGCCGTGCCGACGTCGACCGACAGATTCGTGGCGTCCGAGAGCGAGAACGGGACCCGAGTGGCGTTCTTGCGAAGGCCTGCGTTCGGCAGCGGGTTCGTGGTGGCGGCGCCGGCGGGCGTCGCCAGCGCGACGGCCGAGGTCGCGAACAGAGACGTGATGAGGCCCAAGGGCAGGACGAATCGAGGCACGAGCGCGGCCCTTTCCAGTCAGAGGCGAAGGCCGGCGGGCTCGCGAACCTTCTCGGCTGCCGACGCTAGGCAGCGACGGTGGGGGCGGACAGGTAACTCGGGCGGCAATAACGCGGCGCGACGGTGACCGGCAATTTCACCGGTAATCGTCGTGTGCCTCTCGCCGGGTGAGGGGGCTGTCGTCCGTCGATGCGACGATCGACGCATGAGCCACGGAACCGCGAGCTCGACGTGTCCGAGCTGACCGACGGCCCGGTGCACCTGCGCACGCTGCGGTCCTCGGCGCGACTCACCCAGGAGCAGTTGGCCGAGCTGGCCGGCCTCCACGAACGCACGGTTCGCGGCCTGGAGACCGGACGAATCCTCGCCCCGCGACGAAGCACTCTTGATCTCCTGGCGCGCGCGTTGGGTCTCGATGTCCGCCGCCACACGACATTGCTCGCGGCGTGGGGCCAGCACGACCTCAGTCCGGTCGACGGCCGACACCCGCCGCTGACCAGGGAGACCTACAGCGAGATCGAGGACTTCCTCGCCCTGTCGGCGCGGCAGACGATGGCCGTCTCGGTCTCGGAAACGGTGGAGATCGGACCCGACCGCCGACCGCTACGACGGCGCACGCAGGAGGTGATCATCGCGCTGGAGGACGGCGCGACCACGCGCTCGCTGTTCTTCGACCCGGAGGACCCGACCGTCGACGTCGCGCGGCTGCACGTGGACGACCTGGAGAACGCCAGCGTGCTGCGCGAGTGGATGGACGAGTCCGGCAGCAGCAAGCTCTTTCAGATCTCTCTCGGCCGACGCCTGGCCGTGGGCGAAACTCACATCCTGCGCTACGCCGTGAACTCCGCGCAGGCTCGGCGCGCCAGTGCTATCCGCATGCCGGACAGCGGACGCGAGATCGGCGGATTCCTGCGCTCGCCGGCCCTCTACCTGCTCGAGGTCCGGTTCGACCCGACGATGCTCCCTCGTTCCTGCGACCAGGTGTATCAACCTCGACCGTTGGCGCCGGCCCAGGTGACCGCACGTCTGCAGGTCAACAACTGTCACGCGGCGCACATCGCCCTGATCAACCCCAAGCCCGGCGGCCATGGCGTTGCCTGGAGCTGGTGAACGCGAGGCTGTCCGCGTGACGCGTCGACCGGCGGATACGGAGGCGTTGCCGGATGCGGCGCGGCCGCGTTGGATGTCTGACATGACCCCCAACCGGTCCGTTCCGCCGGCGACGGTGATACCGGTGCTGACCTATCCAGACGTGCGTGCGGCCGTAGCGTGGCTGGGACAGGCACTCGGGTTCGCCGAGCGCGTGCGGATCGGCGACGACCACCGCGCGCAGCTGTCCGTCGGTGACGGGGCGGTGATCGTCGCCGACACCGGCGGGAGCCGTCGTCCCCCTGACCCGGCCGTGGTGACCCAATCAGTCCTGGTGCGGGTGCCCGATGTCTCGGGCCAGCGTGACCGGGCCGGCCAGCACGGTGCGGCCATCCTCACGGAGCCGACCGATTTTGCCTACGGCGAGCGGCAGTGCACGGTTCAGGATCCGTGGGGCCACCGCTGGACCTTCTCCCAGACGATCGCGGATGTCGCCCCTGAGGAATGGGGCGGGCTGACCGTCGAACCCTGGTAGCCGACACATCTCGTGCCGCTCTGGTCACTGCCCGTCAGCCGCCGGAGCGGCTGGTCCGGCCCGGCGCAGGACCCGGCCGTCGGGTAGCGTGCGGCCGGCCGTGAGGGCCACCAGCGAGGCACTGTCGGCGCGGAACAGCTGACCGTCGCCCCAATGCCAGTCGACGTCGGAGGCCTCGAGGCGGACGCCGGTCAGGTCGATGCCGAAGAAGGCTCCGTGGGCGGCGGTGAGCTGGTCGAGGACGGCGACGGCCGCCGCCACGGGTGCGACCGCGGGTCGGTCGACGGCGGCGGTGATGTCCAGCGAGTGGATGACAGCGTGGCTCAGCGCCCCGGAGGCGCCGCCGCCTGGCGGCTGCCACCCGTGCAGCGTCGGTGAGCGGAGCTGTTCGAGCAGGTAGGGGAGGGGCATCGAGGCGTCGCGTGCCGCGACGGTGTCGGACAGGACGGCGAAGTCGCCACCGGCGGCCGCCATCTCGGCCCCGAACTGTTCGGGCGTCATTCGGGCCGGCATCGTCACGTGGGCGACCACTTGGCGCACCAGCCACTTCTCGCACAGTGACGGGGCGTCCCAGATGTCGGGGTCCGCACCGGCGAGCAGGTCGGCGAGCCCGAGATAGGTCGGCGCCACCCACTGCTGTAGATCGGTCACATCGGTCATGGTTGGTCTCCTCGGGTGAGTCGGACGAGGTGGGCCTCGAGCTTGTCGAGGGAGGTCAGGAAGCCGGCGCGGGCCTGCGGCGTGCGCATCGGCTCGGGCACGTGCCGCTGCTCGATGACAACGGCGGTGGTGCCGTCGCCGAGGTCCTCCAGCGTGGTCGTGGTGTGCACGCCGGTCGCCGACTCGACCCAGGCGAGCCGAACGGGTGCGACGACCTCGGTGAACGTGGCGATCATGTGGTGGCGGCCGTGCTCACCGAGCATCAGGGTTTCGAACCGCCCGCCGGGGCGCAGCTCGACGACGATGCCGTCGAGCGGGGTGGTCATGCCGCTCGGGCCCCAGAACTGCGCAAGCTCCGTGGGCTCGGTCAGGCACCGCCACACCAGTTCGCGTGGCGCACGGAAGCCCCGCCGGTACGCGAACTCCGCCTCGCTCATCGTTCCTCGCGCTCTTGCCGCTGGGCCAGATGCGCCTCCAGGCGGTCCATCCGTTCCGTCCAGGTGCGCCGGCTCTGTTCGATCCACGCGAGCGCGGTCTCCAGCGCTGCGGGTTCGAGCCGGCACGGCCGGGTCTGCCGGTGCCGTCCCTGGCTGATCAGCCCGCACCGCTGCAGCACCCGGAGGTGCTGGGATACAGCCTGCATGCTCATGGCGTAGGGCTCGGCCAGCTCCTTGACGGTCGCCTCTCCCGTACACAGCCGGCCGACGATGTCGCGCCGGGTGTGGTCGCTCAGCGCCGTGAACAGGGCGTCGAGCTGCTCGTCCTCGAGGGTGTTCTGCACGGGTCGAACTCAAGCATATGCTTTAGCAAGCGTCAACTAGAGAAGCCCGTCAAGCCTCGCGGAGGGTCGTCTCGGGCGACACGTCCATCGAGGTGACGGCGAACTCCTCGCCGGCCACGACCGTGGTCGCCGTCGCGCCGCAGCCCGGGCAGACGAACTGGAGCTGCTCGCCCATGTCGTGCTCCGTGCCGCACGTGTCACACCGCAGGCGGGCGGGCACCCGCGTCATCTCGAGCACCGAACCGTCCAGTGGGGTGTCCTCGGTGATGACCTGCCAGCAGTACGCCAACGTGTCGGGCACGACCTGGCGCAGCTGGCCGATCTGCAGTCGAACGGTGCCGACCCGCTGTCCGGCGGCGTGCGTACGGACGATCTTGGCGATGGCGCCGCACAGGGCGAGCTCGTGCACGGCCTCAACAGATCCTGGGCAGCTGCTCGCCGAGCGGGGTGTCGACGACCCGGTTGCCGCCGAAGGTGGTGGTGGCCACCACCATGCCCGGATGCTCGTCGACGCACTCGCCGATGATCGCTGCCTGCGCCCCGAGCGGATGGGCGTGCATCGCGGCGAGGACCTGGTCGGCCTGCGCCCGGGGGACGAACGCGACCAGCTTGCCCTCGTTGGCCACATACATCGGGTCGAGACCGAGCAGCGCGCACGCGCTGGCGACGTCGGGCGGCACGGGCAACGACTTCTCGATCAGTCGGACGCCGACCTGCGACGCGGCGGCGATCTCGTTGAGCGACGTGGCCAGACCGCCGCGGGTCGGGTCGCGCAGCACGTGCAGGTCCGGGGTCACCGCGAGCATCGCCGCCACCAAGGGATGCAGCGCCGCGCTGTCGGTGACCATGTCGGAACCGAACTCGAGACCCTCGCGCACACTCATGATCGCGATGCCGTGCACCCCGATCGCGCCGCTGACGATCACGACGTCGCCGACCTCGGCGCGGTCGGGACGGATGTCGACGCCGTCCGGCACGAGCCCGATCCCCGCGGTGTTGACGAAGATCTGGTCGCCGTGGCCGGCGTCCACGACCTTCGTGTCGCCGGTGACGATCCGCACGCCGGCCGTGCGCGCGGCCGCCCCCATGTCCTCGGCGACCCGGCCGACCGTCGCCAGCGCGGTGCCCTCTTCGAGGATCATGCCGCAGGTCAGGTAGGCCGGTAGCGCGCCGCTCATGGCGAGGTCGTTGACCGTTCCGTTGACGGCCAGGTGCCCGATGGAGCCACCGGGGAAGAACAGCGGACGCACCACGAACGTGTCGGTCGACAGGGCGATGCGCGCGCCCCCCATCGCGACGACGGCCGAGTCGCCGAGCACCACCGGCTCGCCGTCGGAGGCGAACGCCGGCACGAACAGGTGCTCGATCAACTCGGCCGACAGCTGACCGCCGCCGCCGTGACCCATGACGATCGTCGGGCTGTCGCGCAGCGGGACGGGACAGGTCCAGCCGTCGAAGTCGAGCGCCGCGTCCGGTGCGTGCGTCGCCTCAGCCAATGGAGGCGACCTCCCGCCGGCCCTCGGCGCGCGGGGTGGATTCCAGCCGCCGGTACAGGTAGTACGCCGCGCAGGCGCCCTCGGTGGAGACCATCGTGGCGCCGAGCGGGTTGCGAGGCGTGCACGTGGTGCCGAAGGCGGCGCACTCGTGCGGCTTGATGAAGCCCTGCAGCACCTCGCCGCTGCGGCACACGCTCGACTCGGCCGTGTCGATGCCGGTGACGTCGAAGCGGTGCTGCGCGTCGAACTCGCGGTACTTCGGTGCCAACTGCCAGCCGCTGGCCGGGATGACGCCGATGCCGCGCCACCCTCGGTCGGTGACCTCGAAGACGTCGTCGAGCAAGGCCCGGGCGGCCGGATTGCCCTCCGGCGGCACGGCCCGCCCGTAGGCGTTGTCGAGGCGCGCCTCGCCGTTCTCCAGCTGGTGCACGGTGCGGCGGATGCCTTCGAGGATGTCGAGCGGCTCGAAGCCGGTGACGACGATCGGGACGTGGTACCGCTCGACGAGGGCGGGGTACTCGGCGACCCCCATCACGCTGCAGACGTGACCGGCGGCGAGGAAGGCCTGCACCCGGCACGTCGGGGACTCCATGATCGCCTCGATGGCCGGGGGGACCCGGACGTGCGAGACGAGCATGGTGAAGTTCCGCACGCCCAGCTTCTTGGCCTGGTACACCGTCATGGCGTTCGGCGGCGCCGTGGTCTCGAAGCCGATGCCGAAGAAGACGACCTCCTTGTCCGGTTGTTCCCGGGCGATCTTCAGGGCGTCCATGGGGGAGTAGACGACGCGGATGTCGCCGCCCTCGCTCTTGATCCGGAACAGGTCGCGGCCGCTGCCGGGCACGCGCAACATGTCACCGAACGAGCAGAAGATCACGTCGGGCCGGGAGGCGATCTCGAGCGCCTTGTCGATCAGCTCCAGCGGGGTCACGCAGACGGGGCACCCGGGCCCGTGGATCATCTCGACCTGGTCCGGGATCAGCTGGTCGATGCCGTGCCGGATGATCGAGTGCGTCTGGCCCCCGCAGACCTCCATGAGCGCCCAGGGCTGCGTGACCGTGGCGTGGATGTCGTCGAGCAGCCGCTTGGCCAGCTCCGGATCGTTGAACTCGTCGATGTACTTCATGGCTTCTCCGCTCCTGCTTCGGCCGCCGCGCGGCTCCAGGCATCTCCGAACTCGGCGTCGAGTTCGCCGAGGTCTCCGAACAACTTCAGGGTCTCGAGTGCGGACTTCTCGTCGAGCTTCTGCAGGGCGAAACCCACGTGGACGATTGCGTATTCACCGACGGTGATGTCGGGGACGAAGTCGACGCTGACCTCCTTGACGATGCCCCCGAAGTCGACGTTGGCCATTCGGGTGGTGTCGGAGTCCCAGAGCTCGACGACCTTGCCGGGTACGGCTAGACACATTGGGGGCTCGCCTCCCTGTCGATACGTGCACCCACGACCAGTTGGCCGAGGGCGATGCCGGCGTCGCTGGGCGGCACCTGGCGATGAGCGAGGACGCGGAACCCCGCGTCGTCGAGCGCGGCGCGGCACAACTCGGTGAGCACCACGTTGAGGAACACCCCGCCGGACAGCGCGACCGTGTTCAGCCCGGCGCGCCGGCCCAGCGTGCGTGCGCACGCGGTCACCAGCCCGGCGACGGCCCGGTGGAACCGGGCCGCGATCACCGCACGGTCGACGCCGGCCAGCACGTCGGCGGCGACCGCCGCGATCACCGGCGCGGCCACGATCTCGCTGCCGTCGAGCGCGAAGGCGTAGGGCTCGCCGCAGTCGTCGCGCGCGTCGCGGGCCAGGTCCTCGAAGCGCATCGCGGCCTCGGCCTCGTAGGCGACGCGGTGGCAGACGCCGGCCAGCGAGGCCACCGCGTCGAACAGGCGTCCCATGCTCGAGGTCGGCACGCACTGCAGGCCGGTGTCGAGCTGGTGGCGCAACACTCGGCGCTCGGTCATCGAGCACGCCGCGACCGCCGGTAGCCGCTCGTCCCAGGCCAGAGCGGCCGCGTGCAGGTGCGCCAGCGCCATGCGGCAGGGGTTGCGCACGCCCTGATCACCGCCGGGCAACGGCACGTAGCGCAGGTGGGCCGCCCGCTCGAATCCCGCGTAGTCGGCGAGCAGCACCTCGCCACCCCACACCGCGCCGTCGGTGCCGTACCCGGTGCCGTCGAAGGCGAAGCCGATCACCCGCGACGCACCGTCGTGCCCGTTGTCGGCCATCGCCGACGCCACGTGGGCGTGATGGTGCTGCACGACGCGTACCGGCAACCCGCTGCGTCGGGCCCACGTGGCGCTGCGGTACCCGGGGTGGGCGTCGGCCACGGCCAGTTGCGGTCGGACGCCGGTGAGCGCGGCCAGGTGGGCCGTCGCGCCCTCGAAGGCCTCCAGCGTGGCCAGGTCATCCATGTCGCCGACGTGGGCCGACAGCCACGCGTAACCGTCCTCGCCGGTGCAGAACGTGTTCTTCAGGTCTGCGCCGACCGCCAGGGCCGCGTGCACCGGCACGGGCAGCGCCACGGGCAGCGGCGCGTAGCCGCGCGAGCGGCGGACCGGTACCACCCGGTTTCCGGCCGCCCGCACGACCGAGTCGTCGCAGGGCACGTGGATGGGCCGGTCGTGGCTGAGCCACGCGTCGGCCAGCCCGGCCAACCGGGTGCGGGCCCGGTCGTCGTCGGTGACGATCGGTTCGCCCGCGAGGTTGCCACTGGTCATCACCAACACCCGGGGGCCGGGCGGGTCACCGGGCAGGCCGAACAGCAGGCGGTGCACGGGGGTGTAGGCGAGCATGATCCCGATGTCGGGATGATCGGGCGCGACCGACGCGGCCAGCGGCGCGTCGTACCGGCGCGGCAGCAGGACGACGGGACGGCGCGCATCGGTCAGCCATTCCCGCTCGGCCGGACCGATCAGCGCGAGCGCGGCCGCGTCCTCGACGTCGGCGACCATGACCGCGAACGGCTTGTCGCCGCGGTCCTTGCGCTTGCGCAGCGCCGCCACCGCCATCTCGTCGGCGGCGTCGCAGGCCAGGTGGTAGCCGCCCAGGCCCTTCACGGCCACGATCGCCCCCTCGGCCAGCAGCCGGCGGGTCATCGCGATCGCGTCGGAGCCGAGCCGATCGCGCTCGCCGTCGCCGGCCAGCCGGAGCGTCGGCCCGCAGTCGTGACACGCCACCGTCTGGGCGTGGAAGCGCCGATCGGCCGGGTCGGCGTACTCGGCCGCGCAACGGTCGCACAGGGGCAGTCGCGCCATCGTGGT
This sequence comes from uncultured Actinomycetota bacterium, assembly GCA_963797785.1. GTDB lineage: Bacteria > Actinomycetota > Actinomycetes > Mycobacteriales > Jatrophihabitantaceae > Jatrophihabitans. The sequence continues at coordinate 1,514,421 of CAWCQT010000004.1, read as the reverse complement.
GTTCGGCCGGTCGTAGGGCAGCCCGGTGACGATGGTGAAGCGTGGACCGCAGTTGGTGCAGCTGATGAACGGATGCCGGTAGCGGCGATCGGCCGGATCGGCCAGCTCGGCCAGGCAGTCGCCGCACGTCGCGATGTCGGGTGACACCAGCGTGCGGCCGGTCTCGGTCGCGTCACTGGCCGCGATGGTGAACTCGGTGCCGCCGCGGACGGCCAGGGCGCGGCGCTCGATCGACGCGACCAGCGCGAGCGGTGGCGCGTCGGAGTTCAGCCGGTCGGCGAAATCGTTCACCGCGTCCGGGCGGCCCTCGATCTCGATGTCGACGCCGGCCGCGGTGTTACGCACCGAGCCGGCGAGGCCGAGTTCGCGGGCCAACGCGTAGACGAACGGGCGAAAGCCCACGCCCTGCACGACCCCGTTGACGACGATCGCGGCCCGCTCCCGCTGTGCACTCGGCACAGGGCGACCGTCACGCAATGCCGCTGCTCGGTCGCGCATGCGTGCGCCGCCCGTCTGCGCCTCGTTGGTCGCGGTCCCAAGCTAAACCCGTTGGGAGACCGACGCCACACTTAAGTTGGACGATCTGCGCAGATTGACGCGGTGCGCGCTGCAGCGTTCACTCGCAGGCAGCGACAGCGGAGGTCGGCATGGGCAGGTTCCATCGGCACGACGACGAGCACGGGCATACGCACGAGCACGGTCACCCGCACGGCAACGACCACGAGCATGACCTCGGTGATCACTCCGGCTACGCGACGGGGCCCGAGCGCATCGACGTACTCGAGCGGATCTTCGACGAGAACGACCGGACGGCCGCGGCGAACCGGGGCGACCTGGAGCGGGCCGGCGCCTTCGCGATCAACCTGATGTCCTCGCCCGGCGCGGGCAAGACGGCGCTGCTGCGCGAGACGCTGAGCCGGCTCGCGGCCGAGCTGCGCATCGGCGTCATCGAGGGCGACATCGAGACGAGCCTGGACGCGGATCGCCTCGCCGGGTTCGGTGCCGCGATCGAGCTCGTCAATACCGGCAACGGCTTCGGCGGCGAATGCCATCTGGACGCGCCGATGGTGCGCTCGGCGCTGGTCCGGCTACCGCTCGACGTCCTTGACCTCGTGATCGTCGAGAACGTCGGGAACCTGGTCTGCCCGGCCGAGTTCGACGTGGGTGAGCACCGGCGGGTCATGGTCTTCTCGGTGACCGAGGGCGAGGACAAGCCCCTGAAGTACCCGGTGATGTTCCGCTCGGCCGACCTGGTGCTGGTCAACAAGATCGACCTACTGCCCCACCTGGACTTCGACAAGGACCTGTTCGAGCGCAACCTGAACCGCGTCAACCCGAACGCCCGACGGCTGGACATGAGCGTCAGGACCGGCGCAGGCGTCGAGGACTGGTGCACCTGGTTGCGGGCCGAGGTGAGCGAGCGGGCGCGGGTCACCGCGACGTGAGGGCCGCGTTCGCGAGGGTCAACTGCTCGGCCGTGTTCTCGGCCAGCCGGGTCGCCTGCAACGGGCTGAGCACGTCGCACACCCAGTCCCAGTGCATGGCCACCGTGTCACCGATCCGGAGGGAACGGGTCACGGTGGGCGCGTCACCGCGGGCGAGCAGCGAGCGGCCGGCCTTGGCCAGGGCCGCCGTCTGTTCCCCGGGCACGCCCAGGCGCAACGAGCCATCCCGGTACTCCAGCGCGGCGCACGTCACCCGGACCCGGTCGCCGTCGAGCGCGATCACCTCGCCCCACCGGATCCGGCACCGGTCGAGGATGCCCAGCGCCGGGCTGTCACCGGCCGGCCGGCGGCCCAGCAGCCCGACCCACGGGTAGACCGCGAAGACCTGGTAGCCGTGCTGCGGGCGCCCCGGGGTCCACGACGCACCGGGCTGTGGGGGCAGCCGCTCCTGCAACCGGGCGGGGGTCTCGTGGTGGTCGATCAGTTCCAGCAGCTCGTTGCCGAGCCAGTAGGCCTCGACCACTCGGCGATCCAGCGGGTCGTCGATCCGGGCCGCGGCCGCGATCAGCTCCAGGTAGACCCAGGCCCCCTCGAACTGGCGGGCGTGCCGGGCGATGTGCGCGTCGGCGCCCGCGTCGCGACGCAGCAGGATCGAGGAGTCGGCCGGCCCGCAGTAACCGAGCTCGTTCGGCGGATAGGCGTAGCGCGCGAACAGCTCGGCGCCCGACCGGATCATCAGCCCCCCGAGGGCAGCGCCACGTCGGCGGCCGACGGTTGTGGCTCCCGCGGGCGGCCCATGAGCTCCAAACCGGTCATCGCCCGCTCGGCCGCCGCCTCGTCGATGACGTCGACGATGAAACCCATGTGGATCAACACCCAGTCGCCGGGCCGCAGCGCCGCCTGCGCGTCGTCCTCGAGCATGCCGACGTTGACGCGGCGCTCGGCGCCGACGACGTCGGCGAGTACGAGCTGGTCGCCGTAGCCTTCGACGCGCGCTACCACCCGGCCGGGGATACCGAGGCACATGTCAGCCGCCTACCCGGCCCGGCAGCGCGCCCAGCGGCTCCTCGACGAGCGTGTCGACCAGCCGGCGCACCGCGTCCGCCCCGACCGGGACCGCGGCCGCCACCACGTCACTGAGCCCCATGCCGTCGCCGACATCGGCCGGGACGCAGCCCACCACCCAGGTCGGCGGCAACCGTCCGCCGAGCGTCTCGAGGCGCGCGAACACCGCCGCCGGCGACAGGCTGTGCGCGTCGAGCTGGGTCGGGCCGAGGTGCTCGGGATCGATGCGGAGGGTGAGCACGGTGCCGGGTGTGACGTCGGGGGCGTCGCGCGGGGGAGGCACCGCGTCGACGACGACCAGCGCCTCGACGCCGTCGAGCAGGTCGTAGCTCAGGTGCAGGCCGCGGATGCCGTAGTCGACGACGCGCACGCCGTCGGGCACCGGCGCGGCGAGCAGTTGCCCCGCGACGGCCGGTCCGAAACCGTCGTCACGGAAGAAGATGTTGCCGATCCCGGCCACCAGGACGTCGGCCACTACGACGGCTTGTCCTCGGCCCGGCCGGTGCCCGCGTCGTGCGCCGCGTCGCTCGAGGCGCCCTCCGACTCCTCGGTCTCCGGCATCTGGTCGGCCGGCTGCTCGTCGCTCGGCGAGGCGGTGGCCCCCCGCTCGGTCTGGCTCGGCTCGGGTGACTTCATCCGGTCGTCGGTGGTCGGCGCGGCGGCCCCGCCGGTGCGCGCGCCCTCCTTGGCCGTCCTGTCGTCGGAGTCGGCGCTGTCCTTGCGACCCTCGTAGGGAGGGACGGCGGCGGGCGAATCCTCGGGTGGTCTGGTCATGGCTCCTCCGTGAACAGGTCGTCGGGTCGGCGCTACGGCGTCGGGAGGTTCGGTGCGTCCTCGTCGGGATCCTGCGGCGCGACCGCGGTGTCCGACTCGTCGTCCGACCCGCTCGCGGGCCGGTCGGCGGGTCCGCCGCCGGGCTGGTCCGAGCCGGTGTCGCGTGAGCCGGGTGCTCCGCGCTCGTCCTGCGGTTCCTCGTCGAGGTGGTCGCCTGGTGTCTCGGTCATGGCTGCTCCTACATGCTGCGCATCTTGAGGTACCGCTTGATGTCAGGGATCGATTGCACGCCCAGGACGAGCGTCACGGCGGCCAGCGCCGCGGCGACGCCGGTTGCGGCGATGCCGACTTTTCTCATGATCGGGTTTCCTTTCCGTTGTCGGACGACGGTGCCGGCGCGGGTGCCGGCACCGGTTCGATCTCGTCTGGTGCGAAGTACAGGTAACGGCCGTACCAGTCGTGCATCTCGGCCGCGGGGTCGTCGACGAGCACCACGGCGACGTGGTGCTGCCCGTCGACGTCGTTGAGCACGGCGGTCACCCGGGCCAGCTGACCGGCGAAGAAGATGTCCTGGGCGTCGGCGCGGCGGGCGGGCTGGATCCGGACGAAGCTGCCTTTGGCCACGCGGACACCCTTGACCAGCACGGCGTCGGTCGACGGGTCGACGCTGCCGTCGACGGCCGGGTCCCACCAGGGGACGTCGCCGTCGAAGCCGAACGTGCCGGAAAGATCGACATCGGACGGCACGGAGAACGTGGGTACGTCCAGCTCGGCCGCCCTGGGGTCGCGCAGGATGCCATGCAGCTGCTGCATGGCCTCGGGCGACATGGCATCGCAGCGGTCGATGATCTCGGCCGCCTTGGCGTCGGTGGCGCGGGCGCTCGCCTTCTCCGCGTCGGTCATCGTCATCACCCGCAGCGTGAGGATCTCGTCGATCTCGGTCGAGTCGAACAACGAGCCGGCGCTCTGCGGCGCGACCTCCGGGTGGTCGTAGAGGATGATCGGCGAGACGAGCATCAGCGTCCGGTCACCCTCCGGGCCGGCCAGCACCGGCCAGCAGCGGTGTTGCCTGCAGCTCTCGGCGGCCGCGGCCGCTTCGACCGGCGGGTCGGTCATCGAGACGAACTCGGCCCCGCTGACCGACACCAGCAGGTGGGCCCCGATGAACGAATGCGCGATCGCGGTGGCGGGGTTCCCGGCGGCGTCGACGGCCACGTTCTCGACGGCGACGCTCACCCGCACCAGGCCGTGCTCCACCGCTTCGGCCTGTATCGCCAGCTGCGCCGACAAAGGGCAGCGGGTGCGCACGAGCCGGCCGGCCTCGGCCCCTTCGGCCTCGCGGACGCGCTCGACGTCCTCGCCGCCCGGCACGTCGACCGCGCTGGTCCGCGGGCTGTGCAGCTGCTCGAGGGGCCAGGTCCGCACCTCGGGCTCCTGCTCGACGGCCTCGTCCCAGCGCAGCCAGCGACGCTCGCCGACGACGAGTTCGTCGACCGGTTCGAAGGTGCCGTCGGGCGTGCGTTGCCGGGGGTCACGCGACTGCAACTGCAGGAACCGCAGCCGGACGCTGATCTGCGCCCCGTCCGCCAGGCCGCGCACGAGCAGCTGCGCCGACATCGCGGACTCCTCGCCGGATCCGGCGGCCGCCGCCCCCTGTGGTCCGAGTACGCCGAACTGCCAGCGCGACTGGTTCTTGCTCGACGTCGCGCGGTAAGGGTAGAGCAGGTAACCCTCGTAGAGGACGGCGTCGGCCACCGCGCGGGCGTGCTCGAGCGTCGTGCGAACGGTCTCGTCGGTCATGACGGTGACCGCTCGGTGTCAGGCAGCAGGGCGGTGATCGTCTCGTCCCAGGTCGTGAAGCCGTGCTCGGCCTTGTGCGCGGCCAGCCGGCCGATCAACTCGTGGTCGAGGCGCAGCCAACCGGCACCCGGGAAATGGATGTCCATGAGCCGGCGCCACACGGCGACCGGAAGTTCGTAGCGCGCCTCGCGGTCCCAGGGGATCTGCTCGACCGAGAATCCGAGCTCGCCGCGGGTGAAGACCGTGCCGGAGAACAGCAGGATCACGCTCACCGAGCCGGAGCGCAACGCGTGCAGGTACTTCGACGCGGCGACGTCGAAGTCGTAGGTGCACGGCATGGCCAGGTCGACCTCGGTGACGCCGGTGAAGCTCGGCACCATGGCACTGGTCTGCATCCACATGAACGGCTTGAGCGTGTCGTACCAGCGCTCGCGCGGTCCGAATAGGTCGCGCACGCCGGCTTCCTCATCCGGTGTGTACGGGCGCCGCTGGGGTTCGATGCGGATCTGCGCCCGCAGCGCGACAGCGTGCACGGCGACACCGGTCGACTCCTCGATGCGCAGGCGCGCCGTCAGCTGTGGCGACACCCCGTACGGCTCGGCGAAGACGTCGGCCACGGTGAACGCGAGCTCGCTCATCACGACACCTGCTGCTCGCCCGCGCGCACGGCGGGCCGCGCCCGGGCCTCGATCCGGGCGAAGAACCCGTCGAGCACGCCACGAGCCTCGCTGCCGCCGTCGAACCCGCGCCATACCGAGCGCAACTGCCCGACGAGTTCGTAACAGGCGTCGATCGGGACGAGGTAGCACGTCACCGGGCCGCCTCGCTGCGGGGTACGCACGAGCAGCGCCTCGACGTCGGGGGACAGCCGCGCGAGCTCGGGGTTCCCGGCCAGCACCGCCTCCCACGTCGCCAACGGCAACTCCGACTCGGTGGCGCCCGCCGGCCCCGGATAGAACGCGACCGTCCGCTGCTGGGTCGAGTTGTAGAAGAAGAAGGCGAGGCCGACCGGGATCTCGAGCTGGTCCCACTGGCCGGGCCCGAGGCTGAAGTCCGGGAAGCTGAGATAACGATCGGGGACGGCCCGGAAGCGCAGCTCGGCGCCCTCCGCCGTGAACAGCAGGTAGCAGGGGCGGCAGGCGCACATCAGCGACCGGTTGGCGACGTCGACGACGTGCTGATGGGCGTCGGAGATCGGCACCCGGCACATCTCGCACGCCTCGCCCGCCGGTGGCGGCGGCGGTCGGCTCGCGAGGCGGCGCAGGACGAAGAGGGGATCGGTCATGACACCGCCGCGGGGATCGCGACCGAGATCGCCCCGTCGCGGACCAGGACGGGCAGCGGCTCCAGGTGTTCCTCGGGGTCGTCCAGGCCCGCCCCCGCGCGGCGGACGTCGAAGTGGGCCCGGCAGCGGCCGCAACGCAGCACTGCCGTGCCAGGGGCGGCGCCGAGTTGCCGCTCGACGACGGCACCGGCGAGGCCCTGCCCGCAGTGCCCGCACCGGTCCCGGAAGCAGAACAGATCGGTGCCGATGCGACAGGCGCACAACGGCACGCCGTCGACCTCGAATCCGCCGACTTCCCCCGGCGTCAGATCGGCCAGTTCGGGCAGCGCGACCCAGGTCCCCTGGACCTGCTGCTCGGGCGGCCGGTCGATGCGGGTCCGCAACGAATCGAGCGAGATGAGCGAGCCGGCGCTCGGTTCGGGCGGGCCGGCCTGGACCTCGATGCCGGTCAGCTCCGGCGCGGCGGCGCGCACGGCACCGTCGACGGCCAGCTCGAGGGTGACCGAGGACGAGGGGCACCCGTCGCAGCTGCCGAGCAGCCGCAACGTCGCCACGCCGTCGGCGTCGATGCCCACGAGCTCGACATCCCCACCGTGCGTGCCCAGGTAGGGCCGCACCGAGTCCAGCGCTCGGCGCACCCGGGCCGTGACGTCGTAGGGGTGCAGGTCGTGGACGAGGAGCAGGCCCGAGACCAGTTCGTCGCCGGCGATCGAGTCGACCACAGCCGGCGCGAGCGCCCCGGTCTCGTCGAGGATCTCGAGCAGGCGCTGCAGGCCCGAGCCGTACAGGGTCGACAGCGCGCTGACCAGGTCCTCGGCGCGGGCATGGGCGGCGGGCCCGCCGGCCGCGCTCGCCTCGAGCAGCGACTCGATGCGGGCCGCGGTCGCTTGCATCAGGTCGGCGGGCGGCTCACCGCGCGCGCCGGGGGCGGCTGCGCTCACTCGCCGGTGAGGGACTGTGTCGGCGAATGCATGGTCTCGAGGGTCTTGCCGTCGCCCAGGTACATGTGCACGCCGCACGGCAGGCACGGGTCGAAGCTGCGCACCGTCCGCATGATGTCGATGCCCTTGAAGTGCTCGCGGTCATTCTCCTCGAAGATAGGTTGCCCCTGCACCGCGTCCTCGTACGGGCCCGGCGTGCCGTAGCTGTCCCGCGGGTTGGCGTTCCACGGTGTCGGCGGGTAGGGGTGATAGTTCGCGATCTTGCCGTCCTTGATCACCATGTGATGGCTGAGCACCCCGCGCACGGCCTCGGTGAAGCCGCAGCCGATGCCTTCCTCCGGCACCTCGAACCGCTCCCAGGTCTTCGTGCGCCCGGCCCGGATCTCCACCAACGCCTTCTCCGCGAAGTGCAGCGCGCACGCCGCGGCGTAGGCCTGGAAGTAGCTGCGGGCGCGATTGCGCTCGAGGGTGTTGCTCCAGTTCGGGATCTTCCACTCCAGGCTGACCGGCCCCTTCAGCGCGGTCTTGGGCAGGTTGATCTGCACGCTGGTGCCGGTCGACTTGACGTAGCCGATGTCGACCAGCCCGGCGAGCGCCGTCGACCAGAGCCGGGCCAGCGGGCCGCCGCCGGTGTCCAGCGCCAGGTAGTCCTTGCCGTCGTACCAGCGCGGCGACATCACCCAGCTGTACTTCTCCTCGAAGTCACGCTTCTGGGGGCGAGGGTTGGTGTGCTGGTTCCACGGGTGCCGGGCGTCGACCGGGTTGCCGAGCGGGTCGTTCTTGACGAACATCTCCTGCCCCGTCCAGTCCTCGTAGTACGAGGAACCGAGCAGGATGCGGATGCCGAGGTTGATGTCGACGAGGTCGGTCGTGACGAGCTTGCCGTCGACGACGACGCCGGGGGTGACGAACATCTTGCGTCCCCAGTTCGTCATGTCCTTGTACTCGAAGTTGCAGTGCTCGGGGTCCTGGAACGATCCCCAGCAACCGAGCAGCGTGCGGCGCAGCCCGACCTGCTCGTAACCCGGCAGCGCGTCGTAGAAGAAGTTGAAGATGTCATCGTGCATCGGGACGATCTTCTTCATGAACTCGATGTAACGCATCAGGCGCGAGATGTAGTCGGTCATCAACTGGATGGTGGCCACGGTGCCCACGCCGCCCGGGTAGAGCGTCGAGGGATGGACGTGCCGGCCCTCCATCAGGCAGAACATCTCGCGGGTGTAACGGCTGACCTGCAGCGCCTCGCGGTACAACTCGCCGGTGAACGGGTTCAGCGTGCGCATGATGTCGCCGATGGTGCGCATCCCGTGCAGTTCAGCCTGCGGCGCCTCGGTGTTGTTCGCCCGCTCGAGGACGCCCGGATTGGTCTCGGCGACCATCTTCTCGCAGTAGTCGACCATCACCAGGTTCTCTTGGAAGATGTTGTGGTCGAACATGTACTCGGCGGCCTCGCCGAGGTTGACGATCCACTCGCCGAGGTTGGGCGGCTTCACCCCGTACGCCATGTTCTGCGCGTAGCACGAGCACGTGGCGTGGTTGTCGCCGCAGATGCCGCAGATCCGGCTGGTGATGAAGTGGGCGTCGCGCGGGTCCTTGCCCTTCATGAACATCGAGTAGCCACGGAAGATCGACGACGTGCTGTGGCACTCGACGACCTCGCGCTGCTTGAAGTCGATCTTCGTGTAGATGCCCAGGCTGCCGACGATCCGCGTGATCGGATCCCAGGCCATCTCGACGAGATCCTCGTTCACCTGGCGCGTGGTGGCTTGCGCATCAGGCCGCGGGTGGGTTGCAGTCATCGGTGGCTCACTCTCGATCGGCGATGGGGATCGGAAGACAGTGAGCGCTCGGGGGCCAGGAGCGCAGCACGAGGGTCGTGCGGTCGTTACCAGGTGCGCTTCGCGCCGGTCGTGAGTTCGGGGCCGGTGTGGCGCCACTTCGGTTCCTTGTCCAGCGTGTTGGTGGTGATCTGGCGCAGGTTGCGGATCACACCGCCGTACACGCTGGATGCCTTGGTCGAGAGCTTGCCGCCGGGTGGCTCGTCCATGAACGGCATGAACTTGTCCGGGAAGCCCGGCATGGTGCAGCCGATGCAGATACCGCCGACGTTCGGGCAGCCGCCGATGCCGTTCATCCAACCGCGCTTGGGCACGTTGCACTTGACCACCGGACCCCAGCAGCCGAGCTTGACGATGCACTTCGGCGAGCCGTACTCGGTGGCGAAGTCGCCCTGCTCGTAGTAGCCGGCGCGGTCACAACCCTCGTGCACCGTCTTGCCGAACAACCACGTGGGCCGCAGCGCGTCGTCCAAGGGGATCATCGGCGCCTGGCCGGTGGCCATGTAGAGCAGGTAGGTGATCGTCTCGGACAGGTTGTCGGGCTGGATGGGGCAACCGGGCACGCAGACGATCGGGATGCCGGCCTTGGACTTCCAGTCCCAGCCGAGGTAATCGGGCACGCCCATCGCGCCGGTCGGGTTGCCCTCCATGGCATGGATGCCGCCGTAGGTGGCGCAGGTGCCCACGGCCAGGACGGCGGTGGCCTTCGGCGCCAGCCGGTCGAGCCACTCACTGGTCGTCATCGGCTGGTCGGTCTCGGGGTTGTTGCCGAACCCGCACCAGTAGCCCTCACCGTGCAGCTTCTCGTTCGGGATCGAGCCCTCGACGACAAGGACGAACGGGTCGAGTTCACCGCGGTCGGCCTTGAAGAACCACTCGAGGAAATCGTCGGCGCCCCCGTTCGGCCCGCACTCGAAGTCGATCAACGGCCAGTGGACCGCCACCTGGGGCAGGCCCGGCAGCGCTCCGAGAGCGATCTCCTCGATGGTCGGTTGGGTCGCGGCCGTCAGGGCGACGGAATCGCCGTCGCAGCTGAGCCCGGCGTTGATCCACAGCACGTGGATGAGAGTCTGTTCGGCCTTGATCGCTGCATCGGTGGGCATGCGCCCCTCCCGAACCGCCGGGTTGGCCAGAGGAGCCGTCATCGGCCCGCTTGCGTGACCTTTGTCACGTTCCTACGCCCTCTTGCGTCACCGGTCAATCGCACCGGGCGATTCGTGCCGATCATCGCGCGGTGGTTGCCCGCCGTGCCGACAACACTCCTGCTTCCGGTCGGGAACGTCCGCGCCCGCCCACCGCGTCCACCGGGTATGGGCGAAGGTCGGCGGCCGAGAACTCTGCGCGTGGCTGTCCTGGGCGTATGCGTCGCGGCGGTACTGACGAGTTGCGCGGACGGGAGCAGCTGCGGGTACCGGGTTACGTGATGGCCTTTCGCCGGTCCGGGCCCGCCGTCACCTTCCGGCCGATGCCACCGACGTCGTCCGCGGCGCAGGGGTCTCGCCGCCGGCACTCCCCGCCGCGATAGCGGCGGGTCGGGGAGGACCACGGTCGCGCGGCGTCGTGGGTCACCGTGCCGGACCTCGACTGCTGTCGCTGTCGGACGAGGCGCAGGACGGGCGGCCCGGCGCCCCGCAGCCGCCCCGGACATCGTCGTTCCGCTCGTTCGTCCCTCGGGCGCGTGACCTGGCCCTGGGCGCGGCGAAGGTCGCGCGGTCGGCCGCAGCCCTCATCGGCCTGCTGCCGGACCGGCGTACCGCTCTGCGGACGCGTCTCGGTACGGCGAGATCCGTGCGTTGGTCGGCTCCGCTGCCGCTCGACGCGATCAAGGCCGCGGCCCGGGCGGCCGACGCCACCGAGTCGCACTCGGCATCCTGGGCATCGTCGGTCACGCCCACCGGCGCGTGGTCCCGGCTGGTCATCGACGTGTTCTCGGCCAAGGGCAGCCTGGTCGTCGCCAACGTGCCCGGCCCCCGGCATGCGTTGCACCTCGGCGGGCGGCGGGTGGCCCGTGTCATCGCCTGGCCGCCGCGGTCGGGCTCGCTCGGCGTCGGTGTGTCGGTGATCAGCTACGCGGGGGGTTTCGTCAGACGGCGGTCTCCAGGCAGTCGACAGCCAAGAACGACCCCGTCGGCAGCAGCAGTCGGGCCCACACCTCTTTGCCCGATCTCGCGGCCCGCGTGCCCCAGTCGTTCGTCAGCGCGGCCGTGATCGCCAGCCCACGCCCCGTGCGGTCGTCGAGGCCGGCCTCTCGGGGTCGAGGAATCCCGTCGGCGTCGTCGAAGACGGCAAGATCCAACCAATGGCGATGCAGGGTCACCGCGATCGACAGGTCGGTGCATCCGGCGCACACCGAATTGGTGACGAGTTCGCTGACGACCAACGTGAGGTCGTAGAGCAGGTCGGCAACGCCACGCTCGTCGCCGAGGTGGGAGCCGACCTGCCATTGGCACCACGTGCGCGCCACGCGCGGGGCCTGGCGATCACACGTCAGGTGTTCCCTGTTGCTCCAACACATGCGCTCGTGTCCCTTGTACGCCGGCAGACTCCGCCGGGGTCCAGGGCGACGCGAGGCCGCCGCGAAGGCGGATCTGCGCAAAGAGAGCATAGCGCAGCGGGCCGTGACGGCATCGCGGCGTTGCGCGACCCGGCGGCGGTCAGGTGCGGGCGGCGGCGTGCGAGAGGGACTGGCGGTGGCGCGTGGGGGAGATGCGGTGAGGTCGGTGGTCTCCAGCAACTCTTGCGACGGCCGCCACTCGATCCCGACCCAGGCCCAGCGCTTCATGGCGCAGCGAGCCCGGGTCGAGGATCGTCGAGATCGCTTCGCCCCACGCCGTCCCCGGGTCGCGGCCGGCCGGGACCGCCGACCGTGCTCCTGGGTAGGACCAGGGCATGAACGCCTTCGCTGACACCGTCGGGATCTCCGGGCTGACCGCGGCCGACGGTCGGGCGCAGGCGCAACTCGTCGCCGAGGATCAGCATCTCAACCCGTCGGGTTCGGTCCACGGCGGTGTCCTGGCCACGCTCGTCGACACCGCCATGGGCGCGGCCGTGCGCAGCATCATCGACGACCAGGACGCCGCGGCCACGACCCAGCTGACGCTGGCCTACCTGCGCCCGGCTTCGACAGGCACGCTCACCGTGCACGCGCAGGTCGGCAAGCAGGGCGAGCACATCCTGGTCTGTGACGCACACGTCGAGCAGGACGGCCGGGCGCTGATCGAAGCCCTGGCCACCTTCGCCATCACCACGCACTGAGTTGTCCCGGTGGTGTGTTCGCCCAGCACGCGCAGCAACGCCGATTCGCCGGCCTGCTGCTCGGCCTCCTCCTCGGGGATGACGACGAGTGCGTAGGCGTCGAACCCGGGTGGGAGCACCGACCCGATCGCGTGTCCGGCCGCGGTGTTGGTGCTGATCCAGTCCACCTCGGCCTGGGTACCGACGCGCCACGTCCGGTTGTCCTTGACCACGGTCTGAGCCTGGACCGCACGGCGTGGCGGATAGTCGCCACCGATGCACTCGTGCGGCAGGCCGCTCAGCGCCATCGCGACCAGTCGTGGGGTCGAGGTCGGCGCGACCAACGGAACCGTCACTACAACTGTCTCGACGCCGCCGACCCGGACCGAGCCCACGCCGGCCAGCCGGTCGAGCAGGCCGGCGGCCTCGAGCCGCCGCCCGGCCTCGGCGACGACCGCACTCAGCTGCACCTGCCCGACGCTATCGACGTGCGCCCACCGGTTTGCGGGCCGCGCGAGCGGCGCGACCGTCGGCCGCTACCAGGGGAGGGGCCCGTCGGCGTCGTAGTAGCCGCCCGTGGGCCCGTCGGGGCCGAGCCGGGCCATGCGAACGATGATCTGCGCGCTGAGCTCGACACTGCGCACACCGGTGTGCCCGTTCAGGTCCGTAGCGGTGAAGCCGGGTTCGACCGCGTTGATGCGCATGGTCGGCAGCTGTTTCGCGTACTGGACGGTCAGCATGTTGAGCGCCGTCTTCGAAGCCGGGTAGGCGACGCCCCGGTAGCCGTAGGCCGCGGTGCCGGGTGCGCTCACCCGGGTCAGGGAAGCCAGATTGCTGCTGACGTTGACCACGACCGGCGCGCCTGAACGACTCAGCAGCGGAAGGAACGCGTGCAGGACGCGCACCGCGCCGAAGACATTCGTCTCGAACGTCTCCCGCATCATGTCGGCGGTCAGGTCCACGGCGCCGAGCACGCCGTCGCCGGTCATCTCGACCTGGATGCCGGCGTTGTTGACCAGCACGTCCAGGCCACCGCCGGCGCCCACCGTTTCGGCGGCGCTCGTCACGGACCCGTCGTCGGTGACATCGAGCTGGACGCTCCGTGCGCCGAGCCGTTCGGCGGCTGCGCGTCCCCGTCCGGCGTCCCGGCTGCCGACGTAGACGGTGTGCCCGGCGGCCACGAGACGGCGGGCGGTCTCGTAGCCGAGGCCCTTGTTCGCTCCGGTGATCAACGTGGTGGTCATGGCCGCGACGTTAGGATCGAGAGCGTGCTCGAAGTCAAGCCGACGCCGACGGCGGCCGCCGGCACCTTGCCGGAGTCGGGCGTCAGCATCGCCGAGGCCGCCCGTCGCAGCGGGGTCAGCGTGCACACCCTGCGCTACTACGAACGCGCCGGGCTCGTCGTGCGGCCGGTCGACCGAAGCGACACCGGGCGGCGGCGTTACCACCGTCTCGACCTGGAGTGGATCACGGTCTGTGCCCGGCTGCGGGCCACCGGCATGCCCATCCGGACGATCCGGCGCTACGCCGAACTGGTGCGCGACGGTCACGGCAACGAAGCCGAACGACTCACCCTCATGCAGTCCCACCGCACCGACGTACTCGCGCAGATCAGCGAGTTGCAGCACCATCTCCAGCGGATCGAGCACAAGATCGAGATCTACCAGGACCGGCTCGCCACCGGCGACGCGGACCGGCTGTGGGCACCCGACCGCAACGCCGACGCGTCCAGACGAGGACGCGCTCCGGCGTCCCCGCCGCGGAATTGATGTCGGTGGCCCGTGCCAAGGTGGGTGCATGGCGACCGCGTTCCAGGTGACCTTCGACAGTGCCGACCCGGGTGCGCATTCGACCTTCTGGGCCGAGGCCCTGCACTACGTCCAGGCGCCCCCACCGGCCGGCTTCGACTCGTGGGCCGCCGCGCTCGACGCCTGGGGCATCCCGGCCGAGCACCGCAACGACCGAGCGGCGCTGGTCGACCCGGACGGCGCCGGCCCGCGGCTGTTCTTCCAGAAGGTGCCGGAGCCGAAGACGGCGAAGAACCGAGTGCACCTCGATCTGCGGGCCGCCGCGGGTCTGCCACCGGAGAGTCGGTCCGACGCGCTGGAAGCAGAATGCACCCGCCTGGTCGCGCTGGGCGCACACCGGGTGCGGCGGATGGACGCCGACGGCATCGACGACGTCTGCATCGTCATGCAGGACCCCGAGGGCAACGAGTTCTGCCTCGACTGACGGGCCCGGCCGAGGATCGTCTGTCGGGGGACGAGGCGCCGTGGACGCCGAGACCTCAGCCGAACTGTTTGGCCGAGTGATTCGCCTGTGCCAGTCGGCGCAGCGCCACGAGGGCGGCCTCGAACACGACGGTGCCGATGACGGCGTCCTCCACCATGCTCGCCCGAGGCGCGGCCGGGTCGAGCGTGGCCAGCTCGCGCTCGGCCAGCGCGTCTGCGACGTCGGCGTACGGGGTGAAGGCCTCGGCGGGCACGTCGCGACCGAGGCGGCGCAGCGCCGCCAGGGCGTCGGCGAGCATCGCCCGCGCCGGCGTGTCGGGAGTGCTCTCCCAGCCCATGCGCAGCAGCCAGTCGTCGACGTCCGCGCGGGCCCGCCGCGTCACCTCGTCCGCGGACGCCGGCTCGACCCGGTTCGGCAAGGCGTTGTGCGCCACGGCCATGAGCCGGTGGCGACTGAAATTCGGTCGCTCGAGAGCGGTCACGACGTCGTGCGCGGCGGCCACGGACAGGCCGCCCACGTGCAGCAGGGTGCGCACCAGGTGCAGCCGGTGCACATGCTCGTCGCCGTACTCGGCCTGGTTGGCCGCACCCTCGACGCGGCCCGGCGCCAGCAGGCCCGCACGCAGGTAGTACTTGATCGTCGCGACGCTGATGCCGGTCGTTCGACTCAGCTCTCCGATACGCATCCGGTCCGCCTCACGCTTGACGTCCAATGCGGATAGTAGCACTATCTATTTGTAGATAGCTTTCCTATCCGCTTTGGAGTCTCCCTTGCCTACCCTGCCCTGGACGAGCCGCGGCACCGCTGAGGCCGGCCGCAGCTACGTGGTGCTGGCCTCACGCCTGCCCCTCGCCCGCTTCCGTGACGTGCCGGCGTTCCTGCGCCACACCGGGGCGATCCGCCGCCAGCTATCCCGGGCCGACGGCCTGATCGGCTACTCGCTGGACGCGAAACCTCTCGCCAAGACGTTCTGGACCCTGTCGGTCTGGCGTGACGAGCAGGCGTTGAACGCCTTCGCACAGGGCACGCCGCACCGTGACCGGGTGCGCCGGATTCGCCCGCACATGCAGCCGAGCACGTTCGTCACCTGGACCGTGTCCGGCGACCAGGTGCCCGTGCCGTGGGCGCAGGCCCGACGGCGGGTGGCCGGCAGCTCACCGACGACATGACCGCCCACTCCTGGTCGACGTCGGCGGACGGTTCATGACGAGTACCGAGATGGCCGAAGCGCCGCGACGTGCGGCCCGCCGCGCTCGCCAGCAGCCTGCGGCTGACTGTCGATTCAAGTACACAACAGTAATTGCACAATGACCCTTGTGTAGTTAGGGTCGGGCCATGGGCGGCGACCGGGTCAGGCAGATAACCGACGCGAAGGCCTTGGCCGCGATGGCGCATCCGCTGCGTCGCCGGTTGCTCGACGTGCTGCGCGTCGACGGCCCGGCGACGGCGAGCATCCTGGCCGAGCGCACCGACCAGGCGGTCGGCAACGTCAGTCACCACCTGCGGGTGCTGGCCGCGGCCCAACTCGTCGCCGAGGCCCCCGAGCTCGCGCGCGATCGCCGCGAACGATGGTGGCGCCTCGTCTCGGCCAAGATCCGGTGGTCGAGCGCCGACTTCCGCCACGACGCCGCGGCCGAGGCGATCGAGCTGGCCACTTCCGCCCTCGACCTGGACGGCCAGGTCGGGCACGTCCGCGCGTGGGCCGGCGCGGACGGGGACGAGCGCGACTGGTGGGGCGACGGTCCGTCGTCGACCAGTCACTGGCTGCGGCTCACGCCGGACGAACTGGTCCAGGTCTCGCGGGAGTTGGTCGAGCTGCTCGGTCGCTGGGCCGACCGTGACCTGCCCGACGACGGCCGGGAACGCCGCACGGTGTTCGCCTTCGCCCGCACCGTCCCGGCGAAGCCGTGACCAGGCCCGGCCTTGCGCCAACGCGTACGCCCCTGCTCCGGCGGCCGGACTTCCGTCGCCTGTGGATCGGCGAGACCACGTCGAGCCTGGGCAGCAGCGTCACCTCGGTGGCCCTGCCGCTAGTGGCCCTGACGGTGCTGCACGCCGGCGTCGTCGCGGTGAGCCTGCTCAGCGCGGCCGCCTGGCTGCCGTGGCTGCTGGTCGGCCTGCCCGCCGGCGCCTGGGTCGATCGGCTGCCGCGCCGCCCGGTCATGATCGTCGCCGACGCCGTGTCGATCGTGCTGTTCGCCAGCGTCCCGCTCGCCGTGTGGCTCGACGTCCTGACGATGACGCAACTGGTCGTCGTGGCTCTGCTGGCCGGTGCCGCGAAGGTGTTCTTCGCGACCGCGTACCGGGCCTACCTGCCGGCGCTGGTGCCCGAGCCCGACCTGGTCGAGGGCAACTCGCGGCTGCAGGGGTCAGAGTCGGCCGCGCAGGTCGTGGGTCCGGGGTTGGCCGGGGCGATGAGCCAGGCCTTCGGCGCGGCGAGCGCGTTGCTGGTCGACGCGGGCAGCTTCCTGGTGTCGTTGCTGTGCCTGCGCCGCATCGACGCCCGCGAGCCGCGGGTGGCGACGGCCGGGCGCAACATCCGGACCGAGATCGCGGCGGGCGCGCGCTTCGTGCGCCGCGACCCGCTGCTGCGCGTCACGACGGTTTTCGGCGGTGCGAGCAATCTCGTGCTCACCGGCTACAACGCGATCGTCGTCGTGTTCCTCGTCCGGGGGATCGGTTTGTCCTCGGGAGTCGCCGGTGTGCTGATCGCCGTGGGCAGCGTCGGCGGGGTCGCCGGCGCGGCCCTCGCACCCGCACTGGTGCGCAGCATCGGCAACGCGCGCGCCCTGCTGGCGACCAAGCTGGGGGCGGCGCCGTTCGGGCTTCTGATCCCGCTCACCGACGGTGGCTGGCGGCTGGCCTTCTTCGCGCTGGGCGCCTTCGGCCTGGTGGGCGGGATCGTCGCCGGCAACGTCGTCTTCGGCGGGTTCATGCAGTCCTACTGCCCGCAGGACCTGTTCGGGCGAATCTCCTCCAGCGTCCAGTTCGTCAATTTCGGCGCGATCCCGCTGGGGGCCCTGCTCGGCGGGGTGCTCGCCGACCAGGTCGGCTTCCGGGCTGCCCTGTGGATCCTGTTCACTGCCTTCGTGCTCTCCTCCTCCGTCCTGCTGGCGGCACCGATCCGTGGCCGGCGAGCACTACCCACCCGGCCGCAACAGTGATGCGCATCGGCGTGATCACGCCGCACGCCGCCGCCGGCCCGGAGGACGAGTGGCCGGCGATGGCCCCCGGCCACATCGCGGTCAGCGTCGCTCGGATACGGGCACCAGGTGCCGCCGACGGCGAGCCGGCGCCGCCGCCCTCGTCGCCGGACGGGTTGCGCGCCCTCACCGCCTCGACGGTGCTGGACGAGGCAGTGGACTCGCTCGACCCCGAGTCGCTCGACGCGATCGCCTACGCCTCCACGAGTACGGCGTACGTGCTCGGCCATGACGCCGAGACCGAGCTGCTGGACCGACTGTCGCGCACGTACGAAATTCCCGCGGCGAGCACCTCGGCCGCCGCCGTGACGGCCCTGCGGCGGCTGGGAGTGGCGCGCCTCGCGCTGGTCCATCCGCCGTGGTTCGGCGACGACCTGAACGCCCTCGGCGCCGGCTACTTTCGCGATCAGGGTTTCGACGTGGTGGCCGCCTACCTGGCCGACCTGCCCAGCGACCCGAATCGGATAGCACCGCGGGAGGTGATCGCCTGGATCACGACCAACGTCACCGACGAGGCGCAGGCCCTGTTCCTCGGCGGCAACGGCTTCCGGGGCGCGGCCGCCATCGCGGGCCTCGAACAGGTGCTGCGGCGACCTGTGCTCTCGTCGAATCAGGTGCTGCTGTGGTCGCTGCTGCAGAGCACGGGTCGCCGTATCGCGGTGTCCGGGTACGGGTCGATGTTCGAGCCGCACCCACCTGCGTGCTGAGAGGACCTGCTCGTCGCTCAGCGATCTCTGGGTGGGCTTTGATCGACAACTCGGTAACGTGCCGGTCACGATCAAGTCAGACGGAGGTCAGGCATGCGTACTCGAACCCTGACGCTGGCGATTGCCGCCGGGTTCCTCGGCCTCGCCGTTCCGGCGGCCGCGCACGCGGCCCCCGCGCGAACCTGTTCCGCCTACGGGGACACGACCGCCGCGGTG
This sequence comes from uncultured Actinomycetota bacterium, assembly GCA_963797785.1. GTDB lineage: Bacteria > Actinomycetota > Actinomycetes > Mycobacteriales > Jatrophihabitantaceae > Jatrophihabitans. The sequence continues at coordinate 1,495,681 of CAWCQT010000004.1, read as the reverse complement.
CGCGGGTTCAGCCACCAGGACATCGACGACAGCGGCTACCCCGACCCACCTACAACTACAGCACGAACAGGGTGGGCACGTCCTACGACGTGAATCAGAACTCGCCCGGTGTCGGGGGGCCGCGGAGGCCGTGACCAGTTCGGGGCGTCGGTGGTCATCGGGTCGTTCACCCACTTCAGCGCGTCTGGTCGCAACTACGCCATCGGCATCGGCGCCCCCGGTGAAGACCTGGGATCCGCGGTCGACGCCGGCGACGTGGTCACGGTCGAGATGGCCGCGCAGGACACGAACCACGTCACGTTCGTCCAGCGCGAGCAGGCGATCGCGCGGGGTGCCGCCGGCACGGCCACCCGCCTCGCCGGGTCGCCGCGGACCGGGGATCGACTCGGCGCCGACCTCTCGGCCGTCGGCCTGCCCGACCTGTCCTCGGGCGAAGCGACCAGTGCCGGCGGGGCGCTGATGACCATCGCCGCACCGGGGTGGGACGTCGGCACCGCCACCGACGCCGGCACCGTCACGCTGTTCCGCGACGGCCCGGCGCCCGTTGCCGGGCCCGCGCAGGTCCGGACAACCGTGACCGACAGCGCCGGCCCCGTCGCGAGTGAGCGCTACGGGGTGGCCGCGGACACCACGGCGAACGGCCTGCCCGGCTGAGGTCGCACCCGGCGAGCACCCGCCCCGCGCCGGACGCCCGGCTAGTGACAGGGGGGAGGGGGAGCCCCGTGCGTCGGTGCGGTCCCGGTGGTGCCGAGGTCGTCGGAGCGCCCGGCGGCGAGCCGCGTCCACTGGGCGATGGGCCGCCCGGTGTGGGACTGCGCCACGGGGGGCCACGCCGGCGGCCCGCCGTCCGTCCGGACGTTGGTGCGCTCCTGCGGCCACCCGGGCGGCGAGTCCTCCCACTGCTCCTGGCGACCATGCACGGTGAGGTCCATGAGGGCGTAGCTGTTGTCCATCGCCTCCACGCCGCGGCGCTTGGTCCAGTAGGTCTCGAAGACCCGCTCGCCGTCGCGGAGGTAGCAGACGAGGTGGAACAGCCCGAGCTCCCGGTCGGGGAGGAGCGCATCGAGCGACGCCTGGGCCGAGTACCAGGGCAGGTCCCACCCCATGAAGTCGCGGTAGCGCACGCTCTCGGCGTACGACGGCTCCAGGGCGCCCGGACCGACCGAGACGTTGCGGCCCTGGCTGAACACGGCGAAGGTGATGTCGCGCGAGTGCAGGTAGGACAGTTCGCGCACCTGGCTGGTGTAGAACGTGCAGCCTTCGCACTGCTCGGGCGCTGGTCGTCCGGGATTCCACATGAAGTAGTACGCGAGGAGCTGTCGGCGACCCTCGAAGGCGTCGAGCAGGGTCAGCGGCCCGTCGGGACCCAGAAGGGTGAGGCCCGCGTCGACCTCGACCATCGGCAGGCGGCGGCGCGCGGCGGCGATCGCGTCGCCCTCGCGGGTGTGCGCCTTCTCCCGGGTGCGTAGGGTCGCGACCTCGCTCTCGAAGGTTTCGCGATCGACCGCTCGGGGACGGGCGGGGGTCACCGGGCCGCACCGGCGGCAGCGGGCTCGCGCACCGGCGGCGGTGCCGGCACATCGGGCGGCGTCGTCACCTCGGCGCGCGGCCGCAGCCCGATCCGGATCAGCACGACGCTGACCAGGATGATCCCGACGGCCACCGCGAGCGCGAGGTGCATGCCGGTGAGCGGGTCGTCCTGGGTGGCGGCGACCGAACCCAGGATCGGGATGCCGACGGTGATCGCCACCTGTTGGGTCATCGAGACCAGTCCGGTGGCCAGGCCCTGCTCCTCGTTCGGAAGCCCCGAGGTCGCCGTGACCGTGAAGGCCACGATCGAGGACACGTGCCCGAAGAACCCGATGAACAGGGCCGGCAGCACCAGCGCGAGCGCGATGCGGTGGTCGTCGACGAAGACCAGCGGCACGATGGCCAGACCCTGCACGCTCATGCCGACGGTCAGCACCGGCCGGGCCCCGAAGCGGCCGATGAACCGCCCGGCGAGCACGCCGGCGGCCACGGACGCCAGCCCGGGCAGGCCGAAGACCAGGCCGGTGGTCAGCGGCGCGAAGCCGAGGACGTCCTGCAGGTACAGGGTGATCAGGAAGATCATGGCCGGCTCCATCGACATGACCACGAAGTCCGCGTAGTTCCCCCACCTCACCGACGGGCGCCGCAGGATCCGCAGCGGGGCGAGCGGTGCCGGAGCGCGGCGCTCGACGGCCCAGAAGGCGGCCAGCAGCAGGACACCGACGACGCCGACCGGCAGGCTCTTCTCGATGGCGGCGTAGGTGACGGCCAGCAAACCACTGGACACGGTGACCGCACCGGGCAGGTCCAGCGCGGCTCGCCCGGACCGCCGGCTCTCGCTGATCAGCGACGGGGTGACGACCAGGATGAGCAGGGCGACCGGGATGTTGATCAGGAACGCCGCCCGCCATCCGAGCACGGTGACCAGGGCGCCGCCGACGAGGGCGCCGGTGGCGAATCCGCCGGAGAGCAGCGCGGCGTTCAGGCCCAGGACGCGATCGCGCACGGCGCCTTCGGGAAAGCTGGTGGTGAGCAGGGACATCGCGGCCGGGACGGCCATCGCGGTGGCGAAGCCCTGCAGCAGCCGACCGGTCAGCAACATCGCCGGGTCGACCGCGCCGCCGCCGACGAGCGAGGCGCAGATCAGCAGCACCATGCCGGACAGGAACAGGCGCCGCCGGCCGAACAGGTCGGCCAGCCGGCCGAACAGCAACGCGAACCCGGCCGCCGGCAGCGCGTAGGCAGTGCTGATCCAGGGCAGCGCCTTGACCCCGAGGCCGACGCCCGCGCCGACGGCGGGCAGCGCGACGTTCAGGATCGAGAAGTCGACCGACAACATGAAGCCGGCCCCGACGAGGACGAGCATCACCAGCCGCTGCCGTCGGGTGAAGGTGGGGGAGGGCGGTGCGGCACCGCTCGGTCGAGGGATGTGCACACGATCGTGGTGATCACGCATCGGTTCTCTCCGTTCGTGAGGTGCTGGCGCCGGCCGGCGGGACTAGCGGCTCAGGTGCCGCTTGAGCGCGTCCAGGCGCCCGTCCCAGTCGCGGGCCAACGCGGCGAGGTACTGCTGTGCGATCTGCATGGGGGCCGACTGCAACCGGTAGCGGACACGGCGCCGTTCCCCGGGCTCGGCGACCACCAGGCCGGCGTCGGCCAGGAGGGCCAGGTGTTTCGCGATCGCCTGCCGGCTGATCGGGAGCCCGTCGGCCAGGTCGGTCGCGGTCGACGGGCCGTTCGCGGCGAGCGCGGCGAGAATGCTGCGCCGCGTGGGGTCGGCCAGCGCGACGAACACGTGCTCGGTCACGGCTTCGATGTCCACGGGGGCATCGTCCGAGGTCGGGTCCGGCATGACAGCCTGCCGCTCGTCAGGCGGCGAGATAGGCGGCAAGTTCGTCCAGCTCGCGCACCCAGCCCTCGGCGTGACCGGCATAGGTCGGGCCGTACGTGTCCGGCGGCAGCTGGGCGAAGCCGGACTCGACGAGGGTCAGCCGGGTGCCGCCGTCGCGCGGCTCCAGGGTGAACTCGACGTAGGTGCGCGGCACCGCGTCCTCGGTGCTCCCGTCGAGCGGCCAGCTGAAGCCGAAGACCGACGTCGGCTCGACCCGCTCGATCCGCATGACCGGGGCGTGCGAGTCGTCCCACGTCATCTGCGCCGCTCCGCCGGGGTGCAGGGCGATCGTGACCTCGTCGCTGAACCACGCGCTCAGCCCCTCGGCCGTCGTCAGCGCGGGCCACACCTCGGCCGGCGGGCGGTCGAGTTCGATGACGCGCTCGATGCGGTCCGGGAATCCCATGTCTGCCTCCTAAGTAGCAACCAACTGGTTGCTACCTTATGGCAACCGTTTGGTTGCGTCAAGAGACAGAAGAGCAGCGCCACTTGCGCGCGACGTCGTCGCTACCTGCGGGCCGGGGACCGTTTCTGCTCGGGCGCGGACAGCGCGTCGGTCAGCAGGGCGACCAACGCCTCGTGCTGCACGTCGGCCGAGGTCCAGACCTCCTCGTCCGCGCCGTCCAACGCTCTGGCGGCGAGCCCGGCCTTGCTGTCGATCAACTCGGCGATCTTGCCCTCGATGGTCCGCGCGGCGATGATGCGCCACGCGGTGACGGGCTCGGTCTGGCCGATGCGGTGACTGCGGTCGATGGCCTGGGTCTGCTCCGCGTCGGTCCACGACAGCTCGGCCAGCACGATGTTCGAGGCGACCTGCAGGTTGAGACCGACGCCGGCCGCGGTCAGGGAGCACACCGCGATCGCGACGTCCGGGTCGGTCACGAAGGCATCGATGTTCTTCTGCCGCGAGGTGGGCGTCTGGTCGCCGCGGATGGAGGAGAACCGCAGACCCTGCTTGGCGAACGCCTCCTCCGCGGCGTCCATGACGTCGATGTGCTTGGCGAAGAACACGACCTTGCCCGCGCTGCGCGCCAGCTGCGCCGCGTAGTCGGCGGCGAGGCCGGCCTTCGCCTGCCCGATGCGGCGCATCATGCTGAACACGTTGTCCCCGGCCGCCGTCGTGCTCGCGTCCCGCTGCTCCCAGGAGGCCACCTTGCGCACGAGGTCGTGGTCGATGCCGTCGCCGGCACCGGCGCGCCGGTTGGCCAGCGCCGCCTCGTAGCGCGCGACCAGCCGACGGGCGAGGTCGCGCTCGGCCGCCCGGATCGACCGGTCGACCTTCTCGTCGAGTTCCACGTGCAGGTCGGCGGTGCGGCGGGCGGGGATGTCGGCGGCCACGTCGACCTTGCGGCGGCGCACGATGCCGAGGTCGATGACGCACTTGCGGGCTGCGGCGTGGAAACCGGGGTCCGCGGGCGTCAGCCCCGTCTGCTCGAGGGCGTCCATCAACTCGGCGAGCGGCTCGGTCTCGTCGATCCAGCCGAGGAACTGCCAGATGGCACGGAAGTCGTCGATGTCGTTGATCAGGGGCGTGCCGGTGAGGGCCATCAGCAGGGGCCGGGTGGTGCGCGAGCGGACCCGTTTCGACAGCTCCAACACGTGCTGCGAGCGTTGCGAGCTCTTGTTCTTGATGAAGTGCGCCTCGTCGACGACCATGCCGCGGAAACCGAACGTGCCGAACCATCCCACGTGCCGGTCGAGCACCTCGTAGTTGACCACGACGATGTCGGCGAAGCCATCGACCGTGTCACCGTTGCCGTGCACCACCGTGGTCGCTCGGTTCGGCACCCAGAGCTCGGCCTCGCGCGCCCAGTTGATCTTCACGACGCTCGGTACCACCACCAGCAGGGGGTAGGCGTTCGCCGCCTCCGCGGCGAGCAGGGCCTCGGCGGTCTTGCCCAGGCCGGGCTCATCGGCGAGCAGGAACGTGCGGTGGCCGGCCGCGGCCGCGGCGACCAGCTGCGCCTGGTGGGGCATCAGCTCGCGGTTCCCGGGGACCCGCCGGAAGGCCGGTGCGGGGAGGGGCATGCAGGCCGGGGCCCCGGGCGCGGCGCGCTCGAACGCACTGAGCAACGGATTGATCAGCTCCCACCCGATGAGGCGGCGTGGCCCGACCGGACTCGACCGGACCGAGGAGAAGTCGGGAGCGAGAAAAGGGGTGACCAGCTGCCGGGAGACGACCGACCGGGGCGTGACCCGGCGTTCGGAGTTCGGGGACGCGGCCGCGGGCTCCGGCGCGACCTCCTCGGGCGCCGGTTCGATACCCACCGTCTGCAGCATCTGCCGCTTGAGCGTGCGGGCCGCGTCGGAGACGACGGCGTCCTCGGCGAGCAGGGCGAGCAGCGCGCTGTCGCGTACGGCGGTCTTCGCCAGGATCGTCGCGATCCCGTCGAGGCGCTTGCGCTGCTCGGCCTGGTGGGCCTTGGTCCCGGCGCCGTCGGCGCGGATGCGGGCGTTCTCCTCGCGCACGAGCAGGGCGACGGCATGGAACTTCGCGCGCACCGCGGGCGTCACCCGTCGCCGCTCGACCGCCGCTTCCACCTCGCGGACGGCGCGGGCCAGCATCGAGATGACGTCCTCCGGGGCGCGGCGCTGCGGCCGCGAAGCGGTGCGGCGTGGGCCCATGTCACGCCGGCCTGGTCGAGCCACGAACTCCTCCTCCGGGCGCCCGGCACGGTAGCCGGACGTGAACGCCGCGCACGTACTCGCGGCCGGGCGAGCGAATGTCGCCAGCGAGCCCACGGCGGCGGCCGTGAGCCGCCGGTGACCCGACCGAACGCCGCGAGATCGGCGATGCGGGACGGCACCGGCCCTGTACTGCCCGGTGCCCTGCGCCGCACGTGACCCGCGGCTCGACGATCGCAGCTGGGCGGTCGTCACAAGCCGTTGCGCTCCGCCCGTGGCGGGCGGTACCGCACCATCCTATCGCCGCCCGGTGGCCGGCGCCGCGCTGCGGGCGAGCGTGTCGAGCAGGGCGACGGCCGCCGCGGCATCGGGGACGGTCAGGTCGGCGGCGGCGGTGATGCCCTCGGCACCGGAGGACAGCACCCCGACGCCGTAGGCGACGCGGCCGGCGCTGCGCAGGGCGCGGATGTGGGCGAGTGCGGGCAGGTCGCCGAGATCGTCGCCGAGGAAGAGGACGGCGTGCTGACCGTCTGCGAGGCGGTCGAGGGCGCCGGCCTTGTCGAAGCCGGGCAGCCGCAGCTCGAGCACGCCGCTGCCCGGGTGCACCTCGAGGTTGAGCTCGAGGCCGAGCTCGTTGACCGGCTCGACGAGCGCGGCGAGAGCGGCCTCGGGGTCGGCGGCGCGCCGCGCGTGCACCACGAGCGAGAGCCGCTTGTCCTCGATCCACACCGCCGGGTCGGCACCGGCGACGGCGCCGGGCAGCCGCTCGCGCAGCGCCTCGATCTCCGCGGGCGTGTCGGGAGTGGCGAGCTCGCCGGCCTGCCAGGTCTCCAGGCCGTAGAGGCCGGCGACCACGATGCCGGGCACCGCCTCGAGGCCGCCGAGCCGCACGACGGTGCGCGCGTCCCGCCCGGTGATCACCGCGATCCGCGCGCCGCGAGCGGCGAGGGCGGTCAGCGCCTCGATGGTTCCGGGCACCGGCCGCGAATCGTCCGGGTCGGGACACAGCGGCGCGAGCGTGCCGTCGAAGTCGGTGGCGATCAGCGCGGAGGACAGGTGCGGGCCCAGGGTGTCGACCAGCTCGTGCGCGTCCATGAGTCCATCTTCGCCGACGGGGGCGCGGTGGTCGCCACCCGTCGCGCGGCCGGGCCGCGGGCGCCGACGCCTTAGACTCCGTTCGTGCCCGCCGCCCGGATCGTCCTCGGTGCCGCCGGTGCGCTGGCCGCACTGGTGCTCGCGGGTTGCTCGGCGGGCGGAGTGCAGGGCACCGCCGGCCGCCCGGCGCCGCGCCCGACCGGCACGACCCGGCTCGAGGCCGCGGCCGCCCCCGCCTCCCCGGCCTCGACCACGCCGGCCTCCACCACGCCGGCCTCCACCACGCCGGCCGCCACCACCCCCGCCCCGAGTTCGGTCGCCGGCACGCCGTGCGCCGGCACCAAGGCCCGGCAGGTGGTGCTGGTCGAGGTGCACGCCCAGCACCTGTGGCTGTGCCAGCGGCGGCGGGCCGTGTACGACAGCCCGGTGACCACGGGCGCGGTCGACCTGCCCTACGACGCCACGCCGACGGGCACCTTCCACATCCAGGAGAAGGACCGCAACCGGACCCTGACGCTGTTGTCCGGGGCCCGGTACACGGTGAAGTACTGGATCCCGTTCGACGCGCCGCTGTTCGGCTTCCACGACTCGCCGTGGCAGCAGATGCCCTACGGCAGCCAGCGGTACCGCACGAAGGGTTCGCACGGTTGCGTGCACCTGCCGCTGGCCACGATCCGCCACCTGTACGGCTGGGCCGAGGTCGGCGCCACCGTCCGCATCCGTCCCTGACGTCGGGCTCCCGCGATCAGGTTCGACGTGAGGTCGAGAGACACGCCCGGACCGACACGCCGAAGGTGTCCGACCCGGGTGTGAGAATCGACCGGTCGCGTAGAGGGGAAGTCGGTCGAGCGTGGGTTCCGGGGACACAGATCAGTTCGTGCACCTGCACGTGCACACCGAGTACTCGATGCTCGACGGTGCCGCGCGGCTGACCGAGCTGTTCGCCGAGGCCGCCCGCATGGAGATGCCGGCGCTGGCGATGACCGACCACGGCAACGTGTTCGGCGCGTACGACTTCTACGCCAAGGCCACCGAGGCCGGCGTGAAGCCGATCATCGGCCTGGAGGCCTACGTCACGCCGGGCACCAAGCGGGGCGAGCGCACCCGGGTCCGCTGGGCCGAGGGCGGCCAGAACGACGTGTCCGGCGGCGGCGCGTTCACGCACATGACCCTGCTGGCCGAGAACACCGCCGGCATGCACAACCTGTTCCGGCTGTCCTCCCGCTCGTCGATCGAGGGGTTCTTCTACCGACCGCGGGCCGACCGCGAGCTGCTCGCCGAGTACGCCGACGGGTTGATCGCCACCACCGGCTGCCCGTCGGGAGAGATCCAGACGTGGCTGCGCATCGGCGACTATGAAAAGGCCCGCGCCAGCGCGGCCGAATTCCGTGACATCTTCGGCCGGGACAACTACTACCTCGAGCTGATGGACCACGGGCTCGAGATCGAGCAGCGCGTTCGCGACGATCAACTGCGCCTCGCCCGCGATCTCGACCTGCCGATCATCGCCACCAACGACTCGCACTACACCTATCAGTCCGACGCCGCGACGCACGAGGTGCTGCTCTGCGTGGGCACCGGCAAGACGATGGCCGACCCGAATCGCTTCAAGCTCGAGGGGGAGGGCTACTACCTCAAGAGCCCGGCCGAGATGCGGTCGCTGTGGGCCGACAAGCACGACATGCGCGAGGCCTGCGACAACACCCTGCTCATCGCCGAGCGCTGCGACGTGAGCTTCACCGAGGGCAACGGCACCTACATGCCCCGGTTCCCGGTGCCCGCCGGCGAGACCGAGCACAGCTGGTTCGAGAAGGAGGTCGACGCGGGCCTGGCCCGGCGCTTCCCGGACGGCATCCCCGACCAGATGCGCAAGCAGGCCGACTACGAGGTCGGCGTCATCAAGGCGATGAACTTCCCCGGCTACTTCCTCGTGGTCGCCGACTTCATCAACTGGGCGAAGGACAACGGCATCCGCGTCGGGCCCGGCCGCGGCTCCGGAGCCGGCTCGGTCGTCGCCTACGCCATGCGCATCACCGACCTCGACCCGCTCAAGCACGGGCTGATCTTCGAGCGCTTCCTCAACCCCGACCGCGTGTCCATGCCGGACTTCGACGTCGACTTCGACGAGCGCCGGCGCGGCGAGGTCATCCGTTACGTCAGCGAGAAGTACGGCAACGACCGCGTCGCGCAGATCGTCACCTACGGCACCATCAAGGCCAAGCAGGCGGTCAAGGACGCCGGCCGGGTGCTGGGCTACCCGTTCGCGATGGGTGAGCGCATCGTCAAGGCGATGCCGCCCTCGGTGATGGGCAAGGACGTCCCGCTCAACTCGGTGTTCGACAGCAGCCATCAGCGCTACAACGAGGGCGGCGAGTTCCGTGCGCTGTACGAGGCCGACGTCGAGGTCAAGAAGGTCGTCGACCAGGCGAAGGGGCTCGAGGGCCTCAAGCGCCAGTGGGGCGTGCACGCCGCCGGCGTGATCATGAGCTCCGACCCGCTGCTCGACCTGATCCCGATCATGAAGCGGGAACAGGACGGCGCGATCATCACGCAGTTCGACTACCCGACCTGCGAGAAGCTCGGCCTGATCAAGATGGACTTCCTCGGGCTGCGCAACCTGACCATCCTCGACGACGCCCTGGACAACATCCGGATCAACCGCGACGAGGGCGTCGTCCTCGAGGAGCTCTCGCTCGACGACCCGGCCACCTACCAGCTGCTCTCGCGCGGCGACACCCTCGGCGTGTTCCAGCTCGACGGCGGCCCGATGCGCGCCCTGCTGCGCTCGATGCGCCCGGACACCTTCGAGGACATCTCGGCCGTCGGCGCGCTCTACCGGCCGGGTCCGATGGGCGCCGACTCGCACAACAAGTACGCCAACCGCAAGAACGGCCGCGAGCCGGTGGTCCCCATCCACCCCGAGCTCGCCGAGCCGCTGGCCGAGATCCTGGGCGAGACGTACGGCCTGATCGTCTACCAGGAGCAGGTCATGGCCATCGCGCAGAAGGTCGCCGGGTTCACGCTCGGTCAGGCCGACATCCTGCGCCGCGCGATGGGCAAGAAGAAGAAGTCGGAGCTGGACCAGCAGTACGCGGGTTTCTCCGGCGGCATGAAGGAGCGCGGCTACTCCGACGCCGCCGTCAAGATGCTGTGGGACATCCTGCTGCCCTTCTCCGACTACGCCTTCAACAAGGCCCACTCCGCCGCCTACGGCGTGGTGTCCTACTGGACGGCCTATCTCAAGGCCAACTACCCGGCCGAGTACATGGCCGCGCTGCTGACGTCGGTCAAGGACGACAAGGACAAGATGGCCGTCTACCTCGCCGAGTGCCGGCGGATGGGCATCAAGGTGCTGCCGCCGTGCGTCAACGAGTCCGAGGCCAACTTCACGCCGACGGGCAAGGACATCCGGTTCGGGCTCACCGCCATCCGCAACGTCGGCAGCAACGTCGTCTCCTCGATCGTCGCCACCCGCAAGGCGAAGGGCGCGTTCGTCGACTTCGGCGACTACCTGAAGAAGGTGGACGCGGTGGTGTGCAACAAGCGCACCATCGAGGGCCTGATCAAGGGCGGCGCCTTCGACTCGCTGGGGCACAACCGCAAGGGTCTGATGAACGTGTTCGAGGCCGCCGTCGACGCCGTGCTCGACACCAAGCGCGCCGAGGCCATCGGCCAGTTCGACCTGTTCGCGTCGCTGCTCGAGTCCGCCCCGGCCGAGGCGCAGGCGCAGGACGTGTTCGCCGTGCGGGTGCCGGAGGGGGAGTGGGACAAGAAGATCCTGCTCACCTTCGAGCGCGAGATGCTCGGTCTGTACGTCTCCGACCACCCGCTGCTCGGCCTGGAGCACATCCTCGCCAACGCCGCCGACGTCACGGTGGCGGCGGTGCAGGCCGAGGGCCAGGGCGAACCGCAGACGCTCACCCTCGCGGGCATCCTGTCCTCGGTGAACCGCCGGGTGACCAAGGCGGGCGCGCCGTGGGCGCAAGCGGTGCTCGAGGACCTCGAGGGCTCGATCGAGGTGATGTTCTTCCCGGCGACGTACGCGCAGGTGGCGCTCAACATCGCCGAGGACGCCGTCGTGGCCGTCAAGGGCCGCACCGACGCGCGAGAGGACACGATCAAGCTGATCGCGAGCGACCTGCAGCTGCTCGACACCACGCAGACCGCGCACGGGCCGGTACAGCTGCGCCTGGACGCCAACCGGTGCAACCCGCCCCTGGTCGAGCGGCTCAAGGACGTGCTGGTCACCCACCCGGGCCTGACCGAGGTGCACCTGCACCTGACCGGGCGCAGCAACCTGCACCTGGTGGTCGAGCAGCGGGTCACGCCGTCGGCCGCGCTGATGGGTGACCTCAAGGCCCTGCTCGGCCCGGCCGCCATCTCGGCCTGACGTCGGCGCCGGGTCGGCGCATGGTCCGCGCCTGGTCGGCGCCCGATCAGCGCCGGTGCAGGGCGGCGACGAGGACCGCGGCCGCGAGCACGACGCCGGCGCCGCCGAGCAGGGCCCACTGCATGCCGTCGACGAAGGCCTGCCGAGCGCTGTGCGCGGTGTCCGGGCCCAGCCGTGCGGCCAGGGCCAGCGACTCGCGGGCGTGCCGGGCGGCCGCGGCCGGCAACCGGCCCGTCTGCAGGTGGCTGCGGTAGACCGACTGCAGCACGCTGCCGAGCACGGCGATGCCCAGCGCGCCGCCGAGCTCGCGGGCCAGGTCGTTCATGGCCGACCCGACGCCCTGCTTGTCCGCGGGCAGGGAGTCGGTGATCGCGGCGGTGGCCGGCGTCATGGCCAGGCCCATCCCGGCGCCGAGCGGCACGAGACCGCCCAGCAGCAACCAGTAGCCGCTGTCCGCGTCCAGCTGCGCCAGCCACACCAGCGCCGCGGCGGCGAGCACCAGCCCCAGCGCGCAGGCTCGGCCGGTACCGAGCCGCGTGGCCAGCCTCGGCGCGATCACCCGGGCCGTGGGCAGCAGGCCGAGGGCCATGGGCAGCAGGCTGACGGCGGCGACGAGCGGGCTGTCGCCCAGCACCAACTGCAGGTACTGCAACAGCAGGAACAGGAAGCCGAAGAAGGCGAAGAACTGGCAGGTGATCGACGCGGTACCGGCGGCGAAGGCCCGGTGGCGGAACAGGCGCGGGTCGAGCAGGGGGTCGCGGCGGCGCAGCTCCCACACCACGAACGCGGCGAGGACGGCCAGCCCGGCCGCGAGCAGGCCCAGCGTGGCGGCCGAGCTCCAGCCGTGGCCCGGCGCCTCGATGACCGCATAGACCACGAGGCCGAGCCCGGCCGCGGCCAGCAGCGCGCCCAGCCGGTCCAGCCGCGGCGTGTCCGGGTCGGCCGATTCCGGCACCAGGCGCAACGTGCCGATCACGGCCACGACCGCGAGCAGCACGTTGACCGCGAACACCGCGCGCCATGACCACTGCTCGAGCACCAGGCCCGAGGTGAGCAGGCCGAGCACAGCCGACCCGCCGGCCACGCCGGCCCAGGTGCCCACGGCCTTGGTGCGCTGCTCGCGCGGGAACGTGCTGGTGATGGTGGACAGGGTGGCCGGCATGACCAGTGCGGCGCCGATGCCGAGCAGCACGCGCATCGCGATGAGCCAGCCGGCGTCGGCGTCCAGCGGGGCCGCGAGCGACCCGATCCCGAACAGGGTGAGCCCGGCGACCAGCGCCCGGCGGCGGCCGAAACGGTCGCCCAGCGCACCGGCGGGCAGCAGCAGGGCCGCGAACACCAACGCGTAGGCGTCGATGATCCAGGACAGCTGCGTCTGCGAGGCGTGCGTGTCGCGCGCGATCGAGGGCAGCGCGACGTTCAGCGATGCGACCGCGGACACCACGGTGGCCAGGGCCACGCAGGTGACCGCGAGGACGCCGCGGTGGTGGACGGCCGACGGGCCGGCGGAGCCGTTCTTCGACCCGGGGCCGAGGGCCGGGCGAGGGGCGAGGGCGGGGCGCCAGCGCGAGACGGTGATCATCGGGACCTCCAATTCATCTGTGCTGAATTGAAGGTGACACCGGCCTGGCCTAGTGTTCAACACTGATGAATAAGGCGCGGGGCAGGGGCCGGCCGAGCGGCGACACCGGGGCCCGCGAGGCCATCCTCGATGTCGCGCGGCAACGGTTCGTGGCCGAGGGTTACGACGACGTGACGTTGCGTTCGGTGGCCGCGCAGGCGGGCGTGGACGTCGCGTTGATCAGCTACCACTTCGGCTCCAAGCGCGGGCTGTTCGGGGCCTGCCTCGCCCTGGTGGCCAACCCCGCCGACGTGCTGACCACGGTGCTCGCCGGGCCGCTGAACACGCTGCCCGAGCGGCTGCTGCGCACCGTGCTGCGGGTGTGGGACGACCCGGTGCAGGGCGCGCCGTTACGGGCGATGGTGGCCGGCGCCGTGGCCGATCCGGGGGTAGCGCGGCTGTTCCGCCAGATGGCCGAGCGGGAGATGATCGGCCGCATCGCCGAGCGCATCGGCGGGGCCGACGCCGCGCAGCGCGCCGCCCTCGCCGCGAGCCAGCTCGCCGGGCTGATCATGGCCCGCTACGTGCTGCACTTCGAGCCGCTCGCGTCTATGCCGGCTGATGAATTGGCGGCCCGGTCCGCGCCCGCGATGCGCGCCGCGCTGGCCGGCCCGCGCCGTCCCCGTTGACGCACGCCTGCCCACCCGTTGTGGTCGATCTACGGGGCGAAAATCGACCACGCGGGGTGGGAAGGCGAGTACGAAGCCGGTGGCCGGTCGGCTCAGAGCGCGCGCTGGTAGTTGCCGAACGCGCGGCTGGCCAGCCATGCGACGACCAGCGCCAGCGCGGCGAGCAGGGCGAGGCGGGGCCAGACCGCGCCCCAGGCCGGGTCGGCCGACAGCGCCTCACGCGCGGCCACGGTGGCCCAGTCGACCGGGTTGTAACGGGCCACGTGCTGCACCCAGCCGGGTGCGACCCTGGTGTTCATGATCGACGAGGACAGGAACTGCAGCGGCAGCACGATGAACTGGCTGATGCCGATCAACGCCTCCTGCTGGCGCACCAGCAGGGCGACCGCGTCGGAGAACGACGCGATCACCACCGAGATCAGGCAGGCGGCGAGCACGGTCACCGGGATCCCGGCCGCGGCGCCGGGGAAGCGCGCCCCGGACACCCATGCGATGCCGAACACGATCAACGTCTGCACCACCGTCGTCAGCATCTGGTAGGCGAGATTGCCGACGATCATGGCCGCCCGGCGCACCGGGGCGGCGAGCAGCCGGTCGAGGGTGCCGCGTTCCATGGCCTCGATGAACGCGGTGCCGGCCCAACCGCTGGAGAACAGCGCCGTCATCACGACCACGCCGGGGGTGATGAACTCCAGGTACGACCCGTGCGAGCCGAATCCGGGGATGCGCACGACGTTGCGGAACAATTGGCCGAACAGCAGCAGCCAGATGACCGGCTGCACCAGCGTGATCGCGGCGTAGGCGGGCTGGCGCAGCAAGGTGCGCACGGAGCGGGCGGTCAGCAGGGCCGACTGCCCGGCCAGCGAACCGCGGCGGGTCCGCTGGACGGCGGGGTCGGCCACGAGCGCGCTCATGCGACCTCGCCGAACGCGTGACCCACGTGGCGCAGGTACACGTCGTCCAGGGACGGCCGGGCCACGGTCACCGAAACCGGCACGACGCCGGCCGTCTCGAGCGCGGCCACCACCGCGGGCACGGCCCGCGCGCCGCTGTCGGCGCGGGCCCGCAGCCGCGGGCCGTCGGCGATGACGTCGTGCAGGCCGGCGACACCGGCCAGCGCGTGCGCCGCGGACGGCACGGGCTCGGCCAGTTCGACCAGCACGGCGTCGCCGCGCAGCCGGCTCTTCAACTCCTCGGGCGTGCCCTCGACGGCCACCCGGCCGGCGTCGACGATGACGACGCGGTCGGCGAGCGCGTCGGCCTCGTCCAGGTAGTGCGTGGTGAGCAGGACGGTCAGCTGTTCGCCGGCCGCCAGGCGGTCGATCTCGGCCCACAGCTGCGTGCGCGCTTCCGGGTCCAGCCCGGTCGTCGGCTCGTCGAGGAACAGCACCTGCGGCTGGTGCACGAGCCCGATCGCGACGTCGAGCTTGCGGGCCATGCCGCCGGAGTAGGTGCGCACCAGCCGGTCCGCGGCATCGCCCAGGGCGAAGCGCTCGAGCAGCTCGCCGCTGCGGGCGCGGGCGCTCGCGCGGTCCAGCCCCTGCAGCCGGGCGGCCAGCTCGAGGTTCTCGCGGCCGGTGGCCATGGGATCGCTCGACGCCCGCTGGGGCACCAGGCCGATGGCGTGCCGGGCCCGCACGGGATCGCGGGCGACGTCGACCCCGGCCACCCGGGCCGAGCCCGAGTCGGCCCGGGCCAGGGTGCTGAGGATCTTGACCGTGGTGGACTTGCCGGCGCCGTTGCGCCCGAGCAGCGCGACCACGCTGCCGGGCGCGGCCGTGACGGACAGTCCGTCGAGGGCGCGCACCGGCCCGGACGCGCCGCGTCCGGGATAGGTCTTGACGAGGTCGACGGCCTCCAGGGCCGCCGGCGGGGATGACAGGGACATGCGTTCCTCCGTGCTGACGGAAGCCGGGGACGCGGACGCCTATCGTGTGAGTGCGCCTCGGATCGGGACCTCGTCCCGGCTCGGGTGTGGCCCTCGGTCGGTGTTCGCGCACCGGCCGGGGGCGTCTTCGTTACTGCGGCCTGGCTTGCAGCGCGCGTGCCCCCTCTCCGAGGTAGCGGACGGGGTCGGCGGTGATCTGCTCGAAGGGCACGCCCTCGGCGCGCAGTTCGTGCAGCCGCCGCCACATCGTGATGTCGTCACCGTCGGCCCGGATCGAGCCGATCAGCCGGGTGACGAAGGCGAGTTCGGCGGTGACCATCGCGTGGCGGTAGCGGCCCTCGACGACGAACAGCTCGGGCAGGCCCGCCTGCTCGGCCTCGGCGAAGCCGGCCTCGAGCGCGGCCAGGTCGGTGCGCAACCGCTCGGCGCGCTTGGCCAGCAGCATCGCCACGTCATCCGGCGGCAGGCCGGGCATGAGCGACAGTCCGGCCTCGAGGCTGGTGAACTCGCGCACCGGGGTGGACAGCAGCTCGGCGAGCCAGTCCTCCATCTCCGCCGTGCCGGCCGGGGTGATCTCGTAGACGGTGCGCTCGGGGCGCCGGCCGTCGCGGACGGTCTCCCGCGCGCGGATCAGCTCGTGCTTGGCCAGCCCGTCGACCACCGAGTACAGCGACCCGTAATTGATCTTGATGCTGTCCTCCTTGCCGCGGTGGCGCAGCGTGGCGGAGATCTCGTACGGGTGCATCGGCCGCTCGGCCAGGCAGGTCAGCACGGCCAGGGCCAGCAGGTTGCCCACCCGACGACGCGCCATCATTCCTCCAGGTCGATTACTCGACTCAGAGTATTTGGTGTCGGGCAGCGCGTCAACCGTCGCCCACTCGCGCTGAGTGGTGCGCTTTCGGGGTCGGTGGTGCGGTATGTCGCACCACTGAAGGTTCAACCGCACCACTGAGCAGGGGACGGGGCGGGTCGTGGCGTGCCTCGTACGCGTCGACGACCCGGTCGGTGTCGCCGTCGGCCACCAGCCGTCCGCGGTGGATCCAGATCGTGCGCTCGCAGGTCTCGCGCACGACGCCGAGGGAGTGGCTGACCAGGAACACGGTGCCGGCGTCGGCGCGCAGCTGCCTGATCCGGGCCTCGCTGCGCCGCCGGAACGCGGCGTCGCCGGTGGCCAGCGCCTCGTCGACGAGCAGCACGTCGTGGCGGCGCGCGGCCGCGATCGCGAAACGCAGCCGCGCACTCATACCCGAGGAGTACGTGCGCATCGGCAGCGAGATGAAGTCGCCGTTGTCGTTGACGCCGGAGAAGTCGACGATGTCCGCATACCTCGCGCGCACCTCGGCCCGGCTCATCCCACCGGCCAGGCAGCCGAGGACCACGTTGCGCTCGCCGGTGAGGTCGTTCATCAGGGCGGCGTTGACGCCGAGCAGCGACGGCTGACCCTGGGTGTAGACCCGGCCCGCGCTGGGCGGCAGCAGCCCGGCGATGGCCAGCAGCAGCGTGGACTTGCCCGAGCCGTTGACGCCGATCAGGCCGATCGCCTCGCCGCGATGGGCCACGAACGAGACCCCGCGCAGGGCGTGCACCTCGCGCACCCGCGGCGAGGTCGTGCGCCGGACGAACCGGCTCAGCGCCGAGGCCGTGTTGCCACGGTCGCCCTGCGTGCCGTGTACCTGGTAGGTGACGTGCACGTCGTCGGCGACGACGGTGGGGATGCGCTCAGCCACGGCCGTACTTCTCCTCCGCCTGCCAGAAGAACACGAAGCCCGCGACGCCGATCACGACGGCCCAGCCGGCGGCGACGAGCCACACGTGCGGCGGTAGCTGGTCGGCGGTGAAGCTGTCCACGAGCGCGTAGCGCATCAGGTCGATGTAGAGCGACGGCGGGTTGTAGCGCAGCGTCAGGTAGGCCCAGTGCGCCAGGTGGTGGCTCGCCGTGAGCCGCGTCAGGCTGAACAGCACCCCCGACAGGTACATCCACACCCGGGTGATGAACGGCACCAGCTGCGCGACGTCGGGGGTGCGCGAGCCGAGCCGCGCCACCACGAGGGCGAGGCCGGCGTTGAACACCGCCTGCAGCAACAGCGCGGGGGCCACCAGCAGCCAGCCGAGCCGTGGGTACTGCCCGAAGCACACCAGGATGACGGCCAGCGCAGCCAGCGAGTACAGCACCTGCTGCAGCTGTTGCAGGGTCAGTCCGATCGGCAGGCAGGCCCGGGGGAAGTGCAGGGCGCGCACCAGCCCGAGGCTGCCCGAGATCGACTTCGCCCCGACGCCGACCGCCTGCGCGGTGAACGTCCAGATGAACACGCCGGTGACGAGGAACGGGATGAAGTCCGGAACACCGCGGCTCGTGCCGAGCAGCAACCCGAACACGACGTAGTAGACGGCCGCGTTGAGCAGCGGCGTCATCACCTGCCAGAGCTGGCCCAGCCGCGCGGTGCTGTACTGCGAGGTGAGCCGGGCCGAGGCGAAGGTGGCGATGAACTGCCGACGGGTCCACAGCTGGGTGACGTAGCGCGGCAGGGACGGCCGCGCGCCGCTGACGGCCAACCCGTGGCGTCGGGCGAGGGCGGCCAGGTCGGCCGGGACCGCCGGGTGGGGCAGTGGCGCCGCCCCGACGAGCGGGTCGTCGGTCGTGGCCGTCACCATTGCGCCATCCGCCGGATGCGCGGCTCGAGCACCCGCACACCGACGCCGTACGCGCGCCGCGCCGCCGCCCGTACCGCCCGCGTGCGCAGGGGGCTGTCGACCGGCGTCGGCGCCGGCAGCGGGCAGCCGTCGGGTCGCAGGCCGTTGCGCGCCAGCAGCGCCGGCAGGTAGCAACCGGCAGCACCGACCGACAGCATCGGGCGCAGCGGCGCGAGGGCGTCGCGGGCGGCCACCAGGTCGGCCACCCGCGCGGCCGCGGCCGCATAGGGCTGCTGCTCGAGCGCACCGTTGCGCTCGGCCCACCCCGGGTCGACGGTGGGCCGCGCGCCGTCGTGCAGGTCGGTCCACGAGGCGAAGGCGCCGCAGCCGAGGAACAGGTGATTTCCGAGCGACTCGCGCACGCCGAAGTCGGTGAGCACGGCCGTCGGGATGCCGCGGTGCACGGCCTCGAGGGCCGCGGTGGAGCTCACGGTCACGCACAGGTCGGTGCGGTCGAGCACGGGGGCCATCGGCCCGTGCACGAACTCCAGGTTGCCGGGCAGCTCGTGCGCGGCGACCAGGCCCGGCAACGGGTACGGCTCCACGTGCGTGGTGCGCTCGCCGGCGCGGGCCCGCAGCTTGACGATCACCCGCCGGTCGGGATGGCGGCGCGCGTGCCGCGCCGCCTGCGTCAGCGCGTACCTCCGTTCGGCCTTGGTCGCCGGGACGCCCGGCTGCGTGACGTAGGTGAGGGTGAACGGCCGGTCCCGCCCGGCCGCCTGCGGGTCGTGCGCCGCGCCGCCGAGGAACGGCAGGGCCGTGCGCACGATCGAGTCCGGGTCGGCGCCGGCGGCCCGGTAGACGGCCCGGAACCGTTCGGTGTCGGCGGCCGAGTTGGCCAGCACGACGTCCGCACCGGCGCGCAGCAACAGCCCGTCGACGGTCTTCTCGTACACCAGGCCGACGTAGCCGGTGACTACCACCGGACGCCGCGCACGCCCGGCCCACGCCCGCGCCAGCGCGTGCAGCAGGGCCTGCACCCCGCCGCCGATGCAGGCGAGGACGACCACCTGCGCGTCGGTCGTCGCCAGCCGCCGGGCCGCCTCGCCCAGGCCGAGCCGGTGCACCGTGGCCGCCGGCTCGCCGACGTCGGCGAGCTGCCGCTCGCTCGGGCACGACGCCCCGCGCAGCAAGGTGGCGTGCACGCGCACCGGACCCTGCGGCGCCAGCCGCCGGGCGAGGGTGGCGCCCCACTTCCACCGGCTGTCGGAGTCGGCTATCACCTCGACGTCCCAGCCGGGGGCCGGGGCCGGCCCGGATGCGTGGTCAGCCTGCATGGACCGAAATTAGGAACGAGACACGACCGGGCGGGGTCGCTCACGTGTCGTGGCGCGAACACCGAGGTGAACCGCAGGCGTCCGCCCCGCACCGGACGGGCGGCGGGGCCGGAACCGTAACCTGCCGCTCACCTGCCGGCGGTGTGCCCGCCGCCCGCACATCACCGCCCCGACGTGCCGGCCGGTGACCATCGACCGCGTGCCGAGCCCGCCGATCCTGTCCGTGGTGCTGCCGGTGCGCAACGTCGCCGCGTTCCTGCCGGACATGCTGGCCTCGCTGCGCCGCAACGCCCACCCGGACTTCGAGTTCGTCGTCGTCGACGACGGCTCGGACGACGACACGCCCACCTTGCTCACCCTCGCTCGCGACGAGCTGCCCGGTCTGCGGGTGATCCGGCACGAGACCCCCGTCGGGCTCGCCGACGCCCGCAACGCGGGCACGGCGGCCGGGCGCGGCCGCTACCTGACCTACCTCGACGGGGACGACTGGATCGCGCCCGGTTACCTCGCCCAGCTGGTCGCCACGATCGACCGGCTGGGGTGTGACTTCGTGCGCGTCGATCACGTGCAGGTGCGCGGCCGGGAGCGGGTGGTGCACCGCGCGCCGGAGGCCCGTCGGCATCAGGTGCTCGACCCGCGCTCGGGGATCCTGCCGACGTTCCGGCGCACGATGGTCGACTACCCGTACGCGTGGGCCGGCGTCTACCGCCGCGAGCTGGGCCAGCTGCTGGACTTCCCCGGCCACCTGCACACGGCCGAGGACCGGCCGTGGATCTGGCGCCTGCACCGCGAGGCGCGCAGCTACGCGGTGGCTTCGCTCGCCGGCGTGTTCTACCGGCGCCAGGTCACCGCGTCGCTGACCCAGGTGGGTGACGAACGGCAGCTGCACTTCCTCGACGCGTTCGCGATGGTGTTCGAGCCGCTGGCCGGCGAGCCCGACACGCGGGCCAAGGCGATCCGGCAGTTCCTGGCCGTGCTCGCCCATCACGTCCGCCTGCAGGAGCGCGTCACCCGCGCGGTGCGCCGCGAGATGCACCGGCGGGCCCGCGCGCTGCTGGCCACCCTGCCGCCGGCCGAGGTGCGGGCCATGGTGCCCGCCGACGCCCGCGCCCAGCTGCTGCGCCCGCTGCTGCCCGCCGCAGTACGCCGCACGGTGCCGGTCGCGGTCCGGCGGGCGTCATGAGGGGGCGGGCGTGACCCGCGTGTTCTACGCGTCGACGCTGTTCGGGGCGATGAGCCTGGCCGCCGCGGCCGACTCCGGGCAGTTCGGCGAGCGCGGCGAACGCCGGTTGCTCATCACCTCGACCAACAGTGCCGTGCCGGAGGTGGCCGAGCGCCTCGACGCCGGCCCGGCCTTCGACGTGCTGCGCACGCGCTTCGACGACGTCGTGCACTGGAACGAGGTGATCG
Source organism: uncultured Actinomycetota bacterium (assembly GCA_963797785.1). Classification (GTDB taxonomy): domain Bacteria; phylum Actinomycetota; class Actinomycetes; order Mycobacteriales; family Jatrophihabitantaceae; genus Jatrophihabitans. The sequence goes on along the minus strand of CAWCQT010000004.1, from coordinate 1,474,634 downwards.
CGCCGCTGCACCCGTCGGGCTGGACGCCGCGCGATTCGGACGTGCCGATGCTGTCCCGGCTGGTGAGCGACCGGCTGGGCCTGTCCGGAGAACCGGTCACCGAGCTGGTGCTCGAGTCGGTGGCGGTGGCCCCGGCCCGCACGATCGGCGTGCTGCTGCCCGACTGCCCGGTGACGGTCTACTCCGACGGCCTGATGAGCTACGGGCCCACACGCGAGGCGGTCAGCGAACGCATCGGCGAGCGGATCCGGCGACTGCTGCACCTCGACCTGCTGCCGGGGGTCGAGCCGCTGCTGCTGCGCGAGTACGGCGTGCCCGCGCAGCCGATCGCCGACAGCGCGTTCGCCAAGGTGATCGCCGAGCTGCCCGGGCCCGCCCGGGACGACGTGACGGGGTGGCCGGTGCTGGTGGGCCAGTACCTGTCGGCCCTGGAGATCCTGACGCCGGCCGAGGAGATCGGGCTTTACGCCGGCCTGCTGCGCGGGCTGGTGGCCCGCGGGCACGACCGCGTGGTCTTCGCCCCGCATCCCGCGGCCGGCCCGGCGCACGTGCGCCCGCTGCAACAGCTCGCCGCCGACCTCGGCGTGCGGCTCGCGGTGGCCGGCGCGGGCCTGCCCGTGGAGAGCTGGTTCGCCGCCCACCGCCCCGCGCTGGTCGTGTCGTGCTTCTCGACGGCGCTGTGCACCGCGCGGCAGTGGTTCGACCTACCGGTGGCCTGCGCGGACACCGGCCTGGTGCTGGAGCGGGTGGCGCCGTACCAGAACAGCAACCGGGTGCCGGCCACGCTGGTCGACGCCACCGTGCCGCAGCTGCGCGCGGACGGCACGCTGGTCGATCCAGGGGTCACCGACGTCACCGGCCTGCTGCGCGCCGTCGGCTACTGCATGCAGCCGACGCGCAACCCGGACCTGCACCCGTCCACCGTGGACTACCTGCGCGAGCACGGCCGGGCCCGCTACTTCAAGCGGCGACGGCTGGAGTCGCTGGGGCTGGCCGACGCGCCGCTGCGGCGTTCACTCAGCCGTCGCCTTGTTGCCGTGTGCGGGCCACGTGTCCCTCGGGTCCGCGACGCCGGACGCTCATAACTTGATCCACATGAGCGGGACGGGGGCCACGGGTTCGCTTGTGGTGGCGGTGATCCCGGCTCGTGGGGGCTCGAAGGGCGTGCCCGGGAAGAACATCGCCCAGGTGGGCGGTGTGCCATTGGTGGCCCGTGCGGTTCGGGCGGCGTCGGCGGCGCAGCACATCGACCGCGTCGTCGTGTCCACCGACGACCCGCTGGTGGCCGACATCGCCCGGGCCGCGGGCGCGGAGGTGGTGGCGCGCCCGGAACGGCTGTCCGGTGACACCGCGACGTCGGAATCGGCGGTGTTGCACGCGGTCGACGCCGTCGCCCCCGATGCGCGCATCGCGGTGCTCGCGCAGTGCACCAGCCCGTTCCTCACCCCGGCCGACCTCGACGCCGTGGTGGCGCCGGTGCGCGACGGCCGGGCCGACACCGCGTTCACCGCCGCCCCGTCGCACGGCTTCCTCTGGCGCCCGGACGGCACCGGTGTCAACCACGACCCCGCGTGCCGAGCCCGCCGCCAGGACCGGCCGGCCGAACTGCTCGAGACCGGCGCGGCCTACGCGATGCGAGTTGCCGGGTTGCGCGAGTTCGGGCACCGGTTCTTCGGACGCATCCACCCGGCCGTGGTCGACGCGGCCCGCACGCTGGAGATCGACGAGCCCGCCGACCTCGACCGGGCCCGGCTGCTGGCCGCGGGCCTGGACGCCGCACCCGGGCCGCGCCTCGAGGACCTGGACGCGCTGGTCCTCGACTTCGACGGCACGCTCACCGACGACCGCGTGCATGTCGACCAGGACGGGCGCGAGTCGGTCACCGTGCACCGCGGCGACGGGCTCGGCGTCGCGGCCCTGCGCCGCACCGGGCTGGACCTGCTGATCCTGTCGACCGAGCGCAACCCGGTCGTGGCCGCCCGCGCACGCAAGCTGCACGTGCCGGCGCTGCACGGGATCGAGCACAAGGGCGTGGCCCTGGCGCGCTGGTGCGCCGAGCGCGGGCACGACCTGCAGCGCACGGCCTACGTCGGCAACGACGTCAACGACCTGCCGTGCTTCGAGATCGTCGGCTGGCCCATCGCGGTGGCCGACGCCCATCACTCGGTGCGGGCGCGTGCCCGCATCGTCACGGCCGCCGCCGGCGGCCACGGTGCGGTCCGCGAGATCGCGTCACGACTGTTGGAGGACACCCGACATGGATCTGAACCGCTTGCGGTACATCGGTGACCGGCCGGTCGGTCCGGACCACCCCGTCTTCGTCACGGCCGAGATCGGCATCAACCACAACGGCTCGCTCGAGGACGCGCTCGCGCTCGTCGACGTCGCCGCGCAGGCCGGCTGCGACGCCGTGAAGTTCCAGAAGCGCACGCCTGAGGTGTGCGTGCCCGCCGAACAGCAGGACGTCGAGCGGGACACGCCGTGGGGGCGGATGACCTACCTGGCCTACCGGCACCGCGTGGAGTTCGGGCAGGACGAGTACGAGGCCATCAGCCGCTACTGCTCGTCGCGGGGACTGGCCTGGTTCGCCTCGCCGTGGGACGTGCCCAGCGTCGACTTCCTCGAGCTGGCCGACCCGCCCGCGCACAAGATCGCGTCGGCCTGCCTGACCGACGACGAGCTGCTCGAACGGGTCCGCGAGACCCAGCGCACCGTCATCCTGTCCACCGGCATGTCGACCCTCGAGCAGATCCGCCACGCCGTCGACGTGCTCGGCCGCGAGCGGCTGATCATCTGCCACGCGACGAGCAGCTACCCGGCCCCGGCCGACGAGCTCAACCTGCGCATGATCCACACGCTCATGCACGCCTACCCCGACGTGCCGATCGGCTACTCGGGCCACGAGATCGGCCTGCAGACCTCGATCGCCGCGGTCGCCCTGGGGGCCTGCTTCGTCGAACGGCACATCACCCTCGACCGGGCCAACTGGGGCTCGGACCAGGCGGCTTCGGTGGAGCCGAGCGGCCTCGCGCGGCTGGTCCGCGACATCCGCGTCGTCGAATCGGCCCTCGGCGACGGCGTCAAGCGCGTCTACGACAGCGAGCTGCCCGTGCTGCGCAAGCTGCGCCGCGTCGGCGTGTCGACCGTGCCGGCATGACGCCGGTTCGCGCCCACCCCGAGGAGGACGCACCATGACCATGACGGCCAGGCCCTACACGCTCGCGCTCGTCGAGAGCGCCACGCAACTGCTCAACGCCGCCGAGTGGGCGCACGCCGCGGGCGAGACCACCGGCACCCGCATCGTGGTGCTCGCCCCCCGCGACCAGCACACCGTGCGGCAGATCGAGCGCGTGGCCGACGTGGTGCGCGATCTCGGCCTCGACCTGCGCTGCTACGCGGTGCGCGAGCGCGGCACCGGCGCCCTGGCCGGCACCGCCCGCGTGCTCGCCGACATCAGGACGGCGCGCCGCCTGGTGATCGGCGACCCGTTCTCCCGCTACATCCAGACCGTGCTGCCCCTCTCGCCCGCCGACGAGGTCGTGGTCGTCGACGACGGCACCGCCACCTGGGAGTACGTGTCCTGCGTCGACAACGGCAAGCCGCTGGTGCGCTGGCACCTGCCGTTGCGCCGCCGCGAGGCGCGCGCCGAGCGGGCCCGGCGGCTGCTGTCTCCCGGTGGCAGCCTGCGCGAGATCTCGGTGTTCAGCTGCCTGCGCGACGCCACGCCCGTCGGCGGCTTCGGGCTGGCCAACCGCTACCTGTACGCGCGGTCATGGCGCAGCCCGCAGGTCAAGGACGAGGTCGACCTGCTGGGCACGTCGCTGGTGGACACCGGGGTGGTGCGCCGGGGCGCCTACGTCGACGCGATCGCGGCGGTCGCCGCCGCGCACGGGCCGCTGCGCTACCTCGCGCACCGCCGGGAGACCGACGACCTGCTCGCCGAGATCGCCACGATTCCCGGCGTGCGGGTGTGCCGCGGCGACCTCCCGGTGGAGCTGGCCCTGCGGGCGGGGCCCGTCGGCCGGCGGGTGATCACCTTCCCGTCCACGGCGGCGCACACCTTGCCGGTCGTGCTCGGCGACCTGCCGGTGACCATCGACGTGCGGCGGATCGAGCCGGAGTGGTTCACCGCGCGGACCACGCAGCACGCGCGCGGCTTCGTGGCCCGCATCGAGTCCGAGCGGCCGGTGCTGCCGCCGCGCCCGGCCGCCGCCCCGCACCACTGAGCTGCGCACGGGCGGGCTGGGTAGCCTCGGCGGCATGCAGCCCGAGCCCGAGGCGGACCCGCCCGCCGAGCCGGTGCGCTTCGCGAAGGACCCCGGTTCGGCCCGTCAGCCGGGCGGCGGCCCGGTGCGCGGCGCCGGCGGTCCCGAGGTCGGAGAGTTCCGGCAGGGTTCCCCCGGCAGCCGGTGGGCCCTGGCGCGCTACCTCGTGGGCCGCGCCATCGTCGAGTCGGTGGGCGCCACCCTGCTGATCGTCGCCGGCGTGCTCATCGTGCTGGCCGTCCTCGTGCAGGTCCTGCTGCACTGGACCTTCGTCACCGTGCTGATCGCCATCGTGGCCGGCGTCGTGCTGCTGCTGCGCGCGGCGCTGCTGGCCGTCATCCGCCGCCTCACCGCGTTCGACCGCTACGGCCCGGTGGAGGAGCGGCTGCGCAACCTCGTCGGCGACACCCGCACCGACGTGCTGCGCGAACTGCGCCGCCTCGGCCTGCCCTCCCACATGCTCACGTTGCCGCTGCTCGCCGTGCGCATGGCCGGGCGCCGCCGCAAGGACACGCTGACCCGGCTGCGGGGCTTCGACGTCGGCCGGGCCGTGCCGCCCGTCCGCCTCGACGAGCTGCACCTGCTGTTGCGCGACACCCTCGGCCCCCAGCGGTGACGGCGCCCTACGGCGCGCCGGTCGAGGCCCCGCTCGCACCGGTCGCGCCGCCGCGCCGGCGGCCCGACCCGGCCGACGTGCGGGTGGCGCTCGCCGCCGCCGTGACCCTGACGCTGCTCGGCGCGCTGCTCGGCCTGCTGTGGTCGGCCTGGAGCCCGCCCGGCCCGTCGGCCGAGGTGCTCGGCGGCGGCAGCTTCGCCGTGCTCGACGAGAGCGAGAGCGCTGTGGCCGGCGACGGCCGCTTCCTGGTGATCACCGCCGCCACCGGCCTGCTGGCCGCCCTGCTGACCTGGTTCTGGCGCCGCGGCAACCGCGGCGCCGCGATGCTGTTCGGCCTGAGCGCGGGGGCGGCGGTCGGGGCGTTGCTCACCGAGCTGGTCGGCCACCTGAGCGGCGGCGGCAGCGTCAGCGGCAAGGTCTACGAGCTCACCGACGGCTCGCACGCCGAGATCACGAGGCACCTGCCGCTGTCGCTGCACCTGCAGGGGCTGCTGGTCGTGGAGCCCGCCGTCGTCGCGCTGGTCTACGGCGTGCTCGTGGCCTTCGCCGAGCGCGACGACCTGGGCCGGCCCGACCCGGTGCGCGACGGCGTGCGCCAGGAGCGTTCCGTGCTCCCGCCGTACCCGCCGGCCGGCCCGCCGCCGGGTTACCCGCCGGCCTGGCCGGGCTCAGTTGACGCCGGTGACCATGCGCAGTACGGCGGGGGAGACGGCGATGCTCCGGGTGCCGCGCAGCAGCGCGATCTCCCGCCGCAGTAGCCGGGCCACCCGCGCGAGCCGGGCCGCGGTGGTGTCGTCGCGCAGCAGTTCCTGGCGCTCGCGCGGGGGCAGTGGCAGCCGCGCCGCGATGTGGTAGGAGAGCTGGTTGGCGTCGGTGGGCAGCTCGGCCCCGGTGGGCCGGCCGGCCAGCTTGAGCAGCACCGCGTCGTAGATCTCGATCAGCTCGCGGGCCCGGTTGGCCTGCTCGGGCTGCACATCGCCGTCGACCTCGTCGAGGAAGTCGACCTCGGCCCGCAGGTAGCTCGCGCCCTCGGTGAGCAGCGTGCGGATCCGGAAGCGGCGCGAGCCCACCGAGAGCAGGTCCGACGTGCCGTCGTCGTTGGGCTCCACCTCGAGGATCTCGGCCAGCGTGCCCACCTCCTCGAGGTCCGGCGTGCCGTCGGCGACGTGCCGGGTCTGCGCCTCGGTGCCCGACCGCAGCGCCACGACCCCGAACGTCGACGTGCCCGGCGCGGCCTGCACGTCGGCGAGCAGATCGCGGTAGCGCTGCTCGAAGATGTGCAGCGGGAGTGGCATCCCGGGCAACAGCACGTGGCTGAGCGGGAACAGCGGCACGACCGCGCTCATGGCGTCACCGTAGCCCCGCGGATCAGGGGGCGACCCGGGAACGGCGGCACGCGTCGTCCACCCCGTCGAACACCTCGTCGTCGGGGCCCGGGTCGGCGTGCTCGAGCCGCTGGGTCACCTTCCGGCCCGCGCGCACGCCGAACAGGCGGCCCAGATGCTGTTCGACGACCAGCACCGTGTCCCCGCAGTGCGAGCACGGCGCGGGGCGCACGCGGTGGGTACTGGGCACGATGCACCTCGATCGAGGGACGACGGCGCGGGTCGGTCCGCGGTCACGTCCATCCTGTCATCGCGGCGCCGGGCCGCCCGTAAACTTGCAGGCGTGCTTCGCCGCCTCGATCTGACCGACGCTTCCGCCGACCTGCGCCACGTGCTGCCGCGCGCCCAGGTCGACGTGCACGCCGCGCTGGCCGCGGTGACCCCGGTCGTCGACGACGTCGCGGCCCGCGGGTACCCCGCCGTGCGCGACGCCACCGCCCGCTTCGACGGCGTCGACGTCGTCGAGCCGCGGGTGCCGAAGGCCGAGATCACCGCCGCGCTGGACGCCCTTGACGCCGACGTGCGCGCCGCCCTGACCGAGTCGATCCGCCGCGCCCGCCTGGTGCACGCCGAGCAGCGCCGCCGCACGATCGAGGTCGAGGTGGTGCCCGGCGGCACCGTCACCGAACGGTGGATCCCGATGCGCCGGGTCGGGCTGTACGTGCCCGGCGGCCTGGCCGTCTACCCGTCCAGCGTGGTGATGAACGTCGTGCCCGCGCAGGAGGCAGGCGTCGAGTCCGTCGCCGTGTTCACGCCGCCGCAGAAGGAGTTCGGCGGGCGCCCGCACCCGACCACGCTCGCCGCGTGCGCGCTGCTCGGCGTCGACGAGGTGTACGCCGCCGGCGGCGCCCAGGCCGTCGCCCTGGCCGCCTACGGCGACGAGCCGCTGGGCATCGAAGCGGTCGACATCGTCACCGGCCCGGGCAACGTCTACGTCACCGCGGCCAAGCGCCTGCTGCGCGGCGTCGTCGGCATCGACGCCGAGGCCGGCCCCACCGAGATCGCCGTGCTGGCCGACGACACCGCCGACCCCGTCCACGTGGCCGCCGACCTGATCAGCCAGGCCGAGCACGACACGCTGGCCGCGTCGGTGCTGGTCACCGACTCGGTCGCCCTGGCCGACGCCGTCGACGCCGAGGTCGAGCGGCAGGTGGCGCTGACCAAGCACCTCGAGCGGGTGCAGGCCGCGCTCGCCGGCCCGCAGTCGGCCGTCGTGCTCGTCCGCGACCTCGAGCAGGGCCTGGCCGTGGTCGACGCCTACGCCGCCGAGCACCTCGAGGTCATCACCGCCGACGCGCGCCGGTGGGCCGAGCGGGTGCGCAACGCCGGTTGCATCTTCGTCGGCCCGCACGCGCCGGTGTCGCTGGGCGACTACTGCGCCGGGTCCAACCACGTGCTGCCCACCGGCTGCGCCGCGCGGCACTCGTCGGGGCTGTCGGTGCAGTCGTTCCTCAAGGGCGTGCACCTGGTGGAGTACGACGCGCAGGCGCTGGCCGACGTCGCCCCGCACGTCATCGCGCTGGCCGAGGCCGAGGACCTGCCCGCGCACGGCGCGGCGGTCGCCGCGCGGCTGACCCCGTGACCGGGCTGGACGAGCTGCCGCTGCGCGACGAGCTGCGCGGCGAGGTGCCCTACGGCGCGCCGCAGCTCGACGTGGCCGTGCAGCTGAACACCAACGAGAACCCCTACCCGCCCGGCGAGGCCGTGGTCGCGGCCATGGCCGCGGCCGCCGGCACGGCCGCGCGCCGGCTGAACCGGTACCCGGACCGCGAGGCCGCCGACCTGCGGGCCGCGCTGGCCGCCTACCTGAGCGCCGACACCGGCGTGGCGCTCGACCCGGCACAGGTGTGGGCCGCCAACGGCTCCAACGAGATCATGCTGCAGCTGCTGCAGGCCTTCGGCGGCCCGGGTCGCACGGCGGTGTCGTTCGCGCCCACCTACTCGATGTATCCGGAATACGCGCGCGACACCCACACCGCGTGGCTGGCGGGCCGGCGCGCCGACGACTTCACCCTCGACCTCGAACGCGTCCGCGACCTGCTGGCCGAGCACCAGCCGTCGGTGGTGTTCCTGGCCTCGCCCAACAACCCCACGGGCACCGCGCTGCCGCTGTCCGGCGTCGAGGCCGTGGTCGACGCCGCGCCCGGCATGGTCGTCGTCGACGAGGCCTACGGCGAGTTCCGCCGCGACGGCGTGCCCAGCGCGCTGACGCTGCTGCCGCACGCTCCGCGGCTGGTCGTCACCCGCACCATGTCGAAGGCCTTCGCCCTCGCCGGCGGCCGGGTCGGCTACCTCGCCGCGTCGCCGGCCGTCGTCGACGCGGTGCGCATCGTGCGGCTGCCCTACCACCTGTCGGCGGTGACCCAGGCCGTGGCCCGCGTGGCCCTCGAGCACGCGCCGTCGCTGCTGGCCGCGGTGGCCGAACTGCGCGCCGAGCGCGACCGCACCGTCGACTGGCTGCGCTCGACCGGCCTGCGGGCCGCCGACTCCGACGCCAACTTCGTGCTCTTCGGCACGTTCGCCGACCGCCGGGCCGTGTGGCAGGGCCTGCTCGACCGCGGCGTGCTGATCCGCGAGACTGGACCGGACGGCTGGCTGCGCGTGTCCATCGGCACGGCCGGGGAGATGGCGGCCTTCCGTCACGCACTGCAGGAGGTACTCGCATGAGTCGTATCGGCCACGTCTCGCGGCAGACGAAAGAGACCAAGATCGAGCTGACGATCGACCTGGACGGCGCCGGGCGCACCGACGTCTCCACCGGCGTCGGGTTCTACGACCACATGCTCAGCGCGTTCGGCAAGCACGGCTTGTTCGACCTGTCGGTGCAGGTCGACGGCGACCTGCACATCGACGCGCACCACACCGTCGAGGACACCGCGATCGCGCTGGGCCAGGCGTTCGCGCAGGCGGCCGGAGACAAGGCGGGCACCCGCCGCTTCGGCGACGCGACCATCCCGATGGACGAGTGCCTGGTGCAGGCGGCCGTCGACCTGTCCGGCCGGCCCTACCTCGTGCACCGCGAGCCCGACGGCGCGCCGCCCATGATCGGCCCCGAGTACGCGACGACGCTCACCCGGCACGTCTTCGAGTCCTTCACCCACCACGCGGGCCTGGCGCTGCACGTGATCGTGCACTCCGGGCGCGACTGGCACCACGTCACCGAGGCGCAGTACAAGGCCGTCGCCCGCGCGCTGCGCGCCGCCGTGGAGCTCGACCCGCGCGTGCAGGGCGTGCCGTCGACGAAGGGCGTGCTCTGAAACGGGTCACCGTCCTCGACTACGGGTCGGGCAACCTGCGCTCGGCCCAGCGGGCGCTGGAGCGGGTCGGGGCCGAGGTCACCGTCACCGCCGACGCGCAGGCCGTGCTCGAGGCCGACGGCCTGGTGGTACCCGGCGTCGGGGCCTACGCGGCGTGCATGGCCGGGTTGACGGCCGTGGGTGGTGGCGCGGCGATCGGGGCGCGGCTGCGCGCGCTGCGGCCGATGCTCGGCATCTGCGTCGGCATGCAGGTGCTGTTCACCGAGGGCGTCGAGCACGGTGAACGCACCACCGGCCTCGGCGTGCTCCCCGGCCGCGTCGAACGGCTGGCCGCCGACGTCCTGCCGCACATGGGTTGGAACACCATCGACGCCGGCACCGGATCGAGGCTGTTCGCCGGCATCGACCGCGGCACCCGGTTCTACTTCGTGCACTCCTACGCCGCGCGGCACACCTCGGGGCTGGTCTCCACGGCGGTGCACGGCGAGCCGTTCGCCGCCGCCGTCGAGGACGGGCTGGTCAGCGCCACCCAGTTCCACCCCGAGAAGTCCGGTGACGCCGGCGCGCAGCTGCTCGAGAACTGGCTGGCCACCCTGTGAGCACGCAGCGCCGGCACGCCCGCGCCGAGCGGGAACGGCTGGCCGCCGAACGCGCCGCCGGCACGCGCGCCGAGCGCGAGCGCCTGGCCGCGCGCCGGGCCCGCAAGGAACGCCGCACGCTGGCCTGGCGCCGGGTGCGGCTGTGGCAGCACGGCGCCGGCTTCCGCCGCAACCGCGAGCGCTGGGGCGCGCTCGGCACGCTGGTGCTGCTGACGCTGCTGCTGGTGTGGCTGTTCAGCCGGTCGTTCTCCTACGTCCTGGTCACCGCGCTGGCCCTGCTCGTGTGCCTGCCGGTGCTCGTCCTGCTCGTCGTGGATCGGAAACCCAAATGACGTTCACCCTGCTGCCCGCCGTCGACGTCAAGGACGGCACCGCGGTGCGCCTCGTGCAGGGCGCGGCCGGCAGCGAGAGCGCCTACGGCGCACCATTGGACGCCGCGCTGGCCTGGCAGCGCGACGGCGCCGAATGGATCCACCTCGTCGACCTCGACGCCGCGTTCGGCACCGGCGACAACCACGCCCTGCTCGCCGACGTCGTGGCCCGCCTGGACGTGGCCGTGGAGCTGTCCGGCGGCATCCGCGACGACGCGTCGCTGGCCGCGGCGCTGGCCACCGGCGCCGCCCGCGTCAACCTGGGCACCGCCGCGCTCGAATCACCCGACTGGGTGCGCCGCGCCATCGCCGCGCACGGCGAGCGGATCGCGGTCGGGCTCGACGTGCGCGGCACCACCCTCGCCGGGCGCGGCTGGACCCGTGAGGGCGGCGACCTCTGGGAGACCATGGCGCGCCTGGACCGTGACGGGTGCGCCCGCTACGTCGTCACCGACGTCCACAAGGACGGCACGCTCACCGGGCCGAACCTGAGCCTGCTCGAAGAGGTGTGCGCGGCCACCGAGGCGCAGGTCGTGGCCAGCGGGGGAGTGTCGTCGCTGGACGACCTGCGCGCCCTCGCCGCCCTCGGCACCGTGGAGGGCGCCATCGTGGGCAAGGCGCTCTACGCCGGCGCGTTCACGCTGCCCGAGGCCCTCGCCGCCGTGCGCTGACATGCGCGACTACCTGGCCTGGCACGACGACTACGCCGCCCCGGGCTCCGGGCTGCCGTGGCGGCTGGAGAAGGTACGCGGCTACCTGCGCACCGAACTCGACCGGCGCGCGGGCCCGCTGCGGGTGGTCAGCGCGTGCGCCGGTGACGGCCGCGACGTGCTCGGCGTGCTGAGCGGGCGCCCCGACGCCGCACGGGTGCAGGTGACGCTGCTCGAGGTCCATCCCGGGCTGGTGGCCCGCGCCCGGGAGAGCGCGTCGGCCACAGCGGCGGCCGTCGAGGTCCGCGAGACCGACGCCGGGAACAGCGATGCGTACGCCGGGGCCGTCCCGGCCGACGTCCTGCTGGTCGTCGGCATCTTCGGCAACATCAGCGATGCCGACATCGGGCGCACCGTCGACCTGCTGCCCGCCCTGTGCGCGCCCGGTGCGTTGGTGATCTGGTCGCGCGGGCTCACCACGCAACCGGACAACGACGCGATCCGCGCCCGGCTGGTGGCAGTGGGCGCGGTCGAGATCGACTACGCCGAGCACCGCATCCCCGACGGCGGCCGCACCTCGGTCGGGGCCGTGCGCTTCGCCGGCCCGCCGCGCCCGCTGCCGGCGGGCGAGCACCTGTTCACGTTCGTCCGCTGACCGGTCGATGGCCACCGCCGCCCAATGGCTCGAAGGAGCCCGGCCCCGCACCCTGTTCATGGCGCTGTCGCCGGTGATCGCGGGTACTGGCGTGGCCGCCCACGACGGTGACGTGCGCTGGGCGCGCGCGGTGCTCGCCCTCGCCGTGGCGCTGGCCCTGCAGCTCGGTGTCAACTACGCCAACGACTACAGCGACGGGGTGCGCGGGACCGACGCCGAGCGGGTCGGGCCGTTGCGCCTGGTCGGCTCGGGCGCGGCACCGCCCCGCGCGGTGCTCGCCGCCGCCCTGGGCTGCTTCGCGCTCGCCGCCGCGGCCGGGATCGCCCTCGCCGCCCTGACCACCTGGTGGCTGGTCACGGTGGGCGCGCTCGCGCTCGCGGCCGCGTGGGCCTACACCGGCACCGCACACCCCTATGGTTACCGCGCGCTCGGCGAGGTGGCGGTGTTCGTGTTCTTCGGCCTGGTCGCGGTCGGCGGCACCGCGTACGTGCAGACGGGGCGCGTCGGCGTGAGCGCTGCCCTGGCCGCCACCGCCGTCGGGCTGCTCGCCTGCGCGTTGCTGGTGGCCAACAACCTGCGCGACATCCCGGGTGACACGTCCGCCGGGAAGCGGACCCTCGCGGTGGTCCTCGGTGACCCCGCGAGCCGGACGCTGTACACCGCGCTCGTGCTGGTCCCGTTCGCGCTGGCCGTCGTCCTCGCCGTGCTGGACGGCGGGTGGCCGTTGCTGGCGCTCGGGGCCCTGCCGCTCGCGCTCGCGGCGCAACGGCCGGTGCGCGGTGGCGCGGCCGGCGTCGCCCTCGTGCCGACGCTGCAGGCCACCGGCCTGCTCACGCTCGCCTTCGCCGTGCTGCTGGCCGCCGGGCTGGCGGCGGGGTAGGTCAGACCCCGGCCGGCACGTCCACGGTGGGCCGTTCGCCGCGCGAGAGCGCTTGGCCGCGCGCCTCCTTGCCGATCGCGGCCAGCACCGCGACCGCGACGAACACGGGGACCATCGTCACGCACAGGGCGAAGGTGTAGCTGCGCGCGGCCGCGAAGTGCTCCTCGATCGGCAGGTTGAACGCGGCCAGGCAGTTGCCGAGCTGGTACGTGACGCCCGGGTAGAAGCCCCGGATCTCGGCCGGCGACAGCTCCGTGAGGTGCGCCGGGATCACCCCCCACGCACCCTGCACGACGAACTGCATGAGGAACGAGCCGAGACAGATCAGACCCAGGGTGTGCGAGCCCGCGAACAGCGGCAGGATCGGCAGGCCGAGGACGGCGCAGAACACGACGATCGCGCGCCGGCCGTATTTCTCCGAGGCCGCGCCCATGATGGTGCCGCCGATCAGCGCTCCCACGTTGTAGAGGATCGCGACGTACAGCGCGGTGTTCTCCGAGAAGCCGAGCCCCTTCTTCATGAAGGCCGGATAGACGTCCTGCGTGCCGTGGCTCATCCAGTTGAAGGCAGTCATCAGCAGCACGAGGTAGACGAAGCGCCGCAGCACCTTCGGGTTGGACATGATCTGGCGGAACGTCGTCTTGTGCTTGATCACGTTCTCGCGCGTCTCCCGCCACACCTCGGACTCGGTGACGCGGGTCCGGACGAACAGCGACACCAGCGCGGGCAGGACCGAGAACGCGAACAGCCCGCGCCAGCCCCACGAGGTGAAGTTGGTGATGAGCAGGTAGGCGACGGCGGCGAGCATGTACCCGACCGCGTAACCCTGCTGCACGATGCCCGACACCAGCCCGCGCTTGCCGGGTGGCACCTTCTCCATCGCCAGCGACGCGCCGAGGCCCCACTCGCCGCCCATGCCGATGCCGTACAGCAGACGCAGCACCAGCAGGTAGCTGTAGTTCGGGGCGAAGGTGCACAGGAAACCGACCAGCGAGTAGAAGGAGACGTCGACGATCAACGCCTTCTTGCGGCCCACCTTGTCCGCCCACGCGCCGAACAGCGCGGCGCCGACCGGGCGCATCAGCAGCGTGGCCGTGGTCAGGAAGGCCATCTTGGTGGCCGACGCACCGAGGTCCTTGCCGACGTCGACGTAGACGAGCACGACGACGAAGTAGTCGAAGGCGTCCATGGTCCAGCCGAGCGTGGCCGCGGCCACGGCCCGGATGTCGGCCCCGGTCATCTTCTCCGGCGGATTCGCAACGTCGCTCATCTGCGTCCCCTTTGCGGTCTAACGAGACGTTCTTCCCGCTCGTGCGCCGGGTGTACCGGATTCGGGAATCAGGCCGGCCGCGGGCCCAGCAGGTCCCACCGGTTGCCGGCGACGTCCTCGAAGACCACGACCTCGCCGTACGGCTCGTGCCGTGGCTCGCTGACGAAGCGCACGCCGTGCTCGCGCAGCCGCGCGCGGTGGGCGGCGAAGTCGTCCACGCGCAGGAAGAGCCCGACCCGGCCGGCGTACTGATCGCCGATCGCGGCGCGTTGCCGCCCGCCGTCGGCCCGGGCGAGCAGCAGTCCGGTGGCGGCGCCGGGCGGGCGCACCACCACCCACCGCTTCGGCCGCCCGTCGTTGGTGGTCGACGGCGAGTCCTCGGCGAGCTCGAAGCCGAGCACGTCGACGTAGAAGCGGATGGCGTCGTCGTAGTCGTCGACGATGATCGACGTGAGTTCGAGATGCACCCGGGCACGTTAGCGTTGCGTCGTGGACGGCAGGCGGCTCGTCGGGGCCGGCCGGACGCGTTGCGCGGTGCCCGGCAGACTGGACCGATGAGCGCGGGAGAGCTGGCGGTGCGGGTGATCGCGTGTCTGGACGTCGACGCCGGCCGGGTGGTCAAGGGCGTCAACTTCGCCGGGCTGCGCGACGCCGGCGACCCGGTCGAGCTGGCCCGCCGCTACGACGAGCAGGGCGCCGACGAGCTGACCTTCCTCGACATCACGGCCTCCTCCGGCGGCCGGGAGACCACCTACGACGTCGTGCGCCGCACCGCCGAGCAGGTGTTCATCCCGCTCACCGTGGGTGGTGGCGTGCGCTCGACGGGCGACGTCGACCGGCTGTTGCGCGCGGGTGCGGACAAGGTGGGCGTCAACACGGCGGCGGTGGCCCGCCCGGCCCTGATCGCCGAGATCGCGCGGCACTTCGGCAATCAGGTGCTGGTGCTCTCGGCCGACGTGCGGCGCGTGCCCGCCGGGTCAGCGCCCACCCCCAGCGGGTTCGAGGTGACCACGCACGGCGGCCGGGAGGGCACCGGCATCGACGCGCTCGACTGGCTGCGTCGTGCCGCCGATCTCGGCGCCGGCGAGATCCTGCTCAACTCGATGGACGCCGACGGCACGAAGGACGGTTTCGACGTGGAACTGATCCGGCTGGCCCGCGCCGCGGTGCACGTCCCGGTGATCGCCAGCGGCGGCGCGGGCGCACTCGAGCACTTCGCACCGGCCGTCGCCGCCGGGGCCGACGCCGTGCTGGCCGCGAGCGTCTTCCACTTCGGCGACCTCACGGTCGGGGCCGTCAAGGACAGCCTGCGCGCCTGCGGCGTCGTGGTGCGCTGAGCCGCCGCTCAGAGGCCGATCGAGGCTTCCCGCACCGCCCGCACATCCCGCTCGGCCCCGTCGATCTGCACGCGGGACACCCCGGCGCGACCGAACGCGAACAACGCGAGCTCCACGGCGTCGCCGTGCACGGTGACGTCGGTGCCGCGCTGGCGCGCGGCGCGGGTGCGGATCGCGCCCTCCTCGTCGCGGCGGCGCAGTTCGAGGCCCACCGGGACGGAGCGCAACGTCACGCGCGCGAGCAGGCGCAGTTGCGCCCACGCGGCGGCCACGAAGTCGGCCGGCAGCTCGCGCGGTACCCAGTCGTCGCCGGTGCGGCGCACGTCCTCGTGGTGCACCAGGTACTCCAGGATGTTCGCCCGCTCGCGCACCGCGGGCAGGGCCCAGAACCACGCCACCGGCACCGGGCCGCGCACGTCGGACCACGAGGGACCCGAGCTCACCGCGTCGACGAGTTGTTCGTAGCTCCACTCGGCGACCAGCGCGTCGATGCCCTGCTGGGCGCGCCGCTGCAGCGCCGCGATGGGTAAGCGCCCCGCGAGCTCGCCGATCGAGCGTTCGCGCAGCACCAGGTGCGCGGCGAGCTGGTCGGCGCGCCACTGTCCGCACAGCGTCGGGGCCCGCGGGTCGGTGCGGCGTAGGGTCGCGGCGAGCGCGTGGCGTTCGTCCAGGGCATGATGCGACACTCGGCGAGCGTAACCACGCGGTTCACGACGACCGTCGGGTGAGGGAGGACCATGCGGCCGGAGGACTACGACGACACCCGCTCGGCGCCGCCGACCGTCGTCGCCGCCGCCGCCTGCGGCACGGCACCCGTCCCGTTCCTCGCGATCTACGCGGTGCTGTTCATCGTGCACGGCTCGGTGCACCCGGTCGTGCCGCCGGACATCACGTCCAGCACGCGCGGCGAGCTGCTGGCCGGGATCGCCGCCGCGGTCGTGTTCCTCCTCTCGGTGATCACGTTGATGTGGGCCATGAGCGGGCGGCGGCGCTGGCCGTTCGCGCTCGTGCAGGCCGGCCTGCTCGGCGCCTCCGTGTGGTTCCTGATCGACGGCACCGAGGGCGGGGACCTGGCCTCCGCGCTCGTGCTGGCGTGCGCGCTGGCCGCCCTGGTGCTGGCGTTCGTGCCTGCGTCGTGGCCGCACTACCGCAAAGCGGGACCGCCCCCGGGCGCGCTCCTCGCCCGCCCGTCGCCGCGCACCGAGGACGCGCCCTCGCCACCCTGAGCCGGGCCGCATACCCTATTCACAGGTGGCACCCACGGTCGCCCCAGGCGTTTTGCTCAGGCTGGGCACAGCGTGGGCCAAGACCACACCTGGGGAGAAGCTCTGATGAGTGCAGCGACGGTAATTTCCACCGGCACCAACACCAAGCGGCGCGTGCTGGTGGTCGACGACGAGGACAACGTCACCCATCTCGTCTCGAGCGCCCTGCGTTTCGACGGGTTCGAGACCATCACCGCCGACAACGGCAGCACGGCCCTGGCCAAGGTGGCCGAGGTCGACCCCGACCTGATCGTCCTGGACGTGATGATGCCTGGCCTCGACGGGCTGGGTGTGCTGCAGAACCTGCGCGCCGCCGGCTCGCAGGTGCCGGTCATCTTCCTGACCGCGCGCGACGCCGCGAGCGACCGCATCGTCGGCCTGCGGGCCGGCGCCGACGACTATGTCGTCAAGCCCTTCAGCATCGAGGAGCTGCTGGCCCGGGTGCACGCCGTGCTGCGCCGCTCGGTGCCCGACGCCGGGCGCGACGGGCTGCTCAAGGTCGCCGACCTCGAGCTGGACGAGAGCAGCCACGAGGTCACCCGCGGCGGGGTCGAGGTGCACCTGACCGCCACCGAGTTCGAGCTGCTGCGCTACCTGATGCGCAACGAGCGGGTGGTGCTGTCGAAGACGCAGATCCTCGACCGGGTGTGGAAGTACGACTTCCAGGGCCAGTCCAACATCGTCGAGCTCTACATCGGCTACCTGCGCAAGAAGGTCGACAACGTCGAGCCCAAGCTGATCCACACGATCCGCGGCGCCGGCTACGTCATCAAGGCCCCGCGCTCGTAGGCGGGTGACCACGCAGTACGCGGGGCCGCCGCCGACCACACCGCCGGACGCGCCTGCGCCACCATCGCCGCAACCGGCGCCAGGAGAGTCCCCGGCGCCGGATCGCCGGTCCCGGCGCGGCCCGCGCAGCCTCACCGCGAAGCTCACCATCGGTGTGGTGACCCTGGTGGTGGTGCTCGTCGGCGTCATCGGCACCACCACCTACCTGGCGCTGCGCTTCTTCCTCTACGACCGCCTCGACCAGCAGCTGAGTTCGGTCGTGTCCAGCAATGCGGGGCGCATCGCGGGGTGCTTCCGCGGCGTTCAGGACGACTGCTCCCTGGGCGACGGCTCGCGCGGGTACAGGACGCCGCAGACCGAATGGGTGACGGTCCTCTACGCCACCGGCCTGCCGACGGTGAGCATCCGCCAGAACGTGTCCCTGAAACTGATCGAGCTCTCCCAGGACCAGGCGAAGACGATCGTCGACGATCCCGAGAGCGCGCGCACGATCACCACGTCCGACGGCGTCACGTTGCGCGTCACCGCGCGCCAGCTGCACACGCCCGAGGGCGAGTACACCGTGGTGTCCGGCCTGTCGACCGGCGAGATCAACCGCACGCTCGGGCGCCTGGTCACCCTGGAGCTGACCATCGGAGGTGCGGCCGTCGTGGTGGCGATGTTCGCCACCGCTGTCGGCGTGCGGTTCAGCCTGCGCCGGCTGCGCCGCGTGACGGTCACGGCCCAGGAGGTCGCCAGCGAGCTGTCGCCGGAGGGCGCGGGCCTCGACCGGCGGGTGCCCGAGGACGAGCCGGACACCGAGGTCGGTCACCTGGCCACGTCGTTCAACACCATGCTCGCGGCCGTCGAGACGCAGTTCGCCGCGCGGGTCGAGAGCGAGCAGCGGATGCGCCAGTTCCTCGCCGACGCCTCGCACGAGCTGCGCACGCCGCTGACCTCGATCCGCGGTTACGCCGAGCTGGCGCGCATGCAGCGCGCGGTCGGCGACAGCGCGCCGGACAATCTCGACCGCATCGAGTCCGAGGGCACCCGCATGTCACGGCTGGTCGAGGACCTGCTCCTGCTCGCCCGCGGCGACGCGGCCGCCGACGACGAGGAACGTCCGGTGGCGATGCGCGAACTGATCGACGTCCCCGAACTGCTCGACGACGTGGTCAGCGGTTCGCGGGCCGCGTTCCCGGAGCGGACCATCGAGCTGCAGCTGGACCCCGTGCCCGCCGTCATGGGCGATCGCGACCAACTGCTGCGCGCGGTGCGCAACCTCGTCGCCAACGCCAGCGTGCACACCGACCCGGGCCGCCCGATCACCGTGCACGGGTTCACCCGGGCCGGCGGTCTCGTCGTCACGGTGGTCGACGGCGGCCCGGGACTGCCGCCGGAGCAGGCCGCGCACGTGTTCGAGCGGTTCTGGCGCGCCGACAAGGCCCGCACCCGGGCGCGGGGCGGGTCGGGGCTCGGCCTGTCGATCGTCGCCGCCATCCTGCGCGCCCACGGCGGATCGGTGCGCTTCGACAGCTCCGTCGAGGACGGCAGCACCGTCACCGTCTGGCTCCCCGCTGTCGGGTAGGCGGCGTTCGGCACAATCAATCGCTATGGCCCCGCGCGACCCCTCCGATCTCGACCCCGCCGTCGCCGCGCGCCTCAAGCGCGATCCGGCCGGCCTCGTCGCCGCCGTCGTCCAGCAGTACGACAGCGGCGAGGTACTGATGGTCGGCTGGATGGACGACGAGGCGCTGCACCGCACCCTGTCCACCGGCCGGGCTACGTACTGGTCGCGGTCGCGGCAGGAGTACTGGGTCAAGGGAGAGACGTCCGGGCACGCGCAGCACGTGAAGTCGGTTGCGCTCGACTGCGACGGCGACGCGCTGCTGGTGAAGGTCGACCAGGTCGGGCCGGCCTGTCACACCGGCGCGCACACCTGCTTCGACGACGGCGAGCTGCCGCGGTGAACGCGCCCGGCGGCAGCACGCCGATCGGGCGGGCCGACCTCGACCGGCTCGCCGCCACCCACCGGCTCGTGCCCATCACCCGGACCCTGTTCGCCGACGGCGAGACGCCGGTCGGGGTCTACCGCAAGCTCGCCGCCGGGCGCCCCGACACGTTCCTGCTGGAGTCGGCCGAGCCGGGCGCGTCGTTCTCGCGGTGGTCGTTCGTCGGTGTGGGGGCGGTGGCGAGCCTGACCGTGGACGACGGGCGGGCCGCGTGGCGCGGTCGCGTCCCGGCCGGGGTGCCGACCAGCGACGACGACCCGCTGGCCGCTCTCGGCGCCGCATGGCGAGCGGTGTCCGCGCCGCGGCTGCCCGGGCTGCCGCCGCTCACCGGCGGGTTCGTCGGCTACCTCGGCTACGACGTCGTGCGGCGCATCGAACAGCTGCCGGACAAGGCGGTCGACGAGCTCGGGCTGCCCGAACTGACGATGCTGCTGGTCACCGACCTCGCCGCCGTCGACCACCACGAGTGCACGGTGGTGCTGATCGCCAACGCGCTGTTGCAGCCGTCGATGTCCGGGCCGGAACTCGACGCCGCCTACGCCGACGCGGTGCGCCGGCTGGACGTGATGCAGTCGGCGCTGGCCACGCCCGCGCCGTCCACGGTGGCCGTGGTCGAGGCGGCGCCCCCCAAGGAGGCGGTGTCGCGGACGCCGGCCGGCGAGTACCAGCCCGCGGTCGAGCAGGCGCTCGAGGCGGTGCGCGCGGGCGAGGTGTTCCAGATCCAGGTCGGGCAACGGTTCGTCGCGTCGACGACGGCCGACCCCCTCGACGTGTACCGCGTGCTGCGCACGCTCAACCCGTCGCCGTACATGTATTTCCTGCGCACCGCCGACGTCGACATCGTCGGGTCGAGCCCGGAGGCGCTGGTGACGGTCAAGGAGGGCCGGGCCGTGCTGCACCCGATCGCCGGCACCCGGCGGCGGGGCGAGAGCGCGGAGCGCGACGCCGCGCTGGCCGCCGAGCTCGTGTCCGACCCGAAGGAGCAGGCCGAGCACGTGATGCTCGTCGACCTCGCGCGCAACGACCTGGGCCGGGTGTCCGCGCCGGGCAGTGTGCAGGTCGTCGAGTTCGGGGCGGTCGAGCGGTACAGCCACGTGTGGCACATCGTGTCGACGGTCGAGTCGCAGGTGGCCGACGGGCACGATGCGTTCGACGTGCTCACGGCGACGTTCCCGGCCGGCACGCTGACCGGCGCGCCGAAGGTCCGGGCGATGGAGCTGATCGAGGAGCTGGAACCGGTGCGGCGCAACGTCTACGGCGGGGCCGTCGGCTACCTCGACGCGGCCGGCGACCTCGACGTCGCGATCGCGATCCGCACCGCCGTCATGCGCGACGGCGTGGCCTACGTGCAGGCCGCCGCCGGGGTGGTCGCCGACAGCGTCCCTGCGCTGGAGGAGCAGGAGACGCGCAACAAGGCGCGGGCGGTCCTGCAGGCCATCGCCACCGCCGAGACCCTGCGCACGGTCTCGTGAACCGCGGGCCCGCCGTGGCGTACGCGCTCGCCCTTGCCGTCGACGCGGCCGGTGCCGCCGGCACACTGCTGATCGCGGTCCGCGACTGGCAGACCGTGCGCACCGACCGGCCGGCCCCCCTGCACACCGACGTACTGCCGCTGAGCGGCCGCACGGTCGACGCCGCTCCCACCGCGTTCGCCCTGGTGGCCCTCGCGGGCGTGGTCGCGGTGATCGCCACCCGCGCCACGACGCGCCGCGCGGTCGGGGTGGTGCTGGTGCTCGCCGGAGCGGGGATCGTCTGGCGGGCGCTGGCCTCGGCGTCGGCGGTCAGCCCGGCGCGGGCGCGGTCGCTGGTCGAGTCGAAGCACCGCACCGTCGACGCCGGCGCGGTCGTGCCGCACGTGGCCGTCCACGCGGTGTGGCCGACGCTCACCGTCGTCTGCGGGGTACTGGTGGCGGCGGCCGGCGTGCTCGTCGCCGTGCGCGGCCACCGCTGGCACGCGCTGTCCGCGCGGTACGAGCGCAGCGCCACGGGCGGCACCGGCGCCACCGCTACCGCGGGCGCGCGCGACGCGCAGGGCACGGCGACGGCGGCGCCGGTGTTGTGGTCAGCTCTGGACCGCGGCGACGATCCGACGGTGGGCGGCGTCGACGGGCCCGATGACGGCCCCGCCACCAGCGACGTCGGCGGTTCTCGCTACCCTCGAAGCTGAGCACACCGGCAGCAACTCGAGGGAGGCCGACCCGGTGGCGAGCGTGCTGGACGACATCATCGCGGGGGTCCGAGAGGACATCGCCGCTCGCGAGCACGCGCTGCCGTTCGATCAGGTCAAGGAACGCGCCGCCGCTGCCCCTCCCGCACTCGACGGGCTCGCCGCGCTGCGCACCCCTGACGTCGCGGTGATCGCCGAGGTCAAGCGCAGCAGCCCGTCACGCGGCCGGCTCGCCGCCATCACCGACCCCGCGTCGCTCGCCGCGCAGTACCAGGCCGGCGGTGCGCGGATGATCAGCGTGCTGACCGAGCAGCGCCGCTTCGGCGGATCGCTCGACGACCTCGACGCCGTGCGCGCCGCGGTGCGGGTCCCGGTGCTGCGCAAGGACTTCTTCGTGACGTCGTACCAGGTGCACGAGGCGCGCGCGCACGGCGCCGACGTCGTGCTGCTCATCGTCGCCGCGCTCGAACAGAACGTGCTCATCGGGCTGCGCGAGCGGGTCGAGTCGCTCGGCATGACGGCGCTGGTCGAGGTGCACACCGAGGACGAGGCCAGCCGGGCCCTCGACGCGGGCGCCCGGGTCATCGGCGTCAACGCCCGCAACCTCAAGACCCTCGAGGTCGACCGGTCCACCTTCGAGCGCATCGCCCCTGGCCTGCCCAGCGACGTCGTCAAGATCGCCGAGTCGGGCGTGCGCGGCCCGCACGATCTCATCGAGTACGCCGGCGCCGGCGCCGATGCGGTCCTGGTCGGCGAGTCCCTGGTCACCGGCGGCGACCCGCGGCACGCCGTGGCCGATCTCGTCACCGCCGGGGCTCACCCGGCCACCCCCCGCGCCTCCCGCTGATCTGCCCCGCTCCCTCTCGGGGAGCGCCGGCACCTCGGGCACCGCACGGTGTGGTTTCCGGTGTCCTGACAGGCGAAGAAACCGGGCCCGTTGACCCGCGCCGCATCCGGGAAGGGACCACTCTGCCGCCGACCTTTGCTCTGCTTCCCCAGAGGAAGCAACCACCGCCGGCCCCACAGTGGCCCGCGCCGCCACTCCTACCGCTTCCTCCGTGGAAGCAGAGCTAGCTCTGCTCCCACCGAGGAAGCAGGCAAGGGGTCGGCAGGCCGTTCGACATTGCTTCCTCTCGGGAAGCAGAGCAAAGGCCCGTGAGGGGGTGGCCCCTCCGGGCCGGCATCACCGTGCGCACGTGGTGCACAAGGGCAGAGAGCGATCTGTGGAAAACCGGCCCGCTGTCCACAGAGTGCGCGCGGCAGGCCCTCGGATGTCGGGCCCGGCGCGCAGGCTGCAGATGTGAGCACGAACGAGGCCGAGGACCCACAGCCGCCGATGATCGGCGGATACCGAGTGGACGAACTGCTGCGCAGGCTGCGGCGCACGGCCGATCTGAGCCAGCGTGACCTGGCGCGGCACGCAGGCATCGCACCCGGCACGGTGGCGAAGTACGAGACCGGGGCGCTGACGCCGTCCCTGACCGTCCTGCAGCGCCTGCTCGACGCGGCCGCCTACCTGCTGGTCGTCGTCGACCACGAGGGGCGCCTCGTGCCGCCTCTCGAGGTGTGGGACGGTGTTGCGGACCTCGCCGGGCGCCGCTTCCCGCCGCACCTCGACACGATCCTCGATCCCGAATTCGGCGAATGGTGGGCCGACGGCTTCGGGCTGGTCAGGCCGCCCGAGACGTTCCGCCGCAATCGCGCCTATCGCGACTGGCAACGCCGGCGCAGCCGATGGGAGGTGCGGGTGAAGCAATTGCGATTCGAACCGATTCCACGGTTGTGGCGCGGCTATCGCGACGGTGACGAATGGCGGACCGACGAAGCTACGTTGGGACCGGCGAGTTGATGGACGGCGAGTTCGTGGACGAGGACGAGGTTGTCCAGCCCGGCCCGGCCGAAAGGCCCGAGCGGACGGCGATCAGAAGCGACGCAGCACGCTCACCGCCCAGGGCGCGCCGTCGACCCACGGTCGCAGGTCCCAGGTGGCGAAGCGGTGTTCGAGGCGCAGGCCGGCCGCGGAGCAATGCCGGTCGAACTCGTCGAGGCCGTACGTGCGGTCGGTGGCGAAGCCGGTGACGAGCACCCCGTCGGGACGCAGCGCCGCGGCGAGCCGGCGCAGCACCTCGGCTTCGGTGCCGGGTGCGAGGTAGACCATGACGTTGCCGGCGAGGACCGCGGCGTCGAACGGCACGCCGTCCAGGACGGCGGGGTCGAGCGTGGCCAGGTCGGCGACCTCCCAGCGCACGGCGGGGTGGTCGGCGCGCGCGGCGCTCACCAGCTGCTCGTCGATGTCGACACCGACCACGCTGTGCCCGCGGGCGTGCAGCGCCGCGCCCGTGCGGCCACCCCCGCACCCGGCGTCGAGAACACGAGAGTTGCGCGGCAGCAGGGCGTCGAGGAAGCGGGCCTCGCCGTCGAGATCGCTTCCCTCGCGCGCGAGGCGGCGCATCCGGCGCGCATACGTGGCGGAGTGGCCGTCGGGCTGCTCGGTGAACCAGCGCGGGGTGCCGGTCAATGCTCGGCGGCCGTGCGCAGGTCGAGGGCCAGCCGGTCCAGGTTGTCGTCGGACCCGGGCGAGCGCACGATCGTCATCGCCATGTACGAGCGGTCGACCCAGCCGCAGTAGCCGAGCTGCGAGCCGGTCTCCTCGACCTGCAGACAGCGCATGGCCCCACCCAACTTGCCGGGGTCGACGGTGTGCGGCGTGGCCTTCCCGGCGGCGGCCACCGAGCTCATCAGCTTGCCGGTCGCACCCGCCGACCCCTCGTCGCGGACCTCGTCACGAAGGTCGGGAACGCTGCGCAGGGGGAACGCGATGAGCAGCAGCTCGGGGGTCTTGGCCGACGCCGAGGTCGCGTACGCACCGACCACCGACGAGTCGACCAGCTTGTCGCCGGTGGTGCCGAGGCTGCCGGCGAGCGAGACCATCCGGTCCTTGATCAGGCCCGTGTCGTAGCCGCGCAGGCGGGTGTAGGCGTGCACCGCCGCAGGCAGGCGCAACTGCCGGCCGGCGGTCTTCGCGTCCTCGGGGTGCGGGTCGCGCGCCACGAGGTAGATGCCGAGACCCAGGACGATCGCGGCCGCGACCACCACCGGCACGATCCACTTCCAGTGCTTGCGCCGCGCCGCCGGCGGCGGCGCCCAGCCGTACGGCTGCCCGGGGTACGGCTGCCCGGGGTACGGCTGCCCGGGGTACGGCTGCCCGGGGTACGGCTGCCCGGGGTACGGCTGCCCGGGGTACGGCGGCCCGGGGTAGGGCTGGTCCTGGCTCATGTCACCCTCCGCTCGGCGCTGTGCCACACCACATCGCGCGAAAGGCGCGCGGCCCGGCTTGTAGGGTAGGGCAGTGCTCATGGATGTGGATCTCGACCGGCGATGGCGCGGCTGACCAGCGCCCGCATCCCGTCGATCCCGCAGGAGTAACGCATGCCCGAGCACGGCACCCCTGGTCCGGCCACGCCCGACGCGACCGGTCACTTCGGCGTCTACGGCGGACGGTTCGTCCCTGAGGCGCTCGTCGCCGCCATCGACGAACTGACCGCCGCCTTCCACGACACCCAGGCCGATCCGGCCTTCCGCGCCGAACTGGCCGCGCTGCACCGCGACTACACCGGCCGGCCGTCGCCGCTGACCGACGCGCCGAAGTTCGGTGAGCACGCGGGCGGGGCCCGTGTGCTGCTCAAGCGCGAGGACCTGAACCACACCGGCTCGCACAAGATCAACAATGTGCTGGGCCAGGGCCTGCTCACCCGTCACATCGGCAAGAAGCGGGTGATCGCCGAGACCGGAGCCGGCCAGCACGGCGTGGCCACGGCCACCGCCGCCGCGCTGCTCGGCCTGGACTGCGTCGTCTACATGGGCGAGGAGGACGTGCGCCGCCAGGCCCTCAACGTCGCCCGCATGCGCCTGCTCGGCGCGGAGGTCGTGCCGGTCACCACCGGCTCGCGCACGCTCAAGGACGCGATCAACGAGGCGATGCGCGACTGGGTGACCAACGTGGAGACGACCAACTACATCTTCGGCACCGCCGCCGGCCCCCACCCGTTCCCGATGCTGGTGCGCGAGTACCAGCGCATCATCGGCGACGAGGCCCGCGCGCAGGTGCTCGAGCGCTGCGGCCGGCTGCCCGACGTCGTGGCCGCGTGCGTGGGCGGCGGCTCGAACGCCATCGGCATCTTCACCGCGTTCGTCGGCGACGAGTCGGTGCGCCTGGTCGGGCTGGAGGCCGCGGGCGACGGCGTCGAGACCGGGCGACACGCCGCGTCGATCACCGGCGGCGCCCCCGGCGTGCTGCACGGCGCGCGCTCGTACCTGCTGCAGGACGACAACGGCCAGGTGGTCGAGTCGCACTCCATCTCGGCCGGTCTGGACTACCCGGGCGTCGGGCCCGAACACAGCTACCTGCACGACATCGGCCGGGCCGAGTACCGCCCGATCACCGACCGGCAGGCCATGGACGCGTTCTCGCTGCTGTCCAGGAGCGAGGGCATCATCCCCGCCATCGAGTCGGCCCACGCCCTCGCGGGGGCGCTGGAGCTCGGCCGCGAGCTCGGCCCGGACGCGATCGTGCTGGTGAATCTGTCCGGCCGCGGCGACAAGGACGTCGAGACCGCGTCGCGCTGGTTCGGCCTCGTCGACGACCGGCCCGGCGGCCTCGATCCCGGCGACGCCGGCGGGACGCGGTCGTGACCGCGCTGTCCGACGCACTGGCGCGGGCGAAGGGCGACGGGCGCGCCGCCCTGATCGGCTACCTGCCGGTCGGCTACCCCGACGTCGACACCTCCATCGCCGCGATGCGCGCGATGGTCGACGCCGGCGTGGACGTCGTCGAGGTCGGCGTGCCGTACAGCGACCCGGTCATGGACGGCCCGACCATCCAGCGGGCCACCGAGCACGCGGTGCGCGCCGGGGTCTCGATGGCCGATGCGCTGCGCGCGGTGTCGGCCGTGACCGGGGCGGGCGCCGCCGCGGTCACCATGGGCTACTGGAACCAGGTGGAGCGCTACGGTGTCGAGCGCTTCGCCGGCGCGCTGGCCGACGCGGGCGGCTCGGGTGGCATCACCCCCGACCTGATCCCCGAGGAGGCCGGCGCGTGGCTCGCCGCCACCGACGCGCACAGCCTGGACCGGATCTTCCTCGTCGCCCCGTCGTCCACCGACGCGCGCATCGCCTCCACGGCCGCCGCGTCGCGCGGGTTCGTCTACGCCACCGCGGTCATGGGGGTCACCGGCGCCCGCGCCAGTGTCGGCGTCCAGGCCGCCGTGCTGGTCAAGCGGGTGCGCGAGCTCGCCGCCGACCTGCCGGTGTGCGTCGGCGTCGGCGTCTCGACGGGCGAGCAGGCCCAGCAGGTGGCCACCTTCGCCGACGGCGTGATCGTGGGCTCGGCGCTGGTCAAGCGCCTGCTCGACTCGCCGGACGCGGAGGGGGTGCGCGCGGTGGGCGAGCTCACCGCCGAACTCGCGGCCGGCGTGCGCCGCTGAGCATCAGGCCGGGTCGGGCGCGATCCCGCGGCTGATCAGGTCGAGCATGGCCTCGAACGCGGTGTCGGCATCGGTGCCCTCGTGCAGGTTGTCCGTCAACTCCAGGCTCACCGCACCGTGCACCGCCGACCAGACCTGCAGGGCCAGCGCGTCGGGCACGCCCGCTCGCACGATGCCCAGTCGCTGACCCTCCGCCACGAGGTCGACGAGGGCGGTGAACGCGGGCCGGGCGTACGGGAACAGCGCGTCGAGGTCGACCGACGGGTCGGACGTGCTGAACATGAGCGCGTAGGCGGTCGGGTTGGCCAGCGCGAAGCGCCGGTAGCCGCGACCGGACTCGGGCAGGCGCTGCGCGCCGGTGACGGACGGCGGCGGGGTGATGGCGATGCGCAGGCCGTCGAAGGCGCGCTGGAGAACGGCGAGCAGCATGCCCGACTTGCCCTCGAGGTGGTTGTAGACCCCCATCGGGGCCACCTGCGCCTCGGCGGCGACCGCACGCACGGTCAGCCCGCCCACCCCGTCGCGCTCGAGCACCACCGTCGCGGCGTCGACCAGGGCGGCCCGCACATCCGCGGACGGAGTGCGCCGCGTCGAGCGCGTGTCAGCCATGCCGCGATCCAAGCACTTGACAACCTCCGGCTTACGTAGAACATTGTTCTACAACGGTAGAACGTCGTGCTACAAGAGAGTGAGGTACTCCGGATGCGGACCCCGTCACGCTGGCTGGCGCTGGTCGTGCTGTGCGTCGCCGAACTGCTCGTGACCATCGACAACACCATCGTCAACGTGGCGCTGCCGAGCCTGTCGCGGCAGCTGTCGGCCTCGACCACCGGCCTGCAGTGGATCGTCGACGCGTACACGCTGGTGTTCACCGGCCTGCTGCTGGCCGCCGGCCATCTCGGTGACCGCTTCGGCCGCCGGCGCATGTTGCTGGTTGGGCTCGCCGGCTTCGGTGCGGTGTCGGGGGTGGCGGCGCTGGTCGGCACGCTCCACGAGCTGATCGCCACTCGCGCGGTCATGGGCGCGTTCGCAGCGCTGATCTTCCCGGCGACGCTGGCCATCGTCACCAACATGTTCACCGTGGCGAAGGAGCGGGTCGCCGCCGTCGGCATCTGGAGCGCCGTCGCCGGCGTGTCGGTCGCGCTCGGACCGGTGACCGGCGGCTGGCTGCTCGAGCACTTCAGTTGGCACTCGGTGTTCTGGATCAACGTCCCGATCGCGGTCGTGGCCGTGCTGGCCACGGTGCGCTGGGTGCCGGAGTCGCGCGCCCCGCACGCGGGCGCCTTCGACGGCCTCGGTGCCGCGCTGTCGATCGCCGGGCTCACCGCGCTGGTCTGGAGCGTCATCGAGGGCCCGCAACACGGCTGGACGTCGCCGGCGAGCCTGGCCGGGTTCGCCGCCGCAGCCGCGCTGCTGGCCGCCTTCGTGGCCCGTGAGCTGCGTGCGCCGGCGCCGTTGCTCGACGTGCGGCTGTTCGCCAACCGGCGTTTCAGCGCCGCCGCCGGCGCGATCTCGATCGCGTTCTTCGGGCTGTTCGGCTTCATCTTCCTGGTCACCCAGTACTTCCAGGCGGTGAAGGGCTACGGCACCCTGGACGCGGGTGTGCGCACACTGCCGTTCGCGCTGGTGATCGGTGCGCTGGCGCCGGTGGCCGTGCAGGTGGCCCAGCGCATCGGCACCACCGTGGTCGTCAGCGGCGGGCTCGTGCTCATGTCGGCCGGGTTCGCGCTCGCCGGAACGTCGCAGGTCGACTCCGCCTACTTCGGCAAGATCATCACGGCCATGGTGCTGATGGCCGCGGGGCTCGGGCTCATCGCCGGGCCGGCCACGGAGGCGATCATGGGTGCGTTGCCGCTGCACCAGGCCGGTGCCGGCTCGGCGGTCAACGACACCACCCGCGAGCTGGGCGGCACGCTCGGCGTGGCCGTGCTCGGTTCGGTGCTGGCCGCGATCTACGGGACCAAGGTGGCCGACGCGGTGCACGGGTTGCCGGTCGCGGTGCGCGAACGCGTCCGCTCGTCGGTCGTCGCCGGGCTGCGGGTGGCGGGGGAGTCGCGCGACCCGGGCCTGGTCGCCGCCGTCCGCTCGGCGTTCGTCGACGGCATGCACACCGCGTCGTTCGTGGCCGCGGGCGCCACACTGGCCGGCGCCGTGCTGGTCGCCTTCGCCCTGCCGGCCCGAGCGGCCCTACCGCAGGCCCCGAGCACGCCCGAGCCGGAGCTGGTCACCGCCTGAGGGCCGCCCGCCGATGGCGCGGGGGTCAGCCCTTCGCGATCTGCTGGAGCTGGCTGTAGTCGCCGTTGAAGCGGTCCTGGTCGCCCGGGTACTTGCCCGAGTCGGCGTTCTGCCAGAACGTGTAGTAGCCCCAGCCGGACGGCAGCGACCCGACGCTCGAGCTGTACCGCGCCACCCACAGCGGGTTGGTCGCGCTGAAGTTCGCCGAGCTGCTCACGCACTGCGACCACCACGACGTGGACGTGTAGATGACCGGGTAGACGCCCTCACGCGAGTGGTAGCGGTCGCTGAAGGACTTGATCCACGCCGCCATGCCGGAGGCCGACAGCCCGTAGCAGGTGCCGCCGCTGTAGGGGTTGTACTCCATGTCCAGGGCGCCGGGCAGCGTCTTGCCGTCGCCGGACCAACCGCCGCCGTGGGCGAGGAAGTAGTCGGCCTGCGTGCTGCCGGTGCTGACGTTCGGCCGCGCGAAGTGATAGGCACCGCGGATGAACCCCGCGTTGTAGGAGCCGGTGTAGTTGGCCGAGAAGTCGGGGTCGGTGTACGTGGTGCCCTCGGTGGCCTTCATGTAGACGAAGCGCGCGCCCGCGCTGTACTGGGCGGACCAGTTGATGCTGCCCTGGTAGTGCGAGACGTCGAAGCCGTAGACGACTCCGGATGCCGACGCCGGCGCTGCGCCCACGACGAGCGCGGCCGTCAGGGTGAACAGGGCGAGCACGGCGGTGCCAAGCCTGCGTGGGGTAGTCACGAGACCTCCTCGGGGACGGACGATGATCTCCCTATCGTCCCGAAAGAGGCAAAAGTCCGATATGGGGACTACTCCCCGGTTACGGCACGATCAGCAGCTTGCCGGTGGTCCGCCGGCCCTCGAGGTCGTCGTAGCACCGCCGGGCGTCCGTCAGGGGGTACCGGGCGCCGATGGCCACGCGCAGCGAGCCACCCGCCGCGGCCGACAGCACGTCACCGGCCCGCCAGCGCAGCTCGTCGGCGTCGGCGGTGTAGTGCGCCAGCGTGGGCCGGGTGACGAACAGCGAGCCGGCCGGATTGAGGCGCTGGAGGTCGAAGGGCGGCACCTGCCCGCTGGCCGCGCCGAACAGCGCGAGCAGCCCGCGCGGGCGCAGGGACTTCAGCGACGCCTCGAAGGTCGCCCGGCCCACGCCGTCGTAGACCGCGTGCACCCCGCCGGGCACCGCGTCGCGCACCGCGGCCGCCAGCGCGTCGGTGTCGTCCACCTGGTCGTAGCGGATCACCTGGTCGGCCCCGGCCGCGCGGGCCACCTCGACCTTCGCCTCGCTGCCGACCGTGGCCACCACCCGCGCGCCCCGGCGCTTGGCCAGCTGCACCAGCAGCTGCCCGACGCCACCGGCGGCGGCGTGCACGAGCACCGCGTCGCCGTCGCAGACCGGGTAGGTGGAGTGCACGAGGTAGTGCGCGGTCATGCCCTGCAGCATCGCGGCGGCGGCGACCTGCGGATCGAGCCCGTCGGGCACCGGCACCGCCTGCGCGGCGTCGACCAGCGCCGCCTCCGCGTGCGTGCCCGAAGCCGCGGCCGCGGTGGCCACCACGTCGCCGGGCGCGAAGTCGGTGACCCCGTCGCCGACGGCCAGCACCGAACCGGCGCACTCGCCGCCGAGCACGAACGGCGTCGGCACCGGGTACACGCCCTCGCGCCGGTACACATCGATGAAGTTGACGCCCGAGGCGCCCACCCCGACCAACAGCTGGCCGGGCCCCGGGGTGGGCGTGGGCCGGTCCTGCACCTCGAGCACGTCCGAACCGCCGTTGCGCGTCACCACGATCGCCTGCATGTCGGCCACGGTAACCACGGCGGATACCGTTACGGCGTGCAGGTCCTCGCCGCGATCCCCAGCCCGACACGCAGTGTCTGGCATCTCGGTCCGCTGCCCATCCGGGCCTACGCGCTGTGCATCATCGTCGGCATCGTCGTGGCCCTCTGGCTCACCGGCCGGCGCTGGCGCGCGCGGGGTGGGGACCCCGACCACCTGTGGGACGTCGCCACCTGGGCCATCGTGCTCGGGATCATCGGCGGGCGGCTCTACCACCTGATCACCGATCCGGAGCTGTACTTCGAGGGCAAGCCGGGCACGCACCCGATCGACGCCGTCAAGATCTGGGACGGCGGTCTGGGCATCTGGGGCGCGATCGCCCTCGGCACGCTCGGCGCCTGGATCGGCTGCCGCCGGCGCCACATCCGGCTCACGGTGTTCGCCGACGCCGCGGTGCCCGGCGTGGCTTTCGCCCAGGCCATCGGCCGGGTGGGCAACTGGTTCAACAACGAGCTCTACGGCGGGCCGACGAGCCTGCCGTGGGGTTTACGCATCCACTGCCTGGACCCCGACCGCGCCCACACGGTGGCCGGTGGCCAGGCCTCCGGCGGCGAGGTGTGCGCGGCGCACAGCACCACCCTCGCCTCGCTGTACCAGCCGACGTTCCTCTACGAACTGATCTGGGACGTCGCGCTGGCCGTCGCCCTGCTGCTGCTCGACCGGCGCCTGCGCCTGGGCCGCGGCAACGTCATGGCGCTCTACGCCATGGGTTACACCGTGGGCCGCGCCTGGATCGAGGCGCTGCGCACCGACCCCGCCAACCACTTCCTCGGCCTGCGGATCAACGACTGGACCTGTCTGGTCGTCTTCCTGCTCGCGCTGGCCTGGTTCCTGCGCCACGGCGGCTTCCGGGCCGCGCGGGAGGAGAGCCCATACCTGGGGGTCCCGGCCTTCGCGGCGCCGGACGCCGGCGAGCTGACCCCGGCCGAGGAGAAGGTCGACGCCACCGACGATGACTGACGCGCTCTCCCACGTGCCGGCGCTGCCCGAGCCGGAGATCCACCACCAGCACCGCGACGTCTCCGGCGGCTGGTTGCGCCCGACGGTGTTCGGGATGATGGACGGGCTGGTGTCGAACTTCGCACTCATCGCGGGTGTGGCCGGGGCCTCGGCCACCAGCACGGCGGTGTCGCTGGCCGGGTGGGCCGGTCTCGTCGGTGGCGCCTTCTCGATGGCCACCGGCGAGTACGTCTCCGTTCAGTCGCAGAACGAGTCGACCCAGGCCGAGCTGGAGGTCGAGCGGTACGAGCTCGCGCACAACGCGGCCGCGGAGCAGGAGGAGCTCGCCCAGATGTACGTGGCGCGCGGGGTGGACCCGCAGACCGCGGCCTCGGTGGCCCGGCAGCTGTCGCGCGACCCCGACCAGGCGCTGCTCATCCACGCCCAGGAGGAGCTCGGCGTCGACCCCAAGCAACTGCCGAGCCCGTGGACCGCGGCCGGCTCGTCACTACTGGCGTTCAGCGTGGGCGCGTTCGTGCCGCTGCTGCCGTATCTGGCCGGTGCGGCGTCACTGTGGCTCTCGGCCGTGCTGGCGCTGGTGGCGTTGTTCGCGGCCGGCGCGGTGACCACGCGGTTCACCAGCCGCTCGTGGCTGTTCGCCGGTGCCCGGCAGCTGCTGCTCGGGGCGCTGGCCGCCGCCGTCACCTACGGCGTGGGGTCGCTGTTCCACGCCGCCGTGGGCTGAGCGCCCGATCTTGACCGACCGACCGGTCGGTCTTTAGGTTGGGGCGATGGTCGACCTGCCCGGAGTCGAGTTCGCCGCCCTGACCCGCTGGTTGGACGAAACCCGGCCCGGCCTGCGCGCCGGCGAGCTGTCCGGTGAGGTCATCGCCGGCGGCAAGTCCAACCTCACGTACCGGATCACCGACGGCACGCACCGGTGGGCCCTGCGCCGCCCGCCGCTCGCGCACGTGCTGCCGACCGCGCACGACATGAAGCGCGAGTACCGCGTCATCAGCGCCCTGCAGGACACGAACGTGCCGGTGGCGAAGGCCGTCGCGCTGTGCGAGGACCCCGACGTCCTCGGCGCGCCGTTCTACCTGATGGGCTTCGTCGACGGGGTCGTGCTCGACCGGCCCGGGCAACTGGCGTCGCTGGAGCCGGCACAGGCGACCCGGTGCTGCGAGCTGATCGTGGACACCCTCGTCGACCTGCACGAGACCGACCCGGCGAGCGTGGGGCTCGCCGACTTCGGGCGTCCCGACGGCTTCCTGAGCCGCCAGGTGAAGCGCTGGCACCAGCAGTGGGACGCGTCCGAGACCCGGCCGCTCGACGAGCTGAGGCAGGTGGTCGAGCAGCTGTCGGCGGCCCTGCCGGCGCAGTCGGCACCGGGCATCGTGCACGGCGACTACCGGCTCACCAACGTGATGTTCGAGCCGTCGCTGCACGCGATCGCCGCGGTGGTCGACTGGGAGATGGCCACGCTCGGCGATCCGCTCACCGACGTCGGCCTGCTGGTCGTCTACCAGGACCTCGCCGCCCAGGGCGACACGGTGATGCCGCGGATGGCGCCCGAACGCGGCTTCCTCACCAGCGAGCAGCTGGTGGCCCGCTACGCCGAGCGCTCGCCGCGCGACCTCACCCACCTCGACTGGTACGTCGGGTTCGGGTACTTCAAGCTCGCGGTCGTGGCCGAGGGCATCCACCACCGTTACCTCGCCGGCAAGACCGTCGGCGAGGGCTTCGACCACTTCGGCGAGGCCGTGCCGACGCTGCTGCAGGCCGCGTTGCACCGCCTCGCCGGACGACAGGAGAGCTGATGGACTTCGCGCACAGCACGCGCTCGCAGCAGCTGCAGCAGCAGGTGGCCGCGTTCCTCGACGAGCACATCTACCCGGCCGAGCGCGTGTTCGAGGAGCAGGCTGTCGCCAACCGGGCCGCGGGCACGCCGTTCCGCACGCCCGCAGTCATGGAGACGCTCAAGGCCGAGGCCCGGCGTCAAGGGCTGTGGAACCTCTTCCTGCCCGACTCCGAGAAGGGGACCGGGCTGTCGGTGCTCGACTACGCGCCGATCGCCGAGCTGTCCGGGCGCTCGCTCGCCCTGGCGCCCGAGGCCATGAACTGCAGCGCGCCGGACACCGGCAACATGGAACTGCTGCACATGTTCGCCACCGACGAGCAGGCCCGCCAGTGGCTCGACCCGCTGCTCGCCGGCGAGATCCGGTCGTGCTTCTCGATGACCGAGCCCGCGGTGGCGTCCTCGGACGCGGCGAACATCGCCACGACCATCACCGACGACGGCGACGCGTTCGTCGTCGACGGGCGCAAGTGGTGGTCCACCGGCGCGCTGCGGCCCGAGTGCAAGCTGGCCATCGTGATGGGGGTCAGCGACCCCGAGGCCGCGAAGTACGCCCGGCACTCGATGATCCTCGTCCCGCTGGACGCGCCGGGCGTGACGATCGAGCGCTCGACGACGGTGTACGGCTACGACGACGGCCCGCACGGCGGCCACGGAGTCATCCACTACGACCACGTCCGGGTGCCCAGGGAGAACCTGCTCGGCCCGCAGGGCGGCGGGTTCATGATGGCGCAGGCGCGCCTCGGTCCGGGCCGCATCCACCACTGCATGCGCAGCCTCGGCGTGGCCGAGCGGGCCCTGGAGCTCATGTGCGAGCGGGCGGCCTCGCGCACGACGTTCGGCCAGCCGGTGGCCGCACACGGCGTCGTGCAGGAGTGGATCGCGGAGTCCCGGCTGGCCATCGACCAGGCCCGCCTGCTGGTGCTCAACGCGGCGTGGCTGATCGACACCGCCGGCGTCAAGAACGCGCGCACCGAGGTGGCCGCCATCAAGGTGGCCGCGCCGCGGGCCGCGTCCTACGTCCTCGACCGTGCGGTGCAGGTGTTCGGGGCGGCCGGCGTCTCGTCGGACACGCCGCTGGCCGCGGCGTGGGCGCAGGTGCGCACGCTGCACCTGGCCGACGGTCCCGACGAGGTGCACCTGCGCAGCATCGCCCGGCAGGAACTGAACAAGCACCCGACCCCGTGACCGCGACCAAGGAGCGGCTGCTCGACGCGGCCGTGGAGCTGTTCGCCGAGCGCGGCTACGACGCCACCAGCGTCACGCAGGTCATCGGCCGGGCCGGCGTGACCAAGGGCGGCTTCTACCACCATTTCGTCAGCAAGGAGGCGCTGCTCTACGAGGTGTACGGCGATCTCATCGGCCGTCAGCTCGCGGCGATGGACGAGATCCTGGCGCGCGGCCTGCCCCCGGCCGAGACGCTGCGCGCGCTGATCGACGATCTCGTGCGCAGCACCGCCGCGAGCGCGCGCCCGGCACTGGTCTTCTGGCGCGAGCTGGGCCGGTTGGGCGAGGAGCGCACCGCGCAGTACCGCCGCGACCGGCGCCGCTACCACGACGGCGTGCGCAAGCTGGTGCGCGACGGCCAGGCCGGCGGCACGTTCGCGGCCGTCGCGTCGGCCGACACCGTCACCTTCATGATCTTCGGCTTCGTCAACGAGCTGCCGCTCTGGTACCGGCCCGGTGGCCGTAAGCGACCGGCCCAGCTCGGTGCCGAGCTGGCCGACCTGGTGCTTGCCGCGCTCGCGCCGTCCCGTCACCCGGAAGGCAGCTGAGCATGGACGTCAAGGATGGGGTGGTCGTCGTCACCGGGGCCGCCGGCGGCATCGGGGCCGCGCTGGTGCGCCGCTTCGCCGCCGAGGGCGCACGCCGGGTGGTGGCCGTCGACCGGGCCGCCGACGGCCTGACCGCCCTGGTGGACGAGGTCGGCGCGGTGTCGGTCGCCGAGACCGTCGACGTCACCGACCCCGGCGCGGTCGCCGCTCTGGTGGCCCGCGCGCTCGACCGCGACGGGCACATCGACCTGTTCTGCTCCAACGCCGGGATCCTCACCGGCGTCGAGCTCGAGGACCCGGACGACCTGTGGCACCAGGCCTTCGAGGTCAACGTCATGGCCCACGTGTACGCCGCGCGGGCCGTCGTCCCGCACTTCCTCGAACGAGGGCAGGGGTACCTGCTCAACACCGCGTCGGCCGCCGGGCTGCTCACCGCGCCCGGCGACGCGCCGTACACCGTGACCAAGCACGGCGCGGTGGCCTTCGCCGAGTGGCTGTCGGTCACCTACGGCGGGCGCGGCGTCGGCGTCAGCGTGCTGTGCCCGTTCGGGGTGGCCACGCCGATGCTGCTCGACCCGCTCGCGGCGGGGGAGCGCGGTGCGCAGGTGGTGGCCGCGTCGGGTGAGGTGGTCACCCCCGAACACGTCGCCGA
Organism: uncultured Actinomycetota bacterium; assembly: GCA_963797785.1. GTDB lineage: Bacteria > Actinomycetota > Actinomycetes > Mycobacteriales > Jatrophihabitantaceae > Jatrophihabitans. Next base: position 1,438,348 of record CAWCQT010000004.1, on the reverse strand, counting down.
CACCGTGGTGCGCGGCCTCGCCGACGAGACGTGGCTGATCCTGCCCCATCCCGAGGTCGGTAGGTTCTGGGCGCAGAAGGCCTCGGATCCCGACCGCTGGCTCGCCGGCGTCCGCCGGTTGATCGACAACACCTGACCCGTCCCGCAGAGGAGAGAGCATGCCAGGAGTGCAGAACCGCGTCGCGCTGGTCACCGGAGGCGCGCAGGGCATCGGCGCGGCCATCGCCGCCCGGCTCGCCGCCGACGGCGCGCAGGTCGGCGTGCTCGACCTGCAGCGCGAGGCGGCGCAGTCGGTGGTCGACGAGATCACGCAGGCGGGCGGCACAGCGCTGGCCCTCGGGGCCGACGTCAGCAAGCGCGACCAGGTGCAGGCTGCGGTCGACACGCTGGTCGGCGAGTACGGCGCGCTGCACATCCTCGTCAACAACGCCGGCGTGCTGCGCGACAACCTGCTGTTCAAGATGAGCGACGACGACTGGACCACGGTCATGGAGGTGCACCTGCGCGGGGCGTTCCTGTGCAGCCAGATCGCGCAGAAGCACATGGTCGAGGCGAAGTACGGGCGCATCGTGTGCATGTCGTCCACCTCGGCACTCGGCAACCGCGGCCAGGCCAACTACTCCACCGCGAAGGCCGGCCTGCAGGGGCTGACCAAGACCCTGGCCATCGAGCTCGGCCCGTTCGGCGTCACCGCGAACGCCATCGCCCCCGGCTTCATCGAGACGGCGATGACCAAGGCGACGGCCGAACGCGTCGGCACGACCATCGAGGCCATGCGCGAGAGCGTGGCCGGTGCCGTTCCCGTACGCCGCGGCGGCGTGCCCGACGACATCGCCAACACCGTGGCGTTCTTTGCCGGCGAGGAGTCCGGCTACGTCACCGGCCAGGTCATCTACGTCGACGGTGGCCGGGGGCTGCTGTAACCCGCTCGCCTAGTACGTCTCGCCCGGACCGGGCTCGCCCGGGCCCAGCCGGACGACGCCCGGCTCGGCGAGGTGCGCCGCCATCGCGTCGAGCACCTCGTGGGCCGAGCGTGTCGACACGCCGAGGTCGAGGTTGACGTTGCGGCGCTCGGCGTTCGGCCCGGCCAGCAGGTCGGCGACCTCCGGTCGGGCCACCGCGGCCGCCGTCACGTACAGCTGCAGGTAGTGGTGCGGCGGCGTGATCGTGACGTAGTTCGACGTGCCCTGCGTGCGCCGGTTCAGCCGCGCGCGGGTGCGCACCACCACGGCCGACGTGAGGTCGGCCCAGCCCAGCCGCCAGTCGACGCCCCGGCGCCCGGTCAGGGTGAGACCGCCGTCGTCGACGTCGAGCAGCGCCTGCGGCGGGGCACGCAACAGCCACGCGAAGAGCCCGGCGCCGGCCGCCAGGAACGGCAGGCCGAGCACCGCGAGCACGACCCGCGTCGCGCCCGAGTGCGCCGGCACGGTGAGATCGGCGATCGCCGCGATCTCGGCGCAGGCGCCGAGCACCAGCGGCAGCAGCGCCCCGAAGAAGAGCTGCACCCGCTGCCGGCGGCCGAGGTCGAGGCGCCGCACGCCCGGCCCGGGCGGCGCCACCGCTACCTCCGGGCGCCGGTCTCGCTGTTTCGCAGCGCTGCGCTCCTTGGCCGCGGCCCAGCGACTGCGGCCCTTCACCGCCCCTCGGCGGAATCGTGGGCGGCGTCCAGGCCGGTCTTCGTGGCCGTCTTGGCCGCGTTGCCGGCGAGGTCGTCGAGGTGCGCGGTGGACGGGTCGTGTGCCACCTCCAGACCGTCCTTGGTGACGGACAGGACCTTGCCGGCCGTTCCCAGATGCAGCAGGCCGTCGGCGCGGTGCACGCTGTCGTAGAGATGCATGCCGTCGTGGACGAGGTCGCCGTCGCGCCCGCCCGCGTTGGCCCAGCGCCGGTCGGCGGACAGGAAGCCGCGGGCCGAGTGCACGTTGTGCACCATCCGCTCCGACAGCGCGACCAGCTTCTGGCCGACGGCCGCCAACTTGCTGCCGGTGCTCCCCAGCCGCTCGGCCACCCGGCCCACCCGGCCGATGAGATCGGCGATCTTGGCCGTCATCCGCGCGGCCAGCAGGCCGGCCTCGATCTCGACGTCGACGACCCAGCCGGCGATCGAGGCGCCGAAGGTCCACGCGGAGTTCGCCAGCGCCACGAGCCCCACCATCACCCAGCGCTCGATCGCCTCGGACACCAGGTCGAACAGCTCGGCGCGCACCGCGGCGCACAGCCCGCCCGTCGCGCTGATGAGCATGCTCTGCAGTTGCGCGGCCGAGCCGGCGCCGTCGAGGGTCTCGACCCAGTCGGCCGCCTTCTTGCGGTAGGCGTCGGCGGCCGGCCCGGACCACTGCTGCGCGCCGAGCCCGCCCGCGGCGTCCGCGTAGGCCTGGGCCGCCTGCTTCATCCCTGCGCCCACGTTGGCGTAGGTCTTCGTGGCCGCCTCGATGGAGTGCGGGTCGCCGGCCAGCCAGTCCACCGGGTCGCGCAGGAACGACACGTGATCGACGATCCAGCCCACCGCGCAGGAGATCACCGCGCCCAGCGGGTCGCCGATGTCGCCGAGCACGTCCAGCGCGGCGCTGCCGGCGTCGAACACGCCGCCGAGCGGGTCGCCCTTGGTGATGTCGTCGAACAGGTTCTTGGCGTCGGTGAGCTCGTTCGAGCCCTCGGCCCAGTTGTGCGACAGGCCGTCGTCCTGCGCCACGACGTAGGGGTTGCTCACAGCCCGGTCCCCGAGCCCTTGATGCCCTGCGCGTTGGAGGTGTCGACGCCGCGGTAGGTGTCGGCGGTGGCGCGCAGCCCGTCGGCGGTGGCGGCGAGGGCCTGGTGCGCCGCCTGCAGGCCCTGCTCGAAGTGCTCGGCCAAGGCGCGCACGCCGTAGCCGATGGTGTTGCCGATGAGCACGCCGAAGTCGGCCTGGCCGGCGCCGACCACCTCGGCCGCCGCGCCGTTGCCGACGTCCGCGGCGAGGGCGTCCACCTGCGCCGCGTGGGCGCGCAGCGCGTCGGGATCGACATGGAAGCCGGTCACGGCTGTGCCCCGTCGGCCAGGCTCGCACGCACCAGGTCCAGAGCGGGTGCGGCGCCGGCGCCCAGTACGTCACGCAGGACCGCCTCGGTGCGCTCGACCGCGTCGCCGGCGGCCCGGCGGTAGGCCGCGAGCAGGCTGTGCGACAGGGCGGGCAGCGGCAGCTTCTGCGCCGATGGGCCGAAGGTGACGTCGAGCAGCGTGCCCGCGGGGTTCACCGTGACCGTCACGGCGTGGTCGGTGCTGGTGACCGTGACGGTGCTGTCGGCGAGCGTGGCCCTGGCCTGCTGGGCGCGCGACTGCGCGGCTTCGATGCGCCGGCGGCTGCGGTCGATGCGCTCGCGCAACTGCGCCGCGTCGGCCAGGTGCCCAGCGGCCGGGGGCCCGGGCTCGGCGGCGTCGGGCGGGGTCACCATGCCTCGACGCTAACGGCACCCCGGCCGGCGGGCGAGCCGATCGGGCGGGGAGTTCTCCCCGTCGCGCGGGTCAGGCGGCGGCGGTGAAGACCGGCAGGTACGCCTGCGAGTGACCGTCGGCGGTCGGGTGGTACGACTCGCCGAAGTCGAGGAAGTTGACCGAGTGCAGCCACCGGTTGTCGTCGCAGATCTCGTGACCGGCGAAGGCGCTGCGCACGTCGGCGTAGGTGAACCCGGCCGAGGCTGCGGCGCCGGAGAGCACGCCGTCGAGCACGTCGATGCCCTCGTCGATCTTGTCGCGCTTGGTCTGGCTCAGGCCGACGCAGTCGTTGGCCAGGTCGTAGAAGTCCGGGTACCCGAGCACCACCACGCGAGCGTTCGGCGCGGCGCTGGCGATCTCGGCGTACAGGCCGCCGAGCTTGCCGGGCAGGGTGGCGCGCGCGTCGTCCTCGGCCGACTGGATCTCACTGAGGCAGGTGTCGTCGCTGCCCAGGTTGCAGTCCTGCATGATCGAGGAGAAGTTCTCGTCGTTGCCGCCGACCGTGATGCTGACCAGCGTGGTGGCGGAACTGAGCGCGGACAGCTGGCCGGCCTCCACGTCCGACGTCGTCGCGCCCGAGCAGGCGACCGACGTGTAGGAGCTCGGCGAGTTCGCCGCGGCCCACAGCGCCGAGTACGCGTGCGGGCTGCGGTCGCAGTCGCCGCTCTCGGAGGTGTAGTCGCCCGCCCCCACGCCGGAGGAGTACGAATCGCCCAGCGCGACGTAGTTCGCCCCCGCGGCGGCCGCGGGGGCCGCGAGCGCCGCCACTGCGGCCAGGATGGTCAGGACTGCCAGTAGCACCAGCCGCATGCGCCGCACGGGACCTCCTCGGTCCGAAACCGATTCGTGATGTATGTCCCGTTTGTTCTATCGGGTCCGGCCCCGGAACACCAGCGGGACGGCACTCAAGCACCCGGCGCGAGCAGGAGCAGCAGGCCGACCGGAAGCAGCACCAGCCCGACGATCCCGAAGACCACGCGCTCGCCCACGCCGTGCGACTCCCAGCCGGTGAAGGCACCGATCCAGGCGCAGGTGGTGACCACGATCAGGGCGAGGCCGGTCAGGCGCAGCCGCAGCCCCTGCAGCGACAGGGAGACGACGCGTCCCGGCAGCCGGTGCGGCGCGCGACCCACCCCGGGCAGCGCACCGAGGCGGTCCCAGTACCCGGAGTCGGCCTCGGTCGGCACGCCGTGCGCGGCCGCGAGCGCGGCCAGCCCGTCGGCGAACGCGGCCAGGGCCGCCGGTGGGCAGTCGTAGGCGGGCAGGACCGGGTGCTCCACCCCGTCCGCGCGCACGAAGATCGCCGGCCGGGTGCGCATGCCCGGCGTCGAGGCGAATGCGGAGCCGTAACGGACCAGATCGATCGCCGGCCATCGCGGCCGGTGCGAGCGGAAGTAGCGCCAGGTCACGCCCGTGTCGTCGGCGCGGGCGTACCCGGTGACACCCATCGCCCAGACCCCGACGAGGACGAGGGTGGGCAGCAACTGCACCAGCAACAGCGACGGGCCGACCAGCGACGCGACGACGACGTCGAGGGCGACGCTCAGCAGCACGGCCGCGGTCAGGATCGGCTGCAGCCAGAACCCGGAGAACAGGCGCGCACCGACCGAGCGGTGCAGCGCGACGGGCTCCGGCACGCGCAGAGGGTATCCGGGGCGAGCACGTACCCTTGCGGACGTGTTCGACACGCTCTCCGACCGGCTGTCCGCCGTCTTCACCAACCTGCGCGGCAAGGGGCGGCTGTCCGACGCGGACATCGACGCGACGGCGCGCGAGATCCGCATCGCGCTGCTCGAGGCCGACGTCGCCCTGCCGGTGGTGCGGCACTTCATCGCGCGGATCAAGGAGCGGGCGCGCGGCGAGGAGGTCTCGAAGGCGCTGAATCCCGCCCAGCAGGTCATCAAGATCGTCAACGACGAGCTGGTCGAGATCCTCGGTGGCGAGACGCGCCGGTTGCAGTACGCCAAGCAGCCGCCCACGGTGATCATGCTGGCCGGGCTGCAGGGCGCCGGCAAGACGACGCTGGCCGGCAAGCTGGCCCACTGGTTGCGGGCCCAGGGGCACACCCCGCTGCTGGTGGCCTGCGACCTGCAGCGGCCCAACGCGGTCAACCAGCTGCGCATCGTCGGCGAGCGGGCCGGCGTGCCCACCTACGCGCCCGAGCCCGGCAACGGCGTCGGCGACCCGGTGAAGGTGGCCCGCGACTCCCTCGACTTCGCCCGCCGCCAGCAGCACGACATGGTCGTGGTCGACACGGCCGGCCGGCTGGGCATCGACGCCGAGATGATGCAGCAGGCGGCCGACATCCGGGACGCCGTCGACCCCCAGGAGGTGCTGTTCGTCGTCGACGCCATGGTCGGCCAGGACGCCGTCAACACCGCGGAGGCCTTCCGCGACGGCGTCGGCTTCAGCGGGGTCGTGCTGACCAAGCTCGACGGCGACGCCCGCGGCGGCGCGGCGCTGTCGGTGCGCGAGGTCACCGGCCAGCCGATCATGTTCGCCTCCAACGGCGAGAAGCTCGAGGACTTCGACGTCTTCCACCCCGACCGGATGGCCTCGCGCATCCTCGGCATGGGCGACATGCTCACCCTGATCGAGCAGGCGCAGCAGCACTTCGACGAGGCCGAGGCCGAGGCGATGGCGGCCAAGCTCGCGGCCGGCAACCAGTTCACGCTCGAGGACTTCCTCGACCAGCTCCAGGCGATCCGCAAGATGGGCCCCATCGGCAACCTGCTCGGCATGATGCCGGGCATGGGCCAGATGAAGGAGGCCATGAGCCAGATCGACGACAAGGACCTCGACCGCACGGCCGCGATCATCCGGTCGATGACGCCGGCCGAGCGCGACGAACCGAAGATCATCAACGGCTCGCGCCGGCTGCGCATCGCCAACGGCTCGGGCGTGAAGGTCAGCGACGTCAACCAGCTCGTCGACCGCTTCTTCGAGGCCCGCAAGATGATGGGCCAGATGGGCGGCATGATTCCCGGGATGCGCAAGCAGCGCTCGGCCACCCGCTCGTCGAAGAACAACCGCAAGGCCAAGAAGGGCAAGAACTCCCAGTCGCGCAGCGCGCAGCGTCAGGGCCAGCCGCGTCCGGCACCGGCGCTGCCACCCGCCGGCTTCCCGCCCGGCGCTCTCGGGCCCAACACGCCCCAGGGCCTGCCGCAGCTGCCGCCCGGCATGGAGCTGCCCGACCTGTCGAAGCTCAAGCTGCCGAAGAAGTAGCCGGCGCGTCCGCCCCGCGAATCGCGATCTTGTGCAGCCGTGCCGTCGGACGCGCACTGATCTGCACAAGATCGGCCGACAGCGCAGGGGAACCGAGCATCAGACAAGCAGCGCCCGCCGCAGCTGGCCGGCTACGAGCTGTTCCTCTGCGCGGATGACCACGCTGGGGAACCGCAGCACGAGCGCGTTGGTGATCGCGATCTCGTTCTGCCGTAGTTGATCAGCCCACCACTGTCTCGCGGCCAGGTGCAGCGCGCCGTCGACCTCGACCACGACCAGACGGCCATCCGGCCGCCGCCACGTCGCGTCCAGATAGCGGCGGCGACCCGACTGGTCGCGTCGCAACTCTTGTCGCAGGGGTTCGGGCAGCAGGTGCCGCCGGCACAACCGCATGAAGTCGATCTCACTGAGGGCCTGGGATCCACCGGCGATGTCGGCGAGCGCCGCTTGCGCGGCCGCATGGTGCCGAAGTCGCGGGAACGCGTCCAGCGCGAGCGTCAGTGCCTCGGCGGTGGTGACTCTCTGCTGGACCGCGGCCGCGAGCAATCCGCAGGCCGCGCGCGGACCGCTCGTGGTGCCCGCAGCGCGCAACAGGGCGTGCTCGCGGACCTCGATGGCCCGACCGGACTCTCGCTGGATCGGCCGCGCCCCGTGCAGGTGGAGCCGGACGGGCACCGGGCACCCGGCACGCAGGCGCGTGCCCGCTGGGGCCAGCACATCGATGGCCGGCCGATCCCAACCGGACAGACCGACCAGCTCGGCCGCGGTGAAGGCGGTGAACATCGCCCGCGGTCCGGCGTGCAGCCGCGCGACCTGGCGGGCCTGCGCAGCGCTGAGCGGACCGTTGTGCAACACGATCGCGTATCCCGCCCGCCGCCAGCGTCGCGCACCGAGTTCGGTACGCAACTGGCCGCGACTCACCCCACCGATGAACAAGGCCCCGGCCGTGGTGACGAGCTCGGCGCCAGCACGCTCGGTCATGGCGCGACTGTGCCGTGCCGTCCGACCGCACACCGGCGCCACGACGGCCCTGTGGACGGCCGACCGATCGGGAATCGGGGCTGTGGACAGCGACGCCCAGCTCGATCTTGTGCAATGCGGCGCGTGTCGGTGCGCGGGGATGCACAAGATCATCGGGATGGGGACCGGCGGCGGGCCTGGGTCAGGCGGGGACGGCGCGCAGGGCGTCGGCGACGCTGTCGGGCACGAGCTCGTAGCGGGCGAAGCGGCGGGTGAACCGGCCGCTGCCGGCGGTGAGCGAGCGCAGCGTCGTGGTGTAGCGCACCAGCTCGGCGTCGGGGATCTCCGCGTGCACGACGGTGCGCTCCATGCCGGCCAGGGAAGTGGCGTCCTTCTCGGTTCCGGTCACCCGCCCGCGCCGCCCGGACAGGTCCGACAGCACCGCGCCGACGTGCGCGTCGGGCACCGTGACGTCCACCGCCGCCAGCGGCTCGAGCAGCGCGGTCGCGCCGCCGGCCGCGGCATCCTTCACGGCCAGCGACCCGGCGATCTGGAAGGCCGCGTCGGAGGAGTCGACGCTGTGGGACTTGCCGTCGAGCAGCGTGACCAGCACGTCGACCACCGGGATGCGGTCCGGCCCCAGGCCCTGCGCCAGCTGCGCCCGCGCGCCCTTCTCCACCGAGCCGATGAACTGCGACGGCACGGCGCCGCCCACGACCTTCTCGACGAACTGCACGCCCGACCCGCGCGGCAGCGGCGCCACCGTCACGTCGCACACCGCGTACTGCCCGTGGCCGCCGGACTGCTTGACGAGGCGCCCGTGACCGGCGCTCTCGCGGGTGAACGTCTCCTGCAACCCGATCTGCAGCGGCACCGTGTCGACCTGCGCGCCGGTGGCGCGCAGCCGTTCGAGCACGACGTCGGCGTGCGCCTCGCCCAGGCACCACAGCACCAGTTGGCCGGCGGCGCCGCGCTCCACCCGCACCGTGGGGTCACCGGCGGTCAGCCGGCCCAGAGCCTTGGCCAGCGCGTCCTCGTCGCCACGCGTGGCCGCCTGCACGGCGATGGGCAGCAACGGCTCGGGCATGTCCCACGGGGCGATGAGCAGCGGCGCCGACTTGGCCGAGATCGTGTCGCCGGTCTCGGCGCCGGCCAGCCGGACGACCGCACAGATGTCGCCGGCCACTGCGCGGTCGATCGGGCGCAGGGTGGCGCCCAAGGGGGAGAACAGCTGCGCCACCCGCTCGTCGGAGTCGTGGTCGGGGTGCCCGCGTTCGGCGCCGCCGTGCCCGGACACGTGGATCGCGGTCTCGGCCGTGAGGGTGCCGGAGAAGATGCGCAGTACCGACAGCCGCCCGAGGTACTGGTCGACGCTGGTGCGCACCACCTCGGCCAGCAACGGGCCACCGGCGTCGCAACCGCTGATGCGCGTGTCGATGCCGTACAGCGCCTGGGCCTGCGGCAGGTCGAGCTCGGTGGGGGACGGGAAGCCGCCGACCAGCAGTTCCAGCAGCTCGGCCAGCCCGAGCCCGGTCCCGGCGCACGCCGGCAGCACCGGGAAGAACGAGCCGCGCGCGACGGCGGTCTCGAGGTCGTCGATGAGCACCTCGACGTCCATCTGCGCGCCGGACAGGTAACGGTCGAGCAGCGTCTCGTCCTCACTGTTGTTGATGATCGCCTCGATCAGGGCCGCGCGGGCCTCGGCGCCGGCCGAGTCGCCGGTCGATGCGCCGGGCGGGCCGGCCTCGGGCGGGAAGCCGCCCGCGTAGTCGAAGCGCTGCTCGGACAACAACCCGATCAGCGCGCGGTCGCCGTCGAGCACGTACAGCGGCAGCACGTCCTGGCCGTCCTCGCCACCGAACACCTGCTGACAGGCCGCGACCGTCGCGGCGTAGTCGGCGCGTGCGACGTCCAGCTTGGTGATCACGACGGCGCGCGGCGTGCGCAGCGCGGCGCACTCCTCCCACAGCGACACGGTGATCGGGTCGATCTCGTCGGCCGCCGAGACCACGAACAGCGCCGCGTCGGCCGCGCGCAGGCCGGCCCGCAGCTCACCGGTGAAGTCCGGGTAGCCGGGGGTGTCGAGCAGGTTGATCGTGACGTCGGACCACTGCAGCGGGCACACCGACAGCGCGACGGAGCGCTGCTGGGCGACCTCGACGGGGTCGTGGTCACTGACGGTGCTGCCGTCGGGAACGGTGCCCGCGCGGGGGATGGTGCCGGTGGCGGCCAGCAGGGCTTCGACGAGGGTGGTCTTGCCGGCGGCCGAATGCCCGACGAGGGCCACGTTGCGGATCTTCTCGGGCCGGTCGGCGGTCTCCATCGCCGCCACCGCGGTCCGCGTCGCACCCTTCTGCTTGGACATCTCGGCCCTCTCCCGTCGTCCCGCCGCCCGGCCGTCGCGCGCACCGGGGATCTGGGCATTCGACACCCGAGCGCGCCCGCCGGACAAGGAGCGTGCACGGAACGACGGCGCCCGGCGGCTATCGTGATGGCCAGCCAGCTCCCGGCGAATCCGCCCCGACGAGACCGAACGGACCAGCAACCCGCGTGCTCAACATCCACGCCCGCGCCGCCGTCTCGCGGGCGCTCGTGCCGCTCGGCACGAGCCTCGCGCGGGCCGGCGTGACCCCCGACGCGGTGACCGCAGTCGGCACCGTCGGCGTGGTCGCCGGCGCCGTCGTCTGCTTCCCCCGCGGCTGGTTCTTCGTCGGCACCCTGGTCATCTGGTTCTTCGTGATGCTCGACATGGTCGACGGTGCGGTGGCGCGGGCGGGCGGGCGCGGCTCGCCGTTCGGTGCGGTGCTCGATTCGTCCTGCGACCGCCTCGCCGACGCGGCCGTGTTCGGCACCGTCGCGTGGTACTACGCCCTGCACGGGCAGCGGTGGATGCTGCTGGCCGCGCTGCTGTGCCTGGTCCTGGGCTCGCTGACGTCCTACATCCGCGCCCGCGCCGAGGCCGCGGGGATGACCGCCACCGTCGGCATCGCCGAGCGGGCCGAACGGCTGATCATCGTGCTGGTCGGCACCGGGTTGACCGGGCTGCCCGGCGTGCACGTGCCCTACGTGCTCGCCGTCGCCCTGTGGCTGCTGGTGGCCGCGTCGACGATCACCGTGTGGCAGCGGCTGGCCACCGTCTGGGCGCAGTCGCATCCGCGCGCCCGGGTGGGCGACGAGGTGGACGTCTGAGGTGTTGGGCGAGGCGCGGGAGCGGGCGGTCGGGATGGGCTACGCCGCCGGCTGGAACCTGGTGAGGACCCTGCCGCGCGGGATGTCCGCGCGCGCGTTCCGGGCCGCGGCCGATGCCGCCACGGTGCGCAACGGGCCGGGAACCCGGCAGCTGCGCAAGAACCTGCGCCGCGTCGTCGGTCCGGGCGTCTCGGAGTTGCGCCTGGACGCCCTGGTCGGGGCCGCGCTGCGGTCCTACTCGCGGTACTGGCTGGAGACCTTCCGGCTGGAGTCGATGGACCACGACGCCGTGGCCGCGAGCTTCGAGCGCAACATGAGCGGCACGGAGCACCTCGACGCCGCGCTCGCAGCGGGCCGCGGCGTGGTCCTGGCCCTGCCGCACTCGGGGAACTGGGACGCGTCCGGCATCTGGCTGGTCAGCCACAGCGGGCCGTTCACCACGGTGGCCGAGCGGCTCAAGCCGGCGTCGCTGTTCGACCGCTTCGTGGCCTACCGCGAGTCGATCGGCATGGAGGTCATCGCGCTCACCGGCGGCGAGCGGGCCCCCACCGAGATCCTCACCGAACGGCTGCGGCAGAACCGCGTCGTGTGCCTGCTGTCCGACCGCGACCTGTCGCGCAACGGCATCCAGGTCGACTTCTTCGGCGAGCCGACCCGCATGCCGGCCGGCCCGGCGCTGCTCGCGGCGACGACCGGCGCATCGCTGCACACCGTGCACTCCGCCTTCGCCGGTGCGGACGAGTGGTCGCACACCATCGGGCCGCCCATCGCGTTGACCGGCGAGCGGTTGCGCGAGCGCGTGCACTCCGGCGCGCAGGCGATGGCCGACGGGTTCGCCGCCGGCATCGCGCGCAAGCCCGAGGACTGGCACATGCTCCAGCGCCTGTGGCTCGCCGACCTGCCGCCCCGGGCGCCGGAGCCGACGCCGGACACCGCCCGGGTGCGCGAGGCCTGAGCCATGCGCGTCGGCATCGTCTGCCCCTACTCGTGGCACATCCCGGGAGGCGTGCAGGCCCACGTCCGCGACCTCGCCGAGAACCTGATCGCCCTCGGGCACACCGTGTCGGTGCTCGCCCCCGGCGACGACGACACCCCGGGCCTGCCGCCCTACGTCGTCGTGGCCGGCAAGACGGTTCGGGTGCCGTACAACGGATCGGTGGCCCGCGTGCAGTTCGGCGTGGTGGCGGCCGCCCGGGTGCGGCGCTGGCTGCGCGACGGCGCCTTCGACGTCGTGCACGTGCACGAGCCGGCACCGCCGAGCCTGTCGCTGCTGGCCTGCATGATCCACGACGGCCCGCTGGTCGCCACCTTCCACATGGCCACGGCCAAGTCACGCTTCCTGTCCACGTTCGACACCGTGCTGCAGCCGTTCCTGGAGAAGATCACCGGACGCATCGCGGTGTCGCCGGCCGCCCGGCAGGTCATCGTCGAGCATCTCGGCGGCGACGCCGTGATCATCCCGAACGGTGTGTCGGTCGCGCACTACGCGCACGCCGAACCGTTCGAGGGATTTCCGCGCCCGATCGACGCCTCCGGGGGCACCCTCGGCTTCATCGGTCGCTACGACGAGTCGCGCAAGGGGATGGATGTCCTCGTCGACGCCGTGGACCTGCTGGCGACCGACCGGCCCGACCTGCGCCTGCTGGTGGCCGGCCGCGGCGACGCGGAGGACTTCGTCGAGGACCTGCCCGAGGCGGTCGCGTCGCGGCTGACCCTGCTCGGCCAGGTCAACGAGGACGACAAGGCCCGGTTGCTGCGCAGCGTGGACGTGTACTGCGCGCCCAACACCGGGCAGGAGAGCTTCGGGATCATCCTGCTCGAGGCGATGGCGGCCCGTACCTGCGTCGTGGCCAGCGACATCGACGCGTTTCGCCGCGTGCTCGCCGGCGGCCGGGCCGGCCGGCAGTTCGCGGTAGGGGATCCGCACGCCCTGGCGCAGGCGCTGGACGAGGTGCTCGGTGACCCGGCGCTGCGCGCGGCCTACGTCGAGGCGGGTAGTGCTGTCGTCGCACCCTACGACTGGGCCGCCGTCGTGACCGAGGTGCTGCGCGTCTACGAACTGTCGATGGCCGGCGCGGGAACGGTCTGACGCCCCGCGCTGACGGGCTGAGACCTTCCCGCGCGGCACCCCGGTGCGTCGGCGGCCGCCCTCTACAGTCGCGGGGTGCTCCCCGTCGTCTGGCTCGTCGTCGCCGTGGTTCTGGCGGTGCTGCTGACGAGCTGGATCACGTTCACCCTCACCCGGCTCGACCGCCTGCACGCCCGCTGCGATGCCGCGCAGGCGGCCCTCGACGCCCAGCTGGTGCGCCGCGCCGCCGCCCTGCAGCACGTGGCCGAGTCGCCGGACAGCGGCGTGCCCGACGCCTCGCGCGCCACGCTGGACGCGGTGGCCCAGGCGGCGCTCGACCCGCACCGCGCCGACGCGCCCGGCGACCGGGCGCCGGCCGAGAACGCCGTCGGCCGGGTGCTGGCCGAACTCGCCGCCGGACCCGACGTCGTGCGTCCCGATGCGGCCGCCGAACTGCAGGAGGCGGCCACCCGCGTGCTCATCGCCCGCCGGTTCTACAACGACGCGGTCCGCGACACGCGGGCCCTGCGGGCCCGGCGTCTGCCCCGGCTGCTGCGCATGGCCGGCCGGCGCGCCATGCCCGAGTTCTTCGACATCGACGACACCGTGCCGCCGCGCGCCGCCGAACCCGCGCTGCACCCCGCCGCCCGAGCGACCCCGACCCCTACCGAACAGGATCGCGCATGAACACCCCGTCCGTCGCCCGACGTGTCGGCGCCGGCACCGCGGCCCTCGCCGTGCTGGCCGCCGCCGCCTGCAGCGGGAGCAGCAAGCACAACTCCTCGACCACGCCGACCACGCCCGCCCCCCCGACACACTCGTCCTCGGCCGCCCCCAGGCCCGCGCCGAAGAACCCGTTCACCGGTATCGGCGCCGTGCCCAAGCACCCGGTCATCGCGGTGAAGATCGACGACACCGCGGCCGGGCGCCCGCAGCGCGGCATCGACCGGGCCGACGTCGTGTACGTGGAGGCCGTGGAAGGCGGCCTCACCCGTTTGGCCGCGGTGTTCGCGACGTCGATGACCGACGTCGGCTACGTGCGCAGCACCCGGCCCAGCGACCCCGACCTGCTGCTGCAGTACGGCAAGATCACCGAGGCGTACTCGGGCGGCGCGCACGACTCGCTGCCTCGCGTGCACAGTTCCGGGATCACCAGTTGGAGCATGGACGCCGGCGCCGCGTACTACTCGCGCAGGTCCCATGCCGGCGACCACGGCTACATCAACGTCGTGCTCGATCTCGCCAAGGTGGCGGCGAAGACGAAGACCACGCGTCCGCGCAGCAACGGCTGGACGTTCGCCGCCGGTCTGACCGGGCTGCCGGCCAAGCCGGGCACGCGGGTGGACACCGTCGTGCGCGGGTCCAACGCCGGTGGCACCGCCGTGCAGTTCCGCTACGACGCGAAGCTGCGCAAGTACGTGCGCTACATCGACGGCGTACGGCAGCACGCGGCCGACGGCAACGTCGTCACCACCACCAACGTGATCGTCCAGCAGTGCGTCGTGAAGGCGCACCCGGCGGACACCGACGTCGTGGGCAACGCCTCGCAGTTCACCTACACGACCGGCTCCGGCCGGGTCACCGTGTTCCGCCAGGGCAAGCGCATCGAGGGAACGTGGTCGCGCAAGTCGCTGTCCGCGGGCACGACGCTGCGCCTGGCCAACGGCAGGTCCCTGCCCCTCGCGCCCGGCAACAGCTGGGTCGTGCTGGCCACCAGGGGCACGCCGGTCCGGTCCTGACCGCGGACCGGCGGGCTGTCGGAGCAGGCCACGACGTCCGGATCGGCTGGCTCGCCCCGATCCTCGACCTTCCCGCGGCGCCGTAGAATCCAGGTCATGGACCAGCAGCACTCCGTGGGTACGGCGCGCGTCAAGCGCGGCATGGCCGAGATGCTCAAGGGCGGCGTGATCATGGACGTCGTCACCGTCGAGCAGGCGAAGATCGCCGAGGACGCCGGCGCCGTGGCGGTGATGGCCCTGGAACGGGTGCCCGCCGACATCCGGGCGCAGGGCGGGGTGTCGCGGATGAGCGACCCCGACATGATCGACGGCATCGTCTCCGCGGTGTCCATCCCGGTCATGGCCAAGGCCCGGATCGGGCACTTCGTCGAAGCCCAGGTGCTGCAGTCGCTCGGCGTCGACTACGTCGACGAGTCCGAGGTGCTCACCCCCGCCGACTACGCGAACCACATCGACAAGTGGGCCTTCACCGTGCCGTTCGTGTGCGGGGCCACCAACCTCGGCGAGGCCCTGCGGCGACTCACCGAGGGCGCGGCGATGATCCGGTCCAAGGGCGAGGCCGGCACCGGCGACGTCTCGAACGCCACCACGCACATGCGCAAGATCCGGCAGGAGATCCGCCGGCTGCAGAACCTGCCCGAGGACGAGCTGTTCGTCGCGGCCAAGGAGCTGCAGGCGCCCTACGACCTCGTGGTCGAGGTCGCCGCGGCCGGCAAGCTGCCCGTCGTGCTGTTCACCGCCGGCGGCATCGCCACCCCGGCCGACGCCGCGATGATGATGCAGCTCGGCGCCGAGGGCGTGTTCGTCGGCTCGGGCATCTTCAAGTCCGGCAACCCCGCGCAGCGCGCGGAGGCCATCGTCAAGGCGACCACCTTCTTCGACGACCCCGACGTCATCGCCAAGGTCTCGCGCGGCCTCGGCGAGGCCATGGTCGGCATCAACGTCGAGGACGTCCCGCAGCCGCACCGCCTGGCCGAGCGCGGCTGGTAGGACCGCCCCGCCCCGCCCCGGTCAGTGGTGCGGTTCAGGTCTGCGTGGTGCGATATTTCGCGCCACTGACCACGAAAACGCACCACTGACCGAGCGGGGAGGAGCCGGAGAGGCGATGCCGGTGCCGAGGATCGGGGTGTTCGCGCTGCAGGGCGACGTGCGTGAGCACCTGCGCGCGCTCGCCGACGCGGGGGCCGAGGCCGTCGGGGTGCGCCGGCCCCGCGAGCTGGATTCCGTCGACGGCCTGGTGCTGCCCGGCGGCGAGTCCACGACCATGGTCAAGCTGGCCCGCACGTTCGAGCTGCTCGAGCCGCTGCGCGAGCGCATCGCCGGCGGCCTGCCGGTGTACGGCTCCTGCGCCGGGATGATCCTGCTCGCCGACCGGGTCGATTCCGCCGGCTCGCCCCTCGAGGCCACCTTCGGCGGCATCGACATCACCGTGCGGCGCAACGCCTTCGGCCGCCAGGTCGACTCCTTCGAGGAGGACCTCGCGATCGACGGCATCGAGGGGGCACCGATGCGGGCGGTGTTCATCCGGGCCCCCTGGGTGCAGGAGGTCGGCCCGTCCGCGCGCGCCATCGGCCACGTCAGCACGGGAGCACACACGGGTAAGGTCGTCGCCGTCCGTCAGGCCAATCTGCTGGCCACGTCGTTCCACCCGGAACTGACCGGCGACGGGCGGATCCACGCGTACTTCTGCGAGATGGTGAGGCAAGCGCGATGAGCGGCCATTCCAAATGGGCGACGACGAAGCACCAGAAGGCGGCCAAGGACGCCAAGCGGGGCAAGCTGTTCGCCAAGCTGATCAAGAACGTCGAGGTGGCCGCGCGCATGGGTGGCGGTGACCCCGACGGCAACCCGACGCTCTACGACGCCATCCAGAAGGCCCGCAAGAACTCCGTCCCGGTCGACAACATCGACCGCGCGGTCAAGCGCGGCTCGGGCGCCGAGGCCGGCGGCGCCGACTGGCAGACGATCATGTACGAGGGTTACGCGCCGAACGGTGTCGCCGTGCTCGTCGAGTGCCTGACCGACAACCGCAACCGGGCCGCCAGCGAGGTGCGCACGATCATGACGCGCGCCGGCGGGTCGATGGCCGACCCCGGCTCGGTGTCCTACCTGTTCAACCGCAAGGGCGTCGTCATCGTCCCGAAGAACGACCTGGGCGAGGACGACGTGCTGCTGGCCGTCCTCGACGCCGGCGCCGAGGAGGTCAACGACATCGGCGTGGCGTTCGAGGTCGTCAGCGAGGCCACCGACCTCATCGCCGTGCGCACCGCGCTGCAGGACGCGGGCATCGACTACGACTCGGCCGACTCGTCCTTCCTGCCCACCGTGCAGGTCCCGCTCGACGAGGACGGCGCGCGCAAGGTACTGCGGCTCGTCGACGCGCTCGAGGACAGCGACGACGTGCAGAACGTGTACGCCAACTTCGACGTCAGCGACGAGGTCCTCGAGGCCGTCGGCGCCGATTAGCGCGACGGCACCGACTAGAGCGGCTGGCCGACCCAGAACCGGAAGAACTCGTGGCCGACCTGCCACATGATCTCGGCGCCGCCGATGCGCTCGTAGATCCAGGTGACGATGTCGAAGAACCAGGTCCGCACCGGGTCGGAGTAATAGAGCAGGACGATGACGCCGAGCAGGCCCCACGGCTTGACCTTGTTGCCGACCTCCTGCGTCTCCCGCGAGAGATAGGGCTCGATGATGCCCCAGCCGTCCAGGCCGGGGATGGGCAGCAGGTTGAGCACCGCCGCCGTCAGCTGGAGGAACCCGAGGAAGGCGACGGCGGACCAGAAGCGGATGTTCGAGCCGAACGCCTGCTCGGTGTAGGCGCCGACACCGTGCGCGTCGGCGACCAGGACCAGCGCGATGCCCAGCACGAGGTTCACCAGCGGGCCCGACGCCGACGCGAGCGCCAGCCGGGCCTTGCTGCGGAAGGTGTGCGGGTGCAGGTAGACCGCACCCCCGGGCAGCGCGAACCCGCCGGCGACGATGGCCACCAGCGGCAGGACGAGCGACAGCAGGGGATGGGTGTACTTGAACGGGTTGAGGGTCAGGTACCCCGCGGCCTCGACCTGCCGGTCGCCGGACCGGTAGGCGGCGTAGGCGTGGGCGAACTCGTGCAGGCAGACGGTGACGATCCAGCCCGCCAGCACGAACAGGAAGACCCCGAAGTCGCCGAACCGGGACCCGGGCGTGTCCGACGTCGACGCGATCACACCGCCCACGGCCGTGAGGGCCACGAAGATCAGGAACAGCGGGCTGGGCCGCACGGCACGCCGGCGTCGGCCGAGGTCGTAGACGGACATGCGGGTCACGGTACGGATCGGGCCTGGGACGGCGTGTTGGATCGCCGGGCGGGGCGCGCCGCGCCCTAGTCTGGTTCGAACAGCCGTTCGATCACGAGTGGGGCCAGCCGTGCGGGTACTGGGCGTCGACCCGGGCATGACCCGGTGCGGCATCGGGGTCGTCGACGGCGCCCCGGGCCGTCCGCTGCAGCTGGTGCACGTGGAAGTCGTGCGCACCGACGCGGGCGACGAGTACGGCGCACGGCTCGTCGACCAGGCCGACGCCATCGCCGAGGCCATCGCGCGGCACCGCCCCGACGTCGTGGCCGTGGAACGGGTCTTCAGCCAGCACAACGTGCGCACGGTCATGGGCACCGCCCAGGTCGCCGGCCTGGCCCTGGTGGCCGCCACCCGCGCCGGCGTGCCCGTCGCCCTGCACACCCCCAGCGAGGTGAAGGCCGCGGTCACCGGCTCCGGCGTCGCCGGCAAGGCGCAGGTGGGCATCATGGTCACCCGGCTGCTGCGGCTGACCGAGACCCCGAAACCGGCCGACGCGGCCGACGCGCTGGCCCTGGCCATCTGTCACGTGTGGCGCGGCGGCGCGCAGGCCCGCATCGCGCAGGCGCTGGCCCGGGCCGCGCGCTAGAAGGAGAAGTAGACATGATCGCGAGCGTGCACGGCACCGTGGCCGCGCTGGGCCCCGACGGCGCCGTCGTCGAGGTGGGCGGCGTGGGCCTGGCGGTGGCCTGCTCGCCGGGGACGCTCGCCCGGCTGCGGGTCGGGCACAGCGCCCGGCTGGCCACGAGCCTCGTCGTGCGCGAGGACTCGCTGACCCTCTACGGCTTCGCCGACGACGACGAGCGGGCCCTGTTCGAGCTGCTGCAGACCGCCAACGGCGTCGGCCCGAAGCTGGCGCAGACGATGCTGGCCGTGCACCCCCCGCGCGAGCTGCGCCGCGCCGTCGCCACGTCCGACCTCGCCGTGCTGACCCAGGTGCCCGGCATCGGCCGCAAGGGTGCTGAACGCATCGTGCTCGAGCTCCGCGACCGGATCGGGGCCATCGACACCCGCGACGCGACGGGCGTGCCCGGGGCGGGCGTCACCGCCGTCGCGCCCTGGCGCGACCAGCTCGCCCACGCCCTCGCCGGGCTCGGCTTCACCGGCAAGGAGGCAGTCGAGGCCGTCGAGGTCGTGGCCGCCGACATCGCCGACGACACCGCGCCCGACGTGCCCGCGCTGCTGCGCCGCAGCATCCAGCTCCTCGGGCGGACCCGGTGAGGCCGGACGAACCGCCACAGGCGGCGGGAGCCGGCGAGCCCGGCGACCTCGTCGATCCCGCTCCGCTGCCGGAAGAGCGCGAACTGGAGGCCTCGCTGCGGCCCCAGCGCCTCGAGGAGTTCGTGGGCCAGCCCAAGGTGCGCGAGCAGTTGCAGCTGGTGCTGCACAGCGCCCTGCGCCGCGGCCGCCCGCCCGACCACGTCCTGCTGTCCGGCCCGCCCGGGCTGGGCAAGACCAGCCTCGCGATGATCGTCGCCGCCGAGCTGGGCGCGCCGATCCGGGTCACCAGCGGCCCGGCCATCGAACGGGCCGGTGATCTCGCCGCCCTGCTCACCAGCCTGACCGAGGGCGAGGTGCTGTTCATCGACGAGATCCACCGCATCGCCCGCCCGGCCGAGGAACTGCTGTACCTGGCCATGGAGGACTTCCGCGTCGATGTGATCGTCGGCAAGGGCCCCGGGGCGACGGCCATCCCGCTCGACCTCGCCCCGTTCACGCTCATCGGCGCCACCACCCGCGCCGGCCTGCTCACCGGGCCGCTGCGTGATCGCTTCGGCTTCACCGCCCACATGGACTTCTACGACCCCGGCGAGCTCGAGCAGCTGCTGACCCGCTCGGCCACCCTGCTCGGCGTCGACCTGCGCCGCGACGGCGCCGTCGAGATCGCCAGCCGGTCGCGCGGGACACCCCGCATCGCCAACCGGCTGCTGCGCCGGGTGCGCGATTACGCCGAGGTGCGCGCCGACGGGGTCGTCGACGAGCCGATCGCGCGGGCCGCGCTGCAGGTCTACGACGTCGACGAACTGGGCCTGGACCGCCTCGACCGCGCCGTCCTCGACGCCCTGGTGCGCCGCTTCGGCGGCGGCCCGGTCGGCGTCGGCACGCTGGCCGTGGCCGTGGGGGAGGAGACCGAGACGGTCGAGGACATGGCCGAACCGTTCCTCGTCCGCGCGGGCCTGCTCGCGCGCACCCCGCGCGGGCGGGTGGCCACCCCCGCCGCCTGGCTGCACCTGGATCTCACCCCGCCCGGGCCTGCTGCCGGCGACCCGGGTGCGACCGGTGCGACCCTGTTCGACGCGTAGGCTCGGCCGCGTCCGTAGACGTCGACGTCGAGGTCGTCCGAAGTGAAATACCTGCCGCTCATCCTGTTCGTCGTGGTCGTCGTCGGCCTGCTCGCCTTCTCGGCCCGCGCCCGCCGGCGCCAGAGCGCGGCCGACGAGACCCGGCGCGAGAACATCCGCGTCGGCACCCAGGTGATGACGACCTCGGGGCTCTACGGCACCGTCGTCGCGCGCAACGAGGACGACGAGAGCGTGCAGCTCTCGATCGCACCGGGCGTCGAGGTGAAATGGGCGTTCGCCGCACTGCGCGACGTCGAGAGCCTGCCCGCCCGCTACGTCCAGGGGGTGGAGGACGCGGGTCGGCCGCGCGTCGCCGGCCCGCGGCTGACGAAGGACCCGGACACGTCCTGACACCGCGCCGAGCGCCTGACAGCAGGCTCTCGGGCGACGTCGGTCATACTGTCCTGCGGCCCGGGCATGCCGCCGGCACCCCAGGCCGGATGCTGTGCGCCCGCCGCGCGGCAGCCCGCCCGTGACACCAGAAGGTCGAGGAGATCCGCCCCGTGGCACCACCCCCCGGAACGCTGCGCGTCGGCCGGTACTTCCTCACCCTGTTCGCGCTGATGGCCCTGCTGTACCTGATGGTCTTCCTGCCCGGCGAGCGGCACACCCCCAAGCTCGGCCTCGACCTCGTCGGCGGCCAGCAGGTGATCTTCCAGGCCCGGACGCCCAACGGCCAGACACCCTCCACGTCGTCGATGGAGCAGGCGAAGCAGATCATCGAGGACCGGGTCAACGGCACCGGTGTCACCGAGGCCACCGTCGTCATCCAGGGCGACGACCAGCTGGTCGTGTCGATCCCCGGTGGCACCAAGACCGATGTCAGCAAGCTGGGCGCGGCGGCGAAACTGAACTTCCGCGGCGTCGTCACCCCGGCGGCGCAGGTGGGCTGCGGCGCCAACGCCCAGAAGGTCCCGCCGAGTGCGTCGTCGAGCGCGTCACCCACCGGCACCGCACCGAGGTCCGGCGCCCCGACGAGCGCGGCCAGGACCAGCGGCGCCAAGACCAAGTCGTCGACCGGTGCCGGCGCCAACGGCGCGGGGGAACGGCCGCTGACGGCACCGACGTCCACAGCCAAGGCACCGGCCAAGTCGTCGGCAACAGCGCCGGCCAAGTCGTCGGCGACCGCGCCGGCCAAGTCCACCGGCTCGTCGGCCGCGACCAGCTCGGCCCCCACCGCGCCGGCGAAGTGCGCGCTCACCTCGGTGGCCCAGCTCAAGAAGGTCATCAAGCTGCCCGCGCCGAACACGGTGTACAAGTCCAACGGCGTGTCCGCCACGCTGTCCCAGCAGCTGAGTGCGGCCCTGTCGAACTACGACTGCTCGAAGAGCCAGACCGCGCCCGACCCGAAGAACGACTACTACCTCGCCTGCGACAACCAGGGCCTGGCCTACCTGCTCGGCCCGGTGATCGTGCCCGGTGACCAGATCGACACCGCCGGCGCCCAGGCCCCCAACGCGGGCGGCGGCGGCAACACCGAGTGGGCCGTGTCCCTGCAGCTCAAGGACCGCGGCGACACCTCTTGGGGGGCCTACACCGGTGCGCACAACATCGGCGGCGCGGCCACCTCGGCCGGCAACGTCACGCAGTGCGGCACCAGCACGCCCTGTGCGGACTACGTCGCCTTCACCCTCGACGGCAAGGTCATCTCCGCGCCGGTGAACGAGTCGGCCATCAACGGCCAGGCGACCCAGATCACCGGCAGCTTCACCCAGGGCTCGGCCAACGACCTGGCCGACCAGCTGCGCTACGGCGCGCTGCCGCTGAGCTTCAAGTCCCAGGACGCCCAGTCGGTGTCGGCCACCCTGGGCACCTCGCAGCTGGAGGCGGGCCTGCTCGCCGGCGGCATCGGCCTCGTGCTCGTCGTCATCTACTCGCTGATCTACTACCGGGCGCTCGGCCTGGTCACCATCGCCTCGCTGATCGTGTCGGGCGGCCTGACGTACTCGATGCTCGTCGTGCTCGGCAAGCAGATGGGCTTCACGCTCAGCCTCGCGGGGATCGCCGGCTTCATCGTGGCCGTCGGTATCACCGCCGACTCCTTCGTGGTCTTCTTCGAACGCATCAAGGACGAGGTGCACGAAGGCAGATCCCTGCGCGTGGCCGTGCCGCGCGCGTGGGTGCGGGCCCGGCGCACCATCCTGTCCGCCGACACGGTGTCGTTCCTGGCCGCGGCCATCCTGTACTACTTCGCCGCCGGTGACGTGAAGGGCTTCGCCTTCACGCTGGGGCTCTCGACCATTCTCGACCTGGTCGTCGTGTTCCTGTTCACCCACCCGCTGGTGTCGCTGCTCTCGCGCAGCCGCGCGTTCGGCTCGGCGCGCTTCACCGGTCTGAACGCGGTGCGCGCCGGCGGTATCGCGCCCGACACCGGCCCGGAACCGGTTCGCCCGCGCCGTGGCCGCACCGCGGCCAAGCGGGCCCGCGGCGGCGGCACCGCCGTGCTCGACAAGCCGCGCACCCGCCGCGTGGCGTCCGAGGACGCCGAGGCCGCCGAGGACGCCGACCTCGAGCCGCTGACGCAGCCGGATGCCGACACCGGCAGCGGGCTCGGCGTCGACACCGCGACCGTCGAGGCGGGCGAGGAAGCCGGCACCGACGACACCACTGACGAAACCGCCGAGGACGCCACCGGCGACGGCGAGTCCGGGCCGCGCCGGCGCACCACCCCGGCGGCCGGTACGGCCGCGGAGCGGGCGGCGGCCCGCCGGGCCCGGCTGCGCGAGCAGGGCGATGCCAACGGCACCGGGAAGGGTGATCGCTGATGTCGGTCGTCAGTCGGCTCTACCGCGGTGAGACGCGCATCAACTTCGTCGGCACCCGGATGCGCTGGTACCTCGCGTCCGGGCTGCTGCTGCTCGTGTGCGTCGTCAGCTTCGCGTTCCGCGGCTTCAACTACGGCGTGGAGTTCTCCGGCGGCACGCAGTTCCGGATCCAGACCTCCGGCGTGCACATCACCGCCGACAACGCGAACACCGCGTTCACCGACGCCGGCACCACCCCGTCGGACGCTCCGCAGGTCGTCGGTTCCGGGTCGAGCCAGACCGTCGTGGTCAAGACCAAGCACCTGTCGCCGACGAAGCAGAAGACGCTGACCACGGATGTCGCGAAGTCGCTGAACGTCTCGACCGACAAGATCAACGCCGATGCCGTGAGCTCCAGCTGGGGGCACGACATCACGGTCAAGGCCGTGGAGGGCCTGCTCATCTTCCTGGTCGCGGTCTCGATCTACATCTCGCTGCGCTTCCAGTGGCGCATGGCGGTGGGCGGCATCGTGGCGCTGATCCACGACCTGATCCTCACCGCCGGCGTCTACTCGATCGTCGGGTTCGAGGTGACGCCGTCCACCGTCGTCGGCCTGCTGACCATCCTCGGTTTCTCGCTCTACGACACCGTCGTCGTGTACGACAAGGTCGGTGAGAACTCGAAGGACATCCTGGCCGGGTCGCGGACCACGTTCGCGGAGGCCGCGAACCTGGCCGTGAACCAGACGCTGATGCGCTCGATCAACACCTCGCTCATCGGCCTGCTGCCGGTGGCCGGGCTGCTGTTCGTCGGCGCCGGTGTGCTGGGTGTCGGCACGATCAAGGACCTCGCGCTGATCCTGTTCGTCGGCCTGCTGACGGGCGCGTACTCCTCGCTGTTCCTGGCCACGCCGATCGTGGTCGACCTCACCGAACGCGACTCGCGGTACAAGGCCCTGGCCAAGCGGGTGGCCGCGAAGCGCTCCAGCGAGGCCAAGCGCGGTGCCGACGCCGAACTGGCCGGTGCCCCGGGCAGCGCCCGGCGCAGCGGCGCCCCGGCACCGGCGCCGCGGGTCGGCGCGCGCCCCGAGCGCCGCCGGAAGCGATGAGCGCGGACCCGGCCCTGCCGGAGCGCGTCCGCGCGCTGCTGCGCGACGTCCCCGACTTCCCGAAGCCGGGCATCCTGTTCAAGGACATCACCCCGCTGCTGGCCGACGCGGCCGCGTTCGCCGCGGTGATCGAGGCCCTGGCCGCCGCGCCCGGCGCGGCCGAGGCCGACCTCGTGGCCGGCATCGAGGCCCGCGGCTTCCTGATGGCCGGCGCGCTCGCCACCCGGCTCGGCCGCGGGGTGGTGCCGGTGCGCAAGGCCGGCAAGCTGCCGCCGCCGACCGCCCGCAAGAGCTACGACCTCGAGTACGGCAGCGCCGAGATCGAGGTGCCCACCGGCGTGCTCGACGGCGCCCGGGTGCTGCTCGTCGACGACGTGCTCGCCACCGGCGGGACGTTGCGGGCCGCGGCGCAGCTGCTGGCCGAGGCCGGCGCCCGGGTCACCGGGATGGCCGTCGTGGTCGAGCTCGCCGACCTGGGTGGCCGGGCGCTGCTGGACGGCGGCCCGCCCCTCGACGCGCTGCTGCGGGTCTGACACCTGGGAGTGCGGGCCCGGGGTCCGTAGACTCGCCGGCAGACCTCGAACCGAGGGGAGCGATCCTGACCACCCAGGCCGGCCAGCGGAAGACCCCGCCAGCGCCCGAGCGCCCGGCTGCGCCCGCGCCCGCGCCCGGGTCGGACCCGGCCGCGCCCGACGCCGTCGTCCCAGGCGAGGCCACCGTTCAGGCCCCCGATCAGGTCGCCGACGGCGGCACCGCTCAGGTCCCGGCCGGCAGGCCGGTCGAGGCCGTTGCCGCCACCGTCACCGAGGCCGCCGAGGCCGGGCCCGCGAGCCCCATGCACCGCCGGCGCTACCGCGACCGCCTGGCCCGGCGCATCGTCACCAGCAACCGGCAGTCGTCGGTCAAGCCCGTCCTCGAGCCGATGCTCGCCGTGCACCGGCGCGCGCACCCCAAGGCCGAGGCGAAGGTGCTCCAGCACGCCTACGACGTCGCCGAGCGCTGTCACCGCGGGCAGATGCGCAAGAGCGGTGACCCGTACATCACCCACCCGCTGGCCGTGGCCACCATCCTGGCCGAGTTGGGCATGGACACCCAGACGCTGGTGGCCGCGCTGTTGCACGACACCGTCGAGGACACCGGGATGACCGTCGAGGTCATCGCGAAGGACTTCGGGGACAAGGTGGCGCTGCTCGTCGACGGCGTCACGAAGCTCGACAAGGTCAAGTACGGCAACGCGGCCGAGGCCGAGACCATCCGCAAGATGGTCGTGGCGATGTCGCGCGATCCGCGCGTGCTGGTCATCAAGCTCGCCGACCGGCTGCACAACATGCGCACGCTGCGCTTCCTGCCGCCGGCCAAGCAGGAACGCAAGGCCCGCGAGACGCTCGAGGTGCTGGCGCCGCTCGCCCACCGGCTGGGCATGAACACCATCAAGTGGGAGCTGGAGGACCTCGCCTTCGGCACGCTGTACCCCAAGCGCTACGACGAGATCGTCCGGCTCGTCGCCGAGCGCGCACCGTCGCGCGACACCTATCTCGGCGAGGTCATCGACAAGATCTCCAAGGAACTGCGCGACGGCGGGGTGAAGGCGCAGGTCACCGGCCGGCCGAAGCACTACTACTCGATCTACCAGAAGATGATCGTGCGCGGCCGCGAATTCACCGACATCTACGACCTGGTCGGCATCCGCGTCCTCGTCGAGAGCGAACGCGACTGCTACCAGACCCTCGGCGTCGTCCACTCCAACTGGCACCCGGTACCGGGCCGGTTCAAGGACTACATCGCGATGCCGAAGCTCAACCTCTACCAGTCCCTGCACACCACGATCATCGGGCCGGGCGGCAAGCCGATCGAGCTGCAGATCCGGACCCTGGCCATGCACCGTACGGCTGAGTACGGCATCGCCGCGCACTGGAAGTACAAGGAACGCAAGGACGAGGACGTCGCCGATCCCGGCGGCATGTCCGACGAGATGGGGTGGCTGCGGCAGCTGCTCGACTGGCAGCGCGAGGCGCAGGAGCCCGAGGAGTTCCTCGACACGCTGCGTTACGACCTCGGGGCGGGCGCGAACGAGGTCTACGTTTTCACGCCGAACGGCGACGTGCGGCCCCTGCCCAGCGGCTCGACGACCGTCGACTTCGCCTACGCGGTGCACACCGAGGTGGGGCACCGGTGCATCGGGGCGCGGGTGAACGGCAAGCTCGTCGCCCTCGAGACGAAGGTCGACAACGGCGACACCGTCGAGGTGTTCACCTCGAAGGCCGAGAGCGCCGGCCCGTCCCGCGACTGGCTGGAGTTCGTCAAGTCGCCACGGGCCCGGACGAAGATCAAGCAGTGGTTCGCGCGCGAGCGGCGTGAGGACGCGATCGACGCCGGCAAGGCCGGGCTGTCCAAGGCGATGCGCAAGGCCGCCCTGCCGATCCAGCGCCTGCTCGGCGGCGACCAGCTGCTCACCCTGGCCCACGACATGCACTACGCCGACATCTCGGCGCTGTACGCGGCCATCGGCGAGGGGCACGTCTCGGCGCAGTCGGTGGTGCAGAAGCTGGTCAACCAGCTCGGCGGCACCGAGGGCTCGGTGGAGGACATCGCCGAGGCCATGGTGCCGTCGGTCGAGCTGGCGCCGTCGACCACCCGCCGGGCCACCGACGACGTCGGCGTCGTGGTCAAGGGCGTCAGCGACGTCTACGTCAAGCTTGCGCGCTGCTGCACGCCGGTCCCCGACGACGCGATCCTCGGCTTCATCACCCGCGGCGGGGCGGTGTCGGTGCACCGCGAGAGCTGCACGAACGCCGGGGCGCTGCGCGAGCAGGCGGAGCGGTTGATCGAGGTCGAGTGGGCCGGCGCCACCACGGCCACCTTCGTGGTCTCGATCCAGGTCGAGGCCCTCGATCGGCACGGCCTGCTCTCCGACGTCACCCGCGTGCTGTCCGAGGAGCGGGTCAGCATCCTGTCGGCCAACGTGACCACCAACCGCGACCGGGTGGCCACCAGCCGGTTCACCTTCGAGATGGCCGAGTCACGCCACCTCGGGCACCTGCTGCGGGCCATCCGCACCGTGCAGGGCGTGTACGAGGTGTACCGCGTCCACTCGGCTGATTAATTTGCCAAGCCGATCGGGCTCGGTCTGGCCCGCTCCTCGCCCAGGGGCTCGTCGGGGCCGTCCCGAGTCCGATGCTCGCTGCGCTCGCGGGCCCGGCGGTGCTCCGGGCCCAAGCCTCGTCGCCTAGAGGCTCCTCGGCTTGACCCTGCGCCGGATGACTGAGTTGCTTGTGGTTGCGTCCCGCGTCCCGCGTCCCGCGTCCCGCGTCCCGCGTCCCGCGTCCCGGGCTGCGGCGTTTGGCGCTGTGGGGCCACTACGCTCGGGCGATGCCTGACGCACCCGGCTTCGGCGAACCGGGGCCGCCGCTGTCGCGGCAGGCGCCGTTTCTGCGCGGGTTCTTCGGTGGCCTGGGGCTGCTCGCCGCCCTGCTGGTCGGCCTCGTGGTCCGCGAGGCCGCCTCGGTCCTGACCCTCGTGCTGATCGCCGCCTTCCTGGCCGTCAGCCTCGAGCCGGTGGTCGCCCTGCTCACCCGCCGCGGCCTGCCGCGCGGGCGGGCGGTGCTCGTGGTGTCCGTCGTCGTCTTCGGGGCGCTGCTCGTCATCGCCCTCGTGCTCGGGACGGCGCTGGGCGATCAGATCGCGCGCCTCGTCGACAACGCCCCGCACCTGCTCGACGACCTGCGCCGCAACCGCACCGTGCGCACCCTCGACTCGCACTTCCACCTGCTGCCGAAGCTCGAGCAGAAGCTGCGCAGCGATGATCTCGCCGCCAATCTGGCCGGCGGTGTGTTGGACTTCGGGGTGTCGGTGTTCAACGTCGTCGCGGACACGATCGTGGTCATGGTGCTGACGGTCTACGTCCTGGCCGGGTTGCCGCGCATCAAGGCCGCGATGTACTCACTGGCCCCGGCCAGCCGTCGCGAGCGGGTGGCGCGGCTCGGCGACGAGGTCATGCGGCGCGCCGGTGGCTACGCGATCGGTGCGGTGCTCGTCGCGCTGGGCGCCGGCACGGTCACGACGCTGTTTCTCGTGTCCGTGGGCCTGGCCGAGTACGCGCTCGCCGTCGGCCTGCTCGTGGCCCTGCTCGACCTGCTGCCGCTCGTGGGCGCCCTGCTCGGCGCAGGAACGGTGATCGCGCTGGGTTTCGCGACGTCGGTCCCGGTCGGGGTCGCGGCGCTGATCTTCTACATCCTGTACGAGGGATTCGAGGGCTACGTGCTCTACCCGCGCGTGATGCGCGCGACCGTCGCCGTCCCCGAGTACGTCACCATCATCGCCGTCCTGCTCGGCGGCGCGGTGGCCGGCATCGTCGGGGCGCTGCTGGCCCTGCCGCTGGCCGCCGGGCTGCTGCTGATCGTGCGTGAGGTCTGGGTGCGTCGCCAGGACCAGCACTGAGCGCACCCCCGCGGGACGTCCGGTTCAGCCCGCGGTGGCCTTGGTGATCGAGATCGACAGTTTCGGCTTGCCGTCACCGGCCGTCACCGCGCCCTTGGCCGCGACGTTGTCGATGACCGGCATTCCCTTGCTCACCCGGCCGAACACGGTGTAGTTCGGCGGCAGCGTCAGGGAGTCCTTGTAGACGATGAAGAACTGGCTGCCGTTGGTGTTGGGGCCGCCGTTGGCCATGGCCAGCGCGCCGCGGGTGTAGCGCACCTTGCCGCTGACCTCGTCGGCGAAGGAGTAACCGGGGCCGCCGCTGCCCTTGCCGGTGGGGTCGCCGCACTGCAGCACGTAGATGCCGGTGGTGACGAGCCGGTGGCACGGGGTGCTGTCGAAGTACTTCTGCTTGGTCAGCGACAGGAAGCTCTCGACCGCGCACGGGGCCTCGGCGCGATCGAGGGCGAAGACCACCGTGCCGCGGGAGGTACCCAGCGTGACGTCGACGGTGCCCTTGCGCGGCGGCTTGGTCAGCGGCGGCACCGACACCTTCCTGGCCGCAGGCGTGCTGCTCTTGGACCAGGTGCACGGGTAGGCCGGGACCTTCTTGGCCGCGGAGGACGAGGACGGTGGCGTCGATGACGACGGCGCGGCGGTCGTGGAGCTGCCGCTCTTGCCCTTCGCGGCGGGCGGCGCCTTGTCGTTGTTCGTGGAAATGATGAACCCGATCACGACGCCGATCACGACGAGCGTGCCGATGATCGACACGATCAGGTTGCGACGACGCCGCGCGAGGTCGCGCTGGTGCCGGCGCTGCAGCTGGCGCTGCATGCGCCGCCGCTCGGCCTGCCGGCGCTGCCTGTCGGTGGGCACGGGCTCACTTTCCGATCTTGGTCAGATCGACCACGAAGACCAGGGGCGAGTTGGCCGGGATGCTCTGCTGCGCCTGCGCGCCGTAGCCCAGCTTCGCGGGCAGGATCATGATCCGGCGGCCGCCCACCTTCATCGGCGGGACGCCGCTCGTGCCGCCGATACCCTGTGTGAAGCCGGGCACCACCTGCGCCAGCGAGAACGTGGCCGGCTGGCCCCGCGACCACGACGAGTCGAACTGGGTGCCGGTCTTGTACAGCGCGCCGGCGTACTGCACGGTGACGGTGGCCGTGGGCGAGGCGGCCGCGCCCTTGCCGACCACGAGATCCTTGTACTCGAGCTTGGTGGGCGCCGCTGTCGCCTTCGACGTGACGCCGGGTTCCTTGGTCAGGTTGATGCTGTTCTTGACCGTGACGCCCATGAAGCTCGCGGGGATGCCGCCGCTGCCGGCGCCGGGCTGCTCACTCTGACCGGCGGTCGACGAGCTCGCGGCGGGCGAGCCGCCGCCGGCCGCCGGCTTCTTCTTGCCGGAACCGCCGGACGTGCCGGCGACGATGGCGACCACGACCACGGCCACGATCGCCAGTGTGGCCACGACCGAGGCGATGAGGACCATCCGCTTGCGGCGCGCCTCACGGGTCCGTCGCTGCTCGAGCTGCTTCTGGAGGAGTCGGCGCTCCGCGGCCCGGCGCTGCTGGTTCGTGACCACGTGCTGGTCCTCCTGGGTGGGTGCGCGGTGCGGGTCCCGGGCAGCGGGCTGTCCGGCCAAACCTCCGCAGTGTACGAAATGCCGGTGTGCGGGCTGCGTGCGGCGGATCGGTAGGGTTGATCCGTCCCTCGGGCCCCTCGACCGCCCGCGGCCACCTACGACGTCCAGGGAGTGCTCGGCAGTGCTCATCGCGGGTTTCCCGTCCGCCGCCACCGACACCAACTGCTATGTCGTCGCCCCCGCCGCGGGGGAGCAGTGCGTGGTCATCGACCCGGGCATCGGTGTCACCGACCGGCTCGACGACGTGCTGGCCGAGCACCGGCTGCACCCGGTGGCCGTGCTGCTGACCCACGGCCACTTCGACCACACCTTCTCGGTGCTGCCGGTGTGCCAGGCCCGCGACGTGCCCGCCTACATCCACCCCGCCGACCGCGCCCAGCTCGCCGACCCGTGGAGCGGGGTCGGCCTGCCGAAGGGCACGCCGCTGTTCGGCAACCTGACCTTCGCCGAGCCCGACGACGTGCGCGAGCTGGCGCCCGAGGACACCGTGTCCATCGCCGGGCTCGACTTCACTGTCACGCATGCCCCCGGGCACAGCGCCGGTTCGGTCGTGTTCGGCCTGACCGGCGCCGACGACGCGCTGCTGTTCACCGGCGACGTGCTGTTCGCCGGCTCCATCGGGCGCACCGACCTGCCGGGCGGGTCGATGACGGACATGCTCACCTCGCTCAAGAGCGTGATCCTGCCGAGGGACGACCAGACGCTCGTCCATCCCGGCCACGGCCCGGGCACCACCATCGCGCGCGAGCGTGCCACCAACCCCTTCCTGCAGGATCTGTAGATGCCTCTGTCCGGATTCCCCGAACTGCTGCCGCGGCAGCGCTTCGTCGAGCTCGAGGTCCTCGACCGGCTGCGGCGCACCTTCGAGCTGCACGGGTTCGCGCCGCTCGAGACGCCGGCGGTCGAGTCGTTGGACCAGCTGGTGCGCAAGGGCGAGATCGACAAGGAGGTCTACGTCCTGCGCCGCCTGCACGCCGACGAGGATTCCTCGACGGACCACTCGGGGCTCGGCCTGCACTTCGACCTCACGGTGCCGTTCGCGCGCTACGTGCTCGAACATGGCGGCCACCTCGAGTTCCCGTTCCGGCGCTACCAGATCCAGAAGGTGTGGCGCGGCGAGCGGCCCCAGGAGGGCCGCTACCGCGAGTTCACCCAGGCCGACATCGACGTCGTTGCGAAGGACACGTTGCCCTTCCACCACGACGTGGAGATCGCCCGGGTGATGGCCGAAGCGCTCGGGGCGCTGGATTTCCTGCCGCCGCTGCGGCTGCAGGTCAACAGCCGACGGTTGATCGAGGGCTTCTACCGTGGCCTCGGCGCGCCGGACCCGTCCGCGGTGATGCGGGTGATCGACAAGCTCGACAAGGTGCCGGCCGAGGCGGTCGCCGCGCAGCTCGGCGCCGAGGGCGGCCTCGACGAGCGGCAGGCCGGCCTGTGCCTGCAGCTGGCCGAGATCCGCAGCGTCGACACCGGCTTCGTGGCCCGCGTCCGGTCGCTCGGGGTCACCGACGACCTCCTCGACCAGGGGCTTGACGAGCTCGCCGCGGTGATCGACGGCTGTCGGGCGATCACCGGCGTCACCGTGGAGGCCGACCTGCGCATCGCCCGCGGCCTGGACTACTACACCGGCACCGTGTTCGAGACGCGCATGAGCGGGCACGAGGGCCTCGGCTCCATCTGCTCGGGCGGGCGCTACGACGCGCTCGCCTCCGACGGCCGGGTCACCTACCCGGGCGTGGGCATCTCCCTCGGCGTCACCCGGATGCTCCTCCCGCTCTTCCAGCGCGCCGGGCTCACGGCGTCACGGGCGGTGCCCTCGGCGGTGCTCGTGGCCCTGCCCGACGACGCCGCGCGCCCGGACAGCGACGCGATCGCGCAGGCGCTGCGCGTGCGCGGGATCGCCGCCGAGGTCGCCCCCGTCGCGCAGAAGTACGGCAAGCAGATCCGCTACGCCGAGCGGCGCGGGATCCCGTTCGTCTGGTTCCCCGGCGTTCCCCACGAGGTCAAGGACATCCGCAGCGGCGATCAGGTCCCGGCCGACCCGGCCACCTGGCAACCACCGGAAACCGACCTGACCCCGTCCATCACCTCGCAGAAGGTAGACACGTGATTCGCACGCACGACGCCGGCTCGCTCCGCGCGTCCGACGCAGGCCAGACCGTCACCCTCGCCGGCTGGGTCGCCACCCGCCGCGACCACGGCGGGGTCACCTTCATCGACCTGCGCGAGCGCAGCGGGTCGACGCAGGTCGTGCTGCGCGAGAGCGATGTCGCCCATGACCTGCGCAACGAGTGGGTGATCGCGGTGACCGGCGAGGTCCGGGCCCGCGAGCCGCACAACGTCAACCCGAACATCCCCACCGGCGAGATCGAGGTGGTGGCCGAGCGCGTGGACGTGCTCAACGAGGCCGCGGCGCTGCCCTTCCAGCTCGACGAGCACAGCGAGGTCGGCGAGGAGGCGCGGCTGCGCTACCGCTACCTCGACCTGCGCCGCTCCGCCCCGGCGAAGGCGATGCGCCTGCGCAGCGACGTCAACCGGGCCGCGCGCGACGTGCTCTACGGCCACGGGTTCACCGAGATCGAGACGCCCACCCTCACCCGCTCCACGCCCGAGGGCGCCCGCGACTTCCTGGTCCCGGCCCGGTTGCGCCCGGGCAGCTGGTACGCGCTGCCGCAGAGCCCGCAGCTGTTCAAGCAGCTGCTGATGGTGGCCGGCATGGAGAAGTACTTCCAGATCGCGCGCTGCTACCGCGACGAGGACTTCCGCGCCGACCGGCAGCCGGAGTTCACCCAGCTCGACATCGAGATGAGCTTCGTCGACCAGGACGACGTCATCGCGCTGGCCGAGGACGTGCTCGTCGCGCTGTGGAAGCTGATCGGTCACGACGTCAGCACCCCGATCGCGCGGATGACCTACGCCGACGCGATGCGCCGCTTCGGCACCGACAAGCCCGACCTGCGCTTCGGGGTCGAGCTGGTCGAGTGCACCGACTACTTCGCCGACACGCCGTTCCGGGTCTTCCAGGCCGAATACGTGGGCGCCGTGGTCATGGCCGGCGGGGCCGCGCAGCCGCGCCGCCAGCTCGACGCCTGGCAGGAGTTCGCCAAGCAGCGCGGGCACCGCGGTCTGGCCTACGTGCTCGTGGGCGAGGACGGCGAACTCGGCGGTCCGGTGGCGAAGAACCTGTCCGACGCCGAGCGGGCCGGGCTCGTCGAGCATGTGGGCGCGCAGCCCGGCGACTGCGTGTTCTTCGCGGCCGGGCCGGCCTCGTCGGCGCGCGGCCTGCTCGGTGCCGCCCGGCTCGAGATCGGCCGGCGGCTGGGGCTGATCGACGAGTCGGCCTGGTCGTTCGTGTGGGTCGTCGACGCGCCGCTGTTCGAGCCGGCCGACAAGGCGGTCGCGGCCGGCGACGTCGCCGTCGGCTCCGGCGCGTGGACGGCGGTGCACCACGCGTTCACCTCGCCCAAGCCCGAGTCGTTGGACACCTTCGACACCGACCCCGGCAACGCCCTCGCCTACGCCTACGACATCGTCGCCAACGGCAACGAGATCGGCGGCGGGTCGATCCGTATCCATCGCCGCGACGTGCAGGAGCGGGTCTTCGCGATCATGGGGCTGTCGGAGGACGAGGCCCGCACCAAGTTCGGCTTCCTGCTCGACGCGTTCAGCTACGGCGCGCCGCCGCACGGCGGCATCGCCTTCGGCTGGGACCGGATCTGCGCGCTGCTGTCGGGCGCGGACTCGATCCGCGACGTCATCGCCTTCCCGAAGTCCGGCGGCGGCTACGACCCGCTGACCGCCGCGCCCGCCCCGATCACCGAGGCCCAGCGCAAGGAGGCCGGCGTCGACGCGAAGCCCGAAGACGCGTCGTAGCCCGCACCTGTTCGCAAGGGCGGCGCCGGGCACCGGCACCGGGTGGTCACCGCCTACGAGCTGGGCACCGCGCCCTGAAACCCGCGGCCGGCTCAGCGGTTGGGTGTCCCAGGGGGCGGCGGCTGCTGGCCGTAATGCGGGTCGGCGCCCTGGGGCGGCGGAGGCTGCTGGGCGTAGCGCGGGTCGGGGGCGCCGCCCTGATCGACGCGATGTGCGCCATGCTCGGGGCCCTCGGCCGTCGCCGGGTCGCCCTCCCGGCGTTCGCCCTCCCAGCGCTCGCCCTCCCGGCGCTCGCCGACCCGGCGCTCGCCCACCCCGCGATCACGGTCGGCCCGATCGCGCTCGGCGCGCTCCTCGTCCTGGCGGCGCTCGAGGCGCGCGCGCTCCGCCTCGGCCGCGGCCTCCGCCTCGGCCCGCCGCTCGGCGGCGCGCACGTCACGCACGCTGTGCACCGACAGCCGGCCGAGCGCCAGGGCGGCGAACAGCAGGATGGCGCCGCCGATGGCGAAGAAGAACAGCAGGCTCGTGAGGGCGCGCGTGGACGTCCCCGACGACGGGTCGGGGCGGCCCAGATCGACGCCGATCGGCTGTGCCAGCGACGGTGCCACGATCAACCAACCGCCGGCGGCGGCGGCGAGCCAGCCGCCGAAGCTGGCCACCACCCGGTTCGCGCTCAGGATCAGCAGCAAGGCGCCGAACACCGTCACCGCGCCCGGCAGCACCTCGTACAGCCCCCGGCCCGTGGTCCAGTGCCAGGCGTCGTTCGGCTTGGGCGTGAAGGCGAGGTTGAAGTACGGGCCGATGAACGGCACGAGCGCCGCCCAGGCGCCGAGCACGATCAGCAGCACCCCACTGGCCGCGCCGCGGCTGCGCGCCACCTTCACCCGGCTGGCGCGAATGCTGGTGTGCAGGTCGGTGGTCGTCGGTTCGTCGCTCATCACGGCCCCGCTCTCGACAGATCGTGCCTTCCCCTGGGCCTTCCCGATTGCGGCGGCTGTGTACCGCGCGCCGGCGACGGTTCTCCTACGCTGGCGGCATGACGCTGTTCGAGGCCGAGCGCCCTTCCGGAGCGCCGGACGTCGAGCCGCTCGACGCGTCGGCCCCGCTGGCCGCCCGGATGCGCCCGCGCACCCTCGACGAGGTGGTCGGTCAGGAACACCTGCTGGCGGCCGGCTCGCCGCTGCGCCGCCTGGTCGAAGGCGACGCGCCGATGTCGCTGATCCTGTTCGGACCCCCGGGCACAGGCAAGACCACGCTGGCGCTCATCGTGTCCAGCGCCACCAACCGGCGCTTCGAACAGCTGTCGGCGCTCAACGCCGGGGTCAAGGACGTGCGCGAGGTGATCGCCCGCGCCAAGGCCGAGCTCACCCACCAGGGCCGGCAGACGGTGCTGTTCATCGACGAGATCCACCGGTTCAGCAAGACCCAGCAGGACTCCCTGCTCGCCGCGGTCGAGGCGCGGCACGTCACCCTCGTCGCCGCCACCACCGAGAACCCGTTCTTCTCGATCGTGTCGCCGCTGCTCTCGCGCAGCCTGTTGCTCACCCTGCAGCCACTCGACGAGGCCGCCGTGGCCACGCTGGTCGACCGTGCGCTGGTCAGCCCCCGGGGGCTGGACAACGCGGTCACCCTCGACGCCGACGCCCGCGCGCACCTGCTGCGCCTGTCCGGCGGCGACGCCCGGCGGGCGCTCACCGCCCTTGAGGCCGCGGCCGGCACCACCGTCGCCGAGGGCCGTGCATCGGTCGATCTGGCCACCCTGGAGAAGGCGGTCGACACGGCGGCCGTGCGTTACGACCGCGACGGCGACCAGCACTACGACGTCGTCAGCGCGTTCATCAAGTCCATCCGCGGCTCGGACGCCGACGCCGCGCTGCACTACCTCGCCCGGATGCTCGAGGCGGGGGAGGACCCGCGCTTCATCGCCCGCCGCCTGGTCGTGCACGCCTCCGAGGACGTGGGGCTGGCCGATCCCGGTGCCCTGCTGGCCGCCACCGCCGCGGCACAGGCGGTGGCGCTGATCGGCCTGCCCGAGGCGCGGATCAACCTCGCCCAGGCCACCGTGCACCTGGCCCTGGCGCCGAAGTCCAATGCGGTGGTCCGCGCGATCGACGCCGCGCAGGCCGACGTCCGCAACGGGCTGGCCGGCCCGGTGCCGCCGGCGCTGCGCGATTCGCACTACCCGGGGGCGAAGCAGTTGCGCTCCGGCGAGCGCTACGTCTACCCGCCCGACACGCCCGACGGCGTCGTGGCCCAGCAGTACCCGCCCGACGAGCTGGTGGGCCGCGACTACTTCCAGCCGGCCGGACGGGGTCCGGAGAAGGCGGTGGCCGAGCGGCTGGCCCGGCTGCGCGAGATCATCCGCGGGACCGGGCGATCTGATTGACCCGATAGGGTCGAGCGCGCCAGTCTGCAAGCCACCGTCTTCCACCCCCGAGGGGAGTGCCGATGTCCGGAGGCGAGATCGCCGCCCTGATCGCGGCCATCGCTTTCGTACTGCTCGTGCTGCTGCTCGCCGTGCCGCTGCTGAAGCTGGGCCGCACGCTCGACGAGGCCACGCTCGCGGTGCGCAAGACGCATGAGGGCGTCGGCCCGCTGCTCGGTGAGGCCCACGGCACGGTCGAGGCGCTGAACACCCAGCTGGTGCACGTCGAGGGCATCGCGCAGAACGTCAACTCGATGACCACCAACGTGGCCGCCATGACCGCAGTGGTGTCCAGCACCCTGGGCAGCCCGATGATCAAAGCGGCCGCGTTCACCTACGGCGTGCGCAAGACCGTCGCCGACCGCCGCGACGCCGACGCGGTCCGGACCGCGCGGCGCAAGCACCGCAGCGACCGGCGGGCGAAGCGATCGTGAAGCGGCTGTTCTGGTTGGTGTTCGGCATCACCGTCGGCGTGCTGTCCATGCGCAAGCTCTCGCGCGTCGCCGAGAAGCTCACCCCGCAGGGCATGGCGTCGGGCATCGGCTCGGGCCTGTCCGATCTCGCCGACGCCATCCGTGAGTTCGCCGCCGACGTGCGCGACGCGATGACCGAGCGCGAATCACAGCTGCGCTCGGCCACCGGGCTCGACGGCCACCTCGGTCGCGTCGAGCCCGACCGCTCCGCCCAGAGCCCCGACCCCGCCTGAGCGCACTGCGCAACCGGCTGCGGCCGGTCTGGCAGAGTTGACGTGTGAGATCCGCCGACATCCGGGCCCGGTTCCTGGGTCATTTCGAGCGCAACGGGCACACGGTCGTGCCCAGCGTGCCGCTGCCCTTCGACGACCCGAACCTGCTGTTCGTCAACGCGGGCATGGTGCAGTTCGTGCCGTACTTCGTCGGCCAGCAGGCCCCGCCCTGGCCGCGGGCCACGAGCATCCAGAAGTGCATCCGCACGCAGGACATCGACGAGGTCGGCAAGACCACGCGGCACGGCACGTTCTTCCAGATGAACGGCAACTTCAGCTTCGGTGACTACTTCAAGCAGGGCGCCATCGAGCTGGCCTGGGAGCTGTCCACGAAGCCGATCGCGGACGGCGGCTTCGGCCTCGACGGCGAGCGCATCTGGGCCACCGTCTACCTCGACGACGACGAGGCCATCGACATCTGGCACAAGGTCATCGGCCTGCCGCTCGAGCGCATCGTGCGCAAGGGGATGGACGACAACTACTGGTCGATGGGCATCGCCGGCCCCTGCGGGCCGTGCAGCGAGCTGTATTACGACCGCGGGCCCGACTACGGCGTGGAGGGGGGCCCGGCGGTCGACGAGGACCGCTACATGGAGTACTGGAACCTGGTCTTCATGCAGAACGAGCGCGGCCCGCAGGCCGGGCCGGGCAAGTCGGACTACCCGATCCTCGGCGAGCTGCCGAAGAAGAACATCGACACCGGTATGGGCATGGAACGCATGGCCACCCTGCTGCAGGGCGTCGACAACCTCTACGAGATCGACGAGACGCGGCCCGTGCTGAGCCGGGCCGCCGACCTCGCCGGCAAGGTCTACGGCGCGCACTCGGGCCACGCCGCCAACCAGACCCATCCCGACGACGTGCGGCTGCGCATCGTCGCCGACCACGTGCGCACCGCGTTGATGCTCATCGGGGACGGCGTCACGCCGTCGAACGAGGGCCGCGGTTACGTGCTGCGCCGCATCGTGCGCCGTGCCGTGCGGGCGATGCGCCTGCTCGGCGTGCACGACCCGGTGCTGCCCGAGCTGCTACCGATCTCGCGCGACTGCATGGCGCCGTCGTACCCCGAGCTCGCCCACGACTTCGAGCGCATCTCGACCTACGCCTACGCGGAGGAGGAGGCGTTCCGGCAGACCCTGCGGTCCGGCACGACGATCTTCGACACCAACGTGGCCGACGTGCGCCAGCAGGGCGGATCGCAGCTGCCGGCGGCGAGCGCGTTCCAGCTGCACGACACGTACGGCTTCCCCATCGACCTCACTCTCGAGATGGCCGCGGAGCAGGGCATCACGGTGGACGAGGTGGGCTTCCGCCGGCTGATGGCCGAGCAGCGGGCGCGGGCGAAGGCCGACGCGCGGTCGAAGAAGACCGCGCACGCCGACCTGTCGCTGTACCGCTCCGCGCTGGACACCACTGCGGCCAGTCAGTTCACCGGCTACCTCGAGATCGCCCGCGAGTCGACCATCACCTCGATCATCGGCGCCGACGGCCTGCTGCCCGCAGCGGTCGAGGGCGACGACATCGAGGTCGTGCTGGACGTCACGCCGTTCTACGCCGAGGGCGGCGGCCAGCAACCCGACTGGGGCCGGTTGCTCGTCAACGGCCACGGCCGCGACGCGGAACTGACCGTCGTCGACGTGCAGCAGCCGGTGCCCGGCCTGATCACCCATCGGGTCACCGTGCTCGCCGGAGAGGTGCGCCCGGGGGACAGCGTGCTCGCGCAGGTCGACCCCGATCGGCGGGCGTCGGTGTCGCGCAGCCACTCGGCCACTCACCTGCTGCACGCCGGGCTGCGCCGCACGCTCGGCGACAGTGCCGCGCAGGCCGGCTCGCTCAATGCCCCCGGCCGGCTGCGTTTCGACTTCAAGACCCCGTCGGCGGTGCCGGCCAGCGTGCTCGGCGAGGTCGAGGAGGAGATCAACGACGTGCTGCTGCGCGACCTCGAGGTGCGGTGGTTCGTCACCGACCAGGCCGAGGCGAAGCGCATCGGCGCGATCGCGATGTTCGGCGAGAAGTACGGCAGCCAGGTGCGTGTGGTCGAGATCGGCGACTACTCGCGCGAGCTGTGCGGGGGCACGCACGTGCCGCGCAGCTCGGTCATCGGCATGGTCAAGCTGCTCGGCGAGGCGTCCATCGGCTCCGGCGTGCGGCGCGTGGAGGCGCTGGTCGGGCTCGACGCGTTCCGCTACCTCGCCCGCGAGCACGTCCTGGTGTCGCAGCTGGCGGGGGAGTTCCGGGCCCAGCCCGAAGAGCTGCCCGCGCGCATCGGCGGCGTGCTCGAACGGCTCAAGGACGCCGAGCGCGAGCTCGGCAAGCTGCGGGCGGCGGCGGTGCTCTCCTCGGCCGGGTCGCTGGCCGGGAGCGCCCAGCCGGCCGGTGCGGTGCAGTTCGTGGGGGCCGAGGCGCCGCCCGGCGTCGGCGGCAACGACCTGCGCTCGCTCGCCCTCGACGTGCGGGGACGGCTGCGGCCCGGCGAGCCGGCGGCGGTCCTGCTCGCCTCGCCCGACGACAGGGGTGGCGTCGCGTTCGTCGCGGCCGTCAACGAGGCGGGGCAGGCGGCGGGCGTGCGCGCGGGCGACCTGGTGACGGCGTTCGCACCGGTGCTGGGCGCTCGTGGCGGCGGCAAGGCCGACCTCGCGCAGGGCGCCGGCGGCGACGCCGCCAAGCTGGCGGACGCGTTCGCCGCGGCGCGCGCGCACCTGGCCGGCGCCTGAGCCGATGACCGGGGACGAGCCGGCCGCTCCGGCCGGGCCGGGCGTGTGGTTCGCCGTCGACGTCGGGACGGTGCGGGTCGGGGTCGCGCGCAGCGACCCGCACGGCGTGCTGGCCGTGCCCGTCACCACGCTGGCCCGCGACCGCCGCCGCGACAGTGACCTCGACGCGCTGGCCGGTCTCGTGGCCGAGTACGAGGCCGTCGGCGTCGTGGTCGGGCTGCCGGTGACCCTGGCCGGCCGCGAGGGTGCGTCCGCGGCGATGGCCCGCGACTACGGGGCCGCCCTCGCCGCCCGCGTCGCCCCGGTACCGCTGACGTACCACGATGAGCGGCTCACCACGACGAGCGCGCAGCGTAAGCTCTCCGAGAGCGGAATCCGGGGGCGGGCCGCACGCGCCCGCATCGATCAGGCCGCGGCCGTCGACTTGTTGCAGCACTGGCTGGAACTGCGCCGTGCCCAGCCCGGCGGCGCGCCACCGCAGGTGACCAGCGAAGGAATGGGAGAGTCAGGCTCGTGAGGCAGCGCGATCGTGAGTCGGTGGCCGACTCCGATTCGTTCGGACTCGGCTCCCTTACCGACAGCGACCTCGCCGATCACGACGTCCCCGATCCCGACTACGCAGGATCGCTGCTCGACGACTACGACTCGGTCGAGGCCGACGAGGGCCGGTTGACCCGGACGGGACGCGCCACCCGCGCGCCCCGCTCGGCCCACGAGGGCAGCAGCCGTCACTCGCGCAGCCGCCGCCGGGGCAACCGGCGTTTCTTCGCCATCCTCGCCGTCCTGCTGGTCCTCGTGGTCGGCGTGAGCGCGTGGCTGATCGTCGTGCCGATCTATCACTACCTGAACCCGAGCGACTACTCCGGCGCGGGCGCCGGCACCGTGGTCGTCACCGTCCACGCCGACGACGGCGCCGAGCAGATCGGCACCACGCTGCACGAGCGCGAGGTCGTGGCCAGCGTGCGCG
The DNA here is from genome assembly GCA_963797785.1 of uncultured Actinomycetota bacterium. Lineage (GTDB taxonomy): Bacteria > Actinomycetota > Actinomycetes > Mycobacteriales > Jatrophihabitantaceae > Jatrophihabitans. The sequence continues at coordinate 1,397,381 of CAWCQT010000004.1, read as the reverse complement.
CGTTCACCGACGCGGCCTCGGCCAACAGCGGCGCCAAGAACATCCAGCCCGGCACCTACCGCCTGCACCGGCACATGGCCGCCTCGAAGGCCGTCACCCTGCTGCTCAGCCCGGGCGCGCGGGTCAAGGCCGACGTCCTCGTCCAGGAGGGTGCGACCGTCCTCGACGTCCAGAAGCGGCTGACCCGTCCGCAGTGCCCGTCGGGGGCGGGCGCCAACTGCGGTCCCGGGCTGCCGGCGGCGGACGTGCACAAGGCCCTCACCGACGTCCGCGGCCTCGGCCTGCCCACCGAGTACCTCGTCGGCGGCAAGGCGCCCCGATCGGTCGAAGGCTTCCTCTACCCGGCCACGTACTTCTTCGAGACCAGGACGAGCGCGTCGGCCGCGCTGCAGCAGATGATCAGCAAGTTCACCGACACGGCCCGCTCCACCGGATTCACCGCCCGCGCGCATGCGCTCGGGATCACGCCCTACCAGGAACTGATCATCGCCTCCCTCGCGCAGGCCGAGGCCAAGTACGCCGCCGACTTCCCGAAGGTGGCGCGGGTCATCCTCAACCGGCTGGCCGCCAAGAAGCCGTTGCAGATCGACGCGTCGACGCGGTACGGCGCGCTGCTCGACGGCAAGAACCCGTCGTCGGTCGTCTACTCGAACTACAACACGCCGTACAACACCTACCTCAACGACGGCCTGCCCCCGACCCCCATCGGCAACCCGGGCGCCGAGGCCCTGAACGGCGTCGGGCACCCGGTCAGTGGCGACTACCTGTACTACGTGAACGGCGACGCCGCGGGACACCTGGTGTTCCTGCACACCGCGGCCGAGTTCGAGAAGGCCCGGCACAAGTGCCACGTGAACGGCTGGGGCTGCGCCGGGCCGTGAGCGCGCCGCGCCACCGCTCGGCCGCCGTGCTCGGCCGGCCCGTGCAGCACTCGCTGTCGCCGGTCCTGCACCGCGCCGCGTACGCCGCACTGGGTCTCGACTGGTCCTACACCGCCATCGACTGCGGTGCCGACGACCTGCCCGGCGTGCTGGCGGCGCGGGCCGGCTGGGCCGGGTTCTCGTGCACCCGGCCCCTCAAGCACGCCGCGCTGCAGGTCGCGGTCGAGGTCGCACCGGTGGCGCGCGCCGTCGGGGCGGCCAACACGCTGGTCCCGGTGGCCGACGGGTGGCGCGCGGACAACACCGACGTCGCCGGCATCGTCGCGGCGCTCGCCGAGCAGGCGGTGGCGCCCCGAACGGTCACCGTGCTCGGGGCCGGCGGCACCGCCCAGGCCACCCTCGCGGCGCTGGTGGCGCTCGGTGTGCCGGGCTGTGACGTGCTCGTGCGTGACCCGGCCCGGGCCGCCGAACTGCGCGCGAGCGCCGCGCGGATCGGGGTGGCGCTACGCGTGGCGACGTTCGCCGAGCCCGGCGCCGCCCTCGACGCCGACCTGGTGATCTCCACCCTGCCGCCGCGTGCGGCCGACGGGATCCGCACCGGCGCCCGGGCCGTCCTCGACGTCGTCTACGCCGGCTGGCCCACGCCGTTCGCCGCGGCGGCGGGCACGCGGGGCGCCACCGTCGTCTCCGGCGCGGCCATGCTGCTGCACCAGGCCGCAGCGCAGGTGTCGTTGATGACCGGCCAGGACGCGCCCGTGCCGGCGATGCGCTCCGCGCTGGCCGCCGCGGCCCCGGGCTGCGGGATCTGAGGTCAGCGCAGCTCGAGCACGACCTTGCCGACGGCCCGGCGCTCGTCCATGAGAGCGAGCGCCTCGGCGGCGCGCTCGAGCGGCAGCCGGTGCCCGATGGGCGGGTCCAGCGCGCCGGACTCCAGCAGGGGCGCCAACTCGACCCACTGCCGTGCGATGTAGCCCGGGTGGGCCAGCGCGTACTCGCCCCACGCGACACCCACGACCGAGGTGTTGTTCAGCAGCAGCCGGTTGACCTTCACGGTGGGAATGTCACCGCCGACGAAACCGATCACCAGCAGTTGCCCCTCGCGCGACAGGCTGCGCAGCGAGTCGGTGAACCGGTCGCCGCCGACCGGGTCGACCACGACGTCGACCCCGGCGCCACCGGTGAGCTCGCCGACCGCCTCGCGGAAGCCGTCGGCGGCCACGGTGTGCTGCGCACCGGCCCGGCGCGCCAGCTCCGCCTTCTCCTGCGTCGAGGCCACGGCGATGACGGTCGCGCCGAGGGCGCGGGCGAACTGGATCGACGCGGTGCCCACGCCGCCGGCCGCGCCGTGCACCAGCACCGTCTGCCCGGGCTGCAGCCGGGCGCGGTGGGCCAGGGCGAAGTGCGCGGTGAAGTAGTTGATCGGCACCGACGCCCCGGCGGCGAAGCCGACGCTGTCGGGCAGTGCGAAGGTCATCTGCGGCGCGGCGAGCGCGTACTCGGCGAACCCGCTGAACCAGGGCAGCGCGGCCACCCGATCGCCGGCGGCGAAGCCCGACCCGGCCGGCGCGGCGCGCACCACCCCGGCGATCTCGCCACCGAGCGTGAACGGCGGCGGGGGCTTGAGCTGGTACCGGCCGTGCGTGAGCAGCACGTCGGGGAAGGTGACCCCTGCGGCGTGCACCTCGATCAGGACCTGTCCGTCGTCGGGGGAGGGCTCGTCGACGTCGACGACCTCGACCGCTCCGGGACCGTCGAGCCGCACCACCTGAATCGCGCGCATCGCCGCACCCTAGCCGCCCACCGGTGGGGTGGGCCGCGACGTACGCTCGAGCGTATGGCGGTGTCCACGACCCGGCGCGCGGTGGTCCGGCTGCGGGTCGACGCCGAGCCCGCCCGCCGCCCGGACGACCTGGCCGTCGAGGCCCCGCTGGTGCTCGGCCTCGACGGCGACACGATCGCCACGCTGATGCGCACCCCCGGCCACGACCTCGAGCTGGCCGCCGGCTGGCTGGTGGTGGAGTCCGGCGTGCAGGCGCCCGACGACGTGATCACGCTGCGCGCCTGCCGCGAGGACGACACCGACCGGGTGCACGTCACGTTGCGCGCCGGGGTGCGCCCGCCGCGCCCGCGCGCGTTCGTCACCAGCGCCGCGTGCGGCGTGTGCAGCGCCGACGTGCTCGACCTGACGCCCTTGGCCACCGGCCCGCCGCACACGCCCGGCTGGACGGTGCCGCCCGGCGTGCTGGCCGCCCTGCCCGACACGATGCGCACGCAGCAGCGGGCCTTCGAGCGCACCGGCGGCGTGCACGCGGCCGCGCTCGCCACCGCCGACGGCACCCTTGGCCCGGTGCGCGAGGACGTCGGACGGCACAACGCGGTCGACAAGGTGGTGGGCCACGCCCTGCTGGCCGGCGAGTTGCCGGCGCGCGACCGGCTGCTGGTCGTCAGCGGCCGGGTGTCCTTCGAGATCGTGCAGAAGGCCGTGGCCGCCGGCGTTGCCGGCATCGTCGCGGTGTCGGCGCCGTCGAGCCTCGCCGTCGACCTGGCCCGCGAGCACGGGCTGCTGCTGGCCGGCATGGTGCGCGGCGGGCGGCTCAACGTCTACGCCGGCGACGACCTGCTCAGCGCAGCGCGTCCGGGCCGGCCGCCAGACGCGTGGCGGTCGTGACCGCGTCGGCCACCGCCTCGGCGCCGCCCCCGCGCAGCCCGGCGGCGTAGCCGACGAGGAACGTCGTCAACGGCGCGGCCGGCCGGGCCACGCCGTGGGCGGCGTCGCGCGCGAGGTCGAGCACCAGGTCGCGGTCCACGACCTGCGGGTCGAGGCCCAGTGCGGCCGACAGTTGTTCGACCCACTCCTGCAAGCGGTCACTCATGAGGTATCCCGCCGTCCCGGGCCCGCGCGGCGGCCAGGTCGTCCCAGGTGTCGCAATCGTCGCTCCAGCCGCCGGCGTCGGGCACCGCGGCCACCCGCGCGCCGGCCGTCAGTGCTCGCATCGCCGCGCCGTTCACCGGCCCGAGGCCGGCGACGGCAGCGGCCAGGGCGGCCCGGCGCCAGGCTGCCGCCAGGTGGTTGGCCCGACCGCCGGAGTCGGTGAGCACGGCCGCGTCGGCGTGCGGGTCGGCGGCGAGCGCGGCCAGCAGTTGCGGAACGGCGCCGGCCACGAACGGGAGGTCGGCGGCGAGCACCAGCACGGTCGGCGCGTCAATGAGCGGCAGGGCGGCGGCGAGGGCCGCCACCGGCCCGGAGCCCGCCGGCTCCTCGCAGGCCCAATGCACCGGGGCCGCCACCGGCTGCGCGGGGCCCACCACCACGAGCCGTGCGGCGCCGGCCGCGGCGGCCAGCACGCGGTCCAGCAGCGTCGCCGCGCCGACCCGCAGCTGGGTCTTGCCTGCGCCGTCGAGCCGGCGCGCGCTGCCGCCGGCCAGCACCACCGCGTCGAACCGTTCGCCGTCCACAGGCCGACCGTAGCCGCGTTCGGCACGCCGTAGGCTTCCGCGTCGTGTCCGAGGCGATCATCGGTGCCGCGATCGGTGCCGCCGCGTGCCTGGCCGCCTGTCCCTACCTCGCCGGGTTGGTGCACACCGTCCCCGACAAGGCGAACGCGGCCTGGTGGCGCCGGCAGCCGGTACCCCGGCCCGAGCTGGCCCGGGCGGCCGTCACCGGCCTGGTGCTGGGCGTGCTGGCCGGTGCCGCCGCGGGCGTCGGGGCCGTGTTGCCGGCGCAGCTGGCGCTGGCCCTGTTCGCGACCCCGCTCGTCCTGATCGACTTCGCCCGCCGCCTGCTGCCCAACCGGCTCGTCTTCCCGCTGGCCGGGCTGTCCGCGGTGCTGTTCGTGCTCGCCGCCGCCACCACCGGCCGCTGGCCCGAGCTCTTGCGCGCGGTGGAGGGGGCGGGCGCCGTTTTCGTGGTGCTGTTCGGCCTGCGCCGGCTGTCCCCGGGCTCGTTCGGCCGCGGCGACGTCAAGCTCGGTGGTGTGCTCGGCGGCTTCCTCGGCTGGTACGGCTGGGGCAGCGTCTACTACGGCGTGTTCGCGGGTTTCGTGCTCGGCGCGCTCGTCGCGCTGGCCCTACTGGTCACCCGCCGCGCCACCCTGAAGACCGCGGTGCCGTTCGGGCCGATGCTCGTCGTCGGGGCGATGCTGGTCATGGCCTTCGACCTGGTTCCCGCCGGCCTGCAGTAGCCGCCTAGTGTCGGAGGGCATGAGCGACGACACGCGCCCGGGCCCCACCGTCTTCGTGCTGTTCGGGGCCACCGGCGACCTGGCCAAGCGGATGGTGCTGCCCGCCTTCTACCAGCTGGCCATCGAGGGCCTGCTGCCCGAGAACTGGCTGCTCGTCGGCAACGGCCGCGGCGACGTCTCGCACTACGACTTCCAGGAGCACGTGCACGACGTGCTGACCGAGTTCGGCCCGAAACCGGCGGACGGGCCTTGGGCGTCGTTCAAGGACCGGCTGCGCTTCGCCGGGGGCGGGTTCGAGAAGGACGACCCGGGCAGCCTGCTCGACGTCCTCGAGCAGGCCCGCGAACACGTGGGCGACGACGCGCAGCTCGTGCACTACCTCGCCGTCCCGCCGAGCGCGTTCGCCCGCATCACCGAGGGCCTCGGCGAGCACGGCCTCGCGCAGGGCAGCCGGGTCGTCTACGAGAAGCCGTTCGGTACGTCCAGGCAGAGCTTCGAGGAGCTCGACAAGATGGTGCACAAGGTCCTCGACGAGGACCAGGTGTTCCGCATCGACCACTTCCTGGGCAAGGAGGCCACGCAGAACCTGCACGTGCTGCGGTTCGCGAACGGGCTGTTCGACGCCATCTGGTGCAACCAGCATGTGAGCGCGGTGCAGATCGACGTACCCGAGAAGCTCGGCATCACCGACCGCGCCGAGTTCTACGACGCCACCGGCGCCGTGCTGGACATGCTCGTCACGCACCTGTTCCAGGTCGCGGCCGAGGTGGCCATGGAGCCGCCGAAGTCGCTGTCGGCCGAGGACCTGCAGGCCGCGCGCGAGGAGGTCATCGGGTGCTTCCGGCCGATCGACCCAGACGAGGTGGTGCTCGGGCAGTTCGAGGGCTTCACCGACGTCGACGGCGTGCGCAAGACGTCGAAGACCGACACCTACGTCGCGGCCAAGCTCTGGATCGACAACGACCGCTGGCGTGACGTGCCCTTCCTGCTGCGCACCGGCAAGCGGCTGTACGCCAGCGAGCAGACGGTGAGCCTGGTGCTGCGCCAGCCGACCGGCGCGTTCCAGGACGTGCCCAAGCACGGCAACGTGTTGACCTTCGACCTGTCCGGCAGCGGCGCCATCGAGCTCAAGTTGGTGGCCAAACGGCCCGGCCCGGCGCTGGCCCTCGACGTCGCGGACGTCGGGGTGAAGCTCGACTCGCTGCCCGACGGTGACCCGCTGCCACCGTACGTGCGGCTCATCCACGACGTGCTCATCGGCGACCGCGCGCTGTTCACCCGCCCGGACGGGCTGGCGGCGGTGTGGAAGGCCGCCGGTCGCCTGCTCGACGACCCACCGACGCCGAAGAAGTACCCGCAGGGCTCGTGGGGGCCGGCCGAGGCGGCGCAGCTCGCCGAGCCCGACGGGTGGCTGCTCGGGCAGTAGCCGCACGCCCTCTGAAAGACTGGTCGCCGTGCTGCGATGGATCACGGCCGGCGAGTCGCACGGCCCCGCGCTGGTCGCCGTGCTCGACGGCCTGCCGGCGGGGGTCGAGGTGACCACCGGCGCCCTCGCCGACGCGCTGGCCCGCCGCCGGCTCGGCTACGGCCGCGGCGCGCGGATGAAGTTCGAGCGCGACGCCGTGGAACTGACCGGCGGCGTGCGGCACGGGCGCACCATGGGCGGGCCGGTGGCCGTCCGGGTCGGCAACACCGAGTGGCCCAAGTGGGAGACGGTCATGTCGGCCGATCCCGTGGACCCCGCCCTGCTGGCCGAGCAGGCCCGCAACGCGCCGCTGACCCGCCCCCGTCCCGGACATGCCGACCTCGCCGGCATGCAGAAGTTCGACGTGGACGACGCGCGGCCCATCCTGGAGCGCGCCTCCGCCCGGGAGACCGCGGCGCGGGTGGCGCTGGGCACCGTCGCCCGCGCGTTCCTCGCCCAGAGCGCGGGGGTACGCATCGTCAGCCATGTCGTGTCGATCGGTGCGGCGTCCGCACCCGCCGGTGTGCTGCCGGGCCCGGACGACGAGGACGCCGTCGACGGCTCGGACGTGCGCTGCTTCGACGCCGCCGCGAGCGCAGCCATGATCGCCGAGATCGACGAGGCCCGGCGGGCCGGCGACACCCTCGGCGGCGTGGTCGAGGTGTTGGCCTACGGCCTGCCGCCGGGGCTGGGCAGCCACACGCACGGCGACCGGCGCCTCGACTCCCGGCTGGCCGCCGCCCTGATGGGCATCCAGGCCATCAAGGGCGTCGAGATGGGCGACGGTTTCGAGCTGGCGCGGGCGCGCGGCTCGCAGGCCCACGACGAGATCGTCGCCGCCGACGGCACGATCCGGCGCGTCTCCGGCCGTTCCGGCGGTACCGAGGGCGGCATGACCACCGGCGAGGTGCTGCGCGTGCGGGCGGCGATGAAACCGATCTCCACCGTGCCGCGTGCGCTGCAGACGGTCGACACGGCCACCGGCGAGCCCGCGGTGGCGATCAACCAGCGCTCCGACGTCTGCGCGGTGCCGGCCGCCGGGGTCGTGGCCGAGGCCATGGTGGCGCTGGTGCTCGCCGACGCCGTGCTCGAGAAGTTCGGTGGCGACTCGCTGGTCGAGACGCGCCGCAACGCCCGCGCCTACCTGGACCGTCTCGTCGAGCGCGGGCTGAGCGCGGGCCCGGCCGGGCCGGGTTCGTGATGGCCCCCAAGGTCGTGCTCGTGGGACTGCCCGGCACCGGCAAGACCAGCAGCGGGCGGCGGCTGGCCAAGATCCTCGTCGTGCCCTTCGCCGACTCCGACGATCTCGTCGAGGCGGCCGAGGGCCGTCCCGTTCGCGCGATCTTCGCCGAGTCGGGCGAGGCGGCCTTCCGGGCGGCCGAGGCCGCGGCCGTCGCCGGCGCGCTGCGCGAGTTCCCGGGCGTGCTGTCGCTGGGCGGCGGTGCGCTCGGCAGCGAGGTCACCCGGGCCGCGATCGCCGCGTCGGGCGTGCCGGTGGTGGTGCTGCGCGCGGCGCTCGGCACCCTGGGAACGCGGGTGGGTGACGGGCGCACCCGCCCCCTGCTGGCCGACGACCCGGCCGGCCGGCTGGCGCAGTTGGCCGACGAGCGCAGCGGCGTCTACGCCGCGCTGGCGACCTTCGGCGTCGACACCGACGGCAAGACCCCGGGCCAGGTGGCCGCGACCGTGGCCGCGCGGTTGCACGACCTCGAGGTGGGCCGGCGGTGAGCGACGCTTGCGGAGCGATCCATAAATTTCTGCCGCGACGAAGGAGCGGTATCGGGGCGACGACGGACCCGAGGGCAGCGAGTGGTCCCGAGGAGCTGCGATGAGCACGACGCGTATCGAGGTGGGCGGGCCGGCGCCGTACCCGGTCCTCGTGGGCACCGACCTGCTCGACGAGGCGCCCGCGCTGCTGCCGGGAGCGACCCGGGTCGCGGTCATCCATCCGCCGACGCTGCCCACGTTGGCCGCGCGGCTGTGCGCGGTCCTTTCCGACGCCGGCCTGTCGGTCACCCCCATCGCCGTTCCCGACGGCGAGGACGCCAAGCAGGTCAGCGTCGCCGCCTACTGCTGGGACGTGCTGGGCGAGCACGGCTTCACCCGCTCCGACGCGGTCGTCGGGTTGGGCGGCGGAGCCACCACCGACCTCGCCGGCTGGGTGGCCGCAGCGTGGCTGCGCGGGGTGCGGGTGCTGCAGGTGCCGACCAGCCTGGCCGGCATGGTCGACGCCGCGGTCGGCGGCAAGACCGGCGTCAACACCGGCCGCGGCAAGAACCTCGTCGGCGCGTTCCACCCGCCCGTCGGCGTCCTGTGCGACCTCACCACCCTGGCCACCCTGCCGCCCGCCGACTACCGGCCCGGCCTGGCCGAGGTCGTCAAGTGCGGCTTCATCGCCGACCCGCACATCCTCGACCTGCTCGAGGCCGACCCGGCCACGGCCGCGGTGGTGGGCAACGCCGCCGAGCGGGAGCTGGTCGAGCGCTCGGTGCGGGTGAAGGCCGAGGTGGTCGGTGCCGACCTCACCGAGCAGGGCTGCCGCGAGATCCTCAACTACGGCCACACCCTGGCGCACGCGATCGAGCGGGCCGAGGGTTACCGGTGGCGCCACGGCGACGCGGTCTCGGTCGGCCTGGTGTTCGCCGCGGCGCTGGGCCGGCGCCTGGGCCGGCTGGACGAGGCCACGGCGCGCCGGCATGCCGTCCTGCTCGGCGCCCTCGGCCTGCCCACGGCGTACCAGGGTGATTTCGGCCCACTGCTGGACACCATGCGGGTGGACAAGAAAGCTCGTGGCCACCGGCTGCGGTTCATCGTGCTGGAGGGGCCGGCGCGTCCGGTGGGGGTCGACGACCCTGATCTCGGCGTCGTCGCGGCTGCTTATGGGGAGGTGGCGTCGTCATGACGCGCGTGCTGGTCCTGAACGGACCCAACCTGGGCCGGCTCGGTGCGCGCGAGCCGCAGGTGTACGGATCGACCACCTACGCGGAGCTGGCGGCGCTGTGTCGCACCGGCGGCGCCGAACTCGGGCTCGAGGTGGAGGTGCGCCAGAGCGACCACGAGGGCGAGCTGCTCGGCTGGCTGCACGAGGCGGCCGACGCGGGCACGCCGGTGGTGCTCAACGCCGCCGGCCTGACCCACACCTCGGTGGCCCTCGGCGACGCCTGCGCGATGCTGAGCGCCCCGCTGGTCGAGGTGCATGTGTCCAACGTGTTCGCCCGCGAGCAGTTCCGCCACGCCAGCTTCGTCTCGCCCCACGCCGCGGGTGTTATCGCGGGACTCGGTGTCGAGGGTTATGTTCTCGCCCTGTCGTGGCTGTCGGCCCGACTGCCGGCCACGGACGGGGGGTCCACGGATGGCCCGTGACTGGCGCGCGCTGCGCGAACAGGCTCGCGAGCGCGCCAAGGAGCTGCTCGACGAGCAGCTCGAACGCCGGGCCGCGCGGCGTGGGCAGGACAGCTACCCGTCGCATGCGCGCCGCGAAGACGTCGAGACCGAGCCCGAGCTGCCCGCCGAACCGGCCACCGCAGCCTCGAGCGAAGCGGCGGCACCGGAGGACGGGCCCAGGTTCGTCCTGCTGCCCCCGCTCCATCCCGAGCGGCAACCGAGACCTGAGCCGGAGCCCGAGCCGGAGCCCGAGCCGGAGCCCGAGCCGGAGCCCGAGCCGGAGCCGGAGCCCGAGCCGGAGCCCGAGCCCGAGCCCGAGCCCGAGCCGGTAGCCCGAGCCGGAGCCGGAGCCCGAGCCGGAACCCGAGCCCGAGCCCGAGCCCGAGCCCGAGCCCGAACCCGAACCCGAACCGGAACCCGAGCCCGAACCCGAGCCCGAACCCGAGCCCGAGCCCGAACCCGAGCCCGAACCCGAACCCGAGCCCGAACCCGAACCCGAACCCGAACCCGAGCCCGAACCCGAGCCCGAACCCGAGCCCGAGCCGGAACCCGAACCCGAGCCCGAACCCGAGCCGGAACCCGCCCCGGAGCCGGTGAGGGAAGCGGGCGCCCCCGAGCAGTTCGCGGGGGGAGCGGCGCACCGCTGGGACTGGTCGGTGGCCGAGCGCAGCGCCGACGTCGCGCTCGCCGCCATGCCGGTGCCGCTGCGCATCCTCGACGTGGGTTGCGGTGACGGCGCCCTGCTGCGCGAGATCGTGGCCCGCGTCCCGGGCGGGGATGCCCTGATCGGGCTGGATCCGGCGCCGACGCTGGCCGAGGCCGCGGTGGGCGACCATCCCCACCTCGCCCTTGTGCGCGGCGCCGCCGAGAACCTGCCCTTCGCCGGCGGCCTGTTCGATCTGGTCGTCAGCACGTCGTCGTTCGCCCTGTGGCGCGATCGCGGCGCGGGGGTGAAGGAACTCGCGCGGGTGGTGAGTGACCTGGGCCGGGTGGTGATCGTCGACCAGGTGTCGCGGCGGGAGTTGGCCCCGCTGCTGGCCGCGGCCGGGCTGCAGCTGGTGAGCCGCGAGGTGGTCCACCGCTCGCCGGTCGGCCTCGCTTCGGTGCGGGCGTTCGTCGCCGCCAGGGCACAGTGAGATCCACTATGCCTGTATGCCTAGTTGTGTAGTAGGGTCCGTACGCCTCACCGAGGCCCCACATCACAAGCGGGGTGACCAGTGGACTGGACCATGGCGGCCGCGGCGCTCGGCATCGGCATCGTCGTCGGGCTGACCGGCATGGGCGGCGGTGCGCTGATGACGCCCGTGCTCGTGCTGTTCTTCAACGTCCCGCCCCTGGCCGCGGTGTCCAGTGACCTCGTCGCGGCCGCCGTGATGAAGCCGGTCGGCTCGATCGTTCATTTGCGCCGCAAGACGGTGCGCCTCGATCTCGTCGGCTGGCTGTCCATCGGCTCGGTGCCCGCGGCCTTCGGCGGCGTGCTCATCGCCCGCGCCCTCGGACAGGGCCAGGACGTGCAGGACTTCATCGGCAAGGCGCTCGGTCTGGCCCTCGTCATCGCCGCCGCCGGGTTGTTCGCGCGCGCCTACCAGCGATTGGCCGAACGGGCCCGCCACCGCGACGGCGGGCGGGCCGCCGACCCGCAGGGACCGCCGGCCATCGCCCTGCGGCCGGTGCCCACCGTCATCATCGGTGCCGTCGGCGGCGTCGTGGTCGGCATGACGTCGGTGGGCAGCGGCTCGCTGATCATCATCGCCTTGATGTGGCTGTACCCGACGCTGCGCGCGAGCGAGCTGGTCGGCACCGACCTCGTGCAGGCCGTCCCGCTCGTCGCCTCGGCCGCCCTGGGGCACATCCTCTTCGGTGACCTGCAACTGTCGATCACCGGTGCGCTGCTGCTCGGTTCGATCCCCGGCGCCTTCATCGGCGCGCAGCTGTCCTCCCGGCTGCCCGGTGCGCTCATCCGCCGCGCGCTCGCGTTCGTGCTGCTCGCCTCGGCCCTCAAGCTGCTCGGCGCGAGCACGGTCGTCACCGTTGTCGTGCTGGGCGCGCTGGTGCTGCTCGCCGGGCCCGCCTGGATGGCGCTGCGCCGGGCGCACGGCTTCCCGGCGCTGCCCCGCACGGAGCGCTCGCAGGACCCGCAGGCAGCCGCCGGGGTCTGACGGCTCGTCTCGCGCCGCCGGCCTTGTGACACCGGGCATTTCCCGACATACTGCGCATGACAGCGCTGTCACTCTGGCGCCCGGAAAGGTGGAACCTCGTGCGTGCATCCGTCTGTCGTGTGCTGGCCCCCGTGGGGGCGGCCCTGCTCGCCGCCTCGCTCGCGGTGGCCGTCCCGGCGCAGGCCGCGCCGGTCGTCCCGGCCCGCCTCGTCGCCGACCCGACCCAGTACGTCGACCCGATGGTCGGCACCGGCAACGGCGGGGAGTCGGTCGGCGACATCAACGAGTTCCCCGGCGTCGACGCGCCGTTCGGCATGATGCAACTCAGCCCGGACACCGACAACTCCGGCCTGGGCTACAACTACGACCGCTCGCACATCCGCGGCTTCAGCCTCGACCACACCTCGGCCGGCTGCAGCGTGTTCGGCGACGTGCCCATCCTGCCGGTGACCGGCGACGTGCCGAGCGACCCGGCCAACGCGCTGGCCACCTTCAGCCACGCCGACGAGAAGGCGCAGGTCGGCTCGTACCACGTGCACCTGGCTGACTCGAACGTCGACGTCGACCTGAGCGCCGGCAACCGCGCCGGGCTGCTGAAGTTCGCCTACCCGCAGGGCAGCACCGCGCAGGTGCTCGTCAAGTCCGGCGCGAGCCTCGCCGGCACCCGCGACGCGTCGGTCGCGGTCACCGGCGACCGCGAGGTCTCCGGGTCGGTCGACGCCAACGCGCTATGCGGGCTCGGGGCCTACCGGCTCTACTACGACGTCCAGTTCTCCCGGCCGTTCACCGCGCACGGCACCTGGCAGGACAGCACGGTGACGGCCGGCTCCGACGCCGCCAGCGGCTCGTCGTCGGGCGCCTACCTCACCTTCGACACGGCGCACTCGCAGGGCGTGCAGGCCAAGGTGTCGATGTCCTACGTCGACGTCGCGGGAGCGCAGGCCAACATGGCCGAGGTCCCGGGCTGGAGCGTCTCCGACCTCGCGCACAAGACCCGCGCCGCGTGGCGCGACACCCTGCGCGCGGTGCGCGTCGGCGGCGGCAGCACCGGCGACCTGACCACCTTCTACACCGCGCTGTACCACTCGCTGCAGTTCCCGAGCACGTACAACGACGCCGACGGCCGGTACAAGGGCTTCGACAACGCCGTGCACCGGGTGCCCAGCGGCCAGACGCAGTACGCGGTGTTCTCCGACTGGGACACCTATCGCTCCGTGGCCCCGCTGCAGGCCATGCTCTTCCCCGACCGGGCCGGCGACATGGCCAACTCGCTGCTGCGCGACGCCCAGGAGCAGGGCGGGTGGTGGCCCAAGTGGCCGGTGGCCAACGTCAGCACCACCGGCACGATGAACGGCGACAACGGCGTCCCGCTGTTCGCCAACCTGGTGGCGTTCGGCGCGAAGAACGTCGACATCGCCGACGCGCTGCCCATCATGGAGCGCGGCGCGAACCACTCCAAGATCCTCGGCTGGGGCTGGGAGGAGCGGCAGTGCGTCGAGGAGTACACGCGCCTCGGCTACGCCCCCAACGACGCGTGTTCCCAGGGCTCGCACGGGCGGCAGGGCGTGTCCGAGACCCTCGAGTGGTCGATCGACGACTTCGCCATCAGCCGGCTCGCCGCCCACCAGGGCGACGCCGCCACGGCCCGCACCTACCAGCGCCGGGCGCAGAACTGGCAGAACACGTTCAACCCGAACACCGGCTACTTCCAGGTCCGCGACGAGCGGGGCGCGTTCCCGAACGGGCCCGCGTTCGTGACGCCGCCGGACGGCGCGTTCGGCCAGGACGGCTACGACGAGAGCAACGCGGCCGGCAACGGCTGGGAGGTGCCGCAGAACATGGCCGGGCTGATCGCCGCCATGGGTGGCCCGTCGGTGGCGATCCCGCGCCTCGACGAGTTCTTCACGAAGATCAACGCCGGGCCGAACGACCCGCACATGTGGGCCGGCAACGAGGTCGACCTGGTCGTGCCCTACGCCTACAACTACCTCGGCCAGCCATGGAAGACGCAGGCGCAGGTGCGCGAGCAGGAGCAGGCCCTCTACGGTCCGACGCCCAACGGGATGCCCGGCAACGACGACCTCGGCGCGCTGTCGTCGTGGTACGTCTGGTCGGCGCTCGGCCTCTACCCGGTCACGCCGGGCACGTCCGACCTGACCGTCGGCAGCCCGCTGTTCCAGCGCGCGCAGATCACGCTGGGCAGCGGCCGGACGATCGACGTCAACGCGCCCGCCGCCGGCACCGACGCGCCCTACGTCTCCTCCCTGCGCCTGGACGGGCAGCAGCACGACAGCACGGCGCTGCCGCAGTCACTGGCCAGCGACGGAGGCACGCTCGACTTCGCGATGTCGACCAGCCCGAACACCGCCTGGGCGAGCGGTCCCGACGACGCGCCGCCGTCCTACCGCACGGGGGAGGACCCGGCCATCGCCTTCTGGGACCCCTCGGGCTCGCTCACCCTCGCCGCCGGGTCGAGCAGCGCGGTGCGCCTCGGCGTGCAGGGCACCGCACCCGCGGCGGGGACGGTGCACTGGCAGGTGCACGCACCCGCCGGGGTCACGGTCTCGCCCGCGTCCGGCACGTTCGACGTGGCCGCGGGCGCTCGCACCGACTCGTCGGTGACGGTGTCCGCGTCGGCGTCGGCCACGCCGAGCTTCTACCCGGTCACCGTCGACCTGACCTCGCGCGGGCACCAGCTCGGCCGTCGCGTCCTGACGGTGACGGTGCCCGCCGACGACGGCACGGCGGTCGTGGCCGACGATCTGGGCGACCCGGACTCCGCGCACGGGCTGTACGCGATCCAGCACGACGACGGCCGCACGGTGCCCGCCACGGCCGGCGGGCGCACCGGGCGGACGACGCACGGCACCCGCTCGAACTACGTGTATATCGACGTCGACAACGGCGTGGCCCTCGACGGCGACTTCGATGCCGACCTTGCGGTCACCTACTTCGACCACGGCACCACGACGTGGAGCGTGCAGTACGACGCCACCAACGGGTCCTACGAGACGGCCGGCACGGTCACGAACACCGGCACCGACACCTGGAAGACCGCGACGATCCACCTGCCGCACGCCCGGTTCAACGGCGGCGAGAACAACGGCACCGACCTGCGCCTGGGCATCGGGCACGACAACGGCATCGTCGTCGACCGCGTGGCCATGACCGTCACCGGCGATCACGTCGTCCCGGTGCACCTGGCCGCGTTCGACGGGTGATCGCGTCCCGTCGCCCGGGTGCGCCACTGCTCGCCCGGCCGAAAGCGCGCTCGGTCCGGCGGCGCTAGGTTCGGTCGGTGACATCGGCGACCGGGCGTGGACGGATGCGGCAGACCGCGATCTACCGGGCGGGGGTGCTCGGCCGCAGGCCGGCGGTGCCCACCGACGCCGCGGAACTGGAACGGCGCGCGCGGCGAGCGATGTCGACGCGCGCCTGGGCCTACGTCGCCGGCGGGGCCGGTGCGGGCACGTCGATGCGCAACAACCGCGCTGCCCTCGACCGCTGGCGCATCGTGCCGCGCATGCTCGGCGAGGCCGCCGTGCGCGACCTGTCCACCGAAGTGCTCGGCACGCCGCTGAGCGCCCCGCTGATGCTCGCTCCGGTGGGTGCGGCGGGGCTGATCGCGCGTGACGCCGATCTGCGCATCGCTGAGGGCGCGGCCGCCGCCGGCGTGCCGTACGTCTTCTCCTGCCAGGGCGGCAACGCCATGGAGCAGACGGCGCAGGCCATGGGCGGCACGCCGTTCTGGTACCAGCTGTACTGGTCGACCGACGACGCGGTGGTCGACTCGATGCTGCGCCGCGCCGAGCGGTGCGGCGCCCGGGCGGTGGTGGTCACGCTCGACACCACGTTGCTCGGCTGGCGCCCGCAGGACCTCAACCTCGGCTCGCTGCCCTTCGCCCGCGGCCAGGGGATCGCGCAGTACACCTCCGACCCGGCCTTCCGCGAGCTCGTGCGCGCACAGGTCGCCGAGGCCGCCGGGCCGGCGGAGAAGGTGCAGGTGACCCTCGGCGCCGTGCGGACCCTGCTGTCGATGTCCCGGGAGTATCCGGGCCGCTTGCTCGACAACCTGCGCTCGCCCGAGCCGCGGGCGGCGGTCGAGCGCTTCCTCGCGACGTACTCGAACCCGGCGCTGAGCTGGCGGCACATCGCCACGCTGCGCGAGCGCACCGACCTCCCCGTGCTGGTCAAGGGCGTGCTGCACCCGGACGACGCGCAGCGCGCGCTCGAGCACGTCGACGGCGTGGTCGTCTCGAACCACGGCGGCCGGCAGGTGGACGGGTCGATCGCCGCCCTCGACGCGCTCGTCGCTGTCCGCGATGCCGTGGGACCGCAGGCCACCGTGCTCTTCGACAGCGGCATCCGCAGCGGCGCCGACGTGTTCCGCGCGCTCGCCCTCGGGGCCGACGCCTGCCTGCTCGGCCGCCCACACGTCTACGGGCTGGCGATCGACGGCGCCGACGGCGTGCGGCAGGTGATCGACAACGTGCTCGCCGAGCTCGATCTGACGATGGCCCTGGTCGGCGCGCACGACCTGGCCGGCATCACCCGCGAGCTGCTGACCACCGCCCCCTGACGTCGATGATCTCGGTCGGCCGCCCCGTTAGCGGGGCCGGGAGCCGAGATCATCGCGGGGCAGGCCGACCTCCGCCACCGTCCACGTCCGGGTGACCCCGACGTCGTCGAGGAAGTTCCGGTCGTGGCTGGCCACGAGCAGGGCACCCCGGTAGGCGCGCAGCGCCTCGGTCAGCTGGGCCACGCTGTCCAGGTCGAGGTTGTTGGTCGGCTCGTCGAGCAGCAGCAGCTGCGGTGGCGGGTCGGCGAGCAGCAGGCGGGCCAGGGTCACCCGGAAGCGCTCCCCGCCGGACAGCGTGCCGGCCGGCTGGTCGACCGCGTCGCCGCGCACCAGGAACCGGGCCAGCTGCGCGCGCACCTGCTGCGGGTCGGCCGCGGGGGCGCCGGCGCGCACGTTGTCCAGCACCGTCTGCGCGTCGTCGAGCACGTCCAGCCGCTGGGGCAGGTAGGCCGTCGGGACGCGGGGCGCCGCGACGCGGGCCGCCGGGTGCGCTCGGCGTCCGGCCACGGCGTCGAGCAGCGTGGTCTTGCCCGAGCCGTTGGGCCCCGAGAGGGCGATCCGTTCGGGGCCGCGCACCACCAGCTCGCCCACCTGCAGCACGGTGCGCCCGGCCGGCACGGCGGTGCCGGGCAGCTCCACGCGGATGTGGTCGTCGTCGCGCACGGCCGACTCGGCCTCGGCCAGCGCGGTCGAAGCGGCCTGCCGCCGGTCGGTCTGCACCGCGCGGTACCGGCCGGCCGACACCTGGGCCTGCTGGCGGCGCAGGCCGGCCACGACGCCGGGCACCCGCTTCTCCCGCTCGGCCCGGCGCGCGGTGCGTTCGCGGTGGGCGAGCTTGGTCTGCGTCTGCACCACCTGCCGCTTCTCGCGGGCGAGGTCGCCCTCGGCCGCGCGGACCAGCCGGGCGGCGGTCTGCGCCTCGGCCTCGAGCGTCGCGGCGTAGGCGGAGTACGGGCCACCGAAGGTGCGCGCGGCCCCGGCCCGCAGCTCGACGATCGCGTCGACCCGCTCCAGCAGCTCCCGGTCGTGGCTGACCACGATGAGCACGCCGGACCAGCCGGCCACGGCGTCGTGCACCAGGCCACGGGCCCGTGCGTCGAGATTGTTGGTCGGTTCGTCGAGCAGGCTCACCGCCGGGGCGTGCACGATCAGGCCGGCGAGGCCGGTGAGCACCGCCTCGCCGCCGGACAGCGTGCCGACCGGCCGGTCGAGGCGGTCGGGCGCGCCGGGCAGGATGGCGAACCGGTCGAGCGCGGCCAGCGCCCGCGCCTCCACCTCCCAGTCGTCGTCGAGGACGGTGAAGTGCTCGACCTGCGTGGATCCGGCTTCGATGGCGTGCAGGGCGTCACGGCGGGCGCTGATGCCGAGCACGTCGGCCACGGTGCGGGCGGTGTCCAGGGGCAGCGCCTGCGGCAGGTAGCCGACGTCACCGGGTGCCGACACGCGGCCACGGGTGGGGGACAACTCGCCCGCGAGCAGCCGCAGCAGAGTGGTCTTGCCGCTGCCGTTGCGCCCGACGAGGCCGCTGCGGGCGGCGCCGAAGGCGAGGTCGAGACCGTCGAGGACGGTGCGGCCGTCGGGCCAGTCGAAGCCGAGCCCGGCACAGATGACGGAGTGGGGTGCGGCCATGAGGTCTCCCGGAGGGTGTCGACGAAAGGGCGTCGCGACACCGCACGAGCGGTGTCAGACCTCAGAACTCCACGGACCGGCCTCCGGTGATCGGTTACGGCCCCACTGTACGAGCCCGAGCAACGTCCTTTCGCGGCTCGGCGCGCCCCGGGGGTCGGCCCCGACTAGGCTGAGCTGATCCCGATCCCTTACGTGGTAGGTGAATCCGTGCGGGTCCTCGATCTCTATGAACGGTTCAGCAAGGTCCCGGTGGTCGGCCGCGGCACGTTCTCGCTGGCCTTCGCGCTGAAGGCCCCCTACTTCCTCACGATCGCGCCCACGCTGGTGGAGTTGCGGCCGAACCACGCCGAGGTGCGGGTGCGCAAGTGGTGGGGCGTGCACAACCACATCGGCACGGTGCACGTCATCGCCGTGGCCAACGGCATGGAGATGGCGATGGGGGCGCTGGCCGAGGCCACGATTCCCGCGCACCTGCGCTGGATCCCGAAGGGGATGGAGCTGGAGTACGTGGCGATGTCCGACTCGACGATGCTGGCCACGGCCGACACCGACCCGGCCGACTGGGAGCAGGCCGGGCAGGTCGACGTGCGCGTGCAGGCCACCCGGACCGACGGCACCGTGGCCGTGCGTGGCGTGATCCGCCTGCACGTCAGCGATCGCGCGCAGGCCCGGCCGGTCACGACGCCGGCCTGACCCTCACCCGCCGGCGGACAGGCGGGCGAGGCGGCGCAACTGGTGGCCGACGTAGGGCCGCGCGCGTCGTTGCCCACCCCGCTCGGCGATGGCGCGGTCGAGGTCGCTCAGCACCCGCACCAGTCGGGCGCGGTCGGGCGACCAGCCGCGGCGCACGCATTCCTCGAGCCACGGGGCCGGCGCCCGGTGGCCCCGCTCGCTGTTGCACCGCCGGCAGGCGGCCACCTCGTTGGCCAGCCAGGACGGGCCGCCCTTCACCCGTGGCACCAGGTGCTCGGTGGTCGGCCGGACGAGCTCGCCGAACTCGCGTCCGCACCACACACACGTCGGGCCGTCGCGCTCGAGTGCCCGGCGCAGCCGGTCGGCGCGCCCCGGCTGCGCGAACGAGCCGGCCACCGCTCAGCCGAGGCGGCGGGTGACGTAGCGCGGCGCCTCCTTGGCCAGCCCGGTCGCGCGCGCGATGCGGTGGTTGGCGCCGCGCAGCAACCTGGCCTGCAGCCACGTCTCGGTCCAGAAGGCGCGTCGGGGGGAGCGGTGCCAGGTGGTGTGCAGCAGGCGCTTGGTCAGCGCCAGTGCGTCGGGCGAGCGGGCCAGCAGCTGCCCGGCCAGCGCCTGCGCGTCGGCCAGCGGCCGGTCGGAGACGCCGGTGACGAGCCCCCACTGCGCCGCCTGCCGCCCGTCGAACAGCTCGGCGGTCATGGTCAGCCGTTTGGCCACGTCCATGGGGACGAGCTCGCGCAGCGTCACCGAGCCGGTCATGTCGGGGATCAGCCCCCAGCGGCCCTCCATCACCGACAACTCGCAGTCCGGGGTGCTGAACCGGAAGTCGCAGGCCAGCGCCAGCTGGAGGCCGCCGCCGAAGCAGTGTCCGTGCAGCACCGCGACCACGGGCACCGGCAGCTCGCGCCAGGCCCAGCAGGCCCGCTGGAACAGGTTGGTCGACTGGCCGGGCAGCTTGAGCGCCGCCCGCAGGAAGCCCCTGGGATCGCGGCCGACGGACACGAAGTCCAGGCCCGCGCTGAACGCGGGTCCGGCGCCGGCGAGGATCACCGCCCGGACCGACGGGTCGGCCGCCACCTGCGCGGCGGCGCCGACGAGCGCGCGCAGCATCGGCAGGTCGAGCCCGTTGCGTTTGTCGGGCCGGTTCAGGGTCACGTACGCGATCCGGTCCCGGATCTCGACGAGCACGCGCTCGCCCGTCGGCGCTGCGGCGTCGGTCATGGGCCAACCCTACGGATGGCTAGACTGCACCGTCGTGGCAACCACCAACGACCTCAAGAACGGCCTCGTGCTCAACATCGACGGCCAGCTGTGGACCGTCGTCGAGTTCCAGCACGTCAAGCCGGGCAAGGGTGGTGCGTTCGTGCGCACCACGCTGAAGAACGTGCTGTCCGGCAAGGTGGTCGACCGCACCTTCAACGCCGGCACGAAGGTCGAGACGGCCAACGTCGACAAGCGGGCCATGACCTACCTGTACAAGGAGGGGTCGGACTTCGTGTTCATGGACGCCGACACCTACGACCAGGTGCCGGTGCCGGCCGAGACGGTGGGCCAGAACGCCGACTACCTGCTCGACAACGCCGAGGTCGCGATCGCCGTGCACGACGGGGTCCCGCTGTACCTGGAGCTGCCCACCAGCGTCGAGCTGGTCATCAGTCACACCGACCCGGGCGTGCAGGGCGACCGCTCGACCGGCGGCACCAAGCCGGCCACCCTCGAGACCGGCGCCGAGATCCAGGTGCCGCTGTTCGTCAGCACCGGCGAGAAGGTCAAGGTCGACACCCGCGACGGCCGTTACCTCGGCCGCGTCAACTCCTGATCCGGCCACCGCTTCCATGGCCGCACGGTCCAAGGCGCGCAAGCGTGCCGTGGACGTCCTCTACGAGGCCGACCTGCGTTCGGTCGACCCGATGGGCACGCTGGCCGACCGGGTCGCGCTGGCCGAGCCGCCGGTGAACGACTACACCGTCGAGCTGGTCGAGGGCGTACAGGCCCACCGCCAGCGCATCGACGCGATCCTGGCCGAGTACGCGGAGGGCTGGTCGGTGGCCCGGATGCCCGACGTCGACCGGGCCGTGCTGCGCCTGGCCGTCTACGAGCTCCTCTGGCGCGACGACGTCCCCGACGCCGTGGCCGTGGACGAAGCCGTCGAGCTGGCCAAGTCGCTGTCCACCGACGAGTCCCCGAAGTTCGTCAACGGCATCCTCGCCCGCATCATGCGCGAAAGCCCCGCCACCTGACGACCGTCCGCTCCGCTGGTTGAAATCTGACCGAACGGGCGAGGAGAGAGCCGAGGAGCCCTTGGGCGACGAGGCTCGGGTCCGAGCAGCCGGGCCGCGCGAGCGCAGCGAGCTTGCGGGCGAGCCGGAGGCGAGCTGGAGGCCGAGACGGCCCCGAGGGACGAGGGGCCCAGCTCGGTCTCCAGCACCCGGCAGGGTTACGGCTCGCCGTCCACGATGACCGACTCGGGGGCGAGCACCTGCCAGCGCACGAGGCGCTCGGTGAGGGCGGGGATCGAGGTGTCGTACATGAGGGCGAGGGTGCGCAGGTCCTCGTAGCGCACCGGCAGGCTGCGGGTGCCGACGTCGCCGCGCTGGCGCTGGATGGACTGCGTGAACCGCTGCAGGATGTCGGAGTTGCCACCCTCGAGCGAGGCCACCTTGTCGAGGTTGAGCACGATGCGCGAGAGCGGCGTGGCACTGCCGCCGCTGGTCATGGCCGCGTCCTCGGGGGGGAGCAGGTCGCTGACCGGGACGCCGTAGAAGTCGGCGAGATCGGCCAGCCGCTGGACCGACACGGCGCGGTCACCGCGCTCGTAGGAGCCGACGACGACGGCCTTCCACCGGCCCTCGGACTTGCGTTCGACGCCGTGCAGCGAGAGATGCTGTTGCACGCGGATCGCGCGCAGCCGGGCCCCGAGGGCCTTGGCGTAGCCCTCGTTGGCGACTGCGTCTTCGCTGGCGGTCTTGTCGGTCATGCTGGGGTCCCCGTCGGCTAGCCGGTGCCGCGTGGAGACCGAAATCGGTCACCCCGCTGCTTCGGGCGAACGTAACTGTGCGTGTTCGGCGTGTCAAAAGGCACAAGATCTTCTCAGGTCGCGAATCGCCGCGGGCCCGGGCGATACGCGATGCCCGGCCGGGCCTTGTTATGGTGGCCTGGTTCCACTCCTTTAAGGGCCCGTCCAGTGAGGCGGACAAGGAGGCGCTCGTGTCCGGTGCTGCCCGCACGCCTGCAGATCCGCTGTCGACCGACGCCTCCTATCCCGCTCCGCCGGTGCTCTCGAGCGCCGACGTCGCCCGGGTGACGGACCGGATCGCTCACCAGATCATCGAGCACGTCGCCAAGACCGACTTCGACGCCGTGCTGCTGGGCATCCCGACCCGCGGCGTGCCGCTGGCCCGCCGGCTGGCCGAGCGCATCGAGGTCTTCTCCGGGGTGGCGCTGCCCGTGGGCTCCCTGGACATCACCCTCTACCGCGACGACCTGCGCCTGCGCGGCGTGCGCCCGCTCGGGCGGACCGAGGAGCCGCAGGGAGGTGTGGACGGGCGCATCGTGATCCTGGTCGACGACGTGATCTTCTCCGGCCGCTCGTGCCGGGCCGCGCTGGACGCGCTCACCGAGCTGGGCCGCCCGCGCGTGGTGCAGCTCGCCGCCCTGGTGGACCGCGGCCACCGGCAACTGCCCATCCGAGCGGACTACGTGGGCAAGAACCTGCCGACCTCGGCCCGCCAGCAGGTGCGGGTGCTGCTGAGCGAGGTCGACGGTGAGGACGCCGTGCTGGTGCGCGACGAGCCCGCCGCCGAGCGAGAGGACGGTGCGTGATGCGCAACCTGCTGTCGGCCGCGGATCTCGACCGCGACGAGGCCGTCGCCATCCTCGACACGGCCCGCCGGATGCACGCGGTGCAGACCCGCGAGGTCAAGAAGCTGCCGCCGCTGCGCGGGCGCACGATCGTCAACCTGTTCTTCGAGGACTCCACCCGCACCCGCTCGTCGTTCGAGATCGCCGGCAAGTGGTTGTCGGCCGACGTGATCAACGTCAGCGCCAAGGGTTCGAGCGTCAGCAAGGGGGAGAGCCTGCGCGACACCGTGCTCACGGTCGCGGCCATGGGGGTCGACGCATTGGTGGTGCGGCACAACGCGTCGGGCGCCGTGGCGCGCATCGCGTCGTGGGTGGATTGTCACGTCGTCAACGCCGGCGACGGCACCCACGAGCACCCCACCCAGGCGCTGCTCGACGCCTACACGCTGCGCGGGCGCCTGGGCGAGCTCGCCGACCGGCACGTGGCGATCGTCGGCGACATCACGCACAGCCGGGTGGCCCGGTCGAACGTGCTGCTGCTGCGCACGCTGGGTGCACGGGTCACCATCGTCTCCCCACCTACGTTGCTGCCGCCGGGCGTGGCCACCTGGCCGTGCGAGACGAGCTGGGACCTCGACGCGGTGCTGTCGGGCAAGGCGCACGGCGACGTCGACGCGGTGATGATGCTGCGGGTGCAGCGCGAGCGGATGATCGGCGGCTACTTCCCGAGCGAGCGCGAGTACGCGACCGGCTACGGGTTGTCGCCCGAGCGGCTGGACCTGCTCGGCGACGACGTGCCGATCCTGCATCCGGGCCCGATGAACCGGGGGCTGGAGATCAGCTCCGCCGCGGCCGACCACGTCAACTCGGCCGTGCTCGAACAGGTGCAGGCGGGGGTGGCGGTGCGGATGGCCGTGCTCTACCGGCTGCTCGCCGGGGCCGAGGAGGTGACGGTGTGAGCGTGCTGCTGCGCGGGGTCGCGCCGATGGGCGGCAAGCCCGTGGACGTGCTGGTGGACGGCGACACGATCGCCGACGTCGGGCCGAGGCTGTCCGGCGCCGAGGAGACGCTCGACTGCGGCGGCCTGGTGCTGCTGCCCGGCCTCGTCGACCTGCACACCCACCTGCGCGAGCCCGGCCGCGAGGACACCGAGACCATCGCCAGCGGCTCGGCCGCGGCGGCGCTCGGCGGGTTCACCGCGGTGCACGCGATGGCCAACACCGACCCGGTGGCCGACACCGCCGAGATCGTCGAGCAGGTGCACGCGCGCGGCCGGCAGGTGGGCCTGGTCGACGTGCGGCCGGTGGGCGCGGTCTCGCGCGGGCTGGCCGGCGAGACCCTCGCCGAGATCGCCATGATGGCCCGCTCGGCCGCGGGGGTGCGGGTGTTCAGCGACGACGGCCGGTGCGTGCACGACGCGCGCCTGATGCGCCGGGCCCTCGAGTACGTCAAGCCGTTCGACGCGGTGGTGGCCCAGCACGCGCAGGACCCGCGACTGGCCGACCACGCCGCGTGCGCGCACGAGGGCGAGTTGTCGGGCCGGCTCGGCCTGCCCGGCTGGCCCGCGGTGGCCGAGGCGTCGGTCGTGGCCCGTGACGTGATGCTGGCCGAGCACACCGGCTCGCGGCTGCACGTGTGCCACGTGTCCACCGGGGCCACGGTGGAGGTGGTGCGGTGGGCGAAGGCGCGCGGCGTGCGCGTCACGGCCGAGGTCACCCCGCACCACCTGCTGCTCACCTGCGACGTGCTCGACGGCTACGACCCGCTGTTCAAGGTCAATCCGCCGCTGCGCCCGGCCGAGGACGTCGAGGCGCTGCGCGCCGGGCTGGCCGACGCCACGATCGACGCCGTGGCCACCGACCACGCCCCGCACGCCGCGCACGACAAGGACCACGCCTTCGCCGACGCCGCGTTCGGGATGCTCGGCCTGCAGACCGCGCTCGGCGTCGTGGTGCAGACGATGGTCGAGCCGGGCCGCCTCGACTGGGCCGCGGTGGCCGACCGGATGTCGGTCGCCCCGGCCACCATCGGCCGGCTGGCCGGGCACGGCGCGCCGCTGGCCGCGGGCGCGCCGGCCAATCTCACGCTGGTCGATCCGGCGGCGGTGTGGACCGTCGACCCCGCCGCGCTCGCGTCCCGCTCGCGCAACACCCCGTTCGCCGGGCTCGCACTGCCCGCGGCGGTGGTGGCCACGCTGCTGCGCGGGCGGTTCACGGTCCGCGACGGCGCAGTACTGGAAGGGGCAACGGCATGAGCGACGCGATCCTCGTGCTCGAGGACGGGCGCACGTTCCGGGGCGAGAGTTACGGCGCGGCCGGCGAGACGTTCGGCGAGGCGGTCTTCAACACCGGCATGACCGGCTACCAGGAGACGCTGACCGACCCGTCCTACCACCGGCAGGTGGTGGTGCAGACCGCGCCGCACATCGGCAACACGGGCGTCAACGACGACGACCAGGAGTCACGCCGCATCTGGGTGGCCGGCTACGTGGTGCGCGACCCGGCTCGCCGGGCGTCCAACTGGCGCTCGCGCCGCTCCCTCGGTGACGAGCTGACCACGCAGGGGATCGTGGGCATCAGCGGCGTCGACACCCGCGCCCTCACCCGCCACCTGCGCGAGCGGGGGGCGATGCGCTGCGCGGTGTCCTCGGTCGACCTCGACCCGCAGTCGCTGCACGCCAAGGTGCTCGCCGCCCCGCCCATGACCGGGGCCGACCTGTCGGCCGCGGTCACCACGCCGCAGGCCTACCGCGTCGACGCCCTCGGCGAGGCCCGGTTCACGATCGCCGCCCTCGACTTCGGCATCAAGTCGATGACCCCGCACCGGATGGCCGAGCGGGGCATCACCACGCACGTGCTGCCCTCGACGTCCTCGGCGCAGGACGTGCTCGACACCGGCGCCGACGCGGTGTTCCTGGCCAACGGCCCGGGCGACCCGGCCACCGCCGACGCCGCGGTGGCCACCGTGCGCGGGCTGCTGGGTCGCGAGGTGCCGGTGTTCGGCATCTGCTTCGGCAACCAGGTGCTCGGCCGGGCGTTCGGCTTCGGCACGTACAAGCTGGGCTACGGCCACCGCGGCATCAACCAGCCCGTCCAGGACCGGCGCACCGGCAAGGTGGAGATCACCGCCCACAACCACGGCTTCGCCGTCGACGCCCCCACCGACCGTGCGGTCGACACCGACTTCGGCGCCGTCGAGGTCAGCCATGTCTGCCTCAACGACGGCGTGGTCGAGGGCCTGGCGGCCCGCGACGTGCGCGCCTTCAGCGTGCAGTACCACCCGGAGGCCGCGGCGGGACCGCACGACGCCGCCTACCTGTTCGACCGCTTCGTCGACCTGCTCGAAGGGAAGTCGCGCTAGTGCCCAGGCGGACCGACATCGAGCACATCCTGGTCATCGGCTCGGGGCCGATCGTCATCGGCCAGGCCTGCGAGTTCGACTACTCCGGCACGCAGGCCTGCCGGGTGCTGCGCGACGAGGGCTTCCGGGTCAGCCTGGTCAACTCCAACCCGGCCACGATCATGACCGACCCCGAGTTCGCCGACGCCACCTACATCGAACCGCTGACGCCGGACTTCGTGGAGCGGGTCATCGCGCAGGAACGGCCGGACGCGCTGCTGGCCACCCTCGGCGGCCAGACCGCGCTGAACCTGGCCGTGGCCCTGCACGACTCGGGCGTGCTGGAGAAGTACGGGGTGGAACTCATCGGCGCGGACATCGACGCCATCCAGCGCGGCGAGGACCGGCAGCGGTTCAAGGAGATCGTGGCCCGGATCGGCGGCCGCACGCCGGCGTCGACGGTGTGCCGGACGCTGGACGAGGCCACGGGGTTCGCGGCCACGGTGGGCAACCGGATCGTGGTGCGGCCGTCGTTCACGATGGGCGGCCTCGGCTCGGGGCTGGCCAACGACGCCGACGAGGTGCGCACGATGGTGGCCCGCGGCCTCGCGGCCAGTCCGGTACACGAGGTGCTGGTCGAGCAGTCGGTGCTCGGCTGGAAGGAGTACGAGCTCGAGCTGATGCGCGACAAGCACGACAACGTGGTGGTCGTCTGCTCGATCGAGAACCTCGACCCGATGGGCGTGCACACCGGCGACTCGATCACCGTGGCGCCGTCCATGACGCTGACCGACCGCGAGTACCAGCACATGCGCGACATCGGCATCGCCGTGCTGCGCGAGGTCGGCGTCGACACCGGCGGCTGCAACATCCAGTTCGCGATCGACCCGGCCACCGGCGAGATGATCGTGATCGAGATGAACCCGCGGGTGTCGCGCTCGTCGGCGCTGGCGTCGAAGGCCACCGGTTTCCCGATCGCCAAGATCGCGGCCAAGCTCGCTGTCGGCTACACCCTCGACGAGATCCCCAACGACATCACCCGCAAGACGCCCGCGGCGTTCGAGCCGACGCTCGACTACGTGGTGGTCAAGGTGCCGCGCTTCGCGTTCGAGAAGTTCCCGGGCGCCGACCCGGTCCTGACCACCCACATGAAGAGCGTCGGCGAGGCGATGGCCATCGGGCGCAACTTCACCGAGGCCCTCGGCAAGGCGCTGCGCTCGATGGAGACGAAGGCCGCCGGGTTCTGGACGATGCCGGACGACGACCTCCCGCTGCCCGAGCTGCTCGCGCGGGCCGGGGTGCCCACCGACGGCCGCCTCTACTGGGTCGAGCGGGCGCTGCGCGCGGGCGCGCCGGTGGAACAGGTGCACGCGGCCACCGGCATCGACCCGTGGTTCATCGATCAGATAGCCCAGATCGTCGAGTTGGGCAGCGTGGTACGCGAGGCGCCGACGCTGTCCGAGGCCCTGCTGCGCAAGGCGAAGCGGCATGGCCTGTCCGACCGCCAGATCGCCGCCCTGCGCCCCGAACTGGCCGGCGAGGACGGCGTGCGCTCGCTGCGCCACCGGCTCGGCATCCGCCCGGTGTTCAAGACCGTCGACACCTGCGCGGCCGAGTTCGCCGCGGCCACGCCGTACTTCTACTCCTCCTACGACGAGGAGACCGAGGTCGACGCCACCGGCCGCGAGAAGGTCATCATCCTCGGCAGCGGCCCGAACCGCATCGGGCAGGGCATCGAGTTCGACTACTCGTGCGTGCACGCGGTGATGGCGTTGCGCGCGGCCGGCTACGAGGCCGTCATGGTCAACTGCAACCCCGAGACGGTGTCGACGGACTACGACACCGCCGACCGGCTGTACTTCGAGCCGCTGACGTTCGAGGACGTGCTCGAGGTGGTCCACGCCGAACAGGCCAGCGGCACGGTGGCCGGGGTCATCTGCACGCTCGGCGGCCAGACCCCGCTCGGCCTGGCGCAGCGGCTCAAGGACGCCGGCGTGCCGCTGCTCGGCACCGCACCCGAGGCCATCGATCTCGCCGAGCACCGCGGCGCCTTCGGCCGGGTGCTCGCCGAGGCCGGGCTGCCCGCGCCGCGGCACGGCACGGCCACGTCGTTCGGCGAGGCGAAGGCGGTGGCCGACACGATCGGCTACCCGGTGCTGGTGCGCCCGTCCTACGTCCTGGGCGGGCGGGGCATGGAGATCGTCTACGACGAGGCACACCTGCTCGACTACATCAACCGGGCCACCGAGATCACCCACGACCACCCGGTGCTGGTCGACCGGTTCCTCGACGACGCGGTCGAGATCGACGTCGACGCCCTCTACGACGGTCACGAGCTGTACCTCGGTGGCGTGATGGAGCACATCGAGGAGGCCGGCATCCACTCCGGCGACTCCGCCTGCGCGCTGCCGCCCATCACCCTCGGCGCGGGCGACGTCGCCAACGTCCGCCGCTCCACGCTGGCCATCGCGCGGGGCGTGGGCGTGCGCGGGCTGCTCAACGTGCAGTACGCCCTGGCCGGCGACGTCCTCTACGTCCTCGAGGCCAACCCGCGGGCCAGCCGCACGGTGCCGTTCGTGTCGAAGGCGACGTCGGTGCCGCTGGCCAAGGCCGCGGCCCTCATCGCCGTCGGCTGGACGATCGAGCGGTTGCGCGCCGAGGGCGTGCTGCCGGTCACCGGCGACGGCGGCGACCTGCCCGACGACGCCCCGATCGCGGTCAAGGAGGCGGTCCTGCCCTTCGCCCGCTTCCGCACCCCGGGCGGAGACCAGGTCGACTCCATCCTCGGCCCCGAGATGAAGTCCACCGGCGAGGTGATGGGCTTCGACGCCACCTTCGGAACCGCGTTCGCGAAGTCGCAGGCCGCGGCCTACGGGCCGCTGCCGGTCCAGGGCACGGTGTTCGTCAGCATCGCCAACCGCGACAAGCGCGCGGCGATCTTCCCGGTCAAGCGGCTGCACGACCTCGGTTTCCGGGTGCTGGCCACGGCGGGCACCGCGCAGGTGCTGCGCCGCAACGGCGTCGACGCGCAGGTCGTGGGCAAGTTCAGCGACGGGCCGGGCAACGTGGTCGAGAAGATCCTCGCCGGCGAGGTGGACCTCGTGCTCAACACGCCGTGGGGCTCCGGCGGTCCGCGCCTCGACGGCTACGAGATCCGCACCGCCGCGGTCACGGCGGCCATCCCGTGCCTGACCACCGTGCAGGCCGCCGCGGCCGCGGTGCAGGGCATCGAGGAGCTCGTGCGCGGCGAGGTGGGCGTGCGCTCGTTGCAGGACCTGCACGCCGCGCTCGCGCCCTGGCGCAACGGAGAGCGAGGATGAGTGGCAACGAGGTGACCACCCACGCGATGAGCGTTCCCGTGCAATTGAAGACAGCCGAGATCCTGTCGGTGCAGCGCGTGGGTGACTACGTGCAGTTCACCGTCGTGGCGCCGCAGATCGCCACGGGGTTCCGGCCGGGGCACTTCGTGGCCGTGGCTGTAGGCGGAGAGAACTCGGCCATGGGGTTGCGCCGCGCGTTCGCGCTGTGCGGCGCCACGCCGTCGGACGCCTTCGCCGGCACCGTGCAGTTCGTGGTGGCCGAGCACGGCCCCGGCACCCGGTGGCTGGTGCAACGCAAGGTGGGGGAGTCACTCGACCTCGTGGGCCCGCTGGGCACGCCGTTCCCGCTGCCGTCCGGGCCGTCGCCGGCGGTGCTGGTGGGTGGCGGCTACGGCGCGGCGCCGCTGCTGCCCCTCGCTCAGGCCCTGCTCGACGCCGGGTCGCCGGTGGAGTTCGTGCTCGGGGCGGCGAGCGTCGGGCGGCTGTACGGCGAGATGTCGGCCAAGCGGCTCGTCGGCCAGGTCACCGTCACCACCGACGACGGGACGGCGGGGGAGAAGGGGCTGGTCACCGACGCGCTGCCCGCCGCGATCGCGCGGGTGAACGCCGAGATCGTCTACGCCTGCGGGCCCATGCCGATGCTGCGGGCCGTCGGCGAGGTGGCCCGGCAGCACGCCATCCGGGCCCAGGTGGCGGTGGAGGAGTCGATGGCCTGCGGCATCGGCGTGTGCATGACCTGCGTGCTGCCGGTGCGCGGGAAGGACGGCGCGTCACGCTTCGTCCGCTCGTGCGTGGAGGGGCCCGTGTTCGACGCCTTCGACGTGCGCTGGGCCGACGTGGGCCGGCTGCCGGCCGACCTCGTCGGCGCCGAGGCGATGAGGAGTCACCGGTGAGCGTGCTGACGACGCAGCTGGGCCGTTGCCGGTTGCCCAACCCGGTGCTCACGGCGTCGGGCTGCGCCGGTTACGGCCGCGAGCTCCACCAGTTCTTCGACGTCGCGCAGCTGGGCGCCGTCGTCACGAAGACGATCATGCCGGCGCCGCGCTCGGGCCGGGCCACGCCGCGGATGGCCGAGACCCCGAGCGGCATGCTCAACTCGATCGGCCTGCAGGGCCCGGGCATCGACGCGTTCATCGAGCGCGACCTCGCGTGGCTGGCCGAGCGCGGCGCCCGCACCGTCGTGTCCATCGCGGCCGGGCACACCGACGAGTTCGCCGCCCTGGCCCGGCGGCTGGCCGGGCACCCGGCGGTGGTGGCCATCGAGGTCAACATCTCCTGCCCGAACGTCGAGTCGCGGGGGCAGGTGTTCGCCTGCGACGCCATCGCGTCCTCGCGCGTGATCGGCTCGGTGCGCCGCGCCGCCGATCCGGCCCAGCCGGTCTTCGCGAAGCTGTCGCCCGACGTCACCGACATCGTGCACATCGCGCGGGCCTGCGCCGACGCCGGCGCCGACGGCCTGTCGCTGATCAACACCCTGCTCGGCCTGGTCATCGACACCGACACGCTGGCCCCGGCGCTCGGCGGCGGCACCGGCGGGCTGTCCGGACCGGCGATCCGGCCGGTCGCGGTGCGCTGCGTCTGGCAGGTGCACCAGGCGCTGCCGCACCTGCCGATCATCGGGATGGGCGGTATCCGCTCGGGCCTGGACGCGCTGCAGTTCGTGCTCGCCGGCGCATCGGCGGTGTCGGTGGGCACCGCGGTCTTCGGCGACCCGACCGCGCCGACGCGGGTGCTGGCCGAGCTGGACGCCGCCCTCGACGAGCGCGGCTTCACCTCGGTGGCCGACGCCGTCGGGTTCGCGCACCTCGACCCGCACCTCCGGCAGGCCCGGCTCACCCCCGCCGCATCCGAGGCCGCCGCCTCGTGACCCCGCGCGTTTCCTCGCCGGCGGTCGCCGCGCCGGCCCGTCCCGCGGCCACGCCCGAGGAAAGGCGGCGGGGCGCAGCGCGCGTTTCCTCGCCGGCGGTCGCCGCGCCGGCCCGTCCCGCGGCCACGCCCGAGGAAAGGCGGTCGGTGTGACGTTCGGGCAGCGGCTGGAGGCGGCCGTCGACGCGCGCGGGCCGCTGTGCGTGGGCATCGATCCGCACCCGGGCCTGCTCGACGCCTGGGGGCTGCCGCGCACCGCCGGCGGCCTGGCCCGCTTCGCCGAGGCCTGCGTGACGGCGCTGGCCGATACCGCCGCCGTGATCAAGCCGCAGTCGGCCTTCTTCGAGGTGTTCGGCGCGGCCGGGATCGCCGTGCTCGAGCGCACCGTGGCCGCGTGCCGGGCCGCGGGCGCGCTGGTGGTGCTCGACGTCAAGCGCGGCGACATCGGCTCGACGATGGCCGCCTATTCGCAGGCCTACCTCGACCCGGCGTCACCGCTGGCCGCCGACGCGATCACCGTCAGCCCCTACCTCGGCGTCGGGTCGCTGCGGCCGGCCTTCGACCTGTGCGCCCGGCACGACGCGGGGGCGTTCGTCCTCGCCCTGACCTCCAACCCCGAGGGCCCCCAGTTCCAGCACGCGACGACGGGCGACGGGCGCGCCGTGGCCCAGGTCGTCGTCGACGAACTCGCCGCCGGCAACGCGGGCGCGGTCCCGCTCGGGTCGCTGGGGGTGGTCGTGGGGGCCACCGTCGGCCGCGCCGTCGCTGACTTCACCGCCCTGAACGGCCCGATCCTCTCACCGGGGATAGGCGCCCAGGGCGGCACGGCCGACGACGTGCGGCGCGTGTTCGGTGCGGCGCTGCGCCACGTGCTGCCCAGCGTCTCTCGCGAGGTGCTGCGCCACGGCCCCGACGCCGCGAGCCTGCGTGCCGCCGCCGCCCGGCTCGCCGGCGACTTCGCCTTCCTGCGCGACTGACCCGCAGCCTCAGAAGGCGTCCCCGGTGCGCCAGGCCATCTCCTGCAGCTCGAGGCCGTTGCCGTCGGGGTCGGCGAACTCGACGTAACGCACCCCGCCCCCGCCGTCCACGACCTCGCCGACCTCGACGCCGCGGGCGGCCAGGTCCGCGCGCGAGCGCTCGATGTCGGCGACGACGAAGTGCAGGCCGCGCACCGACCCGGGCGTGGCCTCGTAGACGGCCAGCCCGGTGCCGAACCCGATCGAGCACGCCGAGCCGGGCGGGGTCACCTGCACGACCCGCACGCCGTCGGCCGGATTGACGTCGACGTCGGCGACGAAGCCGAGCCGCTCGACGTAGAAGGCCTTGGCCCGGTCGACGTCGCTCACCGGGATCGGTACCAGTTCCAGCTTCATGTCCATGTTCGGCATTCCTCCTGCTGACGTTGACACATTCCGATATGGGAATATTATAGGGCCATGGCCCGGGCGGCAACCACCACCGACGCGTTCAACGCGGTCGCCGAACCCCGGCGCCGACGCCTGCTGGACCTGCTCGCCGCGGGGGAGCGGCCGGTCAACGACCTGGCCGACGCGCTCGGCCTGGCCCAGCCGCAGGTCTCCAAGCACCTGCGGGTGCTGCGCGAGGTCGGCCTCGTCGACGTGCGCGGCGTCGGCCGCCAGCGGCTGTACCGCCTGGACAGCGCGCCACTGAGGCAGATCCACGACTGGGTGAAGCCCTACGAGCGGCTGTGGAACGAACGCTTCGCGCTGCTCGACGACGTCCTGACCGAACTGACCGAGGAGGAAGGCACGGATGAGCACCATGGCCGCTGACGGACCGAGCACGCACACCGCCACCGTCGTCGCGCAGGGCGACACCGACATCGTGATCACGCGCGAGTTCGCGGCGCCCAAGCGCCTCGTGTGGCGGGCCTGGACCGAGCCGGAACTGGTCAAGCGCTGGTGGGCCGGGCAGCGCGGCACGGTCGTCAGCGTGGAGGCCGACCTGCGGGTGGGCGGTACCTGGCGCAACGTGATGCGCACGCACGGCGGGGTCGAGGTGGCCTTCCACGGCGAGTACCGCGAGATCGACCCGCCCGACCGGCTGGTGTCCACCGAGACCTGGGAGGGCCGGCCGGACGGCTACGCCGTCAACACCGTCACGCTCGCCGAGCGCGACGGGCGCACGACGTTGACGGTGTTGGTGCAGCACACCGAGGCGGCCCACCGCGACGCCCACCTGGCCTCCGGCATGGAGGGTGGCCTGCAGGAGGGTCTCGACCTGCTCGAGCAGCTGGCGATCGCGCTGGCCTGACCGTGGGCGGCGAGCCGGGTCACGAGCCCGTCGACACCGACACCACGCGCAGCGGCACCGGCAGCGTGCCGCCGTTGAGCGCGCGCGCCAGCGCCGTCGCGGACGCCCGGTCGAAGTTGCCGGCGATCTGCGTCGCCCGGCCGTTGATGGCGCCCTGGTTCAGCGGGGCCGAGAGCACCCGGCCGTTGTGGACGAAGCCGACGAAGTCCGGGCACGGCGTCGGGCCGCCGGAACCGGCCGTCGCCGCGTTGTCCGAGGCCCCGCCGCTGCGCCGGCAGCCCAGGTGATCGTCGTCGTGGACGGCCCGCCCGAGCCGGAGCAGGCGGCGGGGGCGCAGAGCGCCAGTGCCGCGATCAGCACGCCGGCCGTCCTGATCATCGCGACAGCATGCCACGGGCCGGGAATCTCACCTGAACCTGACAGATCGCCTGTCGCGGCTGGGTGCAGCGGGATTCGCTGGGTATCGTTCACGCGGGCTGTGGCCCGAAAGCGTTACCGACCGAATTTCGTTCCCCACAGGGAAGGCCCCCTATGACGAACACCCTGGCGCTCAACGCTGTCACGAAAGCGGCGCAGGACATCCTCGACCGCGGCTACGCCGTCGTGAAGCTCTCCGATCTCGACACCGCGAACCTGCACACCGCCATCGGCACCGCGGTCGACTTCTTCCAGCGCCCGCTCGAGGACAAGACGGCGCACGGCAGCACCGACCACAACTACGGTTACCGGCCCTTCGGCATCGAGTACTCGATCAGCCCGGACCGTCCCGACATGAACGAGTGCTTCACCGTGTGGTCGAGTCGCCTCGACCTCATCCCGAACGCCGAGGACGTCGCCGACGTCACCGATGCCTTCCTGGCCTGGCGTGACTCGCTGGTCCCGCTGGTGAAGGGCGTGCTCGACGAGGTGGCGCGCAACTTCGGCACCACCGGCGCCCCGGCCTTCGAGAAGGCGTCCTACCTGCAGATCAACTACAGCATCAAGGCCCCGGCCGAGCGTGACCTGCTGCAGGACAAGCACGAGGACGGCCACATGGTCACCGTCCTGCACGCCACCGCCCCCGGGCTGGAGATCTACGCCGACGGCGAGCAGGCCGACGAGGTCAAGCCGATGCTCCCGGGCCGTGACGAGGTCGTGATCATGCCCGGATCGGTGCTCACCGCGCTGTCCGGCGGCAAGATCCAGCCGCTGTACCACCAGGTGCGCAACCACCTGCTCGACGACCGTCAGTCGATCATGTACTTCGTCAACCCGGAGATCGACGAGCCGCTGTTCGGCTGGGTCGACTCGCCGGACGGCGAGCGCGCCGACATCCGCGAGCACGTGCAGAACGCCCCGTCGATGTTCGGCCTGCCGCCCGTCGAGGCCCTGTAACACCACGCAGCTGTCCCCCGTAGTGGTCGTGGATCCGCCCCGGATCACCGCCACTGCGGGGGACGAGTCGCTTCTCTAGGCTGAGCGCATGTCGCGGGAACCTGACGTCATCGTCGTCGGCGCCGGGCTCGCCGGCCTGGTCGCCACCTACGAGCTGACGCGGGCGGGCAGGCGCGTCGTCGTCCTCGACCAGGAGAACCGCGGCAACCTCGGCGGCCAGGCGTTCTGGTCGCTGGGCGGGCTGTTCATGGTCGACACGCCCGAACAGCGGCGGATGGGCATCAAGGACTCCTACGACCTGGCCCGGCACGACTGGCTCGGCACCGCGGCCTTCGACCGCGAGCGGGAGGACCGCTGGCCCCGCCAGTGGGCCGAGGCGTTCGTCCGGTTCGCCACCGACGAGTTCCGCGACTACGTCCACGGCCTCGGCCTGCGTATCACCCCGGTGGTGGGCTGGGCCGAGCGCGGCGACGGCCGCGCCGCCGGGCACGGCAACTCCGTGCCGCGCTTCCACCTCACCTGGGGCACCGGCCCGGAGGTCGTGCGCATCTTCGCCGAGCCCGTGCTCGCGGCCGAGCAACAGGGCCTGGTCGAATTCCGCTTCCGCCACCAGGTCGACGACCTGCTGATCGAGGACGGCGCCGCGGTGGGCGTGCGCGGCACCGTGCTCGAGCCGTCGTCGGCCGAGCGCGGCGTCGCGTCACCGCGCGGCGCCGTCGAGGACTTCGAGCTGCGCGCACCGGCGGTGGTGGTCACCTCCGGCGGCATCGGCGGCAACCACGAGCTGGTCCGCAAGAACTGGCCGGCCGACCGGCTCGGCCCCGCGCCCGAGAAGATGATCACCGGGGTCCCCGCCTACGTCGACGGACGGATGCTCGAGATCACCGAGGGCGCCGGCGGCAACATCGTCAACCGCGACCGGATGTGGCACTACGTCGAGGGCATCCACAACTGGGACCCGATCTGGCCCGACCACGCCATCCGGATCATCCCCGGCCCGTCGTCGATGTGGTTCGACGCCACCGGCCGGCGGCTGCCCGCCCCGTGCTTCCCCGGCTTCGACACGTTGCGCACGCTGCGCGAGATCCTCGCGGGCGGGCACGACTACTCGTGGTTCGTGCTCAACCAGACGATCATCGAGAAGGAGTTCGCGCTCTCGGGGTCCGAACAGAACCCGGACATCACCGGCAAGGACCTGAAGCTGACCCTCAAGACCCGCGCGGCCAAGGGCGCTCCGGGCCCGATCGAGGCGTTCAAGCGGCACGGCGTCGACTTCGTCGTGCGCGACAACCTGCGCGACCTCGTCGACGGCATGAACGCGCTCGGCCGCGGCGCCACCCTGGCCTACGAGCAGATCGAGCGCGAGATCACCGCCCGCGACGCCGAGGTCGGCAACAAGTACTCCAAGGACCTGCAGCTGATGGCCATCGCCAACGCCCGGCAGTACCGCGGCGACCGGCTCACCCGGGTGGTGAAGCCCCACCGGCTGCTCGATCCCGCCCACGGCCCGCTGATCGCCGTCCGGCTGAACATCCTCACCCGCAAGACCCTCGGCGGCCTCGAGACCAACCTCGACTCGCAGGTCATCCGCCCCGACGGCACGACCATCCCGGGCCTGTACGCCGCCGGCGAGGTCGCCGGCTTCGGCGGCGGCGGCATGCACGGCTACAACGCCCTCGAGGGCACCTTCCTCGGCGGCTGCATCTTCAGCGGAAGGGCAGCGGGCCGAGCCATCGGCCGGGGACCGGTCTCGGTCTGACCCGCTCGTCGCAAGCTCCTCGGGGCCGTCCCGAGCCCGAGCTCGCCTTCGGCTCGCCCGCGGGCTCGCTGCGCTCGCGCGGCCCGGCGGCTCGGGGCCCAAGCCTCGTCGCCCAGGGGCTCCTCGAGCTTGACCCCTCGCGTGGTGGTTTCAGTGAGGTCAGGTCGAGTTGTGCGCCCGGCCGTCTGTTCGCGGTCACTCGCCGCCACGGTCAGCTGGTGAGCTCGTCGAGTTCGGCGAGGTCCTCGAGGGTGGGTTCCCAGAGGCCGGCGGCGACGTTGCGCCGGACCTGGTCGCGGGAGGTGGCGCCGGCGATGACGGAGGCCACCGCGGGCTGGGCGGCCAATCCGCCGAGGGCGATGTCGAGCACCGAGACCTCGCGGGCCTTCGCGAACGACTCGAGCGCTTCGATCACGTCGAACGCGTCGTCGGTGAGCCGCGACTCCATGCCCCACGCCTGGATGCGGGTGCCCTCGCCGGCGGCCTGGCCGCGCCGGTACTTGCCGGTGAGCAGGCCGCTGGCCAGCGGGAAGTAGGGCAGCAGGCCGATGCCGTAGTGCTCGAGGGCCGGCACCACGTCGTC
Organism: uncultured Actinomycetota bacterium; assembly: GCA_963797785.1. GTDB lineage: Bacteria > Actinomycetota > Actinomycetes > Mycobacteriales > Jatrophihabitantaceae > Jatrophihabitans. Next base: position 1,360,094 of record CAWCQT010000004.1, on the reverse strand, counting down.
CTCGATGCCGCGCTCGAGCCAGCTGTACTCGTTCTGCGCGCTGACGAAACGTTCGTAGCCGCGGGTGCGCGCGGTCCACTCCGCGTCGGCCACCTGCCAGCCGGCGAAGTTGGACGAGCCCAGGTAGCGCACCTTCCCCTCGCGCACGAGGTCGGTCAGCGCCGACAGGGTCTCCTCCACGGGCGTGGCCGGGTCCGGGCGGTGCAGCTGGTACAGGTCGATCCAGTCGGTGCGCAGGTTGCGCAGCGACGACTCGACGGCCCGGCGGAGGTAACGCCGCGAACCCCGCGCGCCCCAGTCCTCGCCGTTGTCGCTGCCGCCGCGGTTGCGCACGTCGCCGCCGAACTTGGTGGCGAGCACGACGTCGTCGCGCCGGCCCTGCAGGAGCTCACCGAGCCGCTGCTCGGACAGCCCGTAGGAGTCGGCGGTGTCGAACAACGTGATGCCCTCGTCGAGCGCGGCGTGCACGACCTCGCGCGAGCCGTCCAGGTCGAGCTTCATGCCGAAGTTGTTGGTGCCGAGACCGACCGTCGAGACGACCAGACCCGAGTTGCCCAGACGACGAAACTTCATGCCTCGGTCGTACCCCTGCCACCCGCCCGGTAACTTCGCACCGTGCCCGCCCGCCTGACCGTCCTGTCCGGTCCGTCGGGCGTCGGCAAGGGCACCGTGGTCGCCGCCCTGCGCCGCCTCAGCCCGCACGTGTGGGTGTCGGTGTCGGCGACGACGCGGGCCCCGCGCCCGGGCGAGCGCGACGGCGTGCACTACCGCTTCGTCGACGGCCCCACCTTCGACGAGATGATCGCCGACGGCGCGTTGCTGGAGTGGGCGGAGTTCGCGGGCAACCGCTACGGCACGCCGCGCGCACCGGCGCTCAAGCACGTGGAGGCCGGTGACCCCACGCTGCTCGAGATCGACCTCGAGGGCGCGCGACAGGTGCGCGCCGCGCTGCTCGACGCGCGCTTCGTCTTCCTGGCCCCACCGTCGCTCGACGAACTGGTGCGTCGGCTGTCCGGGCGCGGCACCGAATCGGCCGCCGCGGTGGCCGCACGGCTGCACCGCGCCGAGATCGAGATGGCCGCGGTGAGCGAGTTCGACCACGTCGTGGTCAACGACGACGTGGAGCGGGCCGCGGGCGAGGTGGCGGCGCTGGTCACAGCGCCTTGATGATGTCCTGCACCCGTTCCTTTGCGTCCCCGAAGAGCATCTGGCTGTTGTCGCGGAAGAACAGCGGGTTCTGCACGCCGGCATAACCCGCGGCCATCGACCGCTTGAAGACGATGACGTTGCGCGACTCCCACACGCGCAGCACCGGCATCCCGGCGATCGGCGAAGTCGGATCCTCGGCCGCGGCCGGGTTCACGGTGTCGTTGGCACCGATGACCAGCACGACGTCGACGCCGCCGAGGTCGTCGTTGATCTCGTCCATCTCCAGCACGATGTCGTAGGGCACCTTGGCCTCGGCCAGCAGCACGTTCATGTGGCCCGGCAGCCGTCCCGCGACGGGGTGGATGCCGAAGCGCACGTCGACGCCGCGGTCGCGCAGGCGCTTGGTCAGGTCGGCCACCGGGTACTGCGCCTGCGCCACCGCCATGCCGTAGCCGGGGGTGATGACCACCGACGCTGCGTCCTTGAGCATCTCGGCGGCATCGACGGCGGTGATCTCGCGGTGCTCGCCGTAGTCCTCGTCGTCGGACGCCTTGGCCTCGATGCCGAAGCCGCCGGCGATGACCGAGATGAACGAGCGGTTCATCGCCTGGCACATGATGTAGGACAGGTAGGCACCCGAGGAGCCGACGAGGGCGCCCGTGACGATGAGCAGGTTGTTGTCGAGCAGGAAGCCCGAGGCCGCCGCGGCCCAGCCGGAGTAGCTGTTGAGCATCGACACGACGACGGGCATGTCGCCGCCGCCGATGGAGGCCACGAGGTGCCAGCCCAGGGCGAGCGCTACCGCCGTGACGGCGACGAGCAGGGCGAGGTCGGGATGGATCACGAACACGACCGTGAGCGCGGCGAAGGCGACCAGGGCGCCCAGGTTGAGCAGGTTCTTGCCCGGCAGCATCAACGGGGCGGACTTGATCCGCGCCGACAGCTTGAGGAACGCCACGATCGAGCCGGTGAAGGTGACGGCGCCGATGAACACGCCGATGAACACCTCGGCGTGATGGATGCGCAGCAGGTCGCCGGCCACCTCCACCTGCGCCTTGCCCTTGGCCTCCACCGCGTAGTAGCCGTCCCAGCCCACCAGGACCGCGGCCAGGCCGACGAAGCTGTGCAGCAGCGCGATCAGCTCGGGCATGCCGGTCATCTCGACGACCCGGGCCCGCCACAGCCCGACGGCCGCGCCGATGACGACCGCGACGGCCAGCAGCACCACGGCGACGGCCTCGACGTGGCGCGTGGCGAGGCCGATCGTGGCCGCCAGTGCGATCGCCATGCCGGCGATGCCGAACACGATGCCCTGCTTGGACGTCTCGTGCTTGCTCAGCCCGGCCAGGCTGAGGATGAACAGCAGGGCCGCGACGATGTACGCGGCCTTGGCGATCGTCTCGGCGGTCATTTCGAGAACATCCCGAGCATGCGGCGGGTCACGGCGAACCCGCCGAAGATGTTGATGCTGGCCAGCAGCACCGCGACGAAGGACACGACCCGGATCACCGTGTCGTCCTGGCCGATCTGCAGCAACGCCCCCACGACGATGATCCCGGAGATCGCGTTGGTGACCGACATCAGCGGGGTGTGCAGCGCGTGGTGCACCTTGCCGATGACGTAATAGCCGATGACGATCGCGAGCACGAACACCGTGAAGTTGGTGATCAGCTGCTCGGGCGCGAACGCGGTGAGCAGGAACAGCAGCACCACGCCGATGCCGACGACGGCGTACTTGCGCTGAGCGGTGAGCCCCTTCCGTTCCGCTTGCGGCGGTCGGTCGGGCGTCTTCCTCGCCGCAGCCGTCGGGGCCGCGGACACCTGCACCGGGGGTGGCGGCCAGGTCTTCTCGCCGTTGCGCACCACCGTCATCGAGCGCTGCACCACGTCGTCGAAGTCGAGGACGACCTGGCCGTCCTTGTTCGGCGTCAGCAGCTTCATCAGGTTGACGAGGTTGGTGCCGTACAGCTGCGAGGCCTGGGTAGACAGGCGCCCGGCGAGGTCGGTGTAGCCGATGATCGTCACCTGGTTGTCGGTGACGACGACCTCGCCCGTCCTCGAGCCGGCCACGTTGCCGCCCTGGGCCGTGGCCATGTCGACGATGACGCTGCCCGGCTTCATCGCGGCGACGTTCTCGGCGGTCAGCAGCTTCGGCGCCGGCCGGCCGGGGATGAGGGCCGTGGTGACGATGATGTCGACGTCGGCGGCCTGCTCGGCGTAGATCTCGGCGGCGCGCCGGTTGTAGTCCTCGGTGGTCGCGCTGGCGTAGCCGGTGCCGGTCTGTTCCTGCTCGACGTCGACGGCGAGGAACTCGCCGCCGAGCGATCTCACCTGGTCGGCCACCTCGGGGCGCGGGTCGGTGGCCCGCACGATGGCGCCGAGGCTGGAGGCCGCACCGATGGCCGCGAGCCCGGCCACGCCGGCCCCGGCCACCAGCACCTTGGCCGGCGGGACCTTGCCGGCCGCGGTGACCTGGCCGGTGAAGAACCGGCCGAACACGTGCGCGGCTTCGATGACGGCGCGGTAACCGGCGATGTTGGCCATCGAACTCAGCACGTCCAGCGACTGCGCGCGCGAGATGCGCGGGACCGCGTCCATCGCCAGGGCCGTGATCGGCCGCGCGGCCAGCTCGTCCACCAGCTCGGGCCGCAGAGCGGGGGAGAGCAGCGCGACGATCATGGTGCCCTCACCGAGGCGGGCGATCTCCGCCGGGTTCGGGGCGTTGACCTTCAGCACGACGTCGGCGTGCCAGAGGTCGTCGGAGTCGGAGCCGGCCACGAGCGTGGCCCCGGCCGCGGCGAAGCCCTCGTCGGTGAGGCTGGAGCCCTCGCCGGCACCGGCCTCGACCAGCACGTCGTAGCCGAGCTTGAGCAGCGCTTCGACGGTCTTCGGCGTGGCCGCGACCCGGGTCTCGCCGGGCGTGGATTCGCGGGGTACTGCGATGCGCACTCCCGGCTCCCTTCGGTTCGCCGGCCCGCAGCGGAGCGGACACGGTGACGTCGCGCGGCTGGTGGGGCCGCGAGCCGCGCGTCGGCGTCGAGCATTGCGGGCAATCTAGCCAACCCGGACCCGGGTCCGCGCGCCGGTGTGCGTCCCGTCATGCCGCGCTGGCCGGCGAGCGCGGACCCGCGGGCCGCGCCCGGACCGCCGATCGACGCGGCGGTTGCTAGACTGGCGTGACCTGGAGTCCGTCCGCGAGCTCGTGTGCGCAGCTGATCGCCGTCGCCCGTGACGCCTCCCGCCCCGAGAACCGACAGAGAGCTGTGACGTGTCCGAACCCGTGACCACCCCCGAGGGCATCACCAACCCGCCCATCGACGAGCTGCTCGAGCGAGCGCAGTCGAAGTACGCGCTGGTGATCATCGCCGCCAAGCGGGCCCGGCAGATCAACGCCTACTACAGCCAGCTCGGCGAGGGCCTGCTCGAGTACGTCGGCCCCCTGGTCGAGACCGCGCCGCAGGAGAAGGCGCTGTCCATCGCCATGCGCGAGATCAACTCCGACCTCATCGAGTTCAAGCCCAGCGCCGAACCCGTCGAGGCCGCGGCCACCGAAGCCTCGTAAGAACTCGCTGGAAGTCGTAGGCGACAGCGGCGATGAGCGCTTCGCTGGATCCTGACGACAACGGTGCAAGCCGGGGGGGCGGCACAGCCGTCGTGCTCGGTGTCGGCGGCGGGATCGCGGCCTACAAGGTCGCCGACCTGCTGCGCCGCCTCGTCGAGGCCGGGCACGACGTCACGGTCGTGCCCACCGAGTCGGCCCTGAAGTTCGTCGGGGCCGCCACCTGGGCGGCGCTCTCGCACCACCCGGTCACCGCGGACGTCTGGACCGGTGCCGACGAGGTGCCCCACGTGCGGCTCGGCCGTGAGGCCGACCTCGTGGTCGTCGCCCCCGCCACCGCGGACCTGCTGGCCCGCGCCGCGCACGGCCTGGCCGACGATCTGCTCACCAACACGCTGCTCACCGCGCGCTGCCCCGTGCTGTTCGCGCCGGCCATGCACACCGAGATGTGGGAGCACCCGGCCACGGTCGACAACGTCGCCACGCTGCGCCGCCGGGGAGCGGTCGTGCTCGAGCCGGCGGTCGGGCGGCTGACCGGCGCCGACACCGGCAAGGGCCGGCTGCCCGAACCGGTGCAGATCGCGCAGCTCGCCGCCCTGCTGCTCGACCGGCCCGACGCCCTGCCGCACGATCTCGCCGGCCGCCACGTGGTGGTGAGCGCGGGCGGTACCCGCGAGCCGGTCGACCCCGTGCGCTTTCTCGGCAACGCGTCCTCGGGCCGGCAGGGCTACGCCGTGGCCGCGGTGGCCGCAGCGCGCGGCGCCCGGGTCACCCTCGTGGCCGCCAACGTCGACCTGCCCGACCCGGCCGGCGCCGACGTCGTCGCCGTGGGCAGCGCCTCCGAGTTGCGAGACGCCGTGCACAAGGCCGCCGGCGACGCCGACGCCGTGGTCATGGCCGCCGCCGTGGCCGATTTCCGGCCGGCCGACGCCGCCGCACACAAGATCAAGAAGTCGGCGGGAACGCCCGAGGCCATCGCGCTGGCCGCCAACCCCGACGTGCTGGCCGAACTCGTCGCCGCCCGCCGCCCCGGCGCCGTCCTCGTGGGTTTCGCGGCCGAGACCGGCGACGACGCGGGCAGCGTCCTCGACCACGGGCGCGCCAAGCTGGCGGCCAAGGGCTGCGACCTGCTCGTCGTCAACGCCGTGGGTCCGGGAACGGCGTTCGGCCAGGCCGACAACGCGGGCGTCATCCTCGGCGCCGACGGCAGCGAAACCGTCGTCGACCACGGGCCGAAGGCGATGCTCGCCGCCGCAATCTGTGACGCGGTTGTCGCCCGGTTGGGGTGAATCGCCGGCCCCGCAATAGACTTCACCCCGAATCCTTCAATCGAATGCTCCGGGAGTTGTCTGTGTCACGTCGCCTCTTCACGTCCGAGTCCGTCACCGAGGGACACCCGGACAAGATCGCCGACCAGATCAGTGACTCGATCCTCGACGCGCTGCTCGCGGAGGACCCGGCCAGCCGCGTCGCCGTGGAGACGCTCATCATGACCGGCCAGGTCCATGTGGCCGGCGAGGTGACGACCTCCGCCTACGCCGACATCCCCCGCCTGGTGCGCGACCGCATCATCGAGATCGGCTACGACTCGTCGCGCAAGGGCTTCGACGGCGAGTCCTGCGGCGTGAGCATCTCCATCGGTGCGCAGTCCGCCGACATCGCGCAGGGCGTCGACACCGCGTACGAGAAGCGCGTCGAGAGCAGCGACGACGAGATCGCCTCGCAGGGTGCGGGCGACCAGGGCCTGATGTTCGGCTACGCCAGCGACGAGACCCCCGAGCTGATGCCGCTGCCGATCTGGCTGGCCCACCGGCTGGCCGAGAAGCTGACCGAGGTGCGCAAGAACGGCACCGTGCCCTACCTGCGCCCGGACGGCAAGACCCAGGTCACCATCGAGTACGTCGACGGCAAGGCCACCCGGCTCGACACCGTGGTCGTCTCCAGCCAGCACGCCGACGACATCGACCTCGACACGCTGCTCAAGCCCGACATCGAGGAGCACGTCGTCCGCCCGGTCCTCGAGGCGCTCGACCTCGACACCGAGGGCTACCGGCTGCTGGTCAACCCCACCGGCCGTTTCGTCATCGGCGGCCCCATGGGCGACGCCGGCCTCACCGGCCGCAAGATCATCGTCGACACCTACGGCGGCATGGCCCGCCACGGCGGCGGCGCCTTCTCGGGCAAGGACCCGTCGAAGGTCGACCGTTCGGCCGCCTACGCCATGCGCTGGGTGGCGAAGAACGTCGTCGCCGCCGGCCTCGCCTCGCGCTGCGAGGTGCAGGTCGCGTACGCGATCGGCAAGGCCGAGCCGGTGGGCCTGTTCATCGAGACCTTCGGCACCGAGACCGTCCCGGCCGAGCGCATCGAGGACGCGATCACGCAGACGTTCGACCTGCGCCCGGCCGCGATCATCCGCGATCTCGACCTCAAGCGGCCGATCTACGCCCAGACCGCGGCCTACGGCCACTTCGGCCGTGAGCTGGCCGACTTCACCTGGGAGCGCACCGACAAGGCCGAGGAGCTCAAGAAGCTCGCCAGCTCCTAGGCCGGGGGATGGATTCCGACCCCGACCGCTCGTCGCAGGCTCCTCGGGTCCGTCTCTGAACCCAGCTCGCTGCCGCTCGCCCGCAAGCTCGCTGCGCTCGCGCGGCCCGGCTGCTCGGACCCAAGCTCTCGTCGCCCGGGGGCTCCTCGGCTTGATCCTCGCGTGGATGGGTGATTCTCGAACGGTCTGTAGTGGCTGGTAGGCAGGGGGCGTGACCTCGACGCCGCGCACCGCTGCTCCGAAGGCGGGGCGCGTGGCGGCGGCGCTCGACCCCGTCGCGCGGCTGGTGGTCGACGTGCCGCTGCCGCACCTGGACCGCCCGTTCGACTACCTGGTGCCCAGCACCCTCGACGCCGACGTGCAGCTCGGCTCGCGGGTGCGGGTGCGCTTCGCCGGCCGCCTCGTGGACGCCTACGTGCTCGAGCGGCGCAGCGCCAGCGAGCACGACGGCAAGCTGGCGTTCGTGGAGCGCGCCGTCGGCTCGATCCCGGTTCTGACGCCCGAGACGCTCGAGCTGTTCCGGGCCGTGGCCGACCGTTGGGCCGGCAACGTCGTGGACGTCGTGCGGCTCGGCGTACCGGCCCGGCACGCCACCGCCGAGAAGAGCGCCTCCCCGTCCGGACCCTCGGCGCCGATGCCCGAGGCCGCCCCGGCTGCCGGGCCCCTGGCCCGGTATCGCGCGGGCCCGGCGTTCCTCGCCGCCGTGGGGTCCGGGCGGGCCGCGCGGGCCGTCTGGTCGGCGCTGCCGGGGGAGGACTGGCCCGCCGCGCTCGCCGCCGCGGCCGCCGCCGCCACCCGCGCCGGGCGCGGGTCGGTGCTGGTGGTGCCCGACGCCCGCGACCTGCAGCGCCTCGACCTGGCCCTGGGCGTCGCCCTCGGGCCGGGTCGCCACGTCGCGCTGTCGGCCGATCTCGGGCCCGCAGAGCGCTACCGCCGCTGGCTGGCCGTGCGCCGCGGGCAGGTGCAGGTGGTGGCCGGCACCCGGGCCGGCGCGTACGCCCCGGTGGAGCAGCTCGGCCTGCTGGCGATCTGGGACGACGGTGACGACCTGCACGTCGACCCGCGCGCGCCGTACCCGCACAGCCGCGACGTGCTCGCGCTGCGCTCGGCCCAGACCGGTGCGGCGCTGCTCGTCGGCGGCCACGCCCGCACCGCGGACGCCGCCCAGCTGGTCCGCAGCGGGTGGGCCCACGAGATCGTGCCCGAGCGCGACGTGCTGCGGGCCGCGGCGCCCCGGGTGCGCGCGGTGGCCGACGACGTCGAGATCGCCCGCGACCCCGCTGCGGCGGCGGCCAGGCTGCCCAGCCTGGCCTGGCGCACCACCCACGACGCGCTCGCCGCCGGGCACCCGGTGCTGGTGCAGGTGCCGCGCCGCGGTTACGTCCCGTCGCTGGCGTGCGTGCGCGACCGGACCCCGGCCCGCTGCGCGAACTGCGGGGGACCGCTCGCGGCCGCCTCGGAACGGGCCCTGCCCACCTGTCGGTGGTGCGGGCGGTCGGCGGGGGACTGGCGCTGCCCCGAGTGCGGCGGGCGGGCCCTGCGGGCGGTCGTGGTCGGCGCGGGACGCACCGCGGAGGAGCTGGGCCGCGCGTTCCCGGGCCACCCGGTGCGCACGTCGGGCGGCGATCGCGTGCTGGCCGACGTGCCCGACGAGGCCGCGGTCGTGGTGGCCACGCCCGGCGCCGAGCCGGTGGCCGCCGGCGGCTACGGTGCCGCGCTGCTGCTCGACGGGTGGGCGCTGTTGTCGCGGCCTGACCTGCGCGCGGCCGAGGAGACGCTGCGCCGCTGGATGAACGCCGCGGCCCTGGTGCGCCCGCAGGGACCGGTGATCGTGGGCGCCGACGCCGGCGTGCCCGCTGTGCAGGCGCTGGTGCGCTGGGACCCGGCCGGGTTCGCCGCCCGCGAACTCGCCGAGCGGGCCGAGCTCGGTTTCCCCCCGGCCACCCGGATGGCGGCGCTGAGCGGGTCGGCGGCGGCATTGCACGAGCTGCTCGCGGCGGCCCAGCTGCCCGCCTCGGCGCAGGTCGTGGGCCCGGTGCCCGTCGACCGGGACACCGAGCGCCTGCTCGTGCGCACCTCCCGCGCCGAGGGCAACGAGCTCGCCCGCGCCCTGCACACGGCGGCGGCCGGGCGCAGCGCCCGCCGCTCCGCCGAGCCGGTGCGCATCGACCTGGACCCCGCGGAGCTGGGCTGAGTGTCGTGCCGGGCTACCGCCGGGCGGCGATCGCCTTGTCGTACGCGACCTCCTCGCCCGGGACGGCGGGGACGGCGAGCACCCCACCCTCGCGGGCCAGCGACTCGGCGACCGAGTCGTGCCGCTCCTCGCCGCCGGCGTCGGCGTGCACGTACCGCTCGCCGCGCATGAGCGACGCCCCGGCGGCCAGCAGCAACATGATGATCGACGCGGTGAACGCGATCATCAGGCCGTGCCGGAACGGGTCGGAGATCAGGTGCGGGAAGAAGTGCCCGTCGTAGATGCGGTCGGCGACCGCGCCGTGCGCGTTCGGCACCAGGTCCTTGATCGGGTTGTCGCCGAGGAACGCCGCGAACAGCGAGCCGACGGGGGAGACGTGCGAGGCCGCCGCGGCCGACTGCGCGTCGACTCCGGCGCCGGTCAGGCCGCTACTCAGCGCGTGCGGCAAGCGGCTGGCCAGACCCACCGCCATGAGGGTGAAGAAGCCGCCCATCGACAGCACCATGCCGGCGTTCATGCCGGTGGCCCGGATGCCGGACGCCGCGCCGCGCGAGCGGGCCGGCACCGCGTTCATGATCGCGGCCGAGTTCGGCGCGGCCATCAGGCCCATGCCGATGCCGTTGAGGGCCAGCAGACCCGCGAACAGGACGTAGTTGAAGTCGGCAGGCAGGAAGATCAGCCCGAGGAACGTGGCCGCGGTGAGCAGCAGGCCGCCGGTGGCGAACGCTCTGGCGCCGAAGCGGTCGGACACCGCCCCCGAGGCCGGGCCCGCGACCAGGAAGCCCAGGGTCAGCGGCAGCATGTAGATGCCGGCCCACAGCGGCGTGTCGGCGAAGTCGTAGCCGTGCAGCGGCAGCCAGATGCCCTGCAGCCAGATGATCAGCATGAACTGCAGGCCACCCCGCGACATCGACGCCAGCAGGTTCACCGCCTGCCCGGCCGAGAACGCGCGGACCTTGAACAGTTTCATGTCGACCATCGGGTCGCTGACCCGGGTCTCGATGATGCCGAACGCGAACAGCAGCACGACCCCGGCGATCAGGAAGGTGAGCACCTTCGGCGACGTCCAGCCCATGGTGTGCCCGCCGTAGGGCTGCAGGCCGTAGACGATGCCGACGAGCAGCGAGATCAGCCCGACGCCGAACGTGGCGTTGCCCCACCAGTCGATGCGCACGACCACGCGCTTGTCGCGCGGCTTGTCGTGCAGCGTGCGGTACCCCATCCAGGTGCCCCACAGGCCGAACGGCACGCTCACCCAGAACACCGCGCGCCAGTTCCACTCCGAGAGCAGGCCGCCCACGATCAGGCCGAGGAACGAGCCGGCCAGCGCGGAGACCTGGTTGACGCCGAGGGCGAAGCCGCGCCGGTCGGGCGGGAAGGCGTCGGTGATCAGGGCGGTGGAGTTGGCCATCACCATCGCGCCGCCCACGCCCTGCACCACCCGCAGCACGATGATCTCCAGCGCGCCGGCGGCACCGTCGTTGGGCACCACCGCGCAGCCGACCGAAGCGATCGTGAAGATCAGGAAGCCGAGATTGAACAGCTTCGCCCGTCCGTACTGGTCGCCGAGGCGGCCGAAGGTCACCACCAGCACGGCCGTGACGAGCAGGAAGCCCATGAGCATCCACAGCAGGTAGGAGATGTTCTCGGGGGCGAGCGGCTGCAGGCCGAGCCCCCGGAAGATCGCCGGGAGCGAGATGAGCAGGATCGACGAGTTCAGGGTGGCGGCGAGGATGCCGACGGTGGTGACCGACAGCGCGACGCGGCGGTCGTGGGCTTCCGAGTGGTGCACGAGGTTCCTTTCGTTCGTTAGCCATGCTAACTATCGGCAGCTGCCCGTGCGAACCGGCCCGAAGTTAGACTCGCCACCGTGTCGTTGCGCCGCGAGTTCCCGGCCAGGGGTGCAGCCCGGCCGTGACCGTCCAACCCATCCGGCTCTTCGGTGACCCGGTGCTGCGCACCCGCGCCGACGAGGTCGTCGACTTCGACCGGGAGCTGCGGACCCTCGTCGCCGACCTGGCCCAGACGATGCTCGACGCCCCGGGGCAGGGGCTGGCCGCGCCGCAGATCGGCGTCGGGCTGCGGGTGTTCACCTACCACGTGCACGAGTCGATGGCCGGCCACCTCGTCAATCCGGTGCTGCATTTCCCGGACGACGAGGAACAGGACGGACCCGAGGGGTGCCTGTCGATCCCGGGGCTGACCTTCGACTGCCGGCGCCGCGCCAACGTCGTGGCCCACGGGCAGAACATGTGGGGCGACCCGGTCACCGTGGAAGGCACGGACCTGCTGGCCCGCTGCGTGCAGCACGAGACCGATCACCTCGACGGCGTGCTGTTCGTCGACCGCCTCGACGCCGAGACCCGCAAGTCGGCGATGAAGGCGATCCGCAAGGCGCCGTGGGGCCCGCTGGCCAATCCGGCGATCAAGGTGTCGCCGCACCCGTGAGCACACCGCCGTGAGAATCGCCTTCGCGGGCACGCCCGAACCGGCCGTCCCGACCCTGCGCGCGCTGCTCGAGCACCCCGGGCACGAGGTGGTCGCCGTCGTCACGCGGCCGGCCGCGCGGGCCGGCCGCGGCCGGAAGGTGACCGCATCGCCGGTGGCCGCGTTGGCCGCCGAGGCCGGGGTGCCGGTGCTGACGCCGCAGCGGCCGTCCGAGCCGGAGTTCCTCGACACGCTGCGCCGGCTGCATGTCGAGTGTTGCCCGGTGGTGGCCTACGGGGCGCTGCTGCGCCCCGAGACGCTGGCCGTGCCGCCGCACGGCTGGATCAACCTGCACTTCTCGTTGCTGCCCGCCTGGCGGGGTGCGGCCCCCGTGCAGCACGCGCTGCTGCACGGCGACGACGTGACCGGCGCGTCGACGTTTCGCATCGAGCAGGGCCTGGACACCGGGCCGGTGTTCGGGGTCGTCACCGAGGCGGTGCGCCCGGACGACACCGCCGGCGATCTGCTCGACCGCCTCGCCCGCAGCGGGGCCGGGCTGATGGTGGCCACCCTCGACGGCATCGAGTCCGGTGAACTGGTCGCCCGCCCCCAACCGGCCGACGGTGTGTCGCTGGCGCCCAAGATCACGGTGGACGACGCGCGGCTGGACTGGACGGCGCCCGCGCGGCACGTCGAGCGCACCGCCCGGGCCTGCACCCCGGCACCCGGTGCCTGGACCACCTTCCGCGGCGAGCGGCTCAAGCTCGGGCCGCCGCGGCAACGGGCCGGTGGTGATCTCGCCCCGGGCGAGCTCGCCGTTGCCAAGGGCGCCGTGACGATCGGCACTGCGACCAGCGAACTCGAGCTGGGCACCGTGCAGGCGCCGGGCAAACGCCCGATGCCCGCGGCCGACTGGGCCCGCGGGGCCCGGGTGGCATCGGGGGAGCGCTGTGCCTGAGCGGCGCGCCGCGCCCGATCCCGCCCGCCGCGCCGCATACGACCTGTTGCGCGCCGTGGACGAGCAGGACGCCTACGCCAACCTCGTGCTGCCCAAGCTGCTCACGCACGCGGGCCTGGCCGGCCGCGACGCCGCCCTGGCCACCGAGCTGGGCTACGGCACGCTGCGCGCCCTGGGCACGCTCGACGACATCCTCGGGCGCTGCGTCAACCGGCCGCTGGACGGCGTCGACCCGTCGGTGCGCGACGTGCTGCGGCTGGGGGCCTACCAGCTGCTGCGCACCCGCATCCCGCCGCACGCGGCCGTGGCCAGCACCGTCGACCTCACCCGCGCGGTCCGGCTCGGACGGGCGGGCGGATTCGTCAACGCCGTGTTGCGCAACGTCGCCCGCCGCGACTGGGCCGCCTGGACACAGGCGCTCACCGACGGTGCGTCCCCCCGGCGGGTGCTGGCGGTGCGCACCGCCCACCCGGAGTGGATCGTCGACGCGTTCGCCGACGCCCTCGGCGGAGACCTCGAGGAGACGGCGCGGGCGCTGGAGGCCGACGACACCCGCCCGCGCACCCACCTCGTCGCCTGGCCCGGCCGCACCACCCGCGAGCAGCTGCTGGCCGCGGTCGACGGCGAGGCCGGGCCGTACTCGCCCTACGCGGTGCGCATGGCCGGCGGCGACCCCGCCGGCCTCGCGGACGTGCGCGAGCGGCGGGCCGGCGTCCAGGACGAGGGCAGCCAGCTGTGCGCCCTGGCGCTGGTCGGCGCCGAGGTGGCCGGCCGCGACGAACGCTGGCTCGACCTGTGCGCCGGTCCCGGCGGCAAGGCGGCGCTGCTGGCCGCGCTCGCCGCGCAGCGCGGCGCCGGACTGAGCGCGAACGAGCGGCGCGAACACCGGGCGGCGCTGGTCCGGCAGGTGACCGCGGCGTGGGACGTCGCCGTGACCGTCGGCGACGCCCGCGAGCTGCCCGCGCGGCCCGGCGGCTACGACCGGGTGCTGCTGGACGCCCCGTGCTCCGGGCTCGGCGCGCTGCGCCGGCGGCCCGAGGCCCGCTGGCGGCGCCGGACGACCGACCTGCCCGAACTCACCGCGCTGCAGGGCGAGCTGCTCGACGCCGCCCTGCGCCTCGTGCGCCCGGGCGGCGTCGTGGCGTACGTGACGTGCTCGCCGCACCCGGCCGAGACCACCGCCGTGGTCGCCGCCGCTCTCGCCCGCGGTGCCGAGGGGGCGGCCGGTGCCGAGCTGCTCGACGCCCGGCCGGCGTTCCCCGGCGTCGGCGACCTCGGGGCCGGCCCGACCGTGCAGCTGTGGCCGCACCGGCACGGCACCGACGCCATGTTCTGCGCGCTGCTGCGCCGCCGCCACTGAGCCGTTCGCGCCCACGCACGTCGCCCGCCCGGGGTGCCGCCGGGTGCACGGCGCGGACGGGGCGCGCACTAGGTTGGAGGGCGTGGGCGGACAGGTACGACCGGGTGCGGCGGAGCCGATGATCGCGCCCAGCATCCTGGCGGCCGACTTCGCCCGGCTGGCCGAGGCGGCCGACTCGGTGGCCGGTGCCGACTGGTTGCACGTCGACGTCATGGACGCCCACTTCGTGCCCAACCTGACCCTCGGCCTGCCGGTCGTGAAGAGCCTGTACGCGGCCACCGACCTGCCGCTGGACTGCCACCTGATGATCGACGATCCCGACCGGTGGGCGGTGGGCTACGCCGAGGCCGGGGCGGCCAACGTCACCATCCACGTCGAGGCAGCGCACGACCCGGTGCAGACCGCCCGCGCGATCCGCCGGGCCGGTGCCCTGGCCGGGCTGTCGGTGAAGCCGAACACCCCGCTCGAGCCCTACCTCGACGTGCTGCGCGAGTTCGACACGCTGCTGGTCATGACCGTCGAACCCGGCTTCGGCGGACAGGAATTCATGGCCGAGGTGCTCCCCAAGGTCACCCTGGCCCGCGACCACGTCCGCAGCGGGCACCTGCGCCTGTTCCTCGAGGTCGACGGCGGCATCTCGGCCGACACCATCGAAGCGGCGGCCGCGGCCGGGGCCGACGTCTTCGTCGCGGGCTCGGCCGTCTTCGGCGCCGACGACCCGGCCAAGGCGGTGGCGGCGCTGCGCGACCAGGCCCGCGCCGCGATGCCCCGCTGATGGAGCTCACCGACGTCGAGCTGGCGGCGATGCACCGCGGGCTCGTGCTGGCCGAGACGGTGCGGGGCGCCACCAGCCCCAACCCCGCGGTGGGCGCGGTGGTGCTCGACGCCGCGGGCGAACTGGTCGGCGAGGGCGCCACCGCGCCGGCCGGTGGCCCGCACGCCGAGGTGACCGCGCTGGCCGAGGCGGGTGACGCGGCCGAGGGCGGCACGGCCGTCGTCACCCTGGAACCCTGCGCGCACACCGGCCGCACCCCGCCGTGCGTCGACGCGCTGCTCGCGGCCGGCATCGCGAAGGTGATCTACGCCGTGGACGACCCGAGCCCGACCGCGGCCGGTGGCGCCGATCGGCTGCGCGGCGCCGGCGTGACGGTGGTCGGCGGGGCCGAGGAGCACGCTGCGGCCAGCGGCGCGCTGCGCCCGTGGTTGCACTGCGTGCGCACCGGACGCCCGTTCGTCACCTGGAAGTTCGCGGCCACGCTCGACGGGCGGGTCGCCGCCGCCGACCTGACCTCGCGCTGGATCTCCTCGGTGGCCTCGCGCACCGACGTGCACGCGCTCCGGGCCATGGTCGACGCGATCCTGGTCGGCAGCGGCACGGTGCTCGCCGACGACCCGCACCTCACCGTGCGCGAGGGCGACGATCTGGCCGAGCGCCAGCCGCTGCGGGTGGTGCTCGACCGCCGGCACCGGGTGCACGACGCGCAGGTGCTCGACGCCGCGGCCGAGACGATCGTGCTCGACACCGCCGCCCCCCGCTTCGCGCTCAAGGCCCTCAACGACCGCGGGGTGCGGCACGTGCTGCTCGAGGGCGGCCCCACGCTCGCGGGTGCGTTCGTCGAGGCGCGGTGTGTGGACGAGGTGGTGGCCTACCTCGCACCGCGGCTGCTGGGCGACGGCCCGGCCGCCCTCGGCGCGGCGGGCATCGGAACACTGGCCGACGCCGCGTCGTTGGACATCGAGTCGGTCTCGCGACTGGGTGACGACGTCAAGATCGTCGCGCGGGCCCGCTGGACCGAGGACGCGACGGAGGAGTAGCGGTGTTCACCGGCATCATCGAGGAGATCGGCGAGGTCGCCGCGCTCGAGCACCGCGGCGACGCGGCCGTGCTCACCCTGCGCGCCACCCGCATCGCCGACGACCTCGCGCACGGCGCGTCCATCGCGGTCAACGGGGTCTGCCTGACCGTGGTCGGCTGGCGGGCCGGCGAGGCCACCGCGGTCGACTTCGACGTGATGGGCGAGACGCTCAAGCGCTCGGTCATCGGTGGGCTGCACGCCGGCGACCGCGTCAACCTCGAGCGCGCGGTGCGCGCCGACGCCCGCCTGGACGGGCACGTCGTGCAGGGCCACGTCGACGGCACCGGCGTGGTGATCTCGCGCACACCGGGCACCGAGTGGGAGGCGGTGCGGTTCGGGTTGCCGGCCGAGCTGGCCCGCTTCGTCGCCGAGAAGGGCTCGATCGCGGTGGACGGGGTCTCGCTCACCGTCTCCGGCGCCGGCCCGGACTGGTTCGACGTGGGCTTGATCCCAGAAACGTTGCGCGCGACCACCCTCGGGGGCAAGGTCGCCGGTGACCCGGTCAACCTGGAGGTGGACGTGCTCGCCAAGTACGTCGCCCGGCTGCTCTCCACCACCGCCGGGGGCGAAGGCCGATGAGCCGGTCGACGACGCTCGTACTAGACAGCATCGAGCGGGCGGTCACCGACATCCGGGCCGGCAAGGCCGTCGTCGTCATCGACGACGAGGACCGCGAGAACGAGGGCGACCTGATCTTCGCGGCGCAGCTGGCCACCCCCGAGCTCGTCGCCTTCATGGTGCGCTACACGTCGGGCTACATCTGCGTCCCGCTGACCGAGTCCGACGCCACCCGCCTCGACCTCCCGCCGATGTTCCACACCAATCAGGACCGCCGCGGCACGGCCTACACCGTGACCGTCGACGCGCGGGAGGGCGTCGACACCGGCATCTCGGCCACGGACCGCGCGCACACCATCCGGCTGCTGGCCGACCCGCAGTCCAACGCCGCCGACTTCTCCCGGCCGGGCCACGTCGTCCCGCTGCGGGCCAAGGACGGCGGCGTGCTGCGGCGCCCGGGGCACACCGAGGCCGCGGTCGACCTCGCGGTACTCGCCGGGCTGGCGCCCGCGGGCGTGTTGTGCGAGGTCGTCAGCGAGAAGGATCCCGCCGGCATGGCCCGCTCGGAGGAGTTGCGGGTCTTCGCCGACGAGCACGACCTCGCGATGATCTCGATCGCCGATCTGATCGCTTACCGGCGGCGCTTCGAGAAGCTCGTCGAGCGCATCGCGTCGGCCCGCGTCCCCTTGCGCTACGGCGAATTCACCGCGGTGGGCTACTCGTCGAGCTACGACGCGCGCGAGCACGTCGCGTTCGTGTTCGGCGAGATCGGTGACGGCGAGGACGTGCTGGTGCGCGTGCACTCCGAATGCCTCACCGGCGACGTCTTCGGCTCGCTGCGCTGCGACTGCGGCCCGCAGCTGGACGCCGCGCTCGCCGCCGTTGCGCGCGAGGGCCGGGGGGTCGTGCTCTACATCCGCGGGCACGAGGGTCGCGGCATCGGCCTGTTGCACAAGCTGCAGGCCTACCAGCTGCAGGACGCCGGCTCGGACACCCTCGACGCCAACCTGGAGCTCGGCCTGCCCGCCGACGCCCGCGACTACGGCACCGGCGCGCAGATCCTCGTCGACCTCGGCATCCACTCGATGCGGCTGCTGACCAACAACCCGGCCAAGCGCGCCGGCCTCGAGGGCTACGGGCTGCGGGTCGTGGGCCGCGAGCCGCTGCCGGTGCACGCCAATCCGGAGAACCTGCGCTACCTGCAGACCAAGCGCGACCGCATGGGCCACGACCCGAGCCTGATCATCGACGACCCGAGCGTCATCGACGAGCCCGGAGCATGATCGCCCCGTGAGCGGTGAGGGCGCGCCCACCCTGCACGTCGACGGCACCGGCCTGTCGGTGGTGGTGATCGCGAGCCAGTGGCACCGGCAGGTGATGGACGGCCTGCTCGACGGTGCCCGGCGCGCCCTGCGCGACGCCGGCGTCACCGACGTCGCCGAGCTGCGGGTCCCCGGTGTGTTCGAGCTGCCCGTGGCCGCCGCGCGGGTCGCCGGCGCGGCCGGGCACACGGTCGACGCGCTCGTCGCGCTCGGCGTCGTGATCCGCGGCGGCACCCCGCACTTCGAGTACGTGTGCGAGGCGGCCACCACCGGACTGACGGACGTGGCCACCCGCAGCGGAGTGCCGGTCGGCTTCGGGGTGCTCACCTGCGACAACGAGCAGCAGGCCCTCGAGCGCGCCGGGCTGCCCGGCTCGGTCGAGGACAAGGGCCACGAGGCGGCCACCGCGGCGGTGGCCACGGCGACGCTGCTGGCCCGCTACCCCCGCGCCTGACGCCGATCCCGCCGGTCGCGAGGGCGGCGGGCGCAATGCGCTGGCGGCGGCCGGTCTACTGGGGGCATGCCCTCCGTGCGTGACTCCCTGCGCGAGGCGGTGACGTCGGCGATGCGCCGGCGCGACCGCACCGCGGTCGCCGCCTACCGCACCGCGCTCGGTGCCCTCGACAACGCCGGGGCCCGGCCCGCGGTGGACGCCGGGCCGTTGCCGACCGTCGGACTGGGGGCGACCGAGGCGCCGCGCCGCAGCCTCACCGAGGACGAGATGGTCGCCGTCGTGCGCGCCGAGGCGGCGTCGTGCCGGGCCGGGGCCGACGCGACGCCCGATCCCGACCGCGCGGAGCAGCTGCGCCGCCAGGCCGACCTGCTGGCGGCCGTCGTCGCCGGTTGAGGTCAGGGCAGGCGCACGGCCGTCAGCTCGCGCACCTCGCGGTAGCGCTCGCGCACCTGGGGCGTGGGGTCGGCCTCGCTGCGCGTCCGGCCGCCCGGCTGCCACTGCGGCGGGGCCTCGGCGCCGGAGAGCACCCACGCGGCCTGCCGGGCCGCGCCGTCGGCCACGTACTCGCCGGGCTCGGGGACGTCGACGGGAAGGCCCAGCACGGCCGGGGCGATGGCCCGCACCGCCGCCGAGCGGGCGCCGCCGCCGATCAGCAGCGCATGGGTGAGGTCGACGCCCTGGGCACGCAGCGCGTCGAGCCCGTCAGCCAGGCCGCACAGCATGCCCTCCACCGCGGCCCGCGCCAGATGTGCCGGGTCGGCGTTGTCGTGGCGCAGCCCGTGCACCGCCGCCGTCGCGTCCGGCCGGTTGGGGGTCCGCTCGCCGTCGAAGTACGGCACCATCACCAGCCCGCCCGCGCCGGCCGGGGCCGACAGCGCGAGGTCGGACAGCGTGCCCAGGTCGACGCCCAGCATCCGCGCCGTGGAGTCGAGCACCTTGGCCGCGTTCAACGTGCACACCAGCGGCAGGAACCGGCCGGTGGCGTCGGCGAAACCGGCCACCTCACCCGAGGGGTCGGCGGTCGGCGTGGCACTCACCGCGCACACGACGCCGGACGTGCCGAGTGACACGATCGCGTCGCCCTGCACGGCCTCCAGACCAAGGGCCGACGCGGCGTTGTCGCCGGTGCCCGGGCCGAGCACCGCACCGCCCTCTGTGTGCCCGGCCGCCGCCGAGGGCGCGAGCACGGTGGGCAGCTGCGGTGCGTGCCCGAGCGCCGCTGCCAGCAGGTCGGTGCGGTACTCCCCGTCGCGCGGCGACCAGTAGCCGGTGCCGCTCGCGTCGCCGCGGTCGGTGACCAGCGCGTCGAGCCCGTGGGCGCCGGCCAGTCGCCACGTGAGCCAGTCGTGCGGCAGGCAGACCGCCGCCGTGCGCCCGGCGTTGTCGGGCTCGTTGCGGGCCAGCCAGCGCAGCTTGGTAACGGTGAACGCGGCCAGCGGGACCGAACCCACTGCGGTGGCCCAGCCCTGCGCGCCGCCGGCCAGTTCGGCGACGAGTTCCTCGGCCGCCCCGGCCGAGCGGGTGTCGTTCCACAACAGCGCGTCGCGCACCACGTCGCCGGACTCGTCGAGGCACACCATGCCGTGCTGCTGCCCGCCGACGGCCACGGCGGCGACGTCGTCGAGGCCACCGGCGGCCTCGGCCGCGCGCTGCAGGGCGTCCCACCACGCGGCCGGGTCGACGGACGTGCCCGGCGGGTGCGGCGCGGCACCGGAGCGCACCGCCGCTCCCGTCTGCGCGTCGCGGATCACCACCTTGCACGACTGCGTCGACGAGTCGATCCCGGCCACCAGTGTCACTGCGCGCTCCCTGCTCGACGGGCGTCATGGTCGACGAGCCCGGTTCGACGTCCCGTGGTCGATTCTGCCCGGCCCCGCGGCCGCACCCCGCTCGGCCCGTGCGCGTGCTCACGCCGGCCCGTTACGGCCAGCGGGACGGCGTCGGCGTCGATACGCTGCGTCCATGCGTGGTTACCAGACCGTGGTCGTGGGCACGGACGGCTCCGAGACCTCATTCATCGCCGTCGACCGGGCGGCCCAGCTGGCCAAGGACGCCGGCGCGTCGCTCGTGATCGCCTGCGCCTACATCCCGCCCAAGCGCGACGCCGCCGCCGAGGACGTGCTCAAGGACGAGGCGTACCAGGTCGTCGGGTCGGCCCCCGCCGAGGACACGCTGCGAACGGCCCGCGACCGCGCTGCTGCCGCCGGTGTCGACCAGATCGACACCCGTGCCGTCGAGGGCAAGGCGGGCGACGTCCTGCCGCAGGTGGTCCGCCAGACCGGAGCCGACCTGCTGATCGTCGGAAACCGCGGGCTGAACACCCTGGCCGGGCGGATCATCGGCTCGGTCCCGCTCGACGTGGTGCGGCACACGCCCGTCGACGTGCTGGTCGTTCACACCACCTGAGGCTGCCGTGCCCGACGAACCCGACTTCGCCGACCTCGTCGAGCGGGTGGAGACCCAGCTGCTCGGCGGCGAACGCCGTTACAACCGCCACGAGGTGGCCGAACGCGCCGGCCTCGACCTCGAGACGGTGCGCGGGCTGTGGCGCGCGCTCGGCTTCGCCAGCGTGAACGACGACGAGCGCATCTTCACCGATGCCGACGTCGACGCCCTGCGCAACGTGGCCCGGCTGTCCGACGCCGGTGACATCGACGCCGACGTCATGTACGCGATGACCCGCATCATCGGCCAGACCTTCGCCCGGCTCGCGTCGTGGCAGGGCCAGGTCGTCGTCAACGCGGTGCTCGCCAAGCCCGAGCTGCTCGGGGACGGCGCCGGCGGCGTCACCGACCTCGTGGGGGAGATCACCCCGCTGGCCGACGCCCTGCACAGCTACGTCTGGCGGCGCCAGCTCGCCGCGTACTTCTCCCGCTCCGCCGCCAACACCGACGCCGGCATCGGACCGGAGCGGTCGATGGCCGTCGGCTTCGTCGACATGGCCGGCTTCACCACGCTGACCCGGGAGGCGTCCGAGGCCGACCTGCGCGCCGTGCTCGGCGCGTTCGAGACGCTCGCCGGCGACACGGTGGCCGCCCACCGTGGGCAGGTGGTCAAGACGATCGGCGACGAGGTGCTGTTCACCGCCGACCGGCCCGACGAGGCCGCCGCGATCGCCCTCGACCTGCTCGAGGCGGCCGAAGCCGACGACCGGTTGCCACCGCTGCGCGCCGGGCTGGCCTACGGGCCGGTCGTCGACCGGCTCGGCGACGTGTTCGGGCAGACGGTGAACATCGCCAGCCGGCTCACCACCGCCGCGCGGACCAATTCGGTGCTCGTCGACGACGGGGTGTCCGACGCCCTGCACGACGACGAGCGGTTCGCGCTGCGGGCCCTGCGGCCCATGTCGGTGCGCGGGTACCACCACCTGCGTTCGTGGCGGCTGCGCCGCGCCTCCTGACTGCCGCGCCCGTTCGGCGCGCCGGTAGGCTCCGGGAACGAGATGAAGACCTTCGACCAGCTGTTCGCCGAGCTCACCGACCGCCAGCGGGAACGCCCGTCGGGATCGGCCACCGTGGCCGCCCTCGACGCCGGCGTGCACGAGCAGGGCAAGAAGGTCGTGGAAGAGGCCGCCGAGGTGTGGATGGCGGTCGAGCACGAGTCCGCCGACCGCGCGGCCGAGGAGATAAGCCAGCTGCTCTACCGCGTCCAGGTGATCATGCTGGGCAAGGGCCTCGGGCTCGAGGACGTCTACCGACATCTGTGAGCCGTCCCGCCCCCGTCCGTCCCCACAGACAGGCCCCTCCCGTGCTCCGAATCGCCGTTCCCAACAAGGGCTCTCTGGCCGAGCCCGCCAGCCAGATGCTGGTCGAGGCCGGGTACCGGCAGCGCACCGACTCCCGTGAGCTGGTCCTGCTCGACGCCGACAACGACACCGAATTCTTCTTCCTGCGCCCCCGTGACATCGCGATCTACGTCGGCTCCGGACAGCTGGACGTCGGCATCACCGGCGAGGACCTGCTGCTCGATTCGGGCGCGGACGCCGAGGCGATCATGCCGCTGGGCTTCGCCGGCTCGACCTTCCGCTTCGCCGCGGCGCCCGGCACCGCGTCGTCGGTGGCCGATCTCGCCGGCAAGCGGGTGGCCACTGCCTACGCCGGCGTGGTGCGCAGCTACCTCGACGCCCACTCCATCGACGCCGAGGTGATCAATCTCGACGGCGCCGTCGAGACCTCGGTGCGCCTCGGCGTCGCCGACGTCATCGCCGACGTCGTGTCCACGGGGACCACGCTGCGCAACGCCGGGCTGGAGGTGTTCGGCGAGCCGCTGCTCACCAGCCAGGCCGTGCTCATCCAGCGCCGCGGCGTCCAGCTGCCCACCCGGGTGGAGCAGCTCCAGCGCCGGCTGCAGGGAGTGTTCATCGCCCGCCAGTACGTGCTCATGGACTACGACATCAGCAACGACCTCGTGGAGAAGGCCGTCGCCATCACCCCGGGTATCGAGTCGCCCACCGTCTCGCCGCTGCACGAGAGCGGCTGGTCGGCCGTCCGGTCGATGGTCAGGCGCCGCGAGACCAACGCCGTCATGGACGAGCTCTGGGAGCTCGGCGCCCGCGGCATCCTCGTCACCGCCATCACCGCCTGCCGACTGTGACCGCAACACCCGCCGAGGTCACCGCCCGGCCGCAGCGCACGGCCCTGATCGCCAACGTCAGCGCCGCGGTCGCGCTGGTCGTGTTCGTCGTCGTCGCGCTGGTGATGAAGCGCGACAACGCCGGCGCGATCTTCGGCGACAAGGACCAGGTGTTCACCGTCGTCATCGGGCTCGTCGTGGCCGGAGGGCTGCGCCTGCCCGCCCGGCCGAGGATGCGCGCGGACGCGACCGCGGTGTACCTGCGCAGCTACCTCGGCGGCTGGCGCACCGTGCCGTGGGAGTTCGTGGTCGCCGTCGAATTCCCCGCGTCGGCCCGCTTCGCCCGGCTCGTGCTGCCCGCCGACGAGCTGCTCGCCGTGTACGCGATCCAGCGCATCGACCGCGACTACGCCGTCGAGCGCATGCGCGCGTTGCGCGGGCTGTTCGCCGCCACGCATCCGGTCGGTGGCTGACCTCGTCGACTATGTTCCCCTTGCCCGTGTCGTGCCGTCGTGGCAACGTCGGGCCCGGTCGGCAGCTGTGCCGGCCCGGGCGAGAGGACTCGACATGGCGCAAGAGGACCCCACCACACCCCGACCCGCACACGGGACGGGCCGGGCAAGAGGGCTCGATACCGCTCAAGAGGACCCCACGACTCCTCGACCGGGCGCCGGTTTCGGGGCGCACATCGCCGACCCGGGCCCGCTCGGCCTGGCCGCGTTCGCGGGCACCACGCTGTTCTTGTCCGCGGTCAACGCGGGCCTGCTGTCCGAGACGGTCGAGGCGGGCGTCTTCGGCCTCGCGATCTTCTACGGCGGCATCGCGCAGCTGCTGGCCGGTCTGTGGGAGTTCACGAAGGGCAACACGTTCGGCTCGACCGCGTTCTGTTCCTTCGGCGCGTTCTGGTTGTCGTTCTGGTTCCTCGTCACGCACGGGGTCCCGGCCATGGTGGGGGCCAAGGCCACCGCTGACGACATCAACCAGGCCGTGGGCACCTTCCTGCTCGTCTGGACGATCTTCACCTTCTACATGTTCATCGCCTCCCTGAAGACCACGGCGGCGGTCGCGGCGGTCTTCCTCACGCTGACGGCCACGTTCCTGTTCCTGTGCATCGGGGCCTACTCGGCGAGCAAGGGCATGACCAAGACCGGCGGCTACATCGGCATCGTCACGGCGGCGGTGGCCTGGTACGCGTCGTTCGCGGGAGTGACCAACTCGACGTTCAAGAAGACGGTGCTGCCGGTCGTCCCCCTCTGAACCGTCAGTACCTATCCCCATCTCACGGAACTAGGTTTCTCACGATGAGCGAGACACTGTCCAACCTTGCGCACGAAGACCGGCGGTTCTCCCCGCCCGAGGCGTTCGCGCGCGATGCGAACGTCAAGGCCGAGGCGTACGACGCGGCCGGCGCCGACCGGTTGGCCTTCTGGGCCGAGGCCGCCGAGCGACTGACCTGGGCCAAGAAGTGGGACGAGGTGCTCGACTGGTCCGACGCGCCGTTCGCCAAGTGGTTCGTCGGCGGCAAGCTCAACGTCGCCTACAACTGCGTCGACCGCCACGTCGAGGCCGGCCACGGCGACCAGGTGGCCTACTACTGGGAGGGGGAGCCGGAGGACGACACCCGCACCATCACCTACGCACAGCTCAAGGACGAGGTGTGCAAGGCGGCCAACGCCCTGGTCGAGCTCGGGGTGCAGACCGGCGACCGCGTCGCGATCTACATGCCGATGATCCCGGAGACGGTGATCGCCATGCTCGCCTGCGCGCGGCTGGGCGCGCCGCACACGGTGGTGTTCGGCGGCTTCTCCTCGACCGCGCTGTCCGACCGGATCCTCGACTGCGAGGCGCACGTGGTCGTCACCGCCGACGGCGGTTACCGGCGCGGGGCACCGTCGTCGCTGAAGCCGGCGGTCGACGAGGCGTTGGAGAAGTGCCCCGACGTGCGGTCCGTGCTCGTCGTCCGGCGTACCGGTCAGGACGTCGAGTGGAACGACGACCGCGACGTGTGGTGGCACGACGTCGTCGACCGGCAGTCGACCGAGCACGAGTACGAGGCCTTCGACGCCGAGCACCCGCTCTACGTCATGTACACCTCCGGGACGACCGGCAAGCCGAAGGGGATCCTGCACACGTGCGGCGGCTACCTCACCCAGGTGGCCTGGACGCATCACGCGGTGTTCGACATCAAGCCCGACGAGGACCTGTACTGGACCGGCGCCGACGTCGGGTGGGTCACCGGCCACAGCTACATCGTCTACGGGCCACTGGCGAACCGGACCACCTCGTTCATGTACGAAGGCACGCCGAACACCCCGGACGAGCACCGCTGGTTCAAGATGATCGAGAAGTACAAGATCACGATCCTCTACACCGCGCCGACGACGATCCGCACCTTCATGAAGTGGGGCGAGCAGGTGCCGCAGGCGCACGACCTGTCGTCGCTGCGGCTGCTCGGCTCGGTCGGCGAGCCGATCAACCCCGAGGCGTGGATCTGGTACCGCAAGAACCTCGGTGGCGACCGCACCCCGGTGGTCGACACCTGGTGGCAGACCGAGACCGGCGCCCTGATGATCAGCCCGCTGCCCGGCGTCACCGAGACCAAGCCCGGCTCGGCCACCCGGCCGCTGCCCGGCATCGGCGCCGACGTGGTCGACAACGACGGCCGGCCGGTGGGCAACGGCGGCGGGGGCCTGCTGGTGCTCACCGAGCCCTGGCCGGCGATGTTGCGCGGCATCTGGGGCGACCCCGACCGGTACCGGGAGACCTACTGGGAGAAGTTCAAGGACCAGGGCTTCTACTTCGCCGGTGACGGCGCGAAGCTCGACGACGACGGCGACATGTGGCTGCTCGGCCGCGTCGACGACGTCATGAACATCTCCGGCCACCGGATCTCCACCACCGAGGTCGAATCGGCCCTCGTCTCCCACCCCTCCGTGGCCGAGGCGGCGGTGGTGGGCGCGGCCGACCCGACGACGGGGCAGGGCATCGTCGCGTTCGTCATCCTGCGCGGCAACGTCGTCGAGGAGTCCGAGGGCGACAAGCTGGTGCAGGAGCTGCGCAACCACGTCGCCAAGGAGATCGGCGCCATCGCCAAGCCGCGGCAGATCATGGTCGTCGCGGAACTGCCGAAGACCCGGTCCGGCAAGATCATGCGCCGCCTGCTGCGAGACGTCGCCGACCACAAGGAACTCGGCGACGTCACGACCCTGACCGACTCCACGGTCATGGACCTCATCGGCGAGAAGATGCCGAGCGCCGCATCGGAGGACTGACCCGGCTCCGGGCCACCGTGCGGGTCACCGCACGGTGGCCCGGCGCTGTGCGCGCCCGACCGCGGGAGCGTCGATGCCCGTTTGTCCACCGATGTGCCCGGGTAGCTAGGACTCGTGCCCGGACCGGACCGCGTCGCCGACAGCCTGGTCGTGCCGTGATGAGACTGCTGATCACCGGGGCCAGCGGCAACATCGGTACGGCCCTGCTGCGCCGACTGACCGGCCGGACCGACGTGGAGATCGTCGCGGTGGCCCGCCGGGCCCCACCGCCCGAACCGCCCTACGCGGGCGTGCGCTGGCACCAGGTCGACCTCGGCGACGATGCGGCCGACGCCGTGCTGGACGAGGCGATGTCCGGCGTGGACGCCGTCGTCCACCTGGTCTGGGCCTTCCAACCCACCCGCCGGCCGGACTATCTGCGCCGCGTCGGGGTGGGCGGTACAGCGCGCGTGCTGGCCGCGGCCGACCGGGCCGGCGTCGGTCATCTCGCCCACGTGTCCTCGGTCGGTGCCTATGCGCCCAAGGTGAGCGACGAGCCGGTGGACGAGGCCTACCCGCACACCGGGATGCCGACCTCGCGGTACAGCACGGACAAGGCGGCCGCCGAATCCCTGCTGGATCGCTACGAACGCGACCACCCCGACGGGATGACGATCACCCGCATCCGCCCGGGCATCGTCCTGCAGCGCTCCGCCGGCGCCGCGCTCACCCGGTACGGCCTGCCGGCCTACTTCCCGGCGCGCCTGCTGCCGTACGTCCCGCTGTTACCACTCGATCGCCGCTTCGCCGTGCCGGTCGTGCATTCCGACGACGTGGCCGACGCGCTCGCCCGCGTGCTCGATCAGCGCCGCGGCGGCGCCTTCAACGTGGCGGCCGACGAGCCGCTGACGCGCGCGGTCGTCGCCGACGTCCTCGGCGCGCGTGCCGTGCACGTGCCCGCGCCGGTGCTGCGCGCTGTCGTGGCGGGCAGCTGGCGCCTCCAGCTGCAACCGCTGAGCCCCGGGTGGATCGACCTGGCCTTCGCCGTGCCGCGGCAGGACTGCGCACGGGCGCGGGACGAGCTGGGCTGGCGGCCGGGCACCGGTCCGCGCGACGCCCTGACCGCCGCCGTCGAAGGCATGGCCGGCAACGTCGGCACGGACAGTCCCGCGCTGCGCCCCCGGTCGGCGGCGGATCGGCTGCGGGCCCTGGTCAGCTCGGGACCGGTCAGCCGGCGTAAGCGGTCGTGACCGGACGCAGCGGGGTGGCGGTCGCGGCGGCGATCACTGTCGGGTGAGACCCGGCCCGACCCCGAGGCGCCGGGCCAGGCTCATGGCGTCGAACGGGGCGCGGACCTTGACGTCGTTGTCGAAGTGCACCTGCACGTCGCGCCCGTCGCCGGTCCAGGTGCGGATCGCGGCGGCCCAGCGGTCGAGGGCCTGCTCGGTGTAGCCGCTGGTGTAGAGCTCGACGTCGCCGTGCAGGCGCAGGTAGACGAGGTCGCTGGTGACCTCGGTGAGCATCGGCCAGCGACCCGCGGTGTCGGCGACCACGGTGGCGATCGAGTGCTCACGCAGCAGGTCGACGAACGCCGGCGTGACGAACGACTTGTGCCGCACCTCGAGGGCGTGCCGGACGGGGCGGGCGGCGTCGGTGGTGGTGAGGGCCCGCCCGCTCATGCGCTCGTCGTGGTGGCGTGCGAGCCACGCCGCCTCCTCGGTGTCGCGGGGGAGGCGGGCGAAGAAGGCGGCGAGCCGGTCGGCGTGGAAGCCGAGGTTCGGCGGCAGCTGCCACAGGACCGGCCCGAGCTTGGCGCGCAGGGCGAGCACGCCGGAGGCGAAGAAGTTGGCCAGGGGAGTGGCGACGTCGTTGAGCTTCTTCATGTGGGTCACGAACCGCGGGCCCTTGACGGCGAAGGTGAATGCGTCCGGGGTCTCGTCGTGCCAGCGGGCGAAGCTGTCGGGGCGTTGCAGGCTGTAGAACGTGCCGTTGATCTCGACGCTGTTCAGCTGCGACGACAGGTACGCCAGCTCACGACGGTGGGCCAGCTTCGGGGGATAGAACTCACCGCGCCACGGCGGGTACAGCCAGCCCGACGTGCCGATGCGCACGCTGCCGCTCATGCGTCCACGGTAGTGAGGCCGGCGCCGCCCTCAGCTGCGGGCGAGGCGCGCGGTGAGGTGTTCGCGGGCCGCGGGCCAGTCGTCGTCGGTCATCGAGTACTGCACGGTGGTGCGCCAGGACCCGTCGCGGCGGATGCGGTGCTTGCGCAGCTCGCCCTCACGGGTGGCGCCGAGGCGTGCGATCGCCGCCTGCGAGCGCTCGTTGTGGATGTCGGTGTGCCAGACCACCCGCGCGGCGCCGAGGGTGTCGAAGGCGTGGCCCAGCATCAGCAGCTTCGACTCGGTGTTGTGCCCGCTGCGCCACCAGCGCCGGCCCAGCCAGGTGTGGCCGATCGAGATCGTGCGCAGCGCCGGGTGCACGTCGTAGAAGGAGGTCGTGCCGGCGAACTCGCCCGTGAGCGCGTCGACCTGCGCGTACGGGAACCGGATGCCGCGCGCCCGCGCGGCCACGCCGGCGAGCACGTCGGCGCGCGCGTCGTCGAGCGTGCGCGGGGCGCCGTCGGCCGAGCCCGGCGTGCCGACCCAGCGGAAGACCTCCTCGGCGTCCGCGCCGGTGCCGGCCGCAGCCAGGTAGCCGGGCGCGTGCTCGAGGGCGAGCGGCTCGAGCCGGATCAGGCGGCCCGGCAGGACGGGCAGCGCGTACCAGAGGTCGCCGGCGTCGGGCATGGCCCGATCCTCGCAGTGCTCACCACCGCGTTTCGACCGGGGCGGGTCGGCCGCCGGGACGGGCTCGCCTATCGTGGCACCGTGCGGCTCACCGAGTTCTGGCGGCGGATGCAGGAGCGCTTCGGCGCGACCTACGCCGCGAGCGTGGCCGCCGACTACCGTGTGCCCCAGCTCGGCTCGACCATCGACGAGGCCCTCGCGGCCGGGGTCGACGCGAAGGACGTCTGGCGTGCCGTGTGCGCCGAGTTCGAGATGCCGGCCTCGCTGCGCTGACCCCCGGCGTGTCGGCCGCGAATCATGCTCGGATCGAACAGGTGTTCGGCTAGGGTCGATCTCGGCACCGTCCACAGGACGAGTCGGAATTCGCCGGTTGTCCACAGCCGAGCGCGTCGACCCGGTTCTGTCGGTACCCCGCCCTACCGTCGGACGCACACCGATTCGCACGCATGAGAGAGAGGCCCGCATGGCCACCAGCTTCGACCGTGACAAGGCTCTGGACGTGGCCCTCGCCCAGATCGACAAGCAGCACGGCAAGGGCGCGGTCATGCGCCTCGGCGACCGGGTCGCCGCGCCGATCGAGGTCATCCCGACGGGGTCCATCGCCCTGGACGTCGCCCTGGGAATCGGCGGCCTGCCGCGCGGGCGGGTGATCGAGATCTACGGGCCGGAGAGCTCGGGCAAGACCACGGTCGCCCTGCATGCGGTGGCCAACGCGCAGGCCGCCGGCGGCGTGGCCGCGTTCATCGACGCCGAGCACGCGTTGGACCCCGAATACGCCCGCGCCCTGGGTGTGGACACCGACTCCCTGCTGGTCAGCCAGCCCGACACCGGGGAGCAGGCGCTCGAGATCGCCGACATGCTGATCCGCTCGGGGGCGCTGGACGTCATCGTCATCGACTCGGTGGCCGCGCTCGTGCCGCGCGCCGAGATCGAGGGCGAGATGGGCGACAGCCACGTGGGCCTGCAGGCCCGGCTGATGAGCCAGGCGCTGCGCAAGATCACCGGTGCGCTGAGCAACTCGGGCACCACCGCCATCTTCATCAACCAGCTGCGCGAGAAGATCGGCGTCATGTTCGGCTCGCCCGAGACGACCACCGGTGGCAAGGCGCTGAAGTTCTACGCCTCGGTGCGCCTGGACGTGCGCCGCATCGAGACGCTCAAGGACGGCACCGACGCGGTCGGCAACCGCACCCGGTGCAAGGTCGTGAAGAACAAGGTCGCGCCGCCGTTCAAGCAGGCCGAGTTCGACATCGTCTACGGCGAGGGCATCAGCCGCGAGGGTTCGCTCATCGACGTCGGCGTCGACCAGGGGCTGATCCGCAAGTCCGGCGCCTGGTACACCTACGAGTCCGACCAGCTCGGGCAGGGCAAGGAGAACGTGCGCAGCTTCCTGCGCGACAACCCCGACCTCGCCGACGAGATCGAGAAGCGGATCAAGGAGAAGCTGGGGATCGGCGCGCGGGTCGACGAGGCCGGCGCACCCGTGGAGCCGTTGCCGGCGCCCGTCGACTTCTGAGCCGGTGGGGCGCGCACATCCCTCCGGCGCCGGGCCGGCCGAGTCCGACCTGCCCGGCGACCCGGAGCAGCCGCCGGGCGACCCCGAGACCGTCGCCCGCATCGTGTGCCTGCGCCTGCTCGAGCGGCGGGCCCGCACCCGCGCCGAACTGGCCGACGCGCTGCGCAAGCGCGGCGTGCCCGACGACGCGGCCGGCACGGTGCTCGACCGGTTCACCGAGGTCGGGCTCGTCGACGACGCCGCCCTCGCCGAGTCGATGGCCGGCGCCCAGCACCGCGAGCGCGGGCTGGCCCGCCGGGCGGTGGCGGCCAAATTGCGCCGGCGCGGCGTGCCCGACGAGCACATCGACGCCGCCCTCACCCAGATCGACCCGGACAGCGAACGCGAGCGCGCGCGGCACCTGGTCCGGGCTCGCCAGCGGGCCCTTGCCGGCTTACCGGTACCGGTACAGCACCGGCGCCTGGTCGGGTTGTTGGCCCGCAAGGGCTACCCCCCGGGCGTGGCCCACGACGCCGTGCGCAGCGTGCTGCGCGACGCCGGCGCCGGTGGCGGCGCAGACGATGATGGCGACTCCGAATCCCTGCCCGACACGAGCCCGGATTTCGAGGCCGACACCGGCTGAGCGGAGCGACGCGCGGCAAACGCTTACTTGATTTGTCACCCGTGCCTTAATAAAGTCGTTACCACCAGGAGAACGCCCGAACAGCACCCCTGACGTGTGCGGCGATCGCACCGCGCACGCACGAGATAGCCCGACCCGCCCGCGACAGGAAGGCAGCCACCGCCCCGGACCGGCGTCCGCGCCGCGTCCCCCTCGTTCGTGCACCACCGCCGTCCTCGCGTCCCATGGCCGCGAGGAACGAGCTGTGGGTTCGGTAGCGCTCCACCTGGCCCCAGCGACGTCCCCGCGGGGACCGGCCGGTAGGAGGAGCGATGACCGGGGTCTGGTACGCGGCGGTGGGGGCGGCCTTCGTCCTGGGTCTGCTCTTCGTGCTCGCCTATCTGCGCCGCGGGTCATCCGGGCCCGGCCGGCACCAGAACGGCGAGCGGGCCGCGGCCCATGCCGAGGAGATCGAGGCCCTGCGCCGCTCGGCCGAGGCCGCCGCCGACGCCACCCGCCGGGGCGCCCGGGCCGACGCGGACACCGCGCGCGAGCAGGCCGACGAGCTGCTGCGCCGCGCCCGCGAGCAGGGCGACCAGTTGGTCGCCGAGGCCCGCCGCCAGGGTGCGGTCGACGCCGAGCGGCTGCGCGAGGATCTCGAGCGCCAGCGCACCACCGTGGCCGAACGCGCTGCGCGCCTGGACGACACCGAGGCCCGCCTCGACGCCCGGGAGCACCGTATCGACACCCGCGTCGGCGAGCTGCAGAGCTACGCCGCCCAGCTCGCCGCGACCAAGGACGAGCTGGACCAGCGGGCCCGAGACCTCGACGCCCAGCGCGACGAGCTCGCCGAGGCCCGTGCCGGCCACCGCCGCGAGCTCGAGCGCGTCGCCGGGCTGACGGGCGAGGACGCCAAGGCCGAACTGGTGGCCGCGGTCGAGTCCGGTGCGCGGCGCGAGGCCGCGCTGCTCGTGCGCACCATCGAGAACGAGGCCCGCGCCGAGGGCACCGAACGCGCCCGGTCGATCGTCACCGAGGCCGTGCAACGGGTCGCCAGCTCGCAAACCACCGAAACGGTCGTCAGTGTCCTGCACCTGCCCGCGGAGGAGATGAAGGGCCGCATCATCGGCCGCGAGGGGCGCAACATCCGCTCCTTCGAGTCGATCACCGGCGTCAACGTGCTCATCGACGACACCCCCGAGGCGGTGCTGCTGTCCTGTTTCGACCCGGTACGCCGGGAGGTCGGCCGGCTGACGCTGGAAAAGCTCATCCTCGACGGCCGGATCCATCCGCACCGTATCGAGGAGGCGTACGAGCAGAGCGTGGCCGAGGTCGACGAGCTGTGCCTGCGTGCCGCGCGCGAGGCCGTCGCCGAGGTCGGTATCGGCCCGGTGGACGAGCGGCTGATGCCCACGATCGGCCGGCTGAAGTACCGCACCAGTTACGGCCAGAACGTGCTCGGCCACCTGCTCGAGACCGCGCACATCGCCGGCGTGATGGCCGCCGAGCTCGGGGTCGAGCCCACGCTGGTCAAGCGGTGCGCGTTCCTGCACGACATCGGCAAGGCGCTGACCCACGAGGTCGAGGGCAGCCACGCGATCATCGGTGCCGACCTGCTGCGCCGCTACGGCGAGAACGAGGCCGTCGCCCACGCCGTCGAGGCGCATCACAACGAGGTGCAGCCGCGCACCATCGAGGCGGTGCTGACGCAGGCGTCGGACACCTGCTCCGCGGCCCGGCCCGGAGCCCGCCGCGAGTCGCTGGAGTCCTACGTCAAGCGGCTGGCGCGCATCGAGGAGATCGCCAGCACCCGCACCGGCGTGGAGAAGGTGTTCGCCATGCAGTCCGGGCGCGAGGTGCGGGTGATGGTGCAGCCGGCCGAGATCGACGATCTCGCCGCCTCCGTCCTCGCCCGTGAGATCGCCAAGCAGATCGAGGACGAGCTCACCTACCCGGGCCAGATCCGGGTCACCGTCGTCCGCGAGTCGCGCAGCACCGAGATCGCGCACTGACGCACCGCGGCCGGTCAGGGGCTGTCCGGCACCAGTCGGGCCCGCTCCTCGCCGGTCTCCGGGCAGCGCACGACGACCACCGTGTCGCCCTCGGCGTTCGCGCCGGCGGGATGGGGGTGCTCGCCGCAGGTGGGGAACACCCGCGCCCAGAATCGCGACGACTCGGCCACGCCGTCGGACAGGCCGGTGATCAGCCGGGCCAGCGCCTCGGCGCGGCCCATCCCGGCGCGCAGCTTGATGCCGAACGTCGGCCGGACATCGAGCAGCGGCCACACCGTCCACTGCGCCTGCGCCAGCCGGTAGGGGTCGTTGAGCGCCGCCGGCTCGATCCGCAGGTCGACGTCCGGGTCGAGCAGGTCGATGGCCTGACGGGCGAGCAGCGCCACGTCGCCGTCAGTGAGGGTCACCGTGCCATTGGACCATCCCGGCGTCCGTATCCTCGGTGAGGTCATGGCCGGGCGAACGTATGAGATCCGCACCTACGGGTGCCAGATGAACGTGCACGACTCCGAACGGCTCGCCGGGCTGCTCGAAGCCGCCGGCTACGACCGCAGCGCCGGTGGCACCGCCGACCTCGTGGTCTTCAACACCTGCGCGGTCCGCGAGAACGCCGACAACCGCCTCTACGGCAACCTCGGCCGCCTGTACCCGGCCAAGGCCGCCAACCCGGATATGCAGATCGCGGTCGGCGGCTGCCTGGCGCAGAAGGACCGCGGACGCATCGTCGAGAAGGCGCCGTGGGTCGACGTGGTGTTCGGCACGCACAACCTGGCGTCGCTGCCCGCCCTGCTCGAGCGGGCCCGGCACAACAAGCAGGCCGAGGTGGAGATCGTCGAGGCGCTGCAGACGTTCCCGTCCGACCTGCCCACCCGCCGCGAGTCGGCGCACAGCGCCTGGGTGTCGGTCTCGGTCGGCTGCGACAACACGTGCACGTTCTGCATCGTCCCGTCGCTGCGCGGACGCGAGACCGACCGCCGCCCCGGCGACGTCCTCGCCGAGATCCGGGCCCTCGTCGACGGGGGCGTCGTCGAGATCACCCTGCTCGGCCAGAACGTCAACTCCTACGGGCGTTCGTTCGGCGACCGGTTCGCGTTCGGCAAGCTGCTGCGCGCCTGTGGCGAGGTCGACGGCCTCGAACGTGTGCGGTTCACCAGCCCGCACCCGCGCGACTTCACCGATGACGTCATCGACGCGATGGCGCAGACGCCGAACGTCATGCCGCAGCTGCACATGCCCCTGCAGTCGGGGTCGGACGCCGTGCTCAAGGCGATGCGCCGCTCCTACCGCCGGGAGCGTTACCTGGGCATCCTCGAGCGGGTGCGCGCGGCCATGCCCGAGGCCGCGATCACCACCGACATCATCGTCGGCTTCCCCGGCGAGACCGAGGACGACTTCACGCAGACCCTCGACACGGTGCGCGCGGCGCGCTTCGCGAGCGCGTTCACCTTCCAGTACTCGAAGCGCCCGGGCACGCCCGCCGCCGACCTGCCCGACCAGCTGCCGAAGCCTGTCGTCCAGGAACGCTACGAGCGGCTGATCGCCGTGCAGGAGGAGATCTCCTGGGCCGAGGCCGGGCGGTTCGTCGGCCGCGACGTGCAGGTGCTCGTCAGCGCCGCCGCCGGCGGACGCAAGGACGGCGCCACCGGGCGGGTCAGCGGTCGAGCGCGCGACGGGCGACTCGTCCACGTCCGCGCCGACGCCGCACCCGGCGACCTGGTGAGCGCCGAGGTGACCTACGCCGCCCCGCACCACCTCGTGGCCGACGGCCCGGTGCGCGCGCACCGGCCCTGGCGGGGAACGCCCGTCGACGCCGCTCATCCGGCGCGCCCGCCGCAGCTGCTGGAGATCGGCCGCGCGCCGGGGCGGTGAGCCCGGACGCAGTCCGGTACGCCCCGCCGTGCCCGTATCCGTGCTGCCCTTTGGGGCAGCACGTGTATCGCGAGGCTGGCGCTTCCCCTCCCTCACTAGATAGGCACAGCGCACTACGTGGTGGCCACGTAGTCGAAGACTGGGGGCAATGATCATGACAACATCCAGGCGACGCATGCGACAGGCCGTGGTGGCCTGTACAGCGCTGGCTCTGACCACGCCGGCGGCGGTCCTCGCGCTGGGCACCACCGGCGCCGGCGCCACGCCGGTGGCCCGACAGGTGCGCGTCGCCAACACCGACTGGACGTCGGCCGGCGTCGGCGGCGTCGGCTCGGCGAGTGTCGGCGGCGGCACCGGCACGATCTCGATCAGCGGCGTATCGGGCACCGTCACGGGCGCCTACCTGACGTGGAGCGGCATCGGCCCGAACGTGGGCTCGACCGACTTCCCCGACTACGAAGGCACGTACAACAACCCGAACATCACCGTGAACGGATCGCCGGTGGCCGGGACGAGCGAGGGGGAGTCCGGCTCGAACTGCTGGGGCGACACCGCCTACAGCCGCACCTACCTGGCCGACGTCACGAGCATCGTCAAGGCCCAGGGCGGCAACGGCAACTACGACCTGGCCGGGCTCGGCGCCGGCGGGGACGCCAACGGCGCCGACCTGGTCGTCACCTACAAGGACAGCGACACCACCAACAACCGTGACCTGTACCTGTACTACGGCAACGACACCGACGCCGACAATTACCCGGGCGAGGACAACGTGTGGTCCGACGCGCTCACCGACCTGAACTACCAGGGGGGCGTCGCCCGGCTGCAGCTCGGCGTGGCCGACGGCCAGGACTTCGGCAACCCGGACGACGGCACGCTCAACGTCACCGGTGACGGCGGCACGGTCGCCTTCGCCGACGACCCGTCGAACAATGGTCTCTGGGACGGCACCACGGTCACCGACGCCGGCCACAGCCGGGCGCCGAACGGTTCGCTCTACGACGTCGAGAACTTCGACGTCACCGGTGCCTTCGGCGCGAACGGGGTCCAGGACCTGCACCTGGACAGCGACCTGGTCAACGACTGCCATTCCCTGGACCGGGTGGCGGTCGACATCCAGGCCACCGGCGACCAGCCCCCGCCGCCGCAGACGGTCTCCGTCTCGCCGGCCAGCGTCACCGAAGGCACGGCGCCGCTGCCGAAGGGCAAGGTCACCAAGATGGTGTTCAAGGTGACGCTGTCGGCCAAGAGCACCACGGACACCACGGTGACGCTCGAGACGCAGGACGGCACCGCCACCGCGCCGGACGACTACCGCAGCACCACCCGCACGATCACCATCCCGGCCGGCAAGCGGGCGAAGACGTTCAAGGTGAGCGTGATCCCGGACAGCACGCCAGAGAGCAACGAGGCGTTCTACGCCGTGATCACCTCCGCGTCGATCCCGGTCGCCACCAACGCGGCCGTCGGCGAGATCATCGACGACGACTCGGTCATGGCCGCGCACACGAAGGCGCAGGTGCGCCAAGCCACGACCGGCGGCGTGCGCTAGCCGCGCGCAGCACGACACCGACCCGACGGGGGCGGGCGCGTCCAGCGCCCGCCCTCGTCGGCGTCGTCAGTCCGGGATGAGGGAGCGCCGCTGCGCGACCTCGTCCTCGGCCTTCTTGATCCGTTGCGCGTCGCCGGCCTTGCGGGCCCGCTCCAGCTTCTCCTCGGCCTCGGCCAGGCGCGCCCGCAGCGCCGCGAGGAACGGGTTGGACTCGACGCTGCCCTGCCGCCACTCGGCGTCGACGGCATCGCGCACGCGCTGCTCGGCCGCGCGCATGCGGTCGTCGAGGCGGCGCATCGCGTCGCGGGGCACGTGGCCGACGCTGTCGAACTGGGCCTGCAGGTCACGCAGGGCCGACTGCGCCGCCTTCGGGTCGCGCACGTCCAGCGCCTCGGCGCGGGAGATCACGTCCTCCTTCTTGCGCTGATTGTCCAGCTGCTCGGCGTCGCGCTCGGCGAACACCTCCGAGCGTCGGGCGAAGAAGGCGTCCTGCGCGGCGCGGAACCGCGCCCACAACTCGTCCTCCTCGCCCCGCGCGGCGCGCCCGGCCGCCTTCCACTCGGTCATGAGGTCACGCATCGCCGCCGCCGTGTCCTTCCACTCCGAGGACTTCGACAGTTCCTCGGCGCGCGTGATCAGGCGTTCCTTCACCTGCCTGGCCGTGCCGCGCTCGGCGTCGAGTTGCGCGAAGTGCTGACCGCGGCGCCGGCCGAACGCGTCGCGGGCGGCGGCGAACCGCTTCCACAGGGCGTCGTCGGTCTTGCGGTCGATGCCCTTGATCTGGCGCCACTCCTCGACGATGGCGCGCAGCCGGTCGCCCGATGCCTTCCACGAGGTGGCCGACTCGGCGATCTGCTCGGCCTCCGCCGCCAGCGCCTCCTTGGCCGCGACGGCCTCCGCGCGGGCCTTCTCGCGGGCGGCCGCGACCTCGCCCGCCTTGCTGTCGGCCGCCGTGCGGACGGCGTCCAGCCGGGCGTCGAGGGTGGCCAGGTCACCGATCACGGCGGCGGTGGCGAGCTTGTCCTTCAGCTCGCGCGCGTGGGTGCGGGTGCTGGCCGGGTCACCCGCGCCGGACTCCAGACGCTTTTCCAGCAGTCGGACCTCGGCGGCCAGGTCGTCGTAGCGCAGCGCGTAGAAGGCCAGGCCGGCCTCGACGTCGCCGGCCTGCCACGATCCGATCGCGCGCTCGCCGTCGGCGGTGCGAACGTAGACGGTGCCGTCTTCGTCGATCCGCCCCCACTCGGAGGTCATGACCCTGCATTAGACACGATGGCCGATAACGGGCGCATAACCGTCTAGCCTCGCGGGGTGATCTCGGCGCTGGCCTTCGTGCCCGGAGCGCCAGTGCTGGTGCCGCACCTGACCGGGGGATCGTCGCCGGAACTCGACGCGCTGCGCACGGCCTGCCGGGTGGTCATCGGCCGGGTGTGCGGCCCCGGCCGTCGCCTGGCGATCGTCGGAGCCGGGCCGAGCGACGCGGCCTACGGGCCGGCCGAACGGGGATCGTTGGCCGGTTTCGGGGTGACCCTGGAGGTCCCGCTCGGCTCGCCGGTCCCGGGTCCGGTGACCCTGCCGCCCGCGCTGACCGTCGGCGCGTGGCTGGTGTGCGATGCCCTCGGGCCCGGCAGCGGCGCCGTGGGCCATGCCGTGGCCGATGCCCTGCCCGTCGAGCTGGCCTCGGACCGCGAGGACACCGCGCTCGTGGTGGTGGGCGACGGCAGCGCGACGCGCACCGACAAGGCGCCACGCCCGTTCGACCCGCGCGGCGCCGATCACGACGCGGCGCTCGCCGCGGCGCTGCGCGCCGGCGATCCGGGCGGGTTGGCCGCCCTCGGCCGCCGTGGCGACCCGCCGGCGGTGCACGCCTCGGGCACCGGTGTCTGGGCCGCCGTCGCCCGCCTGGTCGAGGGCGTCGACTGGGACGCCGAGTTGGTGCACGAGGCGGCGCCGTTCGGCGTCGGCTACGTCGTCGCCGTCTGGAGGAGGCGATGAGCGAGGGGCGGGTGCTGGCCGTGGTCGGGCCCACCGCGACCGGCAAGTCCGACCTCGCGGTGGCTCTCGCGCAGCGCCTGGACGGCGAGATCGTCAACGCCGACTCGATGCAGCTCTACGCCGGCATGGACATCGGCACGGCCAAGCTCCCGCCGGGCGAACGGGGCGGCGTCGAGCACCACCTGCTCGACGTGTGGCCGCTGGGCAAGTCCGCCGCGGTGGCCGAGTACCAGGCACTGGCCCGGCTCGCCATCGCCGCCATCCACGACCGCGGGCGGCTGCCCGTGCTGGTCGGCGGGTCGGGGCTGTACCTGCGCGGCGCGCTGGACCGCCTGGAGTTCCCGGGGGAGTCCCGCGAGATCCGCGAGCGGTTGTCCGCGGAGCTGGAAACCCACGGGCCGCTACCGCTGCACCGGCGACTGGCCGAGCGCGACCCGCTGGCCGCCGCCGCGATCCTGCCGACCAACGGCCGGCGCATCGTGCGTGCCCTCGAGGTCATCGAGCTGACCGGGGCCCCGTTCACCGCCCGGATGCCAGGGTTCGACTCGATCTACGACCTGGTCCAGATCGGGCTCGACCACGCCGACACCGCCGAGTTGGACGAGCGGGTCGAGCGCCGGGTGCACCGGATGCTCGATCTCGGCCTGCTCGAGGAGGTCCGCGGGCTGCTGCCGCTCGGGCTGCGCACCAGCCCGACCGCCGGCAAGGCGCTCGGCTACGCCCAACTGCTGGGCGTGGTCGACGACACGGGGCGGGTGACCGGCGACCTCGCCGACGCCGTCGAGCAGACGGTGCGAGCCACCCGGCGGTTCGTGCGCCGGCAACGGTCCTGGTTCCGTCGCGATCCGCGGGTGCACTGGCTCGACGCCGCCGACCCCGCCCTGTTGTCGCGGGCACTCACTACGCTGGACACGTGCGGTTGGTGAAGGGACACGGGACGCAGAACGATTTCCTGCTGCTGCCCGATCTCGACGGTGCGCTCGGTCCGGCGCTCACCCCGGCCGCGGTCCGGGCCCTGTGCGACCGGCACGCCGGCATCGGCGCCGACGGCGTGCTGCGGGTCGTGCGCAGCGAGAACGACCTTCAGAGCAAGGAGTTCGCCGCCGACGCGCCGTTCTTCATGGACTACCGCAACGCCGACGGCAGCATCGCGGAGATGTGCGGTAACGGGGTGCGCGTTTTTCATCAGTACCTTTTGTCCGTCGGCCTCGTTGAACCGGATGCGGCGGTGGCGACTCGCGGCGGGACCCGTTGTGCGCGCGCCCTCGACGACGGAACGTATTTCCGTGGCCATGGGCGCGCCCCGGCTCCTCGCCGACCGGCCGATCGCCACCGCCGCCTCATCCGTGCCGATCCCCGGTACGGCCCTGGAGATACCCAACCCGCACGTCGTGGTCCCCGTGCCCGGGGAGGCCGAGCTCGCGGCTCTCGACCTGCGAACCCCACCGCTCGTCGAACCACCGCTGCCGCACGGGCAGAACGTCGAGTTCGTCGTCCGGCTCGGCCCGCGGCACCTGCGGATGCGGGTGCACGAGCGCGGCGTCGGCGAGACCCGCTCCTGCGGCACCGGCATCTGCGCGGCGGCCGTGGCCGTCGCGGTGGCCGACGGCGCCGGGCCCGACGGCAGCACCTGGCGCGTCGACGTCCCGGGTGGCACCTGCACCGTGATCTGGGCGGCCGACGGGGTGGAGCTGGCCGGCCCGGCGGTGCTCGTCGGCACCGTCGAGGTGGACGACGCGTGGCTGCGCTCGCGGTAACTCCTCGCCGCGGCGTGTCACGATGGGACGGACATGACTGAACCTTCCGCAGGATCCGCGTCCCCGGTCGTCGGGCACGACCTGGCCGACCGGCAGGCGCTGCGCCGCGTGGTCGGGCTGTCGACCGAGCTGCAGGACGTCACCGAGGTCGAGTACCGGCAGCTGCGCCTCGAACGCGTCGTGCTCGTGGGCGTGTGGACGACCGGCACCCTCACCGAGGCCGAGAACTCGCTCACCGAGCTCGCCCGGCTCGCCGAGACCGCCGGCTCGCAGGTGCTCGACGCGCTGATCCAGCGCCGCGACCGGCCCGACCCGGCCACCTACATCGGTTCGGGCAAGGCCAAGGAGCTACGCGACATCGTGGCCGCCCAGGGCGCCGACACGGTCATCTGCGACGGTGAGCTGACCCCTGGGCAGCTGCGCCAGCTCGAGGGCGTCACGAAGGTGAAGGTGGTCGACCGCACCGCGCTGATCCTCGACATCTTCGCCCAGCACGCCCGTTCCAAGGAGGGCAAGGCGCAGGTCGAGCTGGCCCAGATGCAGTACCTGCTGCCGCGCCTGCGCGGCTGGGGCGAATCCCTGTCGCGCCAGGTCGGCGGCCGGGCCGCCGGCGGTCTGGGCATCGGCGGCCGCGGACCGGGTGAGACGAAGATCGAGATCGACCGCCGGCGCATCAACTCGCGGATGGCCAAGCTGCGCCGCGAGCTCGCCGGGATGAAGACCGCCCGCGACGTCAAGCGCTCGCGGCGCACGACCGGCCAGGTGCCGGCGGTGGCCCTCGCCGGGTACACCAACGCCGGCAAGTCCTCGCTGCTCAACCGGCTCACCGACGCCGGCGTGCTGGTCGAGAACGCCCTGTTCGCCACCCTCGACCCCACCGTCCGCCGCGCCGAGACCGCCGACGGCCGGGCCTACACCCTGGCCGACACGGTGGGGTTCGTCCGGCACCTGCCCACGCAGCTGGTCGAGGCGTTCCGCTCCACCCTGGAGGAGGTGGGCGACGCCGACCTGATCCTGCACGTCGTGGACGCCGCCGATGCCGACCCCGAAGCGCAGATCCGGGCCGTGCACGAGGTGCTCGGCGAGATCGAGGCCCAGGACGTGCCCGAGCAGATCGTGTTCAACAAGGTGGACGCCGCCACGCCCGAGACGCTGCTGCGCCTGCGGGCGCTCGTGCCCGACGCGGTCAACGTGTCGGCCCGTACCGGCGAAGGCCTCGCCGAACTGCGCGCGGTCATCGAGGCCCGGCTGCCCCGACCGGACATCGAGATCACCGCGCTGGTGCCCTACACCCGCGGCGACCTGATCACCCGCATCCACGAGCGGGGCGAAGTGCTGCACACCGAGCACACCGCGAGCGGCACCCTGGTGCACGCGCGCGTCGGCCCGCTGCTCGCCGGCCTGCTGCGCCCCTACGCGCAGGCCCGCGTCCCGTAACCACGGCCGGCCCGTCCGGCCGAGCTCCGGGCGCCCCGGCGCGTAGTCTTGGTCCGAGATCGCCAGCGTGCCCGATCGGCTAGGAGAAGCGACGATGGAACTGTTCACTCCGTGGCATCTGTTCATCATCGCCGTCGTGGCCCTGGTGCTGTTCTTCGGCTGGAAGCAGCTGCCGGACATGGCCCGATCGCTCGGGCGTTCGCTGCGGGTGTTCAAGACCGAGATCAAGGGCATGAGCACCGACGATGCGGCCCGCAAGGAGGCCGACGAGCAGCGCGAGGTGACCGCCCGCCCGGAGCCGGCCGCGCTCGAGGCCCCGAAGTCCGCCGCCCCCGCCAACCGGCCGCGGCCCGCGCCCAGCCCGAACGGTCACCGCGCCCAGGCCGACCGGTCCACCGGCACCAACTGAGCCGTAGGTCCCGCTGTCCGTCCGTCCGCCTGCGACTGCCATGAGATTGCGTGCCGCCGCTGCCGTCGTGACGGTCGTGTTCGCCGTCGCGCGGCCCGGGGCCGTCTCGGCTGCGCCCGGCCCCACGCAGCCGATCACCGCTGATGACTGCAAGCGCGCGCCCGGTGCGGACAAGCCGCAGACGAACTGGCCGGTCAAGCGCCTCGACCTCGGCGAGGTGTCGACGGTGACCCAGGGCCGTGACGTGCGCACCGGCGCGCCGGTGCGGGTCGCGGTGCTCGACAGCGGGCTGGACCGCTTCCACCCGCAACTGCGCGGCATGGACGCCCGGGCGGAGCTGGACGCGATCCCGCACGACCCCGGCGCCAAGTTCAGCGACTGCGCCGGTCACGGCACGCAGGTCACCGCCATCATCGCCGCGCAGCGCGACAGTTCGGTGCCGAGCTTCTACGGCATCGCCCCACAGGTCAGCATCCTGCCGATCAAGCTGGCCAACACCGACGCGGTGGCCGCGGCCGACGTCGCCCGGGCCATCGACCTGGCGGTGGATGCCAACGCCCAGATCGCCAACCTGTCGCTGAGCCTGCCCACCGACGTGCCCGCCGTGCGGGCCGCCGTCGCCCGCGCCCAGCGCGCCGGCATGCTCATCGTCGCCGCCGCGGGCAACGACGGCGGCCAGGCCAACCGGCTGGCGCAGTACCCGGCGGCCTACTCGGCCTCCTTCGACAACGTGATCGCCGTGGCGGCAACGCAGACCAATGACACGCCCGCCGACTTCTCGGCGTACGGGCCGTACGTCGACGTCGCGGCGCCCGGCAAGGGCGTGCAGACCATCGGCGTGCACGGGGGATACCTCGCCCTGGACGGGACCAGCTTCGCCACGCCCTACGTCACCGGCGCCGCCGCGCTCGTGCTCGCCGCCAACCCCGGCCTGAGCGCGGCGCAGGTCCGGGCCCGGCTCGAGACCACGGCCGACCCGCCGCCGGCCACGGTGCCGAGCCCGCGCTGGGGGTACGGGATCATCAACCCCTATCTCGCCGTGACCGCGGTGCGCACCGACGCCCCGACCAAGGTGGGTGCCGCCGCGCGCCCCGGCCCGCTGCACCTGGGCGCGCCGCCACCGGCCCCGGACCGCACGCTGGCCCACGTCGCCGTCGGCGCGGGCCTCGGCCTGCTCGGCCTCGCCGCGCTGGTCATCACCGGCGCGGCGGTCCTGCGCGGCGATCGCCGGCAACGACGCGCGTGAGGGCGGTTGCGACCTCGTTCCGGGCGGCGGAGCGCCGGCCCGGGCGTCCACCGTCGCGTCCTGACCGCTGCCCGATTTGCGGCCTGCGCTGATTACCCTGACCTGCGTGAAGCTGATCTCCCGCCGACGGGCTCCTGCATTCCTCGGCTGTGCCGGCATCTTCGCCGCCTCGGTCGTGCTCGCCGCCCCGGCCGACGCCTTCCCGACCAGGTCGTGGTGGTACGGCGAGCTCAGCGTCGCCAAGGCGCAGCAGGTGAACAAAGGCTCGGGTGTGATCGTCGCCGTCATCGACACCGGCGTGCAGGCGAGCCTGCCCGACCTGGGCGGACAGGTGCTGGCCGGCAAGTCGTTCACCCGGGCAGGCGACGGCCGCACCGACATCCCCTCCCCGGGGGCCAGCTATTTCGGTCACGGAACCGCGATCGCCGGGTACATCGCCGGCACCGGGCGGGGCGCGGGCATGGTCGGCATCGCCCCGCAGGCGAAGATCCTGCCCGTCCAGGTGACGGCGACGGCGACGGACACCCACACCGACACGCTCGCGCAGGGCATCCGGTGGTCGGTCGACCACGGTGCGAAGATCCTCAACATCTCCCTGTCCGGGCAGGACGGGGGCTGCCCAGCGGCGCTGCAGTCGGCGGTCGACTACGCCGTGCAACACGACGTGATCGTCGATGCCGGCACCGGCAACAGCGCGCAGACGCCCGTCGGTTCGCCGGCGAACTGCATCGGCGCGCTCGGCATCGGCGGGACGAGTGACGCGAAGGCGTTCACGGCCTGGCCCGAGGAGTCGGCCGGTCCCGAGCTCGACTTCGTGGCGCCGGCCGACCACATGCGCGATCTGCTGCTGACCAACCAGCTCACCGACCCGGTGGCGAAAGGCACGAGCATCTCCACCGCGCTGGTGTCCGGCACGTTCGCCTTGCTCCGCTCGCGTTTCCCGCACGACTCGGCCCGCCAGATCGTCACCCGCGCGCTGTACAACGTGCACAACGGGTTCCGTGGCAACGTGTTCGCCAAACGGATCGACGACAGGCTCGGCTACGGCGAGATCCTGCCCAGCTTCGCGCTCACCGACGCACCGCCGAGGAACGCCGTCAACCCGCTCTACGACGCCATCGAGCGGCATCTGAAGTCCACGTCGTCAACCCCGGCGTCCTCGGCGCCCGCGGCGTCGTCGTCCGGCGCACCGTCCTCGTCGTCGGGCAGCAAGTCCTCGACGGGGCTGTCCACCGGCGCGCTCGTCGGCATCGTCGCCGGCGTCGTCGTGGTGGTCCTGCTCGTCGTCGTCGTCGTCGCGAGATCGCGCCGCCGCCCACCG
Organism: uncultured Actinomycetota bacterium; assembly: GCA_963797785.1. Classification (GTDB taxonomy): domain Bacteria; phylum Actinomycetota; class Actinomycetes; order Mycobacteriales; family Jatrophihabitantaceae; genus Jatrophihabitans. The sequence goes on along the minus strand of CAWCQT010000004.1, from coordinate 1,315,391 downwards.
GTTCGCCCGTACGGACCCCCGGGTTCGTACGGGCCACCCGGCCGCTGACGGCGACGACACGGCGCAGACGACGAGGCCGGCGGCTCCGCAGGGGAGCCGCCGGCCTCGTGTCGTGCCGTTCGGGGTGCCGGTCAGCTGATCAGGCCCGGCGTGTCCTCCTCGGCGCCCCAGACGTCCTCGTCCTCGGACAGCCAGGTGGAGCGCTCGCGCTCGTCCTCGTCCTTGTTGCCGACCCCGTGCATCGGCATCATCGCGCCGCGCCCGCCGACACCGCCGCCCGTTCCGGCGCCCGCGCCGGCACCACCACCGGCCCCGGCCCCGGCGCCGAGGCCGTTGCCCACGCCCGCGCCGATACCACCGGGCACACCGCCGCCGCCCGCACCGGCCCCGCCGAGCTGGCCGGCGCCGAGCCCGCCGCCACCTCCGCCGGAGGGGTCGAACCCGGCCAGTGAGCCGCCGGTGTCCAGCCCGCCGCCGCCCGGCAGGCCGATGCCGGCGCCGCCCCCGTCGTAGGGCGAGATGCCGCCGGGCGAGTGTGCGCCGATCGGCGTCGGGTGCAACGGGTTGGTCGGGTCGATCGGGTGCGTCGGGTCGATCGGGTGGACCGGCGGGTGCGGGTTCACCGGCGGGTGCGGCGGATTCTGGTTGTGCAGGGTCGGCTGCTGGATGTGCGGCGTTGCGGGCGCACCCACGTGCGCCGAACTGCCGGGTCCGCCGACGGTCGGGGCACCGTTGACCCCGTTGGGGTGCGGCGCCGGGGGAACGGGCGAGACCGCGCTCTGGACGCCGTCCTTCTTGATCTCGGAGGGCACCTTCTCCGGCACGTTCTGCTGCAGGTTCTCGGAGAAGTTCGTCATCAGGGACTTGTACGCGTTGACGGCGTCGCGGTCGTCGCTGCCGCTCACCGCGTTGGTCAGGTTGCCGACGACGCCCTGGCTGTGCCCGCAGCTGTCCTTCACCGACTGCAGGGCCGGCCCCATGTTGGTCAGGGCGGCACCCATGCCCGAAGCGTTGTTGCCCAGGCTGTTGTAGGTGGCCATCAGGCCCTGCAGGATCTTCTTCGCCTTGACCGCGTCGTCGCCGTCCCACGTGGTCAGGCTGTTCAGGGCGGTCGAGACGCGGGTGCTGTGGCCCCACGCAGCGGTGGCGACGTTGTTGAAGGCGTTGCCGGTGGACGTGACGGCGTCCGGATCGGTCTGGTTGATCGCGTCGTGGACCTTGTCGTACGCGGTGTCGCCCATGCCGAGCAGGTGCGCGCCGAACGCGACCGGGCTGATGGTGTAGAGCACGTCGTGCAGCACGGTGCTGGTGACGCTGTCGGCACCGGGCGAGGACCCGGTCCTGCCGTCGCCGCCACCGTGCACGAGGCCCTCGTCGTAGTACTCGGTGTGGGCGAAACCGTCGCCGCCCCCACCACCGCCGTCGGTCCTCGACATCAGGTACCACCCTTCCCGCGGCCGTTGGCCGAACTACCGCCGCCGTTGTTGCCGGTCTTGTCGGCGGCGTCCTTGTGGGTCTTCTCGTTGGTCTCGTAGTTGGTGATCGTCGTGCTCAGCAGCCCGATCGCGGTCGCCACACCGGCTGTCGCGTTGCTCAGGGCCGTCCTGATCGCGGTCGAGCGCGCGTCGATGTACTGCGACACCTTCGTCCCGGAGTTGTCGATCAACCCCTTGATCGCACCGGCCACCGGCTGCACGTCGCCCATGTACTGGACGGCGCTCGAGCTCTTGCCCAGGTCGTTCTGCAGGCCCTGCAGCTCCTTGAGGGCGGCCTTGAGGTCGTTGATCTCGGCTTGGGTGATCTTTCCCATGGTCACATCACGTCCAGAGCTTCACGTTGGCCGACACTGTGCTGACGTACCCCTGGTGCGCGTCGTGCGTCAGCTGCTTGATGTCGGCGAGCAGGGCGGTGAGGTCGCGTGACGCGCGTTCCCACGCCAGCTTCTTCTCGGCGTACATGGCCTGCGCGCTGCCCTCCCACGACCCGACCATGGGCGCGAGGCCCGACTCGAGCGTGTCGAGGATGTGCTCGAGGCTCTGGTGGCGCTTGCCGAAATCGGTCGCTGCGGCTTCGAGCTTGTCGTGGTCCACGTAGATCATGTCGTCTCCCCCTTACGCCAGGATCTGGCCACTCATGTTGACCTGGTCGCCGGTCTGCTCCGACTCCTGGGCCACGTAGATGGCGTGCGTCTTGGTCAGCGCCGAGTACATCTCGGCGAGTGAATTGCGGATGACCGACGCATCCTTGGCGAAGCGGTCATGCATCTTGAGGTGGGCGTCGGCGGCGTCGCCGCTCCAGGCACCCGACATCGTGGACACGTCGTTGCCCAACAGGTTGAGCACGTTGTCGATGTCGTCGATGGCGTTCTGGATCTTCGTGGCGCCCGCGGCCATCTGCTCGGTGTCGACGCGCAAGATGTTCATCTCCCCATGTCCTTCCGGCTACCGTGCGCGTGGTCGCGACGGACGGGCCTGCGGGCAGTGCGGGCCGGCCACGACGGTGGCCGGCGCCGCACCCGCTCCGGGTCAGGCCCAGTTGCTCAGAGCCGAGCTCTCGGCGCCCTGGTAGTTCTGGTGGGCCTGGCCGACGGCCTGCGCCACGCTGTTGAGCACCTGCGACAGCGCCTGCGCGGCGTCGTCCCACTGCTTCTTGCACTGCATGTACTGGTCGCGCGCCTCACCGCTCCAGGTGCTGATCATCGGCTGGAGGTCGCTCTCGAGACCCTCCAGCGTGCCGACCAGGCGGGAGTAGGTGTTGCGGATGCCCTGCTCGCCGCCCTGCAGTGAGTCGAACCGAACGCTGATTTCGCCCATGGTGATCGAATTCCTTTCGAGGTCTGGTCGGCGTCAGCCGTTGATCTGGCCGGCGAGACCGGTCAGCGTCGAGGTCTGGTCGGCTTCCTGCGAGCCGTAGGTGCGGTGCGTCGCCTGCAGCGACTGGTGCATGTTGCGCAGCGCGTTGTTGATCTTGGCAGCCTGCTGTTCGAACGCGTCGTGCACCTGCATGAACGAGTTCGCGGCCTCACCACGCCACCCGCCCATCATGGTCTCGACCTCGGAACGCAGGGTCGAGATGTGACCCTGGATCTGGTTCGCCGCGTCGTCGACCTTGGTCGCACCCTGCGCCATGGCCTCCTGGCTGGTCGTGTACTGCTGAGCCACGATGGCCCCCTTCTGGTAGGTGACTGATGCTGCTGTGTGATCAGTTAAACACCTGGGTGGAGCCCGGGGCAAACGATCTCGATGGGTAGTGGTACCCATCGGGGAGCGCGTATGGATGATGTTCGGTTTGCGGTGACCGGGCCGCTCCGAGGTCGGTGTTCCGGGGGTTCCCGTCAGGGCGAAGCAGGCTTGGCCGCGGCGGCCGGGTCCATCGCGGGGCCGCTCGGAACCAGCGCCAGCAACTGCCGGGCGAGCACCTGGGGCGTTGCGCCGTCGTAACCGATCTTGGCCTGGGCGCCGTTGCCGAGCGCGAACTTCTGGCCGCTCGGGTCGACGACGAACACCGTTTTCGCGTTGTCGTCGGAACGGACCAGCGCGGCGGCGTCGGAGGGCACGTCGACGTCGTCGGCCTGCCCGGCCGCGGCCGCCTTCGACTCGCTCACTTTCGCGGTCTGGGTCGATGCGTCCCCCGCGACCAGGGCGAAGGACGGCTTCGAGGAGCGGTACACCGCGCAGACCCCCGCGGCCCGTTGCGTGGCCGGCGAGGGGGTGTCGAGTTGGGCGGGCAGGCGCCCCAGTGCGGCGGTGAGTGCCGCACCGTCGGACTTCGACAGGTTCGACGCGACGAGGCTGGCCGGTGCCGAGACCGGGGGCAGCGGCGAACCGGCGACGCGCAGCGTCTGCATGACCGCGACCTGCACCTGGTTGCTCAGCGGCTGGAACCCGTCGCGCAGCACGACGGCGGTGCCGCCGTTGCCCGACTCCTTGACCAGTTGGCCGACCCGCGCGCCCGGGAGCAGCGTGGACGGGGCGCCTGCGCCGGCGACCTCAGGCGCGTCCAGCGGCGGCCCCGCCGGGACACCGTCGAGGAACGCGGTGCTGACCGGGACCGGCGGCGCGGTGAGCTGCAGCGTGGCCGCCACTTCGCGGGTGATCGCGAGGCGCTGGTGCTCGGCCAGCAGGTAGGTGGACCCGCCCTGCACGCCGCGCACGAGCACCGGCGAGTTCTGAGCCAGTGCCCGTGAACCCGCCGTGGAGTCGGCGTGCACAGCGGTGCGCACCGACACGAGACTGGTGTCGGAGTCGGTGTGCAGCGTGGAGCAGACCGTCCAGGGACCCGCGATGAGCCCCGACTTGCCCGGCAGCGTGAACGGCAGCCCGCGGATGCCGACGAGGTAGCCGCGCTTGGCGCTCTTGATGTCGTTGGAGTCGACGTGCACGGTGTGCGCCCCGGAATTGGCCTGGATGGCGAGCACCGCGGACGTGTAGTTGACGACGGGGTGGATCTCGTTGGAGCGGTTGTCGTAGAGGTAGGTGGCGCCGGTGTTGTTGTCGATGATCACCGCGCCCGCCTCCTTCCACGAGTCGCCGGTGTCCGGGCTGAACTTGCCCAGCAGCGCGAAGACCACCGCGACCAGGATCGCGATCATGATGCCGGCGATCGTCATCACCGTGAGCCGGCGCATAGGGGGCTCGACGACGTTCGGCTCACCGGTCACCAGAGCCGCCAGGGCCCGCCGGTTCTGGAACCGGTAGGCCTGCAACTGGTCACGGCGGGTCTGCAAGGCACTCCTTCCGTGACGGTCGGTGCTACGTGATCTCCGGTGCGCCTGACAGGATACGGACGCGCCGTGCCCCCCTCGACCTGACATGATCGGCGGCGCCCCTGCCCGAGCATGCCGAGCCGGCCGAAGGAGACAGACGCGTGCCGCAGCCGACCCTGCCGCAGGTCGTGCTCGTCGAACTCGCCGCCTCGGCCGCCGCCGGCGGCATCGCGCTCGCGCACGGACGGCACGGTGCGTGGTTCATCGCCGGAGTGGCCGTTGGCGCACTGCTGCTGATCCCCGCGGTCGTGCCGGTGCGCGGACGCTGGCTCTACCAGACCGGGCTGTCGTGGCTCGGGCTGGCGCTGCGCCGGCGGCGCAACGCGCCCGCGGCCGGGTTGGCCGGCCTGTTCGGCGACTACCGCGTCGAGGCGGTGGCGGCCGGCAGCCGTGGCGGCAACATCGGCGCGGTGCGCAGCGGCACCACCTGGAACCTCCCCCTCGTGCTGGGCCTCGACTCGGTCTTCAACGACGACGTCCCCGTGCCGGTGCACCTGCTGGCCGAGTTGCTGCACGTGGAGGACGTACCGCTGTCCAGCGTGCGGCTGTTCACCCTGGTCACGCCGGCGCGCACGAGCGCGCGGGCGCCGGCCGGCCCGGTCGCGCCGGCGATCCCGCTCGCCGCCCGGTACTGCCTGATCACGCTCGACACCCTGCGCGCCGCCGACGCGGTGGCGGCCCGCGGCGGCGGGCTGCCCGCCGTGCACCAGATCCTGCGCCGCTGCGCGGTCCACGCCGAACAGGTGCTCGCGACCGGCGGGCTCACCGTGCGCCGGCTGGACCAGGACGCCGTCGACAGCCTGTTCGCCACGTGGCTCGGCCCGACGTCGATGGCGCCCGGGCGCCGCGGCGAGCATCCCGAGGAGTCCTGGACCGACGTGCGGGTCGCCGGTACCTGGTCCACCGTCTTCGCCGTCACGGGGGAGGGCCCCGATGTCATCGACCGCGTCGCCCGGCTGGCCGCCGTCGCCCCCACCCCGGTGGCCGGGACCAGCCTGGTGCTGCGGCCGGGGCTGCGCCGCGGCCAGTTCGACGCCACACTGCTGGTGCGGCTGAGCGCGCCGGCCGCGGTGCCCCGTGCCGACGCGGTCGACGCGCTGGCGCTGCTGGCCCAGGCCTACGACCTGGACGTCAAGCGGGTCGACGGCGAGCAGGGCGCCCTGCTGCGCGCCACCACGCCCCTCGGCGTCGGGGAGCGGGTGTGAATCGCGGGGTGCCGGGCGTCGAGGTGGCGCCCGGGGCGGCGGTGGCGGCCCCGGTGTCGGGCGTGCGCTTCGGCCAGGGGCGCGCCGGGCCGCTGACGCTGCGGCTGTTCCGGCTCTCCGGCACCCGGGTGCTGGTCACGTCACAACTGCTGCCCGCACAACTGCTCGTGCTGCGCACCGCCTCGGCCGGCACGCCGGTGCAGGTGGTGACCGGCCGGCCCCGCGTGTGGGAACCGCTGCTCGTTCACGACCCGGGCACCCATCTCGTCACCGGCACCGAGGTGCGCCGACCGGCCGGGGGAGCGGGCCTGCTCGTCGACGACCGGCCGGTCGAGGGCCGGGGTGCGGCCGAGGTCGGCCCCTGGCAGTGCCGCATCGACGTGCGCGCCCGGTGGGCACCCACCGAGCTCGGCGCCTTCGTGCACACCGACGTCGCCGTCTTCGGCCGGGTGGCGGCCGACTACACGCCGCGGATCGCCCTGGCCTTCGGGCTGCCGCGGCGCGCGACCGCCGATCTGGCGCGCCTGGACGACCGCTCGTTCGGGGTCCTGCGGCGCGGACGGATCGAGTACGTCACCATCGACCTCACCCAGGCCGAGCACCAGGTGATCGCGCGGACGGGCGCGGGCTGATTCCCCGCCCGGTCAGCTGACGCCGTGCCGGATGCGCCCGTAGACGCCCATCACGGCGAGGGCGAAGGGGATGACCGAGAGCACCAGCATGGCCTCGACGACGTCGGCGGTGCGTGACCAGCCCGGGGTGTAGCGCCGCTCGGGCAGGGCGACGGCCATCGCGAGCAGGCCGAGCGCGAGGACGACAGCGGGCACGGCGAAGGCGAGCAGGCGGGCGATGCCGTGGGCGTCGACGGTGCCGGCCACGAGCACGCCCAGCAGGGCCAGGATCCCCGACCCGAGCAACAGCACCCGCTGCGCGCGCCCGGTGAACAGCCGCGCGCGCAGCAGGACGATCAGGCCGAGCACGGCGGCGAGGATGCGCTCGCTCACGCCGCCGCTCGCGCACATCACGAGGGCGGCGCCGGCGATGGCCAGCGACACGCCTCCGGCGAGGCCGCTGAGGAACTCGTCGGCGCGCACGGCCCGGCCCAGCACCTCCGGCGCGTCGATGGCCCCGGTCTCGCGGCGCAGGTCGGCGGAGTCGATGGGGATGGTGGGCATCGTGAGGCGGGACAACCGGAAGGACAGCACCGGCATGATCGGCGAGACGGCCAGCGCCACCGCGGCGACGATCGCGGCCGTGCCGGCCGGCGTCAGGGTGGTGCCGGACGCGATGGCCGTGCCGATGGCGGTGAGCAGGGCGACGGTGGTGACCGCGACGAACGCAGCGAAGCCGAGGCCCACGGTGATGATCAGCACCACCGCGACGAGCGCGGCGGCGCAGACGCCGAGCAGCAACTGCGGGGCGCCGAAATCGACGACGCGGTGCGAGCCGCCCACCGCCGTCGCGCCGCACACGAGCGCGTAGGCCAGGGCGAAGCCGCCGGCCGACAGGGCCGGGACTCGCTGGTGATAGATGCGACCGAGCGCCACCGCGGCCAGCACCAGCAGCACGCTGGCCACCCCGCTGACCACGGCGCTGGGCACCCAGCCCGGTCCGACGAGCAGCGCGGTGAACGCGGCGAAGGTCAGCAGCGTGCCGGCGACGGCGGCGCACGCGCGCATCGTGTGGGTGGTGGTCCAGCGGGCGGTGCGCTGCATGACCCCGTCGGAGATGGCTTCGAGCACGTCGTCGTAGGCGAGCTCGGGCAACCGGGTGGCCCGGGTGCGCAGTTGCAGCATGTCGCCGTCGCGCAACTGCGTGGCGGCCACGGTGGCGGCGGGGTCGAGCGGTGCCTGGCCGGCGCGTTGCAGCACCCAGCCGCCCTCGCTGGCGCCCTGGTCGGCCGCCTCGCGGCCGAGCCCGGAGACCACGATCGCGAGCAGGTCGGCGATGGTGGTCTGCGCCGGCACGGCGAGGTCGACGCGCAGGGTGGGGGAGACGATCGTGAGGCGGCAGGTGTTCGCCACGACGCTCTGGGTCATGGGGCCGTGCTCCGTCTCGTTCGTCGGTCCGGCGCGGCCATTACGATCGCAGGCGGCGAGCGGGCCGATCTTGGTCGGGTCGTCCGGCGGCGCCGGTACGGTGGTCGCCACTACGGTAACGGAGGCAGCGGATGGGAACTGCGCTGTTCCGCCGGCCCGCCCGCAAGAGCGGCCCACGGGAACCGCGTGGCGAGATCGTGCTCGAATCACCGCCGGAGCTGCCGGAGACCGTCAGCGGCGGCGGCGCGATGCAGATGCTGCAGTACCTGCCGATGATCGCCGGGGCCGGAGCGACGGGGTTGCTGGTCACCGGCACCGGCGCGAAGCCGATCACCTACCTGGCCAGCGGCATGATGGGGCTGTCGATGGTCGGCATGGCCTTCAGCGGCATGGGCCGCCAGTCGGGGGAGAAGCGGCGCCGCCTCGACGGCGACCGGCGCGACTACCAGCGCTACCTCGATCAGGTGCGGCGCCGCGTGCGCAAGGCCGCGCAGCAGCAGCGGGCCTCGGCCCGGTGGCACCATCCCGACCCCGACGCCCTGTTCTGCATCAGCCTCGGCAGCCGGCTGTGGGAGCGCCGGCCCGGCGACGAGGATTTCCTGGCCACCCGGGTCGGTCGCGGTTCGCGGCGTCTCGCGGTGACGCTGGTGCCGCCCGAGACCAAGCCGGTCGAGGATCTGGAACCGGTGTCCTCGGCGGCGCTGCGCCGCTTCGTGCGTACGCACCGCTCGGTCGGGGACCTGCCGGCGGCCCTGGCCCTGCAGGCCTTCGGCCGGCTGGTGATCTCCGGTGACCCCGAGGGGGGCCGGTCGTTGGTGCGCGCCATGCTCGGCCAGCTGGCCGCCTTCCACTCACCCGACGACGTGGTCATCGCGGTGTGCACCGCGGGCCCGGCGGCGGCGCAGTGGGACTGGCTCAAGTGGCTGCCGCACGCGCTCAGTGCCGAGACCTACGACGCGGTGGGCCAGGCGCGGCTGGTCAGCGACGACCTCATCGGCCTCGAGGCCATGTTCGGCGACACGCTGACCGCGCGCCCCCGGTTCGGGGCGACCGGCCAGACCGACGGGCCGCACGTCGTGGTGGTCGTCGACGGCGGGCAGGTCTCGGGCGAGGCGCAACTGGTCGACGCGCTGGTCAGCGGAGCCACCGTCATCGACCTGAGCGGCACGACCGGGGCGGCGTCCGGGCACGGTATAGCGCGCCTGGACGTCGACGGCGAGGCGTTGAACCTCGTCCGGCGCGGCGCCGGCAACCGCGACGAGACGATGGCCCTGGGCGTCGCCGACCGGATGAGCGTGGGCCAGGCCGAGTCGCTGGCCCGCACCATGAGCCACCTGCGGGTGTCGACGGCCTCGGGCGAGCCGACCGACGCGCTGTCGATGGACCTGAGCCTGCCCGACCTGCTGGGCCTCGGCGACCCGCGCCAGCTCGATCCCGCCGTCACGTGGCGCCCCCGCGCGCCGCGCGACCGGTTGCGCACGCCGATCGGCCTCGGCGCGAACGGCGAGTCGGTGGAACTCGACATCAAGGAATCCGCGCAGGGCGGTATGGGCCCGCACGGGCTGGTGATCGGCGCGACCGGTTCGGGCAAGTCGGAGCTGCTGCGCACCCTCGTGCTGGGGCTGGCGCTGACCCACTCGTCCGAGACGTTGAACTTCGTGCTCGTCGACTTCAAGGGCGGCGCGACGTTCGCGAGCCTGGACGTGCTGCCGCACACGTCGGCCATCATCACCAACCTCGAGGACGAGCTGATCCTCGTCGACCGGATGAAGGACGCCATCCAGGGCGAGATGGTGCGCCGCCAGGAGGAGCTCCGCTCGGCCGGCAACTTCTCCTCGCTGCGCGACTACGAGCGCGCGCGTGAGCAGGGCGCCGACCTCGAGCCGATGGCGTCGCTGTTCATCGTCGTCGACGAGTTCAGCGAGCTGCTCTCGGCCAAGCCCGACTTCATCGAGTTGTTCGTCATGATCGGCCGGCTGGGCCGGTCGCTGGGCGTGCACCTGCTGCTGGCCTCGCAACGCCTCGAGGAGGGCAAGCTGCGCGGGCTGGACACCCACCTGTCCTACCGGGTGGGCCTGCGGACCTTCTCCTCGATGGAGAGCCGGGTCGTGCTCGGCGTTCCCGACGCCTACGAGCTGCCCAGCGCGCCGGGCAACGGGTACCTCAAGGAGGGCACGGAGGGGCTGGTGCGCTTCAAGGCCGCCTACGTGTCCGGCGGCTTCACCGTGTCGGCGGGCTCGCGCGAGGACAGCCTGGAGACCAGCCGCGCGCAGGTGCTGCCCTATCAGGTCGGCTACCTCGCCCCGCGCGAGGACCTGGCCGACGGCCCGGCGGCGCCGGTGGAGGAGAGCGGCCCCGAAGAGATCCTCATGGACGTGCTCGTCGAGCGGCTGCAGGGGGCGGGCAAGCCGGCGCGCAAGGTGTGGCTGCCGCCGTTGGCCGAGCCGCCCGCGCTGGACGAGTTGCTGCCGCCGTTGACGGAGACCGAGCTCGGCCTGCGGCCGGTCGACTGGGACCCGGCGCCGCAGCTGGCCGCGCCGGTCGGCATCATCGACCGGCCGTTCGACCAGCGTCGCGACCCGCACTGGGTGCACCTGGCCAGCTCGCACTTCGTGGTCGTCGGCCGCCCGCAGAGCGGCAAGTCGACGGTGCTGCGCACGCTGATCGCCGGGCTCGCCCTGACCCACACGCCCGAGCAGGTGCAGATCTACTGCCTCGACTTCGGCGGTGGCACCCTCACCGGGTTGGCGGACCTGCCGCACGTCGGGTCGGTGGCCACCCGGCTCGAGCAGGAGCGGCTGCGGCGCACCGTGTCCGAGATCAACGCGATGATCGCCGCGCGCGAGGAGCTGTTCACCCGGCACCGCATCGACTCGATGAACTCCTACCGGCGGCTGTCGGCGAACGGGACGGTGCCGAAGGACGGCTTCGGCGACGTGTTCCTCGTCGTCGACGGCTGGGGCACCATCCGCGCCGACCACGAGGCGCTGGAGACCGCGATCACCCAGATCGCCGCACGCGGGCTCGGCTACGGCGTGCACGTGGTGCTCTCGATCCAGCGCTGGATGGAGATGCGCCCCGCGCTGCGCGACCTGATCAGCAACCGCCTGGAGCTGCGCCTCGGCGACCCGACGGAGTCGGAGTTCGACCGCCGGGTGGCCACCGACGTCCCCGAGGGCTCGCCCGGGCGGGGGCTGAGCCCGCACAAGCTGCACTTCCTGTCGGCGCTGCCGCGCATCGACTCGGTCGAGTCGACCGAGGACCTCGTCGACGGCGTCGGTGACCTCGTCAACCGGGTGAAGGACGCCTGGCGGGGGCCGAAGGCGCGCCCGGTGCGGCTGCTGCCCAAGGAGCTCAAGGTCAGCGAGCTGCCCGAGATCGAGATGTCCGGCGCGCGCCTGCCCATCGGTGTCGACGAGGACACGTTGTCGCCGGTGAGCATCGACCTCGATTCCGAACCGCATTTCATGATCATCGGCGACGTGGAGTCCGGAAAATCGAACCTGCTGCGCCTGATCGCCCGCAGCATCACCACGCGGTGGACGCCGCAGGAGGCGAAGGTCATCACCTTCGACTACCGCCGCGGTCTGCTCGGGGCGATCACCACGCCGCACCAGATCGGCTACGTGATGAACTCGACCGCGGCGCCGGAGACGGTGGGCAACATCGCGGCGGCGCTGCGCGACCGGCTCGCGGGCATCCAGGTCGACCCGTCGGCGGGTTCGGTCCCGACGTGGTCCGGGCCGCGGCTGATCCTGCTGCTCGACGACTACGACATGGTCGCGTCGGCGTCGCAGGGCAACCCGATGCACCCGCTGGTCGAGTTCCTGCCGCAGGCGCGCGACATCGGGCTGCACGTCATCCTGTCGCGGGCGGCGGGCGGAGCCGGCCAGGGCATGTTCGAGCCGGTCATGCGCAACCTGCGTGACACCGGCACGCCGGGCCTGCTGCTGTCCGGAAGCAAGGACGAGGGCGCGGTGCTCGGTTCGGTGAAGATGGAGTCGCTGCCGGCCGGCCGGGGCCGGCTCGTCCACCGCCGGCTGGGTTCGGTGCTCATCCAGACCGCCATGATGTGAGCGGCGCGGGCGGGACCCGTTGCCAGCCCGGTCCCGGGGTGGGTGATGGGACCGGGCTGACAGAAGGGGTCGTTACTGCGGCGACGATCCGTGACGGACGGTCCCCCCGTTCGCTGCAGCCTCGTGGAGGAACGTAGCCAACGCCGAATACCTGTGCAACCGGTGCGGGCCGGAACGTCGGGCTTATCCGGAATGCCGGCGAAACTCCTGCCTGCCGCAGCGCGCAGGTTATGCGCCGCCGTGTTCGGCTGGGCGTACACCGATCGTGCGGACACGGGGCCGCGCCTTCGTGAACGGCGCGGGCCCGGCCGTCACCTGCCGGGCCCGCGTCGAGCAGATCGGGTCAGCTGCCCGCGGTGTAGCTGTAGGGCAGCGCGGCCACCTCCTCGGTGAGCGTGGAGTAGCCCTTCGGGCCGAACGGCTGGGCGATGTCCACGAACAGGGTGCCGCTCACCGTGCCCGGCCCCTGCGGGGTGATGTGCACGGTGATGTCCGCGCTCGCGCCCGGCGCCACCGTCACCGGCGTGGCCGCGGGGGCGTTCGCGTCGACGGTGCCGAGCAGCGGGTCACCGGTCGAGCTGGTGACCGCGGGGTCGAACGTGCGCGCCACCGCGGTGGCCTGCATCGTGACGCGGCCGGTGGCCGGGTTCGGGCCGATCGGTCCGACGACGGTGGGGAAGGCGCCCCACTGCGTCGAGGCGACCTCAGGAGCGGTGTGCGTCGCCGTCGCCGTACGCCCGTGTACGGTCGCCTCGGTGTCCGGGTTGTTCGGCGCGTTCACCGTGGTCGGTGCATCCAGCGGCATCAGGTCGAACGTCGTCGGCCGGGTGGCCTTCGCATTGACCGTCAGGTTGCTCACCTGGGTGGGCACCAGCCAGGCCGGGACGATGTCGTCGCTGGCCAGCGGGAAGCTCACCGTGCGGCTGTACGGGTCGCCGGCCGCCGGCGCGTCACCGACGAGGTCGCCGGCCACCAACCGGTAGGTCGACGTCGAGTCCAGCCGGCCGTCGACGAAGTACGTCTGCGGGGTCGCGCTGGTGTTCGTTACGTGCACCGTGGCGGTGGCCCCGCCCGCGCCGATGGTCGCGCCCGACGGCACACCGTCGGCCGAGACCTGCGCGCCGTTCAGGTGGAACGACCCGGTGAACGTCTGCGGCAGAGCCGCACCGGACGACTGGTTCTCCAGCTCCAGGGTGAGCTGGTAGCGGCCGGGCTGCGGGTTCGCGTGCACCAGTTGCAGGCCGCTGTAGCTCGAGCCGTCAGTGAGGATGTTGCGCCCGGTCGACACCGGCTCCCCGGTCGGCCCGGACAGGTGGGCGATGATGTGGTTCGAGGGCGTGCCGGACACCGACGCGTCCACGTCGAGGTCCTTGGCCCCGGCCGGCACGTCCACCAGGTAGGTGAACGTCTGTGCCGGGCCGAACGAGCGGCCGTTGGCCTGGTCGAAGATGCCACTGAACGTGGCCGGCGAGCCGACCGACACCTGCTGCACCGCCCGGTTGACCACCGGGACGGTCGTCGTGTCGCCGCCGCGGTGGACGAACACCACCGAGGCCGCCGACGCCTCGGTGTCGGGCACCGTGGTCGTCACGTCGAAGGTCTGCGTGCCGCCCGGCGGGATGGTGACCGACGACGGCGTGACCGTGCCCGCCGAGGTGGCGTGGATGTAGGAGGTGCGCAGCGTGACCGGGCCGCTGAACGAGGTGGTCACCCCGTTGCTCCAGATGATCGCCGTCCAGGTGCCGGCCTGCGGCTGGTGGACGTCGATGTGGCCGTAGTTCCCGGTGCCCTGCGGCAGCGTGTAGGCGGTGTAGGTACCGTCCGGGTCGAGCAGGGTCGCCCGCACGTACTTGCTGCCGTCACCGGCCACGGACACGGCGGCGTCGAGCCGATCCGTACCCGGCGGCACGGTGAAGGTCTGCGTCGCGTACGGCCGCACGTTGCCGGCCCGGTCGAGGAACGTCGGCAGCGTCGCCGGGTCGAAGGGCACCGTCTGGCTCTGGCTCGCGAACACCTGCGACACCTGGCGCACCGACGCGGTGACCTTCTGCGCGCGGGTGCCCTGGTTGCTCAGGTTGATCCGGTTGGTGACCGGCCCGGGCGGGCTGACGTTGCTGACCTGCGGCACGCTCGAGGCGACCTCGGTCGAGGACGGCGTCGAGGAGCGGAAGTCCTTGGCCAGCTTGACCGCGCGGTACACGTTGAGCAGCCCGGTGCCCTGCTCCTCGGCCGGCAGGCCGAGGTCGTCGGTGGTGCTGGTGAGGAAGGTGCGCACCTGCGCGGGGGAGGGATTCTGCCCGTCGTGCCCGGCGCGGTAGGCCTGGAAGACCAGCGCCGCGGCGCCGGCGGTGAGCGGCGAGGACTCGCTGGTGCCGCCGAAGACGATCAGGTTGCTCGACTCGCCGCGGTAGTTGGCGCAGCCCGCGTACTGCGGGCTGCCGTCGGCCAGGGTCGCGTCCGAGCACAGCGACCAGTTGAGGTCGCCGGGCGCGGCGAGGTCGGGCACCCGGTTGGTCTGCGAGATGCCGCCGGAGGACAGCCCGGAGAGCTGGTCGCTGGTGTAGCGGCCGTTGCCCAGCGGGAAGCCGTAGGTGCCGGTCTGGGCGTACACCCGCTCGGAGGTCGTGGCCGCCGCGGCGATCACGTTGGGGTCGGTCGAGCCGGTGCCCAGCGTGTTGCCGGTGCCGGCGTCGCCGGTGCTGGCGGTGACGGCGATGCCGGCGTCGACCGCGTCCTGGTTGGCCAGGCTGATCGGGTCGGTCGCGTTGTCCGGGTAGGGGTTCGAACCGAAGGACTCGTTGAGCACGTTCACGTGCGCGACGTTGATCGCGTAGTCGACGGCCTGCACGATCGTCGATGTCGGCGCGGTCAGCAGGTTGTTGGAGAACACCTTCAGCGCCACGACGCTGGAGCCCGGCGCCACGCCCTCCACGCGGATCGTGCAGCCGGCCGGCAACGGGTGCGCCGGGCTGACGAACGTCGAGATGTCGTAGCTGGTGCGGCCCTGTGCCGCGATGCTGCTGACGTCGCCCATCGCCTCGGCGCCGCTGGTCGAGGAGTTCGTGCCGTCGCCGGAGAAGTCCTGGTAGTCGACGACGACGTGGCTGCCGTCGGCGCGGATGAGGTCGGGCTGGTCGATGTCGGTGCCGTCGGCGATGAAGCCGACCTTGACGCCGTCACCGGTGTAGCCGAGCGAGCGGGCCGTCTTGGCCTTCGCCTTGTCGCTGTCGGCGTGGATCAGCGACAGCGCCTCGGGCTCGAGCTGCGGCTTGGCCGGGTTCTTCGGGCAGTACGCCGCGCCGGCCGAGTTGCCGGCCGCCGTGCCGGTGCCGGGCTTGTCGACGGCCTGCGGCTGGGCCATGTGGACGGGCAGGTCTGGCACCACGGCGCGCACGGCCGGATCGGCGCGCAGCGCGGCCACCCCGCCGGACGGGACGGTGGCCGCGACCGCGTTCAGCGTGGTGAACGCCTTCGTGGTGTGGCCGCCGAGGCGTCCGATCCGGGAGCGCAGCGGGCTCTGGTCGGCCTGCACCGCGGCGCGGCGGGCGCGCAACCCGGTGCGGGTGGCGGGCAGGGCCCGGTGCTGGTCGGCGAGCAGGACGATGACCTTGGTGGCCTTGCCGCTCACGCGTCCCGCCACGGGGGTGGCGTCGGCCGCGGTGGCGGTGACGATCACCCCTGCGGCGGTGAGGGCGACGGTCGACAGGGACACGACAGCATTGATGCGACGCACGCAGGAGTCCGTTCGATGAGGGCGCGCCCAACCCCGGTGCGCGCCGGACATCGGTGAGCTAACTCGCATACCGGGTTGAGCACAACCCTGCGCCGGGATGCGGACCGGCACGGGATCGGCGGTGTCCGTCGCGCAGGTTACCGGCGGGTTCACTAGCCTCGGGGCCATGACTTCGGTGCTCTCCGGCGTTCGTGACTCGGCCCGCGCGCAGGCACGCTCGACGGTGCGGTGGGGGATCGGGCACGCATTGCCCCGCACGGTGATGGCGCTGGCCGCCCGGCGCGGCGAGCTGCAGGGCCAGCTCATCGCCAGCCGGGCCGGGGGCGACCCCTTCCCCCTTTTCGAGCGGATCCGCGCCGAGGGCCCGCTCTACCACGGCCGGTTCGCGCTGGTCACAACGTCGCTGCCGATGGTGCGCGAGGTGCTGTCCAGCAACGACTTCCGCGCCGGCTTCGACCGCACGCAACTGAGCGGCCCGGTCGGGCGCGCCTTCGGATGGGCCGTCGACACCGGCGTGATCGGGCCCCTGGAACCGCCGTCGCTGCTGGTGACCGAACCGCCGGACCACACCCGCTACCGCAAGCTCGTCACGCGCGTGTTCACCGTGCGCGCCGTGGAAAAGCTGCGCCAGCGCACCGAGCAGATCGCCGCCGATCTGCTCGACGCGATGCCGACCGACGGCACCGACGGCACCGACGGCAGCGTCGACATCGTCGAGCGCTACTGCACGCTGCTCCCGGTGACCGTGATCGCTGAGATCCTCGGCGTGCCGGTGGCCGAACGCGAGCGCATCCTCGCCTTCGGCGAGGCCGCTGCGCCCAGTCTCGATCTCGGCCTGGGCTGGCGGCGCTTTCGCCGCGTCGAGAGCGCGTTGGCCGACTTCGACGCGTGGCTGGGCGAGCACCTGCGGCGGTTGCGCGCCGAGCCGGGTGACGACCTGCTCAGCCAACTCGTCGCCGTGCAGGAGGACGGGGTCGGGCTCACCGAACGCGAACTCAAGGCCACGGCCGGCCTGGTGCTCGCCGCCGGCTTCGAGACCACCGTGAACCTGTTGGGCAACGGGGTCGCCCTCCTGCACCGCCATCCCGAGCAGTTGGCCGGGCTGCTGGCCGACGCGACCGGCTGGCCCAACGCGGTCGAGGAGATCCTGCGCCTCGACCCGCCGGTGCTGCTGACCGGTCGCACGGCGCTGCGCAACACCGAGGTCGACGGCCACCGGGTGTCGGCCGGCAGCCTCGTCACCACGGTGCTCGCCGCGGCCAATCGCGACCCCGAGGTGTTCACCGATCCCGCCCGCTTCGACGTCACCCGGGCCAACGCCCGGGAGCACGTCTCCTTCTCGGCCGGGCGGCACTTCTGCCTCGGCGCCGCCCTCGCGCGGATGGAGGGCGAGGTCGGGCTGCGCACGCTGTTCGAGCGCCACCCGCAGCTGCAGACCCTGCCCGGCGCCGCCCGCCGCGACACCCGAATCCTGCGCGGCTACGCCACGCTGCCGGTGCGGCTGGGACCGCGGGCGACGGCGGCAGTGGCCCGCTGATCCTGCGCTCGCGCGCCGCCGTGGGCAGCGCCCGGCCCGTCAGGCCGCGTCGAGACGGGCCAGCTGCTCGGCGGTGAGGGTGAGGTCGGCGGCCGCGGCGGAGTCGGTCACCGACTGCGGTCGCTTCGCGCCGGGGATCGGGACGACGACCGGTGACTGGGCCAGCTCCCAGGCCAGCGCCACCTGCTGGGGGCTGACCCCGACCTCCTCGGCGACCTCG
The DNA here is from genome assembly GCA_963797785.1 of uncultured Actinomycetota bacterium. Lineage (GTDB taxonomy): Bacteria > Actinomycetota > Actinomycetes > Mycobacteriales > Jatrophihabitantaceae > Jatrophihabitans. Next base: position 1,297,816 of record CAWCQT010000004.1, on the reverse strand, counting down.
GCGAAGGCCGGGTGCGCGTCGGCCAGGCCCTTCGCGGCGGACAGGCCGCCGAGCGGACTCCACGGCAGGAAGGTGAGGTCGAGCTGCTGGCACACGTCGATCTCGGGGCGGCTGCTGCGGAAGGCGGGGGAGAACTGGTTCTGCACGCTGACCAACGCGTCGCCGAGGATGTGGTGCGCCCGGCGGATCTGGTCGGGGTCGGCGTTGGACAGCCCGACCCGGGCCACCTTGCCGGTGTCGTGCACCTCTTTCAGCGTGTGCAGGACGTCGTCGTAGTCGACCGACGGGTCGGGCCGGTGGTGCTGCCACAGGTCGATCCGCTCGACCCCGAGCCGAGCCAGGCTGGCGTCCACCGCGCCGAGCAGGTGCTCGCGAGAACCGTCGGTGTCCCAGCCGCCGCCGTCGGTGCGCACGTGCCCGGCCTTGGTGGCCAGCAGCACCTCGCCGCGCAGGCCCAGCTCGTCGAGCAACCCGGCGATCAACGTCTCGTTGGCGCCCTGCGCCCGGGCGCCTGATTCCGCGCCGGGGCCGTAGGCGTCGGCGGTGTCGAACAACGTCACGCCGGCGTCGACGGCCGCGCGCACGGTGGCGGCGAGCTGCTCGCGCGGGGCGGTGCCGTCCTGGTCGAAGGTCATCAGGCCGAGGCCGATGGCCCCGACCTGCGTGTCGCCGAGTCGTCTGGTGTGCATACCGCCAGCGTGCCCCGGCGGGTCGGTCGGCACACAACTCGTCCGCGCGCCGGTCGGCCTCGTCGGCGTGGGGTCAGACGCGGCGCAGCACGGTGACGACGCGGCCGAGAACGGTGGCCTCGTCGCCGTCGATGGGTGAGTAGGCGGCGTTGTGCGGCATCAGCCAGACGTGCCCGTCGCGGCGCTGCAAGGTCTTGACCGTCGCCTCACCGTCGAGCAGCGCGGCGACGATGTCGCCGTTGTCGGCCGTGGGCTGTTGGCGCACCACCACCCAGTCACCGTCGGCGATGGCGGCGTCGACCATCGAGTCGCCGACGACCTTGAGCAGGAACAGCGTGCCGTCGCCGACCAGGCTCTTGGGCAGCGGGAAGATGTCCTCGATCAGCTCCTCGGCCAGGATCGGGCCGCCGGCGGCGATCCGTCCTACCACGGGCACGAAGACCGGGGTGTCCCCGCGCGGAGCGTCGTCGCTGAGGGCCACGGCGCGCCGGGCCGCCTTGGGCTTGCCGAGCTCGCCGGTGTGCACGTTCACCGCGCGCGGCCGGTTGGGGTCACGGCGCAGGAAGCCCTTGCGCTCGAGCATGGCGAGCTGGTGGGCCACGCTGGAGGTGGAGGCCAGGCCCGCGGACTCGCAGATCTCCCGGATGCTCGGCGGGTAGCCGCGCCGGTCGACCGAGTCGCGGATGACGTCGAGGATCGCCTGCTGGCGCCGGGTCAGGCCGGTGACGGGGTCGGGCATCTCCGTGACCTTCGGCCGGCCGGGACCGCGCTTGGCCGGTTCGTCCACGACCGCTGCGCCCTTGCGTCCCACGCCGGAGCGGGTGCTGTCCTTGGCCACGTCCGTGCCTCCTGTCATCGTCCTGTCATCGTCCTGTGCCCCGGTCGTCCGGGCTGCCGTTCCGACCGCTGTGCGGCCGGTCGACCGGCCCGGCGCGTTGATCACCGCGAGGACACGAACGTATCCCGATAGGTTCTCGAACTCAAACATTTGTTCGAACGACACGCCGCACCGGGTGGTTTCTGTCGGACCCCGCTGGTAGACATTCGATCAGACGTTCTATCGAATGCCTGTTCGAGGGAATTCACCCTCGCACCGACGACCAGGAGGCCCTCATGTCGGCAGCAACCGAGTACGCGCCGGCCGTGTGCATCCCCGCGCCCGCCCTCGGCGAGCCGGAGCGCCGGCGCCATCTGCAGGCGCTGGGTCAGCCCGCGGTGACACCGGTGCGCCCACCGGTCCGCCCGGCCGGGCGGCCCGACCGCATCGCCGACGTGGCGGTGCTGCATCCCCCGCGCGATCTCGCCCCCGCCACCCGGCCGCTGCGCCTGACCCGGCGCGGGGTCGTGGTGCTCGCCGCGCTCGTGGCCACGCTCGCCGGTGCACTGCTGTGGGTGGCGGCGGTGTCGGCGCCGGCCTCCGTGGCCGCGCCGGCCGGTGTCCACTCGGTGACCGTGCGCTCGGGCGACACGCTGTGGTCGATCGCCTCGCGCGTGGCCCCGACCCGTGACCCGCGGGCCGAGGTGGCCGCGCTGCGCGGTGCGAATCACCTGGGCGAGGCCGATCTCGTCCCCGGCCAGCACCTGCGCGTCCCGTAGGGGCGGCCCGCGCGCATCGGTGTGACCAGTTGCACGACGCGCCGAGGTCAGGGCTTGCGGAACACGGGGGCCCGTCCTACCGTTACCCCTACATCTAGTAGTTACACCGATGTGTTTCGTCCACAGGTTGGGGCTGGTTGTCCCCAGGTCGTCCACAAGCGGGAGCGCACGGTCCACAGGATCGTCCCCAGGTTGTCGACAGGGCGGGCACTCGGAACGGGCGAGGGAAGGGGAGTGGGGCGCCGATGCGATGCCCGTACTGCCGCCACCCCGACTCCCGCGTGGTCGACTCCCGGGAACAGGACGAGGGGCAGGCGATCCGCCGCCGCCGGTCCTGCCCGCAGTGCGGCCGCCGCTTCACCACCATCGAGGAGGCCGCGCTCGCGGTCGTCAAGCGCAGCGGCGTGACCGAGCCGTTCAGCCGGCAGAAGGTCGTCTCCGGTGTGTCGCGCGCCTGCCAGGGCCGCCCGGTCGACGAGGACCAGCTCGCCCAGCTGGCCCAGACCGTCGAGGAGACGATCCGCGCCACCGGCGTCGCCCTGGTGCCCAGCGACGAGGTCGGGCTCGCGATCCTCGGGCCGCTGCGCGAACTCGACGAGGTCGCCTACCTGCGCTTCGCGTCGGTCTACCAGGCCTTCACCTCCATCGAGGACTTCGAGAAAGCCATCACCGACCTGCGCCGCGAACACAGCGGCACCGGCACACCCTGACACGCACGACCCACCCGCTCGACCGGCCCCGGGGCCGGACCACAGGAAGGACCAGCCGTCCATGACCGAGGCCGACGCCACCACCGCGAACCCCGCCACCTCGAACGGATCCGGTGCCCGCGCCAAGCGCAAGCCGGCCGGCCTGCGGATCGAACGCGTGTACACCACCGCGGGCAGGCACCCCTACGCCGAGGTGACGTGGGAGCGTCGCGACGTCGTGATGACGAACTGGCGCGACGGGTCCGTCAACTTCGAGCAGCGCGGGGTCGAGTTCCCGGACTTCTGGTCGGTCAACGCGGCCAACATCGTCACCACCAAGTACTTCCGGGGGGCGGTGGGCACCGACGCGCGGGAGCGCTCGCTGCGCCAGCTGATCGACCGTGTCGTGCACGCCTACCGCGTGTCCGGTGAGGCCGAGGGTTACTTCGCCTCCGGCGAGGACGCCGAGGTCTTCGAGCACGAGCTGACCTGGATGCTGCTGCACCAGGTGTTCAGCTTCAACTCCCCGGTCTGGTTCAACGTCGGCACCACCTCGCCGCAGCAGGTGTCGGCCTGCTTCATCCTCGCCGTCGACGACACCATGGACTCGATCCTGAACTGGTACCGCGAGGAGGGTCTGATCTTCAAGGGCGGCTCCGGCGCCGGGCTCAACCTCTCGCGCATCCGCTCGTCGAAGGAGCTGCTGTCCTCCGGCGGCACCGCCTCCGGGCCGGTGTCGTTCATGCGCGGCGCCGACGCCTCGGCCGGGACCATCAAGTCCGGCGGCGCCACCCGGCGCGCGGCCAAGATGGTGGTGCTCGACATCGACCACCCCGACATCGAGGAGTTCGTCCTCACCAAGGCGCGCGAGGAGGACAAGATCCGTGTCCTGCGCGACGCCGGCTACGACATGGACCTCGGCGGCGCCGACATCACCTCGGTGCAGTACCAGAACGCCAACAACTCGGTGCGCGTGAGCGACGAGTTCATGCGTGCTGTCGACGAGGGCAAGGAGTTCGGCCTGCGCGCGCGCAGCGACAACTCCGTCATCGACACCGTCGAGGCCAAGGACCTGTTCCGCAAGGTCGCGCAGGCCGCGTGGGAGTGCGCCGACCCGGGCATCCAGTACGACGACACGATCAACGACTGGCACACCAACCCCGAGACCGGCCGGATCACCGCGTCCAACCCGTGCTCGGAGTACATGAGCCTGGACAACACCTCGTGCAACCTGGCGTCACTGAACCTGATGAAGTTCCTCGACCCGGACAGCACGGGGTCCAACCGCTTCGACTCCGAGAAGTTCGTCAAGGCCGTCGAGCTGATCATCACCGCGATGGACATCTCCATCTGCTTCGCCGACTTCCCGACCGAGGCCATCGGCGTCAACACCCGCGCCTACCGGCAGCTGGGCATCGGTTACGCCAACCTCGGCGCGCTGCTCATGGCCTCGGGGCTGGCCTACGACTCCGACGGCGGCCGCGCCATGGCCGGGGCCATCACCTCGTTGATGACCGGCACCGCCTACCGCCGCTCGGCCGAGCTCGCCGGCATCGTCGGCCCGTACGAGGGCTTCGCCCGCAACGCGAAGGCGCACGCGCGGGTCATGCGCAAGCATGCCGCCGCCACCGACGCCGCCCGCTCGATGCACGAGAGCGACCGCGCGGTGCTCGCCGCCGCCACCGAGGAGTGGGAGAAGGGCAACAAGCTCGGCGAGAAGAACGGGTGGCGCAACGCGCAGGCCTCGGTGCTCGCGCCCACCGGCACCATCGGCCTGATGATGGACTGCGACACCACCGGCGTCGAGCCCGACCTCGCGCTGGTCAAGTTCAAGAAGCTGGTCGGCGGCGGCTCGATGCAGATCGTCAACCAGACGGTGCCGCGGGCCCTGCGAGTGCTCGGCTACCAGGAGGAGCAGGTCGAGGCGATCGTCGAGTACATCGCCGAGCACGGCCACGTCATCGACGCCCCGGGTCTGCGCCAGGAGCACTACGATGTGTTCGACTGCGCGATGGGCCAGCGCGCGATCAAGCCCATGGGCCACGTGCGGATGATGGCCGCGGCCCAGCCGTTCCTGTCCGGCGCGATCTCCAAGACCGTCAACCTGCCCGAGACGGCGACCGTGGAGGACATCGAGGACGTCTACTTCCAGGGCTGGCAACTCGGCCTCAAGGCGCTGGCGGTCTACCGGGACAACTGCAAGGTCGGCCAGCCGCTGTCGGCGGGCAAGCAGGCCCGCAAGGACGAGCCGGCGGAGCAGGCCGCCGCGACGCCGGTGGTCGAGTACCGCCCGAAGCGCACCCGGCTGCCCAAGTCGCGCCCGTCCAAGACCACGTCGTTCACCGTCGCCGGGGCCGAGGGTTACATGACCGCGGGCTCCTACCCCGACGACGGCCTCGGCGAGGTGTTCCTCAAGCTCGGCAAGCAGGGCTCCACGCTCGCCGGTGTGATGGATGCCTTCTCCATCGCCATCTCGATCGCGCTGCAGTACGGCGTGCCGTTGGAGACCTACGTCCAGAAGTTCACCAACATGCGCTTCGAGCCGGCCGGGCTCACCGACGACCCGGACATCCGGATGGCGCAGTCGATCCTGGACTACATCTTCCGCCGCCTCGCGCTGGACTACCTGCCCTTCGAGACCCGCTCGGCGCTGGGCATCCACACCGCCGACGAGCGCACCCGGCAGCTGGAGACCGGCTCGTACACCGTCCCCGACGACGACTCCGACTTCGGCGACGACTTCGACACCGAGTCGCTGGCCCAGTCGGCGCCGGTGAGCAAGACGGTGACGCAGGAGGCCGCCGACGCCCCGGAGCTGGCCGACGAGGCGGTGGCCGAATCCGCGGTGCCCGCCCCGACCGGCGTGCGCAGCTCCACCGAGCTGCTCGAGTCGCTGACCGGCAGCTCGGCCGACGCGCCGCTGTGCATGAACTGCGGCACCAAGATGCGCCCGGCCGGCAGTTGCTTCGTCTGCGAGGGCTGCGGCAGCACCAGCGGCTGCAGCTGACGCCTGCCGCCCCGATCGCGCGGCCCGGCCCCTCAGGGGGCCGGGGCCGTCGTGGTCAGCGGGGGAGAACGGAGTCGAGCAGGCCGGGGAAACGGTCGTCGATCTCGGCCCGGCGCAGGGTCAGCATCCGCTGCCGGCCATGCGGTTCGTTGCGGATCAGGCCGGCCTCGCGCAGCGCCTTGAGGTGATGGGAGAACGTCGACTTCGGCGCCGACGGATCGACCACGTGGCAGTTGGCCACGGTCTGGGGCCCGTCGGCGGCGAGCAGGCGCACCAGGTCGAGGCGGGCCGGGTCGCTGAGCGCGAACAGGACGTCGGTCAGCGCGACCCCGGCCAGGTCGGGGTGCTCGAGCGCTCGGCTTGTGGCGGAGATCACAGTTCGACTTTCTTGGAACGTTTGCGGAGGGGACCCGGTTCGGACTCTTTGATGGAACTCGAACGGTTCGTCATACGGAGTCAATCATGAGCGGTCTGAGCCTGATGTCACACGACACCGTCCGACGCGAGGCCGCGCCGGTCGAGCAGTCGCCGGCGGGTCGGCACGAGTCGGTCGACCGGCGGCGCCGGCTGCCGCGGGCGGCAGCCTTCTGGACGGTGGGCGCCACGACGGCGATCCTGCTGGCCGCCTCGAGCGCACCCAGCCCGCTCTACCCGGTCTTCCAGGCGCGGTTCCGCTTCTCGGCGCTGACCCTTACCGCCATCTTCGCCGTCTACGTCCTCGCGCTGTTGGCCAGCCTGCTCACGGTGGGCCGGCTCTCGGACTACGTCGGGCGCCGACCGGTGCTGGGCGCCGCGCTGATCGTGGAGGCCGCGTCGATGGCGGTGTTCCTCGGCGCCGACGGCGTGAGCTGGCTGGTGGCTGCGCGGGTGGTGCAGGGCGTGGCCACCGGGGCGGCGGTCGGTGTGCTCGCCGCCTACCTGCTCGACCTGCAGCCACCGGACGGCTCGCGGCTGGGCTCGCTGGTCAACAGCGTGGCGCCGACGACCGGGCTCGGCGTCGGGGCGATCGGCACCGGCGTCCTCGTGCAGTACGCGCCGCACCCGACCAAGCTGGTGTTCGCCGTCCTGCTCGCCCTGTTCCTGGTGCTGGTGGCCACGACCGCCCTGCTGCCCGAGACGGTGCAACCGGTGCCCGGCGCGCTGGCCGCGCTGCGCCCGCAGGTGGCCGTCCCGCCCGCCGCCCGCCGTGCCTTCCTCGCTGCCTCACCCACCATGATCGCCACGTGGGCCCTCGGCGGGTTGATGTTGTCGGTCGGTGGCTCGCTGCTCGGCAGCGTGTTCGGCCTGCACGACGAGGCCCTGATCGGCCTCGTCCTCGGCGTGTTCGCGCTCTCCGGCGCGGCCGCGGCCCTCGCGGTGAGCGGCCTGGAGCCGGCGCGGATGAGCACGCTGGGCACCGGCGCCCTGGTGGGCGGCGGCGCGCTGTTCCTGCTCGGCATCCTCAGCGGGTCGTTGGCCCTGTTCGTCGTGGCGAGCGTCATCGCGGGCGGCGGGTTCGGGGCCGGCTTTCTCGGCTCGCTGCGCTCGGTGACCAAACTCGCCGCGCCGCACCAGCGCGCCGCCCTGCTCTCGGCGGTGTACGTGGTCAGCTACCTGGCCTTCAGCGTCCCGGCCGTGGTGGCCGGCGTGCTCATCACCCACATCGGCCTGCGCGACACCGCCGTCGGCTACAGCGCGCTGGTGCTCGCGGTGGCGGTGGCCGCGGCCGGCCTGAGCGCGCGCCCGGAACGCGCCCTCGCCGAGGAATGACGGACCGGCGGCGGCCGGCGCGGGCGGTCAGTGCTTGCGGATCACCCGTTCGGCCTGCCCCGCCCGCCACACGGTGATGTCGAGGTGGCCGTCGGCCACCTCGACCGCGGCCGCCCCGACGACGTCGGCGCGGTAGAAGTGGTCGAAAGGCTGCCCGCGCAGGTCGAAGCCCGACTCGGCGTACAGGTCGTCGGCGAAGCGCGCGTGCAGCGCCGGGTCGGGCACGTTCTCGACCGTGCCCCAGACCTTGGCGTCACCGTCGCCGACGTGCGTGTCGACGGTGGCGGTGTGCAGGGTGTAGCGCGGGTCGCGCTCGAGGTCGGCGAACTTCGCCGTGTTCGGCATGCCCACCAGCCACAGCCGCTGCTCGAAGAACCGCGGCTCCATCGGGCTGACGCGCGGGAAGCCGTCGGGTCGCAGTGTGCCGAGCAGGCACAGGTTGCCCGTGGCCGCGTGCCGGCGGCGGAACACCGCCGCGATGCGCGGGGCCACGCGTTCGAACTCGTCCCACTCGCTCATGGCCCGAGCGTAGGGCCGGGCACCGACAGCCGGACACCACACGCCCGCACCGGCGACAGGACCGCCGGTGCGGGCGTGCGAGTTCAACGCGCAGCGGCCTACTTCAAGTTCTTCGGGTCGTACTGCGCGTACAGCTTGGCCGCGTTGTCCTTGGTCACCGGCGTCACGCTGAGGGTCTGCTTCTTCTCGACCTTCTTGCCGGTCAGGATCTTCTCGACGGTGTCGGCCGCCTCCTTGGCGCACGTCGGGTAGATGAACGTGCCCGCGAGCTGACCCTGCTGGACGGCGCGGATGCCGCCGTCGGGGATGGCCAGGCCGTCGGTGCCGATGAACTTGATCTGGCCCTGCCGCTTGGCTCCGGCCGCCGCGAGGTACGCACCCAGCGCCATCGGGTCGTTCTCGGCGTAGACGAGGTCGATCTTCGGGAACCGCGACAGCCACTGCTGGGTGATCTGCGTGGCGTCCTCCTTGAGCCACTTCCCCTCGCGGTGTGCGATGATCTTGATCTTCGGGTTGGCGGCGATGCCCTCGCGGAAGCCCTTGTCACGGTCGATCTGCGGCTGGTCGGAGAGCAGCCCCTGCAGCTCGACGACGCTGCCGCCGTTGGGCAGCAGCTTCGCGGCCAGGTCGCCGGCCTGCTTGCCCGCGGCCACGTTGTCGCCGCCGATGAACGAGGAGTAGCAGTTCGTGTTGACGGACCGGTCGAGGATGATCACCGGGATCTTCGCGTTGCAGGCCTGCGTCACCGCGGCCGTCAGCGGGGCCGGCTCGTTCGGCGAGACGATGAGCGCGTCGACCTTCTGCGAGATGAAGTTCTGCACCTGGTTCACCTGGGTGGCGCTGCTCTGGTGCGCGTCGGTGATGGGCAGCAGCTTCAGGTTCTTGTACTTCTTCATGTAGTAGCGCAGCTGGATGTTCAGCTGCGCGCGGTAGGGCTCGGCGTTGTTGGACTGCGAGTAGCCGACGACGAAGGTCTTGCCGCCGCTGCCGCCGCTGCCGCCACTGCCGCCGGACTTCTTCGGTGCACTGGCCGAGCAGCCGCTGAGCGCGAGCGCGGCCACCGAGACGGCGGCCAACGCGGCACCGGCGGCTCGACTTCGCCGGCGGGTCGAGTACTGCGATACGGGCATGGTTCCTCCTTGGCGGGAATGGGACTGGGGACGGGCGGCGGTCACCGGCTGGAGCGGGGTTGCAGGCGGCGCAGGCCGCTGACGGCGCTGCGGAAGAAGTCGGGCCGTTGGATCATCACGGCGGCGATCACGATCAACCCCTTGATGATCAACTGCGCGTTGTCGCTGATCGCGTTGAGGCCGAGCACGTTGTCGAGCAGGGTCAGGATCAGCGCGCCGACCAGCGTGCCCACGACGTTGCCGCGTCCGCCGGACAGGCTGGTGCCGCCGATGACCACCGCGGCGATCGCGTCCAGCTCGTAGGAGCTGCCCGCGAGGGGGTCGGCCGACGCGCTGTAGGCCGCGTCGATCGGCCCGGCGAAGCCGGCCAGCAAGCCCGAGATCGCGAACACGGTGATGACGACCATCGTCACGTTCACGCCGGACAGCCGCGCGGCGGTCGGATTGCCGCCCACCGCGTAGATGTGCCGGCCGAGTTTGGTCTTGGACAGGATCAGCTGCACCACGACGACGACGAGCACGAGCGCGAGCACGGGGTAGTAGATGCCGTTGTCGCCGAGGATCGGCAGCGTGATGTTGGTCAGGATGTTGTGGCCCGGCGTGCCGAAGCCCTGGAAGGCGGCGGAGTGCGGCGTGAGGTGACCGCCGTGCGTGCTGACCTGGGTGCCCACGCTGACGTTGTCCGACAGCTGCCGGTCCACCCCGCGCACGACGCTGAGCATGGCCAGCGTCATGACGAACGACTGCACCTTGAACACGGTGGTGCCGATGCCGTTGGCCAGGCCGAACGCCGCACCCACGAGCATGGTGATGGGCAGGATCTCCAGCGGCGTGAGGTTGTGCTGGGTCAGCATCAGGGCCGACACCATCGACGCGATGCCCAGCAGCGAACCCACCGACAGGTCGATGCCGGCGGTCAGGATCACCAGCGTCTCGCCCACCGCGAGGATGCCGCGCGAGGAGAAGGCGCCGACGGCGTTGGTCAGGTTCTGCTGGTTCCAGAACACCGCCCCCTTGGTGACGATCCCGATCAGGACGATGGCGACGAGGCCGATGTAGCCCTGGAGGGACCCGAGCAGGCCCACCATGTGGCGAACCCGCTCGCGACGCGAGCGGGGTTGCGCGGCCGGCGGCTCGGCCCCGGGGTCCTTCTCCAGCGCCACCGCGTCGGTCTCGGTGTCGCTCATCGAAGCGTCTCCTCCTGGGTGATCGGCACCGTGACGGCGCTCGTGCGGTCCATGGCGGCGGCGAGGATACGTTCCTGGGTGGCCTGCGCAGCGGAGAACTCGCCGGTGACCCGCCCCTCGCACAGCACGACGATGCGGTCGCACGTGGCCAGCAGCTCCGGCAGCTCGGAGGACACCATGACCACGGCCGCGCCATCGGCGGCGAGGGCGTTCATCAGCTCGTAGACCTCGGCCTTCGCCCCGACGTCGACGCCGCGGGTCGGCTCGTCCAGCAGCACCACGCGCGGGTTGGTGAGCAGGGTCTTGGCCAGCACGATCTTCTGCTGGTTGCCGCCGGACAGGTTGCGTACGGCGGTTTCGACGCTCGGCGCCTTCACCCGCAGCCGGGCCGCCTGTTCGCGCACCAGCGTCCGCTCCCGTTTCTTGGCGACCACGCCGAAGCGGGTGATCCGGCTCAACGCGGCCAGGCTCGCGTTGAACCGGATCGTGTTGTCGAGGATCAGGCTCTGCTCCTTGCGGTCCTCGGCCACCAGGGCCACGCCCCGCGTGATCGCGTAGTGCGGGCTGCGCGGCCGGTAGGGTTCGCCGGCCACGGTGATGTGTGCGCGCACCTCGTGCGGGGCGTAGGAGCCGTAGATGCTGTGCAGTAGCTCGGAGCGGCCCGAGCCCATCAGCCCGGCGACGCCCACGATCTCCCCCGCCCGCACCCGCAGGTCGATGCCGTGCAGGGCCGAGCGGGTGGCCGCGTGGTCACCGACGAGGTGCAGCCCCTTGACGTCGAGCAGCACGTTCTGCTCGGTGGTCTCGGCCGAACGCGGGTAGAGCTCGGTCAGCGGGCGGCCGACCATCAGCGAGATCAGCTCGTCGCGGTCGGTGTCGCGCATGTCGCGGCGGCCGACGTACGAGCCGTCGCGCAACACGGTCACCGAGTCGGCGATCTCCTCGAGCTCCTCGAGCCGGTGCGAGATGTACACGATGGCCACGCCGCGCGCGGCCAACTGACGGATCACCGTGAACAGCCGGCGGACCTCGGCGTCGGCCAAGGCGGACGTCGGCTCGTCCATCACCATCATCCGCACGTCGACCGACAGCGCCTTCGCCACCTCGATCAGCTGCTGCTCGGCGATGCGGCACTGCCGGACGAGGCGCCGCGGGTCGACGTCCAGGCCCACCTGCCGCAGCAGCTCGCGGGCCCGCGCCCGCATGGCCTTGCGGTCGACGGTGCCGCGGCGGGTGCGCGGCTCACGGCCCAGCAGGATGTTGTCGGCCACCGACATCTCGGGGACGAGGTTGAGCTCCTGGTGGATCATCGCGATGCCGTGGGCGGCGGCCTGCTTGGGGGAGTGCAGCGTGGCCGGTCGGCCGTCGATCTCGATCCGTCCGCCGTAGGAGCTGAACACCCCGGCCAGCACGTTCATCAGCGTCGACTTGCCCGCGCCGTTCTCGCCGAGCAGCGCCGCCACCTCGCCCGCGTGCACCTCGAGGTCGACGCCGAGCAGCGCGTGCACGCCGCCGAAAGACTTGGTGATGTCGCGCATCCGCAACAGCGGCGGCGCATCGGTCGCCTGAACGGCCTCGCTCATGACACCTCCTTGGGGCCACTCGCAAGCTCGGGCCCGGCGTCGGTGACATACGCGCTGACGCGCGTGCGATCTCCTCGATTCGCTCCGCAAGCGTCGCTCATGACACCTCCTTGGGGCCACTCGCAAGCTCGGGCCCGGCGTCGGTGACATACGCGCTGACGCGCGTGCGATCTCCTCGACTCGCTCCGCAAGCGTCGCTCATGACACCTCCTTGGGGCCACTCGCAAGCTCGGGCCCGGCGTCGGTGACATACGCGCTGACGCGCGTGCGATCTCCTCGACTCGCTCCGCAAGCGTCGCTCATGACACCAGACGCAGATCGAGGTAGTCGAGCCCCGCGAGGTAACCGGCCGCCGCCGGGTTCTTCCCGGTGACCGTGAGCGTCAGCGTGTGCCGGCCCGCGTCCAGCGTCAGCTGACCGTCGTCGGCCGTGGTCGTCACGACCCCGCCCGCGTGGTAGCCGTCGACGGCGTCACCCACGGCGTGCCCGTCGACCGCAAGCGTGCTGATGCCGTAGTCGGGGGCCTGGGTCTGGACGGAGGTGAGGGCGTAGGTGCCGGAGGTCGGCACGTCGAAGGCGAGGGTGACGTGCTGTCCCGCAGCCGTGGCGTGGAACCACAGCTGCGCGCCGCCGGACCAGGTGACGCCGCAACAGCTGCCCTGCGCGTCGGCGGGGGCGTCGGCCTCGACCGGCGGCAGCAGGCGCTCGGCCTCCAGGCGCAGGGTCGAGCCGGTCGTGGCGCTGACGGTGCCCGAGGAGGCCCCGCGGTGACCGGCTCCGTCGACGGCGATGACGCGGTAGTACCGGGTCTGGTGCAGGCCGAGGCCGGTGTCGGCGAAGCCGGGCACGGTGGTGGTGCCGATCAGGTGGGCGGCGTCGGTGCGCACGGGGCGCGAGTTGCTCGCGTACACCGCGTAGTGGTCCACGCCGACGTCGTCACCAGCCGGGCGCCAGGACAGCGTGACCGAGTTGTCCTCGCCGCCCTGGGCGACCAGGTCGCTCACGGCCGACGGCGCCTGGGTGTCGGTGAACGGCGCGACCAGCGACTGCACCACGTAGCGCGCGGCCGTCCAGCCCGGGGCGCCGGACACCGGGGTCAGGGTGAGCGACAGCTGGGCCTTGCCGGCGGTGGCCGCGGCCGGCAGGAAGAACGTGTCGTCCAACCAACGGTGGGCGGGGTTGCCCAAGGGCTCCTGCCACGTGCCGACATTCACCCCGTCGACGGCCACCCGCACGGCCTGCCCGGCCGCGTTCTGGTCGGCGGTGCGGCGTAGCTGCACGCCGTGATTCGTCGGGTCCACGGCCACGGTGAAGCTCGTGCGCGCGGTGGCCGTGCGCAGGTCGTCGGTCACCGGCTGCGGCGCGGCGTTGTTGCCCTCGTAGGTGGCGGTCAGCGTGGCGGCGGCACCGGCCGGTGTGTAGTTGTGCGCCTGCTCGCTGCTGGTGTTGCCGACATCCACGGTGTCGGTCCAGCGCTCGGTGGGCCGGTCGGTGCCGTACCAGAACGCGGTCGTGCTGTAGTTCGCCGCGACGTCGTCGGTGGGACCGTGCTCGATGCCGAAGTCCAGCGACGACCCGAACGGCACGGCGTCGGCCAGCATCAGGCGGTAGGTGGCCGTGCAGTCGGAGTCGGCCGGGCAGCCGTTGCTGCCGGCCTGGTGCGACGGGTTGCCGTTGAGCGGATCGGTGAACGTGTCGCGGTTGAAGTACCAGCCGCCCTCGAAGTAGTCCTCGGTACCGGTGCCGTGGATCTGCGGGGTGTGCGATCCGTCGACGTAGACCCGCTCGTCGCCCTCGAGATAGGCGCGGCTGGCCGGGCCGGTCATGCTCTGCGTGACGCCGACGAACTTGCCGGTGCCGCTCGTGTGCACGTAGTTGTGGTCGTGCCCGGGCACGGTGTCACCGGCGTTGGTGGTGGCGTGGAAGGGCGCGAGCCGGCCGCTGGCCAGGCCGTCGGCGACCGAGGCGTCGGCCGTGGCGGTGACCGACGAGCGCGCGCCGGACAGGCGCTGCTGCGAGCCGTTGTACAGCGACACCGTCAGTGACGACGCGTACGGCATCGGCCACCACGCCGAGAACCAGTTCGACAGCCCGGCGCCCATGGAGGCCATGAGTGAACGCGCATCGGAGTCGGTCTGGCCGTTGCCGAAGAAGGCACCCAGCGGGGCGTCGACCGTGCGCTGCCCGTCGGCGGTGACCCGGATCCGGACGTGCTGGATGACATCGTTGCTGTTGACCACGGCCTGCGACGTGGTGTCGTCGCCGGCGGAGCAGTACGTCTGCGTGGCCGCCCACGTCTGGCCGACGATCGAGTACTGGTGTGCACCCTCGTCGGCGGTGTGGTTCGGCCCCACGTCGAGGAAGTCGGTCTTGACGGGGGAACCGTCGACGATCGACTCGGCGGTGTAGGCGAATTCGTTGAAGTCGAGGTCGGAGGAGACGAACACGTTCTTGATGGTGATCGACGACTTGCCGGCGGTGACGGAGGCGGGCAGGTCGACGGTCTCGTCGGTCCACTTGCACAGCCCGGCGACGTCGTTCGGGCCCCAAGAGGCCACCTTCGTGCCATCGACGTAGATGTCGGCGCGCTGGTGACCGATGCCGTTGTCGGCCTTGCGGATGAGCCGGACGCCCTGGTTGGCCGGGTCGATCTTCATCGTGAACTGGCTGGAGCCGCCGGCGCCGAACGCCCGGCCGTCGTCGGTGGTGAACTCCGGCTTGGCCGGAGCGACCAACTGCGGCAGGTGCACGCGCAGGGCCGACACCGTGCCCGGGCCGCTCACCGTGGCCAGGGTGCGCCCGCGCCCCGGGGCGAGGTCGAAGTCGCGCTCGGTGGTGATGGCGGCGCCGCTGGCGGGCTTGGGGTCGGCGGTGCCCGCGGCCTGGAGCGTCGCGATCACGTCCTGCGCCTTGTCCGAAGGATCGAACGTGTGCACGCCCGTCGCGTCGGCGAACTCCCGGTAGGTGACGTGGTAGTAGTTCGGGTCCTTGTCGGTGTAGATCAGCATCGACCGGCGGTACGTCATCGGTGCCGCGATGTAGACGCCGCCGGAGCTCTGGTCGGCGTTGGCCACCACCGGGAAGACGAACGGAGCGCCGAGCTTGCCGTCGACGACGTCCTGGAACGGCGCGTGCAGCACGGTCTTGCCGTCGAGCACGACGGTGATGTCGCCGGTGGCGCTCACGTCGCCGCCGTCACGGGTGGACCAGATGGAGTCGACCTCACCGGCGCCGGCGGCCGTGGCCAGCACGCACGAGCCGCCCGGACCGGTGGACAGACAACGGTTGAAGTCGCCGTTGCCGCCGGCGCGGTCGAAGCTGGAGAACTGCTTGGTCTGCACGCCGGTGGGGATCTCGTCGGTGCGGTCGAGATGACGGTAGACGTCCCAGCCCACCGGCCCCTTGTCCGGCGCCGAGGAAGCGGGCGCGGCTGCGGGGGCTTGCGCGCCCGCGCCGACGGGGGTGGCGAGCGCGAGCCCCGCTGCGGCCGCCAGGGCGGCCAGGCAGGTGAGACCGCGGCGGTAGCCGATCCGCATGACAGATGTCCTTCCGTCGCCCTGACGGGATGCCGGAGACCTAAGAAATCGATTCCACGCTTGGTGGTGGCCGACGCTAGGTTCGGCGCAACATGCCTGTCAAGGTCTGTGGCGCGTTTCGTGAATCGATTTCACGGCGGTGCCCTAGACTCCTGCTGCAGCTCAGGGCGGAGGGTGAGATGACCACGACCATCCGGATGGTGGCACAGACGGCCGGAGTCTCGCCGGCCACCGTCTCCCGCGTGCTCAACGGCAACTCCGAGGTGAACGGCGACCTGCGCGAGCGGGTGCAGGCCGCGGTGCGCGAGCTGAACTACCGGCCCAACGGGGCCGCCCGCAGTCTGCGGACCCGGGCCACGATGGTGCTCGGCATCATCATCTCCGACATCACCAACCCGTTCTTCACGGCCATGGTCCGCGGGCTCGAGGACGCGGCCCAGGCGGCGGGCTACTCGGTGATCCTGGCCAACGCCGACGAGGACGTCGACAAGGAAGCTCGCTACATCGAGGTGGCGGCCGCCGAGCAGATGGCCGGCGTGGTCCTGTCGCCCGCCGCGGCCGGCCAGCCGCGCCTGTCCGTGCTCGCCGAGCGCAACATCCCCGTCGTCACCATCGACCGGCGTATCCGCGGGGCGCGCTTCGACAGCGTCACCATCAACAACCGGCAGCTGGCCCGCGAGGCCACCGAGCATCTCATCGCCCAGAGCTGCAAACGCATCGGTTTCGTCGCCGGACCCGACGTCACCATCACCGGGCGCGACCGGCTCGCGGGCTATCGCGCCGCGCTCGCCGGCGCCGGCCGCCAGGTCGACCCCGAGCTGATCCGGGTGGCCAACTACCGCGCCGACGGTGGCTTCGAGGCCACCCGCGACCTCATCGGCATGCGGCGCGGTCCCGACGCGCTCATCGTGTCGAACAACCTGATGACCATCGGCGCGCTCGACGCCCTGGACGCGGCCGGGGTGAAGGTGCCCGGCGACCTCGCCTTCGTCGGTTTCGACGACGTCACCTGGGCGCTGGGCCACCGCTCGCGCATCACGTCGGTGGTGCAGCCGACCTACGACATCGGCCGCTGCGCGGGGGAGCTGCTGCTCGCCCGCATCCGCGGCGACAAGCGGCCGCCGCAACGCGTGGTGCTGCCCGCCGAGCTAGTCGTACGCGAGAGCTCGCAACGTCAGGGCGTGCGCGCCCGGGCTTGAGAAATCGTTTCCTGACCGTATCTTCGGAACAGCACCGATCGAGAGGACAGACCGAACATGCGCGCAGTCGTCATCGACAAGCCCGGAACCTTCAGCGTCGAGACCATCGACGATCCCACTCCTCGCGTGGGTGAGGTGGTGGTCGCGCCCCGTGCGGTGGGGATCTGCGGCACCGACCTGCACATCCTGGACGGGCACTTCCCGCCGGCGCCGTACCCGATCGTGCCCGGGCACGAGTTCGGCGGCGAGATCGTGGCCCTGGGCGAGGGCGTCACCGACCTGCGGGTCGGCCAGCGGGTGGCCGTCGACCCGTCGCTGTTCTGCGGCCAATGCGTCTACTGCCGCCGCCAGCGCGGCAACCTGTGTCAGTACTGGGGCGCCACCGGGGACACCGTCAACGGCGCCTTCGCCGACTACGTCACCGTGCCGGCGGGCAACGCCTACCCGATTCCCGACAGTCTCGAGTGGGGCCCCGCCGCGCTGGTCGAGCCGCTCTCGTGCGTGGTGCACGGGCTGCGCCGGCTGGCCATGCCGCCGGGCTCCGAGTTGCTCGTCGTCGGCGCGGGCACCATCGGGCTGCTGATCGCCCAGGCCGCCCGGCGCAGCGGCGCGGCATCGGTGACCGTCGTCGACCCGGACGCCGGCCGGCGCGAACTGGCCAGCTCGTTCGGCGCCGATGCGGTGGCCGCCAGTGCCGACGAGGTACTGGCCGGCCGCGAGCTCGGGTTCGAGTTCGCCATCGAGGCCACCGGCGTGCCGGCCGCCGCGGCCAGCGCGGTGCGCTCGCTGTGCCGGGGCGGCACGATGCTGGTCTTCGGGGTGGCCCCGGCGCAGGCGCAGCTGGAGCTCTCGCAGTTCCAGGTCTACAACGACGAGATCACCGTGCTGGGCTCGATGGCGGTGCTGAACACGTTCGAGCCGGCGTTGCGGCTGATGGCCTCGGGCGCCATCGCCGCCGACCAGATGGTCACGCACACCTTCGACCTCGAGCACTTCGCCGACGCCGTTGACGCCGTCCGGCAGCGCCAGGGGCTCAAGGTCCAGGTCCAGTAACGCGCGGTTGACCCCGCAGCCACCAGCGACCTATGGTTCGTGAAATCGATTCCTGGGTCACGGGGGCAATCGATTTCTGCGGTGTCCCGCACCAGTCCACCCAGCCGAACGGAGCCCGTCATGCCAGCCCTCACCCGTAGTCTCGACGACACCGTCGTTGCCATCACCGGCGCCAGTGCGGGCATCGGGGCCGCCACCGCCCGGCTCCTGGTCGAGAACGGCGCCCGGGTGGCGGTCCAGGCGCGCCGGCGCGAACGGCTCGACGAGCTGGTCGAACAGTTGGGTGACAAGTCGGTGGTCGCGGTGACCGGCGACGTGCAGGAGCCCGACAGCGCCGAGGCCCTGGTGGGCTCCGCGGTGGAACACTTCGGCCGGCTGGACAGCATGGTCGTCAACGCCGGCATCGGCCGTTACGGCGGCATCCTGGACGGCAGCGACGAGGACATGAAGACGATGCTGCGCACCAACGTCGAAGGCAGCGTCTGGGCGGTGCGCGCCGCGATACGCCAGTTCCGCGGCGCCGGCGGCGGTGGTGACGTGGTCGTGGTCAGCTCGGTGGCCGGCGTCCGCGGCGGCGGCAACGAGGCGGTCTATTCGGCCAGCAAGTTCGCGCAGCTGGGCCTGGCCGGATCGCTCGACCGGGAGGTGCGCACCGAGGGCATCCGGGTCAGCTCCATCCTGCCTGCCGGCACGCACACCGAGTTCGCCATCGGGCTCGGGCGCACCGAGGGCGACCCGTCGCTGGAGGAGTTCCTCAAGCCCGAGGACATCGCGCACGCCATCGTCACCGTGCTGCAGCAACCGCGCCGGCTGCGCACCACCCAGTGGCACCTGTGGAGCATGTCCGAAGCCAGCTGAGGCACCCCGCCGGCGAGATTGGTTGCTACCCCGCGGGCGCGATCACGAAGAAGTGCAGATTGGGCTGCACCGGCAACGTGATGGTGGCGATGGTCTTCGCCGGGTCGAGCGCGGCCGTCGTCGCGTAGATGCTGACGTCGTGCGGGGCGGCGCCGCTGGCCGAGTTCCAGTGCGTCGTGGCCAGGATCGACGAGCCGGCCGTGGCGGCGTTGCTGTACCAGTCGTTGAAATCGACCGGGACGGAGGCCGTGCTGCCGTCGGTGTAGGTGACGGTGAGATGGTCGGCCACCTCGCCGTAGGTGGCGGAACCGACGAGCACGAGGCGCCCCGTCGAGACCGGGAACGCGATCACCTGGCCGTGCGCGGTGACCGCGTCCTCGGTGCCCGGCGCGGGTGAGGGGAAGGTGGCCGTCACGCCGTCGACGGTGACGGTGCCGCCGGGGGTGATGCCCTGGGCGGCCAGGCCCTGCGCCGAGTAGCTGTACCCGGCGGGATCCCAGTTGCCCGGGGCCGGGTTGCTGTCGTCGGTCAGACCCACGGTGTCGTAGGCGGCGGTGAGCGACTTGTACGGCACGGTCACCGTGACGTCGCGGCTGCTGGTCACCGGCCGCCCGGCCACCGTGCCGCTCGCAGTGAGCGTCACCGTGTAGGTGCCGCCCGGGGCGTTGTCCGGCACGGTCACGGTGTAGCCGACGGGCGTGCTCGCCCCGGGGGCGAGCGTGCCGGCCGGCGCCGTGCTCACCGCGCCGGCCCACCCCTCAGGGACGTCGAGCGACGCGTGCACGTCCGTCTCCGGGTAGTCGGACAGGTTGGCGACGGTGCCGCCCGTGGTGAACGAGGTGCCGGCGGCCGCGGTACGGGCGCTGCCGTCGACGCGGAAGCGCACCGGCCCGGTCGTCTTCGTCACCGTGTAGGTCGCCGACAGCGGCAGTGAGCGCGAGGAGTCGCCGACGGCCACGCCGTACTGGCCGTCCTGCACGGTGAACGCCTGCGCGTCGGAGTCCCAGTAGGCCAGCTCGCGGGGCAACACGGTGAGGTTGACGTGCTTGGTCTGCCCGGGCGCGAGGGTCACCTTGCCGAAGGCGCCCAGTTCGCGCGGCGGGGTCGGGGCCAGCCGGTCGGGTTTGCTCACGTACAGCTGCACCGCGTCCGAGCCCGCCGTCGAACCGGTGTTGGTGACGTCGACCCCGGCGCGCACCGGCGCACCCGCAGGGCCGCTCGGCTTGGCCAGCGTCAGGTTCGAGAACGCGAAGTTCGTGTAGGACAAGCCGTAGCCGAACGGGAACAGCGGGGTCTGGCCGTGGTCGTCGTACCACCGGTAGCCGACATCGACGCCCTCGGAGTAGGTCTCCTCCCCGTTCACGCCGGGGTACTGCTCCGGCGTGCTCGCCGGCACCTGGGTGTCGCTGGTGGGCCAGGTCTGCGGCAGCTTGCCCGAGGGGTTCACGTCGCCCCACAGCAGCCGGGCGATCGCCGCGCCGCCCCGCGCACCCGGGTACCAGGCCTCGAGCACGCCGGACACCTTCGACAGCCACGGCAGCAGCGCCGGCGCGCCCGTCTCCATCACCACGACCGTGTGCGGGTTCGCCGCGGCCACGGCGTCGACGACGTCGTCCTGGTTGCCCGACAGCGCGAGCGTGCTGCGGTCCGAGCCCTCGCTCGACTGGTCGCCGACGAACACCAGCGCGACGTCGGCGTCCTTCGCCGTCGCGGCCGCGGCGGCCGGGTCGCTGCCGTCGGCGTAGGACACGGACGCCGCGCTGCCGGCCCGCGCGACGATGGCGTCGTAGGCGTTGTCGACCGACAGCGGGTCGACCTGGCTGCTGCCGCCGCCCTGTCGCGACGTCTTGGCCACCGTGCCGACGATCGCGACCTTCTTCGCGCTGCTCGTCAGCGGCAGCGCGCCGTCGTTCTTGAGCAGGACGGCGCTGTCCTCGACAACCTGCTGCGCCGTGCGGTTGTCGGCCTTCTCGTCGATCGGCGCCGCGGGGAGGTCCGGGTGGTCGAAGAAGCCGAAGCGGAACAGGACGACGAGGGTCTCGGTCACCCGCGCGTCGATGTCGGCCATCGTGATCGTGTGGGCGGCCAGCGCCGCCTTGACCTGCGGCAGCGTGAAATGCACGCCCGTGGGCAGCTCGATGTTCAGCCCGGCGGCGATGTCGGTCGTGTCGTGCGTGGCCGGGTAGTCGGACACGACGTAGCCGTCGAAGCCGAACTGCTCGCGCAGCGCCGTGATGAGCGTCGAGCGGTTGCTGCAGGCGTAGACGTCGTTGACGCGGTTGTAGGAGCACATCACCGAGCCGGGGTGCCCGTCGGTCACCGCGATGCCGAAGTTCTTCTCATAGATCTCGTGCAGCGTGCGGTCGTCGACGTTGGCCGAGATGCTGGTGCGGTTGGTCTCCTGATTGTTGGCGAGGTAGTGCTTGAC
The DNA here is from genome assembly GCA_963797785.1 of uncultured Actinomycetota bacterium. GTDB lineage: Bacteria > Actinomycetota > Actinomycetes > Mycobacteriales > Jatrophihabitantaceae > Jatrophihabitans. The sequence continues at coordinate 1,276,593 of CAWCQT010000004.1, read as the reverse complement.
CGTCGCGACGACGCCTTCGTCCTGGATACCGTTCACGTCGGCGCCGCCCATGGTCCCGGACAGCAGCGGGTCCTCGCTGTAGTACTCGAAGTTGCGCCCGTTGGTCGGGACGCGATCGATGTCCATGCCGGGGCCGAACACCTGACGCTGCCCGAGGTCGCGGGCGTCGCGGCCGACCACCCGGCCGTAGGCGCGGGCGGTCTGCGGGTTGAAGCTGGCCGCCTCGGAGATCGGCGCGGGCAATTCGGTGGCCTTGCGGCCGTTGCGCACGCCCGCCGGGCCGTCGGTCATGGTGATGGCCGGGACGTGCAGCCGCGGGATCGGCGGGATGTAACCGACCGCGTCGACGGGCGACGTGCTCGTGTCCACGCCGTGCAGCATGTGCACCTTGTCGGCGAGGCGCATGGCCGCGAGCAGTTCGCTGGCGCGCTGGGCCGGTGTCTGGTCCGGGTTCAGCCACGGCTGGTCGGCCGCGGCGGCAGGCCGGGCGGCGGCCTCGGCGCCGGCGGGCTGGGCGGCGGCGGCCATCCCGAGGGCGACGGCAGCGGTGACGACCAGGTGGGCGGCGTGGGATGAACGGCGCATCCAGGACTCCTCGTGCTAGGCCGGGCTCTCCGGGCGATTCCGGCGAAACGACGCTAGGACCGGAGCTTCGCGGGTGTCAACGAAATCGAGTCGATCTCTTGACACACCCGGCGGGACCGGGTTGATTCACGAAACGGACGTTCTCCCGAATCCGGACAGGCGGCACGCCGGTGAGCGCGCCTCGACGAACCGCGAAAGGTCGCCCCGTGCCCGCAGCCGCGCACCGTTCCCGCGCCCACCGCCTCGCCGCCGTCGCTGCCGCCGCAGCGCTCGCGGTGACCGCCCTGCACGCCGGTGCCGCCGCGGCGCGCACGCCGGGAGAGGACGGTTGGCACCCCAAGACGCCCCCGCTCAGCACGCCCTGGACCGCGCAGGTGGGACCGGACAACGCGCTGCCCGAGTACCCGCGGCCGCAGTTGCAGCGCCCGACCTGGCGCAACCTCAACGGCGTGTGGCAGTTCGCCCCTGCGCAGGAGGGCGACGCGCCGCCGGTCGGCACCGACCTCGACCACCGCATCCTCGTGCCGTACCCGGTCGAGTCGGCGCTGTCCGGGATCATGGAACACCACGACCGCATGTGGTACCGGCGCACGATCACCGTGCCGAAGACGTGGCACGTCGGATCGGCGCAGCGCCTGCTGCTGCACTTCGGCGCGGTCGACTACGACGCGACGGTGTACGTCAACGGCACGCAGGTGGCCCATCACCTCGGCGGCTACGACGCCTTCACCGCCGACATCACCGACGCCCTCACCGGCAGCGGCGCGCAGGAGATCGTGGTCGGCGTCTATGACCCGACCGACGCGGGCGGCCAGCCGATCGGCAAGCAGCGCAACGATCCGAGCGGCATCTTCTACACGCCGTCGTCGGGGATCTGGCAGACGGTGTGGATGGAGCCGGTCGCGCCGGCGCACATCGACTCGCTGACCACCACCCCGAACATCACCGACGACACGGTGCGCGTCACGCCGAACACGAAGGGCGCGCAGGGCGACACCGTCGAGGCCACCGCGTACGCCGGGTCGACACCCGTGGGCTCGGCGAGCGGCGCCGCAGGGGCGCAGCTGCGCATCCCGGTGCCCGACGCCCGCCTGTGGAGCCCGTCGGACCCCTACCTGTACCGGCTGCGGGTCACCGTCAAGCACGGTGACACCGTCACCGACCAGGTGAGCTCCTACTTCGGCATGCGCTCCCTGCGCATCAAGAAGGACGCGCAGGGCAAGCCGCGACTGGTGCTCAACGGCAAGCCGATCTTCGCGATGGCCACCCTCGACCAGGGCTTCTGGCCCGACGGCATCTACACCGCACCCACCGACGCCGCGCTGAAGTTCGACCTCACCCAGCACAAGAAGCTGGGCTTCAACGCCGTCCGCAAGCACATCAAGGTCGAGCCGGACCGCTGGTACTACTGGGCCGACCGGCTGGGCCTGATGGTGTTCCAGGACATGCCCGCGATGACCACCGACCACGCTCCGGACGCGGCCGCGCAGGCCGAGTACCGCAGGGAGCTCAAGCAGGTGATCGACGAGCATCGCAGCGACACCGCGATCGTCGCCTGGGTGCCGTTCAACGAGGGCTGGGGCGAGTTCGACCCCGCCGGGATCGCTGCGCAGGTCAAGCGCTGGGACCCGTCGCGGCTGGTGGACGCCGAGAGCGGGGTCAACTGCTGCGCCTCCCTGCCCGACCACGGCGAGGGCGACATCTGGGACGACCACACCTATGTGGGGCCCGGGGCGCCCGGGCCGCAGCCGACGCGCGCCGTCATCGACGGCGAGTACGGCGGCCTGGGTCTCGTGGTCGACGGCCACACCTTCCCGACCGGCACGCCGCAGGCGTACGAGATGGAGCCGGACCCGGCCACGCTGACCGCGCGGTACGTGCAGCTCCAGGACCGGCTGAAGCAGGTGCAGAACCAGTGCGCGGTCAGCGCCGGCGTCTACACCCAGATCACCGACGTGGAGGACGAGGTCAACGGGCTGTGGACCTACGACCGCCAGGTCGAGAAGGTCGAGCCCGGCCCGGTGCGCGCGGCCAACCTCGCGGTGGAGCGCAACGCCCAGGCGGCCTTCGACCGCGAGGGCGGCACGACGTTCCCGCCCGGCCAGCAGCAGCCGGTGGCGGCGTACCCGCTCGACGAGGGCAGCGGCGCCGTGGCACACGACAGCGCGGACGGGCACGACCTGACCCTCACCGGCGGCCCGGCGTGGGTCGACGGGCACTCCGGTTCGGCCCTGCAGCTGGACGGTTCGACGCAATCGGGCCAGACCGCCGGTCCGGTACTGGACACCACCGGCAACTTCACGGCGTCGGCGTGGGTGAAGCTGGACGGCAAGGACCACTTCGCCACCGCGGTGAGCCAGGACGGCTCGTCGGCCAGCGGGTTCTTCCTGCAGTACTCGCAGGCCGACGACCGTTTCGCCTTCTCCACCGTCGAGGGCCGGGCGCTGTCCGACGTCGCCCCCGAGACCGGCCGGTGGTACCACCTGGTCGGCGTGCACGACGCGGACGCCGGCACCTACACGCTCTACGTCGACGGTCGGGCGCAGGGCAAGGTGCTGCACCAGTGCCTGGGCGACGCGTCGTCGGGCCCCCTGGCCGTCGGCCGCGGCTTCTACAACAGCACCCCGACCGACTTCTGGCCGGGCACCGTCGACGACGTGCGGGTCTGGGACCGCGCGCTGGCGGCGAGCGAGGTGACGGCCCTGCCGTAGAGCGGTGCGTGCGACTTCGCCGAGGACGGTGGGTCGCCCATCAGATGGGTAGTCGTGCCCGCAGCCAGGTCTGCGTGCCCGCGGCCACCCGGGCCAGCTTCGGCCGCGACGCCACCGGGGTGACCAGGAGCGCCGCGCCGGGCGGCAGGGACCACTTCAGTTCGTGGTAGACGCGCGACAGTCCGGCGTCACTGTCGACCAGCAGCAGCCCGCCCGCGGCCCGGTGCACCGCCTCCCACGGCCCGGGCGCGGCCGGATCGAAGCGGGCGTCGGTCCAGGCGAGGTACACGCTCACCGGCCCATCGTCGGCGGGCGACCCGCGGTCGGCAACGGCCGACGTGATGCGACGCGGTGATGAGGGCAAGGCATAGGAGACGGTCCGACCCACGAAGGAGAGCCGGATGACCAGCGTCTCGCGCACGTTCACCGTCACTGCCCCCCAGCAGGCGGTGATCGACTACCTGGCCGACTTCGGGCACGCCGAGCAGTGGGATCCCGGCACCGAACGGTGCACGAGGATCGACTCGGGCCCCGTCCGGCCCGGAGCCTCGTGGCACAACGAGTCGAAGATCGCCGGCATCGGCACCGAGCTGACCTACACGCTCGAGCAGCTGACCACCAACCGCGTCGTCTTCGTCGGCCGCAACGACTCCGCGACCTCGACCGAGACGATCACCGTCCAGCCCGAGGGGTCCGGCAGCGTGGTCACGTATCGCAACGACCTGGAGATGCACGGGGCGGCCAAGCTCGCCACGCCGGCCATGAAGCTACTGTTCGAGAAGCTGGGCAACGACACCCAGAAACAGCTCACCGAGGTTCTCGACGGCCTCGCCGGCTCGAGTGAGGCACCGTGACCGCGGCGGTGCTCTTCGACGTCGACGGGACACTGGTCGACAGCACGTACCTGCACAGCGTGTCCTGGTGGCAGGCGTTCCGGCGCGCCGGCCACGACGTCACTATGGCGCACATCCACCGCGCGATCGGCATGGGCGCCGACCAGCTGGTGCCGCAGGTGCTCGACCGCGACGTCGACGACGAGTCCCTGGAAAGCCTGGCCACGGCGCACGACGTGCTGTACGCGACCTACTGGCCGGCGCTGCGGGCGCTACCCGGTGCGCGAGACCTCGTACGGCGCGTTCATGCCGAGGGGGTGACCACCGTGCTGGCGTCGTCCGCGGGCGAGGACGAGGTCGCGGTCGTACGCCGGCTGCTCGACATCGACGAGGTGCTGGACCACGCCACCAGCTCGGCCGACGCCGACAGCAGTAAGCCCGCGCCCGATCTCGTCCAAGTGGCGCTGGGCCAGGCCGAGGTCGACGCGGACGAGGCGGTGTTCGTCGGCGACGCGGTGTCCGACGTCCTCGCGTGTGCCCGGGCCGGCGTGCGGTGCATCGCACTGGAGTGCGGCGGCACCGGCGCCGCCGAACTGCGCGAGGCGGGTGCGGTGGAGGTGCACGCCGGCCCGGCCGCCCTGCTCGAGGCGTGGGACACGAGCCTGCTCGCCCGCCTCGCCGGCTGACACCACGCCGGCTGACACCCCTGTGAGCGGGCCGCTCAGCCGGCGGGAATCAGCCCGGCGCCCTCGCCCACCTGTGCGAGCAGCGTTTCGGTGTCGGCGAAGGTCCGGGCGATCACCGTGGTGCGCTTGAGGTAGTGGCCGACCGGGTACTCCATCGTCATCCCGATGCCGCCGTGCAACTGGACGGCCTCCTGCCCGATGTGCCGGGCCGCGAGGTCGATCTGGATCTTCGCCGCGCGCACGGTGCGCCGGCGCTCCGCCACGTCGTCGTCGGCCAGCGCCAGGCGGGCGACGAGTGCGGCCGAGCGCGCCTGTTCCAGCGAGACGTACATGTCCGCGGCCCGGAACTGCAGGGCCTGGAACACCGAGATCGGCTGGCCGAACTGCACCCGCGTCTTGAGGTAGTCGACGGTCAGCCACAGCATCCGGTCCATCGCGCCGACGGCCTCGGCGCACAGGGCGGCGGTAGCGGTGTCGACCACCGACTCCACGGCGGCCAGCGCGTCGGCGGCGTCGCCGAGCGCCTCGGCCGGCGCGCCGTCCAGGCGGACGTCGGCGCCTCGCGTGCCGTCCTGCATGGGGTAGGCGTCGCGTTCGGTGGCGGCGGCGTCGACCAGGAACAGGCCCACGTCGCCGTCGGGCGTGCGGGCCGTGACGACGAGCCGCTCGGCGCTGTCGCCGCCGGCCACCGCGATCTTCTGGCCGGTCAGGCGCCAGCCGTCCCCGTCTGGTTCGGCGGTGCAGGCGATGTCGCGCAGCGACCAGCGTGAGCCGAATTCGGTGTAGGCGAACGCGAGCAGCAGCGAACCGTCGGCGACGCGGGGCAGCAGGTCGGCCTTCTGCTCCGGGGAACCGGCGGCCGCCACCAGGGCGCCGCCGAGGACCACGCCGGCGAGGAACGGCTCGAGCACCAGCGCCCGGCCGAACTGCTCCATGACGACGGCCAGCTCGCCGACACCCATGCCGGCGCCGCCGTACTGCTCGTCGAAGCTGAGCCCGAGCAGCCCGAGCTCGGCGTACTGCTTCCACAGGTCGCGGCTCCAGCCCTCCTCGGAGCCGAGCAGGGCCAACCGCGCGTTGGCGTCGTAGCGCTTGTCGAGCAGGCTGCGCACCGCGTCGGCGAGCATCTTCTGCTCGTCGCTGGGGTCCAGGTCCATGATGGGTCCGCCGTTTCCGCTCAGAACTTCAGGATGGCCTTGGCGATGATGCTGCGCTGCACCTCGTTGGAGCCGGCGTAGATCGAGGCCTTGCGCCAGTTGAAGTAGGTGGGCATCGCGTCGACCGCGCCCTCCGGCAGGGCCGCGAAGCCGTGGGGCACGTCGGCCGACTCGCGGTAGGCGAGGCCGGCCGGCCCGAGCACGTCGACCAGTAGTTCACTGGCCTCCTGCTGCAGCTCGGACCCGCGCAGCTTGAGCACCGACGACGTGGGGTCGGGCTGGCCGTGCGGCAGCGACGCCTCCCGGGCGAGCACGCGCATCACCGACATCTCCAGCGCGGTGGTCTCCACCTCCAAGCGGGTGACCCGCGCGCGCAGCAGCGGATCGTCCAGCAGCGGGCCGGCCAGCCGCTTCAGGCGGGCGATGCGGTTCTTGATCGTGCCGATGGCCGCGTTGCTGGTGCGCTCGTTGCCGAGCAGGAACTTCGCGTACGTCCAACCCTTGTTCTCCTCGCCGACGAGGTTCTCGGCCGGCACCCGGACGTCTTCGAAGAACACCTCGTTGACCTCGTAGCCGCCGTCGATGAGGTGGATCGGCCGGACGGTGACGCCGGGGGAGGTCATGTCGACCAGCAGCAGGCTGATCCCGCGCTGCTTGGGCGCCTCGGGGTCGGTGCGCACGAGGTTGAAGATCCAGTCGCCGTACTGGGCCAGGGTGGTCCAGGTCTTCTGCCCGTTGACGATGTACTCGTCGCCGTCGCGGACCGCGGTCGTCTTCAGCGAGGCGAGGTCCGAGCCCGCGTTGGGCTCGGAGAAACCCTGCGACCACCAGATGTCGGCGTTGGCGGTCTTCGGCAGGAAGCGCTCCTTCGTCTCCTGGCTGCCGAAGGTGGCGATCACCGGGCCGATCATCGCCGTGTTGAACACGATCGGCGGGGGGACGTGGGCGAGAGTCATCTGCTCGGCCCAGATGTGGCGCTGCAGGGGTGTCCAGTCCTGCCCGCCCCACTCGACCGGCCAGTGCGGCACGGCGTAGCCGTGGGCGTTGAGCGTGCGCTGGGTGGTGACCACGTCGTCGCGGTCCGGATGCCCGCCGCGGGCCAGCCGCTCGCGCAGCTCGGCCGGGATCTCTGTCGTGAAGAACTCGCGCATCTGCTCGGCGAAGGCGCGGTCCTCCTTGCTGAGGGCGAGGTCCACGGGTACTCCCGGCTGGTCGGCGGAGCTTGACGCCAACGACGTTACCGGGCGGTAGGTCGGGCCACCATCGCGCCGCCGGTGACCGCGGTCGCTCGACTCGCCCCGCCCGGGTACGGCCGGGATACTGTGGTCCGCCGGGCGAGCCAGGGGAGGTGACGGCGTGGATCACAAGGTGCTGGTCGACCTGATCTCCGTCCCCCTGTTCACCGGGGTGATCGGGTACGTCACCAACTGGACCGGCGTGTTGATGCTGTTCCGCCCGATCCGCTTCTACGGCATCCGGGTGCCCGGGCTGCGCATCCTGTTCCCCTACCTGCCGCGCCGGGTGCAGGTGCTGCCGCTGATCCGTTACGACGGCAAGATCGGCTGGCAGGGCATCGTGCCGTCCCGGGCCGACAAGATGGCCAGCATCGCCGTCGACAAGGGCCTGCTCAAGCTCGGCGACGTCGGCGACTTCTACCGCGAGCTGGAACCGGAGAAGATCGCCGAGCACCTCGCCGCCGTGGCGCAGAACGAGATCCGCGATGTCGTCGAGCAGATCATGCGGCAGGAGAACCCGCAGCTGTGGCACGATCTGCCGCCGATCATCAAGGAGGCGGTCTTCGCGCGGGTGCGCGGACAGCTGCCGGCCATCGTCCAGAACATCACCGCCGAGATCGGCAAGAACGTCGATCAACTCATCGACGCCAAGCTTATGGTGATCAGTTACTTCGTCGAGCACCCCGAGCTGCTCAACGAGCTGTTCCTGATCATGGGACGCAAGGAACTGCGCTTCATGCAGAACTTCGGCTTCTACTTCGGGCTGCCGATGGGCTTCGTGCTCTTCGGCATCCTGCAGGTGCTGCCGCAGTGGTGGGTGCTGCCGTTGGGCGGAGTCGTCATCGGCTGGATCGTCAACTGGTTGGGCATCACCATGATCTTCGAGCCGGTGCACCCCTCGTGGTGGGCGCCCTGGCGGCAGGGGCTGATGCTCAAGCGGCAGGCCGAGGTCACCGAGATGTACGCCCAGATGGTGGCCGACAAGGTGATCACGCTGCAGAACATCGGCAACGAGCTGATGACCGGCCCGCGCAGCGACCGCACCCTGCAACTGCTCGAGGACTCCCTGCGCCCGGCCGTCGACAAGGCCGTCGGCCCGGCCCGCGCCGCGGTCCGGGTGGCCATCGGCTCGAAGGAGTACGACCAGATCCGCTCGTCGGTGGCCGCCGAGGCCTCCGGTTTCGCGCCCATCGCCTTCAACGACGCCGAGTTCAGCAAGCAGCAGTCGAGCAAGATCTACGCGTTCATCTCCACCCAGATGAAGGAGATGGGCCCGGACGACTTCGTCGAGATGCTGCGCTCGGCCATCAAGCAGGACGAATGGTTACTGTTCTTCCACGGCGGCGCCCTCGGGTTCTTCGCCGGCCTCCTGCACCTGGCGATCTTCGGAGTCTAGAAGCGGTGGATGACGTGACGGACGACCGCGAGCGCGGTCCGGCGCCCCCGGCCGGCTCGCCCCCGAGGGCCCAGGTCGTGCCGCGGCCCCGGCCCGGCGTGGGCCGGGTCGTCGAGGTCACGGCCCGGGCCACCGGCGAGCTCGCCCGCCGGCCGAGCCCGTCACTGGTCAAGGCCGCCCCGGGCATCGCGCGGGTCACCGCGGTCTCCGCCTGGCACGTGTTCAGTTGGTCGCTGGGTGCCACCATCGCGGGTGCCAACTACGTCGCGCAGCGCGCCCGGGACGGCGAGAGCGCGACGACGATCATGCAGGACGCGGCCACCGACCTGCGCAACGTCGCGTGGCGGGCGCTGGGCGTGCCGCAGGAGCACATCACGGCCCGACCGCTGCCCGGCCGCGACGGTACCCGGCCGTCCACGCCGGAGGATCTGCAGCGGCGCGGGACCGACCTGCTGCGCCGCTCGAACGATGTGAACGTGGTCGAGGACACCCACCCGGCGTTCGCCCGCATCCTCACCGAGATCACCCCCGACGAGGCGCGGATGCTGCGTTTCCTGTTCCTCGACGGGCCGCAGCCGGCGATCGACGTGCGCACCTTCCGGCCCTTCGGCATCGGGTCGGTGCTCGTCAGCGGCGGGCTCAACATGATCGGCGAGCACGCGGGTTGCCGCAACCTCGACCGCGTCAACCAGTACCTGACCAACCTGTCGCGGCTCGGGCTGATCGAGTTCTCGAGGGAGCAGGTCACCAATCCCCAGCGCTACCAGGTGATCGAAGCCCAGCCGAAGGTCACCGATGCGCTCAAACGCGCCGGACGGATGCCGAAGACCATCCACCGCAGCATCCACGTCACCGAGTTCGGCGAGGAGTTCGTGCGCACCTGCCTGCCGCTCAACGGCAAGGCGCCGGCGAGCCGGCAGCTCACCCCGAACGACGGGCGCCCGCGACCCTAACCGGACGCCGGGCCGCGCAGCGTGCGGCTGCGCCGGCCGTCCTGCCAGTCCGGCCAGCGGATGCGGTTGAGGGCGATCACCTCGCCGAGGGTCCCCCATTCGGCGCGCCCGAGGCGCGAGAGCGGGTCGACGGCGCGCGCGTCGGGCAGTCCGTCGTCGGCCAGCACCGAACGAGCGGCCGCCAGGTGCACGACCTCGCCGAACACCATCACGCACTCGCCGACCTCGTGCTCACCGGTGACCCGGCACTCGAAGACCAGCGGGGCCGCGGCCACGCGCGGGGCGGCAACGACCGCGCTGGGCTCGCGGTGGAGGCGGGCCGCGTCGAACTCGCTGACGTCGCCGGGGAAGTTCGTGGCCGAATCGTTCATCGCCTCGAGCAGGGGCGCGCCGCCGATGTTGAGCACGAACTCCCCGGTCGCGCGGGTGTTGCGAAGCGTGTCCTTGTGCCCCACCGACACGAAGCACAGCGTGGGCGGGTCCGTGCCCGCCACCGTGGTGAACGAGTGTGGGGCGACGTTGTCGACGCCGTCGGCCGACACCGTGGAGACCCAGGCGATGGCCCGCGGGATGACCGAGGCCGTCAGCCAGGGGTAGACGCCGCCCTCGACCTCGGCGGGGTCGAGTTCCAGGCGCGCGTCGCTCACGCCCCGAGCCTCGCAGACGCTGCGCTCAGCGCGTCTCGGGGGTGCGCAGTTCGCCGTCCTGCAGGTCGGCGGTGTCGATCACGTGCAGGACGGCGTTGATCAGCGCCAGGTGCGTGAACGCCTGCGGGAAGTTGCCCAGGTGCGCGCCGCTGTGCACGTCGATCTCCTCGGCGTAGAGCTCGAGCGGCCCGGCGTGCGAGAGCAGCTTGCCGCACAGCCGGCGGGCGCGGTGGTAGTCGCCGATCTCGCACAGCGCCGACACCAGCCAGAACGAGCAAATGGTGAACGAGCCCTCCTCGCCGGAGAACCCGTCGTCGGTGGACGCCACCCGGTAGCGCAGCACCATGCCGTGCTCGGTCAGCTCGTCGGCGATCGCCCGCACCGTGTTCACGATGCGCTCGTCGTCCGGGGGCAGGAAACGCACCAGCGGGGCCAGCAGCAGCGATGCGTCGAGCTCGGTGGTGTCGTAGTGCTGCACGAACACGCCGCGCTCGTCCACGCCGTGCTCGAGGATGTCGGCCTTGATCTCCTCGGCCGCCTTCTCCCACTTGTCGGCCGCCGCGTCCTGACCGATCACCGCGGCCAGACGCGCCCCCCGGTCCGCGGCCACCCAGCACATGATCTTGGACGAGGTGAAGTGCTGCAGCTCGCCGCGGACCTCCCAGATGCCGGCGTCCGGGTCGCGCCAGTTGTCCAGCGCCGCGTTCACCTGCTTGGCCAGGATCGGCCACATGCGGTCGTCGAGGTGGTCGTGGGCCTTGGTGTGCAGGTAGACCGAGTCGAGCAACGCTCCCCAGACGTCGTGCTGCTGCTGCCGGCTCGCCGCGTTGCCGATGCGCACCGGGCGCGAGTTGGCGTAACCGGGCAGGTGGTCCAGCTCGCTCTCGGCCAGGTCCTTCTCGCCGTCGATGCCGTACATGATCTGCAGGTTGTCGTCGGCTTCGGCGATGTCGGCGATGAAGGAGAAGAAGTCGACCGCCTCCCAGTCGTAGCCGAGGGAGTACATGCCCCACAGGGCGAATGTCGCGTCGCGGATCCAGGTGAAGCGGTAGTCGTAGTTGCGGTTGCCGCCGATCGTCTCGGGCAGCGAGGTGGTCGCCGCGGCGCAGATCGCGCCGGTGGGGGAGTAGGTGAGCCCCTTCAGGGTCAGTGCGCTGCGCTGCAGGTAGCTGCGCCACGGATGGTCGGGGAACGCCCCGCGCGCCAGCCAGTGCTGCCAGTGGTGCGCCGTCCAGACCTGCCGGCGGTAGGCGTCGTCATAGGTGAGGGGTGGTTCCTTGCTGCCCCAGGACATCGCGACGTAGCGGGTGTCGCCCTCCTTGAGCAGCGTGCGCACGTTGGCCCGGCTGCCCTCGAAGCCGAGGCGCATGTCGGTGGTCAGCCGCACGGCCATGTCCCAGTCGGGGCAGATCAGCTCACCCTGGTGATAGACCTTGTCGGTGTACTTCCACCGCGGCTTGAGGCGGCCGTAGTCGGGGGCCGGATCACACTCGACGACCGTCTGCACCTCGCCCTTCACGCAGCGGATGGTGCGCAGCAGGATGTGCTCGGCCTCGTAGTCGGTGGGGGTGCGCTTCTGCCAGCGCGACATGTGCGACTCGTGGCGCCACGGGCCGAGCAGCAACGCGTCACGGACGATGATCCAGCCGGTGTCGGTGCCCCAGCTCGTCTCGAGCACCATCGTGCCCGGCAGGTAGCGCCGCGCGACCGGCACCGTGACGTCGGACGGTGTGATGCGGAAGGTGCCGGCGTGCCGGCCCAGGATCGCGCCGAACACGCTCGCGGAGTCCATACGGGGCAGGCACATCCAGTCGACCGACCCGTTCGGCGCCACCAGCGCCGTCACCTCACCGTCGGACAGGAACCCGTAGTCGCCGATCGGCACGACCGGCGTGCCGATGCCGCTCACCGCGTCGCCCTGTTCCGCCCCGCCCGTGGTCTCCATCAACTCGCCTCCACCAGCGCAGGATGCGCGCCTCCGCGCACTCGCTCAACTCCGGGTGCGACGCGATCACCGTAGCGGGGGAATGCCCGTGGTCGGTGCGCCGCTCTACTGTGACGACGATCCGCGACCGGACGGCACCGAACCGAAGGGGAACCATGACGCGACGCGGGTGGGCACTGTTCGCGGGAATGTGCGTCATCTGGGGCGTGCCCTATCTCCTGATCCGGGTCGCGGTCCGCGACGTCGCACCGGGCACGCTCGTCTTCGCCCGCACCGCCATCGGCGGCCTGGTCCTGGTCCCGTTCGCACTGGCCGGCGGCGGGTACCGGGTGGTGCTGCCGCACTGGCGCGCGCTGCTGGTGTTCACCGTGGCCGAGATCGGCATCCCGTGGCTGATGCTCTCCGACGCCGAGCGGGTGCTGTCCAGCTCGCTGACCGGCCTGCTGATCGCGGCCGTGCCGCTGGTCGGCGTGCTCGCCGCCCGGGTCGCGGGCGTCGACGACCGCGGCGGCGGCGTGTTGCGCTACGTCGGGCTGGGGCTCGGGGTCGCCGGGGTCGCGATGCTGCTCGGTCTCGACGTGGGCGCGCTGCGGGCCGGGCCGCTGGTCGAGATGGCCTTGGTGGTGGTGGGGTACGCGGTCGCGCCGGTGATCATGGCCCGCCGGCTGGCGCACCTGCCGAGCATCCCGGTCATCTCGGCGTCGCTGCTGCTCGCCGCGCTGGGCTACCTGCCCTACGCCCTCACGCACCTGCCCACGTCCTTGGGTGCACGGGAGGCGTGGTCGGTGCTGACGCTCGGGCTGGTGTGCACTGCGCTCGCGTTCGTCGTCTTCTTCGCGCTCATCGCCCACACCGGCCCGGCCCGCGCCACGGTCTTCACCTACGTCAACCCGGCCGTCGCGGTCGTGCTCGGCGTGCTGCTGCTCGACGAGCACTTCACGCTGGGCATCGCGATCGGCTTCCCGCTGATCCTGGTCGGATCGGTCCTCGCCACCCGGCGCTCCGCGCCCGCCGCCGCCGCGGTGCCCGAGGCGGTGCTGGCCGGCGAGGTGTGCGACCTCCCGCGCGAGGACGGTTCAGTCGATGCGGACCTCGCCGCGCGGGGTGTCGAAGACCGCGGCCACGACCCCGGTGTCCCCGTCGAACGGCGATAGCCACTCCACCTCGACGCCGTCGAGCGGCTGGCGCGACGGGGCGCCCAGGTAGGCGTCGACCGTGGGTTCGTCGCCGGCGATCTCGAGGCGGCGCAGCGCCACCGGCGAGCCATTGCCCGACGGATGGTGCTCGGCGTCGCTGTCCCACTGCACGAAGAACGGCAGCTGCGGGTCCTCGCTGACGTCGTTGATGCCCAGCTGGCGCCAGCGCAGGTCGAAGCCGTCGGGGCGGCGCCGGTGCCCGCTGGCCGCGGGACGGGACAGCCGCCGCTCGATCGTGGTGATGTCGTCGACGGCGATCGCCCAGGCCAGCCAGCCGCCACCCGCTGCGCTGCGGGCGGACACGGCACGACCGAACGGGGCCCGGTCGGCGGCAGGGTGGTCGAGGGCGTCCACGACCTCCAGGTAGCAGCCGGCCGCGAGCGGCAGGATGAAATTGCGGGTGCCGAAGGACGGGTGCAGCCCGCCGTCGGAGAAGCCGGCCGACAGCCGGGCACCGATCCGCTGCGCGCAGGCTCCCAGGCCTTCGGGACCCGCGACGTAGGAGAGGTGGTCGAGGCGCATGGCCAACATGGTGACCCACCGCACGCCGCGCCCGGCAGCCGGGTCGGTTGCGCGGCGACCCCGCGCGGATGCTAGGGGGTGACGAGGTCGAGGCCGGTCGCGCTCGCCCGCGCGTCCCGGCCGCCACAGGCGATCCAGGCCTGCGCCACGTCGTCGCGCGTGCGGGGTTCGCGGGCGTCGGCGGCCGCTCGCAGCAGGGCCGCGGCGAGCCGGCCCTTGCCGAGTTTGCTGGTGTAACTGATCACGCCCAGGTCGCCGCGCGGCAGCGGGGACAGCACCCGCACGCCCACCACCCGGTCGCGCAGCGCGCGCCCCGGGCGCCACATCGCGGCGTAGTCGCCGGAGCGCAGGTCGATCACCAATCCGTGCCCGAGCAGGCGGCGGGCGGCCGGGCCGGCGAGCAGCGGGTCGAGGTGGCGCCGCCAGAACGTGCCCACGACGCCGACGCGCGGCAGGACGGCCTTGGCCGGCACGCGGTAGTCGGGCACCGGCTCGTCACCGCGCACCACGCCGAGCAGCCCGGAGAAGATCAACACGTCGCGGTGCGCGGCGCGTTGCACCGCCGGCGCGGCCCCGGCGTAATCGAGACCCTCGTAGACGATCCCGGCGTAGCGGCGCAGCGCCGGCGTCGTCGGGCTGCGGGCCACGTCGACGTTCGTCGCGAGCGCACCGGCGGCCACGCCGGGCGGCAGCAGCAACGCCTGCGCCGCGGCGGTGGGGTCGCCCGCGACCAGCTCCGCGAGCGCGTCGCGCACGGTGCACCTGGCCTGCGCGAGAGGCGGGGTGTCGGCAGGCGGGTCGCGCCCGTCGAGGGGCCGGCCGCGGCCGCCGGGGCGCTTCGCCTCACTCGGCGGCAGCAGGATGCGCACGCCGGCGCACGCTACGCGCCGGCCGTGGTCACGAGATCGCGCAGGTGGGGCCAGGCGGCCGCGAACCCGGAGTGCAACGCCAGCCCCGCCACCTCGTCCAGGGGCCACCACCGCACCGCGTCACTCTCGGCGTTGATGGGCTGCACCGGCGCGCATCGCGCGGAGCGCGCGACGATCGTGACGTAGGACCAACCGCCGTGCTCGTCGACGTGCTCGCTCACCGGGGCGACGACGTGCAGGTCCAGCGACGTCTCCTCGACGGCCTCGCGCAACGCGGCGGTGAGGGGATCCTCGTGGCTGTCGCGGGCGCCGCCGGGCACGGCCCAGGTGTCGCCCTCGTGGGTCCACGCCGCGCGGTGCTGGAGCAGCACGCGGCGGTCGCTGGTCAGCAACAGGCCGGCCGCGCCGAACCGGCCCCAGTGCCGGTGACCCCGCGCGCACCGGGTCCAGCCGTTCCCGTCGCCCGCGGTGTGGCCGCCGCCGATGATCTTCTCGCGCACGTAGGCGTTCCTACCCTGTCCCGTTCCCGAGCACCCGTCGGCCGGAAGTCTGTCGGCGTCGGCCCGCCAGGTCGCCTCTCGGCGGAAGGCCGCTCGTAGCGGCGAATGTGGGACCGGGGGCCATGGATCGGGCCGACGCCGTCCTCCACGGTACCTGCCGGCACGACGCCGTGCGGACCCCTGCTCGAGCCGACGCCAGGGGCAACGCGCCGTATCGTGAGCGGCGTGCACGAGGACGAGGGAACCCACGGGCGCGGCGCCGGGCCGCGGCCGCACCGTCCCGCGCGCTTCGCCGACCTGACCGACATGATCGACGCCGGCGGCGGCATCCCGGACGTCTCGCGAGCCGAACTGGCCGCGGCCACCGCCGAACTCGTCGTGCAGGCCGGCCGCAGCCCCGGCGACCCCGCTACCAACGCCCGCTTCGTCGATCTCGCCGACCGCGTCGGCCTCGACACCCTGGCCGCCCTGTGGCGCGACGCCGACCCGGTCAGCCTGCCGGGCGCGCTCTGGATCCTCTATCTGTTGCGCCAGTGGAGCCAGGTCGACGCCGACGAGGTGACCCGGCTGTGGCGTCTCGGCGAGCCGTACGCCCCGGCCGACGCGGTCGTCGCCGGCGTGGCCGACCTCGCCGGCACCACGGCCGTGCGCGGCCTCGCCGACGCGGTGCTCGCCGGCGCCTACCAGGGCGACTTCGCGGTGGCCCTGGAACGGGCCGCGGCGTTCTTCCGCGTCGTCGCCGCCGGGCGGCGCTGCGCCGCCGACACCGCGCAGCACGACGACCCCCACTCCCGCCACGACGTCGAACTCGCCGACCGCAACGACCGGGCCGCCGCCGCGCTCGCCGCCGCCGCCGCCCGCTGGCGAGCCGGCACGCTGTACTGAATCGGCCGGGCCGATCGGCCTCGGGCTGGACCCCCTGGTTTCCGGCCGGGCCGATCGAGCTCGGGCTGGACCCCTCCTTCGTCGGGGCCGTCCCTCGGCCGATGCTCGCCTTCGGCTCGCGGGCCCGGCGGTGCTCGGACTCAACCCTCGTCGCCCTGGGGCTCCTCGGGTTGATCCTGCGCCTGGTGGGCACCTTCGCCATGGGTGTGCTGCCTGCCCGTACCACGCGCGGCTGACCGTCCGGCGGTCCTGGTCCACAGGGGCTCGCGTCATCCACAGGCGGCCAGCGACCGGACCATTCGCCGGCTTCGGCGGCCAGGCTTTGCGCATGATCTCTTCGGCGCGGCAGCGGGTCAACGGTCCGGGTGAGCTCGTGCAAGCCGTGCCCTATCTGCTCGGCTTCCACCCTGCGGCCAGCCTGGTGCTGGTCGGTTTGGCCGAGGGCATGCTCGTGGTCACGGCGCGCGTCGACCTCGCCGACGCCGACGTCGCATGCGTGGCGCACACCGTGGCGGCGATGCGTGACGGCGGCACCGAGCAGATCGTGGCCGTGCTCTACCCGGCCGCGGGCGAGGACGGGTGGCGGGCGGTCGCCGGCTTCGTGCCCGGCCTCGTCGCGGCCCACGGGTGCACGGTCGTCGACGTGCTGCAGGTGCACGACGGCCGGTGGCGCTCACTCGGGTGCGACGCCGCCGGCTGCTGCTCGCCCGGGGGGCAGCCGGTGCCGCAGGAGCCCAGCGCGTTCGCCACGGCCGCCACGGTGGCCGGGGTGGTGGCCCTGGAGGACCGAGCGGCCGTCGACCGGCAGCTGGCGCCGCTGCCCGACGTGCGACGGGCCGAGCTCGCGCCGTTGATCGATGCCGCCGAGAACGAGCAGCACGGCGCCGTGCTGCACGGTCATGGCCGGAGCTGGTGCCGGTCGGTGAAACGGGCGATCTTCGCCGCGGCCCGGGCCGCGGACCATCCGGCGAACGAGGGTGTCGACGACGCCACGGCTGCCCGGTTCGCGGCGGCGCTGGCCGACACCGCCGTGCGCGACGCGGTGTGGATGGCCGTCGACGACGGGCGGCTGGACGGTCGGCGGCTCTGGCGCGACCTCGCTCGGCGGGTGCCGGCACCCTACGACGCACCACCGTTGTTCCTGTTCGGCTGGGCCACGTGGCGCGACGGCGACGGTGCGCTGGCCGGGATGGCCGCGCAGCGCGCCGTCGACAGCGACCCGACCTACAGCGCCGCGGACCTGTTACTGGCCGCACTGACCCGCGGTGTCGACCCCCGCCGGTTGCCGCGGCTGCGCCTGCCGCGCAGCGCGTGAGCGCCCTCGTGTGCCGCCGGCGGGGCGAGCGGTCAGAGAGCCGCCATGTGCGGGTGCACCGGCCGGGGCAGCTCCGAGAGCCCGGTCAGCGCGTCGTCGACAGCTGCGGCACAGGCGCGGCCCTCGGCGATGGCCCACACCACCAGCGACGCGCCGCGGGTGGCGTCGCCGCAGGCGAAGACCTTGTCGGCCGTCGTCCGCCACTTCTCGTCGATGCCGACGGTGCCGCGGTCCGGGGCGTTGGCCACCCCGAGGGCGTTGAGCAGTTCGGGGACGTCGGTGCCCACGAAGCCGGCCGCGAGCAGCACCAGGTCGGCGGGCAGCTCGGTCTGCGCGCCCGGCACCGGGCGGAACTCGCGGACGCCGTTGACCCGGACGATCTCGACCTCCTCGACGATGACGCCGGTGACCTGCCCGTCGTCGTTGCCGGTGAACGACACCACCTCGCGCGCCCACGCCTCGTGCACGCCCTCGTCGTGAGCGGGCGAGCTGCCGCGGCTGCTCGGCGCCGACGGCCACATCGGGTTGACCAGCCCCACGCGGGCGCTCGGCCGGGGATTGTGGTCGAGGACGGTCACCGAGAGCGCGCCCTGCCGGTTGGCCGTGCCCAGACAGTCGGCCGCGGTGTCGCCACCCCCGACGATGATCACGTGCTTGCCGCGCGCATCGATCGCCGGTACGTCGATGTCGCCGGCCTGGACCCGGTTGCCCTCCGGCAGGTATCGCATCGCCTGGTGCACGCCGTGCAACTCGCGGCCGGGCATGGTCAGTTCGCGCGCCGCCAGGGCGCCGACGGCCAGGATCACCGCGTCGAAGTCGCGGTGCAACGCGGCGACATCGTCCGGGCCGATGTCGGTGCTCACCCGGAACTCGGTGCCCTCGCGGGTCATCTGCTGCACCCGACGGTCAATCAGATCCTTCGGCATCTTGAAGTCGGGGATGCCGTAGCGCAGCAGGCCGCCGAGGCGGTCGTCGCGTTCGAACACGGTGACCGCGTGCCCGGCCCGGGTGAGCTGCTGCGCCGCGGCCAGGCCGGCCGGCCCGGAACCGACGACGGCTACCCGGTTGCCGGTGCGCTCGGGGGCGGGCTGCGGGTCGACCAGACCCTCGTCGAACGCCTTCTCGACGATCGAGACCTCGACCTGCTTGATGGTCACCGGGTCGGTGTTGAGGGCGAGCACGCAGGCCGCCTCGCAGGGCGCGGGGCAGATCCACCCGGTGAACTCGGGGAAATTGTTGGTGGCGTGCAGCCGTTCGCTGGCGCTGGCCCAGTCGGCGCGGGCCACGAACTCGTTCCACTCGGGAATCAGGTTGCCGAGCGGGCAACCGCTGTGGCAGAAGGCCACGCCACAGTCCATGCAACGGGCGGCCTGCTCGCTGACCACCTCGTCCTTGGCCCGCAGGTAGATCGGCTGCCAGTCGCGTACCCGTTCGGCCGGCGGCCGCTTGGGGGTGTCGACGCGGTCGTGCTTCAGGAATCCGTGCGGGTCGTAGGCCACCGGGGTTCCCTCCCGCTCGGCCCGCCGCATGCCGCGGCCGGGCGCGCACCGCCTCGCGGGCGGTGCGGATCGGTCGATGTGGCGCCGGGGGGCACCGGGCGAGGCAGCGGCGACTCGCGACGGGGTGAGTCTACGGGCCGGTCACCGGCCGGCGATCAGCCGGCGGCGTTCACGGTCGGCTGGGGGACGGTCACGAACACGTGATCGGCCACGGCCCGGCTGAAGACGGCGCTGCGCGCGGCCGAGTCGTCGGCATCGGCGCCGATCTCGGTCACCTGCACGCCGGCCAGGGTCGGGGTGGCGCGGATGCGGTGGCCGGGCCGCAGCCCGGCACTGTCGAAGTTGTGCATGATCACGACGTCGGACTGCAGTTGCTCGCTGATCCGGTCGACCACGAGGTCGGTGTCGGCCACGGTGGCGGCGTCGGACAGGGAGATGAGCACGCCCACGGGCCGGGCGGTGTCGAAGGGCAGGCCGAGCTGGTCCAAACCGGGGATCGGGTTGCCGTGCGGGCACACCAGCGGCTTGTCGAGCAGGGCGAGGATGCGCCGCTCCACCTTGTCGCTCATGACGTGCTCCCACCGGCAGGCCTCGATGTGCAGGTCCTCCCAGTCGAGACCGATCACGTCAGCGAGCAGCCGCTCGGCCAGCCGGTGCTTGCGCATCACCCCGATGGCCTCGTGCCGGCCCTTCTCGGTGAGGATCAGGTGCCGGTCGTCGGCCACGTGCAGCAGACCGTCGCGCTCCATGCGCGCGACGGTCTGGCTGACGGTGGGCCCGCTCTGGCCCAGGCGCTCGGCAATACGGGCGCGCAGCGCGACGACACCCTCTTCCTCGAGTTCGTACACCGTCCGCAGGTACATCTCGGTGGTGTCGATCAACTCGGAGTGATGGCTCACCGTTCCGCCTCTTCGGGCCGCCGTGCTGCTGTGGGTGCGTTCCCGCAGATTGTGCCGGATGCGGCGCCTTTCCGGGTTTTGCGCGCCAACCTAGTTTTCGAGGTAGTCGCGCAGCACCTGCGAGCGGGAAGGGTGGCGCAGCTTCGCCATCGTCTCGCGCTCGATCTGCCGGATGCGCTCGCGCGAGAGCTTGAAGGCCCGGCCGATCTCGTCGAGGGTGCGCGGCTGGCCGCCGTCGAGCCCGTAGCGCATCCGCACGACCGCGGCCTCCCGGGTGTCCAGGGTGTCGAGCACGTCCTGCAGCTGCGCCCGCATCAAGCCGCCCTCGACCACGGTCTCGGCCGCAGCGGTGGCCCGCTCGTCGGCGATGAAGTCGCCGAGCGAAGCGTCGTCATCGGCACCCACCGTCTGGTCGAGGCTGACCAGGTCGCGGGAGAGATCGATCAGCTCCCGCACCCGCTCCTCGGTGATGTCCAGCTCGTGGGCCAGCTCGCCGTGGTTGGCCTCGCGCCCCAGCTCCTGGTTCATCTCGCGTCGGATGCGCTGCAGCTTGTTGACCTGCTCGACGAGGTGGACGGGCAGCCGGATGGTGCGTGACTGGTCGGCCATCGCCCGGCTGATCGCCTGGCGGATCCACCACGTGGCGTAGGTGGAGAACTTGAAGCCCTTGGTGTAGTCGAACTTCTCGACCGCGCGGATGAGGCCGAGGTTGCCCTCCTGGATGAGGTCCAGGAACGGCATGCCGTGCCCGGTGTAGCGCTTGGCCAGCGACACCACCAGGCGCAGGTTGGCGCGCAGCAGGTGGTCCTTCGCCCGGTCGCCGTCGACCATGACGGCGCGCATCTCGCGCTTGCGGGCGGGGGTGAGGTCGTTGGGCGAGACCAGCAGGTGGGCGGCGTACAGACCGGCCTCGATGCGCTTGGCCAGGTCGACCTCGTCGGCCGCGGTCAGCAGCGCGACCTTGCCGATCTCGTTGAGGTAGACGCGGACCAGGTCGGCCGACGTGGCGGCCTCGTCGAGGTCGCGGGTGGCGGTCACGGCGGTCACCGGGTCGGTGTCGAGCGACGCGCCGCCGGTCGACGTGGTGGTCCCGGCGGCCGGGGCGGACGTCGCCGCCGCCTTCGTCGTGCCCTTCGTCGAGGTCTTCGGGGCGCGACCGGCGGCGGCGCGCTTGGGGGCGTGCGTGTGCGCGGTGGGCGCGGTGGGCGTGGCGTCGACGGTGGTGCTGACCTGCTCGGCGGCGTCGGACGCCGCGGTGCGTGTGCTGCGGTGACCCCGGGCGGTGACCCGGGTCTCCGCAGCCTGCGCGCGGGAACGGGTCGGGGCCGACGACGTGCGCGACGCGGTCCCTGACGCGCGGCGCGCGGCGGGACGGGGAGTTGCGTTGCGAGACGTTGTCACGATGTACCAAACCACCTTGGATGCGCGTATGTGTCGTTCGCTTGAGTCGTACCCAACTGAATTCGTTGCCGCCCGACTCGAGGTTCACTCCGTCAACGTGGTTGGCACGCAAAAATGTTCCCGTAACCCGGGCATCCGCGCGGGCTGCTCAGGGCCGGCTCAGCTGGTCGGGCTCGTTTCGAGCAGCAGGGTCACCGGCCCGTCGTTGATCAGCGAAACCTGCATATCCGCCCCGAACACGCCCATACCGACGGTGCTGCCCAGCTCGCGCAGGGTGGCCGCGAACACCTCCACGAGCGGCTCGGCCACCGCGCCAGGCGCCGCGGCGGCCCAAGTGGGTCGCCGGCCCTTGCGCGCGTCGCCGTAGAGCGTGAACTGGCTCACCACGAGCACGCCGGCTTCCGCGACATCGGCGACGCTGCGCTCCCCGCGCAGCACGCGCAGCCCGTGCACCTTGCGCGCCAGCACCTGCGCGGTGGCGGCGGTGTCGTCGTGGGTGACGCCGACGAGCACGAGCAGGCCGGTGCCGACGGCGCCGACGACCTCGCCGTCGACCTCGACGCGCGCTTCGCTCACCCGCTGCACCAACGCTCTCACCGCGCGCCGCCACCCGGGGGCAGCAGGAACCCGCGGCCCAGCAGGTCGCGCACCACCGGGATGAGCGCGGTCGCGACGTCGTCGGCCGGCCGGCCGAGCGCGGCGGCCAAGAGGTCGACGGCGCGAGTGAGCGGCGTGCGCCCGTCGCACGCGGCCACCACGGCGGCTACCGCGTCGTCGGTGTCGACCGCCCAGCGCATCGCGAACGACTGGCGCAACCGCTGGGCGCCGTCGGCCCAGCCCTGCGGGCCGAGCACGTCGGCGCGCTCGCGCACCAGCCCGGGCGCCGCGCGCAGGACCGCGCCCAGCAGGTCCGTGTCGCCGGTCCGGGCCAGCCAGCGCCGGGTGAGGAGCCAGTCGGGCAGATGGGCGCCGATGGGCTGGGCCACCGGCTGCGGCACGTCCTCGAGCACCACGGTGGGGTCGTCGCGCTCGCTGCGCCACAGCGACACCAGCCCCATGCCCACGGCGACCACTCCCTGCGCGGCGAACCAGTCCAGCCAGGCGTCGTAACGCGGGACCCACCGAGGATCGGTCGGCACCAACCCGGCGTCGCGCAGCCACAGCGTCACGTACTCGCCCGGCTCGGCGACTTCGCGCTGCCACACCCACGCGTCGCACCCCGACCCGGTGAGCCAGCCCTCGACCCGTCCGCGCCAGTCACCGTCGGCCGGCAACACCCAGTTGGCGAGCAGGTGCGCGCTGCCACCCTCGGTCAGGTGCGCGGGCAGGTCGCGCACGAGCCGCTCGCTGATCCCGTCACCGGGCAGGCCGCCGTCGCGGTACTCCCAGCCCGGCCCGCCGTCGGAGACCACGAACGGCGGGTTCGCGACCACGAGGTCGAAGCGTTCCCCGACCACCGGGTCGAGCAGCGAACCGGTCCGCAGGTCCCAGGCCTGCCCGGACAGCGCGGCCGTCGTCGCCGCGAAGCGCAGGGCGCGCGCGCTGACGTCGGTGGCCACCACCTCGCGGGCGTGCGTGCCGAGATGCAACGCCTGGACGCCGCTGCCGGTGCCGATGTCCAGGGCGCGCCCCACGGGCTCGCGGGGCGTGGCCTGCGCCAGGGTGAGCGAGGCCGAGCCGACGCCGAGCACGTGATCGGCCGGCAGCGGCCCGGGTCGCACGTCGGCGCCGAGGTCGGAGACCACCCACCAGGTCGGGCTGCCCGGTGCGCCGCCCGGCCCCGGGACCACCGGATCGGCGCCCGGCTGCGCCTGCGCGTACGGGCGCAGGTCCACTCCGGCTCGCACCGCGGCGCCGGCGCCGGTCACCAGCCCGGCCGCCAGCGCCGCGTCGAGCGGCAACGGCGCCAGCGCCGCGGCCGCACGCTCGGCGGGCACGGGCGCCCCCAGGACGAACAACCGGACGAGCGTGGCCGGCGCGTCGTCACGCCCGCGCAGTGCGCGAGTGGCCCCGGCGAGGTCACCGCGCTCGAGCGCCGCCCGGCCCGGCAGGCCGAGCAGATCGTGGACGGTGTCGGTGGTCCAGCCGGCCAACGCGGCACGCAACAACCCGGTCCGGGCGTCGTCGAACAGGCCGCCGGACATGAGCTCATGGTGTCAGGCCGCACCGTTGCCACCGCACGAGCATTTGCCGACGATCGGTGCCACGATGGGCAAATGCGCCGCTCACACACTCCCGAGCCGGCGCTCATCACCACCGCTCATGCTCCTGCCGACAACGAGTACGACCGGCGGCGCAAGAAGTACGCGGTCATGATGTCGTTGCGCGCCCTCGCCGTCCTGGGGGCAGCGCTGACCTACCAGGTATCGGTCCTGCTGGCCCTGGGCTTCATCGCGGCCGGCGTGGTGCTGCCGTGGTGTGCCGTCCTGATCGCCAACGACGGGCCGGCGAAGAAGCGCGCGCCGGCGCCCGACTACCGCCACGACCTGCGGGCCGAGCGGGCGCTGCCGGCCGGCGACGACAGCCGCACGGTCGACGGCTGACGCTGCCGGCCCGCGCCCGCGCTGGGGCACAATGGGCGCGTGCCCGCCGAGACCGAGGTCCTCGAGAAGCCCAGCACCTCCGACACCGACACCGGTCCGGAGATGTTCCACTACGTCCGCAAGCACAAGATCGCCGAGAGTGCCGTGATGGGCACGATGGTCGAGGCGCTGTGCGGCGAGGTGTTCCCGGTGACGAAGTCACCCAAGCCGGGCTCGCCGGTGTGCCCGGCGTGCAAGGAGATCTACGAGAGCTTGCGCCGCTGAGGCGCCCACCGGCGCGGCAGCGGCCCGCGGTCGCGGGCGGCGCTGGCGGCGGCGCCGGGGGTGCCCGTCGCGGTCTGGGCCGGCGGACCCGTCGGTTCGGTCGGAGGTTCGGAGCCGCTCGAGAACACCTGCCAGTTGCGCGGGTCGAGCACCCGCGGCGGTCGGGTCTTGGCCGGCTTGCGCTGCTCGATCGCCGCGTTGAACTCCGCGCCCAGCAGGACGCCGAGGGCGAGTGCGAAGAAGAACAGCAGGGCCGCGATGGGCGCCGCAAGGGTGCCGTAGGCGTGGTTGTGGTCGAGGATGAACGAGATGTAGGCCCGCAATCCCACCGAACCGGCGAGGAAGACCAGCACGGCGAGGACTGCACCGGGCAGACCGCGGTGCCAAGGCAGGCGCCGCGGCGGGGCGATCTTGTAGAACGTGGTCAACCCGAGCAGCAGCAGGGCGACCAGCACCGGGTAGTACCCGGCGTTGATCAAGGTGCTCACCGTGCCCCGCACACCGGGCGGGAATGCCCGTCGCAACAGATCGGGGCCGAGCACCAGCATCGGCAGCAGCAGCACGCCGAGCAGCACGGTGGCCAGGAAGATGCCCAGCGCGAGCAGCCGGCTGCGCACCGGGCCGCGCAGGTCACGCATGTCGTAGGCGATCGCGATGGTGTTCACGAACGTGGCCGTGGCCGAGGACCCCGCCCACAGGGCGAGCACGAAGGCGATGCTGATGATGTCGGCGCGGTCACCGTAGAGCACCTCACGCAGCATCGGACGGATGACCTGCTGCACGACCTGCGGGCTGAACGCCCGGCTGAGCGCGTCCTCCAGCTGCACCTCGGTCCGGCCGACCGTGCCCGTGCCGAACCAGCGCGAGACGTAACCGAGCGACGCGATGAGTGCCAGGAACAGCGACGGCAGGCTCAACAGCTGCCAGAAGGCCGCCTCGGCCGACAGCCCGAGCACCCGGTCCTGCCACGCCTTGACCACCGCGCGCTTGAGCAACGACGGCGTCAGGCGCACGGCGCGCAGGAGGCGTCGCAGCAGGTGCACGGCCCCTAGTCTGCCCACCGCCCGGGCCCCTGGCCCGCCGACGGGTCCGGCGCGCGTGTCGGCGACGGCGACCCACGCACCCGGCGGCGTGCCGTGCACGGCACGCCGAGCGGCCCGACTAGGTTCGTACCTCCGTGCCCGGGACGACGCCGACCACCGCCGGCTGACGCGAGAGTCGGGCGCGCGCCGCGACGAGCAGCACGGTTCCGCAGACCGGACGGGAGGCAGGATTGGCCGCGCCACGCGCCGAGGTGAGCGACGCGCGACCGCTGCGCACCTGGCAGCGAGCCGCGCTGAGCCGCTACCGCGAGCAGCGCCGTCGCGACTACCTGGTGACCGCCACGCCCGGCGCGGGCAAGACGGCCTTCGCGCTGACCCTGGCCCGGCTGCTGCTCGCCGAGCGGGTCATCGAGCGCGTGGTCGTGGTCTGCCCGACCGACCATCTGCGCACCCAGTGGGCCGAGGCCGCCGACGCGATGGGCCTGCCGCTGGACGCCGCGCTGAGCAACGCGGTCGGCCCGGTGCGCCCCGACCTGCGCGGCTACGTCACGACCTACGCGCAGGTGGCGGCCAAGCCTGCCCTGCACGCCGCGCGCAGCACAGCCCGGCGCTCGCTGGTGATCCTCGACGAGGTGCACCACGCCGGCGACGGCCTGTCGTGGGGTGACGCGGTGGCCACGGCTTTCGAGCAGGCGGCCCGGCGGGTGTGCCTCACGGGCACCCCGTTCCGCACCCGGCCCGACGAACGGATCCCGTTCGTGCGCTACGAGACCGACACCGACGGCACGCTGCGCAGCGCGGCCGATTTCACCTACGGCTACCGCGAGGCCCTGCGCGACAAGGTCGTGCGCCCCGTGGTCTTCGCCGCCTACACCGGCACGACGCGGTGGCGGAACAGCGCCGGCCAGGTGATCGCGACGTCGCTGTCCGAGCCGAACACGAAGCGCACCGAGGCCACGGCGTGGCGTACGGCCCTCGATCCTCGTGGCCACTGGGTGCCGCACGTCATCGCCGCGATGGACGAGCGCATCACCCATCTGCGCGCCGCGGGCATGCCCGACGCCGCCGGGTTGGTGCTGGCCAGCGACCAGGACGACGCCCGCGCGTACGCGGCGATCGTGGAAGAGGTGACAGGGGAGCGCCCGCAGCTGATCGTGTCCGACGACCCGAAGGCCAGCGACAAGATCGCGGCCTTCGCCACCGGCACGCAGCGGATGGCGGTGTGCGTGCGGATGGTCTCCGAGGGCGTGGACATCCCGCGGGCCGCGTGCCTGGCGTGGATGACGTCCTACCGCACGCCACTGTTCTTCGCCCAGGGCGTGGGCCGCGTCGTCCGCGCCCGGGGGCCGGCGGAGAGCGCCACCGTGTTCCTGCCCGCGGTGCGGCCGTTGCTGGCCCTCGCCGCCGAGCTCGAGGACGAGCGCAACCATGTGATTCCGCCGCCGGCCGAGGCCGGCGAGACCCTCGACATCGAGCGGGTCGAGAGCGAGGCGGGCGAGGCCGACGCCGCCGAGCTCGTCGACGCCGACGCCGCGTTCGCGCACGTCCTGCACGGCGGGCGGGCCGTCGTGGCCGACAACCGCCCGACGGACCTGAGCGAGGAGGACGAGGACTTCCTCGGCCTGCCCGGCATCCTCTCCCCGGAGCAGATGGCCGAGCTGCTGGCCCGCCGCGACTCGGCCGCCCGGCACCGCGCCACCCGCGGGCGCGCGGGCACCGGTACCGCCGGGTCCGAGGATCCGGTCGGTGCCGGCCCCGCGGGCACGACCGGGGGCTCGGAGGCGGCGGCGTGGCGCGCCGGCGCGGAGCTGCGCCGCGAGGTGAACCGCCTCGTGGGCGTGCTGGCCGCGCGCACCGGCGCCGGCCACGGGCAGCTGCACGCCGAGCTGCGCCGCGCGGTGCCCGGGCCGGCCTCGGCGGCGGCCCCGGCCGACGTGCTCGCGCGCCGTCGCGACCACCTGATGGAGCGCCTCGGCGGTTGACCCGCCCGCCCGGGCCCGGCGTGCCTGTCCGCCGTGGGCGAAATCACCGGCGTCGATATCGGGAATCCGGGCGGGGGTATCACTCGTTGACCCTCACGTCGGACCGATGTCGAAAGCAGCGGCAGGGGCCGAAGGAGTTGCAAGACGATGTCGTTCCCGGGTGTCGCCGTTCGAAAGACCACTGAAGTGGTTATCTGAACAGTGAGCCTGAACGGCCGCGGCCATCCGGCCGTTGTGAACGAAGAGAGGTGTTGACGTGACCCCGACTATTGCCGCGAGTCCGCTCACCGCGACCGACCGGTGCGATCGGTGCGGCGCGCAGGCCTATGTCCGAGCCACCATGGAGTCCGGATTCGACCTGATGCTGTGTGCGCACCACTTCCACGAGAACGAGGACCGGCTGCGCGCGATCGCCGTGTCGATCCAGGACGAGTCGCAGCGGCTGTCCGGGGTCCCGGCCACGGCCGCCCTCGAGGAGCGCTGAGCGCCGACCCAGAGCCGTACCGACGGCCCCGCCCCACCGGGCGGGGCCGTCGCCCGTTTCCGGGCGATTCAGCGCGGCCCGCGCCGGCGCGACCACAGCCGCAGGCGGTAGATCAGGACGAGCACCACGCCGGTCGCGCTGACGGCGCTCCCCAGACCGGCCAGCCCCGCCAGGACGCGGTTGGGCCGGACCAGGCCGGTCAGCGCCGCCGCCTCCCCGACCAACGCGGCGACGGTGACGACCACCATCAGCAGATCGTCGCGGGCCTCGTTGAGCCGGTCGAGCAACAGCTGCGAGTAGTAACCCGCCACGAGCAGCAGGGGGAGGGCCACGGCGAACGCGCCGCACGCGAACTGCACCCGCGACACGTCCATGGCAGCAGTCTGGCCTAGCGTGCCGGGCGCAGTGCGGCCCGGTGCGCGCGCGGGCCGCGCGCCATGTTTACCCCCCATGTGAAGCGGGCATCAAGATTTGAGCACGCGCTGGATGGGTCGTTGATGCGGGGGCATTGATTCCGGTCCATCCAGCGCGTTGCCTCGGCTCGCCGCGTCACCCGCGCGCGACGCCGTTCGCAATTTGGTAGACCTTCGTGCGCCGCTCACCGAGCGCGAGCGCGATCTCGTCCACCGCCCGGGTGGTCCGGGCCTCGACGACCGCACTGCGCCGGGCGAGGACCAGCGCGGTCATCAACTCCTGCACCGCCTTGACGGCCCGGTGGTAGGCCACCGCCCGGGCGACCGGGTCGGGCTCGTCCCGTCCTGCCGCCACGGCAGCGGCCGCGGCCTCGCGCACCACGTCCGCCGGCATCGTCATGGCTACTTTGTACTCCTCGGGCGCCGATACCTCACCTTTACTTCACGAACGGGGCGGCCCGGCCCGCGTCGACGGGTCAGTCGAGGTAGTCGCGCAACACCTGCGAACGGGACGGATGGCGCAGCTTGGACATCGTCTTCGACTCGATCTGACGGATCCGCTCGCGCGTGACCCCGTAGACCTGCCCGATCTCGTCGAGCGTGCGCGGCTGGCCATCGGTGAGCCCGAACCGCAGCTTGACCACGCCGGCCTCCCGCTCGGACAGGGTCTGCAGCACCGACTGCAGCTGGTCCTGCAGCAGCGTGAACGAGACCGCGTCGACGGCCACGACCGCCTCGGAGTCCTCGATGAAGTCACCGAGCTGGCTGTCACCCTCGTCGCCGATGGTCTGGTCCAGCGAGATGGGCTCGCGCGCGTACTGCTGGATCTCCAGCACCTTGTCCGGCGTGATGTCCATTTCCTTGGCGAGTTCCTCGGGCGTCGGCTCGCGGCCGAGGTCCTGCAGCAGCTCGCGCTGGATGCGGCCCAGCTTGTTGATGACCTCCACCATGTGCACCGGGATGCGGATGGTGCGGGCCTGGTCGGCCATGGCGCGGGTGATCGCCTGGCGGATCCACCACGTGGCGTAGGTGGAGAACTTGTAGCCCTTGGTGTAGTCGAACTTCTCCACCGCGCGGATCAGCCCGAGGTTGCCCTCCTGGATGAGGTCGAGGAAGGCCATCCCGCGGCCGGTGTAGCGCTTGGCCAGGGAGACGACGAGGCGCAGGTTGGCCTCGAGCAGGTGGTTCTTGGCGCGCTCGCCGTCGCGGATGATCCAGCGCAGGTCGCGCTTCATCTGCAGCACGAGCTTCTCGCTGGCCTCGTCCGCCTGGCGCATGCGCTCGGCGGCGTAGAGCCCGGCCTCGATGCGCTTGGCGAGGTCGACCTCCTCCTCGGCGTTGAGCAGCGCCACCTTGCCGATCTGCTTGAGGTAGGCGCGGACGGAGTCGGCCGACGCCGTCATCTCGGCGTCCTTGCGGGCCTGCCGCAGCGCCTCGGACTCCTCCTCGTCGTCCCAGGTGAATTCGCCCTCGGTGCCCTCTTCGGCGCTGTCGGCGTCCTCGGCCTCGGTGGCCTCGCCCGCCTTCGGTTCGACCTTGCCCTCGACCGCCGGGTCGGCGGGTACGCCGTCACCGGGGGAGGCGGCCTTCTTCGCCGGCTTGGCCGCCGCCTTGCGCGCCGGGCGCGGGGCCGTCTTGGTCGGTGCCTTCTCCGCGACGGTGGCGGTGGCGGAGCGACGAGCGGTGCCGGCGGCGGCCACCCGGCGCGGCGTGACCGCTGCGTCGGCGTCGGAGTCGAGTGGGATTCGCTTGCTGGAAGCCAACGAAAAAGACCTTTCACCACGGAGAACTTGCGGAGGCGAAGGTACGCCGTCCACTGCGGGTCGGGGGGTCTTTGGCCGTCTGTTGGTCGGCTCAGAAATCGAGTCCAGATCGTGCGCAGCTCCCTGGGCAGACAGTGTACTGCCGCTCGGCCGTCCCGTGCGCACCGTGGCTCGGTGCCGCCCCCTTGGACGCGGGGTCAGCCGGTGGCGCGGGTGCGCTGCACCGGCTTGACCGCGGCCACTGCGGCGCCGACGATGCCCGCCTCGTTGAGCAGCTGTGCCGGCACGACCTTGGTGTTCAGTTCCAGCAGCGGCACCCACTTGTCGGAGTTCTTGCTGACGCCGCCGCCGACCACGAACAGGTCCGGCGTGAACAGGCGCTCGACGTGCTGCATGTAGTGATTCACCCGCTGCGCCCACTTCTTGTAGGACATGCCGTGCTCGTCGCGCACGGACGCGGCCGCGCGGGTCTCGGCGTCGTAGCCGTCGAGCTCGAGGTGCCCCAACTCGGTGTTGGGCACGAGCACCCCGTTCATGATCAGCGCGCTGCCGATGCCGGTACCGAACGTCAACATGATCACCACGCCGTCGACGTCCTTCGCGGCCCCGAAACGGTCCTCGGCGAGACCGGCGGCGTCGGCGTCGTTGAGCACGGTCACCTCGCCGGCACCCTTCACCGCCTCGGTGAACACCTTGTCCGCGTCGGTGCCGATCCAGGACGGGTCGACGTTGGCCGCCGACCGGGCGACGCCGTTCTTGATGACCGCCGGGAAGGTGGCGCCGACGTCGCCGGTCCAGCCGGCGTCGTGGACGAGTTGCGCCACGACCTCGGCCACGGCCTCGGGTGTAGCCGGATGGGGAGTCAGGATCCGCTTGCGCTCGGTGACGAGCTTGCCCGTGGCGGTGTCGACGAGCGCACCCTTGATGCCGGTGCCGCCGATGTCGACGCCGAACGCGCGCATCTCGTTGCTCGCCTGGGAATCCGACGACATGTGTGTACTCCTGTCGACTCGCGGGGTAACTGCGGACCTTAGTCCGTGGATTTTTGCCGTCGTGGTGCGATGGACCGGTGGACGCGATCACCGAACCGCCCCGCCCGTCCGACGCGATGTTGGCGGCCCTGTGCGTCGAGCTGGCGCGCGGCGCGGCCGGGGTCGTGCGCGCCGGGCGCCGTCCCGACATGGCGGTGGACACCAAGAGCGCGTCGACCGACCTGGTCACCGAGGTCGACCGGGACACCGAACAGTGGCTGCGCGACCGGCTGGCCCGGGAGCGGCCCGGCGACGAGATCCTCGGCGAGGAGGCCGGCCCTCACGGGCCTCGCGCCACCGCGGCCGGCGGCACCGGTGTGCGCTGGTTGCTCGACCCGATCGACGGCACCGTCAACTTCGTCCTCGGGCTGCCGTTGTACGCCGTGTCCGTCGCCGCCGAGGTCGACGGGACGGTGGTCGCCGGGGCGGTCGCCGATCCCGTCTCCGGCGAGCTGTTCCGCGCGCACCGCGGCGGCGGCGCCTACCTCGGCGGGCTGCGGTTACGCGGTCCGCGCGCCGTGCCGCTGCGCTCGGCGGTGGTCGCCACCGGCTTCGCCTACGACCGGGCGGTACGGCAGCGGCAGGCGCAGGTGGTGGCGCGGCTGCTGGGCGACGTCGGCGACGTGCGCCGGCTCGGCACGGCGGC
The DNA here is from genome assembly GCA_963797785.1 of uncultured Actinomycetota bacterium. GTDB lineage: Bacteria > Actinomycetota > Actinomycetes > Mycobacteriales > Jatrophihabitantaceae > Jatrophihabitans. Next base: position 1,245,190 of record CAWCQT010000004.1, on the reverse strand, counting down.
GCTGGAGCTGTGCTACCTCGCGGCCGGGCGGGTCGACGGCTACTTCGAGGCGGGCCTGCACGAGTGGGACCACGCCGCAGGCGCGCTGGTCGCCGCCGAGGCCGGCTGCGTGGTCAGCGGCCTGCGCGGCCGCCCGGCCTCGTCGGTGTTGGTGGCCGGCGCCGGTGACGGGCTGGCGCCGGAGCTGTTCGCGCTGCTCGAGCGGTGCGGCGCCGACGAGGTGGGCGGCTCAGCAGGTCGGTGACGGCGACGGCGACGGGGTGGGTGTCCCCACCACGGCGTCGTTGCGCTTGAGGGCCGCGTCGACCGTCTTCTGCGCGACGATGCCCTTGTACGCCGTGCCCAATGTGACGGTGATCGTCTTCGACTTGGTCTTGCTGGCCACCATGGTGGCGCCCGGGAAGTAGTAGCGCAGCAGCATGGCGCCCGGCCGCGACGCCGGGCCGTAGGAGATCTCGGCGATCTGCTTGATCTTGTTGACCCGCGCCTTCGGAGCGTTGGCGGCCAGGGCCGGCACGTTGAACCCGTCGGTGATCAACGTCGAGCGGGCGCGGCCGGCGATCCCGCTGCGGGTGGTCGCGTTGAACACGGCCAGCGTCAGCGCGTCCTGGGACGGGTACTTGGTCCTCACCGTGGGCGTCGGGCACGGCTTGGGCTGGTGCTCCGACGCGCTGCTGCGGTTGAGCACCCGCCACCAGACCAGACCGGTCAGCAGTAGCAGGGCCACCAGAGCCACCAGCGCCGGCAGCGGCCGGCGCGCCGCGGTGCTCGCCATCTGCGCGCAGCCTCCAAGTCGTTCACGGGACGCGTCATCGTAACCGCCGGCACCGACCGTTCCCGCCATTCGGGCCCCGGGAATGGGCGCGGGCGCCCCGCCGTTAGGACGGAACATCGGCGCGGTACCTTTCGCGGCGGTTCGCGCGTACGGTGCGCAAATTCACTGGCCGCGGCGGGCACGATCGACGGGCGTCGCGCGTTGCAGCCGGAGCGGGCGGGTTCCGGCACAGGCGGAACACCGATGCGCACCGAGGTACGACCGACGACCAGTACCACCGAGCACGACCGTGGAGACCCCACAGAGGAGTTGACGACCGCATATGGCGACTGACTACGACGCCCCCCGTCGCGGCGATGTCGACGAGCTGAACGAGGATTCGATCGAGGAACTGAAGGCCCGCCGCGCCGAGGCGCAGTCCGGGTCCATCGACGTCGACGAGACCGAGCTGGCCGAATCGCTCGAGCTGCCCGGTGCCGACCTGTCCAGCATGTCCGGCGAGGAACTGACCGTTCGCGTGCTGCCGAAGCAGAGCGACGAGTTCACCTGCGCCTCCTGCTTCCTGGTTCATCACCGCAGCCGGCTGGCCCGTGAGAAGAACGGCCAGCCCATCTGCCGCGACTGCGCCTAGACGCGACCGGCCCGACCGACAGTCCGACAACAGGGCGCCCACCCGACACGGTGGGCGCCCGTTTCGTGTCCGCGGCCCTCACAGGCTCGCGGTGAGGCTCCCGCCGCCGTCCACGACCAGGGTCTGGCCGGTGATCCACGCGGCGTCGTCGGAGGCCAGGAACGCGGCCGCGGCGCCGATGTCCTCCGGCACGCCCAGCCGCCCGAGCGGGTAGCGGGCGGCGGCCGCGGCCTCGTCCTGCTCGTAGAGCGCCGCCGCGAACCGCGTCTTGACGACGGCGGGCGCGATCGCGTTCACCCGCACGCGCGGCGCGAGCTCGGCCGCCAGCTGCACGGTGAGATTGATCAACGCCCCCTTGCTGACCCCGTAGTAGGCGATGCCCGGGGCCGGCGCGAGGCCGGCCACCGAGGCCATGTTGACGACCGCGCCGGGCCGCTCGCCGCCGAGCCCGGCGTTCAGGGCCCGACGGGTCCAGCTCAGCGCCGACCACACGTTGACGTCCATGATCTTGCGGGCCGCGTTCTCGTCCAGCTCGGTCAGCGGCCCGTACGCCGGGTTGATCCCGGTGTTGTTGACGAGCACGTCCAGGCCGCCGAACTCGTCGACGGCGGTGCGCACGGCGTCGTCCTGGTGCTGGGCGTCGTCGGCCCGGCCGGCCACGGCCCGCACCGACGCGCCGTCGCCCAGCTCGGCCAGGGCCGCGTCCAGGCCCTCCTGCTTGCGGGCGGTGATCACCACGGCGGCGCCCTCGTCGAGCAGCCGGCGGGCGACGGCCAGGCCGATGCCCCGGCTCGCGCCGGTGACGAGGGCGGTGCGTCCGGTAAAACGCTGGGTCGAGGTGGCCATGCCGCGAAACTAGAGCATGGCCTCGGGCTAACGCCCGCGTACCGCCGCGACGAGCCGCTGGGGATGGCGGGTGCTCACGATCCAGTACGGCGTCGGGTCCTCCCCGTCCGCGACCCACACCTGCACGCCCGGCCCGACCCAGGGCCGGATCGAGACGAAGGCCGCCGGGTCCCCCTCGCGGCCCACCACCCGGCGCAGCGTGGCGGCGTCCAGCGCCACCGCCCCGGACGCGAGGTGCAGCGGCAGGTGCGCGCCGCGGATGCGCAACTCGCCGCCGGACACCTCCACCCGCGCCCGGCCGAGCCACCAGACGATCAGCAGCGACAGCGGCAGGAGCACGCCGAACGGGATCCAGTCGGTCAGCGGGAAACCGGAGATGTGGAACTCGGCCGCGAGCAGCGTCGCGACGCCGAGGGAAACGAGGTACCACCACCACGGCGTCCGCAGCGTCTCGCGGTACGCGACGTCGGTGCCGCCGGTCATGGCGCCGAGGGTAGCCTCAGCCCCCGTGACGACCCCAGCCCAGCCGGCGCCGGTCCAGGTGCTGGTGCACCGGCTGGACCCGCAACTGCCGCTGCCGGCCTATGCGCTGCCCGGCGACGCCGGTGCCGACATCGTCGCCGCCGAGGACGTGACCCTGGCGCCGGGGCAGCGGGCGGTGCTGCCGACCGGGCTGGCCATCGCCGTGCCCGACGGCTACGCCGCCTTCGTGCACCCGCGCTCCGGGCTCGCCGCACGGGCCGGGCTCGGGCTGGTCAACGCTCCCGGCACGATCGACGCCGGTTACCGCGGCGAGGTCAAGGTGATCGTCATCAACCACGACTCCGCGGCCGCACTGCGCCTGGCCCGCGGGGAACGCATCGCGCAACTGGTCGTGCAGCGGGTCGAGCGCGCCGAGTTCGTCGAGGTCGACCGGTTGCCGGCATCGCGCCGCGGCGCGGGCGGCCACGGATCCACCGGCGGAGCGAGCGCCCTGCTCGCCGAGCCGCAGCCCGGCCGCGACGCGCCGGCATCGTCATCACCATCTCGAGGAGGTCCGCGGTAGTGCCGGGACGACGCAAGCAAAGGCGCACCGACCGGTCGAAGCTGGACGCCACCCCGCCCTGGCAGACCCGCGTGCGCGACGAGCCGAAGCTGACCACCGGCCCCTACGACGAGCGCGACGCGCCCGGGGACGACCTGGCGCGCGTCGACCTCGGGGCCCTGCAGGTGCCGGTGGCCGAGGGCTTCGACGTGCGCCTGGATCTCGACGAGGCGCAGCAGGTCGTCTCGGCCACGCTCGCCACGCCGGACGGCACCATGCAGCTGGGCGTGTTCGCCGCGCCGCGCAACGAGGGCATCTGGGACGAGGTACGGGCCGAGATCGCCGAATCGCTGGGCGGCCCCCGGCGCACCTCGGCCACGGAGAAGGACGGCCCGTTCGGCACCGAGCTGCACGGCACCCTGCCGGCCGACGGGGGCGGTCAGGTGCCGGTGCGCTTCATCGGCGTCGACGGCCCCCGGTGGTTCCTGCGGGCGCTGCTCGCCGGCCCGGTCGCCGGCGACGCCGACAAGGCCGAGCCGTTCGAGGCGGTGCTGCGCGGCGTGGTGGTGGTGCGCGGCAACGAACCGCTCCCGGTCCGCGAGCCGGTGCCGCTGCGCCTGCCGCCGGACGTCGAGCTGCCCGACACCACAGCCTGAGCATCTACGCTGGCGCCATGGGACACCGTCCGTCGCTGCTGCACCGGCTCACGGCCAGTCCGCAGCGCCTCGACGCCGCTCAGCTGCAGGACGAGGTCGCCGACCGCCGCTGCATGCCCACCGCCGACCTCGTCCGCGGCCAGAAGGTGCGGGTCGTCGGGCGGCTGCGCGCGGTCGTCTACACCCCCAGCGAGACCGTGCCCACCCTCACCGCCGACCTGTTCGACGGCACCAGCTGCGTCGAGCTGGTCTGGCTGGGCCGCCGCCGCATCGCCGGCCTCGAGCCGGGCCGGCGGATGATGGCCCGCGGCCGGGTGGGCGAGCACAACGGGCGCATGGCGCTGTACAACCCTTACTACGAACTGCTCCCGCCCGCCGCATGACCGACGAGCCGACTGGCGGCGTCCCGACCGACGGCGTCCCGACCGACGGCGCCCCGACCGACGGCGCCCCGACCGACGGCGCCCCGGCCAAGGCGGACCGGAACGCGGCGCTGCGCGAGACCTACCGCCAGCAGATGATCGACAGCATCGGCGGCTGGTCCGGCGCCGCGATCACCGCCATCCCCACCGTCGTCTTCGTCATCGTCAATGTCACCGCGTCGCTGCGGGTCGCGGTCATCGCCGCCGTGGCCACCTCGCTCGCGCTGGCGGCCTACCGGCTGGTGCGCAAGCAGTCGGTCCAGCAAGCGCTGTCCGGCCTGATCGGCGTCGTCATCGGCGCGGTGATCGCCGCCCGCACCGGCCAGGCACGCGGCTACTTCCTGTTCGGCATCTGGACGAGCTTCCTGTACGCGGTGCCCTTCGCCGTCTCGGTGCTCGTGCGCCGGCCCCTGGTGGGGCTGCTCTGGGAGTTCCTCGACCCCACTCCCGGCACCCGCTCGCCGTGGCACCGCACCCGCCCGCTCCTGGTCGCGTACACCTGGGCCACGTTGGCCGGCACGGCCCTGTTCCTCGCCCGCGGCATCGTGCAGCTGACCCTCTACGGCGAGAAGCACACCGGCTGGCTGGCCTTCGCGCGCATCGCCATGGGCTACCCGCTCTACATCGCCGCCGTGGGCTTCGCGTTCCTGATCGTCACCCGCGCGCGCCGGAAGATCACCGCGCAGGCGGAGTAGGCACACCGGCCCAGTCGGCGGGGGGCGGCTTGCCGGCGAGCACCGCCCGGCGCAGCGCCTCCTCGTTCTCCGGCAGGGCCACGAACAGCAGCTCGTCACCGGCCTCGATCGGCTCCTCCGGGGTAGGGGTGATCACCCGCCGCCCGCGCACGATCGCCACCAGCGTCGCGTCCTTCGGCAGGGTGAACTCGCGCAACGCGTTCCCGGCGCACGGGGCGTCGTCGGGCAGGGTCAGTTCCACGAGGTTCGCCTGCCCCCCGCGCAGCCCGAACAAGCGCACGATGTCGCCCACCTCGACCGCTTCCTCCACCAGCGCGGCGAGCACCCGAGGCGTGGAGACCGCGACGTCGACCCCCCACGCCTCGGTGAACAGCCACTCGTTGGCCGGATGGTTGATGCGGGCCACGACGCGGCGCACGGCGTACTCGGTCTTGGCCAGCAGCGACACGACCAGGTTCACCTTGTCGTCGCCGGTGGCACCGACCACGACGTCGCACTCGTCCAGGCGGGCCTGCTCGAGGTTGGCGACCTCGCAGGCGTCACCCAGCTGCCAACGGGCGCCCTTGATGCGCTCGGGGTTGACCTTGGCCGGGTCCTTGTCGATGAGCAGGACGTCGTGGTCCTTGCTCAGCAGCTCGCGCGCGATCGACCGGCCGACCGAACCCGCCCCGGCGATGGCGACGCGCATCACGCCACCCCTTCGGGAGCGCGCGAGGCGATGGCGCGCAACGTGTCGCGGTGCTCGTCGTCGGCCAGCACGTGCATCGTGTCACCGGACTGCAGCAGCATCGAGGGCAGCGGCAGCTGGCCCCGTCCGAATCGGGTCAGCAGCCCCACCCGCGTACCGGTGGCCGACTCGAACTCGGCGAGCGGGCGGCCCACCCAGCCCTCGTTCGGCGCCACGGCCACCAGGGCCACCGCGCCGGTGGGGTCGCGCCACGCCTCGGCCGTCGTCTCGCCGAGCACCGCCTTCATCAGTCGCGAGGACGTCCACGGCACGGTGGCGACGGTCGGGATGCCCAGCCGCTCGTAGACCTCGGCGCGCCGCGGGTCGTAGATGCGGGCCACGACCCGGGCCACCCCGAAGGTCTCGCGGGCCACCCGGGCGGCGATGATGTTGGAGTTGTCGCCGCTGCTGACCGCGGCGAAGGCGCCGGCCTGCTCGATGCCGGCCTCGATGAGCGTGTCACGGTCGAAGCCGACCCCGGCCACCCGCTGGCCCGGGAAGTCGTCGCCGAGCCGCCGGAAGGCCAGCGGCTCCTGGTCGATCACGGCCAGCGTGTGGTCCAGCGGCGCGAGCTGCAGGGACAGCGCCGCCCCCACACGACCGCACCCCATGATGACGATGTGCACGGCCCGAGCTTGGCAGATCGGTGGCTGTGCGCACACCGGGCACCCGCCCCGGCCTATCCTGCGCGTCGTGGCTGTGTTCCCGCGGGTGCTCAAGCGGCTGATCATCGGCCGCCCGATGAGCTCGAACGCCGCCGAGAGCACGCTGCTGGCCAAGCGGCTGGCGTTGCCGATCTTCGCCAGCGACGCGCTGTCGAGCGTCGCCTACGCGACGCAGGAGATCATGCTGGTGCTGACGGTGGGCGGCGTGGCCTACCTGTACCTCGCGCCCTGGGTGGCGCTGGCCGTCGTCGTGCTGATGGCGGCGGTGGTGGCGTCCTACCGGCAACTGGTGCGCGCCTACCCGACCGGCGGCGGCGACTACGAGGTGGCGTCGAAGAACATCGGCCGACCGGCCGGCGTCATCGTGGCCAGTGCCCTGCTCGTCGACTACGTCATGACCGTGGCCGTGTCGGTGTCCTCCGGGGTGGACAACATCATCTCGGCCGCGCCGGGGCTGCACCACGCCCGCGTGCCGCTGGCCGTCGGCTTCGTCATCATTCTGGCCGCGGTGAACCTGCGCGGGTTGCGCGAGGCCGGCCTCGCCTTCGCGGCGCCGACCTACCTGTTCGCCACGGGCGTGTTCATCATGATCGGCACGGGCCTGGTCCGGGTGATCGCCGGCGACGCGCCGCTGGCCGAGAGCGCGAAGTACCACGTCGAGACCCAGCACGGGTACGGGTCACTGAGCTTCCTCGCCCTCACGTTCTTCACCCTGCGCGCGTTCTCCTCCGGCTGCACGGCGTTGACGGGGGTCGAGGCGATCGCCAACGGGGTGCCGGCGTTCAAGCCGCCCAAGGCCCGCAACGCGCAGAAGACCCTCGTGGCGATGGGGGCCATCGCCGTGACCATGTTCATCGGGCTCACCGGGCTGGCGCTGATCACCAAGGTGCACGTCACCGACCCGACCACCAACAGCTGCCACTTCACCAACGTGGCCGCCGGCGTATGCGGGCACGAGCCGCAGCGCACGGTCATCGCCCAGGTGGCCGGCGCGGTGTTCGGCGGCTCGAACACGGTGGGCTTCTTCTACATCCAGGCGACGACGGCTCTGATCCTCGTGCTCGCGGCCAACACCGCGTTCAACGGGTTCCCGCTGCTCGGCTCGATCCTGGCGCGCGACCGCAACCTGCCGGCCCAGCTCAACAACCGCGGCGACCGGCTCGCCTACAGCAACGGCATCCTCATGCTGGCCGTCGTCGCCGTCGCGCTGATCTGGATCTACGAGGCCGACGTCACCCGGTTGATCCAGCTCTACATCATCGGCGTGTTCACGTCCTTCACGCTGGGCCAGACCGGCATGGTGCGGCACTGGAACCGGGCGATGCGCAACGAGCGGGACCCCAAGGAGCGGCGACGCATCCGCAGCTCGCGGTCGATCAACGCGTTCGGGGCCACCCTGGCCGGGGTCGTGCTGGTCATCGTGGTGATCACCAAGTTCGAGAAGGGTGCCTACCTGGTGATCATCGCGATGCCGATCCTGTACGGCACGATGCGGGCGATCAACCGGCACTACACGCGGGTGTCGCGCGAGCTGGCCACCGAGGACACCGGGCTGCTGCTGCCGTCGCGCAACCACAGCGTCGTGCTGGTGTCGAAGGTGCACAAACCGACGCTGCGCGCGCTCGCCTTCGCCAAGGCCACCCGGCCGGACAGCCTCACCGCCCTCACCGTCAACGTCAACGACGAGGACACCCGGCACCTGCAGGCCGAATGGGAGCGGCACGACCTGCCGGTGCAGCTCACCGTGCTCGAGTCGCCCTACCGCGAGGTGACGCGGCCGCTGCTCGACTACATCCGCGACCTGCGCGCCGACCGCCCGCGCGACCTGGTGAACGTGTTCATCCCGGAGTACGTGGTGGGGCGGTGGTGGGAGCAGTTGCTGCACAACCAGTCCGCGCTGCGGCTGAAGAGCCGGCTGCTCTTCCAGCCCGGGGTGATGGTCACCAGCGTTCCGTGGCAGCTCGACTCCAGCGCCAAGGCGGCGCAGCGCGTCGTGCGCCCGCCCGGCTCGGCCGCGCCGGTGCACCACGAGTCCACAGCGAAGATCACCGGTGACCCCACCGACCCGTCGGCGCCGGAGCAGGCGCCGGCCGGGCGTGGCTGAGTCCGGGCCGCTGCTCGGCCGCGTCCTCGACCTGGACGTCGGTGGACCCGCGGCCGGCGGTTCCTGCGTGGCCCGCACCGACGGCCGTGTGGTCTTCGTGCGGCACGCCCTGCCCGGCGAGCGGGTGCGGGCCCGGGTCACCGAGGACCGCGGCGGCTCGTTCTGCCGCGCCGACGCGGTCGAGGTGCTGCGCCCGTCACCCGACCGGGTCACGCCGCCGTGCCCGCACGCCGGCCCCGGGCGCTGCGGCGGCTGTGACTGGCAGCACGCGTCGGGACCGGCCCAACGCACCCTCAAGACCGCGGTCGTGCGCGACCAGTTCACCCGGCTGGCCGGGCTCGACCTCGCCACCGAGGTGTTCGCCGGTGTCGAGGAGCTGCCCGGCGGCCTGCTCGGCTGGCGCAGCCGCATCGCTTACGCCGTGGACCGCGAGGGCCGCCCGGGCCTGCTGCGGCACGGCACGCACGAGGTCGAACAGCTCGACGGCTGCCCCCTCGGCGTGCCCGGCGTGGGCGACGCGGGGCTGTTGGCGCAGCGTTGGCCGGGCCTGCGGGCGGTGGAGGCTGTGCGCGGCGACGACGGGGTCACCTCCGTCGTGGCGCACCACCCGGCCGGGCGGGCGCGCCGCGGGCGGGGCCGCCGCCCGCCGGACCGGCTCGAGGTCGTGGCCGGGCCGCCGACGGTGCGCCGGCGCGTCGACGGTCACGACCTCGCGGTGAGCGCCACCGGCTTCTGGCAGGTGCACCCGGACGCGGCCGACACCTTGGTCGCCGCGGCCCTCGACGTGCTCACCCCGCGCCCGGGCGAGCGGGCGCTGGACCTCTACGCGGGCGCGGGCGCGATCACCGCGTCGCTGGCGCGCGCCGTGGGCCCGGCGGGCACGGTGACCGGCCTCGAGGGCGACCGACAGGCCGTGGCCGACGCCGCGGCCAACCTCGCCGGCCACCCGTGGGCGCAGGTACAGCACGCCCGGGTGAGCGCAGCTGCCGTCGCCGCGTCCGGTCCGGCCGATCTCGTCGTCCTCGACCCCCCGCGGGCCGGCGCGGGCGCCGAGGTGGTCGCCGCGGTGGCGGCGTTGCACCCGCGCGCCGTGGCCTACGTCTCCTGCGACCCGGCCACCCTGGCCCGCGACGTCGCGGTGCTGTGCCGGCTGGGCTGGCGACTGGCCCGGCTGCGCGGCTTCGACGCCTTCCCGATGACCCATCACGTGGAGTGCGTCGCGGCGCTGTATCCCGACCCCGCAGGGGGCGCGCCGTAACATCGGGCGGGTGACCCGGGTACTCGATCGCGTCCACGGTCCGGCCGACCTGCGCGAGCTCGGCGCGGAGGACCTCGCCGCCCTCGCCACCGAGATCCGCGACCTGCTCATCCAGACCGTCTCCACCGGCGGCCAGGGACACCTGGGGCCCAACCTGGGGGCGGTGGAGCTCACCATCGCGCTGCACCGGGTCTTCGACTCGCCGACCGAGCCGATCCTGTGGGACGTCGGGCACCAGGCCTATGTGCACAAGATCCTCACCGGCCGCGCCGATCGGATGCCGACGCTGCGCCAGCAGGGCGGGCTGTCCGGCTACCCGAGCCGCGGCGAGAGCGACCACGACTGGATCGAGAACTCGCACGCCTCGACCGCGCTGTCCTACGCCGACGGCCTGGCCAAGGCCTACGAGGTGCGCGGTGAACGCCGCCCGGTGGTGGCCGTGGTCGGCGACGGCGCGCTGACCGGCGGCATGTGCTGGGAGGCGCTGAACAACATCGCCGCCGCCGACCGGCCGGTCGTGGTGGTGGTGAACGACAACGGCTGGTCGTACTCGCCCACGATCGGCGGGCTCGCCGAGCGGCTCGCGGCGTTGCGGCTCAAGCCCGGCTACGAGCGGGTGCTCGGCCAGGTCAAGGGTGCGCTGGAGCGCACCCCCGTGGTCGGTGCGCCGCTCTACGAGGCCCTGCACGGCGTCAAGCGCGGCATCAAGGACATGCTCCAGCCGCAGGGAATGTTCGAGGACCTCGGACTGAAATACCTCGGCCCCATCGACGGGCACGACGTCGTCGACCTCGAGACCGCGTTCGCGCTGGCCCGCGGCTTCGACGGTCCGGTGCTCGTCCACTGCGTCACCCGCAAGGGTTACGGCTACCCGCCGGCGGAGAACGACGAGGTCGACCAGCTGCACCAGTGGCGCCCGATCGACCCCGAGACCGGGCGCGCCCTGCCGCGCACCGGCCGCAGCTGGACCGGCGTGTTCTCCGACGAGCTCGTACGCATCGGGGCCGCGCGGGAGGACGTCGTGGCCATCACCGCGGCCATGTGCGAACCCACCGGGCTGGTCCCGTTCCAGCAGCAGTTCCCGTCGCGCACCTTCGACGTCGGCATCGCCGAGCAGCACGCCCTGACCTCGGCCGCCGGCCTGGCGATGGGCGGCCTGCACCCGGTGGTGGCCATCTACGCCACCTTCCTCAACCGGGCCTTCGACCAGCTGCTCATGGACGTGGCGCTGCACCGGCTGCCGGTCACGCTGGTGCTCGACCGCGCCGGCATCACCGGCAACGACGGCCCGAGCCACCACGGCATGTGGGATCTCGCCCTGCTCGGGATGGTGCCGGGCCTGCGCCTGGCCGTGCCGCGCGACGAGCCGACCCTGCGCGAGGTGCTGCGCGAAGCCGTGGAGGTCGACGACGGGCCCACGGTGGTGCGCTTCCCGAAGACGCCGCTGGGCGAGGACCGCCCCGCGCTGCGCCGGGTGGGCGGCGTCGACGTGCTCGCCGAGGACGCCACCGACGGGCCGGTCGACGTGCTCATGGTGGCCGTGGGGTCGGTCGCCGAGGACACGCTGGCCGCTGCGGGCTCGATCCGCCGGGCGGGGTACTCGGTGCGGGTCGTCGCCTCCTCCTGGGTAACGCCGGTCGACCCGACCCTGGTGGACCTCGCGGGCGACTGCGGGCTGCTCGTCACGGTCGAGGACGGCGTCGTCGCCGGGGGCGTGGGAGCCCGCCTGTCGCAAACCGTCCGCGAGTCGGGGTGCGACGTTCCTACCCGCGAGATCGGCATACCGGTACGGTTCCTCGCACACGGCAGTGTTGCCGAGGTGAAGGCGTCGGTCGGCCTGACCGCGCAGGACATCGGACGGCGTGTCGTGGAATGGCTGGCCCAAGGGGGAGCGGCGGTACCGGTGACCGAGCAGGAACGCGAAGGAACGCGCGATGCGAATCCTCGTCGTTGAGGACGAAGTACAGCTCGCGGAAGCAGTGGCCCGCGGGCTGCGCCGCGAAGGAATGGCCGTCGACGTCGCGACCGACGGCGACGAGGGGTATCGCAAGGCCGCCCTGACTCGTTATGACGTCGTGGTGCTCGATCGCGACCTCCCCGGCATGTCCGGCGACGACATCTGTCGCCGGCTGACCGACGAGGGCGTGCTCACCCGGGTCATGATGTTGACGGCCAGCGGGACGGTGGAGGACAAGGTGTCCGGTCTCGCGATCGGCGCCGACGACTACCTCGCCAAGCCGTTCGCGTTCGCCGAACTCGTCGCCCGGGTCCGCGCGCTCGGACGGCGCACCACGCCGGCCGCCCCACCGGTGCTCAGCGCCGGGGACGTGGAACTCGACTCCGCCAAGCGCACCGTGGCGCGCGGCGGGGAGCTCGTCGATCTGACGCGCAAGGAGTTCGGCGTGCTCGAGACGCTGCTCATGGCCCAGGGGGCGGTCGTCAGCAGTGAGGAACTGCTCGACCGCGTGTGGGACGAGAACGCCGACCCGTTCACCACCACGGTGCGGGTGACGATGATGACGCTGCGGCGCAAGCTCGGCGAACCCGCCATCATCGACACCGTCGTCGGATCCGGTTACCGGATCGACCCTGCAGTCCTCTCAGTGGGCAGCGAGGGAGCCGGTAACGGGCAGTGAGGTTCTTCCGCCCGACGCTGCGCGTGCGCATGGCGCTGCTCTACGGCGGGTTGGTCCTCCTGGTCGGCGTCTCGCTGCTGTTCACCTGCGTCATCCTGCTCGACCGTGCCATCGCACACCTGCCGCTCTACGACACCCGCGGTCAGACGGTGTCGGTGACCGACCAGGCCGGTCACTCGAGCACGATCGACGTCGAGAAGCAGGCCGCGAAGGCGCAGAGCAGCGCCACCAGCTACCTGCTGCACACCGGGCTGCTCTACTTCGCGATCATCGTCGTGGTCGGCACCACCGGTGGGTACCTGCTGGCCAAGCAGGCACTGCGACCCATCGCCAGGCTCACCGCGACCGCCCGTGCGCTGTCCACCGAGACCCTCGACCAGCGCATCAATCTCGGCGGCCCCGACGACGAGCTGCGTGAGCTCGCGGACACCTTCGACGCGATGCTGGGCCGTCTCGACGCCGCCTTCGACAGTCAACGGTTGTTCGTGGCCAACGCCAGCCACGAGCTGCGCACCCCCCTGTCGGTCATCCGGACCGAGCTGGAGGTGACCCTCAGCGACCCCGACGCCGACCCGGCCGACCTGCGGCGCATGGGTGCCGTGGTGGCCTCGGCCACCGAGCGCGCCCAGCGGCTGGTGACCTCGCTGCTCACCCTGGCCCGGCTGCAGGCCGTCGGGGGCGGCGAACTGGAGGTCACCGAACCGGTCGACCTCGCCTGGTTGGTGCCCGGCGCGCTGCACGCCGTCGCCGCCGAGGCCGACGCCAAGGGCGTGCGCGTCGAGACCGAGGTCGAGCAGGCCGTCACCGCCGGCGACCCGCGGCTGCTGGAACGGCTCATCGGCAACCTGGTCGAGAACGCGATCCGGCACAACGTGCCCGGGGGCTGGCTGCGCATCACCACCGGCCAGACCGACGACAAGGTGTGGCTGCACGTCGCCAACGGCGGTGCGGTGATCGAGAACGGCAACGTCAACACGCTGTTCGAGCCGTTCCGCCGCGGCGGCCGGGTGCGTACCGCGACCCGCGGGGCCGGGCTCGGGCTGGCGATCGTGCGCCTCATCGTCGACGCCCATAGCGGCCGGTTGCAGGCCGCGGCGCCGCCGTTCGGCGGCCTGGCGGTGCGGGTGGAGCTGCCGCGCCGCCCCGACACGGAAGCCGAGCAACGGACCCCCGCGCACGCCGAGTCGACCGCCTGAGCGCGCGGGCCCGGAGCGGCTCAGCCGGGCCCGGCCAGCGCCGCCGCCCACAGCCCGTTGTCGGTGTACAGGGCGGCGACCGCAGCCAGCTCGACGGGCGCGGTCTCCGGCGCGGCGGTGACGGCGCCGACCGCCCACCAGTCGGCACCCGGCAGTCCGGCCGACGCGTACACCCGCGCACCGGGGGGCTGCGGCGCGTAGGACGGCCGGGCCCGCGCGAGCACCTCGCCGTGCGCGGGCTCCCACAGCCGCACCGCTCCTGACGGGTCGTGCCCGAGGACCACGGCGTCGTACCACCGCCAGAGGACGACGGGCACCGCGTCCGGCGCCGCCGCCAGGGCGACCAGATGCCCGGGGGAGACCCGCTCCCGCCGGGGACCCGGGAACTGCGGGGCGTAGCGCGCGGTCAGCGACACGCCGTCGCGCCACACGTCGCAGGTGTCCTCCTCGACGTGCACCACGACGGCGGGGTGCAACGACGGGGCCGGATCGGCATCGGTGTCCATGACCGACATCTCTACCGGGCCGGCCAAGCGGATTGGCCGCAGCCGACGATCGGCCCCGGCGGGGATCCGCCGGGACCGATCGAGGTGTGCTCGTGCCGGGCTACGGCAGGTAGTACATCGGGTTCGGCAGCTTGACCTGCTTGCCGGCGTGACCGCCCAGCAGATCGCTGTACTGGTCGCCGAAGTCAGCGGCGACGAACACGCCGAACGTCTGCGCGATGTACTGCCGCGTCAGCGACTTGTACTGGATCGTCGTGCAGGTCGAGGTCGGCGGGTTGTAGCAGGAGGAGTAGATCGGCTTGGTCAGGTCCTTGAGGAAGACGTGACTGTCGTCGACCGGGTAACCCTGCGCGGTGAGGTTGGCCTCGGTGGCGGCGCGCTGCGACTCGGGCCGGCCGGTCAGGTAGAAGATCTGGAAGCCCTCGGACGCCGCCTGGTTGACCAGCTCGGGCATGTGGAACACGGCCGGGAACACGCCCGCGTTGACGAACTCCGCGTTGACCGTCGGGTTGTAGACGAAGTTCGACGCGATCTCGTAGTTGTAGGTGTTCAACGTGGTGTCATCGACGTCGAGCACGATCGCCTTGTCCCGGCTCGGCTTGTCGGCCACCTTCGCCAGGTACGCCTCGGCGGAGCTGACGACCTTCGCCATCTCCTTGGCGTAGTTGCCCGTCGGCGACGGCAGGTGTTCCGGGGTGCCGTCGGGGTTGGTGTTCCCGCTCAGCGTGTCGCCGTAGTAGGCCTTGATCGCCGTCTTGACCTGATCGATGTTCTGGATCTGGTCGGCGCGCGTCGGGTTCGCCGGCGGGGCCGGCACGGCCCGGGCGCTGGGCACCTTGTAGGCGTTCGCCGAGCCCGGCACGAGCAGGGCCAGTGCGACCAGGGCGGACAGCAGAGCCGCCAGGGCGACGTGGGCACGGCGCACCGAGCCGGGCAGCGGGGGTCGAGACATCTAGGAGCCTTTCAGAAGGGTGATCGTTGTGCCCACACCTTCCCCTGCCGGACGCGGTTAGCCAAGTGGGGCGGGCCGGTCCGGGCGCTTCCTGCCCAAGTCGGGCGCCGAAGCGTTCACGTCCGCCTCGCCGGCCGGCGACGCGGCGAGCGCGGTGGCCAGCGACCCGGCGGTGAGCTGCGTCTGCCACGGCCGGGCACCGAGCTCGGTCAGCCGCTGCGACACCGCATCGGCGTCCAGTGACGGCGGGGGTGTCCAGCACAGCCGGCGCACGACGTCGGAGGCCAGCAGGTTCTGCGTGAGAACGCGGTGCCGTTCGGCCAGCTCGGCGACCACCGCCCGGGCGGCAGCGAGCCGGGCGGCAGCCGCCGGGTCGCGCTCGCGCCACCGCGAGGGCGCGGGCATGGCGTCGCCGGTGCCGACGGTCACCGGCGGCAGCTCGTCCTCGCGCAGCGCACGCGCCGCGTCCAGCGCGCCGAACCAACGCTCGAGCCGACGGCGTTGGCGGGGGCCGCCGAACACCGGCAGCTCGGCGAGATCGCGTGGGCGTGCCGGGTTGGCGCGGGCCGCGGCGATGATCGAGGAGTCCGGCAGGACCCGGCCGGGGGCGATGTCGCGCTCCTGCGCGTACTCGTCACGAGCAGCCCACAACGCCCGCACCGCGGCGAGCTGACGCCGGTTGCGCACGGTGTGGATGCCGGAGGTGCGCCGCCACGGGTCGGCCCGCGGTGCCGGTGGCGGGGCCAGGCGGACGGCCTCGAACTCCTGCGCCGCCCACTCGGTCTTGCCGGCGGCCTCCAGCTCGGACACCAGGCAGGTCCGCAGGTCGATGAGCAGCTCGACGTCCAGGGCGGCGTAGACCAGCCACTCGTAGGGCATCGGGCGCTGCGACCAGTCGGCGGCCGAGTGGCCCTTCTCCAGACGCACGCCGAGGTAGCGCTCCACCATGGTCCCGAGCGCGACGCGTTCCTCGCCCAGCAGCCGGCCGGCGAGCTCGGTGTCGAACAACCGGGCCGGCCGCATGCCCACCTCGGCCAGGCAGGGCAGGTCCTGGTTGGCGGCGTGCAGGATCCACTCGGTGTCGCCCAGCGCGGCGTGCACGGGCGCGAGGTCGGGCAGCGGCACCGGGTCGATCAGCGCGGTACCGACGCCGTCGCGGCGCAGCTGCACGAGGTACGCCCGCTGGCTGTAGCGGTAACCCGATGCCCGCTCGGCGTCGAGTGCGACCGGGCCGGACCCCTTGGCCAGCAATGCGCACAGGCGCGCCAGGGCCGCCTCGTCGACCAGCGGGTCGGGCACGCCGTCGGCCGGCTCGCGCAGCAGCGGCGCCTGGGGTTCGTCGTCCGGCTGCTCCGCGGACGCTTCGTCGGCCACGTCAGCCGGAGGTCAGCACCGTCACACCCTCCGGCGGCAGGCCGGCTGCGGTGCACAGCAGATCGACGAAGCCGCGCAGGTGCGGCGCGAGGTCGGGGGTGTCCGCGGTCCAGGAGGCCCGCAGTTCGATCTTGACCGCGGTCCGCGGGCCCACGATGTCGCCGAAACGGGTCGACGTGGTCTGGGTGACGGTGCCGCCGGCCGCGCGGTACTCGGCGCCGCGCTCGTCCAGCGCCCCGGTCAGCCAGCTCCACCCGACGCCCGGCAGCATCGGGTCGACGCCCATCTGGTCGTCGAGCTCGGCCGAGGCGTAGGCCACCAGGCGCAGCACGCCGTCCCAGGCCTCGTGGCCGTCCGGGTCGTGCAGCAGGACCAGGCGTCCGCTGGCCAGCTCGTCGCCCGCCGCGTCGATGATGTCGGCGCTGACGGCGTAGCTGTACGGCGCCAACTTCTGCGGGGCGCGCAGCGGCTCGACGCGGACCTCGGCGCGCACCGGCGTGCCGGTGAGGCTGTGCACCGCGGCCCGGAACACGTCGGGCTGGGCGGGCGCGTCGGTGCCGGGCTCACCCGTACCGGGCACCGTGCTGCCGGGCACCTCGGGCACGACCGGGACCGCCCGGCTCACGCCGCGTGCCGGGAGCGCGACATGACGGCCCGGACGAGCAGCGGCGCATCGAGCAGCAGCGCGGTGCCGCACTCGACACAGGCCCGGTCGGGGCAGCGTTCGTCGTGCCCGTCGGGACACGGCGGGGCCTCGGCCAGGCTGTCACGTCGGCAGGTGGGGCAGTACAAGACCGTGAGCTCGGAGGCCATGACGGCTCCTTCCTCGTGCGACGACGACGGGCGCAGACCACCAACCTCGCACGCGCCGGCGGTGATCGGTGGCAGGCGCGCCGAACGTGCGTGCGACGATGGGAGCGATGTCCTCCCCGCCCGCCGCCGTACCCCCTCCTGCCGCCGCCGACGACCCCGCGGACCCCGCCGCGTCCCTGCTCGTGCGCGCCGCCCGCGGCCGCCCGGGGGCGCGCCCGCCGGTGTGGTTCATGCGCCAGGCCGGGCGCTCGCTGCCCGAGTACCACGCGGTGCGGGCCGGGTCGGCGATGCTCGACGCCTGCCGCGACCCCGGCCTGATCGTCGAGCTCACGCTGCAGCCGGTACGCCGGCACGGCGTCGACGCCGCCATCCTGTTCTCCGACATCGTGCTGCCGCTGGTGGCCACCGGCCTCGGCATCGACATCGTCGCCGGTGTCGGCCCGGTGGTGGCCGACCCGGTGCGCGACGATGCCGGGGTCGCCCGGGTGCGCGAGCTCACCGCCGGCGACGTCGGCTACGTGACCGCGGCGGTGCGCGCGCTGGTGGCCGAGCTCGGCGGCACCCCGCTCATCGGCTTCGCCGGCGCGCCGTTCACGCTGGCCAGCTATCTGATCGAGGGCGGCCCGTCGCGCGACCAGGCCCGCACCAAGGCGCTGATGTACGACCGACCCGACCTGTGGCACGCGCTGCTCGACCGGTTGGCCGGGGTGGCCCGGACGTTCCTCGAGGTGCAGATCGAGGCGGGCGTCTCGGCCGTACAGCTGTTCGACTCGTGGGCCGGTGCCCTCTCCCTCGCCGACTACACCGAGTTCGTGCTCCCGCACAGCCGCGCGGTGCTCGAACCGCTGGCCGGGCGGGTGCCGCGCATCCACTTCGGCGTGGGCACCGGCGAACTGCTCGCGGCGATGCGCTCGGCCGGGGCCGACGTCGTCGGGGTCGATTGGCGGGTACCGCTGGACGAGGCCGCGCGACGCATCGGTCCGGGCGCCGCGGTCCAGGGCAACCTCGACCCGGCGCTGCTCGGCGCCGGCTGGCCGGTGGTCGAGGCGGCGGTACGGCGCATCGTCGAGCAGGGCCGCGCCGCCGACGGGCACGTGTTCAACCTCGGCCACGGCGTGCCGCCGGACACCGACCCGGACGTGCTCACCCGCATCGTCGAGCTGATCCACTCCCTCTGATGACGACGCTGGCGGTCGTCGGCGGGGGAGTCACCGGGCTCGCCGCCGCGTGGTACGCCGCCGCCGCCGGGCTCGACGTCACGGTGTTCGAAGCGGCGCCCCGGGTCGGCGGCAAGCTGCAGGTGGTCGAGGTGGGCGGCGTACCCGTGGATGTGGGCGCGGAGTCGATGCTGGCTACCCGCCCCGAGGGCGTCGGCCTGCTCGACGAGCTCGGGTTGACCGGCCACCGGCTCGCGCCCCTGACGACCGCCGCCCTGGTGCGCGCGGGCGGTCGCGCCCACCCGCTGCCCGCTCGCACGATGCTGGGCATCCCCGGCGACGTCGAGGCGCTGCGCGCGTCGGGTGTGGTGTCGGACGAGGCGGTGCGGGCCGTGGGCGCGGAGCCGTCGCAGGCGCCGCTGCGCCCGATGGACCGCGACGTGCCCGTCGGCGCGCTGGTGCGTTCCCGGCTGGGCGACGAGGTGGCCGACCGACTGGTCGAACCGCTGCTCGGCGGGGTCTACGCGGGCCGGGCCGACGAGCTGTCGCTGCGCTCCACCATGCCGAAATTGGCGGAGCTGCTGGCCCACGGCGGTTCGCTGGTGGAAGCGGTGCGCGCGGTCACCGGCTCCGGCGGTACCCGCGCGCCGGCGACCGGATCACCGTTCACCAGCGTGCGCGGCGGCCTCGGCTCGCTGCCCGACGCGCTGGCCGGCACCGGACGCTTCGCGGTGCGCACCGCAACCACCGTGCGCTCGCTCGCCCGCGCGGGCGCCGGGTTCACGCTGGAGTGCGGCGCGGTGCCGGTGGCCGAACACGTTGCGGCCGACGCCGTGATCGTGGCGGCTCCCGCGGCCAAGGCCGCCCGGCTGCTCGCGGGGCTCGCCCCCGCAGCGGCCGGTGAGCTGGCGGGCATCGACAGCGCCAGCATCGCCATCGTCACCTTCGCCTTCCCGGCCGAGGCCGCCGCCGCGCTGCCCGCCGGCAGCGGGCTGCTGGTGGGCGCCCGCGAGCGCCTGGCCACCAAAGCGGTCACGCTGACCTCGCAGAAGTGGCCGGTCGGCGACGGGTCGGTGCTGCTGCGCGCGTCGGCCGGGCGGCACGGCGAGCCCCAGGCCCTGCAATTCACCGACGCGGACCTGGTCACGCTCGTGCGCCGCGAGCTGCAGGTGCTGTTCGGCCTCGACCTCGAGCCGCTCGATGCGCTGGTGACGCGGTGGGGCGGCGGGCTGCCGCAGTACGCGGTGGGCCACGCCGAGCGCGTGACCCGCATCCGCGCGGCCGTGGCCGCGGTGCCCGGCCTGGCCGTCTGCGGAGCGGCCTACGACGGTGTCGGGATACCGGCCTGCGTGGGCTCGGCCCGCATCGCCGTCGACCGGGTGCTCGGCCACCTGGGCGGCAGCGGACAATAGGGGCCATGGTCGACGGCAAGGCAGCACGCGAGCTCAACGACGTCATCCGCTACACCGCCTGGTCGGTGTTCCGCGCGCACACCCCGCTCGGTGGGCGCGACCGGCCGCCGCTGGCCGAGGAGGTCGAGACGCTCGTCGACGAACTCGCGGCCAAGGACGTCACGGTGCGCGGCACCTACGACGTGTCGGCCCTGCGCGCCGACGCCGACGTCATGGTGTGGTGGCACGCCTCGACGGCCGACGAGCTGCAGGACGCCTACTCGCGCTTCCGGCGGACCGCACTGGGCGGGCACCTCGAACCGGTGTGGTCGAACATGGCCCTGCACCGGCCGGCGGAGTTCAACAAGAGCCACGTCCCCGCGTTCCTCGCCGACGAGCACGCCCGCGCCTACGTGTGCGTCTACCCGTTCGTGCGCTCCTACGAGTGGTACCTGCTGCCCGACCCCGAGCGTCGGGCCCTGCTCGCCGAGCACGGCCAGATGGCGCGCGAGTACCCCGACGTGCGGGCCAACACGGTGTCCTCGTTCGCGCTCGGCGACTACGAGTGGATCCTTGCCTTCGAGGCCGACGAGCTGCACCGCATCGTCGACCTCATGCGACACCTGCGCGGGTCGCAGACCCGTCGCCACGTGCGCGAGGAAGTCCCGTTCTACACCGGCCGGCGCCGCTCGGTGGCCGAGCTCGTCGACGCCCTGCCGTAACCCGCCGCCCTCACTCGGTCAGCGCGCGGCGCAACGCCTGGCGGGTGGCCTCGTTCTCGGCGCCGACCCGGTCGAGCAGTTGCCCGAGTTCCGCCAGCCAATCACCCAGTGGCACCGCGCGGCGCGAGAGCACGACGCCCCCGACGACGTGACTGACGGTCGACTCGGTGCGCCCGTCGCTCGACGAGCGGAACCCCAGGGTGCGTTCGCCCGCGCGCACCGTCACCGCCTCGACGTGCGCCGGAGTACGGGTGAGCCGGTCGGCCAGCCCGCGTCGCCACTCGACGTCGACCATGTGCGCCGGCAGGGCCTGCGCCAGCGTGGTCGCCAGCACGCGGCCGAGCATCGCGATCTCCAGCTGCTGCAGGCGGGTGGCGACCAGCCGGCCCAGCGGCGCGGGCGGCCCCGTCTCGCCGGCCGGTGGAATCTCGCTCATGAATCGGTGAGCGGCAGCACGGTGGTGGGGGTGGCGATGCGGTGATCCTCGCGCAGGGCGCGCACGGCCGTGCCGATGGCGAAGAACTCGGTGGTGTGCCCCTCCCAGACGTGCGCGAAGTTGTCCAACCGCACGCCCACGATCCCCTCCGCGTCCAGCTCCTCCGCCTCGTGCTGCATGCGCGACATCGCCAGCTCCCGGGCCTCGTACAACGCCTGCGTGAATCGCGGCACCTCCATGTTCGAGCCGATGCTGGCGATCGCGTTCGCGGCACCGCGATGGGCCATGTGGTACACGCAGGTGCCCATCACCATGCCCAGCGGTGCGTAGCCGGCCTGAACGAGGGTCCAGAAGTCCTGCCCGGACAGGTCCGAGGTGAACGGCAGGCCGCGGTTGTTGCGCCAGCTGCCGCCGGTGGCCGGCGGTTCCTCGCCCAGCACGGCCGTGCCCACCGCGACGAACTCCGCGAGGTGGCGGCCGAAGGCCTTGAACTCGATCTGCAACCGCACGCCCACGATGCCGTCGGCGCCGAGCGCATCGGCCTCGGCCTCCATGCGCTGCATGGCCAGCTCCCGGGCGTGGTACATCGCCTGCGACAGCGTGGTCAGCTCCTGGTTCGTTCCCCAACTGCTGCGCTGCAGGCCCACGTGATAGATGCTCGAGCCGAGGACGAGGCCGAGCGGGCGGAAGCCGGCCTCGCGGACCAGCAGGAACTCGTTCACCGACAGGTCCGAGGTGAACAGCGCACGGCCGGTGTCCGGCCGGGCCCGCGATTCCTCGAGGCGGCGCATCGCCGTCTCCGACAGGGGTTCGGGTCGATCGCTCATGCCGATGCCCCGACGGGGAGCACGGGCAGCACGCGCCCGCGGTCGCGCGCCGGAATCCGCAGCAGCGCGGTGCCGGTGAGTTCCAGCGAGGCCTCGGCCAGCGTGAGGTCGCTGCCCACGGTGAGCTCTAGATCGCCGAGCACGGCCCCGTCGGCACCGGCGCGGGCCGCGTCGTGCGCGAGGTCGTCGACGGCGCGCCGGCGGCACGCGGTGACGGTTTCGGTGTAGGCCACGATCTCGCCGTTGGCCGCCCGCCGCCGCTCCTGCCGGCGCGACGGCGGATCGACCCACCGTGCCGCCGCGACCGGGCAATACAGGAACACCACCGGTGCCCACCCGCCGCGCAACGCCACGGCGGTCTCGGTGGCGGTGAGCGCCGAGGTGAACGGGCGCGCCGGGTGGGTGCGGCCCGTCGAGCGCACCGCGGTGCCGGTGGCCAGGAAGTCCCAGGTGAGCACGCCGCCCTCGTCGGGGCGGGCCGCGCGCGTCACCCGCAGGTCGACCACGCCGTCGCCGCCCACCGCGCGGATCTCGTCGACGAGCCGGGCGACAGCGGTGCGGGTGCCGTTGCGCAACGCCCGTACCCGCGCCGGCCCGTACCGGTTCGACGAGCGGCCGCTGCTCAGGTGCACCGGCGGCGCCTCGTCCGGGCCGCCCTGCCAGCCCAGCGGATAGGAAGCGCGCAAGGCGCCGAAGAATCCGGCCGCCGTGGTCATGAGTGTCACGGCGCCCATCACCTCGCTCACCGGTCGGAAGCCGACGTCGGCCAGTGCCGCCCACGCGCCCACCTCGAGCCGCCCGGACGCGACGGGGTCGCCCCGCAGCCGGTCGAGTCGGCGCTGCAGTTCCGGGATCGGGACGCGCGCCACGCCGCGAACTCTAGGGCACCGCGGGCACCGGCGATCTTGATGTTCAGAGCGGGCTATGGCTCGTCCGAAGCATCAAGATCCGTAAAGGGCCGGCACCGGGTCGCGCCGCTGGCCGCGCACGACCCACCGGCCGGCGACGGCGGTGCTGGTGAGGGCGAGCACGCCGGCGAGAGCGACGACGCCGGCGTAGCGGGCCAGGTCGAACACGACGCGGCCGCTGCCGGTCATGCCGGCGCCGTATGCGCTGAGCACGAGTGCGGCCGCGCCGCTGCCGAGCACGACGGCGAAGGCCAGGACGAGCACCGTCTCGATCCACAGCGTGCGGAGCTGCTGGCGCCGCGTCACTCCGACCAGATGCAGCAGGGACAACTCGCGGCCCCGCTCGGCCAGCGACATGGCCAGGGTGTTGACGACGGCGATCGCGGTGAAGGCGATGACGATGGCCATCGCCACGAACGACACGTCGTCGTTGTTGCCTTCCACGTCACCGCGCATCCGGCCGCTCGCATCGCGCCCGCGCAGCGTTACGCCGGGGAAGCGAGCGAGCACGGCCGCGACCCGGGACCGCAGGGCCGGTGACGGCACCGCCGACGTCTTGACCAGCACCGCCGCGGCCAGCGGGTCGTCCACGTGCCGGGCCACGAGCGGCTGCGACAGTGTGAGATCGCCGAAACCCAGGCCCCGGTCGTACACGGCGGCGACGAGGAGGGACGTGCGGGTGCCGTCGCCGAGGGTGACGGAAACGGTGTCGCCGGGGCGTTTGCCGAGGTCGTCGGCGGCGACCCGGCTCAGGGCCACGTCGTGGTCGCCGAAGCCGGCCAGCGAGCCGGACCGGACGCCCGGGTCCCACGTCGCCGCGAGCCCGCGCGGGGTGACGCCCTGGGCCGGGTAGTCGTCGAGGCCGACGCGCACCTCGGTGCGCACCACCTCGGTGACCGCGGCGACGCCCGGCAACCGGCGCACCGCCGCCGCGGCGGCGGTGGGCACACCCGGCCCGGCAGAGGTGACGACCCAGTCGGCGCGGTCGCCGGCGCGGGTCTGCTCGTCGGCCGCGCGGGTGAGCGTGAGCGGCAGGAACAGCACGGTGCAGGCCATGGCGACGAGCAACGCGAGCGGAGTGATCACGGCGGCCAGCCGCGTGGCGTTGGCCCGCGCGTGCGTCACGGCCAGGTGCGGGGCGGACCCCGCCCGGTGCAGTGGTGCGCCGAGGACGGTGAGCACCGCGCGCACGACGAGCGGCCCGAGCAGCGCGAGGGCCGTGCACAGCAGCACCACCGTCACGTACGACACGGGTTGCGCGCCGGCCTCGGTGTGCAGGATGCGCAGCACGCCGAGCAGGCTGCCGGCCCCCGCCAGCACGACCACCCCCACCACGAGCCGCGCGGTCCCGGCCCGGCGCGGCTCGACCGCCGCCTCCGTGAGCGCCGCCGTGGGCTCGATGCGCCCCGCCCGGCGCACGCTCGTCCCGGCCGCGGCCCACGCGCCCAGCGCGGTCGCCGCGATCGCCACGAGCGGCGGCAGGACACCGAACGTCTCGTGCAGCGTGGCCGGGATGGTGTGCAGCTGGACGAACCGGCGGCGCAGCAGGCCGGCGAGGGGCACGCCGGCGGCTACGCCCGCGGCCCCGGCGACGAGGCCGACGACGAACGCCTCGCGCCCGACCAGCCGCCGCACCTGACGGGCCGGTGCCCCGATGGCGCGCAGCAGCGCGAGTTCACGCAGCCGCTGGCGCACGCTCAGTGCGAGCGTGCCGGTGACGACGAGGACGGCGACGAGCAGGGCGGTGCCGCCCATCGCCCCGGCCATGGACACGAGCGTGGTGCGCGCGTCCGCGGCGTCGAGGAACTCGACCGGGCCCCGGCCGCCGCCCGTGCGCACCTTGACAGACCGTGGCAGAGCGGCGTCGACCCGTCGGGCCAGGGACGCCGACGCGACGCCGGCCGCCGTTGTGACACCGACCGCGTCGACGGCGCCGTGCCGCCCGGACAGGCGGGTGGCCTCGGCGTCGGCGAAGAACAGCGAACGCTGGTGGGCCAGGTCGCCGTGCGGGGCCGCGGCGACCCCGCTCACCCGGTAGCGCGTCGGGGCCCCGGTGGCCTGCACCACGACCGTGACCCCAGGACGCAGGGCGGCCCGGGCGGCCAGCCCGCGGTCGACGACCACCTGCCGCGTGCCGGCCGGCGCCCGGCCGGAGACCAGCCGGAACGGGGTGAGCGCCGCCGACGACCAGCCGTGCCCGTAGGACGGCGCGCCCGGCACGAGGCGGCCGTGCCGGTCGGCGACGTAGGCCGGAAAGGTGACCTCCGGGATCGCCGCGCGCACGCCCGGCACCCGCGCGACGCGCGCGGCCGTGCCCGGCGGCAGCCAGACCCGTCCGGCCAGCGGTTTCGCCTTGTCCTTGTCCTTGTCCTTGGTCTTGTCGCCGTCGTGCTCGACGCTCCTCTGGTGCACGTCCTGGTCGGCCGACACCACGATCGCCACGCCGGCATAGCGCTCGGTGTCGATGGTGCCGCGCAGGCCGGTTTCCAGCAGAATGCCGCAAGCGCACAGCATCGCGGCCGCGCAGGCCAGGGCGAGGAAGGTGCCGACGAAACCGGTCAGCCGGGCCCGCAGCGTCCGCCACGTGTAGCTCAGCACCGTCCCACCTGCGCCCATGCCCCCAGGTGGGTCATCCGCTGCGCGACGTCCTCGGCGGTGGGGCCGTCCATCACGTCGGCGATGCGGCCGTCGGCGAGGAACACCACGCGGTCGGCGTACGACGCGGCGGTGGGGTCGTGGGTGACCAAGAGGACGGTCTGACCCGCCTCGCGCACGCAGCGGCGCAGCAGCCCCAGCACGTCACGGGCGGTCACGGTGTCGAGCGCGCCGGTGGGCTCGTCCCCGAAGATCACGTCAGGACGGGTGACGAGCGCGCGGGCAATGGCCACGCGCTGCTGCTGCCCGCCGGACAGCTCGGCCGGCCGGGAGCGGGCGCGGCCCTGCAGCCCCACGGCGGCGAGCCCCTCGTCCACCGCTTGCCGGCCGGCCCGGCGCCCGGCCAGGCGCAGCGGCAGCTCGACGTTCTGGCGCACGGTCAGCGACGGGACCAGGTTGAAGGCCTGGAACACGAAGCCCACCCGGTGACGGCGCAGCCGGGTCAACCCGGCGTCGCTCAGCCCGTCCAGCGCCGTGTCGCCGAGGTACACCGACCCGCTCGACGGCGTGTCCAGCCCCGCGGCGCAGTGCAGCAAGGTCGACTTCCCCGAACCGGACGGGCCCATGACGGCGGTGAAGCTGGCCGGCCGGATCGTCAGCGACACCTCGTCGAGCGCGCGCACGCTGCGCCCGCCGCGGCCGTGAACCTTGGTCACGGCGTCGAGGCGGATCGCCGGGACAGGGGGAGCGGGTGGGGCGGCAACGATCACACGGTCGAGCGTGGCCGGGCCCGGCGGGTTGCACAGTGGACGCAACCCGCGAGGTCAGGTGGAGAAAACCCCACCTACCGCGGCGCGCTCAGACGTCGGCGGCGTCGGCGTCGGGCTGTTCCTCGAAGGTCAGGGAGATGGAGTTGATGCAGTAGCGCTGATCGGTGGGCGTGCCGTAGCCCTCGCCGCTGAACACGTGTCCCAGGTGGCTGTGGCACGCGGCGCACAGCACCTCGGTGCGGGCCATGCCCCACGCGCGGTCGGTGCGTTCGATGACCGCGTCGCCGGCCAGCGGCGTGAAGAAGCTGGGCCAGCCGCAGTGCGAGTCGAACTTGTGCGTGCTGCGGAACAGTTCGGTGCCGCACGCCCGGCAGCGGTAGACCCCCACGCGGTGGTTGTCGGTGTACTCGCCGGTGAAGGCGCGCTCGGTGCCCGCCTCGCGCAGCACCTCGTACTCCTCGGGCGTCAGCTCGGCGCGCCACTGCTCGTCGGTCTTCGCCACCGCGGCCGGCGGGAGTTGCTTGGTGTCTCTGGTGTCCTTGGCGCCCCACATGCTCCCGACGGTACCCACCGGCCCGCACAGTCAGCCTTACCGGTCGCGAACACCCGCTCGGCGTCAGAGCAGCTGGATGATCGCGGCGGCGCCGTAGAGGATCGTGCCGAACGCCGCGACGAGGATGAGCCACACGACGACCTTGGCGGCGGTGCGCCGCGGTCCGCTCAGCCGGGCCAGGCCGGCACCGAACGCGGCCAGGTTCTGCAGTTCGCCGTCGGCGGTGTTCGGGTTGGCCGTGCGCCCCCAGGCGCCGTCGACGTAGGGCGCGGCCGGGCGCGGGGGATCGTCCCACTCGTCGGCCCGTTCCTGCGTCCACACGCGCCCAGGGTAAACCGCGTCAGCCCGCGCCCTCGGGCGCCAGTTGCAGCGCGGCCTCGTCGTCGTTCTCGTCGAGGGCAGCGAGCAACGGGGAGCGGGTCAGCAGGAACACGCCGACCCCCACCGCGATGCCGCCCAAGGTGGCCGGCACCAGCCAGGCGCCGGTACGCACGACCTCGTTGAAGATCAGCACGCCCCAGAGGATCGACACGAGCGGGTCCATCAGGGTGAAGCCCGGCTGGGCCGCGATGAGCGGCCCCACGTGCAGGGCCCACTGGACGAGCACGAGGCCGGTGATCCCGAACCCGACCGCGGTGTAGGTCTGCCAGGTGGTCAGCACGCCGCCCAGGCCACGCTCCTCGCCCTGCGCGATCGTCTCCTTGATCATCGTCGCCGTGAGCCCGAAGCTGGTGCCCGCCGCGGCGCCGAGACAGCCGGTGCGCCAGGTCGTGTGCCCGCGCCGCGACGCCGCCACCAGCACGATGATCGTGCCCGTCGTGCCGCCGCCGGCCGCGGCGTAGAGGTAGTCGGGCACGCCTGTCTCGTTGCCCGGGCGCGGGTTCAGCATCGCGATGAGCAGGATCGCGCCGCCGGTCATGACGAGGATGCCGCTCCACTCGATGCGCCCCAACCGGGTCCCGAACACCCGCGACGCCACCAGCAGGGTGAGCGGCACCTCCAGGGTGATGACGGTCTCGACAGCGGCCAGCGAGCCGAGCCCGAGCGCCACGGCCTGCAGCACGAAGGAGGAGACGAGACCGAGGAAGCCCAGCAGCCAGGTGGGCCGGCGCACCAGATCGAAGAGGAAGGCCGCCCCGAACTGCTTGTCCTGGCCCTCCTCGAGGCCGGCCTTGCGCTGCATGACGTTGGCCAGCGCGTTGCCGCACGCGGCCAGGGCGGCGAGCGGCAGGCTGAGCAGTTCGGAGAGGTTCAACGCCGACGCGCCTGCCCGGCGAGGGTCCGGCCGAAGGACCAGGTGAGGCTGTTGCCGCTGTGGGCGCGGTCGAGGACCTCGGTGAACCCGGCGACGAACCGGTCGACCTCGCGCTCGCCGATGGTCAACGGCGGGATCAACTTGATGATCTCGACATGGTCGCCCGACACCTGCGTGAGTATGCGGTGGTCGTGGAACAGCGCGTGCACCACGGTCTGCGCGAACAGGCCCTTGCGGGCCACCTGCAGCGCCGTCCACGATGCGCGCAGCCGCCGCGAGGTGGGGCGGCGGAACTCGATGCCGATCATCAGCCCGCGCCCGCGCACGTCGCCGAGCAGCTCGTAGCGCTCGCGCAGCGCGCCGAGCCGCTCGCGCAGTTCGTCGCCGATGCGCCCGGCGTGCGCCACGACGTCGTCGCGTTCCATGACGTGCAGGGTGGCCAGCCCGGCGGCCATCGCCTGGGCGTTCGACCCGAAGGTGGAGTCGTGCACGAGCACGCGGTCCATCGACGAGTACACCTTGCGGAATACCGCGTCGGTGCCGAGCGTGGCGCCCACGGGCACGTACCCGCCGGACAGCGCCTTGGCCACGGCCACGAGGTCGGGCCGCACGCCGTCGTGCTCGTAGGCGAAGAAGCGCCCGGTGCGGCCCAGGCCGCACTGCACCTCGTCGGCGATGAGCAGCGCGCCGTGCGCGCGCAGCAGCCGATGGGCCTCGGCGAGATAGCCGGGCGGCGCGATGGCCACGCCCTTGCCCTGCACCGGTTCGACGAGCAGGGCCGCGACCCCGCCGCGGCGCAGTTCGCGCTCGAGGGCCCCGAGGTCGCCGAGGGGGACGGCGGTGTCCGGGAACAGGGGGTCGAAGCCCTTGCGGAACGCCTTCGCGCCGTTGACCGACAGCGAGCCCGCGGTGAGCCCGTGGAAGGCGTTGGCGCAGTAGAGGATGCGCTTGCGACCGGTGGCGTAGCGGGCGAACTTCAGCGCGGCCTCCACCGCCTCGGTACCGCTGTTGCCGAAGTAGACCCGGTCCAGGTGCGGGGCGTGGGCGAGCAGCCGCTGCGCCAGCGGGCCGGCCAGCGCCGGTGCGTCGAACTGCGTGAGGTCGGGCAGCCCGGCGTCGAGGACGTCGTGCAGCGCCTGCCGCACCTCGGGGTGGTGACGACCCAGCGCGAACACCCCGAAGCCGGCGAGCATGTCGAGGTAGTCGCGGCCGGCCTCGTCGTAGAGATAGGCGCCGTCGGCCCGCGTGTAGATCTTGTCGAAGCCGATGGCGTGCAGCATCCTCGGCAGCTGCGGGTTGAGGTGATCGCGGTGCAGGTCGTAACGATGCGGCCCGTGCTCGCGCAGCACCTCATGGAGGTCGAACCGGTCGCCCACTCGTCTGCTCCCTGCCCCTGCGCTGGTCCCACCTTTCACGCTAACGGATCTGACCGACACCAAGGGGGAGGAGGCTGTGGTGGACCGGTACACCTGCGGTCGTTAGCCTGGCTAACAGTTGACGGACTACCCGGAAGCGGTGATCGACGTGCAGGCCTCGCCCGAGGCGCGTGCCCGGCTCGACGCGATCGCCGCGCGGGCCGGCGGGCAGGCCGGCGGCGAGAACTTCCCGGTGGCGCTGCGGGTACTGCCCCGCACCCCGCGCGCCCAGCTCACCCGCGTCTACGGCTTCGCCCGCTTCGTCGACGACATCGGTGACGCGTCCGACGTCCCGCCTGGCGAGCGGCTCGCCCTGCTCGCCCTGGTCGACGAGGACCTACAGGCGCTGGCCGGCGCCCACCCCGCGCAGCTGCCCGTGGTGGCGGCCCTCGGCCCGGTGCTCGCCGCCGGCGTGCCCGCACAGCCGTTCCGCGACCTCGTCGCGGCCAACGTCCGCGACCAGCGGCAGGCGCGCTACGCCGACTTCGACGACCTCGTCGACTACTGCCGCCTGTCGGCCGAACCGGTCGGGCGGATCGTGCTGCACCTGGCCGGCGCGGCCACGCCCGCCAACGTCGCCGACTCCGACTCGGTGTGTCGTGCGCTGCAGATCCTCGAACACTGCCAGGACGTCCGAGAGGATGCCCTCATGCAGCGGATCTACCTGCCGCAGGACGAGCTGCGCGCCGCCGGCGTGGCCGACGACGAGCTGCGCGCCCGGAGCAGCCCCGCGGCCCTGTGCGACGTCGTTGCCGCCCAGGTGACCCGCGCCGACGAATTGCTGCGCGCCGGCAGGCCGCTGGTCGGCCGGCTGCGAGGATGGGCGCGCCTGGCCGTCGCCGGTTACGTGGCCGGCGGACTGGCCACCGCCGACGCGTTGCGGGCCCACGGTCACGAGGTGCTGGCCGCCGACGTGCGGCCGAGCCGGTCACGCACCGCCGTGCACGCCGCCCGGCTGCTGGCCACGAGCGGGCTGGCGGCCCGATGAGCGCGGCCGAGGTCGCCGCCGCCTACCGCGAGTGCGAACGCATCACCCGCGAGCAGGCCCGCAACTTCTCGTGGGGCATCCGCCTGCTGCCCGAGACCAAGCGGCAGGCGCTGTCGGCGGTGTACGCGATGGCCCGCCGCGTCGACGACATCGGCGACGGTGACCTGCCGCCCGAGCGTAAGCGCGAGCTGCTCGCCCGGGCCCGCGCCGTGGCCACCGGCCCCGGTGAGTTCCCCGACGACCCGGTGGCCGTCGCGCTCGCCGACGCAGCCGCCCGGTTGCCGATCCCGCTCGCGGCATTCGGCGAACTGGTCGACGGCTGCGAGATGGACCTGGAGATGGACACCGGCGGGCGGACCTACAAGACGCTCGAGGAGCTCGAGCACTACTGCCGGTGCGTGGCCGGGTCGATCGGCCGGCTCTCGCTCGGGGTGTTCGCGCCGCCGCTGTCCGACGACGCCTTCGCCGATGCCGCGGCGCTGGCCGACGAGCTGGGCATCGCCCTTCAGCTGACCAACATCTTGCGTGACGTGCGCGAGGACCACGCCAACGGCCGGGTGTACCTGCCCGACGCGGACCTCGCCCTGTTCGGTTGCGCCATCCGTACCCGCCACGGCAGCGACCTCGATCCCCAGGACGGCGCGCTGGCCGAGCTGGTCCGCTTCGAGGCCGCGCGCGCGTGGGGGCGCTACGACACGGGCCTGCGGCTGCTCGACGTCCTCGACCGGCGCAGCGCCGCGTGCTGCGCGGCCATGGCCGGCATCTACCGCGAGCTGTTGCAGCGCATCTCCGCCGACCCCGCCCAGATGATGGTTGGCCGGATGTCAGTGCCGGCCCGCGACAAGATCCGGGTCGCCGCCCGCGCGCTGGCGGGCCGCCGTGGCTGAGCGCCGCGACGTCGTCGTCGTCGGCGGGGGACTGGCCGGCATCGCGGCCGCGTTGCGCGCGGCCGACGGCGGCTGGTCGGTCACCCTGGTCGAGGGCCGTCCGCGCCTGGGTGGGGCGGCGTTCTCCTTCCGCCGCGGCGAGCTGTCGGTCGACAACGGCCAGCACGTGTTCCTGCGCTGCTGCGCGGCCTACCGGTGGCTGCTCGACCGGCTCGACGTCACCGACCGCACCGTCCTGCAGGACCGCCTCGACATCCCCGTCCTCGCCCCCGGCGGCCGGCGAGGGCGGCTGCGTCGCACGCCAGGTGTGCCCGCGCCCGGGCACCTGACCGCGGCGCTGGCCGGCTACCGGCTGCTGGGCGCGGCCGACCGCCTGCGCGCCGCCCGCGGCGCGGTGGCCCTGCGCCTGCTCGACCCGGCCGACCCGGCCCTGGACGAGGTCAGCCTCGGGCAGTTCCTGCGCCGGCACGGCCAGCCGCCCGCGGTGGTCGATGCGCTGTGGGGCATCGTCGCCACCGCCACCCTGAACGCCGCACCCGACGACGCGTCGCTGGCCCTGGCGGCCAAGGTGTTCCGCACCGGCCTGCTCGACCATGCCCCGGCCGGCGACGTCGGCTACGCGGCGGTGCCCTTGGGCGAGCTGCACGGCACCGCCGCCCACGCCGCGCTCGACGCGGCCGGGGTGGAGGTGCTCACCGGGCACCGGGTCGAGGAGGTGATGCCGGGCGCCGTGCGGGCCACCGGCCGGCGGGGCGAGCGCACGCTTCGTCCCGACGCGGTGATCGCCGCCCTGCCGCCGCGTGAGCTGTTCCGCGCCGCGCCGGCGCTCGCGACCACCTCGGCCGCGCCCGCCCGTGAGCTCGGCACCAGCCCCATCGTCAATGTCCACATCGTCTACGACCGCACGGTCACCGACCTCCCCTTCGCCGCCGGGGTGGGCTCTCCGGTGCAGTGGTTCTTCGACCGCACCGACTCCTCGGGCGTGCGGCGCTCGCAACCCGGGGCGCAGTACCTCGCGGTCACGGTGTCCGCCGCCGACGACGTGATCGACACGCCCAGCGCGCAGCTGCGCGAGCGCTACGTCGCCGCGCTCGCCGACCTGCTGCCGGCCGCGCGACGCGCCGACGTCGTCGATGCGTTCGTCACCCGGGAGCGGCACGCCACCTTCCGGCAGGCCCCGGGAACGGCGGCTCTGCGGCCCGGCCCGCGATCCGGGCTCGACGGGCTGTGGCTGGCCGGGGCGTGGACGGCCACCGGCTGGCCCGACACCATGGAGAGCGCCGTGCGCAGCGGCATAGCCGCCGCCGAGTCGGCGCTCGAGGTCGCCCCCCGACAGATCACGAGGTTCGCGGCATGAAGACTGCACCCATGAACGCAGGACCGGGACCCACGAACACGGCGCCGGGCGGCGCCGCGCCGAGCACGCAGGCGCCGGGCGTCGTGGCCCGCGCCCGCGAGCTGGTCGAGCCGGCACTGCGCGACGCCGTCGCCCACATCGACGACCCGCGCATGCGTCAGATCGCGGCCTACCAGCTCGGCTGGGTCGACCCCGAGGGCCGCGCGCTCGACCCGGGACGGGCCGGCGGCAAGGCGATCCGCCCCGCCCTGTGCGTGCTGTCGGCCGAGGCGGCCGGCGACCCGCACGCCGGCGTCGCGTCCGGCGTGGCGGTGGAGCTGGTGCACAACTTCTCGTTGCTGCACGACGACATCATGGACCGCGACACCGAACGGCGGCACCGGCCCACGGGCTGGGTCGTCTACGGCGACGGGCAGACGATCCTGGCCGGCAACGCCATGCTCACCGAGGCCATCGAGGTCTTGCTGCGCGACGGGCCGCGCTCGCAGCGCGTGCTTGCGTACCTGATGTCCACGGTGCAGGACCTGATCAGCGGCCAGTCGCAGGACCTCGCGCTGGAGGACAGCCGCGACGCCACGCTCGAGGACGTACTGCGCATGGAGGGCGGCAAGACGGCGGCGCTGATCGCCTGCTCGGCCGCGATCGGCGCCATGGCCGCCGGGGCCGGCGAGACGGTCACCGCCCATTTGGCCGAGTACGGCCGCCTCGTGGGTCTCGCCTTCCAGCTGGTCGACGACGTGCTCGGGATCGTCGGCGACCCCCAGGTGACGGGCAAGTCGGCGTCGTCGGACCTGCGCGCCGGCAAGCGCAGCATCCCCGTCGTGGCCGCGTTGCAGGCGGGCACGCAGGCCTCGCGCGAGCTCGCCGCCCTGCTCGACGGCGGCCCGTTGGGCTCGGAGGAACAGATCGAGCGGGGTGCGGCGCTGATACGTGATGCGGGCGGTGTGCAGTGGGCCACCGACGAGGCCCGGCGCCTCGTCGCCCAGGCCTCCGGCGAGCTGGCCCGCACCGGATTGGCGCAACACGCCCTGGAGGAGTTCGAGCGGATGTCCGCGTATTTGGTCGGACGCTCTCGGTAGCGTGGAAAAAACACTGAGAGGACGGGTGTGACGACAGCGAGCGAAGTGCAGGCCGACGGCGTGCGTGGTGCGGTCGAGGGACCGGTCGCGGCGGCCGTCGCGAACGCCCAACGGTTCCTTCGTGCCCACCAGGCACCGCAGGGCTGGTGGAAGGGCGAATTGCGCACCAACGTCACGATGGACGCCGAGGACCTGCTGCTGCGCCAGTTCCTGGGCATCCTGCGGGCCGAGGAGCTCGAGCAGGCCGCTCGCTGGATCCGTAGCCAGCAGCGCGCCGACGGCACGTGGGCCAACTTCCACGGCGGCCCGGGCGAGCTGTCGACCACGATCGAGGCCTACACGGCGCTGCGCCTGGCCGGGGACGACGTGGCCGCGCCGCACATGGCCCGTGCCCGGCGGTTCGTCGTGGCCGAGGGCGGCATCGAGCGCAGCCGGGTCTTCACCCGGATCTGGCTGGCGCTGTTCGGCGAGTGGTCGTGGGACGACCTGCCGTCGATGGCGCCGGAATTCGTCCTGCTGCCCAAATGGATGCCGCTCAACGTCTACGACTGGGCCTGCTGGGCCCGCCAGTCGGTCGTCCCGATCACGGTCGTGGCCACCCTGCGCCCGGTCCGGCCGCTGCCGTTCACCCTCGACGAGTTGCGCACCGGCGCCCCCACGCCGGCCAAGCGTGGCCTGGTCTCCTCGGCCTTCAACCTGCTCGACCGCGGCTTCAAGCTCTACGACCGGCTGCCCGTGCAACCCGGCCGCGAGCACGCCTACCGCCGGGCGGCGGAGTGGATCCTCGCCCGTCAGGAGGAGGACGGCGGCTGGGGCGGCATCCAACCGCCGTGGGTGTACTCGATCCTCGCTCTGCACCTGGTCGGCTACCCGTTGGAGCATCCCGCCCTCAAGGCGGCCATCGACGGGCTGGACGGCTTCCTGGTCCACGAGGACACCCCCGACGGGCCGGTGCGCTGGTTGGAGGCCTGCCAGTCGCCGGTCTGGGACACCTGCCTCGCCGTCACCGCGCTGCTGGACAGCGGGTTGACCGACGAGGAGCCGATGGTCGGCACCGCCGTGGAGTGGTTGCTGGCCGAGGAGATCCGCGTGCCGGGGGACTGGACCGTCGCCCGGCCGGGCGTGGAGCCCGGCGGGTGGGCGTTCGAGTTCGCCAATGACGGGTACCCGGACACCGACGACACCGCCGAGGTCGTGCTCGCCCTGCACCGGGTGCAGGAGGACCGGCCCGAGGTCAAGGCGGCTGTCGACCGGGGCATCGCCTGGCTGCTGGCCATGCAGTCGAAGGACGGGGGCTGGGGGGCGTTCGACGCCGACAACACGCGCCGCCTGGTCGAGAAGATCCCCTTCAGCGACTTCGGCGCGGTCATCGACCCGCCCTCGGCCGACGTCACCGCCCACGTCGTGGAGATGCTCGCGCACTGCGGGCTCGCCGAGCAGTCGGCTACCCGCCGCGGCGTCGAGTGGCTGGTGCGCGCGCAGGAGCCGGACGGGTCCTGGTTCGGGCGCTGGGGTGCTAACTATGTGTACGGCATCGGGGCGGTCGTCCCGGCGCTGGTGGCGGCCGGTCTGCGGGGCGACGACCCGGTGATCCAGGCCGCCGTGCACTGGCTCGAGGCGCACCAGAACGACGACGGCGGTTGGGGCGAGGACCTGCGCTCCTACGTCGACACCGCCTGGCGCGGGCGCGGCGAGTCCACCCCGTCGCAGACCGCGTGGGCCCTGCTGGCCCTGCTGGCCGTCGACCCGACCACGCCGGCGGTCGAGCGCGGCGTCGCCTGGCTGGTCGGCCGGCAGCGCGCCGACGGCGGGTGGGACGAGCAGATGTTCACCGGCACCGGCTTCCCCGGCGACTTCTACATCAGCTACGAGATGTACCGGCACGTGTTCCCGCTCAGCGCTCTCGGCCGGTACGCCGCGGCCAAGGGAGAACGATGACAGGCACACCACTGGTGATCGCGGCGTTGCGCAGTGAGTACGCCGCCCTGGTCGGCCAGGTCGGCGACGCCGAGCTCGCGCGGTGCGGCATGGGGTCGACGCGGGCCGAGCGCTGGGCCCGCCTGGAGATCGAGCGCCGTGACCCGTCGGCGGTGGTGGTCGCCGGCGTGGCCGGTGGCCTCGACCCCGGCATCCACTCCGGCGACATCGTGGTGGCCGACGAGGTCCGCGACGCGCACGGGCGCATGCTGCTGCGCGGGGCGGCGCCGTTGGTGGCGGCGCTGCGCGACCGAGGGTTCCGGGTGCACTCGGGTCCGGTGGTCAGCAGCGAACACATCGTCGACAGCCGCGCCGAACGCGAGCGGCTGGCCGCCACCGGGGCTCTCGCCGTCGACCTCGAATCCGCCTCGCTGGCCCGCGGCGCCCACGGCCGGCCCACCGCGGTGGTCCGGGTGATCGTCGATCCCGCCTACGGCCGGCTCGCGAGCCTGCGCACGGTGCCTGCCGGCGCCCACGCGCTCGCCGTGCTGCACGGGCTGGGGCCGGTGCTCGCCGACTGGGCCCGCCTGGCCCGTCCCCGCCGGGTCGTGCTGGCCGCGCCCCGGTCGTTCTGCGCCGGCGTCGACCGCGCCATCGACATCGTCGAGGCCGCCCTGCAGCGCTACCCGCACCCGGTCTACGTGCGCCGCCAGATCGTGCACAACGCGCATGTGGTGCGTGACCTGGAACGGCGCGGCGCGGTGTTCGTCGACGAGCTCGACGAGGTGCCCGACGGCACCACCCTGGTGTTCTCCGCGCACGGCGTGGCTCCCGCGGTGCGCGCCGAGGCCGCCCGGCGCGAGCTGACCGTCATCGACGCCACCTGCCCCCTGGTGGCGAAGGTGCACGCCGAGGCCCGCCGTTTCGTCAACCGCGGCGACACGGTGGTGCTCATCGGCCACGAGGGCCACGACGAGACCGAGGGCACCCTCGGCGAGGCGCCGGGCCGCATCCACCTGGTGCAGAACCCCGCCGACGCCGAGGAGCTGCGCCCGGCCGACCCGCAGCGCGTCTCCTACGTCATGCAGACCACGCTGGCCGCCGACGACGCCGCCGACACCGTCGACGTGCTGCGCCGGCGGTTCCCCGCCGTGGAGTCCTCGCCCACCGACGACATCTGCTACGCCACCACCAACCGGCAGCAGGCCGTGCAGGCGATCGCCGGCGACTCCGACGTCGTCATCGTGCTGGGCTCGGTCAACTCCTCCAACTCACTACGCCTGGTCGAGGTCGCCGCCCGCGCAGGCGCCTCCGCACACCTGGTCGACGACGCCACGGGGTTGCGCCCCGAATGGCTCGCCGATGCCCGCACGGTCGGGCTCACCGCCGGGGCGTCCGCGCCGCCGCACCTCGTCGACGAGGTGATCGGCACGCTGCGCGCGCTCGGTGGTGTGGAAGTCGTCGAGCGGTCCGTCGCCGATGAGAAGATCACGTTCACCCTCCCGAAGGAGGTCGTAGGCTGATGGCAGTCCCGATCCGGCAAGCCGTTCGCATCGGCTGGTACGCGTTCTCACAGAAGTACATCAAGCGGCGCGAGAAGTTCCCGCTCGTCGTCGAGGTCGAGCCGCTGTTCGCCTGCAACCTCAAGTGCAACGGCTGCGGCAAGATCCAACAGCCGCACGACCTGCTGCGCCAGCGGATGCCGGTCGAGAAGGCGGTCGCGGCGGTCGAGGAGTGCGGTGCCCCCGTGGTGTCGCTCGCCGGCGGCGAGCCGCTCATGCACCCGCAGATCGACGTCATGATCAACGAGTTGGTCAAGCGCAAGAAGTACGTCGTGCTGTGCACGAACGCCGAGCTGGTGCGCAAGCGCTTCGACCGCTTCGACCTCAAGCCCTCGCCGTTCCTGTCCTTCGCCGTCCACGTCGACGGCCTGCGCGAGCGGCACGACGAGTCGGTGTCCAAGGAGGGCGTGTTCGACGAGGCCGTCGCGGCCATCAAGTTCCTCAAGGAGAAGGGCTTCCGGGTCACCACCAACTCGACGTTCTTCAACACCGACACGCCGCAGACGATCATCGACGTGCTGAATTTCCTCAACGACGACATCCAGGTCGACAGCATGATGCTCTCGCCGGCCTACGCCTACGAGAAGGCGCCCGACCAGGACCACTTCCTCGGCGTCGCCGAGACCCGCGAGCTGTTCAGCAAGGCCTTCTCCGGCGGCAACCGCAAGCGCTGGCGGCTCAACCACTCGCCGCTGTTCCTCGACTTCCTCGAGGGCAAGGTCGACTACGAGTGCACCGCGTGGGGCATCCCGTCCTACTCGCTGCTGGGCTGGCAGAAGCCGTGCTACCTGATGGCCGACGGGTACGTGAAGACGTACAAGGAGCTCATCGAGACCACCGACTGGAGCAAGTACGGTCGCGGGCGCGACCCGCGGTGCAACAACTGCATGGCCCACTGCGGTTACGAGCCCACCGCGGTGCTCGCGACCATGGGCTCGCTCAAGCAGAGCCTGCGGGCACTGCGCGAGCAGGGCTAGCACCGGGTGAGCGCCCGGCTGCGCCTACTCACCGACGCGGAGGTCGAGCAGTGGTACGCCGACCACGAGGCCGGCTACCTGGCCGACCGGGTGGCCACCGGCGAGCCCGAGGGCGTCGCCCGGGCGCGGCTGGCCGAGGACCAGGCGCGGTACTTCCCGGACCGGCGTCCCGCCGCGCGCCACGAGCTGTTCGCCATCGACGACGGTGGCCGGCAGGTCGGCGTCGTGTGGGTGGGGCCGTGGCCACGGCGTGAGGACGACACGTCGGTCGCCTGGCTGTTCGACCTCGAGGTCGACCAGGCCTACCGCGGTCAGGGGTTCGGGCGCGCGGCGATGCGCCTGCTGGAGGAGCATCTGGCCGAATCCGGGGTGCGCGAGCTGGGCCTGAACGTGTTCGGCCGCAACGTCACCGCCCGGCACCTGTACGCGAGGGCCGGATTCCGCGAGACCTTCGTGTCGATGGCGAAGCGGCTGACCCCGCCGAAAGCCTGAGCTCAGCCCGTCGGGTCGAGCTGATCCCGGGTCAACTCGGCCAGGGTCGGCCGCTTGGGCTCCAGGCCGTCGCCGCTGGAGCGGCCGCGCAGGTGCCGGCTCACCCAGGGCAGCAGGTGCTCGCGGGCCCAGACGAGGTCGTCGTGACGCGTCGGCGCGCCCGCGCCGGTGTCGGCCGGCCACGGCTCGAACGGGTCGGCCGTGGCCAGCCCCAGCGTCTGCGCCACCAGCCGAGCCACCCGTTCGTGGCCGAGGCTCGACAGGTGCAGCCGGTCGGGGCTGAACGCGCGCCGGTCGCGCAGCGGCGTCAGCGCCCACAGATCGACCACGTCCGCGCCGTGCCGCGCCGCGACGGCGCGCAGGTGTTCGTTGTAGACGGCGATCTTGCCGCGCACCAGCCGCAGGACCGGGGTTGCGCCGACGTCGAAGCCGGTGAAGACCAGCACCCGCGCGCCGGTGCCGCGCAGGGCGGCCACGGCCTGCTCGTAGCGGGCCGCGGTGGCGTCCGGGTCGCTGCCCAGGCGCAGGATGTCGTTCCCGCCGGCGGAGAAGGCGACGAGGTCCGGGCGGGCGGCCAGGGCGAGGGGGAGCTGGACGTCGACGATCTGGTCGAGGACCCGGCCGCGCACCGCGAGATTGGCGTAGGCGAGGCCCGGATGGCAGACGGTCAGCTGCTCGGCGATCCGGTCGGCCCAGCCGCGCATCGTGGCGTCGGCGCGCACGTCCATCAGCCCCTCGGTGAAGCTGTCCCCGAGCGCGACGAACGAGCGCACCGCGACTTCGTTAGCCATACGAACGATGGTGCGACGCGCCGGGCGGGCTACGCCACCGTAAGGGTTGCCCGCGGTGGGAACGATCACGCGCTAGCGTTCGGCTATGGCCCGCGCCGCGACGCCCAGCACCGAGGTCGAGGTCGGCCCGCACACGGTGCGCGTCACCAACCCCGATCGGGTGTACTTCGCCGAGCGCGGCGAGACCAAGCTCGACCTCGTCCAGTACTACCTGTCGGTGGCCGACGGCATCGTGCGCGCGCTGTACGAGCGCCCGTGCATGCTGCACCGCTACCCCGAGGGCACCGACGGCGAGAAGATCTACCAGAAGCGGCTGCCGAAGGGCGCGCCCGACTGGGTCGAGTCCGTGCAGGTGCGCTTCCCGTCCGGGCGTGCGGCGGACGAGCTGTGCGTGACCAAGGCGGCCGACCTCGCCTGGGCCGTGCAGATGTCCACGGTCGAGTTCCATCCCTGGCACTCCCGGCGGGCCGACACCGAGCGACCCGACGAATGGCGCATCGACCTCGATCCCGGCCCCGGCGCAGCGTTCGCCGAGTGCCAGCAGGTGGCCGAGACCGTGCACGAGGTGCTCGACGAGTTCGGCGCGGTGGGCTGGCCGAAGACGTCGGGGTCCAAGGGCGTGCACGTCTACATCCGGATCGAGCCGCGGTTCGGGTTCCGCGAGGTGCGCCGGGCGGCGCTGGCGTTCGCCCGCGAGGTCGAGCGGCGCCGCCCGGACCTCGTGACCACCGCGTGGTGGAAGGAGGAGCGGGGCGAGGGCAAGGTGTTCCTCGACTACAACCAGAATGCGCGCGACCGCACGATCGCGGCCGCCTACTCGGTGCGCGGGTCGGCGGCGGGACGGGTGTCGGCCCCGGTGACCTGGGCCGAACTGCCCGACGTCGAGATGGACGACTTCACCATCGCGACGATGCCCGAGCGCTTCGCGCGCCTCGGTGACCTGCACGCGGGCATCGACGACGCGGTGTGGTCGATCGAGCCGCTGCTGGAACTCGCCGACCGCGACGAGCACGACCGCGGCCTCGGCGACGCGCCGTACCCGCCGAACTACCCGAAGATGGAGGGCGAGCCGCCGCGGGTGCAGCCCTCGCGCATGAACCGCGCGAACTGGCCGAAGGAGCCGGGAGCGCCGGCGCCGGGGGAGAGCCAGCCGCTCGAGTGAGCGCTGGGGGCGAAGCGCAGGAGGACGTCAGCGAAGAAGCGATCCGGGAGCCCGCTGTCGATCGTCGGCGGTGTCCTTCCGATCGGGTGCGGGGGCCCCGCTGCGGGCCGAGCGCCGGGAGGCCAGCATCGGCCGGCCGGCCAGGGGCAGGCTGAGCCACGTGCGGCGGAAGATCTCGGTGGCGACGATGGAGCCGAGCACGACGATCAGGTAGCGCACCAGGGTGAGCGGCAGGGCGTTGACGCCGCGCGGCCACCAGTCCCCGTCGAGCTGCGACAGGAACCGCAGGATCAGCGGGTGGACGAGGAAGATGCCGAACGAGCGGTCGGATCCGGTGGTCAGGAAGCGCTCGGCCGGCCCGCCCCGGCGGCGGTGGTCGGCCCACCAGGTGCCGACGGCGAACAGCACGGCGATGGTGGCCGCGGCGATGGGCAGCATGGCCGGCTGCAGCACCGCGGCGGCGTTGCGCGGCAGGACCCCGTCGTCGACCTTGTGCAGGTAGACCCCTTCGGCGAGGGCGACGCTGGCCGCAAGGGCCACGACGAGGATGGGCCACCAGCGGCGCACCCAGGCGCTGATCTCCTCGAGATGGGCGGCCGTCACGGCCCCCAGCAGGATGTAGAACTGGTAGGAGACGAACAGCACGCTCGAGTAGCGCACGAACCAATGCAGCGCGCCGTCGCGTGGCGGGTACTGGATGAGCACGGTGACGGCCACCTGGATCGCGGCGCTGAGCACGAGCAGCAGCAGGTGATGGCGTCGGGTGACGCGGACCAGCCACTCGATGAGCGGGAAGAGCAGGTACACCTGCATCGACACCACGAGGAAGTACAGGTGGTAGCAGGCACCGCCGTCGAGCAGGTTCCGGCCGAACTGGGACAGCCAGTGCGAGAGCGTCTCGGTGCGTGGTCCCTGGTACCAGGTGACGAGGCTGTAGATCAGCGACCAGGCGACGTAGGGGATCCCGACGCCCTTCAACCGTCGCCGGTAGAAGCGGCCGATCTGGTACTTGCGGTTCTGGTACTGGTGCACCAGCACGAACCCGGTCATGGCGAAGAACGCTTCGCGGGTGAAGTGCAGCAGCACCGCCGAGCCGTTCGCGGCGACGTTGTCGTGCCCGTCGTAGGACACGACGTGCACCGCGATGACGGCGGCGAAGGTGAGCACCCGGACGAGGTCGAGAGCCGGGACGTGCCCGCGGGCGCCGGCGGCGGCGGGCTTGGCCGCCGCCTGCGCGGCGAGGCGCTGGTCGGCCGCGCTCACCGGCCGGCCGCCTCGTCGAGCACGGCGGCGCGGACCTCGCGGCGCACGATCTTGCCCGTGGCGGCCCGCGGCAGGTCGGTGACGAGGTGGATCGCCTGCGGGCGCCAGGGCCGGGGCAGCTGCCGGGCACAGTGCTCGGCAAGCTCGTGGCACAGGCCCTCGGGGTCGACATCGTCGGCGGCGACGACGAACGCCTCGGGCACCGAGCCCAGGATGTCGTCCGGCACCCCGACCACGACCGCCTCGCGCACCCGGTGGTCGGCGAGCAGCACGGCCTCGATGCCAGCCGGATGCACCATCTCGCCGCCCCGGTTGATGACGTCGTCGCTGCGCCCGGCGAGGAACAGGAAGCCGTCGCCGTCGAGGTGGCCGAGGTCACCGGTGTCCAGCCAGCCGTCGGCGTCGAACCGGTCGGCGGCCCGCCCGCCCACGTAGGAGGTGATGACCCCCTCGCCGCGGATCCACACCCGGCCGACCTC
Source organism: uncultured Actinomycetota bacterium (assembly GCA_963797785.1). Lineage (GTDB taxonomy): Bacteria > Actinomycetota > Actinomycetes > Mycobacteriales > Jatrophihabitantaceae > Jatrophihabitans. The sequence continues at coordinate 1,202,927 of CAWCQT010000004.1, read as the reverse complement.
GTCGACATCGGCGGGCGCGCCGTCCGGGCGGCGGATCTGCACTTCGGTGCCGGCAGGCCGCCCGGCCGAGCCGAACGGCGCGGAGCCGTCGAGCGGCGCGACGGTGATCTGGCTGGCCGCCTCGGTCATGCCGTAGCTCTCGACGACGGGCACGCCCAGCCGTTGTTCGACCCGGCGCCGCGTCGGGGCCGGCAACGGCGCCGACGCCGAGCGGACGAAGCGCAGACCCGGCAGGGCGGGCGGCTCCTCGGTGGCCAGGATGGCGAGGATGGCCGGCACCGCGTTCACCCACGTCGCGCCGGTGCGTTCGAGGTCGGCCCAGAACGCGCGGCGGCTGAACCGGGCCCGCAGCACCAGGCGGGCGCCGGCCACCAGGCTGGCCAGCACGGCGACGACCTCGGCGTTGACGTGGAACAGCGGCAGCGTGTTGTAGCCGCAGTCGGCGGGGGTGAGGGCGTTGTGCCGCGCCACGGTGCGGGCCACGTGCAGCAGGCGCGCTTCGGACAGCTCGACGACCTTCGGGGTCCCGGTGGACCCGGACGTCGCGAGCACGAGGGCGCCCGGCCGCTCGGGGGCGTCGCCGGGGGCCGTCGCGGCCGCCCGGCCGGTGCTCGCGGGATCGAGCACGGTGACGTCGTCGGCGAGTCCGGCGAGCGCACGGACCACCCCGGCGGGCAGGTCGCCCAGCAGGGTGCCGGTCGAGGTCGCCCGCAGCGTGCGGGCCAGGTCGGCGGCCGGTGCGTTCGGGTCGAGCGGCACGCAGCGGCGGCCGTGGCCCACGACGGCGAGCAAGGCGACGGCGTAGTCGAGGCTGCCGCGCATCGCCACCGCGACGGCGTGCCCGGGCGACGTGGCACCGTCGAGCAGCGCGCCCAGCGCCGTGAACCGCTCGGCGAGCTGCCCGAAAGTGACGGTGCCGGGCGCGTCCGCGTCCTCGAGGAACACCGCGTCCGGTCGCGTGTTTGCGGCGGCGAGCACGAGCGCCGCCACCCCAGCCGGGGACGGCGCGCGGGCCGACCCGGTAGGAGTGCGGCTAGTCATGTGCGTCGACCTTGCGCCGGCTGACTGAGCCGGGCCTGACGTGAGGTGCAGAGCGCGCTGAGAACGCCCGAACGACGGGCCGGGATTTGCACAGGCGGGTGCCGGCATCGCACCGTTGGGTGTGCATCACGCCCCCCGACCGCGACGGCGGCGCTGGCCGCTGTACCTCGCGGTGGTGGTGGCGGTGGCCGCCTCGGTCGTCATAGTGGCCGTGACGCGCGGCCGCGGCTCCGAGCGCCCGTCCCATCCGGCCGCGGGCGGCACCTCGGCGCTCCGGTCCCCGGCCCCACACTCCGACGGGTCGTCCCCGTCGCCGCGACGTCCGCTCGTCGACGCGACGGACGTGTCCGGCCGGGGCATCGCCGCGAAATACCAGCCGCACTCGGTCGCCTGGCTGCAAGGGCGGGAACCCGACATCACCCTGTCGGTCCACGACATCGCCGTCGGACCCTACCGGCGGGCGTACGTGGTCGCGGCGCCGAAACACGTGACGGGCAGGCTGCCCGCGGTGGTCTACCTGCACGGCGTGCACGCTGCGGTGGCCACCGAGATGGCCCGCGACGAGTTGCTCGCGCTGCCCCGCTCGGGGCGGGCGATCCTGGTCTACCCGGTCGGTTACGAGGCGTCCTTCGCCATCGAGGGCCACAGTTGCTGCGGGGCCGCCGGGAAGGCGACGCCGAAGCCCGACGACGTGGCCTTCGTCCGGGCCGCTGTGGCCGACGCACAACGGGTCGCGCCGATCGATCGTGACCGCACCTACCTCATCGGTTTCAGCAACGGCGGCAAATTGGCCTGGGACACCCTGTGCGACGACACGACGCCGTACGCGGCGGTCGCCGTCATGTCGGCGACCCCGCTCAACACGTGTCGCGGGCATCACCAATCAGTACCCATCTGGCTGGGGATCGGCACCAAGGATCTGGATATCCCGACCTACCGCTCCGGCAAGCCGCCGGTGCCGCAGGTGGCGGCGCAGGTGGCGGCGTGGCGACGGCGCGACGGCTGTGACGCGGCGCCGGCGACCCGCGAGGTCGGTGCGGCGAGCGTCACCGAGTGGTCGTGCGCCGGCGGCACCGCAGTGGACGACGTCGTCTACGCCGGCCAGGGCCACGTGTGGCCACCGGCGAGCGCGGTGGGGGCCCCGGCTTCGGCGGCCACGCTCGTGTGGGGTTTCCTGTCGCGCTTCAGCCGGCGCTGAGCGCCGCGGTGAGCAGCGCGTCGGTGTCGCCCACCGACGCGAGCACGCCGCGACAGCGCGCCTCCACGGCCGGATCGCGGTCGAGCACGCCCCAGGGGCCGGTCAGCACCCGGACCGCGCTCAACCCGCAGTCGAGGGCCGCGGCGACGTCGTTGCCCAGCTGGTCGCCGACGTAGAGCACCTGCGCCGGCGCGCAGCCGGCCGCGTCGGCGAGTGCGGTGTAGAACCGCGGATCGGGCTTGGCCACGCCGAGCTCGGCGGAGGTGAGCACCGTGTGGACGGGCAGGTCGAGAGCGCGGATCTCCTCCGCGATGTGGGCCGGCTGGTTGCCCGCGACCCCGGTCGTGAGGCCGTGCGCGCGCAGCACGGTCAGCGTCCGCCGCGCACCGGGGAACAGGTCACGCTCCTCCAGCCGCACGAGCAGGCCGGCCGCGGCGAGCCCGCGGCGTACCTGCTCGACACCGGTGCCCGGCCGCAGCCGCTCGACCACGTCGGCCACACCGCCGCCCCCGTCGATCACGGCGCCGAACACGGCCGAGAAGGTGTGCGCGGACAACCCGAACCACCGCGCCCACGACGCGTACTCCCGCCCGCGGTCGAACAGCGTCTCGCCGACGTCGAAGAACACGGCGCGGATGGCGACTGGCATCCGTGCACCGTAGAGGGCCGCGTGTGAGACGGCCACGGGGCGGGTAGGCCGTTCGTCGAGACGACAACCTGCTCACGAAACAGGAGTACGCACCCGTGCCCGCAGTACCCGAGATCCTGCTCAACAACGGCCGGCGCATCCCGCAGTTCGGCTTCGGCGTGTTCCAGATCGAGCCGAAGGACACCGCGCAAGCCACCCTGACCGCGCTCGAGGCCGGCTACCGGCACATCGACACCGCCGAGATGTACGGCAACGAGAAGGAGGTCGGCGAGGGGCTGCGGCGCTCCGGCCTCGACCGGGGCGACGTGTTCGTCACCAGCAAGCTCAACAACGGCTTCCACCGCCCCGACGACGCCCGGCAGGCCTTCGACAACACCCTCGACGCGCTGGGCTTCGACTACGTCGACCTGTTCCTCATCCACTGGCCGCTGCCCACGCGCTACGACGGGGACTTCGTGTCGACCTGGCAGACGCTGGAAGAGTTCTACCGCGAGGGCCGGGCCCGCTCGATCGGCGTTTCCAACTTCCAGCCGAAGCATCTCGGCCGCCTGGCCGCCGAATGCGAGGTGGTGCCGGCCGTCAACCAGGTGGAGGTGCACCCGTACCTCACCCAGGCCGAGGTGCGTCAGTACTGCGCCGACCACCAGATCGCCGTGGAAGCGTGGTCGCCGATCGCCCAGGGCGCGGTGCTCGACGACCCGACCATCAAGGTCGTGGCCGAGAAGGTCGGCAAGACCCCGGCCCAGGTCGTGCTGCGCTGGCACGTCGAGCGGGGTGACATCGTCTTCCCCAAGTCGGTGACCCCGGAGCGGATCAAGGAGAACATCGACATCTTCGACTTCGAACTCAGCGGGGCCGACGTCGAGGCCATCACGGCGCTCAACCGCGACGAGCGCACCGGGCCCGACCCCGACAGCTTCGACTACATCCCGGAGTGAGCGTCGGCCTCAGATCGTGATGAGCACGATCGCTCCGGCGGCGAGCGCCAGCCCGGCCCGTTGGACCGGGCTGGTGTGCTCGCGCAGCACCGTCACCGCGAGCAGCACCGTGGTGGCGGGGTAGAGCGAGGTCAGGACGCTGGCCAGCGACAGCAGGCCCTCGCGCGAGGCGAGCAGGAAGAACATGTTGGCCAGCGCGTCGCAGGCCCCGGCCAGCGCCACCACGGCCAGCAGCCGGCCGCGTACCGGCAGGAGGGCGCCGCGGGCCTTGGCCAGCGGCACGATCAGCAGGGCGGACGCGACCCGCGACACCACCAGCGGCCATAGCCCCGACCCGTGCCCGGCCCGGGCGAGGAACACGAAGTACAGACCGAACCCGACGCCGGACACCAGGGCCAGCGCGATGACCCTCGTGGTGGCCCGGCCGTGCGGGTTGTCCTCGGCGGTCCGGCTGACGAGCAGCACGGCGAGCAGGCCGAGCACGATGCCGAACCAGGCGGTGAGGTGTGGGCGCTCGCCGAGGCCCACGCCGACGCCCACCGGGACGACGGCGGACAGCACGGCCGTGACGGGGGAGACCACGTTGATCGGCGCCACCGTCATCAGGCTGTACATGACGACCACGCCGAGCAGGCCGCACAGCCCGCCCACCGCCCCGAACAGGGCGACGTGGGCGTCGAGATGCCCGGGGAACACCGGCAGCATCGCCGTCATCAGCAGCGCGCCGACCGGGTAGCTCCACAGCAACACCGTGACCGCCCCGCGGCGGCGCGAGGCGATGCCGCCGACGAAATCGCCGACACCGTAGAAGATTGCCGCGAGCAGCCCGAGGACGACGGTCACGTCTCACGCTATCGAGCCGGGCTACCCGGTTGACGCGGTGGTCACCCCGCCTGGTCGCCGGGCTTGGTCAGCGTCAGCTGCTGCACGTCGAGGTAGCCGGTGCGAAAGCCCGCCTCGGAGTAGGCGAGGTACAGCGACCACATGCGCCGGAAGGTCTCGTCGAAGCCCAGCGCCTCGACCTGCGCCGCGTGCTCCTCGAACTGGATGCGCCAGCGGTGCAGCGTCTCGGCGTAGTGCCGGTTGAAGCTGTACCGCTCGGCCACCCGCAGCGACGTGTGGGCCCGCAGCGTGCGTTCGATGGCCGCCACCGACGCCAGCTGGCCGCCCGGGAAGATGTACTTGCGGATCCAGGTGTAGGTGTCCTTGGTGGCCAGCACGACGTAGTCGTCCTGCAGGATCGCCTGCAGGCCTACCCGGCCGCCCGGGGCGAGCACCCGGTCGATGGTCTCGAAGTAGGTGTTCCAGTGATTGGCGCCGACGGCCTCGATCATCTCGACGCTGAGCACGGCGTCGTAGCGGCCCTGCACCTCGCGGTAGTCCTGCAGCAGGACGGTGACCCGGTCGGCCACCCCGGCGTCGTCGAGGCGCTGCTGGGCCAGCCGCGCCTGCTCCTCGGAGATCGTCAGCGACGTGACGTGTGCCCCGCGGGCGGCGGCCCGCAACGCCAGCTCGCCCCAGCCGGTGCCGATCTCGAGCACCCGGGTGCCCTCGCCCACGCCGGTGACGTCGAGCAGCCGGTCGATCTTGCGGTGCTGCGCCTCGGTGAGCGTCTCGGCCGACCCGCTCGGCTCGCCGGCGAAGATCGCCGACGAGTACGTCATCGACTCGTCGAGGAAGGCCGCGAACAGCTCGTTGGACAGGTCGTAGTGCTGGCGGATGTTGTCGCGCGCGCCCTCGATGGTGTTGTCGTCCTTGCTGGGTTGCACGCTGAGCACGGCGTTGCGCAGCTTGTGCAGCAGCGGCGGGATCATGTCGCGCATGTTGTCGGCGAACGCCGAGAGCACCCCTGGCAGGTCGTCGGTGGTCCAGTCCGCGGCCATGTAGGCCTCGCCGAACCCGATCGTGCCGGTGGCCCCCAGTCGGTGCCAGAACGCGTCGGGGCGCACGATGCGAAACACCGGGTCGCCGCTCGTCCCGGCGCCGTACCACCGCTCGCCCGGTTCGACGACGCGCATCGGCAGCCGGGCGGCGGCATGGCGGAACAGCCGGCGGGCGATGGCCGCGCGCAGCGGGTTGCGCGGGACGGTGGCGATGTCGGGCCACCGGGCGGCGTCCACGGGCGCACCGGTGAGCGCGCGGTCCTGCGTGGCGGTCATCTGGTCTCCTTCCACCGCTGTGTCGATCAGACGACGAGAGGCTGCTGTCCCGCAAGTGCCTGTGCCAGGACGTTCGCGGTCGAGGGGTCGACGGTTCCGGCCGGTGCGGCAGCACACGTCGTCGCGAGCACGAAACCCGTGGCCAGCTGGTGCCACAGGCGCGCCCGGCGCAGCATGGCGTGGCCGTCACCGCGCACCGACACGTACGCCGCTGACGCCGCCACCCGCGCGGCACGGGTGGTGTAAGCGGCCGAAGCGGCCGGGCCGGTCATCCGGTCGTTGTCGCCGTGAAGGACCAGCAGCCGGCGCCCGCGCACCTGCTCGACCGGGTCACCGGCCTCGAGCCAGGGGGCGAGGCCGACCACGCTGTGCACGGCCTCGTGCCCGGCGGCGTAGAGGGCGGCGCGGCCGCCCATCGAGTGCCCGACCAGGGCCACCGGCGCACCGGGGAACCGTTCGGCCAACCGGTCGAGGGCCCAGCACACATCGGCGACCGGCGACCGGGACGCGCCGTTCCAGCCGCGCACCAGGTAGCGCAACCGAGCCACCGTCAAGCCCAGGGTCGAGCCGGCCGAACGCAGCGACGACACGAACGGGGCCATCCTCAGCACGGCGAGCTGGCCGGAGCGCACCGGTGCCGTCGACGTGGACCGGCCGCCGTGCAGGACCAACGCGACGGCCCGGGTGGCCCCGCCGGCCGGGGCGACGTGCAGGAACGGCTCCTGATCGCTCACCGGGGGCAGGTCTTCCCGCCAGATGGCAGGGCGCCGGCGTCCAGGTAGGCGTTGACGAGCGCGTCGATACAGGTACTGCCCTGCAGGTAGGACGTGTGGCCCTCGCCGTCCCACGTCAACAGCCGCGCGTGGCCGAGGGTCCGGGCCAGGTCCTTCGCCCCCTGGTACGGGGTGGCGGGGTCGTGCAGGTTGCCCACGACCAGGATCGTCTTCGGCGTGCTATTCGCCCTCGGGAGCGGCGGGACGGTGCGGTGCGGTTGCCACTGCTGGCACTGGAACAGCGATGCGGCCGACCACAACCCGAACATCGGGTACCGCTTGACCCAGGCCTTGGCGGTGGCGCGCACCTGCTCGTTGGTCGGGCCGGGCTTGGCGTCATTGCAGCTGATCGTGGTGTTCGCGTCGGCGATGTTGGTGTAGTGGCCGTCGAAGCGCTCGTTGTAGCTGTCGGCCAGCGTGAGCAGTCCCTCGGACCGGCCGGCGCGGGCCTGGATCAGCGCGGTGCCGAGCGCGGACCACTGCGACTGCGAATAGAGGGCCGACAGCACGCCGGTGAGCACCAGCGAGCTGGTGGCCGAGCGGTGCTCGGAGCTCTGCCCGCTGGGGATGGGCGCCTTGCGCGCGGTGCTGACCAGGTTGTACACGGCCTCGCGCGCGTCGCCGATCGGCTGGCAGCTGCTCTGCTTCGCACACCACGCCGCGAACTGGTCGAAGGCGCCCTCGAAGCCCTGCAGCTGGTCGGCGAAGGCGGTGATGTCGCTGGTGAGCGGGTTGACCGCCCCGTCGAGCACCATGGTGCGGACCTTGCCGGGGAACAGGTGGGCGTACTGCGCCCCGAGCTCGGTGCCGTAGGAGAAGCCGAGGTAGTTCATCCTGGCGTCGCCGACCGCCTCGCGGATCTGGTCCATGTCGCGGGCGGTGTTGACCGTGTTGTAGTCGGCGAGGTCGCCGCCGTACTTGTGGGTGCACGCCTTCGCCGCCGTCGCCGCCTGCGCCCTGGCCTGGGCGAAGCCGGCCGGGGTGAGCACGTCGGGCTGGGCGGCGTTGATCGTGTCCTTCTGCGCGTCGGACAGGCAGCGGATCGGCGTGGACGAGCCGACGCCGCGCGGGTCGAAGCCGACGAGGTCGTAGTGGGTGAGCACGCCGTCCGAGACCTGCGGCGAGAGCCCGAGCGCGGTCTCGACCCCCGACCCGCCCGGGCCGCCGGGATTGATCAGCAGCGCGTTCCCGGACGTGTTGCGCTTGTCGTGGACCTTGACCAGCTGCAGGGAGATCTTCTTGCCCGACGGGTGGGCGTAGTCGATCGGCACCTGGACGGCGGCGCACTGGAAGCTCAACCGCTCGCGACGGCCGGCCGGGAAGCTGAGCGCCCCCAGGTTGAAGTGGTCGGCGCAGTCGCTGAAGTCGGCGCGCCCCTGCTTCGGTGCGCCGCCGGCGGACGAGCCCGGCCGGGCGCCCCCGGAGGAGGGGCCCGGCGCGATGCTGCCCCGGCCGGTCTCGACGGACGTGCAGGCGCCGAGGAGCAGGGTGGCGACGACGAGCGTCACCGCCGACGCGCCGGCACGGCGGAGGGGACGGTGGCGCACGTCCGTCACGGTACCCAGGGCGCGCGGTCAGCCCTGCTGGCGGTCGAACGACGAACGGTTCGGGGCGCAGGCGGCCCAGAACTCCCGGCCGAGAGCCGACAGCTGCACCGTCCTGCGCACGAGCTTGGCGCTGGCCTGCCGCCCGCCGTCCGCGTCGGCCTTGGCGCGCTGCACGGCCTCGTCACGCTCGAGGGCGTCGTACTGCGAAGCGAGGTCGGGGGACTCGGATTCGGTGCCGATCTCCACCAGCCCGAGGCCCTGCAGGCGCGTGACGTGGGTGGCGGTGTCGCCGGGCGAGGCGATGGCTGCCGCGGCGCCGACCGTCGAGGCGTTGGCGAGCACCGTGCGGGTGGCCGAGCGGCCCAGCTGCTTGGTCACCACGTCGACGGCCGCGAACGGACCCTGGGCGGCCAGGGTGGCGAGGATGCGCGCTTCGTCGGGCACGAGCTGGCTGACGATGGTGCCGAAGAGATAGTCGCGGCTGCGGGTGCGGTCGGGATCGGTCGAGCGGTCGAGCAGCTCGGTCATGGCACTGCGCAGCGGCTCCGGATCACCCGCGCCGTCGTGGGCCAGCAGCAGGGCCCGCTGCTCCTCGTCGGTGGCGACGCCGAACAGGTTCTGCGGCAGCTCCAGCATGCGCAGCAGTTCGGCGGCGGCGGCGCCGCGCAGCTTCTGGGCCTGGGACTCGACCGCGTCGATGCCGGGCAGCTGGCGGGCCAGCCGCCATCCGGTGCGGCCGAGCAGCCGCCCGACCCGGGCGGCGGTGACCACGGCGTTGCCGGCGGCCGCGGCCATCTGCGGGCCCTGCTCGTCGACCCGGGCCACCTGCGCGCCGCGCCCGCGGCGTCGGATCCGGGCCGTCCGGCTGGTGCGAGCGGTCTGCGTGCGCCCGCGTCCGGAGGACGGCGGGCCGGACGGGTCGGCCGGGCCGGCCGGGGCGGTCGGGCCGGCCAGGGCGAAACCGCTTCGGGGGTCGTCCTGGGGCTCGGCGCGGGGCGTCGGGCGCGGTCGCGGACGGTCGTGGGCACCCTCGGTCACCGTCAAAGGATAGGGCCCTCCGCGACGGGGCTACGCGCCAGTAGCCACGCGGCCGGCAGGGCCACGGTGTGCTGCCGCGGCAAGGTCGTCGCCGCCTGGCCGTTGGACGGCAGCGACCTCAGCCGCCACCGACCCCCGACCGGGCCGAGGGCGCCGTAGTACCCGGCTCGCCGCCGGTGCGCCGGGTGGCTGTGAACGCCACGATGGCGACGATCGCGAAACCGATGCCGACAACGGGGTGACCGGCGAGCACGGCCAGGACGCCGGTCGCCGTGAAGAGCGCCACCTGCACGATCAAGCGCGCGGGGTCGGCCAGCCGGGACGACGACGTGGGCGCCATCCAGCGCGCCCAGACGAGGACGGCCAGCACCGGCAGCGCGACGGCCAGTGCCACGTGCGTGGCCGTGCCCCGGCCCAGGCCGAGCCCGGCGACCACGAGCGCGGCCAGCATGGCCAGCTCGCACAGGAAGGCCATCGTCTCGAGCGCACCGGCGGTGGTCCGGCCACCCTCGGCTGCGTCGCGCGACATCGTGCTCTCCTGCCCGTACGTGTTTCCGTGGATCCTCCCAGGTTCACCAAAGCAATACCGGCCGCGGGCCAGGATGTGGCCCATGCGCCGCCTTCGCCTGCTCGCCCTGCTCGCCACCGCCGCCGTCGCGACCGCCGCGGCCACCGCGGCTCCGGCCGCCGCCGACCCGCCCGCGCCACCCGGCACGCCCACCGCGCACTCGTTCGGCGGGCTGCCGACCGTCGGCCCGCTGTTCCGCTCGGGGCTGGAGCACGACCACGGGTGCACGGCGAGCGTGGTGGCCGCGCCCAGCCGCGACCTGATCATCACCGCGGCGCACTGCGTCAGTGGCACCGCGGCCGGCTACCGGTTCGTGCCCGGTTACGTGCACGGCCGGGCCCCGTACGGCGTGTGGAAGGTGGAGCACGCCTACGTCGACCCGTCCTGGGTCGCCGACCAGGACCCGCAGCACGACGTCGCCGTCCTGCAGGTGGCGGCTACCGCTGCCGGGCGTCAGCTGCAGGACGTCACGGGTGCCGAGGTGCTCGGCCGCGCGCCCGCGCCGGGCTCGACGATCACCGACGTCGCCTACAACGCGGGCATCGACGACCGGCCGATCCGCTGCACCACCACCATCTACGACACCGACGGCTACCCGACCTTCAACTGCCACGGCTACGTGGGGGGCAGCAGCGGCAGCCCCTGGCTGGCCACCGCGCCGGGCACGCACCGGTCGGTCGTGGTCGGCGTCATCGGCGGCCTGCACCAGGGCGGCTGCTTCGAGTACACCTCCTACAGCCCGGCGTTCGGCCGCGACGTCGCCCGCCTCGTGGCCCGGGCCGCGCAGGGTGACGACCCGGACACGGTGCCCCGCGCAGGTGGCGACGGCTGCTGACCGCCCGCCGCCCGTCGTCGGCGGGGCAGGCCACAATGGGGCGATGCAGCTGCCTGTCGTGCCGCCGGTGTCGCCGATGCTGGCCAAAGCGGTGCCGGCCATCCCGCCCGGCGCGTCCTACGAGCCGAAGTGGGACGGCTTCCGGTCGATCTGCTTCCGCGACGGGGACGAGGTGGAGCTCGGCAGCCGCAACGAGAAGCCGATGACCCGTTACTTCCCGGAGCTGGTCGAGGCCATCAAGGCCGAGCTGCCCGAGCGTTGCGTCATCGACGGCGAGATCGTCATCGTCACCGGCGACGGCTTGGACTTCGAGGCGCTGCAGCAGCGCATCCACCCGGCGAATTCGCGCGTCACCATGCTCAGCGAGCAGACGCCGGCGTCGTTCGTCGCGTTCGACCTGCTCGCCCTCGGCGACGACGACTACACCGGCCGGCCGTTCGCCGATCGCCGCGCGGCCCTGGAGCAGGCGTTGAGCGGCGGCGGCTCCTCGATACATCTGACGCCGACCACCACCGACGTCGACGAGGCGCAGCGCTGGTTCACCGAGTTCGAGGGCGCGGGCCTGGACGGCGTGATCGCCAAGCCGCTGGACGGCACCTACCAGCAGGACAAGCGGGTGATGTTCAAGATCAAGCACACCCGCACCGCCGACTGCGTGCTCGCCGGTTTCCGCTGGCACAAGACCTCCACCGAGGACAAGCCGCTCGTCGGGTCGTTGCTGCTCGGCCTCTACAACGACGAGGGCAGGCTGCAGCACGTCGGCGTCGTCGGGGCCTTCACGGCCAAGCGCCGCGCCGAGCTCGTGGACGAACTCGAACCGCTGCTGCTCGGTGACGGCGACGAGCACCCGTGGTCGCAGTGGGCGAACGCCGAGGCGCACCAGGGGCAGCGGCTGCCCGGCGCCGTCTCGCGTTGGAACGCGACGAAGGACCTCTCGTTCGTGCCGCTGCGGGCCGAGCGGGTGCTCGAGGTGAAGTACGAGCACATGGAGGGCACCCGCTTCCGGCACCTCGCCCACTTCATCCGCTGGCGCGACGACCGCACCCCCGAGTCGTGCACCTACGAGCAGCTGGAACAGCCCATCACCTTCAAGCTCGACGACATCGTGCCCGGCCTCGGCCGGTAGGTCCTGAGCCCGCGGCCTCGCGCCTCAGCCGGGTGGCGGCGCGCAGCCATCGCCGACAACAGCGCCGCCTCATAGGCCTCCAGCTGTGCCCGCTGTTTACGGATGTCGTCGAGCAGATCGATGCGCTGCCGCACAGCCTTCGACTCGGCTCACCAGCGCACCGGTCCGTCGGCGTCGATGAAGGTGCCGGTCGCGCGAGCGGCGCCGAGCGTCGCAGCTTGCGCGACAACCTCGGCGGCTTCCTCGGGCGTGACCGGTGCTTGCTCCTTGTTGCCGGGCGCGAGGTCGGTCTGGACCCAGCCGGGACACACCGAGGTCACCTTGATCGAGGTGTCGGCGAGTGCCTTGGACAGCACGATCGTGACGGCGTTGAGAGCGGCCTTGGACGACTGGTAGGCCGGAACGACCATGGCATGCCACGGAGAGTTCGGGTCGCTCTGATGAGCGAGCGATCCGACTGTGCTGGAGACGTTCACGATCCGCCCCGCCGGACTCTTGCGGATCAGCGGCAGGAACGCCTCGATGACCGCGACCGGGCCGAGGACGTTCGTGGCGTAGGTCTGCTCGAACATGTCCAGGTCGAGGACCTCCGTCGAAGCGGCGTTGGTCGCCTCGGGCAGGATTCCCGCATTGTTGACGAGCACGTCAAGATGCCCGAAGCGTTCGGAGACCTCGGTGGCAGCCGCACGCACGGAGACCGGGTCGGTGACATCCATCGTGAGGCTGCTCACGGAATGCCCCGCACGCGACAGGCGATCGACCGCCTCCGCGCCCGCGGCCGTCCTGCGAGCGGTGACGATCACGTGGTCACCTTCACGTGCGAGCCGCTCAGCGGTTGCCAAACCGATTCCCCTATTGGCACCGGTGACGAGCATGATCTTCACAGTCGGGTCCTTTCACGATTGCTTGGCGACGGCCGTGTCGAGCGACCGCAGCACAAGCACAGCAATCGATCGCGTCGAATGCTGGCGAGAATCAGACGCCGAGATGGCACCCGGCTCTGCGTGAACGGTTCAGGCTTTCAGGCTTCGCGCAACACCTTGGCCGTGCAGCGCCCGATACATCTGCGGCACCCGGTCAGTCCGGATCAGCCGCACCGGCCAGGTACCGCAGGAACAACGCACCCTTGTCCTCCAGCACCCCGCACAGCCGCAGCGCTCTCGCGTCGCCCCACGGCCGGCCCGCGGTGATCCGGCCCGCGCCGGGGCCGGCGAGCAGGGGGGAGACGGACAGGCACAACTCGTCGACGACGTCAGCGGCGGCGAGTTCGGCGAAGGCGCTCGGGCCGCCCTCGGACAGGATGCGGGTGTGGCCGCGCTCCTCCAGCGCGGCGCGGAGGCGGCCCGGCTCCACCACGTCGTCGCCGCAGCTGACCACGTCGGCCACCTCGGCGAGCGCGGTGCGGATGTCGGCGGGCGCGGCGTCGCAGGTGAGCACGATGGTGCGCCGGTCGGCGGGGGCCTCGGCGAACAGCGGATGCGCAGGGTCCAGGCGCAATGACCGGCTGCTCACGGCCGTGGGCAGTTGCTCGCGCAGCCCGTGGTCGCGGCGGATACCGCGGCGTCGCGCGCTGAGCTCGATGGGCCGGTACCCCTCGGCGACCACCGTCCCGGCGCCGGCGAGCACGACGTCGGCGAGGTCGCGCAGCACCGCGAACACCTTGTTGTCGCCCGGCGTTTGCAATCCGGCCGACTTCCCGCCGGCCTGCGCCGCGCCGTCGACGGAGCTGATGAAGTTGACGCGCAGGCCACCGTCGTCCAGCCATTCCTTCGCGTACCAGTCGTGCAGGTCGACGTCGTCGCTGACGAGGGGAAGCAGGGAGCGCACCCGTCCACGATAGGGACGCAGGTCGATCTGGTACGTAGGTGACCATGGCGAAAGCGAGTCGGCTGCGGCACCTGCCCGTCCCACGTCGGGTGGAGGACGCGCTCGACTCCGCCCTCGACCGGGCCCTGTCCGTCCAGCGCCCGGTGGTACTGGCGCATCTGGACCGGACCCGGCGCCGGCACCCGCAGCTCTCGCCCGCGCAGGTGGTGGAGCGGCTGGAGAAGCAGTACCTGGCCGCCGTGATCGGCATCGGCGGCGCGTCGGGCGCGGCCGCCGCGGTACCGGGCGTCGGGACCACGGCGTCGCTGGCGTCCGGCGCCGCGGAGGTCACCGCGTTCGTGTCGGCGACGGCGATGTACGTGCTGGCGCTGGCCGAGCTGCACGGCATCGCGGTCAGCGACCCCGAGGTACGGCGGGCGCTCGTGCTGTCGGTACTGGTGGGCGAGGGCAGCGCCGCGGCCATCGCCGGCGCCGGGGTGCAGGAGAAGCACTGGGCACAGGTGCTCGCCGGTTCCACCGGGGACGCCGGTGCCCGCAAGGAGAAGCTGACGGGCATCAACGGGCGGCTCGCGTCGATGCTGGTGCGTCACTGGGGCACCCGCCAGGGTGTCCTGCTGGTCGGGCGGGCGCTGCCGCTCGGGATCGGCGCCGCGGTCGGCGCCGGTGGGAACGCCGCCCTGGCCCGCCGCTCGATCACGTCGGCCCGCCGGGCGTTCGGGCCGGCCCCGGGCCGCTTCCCGCCGCGGACCGTGGATGTCACGAAACGCAAGAGACCGGGTAGGCCGTGACGAAGACACTCTCCGACACCCGAGGAGCCGCCATGATCGTCGTCGTGCTGACCGACGAGGGACAGCAGTTGTCCGGCCCGCGCGCCGTGGGTCCCTTCGAGGACTACGACGCCGCCCAGGCCTGTGCCCGCGCATTGACCCAGCAATGGGAGATCGAATCCGGCGCAGCGCCCACCGCGTCGATCGTGCACGTCGAGGCTCCGTTGCCAGGATCGGTCGTCGGCGAGCTGCAGTAGGCAACCGGCCCGATGAGTGCTTCACTAGCACCCATGTCGGCGCCTACCGACCCCACAGCGGTCCCGCCCACTGCAGCGGCGCCACCGCCCACCCCTCACCGGCCTGCGCCCCGTCCGACCCCGGGACCCACCGATCCGCGCTTCGCCGAGCTGCTCGACCTGCTCGGGCGGCGCTGGACGTTGCGCATCCTGTGGGAGCTGCGCAGCGGACCCAAGCCGTTCAACGCGCTGCGCAAGAGCGCGGGAGGGCTGAGCCAGAGCGTGCTGGTCACCCGGTTGACGGAGCTGTTCGGCGCCGGGCTGGTGGCCGACGTCGACGGCGGCTACCGGTTGACCCCGCGCGGAGCCGGCCTCGCCGTCCAGCTGACCCACCTGGCGGAGTGGTCGCGCACCGATCCCGGTCCGGCATAGGCCGTCACGGCGTCACGCGCAGGATCGCCGCGCTGCGCCCCGCGAGTCGCAGTCCGTCCATCCCGGGCGTGGTCTCGCCGGTGGCCAGCACGATCTCGCCGGCCGGCAGCGGCACGGCGGTGGGCGTGTCGGCCAGGTTGGCCACCACCCGGAACGCCCCGCGGTGGACCACCACCCACCTCGCGTCCTCGTCGAAGTCGACGGCCACGGCGGCGAGATCGGGGTCGCGCAGGTCGGGCTCGGTCGCCCGCAGCGCGATGAGCCGGCGGTAGAGGTCGAGCACCTGCGCGTGCTCGCCGTGCTCGCTCTCGGCCCAGTCGAGGATCGCGGTGCGGTAGGCCTGCGGGTCCTGCGGGTCGATCATCTGGGCGGTGTCCCACCCGTGCCCGGCGAACTCCTCGAGGCGGCCCTTGCCGGTGGCCGCGGCGAGTTCGGGTTCCGGATGCGAGGTGAAGAACGGCCACCGGGTGGACGCGGCCCACTCCTCGCCCATCCAGAGCATCGGCGTGAACGGCGCGGTCAGCAGCAGGACCGCACCGACGTCGACGAGGTCGATCGGCACCAGCTCCGGCAGCCGGTCGCCCACGGCCCGGTTGCCCACCTGGTCGTGATTCTGCAGGCACACCACGAACTGCCAGCCCCGCACCTGCGTGCGGTCGACGGGCGCCCCGTGCACCGCCCCGCGGAACGTCGACCAGGTGCCGTCGTGCAGGAACGCCGACGTGAACACCTTCGCCAGCACGGCCAGCGAGCCGAAGTCGACGTAGTAGCCCTGCCGCTCGCCGGTGAGCAGGGCGTGCAGCGCGTGGTGCACGTCATCGTCCCACTGCGCGGCCAGCCCGTAGCCGCCCTGAGCCTGCGGCGTGATCATCTTCGGGTCATTGAGGTCAGACTCCGCGATCAGGGTCAGCGGCCGGCCGACGATGCCGGACAGCGTCTCGGTGGCCGTCTGCAGCTCGGCCAGCACGTGCACCGGGGACGAGTCGACGAGGGCGTGCACCGCGTCGAGACGCAACGCGTCGGCGTGGAAGTCACGCAGCCACATCATCGCGTTGTCGATCACGAACCGACGCACCGCCGGTTCCTCGACGTTGACCAGATCGCCCCACGTGTTGCGGCCGGTCTTGAGGTACGGACCGAAGCGCGGCAGGTAGTTCCCGGACGGCCCGAGGTGGTTGTAGACGGCGTCGATCACCACCGCGAGCCCGCGGCTGTGGGCGGCGTCGACGAAGCGCTTGAGCCCGTCTGGGCCGCCGTACGGCTCGTGTACCGCGTACCAGGCCACGCCGTCGTAACCCCAGTTCCACACGCCGTTCACGGCGTTGACCGGCAGCAGCTCGACGTGGGTGATCCCCAGGGCCACGAGATGGTCCAGCCGCTCGATGGCCGAGTCGAAGGTGCCGCCGGGCGTGAAGGTGCCCACGTGCAGCTCGTAGATCACCGCGGCGGTCAGGTCCCGGCCGGCCCAGTCGCCGTCGTGCCACTCGAAGGCGGCCTGGTCGTACACGCGGCTCGGGCCGTGCACGCCCTCGGGCTGCCGGCGCGATGCCGGGTCGGGCACCGCTTCGTCCCCACCGTCGAGCAGGAAGGCGTAGTCGGTGCCGGGCGCGAGATCCGGGCCCGACCACCAGCCGTCGCCCACGGCCGTCAACTCAGTGTCCGTGCCGTCGACGCGCACCGCGACGGCCGAGACGTTCGGCGCCCACACCTTGATGGCAGTCACGTGAGCGAGACTGCCCGACGCGTCGGGCGCGGTAACGGCCAGGGCCTGGCACCATCGGTGACGATGGCCTCGATCACGATCCACGCCGGCGGTGCCGCCGTGCCCGACGACGCCTGGGAGCGCTACGCCGTGCCCGCCCGCTGGCCGGACTGGGCCCCGCAGCTGGCCCGGGTGCGCTCGGCCGCCCGGCGCATCGCCCCCGGGGTGACCGGCAGCGTGTACGGCCCCGGCGGGGTGCGCCTCGACTTCGAGATCGACAGCGTGGACGAGGCCGCCCGGCGCTGGAGCTGGCACGTGTGGCGCGGCCCGCTGCGCCTGCGGCTGCAGCACGGGGTGCGCGCGCACGGCTCCGGCAGCCGCACCTGGCTCACCGTCGAGGGCCCGCTGCCGGTGGTGATCGGCTACGCCCCGATCGCCCGCCTGGCGCTCGGGCGTCTCGTGGCGCGCTAATCTCGCGTCTGATGGCGACGCAGAGCATGCGCGACGCGCTCCGGGTGGGGCCGGGCGCGGTCAACCTGGCCGGGTACGACCCCGACGACCGGCCGCTCGCCGGTGACCGCAAGAACTCCGCGCTGCGCAACGACGCCGAGCTCCTCCTCGAGTTGCAGACCCGCCTGTGGGCGGCGGGCACCGCGGGCGGCAAGAGCCGGGTGCTGCTGGTGCTGCAGGGCATCGACACCGCCGGCAAGGGCGGCGTCACCAAGCACGTCGTCGGCGTCTTCGACCCGATCGGCGTGCGCTACACCGGGTTCAAGCAGCCCACCGAGGACGAGCTCGCCCACGACTTCCTGTGGCGCATCCGCAAGCAGTTGCCACCGCCCGGGGCCGTCGGCGTGTTCGACCGCTCCCACTACGAGGACGTGCTCATCGTGCGGGTGCACGACCTCGTGCCCGAGAAGGAGTGGCGCGCGCGCTACGAGGTGATCAACGAGTTCGAGGCCGAGCTGGTAGCCGGCGGCACCACCGTGCTCAAGGTGTTCCTCAACATCAGCTACGACACGCAGCGTCAGCGGCTGTTGCGCCGCCTCGACCGGCCCGACAAGCACTGGAAGTTCAACGAGGCCGACCTCGACGAGCGGGCGCTGTGGAGCGAGTACCAGTCGGCGTACTCGGACATGCTCGAGAAGTGCAACACCGCGCACGCACCCTGGTACATCGTGCCGAGCGACCACAAGAAGTATCGCAACTGGGCGGTCGGTGAGCTGCTGCGCGAGACACTCACCGAGCTCGACCCGCAGTATCCCGATCCGTCGCTGGACATCGCCGCCCTCAAGGCCCGGCTGGCGCCGCCGCACTGATGGGCCCGACGAGATGAGCGAGGCCGACACCGTCATCGGCGGTCGCTACCGCCTGGTGCGCCGCATCGGCCGAGGTGGCATGGGCGAGGTGTGGCTGGCGCAGGACGAGCTGCTCGACCGGCAGGTCGCGATCAAGCGACTGCTGACCGGTGACGGCCCCACCGAGCCGGCCGGCCCGGAGGACCTGAGCAAGCTGCTGCGCGAGGCGCGCCTGGCCGCCCGGCTCAACCACCCGAACGCCGTATCGGTGTTCGACGTCGTGGTCGAGCCCGGCAGCGGGCGGCGCCCGGATGTCGTCATGGAGTACGTCCCGGGCGACACGCTGGCCGACAAGATCAAGCGACGCGGCCGCATCCCGGGCGAGGAGGTGCGGCGCATCGGTGCCGCCATCGCCGACGCGCTCGCCGAGGCCCACCGCCTCGGCATCGTGCACCGCGACCTCAAACCGGCGAACATCATGGTCACCGACCGCGGCGTGCCCAAGCTGGCCGACTTCGGCATCGCCCGCCTCGGCGGGGAGGCGAGCAGCGGCAACACCGTCACCGGCTTCATGCTCGGCACGCCGGCGTTCCTGGCCCCCGAGGTCGCCCGCGGCGGGAACGCGGACGCGGCCAGCGACGTGTGGTCGCTCGGCATCACCCTCTATGCCGCGCTGGACGGGCACTCGCCGTTCCAGACCAGCTCGCAGGACAACACGCTCGCGATCCTCAGCCGGGTGGTCACGTCCGCCGCGCCGCCGCCGCAGCACGGCGGCGAGCTGACGCCGGTGATCATGCGCATGATCGCTTCGGACCCGAGGGCCCGGCCACTGGCCCACGAGGCGGCACACCTGCTGCGCTCGCCGGGGGAGTCGTCGTGGTCGGGGGCCGGGGCGCCGGGGCCCACCGGCGCCGGCTCGGCCACCCTGCCGCGGCACGCCGCGGCGCACACGCCCTCGAGCCCCTCGTACGGTGCGCAGGGGCCGCCGACGCCGACTCCGGGACCGCACACGCCGCCGCCCCTCACGCCGCCGCCACACACGTCGAGCCCGTACCCGCCGGCGCCGTACCCGCAGACACCGGGCGGCTCGCCCTACTCGGCCCCGCCGCCCTACGCGCCGCAACCGGCGCCCACCGGCGGCCGGGGCCAATGGTCGTCGGGGCCGCCACCCCAGTACCCCCAGGGGCCGCCGTCGCAGCCGATCCCACATGGCGGGGCGTCGCCCAAGAATCGCCGTCGGGTGCTGCTGGTCAGCGGGGCCGCCGTGGTGCTCCTGGCCGGTGGGACGGTCGGCATCGTGGCCGCGACGGCCGGCGGCGGCTCGCCCAGCGCGCAGGGCCACTCCTCGGGCGCATCGTCGCCCTCGGGCTCGGGCGGCGGCGCCGACACGTCGGGCTTCCCGAACAGCTCGACCGCGGCGCCGACCTCGCTTCCGCCCACGGCCTCCGGAGCGCCCAGCCTCGGCGCCGACGAGCAGGTCTACCGCGGCCCCGGCGGCATCGCGGTGGCCGCGCCGAGCTCCTGGACCCCGGACGACTCGGCCGGCATCGCGGCGGTGCGCGACTACCGCGCGCCTGGGGCGGCCGACATCAAGGTCGGCTCGTACTTCCGCATCGGCATCGGCAACACCTCGCCGGCGGCCAACATCCACGGCGAGGTGGCCGGCACCGAGAAGTCGCTGAAGAGCTCGCAGAGCGCCTACCGCAAGGTCAAGATCCTCAGGGTCACCTACATCAAGAGCTACCAGGGCACCGAGGCCGCTGACATCGAGTTCACCGGCACGAACAGTTCCGACATCGCCCGGCAGGTGATCCTCCGGCTGTGGATCGAGCACGGCCACACGCTGGAGATCGAGCTCAACTCGTCCCCGACGCTGTTCGCCGGTTACATCGACTACGTCTACAAGCGCATGGTCGAGTCCTGCATCGTCACCGGCTGAGCGACGCCCGGTTCACCCCGCTGGCGGCGCGCTCTGCTCGGGGACGAGCAGGGCGACGGGATACGTCGCGAGCAGTTCGCCGACCGCCACCTCGCCGGCCCAGGAGTGGCCGGTGAGCACGTCGACCACGGAATCGCCCACCGCGAACGTGGTGTCACCCCAGCCGCCGGCCCGCTCCAGGCGCACCGGCAACCTGGTGGCGACGGTGACCGCGCCGCCGCGGTCGAAGGCGAGGACATGGGCGGCGCGGGAGCCGGCGGCCGGGCGGGCCTCGTAGCGCGTGAACAGCTGCGGGCACCGCCCGCGCAGGCGCAGGGTGCGGGCGGTGAGCCACAGCTTCGCGGCGCCCGAGCCGTCGACCGGCGGGGGCGTGCCCTGGGCGTCGAGCCGGGCCAGCAGGGCGCGGCGCGCGTCCAGGTCCACGGGGCGGCGGTTGTCGGGATCGACCAGCGAGTCCTCCCAGAGCTCGCAGCCCTGGTAGACGTCGGGCACGCCGGGCACGGTGAGCTGCACCAGCTTCTGGGCCAGGGAGTTCGACCGGCCGTAGGGCGTGATGCGCTCGACGAACGCCGCGAGCGGCTCGCGCACGGCGGGGTCGTCGTAGGCGGCGTCGACGGCGCTGTGCACGGCGGCCTCGAAGGCCTCGTCCGGGTCGGTCCACGTGGTCGAGGTGGCGGCCTCGCGCATCGCCTTCTCGGCGTAGGCGTGCATGCGGTCGCGGTCGATGAACCCGGCACCGGCGAAGGTCTGCCACAGCAGGTAGGCGAACGCGGCGTCGGGCAGCGGGCGCGCCCGCATCAACGCGCGCGCCAGCTCTTCCCACTCCTCGGGCAGCTCGCTGAGCACGGCCAGCCGGGCCCGCACGTCCTCGCCACGCTTGGTGTCGTGCGTGGACAGGGTGGTCATGCCGTGCGGGGCGCTGCGCTGCCGCTGGACCTGCGCGTCGTGGAACGGCGTGGGTGCGGTGCCGAAGACTCCCGGGTCGCCGCCGACCTCGTTGAGCGCGACGAAGCGGGTGTAGCGGTAGAACGCGGTGTCCTCGACCCCCTTGGCCATCACCGCACCGGAGGTCTGCTGGAAGCGCACGCACAGCTCGTCGGCCGGGTCGGCGAGCCGCGGGGCCAGCGCGTCCAGCGCGCCGGCGAGATCGGGACGTGCCGAGCGGGCGGAGCGCAGCGCGGCCGCGAGGTGATCGGCACCGGCGTCGGGCAGGTACGAGCGGTAGACGGGGAACGCGACGAGCAGTTCGGCCAACGCCGCGTCGGCGTGTTCGACCGACGGCGCCAGCCGGGCGAGCCGGCCCACCTCGGCCTGCAGGATGGTCTCGACGCCCTGGCGCTTGCCGGTCCGCACGTGCTCGGCCGCGTCCCGGGTGTCACCGGTGAGCTCGCGGTACAGGGCGTCGAAGGCGGGTTCGGCGTCACCGTCGACGAACAGCCCGCCCACCTGCGCCAGTACCTCGTAACCGGTCGTGCCGTGCACCGGCCAGTCGGCCGGCATCTGCTCGCCGTGCTCGAGGATCTTCTCGACCACGATCCACGTCTCGGGGCCGCCCAGTTCGCGCAGCATCCGGGCGTAGCCGAGCGGGTCGGCCAGCCCGTCCGGGTGGTCGACGCGCAGCCCGTCCACGCGGTCGTCGCGGACCCAGCGCCCGATCTGGTCGTGCGTGGCGGCGAACACCGCCGGGTCCTCCACCCGCAACCCCGCCAATGTGGTCACCGCGAAGAAGCGGCGGTAGTTCTGGTCGGTGTCCGCGCGCCGCCAGTTGACCAGCTCGTAGTGCTGCCGGTCGTGCACTCGGACCGCCGGCACCGATGCCGCCTCCGGCCCGGTGGGCATGGTGGCCGGCGCCAGCGGGAACCGGTGCTCGAAGTACCGCAGCTCGCCGCCGTCGGCCGTGCGCACGACCTCGAGTTGTCCGGGCTCGAAGTCGTCGCCGAGCACGGGGAGCAGGACCCGCCCCCGCGTCCAGTCGATGTCGAACCAGCGGGCGTAGGCCGACCCGCGGCCGAGCTTGAGCAGGTCCCACCACGCCGGGTTCTCCGCCGGCACCGCCACCCCGGTGTGGTTGGGCACGATGTCGACCACCGTGCCGAGGTCGCGCGAGCGGGTGGCCGCCAGCAGGCGGGTCCACCCGTCCAGGCCGCCGCGTTGCGGGTCGACGGTGTCGAAGCCGATCACGTCGTAACCGTGGTCGGAGCCCTTCGACGACGGCAGCAGCGGTGAGCAGTACACGGCGCCGACCCCGAGGGTGGCCAGGTAGTCGCACACGTCGGCGGCGGCGTGCAGGTCGAACCCGGCCCGGATCTGCAGCCGGTAGGTGCTGCTCGGGATGCTCACGTGCCGGCCTGCTGCAGCACGATGATCGACCGCGGCGCCATGGCCAGCGTGGCCCCGGCCTCGGCCACCAGCTCCTCGGTCTCGGCGTGCGTGGTGTCGAAGACGACCTCCCAGGCCGGGCCGTACTCCTCGCCGGGCAGGGTGAAGTCCGTCCGTTCCCAATGGCTGTTGAAACACATCAGGAACGAATCGTCGACGACGCGCTCGCCGCGGGCGTCGCGCTCGGCGATGCCGTTGCCGTTGAGGTAGACGGCGATGCTGCCGACGCCGGCGTCCCAGTCCTCCTCGGTCATCTCCTCGCCGTCGGGGCTGAACCAGGCGATGTCGGGGACGTCGCCGCGCCGGCGGGTCGGGCGGCCGTCGAAGAAGCGCCGGCGCCGGAACACCGGGTGCTCGCGGCGCAGCTCGGCGAGGCGGCGCGCGAAGGCCATCAGGTCGACGTCGACGTTGCCCCAGTCGACCCAGGTGAGCTCGTTGTCCTGGCAGTACCCGTTGTTGTTCCCCTGCTGGGTCCGGCCGAGCTCGTCGCCGTGGCAGATCATCGGCACGCCCTGGCTCAGGAACACCGTGGCGAGGAAGTTGCGTTGCTGGCGCGCGCGCAGCGCCAGGATGTCCTTGTCGTCGGTCGGGCCCTCGACCCCGCAGTTCCACGACCGGTTGTGGCTCTCGCCGTCGTTGTTGTCGTCCTTGTTGGCCTCGTTGTGCTTGTCGTTGTAGGAGACGAGGTCGCGCAGCGTGAAGCCGTCGTGGGCGGTGACGAAGTTGATCGACGCCGCGGGCCGGCGGCCCGAGGTCTCGTACAGGTCGGCCGAGCCGGTGATGCGCGCCGCGAACTCGCCGACCGTGCCCTGCTCGCCGCGCCAGAAGTCGCGAACGGTGTCGCGGTACTTGCCGTTCCACTCCGTCCACTGCGGCGGGAAGTTGCCCACCTGGTAACCGCCGGGGCCGACGTCCCACGGCTCGGCGATCAGCTTGACCTGGCTGACCACCGGGTCCTGTTGCACGAGGTCGAAGAACGACGACAGCCGGTCGACGTCGTAGAACTCGCGCGCCAGGGTGGCGGCGAGGTCGAAGCGGAACCCGTCGACGTGCATGTCGAGCACCCAGTAGCGCAGCGAGTCCATGATCAGCTGCAGCGACTGGGGGTGGCGGACATTGAGCGTGTTGCCCGTGCCGGTGTAGTCCATGTAGTACTGCATCGAGTCGTCGACGAGGCGGTAGTAGGCCTGGTTGTCGATGCCGCGGAAGGACAGCGTCGGGCCCATGTGGTTGCCCTCGGCGGTGTGGTTGTAGACGACGTCGAGGATGACCTCGATGCCCGCCTCGTGCAGGGTGCGCACCATCGCCTTGAACTCCTGCACCTGCCCGCCGGGGGAGGTGCTCGAGGAGTACTTGTGGTCGGGAGCGAAGAACCCGATCGTGTTGTAGCCCCAGTAGTTGTTCAGGCCCTTGTCGACGAGGAACGAGTCGTTGACGAAGTGGTGCACCGGCATGAGCTCGACGGTGGTGATGCCGAGCTGTGTCAGGTGCTCGACGATCACCGGGTGGGCCATGCCCGCGTACGTCCCGCGCAGGGCGTCGGGCACCTCGGGGTGGGTCTCGGTCATGCCCTTGACATGCGTCTCGTAGATGACGGAGTCGGCGTACTGGCGGCGCGGCGGCCGGTCGACGCCCCAGTCGAAGAACGGGTTGATCACGACGCACTTGGGCAGCGAGGCGGCCGAGTCGTCGTCGTTGCGGCTGTCCGGGTCACCGAAGTGGTAGCCGAACAGCGACTCGTCCCACTCGATCGTGCCGTCGATGGCCTTCGTGTAGGGGTCGAGCAGGAGCTTGTTCGGATTGCAGCGCAGGCCCTGATCGGGGTCGTACGGGCCGTGGACGCGGTAGCCGTAGCGCTGGCCGGGCTCGACGCCGGGCAGGAAGCCGTGCCAGACGTAGCCGTCGACCTCGTGCAACTGCACCCGCGTCTCGGTGTCGTCGGCGTCGAACAGGCACAGCTCGACCTTCTCGGCGATCGAGCTGAACAGTGCGAAGTTCGTCCCCGAACCGTCGTAGGTGGCGCCCAGGGGATAGGCGGTACCGGGCCAGATGTCCAACGGGTGTGCTCCTGCGGTAGGTGAGGGTCCGGGCCAGCCTTGCAGACCGGCCGATCTGCACTCCTACCCACGTCGCCGCGGCGGCGTGCAGGCCGTCGCGCGCGTCACTGCGGCGGCCGGCCGCGCCGTGGGGGCGTCAGCCGTCGAGGACCTCGTCGTCGGCGTGGGTCGGGTACCGCTCGCCGCCCGGTGGGTGGTCCGTGGCCGGCGCGTCGGCGACGCCCAGTTCGGGCGGGAAGTGCGGGCCGGGTGGCGTGGCCGGGGCGGCGGAGCGGCGCAGCACCGACGGCAGTGCGAGGGCCGCCAGCGCGAGCAGCAGCCCGGCGAGCGCGAACCACGTCATCGGCCCGGCGGCGGCGTCCGGGTCGAAGTGGAACGCGTTGCCGGCGCCGGCCCGGGCGGCGTACCGGCCCTCGTTCTCGACGGTGTCGAGGAAGCTGCGGGCGTCGAGGTAGGCGGCGCCGAGCCCACCGCCGAGCACGCCGACGGCGCCGACGAGGACCCCCGTGCCGACCCGCTCCACCCGTCGCCGCCGCCACCCGCCGTACAGGCGCAGGCCCGCGCCCAGCAGGAGCAGGCCGGCGCCCACGCACAGCACGATGCCGTAACGCGGGCCGTGCTCGGCGAACGGCGCCTGGCGTTCGGCGTAGCGGCCCCAGCCGTCGACCCCGAACTCGCCGTTGCCGGCGGCGCTCTGCGGCGTCGTGAGGTGGTAGAGCGAGCGCCAGGGGGCCGCGAGCGTGACGGCGGCACCGAGCAGCGCGACGGCCGCGGGGGCCCAGAGCCGCACGGCCTCGCGCCGGCGCGGGTCGGGCGATGCCGATCCGTCGACGGCGGCGGCAGGGCGCCGGGCAGGCTCGGCCGCGGCGTCGAGGAACTCGATCTCGGGCACCGGCGTCAGGCCTGTTCGCCCACCCGGCGCCACAGGGTCGCGGCGATGGCCAGCACGGCGCAGGCGAGCGCGGCGAGGGCGAGGTAGGGCCCGGCGCCGATGGACGTCGACAGGTCGCCGCGCACGGGATCGCCGATGGCCACGCCGAAACGCACGCGGTCGCGCACGTTCTGCAGGATGCTGTCGGTCTGCAGGTAGACCGAGGCCAGCGTGCCGGCGAGCAGGGCGGCCGCGGCGAAGGACCCGCCGGTGATCGCGATCTCGAGCCGGGGCCCGACGGGCAGCCGCAGCGCGCGGCCGACCGCGGCCACGGTGAGCAGGCCGAACAGCAGCGCGCACGCGCAGAACAGCAGTGCGTATCGAGCACCGGACTGGGGGAACGAGCCGGCCCCGGCGCCGGCGTAGTGGCCCCACGAGTCGACCGAGTAGCGCGCCTGCGCGCCGTCGGGGCCGTAGCCGATCGCGTAGAGGCGGGCGTAGGCGGCCAGCAGCGACAGCAGCGCGCCGCCGGCCCAGAGCACGGCGACGCCCACGCCGCGAACGAGGTCGGGCTGCCGGTCGGGCGTCTGGGACGGGGCGGCCGGTGGCTCGACGGGCGGCGCGGCGATGGGCCCGGCGGCGGGCCCGGCGGTGGGCGCGGCCTCCGGCGGGTCGTCGAATTCGATGTCGCTCATCGTTCGCCGAGTCTGCCACCGCGCGAGCGGTGCGCACCCTGCGGCGGTCCCGGTTGTCGGACCCGCCTCGTACCGTTGGGGTATGCGGGTGAAGACGGATATCACGCCGGAGACCGGTCGCTTCGAGGTGGTCTCGGACTTCCAGCCGTCCGGTGACCAGCCAACGGCCATCACGGAGCTGACCGAGCGCCTGCGGCGGGGCGAGCGCGACGTCGTGCTGCTCGGCGCCACGGGCACCGGCAAGTCGGCCACGGCGGCGTGGCTGATCGAGAAGCTGCAGCGGCCCACCCTGGTGATGGCCCCGAACAAGACGCTGGCCGCGCAGCTGGCCAACGAGCTGCGCGAGATGCTGCCGCGCAACGCCGTGGAGTACTTCGTCAGCTACTACGACTACTACCAGCCCGAGGCCTACGTCCCGCAGACCGACACCTACATCGAGAAGGACAGCTCGGTCAACGACGAGGTCGAGCGGCTGCGGCACTCGGCCACCAACTCCCTGCTCACCCGTCGCGACGTCGTGGTCGTGGCCACCGTGTCCTGCATCTACGGCCTGGGCACCCCGCAGGAGTACGTCGACCGGTCGCTGAAGTTGAAGGTGGGCCAGCAGGTCGAGCGCGAGACGATCCTGCGGCACCTGGTCGACGTGCAGTACTCGCGCAACGACCTGTCCTTCACCCGCGGCACGTTCCGGGTGCGCGGCGACACCGTCGAGATCTTCCCGGTGTACGAGGAGCTGGCCATCCGGGCCGAGATGTTCGGCGAGGAGATCGAGCGCCTGTACTACCTGCACCCGCTCACCGGCGAGGTGGTGCGCGAGGTCGAGGAGGTGTTCATCTTCCCGGCCACGCACTACGCCGCCGGCCCGGAGCGGATGGAGCGCGCGATCCGCGGCATCGAGAAGGAGCTGGCCGAGCGGCTGGCCGAGCTCGAGGGGCAGAACAAGCTGCTCGAGGCGCAGCGGCTGCGCATGCGCACGTCCTACGACATCGAGATGATGCGCCAGGTCGGGTTCTGTTCCGGCATCGAGAACTACTCATTGCACATCGACGGGCGGGAGCGGGGCAGTGCCCCGAACTGCCTGCTCGACTACTTCCCCGAGGACTTCCTGCTCGTCATCGACGAGTCGCACGTGACCGTGCCGCAGACCGGCGGCATGTACGAGGGCGACATGTCGCGCAAGCGGATGCTCGTCGAGCACGGGTTCCGGCTGCCGTCGGCGATGGACAACCGGCCCCTGAAGTTCGAGGAGTTCACCGAGCGGATCGGCCAGACGGTCTACCTCTCGGCCACGCCGGGCCACTACGAGCTGGGCCGGACGAAGGGCGAGTTCGTCGAGCAGGTCATCCGGCCCACCGGGCTGGTCGACCCCGAGATCGTGGTCAAGCCGACCAAGGGGCAGATCGACGACCTGCTGCACGAGATCCGCGAGCGCGCCGAGCGCAACGAACGGGTGCTGGTCACCACGCTCACCAAGAAGATGTCCGAGGACCTCACCGACTACCTGCTCGAGCAGGGCGTGCGGGTGCGTTACCTGCACTCCGAGGTCGACACCCTGCGGCGGGTGGAGCTGCTGCGCGAGCTGCGCATGGGCGAGTTCGACGTCCTCGTCGGCATCAACCTGCTGCGCGAAGGGCTCGACCTGCCGGAGGTGTCGCTGGTGGCGATCCTCGACGCCGACAAGGAGGGCTTCCTGCGCTCGGGCACGTCGCTGATCCAGACGATCGGTCGCGCGGCGCGCAACGTGTCGGGCCAGGTGCACATGTACGCCGACACCGTCACGCCGTCGATGAGCACGGCCATCGAGGAGACCAACCGGCGCCGGGAGAAGCAGGTCGCCTACAACGCCGAGCACGGCATCGACCCCCAGCCGTTGCGCAAGCGGATCGCCGACATCACCGACCTGCTGACCCGCGAGGCCGAGGACACCGACGCGCTGCTGAACTCCACGCCGGTCGGCGGGTCGGGTCGCTCCCAGTCGCGCGGCAAGTCCCCGGCGCCCGGCAAGGGCGGCCGCGGCGCGGGCGGCGGACGGTCGGCGGGCGTCGTCGGCGTCGGCGCGCACGCCGCGGGTGGCCTCGACGTCGCCGAGATGCCGCGCGCCGAGCTGGCCGACCTCATCCAGCAGCTCAACGACCAGATGCTGGGCGCGGCGCGGGAACTGCAGTTCGAGGTCGCGGCCCGGCTGCGCGACGAGATCGGCGAGCTGAAGCGGGAACTGCGCGGCATGGACGCGGCCGGCGTGGGGCGCTGAGGCCGCCTCCACGCTCGCGTCCTGTCTGGTATCCCAGACGGTGAGCAGCGGCGGCTACTGCCGGGCCGCCGCGTAACGGTGTGGAATAGGGCCATGGATGGAGCCCGACCGGTCACGGCCGCCCGCGGTACCACGCTCTCGGCGAAGAGCTGGCAGACCGAGGCGCCGATGCGCATGCTGATGAACAACCTGGACCCGGAGGTGGCCGAACGCCCCGACGACCTCGTCGTCTACGGGGGCACCGGCCGCGCCGCCCGCAGCTGGGCGGCCTACGACGCGATCGTGCGCACGCTCACCACGCTCGAGCAGGACGAGACGCTGCTCGTGCAGTCGGGCAAGCCGGTCGGGGTGATGCGCACGCACGAGTGGGCGCCGCGCGTGCTGATCGCGAACTCCAACCTCGTCGGCGACTGGGCCAACTGGGAGGAGTTCCGCCGCCTCGAGCACCTGGGCCTGACCATGTACGGGCAGATGACCGCCGGCTCGTGGATCTACATCGGCACCCAGGGCATCCTGCAGGGCACCTACGAGACGTTCGGCGCCGTGGCCGCGAAGAGGTTCGGCGGCACGCTGGCCGGCACGATCACGCTCACCGCCGGCCTCGGCGGGATGGGTGGCGCGCAGCCGCTGGCCGTCACCATGAACGACGGCGTGGCCATCTGCATCGAGTGCGACCCCAGCCGCATCCAGCGGCGTATCGACCACGGCTACCTCGACGTCCAGGCCAAGGACCGCGACGACGCGCTGCGCCTGGCCGTCGAGGCGCGCGACGCGCGCCGGCCGCTGTCCATCGGCCTGCTCGGCAACGCGGCCTCGCTCGTGCCGCAACTGCTGGCCCACGACGCGCCCATCGACATCGTCACCGACCAGACCTCGGCGCACGACCCGCTGTCCTACCTGCCCATCGGCGTCGAGTTCGACGAGTGGCACGACTACGCGCAGCGCAAGCCGGAGGAGTTCACCGGCCGGGCGCAGGCGTCGATGGCCCGCCACGTCGAGGCCATGGTCGGTTTCCTGGACAAGGGCGCCGAGGTGTTCGACTACGGCAACTCGATCCGCGGCGAGGCCAGGACCGCCGGGTTCACCCGCGCCTTCGACTTCCCGGGCTTCGTCCCGGCCTACATCCGGCCGCTGTTCTGCGAGGGCAAGGGCCCGTTCCGCTGGGCAGCGCTGTCCGGCGACCCGAAGGACATCGCCCGCACCGACAAGGCCGTGCTCGACCTGTTCCCGGAGAACGAGTCGCTGGCCCGGTGGATCCGGATGGCGCAGGACAAGGTCCACTTCCAGGGCCTGCCCGCGCGCATCTGCTGGCTCGGCTACGGCGAACGCGACAAGGCTGGAGTGGCGTTCAACGACCTCGTGGCGCGCGGTGAGATCAGCGCGCCGGTCGTCATCGGCCGTGATCACCTCGACTGCGGGTCGGTGGCCTCGCCGTACCGCGAGACCGAGGCGATGGCCGACGGCTCGGACGCGATCGCCGACTGGCCGCTGCTCAACGCCATGGTGAACGTGGCCTCCGGCGCGTCGTGGGTGTCGATCCACCACGGCGGCGGCGTCGGCATCGGCCGCTCGATCCACGCCGGCCAGGTGTGCGTGGCCGACGGCACCGAACTCGCCGGGCAGAAGATCGAGCGGGTGCTCACCAACGACCCGGGCATGGGCGTGATCCGGCACGTCGACGCCGGCTACGACCGCGCCGACGAGGTGGCGGCCGAGCGCGACGTCCGCATCCCCATGAACGAGACCGCGTGAGCGAACCTCACCCCCCACTCAACCCGGGAGTGGCCGCGGCCTTCGACGCCATGTGGTCGGCGCTGGAGCCGATCGGGCGGGCAGCCCGTTCCGGCGGCTACCGGCGCTTCGCGTGGACCGACGACGACGCGGCGCTGCGCGAATGGTTCGCCGGCGAGGCGGCGGCGCGCGGGCTCGACCTCGTCACCGACCGCGCCGGCAACCAGTGGGCCTGGCTCGGCGACCCCGACACCACGCCCGGGCTGGTCGTCGGCTCGCACCTCGACTCGGTCCCCGACGGCGGCGCCTACGACGGGCCGCTCGGCGTGGTCAGCGCCCTCGCCGCACTGGATGCGCTGCGGGACAAGGGATTCGCGCCGCGCGTCCCGCTCGGCGTCGTCAACTTCGGTGACGAGGAGGGCGCCCGGTTCGGGGTGGCCTGCGCCGGCTCGCGGCTCGTCACCGGCGCCCTGGACGCCGACCGGGGTCGCGCGCTGGCCGACGGCGACGGCGTCACGCTGGCGGAGGCGATGACCCGCGCGGGCCTCGACGCCGCGCACGTGGGCCGCGACGAGGAGGCGCTGCGCCGGGTGGGCCGCTTCGTCGAACTGCACGTGGAGCAGGGCCGGGCGCTGGGCCCGCTCGGCGCGCCGATCGGTGTCGCGAGCGCGATCCGCCCGCACGGGCGCTGGCGGCTCGACCTGCCGGGCGAGGCCAACCACGCCGGCACCACCGCTCTGGACGAGCGACACGACGCGATGCTCGCCTACGCCACGGTGGTGCTCGCCGCCCGCGACGCCGCCCGCCGGCACGGCGCCGTGGCCACCTGCGGCAAGGTGCGGGTGCAGCCGAACGGCGTCAACGCCATCGCCGCGCACGTCACCGGCTGGCTCGATGCCCGCGCCTCGGACGCCGGGGCCGTGCGCGCGGTCGTCGCCGACGTGGCCGCCGCCGTGGCCGGCGCCGGCGGCATGCTCAGCGAGGAGTCGTGGAGCGAGGCCACTCCCTTCCCCGGGGCCGTCGACCTGGCCCGGCTGCTGGGCGACGTGCCGGTGCTCGACACCGGCGCGGGCCACGACGCCGGCATCCTCGCCGGTGCCGGCGTGCCCGCCGACATGATCTTCGTGCGCAACCCGACCGGCGTCTCGCACTCGCCCGCCGAGTTCGCCGAGCGCGACGACTGCCACGCCGGCGTCGCCGCCCTGGCCACGGCGATCGAGGCCCTGACCGGATGACCGCTCCGGGCGGGAAGGCGTACTTCGCCGCGCACGCGCTGCTGCCGGACGGGCCGGCCGAACGGGTGCGCTTCGAGGTCGCCGGCGGCCGGTTCCGCGCCGTCACCGCGAACGCGAGCGCCGACGGCGCGCAGCGGCTGCCCGGGGTCGTGCTGCCCGGCCTCGCCAACGGCCACAGCCATGCCTTCCACCGCGCCCTGCGCGGGCGAACCCATGCGGGCGGCGGCACGTTCTGGACCTGGCGCGAGCGCATGTACGCCCTCGCGGCGCACCTCGACCCCGACCGCTACCTCGACCTGGCCCGGGCCGCGTACGCCGAGATGGCGCTGGCCGGCATCACCACGGTGGGCGAGTTCCACTACCTGCACCACGCGCCGGGCGGGCGGCCCTACGCCGACCCGAACGAGATGGCCGAGGCGCTGCGCCGGGCCGCGGCCGACGCCGGGGTGCGGCTGACCCTGCTCGACACCTGCTACCTGGCCGGCGGCCTCGACGCCGGCGGTCACCGGCCCCTCGACGATGTGCAGCGCCGCTTCGCCGACGCCGACGCCGAGGCGTGGGCGACGCGGGTGGCGGCCCTGCGCGAGTCGGCCGGCCTGCGGGTCGGGGTCGCGGCGCACTCGGTGCGCGCCGTGCCCGCCGCGGACCTGCCGGTGGTGGTGGCCGCCGCCGGCGACCGCCCGCTGCACGTGCACCTGTCCGAGCAGCCGGCCGAGAACGAGGCCTGCCTCGCCTTCTACGGCGCCACGCCGACCGCGGTGCTGCGCGAGCACGGCGCACTGGGCCCGCGCACGAGCGCGGTGCATGCGACCCACCTCACCGACGACGACACCGCCGCGCTCGGCGGCACCGGCACCACGGCCTGCTTCTGCCCGACCACCGAGCGCGACCTCGCCGACGGCATCGGCCCGGCCCGCGCGCTGCACGACGCCGGGGCACCGCTGTCGCTCGGCTCCGACCAGCACGCCGTGGTCGACCCGTTCGAGGAGGCCCGCGCCCTGGAGGCGCACGAGCGGCTGCGCACCCTGCGCCGCGGGGTGTTCGCGCCGGCGGAGCTGCTGGCCGCGCTGACCCGCCACGACTCCCTGGCCTGGCCCGACGCCGGGCGGCTGGCCCCCGGCGCCCGCGCCGATCTGGTCGCGGTGCGCACCGACACCGTGCGCACGGCCGGCAGCGAAGCGGCGCAGATCCTCTACTCGGCCGGCGCCGGCGACGTCGACACGGTGCTCGTCGACGGACGGGTGGTGGTCACCGCCGGACGGCACCTGCTCGGCGACGTCGGCCGGCTGCTGCACGACGCGATCGCGGAGGTCTGGCGCTCATGAGCACCGTCGTCACCGGCATCGGCGAACTCGTCACCAACGACCCCGACGTCGACGGCACCGCGCTCGGCGTGCTCGCCGACGCCGCGGTGGTCGTCGCCGACGATGTCGTCCAGTGGGTCGGCCGCTCGGCCGACGCGCCCGCGGCCGACGAACGGGTCGAGCTCGCCGGGAAGGCGGTGCTGCCCAGCTTCGTCGACAGCCACACGCATCTGGTCTTCGCGGGCGACCGCGCGGCCGAGTTCGCCGCTCGCCTCGTCGGCGAGCCCTACGACGGCGGCGGCATCGGCTCCACCGTGTCGGCGACCCGCGCGGCCGGGGACGCCGAGTTGCGCCGGCTGCTGGCCGGCCGGCTGGCCGAGCTGCGCCGGCAGGGCACCGGCACCGTCGAGGTGAAGAGCGGCTACGGGCTCACCGTCGACGACGAGGTGCGCGCCCTGCGCATCGCCGCCTCGATGACCGACGAGACGACCTTCCTCGGCGCGCACGTGGTGCCGCCCGGCGCCGACCGCGCCGCGTACCTGGCCCTGGTCACCGGTGACATGCTCGACGCCTGCGCGCCGCACGCCCGGTGGATCGACGTGTTCTGCGAGCCGGCGAGCCCGCACGCCTTCGACGCCGACGAGGCCCGCGCCGTGCTGACCGCCGGCCGGGCGCGGGGCCTGAACCTGCGGGTGCACGGCAACCAGTTGGCGGCCGGGCCCGGCGTGCGGCTGGCCGTCGAGATGGGGGCGGCGAGCGTCGACCACTGCACGCACCTCACCGACGCCGACGTCGGGGCGCTCGCCGACGGCGACACGGTGGCCACCCTGCTGCCCGGCGTGGAGTTCTCCACCCGCTCGCCCTACCCGGACGCGCCGCGCCTGCTCGCCGCCGGAGTGACGGTGGCGCTGGCGACCGACTGCAACCCGGGCACCAGCTACACCTCGTCGATGCCGTTCGTCATCGCCCTGGCCGTGCGCGAGATGCGGATGACGCCGGCCCAGGCGGTGTGGGCGGCCACGGCCGGCGGCGCCCAGGCGCTGCAGCGCGCGGACGTCGGCCGGCTGGTGCCCGGTGCCCGGGCCGACCTCACCGTCCTCGACGCCCCCAGCCACCTGCACCTGGCCTACCGTCCCGGAGTGCCGATCGCCCGGGTGCTCGACCTGCGTGCGCGGGGCTAGCACCCGCCTGGTCAGGTCCGCCCGCCGACGGTGAGCTCGGTGTCGAGGAACCGGGCGACGTCGGCCAGCTCGCGATCCAGCTCACCGGCGGCCTTCCTGGTCAACGGCGCGAACGGCGACACGGTGAGCACCCGGGCGGCGCGGCGCAACGACCACGTGCCGGCCACCTCGCCGTCCACCAGCAGCACCGGGCGGATCATGCCGCCCTGGTACACCGATCCGTAGCGCTCGGCGCCGATCAGCGCCGACCGGTCGGCGTAGCCGAGCAGGTAGTTGTCGAAGGCGGGCAGCAGGCGGGTGCCGCGCGCCGGCTCGACCTCGCCGAGGCGAAATCCCGGTGTGCCGCCGACGTCGGCGGCGCGCAGCTCGTCGCGGATCAGCGCGACGGCCCGGCCGGGGGCCAGCCCCGACCAGGTGCCGAAGTCGGCCGCGGTGGCCGGGGAGTAGGCGGCGAAGTAGCGCCGCGCGAGCTCGGCCAGCGCGTCGTCACCGCTCGGGCCCGGCTCGACGTCGGGCAGCCACCGCGCGGTGAGCACGAAGGTCGACGCGCGCCCGGCGTCGGGTCCGCGGCACACGAGCCCGGTGCTGCTCGCGTACACGAGGGCGTGCACGTGCGGCCGGTGGTGCGGCCCGCCGGCCCCGACGCCGCGCCGGGCGAGCTCGTCGAGGATCTCCGTTCGCGGGCGCGGGCCGTCGGCCAGGATCTCGGGCAGGGCGTCCAACACCTGGGCCCGCACCGCCTCGGTGAGCCCGAGCTGCTCCCAGCGGGCGCGGTAGCGGCGGCGGATCGCCGGCCCGAGCAGGCGCACCAACCACGGCAGGTCGGAGCTCGGCACGAGGTGGATCGTCGAGCGCAACAGCCAGGTGCGCACCACCGTCCGCTCGCCGGCCACGGCACGGAGTACGTCGGCCTCGGTGAGGCCGCCGGCGCGGGCCCGCAGCCCGAGATGCGACGCGGCGGCGTCCTGCGCCTGCACCGCGGTGGTCAGCCGGGTCGCTTCGAGCGCGCTGCCGGCCGGCCGGTCGGCCAGGCCGTGCCGAGCGATCCGCTCGCGCAGCAGGGTGCGGTGCGACATACCGAGAGTGTGCCGTCAGCTGCCCTTCAGCCCAACGTGTGAGGATCGGACGATGACCTACCCGGGCACCGCCGTCCGCCCACCCCGCCGTCGACGCGGGCTGCGTGCGCTGCTCATCACGGTGGCCGTGCTCGTGGTGCTCCTGGTGGCCGCCGACCGGATAGGCGACTACGTGGCCGAGAGCGTCGCGGCCCGCACCATCCGCACCTCCCAGCACCTGTCCAGCGACCCGACCGTCGACGTCGCCGGCTTCCCGTTCCTGACGCAACTGGCCTCGGGTGACTTCGACCAGGTGTCGATCACGGCCGACAACGTGCGTGTGGGCGACGACGCGCACAAGCTCAACGTCGCGCACATGGCCGTCGATCTGCGCGATGTGCAGGTGGCCCGCGACTTCTCCTCCGTGCACGCCGTCCGGGCGAACGCGACGGCCACCGTCTCCTACCCGCAACTGAGCCACACACTGGGCATCGACGTCACCTACGCCTCCGACCACCGCATCAAGGCGAGCAAGCAGATCACCGTGCTCGGCCACTCGATCACCCCGACCATCAGCGTCTCGCCGCAGATCGTGAACGGCGGCCTGCGCTTCGCCGACCCCAGCATCGACGGGGCCGCTCAGCTCGGGAGCGCGGCCGCCGCGCTGCTGCAGCACTACTTCGACCTGCAGATCCCGTTCACGAAGCTGCCCTTCGACGTGCACGTGCAGTCGGTGCAGGTCGACCGCACCGGCGTCGTGGTGCTGCTGACCGGCGCCGACATCACGTACTCGCGCGGCTGACCCCGACGCGCAGCCCTCGGCGCGGGCCGCGCCCGGAGCGGGCATAGTGGTCCGCGTGCAGACGGTCGCGCTGTCCTGGCAGCATGCCGGCGAGCTCGCCGCCGTGCTCGCCGCGGCCGGCGGTGCGCTCGCGCTGGCGCCCGACCGCCGGGTGCGGGCGGTGGCGGCGTTCGTGCGCGAGACGGCGATGATCGGCCTGCTCTACGCGCTGTGGCAGTTCGCCGGCTCGCTGTCGAGCACCGGCACCGACGGCGCGCTGTCGCGGGCGCACTGGATCCAGCACTTCGAGCACGACGTCTTCCTGCCGTCCGAGGCGAGCGTCCAGCGCGTGGTGCTCGGCCACCCGCTGGTCGTGCAGGCGATGAACCTCTACTACGCGTCCATGCACTTCACGATGATGTTCGTGTTCCTCATCTGGCTGTTCGTACGCCACCGCGACCGGTACCGGGCAGTGCGCACGGTGCTGGCGTGGACCACCCTGTGCTGCCTGCTGGTGCAACTGCTGCCGGTGGCACCGCCGCGGATGCTGCCGGGCATCGTCGACACGGCCGTGCTCTACGACCAGTCGGTGTACGGCGCGGGCGGGTTCGCCGCCGACCAGCTGTCGGCCATGCCGTCGGTGCACGTGGGCTGGGCCGTGCTGGTGGGCTGGTACGCGTGGCGCATCGGCGGGTCGCGCTGGCGGGTGCTCGGCCCGATCCACGCGGCGATCACGGTCTTCGTCGTGGTCGGCACCGGGAACCACTGGTGGCTCGACGGCATCGTGGCCGCGGGCCTGCTCTCGCTGTGCGCCTGGGGCGTGTACGGCGCCCGCCTCGGCCTGCACGCCGCGCTCGCCCGCTACCGCGCGCGCCGGGCGTCCGCGCCGGTCGAGGCGCCCGACACCCTGGTCGGCGCCGAACCCGGCTGAGCCCGCCGGTCAGCCGCGGGCCAGGGCGGCCGCCTCGCCGCGGCTGCGCACGCCGAGCTTGGCCAGGATGTTGGACACATGCACGCTGGCGGTCTTGTCGCTGATGAACAGCTGCGCCGCGATCTGCCGGTTCGTGCGGCCCTCGACGAGCAGGGCGAGGACATCGCGCTCGCGGTCGGTGAGGCCCTTGAGCCCGGGCCGCACGGGCCCGTCGGCGCTGCGCCGCTGCCCGCCCAGCGTGGCCAGCTCGGCCAGCAGCGGTGCGGCGCCCATCGCCTTGGCCGCGGTCCGGGCCAGCGCCGCCTGCTCGGCCGACTCGGCCGAGCGCCCGACGGCGCGCAGCACCCCGGCCAGGCGGGCCCGCGACCGGGCCAGCTGCGTCTCGTTGCCGTAGTCGAAGGCGGCGACGGTGCGCTGCCAGTGCTCGACGAGTTCGTCGGCGGTAGGGGCGTCGACGTCGGTGAGCCAGCGCAGCCGCGCCCATTCGGCCTCCAACCGGGCCAGCCAGGCCACGCCCTCGATGCCCATCTTGCGACCCTGGGGCAGGCCGTTCTCGGCGCTGGCCCGGCCGCCCTCGACGTAGCGCCGCCCGGCCTCGGCCAGGGCCGGGCGGGCGTCGGCGGGCGCGCTCGCGGCGGCGGCGCACAGCACGGCCACCGCGCGGGCGGACAGCTCGATGCGCCCGAGGTACCACGGCGTCAGCCAGAGCTTGGCCATCACCTCGACGGTCTCGTCCATCAACCGGGCCGCGGCGTCGACGTCGGCGGCCTGCTCGTAGAGCTCCATCGCGGCCGCGGAGCTGTTGAGGCAGATGCGCCCCTCACGCTCGAAGAACGGGCGCAGGCCGCGCACCACCGCCAGCACGGACGTGTCGCCCTGCGCCGCGCGGACGACGGCGTTCAGCGCGTCGAGCAGCGCCTTCGCGAGGTCGGGCGGGCGCTGGCCGGTGGTGTCGAGCACGGCGCGGGCCCCGGCCCAGTCGCCGCGCGAGTAGCGCAGCAACCCGACCATCGCCCGCGAGTGCAGCCCGAAGGACTCCCACGGCCGGCCGGTCTCGGCCGCGCGGGCCACCACCTGCTCGAAGTCGGCCTGGGCGGCCGGCAGGTCGCCGATCTCGTGGTGCAGGCTGCCCAGGCTGAAACGGCTGCGCAGCTCGGTGGCGACGTCGCCCGCCCGCTGCGCGCGGAAGATCACCACCTGCAACAGCCGGGCCGCGGCCTCGGGGTCGCCGCGGCGGCGCTCGAAGCCGGCCAGCGTCGCCTGGGCGTCGTTGACCGTCGGCTGGTCGCCCAGGCGCTCGGCGATCTCGAGGGCCTCGCGCGCCGACCGCTCGCTGTCCACCTCCAGCCCCTGCAGGGACGCGACCCGCGCGTACTGGGCCAGCAGCCGCGCCCGCAGCACCGTCGGCGGGTCCTCGGGGATCAGCCGCAGGGCCGCGGTGCTGGCGTTGCGGACCTCGGCGTCGATCTCCCCGCCCAGCGACCCGCGGACCAGCGCGTACAGCAGCTTGGCCTGCGACTCGTCCGAGGCGTCCGGCGGCAGGTCGGCCAGCATCTCGCGGGCCAGATCGGCGCCGCGCTGCCAGCGCCCCGCGCCCTCGGCGGCGTCGACGAAGGCCAGGACGAGGTCGGCGCGATCGGTCGGGGCCACCGTGGTGCGCGGGGCGACCTCGAGGGCGAGCTCGTAGTGCGCGAGCGCGTCCTGCGGCGCGGCCACCGCCAGCGCCGCGTCCCCGGCCTCGACGCTCGCGAGGTAGGCGGTGTCCAGGTCGTGGGAGGCCAGCGCGTGGCGGGCGAGCTCGGCGCGGCTGCGGTTCGGGTCGTCGGCCAGCGCGGCCGCGTA
The DNA here is from genome assembly GCA_963797785.1 of uncultured Actinomycetota bacterium. Classification (GTDB taxonomy): domain Bacteria; phylum Actinomycetota; class Actinomycetes; order Mycobacteriales; family Jatrophihabitantaceae; genus Jatrophihabitans. The sequence goes on along the minus strand of CAWCQT010000004.1, from coordinate 1,164,541 downwards.
CTCCGTGTGCAGGCGCACCCGCTCGCCGGGGAGCAGGTCGTCGTAGACCGCCTCGGCGACCAGCGCGTGCCGGAACACGTAGCCGCGCCCGCTCGAGGTCAACTCGAGCACGTGGGCGTCGATGGCGTCACGCAGCGCCGCGTCGAGGCGGCGCGGCGGCAGGTCGGACACCTTGGCCAGCATGTCGTGCGACACCCGCCGCCCGGCCACCGCGGCCAGCCGGACGATGCCGCGCGCGTCGTCGGAGAGCCGGTCCAGGCGCACCAGCAGCAGGTCGGCCAGCTGCCAGGGCAGGTGGGCGGCGTCGTTGCACTGCTCGGTGGCCGCGACCAGTTCCTCGGTGAAGAAGGCGTTGCCCTCGGCGCGGCTGACGATGCTGGCCAGGTCGGACTCGGGCAGCGGCTCGGGGTGGATAGCGTGCACGAGGGTGCGCACCTCGTCGGTCGCCAGCCGCTCGAGCTGGATACGGCTGACCGCCGGCAGCCGCGCCCACTCGGCCAGCACCGGACGCAGCGGGTGCCGGCGGTGCAGGTCGTCGCTGCGGAAGCTGGCCAGCAGCGCCAGCCGCTCGCGGCGCAGGCGGGTGAACAGGAAGCCGAGCAGGTCACGGGTGGCCTGGTCGGCCCAGTGCAGGTCCTCGACGAGCATCACCACCGGCTGCGTGGCCGCCAGGCGCCCCAGCGCGCCGAGCACCGACTCGAACAGCTCGCCCCGCTCGAGCCGGTCGACCTCGGCCCCGGCCGTCGTCCGGCCGGGCAGCAACCGGGCGATGGCCGGGTGCTCGGCCAGCAGCGCCTCGACGACGTCGGGTTCCTCGGCCGCGAGGCGCGCGAAGGCCTCGCTGAACGGCAGGTACGGGGGAGGGGCCTCGCCGAGGTCGACGCAGTGGCCGATCATCGTGCGGAAGCCGCGTTCCTGCGCGGCCTGCGTCACCTCGAGCAGCAGCCGCGTCTTGCCCATGCCGGCGTCGCCCCCGACGATCGCCGCGCCGGCGGCGCCCTTCACCGCACCGTCGAGTGTGCGGTGCAGTTCGGCCAGCTCGACGTCGCGGCCGACCAGTGGGGCGAGGGGACGGGGCACCTGCTCATTGTGACGAACCGGGCCGACGGATATCGCCACCGACGCACCACACCGGTACGCGGGAGTCAGCGGGGCCGGGCGCCGACGTGCGTGATCGCCCGGGCCGCGAGCGCGGTCGCGGCGGCCAGGCGGCCGGGCACGTCATCGGCCGCGTCGCCGGGGCGGGCGAGGAAGCCGGCGGCGAAGGCGTCGCCCGCGCCGGTGGTGTCGACGACGGCGTCGACCGGCTGGGCGGGCACCGCCCGCGCGCCGCTGCCGTCGGAATACACCGCGCCCTCGGGCCCGCGCTTGACCACCGCGTGCCCGGTGCGCAGCGCGAGCGCCCGCGCCGCCGCCCCAGGCTCGCCCACCGCGCTCAGCACCATGGCCTCGGCCTCGTTCGCGAACAGCAGCACGTCCGGGCCGACCCAGTCGAGGAACGCCTCGGCACCGGCCGCGGCGAGGGGCGCGGCCGAGGCGGCATCCACCGCGACCGACCAGCCGCGCTCGCGAGCGAGGTCCAGCGCGGCGCGGGCGAAGGGCCGCGAACCCGGGGCGAGCAGGGCGTAGCCCGACACGTAGAGCCAGTCGGCCTCGGCCGGCAGCGCGCCGGCGTCCGCCGCCGCCGCGTTGGCGCCCGCCGAGGGGACCATCGTCCGCTCGCCGTCGGGGGCGACGAGTACGAGGCAGGTGCCGGTGGGCCGGTCGGGGTCGACCTCCACGGCGGTGCGCACGCCGCCGGCCTCGAGGGCCGCCACGGCCTCGCGCCCCGCGACGTCGTCGCCGACCCGGCCGACGAAGGTGGCCGTGGCGCCGGCGGCGACCAGCCACGCCGCCACGTTGGCCGCCGCGCCGCCGCCGTGGAAGGCGACCGCAGCGGGAGTGTCCGAGCCGGGCGCCAGCGGCGTGGGCAGCAGCGCCACGACGTCGACCATCAGGTCACCGACGCAGACGACGTGCACGGGTCGGCTCACGGCTCAGCCGGCGAAGGCCGCAGCGGCCGCGGCGACCTGCGCGGCCAGCCGGGCGTTGCTCTTGACCAGCGCCACGTTCGCCGCGAGCGACGCCCCGCCGGTCTCGCGGTGGAAGAAGTCCAGCAGGAACGGCGTGACGTCCTTGCCGGTGACGCCGGCGGCCTGCGCCGCGGCCAGGCCCGCGGCCAGGGTGCGGTCGTGCAGCTCGCGGTCGAGCTCGTCCGCGGCGTCGACGGGATTGGCCAGCAGCATCCCGTACCCGGCGCTGCGCGTCTCGTCCTGCCCGTGCAGCACCGCGGCCACCTCGCCGGGCGTCGACACCGTCCACCGCAACGGGTGCCCGGAGTCGCGCAGGTAGAACCCGGGGAAGCGGTCGGTGCGGTAGCCGAGCACCCCGACGTTGAGCGTCTCGAGGCGTTCCAGGGTGGCGCCGACATCGAGGATCGACTTCACCCCGGCGCAGACGACGAGGATGCAGGTGCGCGACAGCGTGGTCAGGTCGGCCGACTCGTCCCACGTGTCGCGGGCGCCGCGGTGCACCCCGCCCAGCCCGCCGGTGGCGAAGAAGCGGATGCCGGCGGCCGCGGCGAGATGCGCCGTGGCGGCCACGGTGGTGGCGCCGACGCCGGCGCGGGCCGCGAGCACCGCGAGGTCGCGCACCGACACCTTCTCGGCCTGCGGGTCGTTGGCGAGCCCTTCCAGCGTCGCGTCGTCGAGCCCGATGCGCACCCGGCCGCCGACCACCGCGATCGTCGCCGGCACCGCACCGTGCTCGCGCACCGCCGCCTCGATCTCGCGCGCGATGCGCAGGTTGTCCGGCCGGGGCAGGCCGTGGCTGATGATCGTGCTCTCGAGCGCGACCACCGGCCGCGCCGCGTCGAGCGCCTCAGACACCTCGGGATGGATCAGCACGCCGTCGTCCTTCCAGCAGACCGACCGGCAGCGTAACCAGGGCCGCGACGAGGAAGGACAGCAGCGAGGCCGACATCCAGGTCCGCACCTCGAACCAGCGCAGGTCGGCCCACATCCGGGCCCACCATCCGATGTAGCCCGGGTTGATCAGCTGGTAGGCGACGAAGCCGGCCGCCCAGGGCACCAGCATCGCCCAGCGCGGGCGGGCCGACTCGCCGAGGTCCCACCGGCGCCGGGACACGACGAAGTAGTCCACGGCCAGCACGCCCAGCAGCGGCACGAACACCGAACCGAGCAGGACGAGGAAGTTGTAGTAGTCGTTGACGTCGAGGGCCAGCGTGAGCACGGTGGCCACGGCACCCACGACCACGGCCACGACGCGCCGGTCCCACCGCGGGCGCAGGTTCTGCACCGACACCGCCGTGGAGTAGGTGTCGACGAACGACTGGTCCAGCTCGCGGACGGCCAGGACCGCGAAGGCGAGCCCGCCGACGGGCACGGCGATGAACGCGCCGAACACCCTGTCGGGATCACCGGCGGCCACCGTGACCAGCGCGATCATGCCCACGACGTAGCAGGCGATCTGCGTCAGCGAGTAGCCCACGAACGAGCCGATCACCGCGTCCTTGACCCTGCGCGAGTGCCGCGAGTAGTCGGCGGCCACGGGCACCCACGAGACGGACACGCTGACGACACCGTCGACGGCCAGCCAGAAGCCGTTGAACGACCCGTGCGTGAACGACGGCATCGGGTGGCGCAGCAGCTGGACGGCGAGGTAGACCATGGCCACCACCACGGCGACGATGACGTACTTGCGCAGCACGCGGATCCAGCCCAGCGGCCGCAGCGCGAGCCCGGTGGTGATCAACCCGCCGGCGACCACCCACACCCAGCGCGGCACGCCGCCGACCACCTGCTGCAGGGCCGTGCTGACCGTGACCAGCTCGAACGTCGTCCAGCCCACCAGCTGCACGATGTTGAGGATCGTCGGCAGCCACGACGGCTTCGTGCCGAACAGCCCGCGCAGCAGCATCATCGCGGGCGCGCCGGTCTCCGCGCCGGGGATGGCGGCCACCGACACCGCGAGCGTGCCGAGCACGGTGCCGACCACGAGGGCGAGCAGGCCGGCCGCGAACGACAGCGTGAGGGAGCCGGTGCCGCCCGGGTCGAGGACGAAGATGGCGCCGGTGAACCCGAGCAGGCTCACGCCGAGGTTGCCCCACATGCCGAGCTGGTCGGTCAGCCCGAGGCTGCGGGTGGCCGGCTGGTCGAGGGTGAGCGGTGCCTCGCGGGAGGGTTCGGCCCGGTCGTCGAGCGCGGTCACAGCAGGGCCAGACCTTCCGTCGGGGATGAGGCGCGGGCGTGGAAGCGGCGGGGGATGCGCCCGGCGCCGCGGGCGAGGCGCCCGGCGCGCACCGCGAGCGCCATGGCCTCGGCCATGGCCACCGGGTCCTGCGCGCGGGTGACGGCCGAGGCGAGCAGCACGCCGTCGCAGCCCAGCTCCATGGCCAGGGCGGCGTCCGACGCGGTGCCGATGCCGGCGTCGAGGATCACCGGAACCTGCGCCTCGGCGACGATCAGCTCGATGTTGTGCGGGTTGCCGATGCCCAGGCCGGTGCCGATGGGTGCGCCCAGCGGCATGACGGCCACGCAGCCCGCCTGCTGCAGCCGCCGGGCCAGCACCGGGTCGTCGTTGGTGTAGGGCAGCACGCGGAAGCCCTGCGTCACAAGGGAATGCGCGGCGTCGAGCAACTCGATGGGGTCGGGCAGCAGGGTGCGCTCGTCGGCGACTACCTCGAGCTTCACCCAGTCGGTCTCCAGGGCCTCGCGGGCCAACTGGGCGGTGCGCACCGCCTCGCGCGCGGTGCGGCAACCGGCGGTGTTCGGCAGCACGCGCACGCCGAGCCGGTCGATCACGTCGAGCACGGTGCCCTGCGTCCCCGCGTCCAGCCGGCGCATCGCCACGGTGCACAGTGCGGTGCCCGAGGCGCGCAGCGTCTGCTCGATCACGTGCAGGCTCGGCGCGCCGCCGGTGCCCATGATCAGCCGGGAGGCCAGCGGCACCCCGTCGATCGTCAGCGGCTCGGACATCGTCAACCTCCCTGCACGGCGGTGATCAGCTCGACCCGCTGCCCGGCGGCCAGGCGCCGCTCGGCCCACGTGCTGCGCGGGACGATCTCGTCGTCGACGACCACGGCGCTGCCGCGCGCCGACCCGGCGGCGGCGGTGATCAGCTCCTGCACGGTGGCGCCGTCGGCCAGCTCGTACGGTCGGCCGTTCAGCTCGATGGTCATCGGGCCACCTCCTGGGCGATGCGCGGGGCGCCGGCCGCGGGCACGTCGGGCCCGGTGCCGTCGGCGATCAGGACGCTGAGCGTGTCGGCGGTCAGCGGGGCCAACAGGACTCCGTTGCGGTAGTGACCGGTCGCGTGCAGCAGCCCGTCGACACCGGTGGCGCCGATGAGCGGGACGTTGGCCGGCGAGCCCGGCCGCAGCCCGACGCACACCTCGTCGAGGGTGGCCTCGCCCAGCTCGGGCAGGACCGACTGCGCGTCGCGCAGCAACTCGTACACGGCGCCGGCGCGCGGGCGCAGGTCGAAGCCCGCCTCCTCGACGCTCGCCCCGACGACGATCCGGCCGTCGGCCCGCGGCACCACGTAGACGGGGGACCCGCGTACCACCGCGCGCACGACCCGGGTCAGTTGCAGGTCAGGGGGGCCGCTCAGCCGCAGGGTCTGCCCCTTCACCGGCCGTACGGGCGCGAGCGCACCCGGCGGGACGCCGGCGACCCCGGCCGACCACGCGCCGGCGGCCAGCACCACGTGCCCGGCCGCCAGGTCGGTGCCGTCGTCGAGCCGCACGCCGGTGGCGCGCTCACCTTCGACCCGGATCGCGGCCGTGCCGGTCACCCGCCGTACGCCGAGGGCGGCGCCGGCGCTCACCAGCGCGGCGTGCAGCGGGCGCGGGTCGACCTGATGGTCGCCGGGCGCTAGCAGGCCGCCGGGCAGCCCGGGGGCGAGGGACGGCTCCGCCTCGCGCAGTTCCCCGCCGGTGAGCAGTTGCGCCTCGACGCCGTGCGCCGTGGCCACGGCCTGCAGGTCGCGCAGGGCCGCGAGATCGGCGCCGTCCCACGCCGCCACGAGCGCCCCGCACCGGCGGTAACCGACGTCGGCGCCGGTGGCGTCGTGCAGCTCGGCCACGAAGTCCGGGTAGCGGGCGAGCGAGTCGAGGTTGAGGCGCAGCAGCGGCGTCTCGGTGACGTGCAGCTCGGTGGTGGGCGCGAGCATGCCGGCGGCGGTGCGCCACGCGCCGCGAAGCGGATCGGGGTCGACGACGGTCACCGTGAGGCCACGCTGCGCGCAGCGCCACGCGACGGCGGTGCCGATGATCCCGCCGCCGACGACGGCGACGTCGACAGTGGCTTTGGCGGCGCCGACGACGGTGACATCGCCGGCCGGAACGTGTGACATGTGCTCCCTCGCGCCGGTATTACCCGGGTCAGGTTCGACGGTCGGCTGCTGCCCTCTCAGCCCGCCCCGCGGCGAGCTCCCGTGCAAGCGCCCACCCTACGCTCGGCCGGGTGATCGACGACGCGCGCCTGTACCTGTGCACCGACTCCCGTTCGCGCACCGGCGACCTCGAGCCCTTCCTCGACGCGGTGCTCGCCGCCGGCGTCGACGTCGTCCAGCTGCGCGAGAAGGGGCTGGAGGCGCGCGACGAGCTGCGCGCGCTCGAGGTGGTCGCTGCGGCCGCGCAGCGGCACGGGAAGCTGTGGGCGGTCAACGACCGGGCCGACGTCGCGCGAGCGGCCGGAGCGCCCGTGCTGCACCTCGGCCAGGACGACCTGCCCGTCGACGTCGCCCGGGCCATCGTCGGCGACGGGGTGGTGATCGGCCGCTCCACCCACTCGCCCGGGCAGTGCGACGCGGCACGGACGCAGCCGGGCGTCGGCTACTACTGCTGCGGGCCCACCTGGACGACGCCGACCAAGCCGGGCCGGCCGGCCGCCGGGCCGCGGCTGCTCGAGCACGCGGCCGCCGCGCAGGACGCCCGGCCCTGGTTCGCGATCGGCGGCATCGAGACGCTCGACCGGCTCGACCAGGTGATCGCGCGCGGCGCCCGCCGGGCGGTGGTGGTGCGGGCCGTCACCGCTGCCGAGGACCCGGCCGCCGCCGCCGCGGCCTTCGCCGCCCGCCTGCGCGCCGCCCCCTGCCCCTGATCAGTGGTGCGGTTCGGGGTTCGGTGGTGCGGAATCCCGCACCACTGACGTCCGAACCGCACCACTGAACGGGGAAGCGGGGGAGGGGAGGCAGCCGGGGAAGGGGGCGGGCGGGTCAGGGGGCGGCGGGGTCGGGCCAGTCGCGGATGCGCCAGAAGTGGCTCACCGGCCCGAGGCCGGCGCCGAGCGGGAAGGAGCCGGCCACCGCCCGGCTGACGAACGCCTTGCCCTCGTGCACCGCGTCGGGCATGGCGAGGCCACGGGCCAGGCCTGCGGTGATCGCCGACGCCAGCGTGTCGCCCGACCCGTGGGAGTGCTCGGTGACGTGGCGGGGGGCGCGGTACTCGTGGAAGTCGCTGCCGTCGAAGAGCAGGTCCACGGCGTCGCCGCCGGGCAGGTGCCCGCCCTTGACCAGCACCCAGCGCGGCCCGAGGTCGTGCAGGGCGCGGGCGGCGTCGCGCATCTGCTCCACGGTGGTCACCGTGCGACCGGTCAGCAGGGCCACCTCGCCGAGGTTCGGCGTGACCAGGTCGGCCACCGGCAACATCATGGTGCGCAGGGCGTCGAGCGCGTCGGGGCGCAGCAGCGGGTCGCCGTGCTGCGAGGCCGCCACCGGGTCGACGACGAACGGGCCGATCTCGCAACGCTGCACCGTCTCGGCCACGGCCATCATGATCTCCACCGAGGCGAGCATGCCGGTCTTGGCCGCGTCCACGCCGATGTCGCCGGCCACCGCCTCGATCTGCGCCGCCACCGTCACGGCGGGGATCTCGTGAAAGCCGGTGACACCGAGCGAGTTCTGCACCGTCACCGCGGTGACGGCCGCCATGCCGTGCACCTTGCAGGCCAGGAACGTCTTCAGGTCGGCCTGCACCCCGGCGCCGCCGCCGGAGTCGGAGCCTGCGATGGTGAGCGCGGTCGGTGGCTGGTCGGGTCGGCGGGTCACGGTGCCAGTATCGCGACGACGGTGCGGAGGGGGCGCGGTGGGACAGCCGAACTGGACCACGCGGGTGTGGGCCGACATGGCCCCCGTCCACGAGGCGATCCTGCGCCACCCGTTCCTGACGGGTCTGGCCGACGGGTCGCTGCCCGAGGCCGCGTTCGCCTACTACCTCGCGCAGGACGCGCACTACCTGCGCGACTACGGCCGCGCCCTGGCCGCCGTGGGCAGCCGGGCACCGCGGCACGAGCTCACGGCGCTGTTCGCCCGGCACGCGGCGCAGACCCTCGACGTCGAGCTGGAGCTGCACCACACCCTGCTGCCGCAGCTCGGCCTCGACCCCGCTCGGTTGCGTGACGTCCCGGTGTCGCCGACCACGACGGCCTACACCAGCTACCTGCTCGCGGTCGCGTACGGCGGCTCGTTCGCCGAGGGCGTGGCCGCGGTGCTGCCCTGTTACTGGATCTACCAAAGGGTCGGCGCCGAGCTGGTGCGCCGCGGCTCGCCCGACCCGCGCTACCAGCGTTGGATCGACACCTACGCCGGCGAGCAGTTCGCGGCCACCGTGGCCGAGGTACTGGCCGTGGCCGACGCCGCCGAGGCCGGCCTGGACCCGGCGGCCGACGCGCTGGCCCGCCGGCATGCCCTGGTCACCACCCGCTACGAGTGGATGTTCTGGGACGCGGCCTGGCGCCAGGAGCAGTGGCCGCTCGCGCAGGCGCCGTGGTGAGCGAGCTCGCCGACGTCACCGTCGCCGCCACCGACCTGTGCGCCGCCTGCGCCTTCTACGATGCCGCGCTCGGTGCCGTCGGGTTCGTCCGCGTCGCCGAGCTGGTGGACGAGGAGGAGGACGGGGCCGCAGTCGAGGCGGTGGGCTGGGGCCCGCCCGACGGCCCGGCCCGGCTGTGGGTGGTGCCCTCAAATACCGCGACCACCGGCCTGCACGTCCGCTTCCGGGCTCACTCTCGACGAGAGGTCGAGACTTTTGCCAGCGACGGTGTCCGTGCGGGCGGGTCCCTGCACGCCGCGCCGCGGCGCTGGACGCTCTACCGGCGCGGCGAGTACGGCGCGATGGTGCGCGACCCGAACGGCAACCTGGTCGAGGTCGTCGCCGCGGAGTAGCAGTGCCCAGTGCCGCCGGAGGGTGCCGGTTCAGTCGACGTCGACGGCGTGCTCGACGTGCGGGGGATGGGCGAAGAACGGCCCGATGGCCGCGCGCCAGGTGGTGAACCGGTCGCTGCCGCGGAAATTCTCCTCGTGCGCGGCCACCGAGTCCCACTCCACGAGCAGCACGAACCGCGACGGCGACTCCACCCCGCGGGTCAGGCGCACCGAGCGGCAGCCCGGCGTGCTCGTCAGCACCTCCCGCACGCCGCGGTAGGCCGCGACGAAATCGTCCTCGGACCCCGGCCGGACGGCGATATCGCCCACTTCGAGCACCATGGCCGCCAGCTTGCCAGACCCGGCCGGTCGGCCGATCCGTGCTCACCACTGGATTCACACCCGTCACATGCGGCACACTGGTCACATGGGTTGGGGTCGGGTCGTGTCCTCGGTGTGCGCCTCGGGCGCCGTCGCCGGCTGCGCCGTGCTCGCGATCGGCATGGGCCACGCCGTGCAGCAGCCGGCCGCCGACACCGCCCACCGGCACCCGACCAGCGACGTGGTGACGACCTCGGTGCCGCCGGTGCCCGCCGATCCGATGACCACGACGTCGACGTCCGACGCGCCGCAGCCGGTGCCGCTCACGCACACCGCCCCGGCGCCGGCCACGTCGGCGGTCCCGACCACCGGTGCCCCGAGCAGCAGCACGCCGGCGCCCGCTGCGAGCTCGGCGCCGCACACCACCGCGGCCCCGGCGGCCCCGCGTGCGACGGCCACGCCGCACCCGGCCGCCGCCCGGCACGCCGCGTCGCACCCCGCCCGCAGGCCCGCGCCCCGTCACGCGGCGCCGAACCCGCCCGCGCGCCGCGGCGGCTCGCTGCCGCTGCACTACGCGACCTACAGCGCCACCCGGGTGATCACCGTGGTGGCCACCCACACCTGGAGCACGACGGCGCGGCTGCAGGCCTGGGTCAGGGCCCCCGGTGGCGGCTGGCTCAGGAGCGGCGCCGAGTGGACGGCCCACGTGGGCTCGCAGGGCCTGACGACGTCGCCGAGTGAGTTCAAGAGCGCGACGCCGATCGGCAGCTTCTCGCTGACCCGTGCCTTCGGCCGCTACAGCGACCCGGGCACGTCGCTGCCGTACCACCGGGTGGACACCCGCGACTACTGGATCAGCCACCGGGGTTCGACGTACAACACCCTGCAGCACTGCACCACGAGTGGTTGCCACACCAGCGCCGACGAGCACCTGATCGACGCCAACCCGGAGTACAACTACGCGGCCGTCATCAACTACAACACCGCGGCGCGCGTCTACCCGAACGGCAGCGCGTTCTTCCTGCACGTGAGTGACGGCTCGTCGACGGCGGGCTGCGTGTCGGTGGCGCAGAGCAAGGTGATCAGCCTGCTGCGCTGGCTCACCCCGTCGGCGCACCCGCGCATCCTCATCGGCGTCCACTCGTGACACCCTGGGCCGGTGACCGGTCGGCGGATGTCTGTGCTCGCCCTGGGCGTCGTCACGCTCGCCGCGGCGGCCTGCTCGACGTCCGCGACCCCGCGGCACCACTCCTCGGCCGCCACCACCCGCCCGACGTCCAGCGCGGCGACGACGCCCGCCACCCCGGCGCCCACTAGCTCCTCGAGCCGGGCCGGCACACCCACCCGGCGGCCCACGAGCGTCCCGGCGCCGGGCTCGACGCGGCCGACCGCGCAGCACCACGCGTCGGGGGTGCAACGCCTGCCGCTGAGCAAGCCGACCGGCAGCGCGCGACAGGTGCTCACCGTGGTGGCGCCGGGCGCCGCCAGCACCACCGCCACGCTGCAGGCGTGGCACAAGGTGTCCGGCGGATGGGCCCGCAGCGGGCCGACGGTGCCCGCGTGGCTCGGCCGCGACGGGCTCAGCAGCTCGCCCAGCGAGTCGAGGTCGGCCACTCCGATCGGCAGCTTCACCCTGACCCAGGCCTTCGGTCACGACCCCGACCCGGGCACCGCGTTGCCGTACACGCACACCACGCCCGACGACTGGTGGATCAGCCAGCCCGGCCCGCTCTACAACACCCGCCAGCGCTGCCACTCCGGCTGTGCCTTCACCCGCGCCGACCCGAACGAGCACCTGTACTACGAGACGCCCTACTACGACCACGCCGTGGTCATCGACTACAACACCGCCAACGCCCCCGGCGGGGTGCACCAGGGCGCGGGGAGCGCGTTCTTCCTGCACGTCACCGACGGCTCGCCCACGGCCGGCTGCGTGTCGATCGACGCCGGGCAGCTGGTACGCATCATGCGCTGGCTGAACCCGGCCGACCACCCGCGCATCGTGATCGGCGTCGGCTGACTCACCCCGCCGGTTCGGCGGCCAGGCCGGTGGTGCGCCTCAGGAGTTCGGCGAGCTCGGGCGTGGGGCGCTCGAACCGCCGGCCGAGCCGAGCCTCCACGATGCGCCGACGCTCTGGCACACGCAGCTTGCCAGCAGCGCAAGGTAGCGCTCAGTCCGGGGCCGCGGGGCTGACCACGCCCTGGTCGAAGGCGTAGACGATGGCCGCGGCCCGGTCGCGCAGGCCGAGCTTGGCGAAGATGCGCCCCACGTGGCTCTTCACCGTCAGCTCGGAGATGACCAGGGCGTCGGCGATCTCGGTGTTGCTCAGGCCGCTGCCGATGGCCGCCAGCACGTCGCGTTCGCGGGCGGTCAGCTCCTCCAGGGCGGCCTGTTCGGTGCGCGGCGCCACGGCGCTGCTGCGGTAGGCGGCCAGCACGCGCGCGGTCACCGCCGGGTCGAGCCAGCTGTCACCGGCCGCAACCGCGCGCACGGCCCGGATCAGGTCCTCGGCCGCGGAGTCCTTGAGGACGAAGCCGGCGGCGCCCGCGCGCAGCGCCCCGGACAGCAGTTCGTCGTCGTCGAAGGTGGTCAGCGCGAGCACCGGCGGGTGCGCGCCCACCAGGCGCAGGCGGCGGATGGCTTCGATGCCGTCGACCTGCTTCATCCGCAGATCCATGACGATCACGTCGACCTCGTACGCGGCCAGCGCGGCCGGCACCTCGGCGCCGTCGGCGCACTCGGCGGCCACGGCGAACCCGTTGCGGCGGCGCAGGATGCGCTGCAGCCCCGACCGCACCAGCTCCTGATCGTCGACCAGGAGCACCCGGGTGATCTGCGGGTCCTCGGTCACGACGACACCGCGGCGCCCGGCGTCGGCGCCGTCACGGGCAGAATGAGCCGGACGACCCAGTCGGACCCGTCCACCCCGGCGCGCAGGTCCGCACCGAGCTGCTCGGCGCGCGCGGCCATGCCGGGCAGCCCGCTGCCGCCGGTCGACGCGGCCGGCGGGCCGTCGGGCAGCGTGTTGCGCACGATGAGCCGCACGCCGCCGTCGCCGGCGGCGAGGTCGACGTGAGCCGCCGACCCGGGCGCGTGCTTGGCGATGTTGGCCAGCGACTCCTGCACGATGCGATACAGCCCGAGGCCCGCGGCCGCGCCGACGAGGCCGCTGTCGCACCGCTGGTCGGCCCGCACGTCCAACCCGGCCGCCCGGGCCTGCTCGATGAGCGTCGGCAGGTCGTCCACGCCGGGCAGCGGCTGCGTCTCGCCCGGCCCCGCGCCGAGCACCGCCACCGTGCGGCGCAGGTCGCCCATGGCGCCGCGACCCACCTGCTCGGCCTCGGTCAGCGACTCGATCGCGTCGCCCACGTCGGCGTGCTCCTGCAGGGCGTGCCGCGCCGCGGTGACGTGCAGGAGATTGATGCTCAACGCGTGCCCCACGACGTCGTGCACCTCGCGGGCGATGCGTTGCCGCTCGGCCAGCATGGCCCGCTCGCCGGCCATGACGCTGTTCTCCCGCTCGGCGTGCAGGGCCCGCATCTGCCAGCGCAGCGCGATGCCGACGTCGGCGCCGAGCACCACGCCGATCACGTACAGCGCCGCATTGTCCAGGTGCCCCGCCCCGGCCGCGGCCAGCAGCACGCCGCCGTCCACGGTCGCGACGGTCAGACCGATCCACACCCGCGACGTCGCGGCGACCTCGCCGGCGGCGATCATGCACAGCATCGGCGCGAAGTCGGGCGTCACCGGGTGCACCAGGAACAACACGACCGCCACCGTCGTGGCCGAAGCCTCCAGCCACGGCGGGAGCAACACCCCACGAGCGGCCCAGACGACCAGCGGGATCAGGGCGATCAGGGCCGCGGCCAGTGTGGTCGCCTGTGGGTGCAGCGCGCCGCGCTGGACGTAGGCGGCGACGTCGAGGGCCACGCAGGCCAGCGTCGAGTACGCCGGGATCCACCACGGGTAGTGGACGCCGCGAGCCTCGCAGCTGCGCTCGATGCGCTGCTGCAGCCGACCCGGCAGTCCGGTCACGCGACCACTGTAGAAGGGCGCGGGCGCCGTGCCATCCGGCCACGGGAGGCACTCGCGTCCTACCTGGGTAGGACGCCGGATTGCCTGCCCCAGGGCGACGCGGCGGGACCGGCCGGGCGCCTAGCGTCGTCGATGTCACCGCACCGTCGGTGCCGCGAGGCAAGGAGAGCGCCATGAGCTGGAGCGACACCCACCGCTACTACCGCACCCTGCGTGAGATCGAGACGGCGCTCGACCGCGACCGCGACGGTGTCGTGCGCTGGCACCCCGGCTACGCGGCGATCTTCGGCAGCCCGGCCGGCCTGCACCTCGCGCTGCAGCGCCGCTGGCGGCTGCTGCTCGAGGCGCAGGTGGAGGTGCTGCTCGACGACGGTGGGCGCCCGGCCCGCCAGGTGCGCGAGGTGGCCGCGGCCCACCCGGGCCTGCTGCGCTACGTCGCGCGCGGCGCGCATCCGGCCTGGGTCGACGACCTGCTCGGCGGCCGCACGCGGTCGGTGCCCGTCCTCGCGGGGGCGGCGTGACCCCGGTGCGCGGCGCCCGGTCAGCGCTGATCTGGGCCCTCCGGTACGGCCTGCCGGGCCTGGCCCTGCGACTGGCCGCCCGCCGCGGCGACCTGATCGCCCGGTCCGCGGCCGACCCGGCCGCGCGCATCGCCCCGTGGTCGCTCTACGGCGAGCTGCGTGATCTGGGTCCGCTCGGCGGCAACCCGCTGGTCAGCGCGTCGGCGCACCACGGCGTGGTGAACCAGATCCTGCGCCACGACGGCTTCGCCGCCGACCCCGGTGGCACCGGCGTGCGGTGGATGGACCGGGTGCTGGCCGCCGCGATCGACCCACGGGCGCTCGGGCCGGTGGACACCCCGTCGCTGCTGGCGATCAACGGCACGCAGCACGCCCGCCTGCGCCGCCTCGTCACGCACGCGTTCACCCCGCGGGCGATCGCCGGTTACGCCGAGCGCGTCGAGACGATCGCCCACGACCTGCTCGACCGCGTGGACCCGCAGCACTTCGACCTCGTCGGCGAGTACGCGTCCCTGCTGCCGGTCACCGTGATCGCGCAGATCATGGGCGTGCCCGCCCGCATGCACACCGATCTGCTGCGCATCGGCAACGACGCCGCCCGCACCCTCGACCCCGCGTTGAGTTGGCGCGACTGGCGCCGGGCCGACGCCGCGGTACGCGAGGGCCACGACTACCTCGACGAGCACATCCACACGCTGCGTCGTGACCCAGGCGACGATCTGCTCAGCGAGTTGATCCGCGTCCGTGACACTGACGGCGAACGGCTCACGGACCGCGAGCTGCGGGTGAACACGCTGCTGCTGCTCGGCGCCGGGTTCGAGACGACGGTCAACCTGATCGGCAACGCCGTCGGGCTGCTGCTGCGCCACCCGGACCAGCTCGCGCAGCTGCGGGCCGACCCGTCCGGCTGGGACAACGCGGTGGAGGAGGCGCTGCGCTACGAGACGCCGGTGCAGCTGACGCTGCGGGTGGCCCGCGAGGACGTCGAGGTCGCCGGCCGGCAGCTGCCGGCCGGGCGCGCGGTACTACTCATGCTCGGAGCCGCCAACCGCGACCCCGCCGTGTTCGCCGACCCCGAGCGCTTCGACGTGACGCGCCCCGACGCCCGCCAGCATCTCGCGTTCTCCTCCGGAGCCCACTACTGCCTGGGGGCCCAGCTCGCGCGGCTGGAGGCGAGCATTGCGCTGCGCGTGCTGTTCGAGCGGATGCCCGAGCTCGCCGCCGCCGGGCGCCCCGAACGGCGCGGCACGCGGGTGCTGTTCGGCTGGGAGCGGTTCCCGGTGAGCGCATCGGTGCCGGCGCGGCAGCGCGCGGCGTGACCCTCAGAGCGGCAAGCGGTAGATCATGAATCCGCTGTCGGTGGCCACCCGGTCGTACAGGCGCCGGGCCGTGCTGTTGGTCGTCTGCGTGGACCAGTAGACCCGGGCGCAGTCGCGGCGCCGGGCCTCGTCGGCCACGGCGCCGATCAGTGCGCGACCCACGCCGTGACCGCGCGCGTCAGCCGCGGTGTAGAGATCCTGCAGGTAGCAGACGTCGCGCGAACTCGTGCTGGCGTGCACCAGGTAGTGGACGATGCCGACCAGCCGGTCGTCGACCCACGCGCCGAGGGCGTGCATGCGGGTGTCACGGCGGAACTCCTCCCACGCCCGGTCGTACATCGCCTGCGGCTCGTCACGGCCGTAGAAGTCGATGTAGGAGCGGAACAGCTCCTCCCACCCGTCGCGGTCGGTGTCGTCGAGTGGTCCCACACGCAGCATGGCGCGATCGTAGGGCGTGGAGCTCACCGCTCACCGGCCGCTTGCGGCCCGCACCACGGCCTCGGCCACGACCAGGTCCTCCCACGCCATGCCGGTGCTCTTGAAGACCAGCGTGCGGCCGGGGTCGAGGGCGTGCCGGCCGCCGACCACTTCCGCCATCGGCAACAGGCGGTCGGCGGCGATGTGCCCCGCCTCGACAGCCATGATCACGTCGCCGGCCTCGCGCAGCGCCGTGCCGACGTCCTCGACCACCACGTCGGCGCCGGCGAGCAACGCGCCGCCGAGCTCGCGGGCCGCCGGCTCGTGCGAACCGACGGCCACGATCACCGCGCCGTCGCGCACGTCGCCGGCGTCGAGCAGGGGAGTGCGGGCCGTGGTGGCGCAGACGACGACGTCGGCGGCGCGCAGCCGGGCACCCACCTGCGGGCCGCCCGCGTCGACCACCTGCGCTTCCGGGCCGAAGTGGTCACGGGCACGGCGCGCGTCGCGCACCGCGTGGGTCACCCGGCCGACGCCGGCGGGGGAGCCGGCGAACGCGCGGACGTGGCTCACCGCCTGCGGGCCCGCCCCGAACACGACCAGCTCGAGCGGCCGGTCGAAACGCTCCAGTGCGGCTGCCACCGCCGCGACCGAGACCGCGGGCGTGCGCAACGTGGTGAGAGCGGTGCCGTCGAGCACGGCGGTGGGCCGCAGGGTGTCGGCGTCGAAGAGCAGGTAGACGCCGTGGATGCGCGGCAGGCCGCGCCTGGCGTTCCCGGGCGCCACGGTCACGGTCTTGAGCCCCACCGACGCGGACGATTCCGCGGGCATCAGCAGCAGCTGGCCCCGGGCCAGATCGGTGACGGTGCGCGGCGGGCCGGCGGCGGGGTCGAGGCCGGCCCGCAGCGCGGCGGTGATCGCCTGCGCGGCCGCGGCGGGCGACAGGGCGGCGGCGAGGTCGGCCGCGCCGAGGTAGGTGACACCGTCCATGACCCGACCCGTTTCAGCGCAGCACGAAGCCGGGGACGAGCGGGTCGCGCGGGTCGACGCTGAACTCCGCACTGCCGTACCGGTACGCCGCCCCGGTGATGACCGGGACGACCGCGTCACCGACCCGTTCCTGGACGCGGCAGGTGAAGCGCGACCCGACGATCGAGTCGTGCAGCAGCGTGCCCCCCTCGGCGAGCCGGCCGCGCGCGTGCAGCGCCGCGACCCGCGACGCGGAACCCGACCCGCAGGGGGAGCGGTCGACCTCGCCGTCGGCGAAGATCGTCACGTTGCGCTGGTGCTGCTGCCCGTCGGCGGTGTCCGGCAGCTCGTCGAACAGGATCGTGCCGTACACGCCGCTCAGCCGGGGGTCCGTGGGGTGCCGCGCGTACGGCGACGTGTCGAGCAGGGCCTTGACCTCGCGACCCGCCGCGATGAGTTCGCTCACCTGCTGCGCCCGTACCGTCAGGCCGACGTCGCCCGCGCGCAGATGGACGTAGATCGCGCCGCCGTAGGCGATGTCGACCCGCACGTCGCCGTGGCTGGTGCGCACCGGCACGTCGGCGGCGATCAAATAGCTGGGCACGCTGACGAAGTCGACGTGGGTGACCTGGCCGCCGTCGGTGTGCACGCGGGCCACCACCCGCCCCGACGGCACGTCGACGATCACGTCGGTGGGCCCGTCGGCGCTGGCCGGCACCAGCCCGGTGTCCACCGCCCACGTGCCGAGCGCAATGGTGCCGTGCCCGCAGGCGGTGGAGAACCCGTCCTTGTGCCAGAACAGCACGCCCAGGTCGGCGCCGGGGTCGTCGGGCGGCACCAGGAAACCGCCGTACATGTCGGCGTGCCCGCGCGGTTCGAAGCACAGCAGGCGGCGCAGCGCGTCCGCCCCGGTGTCGCCGATGGCGCGGGCGCGCCGGTCGGCCACCGAGTCACCGGGCAGCGGCACCGGGGGCTCGGCGACGATGCGGAACGGCTCGCCGCCGGTGTGGTAGTCGACGGTGCGGACGGGCGCGGACACGGCACCTCCGGCTCTCGGGTGTGCCCAGCAGTACATCACTGCCGGGCACCGGGGGATGTGGCACGATCGCGCAGGTGACCGGAGCGCCCCCGCAGCACCTGCGCGACCTCGCGCTGCTGCGGCGCGTGCGCGATCGCATCGACCGCGAGTACGCGCAGCCGCTGGACGTCGAGGTCCTCGCCCGCGGCGTGCACGTGTCGGCCGGGCACCTGAGCCGCGAGTTCCGCCGCGCCTACGGCGAGTCGCCGTACTCCTACCTGATGACGCGGCGCATCGAGCGCGCGATGGCGCTGCTGCGTCGCGGCGACCTGAGCGTCACCGACGTGTGCTTCGCGGTGGGCTGTTCCTCCCTCGGCACGTTCAGCACCCGGTTCACCGAACTGGTCGGCGTGCCGCCGAGCGTCTACCGGCGCCGCGAGGCGCACGGCACGGCCGGGATCCCCGCCTGTGTGGAGAAACAGGTGACCAGACCGGTCAGGAATCGAGAAGCGCGCGTCGCCGGCCGCGCCTAGCGTGATCGGCATGGACCTCACCATCAACGCCAGCTTCCTGCCGCACGAGGACCCCGACGCGTCGCTGATCTTCTACCGCGATGTCCTCGGATTCGAACTGCGTCTCGACGTCGGCCAGGGCACGATGCGCTGGCTCACCGTCGGGCCGCCGGAGCAGCCCGACGTCAACATCGTGCTCAGTCCGGCCGGCGTCACCCCCGGCATCACCGACGACGAGCGCCGCACCATCGCCGAGATGATGGCCAAGGGCACCTACGCCACGCTGCTGCTGTCGACCAAGGACCTCGACGCCACCTTCGACCGGCTGCAGGCGGCGGCCGACGTCGACATCGTCCAGGAGCCGACCGAGCAGCCCTACGGCGTGCGCGACTGCGCCCTGCGCGACCCGGCCGGCAACCTCATCCGCATCAACGAGCAGCGTTGAGTGCAGGAGGGATGAGCACGGCCGACGGGCAGCCGATCGCCGCGGACAGCCACGACCTGATCCGGGTGCACGGCGCGCGCGTCAACAACCTCAAGGACGTCAGCGTCCAGATCCCGAAGCGGCGGCTGACGGCGTTCACCGGCGTGTCCGGCTCGGGGAAGAGCTCGCTGGTGTTCGGCACGATCGCGGCCGAGTCGCAGCGGCTGATCAACGAGACCTACAGCGCGTTCGTGCAGGGCTTCATGCCCACCCTCGCGCGCCCCGAGGTGGACGTGCTCGACGGGCTGACCACGGCGATCATCGTCGACCAGGAGCGGATGGGCGCCGACGTCCGGTCCACGGTCGGCACGGCCACCGACACCGGCGCGATGCTGCGCATCCTGTTCAGCCGCCTCGGCCGCCCGCACATCGGCTCGCCCCAGGCGTTCTCGTTCAATGTCGCCTCGATCAGCGGTGCGGGCGCGGTGTCGACGACGCGCGCCGGCCGCACGGTGAAGGAACGGCGCAGCTTCGCCGTCATCGGGGGCATGTGCCCCCGGTGCGAGGGTCGCGGGTCGGTCAACGACATCGACCTGACGCAGCTCTACGACGACACCAAATCGCTCGACGACGGCCCGTTCACCATCCCCGGTTACAGCATGGACGGCTGGTACGGCCGGATCTTCAAGGGCTCGGGCTTCCTCGACCCCGCCAAGCCGATCCGGAAGTACACCAAGCGGGAACTGAACGACCTGCTGTACAAGGAACCCACCAAGATCAAGGTCGACGGCATCAACCTGACCTACGAGGGGTTGGTCCCGAGGATCCAGAAGTCGATGCTGTCCAAGGACGTCGACTCGCTGCAGCCGCACATCCGGGCGTTCGTCGAGCGAGCGGTCACCTTCGCCGTCTGCCCCGACTGCGGCGGCTCCCGGCTCAGTGCCGAGGCCCGCTCGTCGAAGGTGCACGGGATCAACATCGCCGAGGCCTGCGCCATGCAGATCACCGATCTCGCCGAGTGGGTGCAGGCGTTGAACGAGCCGTCGGTCGCCCCGTTGGTCGAGTCGCTGCGGCACACCCTCGAGTCGTTCGTGGTGATCGGGTTGGGTTACCTGTCCCTCGACCGCCCGTCGGGCACCCTGTCCGGCGGCGAGGCGCAGCGGGTCAAGATGATCCGCCAGCTCGGGTCGTCGCTCACCGACGTCACCTACGTCTTCGACGAGCCCACCGTGGGCCTGCACCCGCACGACGTGCAGCGGATGAACGGCCTGTTGCTGCAGTTGCGCGACAAGGGCAACACCGTGCTCGTCGTCGAGCACAAGCCGGAGGCGATCGAGATCGCCGATCACGTGGTCGACCTCGGCCCGGGTGCCGGCCGCGCCGGCGGTGAGGTGGTGTTCGAGGGCACTGTCGAGGGGTTGCGGGGCAGTGGCACCGTCACCGGCGCCCATCTCGACGACCGGGCGGCGCTGAAGGACACGGTGCGCGCGCCGGCCGGCGCGCTGGAGATCCGCGGCGCCGCCACCCACAACCTGCGCGACGTCGACGTCGACATCCCGCTCGGCGTGCTCGTGGTCCTCACCGGCGTGGCCGGCTCGGGCAAGAGCTCGTTGATTCGCGAAGCTTGCGGAGCGAACGGAAGGTTCAGTCACGGCTCGGTGGCCGGCCGCGACGGCATCGTGTCGGTCGACCAGGCGGCGATCCGCGGCTCGCGGCGCAGCAACCCGGCCACCTACACCGGGCTGCTCGACCCGATCCGTAAGGCGTTCGCTGCGGCCAACGGCGTCCGGCCCGCGCTGTTCAGCGCCAACTCCGAGGGGGCCTGCCCCAACTGCAACGGCGCCGGCGTCGTCTACACCGACCTGGCCATGATGGCCGGCGTGGCCGCGCCGTGCGAGGTATGCGAGGGCAGGCGCTTCCAGCCCGACGTGCTCGACTACACCTTCGGCGGCAAGGACATCAGCGAGGTGCTGGCCATGTCGGCGGCCGAGGCCGAGCGGTTCTTCGCCGCCGGCGACGCCCGGACACCGGCCGCGCACGCGGTCCTCGAACGGCTCGTCGACGTCGGGCTGGGCTACCTCACCATCGGGCAGCCGCTGACCACGCTGTCCGGCGGCGAGCGCCAACGTCTGAAGCTGGCGTCCCGGCTGGGCGAGAAGGGCGCGGTGTTCGTCCTCGACGAGCCCACCAGCGGCCTGCACCTGGCCGACGTCGAGCAGCTGCTGGCCCTGCTCGACCGCCTCGTCGACTCCGGCCGGTCGGTCGTCGTGGTCGAGCATCACCAGGCGGTGATGGCCCACGCCGACTGGATCATCGACCTCGGCCCCGGCGCCGGCCACGACGGCGGCCGCGTCGTGTTCGAGGGAACACCGGCCGACCTCGTGGCCGCCCGCTCCACGCTCACCGGCGAGCACCTCGCCGCGTACGTCGGCGCCGGCCCGGCGGGGTCACATCGCTGACCGGTGGTCCGGCGCGGCCGGCGCTCAGCGTTCCCTGGTGCCGAGGGCGGGCTTGATGTCGACGACCGGGGTGCCGTCGATCGCCTCCAGCGGCTGAACGTGCAGCTTGCCGTCCTCTACGCCGATGACGGTGACCCGGTGCAGGCCGATGGGATTCGGCCGCGCGGGGGAGCGGGTGCTGAACACGCCCCGCTCGGGTCCGGTGGGGTCGTCCCCGGGCTGCGTGACCAATTCGTCGCGCCGCGAGCGGTGCAGCCAGGTGAGCACGAGGATGTCCGCACCGACCCCGATATCGCGGATGCCCTCGCGGACGCCAGGGTCGATCACGAGCGTGGCCGCCGGAGCGCCCTGGTCACCCTGCTTGGGCGCGTCCGCGGCCTCGGTCAGCGTCGATTCCACGTGCCCGATCGGCTCGACCCGGTAGCTGCCGGACGGCGGCGCGGCGCCCCCGATGCGGGCCTCGTCGCGGGTGGGCTCGAACAGCTCGACCGGGTTGCCCGACGGATCCTCCAGGAGGATCTGCTTGCCGCCGACCCCGGTGACGATGTCGTTGCGGAACCGCGCGCCGGTCGCGCGCAGGCGGTCCACGGTGTCGTCCAGGTCGTCGACCTCGATGGCGAACCGGTTCCAGCCGCCCGGCTCGGGTCGCGTCCCGTCCGGCATCGACTGGCCACCGCCCGGTCCGCCCCCGGGCGCGCTCAGCACCAGGCGCAGGTCGCCGCGGGCCAGCATGGCGAACGTCGGCGCCGGATGCATGCGGACCTCGAAGCCGAGCTGGGTGGTGTAGAAGCCGAGAGCCGCGTCCACGTCGTCGACGATGTAGCGCACCTGCACGCTCTCGGTCATGGTCTGCTCCTGCTGAGGCGGCCGGCCGGTCACCCCGTCAGCGGAACCGTCCAGACACTGCGGCCGAAGGTCGCCGCGTACAGCGTGCTGCCGTCACTGGTGATCTTGACGTCGAGGATGGGGGTGTTGGGCAGGCCACGACCGAGGCGGGCCCAGTCGGTGCGGCCGTTGCGGTCGACGAACACCCCGAGGTCGGTGGCCGCGTACAGCGTGCGCCGTGTTTGGTCCCAGGTCAGCATCTCGACCGGCGCGTTGGGCAGGCGGCCGCTGATGTTGCGCCACGACGTCCCGCCGTCGTGCGTCTCCCAGACGTTGGCGGCCAGGTCGCCCTCGCGGTAACCGGAGTAGGCGACGAAGACGTGGTTGGCGTTGGCCGGGTCGACGACGATCGAGTTGACCCACCGGGTGGGCAGGCCCTTGCCGGCGAACTCGGTCCAGTGCGCGCCGAGGTCGGTCGTCTTCCACAACCGGCCGGTGTCGGTGCCGACGTAGATCGTGTTCGGGTCGGTCTTGGCCGGCGCGATCCAGGTGATCGTCGCGTACTCGTTCGCGTAGAACGGGCCCTTGTCGTTCTCGTCCGGCGGCACCGGGCCGGTCAGGTACCCCCCGGGCGGGCTGATCGGCTTGAACGTCGTCCCGCGGTTGGTCGAGCGGTCGAGCCGGTTGCCGCCGAAGTAGACGACCTTCGGGTTGGTCGGGTCCTGGATGATCGGCGCGTCGGTGGTGATGCGCTTGGAGTGGCGCGGGCCGAACCGCGTCGCCGTCGAGGTGCCGTTCGCGTCCTGGTGCCGGGTGCAGTTGCCCACCTGCGAGCACTCGTAATAGATGTTGTGATCGCTGTAGTCGATCAGCACCTCATGCCCGTCACCGCCGCCGTAGGGATTCCAGATCGACAGGTCGGCGGGGTCCGACGTCGGCGTCCAGGTGCGGACGCTGCCGTTGTCCTGCAGGCCCGACGCGAGCCGCTTCGGGTCGTCGGCCGCGACCGCCAGGTGGTAGCTCTGGTTGAACGGCTCGTACGTCGCGTGCACCCAGCTCGAGGACGCACCGTCCGTGGGGGAGTGGTAGACCCCGCCGTCGTTGCCGAGGTAGACGTGGTGCGGGGTGGTCGGGTCCCACTCCAAGGCGTGCTGGTCGGAGTGCACGCCGTTCGAGGTGTGCCACGTGGCGCCGCCGTCGTTCGACTCGCGCAGGCTGACGTCGGCGTTGAAGAGGTGGTTCTGGTCGGCCGGGTCGACCCACACGCGGCCGAACCACCATTCGTAGCCGCTGTTGCCCCCGGCCCGGCCGCCGGGCTTGAACGTCGTGCCGCCGTCGTCGGAGACGTAGAAGCCCTTGTCCAGGCCGTACTGCGTGCCCGAGATGACGTAGACCCGGTTGGGGTTGTTCGGCGCGATGGCCACGCCGATGCGGCCGAGGCTGGCGTCGCTGGTCAGGCCGGTGCCGCTGGCGTCGGTGGGCGCGGAGCCGTCGATGTTCTGCAGGCGCGTCCAACTCTTGCCGCCGTTGTCGGTGCGGAACAGCCCCGAGCCGACCCCGCCGTAGACGCGGGCGCCGTTGTTGCGCTTGTGGTCCCACAGCGTCGCGTAGACGCGGTTGTGGTTCGCGGGATCCATCGCGAGGTCGACCCCGCCGGTGGTGGTGTTGGGCGTGGGCAGCACGAGCTTCCACTGCTTGCCGCTCTCGAGGCGGTAGATGCCGCGCTCGCCGGCCGTCCCGGACAGGTTGCCGGCCGCGGCGACGTAGACGCGGGTGGGGTCGGTCGGGTCGACGACGATGCGCCCGACCGCGCCGCTGTCGCGCAGGCCCCACTGCTGCCAGGTGGCGCCACCGTCGGTGGAGCGGTACACACCGTCGCCGAAGAACGTCAGACCGCCGCCGGACGGGTTGGCCTCACCCGTGCCGGCCCACAGGGTGCCGTCACTGCCCATCGCGAGCGCGCCGATGGTCTGGGTCGCACCGGTCGGCCACGCCGGGCGGAAGGTGGTGCCGGCGTCGGTGCTGCGCCAGACCCCGCCGCCGGAGGCCGCGACGTAGAGGGTGTCCGGGTGGCGCGGGTCCGCGACCAGATCGGTGACGCGGCCGCCGATGTTGGTCGGGCCGACCAGGTTCCAGGCGTTCCCGGCCGCCGGCAGGGCCGCCGCCTGTTGCTGCGCGCGCCGGATCTGTGCGGTCGTGACGTTCTGACCCGAGGTGAACTTACGGGTGAGGTACTCGGCCGGGGCCGCGGGCCCACCGTCGTCCTCCTCCTCGCCCTCCTTGTCGCCGTCCTTGTCGCCCTTGGTGGCGTCGTGCGCCTTCGCGGCGGCGGCCCTGGCGTTCGAATGAGCCGGGGAGGCGGGGCCGCCGGGCAGGACGAGGGCGAGAACGCCGGCGACGAAGGCGACCGCGGCCAGCAGGCCGGTGAGGCGACGCCGGAAGCGGCCCGGAGCAGGAAGAAGGCGCATACCGGTGGACCTCCCGGAGGAGACGGACGTACGGGTGCAATGACCCTATAGCGGGCGGTGGCCACGTCAAAGGTCCACGCGTGCCGGATAGGCGTCGACGGCGGCTAGCTCGAGCCGGGCGTGGCGGCGAGCTCGGTCAGCCGGCGTTCGAGGAAGCGCCGTTCGGGTCCGTCGTCGGTGAGGTCGCGCGCCAGTCGGTAGGCCGCGCGCGCCTCGACGGTGCGTCCGAGCCTGCGCAACAGCTCGGCCCTGGTCGAGTGCAGGTAGCGGAAGTCGTCGAGGCCGAGAGCGTCGACGATGCGCAGGCCCGCCTCGGCGTCGCCGGCCTCGGCCACGGCGATGGCCCGGTTCAGCTCGACGACGGGCGAGCCGGTCAGCCGGGCCAGCTCGCGGTAGAGCTCGGCGAGCTGCGCCCAGTCGCAGGGCGTCTCGGCGTGCAGGGAGGCGACCGCGGCCTGCAGGACGTACGGTCCGCGACCGCCCAGGGCCAGCGCCCGGTCGAGTTCGGCGCGCCCGTCCACTATCTGCCGGGCGTCCCACCGGGAGCGGTCCTGATCGTCGAGCAGCACGATCTCGCTGTCGCGAAAGCGGGCGTGCCGCCGCGAGTCGTGCAGCAGCATCATCGCCAGCAACCCGCGCGTCTCCGGGTCGTGCGGGAGCAGCTCGACCAGCGCGTGCCCGAGCCAGATCGCCTCGGCCGCGAGCTCGTCGCGACCGCCGTAGCCTTCGTTGAAGATCAGGTAGACGACGGCGAGCACGGCGTCGAGACGCTCGCGCAGCAGGTGCGCCGGGGGCACTCGGAACGGGATCCCGGCCGCTTTGATCTTGCGCTTGGCCCGGACCAGCCGCTGCGCCATCGTGCGTTCGGGCACCAGGAAGGCGCGGGCGATCTCGTCCGTGCCGAGCCCGCCCAGGGTGCGCAGGGTGAGCGCGACCTGGGCTTCGGTCGACAACGCCGGGTGACAGCAGGTGAAGATCAGTTCCAGGCGCTCGTCGGGGAACGTCGTGTTCGTCATCGGGACCTCGACACGATGGGCCGCGGCGAGCAGACCGAGCTTGGCGGTGAGGGTCCGGTCGCGGCGGATGCGGTCCGTGGCCCGGTTGCGGGCCGTGGTCATGAGCCAGGCGCGCGGGTTGTCGGGCGTGCCTTCGGCCGGCCACCGCTCGGCGGCGATCGCGAAGGCCTCCTGGGCGGCGTCCTGCGCGAGGTCGAAGTCGCGCAGGACGCCGATCAGGGTGGCCAGGACCCGTCCCCACTCCCGGCGGAACACCTCGTCGAGTGTCGCTACCAATAGGTCTCCGAGGGCCGGATCTCGATGGCGCCGCCGAGCCGCGCCGCCGGGACCCGCGAGGCCACCTCGATCGCCGCGTCGAGGTCGTCGGCCTCGAGCACGAACATCCCGCCGACGGCCTCCTTCATCCCGACGAACGGGCCGTCGGTGGTCAGCGTCCGGCCCCCCTCGACCCGCACCGTGGTGGCGTTCTCGGGCACCCCCATGGGCGGGGCGGGCGTGACTCCCGGCATCGCGTTGATCGCCGCGTAGTCGGCGTACACCTGCTGCTGCTCCTCGTCGGAGAGCGAGGCCCACTCCTCGGAACCGGGCTTCGGGGTCGTGCCCTGAAAGATCAGCATCACGTACTTCATCGTGTCCTCCTCGTCGAGATGGTCGCAGTAGGACGAACGGGCCGCGGCGAAATCGACAGGCCGACCACGACATCCCGGACCGGGTCCGCAGGGATGGCTACGCGAACGCGGCTGGGTAGCTCGCGCGCAGGTAGCTGCCGTACCACTGCGGGGACATCGGCCCGCCCCAGCGCGCCGGGTCGAGTACGGCGCCCGGCCGTTCGAGGTCGCGCAGCGCGTCGACGGCCCCGCGAAGCTCGCGGCACCAGTCCGGCCGGGCCGGGTGGGGGTCGGCGAGGAGTCGATCCAGCGTCGTGATCAGCAGTGTCTTGGCGACGATGTTCTCCGGCGTGGCTCGCCGCAGGCAGACGAGGTAGCCGCCGGTGAGGTACTCGTCCCAGGCCACGGCCGCCGCATGGTCGTCGTCGGCGAGTCCGGCGCGCGTGGCCGCGCGGCGGTAACGCCGGCCGAAGGCGACCGCGAGCTCGTCCACCGACCCCGCGTCGTCGACGAGGTCGAAGTAGTCGTCGGGGACGTAGTCGGTGCCGTCGTCCACGCGGTACGCCGGCTGGGGCAGCCGCCGGGCGGCGATGTCGTCGCGGACCGCCTCGGCGCCGCCGGGGCGTGCGGCGGCGAGACGATCGAGGGGTACGAACGAGTTCCGGATGTAGTGCTCGTCGAGCCGGGCGAGCCGGCGCGCGACCTCGCCCGGTCCCGTCAACCGGGGGCACGGCGTGCCGGCGAGATCGGCCACCGCCGCATCCGCGGCCTCGGGTGGGTAGGTGGTGGGGTAGGGCATGCGCCGGACGTTAGTGCCCGGCACCGACGACGTGGCCCGGCGCAGAGGGGCCCGGCGCTCAGGTGCCGTACGACCCGATGAGGGCGCAACCCGGCGCCCCGGGCGTCGGCGAGGCCGGCCAGCACGGCCTCGATGAGGCGCTGGTTCTGCTCGGCGGGTCAGTACCAGTGACCCGCGTATCGGAAGGACGCCCCATGAGTGTTGCCGCCGCAGGCACGGTGGTCGGCGGTGCCGTCGGCTTCGCCGACCTCGCCGCTCCCTACCGTCGGGAACTGCTCGCCCACTGCTACCGGATGGTCGGGTCCATCCACGACGCCGAGGACCTCGTGCAGGAGACGCTGCTGCGGGCCTGGCGGGGCTACGACCGCTTCGACGGCCGGTCGTCGCTGCGTAGCTGGCACTACCGCATCGCCACGAACACCTGCCTGACCGCACTGGCCAGCACCCACCGCCGGGTGCTGCCCTCAGGTCTGGGCGCCGGCACCTCGGACGCCGGGTCCATCGAGCTACCCCGCCTGGAGGACGTCGCCTGGCTCGAACCGGCCCCGACCGCGCAGCTGACGAACCAGCCGGCCGATCCGGCCTCGATCGTGAGCCTGCGCGACACCACCCGTCTCGCCCTGGTGGCCGCTTTCCAGCGCCTGCCCGCCCGCCAGCGCGCCGCGCTGATGCTCGTCGACGTCGTCGGCTACACGCCGGCCGAGGCAGGGGAGTTGCTCGACCTCACCGTGACGGCGGTCCGCAGCCTGCTGCAGCGGGCACGGTCCGCCCTGGCCGCGGACACCCCGACGGCGGACGGGACCGTGCCGACCCCGGACCTCGACGCGGACCTGCTCGGCCGGTACCTGCGGGCCTTCGAGACCGCCGACACCGAGGCCCTGACCCGGCTGCTCGCCGCCGACGTCCACTACGAGATGCCCCCGGTGCGGGTGTGGTTCACCGGCCGCGACGCGGTACTGGACCATCACGCTCGCCGGGTCTTCACCCGAGGCCGACGGGCCGCCCTGGTCACCTCCGCGAACGGGTACCCCGCCCTGGCCACCTACTCCGAGTCGGCCGACGGCGGCTTCACCGCCCACGGCCTCCAGGTGATCGAGGCCGAGGCCGGGCTGATCACCCGCGTGACCGTCTTCCTCGACGAGGCGTTGTTCCCGATCTTCGGGTTCGCCCCGACCCTTCCGGCGGTGTGACGGCGCCGACGAAGTCACCGCTGACGGGAACCTTCCGCTGCTGGCCCGCCCCTGTCGTGCTGATAACACTCTGCAAAGGGGGAGCCGTGAGCCTGAACCGCCCTCTGCCGGACGTGCCCGGCATCGAGCATCGCTACGTCGACACCGACCGGATGCGCTTCCACACCGCGCAGGCCGGCAGCGGCCCGCCGGTGCTGCTGTTGCACACCTGGCCGCAGCACTGGTGGGCCTGGCGCAAGGTGCTTCCGCTGCTGGCCGGCGACCACCGCGAGCCCTACGCCGACATGCTGCACGTGCAGCTGATCGACGGCGCCGGGCAATGGCTGCCCGAGCAGTGCCCCGGCGTCGTCGCCGACGCGGTCCGCGCGTTCGGCGCCGGTCCGCACCGTCAAGTCGCGGCTGCACCGCGCGCGACACAGCTTCCGGAAGGCGTGGCCACGATGACCCGACCCTGGCCGAGCGCCGAGCTCGACCCGATCCGGCGGCTGCGGGTGATGGCCGCGGTCCTGCCCGGCGCCGTGCATGCCGAACTCGTCGTGCCTGTGCCCTTCGACCGGGCCTGGACCACCACCGCCGACCTGGAAACCGCGTTGCCGCCGATGATCCGCGACTTCCGGCGCGTCGCGGCCACCGAGGTCGACGCCGAGCGGCTCCGCCTCGACGTCCGCGGCCGGCTGGGCCAGCGAGCCCGCTTCGACGTCGTCCGACGGCCCGGCTGGTGCTGGATGCAGAGCCGTCGGTGGGTCGGTGGCCTGGCCGCCCGGCCGGATCCCGACGGCACGCGGATCGGCTTCCTCGGCGTCCTGCGGGTGCCCGGCGCGGGGCTGCTCGTGCGCGGCCGGCAGCCGGCCGCCCGCCGACTCGGTCAGGGCGCGCTGGCCCGTTCGGCCGACGAGATCGAGCGCCGGGATCAGCCGAGGTGATCCGAGCGCAGGAGGCCCATGAGCACGATGTCCTCGTAGGCGCCCCGGACCCACGCGTGCTGGCGCTGGCGCCCCTCGACGACGAACCCGACCTTCTCGTAGGCGCGGAGCGCGCCGGTGTTCGACGCGATCGCCTGGAGGTGGATGCGGCGCAGGTTGCGCCGCACGAAGCCGAACTCGACGAGCTGCGTGATCGCTGCCGTGCCGATGCCGCGGCCCCGGGCCTCGGGCACCAGGCTGATCCCGGCCTCGGCGTGGCGGGCGAAGGGGTCGAACCCGAACAGGGACGCGCTGCCCACGGCGGTGCCGTCCACGGCGACCACGAAGCTCACCGGGTCGTCGGACGCCTCGCTGTCGGCGGCACGCGCCAGCCTCGCCTCGAATCTCTCCCTGGTCAGCGGCGCCGGGGCCGACGGGTTCCGTTCCTCCCAGGTGACCAGATCCGCGGCGATGCCGAACAGGACGTCGAGGTCTTCGCCGGTGCGCGGTCGCAGCGACACGGTGGGCAGCTCGGACATGGCTAGCACCGTAACGACGGCCTCGGACATCAGCACACCGATAAGGGCGCACGGCCGCACGCCTACGATCTGACGATGATCCGGTCCGCCTCCGAGCCGCCGTGGCTGGGGCGGGTCGACCGGTGGGCGACGTCGCACGGATGGGCGGCGGACGGACTGCTGGCCCTGGCCTGCGCCGCGGTGCTGGGAACGCTGTCGTTGAGCAGCGTGCAGGACGTGCGCTGGTCGACCGGGTGGGCGGTCGCGCTGGTCGTCAGCCTGGCCGTCCTGCACCTGACCGTCGCGCTGCGCGGGCATGCCCCCGAGCTCGCCTACGTGTTGGCGAGCGCGGCGATGCTCGCCGTGGTGCTGGCCCCGGCCGGGCGCGTCGAGCATCCGGTGTCGAACGGGCCGGGTGCGGTGCCGGCGTTGTTCCTGCCGTCCTGCCTGCTGTTCCTGCTCGCTCTCTACGGCGTCGCGGCGCAGGGGAGCCGGGCGCGGCGGCGCATCGCGCTCGCGGTCGCGCTGGTCGGCGTGGTGATCGCCGCTGTCACCAGCGCGGACGTGCTGCGCGACTACGTCGGTGGCGATCGGCTGGTCTTCGGCTACCTCGGGCTGGCGCTCGCGGTCGGCGTGCTGCTGACCTGGAACCTCGGCCGGTTCGCGTCCTTCCGGCGGGAGCGCGCAGTGGGGGAGCGGGCCGAATCGGCGCGGCTGGCGGTGCTGGAGGAGCGCGCCCGGATCGCGCGGGAGATGCACGACATCGTGGCGCACTCGCTCGCGGTGATCGTCCGGCAGGCCGAGGGCGGCGCGTTCGTCGCCGCCGGGGATCCGCAACGCGCGGCGCAGACCCTGCGGACCGTCGCCGACACGGGACGCGGCGCGCTCACCGAGATGCGCGGGCTGGTCGGGGTGCTGCGTGACCCGGCCACGCCGAGCGCACCACAGCCGACGCTCGCCGACGTGCCCGCCCTGGTCGGCGGGCTGCGCGAGACCGGTCCGGACGTCCACCTCGACGAGCAGGGCGTGCCCTTCCCGGTCAGCGCGGCGACCGAACTGGCCGGCTACCGCCTCGTCCAGGAGGGACTCACGAACGCCGTCAAGCACGCCGGGCCGCGCGCCCGGGTCACCGTGCTCGTCGACTGGCGGCCGGCCGGGCTGACCGTCCAGGTCGGCGACGACGGAGGCGATGCCGCTGAGCCGGTGCCCGGAGCAGGAGCAGGACTGATCGGGTTGCGGGAGCGGGTCGCCGCGCTCGGCGGCACGTTCACGGCCGACCGGCTCGAGGACGGCTTCCGGGTGCGCGCGACCTTCCCCCGACCGGCGACGGACGTCCGGCGATGACCATCCGGGTCGCACTGGTCGATGATCAGGAACTCGTCCGCACCGGGTTCGCGATGGTGGTCGACGCCTGCGACGACATGCGAGTCGTGGCGCAGGCCGGCGACGGCGCACAGGCCCTCGAGGCGCTCGCGCGGGTGCGCGCGGACGTGGTGCTCATGGACGTCCAGATGCCGGGCATGAACGGCGTCGACGCCACCGCCGGGCTCACGGCGCGACCCGACGCGCCGCGCGTGATCGTGCTGACCACCTTCGATCTGGACGACTACGCCTACGCGGCACTGCGGGCGGGGGCCAGCGGTTTCCTGCTCAAGGACGCGTCCGCTGCGGACGTGGTCACCGCGATCCGCACCGTGCACGCCGGCGAGGCCGTGCTCGCGCCGTCCACCACCCGGCGGATGCTCGAGCACCTCGCGACGGCCGCGCCGCGGCCGGGTTCGACGGACGCGGTCGACGTGCTCACCGACCGTGAGCGCGAGGTGCTGGTCGAGATCGCACAGGGCTACCCCAATCCGGAGATCGCCGGACGGCTGTACCTGTCCGAGGCCACCGTCAAGACCCACGTCGGACGCATCCTGGCCAAGCTGGAACTGCGTGATCGGGTCCACGCGGTGATCTTCGCCTACGACCACGGGCTGGTGCGCCCGCGCTGAGGATCAGCCCGCGGCCGGACCCGCGTCCGGAACCGACAGGCGGGGCGTTTCGAAGGACGGGTCGGCGGGTAGGCGCCTCTCGGAAACCATTGGAGCGCATCCGAGTCTGGAGAGCCGGCCTATGTCTGCCACCGCCGAACGCGTCGATGCCCTGGAGCGGCTGGATCAGAACGTGCCGACCCGGTTCCTGTGGTCGCTCACGCTGCTGGCCACGCTGGGCGGGTTCCTGTTCGGGTACGACACCTCGAACATCGGCTCGGCGCTGAACTTCATCCCGTACCAGCTCAACTCCTTCGGCACCGGCTACTTGGTGGCCGGTGCCTCGCTCGGCGCGGCCGCCGGTGCGCTGATCGCCGGCCCGCTGACCGACCGGTTCGGGCGCAAGCGGTTGTTGATCGCTGACGCGCTGATCTACGCGATCGGCGCGATCCTGTCGGCGCTGACCTGGCACGTAGCCGTCCTGATGACGGCGCGCACCCTGATCGGGTTGGCGATCGGTGCCGATTCGGCCATCGCCACGGCCTACATCGCCGAGTACGCGCCGGCCAAGCGACGCGGGGCCCTGAGCATGCTGCAACAGTGGATGATCACCGTGGGGATTCTGCTCTCCTACTTGGTTGCGCTGCTCATCCTGAAGGTCTGGCCGCATGCTTCCGACGTCGACTGGCGCTGGTTCTTCGGGCTTGGTGCGGTCCCGGCCGTCGTCGGGTTGATCTTTCGTTTCGAGATGCCGGAGTCGCCTCGCTGGCTCATCCGCAAGGGCCGCTACGAGCAGGCGCAGCAGACCTTCGCCAAGTTGGACGTCGAGGTGAGCGTGGCGGACGTCGAGTACACCGCGCATCGGCTCGAGCAGGCCGACGCGACCACTGAGCGCCGGTCCCGCGGCTGGTCGAAGGGGGTGAAGCGGGCGCTGATGGTGGTGTGCGTGTTCTTCATCTTCCAGCAGATCACCGGCATCAACGTGCCCCTGTACTACGGGCCGCAGCTGCTCGGTAAGTACTTCCAGGACGGCAACTCGCTGGTGGCCTCGACCACCGCCGGCGTCGAGGTGACCGCGATCATGACGGCGGTCAACGTGGCCGCGACCTACCTCGCGTTCCGCTACATCGATCGCATCGGGCGGCGCAAGCTGGCGATGGGCGGCTTCGCCGGGATGGCGCTTTTCGCGCTCGTCGCGGCGATCGGTCTCGGACTGCTGACCGGTGTCCCGCGGATCGTGGTCGGCATGGTCGGGCTGAGCCTGTTCATCGCCTCCTTCGCCGTCGGCGTCGGCGGGACGGGCTGGCTGATCCAGGGCGAGATGTTCCCGACCGCGGTCCGCGGCCAGGCCGCGTCGATCGCGGCGTTCTTCGACTGGATCGCGAACTACGCGCTGATCGAGGCTTTCCCCGCCTGGCAGCGCGGGATCGGGATCAGTTGGGTACTGGTCTGCTTCGCCGGGCTGTGCCTGATCGCGATCGGGTTCGTCTTCCGCTACCTGCCCGAGACCAAGCAACTCACCGTCGAGCAGATCACCGACGTGTTCGAGGAACAGGCCGAGCGCGGCGGATCGGTTGTCACGCGAAAGGAACATCGGAGTAGCTGACGACCTGAGATCGAGCCTCATCTCGCAGAAGCTCGAGCTGCGCCGCCATGCGGCAGACCATCGTGTTGGCGGTGCAGCGTCGTCCAACAGCGGACCCGGGCGATCGCCGATAATGCACATTATGTCAATCTGTTGACTGAGGGGCCCGGCCCGCTACCCCGTGCAGGTGAGCTGCGCGTCGGCCCAGTCGGCGTTGTCGTGCCCGTTGCCGTCGCCCGCGTCGCCGACGTCGAGGGTCAGTTGCTGCACACCGGTGACGTCGGCGCTCAGGTGCTGGGTGCCGCCGCCACCGCGCAGGACACCGGTCTGGGCCAGCGTCGTCCCGTCGCCGGACACGGTGAACGTCACCGAACCCCGGCCGCCGGCCGAGTCGTCGACCCCGACGTCGGTACTGAACGTCGAGCAATGCCCACCGAGGTCGATCACCACCGAACTCACCGAGTTCGTCCCCAGGCCCTTCGCGTAGGTTTGCCCGCCGATCGTGATCGTCGACCCGTCCCCCGCACCGCTGCCGCCGACGTTGGTGTCGCGCTCGACCGGCCCATACCCGTTCACCGCGGAGACGAACGGCAGGTCGCTGACGTACTCGAGGCCCTTGGGCTTGAGGGTCAGCGGATAGGTCGACCCGGTCGAGCCCGCGACACCGGCCTGTGTGTAGCGCACCGTCGCGCCCAGGGCGTACGCGCCGGCCGCGGCGTCGTCGGCGACCGTCACGGTCCAGCCGACCGTGGCCGTCGCCCCTGCGGCCAGCGTCGCTGGCGGCGTCTGCGTCGGCGTGGCCGTCCACCCGTCGGGGACGTCGAGGGACGCCTGGACGCCCCTCAGCGCCGGGCCCGCGTCGTCGGACAGGGTGCTGGAGACGTGGAAGATGTCACCGGCCTGCGGCGACGCCGGGGCGTCGCTGCTGGTGAGCGGAGTGAGCGAGACGCTCGGCGGGACGCCCGCGTTGCCGTAGGTGGCGGCCGACCACGACGGGGCAGCGTCCATCGTGACGGGCACGCCGCCGCGCACGGTGCCGAGGTTCGTCAACGCCACGTGTTCCAGGCCGTTGCCGGCGCCGCCGGCGCTGGTGACCTCGATGGCGAGGGTGTTGGTGCCGTGCGGGTTCAGCACACCGGTCGGGAGCACGAAAGTGTGTTGCGGGCCCACGTCGGCGATGTACTGCCCGACGTTCCAGCCGTTGACGAAGATCAGCGCCCGGTAGTGCGCCGCGGACTGCGGGGTGTCGGGATCGCCGATCGTCAGGCCGAGGGAGGCGTCGTCGGCCGCCGGCACCTTCAGGCCGAACGTGGTGCGGTACCAGGTGGTGCCGGGGGCGGCGCTGCCCGTGTCCGGCACCGAGTCCGTGGCCCATTTGCGGTCCGGATAACCGGGCAGGTACCAGCCGGTGCGCTCGCCGTAGGAACCGCCGACATTCATGATGCCGCGGGCGGGGTCGGGCAGGTTCTCGCCGCCGAGGTTGCCCTGGATCCGCCAGTCGACCGACGGCGTCGCCCCGGCCATCGTGACCGAGATGAGCCCCCTCCCCTCTTTCTGCGCGTCGTTGACGCCGCCGTCCTCGTTGTGCCCGTCGTTGCGGACCATCACCGAGA
Organism: uncultured Actinomycetota bacterium; assembly: GCA_963797785.1. GTDB lineage: Bacteria > Actinomycetota > Actinomycetes > Mycobacteriales > Jatrophihabitantaceae > Jatrophihabitans. The sequence continues at coordinate 1,129,844 of CAWCQT010000004.1, read as the reverse complement.
GCACGTGCGCGCCGTCGGTCTGCAGGCCGGCCGGCACCGCGAACGTCACGGTCCCTGTGGTCGGCGGGGCGCTCACCCCGCTCGGCAGCACGCTCTGCCCGAGGTAGGTGCCGTCCAACCACGCCTGCGCCATCCCGGCGCCGCCGCCGCCGTAGCGCAGCGTCACGGATGTCGCCGCTCCGGCACCGGAGTAGTGGCCGCGGTACCACACGTCGCCCTGGTGGAAGCCGTAGTCGTCGGCGGTCAGCACCGGTTGGCCGGCGGGTGGCGGCGTGGTGCTCGTGGTCGTCGTGTGGTCGGCCGCGGCCCACGTCGAGTCGTCGAACGCCGCCTTCGACTCCGGTGAACCGGACGCCGTGCGCCACGTGGCCTGCAACAGGTCGGGCAGGTTCACCGGGGCCGGGCCGGCGAGGTCGGCCTTCGTCTGCAGGACGCCCGCCCCGCTGCGCTGCGTCGGCGCCTTGCGGCCGTTCCAGGTGACCGCGCGGACGGCGGCCGGGGCCCACACCTGCAGCGGCGCGGCCGCGTCGGTGTCCCCGGTGAGGGCCAGCTCGTCGCCGGTCACGGCGGCGGTGCGGACGAGCTCCGGGCCGCGCTCGAGCACGGGGCCGGCGGCGGTGTCCTGCCGCCAGAACGTGCCGGCGGTCGGTTCGTCGGCGAGCAGCAGCGTCAGCGGGGCACGCCCCGGCGCGGTGATCCGCACGCTGGCCAGGCCGTCATGGACGTAGTCGAGGCGCAGGTCCCCGGTGGTGGCGTCGTAGCTGTAGCTCACCGAACCCGACTCGACGTCGACCTGAGGTGCCGAGGCGTAGCGCAGCACGGTCTCCCCGTCCTCGCCCTTCGGCCCGTACAGCAGCGCCAGCCCGCGGCCGTCCTGCGTCAGCTGCGTCATGAGTTGCGACGTCGAGTACACGAGGTGCGAGCCGGCCATGTCGTAATCGGCGACGAGGATCTTTGCGTCCTGCCCGTTGACGGCCAGGGTGCCCTGCTGCGGCACGGTGTAGGTGCCGTCGGCCGTGGTGATCGGCATGGTGAACGTGTCATTCGTGGTGGCGTTGGAGGGGTTGTGCATGGCGACGTAGAAGTGGGTGCCGGTGTCGGGGTTGACGTCGTTGTAGACCTTGATGGCCGAGCTGGAGGGAGTCACCGGGTCGCCCTTGTCTACCTTGGTGATCGGGTCGACGCTCTGCAGGAACAGCCCGAGCTCCTTCATCGTCGTCGCCTTCGGGCGGAGCTGACGAGCCTCGGAGATCGCCGCTCCGTAGTCGTAGGACGAGTACACGACCGGTGCGGGCAGCCAGCCCCACGACGTGCCGCCGAAGGTCATGTAGAAGTTCTGCAGGCTGAGCCGGTTGGCGATGTTGGTGCCGTAGAAGACCTTCTCGTAGCCCGGCCCCTCCCGCTGCGCCGTGCAGCCGTAGGTGCCCTTGCTGCCCCAGTAGTCGAACCATCCCCCGCCGAACTCCGCCACGAAGCCGGGCGTGTTCGGGCTGGCCGTCGACCCACCGGTGGCGCCGCCGGGCCCCCAGATGCCCCAGTCGGGGGCGGTCGACGGTGTACCCACGGTCGCTGCGGTGGTGCAGGTGCCGCCGGGGTAGCCGTCGAAGGCGTACAGGTCGGTGGGTCCCTCGACGGTGCCCGGGACGTTCGAACCCTGCGGCACCCAGATGCCGTTGCGGCCCTTGTCGTTGTGGAAGATCGGGACGGTGATGCCGTCGGAGCGCACGGTGTCGTACAAGTGCTGCATGTACGCCTGTTGCGACGAACCGGTCGAGGCCAGCTCGTTCTCGATCTGGTAGAGGATCACCGAGCCGGAACCGTTCGTGTACTGGTGCCGCGCGAGGATGTCGTCGACGTGGTGCAGCCACTCGTCGGCCGCCGCCACGTAGTCGGCGTCGTCGCTGCGGGCGTGGCCGGCCACGTTGGTGAGCCAGCCGGGGAAACCGCCGCCGCTGGTCTCGGCGTTGATGTAGGGACCGGGCCGCGCGATGACGTAGAGGCCGGACTCGTCAGCGATGTCGAGCAGCCTGTCCAGGTCGCGCACGCCGGTGAAGTCGTACCCGCCGGGTGCCGGCGAGTGATAGGCCCAGTCGAAGTACAGCGACACGGCGTTGTAGCCCTCGGCCTTCATCTTCTGCAGCACGTCGCGCCACAGGTCGGGGCTCGGCAGCCGGAAGTAGTGAAACTCCCCCGACCAGATGAAGGTGCGCCGGCCGTCGAGCAGGACCGAGTACTTGTCGAAGGTGACGGTGTGCGCCCCGGCCTGCGCGGCCGAGACCGGTGCTGTGGCCGGGACCGCCGGCGCCGCCTGCGCCGCCTGCGCCGCGGCCGGGCCGGTCACCACGGTGAGCGCCGCCGCGAGCAGCACGGTGCGGATCGCGGCGAGCAGGGTGCGGGCGGGACGGGACATGGTGGCTCCTCGCTGGCACCGGCAGCCCGGTTCGACCGCCGGCGACTCGCTGTTGATTCGCGGGGTCTTCTGTTTGATTACGGCGAATCATGGGGCATTCGGACCGACAGGTCAACCGCGCGTGGCCCGGTTTGTCGCGTTGGGGGCCAGAAAGCGGACACACTCCAACACTGCGGTCACCGTTCTCAGGCCAGCTTGGCCACCGTCAACAGCACCGCGGAGTCCTCCAGCGCCAGCAGGCGGTGGCGGGCGGGCGGCATCGTGATCAGGTCGCCACGGCTTCCTTCCCAGGCCACGTCACCCGCCGACAGCCGCACCCGGCCGCTGAGCACCAGCACCGTCGCCTCACCCGGGTTCTCGTGCTCGGACAGTTCCGCCCCCGCGATCATGGCGATCAGCGTCTGCCGCAGCACCTTCTCGTGGCCGCCGTACACCGTGTGCGCGGTGCGCCCACCGCCCGCACCCGCCGCCAGCTCGAGCTGTTCCCGGGCCAGGGCGGTGAGCGAGGTTCGTTGCGCCATGCCACCACTGTCCCACCGCACCCGCACGCCGTCGGCGTTCCGCCCACCCGAACCTGGTCGATGGGCGAACATGGGTGCGCCGCTACCGCTCGCGGCGTCGAGAACCCGAGCTGACCCCGTCCAGATTGGTCCCATCATGAGTCTTTGGCCGCAGCATCCCGGCGTGCGCACCGGCGACCGGCTCACCACCGGCGAACGCGCCGCCGACATCGTCCGCAACGGCATGGGGTCCTGGCCGTTCGTCTTCGCCTTCCTGGCCTTCATGGCCCTCTGGGCCGGCTTCAACGGCAAGCACGGCTTCGACCCCTACCCCTTCATCCTGCTCAATCTGTTCCTGTCGATGATCGCCGGGCTCCAGGGCGCGATCCTGCTCATCTCGGCCAAGCGCGCCGACTCCATCAGCAGCGAGGTCGCGCTGCACACCCTGGCCAACACCACGCGGCTGCAGGACCTGATCGAGGCGAACACCGCGCTCACCACTACCGTCTCGGAGCTTGCGCAGCAGATCCACGATCACGTCTGCACCGAGGAAGACCCCTCGGTGACGTGAGACGTCGCGTCGTCAGAGTTCGTACTCGTCCGGCAGGCGCATCCCGGGCCCGCCGACCTGCAGGCCCAGCGGGGTGGCGCGGCCGGCCGGTTCCTCCCACTCCTCCTGGCGCCCGAGAGCGGTGAGGTCGAGGTAGGGGTAGCCGTTGTGGAAGTCCTCGATGCCGCGGCCGAACGTCGAGTAGGTGTGGAACACCTCCTCCCCCACGCGCAGGAACGCACTGATGCCGGGCATCTCCTCGCCGCGCAGGCTTTCCGTCCAGGGGCCGCCGGTCCACGGCGTCCCCTTCGTCTCGGCGAGTTCGGCCTCGGTGCGGTAATGCAGCAGTACGGGGGCGACCCGGTCGTCGAGGGTGGCGTGGAAGTCGTAGTTGAAGGCGGTGCCGTAGGAGGAGTACCAGGGAAAGGTCCACCCCATCCGCTCCCGGAACGCGGCCAGCGTCGGGTACGGCGCGCGGGACACGGCCACGAGGGTCGTGTTGCGTACGTGCAGCTGCCGTAGCCGGCCGATCTGGTCGGCGGCCGACGAGCAGCTCGGGCAACCCTGCTCCCAGTCGGGGCCGTACATGAAGTGGTGCATGACCAGCTGGGGCCGGCCGTCGAACAGGTCGAGCAGGCTCGCCTCGCCGTCCGGGCCCTCGAACGTGTAGGGCGTGTCGATGCGCACCATCGGCAACCGGCGGCGGGCGGTGTTGACCCGGTCGCGCCGGCGGGTCAGGTCCTTCTCCTGGGCCAGCAACTCCCGGCGCGCGGCGTCCCACTCCTCGCGCGACACCACGGCGGGCAGATTCTCCATCGTCGTCATGGCTGGTTCCTATCCCCGGGCGCCGGAGCCGGCCAAACGTTTCGCCGATCGGTGATGTGCCGGCCAACGGGGCGTGCGGTCGGCTGCCCGCACGCCCCGCCGGCTCGCGCGCTCAGTGCTGCCAGGGCACCTCGGGCGTGGCGTAGAACTGCGTACCCGACGCGGTCAGCCGCGGCCCCTGCGCCCCGAGCCGGACCAGGAAGTCGTGGTACGCCGGGCTGTCGGCGGTGCGGGTCACCTGCGGCGACCAGCCGATCTCGGCGGTGGCCAGCAACCGCGGGAAGATCAGCCGCTCGGCCTGGGACAGGGTGCGGACCGTCTCGCTCCACATCGCACCCTCGACGCCCAGCACGTCGGACTCACTGACGCCGTCGACGTAGGTCGTCGGGTCCCAGTTGTAGAACTGGTCGACGTCGCAGCCGTTGCTGCAGGCCCAGTGCAGGCCGATGTTCTTCGGCACGTTGGGCGCGTACTTCTGGTCGAGGTAGGCGTGCGTGGCCGGGGCCATGACGAGCTTCATGTGCTTGGCCACGGCGTCGGTCGCCGTCTCGGTGCCGGGGTCCGAACCGGACGCCGGGTTCCAGTACTCGGCGACGGAGCCGGCCGGCAGGTCGGTGCCCGCGCCGGAGATGTCGGCCCAGCCCATCGACGTCTTGCCCAGCCCGCTGACGATGCCGCTCTCCATGTTGACCAGTTGGGCGTAGCGGTCCTGGGTGAGCACGGTGGTGGGCACCTCGTCACCGCCGAGGTCGTAGTACGGGCCGGGCGACATCGCCGTGAGCTGGGAGATGATCGCGGTGAGGATCGCCCAGGTGTTGCGGCTCTCCGGGCACAGCGCGCTGTAGCCCACGTCGCCGGTGAAGTTCCACTGCGGCGGGTTGTTGACCGAGCAGTTGATGTCGGCCGGGTTCGACGACAGCCGCGGGTTCGACGTGTCGTTGTACTCGCTCATGATGATCGCGTTGTTGTGCCCCGGCGTGTCCACCTCGGGGATCACGGTGATGAAGCGGGCAGCGGCGTAGGCGACCAGCGAGCGGTACTGCGCCTGCGTCCAGAAGCCACCCGGATCCATCGTGCGCCCGTCGGTGCCCACCGAGCCCTGGCTGCCCACGCTGGTCAGCCGCGGGAAGCCGTTGATCGCGATGCGGAAGCCCTGGTCGTCGCTCAGGTGCAGGTGAAAGGTGTTGATCTTGTACTCGGCCGCGCGGTCGAGCAGCTTCTCCACGGCCGAGACCGGCTCGTAGTGCCGGCCGATGTCGAACATGAAGCCGCGGTAGCCGAAGCGCGGGTGGTCGAGCACGTGCACGGCGGGCATCGTCCAGGCGACCGACTGCATGGTCGGTGCGTCGATCTGGGCCGGGAGCAACTGCCGGACGGTCTGCGTGGCGTCGAACAGGCCGTGGGCGGTCAGGGCGGTGGCGCTGACCTGTGAGCCGGTGACGTCGAGGGCGTACCCCTCGGCGGCGGTCGCGTCGGTCAGCCCGTCGACCTGCTTGGCCAGGCGCAGGACGACGTCGCCCGAGCCGGGTGTGCCCGACACGACCGGCAGGGCGTAACCGGTGGCCGGGCGCAGCGCGTCGGCCAGGCTCTGGCCCACCGCTGCCGCCCCGCCGGGCGCGACGATCCGGGCGTCCGGGCCGAGGGTGAACGTGCCGTCGCCGGTCTGCAGCTGGGCGGGCGCCGGGATGATCGTGGGGGCCGCGGCGTCGGCGGTGGGCGCGGCCTGCGCGCCCGGCCCGGAGAGCAGCGTGGCGCCGACGAGGGCGCACACCGCCCCGGCGGCGGTCGCGACGCGTGCTCGACGCCGTGGACGGGCGGTACGGGGAACGAGCGACATGCGGACTCCTCACCGATGACCCCGGCCGGCCATCTGGTCTAGACCAGTTGTGGTGGGAATGATGTACACCAACAGGGGCGTAGCGGACAAGACTCCCCCGGCGCGTCGTCGTCGCGGAGCCCCAGGTCGGCGCGGCACCGACCGATCTTGATGCTCTCGACGAGTCATGACTCGTCAAGAGCATCAAGATCGGGAGCGGGGCTGTGGATGACGGCGGAACTCGTCCACAGATCGTGCGGCCCCCTGTGGGCCGTGGCCGCGCCCGGGCAGGCTCGGGCGAGTGTCCACGCTCGCCGCCGGCCGGTTCGACGGCCGGGGCGTGGTCGAACTCGGCGGCGCCGCGACCCGGCGCGAACTCGCCCTGCTGGGCATCGGCCCGGACTCGATCGCTGCGCAGGTGGCGGCGCGACGGTGGCAGGTGTGCGGCGCGGCCGTCCTGCTGCACAACGGTGAGCCGACCCGTGAGCAGCGGTGGCTCGTCGCGCGTGCCAACTGCGGTCCGCGGGCGGTCCTCACGTCGTTCACGGCCGCCGAGGATTGGGGCCTGCGGGGCTGGGAGCGCGAGGAGGTGCACGTGCTCGCCCCGGCCGGCACCGCCCGGCCCGACGTGCGCGGGGTGGTCCTGCACCGGACCGGACGGTGGTCGGCCGCGCGGGTTGTACCCGCGCGCGGCCTGCACGCGCTCGAGCCCGCCCTGGTCGTCGCGGCCGGCAGTTTCCGGACTCCGCGCCCGGCGTGCGGATTGCTCGCGGCGGCCGTGCAGCAGCGGCTGACGCGGGCGGAGGATCTGGCCGCGGCGGTCACGGCCGCACCCCGCGCCCGGCACCGGGCCGCGCTGCACGCGGCCCTGGCCGACATCGCACAGGGAGCCGACGCGTTGTCCGAGATCGATTTCGGCCGGTTGTGCCGGCGGTACGGGCTGCCGCGGCCGACGCGGCAGGCGGTGCGCGTCGAACCGAACGGCCGCCGGCGCTACCTCGACGTCGAGTGGCGACTGCCCGACGGCCGGGTGGTCGCGGCGGAGATCGACGGTGCGCTGCACCTGTGCGTGCGCCGCTGGGTCGACGATCAGCTGCGGCAGAACGAAGTCGTCATCGGCGGCACTCTCGTGCTGCGCTTCCCGAGCATCGTCGTGCGCACCGAGCCGGAGCGGGTCGCCGACCAACTCCGGCGCGCCCTCTGCCCGCGATCTTGATGCTGTCGACGAGTCATGCGTCGCCGAGCGCATCAAGATCGCGGGGTCAGGTCTGCTCGCGCGAGCAGAACCAGGTCGTGCGGCCGCCCACGGTCGCGCGAGCCATCGGCGCGCCGCAGCGGGGGCAGTGTCGGCCCTTGCCCCGGAACTCGATCACGTCGCCGGTGTGCACGCCGCCCTTGGCGATCGCGGCCCGGATCGCCTTGCGCAGCGCGTGATGCAGGTCGGTGAGCTCCTCGTGTGTCAGCTCGCCGGACGGGCGGCGCGGGTCGATCGCCGCCTGCCACAGCACCTCGTCGGCGAGCAGGTTGCCGACGCCGGCCAGCGCGCTCTGGGTGAGCAGGCGCGCCTTCACCGGCGCGCTCCCCCGGCCCACGACGTCGCGGAACTCGCGCACGCCGATCTCGCCCGCGTCCGGGCCCAGCGCGTCGAGGTCGGGGTCGAGGCGCACCCGGCCGAGGCGGCGCTTGTCGAACAGCCGCAGCGTGCCGCCGTCGGCGAAGGTGATCGTGAACCGGTCCCACTCGGGCTTGTGCGGTGTCCGGCGACCGCGCGGCGGGCCTTGGTAGTCGCCGCCCTCCTCCTGCCGGTGACCTTTCGAGACGAGGATCCGACCCGCCATACCCAGGTGTACGGCGAGCACCGGCCCGGGCTTGCGTGAGCGGCCGACGCCGCCCGTCTCGCACCACATCAGCTTCCCGCGCCGGTGCGCGCGGGTGAGCGTGCGGCCGACCAGCGCGTCGCGGATCTGGCCCGGGGCATGCGGACGGCAGACGTACGTGTCGGAGTCGTCGACGTCGGCGATGCGGCGGTGCAGTGCCGCCCGCTCGATCACCTGTCGGGCCGACTCGACCTCGGGAAGTTCCGGCACGACGTGGTCCTACCCGCCCTCGAGCAGCGCGTGCCCGCGGGGCGCCAACCGGTAACCGACGTCGAGCGACTCGGTGAGGCCGCGCTCCTTGAGCTTGCGCACGTTGCGCTTGAACACGACGGTCTCCAGGCCGAGTTCGGCGGCCAGGTCGGGTGCTCGGACGGCGGGGCTGCGGGCGATGATCGCGAGCGTGGCCGCGGTCCACGGCCCGTGCCGCGACGCGCCGTCGAGGCGGGCCAGCCAGTCGGTCAGCTCGCGGCGCTGCTCGTCGGTGAGCGCGTCGTTCTCGCGCAATGCGACCCGCGGGTCGTCTCCGGCCCACCGCAGGCCGATGCGGTAGATCGCCCGATCGGCCCGGCCGGCCATGAGCGCGAGCAGCGCGGCGCGATCGGGGCTGCCGGCCCGGCGCGCCTGCCGATCGGTGATCGACGACTCGCCGACCCGGTCGACGGAGGTGACCTCGACCAGACCGACGCGGGTGCGCATGCGGGTACCGACGCGCAGGCGCGGGCGGTCCCAGCGGCGGAACGCGAGGTCGACGGAGCCGTCCCGGATGGCGGCGAGCTCGACCGGGCGGATCAGCACGGGGCGCCCCACGACTCGACGATGCGCCCGCCGCGGACCCGGTGCACCGCGAACTCGTCGACGTCGCGCCGGCGCAGGTGCGCGCTGATCAGGTCACCGTCGACGAGCAGGTGGGCGAGCAGCCACGCCCCCTCGTCGGGCTGTGCGGCGAGCCGCTCGGCGTAGCCGGCGAGACCGACGGGTTCGCCGTCGAGGCGGACGTCGTCGGTGACCCACCGGCCCAGCTCGGTGTACCGACGCTCGTTGCGGCAGGCGAGGAAGCGCTCGAACAGCTCCCGCGGGCCGAGTACCTCGGGCGCGGGCACGGCGGGCAGCCGCCCGGCGAGGAAGTCGACCAGCGCGCCGGCGAGCTGTTCGGGCGCCTGCTCGGCCATGTGGTGCCCGCTGTCGATCACCGCGCCGCGCAGGTCGGGCGCCCACGGCCGCCAGACCGCCAGCACGTCGCCGTAGAGCTCCTCCATGTCGTCGTGCGCCGACCAGGCGGCCAGCACCGGGCAACCGATCGTGCGGGCGGCGGCGCGGTCGGCCTGGTCGTGCTCGCGGTCCGGACCCAGTCCGGCGCGGTAGTCCTCGAGCATCGCGTGCACCGTGTCGGGATCGTGGATGGCGCGCTGGTAGTCGGCCCAGTTCTGCTCGCCCATCGCCTGCGGATCGTTGCGGTACCAGGCGTTGGGGTCGGCGAGGATCGCGCGCTCGGGTTTGTCGGGCTGGGCGAAGAAGAACCAGTGCCACCAGGCCTGCGCGAAGCGGGCGTCGGCCCGCCCGAGGGCCTCGGCCAGCGGCACGCAGTCGAGCACGGCCACGGCCGTGACGGCGTCGGGCGCGTCGAGCGCGAGCCGATAGGCCACGTAGCTGCCGCGGTCGTGGCCCGCGACGGCGAAGCGGGGGTGACCCAGTTCTCGCATCAACGCCAGCAGGTGCCGGGCCATGGCCCGCTTGCTGAAGTCGCCGTCGCCGGGTGAGGTGGAGCGGCCGTAACCCGGCAGGTCCGCGCACACCACGGTGTGCCCCGAGGCGACGAGCAGCGGGGCCACCCGGTACCACGTGGTGTGCGTGCGCGGGTGGCCGTGCAGCAGCAGCACCGGAGGCCCGCTGCCGCCGCTGCGCCCGTGCACCGCGGCCCCGCCGACGTCGACATCCCATTCCGCGAATCCGTCGAACACCCCCCGACCGTAGTGTCGAGGGGTGACGGCGTCCGCGGCGAAGCCGGCTGCGGTGCCGCGCGCCGTGCGCCGGGCGCAGACGGCTGTCGCCCTCGTCTTCGTCGCGCACGGCCTGCTCTTCGCGTCCTGGGCCGCGCACATCCCGCACGTGAAGGCCCGCCTGGGCGTGGGCGACGGCGAGCTGGGGGTGGCCCTGCTCGGCGCGCCCGTCGGCTCGGTGAGCGCCATCGGGCTGATGGCCGTGTGCGTGCCGCGCTTCGGCAGCAGGCGCATGGTCACGATCGCGCTCGTCGGCTACTGCCTCAGCGGTGTGCTGGTCGGCCTCGCGGGGTCGGTGGCCGCCCTGTTCGGCGCGTTGTTCGTATGGGGCGCGTTCCAGGGCGGCCTGGACATCGCGATGAACACCCAGGCCATCTCGGTCGAGCGGGCCAAGCAGCGCACGATCATGAACCGGATGCATGCCTACTGGGGGGTGGGCGCTTTCGTCGGCGCCGGCATCGGCACGGCCGCGGTCGCGGCCGGCGTCGGCCTGACCGCGCAGTTGCTCGTGCTGGGTGCGCTGACGCTGGCCGGCGCGCTCGCCGTGTGTCCGCGGCTGGTGCCCGACCCCCCGCACGTGCCCGACGTGCCCGAACCCGGGGTCAAGCCGGCGCGGCGCCTCTCACCGGCCATGTTGCTGCTCGGGGCGATCGCCTTCGCCTCGATGCTGTGCGAAGGCGCGTCGGCGGACTGGTCCTCGGTCTACCTGCGCGACGCGCTGCACACCGGCGCGGGCGTCGGCGGCCTCGGCTACACCGCCTTCGCGCTGGCCATGGTGCTGGTGCGCATCTTCGGTGACCGGCTGGTCGAGCGGCTGTCCGCCCGCGTGTTGCTGCCCGGCCTCGCCGCCCTCGCCACCGCCGTGTTCGCGGTCGCCCTCGCGGTGGGCGCGGCACCCGCCGCCGTCGTCGGGTTCTTCTTCCTCGGGCTGGGGCTGGGCACCGTCGTGCCCTCGGCCTTCAGCGCCGCAGGCCGGCTGCCCAACGTCCACCCGGGCATCGGGGTCGCCGCGGTGTCCGGGCTGGGCTGGGCCGGGTTCGTCTGCGGCCCGCCGCTCATCGGCCAGCTGTCCGGCGCGTTGTCGCTGCCCGCCGCACTCGTGGCCATCCCGCTGCTCACCGCGTTCGTCACCGTGGCCACGCGGTTCGCGCGGCTCCAGCCACCGTCCGATTCGAACGGGGCGTGAACTCCGTCCTAATCGCGGGTACGTCGTCCGCGGGCGGGCGGCGATGTCTCGCCGTGGAGGAGGGCCACGATGACGACGACGCAGGAGACGGATCGCAGCGGTCCCGGCGGACGCGATAGCGGCGGCGGTGGCCGCTCCCCCAACGGGTTCCTGCGCAAGGTCACCCTCGCCACCGGCGGCGGCATGTTCATCGACGGGTTCGTCTTCGCGTCGTTCGCGGCGTCGTTGGCCGGTGCGGGCATGTCGCACGCCATCGGCACCGGCGGGTTCTGGGCCTGGCTCATCTCCCCGTCGACGCTGATCGGCACGTTCATCGGCGGTCTGTGCCTGGGCTACGTCACCGACAAGATCGGCCGCAAGCCGATGTTCACCATCGACCTGTCGGTGTTCCTCGTCTGCGCCCTGCTCATGTTCACCGTGACCGCCACGTGGGAGGTGGCGCTGCTCGGGCTGGTCATGGGCGTCGCGATCGGTGCCGATTACTCGATCGGCTCACCGCTGCTGTCGGAGTTCACCGAGGACGACACGCGGGGCAACTACCTCGGCCTGCTCGAGATCTCGTGGAACGTCGGCTACGTCGTCGCCTACCTGTTCGGCTACCTGATCAACACCCAGTTCCCCGGGGCCTGGCGGGTGATCCTGGCCGCTTCCGCCGTGCCGGCGATCATCTGCCTGATCATCCGGCACGGGTTGCCGGAGTCGCCGCGCTGGCTGCTGTCCAAGGGCCGCAAGGACGAGGCATTCGAGATCATCGACGCCGAGCTGGGCCGCAACCGGCGCGCCGACTTCGAGCAGGAGGAGGAAGCCGAGACGAACTACGGTCTGCTCTTCTCCGCCGATTACCTGCGCCGCACCCTGTTCGCCTGCATGTTCTGGATCGCCATCGTCACGCCCTACTTCGCCCTCACCTTCTTCCAGGCCGAGGTGCTGTCCGATCTGGGGCTGAAGAGCAACGCGCTGCTGGCTGCGGTGCTGGGTACCGCGATCGCACTCGTCGGCGCCACGATCGGCTGGTTCCTCGTCGACCGGGTCGGCCGTCGGCCGTTGTTGATCTACCCCATGTTCGGCTGCGGCGTGTTCCTCACCATCTCGGCGTTCGCGGCGCACCTGCCGACCTTCGTCGGCGCGTTCGCGTTCTTCGCCTACCTGCTGTCCTACGGCCTGATGTCGATCCTGCCGGGCATCTACCCGATGGAGATGTTCCCGACCTCGGTGCGTACGTCCGGTGTCGGTCTCGCGTCGTCGGCGTCGCGGGTCGGGGCCGCGATCGGCACGTTCGTCCTGCCCGTGATGATCGACCACCTGGGCCTGTCGTGGGCGCTGGGCACCATGGCCGTCGTCTCCCTGATCGGCGCCGCCATCTCCTACCTGTGGGCGCCGGAGACCGCGGGCAAGCCGCTCGCGGAGACCTCGCACCGCACGAACTCCCACCACGCGCGGCGCCCCGCCGGCGTCGCGGCCGCCACCTGAGCCGGCTATTCCCGGTGAGCCGGGTGCCGATGCTGCCCGGAGACGACGAGCACCGCACCGCCCGGGCGGGTAAGCCGCAGACATGACTGCCAAGACCTGGTTCATCACCGGCGCGTCCCGCGGCTTCGGCCGCGAGTGGGCGATCGCCGCCCTCGAGCGCGGCGATTCGGTCGCCGCGACCGCCCGCGACACGAGCACCCTGGACGACCTGAGTGACAAGTACGGCGAGCGCTTCCTCGGCCTGCGCCTCGACGTCACCGACCGCGCCGCAGACTTCGCCGCCGTGGCGCAGGCGCACGATCGCTTCGGCCGCCTCGACGTCGTCGTCAACAACGCCGGCTACGGCCACTTCGGCTTCGTCGAGGAGGTCAGCGAGGACGAGGCCCGCGCGCAGATCGAGACCAACCTGTTCGGTGCCCTGTGGGTGACGCAGGCGGCGCTGCCGATCCTGCGCGAGCAGGGCGGCGGGCACATCCTGCAGGTGTCGAGCATCGGCGGCATCTCCGCGTTCCCCCTCGTCGGGCTTTACCACGCCTCGAAGTGGGGGCTGGAAGGCTTCAGTCAGGCCCTGGCCCAAGAGGTCGCCGACTTCGCAATCAAGGTCACGCTGATCGAGCCGGGCGGTTTCTCCACCGACTGGGCCGGCCCGTCGGCCAAGCACTCGGCCGAGCTGCCCGCGTACGCCGAGTTCCGCGAGAAGGCCATGGAGCAGCGCAAGCAGCGCACGTCCGCACCGGGCGACCCGCAGGCCAGCGCGGCGGCCGTGCTGCGCCTCGTCGACGCCGAGAACCCGCCGCTGCGCTGCTTCTTCGGCTCGGCGCCGCTGGCCATCGCCGAGCAGGATTACGAGTCCCGGCTGGCGACCTGGCACGAGTGGCAGGACGTCGCCGAACTCGCTCAGGGCTGAGTCGATAACGTGCCGGGGTGCCCCGGCTGATCCTGCTCAACGGCATGCCCGCCGTCGGCAAGACCACCCTGGCCCGCCGCTACGCCACCGATCACCCGTTGACGCTGGTGCTGGACATCGACAGCGTGCGCCGCATGCTCGGCCGTTGGGAGGACGACCCGGCGCGAGCCGGTCTGGTGGCGAGGTCGCTGACCGTTGCCATGGCCGCCGCGCACCTGCGCGGCGGCCACGACGTGGTGGTGCCGCAGTACCTGGCCCGCCCGCAGTTCCTCGACGAGGTGGCCCGGACGGCCGAGCGGGCCGGCGCCGCGTACCGCGAGTTCGTGCTCACCGACGACCGCGACACCCTGTTCGAACGCCTCGCGCGGCGCACCGCGGCCGCGGCCGAGCCCGCACATGTGCAGGCCGGCGAGCAGGTGGTGCGGGCCGGCGGCGAGGCCGCGCTGGTGTCGATGTACGACCGGCTGCTGCTCGTGGTCAACAGCCGCCCGCACGCCACAGTGCTGCACTGCCCGGAGGGCGAATCGGAGGACGTCTACCGCCGCCTGGTCGCGGCCCTGGAGGAGTCATGAGCTATATCGAGGTCGACGGCCGACGCGTGTGGCACGAGGTCACCGGCGACGGGCCGCCGGTGGCCCTGCTGCACGGCGCGTTCGCGGGGGCGCCGTCGTTCGCGGCGCAGACGCCGACCCTGGTCGCCGCCGGTTTCCGGGTGCACGTGCCCGAGCGGCGCGGTCATGCGCACACCCCCGACGTCGACGGGCCGCTCAGCTACTCGGTGATGGCCGACGACACCATCGCCTACCTCGCACAGGAAGTGGGCGCCCCGGCGCACCTGGTCGGGTGGAGCGACGGCGCGGTGGTCGCGGTGCTCGTCGCGCTGCGCCGGCCGGACCTGGTTTCCCGGATGGTGCTCATCGGCCAGTACCTCGACCCGTCGGGCATCCCGGCCGACAGCACCATCCTGGAACAGATCCGCTCGCCGGAGGCGATCGGCTTCCTGCGCCGCGAGTACGACGCCGTCTCCCCGGACGGCCCCGAGCACTTCGTGGTCGTGTACGACAAGCTCCTCGCGATGATGGCCACCGAGCCCGACCTCGACCTCGACGAGTTGGCCGCGATCACCGCGCCGACCCTGGTGCTCCAGGGCGACCGCGACGAGGTGAGGGTCGAGCACTCGCAGGCGATCGTGGCCGCGCTGCCGGACGCGCGGCTCGCCGTGCTGCCGGGCACCCACCTGCTGCCGCTCGAGGCTCCCGGCGTGGTCAACGCGCTGCTCGCATGGTGGCTGACCGGGGCGGGAAGGCTGTCGGCATGAGCACCGACACGGCTTCGGACACCCGCGACCTCGACGAGGACGGATCCTTCGAGCGCGACCAGACCTACCTCGCCGACCGCATCACGGCCGACGGCCGCGACGGCTGGCCGGTCGAGGCCGGGCGGTACCGGCTGGTGGCCGCCCGAGCCTGCCCCTGGGCCAACCGGGCCATCATCGTGCGCCGGCTGCTCGGTCTCGAGGACGCGCTGTCGATGGGCCTGTGCGGGCCCACGCACGACGAGCGGAGCTGGACCTTCGACCTGGACCCGGGCGGCGTCGACCCGGTGCTGCACATCGAGCGGTTGCAGCAGGCCTTCCTCGCCCGTGACCCCGACTACTCGCGCGGCATCACCGTACCGGCGATCGTCGACATCCCGTCCGGCCAGGTCGTCACCAACGACTTCAAGCAGATCACCCTCGACCTGTCGCTGGAGTGGCGCGACCACCACCGCGAGGGCGCGCCGGACCTCTACCCCGAACCCCTGCGCGACGAGATCGACGAGGTGATCGACGCGTTCTTCGAGGACGTGAACAACGGCGTCTACAAGTGCGGGTTCGCCACGAGCCAGGACGCATACGGCAAGGCCTACGCCGCCCTGTTCGCCCGCCTCGACTGGCTGACCGAGCGGCTGCGCGGCCAGCGCTACCTCGTCGGCGACACGATCACCGAGGCCGACGTGCGGCTGTTCACCACTCTGGCCCGCTTCGACGCCGTCTACCACGGGCACTTCAAGTGCAACCGGCAGAAGCTGTCCGAGCTGCCGGTGCTGTGGGCCTACGCCCGCGACCTGTTCCAGACGCCCGGGTTCGGCGACACCACCGACTTCGCCCAGATCAAGGCGCACTACTACCGGGTGCACGAGAACATCAACCCCTCGGGCATCGTGCCCGCCGGCCCCGACCTCGCCGGCTGGCTCGAACCGCACGGGCGCGAGGACCTCGGCGGCCGCCCGTTCGGCGACGGCACGCCGCCGGGCCCGCCGCGCGAGGCCGAGCGGGTACCCGCGGGCCACGGCGCCGCCTGAGAGCCCGCCCGGCAAGCGTGCCCCGAAGGACGGTGTATCACCGCGTCCGGGTCGGCACTCTGTAGCGCACAGGCGTCAGCAGTACGCCCGCTGAAAGGGAGCCACCGACCATGACCGACCCCGCCCGCCGCACGGTCGCCGCCCTCGCGCTGGGTGGCTGTCTGCTGGCCGCCTGCTCGTCGTCCGGCTCGGGCGGCGGTTCCGGCCCCGCCTCGTCAGGGCCATCGGCCACCTCGTCGTCCACGAGTTCCGCCGGGTCGAGCGCGCCGTCGTCGACGAGCGCGGTCAGCGGCGACAGCAACTCCACGTTCTGCGCGACCGCCCGCCGGGTGCAGGAGAGCGAGTCGAAGCAGACGACGCAGCTGGCGAGCGGGAGCCCGGCCGACGTGAAGAAGTTCGTCGACCGGGCCGAGGTCGAGCTCGCCGCCTTCCAGAGCCTGGCGCCGCAGCAGCTCAAGGCCGACGCCGCCGTCGTCGTCGACACCGCGCACAAGCTCTACGCGGCCCTGAAGGCCGACGGCTACGACTTCCGCAAGCTGGCGTCGTCGCCGGGGCTGCAGAAGCAGATCGACTCGCCGGCGGCCCGGGCGGCGAGCCAGCGGGTCGGCACCTACCTGACGCAGGTGTGCAAGATCAAGACGGGCTGACGCCTGGGCGCCGTCGGAGTGTCTGTGACGCCCGGTAGCAGGTACTGTGCACACATGCCGACGACCCCGCGCCACGTCACCTCGCCCGACGGAACCCGCCTGGCCGTCTACGAGAGCGGGGAGCCCGGCTCCCCCACCGTGCTGGCGGTCCACGGGTACCCGGACAACCACACGGTCTGGGACGGCGTGACGGCCCGGCTCGCGGAACGCTTCCACGTCGTCACCTACGACGTGCGGGGCACCGGCGCCTCGGACAAGCCCGGGTCGGTCAGCGGCTACCGCATGCCACGCCTGGTGGCCGACCTCGCCGCGGTCATCGGTGCCGTGAGCCCCGCCCGCCCGGTGCACCTGCTCGCCCACGACTGGGGATCCATCCAGACCTGGGCCGCCCTCGGTGACGACGCGCTCGCCGGGCGCGTCGCGTCGTTCACCTCGATCTCCGGGCCCGACCTCGACTACAGCGCGGCGTGGCTGCGCGGGCTCGCCCGCCACCCCCGCGCCGCCCTGCGCCAGCTCGCGCACTCCTACTACATCGGGCTGTTCCAGCTGCCGGGCCTGCCGGAGTTCGCCGCGCGGCACGGGGTCCTCGACCGGTTGATCGCGCTCTCCGCGGCCGGCAGCCGCAGCCGGGCCGCCGCGGCCGACCAGCCGCAGCGCGGCGACGCGGAGCGGATCAACGGCCTCGCGCTGTACCGGGCCAACATGCTCGCGGCCCTGGCCCGTCCGCGGCCGTTGCCGGTCAGCGTGCCCGTCCAGGTGATCGCGCCGGACCGCGACCCGTACATCACCGCGCAGCTGGCCTTCGAGGCCCCGCGCCGCTGGGTCGCCGACCTCACCACGCACACCGTGGCCGGCGGCCACTGGGTGGTCAGCGAGCGCCCGGACGTCATCGCCCGGTTGACCGCGCAGTTCGTCGACGGGTTGAGCCGCCCGCGGGCCGGGCGGCTGGGCGCCCCCGCCCGCGCCGGACAGTTCGCGGGCCGGCTCGTGGTCGTCACCGGCGCCGCCCGCGGCATCGGCCGGGCCACCGCACTCGAGTTCGCCCGCCACGGGGCCGACGTCGTCGTCGCCGACATCAACGACGCGGCCGCGAAGGAGACCGTCGACGACGTCCGCGAGCTGGGCGTGCGGGCCTGGGCGCGGCACCTCGACGTCGCCGACCGCGCGGCGTGGGAGGACTTCACCGCCGCGCTGCGTGACGAGCACGGGGTGCCCGACGTGCTGGTCAACAACGCCGGCATCGGCATGGGCGGCCGGTTCCTCGACACCGGCCCCGACGACTGGGCGAAGATCCTCGACGTCAACCTGTGGAGCGTCATCCACGGCAGCCGGCTCGTCGCCGCGCAGCAGATCGAGCGCGGGCAGGGCGGGCACATCGTCAACGTCGCGTCGGCCGCGGCGTTCGCGCCGTCGATCGCGCTGCCCGCCTACGCCACCACCAAGGCGGCGGTGCTCATGCTCACCGAGTGCCTGCGCGCCGAGCTCGACCGCGAGGGCATCGGGGTCACGGCGGTGTGCCCGGGTTTCGTGGACACCGACATCAGCGCCACGACCATCCAGGTAGGGGTCGACGACGACACCGCCGAGCGGATGCGCGAGAGCCGGGTCGCGGCCTACCACCGCCGCAACTACCCGCCGGAGAAGGTGGCGCGCCAGATCGTGCGGGCCGTGGCCGCCCGGCGCCCGCTCGCGGTCGTCACCCCGGAGGCGAAGGTGCTGCGAGCGATGAGCCGGTTCGCGCCGGCCGCCGGCCGCCGGTTCGCCCGACTAGACCTGGACCGGCTCGCCGCCCGCTGAACCAGCTCAGCTGCCGACGGCGTCCTCCAACGCGGACAGCTCGTCGTCGAGGTAGCTCAGCAGCCGCTGCAGGTGCGGCACCGTGCGCCGGCAGCCGGTGAGCCCGAACGCGATCGCGTCGGAGTAGCTGGTGCAGGTGATGTTCAACGCCTGGCCGGACAGCGGGATGGACAACGGGTACAGCCCGTCGAGGCGTGCGCCGTTCCAGTACAGCGGTTCCCGGGGGCCGGGGACGTTGGAGATGACCAGGTTGAACGGCGGCCGCACGGTGCCGGTGAGCCGCAGCACGGGCCAGATCGCCAACGGGCTGACCCCGAGCGCGCTCATCGCGAGGATCTGGTTGGGGGTCATGGTCGACAGGGCCGCCTTGCCGTCCTCCATCGACTGGTGCACCGTGGCCAGCCGGTCGGCCGCCTGCGCGTGGTGGGTGCCGAGGTTGCACATCACCACGCCGACCGCGACGCCGCCGTCGTCGCTCGCGCCGGCCGACGAGCCGTGCAGCGACACCGGGACCATCGCGATCAGCGGGGCGTCGGGCAGCGCGTCCATGCTGCGCATGTAATTGCGCAGCGCACCCGAACACATCGCGAGGACGACGTCGTTGACCGTGCAGCCCGCGGCCTTGCCGATCGCCCGGATGCGCTCGATGGGCCACGACTGCGCCGCGAAGCGCCGCGCGCCGGTGATCGGCACGTTGAGCATCGACTTCGGGGCCGAGATCGACAGCGATCCGCCCTGCTCGTTGATCGCGTGGTTCAGCGTGCGGGCCAGCGCCGGCACCAGCCCGGCGGCATCACCGAACGCGCCGCGCAGCTCGTCCAGCGTGCTGCGCGGGCTGCGCGAGTGCGATCGCGACGAGCGCTCGCGCGGGGCCCACGGCGCCGGCATGTTGCGCTCGTCGGCATCCGAGCTGAGCATGCGGGCCAGCAGCCGCAGCGCGGAGACGCCGTCGACGAGCGCGTGGTGCACCTTGAAGTAGATGCCGTACCGGCCGTCGGCCAGGCCCTCGACGAGGTGCATCTCCCACGGTGGGCGGTGCCGGTCGAGCAGGGTGGAGTGCAGCCGCGAGCCGAGCGAGAGGAGCTCGAGGACCCGCCCCGGTTGCGGCAGGGCGCTGAGCCGCACGTGGTGCTGCAGGTCGAACGCGCGGTCGGTCTCCCAGCCCCACTGCCCGAGCGTGGTGATCGAGCGGCGGGGACGCCGGCGGAACAGCGGCGCCACTGTGTCGTCGGCGATCGCCTGGTCGAACATCTTCCGCACGTCGAGGGCGTCGGCGCCGTCGGGTGGGACGAACAGTTGCAGGCTGCCGACGTGCATCGGCTGGTCACGCGTCTCGGCGAGCAGGAACATCGAGCTCGTGGGCGACATCGGCAGCAACATGGACCGATTCTGCTGCTCGCGACCCCTGCGGCCCAACTCGGTGTCCGGGCGACGACGTTTTGTGGGCCCGCAGGGGTGGGTAGCCACCCGGTGGCCTATCCCGGTCTCACCGGCGAGGGCGGCGACTCGGAGAACTGACCGACGCCGCGCTAACCGGGCCGCGACTGCGCCGACGCCTCGTGGACCTGTCCATGGGTGTCGGCGCAGTTCTGTGCGGTGTGCACCTCGTCCTCGGCGTGGTCGACCTGCAAGGTGACGTGCCCGACGCCGAACCGCTCGGCGAGCAGCGTGCGTAACCCGCCCGCCACGGCATGGCAGTCGTGCTCGGGGTCAACGAGCACGTGCGCGGACAACGCTGCCTCGCTGGACCCCAGCGTCCAGACGTGCAGGTCGTGGACCTGCGCGACGCCGGGCGCGCTCACCAGCGACTGCCCCACCTGACCGGGGTCGACGCCCAGGGGTGCCGCCTCCAGGAACACCCGCCCGGCCGCCCGCACCAGGCCGGCGCCGGTCCAGGTCATCAGGGCGGCGACGACCAGCGAGGCGACCGCGTCGGCCCGGCGCCACCCCGTGGTGACGACGACGAGGCCGGCCAGGAAGGTGGCCGCGAAGGCCCACACATCGTTGGTCAGGTGGGCCACCGCCCCGCGGACGTTGAGGCTCGAGCGGTCGGCGCGCGAGGCCAGCAGCGCCGCGACGACGTTGACCGCGGCCCCGACCGCGGCGACCACCACGACCACGCCGCCGACCACCGGCGCCGGCGTGATCAGGCGCCGGATGCCCTCCACGACGAACCAGACCGCGAGCAGCAGCAACGTGATGCCGTTGGCCTGCCCGGACAGTGCGTCGACGCGGGCGAGGCCGTAGGTGTAGGCGCCGCGCGCGGGGCGCTGGGCGAGCCGGGCGGCGATCACGGCCAGCAGCAGGGCGGCCGCGTCGGTGAGCATGTGCCCGGCGTCGGCGAGCAGCGCGAGCGAGTGCGCGACCAGGCCGGCCACGAACTCCGCGACCAGGAAGGCCACGACGACCCCGAGGGCGGCCAGCAGCCAGCGCCGGTCGGCGTCAACCGGTCGCGCGCCGTGAGCGTGGCCGTGGGCGTGGGCGTGCGTCACCCCTCCACTGTCTCACCAACCCGCGTGCAACGGCCTGCCCTCGGCGAAGCCGGCCGTGCTCTGCACGCCGACCACGGCGCGCTCGTGCAGTTCGGCCAGGGTGCTCGCGCCCGCGTAGGTGCAGGCCGAGCGCACGCCGGCGGTGATGGTGTCGATCAGGTCCTCCACGCCGGGCCGGGCCGGATCGAGGAACTGCCGCCCGCTGGAGATGCCCTCCTCGAACAACGCCTTGCGGGCCCGCTCGAAGGCGCCCTCGGAGCTCGTGCGGCTGGCCACGGCGCGGGCGGAGGCCATGCCGAAGCTGTCCTTGTACAGCCGTCCGTCGGCCGCGACGTGCAGGTCGCCGGGCGACTCGTAGGTGCCGGCGAACCAGGAACCGATCATCACGGCGGAGGCGCCGGCGGCCAGGGCCAGAGCGACGTCGCGCGGGTGTCGCACTCCCCCGTCGGCCCACACGTGCTTGCCGGCCGCCCGGGCGGCGCCGACGCACTCGAGCACGGCGGAGAACTGCGGGCGACCGACACCGGTCATCATCCGGGTCGTGCACATGGCACCGGGCCCGACGCCCACCTTGACGATGTCCGCGCCGGCCTCGATCAGCTCGACGGTGCCCTCGGCGGAGACCACGTTGCCGGCCACC
This sequence comes from uncultured Actinomycetota bacterium, assembly GCA_963797785.1. Lineage (GTDB taxonomy): Bacteria > Actinomycetota > Actinomycetes > Mycobacteriales > Jatrophihabitantaceae > Jatrophihabitans. The sequence goes on along the minus strand of CAWCQT010000004.1, from coordinate 1,108,387 downwards.
ACCGGGACCGACGGCGCGAGCGCCCGGACCGCCGCGAGGGCCTCGATCATGCGCTGCTGGTGGCCGTGGGCGGTGTCGAGCACGAGCACGTCCACCCCGGCGTCGAGCAGCTCGCCGGCGCGGCCCTTCACGTCGCCGTTGACACCCATCGCCACGGCCACCCGCAGCCGGTCCGAGTTGTCGACGGCGGGCCGGTAGATGGTCGAGCGCAGGGCGCCGGTGCGGGTGAGGATGCCGACGAGGCGGCCCTCGGCGTCCACGACGGGCGCGAGCTTGCGGCGCCGCTCGTCGAGCCGCTCGAAGGCGCGGGCCGGTTCGAGGGCGATGTCGAGGGTCAGCGGGTCGGGTGACATGACCTGGTGCAGCTGGGCGAAGCGTTCGGCGCCGGCGCAGTCGTGCTCGGTGACCACCCCTACCGGGCGGCCGTCCTCGACCACGACCACGGCGCCGTGCGCCCGCTTGGGCAGCAGCGCGAGCGCATCGCTGACGGTGTTACGCGGCGAGAGCGTCACGGGCGTGTCGACGACCAGGTGCCGCTGCTTGACCCAGGAGACGACCTCGCGCACCACCGGCACCGGGATGTCCTGGGGCAGCACCGTGAGCCCGCCGCGGCGGGCCACCGTCTCGGCCATCCGCCGCCCGGCGACGGCGGTCATGTTGGCGACGACGAGCGGGATCGTGGCGCCCGAGCCGTCAGCGGTCGTCAGGTCGACGTCGAAACGCGAGGCGACCTGCGAACGCGCCGGGATCATGAAGACGTCGTCGTAGGTCAGTTCGAACGACGGGGCGGGGCCAACGAAGCGCACGGTTGCGGAAGTCTACGGCGCCTAGGGTGGCCCGGTGCTCGCGGTCTTCGACATCGACGGCGTGGTCGCCGACGTGCGGCACCGGGTGCACCACCTGGACGCCGGCGACTCCCGGTCGTGGCGGCGCTTCTTCGCCGCGGCCGATCGTGACGGCCTGCTGCCCGAAGGCGCCGCGCTGGTGGGCGACCTCGGCGACCGGCACGACATCGTCTGGCTGACCGGTCGCCCGGAGTGGCTGCGCGACACGACGCAACGTTGGCTGGCGCGCCACGGCCTGCCGCACGACGAGGTCCACCTGCGCCCGCACGGCGACTACCGCCCGGCGCCGCACTACAAGCTGTCGGTGTTGCGTCGGCTCGCCCCCCGTGGCATCGCTGCGCTGGTCGACGACGACGACGAGGTCGTGTCCGCCGCGCGCGCGGCCGGCTACCCGGCGGTGCTGGCCGACTGGGTGCCGCGCGAGGCGGCCCTGCGCCGGGCTCAGGATCGCGACGGGCGGACCTGACCCGCCCACCCGCGGATCTCGGGCGGATAACGATCTTACGAAAATCTCACATTGCCAGGCCCCGAACGCCTGCCCGAGTGGGCCTGGTTGAGGACACGGCCAGCGAGGTCGCTGGACTTCTGTCGACAAAAGAGCAGACTTGACCCCGATCTCACTGAAAGCGATTCCAGGACACCACATGAGCTTCGACATCCCGCGCTGCTGCAGCCACACCCCGGCCTGCCCCACCGCTGACGCCGCCGACCGCGACGCCGCCCACGTCATCTCCGCCCACCCCGAGCAGGGCTGGAGCCTGCTGTGCAACGGCGTGGTCGTGTTCGAGGACTTCGGGGAGTTGCTGCCCGACGGCCAGAGCGTCGGCGCCCGCCGCGCCGAGCTGCTGCTGGCCTCGCCGCACCGCGCCGCCAGCTGACCCCGCGCCCGGGACCGGGCTGCACCACGGCGGGCAACGCCGGTCAGCCGCGAAACACCGTGCGCCCGGCGTCTCCGAACGGATCGTCGCGCTCGCGCACCGCCTGCCGGAAGCCCGCCTGCGCCGCACGCGCCACGAACGCGTGACCCTCGCGGGTGTGCCGGGCGATGCCGTCGAAGACGGTGCCGAGCACCCCGCTGGTGTGCACGCCCTGCGCGAGCAGGGCCGAGTTCAGGGCCAGCTTCGTCATCATCAACTGATTCAGTGGCATGCGGGCGATCCGCTCGAGCAGCACCTCGGTGCGCGCGTCGAGCTCATCCGGAGCGGGGGCCTCGATCGCGAGGCCCCAGTCGGCGGCCTCGGCCCCGGTGATCGTGTCGCCGGTGAACAACAGGCGCTTCGCCCGCTGGTCACCGAGGCGGTGCGCCCACATGCCCGCGGCCGGGATGCCCCACACCCGGGCCGGCGGGTACCCGATCTTCGTGTCGTCCGCCGCGATGATCTGGTCGGCGAACAGCGCGATGTCCGCGCCGCCGGCCAGGCAGAACCCGTGCAGCTTCGCCACCGTCGGCTTCGTCGCGTGCAGCAGGCTGGCGAAGCCGCGGTTGAACCGGCTCATCATCGCGAAGTCGAGCATCGGGTCCCAGACCCGCGCCGGGTCGTGGTTGCGGGCCTGGGCCACCGGGTCGAGCACGGTGCCGTCGCGCGGCGTCGGCCCGTCGTCGCCGGCCCGCGCCGGGTCCTGCTCCGCGAACAGCCCCAGGTCGTAGCCCGCCGCAGAAGCCGGGCCCGCGGCCACTGAGGACGAATACGTGGACCCGCGGGTCGAGGTCGGCCCGCTCGACGGCGTGCGCCAGGTCCTGCGGCGTGTCCGGGACGATCGCGTTGCCCTGGGCCGGCCGGTTGAACGTCAACCGGGCGATGCGGCCGGTCACCTCGTAGGTCAGCGTCGCGTAGTCGACCCGGTCGGCCGGGGCGGGGCGGCCCGCGAACGGCGAGTCGGGCCCCTGCTCCGCGCCGAGCCGCCAGCCCGGCGTGGGGCCGCTCATGCGAGGCGGGCGCGGTCCAGGATCCCCCGCGTATCGACACCCGGCGGCAGCGTGCCGTAAGCGCCGCCCCAGTCCCCCGCCAGTCGCGAGGCGACGAACGCGTCGGCCACGGCGGGCGTGCTGTGCCGCAGCAGCAGCGACGCCTGCAGGAGCAGCGCCATCCGCTCCACCATGCGGCGAGCGCGGAACTGCAGGTGTTCCAGGTCGGACAGTTCCTTGCGCAGCAGTGCCAAAGCGTCGTCGTAGCGCGCGTCGGCGCCGCCGGCGAGGTCGAGTTCGGCGAAGAACGCCTCCACCGAGGCGGGGTCCTTCGCCATCGCGCGCAGGGAGTCCAGGGCCGCGACGTTGCCGGAGCCCTCCCAGATCGACACGAGCGGCGCCTCGCGGTACAGCCGCGGCATGCCGGAGTCCTCGACGTAGCCGTTGCCACCCAGGCACTCCAGCGCCTCGCCGGTGTGCGGGGCCAGCCGCTTGCACAGCCAGTACTTGCCGACGGCCAGGGCGAGGCGCCGGAAGCTGCGCTCGGTGTCGTCGCCGCGGCTCGCCCGGTCGACCGCGCCGGCCAGGCGCAGCACCAGGGTGGTGGCCGCCTCGCTGTCCAGGGCGAGGTCGGCCAGCACGTTCGTCATCGCCGGCTGGTCGACCAGCGCCGCTCCGAACGCGTGCCGGTGGGTGGCGTGGTGCAGCGCCTGGGCGGTGGCGATGCGCATGCCGCCGGCCGCCATGAGCGCGCAGTCGAGGCGGGTCAGGTTGACCATCTCGATGATCGTCGCCACGCCACGGCCCTCGTCGCCGACCAGCCAGCCGGACGCGCCGTCGTACTCCACCTCGCCCGACGCGTTCGAGCGGTTGCCGAGCTTGTCCTTGAGCCGCTGCAGGAAGAACGCGTTGCGCGTGCCGTCCGGCAGCACGCGTGGCACCAGGAAGCACGACAGCCCGCCCGGCGTCTGGGCCAGGGTGAGGAACACGTCGGACATCGGCGCGGAGGTGAACCACTTGTGCCCGGTGAGCCGGTAACCGTCCGCGCCGCTCGCCACCGCGCGCGTCGTGTTGGCCCGTACGTCCGAGCCACCCTGCTTCTCGGTCATCGACATGCCGGCGATCAGCCCACGCTTGCCCAGCGGGGGTCGCAGGCCGGGGTCGTACTCGCGGCTGGTCAGCAGCGGCTCGAACTGCTGCGCGAGCTCGGGGGTGGAGCGCAACGCCGGCACGGCTGCATAGGTCATCGAGATCGGGCACAGGTGGCCGGCATCGGTGACCCCCCACGCCAGCACCTTGCCGGCCCGGGCCACGTGCGCACCCGGCCGCGCATCGGCCCACGGTGCGCCGTGCAGGCCGTGCTCGACCGCGACCCGCATCAGCTCGTGGTACTGGGGCAGGTACTCCACCTCGTCGATCCGGTGGCCGTACCGGTCGTGCGTGCGCAGCACGGGCGGGTGCTCGTTGGCCAGCCGTCCCGCTGCCTGCCACTGCGGCTCGGCTCCCAGCTCGCCGAGCGCGCGCACCTCGGCCGCCGCCCAGCCCGCGCCCTCGCGGGCGAGGCCTTCCTCGAGCGCCGGGAAGGTGGTGAGGTCGCGGCCCTCGACCGGCGGTACCTGGTTGGTGATCTCATGCGTCGGCACAGCGACCTCCTCCGACGGCCCGATGGGTGAAGGCGATCATCGTGGGCACGGTCGCCGGGTCCTCGGCGCCCGCCGCGAGGGGCCCGATCAGCGCCTCGGCGATGGCCCCGACGAGGGCGGCGGCCACGGTGTTCGCGTCCTGCGGCGGCAGCTCGCCGCTGCGCACGCCGTCGCGTACGGCTTGGGCGAGGAGGTCGCGGAACGCGCGGCGGAAGTCGATGCGCAGCGCGTCGACCACCGGGTCGACGGGCTCGGCGAGCAGGGCGTACGCGCGGCGCGGGTTCTTCAGCGCGCGGCCGGCGAAGGTCTCGATCACGGCGGTCAGCCGTTCGGTGGCCGTGCCGTTGACGATGGCCGCCCGTACCGCCTCCACCTCGCGCGAAACCACGGTGCGGAACAGTTCGGCGAGCAGCCCGCTCTTGCTCTCGAAGTGGTTGTAGACGGTGCCCGCCGCGACGCCCGCGCGGCGGGAGACCGCGCTCATGCTGCAGCCGGCGTAGCCTTCCTCCGCGAGCAGCTCCGTGGCCGCGGCGAGGATGGCGGCGCGCTGGGCGTCCAGCCGAGCCTGGATCTGCGCGGTTCGCCGGTACGCCACGTCAAGCAGTGAACCAAGCTTCAGTTGTTGTCGCAAGGAACTCGTCACGTCTTACCCGGATTCACCGGTTCCGGTGGCTCGTGTCCCTCGTTACGCTACCGCCCACCTACCGACCCAAAGGGGGCAGTTGCGTGAAACGACGTGTATGGGCGCTGGCCACAGTGGCGGGCGTCGTGCTGGGCGGTGCGCTCACCAGCGCCACGGCCACAGCCCGGACCACCGGCTCGCGGACGGCGGCGACCGCCGCGGAGGCGAGCGCGGCCAAGCTGGCGGCGCCGGCGCCGATCCAGTGGGGCGAATGTGACGACAGCGGGCTGCAGAACGCCGGCGCCGAATGCGGTTACCTGACGGTGCCGTTGGACTGGAACGACCCGACGGGTACGACGATCAAGATCGCGGTCTCGCGGGTCGAGCACAAGGTGCCCGACTCGCAGTACCAGGGCGTCATGCTCGTCAACCCCGGCGGCCCCGGCGGTTCCGGCCTCGGCCTGTCGACGCTGGGCTCGGCCGTTCCCGGCGGCGCGGGTGACTACTACGACTGGATCGGGTTCGACCCGCGCGGTGTCGGTGCCTCCGAGCCGCACGTGTCCTGCAACCCGACCTACTTCGCGGGACCGCGCCCGGAGTACATCCCCAGGACGCAGCACCTGGAGGACGTCTGGCTCAAGCGCAGCGCGGGGTACGCGAAGGCCTGCGGGAACAAGAACGGCGCCATCCTCGACCACATGACCACGCCGGACGTCGCGAAGGACATGGACTACCTGCGCGCCGCCCTCGGGCAGTCGCAGATCAACTACTACGGCTTCTCCTACGGCACCTACCTCGGCCAGGTGTACTCGACCCTGTTCCCGGACCGCGTGCGCCGCATGGTGCTCGACTCCACCGTCGACCCCCGCGGCTTCTGGTACCAGGACAACCTGCAGCAGGACGTCGCCTTCCAGAAGACCGAAGACATCTGGTTCGGCTGGCTGGCCAAGTACGACAGCGTCTACCACCTCGGCAAGTCGCAGGCCGACGTCAGCGCGCTGTGGTACCGGGTGAAGCACCAGCTGAAGAAGAACCCGGCCGGTGGCGTGGTCGGCCCCGACGAGTGGAACGACATCTTCCTCTACGCCGGCTACTACCAGCTGACGTGGCTGCAGCTCGGGGACGCCTTCGCCAGCTGGGTGCACGGCCACAACACGCAGCCGCTGCTGGACGCCTACAACGACTACGTGGGGCCGAGCGACGACAACGGCTACGCCGTGTACCTCGGGGTGCAGTGCACCGACGCGCCCGCGCCGACCGACTGGTCGACCGTGCGCACCGACAACTGGCGCACGTACGCCAAGGCGCCGTTCGAGACCTGGGACAACGCCTGGTTCAACGGACCCTGCCTGACGTGGCCGGCCGCCCCGCACACGCCGGTGACGATCGACGGCAGCCACGTCGACAGCGTTCTGATGATCGACGAGACGCTCGACGCCGCCACCCCGTACCCGGGCAGCCTCTACGTGCGCAGCCTCTACCCGGGCGCCCGGCTGATCGCCGAGCCGGGCGGCACCACCCACGCGGGCACCCTCTACGGCAACGAGTGCGTCGACGGGCAGATCGCCGACTACCTGGCCCACGGCACGCTGCCGGCCCGCGCCCCCGGCAACGGTCCCGACGCGACCTGCAAGCCGTTGCCGCGCCCGGTGCCGACCGCGTCGAACGCGCGGACGGCGCAGGTGTCGTCGCCGAGCCCGGCCACCGCGGCCCGCCTGAAAGCGGCCGTGCTGGCGCACTGACCGGCGCCGACATGTGACCCGGCGGGCCCGGGCGATCACGCCCGGGCCCGCCGTCGTCCTGGTCAGCCGGATCGCGTCAGCCGACCACGGCCCGGGCACCGCACTCGTCGCAGCGGAACAGGTCGTCCACGCGGGCCAGGTCGCCATGGGCGGTGCAGCGCGGGATGCCGGTGGCGCCGAGCACGACGTTGCCGAGGCTGACGTCCCAACCGCCGGCGACGTCGCGCAACGTCGGTACCGGTGGGCCCTGCCGGCGCGCCGCGTCCAGCGCGGTGACGACCGCGACGGTGGCCCGGAAGGCCGGTGAGCCGGGCGTCCACCCGGGCGGCAGGCCGGCCTCGGCGGCGCGGACCTCGCCACCGTCGAGTTGGATCGTGGAGGTCTGTTCGCTGCCGTCGACGCGGCGGAAGGTCACCGCGTACCGACCTTCACCGGGTAGCGCCTCGACGCGGTGCAGGACGACGTCCACGACCTCACTCTCGCACCGTCAGCCGGCGGCGCGCTCGGCGGCGTCCTTCAGTCGGGCGAGGGTGGCCTCGATGTGCGCACCGTTGACGCTCGCGCGGTCGGCCACGCCCGTCGCGAGGCCGCCGAGTGGTTTCAGCCAACCGGGGCGGCGGTCCCAGGTGCTCTCGGTGACGGCGCAGCCGTCGGCGGTGGCCTCGATGTCGTACTGCCACCGGGCGATGGGGACCATGGTGAGGCGCACCTCGAAGGCGAAGCGGCGCCCGGGTTCGGCGTCGGTCACCGTGCAGGTGGTGCTCCACCGGCGCCACCCGTGCCGGTTGGACCCGCGGAAGGTCGCGCCCTGGGTGGCCGAGGTCGACCCGTTCGTCCAGCGGATCCGCGAGGTCTCCTCGGCCAGCGCGGCGAAGGCCGGCAGGTCGGTGACGAGGCGGTAGACCGCCTCAGCCGGCGCGGACACCTGCACCGTGCGGGTGGCGGCGGCCGTGGTCATCGGCGGGCGCTCGGTTGCGGTCACCCGTCGATCATCGGGTATCTGCGCCGTCCGCGCCTGTCGTGGCACGCTGGAGCACATGTGCCGCAACATCAGAACCCTGCACAACTTCGAGCCGCCGGCGACGCATGACGAGGTCTACGCGGCCGCCGTGCAGTACGTGCGCAAGATCAGCGGTTCCAGCAAGCCGTCGGCCGCCAATCAGGAGGCCTTCGACCGGGCGGTGGCCGAGGTCGCGCACACCACCCGCCACCTGCTGGAGAGCCTGACGACCTCCGCGCCGCCCAAGAATCGCGAGGAGGAGGCGGTCAAGGCGCGGGCGCGCAGCGAGCAGCGTTTCGCCCGCGCCTGACCCTCCTCGACGCTCACTCGGTCCCGCCTCACCGCGCGACGGGGCGAACCCACCGAAAACCGTCAGTCGCGACCTTTAGGCTCGCGCTGTGAGTACCCCGGTGACGGCACTGGCCGTCGCCGCGTCGGCCGGGGGTGACACCTCCGGCCGGCAGGCCTGGTTGTTGCTGTGGCGCGCGAGCCGCCGGCTGTCGGTGCTCGTGGTCGGCTGGGCCCTGCTCGACGCCGTGTGCAGCCCGCTGGTGGTCGCGGCCCTCGGGCTCGTGGTCGGCCGGGTGCCCGCTGCGGTCCGCGATGGGCTCGGCTCCCCCGCCGGCCACGGCCTGGTCGACGCCCTCGTGCTGGCCGCCGCGCTCTACGGTCTCTCGCTCGTCGTCGACCCGATCGGCTCGGCCCTCGGCACGGCCTGCGACAGCCGGGTCACCGGTGACATCCAGCGGCGGCTGCTCGGCGTCGTCGGCGGTCCGGTCGGCACGGCGCACCTCGAGGACCCGGCGGTCCTCGACCGGTTGGCCCGCGCGGAGGGGTCGCTGACCGGCTTCTTCCCCGGCTCCGCGCCGGTCACCTGGGTGGGGGTGCTGTCCAACCGGCTGTCCGGCCTGATCGGCTGCGCGGTGCTGGCCTGGTACCAGTGGTGGGTCGGGCCGGGCCTGTTCGTCATGTGGTGCGTGGTCCGCCGGGTGATGCTGCGCGCCGTGGTGCGCCAGGCCACCGAGCTGCGCGGGCAGACCACCACGTTGCGCCGCGCCTGGTACTTCATCGGCGTCGGGTCGAAGGCCCGCGACGCCAAGGAGGTCCGGGTGTTCGGCCTGGCCGACTTCGTGGCCGACCGGTACCGGACCGCGCAGTCGGCCACGATCTCGGCCGGCGTCGAGGGGCTGCGCCGGGTGCACGTGCGCGCCGTGTGCTGCTGGTCGGTCGTGCTGGCCGGCTACGTCGTGACGTTGATCGACATCGCCGCCTCGGCCCGCGACGGCGACATCGACCTGCGTGCTCTCGCCACCCTGCTGCCGATGATCGCGATCACGATGTCGGCGGGCACGGTGACCTTCGACGACATCACGCTCGCGTGGACGCTGGCCGGCCTGCCCGAGGTCGACGAGCTCGAACGCGAACTCGGCGGGTCCGTCGTGCCGCTCGGCGGCGCGCAGCCGGTGGCCGGGCGCCCGCACCGCGAGATCCGCTTCGAGCAGGTGCGCTTCCGCTACCCGAACGGCGCGTACGACGTGCTCGGCGGGGACGACGGCGACCTCGACCTCGTGCTGCCGGTCGGCACGTCCACCGCTGTTGTGGGCGTGAACGGGGCCGGCAAGTCGACGCTGGTCAGCCTGCTGTCCCGGCTGCGCGACCCCACCGCGGGGCGGCTCACGGTCGACGGCGTCGACATGCGCGAGCTGGAGGCGGCGCAGTGGCAACGCGTCGTGGCGCTGATGCCGCAGGCGCCGGTGCGCTACCCGTTCAGTGCCTACGACAACGTGGCCCTCGGGGCGCTGGAGCACCGCGACGACCGCGCCGGCGTGGCCGAGGCCGCGCAGCTCGCCGGGTTCGCCGACGTCGTGCCCGACCTGCCGCACGGCTGGGACACCGTGCTCAGCCGCGAGCTGCCCGGCGGGGTGGACCTGTCCGGCGGTCAATGGCAGCGTCTGGCGCTGGCCCGGGCCCTGTTCGCCACCGGGCACGGCGCTCGGGTGCTCGTGCTCGACGAACCGACCGCCGCGCTCGACGTGCGCAGCGAGGCCGCGTTCTACGGACGGTTCCTGAAGATCACCCGCGGGTTGACCACGGTGGTCATCTCGCACCGCTTCGCCACCGTGCGCCGGGCGCAGCGCATCTGCGTGCTCGACGGCGGCCGGATCACCGAGCTGGGCACCCACGACGAGCTCGTGGCCGCCGGCGGCACCTACGCGCAGGCGTACGCGGTGCAGGCCGCGCGCTTCGGCGGTGCCCGGTGAGCGCCGACGTGGCCGCCGCCCCCGCCGCGTCGCGGACCCCTCGTCGGTTGACCCGGCTGGCCGGCGTGCTGTTCCTCGACGGCTTCCGCGCCGCGCCGGGCTGGATGTCGGCCGTGACGGCGCTGCTGGTGATCGGCAGCATCTCCTCGACCTGCTACCCGCTCGGCTACCGGGAGCTGGTCGACGGCGCGCTGGACGGCAACCACGCGCAGCTGGCCATCGGGGTGGCCGTCGTGGCCGGCCTGCTGTCGGTCGGGTGGGTGCTGATCGCCGTCGGGGCCACGGAATCGATGGCGCTCTCGGATCGCATCGCGCAGTTCCGCACCGCGCAGCTGATCCGGTTGATCGGCGGCGTGCCCGGCCTGGAGCACCTGGAGCGTCCGGACTACCTGCGCGAGGTCGAGCGGCTCAACGCCAATCGCCGCCAGCTGGCCGCCGCGCCGCGGATGCTGCTGAGCAACCTGGCCAGCGTCGTGCGCATCGTCGCGCTGCTGGTGCTGCTCGGTTCGGTCTCGCCGTGGTTGCTGTTCCTGCCGCTGGCCGCCGTGCCGCCGCTGCTGGCCGACCGGCTGGCCAAACGCATCACCCGCCGCAGCGAGGACGGCGCCGCCGACACCGCCCGGCTGGCCAACCTGGTGTTCGGGCTCAGCTCGGACGCCGCCGCGGCCGGTGAGGTCCGTGCGTACGGGCTGGACGGGCACCTCGCTGCCGAGCACCGCCGCCTGCGCGCCGAGCTCGATCGCCGCAGCGCCGGCGAGGCGCTGCGGGTGCTCGCCGTGCAGGGCACCGGGTGGCTGCTCTACGCGGCGCTGCTCATGGGCGCCATCGCCCTGGTGGTGGTCCGGGCCACCGACGGTGCGCTGTCCCTGGGCACGGTGCTGATGACGGTGTCGTTGATCCGCCGCTCGCGCACGCAGCTCGCGTCGGCCACCCAGGGTTCGGGTGCCCTGGTGTCCACGCTGGCCACGGCCGACCGGTTGTTCTGGCTGCAGGACCACGCCGCCGACGTGGCGGCGCGCGCCGGTGACCGACCGGCCCCCGACCGGCTGCACACCGGCATCGAGCTGCGCGGTGTGACCTTCCGCTATCCGGGCACCGGCCGGGCGGTGCTCGACAGGCTGGACCTGGTGCTGCCCGCCGGGGCCACCGTGGCCCTGGTCGGTGAGAACGGCTCCGGCAAGACCACGCTGGCCAAGCTGCTACTGGGCATGTACCCGGCCGGCGAGGGCTCGGTGACCGTCGACGGCGTCCCGCTCTCCGACATCGACCCGCAGTCGTGGCGGGCGCGGTGCACGGCCGCCTTCCAGGACTTCGCGCGGTTGCACCTGCCCGCCGTCGAAGGCATCGGGGTGGCCGACCTGGATTCGGTGGCCGACGAGCCGCTCGCCCACGACGCCCTCGCCCGCGCCGGCGCCGAGGGGCTGGCCCACCAGCTGCCCGACGGTCTCGCCACCGAGGTCGGCACCGCGTTCACCGGCGGTCACGGCCTGTCCGGTGGGCAGTGGCAGAAGCTGGCGCTGGGGCGGGCGATGCGCCGGCGCGAACCGCTGCTGGTCGTGCTCGACGAGCCGACCGCCAGCCTCGACGCGCAGGCCGAGCACGCGCTGTTCGAGCGCTACGCCGCGGCTGCGGCCCGCGCGGCCGGCACCACCGGCGCAGTGACCGTACTGGTGTCGCACCGGTTCTCCACGGTGCGGGCCGCCGATCTGATCGTCTTCCTCGACGGTGGCCGGGCGGTGGAGGTCGGCAGCCACGACGAGCTGGTGGCCGCCGACGGGCACTACGCGCAGCTGTTCGCGCTGCAGGCCGCCGGTTACCGCTGACCTCAGGTCAGCGCGCCGCGCACCGCGTCGCGCACGACCAGCACGCCCATCATCCCGGTGAGCAGCAGGGCGTTGGGGTTGCGCGCCAGCGACCACCACGAGTACCCGATCGCCGCGGCCGCAACGGCCTGGCGCTGCGGGACGGCGATCGGCCGCGCCCAGCGCGCGTCGTCGCTGTCGTCGACCAGCCGGTCGGCGACGCGCGTCGCGTCCAGTGCTGACAGCAACGACATGGCCTGCTCCTCGCGACGTCCGGGTGTTGCCAGTACGGAGCGCAGGCCGCCGCCACTGATACACCCGACCCCGACAAGTCGCGTATCCGGCGGGCGTTGCCTAGGTTGGGCACGACGGCAACCGGAAGGAAGCACGTGAGCGACGAGGGCAACGGCACGGGCGGCGACGACCGGGCGAACGGCGGCAGCGACGAAGGCGGCGACGACGGCCGCGACGACGGCAAGGACCCGGACCGCCCGATGCCCGGCCCCGGCGGCCGCAAGCCCGAGGGCGTGCCCGACGACGTCCCGCCTCCCCCGCCCGAGCCGCCGTCGCCCGAGGACGCCGCGGCCCAGGCCGACGACAAGGGGTCGGACGACGACGCCACCAGCGCCGGCGAGGACAGCGACTCGCACGACGACGGGAGCTCCGACTCGAGCGACGGCACCGACAGCACGGACAGTTCGAGCGGCCAGGAAGACGACGCGGAACACAGCGACGAACACGGCGACGAACACGGCAAGCAGGACGCCGAGCCGGAAGGCGAGGGGGGCGGGGACGGCGACGGGGACAAGACCGAGTACGGCGACGACCCCGACCACACCTTCGTCGACCGGGACAAGCTCGATTTCGATCCCGAGGAGGGGCTGTACTCCGGCACCCTCGTGCACGGCGGCACCGAGGTGCCCGGCGAGCACGAGCACGTCGACGACGTCCCGCAACCCGACGAGTCCGACGACGACTCGGCCGGCGACTCGGACGATGACGGTGCCGACGACGGTGACTCGAAGGACGACCAGAAGAAGGACGCCGACGAGAAGAACGACGACAAGAACGACGACAAGAACGACGACAAGAACGACGACAAGAACGACGACAAGAACGACGACAAGAACGACGAAGGAGAAGGACGCCGACGAGAAGAGCTGACCGGGCGGTCAGCGGGCGGCGTTGAGCGCCTCGATCAACTGCTGCGCGGTGTCGCACCGGTCGAGCAGCTCACCCACGTGGGCCTGGGTGCCGCGCAGCGGTTCGAGCATCGGCACCCGCACCAGCGACTCGCGGCCGACGTCGAAGATCACCGAGTCCCAGGACGCCGCGGCCACCGAGGGTCCGTAGCGGCGCAGGCATTCCCCGCGGAAATAGGCGCGGGTGTCAGCCGGCGGGCGGTCCTGCGCGGTCTCGGCCGCGCCCGGCGCGAGCAGGGTGCGCATCGCCCCGCGCGACACGAGCCGGTGGTACAGACCCTTCTCCGGCCGCACGTCGCTGTACTGCAGGTCGACCAGTTGCAGGCGCGGGGCGTTCCAGTCCAACCCGTCGCGCTCGCGGTAACCCTCGAGCAGCCGCAGCTTCGCCACCCAGTCCAGCTCCGAGGCGCACAGGAACGCATCCTCGGCCAGCCGGGTGAGCACCGACTCCCAGCGGGCGAGCACGTCGGCGGTCTGCTCGTCCACGTCCTGACCCTGCCGGTCGTCGACGTACTTGCGGGCCCGGTCGAGGTACTCCCCCTGCAGGTCGAGGGCGGTGATGGTGCGGCCGTCGGCCAGCGTGATGCGGTGGGTGAGCGACGGGTCGTGCGACACCTCGTGCAGCTCACGCACGGCCTGCCCGACAGCCAGGTCGTCGGCGAGAAAGCCGTCCTCGATCATGGCGAGGACGAGCGCGGTGGTGCCCACCTTGAGATAGGTGGAGATCTCGGAGAGGTTCGCGTCGCCGATGATCACGTGTAGCCGCCGGTAACGGTCGGCGTCGGCGTGCGGCTCGTCGCGGGTGTTCACGATCGGGCGCTTGAGGGTGGTCTCGAGGCCGACCTCGACCTCGAAGAAGTCGGCGCGCTGCGCGATCTGGAAGCCGGCGCCGCGGCCGTCCTGCCCGAGGCCGACGCGCCCGGCCCCGCACATGACCTGGCGGGTGACGAAGAACGGCACGAGGTGGCGCACCAGCGCGGCGAACGGGGTCTCGCGACGGCACAGGTAGTTCTCGTGCGAACCGTAGGACGCGCCCTTGTTGTCGGTGTTGTTCTTGTACAGGTTGATCGCCGCGTTGACGCCGGGCATCGTCGGTAGCCGGCGCGCGGCCTCGAGCATGACCAGCTCGCCGGCCTTGTCCCACCGCACGACGTCGAGCGGGTTGGTGACCTCGGGGCTGGAGTACTCGGGGTGGGCGTGGTCGACGTACAGGCGCGCGCCGTTGGGCAGGATGACGTTGGCCATCCCGGCGTCCTCTTCGGCCTCGATGAACTCCTGCGCGACAGCGCCACCGGCGCCCGAGCCGCCGAGGTCGAAGCCGCGGGCGTCACGCAGCGGCGACTCCTCCTCGAAGTCCCAGCTGGCGCGGCGCGCGCGTCCGGCCGGCAGCGTGCTGGCGTAGGCGTTGACGACCTGCGCGGACAGCAGCATGGCGTTCGCCGCGGGCTGGCCGGGCAGGCTGACGCCGTACTCGACCTCCGTGCCCATCACCCGTCGGACCGTCACCCGGCCAGGCTACTTGCCGGGCCCGGTGAGGCGGTCAGGACAGCAGCGGCGGCAACGGGCAGCGCAGCAGGGCGCAGGCGGTGCGCAGCAGCTCGGCCTCCGCCTCTTGCAGCACGCCGTCATCGGCCACGGCGACGACCAGCGACTCGATGAGCACCTGCTTGTTGCGGGGGTCCAGGGCGTTCAGGGGGGTCCAGCCCGCGTCGAGCGCCGGCCACGGCTCGCGCGGCGCGACGAACGGCACCCGCTCGCCGGGCAGCAGATGGGCGACGGCCGCGGTGAAGGCGTGCTCGGCGGCGCGCGGGTCGCCGTGCCCGGCGGCGCTCACCGTGGCCAGCAGGGTCAGGGCGGCGTCGCGCACCGCCGACAGCGGGGCCCGGCCCGGGCGCGAGCGCATCAGGGGGTCCTCGGCGTCGGCCAGGCGGCTGCCGACCAGGCGCGTCAGGCAGTACTCGAACACGTCGACGCGTCCGTCGGCGCGGGCCAGCTCGTCCAGCGCGGTGAGCAGAGCCTGCCGTTCCCCCGCGGGCCGCGCGGCGAGTTGCGGGGCGGCCAGCGCCGCCAGTGGCAGGCGCAGCAGCGGGTCGAGGCCGGCCCGTTGCGACGCCATGGCCGCGCACGCTTCGGCCACGGCGGGCCCGAGCCGGGCGCGCACACTCCACAGCTGGCGCTCGCGCACACCCGCATCGGCGTCGAGCAGCAGCGCGAGCACCAACGGCACCGCGGTGCTGGCCTGGCTGGCGAGCGCGTGCAGCGCCGCCGGCACGGCGGCGCGCAGCCGCACGCCGTGTGCCAGGTCGTCGGGCGTCATGGTGGCGACCCGGCCCACGACCGCCGACGGGTCGACGCCGACCCGGGCCGCGCGCGGCGCCGGCCCCGGTCGTGCCCCGGCGACCCGCGGCGCCGCGGGCGGCGGCCCGGCGAGACCCAGGGCGGCGTCCTCGGCCAGGCCGTCGGGTTCGGCCCGAGCCCACTCCTGCGCCAGCGCGCCCACCTCGGCCGGGCGGAACCCCGGCTCCAGTTCCGAGATGCGCTCGAGCAGCGGCGGGTGCGTGGCGTAGAGCTGCGACAGGCCGCGCTTGCCCTCGCCGAAGAGCATGTGGCTGACCTGCCGCTCGCCGTGGGCGTCGGACAGCTGCGAGCCTGCGGGCAGGCCGGCGATCTTCTTCAACGCACCGGCCAGCCCCGTCGTCTGCCGGGTGAACTGCACGGCCGACGCGTCGGCCAGCCACTCACGTTGCCGGCTCACCGCCGCCTTGATCAGCCCGGCGAAGAACTGGCCCACGAAACCGAGCACCACGAAGGCGACCGCGACCACCAGCAGCGCGCTGCCGTTCTTCGACCGCGACCGGCCGCCGCCGAACTGCAGGAAACGCAGCCCGACCAGGCCCAGCAGCAGGATGCCGTTGAGCAGCCCGATGAGCCGCACGTTCAGGCGCATGTCGCCGTTGAGCACATGGCTGAACTCGTGCCCGATGACGCCCTGCAGCTCGTCGCGGTTGAGCCGGTCGAGGGCTCCGGAGGTGGCGGTGATGGCCGCGTCGGCCGGGCTGTACCCGGCGGCGAAGGCATTGATGCCGGGTTCCTGTTCGAGCACGAACAGCCGCGGCACCGGCACGCCCGACGCGATGGCCATCTCCTCGACCACGTTGACGAAGCGGCGCAGCCGCGGGTCGCTCGTCGACGGGTCGACCGCCACGGCGCCCACCGACTGCGCCACCACCGCGCCCCCGCCCCGCAGGGCGATCAGCTTCGTCAGCGTGCCCAGACCGATGATGAGCAGCGTGACCGCGCTGGCGGCGACGATCACGCCGATCAGCGTCGACGCGGGTGAGTGGCGGAAGGCGATCGCCATGATCGCGTCGACGACCGCGACGATGGACACCACGGCCGCGGTGAACAGCAGCACCAGCCGCACCGTGGTGCTGCGCGCGGCCCGTTGCCGCTCGAAGAAATTCACCGCGGACGGACCGTGGTCAGAACTGCACCTTCGGTGCTTCGCGGGTCTCGGGGTGCCCCGGGTCGATCTGCCACTGCGCGGCCGTGCCGAAGTGGAACATGCCCGCGATGACCGAACCGGGGAACGCCTGCCGGCGGTTGTTGTAGTTCATCACCGAGTCGTTGAAGGCCTGCCGGGAGAAGGCGACGCGGTTCTCGGTCGACGTCAGCTCCTCCGACAGCTGCATCATGTTCTGGTTGGCCTTCAGGTCGGGGTAGGCCTCGGCCGTCGCCTGGAAGCGCCCCAGCGCGCCGGTGAGCGCGCCCTGCGTCTGGGCCAGCTGCGCCATCGCCGCCGGGTCGCCGGGTCTCGCCTGCGCGGCCCCCAGCCCGGTGATGGCCGCGGCCCGCGCCTGCGTGACGGCCTCGAGCGTCTCCCGCTCGTGGCCCATGTACGCCTTCGCGGTCTCGACGAGGTTCGGGATCAGGTCGAAGCGGCGCTGCAGCTGCACGTCGATCTGGGAGAACGCGTTCTGGAAGGCATTCCGGGCGCGGACCAGGCCGTTGTAGGCGACGACGACCCACAACAACAGCAGGACGACGATGACGCCGATGACGATGCCGACGACCATGCCGGGTGCCCCCTCAGGTGGAAGGCGCCCGAGCCTAGCGGCACGCGCCCGGCGTGTCCTCAGACGAGCAACTGGACGATGGCGGCGAGCCCCACGACGACGATGACCGCGCGCAGCACCGTCGGCGACAGCTTGCGACCGACCCGCGCACCGATCAGGCCGCCGAGGACGGCGCCGGCGGCGACCAGGCCGGCCACCGCCCAGTCGATGTGCGTGGTGATCGCGAAGAAGATCGCGGCCACCAGGTTGGCCAGACCGGTGAGCAGGTTCTTCAGCGCGTTCTGCCGCTGCAGCGACTCGGCCAGGAACACGCCCAGGAAGCCCATCATCAGCACGCCCTGGGCCGCGCCGAAGTAGCCGCCGTAGACGCCGGCGGCGAGGACGGCCAGCCACAGGCCGACGGTGACGCCCTGCGTCGCGACGTGCCCGCGGCCGGCCAGCCACGCCGTCAGCCGCTTGCCGAACACGACCAGCAGGAGCGCGATGGCGATCAGCGCGGGCACGATGGCCTTGAAGGCGCCGGCCGGCAGCTGCAACAGCAGCGCCGCGCCGACGACGGCGCCGATCAATGACGCGGTGCCGAGCACGAGCGCGCGGTTGCGCTGGCCGCTCAGTTCCTGCCGGTAGCCCCACGCGCCGGTGAACGAACCGGGGAACAGCCCGACGGTGTTGGTGACGTTCGCGGTCACCGGCGGCAGACCGACGAACAGCAGCACCGGGAAGGTGACCAGCGTGCCCGAGCCGACCACCGTGTTGATCCCGCCGGCCCAGACGCCCGCGACGAAAACGAGCAGGTCTTCCCACACGGTCACCGCCTCAGTCTCCCAGCGACCGCCGGTGACCTGTGCGCCGAGTGGGACAGCTGCCCCGCCCGCTCAGCGGTGCGCGACGACGTTGACCACGTTGCCGTCGAGGTCGCGGAAGAAGAACCGGTATACGCCCCACGCTTCGTCGGTGGGCGGATGGACGATCTCCAGGCCCTGCGCGACCGCGCGGGCGTGGACCTCGTCGACCTCGGCCGCGCCGGACATGCCGATGCTCACGACCGGGTTGCACGGCGCCGTCTCGTCACGGGTCATGACCTGCAGCTGGACATCGGGCGCCTCGACCGGGCCGACGTTGCCGACCCAGCCCTGATCCATCCCGATCCGGAAGCCGAACAGCCCGGCGTAGAGCGCGTTGGCGCGGGCGACGTCGGCGACCGGCAGATCCGCAACGACCCGCGTGACGCCCACCGCTACAGGTACTGGCCGGTGTTGCCGACCGTGTCGATCGAGCGGCCGGAATCGGCGCCCTTGCCACCGGAGACGAGCGTGCGGATGTAGACGATCCGCTCGCCCTTCTTGCCGGAGATGCGGGCCCAGTCGTCGGGGTTGGTGGTGTTGGGCAGGTCCTCGTTCTCGCGGAACTCGTCCACGCAGGCCGCGAGCAGGTGCTGCACCCGCAGACCGCGCTGGTCGTTGGTGAGCAGGTCCTTGATGGCCATCTTCTTCGCCCGGTCGACGATGTTCTGGATCATCGCGCCCGAGTTGAAGTCCTTGAAGTACAGCGTCTCCTTGTCACCGTTGGCGTAGGTGACCTCCAGGAAGCGGTTCTCCTCCGACTCGGTGTACATCCGCTCGACCGTGTGCTGGATCATCGACGCGACGGTGGCCTCGGGGTCGCCGCCGTTCTCCTTCAGGTCCTCGTCGTGGATCGGCAGGCTCGGCTGGATGTACTTGCTGAAGATGTCGCCCGCGGCCTGCGCGTCGGGTCGCTGAATCTTGATCTTCACGTCGAGGCGCCCGGGCCGCAGGATGGCCGGGTCGATCATGTCCTCGCGGTTGGACGCGCCGATGACGATGACGTTCTGCAAGCCTTCGACACCGTCGATCTCGGACAGCAACTGCGGCACGATCGTGTTCTCGACGTCGGAGGACACACCGGAACCGCGGGTACGGAAGATCGAGTCCATCTCGTCGAAGAAGACGATCACCGGCGTGCCGTCGGAGGCCTTCTCGCGGGCACGCTGGAAGACCAGCCGGATGTGCCGTTCGGTCTCGCCGACGTACTTGTTCAGCAGCTCCGGGCCCTTGATGTTGAGGAAGAACGCCGTGGCCTTCTCGTCGCCGCCGTGCACCCGCTGCACCTGCTTGGCCAGCGAGTTGGCGACGGCCTTGGCGATCAGCGTCTTGCCGCAGCCGGGCGGCCCGTAGAGCAGGATGCCCTTCGGCGGGCGCAGCTGGTGCTCGCGGAACAGGTCGGCGTGCAGGAACGGCAGCTCGACGGCGTCCCGGATGGCCTCGATCTGCGAGGTGAGCCCACCGATGTCGGTGTAGTCGATGTCGGGAACCTCTTCGAGGATCAGCTCCTCGACCTCGCTCTTGGGCACGCGCTCGTAGGCGTAGCCCGAGCGTGTCTCCAGCAGCAGCGAGTCACCGGCGCGCAACGGCTTGTCGCGCAGGATCTCGGCCAGGTAGACGACGCGTTCCTCGTCGGTGTGCCCGACGACCAGGGCGCGGTCACCGCCGTCGAGGATCTCCTTGAGCATGACGACCTCGCCGGCCCGCTCGAAGCCGCGGGCCGCGACGACGTTCATCGCCTCGTTGAGCATGACCTCCTGGCCGTGGCGCAGCTCGCCGACCTCGACCTCGGGCGAGACCGCCACCCGCAGCTTGCGGCCGGTGGTGAAGATGTCGACGGTGCCGTCGTCGAACGCCTCGAGGAACACGCCGTAGCCGCTCGGCGGCTGGGCCAGCCGGTCGACCTCTTCCTTGAGCTGCACCATCTGCTCGCGGGCCTCGCGCAGGGTGGCGGCCAGGCGTTCGTTGCGGTCGCTGAGCGCGGCCAGCCGCGCCTGCGACTCGGTGAGCCGGTCCTCGAGCAGCCGCATGTGCCGGGGCGACTCGGAGGCCTTGGCCCGTAACAGATCGAGTTCCTGTTCCAGGAACGCGGTGCGGCGCCGCAGATCGGCGTCCCGCTCCCCGTCGTGGCCGGCACCTGCGTGCCCGCTGCGCGACTCGTTCGCCATGTGCGGCCACCTCCCCATCTCGCGGAGTGTTCGCGAATCCTCACCCTACACACGCGGGGTGACCTGCCCGGGGCATTTGCCCGCGCCGTACGTTGGTGTTGTCACCGTGCTGATGCCCGGCGGTCGGTACCGGCAAACCCGGGCGCGTTTCGGAGGAGTTTCCACGTGGTGAGCGAGCCGCTACGCGTCTGGATCGATCAGGACCAGTGCACCGGCGACGGGTTGTGCGTGCAGTACGCGCCCGAGGTCTTCGAGTTCGACATCGACGGCCTCGCCTACGTCAAGGAGGGTGACGGCGATCTGCTCTCGGCCCCCGGCGCCCGCGCCGGCGTGCCCGACTCCCTGCGCCTCGACGTGATCTCCTCGGCCAAGGAGTGCCCGGGCGAGTGCATCCACGTCGTGCGGGAGAGCGACCAGACCGAGGTCGCCGGCCCCGAGGCCTCCTAGCGTCAGCCGGTGGCCGTGGGACGGCGCTGGCGGGTCGGGGCCGTCACGCCGGGCGCGAGGCGCCGCGCCGACACCAGGAACGCGGTGTGCCCGATCATGCGGTGCTCGGGACGCACGGCCAGCCCCACCACGTGCCAACCGCGCTGGAAGGTCTCCCACGCCGCCGGTTCGGTGAAGCAGCCGGCCGTGCGCAACGCCTCGACCAACCGGGACAGCTGGGTGGTGGTGGCCACGTAGCCGATCAGCACCCCGCCGGGACGTAGCGCGGCGGCCACCGTGTCCAGCACCTCCCAGGGGCTGAGCATGTCGAGGATCACCCGGTCGACCGCCTCGTCCACCGGGTGCGCGAGCACGTCGCCGCGGCGCAGGGTCCAGTGGGCCGGGCGCCCACCGAAGAACGTGTCGACGTTGCGCTCGGCCACGTCGGCATGGTCGTCGCGCACCTCGTAGGACAGCACCGCGCCGTCGGGTCCCACAGCGCGCAGCAGCGCGCAGGTGAGCGAGCCGGAACCGGCCCCGGCCTCCAGCACCGTGGCGCCCGGGTGGATGTCGCCCAGCGAGACGATCTGCGCGGCGTCCTTGGGGTAGATCACGGCGGCACCGCGCGGCATCGAGAGCACGAAGTCGGTGAGCAGCGGGCGCAGCGCCAGGTAGAGGGTGCCCGAGGTCGAGGTGACCACACTGCCTTCCGGTGCACCGATCAACGCATCGTGCTCGATGGCCCCGCGGTGCGTGTGGAATTGCTTGCCCGCGGCCAGCGTCACCGTGTGCAAGCGACCCTTGGGATCGCTGAGCTGCACCCGCTCACCCTCGGTGAACGGGCCCGAACCAGGGGCGGGGCTCACCGGGGACGGTGCGAGGACAGGCGAGGAACGCGCGGCACGACCCTGGGCACGCCGCGACTCTACGGGCACACGGATACGGAACGGGCTACCGTCTTGCGGGTGAGTGACGATCAGGAGCGTGAGGATGCGCGCGCCGGCGCATCCGCGGCTGCTGACGTCCCCGGCGGGGTGGCGCAAGAGCACCCCGGCGCCCGCGCCGAGGCCGAGGCGGCCCTGACGCCCAGCCGCCCCTGGGCTCGCGAGCACACCGGCCCGCGCCCGCGGCCCCGCCCGGCGCAGTCCGCGAGCGGGCCCGGGGACCTCGACCCCGCCCGACCCTGGAACGAGGGCGGTGCCGGCGCGCCGGGCCGCTCCGCCACCGACCAGGGGGCACGGGCACCGTCGAACCCTGAGGTCGTGCTGCGCGAACTCGCCGCCGACGCCGCCGCCGCTCCCGTACCGCAGGTGCGGCCCCGGCTGCGCCCGGCCGCCGGCATTCGGCCCCGGCCGCTCACCCCGGTCGGCGGGCCGAACGGGGGGTCCGCGCGCGCCTCCGCGCCGGCCCTCGCGCCTCCTGCGCAGGCGCACGACACCGACACGCACCGACACCGACACGCCCGACACCGACACGCCCGACACCGACACGCCCGACACCGACACGCCCGACACCGGCACGCCCGACACCGGCACGAACGAGACCGAGGCCGATGCCCGGCGAGGGCGACGGCGGCGCAGCCGCACCACGCTCGAGCCGCTGCGCCAGGGCCGGCACGCCGCCCCGGTGGGACGGATCGCGTATCCCCAGGTCGGCCAGCGCCCCGACCCGACCGCCGCGCCGGACGGGGCACCGACCGACTTCGCGGACGGGCCGCGGCCGCAGGCCGCAGGGACGGACTCCGCGGCGCCCGTCGCCCCGGGCGCCGCGCCCGCCGACCCAACCGGCGGCGCCGCCGCGCCCGCCGACGCGCGGCCACCCGACGACGCGCAGAGCAAGCCGCGTCGGCGGCGGCTGCTGGGCTGGTTGCTGGCCCGGTCCCCCGAGCCGAGCCACGACGCCGCCGCCGACGCGGGCGAGGCCGTACCGCTGGCCGACGAGGCCCCGGTCGAGCTGGTGCCGGCCGAGGACCTGCAGGCCGCTCAACCGGCCGCCCGGCGCGGGCGGTTGCGCCGCCACCCCGAAGCCGCCGCGACCGGCGAGCCCGACGAGCCGTTCACCCTGCCCGAGCCCGACGACGAGGCGGCCAGCGCCTGGGCCCAGCCGGTCGAGCAGCTGCGGCCCACGCGCGACTGGACCACCCGCCGCGGCATGCCGCCGCCGGTGGGGGCCACCGCGTCCCCGGTCGAGCCTGCGACCGCCGCGCCCGAGGCCGCCGAGCCCGACACCACGGCGGCGCCGCCGGTCGAACCCCCGCCCCCGGCACCCCCGCCCGAGCCGTCACCCGCCGAGAGTCCGATCACCAGCGAGGAGCCGAGCAGCGAGCAGACCGACGTGACCACCCCCGACCCTCCCGCCGCGGCGTCGCCCGCGGCGACCCGCTCGCGGCCCCGTCCCCGATCGGCGCCGGGGTCGTCGGTACCCCCGACGTCGGTGCCGGCAACGTCGGCACCCGCAACGTCGGTGCCCGCACCGTCGATGCCCGCACCAGTCCCCCCGCCGCCCCAGGTACCCCAGTCGACCCCGCCCGCCGGTGCGCCGACGCCGGCCGCGGCCGCCCAGCACCCCCGCCCCCGGCCCCGCCCCGGGGCAGCGCGCCCGCAGGGCGACGGCGACCGCGACGGGCCGAGAGCGGGGAACGACGGTGCAGTGGCCGCGGCCACCGCTGCGCCGGTCGGATTGGCCGCGCTGTCCCCGAGCTCCACCGATGACACCCGCCCGGACGAGACCTTCCGGCGCAAGCAACTCCCCGACATCACCCGCTTCCTCGAAGCCACCGAACCGCACCCCGACGACGACGAGAAGGAGCCCCGCTCGTCGCGGCGGCGACTCGGGCTGGCCAAGCGCCGCCGGGACGAACGGTCCGGCGCTCTCGTCCCCACCCCGGCCGTCCCCACCCCGGCCGTCCCCGCTCCCCCCGGCCGAGCCGGCCGAGCCCTCGGCGGCACAGCCGGCCGCGATGACGGGGTGGCCCGCGACGCTGCCGCCGCCGCCCTCGGGCCCGCCCACCGCGCCGCCGCTGCCGCCCCCGGACCCCGCGCCCGAACCGTCCACCGGTCGTCGGCGTGGACTTCACCTGCCCCGCCGCCGCAGTGCCGACTCGACCTCCGCCGGCGGCGCCGGCACCGGCACGCCCGACAAGACGGCGAAGCCGGGTCGGGTCGGGCGGTGGAAGGGCGCGATCCGGCTGCTGATCATCGTGGCCATCGCGGCGCTCGCGGCCGTGTTGCTGCGACTGTTCGTCGTGCAGCCGTACTACATCCCCTCGGCGTCGATGGAACCCACGCTGCACGGCTGCACCGGCTGCAACGACGACCACGTCCTCGTCGACAAGCTCTCCTACCGCGCGCACGACATCAACGCCCGCGACATCGTCGTGTTCGCCCGTCCCAAGGGCGACAGCGCTGCGGAAACGGTGCTCATCAAGCGGGTGGTCGGCGTGGCCGGCGACACCGTCGCGCTGCGCGACGGCCAGGTGTACGTCAACGGGCTGCGGCTCAGCGAGCCGTACATCAACAAGGCCTGCGGACCACACCCGACCCGTTCGTTGACGGGCACCGTGAAGTGGACGGTGCCGAAGGGCGACATCTTCGTGATGGGCGACAACCGGTGCGATTCACACGACAGCCGGGCCTTCGGCCCCATCCCCGACTCCACCGTCGTCGGGCGCGCCTTCGCGATCATCTGGCCCATCGGCCGGGTCGGGCTCCTGCACTGAGTGCAGTGAACGCGCCGGTGGGCCGGTCGCGGCGAACCTGTCGTACCCCGCGCCTAGGGTGACGAACGTGATGCCGACGCCGGACGCGACCGATCCCACGGGTGGGCTCGCGGTCGACGAGCCGCTGCCGCCGGTCGTGCTCGGCTCGCTGTCGCCCTCAAGGGCCGCCGACTTCAAGGCCTGCCCGCTGCTGTACCGGTTCCGCTGCGTCGACCGGCTGCCGGAGGCGCCGTCCCGGGTGGCCACGCGCGGCACGCTGGTCCACGCGGTGCTCGAGGCGCTGTTCGACCTGCCGGCGGCCGAGCGCACGGTGGCCGCGGCCCGGGCCCTGCTGCCCGATGCGTGGGCGCGGCTGCGGGCCGAGTCCCCCGACGTCGACGCGCTGTTCACCGAGGACGCCGACGGCAGCCAGTTCGCCGACTGGCTCGACTCCGCCGCCGGGTTGCTCGGCAACTACTTCGTGCTGGAGGACCCGACCCGGCTCGAACCGGCGGCCCGGGAGGAACGGGTCGAGGTGATCGTGGAGGGCGTGCGGCTGCGCGGCTACGTCGACCGCATCGACGTTTCGCCGGCCGGGGACGTGCGTGTCGTCGACTACAAGACCGGCGCCACGCCCCGCGAGGCCTTCGAGGCCAAGGCCCTGTTCCAGATGAAGTTCTACGCCCTGGTGCTGTGGCGCACCCGCGGCGTGGTCCCGCGCCAGCTCCGGCTGATCTACCTGGCCGACACCGACACGCTCAGCTACGCCCCCGACGCCGAGGAGTTGGCTCGCTTCGAGCGCACCCTGATGGCCATCTGGGCCGCGATCGCCCGGGCGTTGCAGACCGGTGACTTCCGGCCCAGCCCCGGCCGGTTGTGTGAGTGGTGCGACCACCAGGCCCGGTGCCCCGCGTTCGGCGGTACCCCGCCGCCGTACCCGAGCAACCCGGTGCTCACCGACCCTCGTGACGAGGTGCCCGCCCCCGCGCCGCACAGCGCACCCACGACCTGACGCGCGCTCAGCCGGCCCGCCAGCCCAGCAGCGGGATGGCCACCTCCTCCGGTCGCAGCCCCCCGTGCAGCCCGATCAGGCCGGCGATCTCCGGCGGTTCGGTGGCCGTGGCCAGCACGGCCGTGGGCGCCGTGCAGATGACCACCACATCGCCGATGCGCCCCCGGTGCTCGTCAGGGACGGGCCCGAACAGATCGCGGGCGATCGCGTCGTCGCGGGCCAGCACCGAGGCGGTGTCGCCGAGCACGCCGCGCCAGGTGTCGAGCACATCGGTCACCGCGCCGGGCCCGGTGTGCAGGTACCGCACCCGGGGCTCACCGGCGACGACCACGACCCCGGCGCGCAGCCGGGCGTCGGCGTCGACGTCCACCCGTGCGTCGGCGGCCACGTTCAGCCCGCCGTGGTCGGCGGTCACCAGCAGCGCCGCGTCCTCGGGGAGGGTCTCCAGCACGCGCTCGAGCAGGGTGTCGACCGCGCGAGCGGCCGCGCGCCACTGCGCCGAATCGATGCCGTGCAGGTGGGCCGCGGTGTCCAGCTCGGCCGTGTAGCCGTAGACCAGGCCGGGGCCGGCCCGCACCTCGGCCGACAGATGCTCGGCGTAGTCCTCACCCGCCGGCACCGCGCGCACGGCGGCGCCGCGGTAGGCGGCCCGGGTCAGCCCGCTGCCGGCGAACGCGCCCGGCAGCACCGCACGCGCCGCCACGCCCGCGCCGGCCGACCGCTCGAACCAGGTGGGCAGCGGTTGCCAGCGGTCCGGGTCGGGGTCGGCACGCCAACGCACGTGGGTCAGCAGGCGGCCGGTGTCGGGCACCCGCACGGTGAAGCCCAGCACGCCGTGCGCACCGGGCCGGGCGCCGGTGCCCAGCGACACCAGGCTGGTGGGCGTGGTCGACGGGAACTCGCAGTGCAGCTCGTCGACGAGCAGGGCGCGCCCGGCCAGCGCGTCGGCGAGCAGCGGGGCGTGCGGCGCGGCCAACGGCAGCAGCTGCTGGCCCAGACCGTCGACGAGGACCACCGCCACCCGGCGCACCGCGCCGAGGCGGGCCGCCAGCCGCAGCCGGTCCTCGGCCCCGGGCACCCCGAGCAGCGCCGCCGCCGCGGGGAGCACGTCGCAGATCGAGCCCGGCACGCGGCTCAGCGTCGCACGGGTGCGATCAGCCGCGCGAGGTCGGCGAGCGTCACGCCGGCCAGTCCGTGCACGATCACGCGGTCCGGGCCCGGTTCGATGGTGACGTTGTGCGGCACGGCCAGCACCGGGCAGCCCGCGGCCGCGGCCGACTCGACGCCCTTCGGCGAGTCCTCGACGGCCACCGTGTCGCCCGGGGCCACGGCGAGGCGGGTGCAGGCGGTCGCGTAGGCCTCCGGGTCGGGCTTGCCGCGCGTCACCTGGTCGCCGGTGACCACAGTGGCGAACGTGCCCGGCGGCAGGGCTTCGACCACCGTGCGCGCCAGCCGTTCGTAGGACATCGTCACCATCGCCACGGGCACGCCCGCGGCGACGCACTCGCCGAGCAGGTCGAGCACACCGGGCCGCCAGGGCATCATGCGCCGCGCTGCCGCCTCGACGTCGTCGATGAGCAGCTCCACGATCTCGGGTGGATCGAGATCGACGCCGCCGACGTCGCGCAGGTACTCCGCCGTGGCGATCAGCGCGTTGCCGATCACCGCGTGGGCGTGCTCGTCGGACCACGTGCCGCCGTGCGCGGCGACCAGGCGGTACTCCGCCTCGATCCAGTACGGCTCGGTGTCGACGAGGGTGCCGTCCATGTCGAAGAGCACCGCCGCCGGCACTCGCGCCGGGTCAGCCGGGCTCGCGGTCACAGCGCCGCCTTCCGTGTCCTCGTCGCTCGCCATGGAGTACGAGTACACACGGCCCGCGATCCCGGGCGGCCGGAGCCCCCCGCCGGCAGAGACGGCCACCACCGAACCTGTGGCCGGTCCACCGCGTAGTCCAGGTAGACGCGACATGCCCCGGTGAGTCACCGGAGGCGTCGGTCCCAAGCGTGTCGAACGGAGTTCTGCCATGCCTTCCATCAGCGCCAACCTCCCGACCGCCCGCAGGTCACGCGCGGTCCTGGTTGCCGTTCCGCTCACCGTCACCGCTCTGCTGCTCGCTGCGTGTAGCAGCAGTGGGGGCGGTGGCTCATCGGCGCCGTCCTCGGCTTCGTCCGCTGCCGCGGCCGGCGGCTCCGCGGCCACCGGGATCAGACTGACCCACGGGCATCTCACCGACGCGAGCGGACGCACGGTGTATCTCTGGGTCGCCGACAAGGGGACACGCTCGACCTGCGCCGGCAGCTGCGCCGCCGTCTGGCCGGCCGTCACGGCGTCCGGCACGCCGAGCGTCGGTCCCGGGCTCACGGGCCGTCTGCTCACGAAATCGCACCGCGCCGACGGCAGCACCCAGCTCGACTACGCCGGCCACCCGCTCTACTACTACCAACCCGACACCACGGCCGGGACGGCCAAGGGCCAGGGCAGCGACGACTTCGGCGCAAAGTGGTGGGAGCTGAACGCGGCCGGCAAGGCGATCACCAGCGCCGCGACCCCGTCCGCTGGTTCGTCGTCGTCGGGCGGCGGCTACGGCTACTGACGTTCGCCCGCTACCCCCTGCGGGCGGCCGGCCCGGCATCACGGCACCAGGATCACCCCGGCCGCACACCTCCCCGCGTCCAGGTCGCGCAGGGCGTCCTGGGCCGCATCGAGCGGATAGGTCCTCGTTGTGCAGGGTGACCTTGCCGGTCCGGGGCAGCCCATGAGCTCGGCGCCGTCGGTCTCGGCGTCCAGTTCGGCCACGGAGTCGAGCACGACGTCGGCGCCCTTGCCGCTCGTGCGGTCCATGACCGCGTCGACGTGCTTGTCGGACACCACGGTCTGGTCGCACCGAGCGTCTCGGCCGACTGGAGCGGGCAACGGCGTCCCGGACACCGCCGTGCCTTCGGGCTTCTCACGTGCGCTCACCCGAGCAGTACACACGGGCCCGTCCCGCCGAACCCGGGCGGGCCCGGGCCGGCCCGGTAGCCATAGCTGTAGGTCAAGCGAGGCCGCGCGCGGCCAAGACCGCGCGCAGCCTCGCCTCAACCGGGCTCCGGACGGCAGGACCCCCCGGCGCCCGCCGTTCTCAGTACCCGGATTGGTCGGTGTAGGTGACCTCGGTGACGCCGGAGCCGATCGTCACCGTCACCTTGCCGTTCGTGAGATCAGCCGTGCCGTAGATCCTCGTCGACGGACCGACGACGATCGACGTGACCCGGTCCCCGGTCGGGATCGCCTGGGTGATCGTCACCCTCCCGGCCTGGTACAGAGTGGTGGACACGACGGAGCAGTAGCCACCCGGCGCACTGCCGGCCGGCACCTGCGTCGTCGTCGAGTTCACGGAGTTGGTGAAGTTGAACTGCGTGCCCACCGCGACGCCCGACCCCGCGACCTGGCAGATCTTCAGCGTCCCCAGCGTGTGCTTGTTGACGACGGTGAGGATCGTCTGGGTCGAGACGTCGCCGGTGACCACCCTTACGCTGACGTCGGCCGACGAGGCGTCGACGCTGACCAGCCGCGTGCTCGGAGACGTCGACGCGCTGACGAAGCCGTAGCCCGCCCGGTAGTTCTCGTGGACGACGTGCGTCCCGGCGGTCACCTTGATCGCCGAGCTGCAGGCCCCGGCCGGCACGGTCACCGTGGTGCCCGCGACGGCGAAGGTGAACGACCCGCTGGTCACTCCGTTCGCGCTGCTCTTGCAGATCTCGAGGTAGCCGTAGGTCGGCGCGGTGGCGCTGACGTAGAACCTGCCGTTGCCGGTGCCGCCGGCGGGCACCGTCACCGATTGGTGCGCCGTCGACGAGGTCGCGATCGTGACCCCGGATTGCCCGCAGGCGACGAACTGCTGACCCGAGGGTGCCGTGGCGTTGACCGTGTAGGTGCCCGCGGCGACCGCCGTGGGCGCCAGCGGGTTGCCGCTGGACAGACCGGCACTCGGCACGGTGATCGAGCCACCGGAGGCCAGCGTCGTCGACGGAGCGCCGTTGACGCACTGGTAGATCTCGGCCTGGATCTTCTGGGTCACGACCTGCAGGGCCACGCAGTAGCCCATCCCGACGGTCGGGTCGAAGTCGTTGGTCTGGATCGAGTTGTCGCCGTCCTTCGTCGGGCTGAAGTCATTGGCGTTCTTGCTGATCACGCCTTCCTGGCCGTGCTCGTCGTACATGTTCACGCACACCTGCGCCGGGATGTCGGACAGCGACGGGTAAGTGGCGGTCGCCGACCACGCGCCGGTCGAGCCGCCGGTCTTGCCCGACCCGGTGTCCGTGCAGGTGCTCGGTGAATT
The DNA here is from genome assembly GCA_963797785.1 of uncultured Actinomycetota bacterium. Lineage (GTDB taxonomy): Bacteria > Actinomycetota > Actinomycetes > Mycobacteriales > Jatrophihabitantaceae > Jatrophihabitans. Next base: position 1,078,822 of record CAWCQT010000004.1, on the reverse strand, counting down.
GATCGTCTCGCCGGCGTAGTACTGGCCGACGTGGAAGTACTTGCTCGCCGTGCCCGGCTTCGCGCCGGCCGCCTTGATGGCGATGGCGCCGGCAGGTGACACGGTACCGGTGGTGGTGCTGCCCGGGACGACGACCTCGGACGCGTTCGTCAGGCTGAAGCTCGGGCTCGGCACGCTGGTCGAGCTGATGCCCCACCAGTCGACGGCCCAACCGGTGCCGTAGCGCCCGGCGCAATTCTGTCCCGGCCAGGACCAGGTTCCGCCCACCTTTGCGGTGACTGTGCCATCGGCATTAACCGTGGCCGTTCCACTGATGTCGGGGTTTGGGTTCGCGGCATTTGCGAGGGCAGGCGCGATTCCGACCAGCTGCAGGGCGAAGCCTGCCGCTAGCGCGATGATCGTGACGGTTGTCAGCCTGCGTCGTCGCGACGTCGAGCGACGCCGGTGCAGTGCGCGTAATGCGCCGAAAATGCGAGACATGCTTCCCCCGGTTCGGTGGGCCCGTGGGCACGGGCATCGATGCGCCCGGACGAGGCGCACATCCCTCCAGTGCACGCGGCACCGGCGTTTGATCCATGGGCGCGGGGAGTTCGCCGACTGTCTGTCGCCGGCGCCGCGCCACGAGGCCTCATGCTTATCGGCGGCTCATTGGCGACGCGTGCGGTCGGTGCTAAATTGCCGTCAGGTCCAGAGCGACCTGGTCGCCGGGGGTCGATCGCAAGATGAGCGAATGTGTTGACGTGCCGTCCTCGTCCGCATCGCTGCGATCGGCCGGCGACGCCCTTCAGTTCGCGCCGTCGACCGACGCCGATCTGCTGCGCCGGTGTCGTGACGGCGACGCCACCGCGTGGGAGGCGCTGGTCGCGAGGTACGAACGACTGATCTTCAGTGTGGCGGTGCGCAACGGCCTGACCCGGGAGGACGCCGCCGACGTCACCCAGATCACCTTCATCGCACTGCTGGACTCGATCAACCGCGTGCGCGACGACGAGCGCCTCGCCTACTGGCTCATGACGGTGGCCCGCCGACAGTCATGGCGAATCCGCCGTCGCCTCGACCGTGAGCGGCCCATGACCGAGGTACCGCCGGCGTCCGAGGACCCGATCGGGCGATGGGAGCGCAGCGTCGAGCTCTACCAGGCGCTGCAACAACTCGGCGCGCCGTGCCAGCAGTTGGTGACGGCGCTGTACTTCGACCCCGCGAAACCCTCGTACGCGACCCTGGCGGCGCGGATGGGCCGATCGATCGGTGGCTTGGGTCCGTTGCGCGCGCGCTGTTTGCAGCGCCTGCGCAGCCTGCTCGGTGAGGACGCTGAGTCATGAGCGAGCCTCCTGAGCCGGCGACGTTGGCCGATTGGGTCGATGGTCGGTTGGGCTTCGCCGACGCGGCCCGCGTTGCCGCGCGGATCGCTGCCGCCGACGAGCGCACGCAGCGCACCGTGCAGTGGCTGCGCCGCTTCAGACGCGACGCAGCGGCCTTCCCGCTCGTGGATCCGCCACCGATCGTCCGGCAGCGCCTGCGCCGCCATTACGCCGACTGGTCGGCGTCGCGGACACCCCGAGACAGCGCCCTGCGCGAGTTCGACGCCACCTTGCTGTTCGACAGCCGGCAGGACTTCGCGCTCGCCGGCACACGCGCCGTCGATGCTGCCGGGGCGCAGATCAACCTTGCGTTCTCCTGCGAGGTCGGCGATGTCGTGCTCGATCTGACTCCCCGGCGCGACGGCACGTTCCGGCTCGATGGTCAGGTGCTGCTCACCGCTGCTACGAACGCCCCCTTCTTCGCCGCCACGGTCGACGGCCCGGGAACGTCGCTGCGCACGGTCGACGGCGAGGCCGACGGCCGGTTCGCGTTCCCGACCGTGCCACCGACCGTGCGGCGGGTGCAGGTGGACAACGGCGAGGTCCGCATCAGCGCGATCTTCCGGCCGCTGGGAACGTGATGTTGCCCGTCACCGGGGCGCCGAGTGTCGCGGGTCTGCTCGCCGACCCGACGCCGGCGTCCCGGTTGGCCGCCCTGCACGCGCAGGGCCTGGCCGATCGCGCGGGCCTGACGTGGGTCCTGGACCGGGTCGACGAACTGGTGCACGTCGACCCCGCCCGCGCCGAAGACCTGATCGCGCTGTGCCTCGTCGCGGCCGAGCACCAGCCGTCCGACGCCGTCGTGGCGCGCGCCACCTATCAGCACGCCCGGATCCGCGCTGAACGTGGTGAGCTGGAGTCGGCCCTCGACCTCATCGCCCGCGCGCAGGAGTTGTGGTCGCGCAGCGGAGAGGCACTCAGTGCGCTGCGCACGGACCTGGGCCGCATGCAGATCCTCGACGACCTCGGTCGGCACCGCGAGGCGGCCGCAGTCGGCGAGGCCATGCTGACCGCTCTCGACAGCGCTCCGGACGACGGCGACGCACGCCTGCGCGCGATGCTCGAAGCCGCGGCGTGGGGCAATGTCGGGGTTGCGTACAGCTTCACCGGCCGGCACGAACGATCCATCGACGCCTATGCGCGCTCGGAGGGCGGTTACGCGGCGCTGGACATGCCGCTGCAGATCGCCCAGCAACGGGCGAACCGCGGGATCGAACTGCTCGCCCTCGGTCGAGCCCGCGAAGCTCGCTCCGCCCTGCGCTCGGCGATGGACTCCTTCGCCGCAGCCGGAGACGCCCTGTGGGCGGCGAAGTGCGCCGGGCATCTCGCCACGGCGCACATGGCGCTCGGGGAGGTCATCGAGGCGTTGCGTGTGCTGGAACCGGCGCGCACCGCGCTGGCGGAGCTGGGCGCCAAGGCCGAAGAAGCCCGCGTACAGCTCGAGATCGGCAAGGCTTACCTCGCCGCGGGACTGTTCGGCGAGGCGGTGACGGCTGCGACCGCCGCCGCCGAGTTGCTCGCTGCGACCGGTATGTCACACGACCTCGCCCACGCCCGCCTCACCGTCGGCCTGAGCCAGCTCGGCGCCGGCGAGCTCGCCGCGGCCGATCGCGAGGTCGCGGCGGCGGCGTTGCTCTTCGAGCAGGTGGGCGACCGCCAATTCGTCGCCCAGACACGCCTGGCCGCGGCCGAGGTGGCCCTGCGGCGCGATCACCCTTCGACCGCCGCCGCCGCACTGTCGACGGCAGCGGAGGAGATGACCACGGGCCGGTGGCTCATCCCGCTCGCCTGGGTGCGCCTCAAACAGGCCGATGTGGCATCCGATTCGGGTGAGACGCGGGAGCACCTTGCGCAGGCGGCCGCCCTGGCGGAGCAGCTCGACCTGCCGCAGCTGCGCTACGCCTGCGAGTTGCGGCGAGCCCGACTGCTGCGTGGCGACGGCGACGTGGCCGGGGCCGAGAGGGCGCTGCTGTCGGCGGTCGATACGGTCGAGCAGTTGGGCGCTGCGCTCAACGAGCCGATGTTGCGCACGGCCTTCCGCGCCGACAAGTGGGCCGCCCACGACGAGCTGGTCGACCTGATGGTCGCCGAGGATCACGGCGACGGTGCAGCGCGTGCGTGCCGGTTGGCCGACGGCGCGAAGGCACGCACGCTCGTCGACCTCGTGTCCACGACGGTCGGGCGACGCGAGACGGGCGTAGCCGCAACCGGCGACGACGGCGAGCTGCGCCGGCTGTCGGCCGATCTGAGCGCCGCCTACGCTGCCCTGCTCACGGCATCCGACGGGGCCCGGCGTGACCTCGTGCGCGAGCGCGCACAGCGGTTGGAGCGAACGATCACTGCGCTGCGGCTGCGCCGGTCGCTGTCCGCCGATGACCGTCCGGCGCACCCGGCCGCACCTGCCCGGCCGGAGCCGCTACCGAACGAGGCGACGCTCGCGTACCACGTTGTCGGCGCGGACGTTCTCGCCTTCGTCGTCAGGGACGGCGCGGTCGCTGTGCGGCGGCTGTCCGGGGCGGTCACCCGCGTCGACTCCGCGCTGGCCGACCTCGACGCCCAGTGGGCCCGTCAGCGGGTCGGCGCTACCTTCGTGGCCCGCAACGAGGGCACCCTGCGCGCCGCCACCAACCGGGTGCTCGGCGAGCTCTATACCCTGCTCATCGCCCCGGTGCGCGACTTGCTCGACGGTTGCGACAGCGAGCGACTCGTCATCGTGCCGCACCGCCAGCTGCACCGGGTGCCGTTCCACGCGCTGCACGACGGCGCCGGACACCTGGTCGAGCGGTGGATCCTCACCGTGTCACCGACCCTGCCTGCGGCCGCCACCGAGCGGCGCGGACGAGCTACCGCCGGTTCCGCGGCGCTGGTCCTCGCCGTTGCTGAAACTCACGCGCCGGCCATCAGCCGGGAAGCCGACGCGCTGCGCCGAGCGTTCCCCGACGCCCGCATCCTTCAGGGAGAACAAGCCGTCAGCGAGGTGCTGGAGCGCTCCCTGCCAGGCCCGACGTTCGTGCACCTCGCGTGTCACGGGCTGTTCCGCCCGGACAACCCGCTCTTCTCCGCGCTGCGTCTCACCGATCGCTGGATCACCGGCGTCGACGTGCTGGAACTCGATCTGGGCGGTGCCGTCGTGACGCTGAGCGCCTGCGAGTCCGGGCGCCCGTCCGATGGCACGGCTGAACCCGTCGGCCTGGCCTGGGCGTTCCTGGCCGCGGGTGCGGCCGGCGTGATCGTCAGCCAGTGGGTCGTGGACGACGCGGCAACGACGGAATTGATGGCGGCCCTGTACACCGGGCTCGCACGCGGTGTGCCTCCCGACCGCGCGCTACGGGACGCCCAGTTGGCGCTCGCCGCCGCCCGCCCCCACCCGTACTACTGGGCGCCGTTCGTGTACGTCGCCTCCCCGCCTCGAGAAGCCGGAGTCCGGTCATGACAAGCCTTCGCGGTCTGTGCCTCGCCGCTGCGTGCGTGCTCTCCAGCATGGTCTGTGCCGGTGCCGCCCAGGCGCTTGCGCCGCCTCCCCCGCCCCCGCCCACCAACGACCCGGCCGGCATCGTCGTGAAGATCGATCGCGCCGACGGGTATTCCATTGCCGACGTCGCGGCCCGCTTCCCGCTGACGGTGAGCAGCGCGGTCCTCGCCTCGCGCGGGCTCTACCTCGTGCGCTCGACCGATCCGAAGTACGCCGGCGATCCGAAGAAGACCGCCGCCCTCGCCGGCCAGATCAGCCACAGCCCCGGCGTCGTGTACGCCGAGCCCGACCTCGCTCTGCAGGTTGCCGACACCCAGTTCCACAGCTGGCAATACGGTTCCGGGACGGTGGCGCCGTCCACCGCCTGGTCGACCCAGCCGGCGGTCACCGCGCTCGGCCTGCCACAGGCTCATCAGCTCACCGAAGGCGCCGGCGTGGTCGTCGCTGTACTGGACACCGGCGAGGATCTGACCCAACCGGCGCTGGCCGGCCCCACCCTCGCGGGCTGGAACTACGTCGACGACAACGCGGACACGTCGGACCCGGCCAACGGTACGGACAGCAACCACGACGGCACAGCCGACAGCGCTGCCGGGCACGGCACCTTCGTGGCCGGCATGGTTCGCCTGGTCGCGCCGAGAGCGACGATCCTGCCCGAGCGGGTGCTGGACAGCGACGGCAACGGCAACGTGTTCGTCGTCGCGCAGGCGATCGCGGACGCCCAGGCGGCCGGCGCGAAGGTGATCAACCTGAGCTTCGGCACCGCCGCCAAGATCGACTCGAAGGTGCTCGACGACGTTCTCCGGCAGGCTCAGCAAGCCGGTGTCGTGGTCACCGTGGCCGCCGGGAACGACGCCAGCACCATGCCGCACTACCCCGCCGCCCGGCCGGGCGTCCTGAGCGTCGGAGCGTTGAACGCCAGCGGGAGCAGCACTCGCCACCTTCTCCGACCGCGGCGCGTGGGTCCAGGTCGCTGCACCCGGTTCATCCCTGGTAGGGCCGATCCCCGGCGGGCGCTACGTCACCTGGTCGGGGACGTCCATGGCCGCTCCGCTGGCCGCCGGGCAGGCCGCGCTGCTCGCCGCGGCGGCGCCACAGCTCACCGGCAGCCAGCTCGTCGCCGCCGTCGACCTCACCGGCAGCCGGCTGCTCGGTACCAGTACGAGCCACGGCGCGATCAACGTCCCCGCCAGCCTGCAGCGCGTCACACAGCACTGATCGCGCTCGGAGCGCCGCCTGCCGGCTCGCCGGCCGACACTACGTTCGGCATCCGCGCCGGCCCGCCGGGCGGTCGTTGTTGGTAACGGGTTCATGCCCGCCGGTAGCGGGGGGCGCATGCCCGCGGGCAGCAGGTAGTGCCCGGCCCGTAGCCGCAGCATGAGCAGCACCCCGGTGATCGCCCCGAACGCGGCCAGCAGCACTGCCGAGACCGCCGCGAGCACGCCCACAGGTGAGTGCCACCTGCGGCACGCCGAGCGTGGCCATCACCGGGCTGGCCACGAGGCAGCCGGCCACCATGGCGACCGACAGCCACGCGTCGAGCCACATCACCGTGCGCAGCGTCCGGTCATAGCGTGCGTCGCGGGTCGCGTACCTCGTTCTCATGCCTTCAGGCAACCAGCGCGCCTGCGGCGCGTCGATTACCCGGCAGGTAATCAGCGCGGTCGTACCTCGGCGATCTCGCCCGCTCGCTCACTCGTCGTCGGTGCGGTACCCGAGGTTCGGCGAGAGCCACCGCTCGGCCTCGCGCAGGGTCCAGCCCTTGCGCTGCGCGTAGTCCTCGACCTGGTCGCGGCCGATCCGGCCCAGCACGAAGTACTGCGATTGTGGGTGGGAGAAGTACCAGCCGCTGACCGAGGCGCCCGGCCACATCGCCATGCTCTCGGTCAGTTCGATGCCGACGTTGGCCTCGACGTCGAGCAGCTCCCACAGCGTCTGCTTCTCGGTGTGCTCCGGGCAGGCGGGATACCCGGGAGCGGGCCGGATGCCGGCGTACTGCTCCTTGAGCAGCGCCTGGTTGTCGAAGTTCTCGTCGGGCGCGTAACCCCAGAACTCGGTGCGCACGCGCTCGTGCAGGCGCTCGGCGAACGCCTCGGCCAGCCGGTCGGCCAGCGACTCGAGCAGGATGGCGCTGTAGTCGTCGAGCGACTTCTTGAACTCGGCGATCTTCTCCTGCGAGCCCAGCCCGGCGGTGACCGCGAACGCGCCGACGTAGTCGCGCACGCCGGTGTCCTTCGGTGCCACGAAGTCGGCCAGCGAGCGGTGCGGGACGCCTTCGCGGTGCTCGGTCTGCTGGCGCAACATGTGCAGGGTCGTGACCAGCTCGGTGCGCTTCTCGTCGGCGTAGACCTCGACGTCGTCGCCGGTGGCGCTGGCCGGGAACAGCCCGAGCACGCCGTCGGCGCGCAGCCACTTCTCGTCGACGATCTTGTCGAGCATCTGCTGCGCGTCTTCCCACAGCTTGCGCGCGGCCTCCCCCGAGACGGGGTGGTTGAGGATGTCGGGGAACTTGCCCTTCATCTCCCATGCGTTGAAGAACGGCTGCCAGTCGATGTAGTCGCGCAACTCGCTCAGGGAGTAGTTGTGGACCGTCTTGACGAACTGTGTCGGCCGGTCGGGCGCGTGGTAGTCGTCGGTGTGCGCGTCGCGGACCTGCTGCATGATCAGGTGCGGGCGCGGCGGGCGGTAGCCGTCCCAGTCGATCGGCGTGCGGTTCGCGCGCGCGGCGGGCAGTGGCACCATCTTCTTCGCGTCGTTGCGCCCGGCGTGCCGCTCGCGCAGCGCGTCGTAGTCGGTGCTGAGGTCGGCCAGCAACGCGGGTCGCTGCGTGTCGGACAGCAGCGCCGCGACCACCGGCACCGAGCGCGAGGCGTCCTTCACCCACACCACCGGGCCGTGGTACTTCTTGTCGACCTTGACCGCGGTATGTGCGCGGGAGGTGGTGGCGCCGCCGATGAGCAGCGGGATGTCCAGCCCCTGCCGCTCCATCTCCGACGCGAAGTTGACCATCTCGTCCAGCGACGGGGTGATCAGCCCGGACAGGCCGATGATGTCGGCTCCGTGCTCCTTGGCCGCGTCGAGGATCTTCTGCGCCGGCACCATGACGCCGAGGTCGATGACGTCGTAGTTGTTGCACTGGAGCACGACGCCGACGATGTTCTTGCCGATGTCGTGGACGTCGCCCTTGACGGTGGCCATCACGACGGTCCCGTTGCTGCGCCCGACGTCCTCGGGTGACTTGCTGGCTTCGATGAACGGGATGAGGTAGGCGACCGCCTTCTTCATCACCCGCGCGGACTTCACGACCTGCGGCAGGAACATCTTCCCGGCGCCGAAGAGGTCGCCGACGACGTTCATACCGGCCATCAGTGGGCCCTCGATGACCTCGAGCGGCTCTCCCCCGCGCTCCTCGATGATCTTGCGCAGCTCCTCGGTGTCGGACTCGGCGTAGTCGTCGATGCCCTTCACCAGGGCGTGGGTGATGCGCTCGTCGACCGGCAGGGCGCGCCACTCCTCGGTGGCGGCCTCGGCGACGGTGCCGTCGCCGGCGAACTCGGCCGCGACCTCGAGCAGCCGCTCGGCCGCGTCTGGGCGCCGGTTGAGCACGACGTCCTCGATGCGATCGCGCAGCTTCTCGGGCACCTGGTCGTAGACGACCAGCGCACCGGCGTTGACGATGCCCATGTCCATGCCCGCCGCGATGGCGTGGTACAGGAACACCGCGTGGATCGCTTCGCGCACCGGGTTGTTGCCGCGGAAGGAGAACGACACGTTGGACACGCCGCCGGACACGAGGGCACCCGGCAGGTTCTCCTTGATCCAGCGGGTGGCCTCGATGAAGTCGACGCCGTAGTTGACGTGCTCCTCGATGCCGGTGGCCAGCGCGAAGATGTTCGGGTCGAAGATGATGTCCTCGGCCGGGAAGCCGAGCTCGTCGACAAGGATGTCGTACGCCCGTCGGCAGATCTGCTTGCGGCGTTCGAGGTTGTCGGCCTGGCCGTCCTCGTCGAAGGCCATCACCACCACGGCCGCGCCGTACTTGCGGCACAGGGTGGCCTCGCGGCGGAACTTGTCCTCGCCCTCCTTCATGGAGATCGAGTTCACGATGGGCTTGCCTTGCACGCAGCGCAGGCCGGCCTCGATGACCTCGAACTTCGACGAGTCGACCATCACCGGGACGCGGCTGATGTCGGGCTCGCTGGCGATCAGCTTGGTGAAGCGGTCCATCGCCGCGACACCGTCGATCATGCCCTCGTCCATGTTGATGTCGATCACCTGCGCGCCGCTCTCGACCTGCTGGCGGGCCACCGACAGCGCGCTGTTGTAGTCACCGTCGCGGATCAGGCGGCGGAACCGCGCCGATCCGGTGATGTTGGTGCGCTCGCCGACGTTGACGAACAGCGACCGCTCGTCGATGGTCAGCGGCTCGAGGCCGGACAGCCGGCACGCCTGCTGCGGCTGTGACGGCACCGCCGGGGGCAACCCCTCGACCGCCTTCGCCAGCGCGGTGATGTGCTCGGGTGTCGTGCCGCAGCACCCGCCGACGAGGTTGACCAGCTCGCTCTCGGCGAACTCACGGATCACCGGCGCGGTGTCCTCGGGGGCCTCGTCGTACTCCCCGAACGCATTGGGCAGGCCCGCGTTCGGGTAACAGGACACGAAGCAGTCGGCGACGCGTTTGAGCTCGGCGATGTACTGGCGCATCTCGGTGGCCCCGAGGGCACAGTTGAGCCCGACGAGCAGGGGGCGGGCATGGCGCACCGAGTTCCAGAACGCTTCGGTGACCTGCCCGGACAGGGTGCGGCCCGAGGCGTCGGTGATGGTCCCGGAGATGATCACCGGCCAGCGCCGCTCGCGTTCCTCGAACAGCGTCTCGAGGGCGAAGATCGCCGCCTTGGCGTTGAGCGTGTCGAAGATGGTCTCGACGATCAACAGGTCGGCGCCGCCGTCGACGAGCCCGTTGGCCTGCTCGAGGTAGGCGTCGACCAGCTCCATGAACGAGGTGTTGCGCGCGCCCGGGTCGTTGACGTCCGGCGAGATGGACGCGGTGCGGTTGGTGGGCCCCAGGGCGCCGGCGACGTAGCGGGGACGGTCGGGCTGCTGTGCGCTCACCTCGTCGGCGGCGGCGCGGGCGAGCCTCGCCGCGGCCACGTTGAGCTCGTAGGCGAGGTCCTGCATCCCGTAGTCGGCCAGCGAGATCTTCTGGGCGTTGAAGGTGTTCGTCTCGATCAGGTCGGCGCCGGCCTCGAGGTACGCACGGTGGATCTCGCGGATGGCGTCGGGCTGGGTGAGCGAGAGCAGGTCGTTGTTGCCCTTGAGGTCGCTGGGCCAGTCGGCGAACCGTGCGCCGCGGTAGTCGTCCTCCCCGAACCCGTGCCGTTGGATCAAGGTGCCCATCGCGCCATCGAGCACCATGATGCGCTCGCGCAGGATCGTGGTGAGGGCCTCGGTGGCGTCGGGGCGCAGGGACGGCGAATCGGTCAAGGGTCGGTTTCCTCGCGGGCTCGACGGACGGGACGTGACCTCCAGCCTACCGAGAGATGCCCGTGGCGCCGGTTTCTCCGGCCCGATCGCGGGTCAGCGTCGCCGCGGGCGGAGGACGCCGCGTGGGGTCCGGGGCCTGGTGTGTGCCGGACGTAGGGTGGATGCCATGACCCTGCCCGACTCCGGTCCCTGGCCGGAACTGGTGGCCCCGGTCCTCGTCGCCGCCTTCGAGGGGTGGAACGACGCCGGTGACGCCGCGAGTGGAGCCATCGAGCACCTCGAGCTCGTCTGGGACGCCCAGGCCATCACCGAGCTCGATCCCGAGGACTACTACGACTTCCAGGTCAACCGGCCGACGGTGTCGCTGGTCGACGGGCTGTCGCGGCGCATCACCTGGCCCACGACGCGCTTTTCCTGGTGCCGCCCACCGGGTGCCGCCTTCGATCTCGTGCTCGTGCACGGCATCGAACCGAACATGCGCTGGCGTGCGTTCTGCGACGAGCTGCTCACGGTCATCAACCGCCTCGAGGTGCGCACCGTCGTCACCCTCGGTGCGCTGCTGTCCGACTCGCCGCACACCCGGCCCACCCAGGTCACCGGCAGCGCCTACGACCCCGAGTCGGCGGCGCGCTACGGGCTGGAGCGTTCACGTTACGAAGGCCCCACCGGCATCGTCGGTGTGCTCCAGGACGCCTGCGTCACCGCCGGCATCCCGGCCATCTCCTACTGGGCCGGCGTCCCGCACTACGTGTCGCAGCCGCCCAACCCCAAGGCCACCCTCGCGCTGCTGCACGGCGTGGAGGAGGTCCTCGACATCCCGATCCCGCTGGCCGAACTGCCGCAGCAGGCCGAGGACTGGCGCAAGCTGGTCGACGAGATGGCCGCCGAGGACGAGGAGGTCACCGAGTACATCCGCAATCTCGAGGAGCGCGACGACGAGGTCGACCGCTCCGAGATGACCGAGGCCTCCGGCGACGTGATCGCGCGGGAGTTCGAGCGCTACCTGCGCCGCCGCGACCGCGGTGGCGGGTCCGGGCCGGGCGGCTTCGCCGGGGGCGGCCCGCGCGGTTAGAGCGCGACCCCCAGCAGCGCGTCGACGGTGCGCCGGACCAGATCGGGCGCCTGCGGATCGCCGGCGCCGGACGCAGGCTCGGCGGCGGCGGCCAGCGCGTCGTCCGCCCAACGGTCCACCACCGCGATGGCGCCGGCGCTGTCGAGGTCGTCGGCGAGGCGGGCCCGCACCTGCGCCAGCAGCGGCGCGGCGGGCGGGCCGGCGCTGAGCCCGGTGGCCCCGCGCCAGCGACCCAGCCGAGCCTCGGCGGCGGGCAGCCGGCCGCCCGTCCACTCGCGGTCGGCGCGGTAGTGCCCGTCGAGCAGCGCGAGCCGGATGGCCATCGGGTCGACGTGCGCGGCCCGCAGCTTCGACACCAGCACCAGGTTGCCGCGCGACTTGCTCATCTTCTCCCCGTCGAGCCCGATCATGCCGGTGTGCACGTAGTGCCGGGCGAACGGCGGCTGCCCCGTCAGGGCCTCGGCGTGGGCGGCGGAGTGCTCGTGGTGCGGGAAGACGAGGTCGGAGCCGCCGCCCTGGACGTCGAAGCCCATCCCCAGGTGGTCGAGGGCGATCACGCTGCACTCGATGTGCCAGCCGGGCCGGCCGGGGCCCAGCGGCGAGTCCCAGTGCGGCTCCCCCGGCCGCGGGCCGCGCCACAGCAGCGAGTCGAGCGCGTCGCGCTTGCCGGCCCGCTCGGGATCGCCGCCGCGCTCGGCGAACAGCTCGAGCATGGTGGCGCGGTCGTAGTGGGACTCGGAGCCGAAGCCGGCAGCGGCCGAGACCGGGAAGTAGACGTCGTCGTCCACCCGGTAGGCGTCGCCGGCGTCGAGCAACCGCTCGATCGCGGGGCCGATCTTCGGGATCGCCTCGACCGCGCCGACCAGATGGTGTGGAGGCAGCACGCGCAGCGCGGTCATGTCCTCGCGGTAGAGCTGGATCTCCCGGCCCGCCAACGCCGTCCAGTCCTCGCCGGTCTGCTCCGCGCGTTCGAGCAGCGGGTCGTCGACGTCGGTGACGTTCTGCACGTAGTGCACCTCGTGCCCCGCGTCGAGCCACTGGCGCAGCACCAGGTCGAAGGCGAGGTAGGTGGCGGCGTGGCCGAGGTGTGTGGCGTCGTAGGGCGTGATGCCGCACACGTACATCCGCGCGGTGCGGCCCGGCTCGGTCACCCGGACGCCGCCGCCGGCGGTGTCGTAGAGCCGCAGCGGTTCGCCCCGGCCGGGCAGGTCGGGCACGGCGGTGGTCGGCCAGGCGTCCATTCCCGCCACGCTATCGGGCAGACTCGGCGGGCATGAGCGCCTACCTCGTCAGCGAGTCGCGGACCATCGCCGCCGACCGGCAGCGGCTGTTCGACATCGTCGCCGACCCGGCCATGCACCCGAAGATCGACGGTTCCGGATCGGTGCAGGCCACCAGGCCCGGGGGCCCGCAGCGCCTGTCCGCCGGCGCGACCTTCGGCATGGACATGAAGATGGGCGCGTCATACAAGATCATGAACACCGTGACCGAGTTCGAGGAGGGCGAGCGGATCGCCTGGCGGCACTTCAACGGCCACGTCTGGCGCTACCTGTTCGAGCCCGCCGGCGACGGCGCCACGAAGGTCACCGAGCAGTGGGACGCCCGGCCGGCCTGGAACCGCATCTTCCTGCGGCTGGTCTTCGCCCGGCGCACCAAAAACGGCATCCACCACACCCTCGAGCGCCTCGACGAGGTGGCCACCCAAGGCGACGGCACCAGCCACAACTGACCCGACCATCAGGCTCGGGCCCGTCTCCCGGCAATCAGATCGCGGGCCAGGGCACCGGCGGCCAGTCACCGGTGGGTTCCGGATGCCGGCCGGTGGCGAGCAGCCTTTCGACGCGCAGCCGGGTCTGGCGCACCTCGCGGCGGGTGAGCAGTTCCTCGAGCCGCTCGCCCAGATCACCGGCGAGGGCGGTGCGCAGCCGGGCGAGGACGGTGCGCGCCTCGGGCGGCAGCCGGGCGCCGGCCCACTGCCACAGCACGGTGCGCAGCTTGTCCTCGGTGCTGAAGCACACGCCGTGGTCGACGCCGAACACGTGGCCCTCGACGGTGGGCAGCAGGTGCCCGCCCTTGCGGTCGGCGTTGTTGACCACCGCGTCGAACACGGCCATCAGGCGCAGCGCCTCGAGGTCGCGGCGGCGCATGAACCGGGCGATGTTGACGGTCTCGTCGACGTCGACCCACAACTGCACCATGCCCGGGCCGGCGGGGCCGTCGCGGTAGACGGTGGGCGGCACGATCTGCCAGCCGGTCGCTGCCGACACCTCGTAGGCGGCCACCTCGCGCTCGGCGAGCGTGCCGTCGGGGAAGTCCCACAGCGGCCGCTCGCCGGCCACCGGCTTGTACACGCAGGCCGCCGTGCGCTCACCCGCGCCGATCCCGCAGTAGAACGTCGCGTTGGACGCGTCCATGACGCGGCCCTCGATGGTCAGCTCACCCTCGCGCAGCAGCGTCACGGCCTCGGCCACGCTGATCCCCGGGGTGTCGCCGACCGAGAGCGCCAGCGCGGGCGTGAGGTCGTCCGGAACGCTCATCCGACCTCCGCTCCGCCAGCGTCGCTCACGAGTTGAGCGAGATGCCGCGGTGGTAGCCGTTGAGCCGCACGCAGACGTGCCCGTCGGGACTCAGTGGCTGACCGCACAGGGGGCACGGTGGCCGCCCGGCGGCGACGAGCTTGCGGGCCCGTTCGACGAAGGCGCGGGCGTCGGCGGGCTCGAGCAGGACCCGTAGCGCGTCGGGGCCGTCCTCGACGTCCTCGAGCAGGGTCTGCTCGGCCTCCTCGGAGGTCTCCACCGGTGCCTGGGCCTCGATGACCACCAGCCCGGCGTCGCCGTCCCACGCCAGGCCCATCGCGGCCACCCGGAACTCCTCGTCGACGGGCTGCTGCAGCGCGTCGTTGTCGGCGCTGGCCTCGGGCAGCTCGGCGCCGGTGCGGGCGACGATCTCGTCGAGCAGCTGGTCCAGCCGGTCGGACAGGATCACGACTTGCTGCTTCTCCAGCGAGACCGACACGATGCGGGTGCCGTCGGTGGCCTGCAGGTAGAAGGCCCGTTCCCCGGGCGCGCCGACGGTGCCGGCGACGAACCGGGACGGGCGTTCGAACACGAACAGTTGACGCATGATGCTTCGAGCGTAGTGGCCGTCAGACCGACCCGCCGCCCGCGCCGCCGCCGATCGTGGCGTCGTCGACACGCTTGGTGCGCCGGCGCCGCTTGGGGGGCGCGAAACCGCTCAGGTCGCCGCCGGTGTCGTTGACCCGGATCACGTATGGACGGGTCGGGGTGTAGCGGATCACGGTCACCGAGCACGGGTCCGGAACGATGCGCTGGTACTGGTCCAGGTGCAGGCCGAGGGCGTCGGCCACGATGGCCTTGATCACGTCGCCGTGGCTGCAGGCCACCCACACGGCGTCCTGGCCGAGGCGGGTGTCCCAGTCCCGGATCGCAGCCACCGCGCGGGCCGACATGTCGGCCAACGCCTCGCCGTTCGGGAATCGCACCGCGGACGGCTGGGCCTGCACGACCTTCCACAACGGGTCCCTGGCCAGGTCCTTGAGCGCCTTGCCGGTCCAGTCGCCGTAGCCGACCTCGATGATCCGGTCGTCGACGTGCCACGGCGGGTCGCCCGGCTGCGCGTCGCGGATGGCCTGGGCGGTCTCGACGCAACGCTCCAGCGGGCTGGTGACCACTGCGGCCAGCTTCAGGGCGGCGAGGCGCCCGGCGACCGCCGCCGCCTGCTTCGTACCGCGCTCGTCGAGGTGCACCTGTGGGGTGCGCCCGGCCAGGACGGGTCCCGTCATCGCCGTCAGCCCGTGCCGGACGAGCAGCACGGTGCTCACTTGGTGGCGCTCAGCACGCCCGTGGACAGCAGCACGATGAGCAGCACGCCCAGCGCCACCCGGTAGTAGACGAAGACATACGTGCCGTGCTTGGTCAGCCACTTCATCAGCCAGTGGATCGAGGCGAGGCCCACGATGAACGCGAACACCACCGCGATGCCGGTCAGCCCGATGCCGTGCGACTTGCCCTTGCCCGGGTTGACCGCCTCGTATCCGCCGGACAGGACCACGGCCGGGATCGAGAGCAGGAAGGAGAAGCGGGCCGCGGCCTCGCGGGTGAGGCCGCGGAACAGCCCCGCCGTGATCGTGGTGCCCGAACGGGAGGCGCCGGGAATGAGCGAGAGCGCCTGGGCGGTGCCGACGACGATGGCGTCGGTGCGGTCGATCTCCTCCTCACCGCGCTCGCGCTTGCCCACCTTCTCCGCCGCGTAGAGCAGGGCGCCGAGGGCGATCAGCGTCACCGCGATCAGCCACAGGTTGCGGGCCCCGGTCTCGATCTGATCGCTGAAGATCAGCCCGAAGACGCCCACCGGGATCGTGGCCAGGATCAGGTACCAGCCGAGCTTGTACTCCAGCGACGAGCGGACCGACCGGTCGACGATGCCCCGGAACCAGGCGACGGTGACGTGCAGCAGCTCGCGCCAGAAGTACACGACGATGGCCAGGGTGGTGCCCAGCTGCACCACCGCCGTGAACGGGGCGCCCGGGTCGTTGGTGCTGCCGTGGGTGCCGTCGAAGTGCCAGCCGAACAACGCCGGAACGATGCGCAGGTGGGCGGTCGAGGAGATCGGCAGGAACTCGGTCAGGCCCTGGACGATGCCCAGGACGATGGCCTGCAACAGCGTCATGAGCCGGCACCGGACTTGTCGAGGGCCTGGGCGGCGGCCCGCAGCACGGCGATCCGCTCCTCGGCGCTGCCGCCGTACGGGGAGATGTTGCAGGTGGTCAAACCGGCCTCGGCGAATTCAGCGAGCTTGTCGGCCATCCGGTCCACCGGCCCGAGCAGTGACGTGGCGTCGACGAACTCGAACGGCACGGCGGCCGACGCGCCGTCGTAGTCCTTCGCGAGGTAGCGCTCCTGCACCTCGGCGGCGGCGTCGGCGAAACCCATGTCCACGGCGATGCGGTTGTAGAAGTTCTGCTCGCGGCTGCCCATGCCGCCGATGTAGAGCGCGGCGTAGGGGCGCACCGGTAGCGCGGCCTGCTCGACGTCGTCGCCCAGTGACGCCGGCACGGTGGCGGCGATGTCGAAACCGGTGAGGTCCTTGCCCACCTTCGCCCGGCCGGCGCGGATGCGGTCGAGCTGCTGGGCGGCGTGGCTCGCCGCGAAGAACACCGGGAGCCAGCCGTCGGCGAGCTCGCCGGTGAGCTCGAGGTTCTTCGGGCCGATCGCGGCCAGATAGATCGGCAGGTGCTCGCGCACCGGGTGCAGCATCAGGTGCAGCGCCTTGCCCGGGCCGTCCGGCAGCGGCAGTTGATAGGTGTTGCCGTCGTAGCGCACCTTCTCGCGGGAGAACGCGAGCCTGATGATGTCGACGTACTCGCGGGTGCGCGCGAGTGGCTTGTCGAAGCGCACGCCGTGCCAGCCCTCGGACACCTGCGGGCCGGACACCCCGAGGCCCAGTCGGAACCGGCCGCCGGACAGGGTGTCGAGCGTGGCCGCGGTCATCGCGGTCATGGTCGGCGTGCGGGCCGGGATCTGCATCACGGCGGTGCCGAGCTCGATCGTCGAGGTCTGCGCGGCCAGCCAGGCCAGCGGGCTGACGGCGTCGGAGCCCCAGGCCTCGGCGGCCCACACGACGCAGAAACCGAGTCGCTCGGCTTCCTGCACGACGTCGAGCTCGTCGCTCGTCCGGCCGCGCAGGCCCCAGTATCCGACGTTGAGTCCGAGTCGCACCGCGCCACCTTAGCGAGCACCGTCGGCGGCCTCGCCGCGCCGAGCCGGTAGCTTCTCAGCGTGAACTTGCGCACGGTGGGCCGCAGCGGACTCAAGGTGTCGCACCTCGCGCTGGGCACGATGACGTGGGGTATGGAGACCGACGCCGACGAGGCCGCGGCCCAGCTGGTGGCCTTCCACGACGCCGGCGGCACGCTGGTCGACACCGCGGTGTCCTACGGGTACGGCGAGTCCGAACGGCTGCTCGGCGAACTGATCAACGACCTCGTGCCGCGCTCGGACCTGGTGATCGCCACCAAGGCCGGCATCACCCGTACCGCCGAGGGACGCACGGTCGACTGCTCGCGTGGAGCGCTGCTGCGCCAGCTGGACGAGTCACTGGCCAAACTCGGCACCGACTACGTCGATCTCTGGTACGTGCACTACGTCGACGACGGTGCGCCCTTCGAGGAGACCCTGTCCGCGCTCGACGCGGCCGTGAACTCGGGCAAGGTGCGCTACGCGGGCGTGTCGAACTACGGCGGGTGGCGCACCGCCCGCGCCGCCACGTGGCAGCGGGCCGTTCCGGGCCGGGCCCCGATCGTGGCCAACCAGCTGCGCTACTCCCTCGTCGACCGCGGCATCGAGCGCGAGGCCGTGCCCGCGTGCCTGGAGCTCGGCGTCGGGGTGTTCCCGTGGTCACCGCTCGGCGGCGGCGTGCTCACCGGCAAGTACCGCGGTGGGATGCCGTCGGACTCGCGGGCGGCCGTCGGCCACCGCCCCGACCTCGTGTCGATCGACCAGCCGGGGGTGGCCGGCATCGTCGAGGCGGTGGCCACCGCGGCCGAGGGCCTGGCCACCTCCCCCGTCGCCGTCGCGCTGGCCTGGGTGCGCGACCGGCCGGGCGTGGTGGCGCCGGTGCTGGGCGCGCGCACCCTCGGCCAGCTCACCGCCGCCCTGGCCAGCGAGAGCCTCGACCTGCCGCGCGAGATCCGCGAGGCGCTCGACGACGTCTCCGCGCCGGTGCTCGGCTATCCCGAGGACGTGTCCTGAGCGACGCCTCCGTCTTCCCCGCCTTCTGCGCGGCCGGCCTCTGGCCGGGGCTCGGCAAACGTCTGGCGGCCGAGCTGGCCGACTGCGGCATCCACGGCCCCGAGGACGTCACGGCCGAGAAGATCCGGGCGCTGCCCAAGGTCGGCCCGCAGCGTGCGGGCCGGCTGCTGTCGTCGTTCATCGCCGCCGCCCCCGCGTACGAGGTGGCCGAGCTCGTCGTGCCGGCCGGCCTCGACGCGCGGGTGGCCGGGCGCGCGGTGGACCTGCTCGGGCCGCCCGCCCCGCGCCTGCTGCGCGACGACCCCTGGCGGCTGCTCGCCGTCACCGGGGTGACGCCGGCCGAGGCCGACCGGGTGGCCCGGGCCGCGCTGCCGGGCGTGAGCCGCGACGACGCGCGGCGTTCGCGGGCGCTGGTGGGCTGGGTGCTGGCCCGGCACGCCCGCGACGGGCACACCTGCTCGGCCCGCACCGACGTCGCGGCCGGGTTGCGCGAGGTGGGGGTGCTCGACGCGGACGTCGCGATCGACGCTGCGCTCGAGGCGGCCACGGTGCTCGCCTCCGACGACGGGCTGCTCGGTCTCGCCCGCTACGCCGAGGCCGAGGACTCGATCGCGCAGGGCATCGCCCGGCTGCAGGCCACCGCTGAAGCGATCACGGCGCCGAAGAGGCGCACGGCCAGCCTCGACGACACCCAGCGGGCCGCCGTACACGCCGCGCTGGCCGGCGGCGTCACCGTGCTCACCGGCGGGCCGGGCACGGGCAAGAGCCGCACCGTGGCCACCCTCGTCACGCTGGCCGAAGCGGCGGGCAAGTCGGTGGCCCTCGCCGCGCCGACCGGCCGCGCGGCCAAGCGCCTCGAGGAGCTGTGCGACTCCCCCGCCTCCACGCTGCACCGGCTGCTCGGCGCCCAGGCCCGCCAGTCGGAGGACGGCGTGCGCTTCGACGGCGGCTTCGCCCGCGGCGAGGACTCGCCCCTCGACGAGGACGTCGTGGTCGTCGACGAGGCGTCGATGCTCGACGTCGAACTGGCTGACGCGTTGCTGTCGGCCTGCGCGGACGGCACGCACGTGCTGTTCGTCGGCGACGCCGCGCAGCTGCCGTCGATCGGTCCGGGCCGCGTGCTCGGCGACCTGATCGACTCGGGCGTGCTGCCGGTCACCGAGCTGAGCACGCTGTACCGGCAGGCCGAGGGCGGCACCATCGCCCGGCTGGCCACGGCGGTGCGGGACGGGTCGCTCGTGGCCGTCGACGACCCCACGCACGAGGTGGTGATCGTCGCGGCCCGGGGATCGAGCGAGGGCGCGCACCGGGTCGTGCAGCTGGTCACCGACTCCATCCCCCGCGCGCTGAACATCGCCGCCGACGTCGTGCAGGTGGTCACACCGGTGCACCGCGGACCGGCCGGCACGCAGGCGCTGAACGCCGCGCTCAAGGCCAAGCTCAACCCGGGCAGCGGCAAGCGCCGCTTCGACCCCGGCGACCGCGTGGTGGCGACCGCGAACCACCTGGAGGCCGAGCCGGTCGGCTTCGCCAACGGCGAGGTGGGCCGGGTGGCCGACGTCGGGACGGACGGCACCGTCACCGTCGAGTTCGCCTCGGGACCGGCCGAGGTGAAGGGGAAGGCACTGGGCGACCTCACCCACGGCTGGGCCATCACCGTGCACCGCGCCCAGGGGTCGGAGTTCCCGGCCGTCGTCGTGGTGCTGCCGCCCGAAGCCGGCGGACTGATGTCGCGCCCGCTCGTCTACACGGCGCTCACCCGGGCCCAGCGGCACCTGTCGGTGGTGCACGCCGCGGGCCCGGCGGTGGCCCGGGCGGTGCGTCAGGTCGGTGCGATCCCCCGGCGCACCCGCCTCGTCCCGCTGCTCCGCGAGTACCTCCCGGTCGACTGATCACACAGATCCGCACATCGACGCACAGCAATCAACGTCCGTTGGTCGAGCGAGGATCCGCCCGATTCGGACATACATCTTGTGTCGGCGGTCACCTCGCTGGCATGCTGCCGGGCAAACACCCAAGAACGACCATGTGTCGGCAGCGTCGCCGGTTGGTTCGTGTTCATTTAGCTCGTCGCTCTCCGGAGGTCCGGCCATGTCCTCACCCCGACGCCGCTCCCGGCTGACCGCGCTCGTGTCGGCCGCCGTCATGGCGCTCGGCCTGGCCGCCGCACCGGCCTCGGCGCAGCCGCTCACCGGTGCGCCCGCCGCGGCCAAGCCGGTCGCGAACAAGCCCGGCGCGCAGGCCCACGCGGTCAGCTTCGACGGCTACTCGTTCAAGGTCGACGGCCAGCGCGTCTACCTGTGGTCGGGCGAGTTCCACTACTTCCGGCTGCCGAGCCCGTCGCTGTGGGTGGACATCTTCCAGAAGATGAAGGCGGCCGGGTTCAACGCCGTGTCGCTGTACTTCGACTGGGACTACCACTCCCCGCGCCCGGGCGTGTACGACTTCACCGGGGTGCGCAACGTCGACCGGCTGCTCGACGACGCCCAGGCCGCGGGGCTGTACGTGATCGCGCGGCCCGCGCCGTACATCAACGCCGAGGTCGACTCCGGCGGGCTGCCCGGCTGGCTGACCACCAAGGACGAGCAGAACCGCAGCGACGACCCGAAGTTCCTCGCCTACGCCGACGAGTGGCTCACCCAGATCGACCGCATCCTCGCGCGCCACCAGCTGACCAACGGCACCGGCTCGGTCATCGCCTACCAGGTGGAGAACGAGTACTACAACGGGTCGGACGACGGTCGCAAGTACATGGCCCACCTGGAGGACAAGGCCCGCGCCGACGGCATCACCGTCCCGCTCACCGGCAACAACAACGGCACTTTCAACGAGGGCGTCGGCGCGCTGGACGTCGACGGCCCGGACTCCTATCCGCAGGGCTTCGACTGCAGCAACCCGACCAAGTGGAGCGGGGTGCCCGACCTCAGCTACGACCACCCGGCCGGGCGGCCGCTGTACACGCCCGAGTTCCAGGGCGGCGCCTTCGACCCGTGGGGCGGCCCGGGTTACGACAAGTGCGCCCAGCTGATCAACGACCAGTTCGCCAACGTCTTCTACAAGCAGAACATCGCCGTCGGCGCCACCGCGCAGAGCTTCTACATGACCTACGGCGGCACCAACTGGGGGTGGCTCGGCGAGCCGGAGAACTACACGTCCTACGACTACGGCGCGGCGATCCGCGAGAACCGCCAGCTCGACCCGAAGTACTACGAGGACAAGCTGATCGGCTACTTCACCCAGGCGGTGGCACCGCTGACGAAGACGGAGAAGATGGCCACGGCCGCCCCGGACAACTCCGCGATCGTCGACACCGGCCGCATCAATCCCGACACCGGCACCCAGTTCCATGTGCTCCGCCACGGCGACTCGACCTCGACGGACGTCGACACCACGCACATCAGCGTCGACCTCGCCGCGAAGCCGGTGGGCGACGTGCACTACACCTACGACGACCCGGACCCGGCGCTGCAGTACAGCGGCTCGTGGTCGCACGTGTCGCACCAGAGCTACACGGCCGGTGACTACCAGGACAGCGAGTCGTTCTCCAACCAGGCCGGTGACTCGGTGACCGTGCCCTTCTCCGGCACCGCGGTGCGCTGGATCGGGCCGAAGACGAACAACCACGGCTACGCCGACGTGTACCTGGACGGCGTGAAGAAGGCCACGGTGGACGACTCGGGCAGCCAGAGCCAGGCCGTGCTGTACCAGGCCAGCGGCCTGACCGACGGCCCGCACACGCTCAAGATCGTCGTCACCGGGACGCACAGCTCGGGCTCGACCGACAACTTCGTCTCGATCGATGCCATCGACCTCACGCCGCCGTCGCAATCGCAGCCGTCCTACCCGGTGGTGCCGCAGCAGCCGGGCACGTCGATCACCCTTGACGGGCGTGACTCGCACATCATCGTGGCGAACTACGACCTCGGTCAGAGCCACCTGCAGTACTCCACGTCGGAGATCATGACCAACGCCACCATCGGCGAGCGCGACGTCGCCGTGCTCTACGGCGACAAGGACAGCGACGGTGAGACGGTGCTGCACGAGGCGCAGCGCCCGACCGTCGACGCGCCGGCCGGCGTGCAGAGCACCTGGGACGCCGGCACCGGTGACCTGCGGCTGAACTACACGCACAGCGGCCTGCAGCGCGTGACCGTCACCGAACCCGGGCAGCGCCCGCTGCTGCTCCTGCTGGCCGACAAAGCCACGGCCGAGACGTTCTGGCGCCAGGACACCGCCGCCGGTCCGGTGCTGGTGCGCGGCACCCACCTGCTGCGCTCGGCCACCGTGCAGGGCGACACCGTGCTGCTGTCCGGCGACAACGGCGACGACAACGCCATCGAGGTGTTCACCGCCGCGAAGCACGTGCGGTGGAACGGCGCGGGCGTTTCGACGCAGACCACCGCCACGGGCAGCCGCACCGGCGTCATCCCCGTGGCCGCGCCGATCACCCTGCCCGCGCTGGACTCCTGGCGCGAGCAGGACGAGTCGCCCGAGGCGCAGCCCGGCTTCGACGACTCGAGCTGGCAGGTGGCCGACAAGACGACCACGAACAGCGTCACCGGCGACGCCAACCAGCCGATCCTCTACGCCGACGACTACGGCTTCCACACCGGCAACACCTGGTATCGCGGCCGGTTCCGCAGCACCGGCACGGAGACCGGCATCCACCTCGTCTCCGACTCCGGCGGCAAGGCGCAGGCGTTCTCGGCCTGGCTGAACGGCACGTTCCTCGGCAGCTCCACCACCGGCTCGGCGTCGTTCGACTTCCCGGCCGGCGCGCTGCATGCCGACGGCGACAACGTGCTCTCGGTGCTGACGGTGAACATGGGCCACGAAGAGGACTACAACTCCACCAACGGCAACAAGACGGCCCGCGGGCTGACCTCGGCCTCGCTGCTCGGTGCGCCGCTGACCTCGGTCACCTGGCGGGTGCAGGGCGTGCGCGGCGGGGAGAACGAGATCGACAAGGTGCGCGGCCCGCTGTCCACCGGCGGGCTGTACGGCGAGCGGGCGGGGTGGTCGCTGCCCGGCTACCCGGACTCGTCCTGGACCCCGGTCACCCTGCCCACGTCGTCTTCGCGGGCCGGCGTGTCCTGGTACCGCGACGACGTGCGGCTCAACCTGCCGAAGGGTCAGGACACCTCGCTCGGGCTCACCATCAGCGACGACCCGGCCCGCAAGTACCGGGCCACGCTGTTCGTCAACGGCTGGCAGGTGGGCAACTACGTCAACTACCTGGGCCCGCAGCACAGCTTCCCGGTGCCGAACGGCATCCTGAACCCGAACGGGAAGAACTCGATCGCGATCGCCGTGTGGAACCTCGACGGCTCCACCGGCGGCCTCGGCACGGTGGCCCTGACGAACTACGGCAGCTACGCGTCCTCGCTGCAGGTGAAGCAGAACACCAGCCCGGCCTACGACCGGAAGAAGTACGCGATGCCGGCCGTACCGGGCACCGACGTCTCGCTGACCACGCCGCAGGCGGTGACGGCCGGGCAGACGTTCACGGCCACGGCCACGGTGTCGGTGCCCGCCGCGCAGACCCGGGTGACCGACCTGCGCCCGCAGTTGACCGCGCCCGAGGGTTGGACGGTGGGCAAGCCCACGCCGCGCACCGTCGCAGGCGTGGCCCCGGGGGACTCGGTCACCTTCTCCTGGCCGGTGACCGCCCCGTCCGGCACCCTGCCCCCGGTCGCGGCCCTCACCGCCACCGTGCGGTACCGCCAGCACGGGAAGGCGACCAGCAACTCCGACGAGCGCCTCGTCGGAGCGGTGCCCGCGGCGCCGAGCGGCACCGTCGCGGTCAGCGACCTCCCCTTCCTGTCCTCGACGAACGGTTGGGGGCCGGTGGAACGCGACACCAGCAACGGCGAGCAGGCTGCCGGTGACGGGAAGACCATCACGATCGACGGCACGACCTACGCCAAGGGCCTGGGCACCAACTCGATCAGTGACGTGCGCCTGTACCTCGGCGGGCAGTGCTCGAAGTTCACGGCGAGCGTGGGCGTCGACGACGAGGTCGGCGGCAGCGGCACCGTCACGTTCTCGGTGCAGGCCGACGGCAAGTCGCTGGTGACCACGCCGACCATCCACGGCAACCAGGCGGCCACGCCCATCGACGTCGACGTCAGCGGCGCGCAGGTGCTCGACCTGGTGGTCGGCGACGGCGGCGACGGCAACGGCCACGACCACGGCGACTGGGCCCTGCCGACGCTCGTCTGCTCCTGACCTCCGCCACTCAACCCGGGGGCGTGGTTGTCTGGGCGCCATGACCGGCTACCCGCCCGAGCCGTGGCACCTGCGCGGCCAGCTGCACGCGTCCGCCTTCCTCGTCCCGCTGGCCGACGTGCCGGTCGAGCTGCCGCCGGGCTGCGTGCCGGTGCGCGTGGGCGGGCGTGGCGTGGTGGGCACGGCCTGGGTCTCCTACGAACCAGGTGGGGTGCTGAGCTACCGCGAGGTGATGGCCACGCTGCTGGTGCGCTGCGGGTGGCGGTTGCTGCCCACGATCGTGGCCATCTGGGTCGACAGCGAGGCCTCGCGCGACGGCGGGCGCGCGCTGTGGGGCATCCCGAAGGAGCTGGCCACCTTCGACGTCCGCGGCGGCGACTTCGCGGCCCGGGACGAGAAGGGCCCGATCGCGACCGGCACCGTGCGGCCCCGGTTTCGCCTGCCCGGCCGGGCGCCGGTGGGCTTCTCGGTCGTGCAGTGGCTGGACGGTGCGGCGCGGGTGAGCCCGGTGCGCACCCGGGCCGGTGTGGCGCTGTCGGCGGCGACGTTCGACGCCGACCCCGCCGGTCCCCTGGGCTTCCTGGCCGGGCGGCGTCCGCTGGCGTCGTTCTCCCTGCAGGATTTCGACATGCGCTTCGGTGGTGACCGCCGCGCCGGTTGAACCGAGGGCGTCGCCTGGCGTTCAATGGCCGGGATGAGTGCCGCGCCGAGTGATGGAGCCGATCCCGACTGGGAGTACGCGCCGCTGCGCATCCCGGCCGAGGTCACCCGGCTCCACGCAGCGGCGCAGCTGACGGTGCAGGCCGAGTTCAGTGGTTGGGAGCTCGCGCGGGTCGTGCGCTACATGGACGGCAGCCGCCGGGTCACGCTGCGCCGCAAGCGGCGCCCGGGCGCGATGCCGCTGCCGAAGCTGTCGACGTAGCGAGGGGATGCGGTGGTCAACTCCCGCCCGGGCACCGGGTATGGTTGACACATCGACTCGTCGAGCTCTCGCCGCGAGTTGTCCGCACGTCGAAGCAGGTCCGTTCTGCTCCGTGCGTAGCCGACCGAAGCCCTTCGGACCTCCGGCTGTCGGTGAGACACCAGCACAGATAGCGATCCTTCTTGACCTCCAGTACTTTCGCCGGCCTCGGCGTGCCCGCACACCTGGCCGACATCCTGTCCCGACGGGGCATCGACACCCCCACCCCCATCCAGGCCGCCACCCTGCCCGACGGGCTCGCCGGGCGTGACGTGCTCGGCCGCGGCCGCACCGGTTCCGGTAAGACCTACGCCTTTTTGCTCCCCCTGGTCGCCCGGCTGGCCGCCGGTCACCGGGCCCGGCCGACTGCGCCCCGCGCGCTGATCCTCGCCCCCACCCGCGAACTGGTCGGCCAGATCCAGGCCGCCCTGGCGCCGCTGGCCGAGGCGACCGGGCTGACCAGCATCACCGTCTTCGGTGGCGTCGGTCAGCACCCGCAGGTCAGCGGCCTGCGCCGCGGCGTCGACGTCGTGGTGGCTTGCCCCGGCCGCCTCGAGGACCTCATCGGGCAGGGCCACTGCAGCCTGGCCGACGTCGAGATCACCGTGCTCGACGAGGCGGACCACATGGCCGACCTCGGCTTCCTGCCGGCGGTGCGCCGGCTGCTGTCGCGCACCCCGCGCGACAGCCAGCGGCTGCTGTTCTCGGCCACGCTGGACAAGGCCGTGGACGGCCTCGTCCGGCAGTTCCTGACGAACCCGGTCACCCACCAGGCCGACTCGGTGCAGGCGCCGATCGCCTCGATGGCGCACCACGTGCTGCACATCGACCGCGAGCACCGGCTCGCGATCCTCGTCGACCTGGCCAGCGCGCCGGGCCGCACCGTGATGTTCACCCGCACCAAGCACGGCGCGAAGGCGCTGGCCCGCCAGCTCAACCGCAGCGACGTGCCGGCCGTCGAACTGCACGGCAACCTCGCCCAGAACGCGCGGACCCGCAACATGGACGCGTTCCACTCGGGGCGGGCGAGCGTGCTCGTGGCCACCGACATCGCGGCCCGCGGCATCCACGTCGACGACGTGGCCCTCGTGGTCCACGCCGACCCGCCGACCGAGCACAAGGCGTACCTGCACCGCTCGGGCCGCACCGCCCGCGCCGGCGCCGCCGGCACCGTGATCACGCTGATGACCGGCGACCAGGCGCGCGACGTGCGCGACCTCACGAAGGCCGCGGGCATCACGCCCACGACCACGCGCATCCGCGGGGCGAGCCATCCCGTGCTGAACGAGCTCGCCCCGGGTGAGCGCTCGTTGCCCGGCGGCCTGCAGATCGAGCCGTCGGCCGGCACGCCGTCGCGCCCGCCGAAGGGGACGGCCAGCGCCAAGCCCGGACGCAGCCGGGGCAACCGCCGGCGCGGCCCGGGGCACCCGGGCGGGTCCGCGGCCGGCGCCGGCGCCCGCACGTCGTCGTCCACCCCGTCCGACACCAAGGGGTCGTCCACCCCGGCGCGCGGCCGCTCGCGCAGCGGCTCGCGCCGCAGCCCGGCGGCCCACAGCGCCGGCAGCCACAGCGCCGCCGGGTTCAGCTCCGGCCGGCGCTGACGCCCACCCGTTCGATCTAGTCGCCGGCGAAGGTCCGCACCGTCTCGATGGTGTCGGCCTCGTCGGCGGACTTGTCCTCGCGGTAGCGCAGGACCCGCGCGAAGCGCAGGGCCAGGCCGCCGGGGTAGCGCGTCGAGGCCTGCAGTCCGTCGAAGGCGATCTCCACCACCTGCTCCGGGCGCACCCGCACCACGTAGCCGTCGGTGGGGCCGTCGGCCAGGGCGAGGAAGCGCTGCGTCTGCCAGGCCAGCATCTCGTCGGTCATGCCCTTGAACGTCTTGCCGAGCATGACGAACCCGCCGTCGGGGTCGCGCGCGCCCAGGTGGATGTTCGACAGCTTGCCGGTGCGCCGCCCCGAGCCCCACTCGACGGCGAGCACCACGAGGTCGAGGGTGTGCACCGGCTTGATCTTCAGCCAGCCCGCGCCGCGCCGGCCGGCGAGATAGGGCGACTGCGGCGCCTTGGCCATCACGCCCTCATGGCCCGCGGCGAGCGTGCGGTCGAGGAACTCCTGCGCCGCCGCGGCGTCGGAGGTGATCAGCCGGTCGACGCGTTGCGTCGGTGGCACGAGCGCGGCCAGCACCTCGGCGCGGCGCTCCCCCGGCTCGTCGACGAGATCGACGCCGTCGCGGTGCAGCACGTCGAAGAAGAACACCGACAGCCCCTGGCCGGTTTGGGCAGCGTCGAGGTCGACACTGCGGCCGAAGCGCGACGCGGTCACCTGGAAGCGGTGCGGTCGACCATCGGGACGCAACGCGATGGCCTCGCCGTCGGCGATCAGGGTTTTCACCGGCAGCGCCAGCGTGGCCTCGACGACCTCAGGCAGCCGGGCCGTGACGTCGTCGAGGCTGCGGGTGAACACGCGCACGTCGTCACCGTGGCGGTGGATCTGCACCCGGGCGCCGTCGAGCTTGGCCTCGAACACCGCGGTGCCACCGAGACGCTCGAGGGCGTCGGCGACCCCGGACGCGGTCTGCGCGAGCATCGGCCCCACCGGCCGGCCGACCTGCAGCCGGAACCCGGCCAGCGCCGCGGCGCCGCCGGTGAGCGCGGCGTGGGCCACCGCCGGCAGCGCCCCGCCGAGCATGGCCGCCCGGCGGACGTCGGCGGCCGGCAGGCCGGCGGCGCGGGCCACCGCGTCGGCCATCACACCGAGCAGCGCCCCCTGGCGGAGCTCGCCGCCCAGCAGGCGGCGCAGGAAGGTCTGCTCGACCTCGGTGGCGGCTGCGAACAGCTCACCGAGCAGTTGCGCGCGCCGCGCCTGCGAGCCCTTGCCGGACGTCCTCCCGATCTCGGTGAACGCGGCGTGCACGCCGGCGACGGTGAGGCCGGCCTCGGCGGCCGGTGGCGGCAACGAGCGCAACGACGCCCAGCCCACCCCGATCTGGCGCTGCGGCAGCTCGCCGGACAGCCACGAGACGACGATCGCGATCTCCTCGCCGGTCGCTGCGGCCAGCACCCGCGCGATGCGCGCGGTCTTGGCCAAGCGGGACGACGTGGCGCCCACCTCGGCGGACGCGGCCGCGACCTCGGCGACGAGCATGCCGCTACCCTCGCACGGCGCACCGACAAGCCACCGGCGTCAGTGCACCGCGACCATGCCGGCGATCGCGGCGTTGGCGAGGTTTGCGAGCACCCCTGCGAGCAGCGCGCGCAAGCCGAGGCGGGCCACCTCCGCTCGACGCTCGGGCACCAGCGACCCGAGCGTGCCGATCTGGATGGCGATCGAGGAGAAGTTGGCGAAGCCGGCAAGGGCGAAGGTCACGATGATCACCGTGATCGGCGACAGCGAGTGCACGTGCGGCCCGAAGTCCTTGTACGCGACGAACTCGTTGAGCACGGTCTTCTCGCCGATGTAGGTGGCGGCCCGGCTGGCCTCGTGCCAGGGCACGCCCAGCAACCACGCCAGCGGCGAGAAGATCCAGCCGAGCAGCTTCTGGAACGACAGGGCCTGGTAACCGAACCACGACCCGATGCCGTGCAGGATCGCGTTCAGCATCGAGATCAGGGCGATGAAGGCGATCAGCAGCGCGCCGACGGTGACGGCAATCCGCCCGCCGGCAAGCGCGCCGCGCCCGACCGCGTCGATGACGTTGGCGGAGTCTTCGTCGCGGATGCGCCGCGCGTCGAGTTCCTCCTCTTCCTCGTCCTCGTCCGGGCTCATCATCTTGGCCATGAGCAGCGAGGCCGGCGCATTCATGATGCTGGCCGCGAGCAGGTACGGCAGCGGCGCGCCGAGCAGCGAGTAGCCCACGAGCGTGGACCCGGCGGCGGCCGCGAAGCCGCCGGTCATGATCGCGAACAGTTGGTGCCGGTTCACCCTCGACAGCAGCGGCGCGATCATCAGGGGCGCTTCGCTCTGGCCGAGGAAGATCACCACGGTGGCGAAGAACGATTCCACGCGCGACGTGTGCAGCAGCCAACGGATGGCGCCGCCGACCGCCCAGGTCACGTACTGGATGACGCGCAGGTAGTACAGGAGCTGGATGATCGCGCCGAAGAAGATGATGACCGGCAGCACAGCCAGCGCGAAGATCGTCTCGTGCTTGCCGCCGGCGCTCGTCAGCGCGCCGAACACGAACTGGGTGCCTTGCCCGGCGTAGCCGATGAGTTTCTGTACCTGCTTGGACAACCAGTTGAGCGCGTCGCGGCCGGGCTGCCAGCGCAGCACCAGCAGCGCGAAGGCCACCTGGACCGCCAGGGCGCCGAGCACCGTGCGCAGCTTGATTCGCCGCTTGCCGTCGCTGAACAGGAAGGCGACGGCGAGCAGCACGACCAAGGCCCCGAGGCCGTGCAGCACCGTCATTGCTGGGTCAGCAGTTCGCCAGGAACCGGTCGAGCACGCGGACGCCGAACTTCAATGCGTCGACGGGCACCCGCTCGTCGATGCCGTGGAACAGCGACATGAAATTCAGGTCCGGCGGCAGCAGCAGCGGCGAGAAGCCGAAGCAGCGGATGCCGAGCGTGGAGAAGGACTTCGCGTCGGTACCACCGCTCATCAGGTACGGCAGGGTGTGCGCGTTCGGGTCCTCGGCGCGCAGCGCCGCGGCCATGGCGTCGACCAGCGCGCCGTCGAACGACGTCTCGACCGCGATGTCGGAGACGATGGTCTCGCGGGTGACACCGGGGCCGGCGAGCTCGTCGATCGTGGCCAGCAACGCCTCCTCCTGACCGGGCAGGAAGCGTGAGTCGATGGTGGCCTCGGCCTTGCCCGGGATGACGTTGGCCTTGTAGCCGGCCTCGAGCATGGTCGGGTTCGCGGTGTTGCGGATCGTCGCGCCGATCATCCGCGACATCGGCCCGAGCATCGGCAGCCAGGTCTGCGGGTCGTCGGCGTCGAGGTCGCGCCCGGTGAGCTGCGCGAGGCCTTCGATGGTCGAGCGCACGGTGTCGGTGATGGTGACCGGCCACTCGTGGTTGCCGATGCGCGAGACCGCGTGGGCGAGCATCGTCACCGCGTTCTCGTCGTGGACCATCGATCCGTGCCCGGGCGGCGCGCTGGCCCGCAGCCGCAGCCAGTTGATGCCCTTCTCGGCGGTCTGGATGAGGTAGACGCGGGCGGCGTCGTTGAGGGTGAGGCTGAACCCGCCCACCTCGCTGATGGCCTCGGTGCAGTCGGCGAACAGCTCGGGTCGGTGGTCGACCAGCGGGTGCGCGCCCTGCCGACCGCCGGCCTCCTCGTCGGAGACGAAGGCCAGCACGATGTCGCGGGGCGGTTTGCGACCGGTGCGCGCCCATTCGCGCACCAGGGCCAGGGTCATCGCGTCCATGTCCTTCATGTCGATGGCGCCGCGGCCCCACACGTAACCGTCGACGACCTCGCCGGCGAACGGGTCGACCGTCCATTCCGATGCATCGGCGGGTACGACGTCGAGGTGGCCGTGGATGAGCAGTGGCGGCCGTGACGAGTCGCTGCCCTCGATCCGTGCGATCGTCGAGGCCCGGCCCGGCTCGGCTTCGATGATCTGCGAGTCGATACCGACGTCGGCCAACTTCTCGGCCACCCACTCGGCCGCCGGGCGCTCGGGATGCGTGGGGTTCGACGTGTTGATGCGGATCAGGTCGGCCAGCAGGTCGGTGACCTCGTCCTGGGCGGAGCCGGGGGCGGCTCCCGCGCTGGACTCGTGGGGCAGGGCGCTCATGCAGGAGTTCCTACCAGTCGGGCCGACGGGTGCAACCCTCCCGGGCCCGCGGCACGTGCGAGGTGGGGCGCGTTCGGGGCGCGTCCCTGCCATCGTCTCGTCTGCCGGCGGCAACAGGATCAACGAGCTGTCGCCCGCAGCCCCACCCCGCGAGGACGGTGGCCAGACGCCCCCCGGACTGCCCCGAGCGCGCTGGCTCGCATGTTAGACCCATGTGAGGCCGGCGCATACCCTGTGGGGCCAAACGGCCCCGAAAGTGCGCCCAGGCGGTCGGTTAGACTCGGCGCCGCACTCGTCCGGGTGGCGGAATGGCAGACGCGCTAGCTTGAGGTGCTAGTGCCCTTTACGGGGCGTGGGGGTTCAAGTCCCCCCTCGGACACCGCGCATCAGCAGCCTGGTGCACCGCGCCCGACGCTCGCAATCACCCGTCGGATCGATGCGGCCCACTCGGGCGTAGGTAGTCGTGTTGCAGGACGGCGGCGACGAGTTCGCCTCGGCTGCGGACCCCGGTCTTGTCGAACACCGACTTCAGGTGGTCCTGCACGGTGTCGATGCTCAGATGCAATTCGGCCGCGATCCGACGGGTCGGTAGGCCGCGGCAGATGACGCCCACGATGGTCCGCTCGCGTTCGGTCAGCCCGTAGGCCAGCATGATCATCGGTGCCGCATCGGCCGGCACGGCCTCCTCGATGATCACCGCGATCGTGGACGTGGTGTCGGAGGCGAACCAGGAGGCATGCAGGACCGCCCAACGCCCGCTACGGGTCCGCACCCGCAGCCTCGGCAGCGTTGCCTCGGCCGCGTCCGGATGACGCAGCCGCAGCGCCAGCGCGGCGATCTCGATCGGCAGGCCGTCGCCGCTGGCCGCGCTGCCGAGGTCCTCGAGCCATCCCCCGGCCGCCTGGTTCAGCCCGGCGACACCGCCTTCGCCGTCAAGCAGGATCAACCCGGGACCGGAGGGTAAGTCCTTCCGCTCGCACGACTGCCGGACCAGCCCGGTCCGGATGCCGTCGGCCAGGTGCGGGGCGATACGTCGGATGAACCCGGCTTCCTCGGCGGAGAAGGCCGACTGAGCCCTCTCGCGGTGCAGGCACAGATAACCCCAACAACTTCCCTGGGCCCGGAGCACCGCGCGCAGCTCATCCGCGAGGCCGAGGGGAGCGAAGATGTCGCGGTAACGGCCGCTGCGGCTCGGTTCATCGCCGGTGGCGCGCATCAGCGTCGCGACCCCCGCCGATCGGGCGGCCAGGTCGGTCCACTTGTTGACGTCGGAGCCGAGGAACTCGTTGTCGATGAAGTACGGCCCCGATTCGGCCGGCAGGCCCTCGCGGAACGCGCCGGTGAAAAGCAGCGTCGTCGGGTCGGCTGTGGCCCACCACAGCGCGTCGATGGGAACCACCTGGCGCAACTGCGGCAGCACCGAAGCACGCAGCGCATCCGGGTCCAGACCCGCACGGCAGGCCCGGATCACGCCGTGCACGGCGTTGTCGAGGACCGGACCCGTGAGCATCACTGACCACCTGCCGGCAATCTACGCGCCCACGACCTCATAGCTGCCGCGCGCAATCAGTTTCGTGCCGGTCGCGGCCACCGTCGTCTCGCGGCTCTGCTCGGCGAACGCGTCGGTCGCCTCCGCCGCCGCGCTGGTGTCCCACAACGTGAGCGTCAGCGCGGTACCCGCATCGCGATCCACGAAGAACATCACCCCGGCGTTGCCGGGCAGCCCTTCGACGAACCCCTTCACCCGGTCCGCGGCGTTGTCGGTCCACTTCTGGATCGCCTCTGGTGACCCGGACCATGTCGATGTTCGAGCGAACATGTCGACCCCTCTCGTCGCCACCACCCTCACACCGCGCGGAGCCCAGCGGCATCCCAGGATTCTGGGAATCTCCGGGCCGGCCTGCTGGCGCCCGGACCGGCGTAGTGTCGAACGCACTGAGGCTATTCCGCACGCCAGCCACCATCGCTGGCCTCGCCCTCGGCGAACCAGCGAGCGGGCCCGTTCCGGGTTCAGCCAAGAGGCGCGTCATGACCACCGCCCAACTGCCGCGACACACCACCGAACAGCCGGCGCCCGACACCCTGCCAGGCACTGACCAGCGCGCGCGGATCAGCTTCCGTCAGCCGGTCTCGCCCACCGGGTTCATCGACGCCGCCTGGTGGCCGCGCACCCACGATCTCGCGAGCGAACTGCCACCGCTGCTCGACGTGCTGTGGACCGCGGGCCGCGAGATCAACCGCATCACCTACAACCTGCACGCGTGGGATCCCGCGCCCCGCCGCCTGCAGATCGAGGGCCGCTCCGTGCGTCTCGGCGGGTTCGCCAGCAGCGACCCCCTCACGGTCCGGCTCTCCGACCCGTGGGCCCGGGAACGCATCGACATCCTCGTCATCGACCCCGGCTCCGACGCCGCCGTCGCGCAACGCATCTTCGACATCGCGAGCCGTAGCGGGAGCCCCTGCCGAGCGCAGGAGATCCTCGATCGCGCCAGCGGTGCCGCCACCGACACCCCGGAGGAACGACCGTGAACACCACCCTGGACCTCACGCCCGAGGCCGAAGTCGTCGGCCGGGGCCAGCGCTGTGCGGTCTGTGCGCACGAGCTCGCCGACCACGACCCGATCAGCCACCGGTTCTGCCAGGCGACCCAGGCCCAGGCGCTGAGCCGGGGTTGCCTCTGCCCCACCGCTCCCTAGGCCCGGCCGGTCGCTGTGCGCAGCGACCGCGGCGACGCCCGGTGGCAGGACAACACCGGATTCGCGCCCGATATGTTCGTAATGCCCGCGTCGGCGTGACTCGAGTTGCCGGATTCGGCCAAGTCAGTCACTGTGAGCGCGTAGTCAGCTCACGCAGATTTTGCAGAGGCGTTGTCTTTGCGTGATGATGGGCTGGAGATCATTACCGTCGGTAGTGGTCGATCGGGTTCGGTGGGGACCGGAGGCCGGGATGGGCGCCATCCGCGTGCATGACAGACGACCGGGCAGCGAGGACGCGCCCGTCGACGACTACGGCTACGGGCCCGAGCTCGCAGAGACGCGCGCACGCCGTCCGATGGACCTGGGCCAGATGGTGGAGCTGTCCGACGGATCGCGCTGGCCGGTCGTGAGCAGCCGCCTCTGGTACACGACGTTGGGCTGGCGTCAGGCGGTCGCCGTCGGCGTGGACGTCGCGCAGACCGAGACGCTGGGCTCGGCCGAGTGGGCCGCGCTCGGCTCGATGGCCGGCTGATCCGCTCAGCCGGACCGGTCCGCATGCGCGGGAGGCTCTCGTCGGCTAACCGCGGGCCTGGCCGTGCGTGTGCGCCGCCTCGTACGTCCGCTCCTGACTGACCGCCGTCTCGCCGGTCAGGATCGCCCAGGTGTCGGCGCGCACGACGCCGTCGGCCGGCGAAATCCCGCACACACCCTGCAGTGAGCGGACCGCTTCGGCCAACTGATCGGTGAACTCGTCCCCGGTGTCGCCGTTCCAGTAACCCCAGTGCTGCATCAGTTGCTTGAGGTAGCCCACCCACTCGTCGCCGCTGGGCGGGTGCAACTCAGGTTCGTTCGACACGGCTGCGACGCTACGAGCCCGGCGTCCGCGAGTGGTCGCCGCCCGGGTGTCCCCACGGGCAGCATCGGCTGCCCCTCGGGGCCGATCCGGCCGCGCGCCACAAGATGAACGTGACACGGTGTTTGGGATAGCGTCGCGGTAAGCGCCGAGCGACCGAGGAGCCCCATGCCCGAGCAGCACGTCGACGTCCTGATCGTCGGAGCCGGGGTGTCCGGCATCGGCGCTGCCTGCCACCTCACCCGGGACTGCCCCGACCTGAGCTACGCGATCCTGGAGCGCCGCGAACGCGTGGGCGGCACCTGGGACCTGTTCCGCTACCCCGGCATCCGCTCCGACTCGGACATGTACACCTTCGGCTACGCCTTCCGCCCCTGGCAGGACACCCGCATCCTGGCCGACGGTCCGGCGATCCGGGAATACGTCGCCGAGACCGCCGAGGAGTACGGCGTCGCCGACCACATCGAGTTCGGCCGCAAGGTGGTCACGGCCCGATGGTCGAGCCAGCAGGGCCGGTGGAGCGTCGAGTCGGTCGACGAGGCCACCGGGACCACGCACACCACCACGGCGACGTTCCTGCTGGCCTGCACGGGCTACTACGACTACGACAAGGGCTTTCGGCCCGACTTCCCCGGCGAGGAGCGCTTCGGCGGCCGGCTGATCCACCCGCAGCACTGGCCGGAGGATCTCGACTACGCGGGCAAGAGGGTCGTGATCATCGGCAGCGGAGCCACGGCGATCACCTTGGTGCCGACGTTGGCCGGCGACGCCGGGCACGTCACCATGCTCCAGCGTTCCCCCTCCTACATCGTGTCGCTGCCCGCCGAGGACAAGATCTCCGGCGGGTTGGGTCGGCTGCTGCCTTCCGCCGTCGTCTACAAGATGGCGCGCGCCCGCAACATCGCGCTGCAGCGGGCGCTGTACACCCTGGCCAAGGCGCAGCCGAAGGTCGTGCGCAGCATCGTGCTGAAGGGTGCGCAGCGCCAGTTGAAGGGCACGAGCGACCTCGCCAACTTCTCCCCCGAGTACGAGCCGTGGGACCAACGGCTGTGCGTCGTGCCCAACGGGGACCTGTTCAAGGCCATCCGGCGCGGCGACGCCGACGTCGTGACCGGCCGGATCCGCACGTTCACCGAGACCGGCATCGAACTCGAGTCCGGCGAGCATCTCGACGCGGACATCGTGGTGACGGCCACCGGCCTCGCCGTGCAGATGCTCGGCGGAGCCGCCGTCGAGGTCGACGGCGTGCCGGTGACCCTGCGGGACAAGGTCACCTACAAGGGCGTGCTGCTGGAGGACGTGCCCAACGCGGGGATCGTCTTCGGCTACGTCAACGCGTCGTGGACGCTCAAGGCCGACATCGCCGCCACCTACGTGTGCCGGCTGCTCAACCACATGCGCAAGAACCGTTACACCCAGGTGGTCGCCCACGCCGGGGACGGCGACCGTGCGGAGAACTCGGTGCTGAGCAGCCTGAGCTCGGGCTACGTGCGCCGCGGCGACCCGCACCTGCCCCGACAGGGGACCAACGGGCCGTGGAAGGTGCACAACGACTACCTGCGTGACGTGCCGGTGCTGCGTTACGGCGCGCTCGAGGACGGCGTCCTCGAGTTCAGCCGCACCGAGGCGCCGGCGCAGCGCGGTGCCCGGCCGCGGCCCGCGACCGTCTGAGCCGCTACGTTCGGCCGATGAGCGACGCCGTCACCGATCTCGCCGCCGCGGCCATCGCCGCCGGGCTGAACGCCACCCTCGGCTTCGAGCTCGAGCAGTCCGGCCCCGACCGTGTCGTCCTCGCCTGGACCGTCGGCCCCGAACACCTCCAGCCGTACGGGATCGTGCACGGCGGCGTGTACTGCTCGGCCGTCGAGGCGAGCGCCAGCATCGGCGCCGCGCTGTGGTTCGGCGGGCGCGGCCGGGTCGTCGGCGTCAACAACAACACCCATTTCCTGCGGGCGGCGCGGGAGGGCCGGTTGCGCGCGACGGCCACCCCGGTGCACCGCGGCCGCAGCCAGCAGCTGTGGCAGGTGGAGATCACCGACGCCGCCGCCACGGTGGTCGCCCGCGGCGACCTCCGGCTGCAGAACCTGGCCGACGAGAACGGGCATACCGGCAAGTAGTGTCGCAAGCAGACCGAGAATCGAGGGGGTTCGCA
Organism: uncultured Actinomycetota bacterium; assembly: GCA_963797785.1. Classification (GTDB taxonomy): domain Bacteria; phylum Actinomycetota; class Actinomycetes; order Mycobacteriales; family Jatrophihabitantaceae; genus Jatrophihabitans. The sequence continues at coordinate 1,042,030 of CAWCQT010000004.1, read as the reverse complement.
TGGCCGACAACTCAGCCGGTGCCGTATTCACCGCTCCGGGCGCCGACGCGCTGGACCTGACGATCCGCGAGGCCAGCGAAGGCTCGTCCGGCGCCGACATCAGCAAGCTGCTGGCCACGACGGGCCTGGTCACCTACGACCCGGGCTTCGCGAACACCGCCTCGTGCGCCTCCGCGATCACCTACATCGACGGTGACGCCGGCATCCTGCGCTATCGCGGCTACCCGATCGACCAGCTGGCCGAGCACTCCACGTTCCTCGAGACCAGCTACCTGCTCATTCACGGCGAGCTGCCCAGCGCCGACGAGCTCGCGACGTTCGAGAACAACATCCGGCGGCACACCCTGCTGCACGAGGACATGAAGAACTTCTTCGACGGCTTCCCGTCCGACGCGCACCCGATGCCGGTGCTGTCGTCCGCGGTGTCGGCGCTGTCGACCTTCTACCCCGAGCTGCTCAACTCCTACGACGACGGCGACTTCGAGCTGGCCAGCTACCGTCTCATGGCCAAACTGCCCACGATCGCCGCCTACGCCTACAAGAAGAGTGTCGGCCAGCCGTTCCTCTACCCGGACAACTCGCTCGGCCTCGTCGAGAACTTCCTGCGCATGACGTTCGGGTTCCCGGCCGAGCCGTACGAGGTCGACCCGGCGCTGGCCCGTGCCCTCGACCGGCTGTTCATCCTGCATGCCGACCACGAGCAGAACTGCTCGACGTCCACGGTGCGCCTGGTCGGCTCGTCGCAGGCCAACCTGTTCGCGTCCGTGTCGGCCGGCATCAATGCGCTGTTCGGGCCGCTGCACGGCGGCGCCAACCAGCAGGTGCTCGAGATGCTGGAGCAGGTCCGCGACCACGGCGGTGATGTCGGTGAGTTCGTCCGCAAGGTCAAGAACAAGGAGGGTGGGCTCAAGCTGAGCGGTTTCGGCCACCGGGTCTACAAGAACTACGACCCGCGTGCGGCCATCGTCAAGCAGTCGGCCGACGAGGTGCTCCAGGCGTTGGGCAAGCGCGACCAGCTGCTCGATCTCGCCCTGGAGCTCGAGCAGACCGCTCTCGAGGACGACTACTTCGTCGAGCGCAAGCTCTACCCGAACGTCGACTTCTACACCGGCCTGATCTACCGGGCCATGGGCTTCCCCACCCGGATGTTCACGGTGCTGTTCGCCATCGGCCGGCTCCCCGGCTGGATCGCGCAGTGGCACGAGATGATCAACGACGACACCACCCGCATCGGCCGGCCGCGCCAGCTCTACACCGGCGCCACCGAGCGCGAATTCGTGCCCGTCGAGAAGCGCTGACCCGAGCACATCCGCCTCAGAGGCGGATGTGCCGGACGCCGACGAGCGTCCGGCGTGCCGTCGCCCGCCACGGGCGTTCGTCGTTCGCGGCCAGCGGCAGGCCGGCCGAGGCAGCGATGCGTTCGACCACCTCGGTGATGCCGATGTCGTCGGTCTGGAGGTGCTCGGCGAACTCGGGGCGTCGCAACGCCGCCAGACAGCGGTCGAGGCTGGCCACGGCGAAGCTCTCCCGGCGCAGCCCCCGGTCCCCGCGCACCAGCCGCAGCGCGACCAGCACCGGGATCCGCTCGCGCAACCGCCGCAGCACCGTCTCGTGCCGGGCCAGCAGTGCGAAGTGGCGCACGTCGTGGCCGAGTTCGCGCAGCCGGCCGACCGTCTCGGCGAAATAGCGCTCGTCCACGACCGTCATCGGCACGATCACCGGGCTGTGCCCGGCGCGCAGCGTCAGGTCGAGGGTCTCGACGACCCCCGCGCGCCAGGCGCGCACGTCCTGGAAGTCGTCGATCACACCCGACGGCACCGTGCGCTTGAGCCCGAAGCCGACCCGCTCCGGGTCGCAGACGACGCTGCCGGGCAGCCGTCGATGCAACTCGTAGGCGGTCTGCGTCTTGCCCCCGCCGAACGGGCCGTTGATCCACACCAGCATCGTTCGAGGCTATCGCCGGGGCCCGCCGGTAACGGGCAAGCCGGGCGAACCATTGACTACGCCCTGAAACGGTCCGAAGGTGAGGTTCCCGCCGAACCCGTCCGGAGGACCCGATGTCACCTGAGATCAGCCGCCGCAGCTTCCTCGCCGGGAGTGCCAGCGTAGGTGCCGCCGTCGCGCTGGGCGGACCCGCCGCGCGGGCCGCGGCGCGGGCCGGCTCCTCCCCCGACCGCCGGGCCGCGGACCTGGTCGCGCAGCTGACCCTCGAGGAGAAGATCGGCCTTGTGCACGGTGTGCCGTCGCCCACGTACATCGGCTACGTCCCGGGGGTGGAGCGGCTCGGCATTCCCGCCCTGCTGCTCACCGACGGGCCGGCCGGCATCCGTACGCCGAAGCCCACCAGTGGGCCGTCGACGGCATTCCCGGCGCCGATCGCCCTGGCCGCGGCCTTCGATCCCGAACTTGCGCGCCGCGTCGGCGTCGCGTTCGGCAGCGAGGCGAAGGCGAAGGCCCAGAACGTGGTCTTCGCGCCGATCGTGAACCTCGCCCGGGTGCCCGAGGGCGGTCGCCTGTTCGAGGCCTTCGGCGAGGACCCGGTGCTGACCACGGCCATGGGGGTCGCGGTGATCGAGGGCATCCAGTCGATGGGCGTGATCGCCACCGTCAAGCACTGGATCGCCAACGACCAGGAGGACGACCGGCATCTGGTCAGCGCCGACGTCGACGAGCGGACCTTGCGCGAGGTCTACCTGCCGCCGTTCGCCGCCGCGGTCGGCCGCGGGCGCGTCGGAGCGGTCATGGCGGCGAACAACGCCGTCAACGGCAAGTACAACGCGCAGAGCGCCCCCCTGCTGCGTGACCTGCTCAAGGGCGAACTCGGCTTCGCCGGCTTCGTGTGCAGCGACTACGCCGCCACTCACGATCCGGTGCGCGCGGCGATGGGCGGGCTCGACCTCGACCTGCCCGACGACCACAACTTCGGGCCGCCCCTGCTGCAGGCGGTCACCGACGGCCGGGTGCCGATGGCCGTGCTCGACGACAAGGTGCACCGGCTGCTGCGCACCATGATCGAGTTCGGTATCTACGACGGCGGCGGCACGAGCGCGCGAGGGGGTCCCGGTGCGGCGAACACCCCCGAGCACGCCGCCCTGGCGCAAGAGGTGGCCGAGCGAGGCACCGTGCTGCTGACGAATACGCCGGTCGACGGGGCGCCGGTGCTGCCGCTCGACCCGTCGGCGTCGCTGGCGATCGCGGTCGTGGGACCGTTCGCGGCCACGCCCCGCATCGGGGGTGACGGCAGTTCGCACGTCGTGCCGGTGGCCTCGGTGAGCCCGGTCGACGCCATCGGCGCCCGGTTCGCCGCCGCGCAGGTGAGCACCGCCGTGGGCGCCTACGCGTCCTACGTGGCCGTGCCGACCACCGTGCTGCACCCGCCGGGCGACGACACGCAGCACGGCCTGCTCGGGCAGTACTTCGCGAACCCCGACTTCGCCGGCAGCCCCGCCTACACCACCATCGACCCGGGGATCACGAAGAGCTGGAACACCGCCGGGCCCGGCCAAGGCCTGCCGACGGAGAACTTCTCGGTGCGCTGGACCGGCACCATCACGCCCACGGTCAGCGGGCGGCACACGTTCGCGACGCGCTCGGACGACGGATCGACGGTCTGGGTCGGCGGCACGCTCGTGGTCGACAACTCCGGCGAGCACGACGTGCGGCAACGCAGCGGCGTGATCGACCTCGACGCCGGCCGCGCCTACGACCTGCGGGTCGACTACGTGCAACGGACCTTCCGGGCCAGCGTCTCGCTGCAGTGGATCCTGCCCGCCGACGCGCTGATCGCCGAGGCGGCCGACACCGCCGGCGCGGCCGATCTCGCCGTGGTCTGCGTGTCCGACCTCGAATCCGAAGGCATCGACCGGGAGAACCTGGAGCTGCCCGGCCAGCAGGACGAGCTCATCGCGGCGGTGGCCGCGCGCAACCGGCGCACCGTGGTCGTCTCGAACGCCGGTGGTCCGGTGACGATGCCGTGGCTGGGCGACGTGGCCGCCGTCGTCCAGGCCTGGTACGCCGGGCAGCAGGACGGCGCCGCCCTGGCGCGGGTGCTCGCCGGCGACGTCGACGCGAGCGGCCGGCTGCCGGTGACGTTCGGCCGCCGGGAAGCCGACTACCCCGCCCGGCGCCCGCAGCAGTACCCGGGCGTGACCGTGCGCGGCCCGCACCAGCCCGACGTCACCTTCAGCGAGCGCTACTCCGAGGGCCGCCTCATCGGCTACCGGCACTTCGACGCCCGCGGCATCGAGCCGCTGTTCTGCTTCGGGCACGGGCTGTCCTACACCTCGTTCGCCTACCGCGACGCTCACGTGCGCGTCACCGGCAGTGGCGCAAGCACCACCGTGCACGTGGCCGTGGCCGTGTTGAACACCGGTGCGCGGGCGGGCGATGAGGTGGTCCAGCTCTACGTCGGCATCCCCGGCGACGCGGCCGACCAGCCGCGGCAGGTGTTGCGTGGCTTCCGGCGAGTGCACCTGGCGGCCGGGGATCGGCGCATGGTGCACCTCGCCCTCGGCTTTGCCGAGCTCGCGAGTTGGGATCCGCAGGGGCACCGGTGGGTGCTGGTGCCCGGCGAATACGTCGTGCGTGTGGGTGCCTCTTCGCGCGACATCCGCACCGAACACGCGGTGGCGCTGGGGTGAGTGATCAGTAGGCAAAACTCCACTGCGCAGCAGGTCGGCGGGCGCCAGGATCGGGACATGGCCGTCATCGAGGACTACACCGGTACCGCGCCCGTGCTGCCGCCGCGTGGGCCGGCGCCGGTGCGCCTGCGGTTGTTGGCGCGCGCGGTCACGGTGACGTCCACCGCCCCGTTCGCCCTGGCCCCGTTCTGCCTGTGGATCACGATGGTCGCCGTGTGTCCGCTGACCCTCGTCGCGCCGCTCGTGCTGCCCGCTGCCGTGCTCATGCGGGCCTGGGCCCGCGCGGAGCGGCGCGCGGTCGGCCGGCTCACCGGCCGCCCCATACCCGATCCGTACCGCGACACCCGCGGGCTCAGCGTGCTCGGCCGGGTCTCCGCGGTGGTCCGCGACCCGGCCAGCTGGCGCGACGCCCGCTGGCTGTTCGTGCACGCCGTGGTCGGCTGGTTCCTGGCCGCCCTGTCGCTGACCCTGCTGCTCGGTTCGGTGTTCTACGCGATCTATCCCTTCCTGTACTGGGTGACGCCGCACAACGTGTTCGGCCGGCCGTTCGGCGGCCTGATCGAGCTGCACTCCCTCGCCGAGTCGTTCTGGTTCGTGCCGCTCGGGGTGGCGGTCTTCGCGCTCTGGTGGGCCGTCGTGACGCCGCTGGGGCGGGCCGAGGTGGGGCTCGGCCGGCTGTTACTGCCCCCTGCCCGCTGACGCGGCGGCCCGATCCGAGAAGAATGCGGTTGAGCGACAGCGACGTCGACCGCGAACGGACGGATCATGGCCTACTACCAGCAACGGGGCAGCGTGCCCCCCAAGCGGCACACGCAGCACCGCAGCCCGGACGGCGAGCTCTACTACGAGGAGCTCATGGGTGAGGAGGGATTCTCGGCCGACTCGTCCCTGCTCTACCACCGCGGCATCCCTTCGGCCCTCGTCGACGTGCGGGAGTGGGCCCTGCCCGACAGCGACACCACGCCGAACCAGCCGTTGCTGCCGCGCCATCTGAAACTGCACGAGCTGTTCCCCGGTGACCCAGCCGGCGTGGACGTCGTCACCGGGCGCCGCCTGGTGCTCGGCAACGACGACGTCCGCATCAGCTACGTGGTGGCCGGCGCCGAGTCGCCGCTGTACCGCAACGCCGTCGGCGACGAGTGCGTGTACATCGAGGCCGGCTCCGGGGTGGTCGAGACGGTGTTCGGTGCGCTGTCGTTCCGCGCCGGCGACTACGTGATCGTGCCGCGCGCCACCACGCACCGCTGGCGGCCCGGCGAGGGTGTCCTGCGCGCCTACTGCATCGAGGCGAACTCGCACGTCACCCCGGCCCGCCGCTACCTGTCCCGGTTCGGCCAGCTGCTCGAGCATGCGCCGTACTGCGAGCGCGACCTGCACGGGCCCGGCGAGCCGCTGCTCGTCGAGGGGGGTCCGAGCGAGGTCTACGTCAAGCACCGCGGTACGGGCCCGTCGGGCCTCGCGGGCTCGGTGCACGTCGTGCCGCACCACCCGTTCGACGTCGTCGGCTGGGACGGCTGCCTGTACCCGTACACGTTCAACGTCGCCGACTTCGAACCGATCACCGGCCGGGTGCACCAGCCGCCGCCGGTGCACCAGGTGTTCGAGGGCAACAACTTCGTCGTGTGCAACTTCGTGCCGCGCAAGGTCGACTACCACCCCCTGTCGATCCCGGTCCCCTACTACCACTCGAACGTCGACAGCGACGAGGTCATGTTCTACTGCGGCGGCGACTACGAGGCCCGCAAGGGTTCGGGCATCGGGCTCGGGTCCATCAGCCTGCATCCGGGTGGGCATTCGCACGGCCCGCAGCCCGGCGCGTACGAACGCTCGATCGGCGTGCACTACTTCGACGAGCTCGCGGTCATGGTCGACACCTTCCGCCCGCTGCGTCTCGGCGAGGGCGGCCGGGCCACCGACGACGGCCGCTACGCCTGGACGTGGGCCGGCGGGCGCGAGGAGCGATGACGTTCGGGCTCGACAACCTGCCCTACGGGTGCGTCGAGCACCCGGACGGACGGCGCACCGCCGGCGTGCGCTTCGGCGACGCCGTCCTCGACCTCGCAACTCTCGACGACGGGCTGTTCGCCGGCGGCCGGCTCGACGCGTTCCTGGCCGCGGGGCCCGTCGTCTGGGCGCAGGTCCGGGCCGCGGCGCGCGCCGCGATCGAGGCCGACCGGGGGCCGTTGCGGCCCCTCGACGGCGCGACGCCGGTGCTGGCCTTCACCGTGGCCGACTACGCCGACTTCTACGCCAGCGAGCACCACGCCACCAACGTCGGCCGGATCTTCCGCCCGGACGGCGAGGCGCTGAGCCCGAACTGGAAACAGCTGCCCGTCGGCTACCACGGGCGCAGCGGCACCGTGGTGGTGTCCGGCACCCCGGTCCGCCGGCCCCGAGGGCTGCTCGGTCCCGGCCGGTTCGGGCCGTCGCAACGCCTCGACTTCGAGGCCGAGGTCGGCTTCGTGGTGGGCGTGCCCGGCCAACAGATCGCGGTGGACGCCGCGGACGAGCACGTGTTCGGGCTGTGCCTGCTCAACGACTGGTCGGCGCGCGACGTGCAGCGTTTCGAGACGGCGCCGCTCGGGCCCTTCCTCGGCAAGTCGTTCGCCACCAGCGTGTCGGCCTGGATCACCCCCCTGGCCGCGCTCGACGACGTCCGCTCCCCCGCTCCCCTACAGGACCCGGTGCCGGTCGAGCACCTGCGCGACGCCGGTCGGCACGCGCTGGATCTCGACCTCGAGATCGCGATCGGCGGCCATGTCGTCAGCCGGCCCCGGTTCGCCGACCTTTACTGGACCTACGCCCAGATGCTGGCCCATCTGACCTCGAACGGCGCGGCGGTGCGCACCGGTGACCTGTTCGGGTCGGGGACGGTCAGCGGCCCGGAGCCGGCGCAGCGCGGCTGCCTGCTCGAGCTGACCTGGAACGGGACCGAGCCCCTGGCCGTCGGCGGGGACCTGCGGACCTGGCTCGCCGATGGTGACGAGGTGGTGATTCGGGCCCGCGCGGCGGGCAAATCGTTGGGGAAAGTGAGTGGGCGAACCCTGGGCGCGTGAAACCGCCGTGGGAAGGACGCACGAACAAGTGGACATGGAGCCAGCCCTCGCCGAGATCGGCGAGCGCCTCAACCGAGGTGAACCGGAGGCGTTGGAAGACGCCTACCGGACCCTCGGCCCGCTGGTCATGTCCTACTTGAGCCGCTACGTGCCGCAGCCGGACATCGAGGACGTGATGCAACGCGTCTTCTACGAGCTGTGGCGGGTGCATGAGCGCTTCGACCCCGAGCAGTCGCTGCGCGCCTGGACCCTCGGCATCGCCCGCAAGCGCGCCATCGACCACCTGCGCAAGCGCCGCGACGTCGTGGTCCCGTTGGACTCGATGCGCGAGATCACCGGCGACGACGGCCGCGAGATCGCCGACCGGTTCGGCTGGGCCGATGAGGTCCGCACCGCGCTCGACATGGTGCCCGACCTGCAGCGTGAGGTCATCGAACTGGCCTACTTCGGGGGTATGACGCAGACCGAGATCTCGGCGGCGTTGGACATCCCTCTCGGCACGGTCAAGACACGGACCGCCCGCGGGCTGCACCGGCTGGCCGGGCTGTTGGAGAATACGAGAGGGGGCCGCCATGACTGACCGACACATCTCCGACGATCTGCCGCTGCTGCTGACCGGGGACGCCACCCGCGACGAAGTCATGACCGCCGCCGCGCACCTGCGCCACTGCCCGGACTGCCAGCAGGAGCTGGTGTCCGCCGTCATCGCGCACGCCTCGCTCACTTCGGCGCACCGCTTCGCGCCACAGATCGTCGCGCCTCACGTGGCCGCCGACGAAGCCGTTGACGAAGCCGTTGACGAAGCCGTTGACGAGCCCGTCGAACCGGCCGAGACCGGCCCGCTGCCCGACATGAGCCGCCTGTTCGCACAGGTGCGCTCGGACGCCGACGGCAAGGCCGCGCAGCCCGTCCGGCACCGGCACCGGCTGCTGGCCGCCGCCGCGGCTGTCATCGTCCTGGGCGGTGGCGGTGTCACGTACGCCGTCGTGGCCGGCGGGGACGACAACTCCGCACCGACCCGTTCGGTCGCGCTCGCCGGCATGAACGGCACGACCGACAGCAAGGTGCAGCTCGGCAACGGCGGCCGGATGCGCCTGGACGCCAGCGCGCTGCCGCGGCTCGGCGCCCAGCAGCAGTACGAGGTGTGGCTCACGTCCAAGGACTTCAATCGCAAGCAGTCCATCGGCTTCATCGACGACGGCGTCCACACCGCGCAGTTCGAGGTCCCGCAGAAGGTGATGTCGCAGTACAACGACATCGCGGTGAGCGTCCAGGGGGTCCAACAGACCCAGTTCAGCGGCAAGGTGGTCCTGCACGGCCGCTACGGCTGAGCCGACGGGCCGTCAGGACGACGTGACGGCCCGCTTCACCCGCGGCGGCAGCGGCACGAACATGCTCGTGCGCGCGGCGTACTCGGCCCAGCCCTCGCGCTTGGACATGCTGCGTTCCAGCGTACGGGCGCCGGAGCCGACGGTCAGCAGCAGCGTCATGACGACCGGTGCGAAGACCGTGACCACCCCGGGCAGCGCGTCGGCGGCCACCAGGAAGATGCCCCACCACACGCAGGCGTCGCCGAAGTAGTTGGGGTGGCGGGTGTAGCGCCACAGCCCGACGTCGATCAGCTTCCCCTTGTGGGCCGGGTCGGCCTTGAACCGCTCCATCTGGCTGTCGCCGACGGCCTCGAAGCACACCCCGACGGCCCACAGCGCGACGCCGACCCAGGCCAGCGGGCCCACCGGCGCCCCCTCGTAGGCGCCGACCAGGATCGGGGCCGCGATGAGGAAGGCCAACGCCCCCTGCAGCAGGTAGACCATGACGAACGCGTAGACCTCGCGGTTGCCCTTCGCCTTGTCCAGCAGTTCCTCGTAGCGCGGATCCTCGCCCTTCCCGATCGAGCGGCGCCCGATGTGCACGGCGAGGCGCAACCCCCACAGCACGGTCAGGGCCAGCAGCAACCACCGGCGCACCGGGTCGCCGTACCCGTTCGAGGCGACGAAGGCCACGACCGCGGCGGCCGCGAACAGCAGCCCCCACATCGTGTCGACCACGTTGTGCCGGCCGGCGATCCTGGACGAGATGTAGGTGAGGGTCAGCAGGACCACGATGGCACCCGCCGCCCAGGCCAGCGAACCGGCGAAGGCGGACCCGTCGAAAGAACTCACCCGGTAGTGCTACCCAGGCGGGCCTTCGGCCGCCCACGGCCTCGTCGCCGGCATGGCGCTGGTGCCGTCCGGCGTGGGCTTGACGCACAGGAACTGGTCCACGCCCATGCGGCCCTCCTCGAAGGTGAGGGCACCGCCGACGAGGTAGAGGCGCCACACGCGGGCCACCTCCTCGCCCTGCAGGGCCACGAACCGGTCCCAGTTCGCCTCGAAGGTGTCGAGCCAGCGGGCCACGGTGGTGACGTAGTGCTCGCGCATCGCCTCGACGTCGCGGACCTCGAAGCCGCCCTTCACCAGGTGCCGGGTGGTCTGCCAGACCTCGCGCATGTGCATGTCGGGGGCGATGTAGGACTCGATGAACGCCCCGCCGCCGGGGGCGGTGCCCTCGTGCCGCGACATCTGCTGCAGCAGCAGGCGGCCGGTCGGCTTGAGCGCGCCGTACATGATGGCGACGTACTCGGGATAGTTACCCTCGCCGACGTGCTCGCCCATCTCGATCGAGCTGACCGCGTCGTACTGCTCGCCGGTCTCCCCGAACTCCCGGTAGTCCTGCAGCCGGACCTCGACGCGTTCGGCGAGGCCGCGGTCGGCGATGCGTTTGGCGATGAAGTCGCGTTGCTGGGCCGACAGCGTGATGCCGGTGACCCGCACGCCGTAGTGCTCGGCCGCGTGCAGCGCGAGCGACCCCCACCCGCAGCCCACGTCGAGCAGCCGCATACCCGGCCGCAGGCCGAGCTTGCGGCAGATCAGGTCGAGCTTGGCCCGCTGCGCGTCTTCCAGCGACTGACCGTCGTGGGTGAAGTAGGCCGAGGAGTAGGCCATCGACTCGTCGAGCAGCAGCTCGTAGAAGTCGTTGGACAGGTCGTAGTGGTGCGAGATGGCCGCGCGGTCGCGCCGCCGGGTGTGCAGGCGGCCGGACAGCCGCGCCTCGGAGGCCGGCGGCGTCGGCGCCGGGCCGACCGCCCCGAGCCGGGCGGCCGCGCCGGCGGCCTTGAGCCGGTCGCCGACCGAGAGCGACACCCCGGTCTGCGGGCGGGTGCGGGCCAGGGCCCAGGCCCGCCGGAAACCCTCCATCAGGTCGCCCTCGACGTCGAGGTCACCGGTGACGTAGGCGCGGGCCAGCCCCAGCTCCCCCGGCGCCCACAGCAACCGGCGCAGCGCCCGGCGGGACCTGATGACGAGTACGGGACCCTCGGCGGGGCCGGCCTCGCTGCCGTCCCACGCCCGCAGCCGGACGGGCAGGTCGATGCCGACGGTGTCGCGGACGAGGCCCGCGAGACGGTCGGCGACGGTGGGAGCGGGCATCGGGGCCTCCGGGAGGGACGGGTCGGCGGGACGCGGTTGCACCGGCAGTCCCTTGCGCCACAGGCGGATGCCGTGGGCGGTGATCAGGGCGCGGATGCGCTGGGCCTCGAACGGGTGGCGCAGCACAGCGGCCAGCACCGTGCGGCCGGTGGCCGGCCGGCGCACGCCGCGCACCGAGGCCGTGAACGGGCGCCGGCCCGGGCGGTGCAGGGTGATGGTGACCGACAGCCGTTCACCCGGCTCGGGCACGCTCATCCGGTAGTGCCCGTCCACCGGGTAGAACGGCGAGACGTAGAACTCCTTGGCCGTGTCGGCCCGGCCGGCGTCGTCGGGCCGCAGCAGGTACCGGTGCCGTTGCCGGTAGGTGTTGTGCACCTCGGCGATCACGCAGGCCAGCGCACCGTCGGGCTCGTGGCACCAGTACAGCGTCAGGGGGTTGAACACGTAGCCGAGGCTGCGGGCGTTGGCGAGCATCGTGATCCGGCCGCCGTGCAGGTCGATACCCTGCTCGGCGAGGTAGGCGTCGACGTTCGCCCGCAGGCCGCCGCGGGGGTCGCCCAGGTGGTCGGCGGCGTCGAAGCGCGCCAGCGGGCCGTAGGAGGGCAGTTCGTCGAGATCGACGAACCACAGGTAGCTGCGGCTGCGCACGTCGTGGCGCAGCGGTTCCGCCCGGACGTGATTGATGTCGACCTCGTAGAGCTGCGCGGCCATGGCTACCAGCGAACACCCAGCGACGCGGCGGCCGCGACCCCGGCCCGGCACCCGTCCTCGTGGAAGCCCCAGCCGTGATAGGCGCCGGCGAAGGCCACCACCCCGTCGTTGAGCTCGGGCAGCCGCTCCCGCGCGGCGACCGACCGGGTCGTGTAGACGGGGTGTTCGTACTTCATCCGCGTGACGACCGTCGCCGGATCCACGCGGTCCTCGCCGTTGAGGGTCACGACGTAGGTCTGCGTCGCGTCGAGGCGCTGGAGCCGGTTCATGTTGTAGCTGACCTGAACCGCGCCCGGCACCGCGTCACACCCCGGCAGCTGGTAGTTCCACGACGCCGCGGCCCGGGGCCGGCGGGGCAGCACCGACGCATCGGTGTGCAGCAGCGTCGGGTTGACCGTGTAGTCGATCGCCCCGAGCAGCTCGCGCTCGGTGTGTGTGGGTGCGGTGAGCATGCGCAACGCCTGGTGCGGGTGCGCGGCGACGACGACACCGTCGAAGTGCTCCACCCGGTCCGCGTCGTCGCGGACCTCGACCCCGCGCCCGGAGCGGGTGATGGCCCGGATCGGGGTGGAGGTCTCGACGGCGGTGAGGCTCTTCGCGGCGCGCTCGACGTAGCGGGCCGAGCCGCCGCTCACCGTGTACCAGACCGGGCTGCCGGTCACGCTGAGCGCGCCGTGGTTCTGGAGGAACGTGAACAGGTACTTCGCGGGGTAGTCGCCGGCCTCGGTCGGCGCGGTCGACCAGACCGCCGCGACGACCGGAGTCATGAAGTGTGAGGTGAAGTAGGCCGAGAAGCCGTGCTTGCGCAGGAACTGGCGCAACGTCAGCCCGCCGTCGTCGTCGCTGACCAGCACCTCGTGGGCGCGGCGGTAGAAGCGCACGACCTCGCGCAGCAACCGCAGGTAGCGCGGCGTGAGCACGGTGCGCATATCGGGCAGCAGGCCGGACAGCCCCTTCCCGCCCGCGTACTCGAGGCCGCAGCCGGAGCAGGAGATCGACATGCTCATGTCCGACGCCTGGGTGGCCACGCCCAGCTCGGCGAACAGCCGGCGCAGCTGCGGATAGCTGCGCAGGTTGTGCACGATGAAGCCGGTGTCGATGTTGCGCAGCACACCGTCGGCCCCGACGATGTCGTGCGTGTCTGCGTGACCGCCGAGGCGGTCGGCGGCCTCGTACAGGGTCACGTCCGCCTCGTGCTGGAGGACGTAGGCGGCCGTGAGACCGGCGACCCCGCTACCGACGACGGCGATCCGGCGACGTGCCACAGGCGGACCCTCCCTGATCAGGAACCAAGACAGCCTGCGCGGCAGGTTGCCTGCGAGCCTCGTCCTGGAATTCGTACCCACGGGCGGCTGCGGTTCCCGCGGCCGGGTATTGCCGAACGATTACGGCGGGCCGATCGGGACGAGACGGCTGAGTGGTCTCGGGGCAGCAAAGGGGCGAGCGGCACGGGAGGGATGTGCCGCTCGCCCTAACGCGCGAGTCTAAGCCATTCGCGGCCCCTCACGGCAACTACCGTGGCCCGGTGCCTCGGACATTCTTCAGCGAGCTCGCATCGTCCACGTCGCCCGACGGGCCGGCCCGGCGCTTCGCCGCCGGGCCGGAGACCGCCGGCCCGTGGGCGCAATCGCTGCAGCACGGGGGCCCGCCCAGCGCCCTGGCGGTCGCGGAGGCCGAACGCGTGATGGCGGCCGAGACCGGCCGCGACGACCTCGTGGCGCTGCGGCTGGCCGCCGACTTCGTCGGCCCGGTGCCGGTGGGTGAGGTGGAGGTGCACACCCGGGTCGTGCGGGCGGCGCGCAGCGCGGCGCTGGCCCACGTCGCGGTGTGGGGCGGGGGCCGCGAGTGCCTGCTCGCGCGGGTGTGGTTCGTGCGCACGGCCGACACCGGGGTCCGTGCTCCTTCGCTCCCCCCACCGCCGGGCCGCCCGGACGTCGGCGCGCCGCTCGGCGTCGACTTCGGCTACGGCGCCAGTCTCGAGTGGCGCTTCGTGCACGGCTCGTTCACCGAGGCCGGCCCGGCGGCCGCGTGGGTCCGGCCGCGGATCGGGCTGCTCGACGGTTACCCGCTGTCCGGGCTCGCCCGGGTGGCGCTGGTGGCCGACTCGGCCAGCGGCATCTCCGCCGAGCTCGACTGGGCCCAGTGGTCGTTCCAGAACGTCGACCTGGACGTGCACCTGGCCCGCCCGTTCACCGCCGAATGGGTGCTCATGGACGCCCACACGCAGCTGGGCCCGCTCGGCAGCGCGCTGGCCCGCTCGACCCTCTCCGACGACGCGGGCGTGTGCGGGGCCGGGCTGCAGACCCTGGTCGTGGGGCCGCTGCCCCGCTGAGCGTCTTGCCTAGTCGTTCAGCAGGCTTTGCTCATGGCCGTCCTGGGCTTTCCCAACCCCGTCAACGAGGTCGCGGCGCGAGTCGGCGCCGTCCTCACCCTGGCCGCGGCCCTGCTGCACTTCGCGGCGGGCGAGGACGCCGCAGCCGCGGTCCTGGTCGGTCTGGTGCTGGTCGCCGCCACCCTCGAATCGGTGTTCGCGCTGTGCCTGGGCTGCCTGCAGGGATCGGCCGGCGGCCGGCATTGTGCACGCCGACGAACAGCACCATGAGCTTGGCCGGCCGGCTCATCAGCGCGGGAGCGTCAGGGTCCAGGCGCGGGCGTCGCGGAGCCGGGCCGAGCGGCAGCGCGAATCGCACACGCGCTGGCAGCTGTCGCAGAACGTGACGCCGTCGCGCGCTCGGCTGCGGCGGCCGCGGAGTAGGTAGTTCATCTGAGTCTCCGTGGAAGGGGATCGCCGGTCACGTCGCCGGCTTGGCGGCGCGGATCAGGGCGGAGTGCAGGCCCGGAGCCGCCTCCTGGGTGAAGGTGACCTCGGCGTCGACGAAGCCGACGGCGGCCAGCCCGTCGAGGTACTCCGAACGGGAGAGCGCACCGGCGATGCAGCCGACGTAGGAGCCCCGCTCGGCCCGCTCGGCGGGCGTGACGTCGTCCTCGGCGACGACGTCGGAGATGCCGATGCGACCGCCCGGAGCGAGGACGCGGAACATCTCGGCCAGCACCGCGGGCTTGTCGGTGGACAGGTTGATCACACAGTTGGAGATGACCACGCCGACCGCGGCGTCGGGCAGCGGGACGTCCTCGATGGTGCCCTTGAGGAACTCGACGTTGGTCGCGCCGGCCTTGGCCCGGTTCGCCTCGGCCAGGGCGAGCATCTCGTCGGTCATGTCGACGCCGTACGCGTACCCGCTCGGGCCGACGCGGCGGGCCGAGAGCAGCACGTCGATGCCGCCGCCGGAGCCGAGGTCGAGCACCTTCTCGCCCGCGTGCAGTTCGGCGACCATCATCGGATTGCCGCAGCCCAGGGACGCGGCCACCGCCTCGGGCGGCAGCTCACCCTGCTCCTCGGCGGAGTACAGGGACGCGCCGAAGGCGTCATCGACCTCGCCGGAGCCGCCGCAGCACGACGCGGTGTCGGACGGGCCGCAGCACCCCGCGTCGACGGTGGCGAGCGCCTCGCGGTTCGTCACGGCACTGGCCGCTGCGGCGTACCGGGCGCGGACCTGCTCGCGCAGTTCGGTGTCGGTCATAATCATCCTTCCGATTGACGTCTTTCGATGCATCGACCCTGGCCTATGCATCGACGTTTGTCAATATGTGTGTCAGACTGGGGCCATGGCCGCCCGCACCGAACTCCCCCTCCGCCCCACCGGGATCGACGCGTGCTGCTCCCCGCTCACCGGCGGCGCCCTGGACGCGGAGGCGGCCGGCCAGCTCGCGCGCAGCTTCAAGGCGCTGGCCGATCCCACCCGCGTCCGGCTGCTGTCGCTCATCGCGGCGGCCGGTGGTGGTGAGGCGTGCATCTGCGACCTGACCGGGCCGGTGGGCCTGTCGCAGCCCACGCTGTCGCACCACATGAAACAGCTCGTCGAGGCCGGCCTCGTCACCCGCGAGCAGCGCGGCAAATGGGCGTACTACACCGTGGTCCGTGCGGCGTTGGCCCGGTTGGCCGCCGTGCTCGCCGACGCGTAGCCGAGCGAGCGCGGCCCGGCGTCACCGGCTGGGGCACACTGGCCCGGTGAGTGTCGAGGCCGGCAAGGCCGGTACGGCCGGCGAGGCCGCGCCCGACGCCGGCGGCGGCACCGCGCCCGGCCGCGAACGCCCCGGCCTCGAGCTGCTCGCGGTGCTGGGCGTGTCCTTCGGCATGTCCGGCATCTACGCCCTGCTCAGCTTCGTCCGCTCGCAGGTCACCATCAATCACGGCGTCGGGTTCAGCAAGGTGCAGGCCACCGTCAACGCGGCCGGCGCCTCGAGGTTCCAGTGGCTGGACGTGCTCGACCGCCTTGCCGACGTCCTGCACGGCCTGCTCCCTGCGTTCCTGGCCATCGTGTTGCTGCTTCGCTCCCCCGGCGGCCCGGGCCTCGGCATCGGCCTGGACCGGCTGCGGCTGCGCGAGGTCGCCCAGGGCTGCGGGTTCGCGGTGCTCATCGGCGCGCCCGGTCTGGGCCTGGTGTACGTCGCGCGCACCCTCGGCCTCAACGCGCAACTCGTCGTCACCGATTTCCCCGACGTCTGGTACCGCATCCCCGTCCTCGTGCTCGACGCCTTCCAGGACGGCGCTGCCGAGGAGTTCGTGGTGTGCGCGTTCGTGCTCACCCGGCTGCGCCAGCTGGGCTGGTCGAACCCGCGCGCACTGGCGGCCGGCGCCGTGCTGCGCGGGTCGTACCACCTGTACCAGGGCTACGGCGGGTTCATCGGCAACGCCGTCATGGGCGTGGTCTTCGGCTGGTGGTTCCAGCGGACCCGGCGGGTGGTGCCGCTGGTCATCGCGCACTTCGTGATCGACGCCGCCAGCTTCATCGGCTACATCTACCTGCACGACAAGGTCAGCTGGATTTAGATTTCGCGGGCCTGGCATCGTCGGGCGACGTGAGCGACGTCGTCAACCCGATCCCGGCCGAGGAGATCCCCGCCTGGCTGACGCCGCTCGGCGTCGGGCTGCTGCATCCCCCGCACGGCGACGAGCAGTTCGAGGGCCGCGTCGCCCGGCGCCGCGCGGCCTGGGTGCCCGAGCGGTCGTGGGGCGTGCGCGACGCCGGCCGGTGGGTCGGCACGCTGGCCACCGAGGAGCGCCGGCTCACCGTGCCCGCCGGTTCCACGGGCACCCATGACGTCACCGTGGACGCGCTCACCGCGGTGTCGGTGGCCGCCACCCACCGCCGCCAGGGATGGCTGAGCCGCATGCTGGACCGCTCGCTGGCAGCGGCGGTCGAGCGGGGTGACCCGCTGAGCATGCTGGTCGCCGCCGAGTGGCCCATCTACGGGCGCTTCGGTTACGCGCCGGCCACCTCGCTGGCCGAGTACCGGCTGCGCCCGCGCCGCCCCGTGCCGTTGCTGCCGCCCGCCCCGCCGGGCACCACCCGGATGGCCGACGTCGACGAGGTGGCCCGGGTGGCACCGGAACTCTTCGAGCGGGCCCGGCGCCTGCGGGCCGGGCAGGTCGACCGCGGCGGCACGTGGTGGGCACGGCTGCTCGGCACCGACGGGCAGAAGGGGTTCGGCGATTCGCAGGTGTGGGTGGTGCACGACGGGCCGGACGGGGTCGACGGGCTGCTCGGGTGGAAGGTGACCCGCGACTTCGACCTGACCGACAATCTCGGTGCGATCCGCGTCGACGACTTCGTCGCGGTCTCGGACGCCGCGTACCGCGACCTGTACTCCTACCTGTGCGGCGTCGACGCCGTGGCCGAGATCGAGCTGCCCGACCGGCCGGTCGACGAGCCGATCCTCTGGTCGCTGCACGACGGCCGCGCGCTGCAGACCCGCACGGTGGGCGACGAGCTGTGGGTGCGGTTGCTCGATGTGCCGGCCGCACTCGCCGCCCGCGGCTACGCCGTGCCGGGGTCGCTGGTGCTCGACGTCGTCGACACCGCTCCCGGCGGCTACGGCGCCGGGCGGGTGCGGCTGGACGCGGGCCCCGGCGGCGCGCGGTGCACGCCGACCGCCGACGGGCCCGACCTGCGGCTGGACCAGCGAGCCGTCGCGGCGGCCTACCTGGGCGGGAACCGGCTGCGCGCGGTGGCGGCGGGCTTGCCGGTCCAGGAGCTCCGGCCGGGCGCTCTCGACCTCGCCGACGCGATGTTCGCCACGCCGCTCGCACCGTGGACGCAGACCGGCTTCTGAGCAGCGCCGCCGCCCTCACGTCGCGGCGTCGAGCCCGATCCCCGGCACCGACAGGACCGTGCCCGCGGGCGCGGGCGCGGTGTAGCGCAGCCGCTTGCGCGGGTCGTCGACCGGCCATGCGAGCAGGGCCGCGCCGGCGGTCTCGGCCACGGCCCGCGCCCCGGGGCCACCGGCCGGATGCTCGGCCCATTCGCCGTCGATCTGCACGCAGCATCGGCCCGGCTCGAACCAGCAGAGCAGCGTCCGCTCGCCCTTGCGGGTCCGGACGCCCACCCCCAGCCCCGGCAGCTCACCGGGCAGCCAGGTCACGGCCTCGGCCAGGCTCGCGCAGACCGCGTGCAGCTGCGCGGGCAGCGCCGCGAGGGTGCGGACCCGGGGTCCGCGGGCGGGCCGGGACGAGGTCGGTGCGGCGGTCGCGTCGAGCCGCCACAGGTAGGGCAGGCCGCGCAGCGCGCCGAACTCGACGTCGCGCTGCTCGTCCTGCTCGGCGCGTGGCGCCGGCTCCACGAACAGCCGCACCCGGCCGACCTCGGGCGAGCGGGACAGCGTCCACCACGCCGCCCCGTCCATCCACCGGGCCCACGGGCCCGGCCCGCCGAGGGTCAGCGCGGGCCCGAGCACCGTCCGGGCGGCCGCCAGCAGGTCGGCCACGGCACGCCCGGTCGGCGTGACCTCGACGCCGTAGATCGCGCCCGGCGCGTGCGCCTCGGTGACGTCGGGGTCGGCCACCAGGCCCACCTGCAGGCTGTCGCCGGCGGGCCGCACCGCGTAGCGACCGGGCCGCACCGTCTCGACGGTGCGCCCGGTCGCCGCGAGGGCCTTCGCCACCGCCGGTACCGACCAGTCCCCGGCCGTGGCCCGGACCAGCGCACCGAGCACGGTGGCGAAGGCGTCCTCGCTCATCGGCGTGAGGCTACGCGGCGGCCCCGGCCGGGGTGGGTGCCTGCTCGCCCACCGCGGGCTCCCGGTCGGGCGACGTGGCCGGCTCCCGGCCAGCACGGCGGCCCGGGCGCAGCACCGTCAGCGTCGTGCCCAGGGCCACGACGATCATCCCGGCTGCGATCCAGAAGGCCAGGTGGAAGCCGCCGGTGAGGGCGGCGGCGGGCGCGGTGCCGGCCGCGGCCAGCGTCTGGGTGCGCCCGGCCGAGACGGTCGCGAGCACGGCCAGCCCGACGGCGCCGCCCACCTGACCGGTGGTGTTGATCAGACCCGAGGCCAGGCCCGCGTCCTGCGGGGCCACCCCCGACATCGCCAGCGTCATCATCGGCGGGAAGACCAGCCCGGCGCCCAGGCCCAGCAGCACGGCCGCGGGCAGCACGTCGGTCAGGTACTGCGCGTGCGGTGAGGCGACGGCGAACAGGGCCAGACCCCCGGCGAGCAGCACCAGGCCCGGGAGCATGACCTGCTGCGCACCGAAGCGGGTGACGAGCCGCTCGGTGTAGCCGACCGACAACGCACCCATCAACACCGTGACGGGCAGGAAGGCCAGGCCGATCTCCAACGGGTCGTAGCCGAGCACGTGCTGCAGGTACAGAGCGCCGAGGAAGAACGAGCCGAACATGCCGCCCGCGCCGACGAACTGGACGATGTTCGACCCGGCCACGCCCCGGGAGCGGAAGACGCGCAGCGGCATCAACGGCTGCGGGGCGGTGGCCTCGCGCACCAGGAACGCGGCCAGCAGCGCCATGGCGGCCCCGCCGCAGCTCAGCGTGCCCGGCGCGCTCCAGCCGTCGTCGGCCGCCGGCACGACGATGGTGTACACGCCGAGCATCAGTGCGGCTGTGACGAGCAGCGCGCCCAGGACATCCGTTCCGGCGCGGCTGCCCTGCCGGCCGCCGGCCGGCAGCCACCGCACGGCCGCGGCCATGGTGGCCGCGCCGATCGGCACGTTGACGAAGAAGATCCAGTGCCAGCTGACGAGCTCGGTCAGCACCCCACCGGCCAGCAGACCGACCGCGCCGCCGGCCGAGGCGACGAAGGCGTAGACGCCGATGGCCCGCGCCTGCTCCCGGGGCTCCGGGAACATCGTGACGATCATGCCGAGGATGACGGCCGAGGTCAGCGCCCCGCCGGCGCCCTGCAGGAACCGGGCGACGACCAGCACGACCGGGCTGGTCGCGGCGCCGCACAGCACCGACGCCGCGGTGAACAGGGCCAGCCCCGCGAGGAAGACGCGGCGCGGGCCGAACAGATCGCCCAGCCGACCGGCGAGCAGCAACAGCCCGCCGAAGGAGATCAGGTAGGCGTTGACCACCCAGGCCAGCCCGGCGGGGCTGAAGCCGAGCGATTCCTGCACCGACGGCAGCGCGACGTTCACGATCGTAGCGTCGAGGACGATCATCAACATGCCGGTGCACAGCGTGTACAGCGCACGTCGCCGGGCGCGCGGGTCGGGGTGGGTCACGGCTGTCTCCTTCGGGCGTGGCGGGTTCTCACCAATACGTCGAACGGCCGACACCGGATTCGACACAGGGCCCGGAGAAAAGCGCTGCGCGCACGACGGACCAGGCGGTCGGCGCCGCCGGGTGACCCGATGCCCGGGTCAGCCGCCGGAGGTGACGAAGTCGATGAGCTCCTCGACCGCACGCAGCAACGGCACCTCCACGTCGGCGAAGGAGTTGACACCGGCGAGCACCCGCCGCCACATCTCGCGCGGGTCGCGCACACCGAGCGCCGCACACACGCCGCTCTTCCAGTCGGTGCCGCGGGGCACCTGCGGCCAGGCGGCGATGCCCAGCGCCGCGGGTTTGACCGCCTGCCACACGTCGACGTAGGGGTGCCCGTTGACCAGCACGTTCGGGTCGCGCACCTGCGCCACGATGCGCGATTCCTTGCTGCCGGGCACCAGGTGGTCGACGAGCACCCCGACCCGGCGGTGCGGGGCGGCCCCGAAGTCACGCACGCGCGCGGGCAGGTCGTCGATGCCGCCCAGCGGTTCCACGACCACCCCCTCGACGCGCAGGTCGTCGCCCCAGACCCGCTCGACCAGGGCGGCATCGTGCACGCCCTCCACCCAGATGCGGCTCGCCCGGGCGGTGCGGGCCGGGGCCGCGGGCACGGCGTAGGAACCGGACGCGGTGCGGGCGCGGGGCCCCGGGGTCGGGACGACCGACGCCGGGCGGACGAGGGTCACCGCAACCCCGTCGAGCAGGAAGGAGGCGGGCAGCATCGGGAAGGTGCGCCGGCGCCCGTGCCGGTCCTCCAGCACGACGGCGTCGCGCCGCTCCCCCGCGTCCACGGCCCGGGTCACTTCCACCACGGCCCCGCAGAACGCGCCGTCCGCGGTCTCCACCACCAGGGCCCGGTCGGCGCTCACCTCGGGCACGGCGGCGCGGCGGCGTGCCGGCTGCGCGAGCACGTCGCCGTAACGCGGGTCGGACATCCTGGCGACGCTACGGGGCGCCCCGCTGCCCCCGGTGCCGCCACGCCCGTAACCTGGATACCCGTGTCCGACATCCGGTGCGGCCCCCTCGCGGCCTGGGCCAACGCCTTCGTCGTGGGTCGGGTGAGCCTGGACCAGGTGGTCGACGAGGCCACCTGGCCCACCGACGCCGCCCACCGGGTCGACGGCCTGCCGGACGCCTCGTCCCTGCGCGACCTCGTGGTGGCGTGGCGGCGTACCGGAGAGCCGGTGCGGACCGTGCTGCCGGTGCCCGGCGACGTGCGCGGCCTACCCGGGCCGGCGGCGTTCCGCGACGCGGCACTCACCGCCGGCGAGGCCGTGCTGGCCGGCGAGCTCGGCGCCGTGCCGGAGACGGTCCACCACGCGCCCAGCAGCGCGCCCTGGGACGTCACCTGGACGGTGTGGGCGGTGCACCCGGTGGCCGAAGACCACGTCTCGCTGCCCGACGCGCAGTACGACCTGACGACCGCGATCCGCGAGACCGCCGCCGCGCTGGCCGTAGCCGACGTCGCCGGCCGGGGGGGTGACGCCGACGCCCTGCACGAGGCCCGGCGCGCGAGCGAGCGGCTGCGGCTGCCGCCCGGGCACCCGCCGCGGGCGGTGGCGGTGCTGGCGCAGGCCGAGCGGATGGCGGCCGTGCTCGAGCTGGCCCTGGCCGATCCCGTCGGCGGCGCGGTCGACCGCATGGGCATGGCCGCCCGGGACTCCGCCCTGCGGCCGCTGACCGTGGCCGTACGCCGCGCCCGGCTGGCCGGCTACAACGCGCTGGCGTCCTGAGGCCGGCCGCCGCGGCGACGGCTCAGCGCGGCGCGGGCGGGCGCTGCGGCGCCGGGCAACAACCGTCGGGGCAGTCGACGCCGCACAGCCCGAGCTCGCCCAGGGCACGGGCCGGCGCGCCGTCCAGCCGCTCCTGCACGAGCTCGCGGATCGCGGCCACGAAGGCCGGGTGGGTGCCCGCGCTCGAGGCCCGGGCGAACCGCAGGCCGGCCTGCTCGGCGGTCTCGCGCGCCTCGGTGTCGAGATCCCAGCGCACCTCGACGTGGTCGGAGACGAACCCGGTGGGCGCGACGACCACCGCGGTCGTACCGCCGGCCGCGAGCGCGCGCAGGTGGTCGTTGACGTCGGGTTCGAGCCAAGGCACCTGCGGCGGCCCGGACCGTGACTGCCACACGAGGTCGAACGCGGCTCCCGGACCCCGCACCGACTCGGTCACCAGCCGGGCCGTCTCGCGCTGCTGCGCGGCGTACAGGCCGTCACGCCGCGGCCCGGACGCCTCGTTCATCGCGGTCGGGACGGAGTGCGCGGTGAACACCAGCCGCGCGTCGTCGCGCCGGTCGGCGGGCAGCTCCTCCAGCGCGGCTCGCACCGCGTCGGCGTTGGCCGCGACGAAGCCCGGGTGGTCGAAGAAGTGCCGCAGCTTGACCAGCTCGGGCGCGTCCTCGCCCGCCTGGGCCCGGGCGGCCGCGAGGTCGTCGCGGTACTGCCGGCAGCCGGAGTAGGACGACGTGGCGCTGGTGGCGAGCACGAGGACGCGCCGCGCGCCGGCGTCGCGCAGCCCGCGCACCGCATCGGCGGCGAACGGATGCCAGTTGCGGTTGCCCCAGTGGATGGGCAGGTCGATGCCGTGCGCGTCGAACTCGGTACGCAGCGCGGCCATCAGGGCGCGGTTCTGGTCGTTGATCGGCGAGACACCGCCGAAGTGCTGGTAGTGCTCGGCCACCTCGGTCAACCGCTCGTCGGGGATGCCGCGTCCCCGGGTGACGTTGCGCAGGAACGGCAGCACGTCGTCGGGTCCGTCGGGCCCGCCGAAGGACAGCAGCAGGAAGGCGTCGTAGCGCAGGTCAAACACCCATTGCGTGGAAGCCGCCGTCGGCGTGCAGCATCTCGCCGGTGGTGGTGGGGAACCAGTCCGACAGCATGGCCGCGATCGTGCGCGCCACCGGCGTGGTGTCGTTGTTGTCCCAGCCCAGCGGAGCGCGGTCGTCCCACGCGTCCTCGAACTGGTTGAACCCGGGGATGCTCCGCGCGGCCATGGTGCGCAGCGGGCCGGCGGCGACGACGTTGACCCGGATCCCGCGCGGGCCGAGCTCGCGCGCGAGGTAGCGCGACGTCGATTCCAGCGCCGCCTTGGCCACGCCCATCCAGTTGTAGGCCGGCCATGCCGTGCGCGCGTCGAAGGTGAGCCCGACGATCGAGCCGCCGGACTCGCCGAACAGCGGCAGCGTCGCCGCGGCCAGCGACTTCAGCGAGTACGCCGACACCTCGACGGCCTTCGACACGTCCGGCCACGGCGCGTCGAGGAAGTCGGCGCCGAGCGTGCTCGGCGGGCCGAAGGCGATGGAGTGCAGCACGCCGTCGATGCCGTCGACGTGCTCGCGCACCCGGTCGGCCAGCGACGCGAGATGGTCGGGGTCGGTCACGTCGAGTTCGACGACGGGAGGCGAGCCCGGCAGCTTGCGCGCGACGCGCTGCACCAGCGACATGCGCCCGAAACCGGTGAGCACCACCTGCGCCCCCTCCTCGGCGGCCAGGCGGGCCACCGCGTAGGCGATGGACGCGTCGGTGATCACCCCGGTGATCAGCAGTCGCTTGCCCTCGAGCAGTCCCATCCGTGTCCTCTCTCTACAGGCCCATGCCGATGCCGCCGTCGACGGGCAGCACCGCACCGGTGACGTATGCGGCCGCGTCGGAGGCGAGGTACACGGCCGCGCCGGCGATCTCCTGCGCCGACCCGTACCGCTTGAGCGGCACGCCGGCCAGCACCTCGGCCTTGCGCGCGTCGGTCATCCCGGCGGTCATGTCGGTCTCGATGAACCCGGGCGCGATGACGTTGGCGGTGATCGAGCGCCCGCCCAGCTCACGGGCGATCGAGCGGGCCAGCCCGACCAGGCCGGCCTTGCTGGCGGCGTAGTTTGCCTGGCCGGGTGCTCCGGCGAAGGCGACGACCGAGGAGATGAAGATCATGCGACCGGAGCGGGCTTTCAACATCCCGGCGGTGGCGCGCTTGGCCACCCGGAAGGCGCCGGCGAGGTTCGCGTCGACGACCCGCGCGAAGGACTCCTCGCTCATGCGCAGCAACAGCGTGTCGTCGGTGGTGCCGGCGTTCGAGACCAGCACCTGCACCGGCCCCAGCGCGGCCTCGACCGCCGCGAAGGCCTTGTCGACCTGCTCGCCCGACGTCACGTCGCAGGTGACGCCGAACAGCCCGTCGGGAGCGCCGCTGCCCCGGTGCGTGACGGCGACCCGGTCCCCCTGGGCCGCGAACGCCTGCGCGATCGCCAGCCCGATGCCGCGGTTGCCGCCGGTGACCAGCACCGTGCGCGGTGCCTGCCCCCCGGGGCCCGTTTCCTCGCCTGCCACCTCTGCGACGCTAGCGGATCGCGGCGCGTCCTCCGGCCGCCTGTCCCTACCGGTGCGTACGTTGCTGAGCGTGAAGGCGATCCAGATCACCGAGTTCGGCGGCCCGGAGACGCTGGTCGTGCGCGACCTGCCCGATCCGCAGCCCGCGCCCGGTCAGGTCGTCATGGACGTGCTGGCCGCGGGCGTCAACTACGCCGACACCCATCAGACCGAGGATTCCTACCTCACCAAGCAGACGCTGCCCCTGATCCCGGGGGGCGAGGTGGTCGTGCGCGACGCCGACGGCGTGCGGCTGCTCGGGCTGCTCGGCTCCGGCGGGTACGCGCAGAAGGTCGCCGCCGAGCGGCGCCAGCTGTTCCCGGTACCCGACTCGGTGAGCGACGCGCAGGCACTGACCACGCTCGTGCAGGGCGCCACCGCCTGGCACCTGCTGCGCACCAGCACGCACCTGCAGGCCGGTGAGACGGTCGTGGTGCACGCCGGCGCCGGCGGTGTGGGCACCATCGCCATCCAGCTGGCCCGGCGCTGGGGCGCGGGCCGGATCATCGCCACCGCCTCCACCGAGGACAAGCGGGCCCTGACCGTCGAGCTCGGGGCCGACGTCGCCGTCGACTCGAAGGTCGACGACCTTGCCGGAGCCCTGCGTGACGCCAACGCCGGGCGCGGGGTGGACGTCGTGCTCGAGATGACCGGCGGCCCGGTGTTCGACCAGAGCCTGCGCGCGCTCGACCCGCTCGGTCGGCTGGCCGTCTTCGGCATGGCCGGGCGCACCCCGCCGGCTCCGGTCGACCCGGCGCAGCTGATGGGCCGCAGCACCGCGGTGATCGGCTTCTGGCTGGCCCATGTGGTGCAGCGCCGCTACCTGCTGGCCGAGGCCGTCACCGAGCTGATCGAGCTCATCGCCGACGGTTCGCTGCGCCCGGTGGTCGGGCGCACCTACCCCCTCGAGCAGGCCGCCGACGCCCATCGCGCCCTGCTCGACCGCACCTCGGTCGGCAAGCTGGTGCTGGACCCGCAGAGCTGATCAGGCGACCGCGAGCAGTCGAGCCAACCGCAGCTCGGTTGGGGATCGGTTCTCGGCAGAGAGGGCTGGGCGCGGCACGCCGGGTGGCACGCTTCGATAGCGGTGCCCCGTGGGGGTGGCAATGACGACTTCTGCCCGCCGCCGGCGCCGGTCGCCCGGTGGTGCGCCCCACCAGCCGGGCGCCTGTTTCGCGTAGTTGCACGCGGCGCACAATCCTTGCGCGTTGGCGAGGCTCGTACGGCCGCCGGCGGCGACCGGCCGGACGTGGTCGACGTGGCGGATGGGGGCGTCGCACCACGGTGTGCGGCAGATCTGGTCACGCAGCACGACCGCGAGTCGCTGGCCGGTGGTGAAGTTGCGGCGGCGCGAATCCATCCCGACGAGGTCGCCGGACACCGGGTCGCGGTAGAGCCGACGGATCCAGCGCGGCACCGCGTCACCGGGTTGGTGCACGAGATCGCGGGCCCGCCCGGCCGGCACCGGACCGTAGCCGGGGATGATCGCCGGTTCGTTCCCCCCGGCGAGCAGGGCCTGGTCGGTCATCACCAGGTTGATCTCGACCGGCACGTCCACGGCTCGCGCCTGGCCGGTGAGCCGTTCGACCACCGTGTCGGCCATGAGTTGGCCGCGTGACCTACCGTCGCCGTCGCTGATCGCCGTGTCGGCCGTGCGGCGCAGCGCGGCGTACGCGGCCACGCCCTGGACGACCGGCAGCAGGGCGGTGAGCCGGCACATCGTGTCCGGGGCCGGGCGCAGCCACACCCGGCGGTCGTTCTCCGCCGCGCGGCAGCGCTCGACGAAGCCGGCCGGGTCGAGCCGGTAGGCGAGCGTCCGGGCGGCAGCCTCGACCCGCCGGTCACCCAGGCGTTCCAGCTGCGCGGCGAGTTCGGTGTCCACCACGGCGCGGTCCTCGCACGAGAGCCAGATCGTCTCCCGCGCCACGATCATCGCGCGCTGCTCGCTCGTGCGCCCGGCCCGCAGCTGCGCGAACGTCTGCGGCAACTCCGTGGTCAAGATCGTCGCCCACCCCAACCACCGCTGCGCCCGCCACGGCGAGACCCGCATCGCCAGCCCCACCTGGGCCGCGATCCCGCGCCGCTGCCGCTGCGCAGCGATCCCCGCCGCCGCCTGCCCGGCCCGCTGCGACGCCGCGAACGCCGTCGCCTCCCGGGCCTGCGCCGCGGCCGCCGCCGCTTTCAGCTCCTCGAGCAGCCGGATCCGGTCGATCCGCTCGGCGTCATCAGCCGCGGGCGCTAGATCGACGATCGCGGACGCCATCCGGCGAAGCTCCTCGGTCGACGCGGCGGGCATACCACAATATTAGCTAGCGTGTTCGAATTGGTCAAGCACTTGTACGTGTGCACCCTTGGCCCGGTGTCGAAACGGATCAGTGACAGGACGAGCAAGCTGCGGCCGGCCCGGCCGGACTGGCTCCACCTGTGGAACGCTCGCCGTATGCGCCTCGTCCCCGCCGATTTCGTCCCTCCGCGGTCGTGGAGTACGCCGCGCGATGACGGGCGATGAACAGAGTGGTCGACATGATGACCGGCAGCGCGATCAGACGAGCCGACCGGACCAGAGCATCGCGGCGCCCCCGGCACCCAGCAGGACGAGCACGCCGATGAAGGTGAACGGCCAGCTGACGTCCTTCTTCTTCGTGGTGTAGCCGATCTGCGAGCCGATCTTGCTGTAGACGTCCTTCAGCTCCTGCTCGGAGGCCGCGGTGTGGAACGAGCCGCCGGTGGTGGCGGCGATGTGGCGCAGCTGCGTCTCGTTCGCCGGCACCGGCTGCACCCGGCCGTCGATGACGATCTGCCCGCTCTGCGTGCCGAAGGCGATGGTGGAGACCTCCACGTGCGCGTCGCGGGCGGCCTTGATGGCCGACTCGACCGAGCGGCCCACCGTGTTCTCACCGTCACTGAGCAGGACGATGCGCGCCGGCGGCGGCTTCTGGCCCTTGGCGCTGGTGGTGCGGCTGAAGGTGTCGATGGCCTGCAACGAGGTGAAGATGGCCTCGCCGATGGCGGTGGACAGCTGCACCTTCAACCCGTCGATGGCGCGCTTCACCGGCGGCCGGCTGATCGAGGGCGGCACGAGCAGGTTCGCCTGCCCGCCGAAGGCCACCAGGCCGAGGTTGATCCGCTTGGGCAGCAACCCGACGAAGGTGTCACCGGCACGCTTGGCCGCGGTGATCCGCGAGGGCAGCACGTCGGTGGCCTTCATCGAGTAGGACACGTCGATGTCGAGCATGATCGTGGCCTTCTCGCGCGGCACCCGCACCGCGGCCGCCGGCCGGGCCACGCCGAGCGACAGCATGATCATCGCGATGAGCAGCAGGGCGAACGTGAGGTGCCGCCGCCAGCCCGGGCGGCGCGGCGCGAAGCTGCCCAGCAGCTCGACGTTGCTGAAGCGGGCCACGTAGGCCTTGCGGCGCAGCTGGAGCACGACGTAGAGCGCGATGAGGGCCGCGACCGGGATGAGCAGCAGCAGGTAGAGCGGCGACAGGAACATCAGCGGACCCCTGCCCCGACGGCACCGACCACGAACTTGCGCCGCGCGATGACGAAACGCACGACGTCGGAGATCCACTCGCGGTCGGTGCGCAGTTGCAGGTGAGCGGCGCCGGCGTGGCGCAGCCCGGTGGCGATCCGCTCGCGCTGGCGCGCGGCCAGCGTGGCGTACTGGTCGCGCACCTTCCGGTCCGAGGTCTGCACCTCGAGCTGACGCCCGGTCTCCGTGTCCACGAAGGTGACCAGGCCCGCGGCCGGCAGCTCGAGCTCGCGCGGGTCGAGCACCTCCACGGCGAGCAGCTGGTGGCGGCCGGACAGCCCGCGCAACGCCCGTTCCCACGACGGCGGGGCCTCGACGCCGGCATCGCCGGTGTCCATGAAATCGGAGACCACGGCGACCAGCCCGCGCCGGCGTTGCGGGCGACGCAGCGACTCGAGCAGCTCGGCCAGGCCGGGCCCCCGCGCCTGTTCGGCGCGCGGCGTGGTGGCGATGCGCCGCATCAGGTGCCGGGCGTGGGCGCGGCCGGCCCGGGCGGGGATCACGTAGCTGCGCTCGCCGTTGCCGACCACCGCACCGACCCGGTTGCCGCCACGGACCGTCAGGTGCACGACGGCGGTGATCGCGGCCAGCACCAGCTCACGCTTCTCGGTGCGGGCCGTGCCGAAGTCCACGCTCGGCGAGAGGTCGACGGCCAGCCACGTCTCGAGTTCCCGGTCGGCGATGGTCTGGCGGATGTGCGGGACGGTGGTGCGCGCGGTGACCGGCCAGTCCATGCGGCGCACGTCGTCGCCGAGCACGTACTGCCGCGCCTCGCCCGCCTCGCTGCCCGGACCGGGCACCAGGCCCTGATAGTTGCCCTGCAGCAGCCCGTCGAGCTTGTTGCGGACGGTGAACTCGAGGCGGCGCAGCAACGCGTCGGCGCCGGCCATGTCGAGTGACGGGCCGTGGTCGGTGGCGACCGGCACCGGCCCCCGCGGGGTGTCCTGCGGTGCGCTCACGCCGAGCGCTCACCCCACGACTGCTGCTGGCCCTGGCCGGGGCCGTAGGGCTGCCCGCCGGGCGGGGCCATGTCGATCGGGCCGCCGGCGCGCTGGCGCGGCGACACCTGCGGCAGCGGCACGGCCTGCAGCAGCCGGCGCACGGCGTGCGCGGCAGGGACGCCGTCGGCCACCGCGTCGTAGCTGAGCACCAGGCGGTGGGCGAGCACGTCGACGGCGATGTCGAGCACGTCCTGCGGCAGCACGTAGTCGCGCCCGCGCATGAGGGCCATCGCCCGGCCGGCGGCTATCAGCCCGAGGCTCGCGCGCGGGCTGGCGCCGTAGGACACCCAAGTGGCGACATCGTTCAGGCCGAGCTGCTGGGGGTTGCGCGAGGCCAGGACGAGACGCACCACGTAGTCGACGATGGCGTGGTGCACGAACACCCGCCCGGCGGTGGCCTGCAACCGGGACAGCTCGTCGGTGCTCAGGACGGCATTGGCCGAGGGGGGCGCCACGCCCATCCGGTAGATGATCTCGCGTTCCTCGGCCGCCGTCGGGTAGTCGACGGCGATCTTCATGAGGAAGCGGTCGCGCTGGGCCTCGGGCAGCGGATACACGCCCTCGGACTCGATGGGGTTCTGGGTGGCGAGCACCAGGAACGGGCGCGGCACGTCGTACTGGATGCCGCCGATCGTCACGTGCTTCTCGGCCATCACCTCCAACAGGGCCGACTGCACCTTGGCCGGGGCGCGGTTGATCTCGTCGGCCAACACGAAATTGGCCATGATCGGGCCGAGCTCGGTGTCGAACTTCTCCGCGCCGGGGCGGTAGATCCGGGTGCCGACGATGTCCGACGGCACGAGGTCGGGCGTGAACTGCAATCGGGAGAAGGAGCCGCTGACCGTGCGGGCCAGCGTCTCCACGGCCAGCGTCTTCGCCACGCCGGGCACGCCCTCTAGCAGGCAGTGCCCCTGGGCCAGCAGGCTCGCCATCATCCGCTCGACCATGCGCTCCTGGCCGACGATGACCCGCTTGACCTCGAACATCACCCGCTCGAGAGCCGACGCGTCGGCAGCCGGGGTCTGCACGTGTGGGGGGGACGAACCGGGCTGGGACACAGACGCTCCTCGCTGCGTGAGGCGGACCAGATCACGGTACGGGACGCCGCTGTACGGTGCCTGGGTGTCACTGCTCGGGCTGGATCAGGCCGGCGACCCGGATGCGCTGCGGTGCTCGGCCAAGGGTTGCCGCGCCGCGGCCACGGTCGACCTGCGCTGGCGCAACCCGAAGCTGCACGACGCGGCCCGGGTGAAGCACTGGCTGGCCTGCGCCGAGCACGCGGACCAACTGGCCGACTTCCTCGCCCGTCGCGACTTCCTGATCGAGCGCGCCGCCCTCCCGGACTGACCCGTCAACCGCCGATGGCCGACATCGAACGGTCGGGTTGCACGAAGTCCACCCGGTCGATGCCGTGCCCGGCCTGCTTGCCGGCGACCGCGGTCGTGATCAGCCGCGCGAGGTCGGCGTCGGACGCGCCGTTGCGCAGTGGGGCGCGCAGGTCGGTCTCGTCGTGCGCGAACAGGCAGGTGCGCAGCTGGCCGTCGGCGGTGAGCCGCAGCCGGTCGCACTCGCGGCAGAACGGCCGGGTGACCGAGGCGATGACGCCGACGCGGCCGACCGGCTCCGGCCACGACCCGCTGTCGGGCCCGTCGAGCACGTCGAACTCCTCGGCCGGGGCGTGCAGGCGATGCCCGTGCGGGCGCAGCGTGTACCGCTCCCCCAGCACCGACAGGATCTCGTCGGCGGTCACCATCTCCGCGCGCGTCCAGGTGTGGTCGGCGTCGAGGGGCATGTGCTCGATGAAGCGCAGCCGGTAGCCCGAGCGCAGCGCCCAGGCCAGCAGGTCGGGCGCCTCGTGCAGGTTCTCCCCGCGCATCAGCACGGCGTTGATCTTCACCGGCGCCAGCCCGGCGTCGGCGGCCGCCGCGATGCCGGACAGGACGTCGGCGAGCCGGTCGCGGCGGGTGAGCCGGGCGAAGCGCTCGCGGTCGAGCGTGTCGAGGGAGACGTTGACCCGCGACAGCCCGGCCTCGGCCAGCTTGCGCGCGTGCCGGGCCAGGGTGACGCCGTTGGTGGTCAGCGACAGCTCCGGCGCGGGGCGCAGCGCCGCGAGCCGCTCGACGAGCTCAGGGGTGGTCGGGTGGACGAGCGGCTCGCCGCCGGTGAGGCGCATCGTCGTGACGCCGAGCCCGGCGAACACCCCGGCCAGGCGCACGAACTCGTCGTCGGTGAGCCGCTGGGCGCGGCCGAGCCAGTCGAGGCCCTCGGCCGGCATGCAGTAGGTGCAGCGCAGCGAACACAGGTCGGTGAGCGAGATCCGCAGGTCGGTGGCCACCCGCCCGAAGCGGTCGCGCAACTCGCCCGTAGGGCCGGGCGACGTGACGGGGGTGGCGGACACGTCCACCACGCTAACCCGTCAGGTGAGCGGGCGGGTGGCGCCGAAGTACCCGTTCTCGACGTAGCGCCACGGCGTGATCTTGACGACGTCCCCGCTCTGCGGGGCCTGGATGACGTTCCCGTGGCCTATGTAGATGGCCACGTGACCGATCCCGCCGACGGTGCCGTTCTCGCTCCAGAAGAGCAGGTCGCCCGGCTTGAAGTTGCCCGGGCTGGGGTGCCGGGAGCCCGCCTGCGAGTACTGCGTGGCCGCGTAGTGCGCCCAGTTGCGCCCCCACGCGTACATGACCAGGCCGGAACAGTCGTAGCCGACGACGCCGCACGGTGCCACCGGGTCGTTGCAGCCACCGTCGGTGGGGCCCCAGGCGTTGCCGCCGGCCCAGATGTAGGGCTTGCCGAGCAGGGTGCGGGCCCGGGCCACGGCGCGGCGGCCCTTCGCCGCCGTCCAGCCGCCGTTGGACGGCGCCGAACCACCCGACGAGATGTGCGTGGAGCCGCCGCTGGTGTGGTGGCCGCCGTGGTGCTTGTTCGAGTTGCGGGCGCGGGCGAGCGCGGCCATCTGGGAGCGGTAGGCGCGGTAGGCCGCGGCCTGCACCTGCCAGTGGTGCAGGTCGTTGATGGAGCGCTGCCGGGCCGACAGGGCCTGCTGATAGGCCTGATAGTCCTGGTAGCCGTGCAGCGTCGACGCGTACGCGGTCTGCGCGGTGACCAGCTGCTGCTTCTGCTGCGAGATCTGGGTCTCCAGGTCCGAGCGCTGCTGCTCGGACGAGGCCACGGCGGCATCGGCCTGCTGCTTCGCGCCGACGGCCGCCGCTTTCGCGTTGTCGGCGTCGCGCTTGCGGGCCTTCGTGTCGGCCACCGCCTGGCGCGCCTTCGCGTCCGCGTTCGACTGCTCGACGCTGGCCCGCTGCATGCCGCCGACCGCGTCGGCCTTGGCCGCCGCCTGGTACTGCTCCAGCGCGCTCTGGTTGAGCAGCGCCGTCGGGTCCGCGGCCGTGAGCAGCGTGCCCGCGCCGCCGTTGACCTCGCCGGCGGCGTAGGTCGCCTGGACGAATTGCACGAACCGCGCGTGGGCCACGTCGACGTCGTGCCTGGCCTTGATCAGCTGGTGCTCGGCCGTGGCCTCGATGCGCTGGGCGGTCCGCCAGCGGTCGGTGGCGGCCTGCTGCTGCTGCACGCGCAGGGCCACGGTCTGCTCGGCCTGCTGCGCGGCCACCCGCTGGCCGTCGAGCTGGGCCTCGAGACCGGCGATCTGCCCGCTGATCTGCCCCACTTTGGTGGCCAGGGCGGCCTTCCGGGCGTTGGCCACACTCACCTGCTGCTGGGTGACCTTCTGCTTCTGGGTCGGCGCCGCGTGGACGGTCGGCTTCGGCCCCGGCTTCGGCGGCTTCGCGCCCGCTCCCGGCATGCCGGCGAGGAGGGTGGCTGCGACGCCAACGGCGACGGACCCGGCGAACAGACGCCGGCGCCCGGTTCGGCTCAGGTGCACAGGATTGCTCCGATGATGGCCCCGCGGACAGTTGACAGCCGCCTCAGATTGCCACGAATTCCCCACCTGCGCCAGCGGCACCACCGGAAACAGCGGCACCAGTGGTCACACCAGTAACAGGCGGCCGCCCCTGGTTGCGCTCATCCTGGCCCGTCGCGCGGCGCGAACCGCGCAGATCGAGCGCCGACAGCGGTTGGGTCAGCGGACGGCGGCCGCGGGTTCCTCGGCTGCGCTCGTCGGGCGGTCGGCCGCGGCGGCGGCCCGCTCGTGGTGCAGCCGGGCCCGGCGGGCCTCCCAGCGGCTGACCGCCCGGTGCACGACGAGCGCGTAGGCCACCCCGGCGAGCAGATCCAGGACGTAGTGCTCGCCGGTGTAGACGAGCGTGTAGCCCATGGCCACCGGGTACAGGGCCAGCAGCCAGCGCCATCGCGTGCGCAACCGGGACGCGATGGTCAGCGCCACCAGCGTCGCGAAGGCGGTGTGCAGCGACGGCATCGCCGCCACCGCGTTGGTGCCGTCGGTCTGGGCGCGGGCCAGGGTGGCGTTGACGTCGCCGAGGTGGAACCACTCCCACCCGCGCGCCGACAGCCGCGACACCGGAGCGCTGAGCCCGTCGCGCGCGGCCAGCCACGGGGGTGCCTCGGGGAACAGGCAGTAGGTGACCAGCCCGGCGACCGACAGCACGATCACCCGGGTGATGAAGCGCAGCCAGGTGACCCGCGTGCGCAGCCAGAGCACGCCGGCGAGGACCGGGGTGGCCAGGAAGTGCGACGTGTAGACCAGCGTGCACGCCGCGTCGTACCAATAGACGTGCGACGGGGAGTAGAGGTGGTGCTGCAGCCACACGGTCGGCTCGGTGCCGCCGAACAGCCACTTCTCGGCGTCGAGGATGTCGCGCTCGTGCAGCGAGACACCGAGGGTGTCGGCCACGGCGCGGGTGCGGTCATAAGCCATCAGCACGAGCGTGAACGGCAGCCAGTCGATGGCCACCTGCAGCAACTGGCGCCAGCCGCGGCCCAGGCTCGTCAGGGCCAGGCCGGACACGATGATGACCGCGAGGGTGGTGCGCCCGGTGGGTACCCCGTCCGCGATGACGATCCAGATCAGTACCGCGGCGTACACCGCGTACGAGGCCACCCGGACGCGGTGCCACCCCACCGCGTGGATGGGGCGCAGCACGGCGCCGTACGCGGTGCCGAAGGCGTTGCGCCGGCCGTCGGTGTCGGGGGATCTGCCACGCTCAGCGCCGCCTTCCTTCCCCTCGAGCACGCCCGGAGTTTACGCGGCCGGCACCGCCGCGCCGCCCTCGCGACACCCGGCGCCACCATGGTATCTTGACGTCAAGAGATCTCGGTTCCACCCGTCCCCGACCATCACAGGGAGCGCGCCGTGCCAGCAGAGAGCAAGAACAGCTTCGGGTCCCGACAGCGGCTCACGGTGGGCGACCGTTCGCTGGACTACTTCCGCCTCGCCGCGGTCGACGGATGGGAGCGGCTGCCGTTCAGTCTGAAGGTCCTGCTCGAGAACCTGTTGCGCGGCGAGGACGGCCAGAACGTCACCACCGAGCAGATCGACGCCCTCGCCGGCTGGCGCCCGGACGCGGAGCCGGACACCGAGATCCAGTTCACGCCCGCCCGGGTGGTCATGCAGGACTTCACCGGCGTGCCGGCCGTCGTCGACCTCGCCACCATGCGCGAGGCCGTCGTCGACCTCGGCGGCGACGCCACGAAGATCAACCCGCTGGCCCCGGCCGAGCTGGTGATCGACCACTCCGTGATCGCCGACCTGTTCGGCACGCCCGACTCCTTCCGGCGCAACGTCGAGCTGGAGTACGAACGCAACAAGGAGCGCTACCAGTTCCTGCGCTGGGGGCAGGGCGCGTTCAACGAGTTCAAGGTCGTGCCGCCCGGCACCGGCATCGTGCACCAGGTCAACATCGAGTACCTCGCCCGCGTGGTCTTCGACCGCGACGGGCTGGCCTACCCCGACACGCTGGTCGGCACCGACTCGCACACCACGATGGTCAACGGCCTCGGCGTCCTCGGCTGGGGCGTGGGTGGCATCGAGGCCGAGGCGGCGATGCTGGGCCAGCCGGTGAGCATGCTCATCCCCCGCGTCGTCGGCGTGAAGCTCACCGGCGAGCTACCCGACGGCTCGACAGCCACCGACCTCGTCCTCACGATCACCGAGATGCTGCGCCGGCACGGCGTGGTCGGCAAGTTCGTCGAGTTCTACGGCTCGGGGGTGGGCGCCGTGCCGCTGGCCAACCGCGCGACCATCGGCAACATGAGCCCGGAGTACGGCTCGACCTGCGCGATCTTCCCCATCGACGACGAGACGCTGCGCTACCTGCGCTTCACCGGCCGCAAGGACGATCAGATCACCCTGGTCGAGACCTACGCCAAGGAGAACGGCCTCTGGCACGACCCCGACCGCGAGCCGGAGTTCTCCGAGACGCTCGAACTCGACCTGTCGACGGTGGAGCCGTCGCTGGCCGGCCCGAAACGCCCCCAGGACCGCGTGCCGCTCAAGTCGGCCAAGCCGATGTTCCGCGAGGCCCTGGCCAACTACGTCGACGGCGACTCGGTCCAGAACGGCGTGGACGAGGCGAA
Organism: uncultured Actinomycetota bacterium; assembly: GCA_963797785.1. GTDB lineage: Bacteria > Actinomycetota > Actinomycetes > Mycobacteriales > Jatrophihabitantaceae > Jatrophihabitans. Next base: position 1,006,146 of record CAWCQT010000004.1, on the reverse strand, counting down.
CGCGGAGAGCTTCCCGGCCTCCGACCCGTCGTCCGCATCGGACAAGGACGCCGACCCGGCGCCGACCCACTCCGCGGCGCACGGCGCGTCCGGCCGCACGTCGAGCCCGGTCGAGGTCAGCTTCGCCGACGGCGAGGACGCCGTGCTCGACCACGGCGCGGTGGTCATCGCCGCCATTACTTCCTGCACCAACACGTCGAACCCGTCGGTGATGATCGGCGCCGCGCTGCTGGCCAAGAACGCCGTCGAGCGGGGGCTCACCCGCAAGCCGTGGGTGAAGACGTCGCTGGCGCCGGGATCCAAGGTCGTCACCGACTACTACGACCGGTCCGGCCTCACGCCGTACCTGGAGAAGCTCGGCTTCAACCTCGTCGGCTACGGCTGCACGACGTGCATCGGCAACTCCGGGCCGATCATCGAGGAGGTCTCCGCCGCCGTCAACGAGCGCGACCTCGCGGTCACCGCCGTCCTGTCGGGCAACCGCAACTTCGAGGGCCGCATCAACCCCGACGTCAAGATGAACTACCTCGCCTCGCCGCCGCTGGTGGTCGCCTACGCGCTGGCCGGCTCCATGGACGTCGATCTGCTCAACGACCCGATCGGCACCGACACCGACGGCAACGACGTGTTCCTGCACGACATCTGGCCGTCGCCGCAGGAGGTCGAGGAGGTCATCGACTCCGCCATCGCCAGCGAGATGTTCAGCAAGGACTACGCCGACGTCTTCGCCGGTGACGAGAAGTGGCAGGGGCTGCCCACGCCCGACGGCGACACCTTCGAGTGGGACGCCGAGTCCACCTACGTCCGCAAGCCCCCCTACTTCGACGGGATGGAGCGCGAGCCGCAGCCCGTCGGCGACATCAGCGGCGCCCGGGTGCTGGCCGTGCTGGGCGACTCGGTGACCACCGACCACATCAGCCCGGCCGGCGCGATCAAGGCCGACTCCCCCGCGGGTGAGTACCTCGCCGAGCACGGCGTCGAACGCCGTGACTTCAACTCCTACGGTTCGCGCCGCGGGAACCACGAGGTGATGATCCGCGGCACCTTCGCCAACATCCGGCTGCGCAACCAGCTGGCGCCGGGCACCGAGGGCGGGGTGACCAGGGACTTCACCGCCGACGGCGCGGTCAGCACCATCTACGCCGCCTCGGTGAACTACGCCGAGGCGGGGACGCCCTTGGTCGTGCTGGCCGGTAAGGAGTACGGCTCGGGTTCCTCGCGCGACTGGGCGGCCAAGGGCACGGCGCTGCTCGGCGTGCGGGCCGTGATCGCGGAGTCCTACGAACGCATCCACCGCTCGAACCTCATCGGCATGGGCGTGCTGCCGCTGCAGTACCCCGACGGCGAGTCGGCCGAATCGCTCGGGCTCACCGGCGAGGAGACCTTCGACATCACCGGCATCGAGGCCCTCAACGAGGGCACGACCCCGCGCACCGTCACCGTCCGGGCTCGGTCCGGGTCGGGGGCCGACACCGAGTTCGAGGCCCGGCTGCGGATCGACACCCCCGGTGAAGCCGCCTACTACCGGCACGGCGGGATCATGCAGTACGTGCTGCGCTCGCTGCTCTGAGCCCGGGCGGCGGTTCTTCACTTTCCCCGGCCGCGGGGATACAGTCGGACCTATTCGTTCTGACGTTGAACAAATAGCCCCGACGGAGGTTCCCGTGACGCAGACTCCCACCCGCGACGACCGTTTCAGCTTCGGCCTGTGGACGGTGGGATGGAAGGCGAACGACCCGTTCGGTGATGCCACCCGCCCGGCGCTGGATCCGGTGGAGGCGGTGCACCGGTTGGCCGAGTTGGGGGCCTACGGGGTGACCTTCCACGACGACGACCTGATCCCGTTCGGGTCCTCGGCCGGGGAGCGGGACAAGCTGATCGCGCGGTTCAAGGATGCGCTGGAACAGACCGGCATGGTGGTGCCGATGATGACCACGAACCTGTTCACGCATCCGGTGTTCAAGGACGGCGGGTTCACCAGCAACGACCGATCGGTCCGTCGTTTCGCGATGCGCAAGGTGTTGCGCAACATCGACCTGGCCGCGGAGCTGGGGGCGCAGACCTACGTGTTCTGGGGCGGTCGGGAGGGTTCGGAGTACGACGGCGCCAAGGACGTGCAGGCGGCGCTGGAGCGTTACCGCGAGGGCATCGACCTGCTCGCCGGCTACGTCCAGGAGCAGGGTTACGGGTTGCGGTTCGCGATCGAGCCCAAACCCAACGAGCCGCGCGGGGACATCCTGCTGCCCACCGTGGGGCACGCGTTGGCCTTCATCGCCGAGCTCGAGCACGCCGACATGGTGGGGGTCAACCCCGAAGTCGGGCACGAGCAGATGGCCGGACTGAACTTCGCCGCGGGCATCGCGCAGGCGCTGTGGGCGGGCAAGTTGTTCCACATCGACCTCAACGGCCAGCGCGGCATCAAGTTCGACCAGGACCTCGTCTTCGGCCACGGTGACCTGCTCAACGCCTTCCACCTCGTCGACCTGCTCGAACACGGCAGCACCGACGGCGGCGCGGGCGGCCCGGCCTACACCGGGCCCCGGCACTTCGACTACAAACCCTCGCGCACCGAGGACATCACCGGCGTGTGGGATTCGGCCGCCGCGTGCATGCGCACCTACCTCCTGCTCAAGGAACGCGCCGAGGCCTACCGCGCCGACCCCGAGGTGCAGCAGGCCCTCACCGACGCCGGCGTGCCCGCCCTGCGCGAACCCACCCTGAACCCCGGCGAGACCCTGGCCGACCTGCGCGCCGACCGCACCGCCTTCGAGGACTACGACCCGGACCGGGCCGGGCGCCGCGGCTACGGCTTCGTGCGCCTCAACCAACTCGCCCTCGAACACGTGCTCGGCGCCCGCTGACCGCTTTGTCCCGGCTTGTTTCCTCTGGGACTTGTTCAGGTAACAAGCTGGTCACTTTTGTTCGCGCGAGCACGGTCGTCGTATAAGTTCGCGCCCACAACATTCACTCCGGGGGGCGGCGCGCCAAGCGCACCTTTCCGAACCAACCGAAAGGCGTTGACCTGCAGATGCGCAAGACTTCTGTGGCAATCGCTGCCGCCGGCGTTGCACTGTTCGCTTTGAGCGCGTGCAGCTCGAGCGGCGGCGGCGGCAAGTCCAGCGGCCCCTCCGGCAGCGGCTCCGCCGCGGGCGGCGGCAAGACCACTTCGTCCGCGCCCAGCACCGGCGGAGCGCTCAACGGCAAGGGTGCCAAGGTCGGCATCATCCTGCCCGACACCAAGTCCTCGCAGCGTTGGGTCACCGCCGACCCGACGGCCCTCAAGGCCGCCTGCAAGAAGGACAACCTGAACTGCAACATCCAGAACGCCCAGGGCAGCGCGTCGACGATGAAGACCATCGCCGAGAGCATGGAGTCCGACGGCGTCAAGGTCCTCATGATCGTCAACCTGGACAACGCGTCCGGTGCCGCGATCGAGAAGGAAGCCAGCAGCAAGGGCATCACCACCGTCGACTACGACCGGCTGACCCTCGGCGGCGGCGCGGCACTCTACGTCTCCTTCGACGGCGTGGCTGTCGGCGTGGCCCAGGGCAAGGCGCTCACCCAGTGCTCGCAGGTCGCCGGGGCGAAGTCCGTCCCGTACGTCGACGTCAACGGCGCCCCGACCGACAGCAACGCCGCTGCGTTCAAGAAGGGCTACGACAGCGTGCTGTCGAAGCAGAGCGGCTGGACCAAGCTCGCCGACCAGTCGATCAAGGACTGGGACAACCCGACCGCCGGCACGACGTTCGCCTCGATGCTCCAGTCGCACAAGAACATCAAGGCCGTCATGGTCGCCAACGACGGCATGGCCAACGCCGTCATCGGCGCGCTGAAGAACCAGCGGCTGCAGGGCAAGGTCGCCGTCTCGGGTCAGGACGCCACCGCGCAGGGCCTGCAGAACATCATGGCCGGCACGCAGTGCTTCTCGATCTACAAGCCGTCGGTCGAGGAGGCCAACCCGGCCATCGACGCCATCACGCAGATCGTGAACGGCAACATCCCGAAGACCACCGCGACCGTCACCGACACGCAGACCAGCAAGAAGGTCCCGGCCATCCTGGCCACACCGGTCGCCATCACCAAGGCCAACGTGGCGGTGCCGATCAACGACAATTACACGCCGAAGGCGCAGGTGTGCACCGGCAGCTACGCCGCGCTGTGCGCCAAGAACGGCGTCAAGTAGCACGTCGCGCCACTCGGGAGGGCGGGCCCGCGCACCGCGCGGGCCCGCCCGTCCTGTACCTGAACCGTTTCGCACGTCAGCCACACGCCCTGAGGAGCGACAGCTCGTGAGCGACGAACCCATCCTGTCCCTGCGAGGGGTGAACAAGAGTTTCGGCCCGGTCCACGTCCTGCGCGACGTCGACTTCGAGGCCCGGGTCGGCGAGGTCACCGCGCTCGTCGGCGACAACGGCGCCGGCAAGTCGACGCTGGTCAAGTCGATCGGCGGCACGTACACGATCGACTCGGGCGACTACCGGTTCGCCGGCGCCCCGGTGCGCGTGCACAGCCCGCGCGACGCCGCGGCCCTCGGCATCGAGATCGTCTACCAGGACCTCGCCCTGTGCGACAACCTGGACATCGTCCAGAACATGTTCCTCGGCCGCGAGCGCCTCAACGGTGGCCTGCTCGACGAGATCTCCATGGAGAAGGCCGCCACCGACACCCTCAAGTCGCTGTCGGTGCGCACGGTCAAGTCGGTGCGCCAGCGGGTCTCCAGCCTGTCCGGCGGTCAGCGGCAGACGGTGGCGATCGCCAAGTCGGTGCTGTGGAACTCGAAGGTGGTGCTGCTCGACGAGCCCACCGCTGCCCTCGGCGTCGCCCAGACCGCGCAGGTCCTCGATCTCGTGCGCCGCCTGGCCGACCAGGGCGTGGCCGTCGTACTCATCTCGCACAACATGCTCGACGTGCTCCAGGTCGCCGACCGCATCGCCATCCTCTACCTGGGGCAGATGGCCGCGACCGTCGACCGGTCCAGCGTCGACCAGCAACAGCTCGTCGAGCTGATCACCACCGGCCGCTCCGGTGAGCGCGGGCTGACCGGCTCCCTCGCGAAAGGCGCCGTCTGATGACGCACACGCTGAACAAGTCGGACCAGCCCGCCGACGAGGCGCCGTCGAATCTCGACCCGGCGGTAGCGGCGCCCGTCGAGGGTGGGCTCGTCGAGCACATGCGCACCTACGGGCGCCGGGTCCGTGGCGGCGACATGGGCTCGCTGCCCGCCGTCGTCGCGCTGATCGTCCTCTCGCTCTTCTTCTGGGCCGTGCACCCGTCGTTCGGGTCGCTGGGCAACTTCGCCAACCTCCTCCAGCAGGCCGCCCCGACGATCTTCCTGGCCATGGGCCTGGTCTTCGTCCTCCTGCTCGGCGAGATCGACCTGGCCGCGGGCACCGCGGCCGGTGTCTGCGCCTGCCTGATGGCCCGCATGTCGGTCGGCTACAACTGGTCCTGGCCGCTGAGCATCGGCATCGCGATGGTGACCGGCGTGGTCATCGGCGTCATGACCGGCTGGCTGTGCGCCAAGATCCGCATCCCGTCGTTCGTCGTCACCCTGGCCCTGTTCCTGGCCTTCCAGGGCGTCGTCCTGTTCATCGTGAACAACGGCGCGGGCTCGCACGGCAACATCAGCATCACCGACAATGTCATCAACAACCTGGACAACGGGCAGATGGCCAACTGGGCCGGCTGGCTGCTGATCCTGATCATGATCGTCGGTTACGGCGGCTACAAGCTCTTCGCGTCCCGCTCGCGCAGCCGCGCCGGGCTCGTCGGCGAGCCGCCGGTCCTCGTCGCCGTCAAGGTCGTCGGCCTGGCCGTCGTGTCGGCGCTCGCGGTCTACCTGCTCAACGAGAACCGGGCCACCAACCGGCAGGCCAGCCTGGTCAACCGGGGCGGCAAGCTGGTCAAGGTGTCGCCGCCGGCGCTGGACGGCGTGCCCTGGGTGGTGCCGCTGATCCTGTTCTTCTTCGTCATCACGACGTTCGTGCTCACCCGCACCCGCTACGGCCGGCACGTGTACGCCGTCGGCGGCAACACCGAGGCCGCGCGCCGGGCCGGTATCCGCGTCGACAGCGTCCGCATCTCGGTCTTCGCCGTCAACTCCTTCCTCGCCTCCATCGGCGGTGTCCTGCTCGCCTCGCAGGTGCGCTCGGTCGACCAGGGCGAGGGTGGCGGCAACGTGCTGCTGCTCGCAGTCGGCGCCGCGGTCATCGGCGGCACGAGCCTCTTCGGCGGCAAGGGCCGCACGTTCGACGCCGTGGTCGGCGGGCTCGTGCTCGCCGTGATCGCCAACGGCATGTCCAACCTGGTGCAGGGCAACAACAGCTCCGCGGTGCAGTACGTCGTGACCGGCATCGTGCTGTTGCTCGCGGCCGCCATCGACGCGCTGTCTCGTCGCCGGGCCGGTTCCTCCGGTCTCGGCTGACCCGCCGGCCACGAGACGACGAGACACCCATGCCCGCATCCCCCGCGGCGCGACCCGATGCGATCCGCCGGCACAACCTCAGCCTGGTGCTGGGGCACATCCACCGTGACGGAGCGCTGACCCGGGCCGAGCTCACGCAGCGGCTGGGCGTCAGCCGTTCGACGATGGGCGCCCTGGTGGCCGACCTGACCCAGCTGGGTCTGGTGGAGGAGCTGGTGCCGGCCGGCGGGGCGGGCGTCGGGCGCCCGTCGCACGTGGTGGGCCCGCGCCGCGACGGCCCGTTCGCCGTCGCCGTCGACATCGACGTCACGCGGGTGACGGTGGCCGCGGTGGCCATCGGCGGCGAGGTGATCGCCCGGGAGGTGATCGCCACGCGCCGCTCGAGCACGCCCGAGGAGGTCTCGAAACTGATCATCGACGCCATCCCCCGCCTGCAGCTCGCCGGCTCGGCCCGGTCGTGGCCGGCCGGCATCGGGGTGAGCGTGCCGGGCACCGTCGACCGGGTGTCCGGTCGCGTCGGGGTGGCCCCGAACCTCGGATGGCGTGACGTGCCGCTGGGTGACACGCTGTCGCACCTCGCCCCGGACGGGCTGGCCGTGCTGGTGGGCAACGACGCCGACCTCGCCGTGCTGGCCGAACACCGCCGGGGCAACGCCCGCGACTGCGACGACGTGGTGCTCATCATGGGCCGCATCGGGGTCGGCGCCGGCATGATCATCGGCGGGTTGCAGCTTCGGGGGCACGACGGGCACGCCGGCGAGATCGGCCATGACGTCGTCGACGCGTCCGGGCCGGCCTGCCACTGCGGCAAGCGCGGCTGCGTCGAGACCTACGTCGGTGACGGCGCGCTGCTGGCCGGTGCGGGGCGCCACGAGACCCCCACCGACGCCGCGGTCGAGGGCGTCTACGCCGACGCCGAGCGCGGTGACGTGGCCGCGTTGGCCAGCGTGGCCGCGGTGGCCGACGCGCTGGGGCGGGCCATGGCCACCCTCGTCAACGCCCTCAACCCGGAGCGCATCCTGCTCGCCGGTTCGCTGTCGCGGCTGCTGTTCGCGGCCCGGCCGCAGATCGAGAAGACGCTGGCCCACTACGCGCTGGAGGCGCAGGGCAGCACCGTGCAGCTGATGCAGCCGGCCTTCGCCGACGACTCGGCCCTGATCGGCGCGGCCGAGATCGCGTTCACGCCCCTGCTCGACGACCCGCTGAGCGCGAGTTCGGCCCTCGTCGGCTGAGCCCGCGCCGCCGCTCGACCGGTTCATCGACGACATCTACTGCCTGACCGGGACGCCGCACCACCGGCGTCTGAGCGTCCCCCGATGCCGTCGACCCACCTGGTCATCAATCTGGGCGCCCCGGTCGTCGTGCACGACGGTGACAGCGCCACTCCCCCGACGGTGATCACGAGCAGCTGGGTCGCGGGCGTGTGGAGCTCGGCGCTTCGTCATCGAGCACCAGCCCCCCGGTGCGGACCGTCGGGGTGCACGTCAAGCCGTGGGGGCTCGCGCGCTTCGTCGACGTGCCGTCGGCCGATCTGCGCGACCGGTGGGTACCCGCGCAAGCCGTGTGGCCGGGGTTCCTGGACCGACCGGTACGGCCGGGGTCAGCAGCACCCACTGGCCACCCAGTTCAAGTCCCACGTCGGCGTGACCCGAAACGACTGGCGCGGATCTACCGCTTCGCGCGACTCATCCTGTCCGTCGACGCCACCCGCCCGGTCGACTGGTCGGGACTCGCTCACGCCGCGGGCTATTACGACCAGGCCCACTTCAGCAGGGAGTTCAAGGACTTCACCGGCCACACGCCCACGGCCTACCTGTCCCGCCGGCGCCGGTTCCCGGCCCGGCCCGGCTTCCCACCGGACAGCGGGCCGATGCCGGCCGAGTGATTTCGTACAAGCCCGCAGGTCCCCCGGGGCGAGACGATCACCGTGCATCCGCAACCGGACGAGGGAGACCCAGTGGGCACGGTGATCATGCACAACGTGGTGTCGGTGGACGGTTTCATCGCCGACGCGAACGACGACGTGGGGCCGCTGCACGAGTGGTACTTCAGCGGCGACACGCCGCTCACCGACATCGACGACGCGGGTTTCGACCACTCCGGGAAGGCCAGCCCGTTCCGGGTCTCCCGGGCCTCGGCGGAGTACGTGCAGCCCGTGTGGGACGCGATCGGCGTCATCATCATGGGCCGGCGCCTCTTCGACCTGGTGAACGGGTGGGAGGGCCGGCCGCCCGCCGGCGACGACGTCGTCGTCGTCTCCCACCGGCCGAAGCCCGAGGGCTGGCACCCCGAGGCGTCCTACCACTTCGTCGACGACGTGGCCGCAGCCGTGGCCCGGGCCCAGGAGCTGGCCGGCGACCGGATCGTCACGGTGGCCGCCGGGGAGGTCGGCGGCCAGGTGCTCGCGGCCGGGCTCGTCGACGAGGTGGCGATGGACGTGGTGCCTGTGGTCTTCGGGTCGGGCAAGCGCTACTTCGGCGGCATCGAGGGCCAGCACCTGCTCGAGGATCCCCACGTGGTCGTGGCGGGCGAGCGCGTGCTGCACCTGCGCTTCCGCGTGCGCCGTTAGACGGCCTGCGGCTCGAACTGGGTGCGGTAGAGCTCGGCGTAGAGGCCGCCCGCGGCCAGCAGCTGGTCGTGGGTGCCGGACTCGACGATGCGCCCGGCGTCGAGCACCAGGACGAGGTCGGCGCTGCGCACGGTCGACAGCCGGTGCGCGATGACCAGTGACGTGCGGCCGGCGAGCGCGGCGGCCAGTGCCTGCTGGACGGCGACCTCGCTCTCGCTGTCCAGGTGCGCGGTCGCCTCGTCGAGGATGACGATGCCCGGCGCCTTGAGCAGCAGCCGGGCGATGGCCAGCCGGGCCTTCTCGCCCCCGGACAACCGGTAGCCGCGGTCGCCCACCACGGTGTCCAGGCCGTCGGGCAGCGAGCGGACGAGGTCGCCGATCTGGGCGGCGTCCAGCACCTGCCACAGGCGCGCGTCCGCCGCGCCGGGCGTGCCGTAACGCAGATTGGCCGCGATCGTGTCGTGGAACATGTGCGCCTCCTGGCTGACCACGCCGATGCGGTCGCGCAGGGACTGCTGGGTGACGCTGCGGACGTCCACACCGCCGACCAGCACCTGGCCGCCGGTGACGTCGTAGATGCGCGGCACGAGCTGGCTGACGGTGGTCTTGCCGGCCCCGGAGGGCCCCACGAGCGCGATCATCTGGCCGGGCTCGGCGCGGAACGACACCCCGTGCAGCACCTCCGGTGACGTGCCGCTGTCCAGGACGGCGACGTCCTCCAGCGAGGCGAGGGACACGTCCGCGGCCGACGGGTAGGCGAAATGCACGCCGGCGAACTCGATGCTGCGCGCGGCGGGATCGAGCGGGCCGGCACCGGGCGCGTCCTCGATCATCGGCCGCAGGTCGAGTACCTCGAAGACGCGGTCGAAGCTGACCAGCGCGCTCATCACGTCGACGCGGGCGTTGGACAGGGCGGTCAGCGGGCCGTAGAGCCGGGTCAGCAGCAGCGCGAGGGTGACCACCGTGCCCGCCGACAGCGCGCCGTTCAGCGCGAACCACCCGCCGAGGCCGTAGACGAGGGCCTGGGCCAGCGCGGCCACGAGGGTGAGCGACACGAAGAACGCCCGGCCGTACATCGCGGAGGTGACGCCGATGTCGCGCACCCGGGCGGCGCGGCCGCGGAACGACTCATCCTCGTCGCGGGCCCGGCCGAACAGTTTCACCAGCAGCGCGCCGGCCACGTTGAACCGCTCGGTCATCGTCGCGTTCATCGAGGCGTTGAGGTTGTACGACTCGCGGGTGATCTCCTGCAGCCGCGCGCCGATGCGCCGCGCCGGCAGCACGAACAGCGGCAGCATGACCACCGAGATGAGCGTGATCTGCCACGACAGGGTGACCATGACCGCCGCCGTGAGCACCAGGCCCACCGCGTTCGACACCAGCCCGGACAGCGTCGAGGTGAAGGCCTGCTGCGCGCCGAGCACGTCGTTGTTGAGCCGGCTGATCAGCGCACCGGTCTGCGTGCGGGTGAAGAACGCGATGGGCATGCGCTGCACGTGGTCGAACACCGCGGTGCGCATGTCGTAGATCAGGCCCTCGCCGATGCGCGCGGAGTACCAGCGCTGGGCGAAGGAGAGCACCGCGTCGATCAGCGCCAGGCCGGCGATGACGAAGGCGATCTGCACGACCACGCGAGGGGCACCGTGCGCGGTGATGGTGTTGATCACGCGGCCGGCCAGGACCGGGGTCGCCACCGCGATGACGGCGTCGCCGGTGATCAGCGCCAGGAAGACCAGCAGGTCGCGCCGGTAGGGGCGGGCGAAGCGGAAGACGCGCCGCCACGTGCCCTTCGGCACCGAGCCGACGTCGCCGCGCTTGCGCATCGAGCTCATGACCCGCCAGGCGGTGCCGTGGTCGAAGCTCATGGTTGCTGTGTTCCTCGCATGTCGTGGTCGTCTCCCGCCCCAACCGGAGCCGGGCGGGGAAAAGTCCCGGGCGGCCTCAGTGCTCGGCGTCGAGACCGGCGAGCGCCCGCAGCCGCCGGTACTGCGCCGCCCGCTCCGCCGCCTGTTGCTCGTCCTGGGTGCGTCCGGACGCGCGCAGCAGCAACGCCTTGGTCTCGGCGGCGGCGTCGCGGTCGACGGCGAGCAGGGCGTGCACCGTCTGAGCCACGGCCGCGTCGAGGCCGTCGGCGGGGACGACGTGCGACGCGAGCCCGATGCGCAGGGCCTCGTCGGCGCCGACGCGCCGCCCGGTCAGACAGATCTCGACGGCGCGGGACCAGCCGACGAGGTCGGTGAGCCGCTTCGTGCCGCCGAGATCGGGCACGATGCCCAGAGCCGGCTCGGCCATGGTGAACTGCGCGTCGTCGGCGACGATGCGGATGTCGCAGCCGAGGGCGAGTTGGAACCCTCCGCCGATGGCGTGCCCGTGCACCGCCGCCACGCTCACGAGGTCGGGGCGCGAGGACCAGTCGAAGGCCCGCTGCCAATCGGCGATGCGCCCCGACGCCTCGGCCTCGGACAGCCGCGGCAGGCTCAGGATGCCGTCGGGGGCGTCACCGGCGAACAGCGCCCGGTCGAGCCCGGCCGAGAAGGCCCGGCCCGCACCGCGTAGCACCACGACCCGGACGTCGCCGTCGAGTTCGTGGCGCACGCGGGTGAGCTCGCTCCACATGAGCGGAGACTGCGCGTTCAGCCGATCGGGCCGGTCGAGGGTGACGGTGGCCAGGCCGGCGTCGATGTCGACCCGGAACCCGGCCTGCGGATCGACGGCAGGGCTCGGCACGCCGCCCACCCTAACGGTGCGCGGCGCGCCGGCCGGGCCGGTCAGCGGCGGCTACTTCTTCTTCGCCGCGGTCTTCTTGGTGGCCTTGGTCCGCGTCGCGCCACCGCGCCCGCGCAGGGTCACCCCCGACTCGGACAGGACCCGGTGCACGAACCCGTACGAGCGGCCGTGCGAGTCGGCGAGCTCACGGATGCTCTTGCCCTTGTCGTAGGACTTCTTCAGCTCGCTGGCGAGCTTCGTGCGATCGGCGCCGGTGATCCGCGCGCCCTTCTTCAGCACAGCCATTCGTGGTTCTCCTCATGACATGTCGATCCAGCCCCCACTGCGATCGAGCAGACCGGTTGCTCGTGCAATCTCACTCTTGGTAGCAGCCCCCGATGTGCGCTTGCAAGATCACGTCTGCGCGTGTCGGGTGGATTGCGCGAAGCGTCCCGATCTTGCCCCGCGGAGATCGGCAACGGCGGTCCGTATCCGATCATTCCGTGCCAACTGACCGGAGGGTCAACTTACCCGGATTGACCAAGTGTCAAGGGCGTGTGACGGCGGCCGGGAACGCTCACGCGAGGGTGATCAGGTCGGCGAGGTCCGGGCTCCAGCTGTCCTCCACCCCGTCCGGCAACAAGATCACCTTCTCGGGGGCGAGCGCGGTCACGGCGCCCTCGTCGTGGGTCACCAGCACGATCGCGCCGGCGAAGGTACGCAGCGCGTCCAGCACCTGCCCGCGGCTGACCGGGTCGAGATTGTTGGTCGGCTCGTCGAGCAGCAGCACGTTCGCCGCACTGGTCACCAGCATGGCCAGCGCGAGCCGCGTCTTCTCCCCGCCGGACAGCACGCCCGCGGGCTTGTCGACGTCGTCGCCGGTGAACAGGAATGCGCCAAGGATGCGGCGCAGCTCGGTGTCGCTGAGATCCGAGCGGCCCACGGTGGCCGCCGACGTGCGCATGTTCTCCAGCACCGTGCGGTCGTGGTCGAGCGTCTCGTGCTCCTGCGCGTAGTACCCCAGGCGCAGGCCGTGCCCGGGCACCACCTCACCGGTGTCGGGCGGTTCGAGCCCGGACAGCAGCCGCAGCAGGGTGGTCTTGCCGGCCCCGTTGAGGCCCAGCACGACCACGCGCGCACCGCGGTCGACGGCCAGGTCGACGTCGGTGAACACCTCGAGCGAGCCGTAGGACTTCGACAGCCCCTGCGCGGTCAGCGGCGTGCGTCCGCACGGCGCGGGTGCCGGGAAGCGCAGCCGGGCCACCTTGTCGTGCGCGCGCACCGCCTCGAGACCGGACGCGAGGGCGTCGGCGCGGCGCAGCATCTGCTGCGCGGCCCGGGCCTTCGTCGCCTTGGCCCGCATCTTGTCGGCCTGCCCGCGCAGCGCGTCGATCTTGCGCTCGGCGTTGGCCCGCTCGCGGTGCCGGCGCCTCTCGTCGGCCTCGCGCTGCTGGAGGTAGGTCCGCCAGCCCACGTTGTAGACGTCGACCACGGCGCGGTTCGCGTCGAGGTACCAGACCTTGTTGACCACGGCCTCGAGCAGGCCGACGTCGTGGCTGATCAGCACCAGGCCGCCGGTGTGCTGGCGCAGGAAGTCGCGCAACCAGGCGATCGAGTCGGCGTCGAGATGGTTGGTCGGCTCGTCGAGCAGCAGCGTCGTCGGTTCGGCGCCGGAGTCCGCGAACAGGATCCGGGCCAGCTCCACCCGGCGCCGCTGGCCGCCGGACAGCGTGCGCAGCGGCTGGCCCAGAACACGGTCGGGCAGGCCCAGATTGGCGCAGATCCGCGCGGCCTCGCTCTCGGCGGCGTAACCGCCGAGCGCGGTGAAGCGCTCCTCGAGCGAGCCGTAGCGGCGCAGCAATGACTCGTCGTCGGGCCGCTCGGTGAGCTGCACCTGGGCCTTGGCGATGTCGCCGACGAGGGTGTCAAGGCCGCGGGCGGACAGCACCCGGTCACGGGCGAGCACGGCCAGGTCGCCGTCGCGCGGGTCCTGCGGGAGGTAACCGACCGGGCCGGTGCGGTCGAGCTGCCCGCCGTGCGGCAGGGTCTCGCCGGCGAAGGTGCGCAGGCTGGTGGTCTTGCCGGCACCGTTGCGCCCGACGAGGCCGATGCGGTCACCCGGCTGCACGCGCAGGGTGGTGGGTTCGAGCAGGATGCGCGCGCCGGCGCGCAGCTCCAGATTCGTTGCGGTGATCATTTCAGGACTCCGGGGAGGGGGCAGGGGGGTGGCGTCGTAGGTCGCCGATCACCTCTGCGTCCGGATCTCCATGCCTCTACGGTACCGGGCATGGACTACAACGACGACGCGCGGTTGGACACCTCGCAGGTCGAGGACACCCGCGCCGGCGGCGGAGGGGGCGGCATCAGCTCCGGCGGGTTCGGTGGGGCCGGCATCGTCGGCCTGCTACTGCCGCTGCTGTTCAGCGGGCGCCGCGGCAGGTTCGGCTGGCCCATCGTCATCGTCGGCGTCGTCGCCTACTTCGTGTTCGCGCATTTCACCGGCGGCGGCACCTCGACCACGAACTTCGGCCAGATCGGCTCCGGCGGCCACGCCGCGTCGGCCGACAACAGCGAGCTCGCCAAGGAATGCAAGACCGGCAAGGACGCCGACCAGCACCTCGAGTGCGCGGTCGTCGCCGACATCAACTCGATCCAGGGCTACTGGTCCGCCGCCTATCCCTCGCTGGCTCGACAGCAGCGCGGCGCGACCGGCGTCTACTCCGAGGTCGACACGGTGTTCTTCCGCGGCCAGGTGTCCACCGCCTGCGGCAGCGCGGACAGCGGCGCCGGGCCCTTCTACTGCCCGGGCGACCACCTGGTCTACCTCGACCTGAGCTTCTACGACGACCTGCGCCAGCGCTTCGGCGCGCAGACCGGGCCGCTGGTCGACGCCTACGTGCTCGCACACGAGTACGGCCACCACGTGCAGGACCTGCTGGGTACCGAATCGTCGGTACGCACCCGGCAGGGCGCGTCGTCGGATTCGGTGCGCCTGGAACTGCAGGCCGACTGTTACGCCGGCGTCTGGATGGATCGCGCCACCCGGGCCACCGACGGCAAACCCGCCCTGGTCGAGAACATCACCCCGGCCGACCTGCGCACCGCCGTCGACGCCGCCGGGCGCATCGGCGACGACTACATCCAGCACAACCTCGGCGGCGGGTCGGTGGACCCCGGCAGCTTCACGCACGGCACGTCAGCGCAGCGCGAGAAATGGCTCACCACCGGCTTCCGCACCGGCGACGCCGCCCGCTGCGACACCTTCGCCACGAACGAGCTCGGTTGAGGCCGCCGAGCGGCGCTCAGCGCAGGTCGGCGCGGCGGGCGACCCAGAAGCCGCCGAACGGGATGACCGAGTCGGCGAGCACGATCGCGGTGGTGCGGGCATCCCAGCCCACGCGCCGGCGGACCTCGACGGCCAGGCCCACGTAGGCGAGGAACAGCACGCCGTGCACCGGGCCCATGACGTGCACGCCGAGCGCGGCGTCGGCCGTGTACTTGACCACGGTGGCCACGATGAGGGCCACCCACGACACCGCCTCGACCACCGCGACGACGCGCAGGGCGGCGATGGCCGGCGAGCGGCGCTGCGTCTGCGTCATGTGAACGCCCCCAGACCGGTGATCGCCCGGCCCACGATCAGCGTGTTGATCTCCCGCGTGCCCTCGTAGGAGTAGAGCGCCTCGGCGTCGTTGAAGTACCGCGCCATCCCGTACTCGAGCAGGATGCCGTTGCCGCCCATCAACTCGCGGGCGCGGGCCACGCTCTCGCGCAGGCGGCTGGTGCAGAACGCCTTGACCAGCGCGCCCTGCTCGTCGCGGAAGTCGCCGGCGTCCTGCAGCTGGGCGCCGCGCACGGCCAGACCGAGCGACGCGGTGAGATCGGCGAGGATGCGGGCGAGGTGGTCCTGCACGAGCTGGAAGCCGCCGATGGGGCGGCCGAACTGCTCGCGGTCCTTCGCGTACTGCACCGCCACCTCGTACACACCGGTGTGCACCCCGACGGCGCTCCACGCCACGCTGCCGCGCGTGCTGCGCAGAACGGAGTTGGTGTCGGCGAAGGAGTCGGCGTGCTGCAGCCGGTTGGCCTCGGGCACCCGCACGCCGTCGAAGGTCAGGTCGGCGTTCTGCGTGATGCGCAGCGCCAGCTTGTTCTCCATCTTGGTCGCGGCGAACCCGGGCATCTCCTTCTCGACGACGAAGCCCTTCACCTCGTCGTCGGCGACGTCACGGGCCCAGACGACGATCAGGTCGGCGAAGGTGCCGTTGCCGATCCAGCGCTTCGCGCCGTCGAGCACCCACTCGTCACCGTCGCGCCGGGCGGTGGTCTCCAGGCCCCCGGCGACGTCCGAGCCGCCGTGCGGTTCGGTCAGGCCGAAGGCGCCGACCTTCTCCAGCCGGCGCATCGCCGGCAGCCACCGCTGCTGCTGCTCGCTCGAGCCGCACTGCGCGATCGTGCCCATCGCCAGGCCGCTGTGCACGCCGTAGAACGAGGCGAACGACGCGTCGATACGGGCCAGCTCGAGGCCGACGAAGCCGCCGAGCAGGCGCCGGCGCGCGGGCCGGTCGGGAAGGTCGAGCGACAGGCCCATGATGTCGAGTTCGGCCAGACCGGCAATCAGGTCGTAGGGGAACTCCGCCCGGGCCCAGTGGTCGTCGACGATGGGCGCGAGGTGCTCCTCCAGCCAGGCTCGCAGGCCGGCGAGCAGCGCGGTCTCGTCGTCGTCGAGCAGGTCGCGGTAGCCGAAGAAGTCCGCGCCGGCGCCGGAGTCGTCGGCCCGGGCGCCCGGGACCAGCTCAGCCACCCGCGGCTCAGACGTTGAAGCCGAGGGCGCGCAGCTGTTCGCGGCCGTCGTCGGTGATCTTGTCCGGGCCCCACGGCGGCATCCAGACCCAGTTGATCTTGACGTCACTGGCCAGCGGTGTCGGGCCGCCGGTCAGCGCGGAGTGGGCCTGGTCCTCGATGACGTCGGTGAGCGGGCAGGCAGCCGAGGTGAGGGTCATGTCGACGGTGACGACCACTCCCCCGTCACCCTGCTCGACGGCGATGTCGTAGACGAGGCCGAGGTCGACGACGTTGATGCCGAGCTCGGGGTCGACGACGTCGCGCATCGCCTCGTCGAGGTCGTCGCGGCTGGGCAGCTGTGTAGCGGTCATGGGGAAGCCTCCTGCTTGTCGGCGCCGGTCCAGCCGGCCTCGGCCACGGCGCTCTTCATCGCCATCCAGCCGAGCAGCGCGCACTTCACGCGCGCGGGGTACTTCGACACGCCCTCGAACGCCACGGCGTCCTCGAGCTCGTCCTCGTCGGCCTCGGTGAGCTGCGCATCGCCGCGCGACTGCATCAGCTCCAGGAAGCGGCGCTCCAGCGCGAGCGCGTCGGTCACCGGCTTGCCGGTGACCAGCTCGCTCATGACCGACGTGGACGCCTGGCTGATCGAGCAACCCTCGCCGTCCCAGCCCAGGTCGGCGATGGCGCCGTCGGCCAGCCGCACGCGCAGGGTGACCTCGTCCCCGCATGTCGGGTTGACGTGATGCACCTCGGCGTCGAAGTCCTCCGGCAGCCCGTGGTGCTGCGGGTTCTTGTAGTGATCGAGGATGATCTGTTGATAGAGCGAGTCCACCGAACTGGTCACGCGAACACCTCCTGTACGTGCCTAACACCGTCGACGAGGGCGTTGATTTCCTCGCGGGTGGTGTAGACGCCGAACGAGGCCCGGGTGGTGGCGGGCACGCCGTACCGCACGCACACCGGGCGGGCGCAGTGGTGCCCGGCGCGCACGGCGATGCCCTGCTCGTCGAGCAGCTGGGCGACGTCGTGCGGGTGGATGCCGTCGAGCACGAAGGAGATGGTGGCGCCGCGATCGACCGGCTCGGCCGGGCCGATGATGCGCAGCCCGGACACGGTCTGCAACCCCTCCAGCGCGTAGGCGGTGAGCTCCTGCTCGTGGGCCCGGATGTCGGCCAGGCCGAGCGCGGTGACGTAGTCGACCGCGGTGCCGAGCGCGACGGCCTGGGCGATCATCGGGGTGCCGGCCTCGAAGCGGTGCGGCGGCTCGGCGTAGGTCGTGCCCTCCATCGTCACCGTCTCGATCATCTCGCCGCCGCCGAGGAACGGCGCCATGGCGGCCAGCAGCTCGTAGCGGCCCCACAGCACGCCCACGCCGGTGGGCCCGTACAGCTTGTGCCCGGTGAAGGCGACGAAGTCTGCGCCCAGCTCCTGCACGTCGACGCCCAGGTGCGGGGCCGACTGCGCGGCGTCGACGATCGACAGCGCGCCCACCGCCTTCGCCCGGGCCGTGATGCGGCGGATCGGATTGATCGTCCCCAGCGCGTTGGACTGGTGGACGACCGAGACCACCTTCGCGCGCTCGGTGATGACCTCGTCGATGGCCGAGTCGACCAGCCGGCCGTGCTCGTCGATCGGGATCCAGCGGAACGTGGCGCCGGTGCGCTGCGCGAGCAGCTGCCACGGCACCAGGTTGCTGTGGTGCTCCATCTCGGTGACGACGATCTCGTCGCCGGGCCCGAGCCGGAACCGCTCCGCCCCGAGGAAGGTGGAGGCGTTGGAGAAGGAATAGGCCAGCAGGTTCAGCGCCGCGGTGATGTTGCTGGTGAACACGATCTCATCGCGCGAGGGCGCGTTGAGGAAGCCGGCCACGATGTCGCGGGCACCCTCGAAGGCGGTGGTGGCCTCACTGCCCAGCGTGTGCACGGCGCGGGCGACGTTGGCGTAGTGCCGGGCGTAGAAGTCGGCCTCGGCGTCGATGACGACCTGCGGCTTCTGCGCACTGTTGGCCGAGTCGAGGTAGGCCAGCGGCCGCCCGTGGACCTCACGGGCCAGGATCGGGAAGTCCTTGCGGACTGCTTCGACGTCCAGCGGCATCAGGCGCTCGCAGTCTCCGGAACGCCGAACCGGGCGTAGCCCTCGGCCTCGAGGGTGTCGGCGAGTTCCTTGCCGCCGGACTCGGCGATGCGACCGTCGAAGAACACGTGGACGAAGTCGGGCTCGATGTAGCGCAGGATGCGCGTGTAATGGGTGATCAGCAGGGTGCCGATGCCGGTTCCGCGGACTTTGTTGACGCCCTCGCTGACGACGCGCAGGGCGTCGACGTCGAGGCCGGAGTCGGTCTCGTCGAGGATGGCGATCTTGGGCTTGAGCAGCTCGAGCTGCAGGATCTCGTGCCGCTTCTTCTCCCCGCCGGAGAACCCTTCGTTGACACTGCGCTCGGCGAAGACCTTGTCGATGCCCAGCTCGGCCATGGCGGTGTTGACCTCCTTGACCCACGTGCGCAGCTTCGGCGCCTCGCCGCGGGTGGCGGTGGCGGCGGTGCGCAGGAAGTTCGACACCGACACGCCGGGCACCTCGACCGGGTACTGCATGGCGAGGAACAGCCCCGCCCGCGCGCGCTCGTCGACGCTCATGGCGAGGACGTCCTCGCCGTCGAGGGTCACGCTGCCGCCGGTCACCGTGTACTTCGGGTGGCCGGCGATCGAGTAGGCGAGTGTCGACTTCCCCGAGCCGTTCGGGCCCATGATCGCGTGCGTCTCACCGGACGACACGGTCAAATCGACGCCCTTGAGGATCTCGGTGGTGTCGTCGCCGGACCCGACGGTGACGTGCAGGTCGCGGATCTCCAACGTGTTCATTCGGAACTCTCCAGATCGGGGGTGAAGCCCAGGCGGGCCTCGATGGCGGTCATCAGCTGCCGCTCCAGGTCGGGGACGCCGATGCGCTCGACGACGTCGGCGAAGAAGCCGCGCACGACCAGGCGGCGGGCCTCGGCCTCCGGGATGCCGCGCGAGCGCAGGTAGAACAGCTGCAGGTCGTCGAAGCGGCCGGTGGCGCTGGCGTGCCCGGCGCCGGCGATGTCGCCGGTCTCGATCTCGAGGTTCGGCACCGAGTCGGCGCGCGCGCCGTCGGACAGCAGCAGGTTGCGGTTCATCTCGTAGGTCTCGGTGCCGGTGGCGCCGGGGCGGATGCGCACGTCGCCGATCCAGACCGTGCGGGCCGATTCGCCGAGCAGCGCGTTCTTGTACAGCACGTTGGACGTGCAGTGGGGCTCGCTGTGGTCGACGAACAGCCGGCTCTCGAAGTGCTGCCCGTCGCCGGCGAAGCTGACCCCGAGCAGCTCGGCGCGCCCGCCCGGACCGGCGTAGCGCACGGTGGGCACGATGCGCACCACCGTGCCGCCGAGCGTGACGTTGGTGAACCGGTAGGTGGCGTCGCGGCCGACGAGCGCGGCGTAGGACGACAGCTGCACCGACCCCTCGTCGCACGCGTTCACCGAGACCACCGACAGCGACGCGCCGTCACCGATCACGAACTCGATGTTGGCCGCCACCCGGATCAGGCCGCGGTGATCGATGACCAGCGTGGCCTTGGCGTTGGCGCCGACCTCGACGACGTGGTGGGTGTAGGCCTTGCCGCTGATGCCCTTGCGGTACAGCACGATCGGACGCTCGAGCTCGGCGTCGGCGTCGACGCGGACGTGCAGCCCCCGCGCGGCGTGGGTCATGGCCAGGGCGCTGGCCCGGTCGGCCGGTTCCAGCGCGGCCCCGAACGCCGCGAGCGTCGACGGGTCGACGACGTCGACGTGGGCGCCCGGGGGAACGTCCTGGTCGCCCTCGATGACGCCGTCGGCCTCGAACGGCTGGAAGAACTCACCGATGCGGCGCAGCGGCGTGAACCGCCAGTCCTCCTGCGAGCTCGACGGGACCGGGAAGTCGTCCGGGTCGCGTGAGGTGAAACGCTCGGCCGGCGAACCGGTCGGCTTGAGCAGAGCCGTCATCCGACCGCGCCCTCCATCTGCAGTTCGATCAGGCGGTTGAGCTCGAGCGCGTACTCCATCGGCAGCTCGCGGGCGATGGGCTCGACGAAGCCGCGCACGATCATGGCCATGGCCTCGTCCTCGGACAGCCCGCGGCTCATCAGGTAGAACAGCTGGTCCTCGCTGACCTTCGAGACCGTGGCCTCGTGGCCCATCGAGACGTCGTCCTCGCGCACGTCGACGTAGGGGTAGGTGTCGGAACGGCTGATGTCGTCGACGAGCAGGGCGTCGCACTTGACCGTCGACGCACTGTGGTCGGCGCCCTTGTTCACCTGGACCAGGCCCCGGTACGACGTGCGGCCGCCGCCGCGGGCCACCGACTTCGAGATGATCGTGGACGACGTGTGCGGCGCGAGGTGCAGCATCTTGGCGCCGGCGTCCTGGTGCTGGCCCTCGCCGGCGAACGCGATCGACAGCACCTCGCCCTTGGCGTACTCGCCGGTCAGCCACACGGCCGGGTACTTCATGGTGACCTTGGAACCGATGTTGCCGTCGACCCACTCCATGGTGGCGCCGGCCTCGGCCTTGGCCCGCTTGGTGACCAGGTTGTAGACGTTGTTCGACCAGTTCTGGATGGTCGTGTAGCGGCACCGGCCGCCCTTCTTCACGATGATCTCCACGACGGCCGAGTGCAGCGAGTCCGAGCTGTAGATCGGCGCGGTGCAGCCCTCGACGTAGTGCACGTAGGCGCCCTCGTCGACGATGATCAGCGTGCGCTCGAACTGGCCCATGTTCTCGGTGTTGATCCGGAAGTAGGCCTGCAGCGGGATCTCGACGTGGACGCCCTTGGGCACGTAGATGAACGAGCCCCCCGACCACACAGCGGTGTTCAGGGCCGAGAACTTGTTGTCACCGGACGGGATGACCGAGCCGAAGTACTGCTCGAAGATCTCCGGGTGCTCCTTGAGCGCGGTGTCGGTGTCCATGAAGATGACACCCTGCTCCTCGAGCTCCTTGTTGATCTGGTGGTAGACGACCTCGGACTCGTACTGCGCGGCCACCCCGGAGACCAACCGCTGCTTCTCGGCCTCGGGGATGCCGAGCTTGTCGTAGGTGGCCTTGATGTCGGCGGGCAGGTCGTCCCAGGTGGCCGCCTGCTTCTCGGTCGACCGCACGAAGTACTTGATGTTGTCGAAGTCGATGCCCGACAGGTCCGAACCCCACGTGGGCATGGGCTTCTTGTCGAAGATCGACAGCGCCTTGAGGCGGCGCTGCAACATCCAGTCGGGCTCGCTCTTCTTGCTGGAGATGTCGCGCACCACCGCCTCGTTGAGGCCGCGCTGCGCGCTGGCCCCCGCAATGTCGGAATCGGCCCAGCCGTAGCCATAACGGCCAAGGGCGTCGATCTGCTCGTCCTGGGTGAGGACTCGCTCCGGAGTGGTGGTCATAGGTGGTTCCTCCCGGCTCGGGCGGGCGTGTCGTACTCGGGGTCGTGCAGGTCGTGCAGGTCGTGCAGGTCGTGCGGTTCGGAGGCCGGCGGCACCGGCACGTGCGTGGTGCACACACCGTCACCGTGGGCGATGGTGGCCAGGCGCTGTACGTAAGTGCCCAACACCTGTTCGAAGGCGCGTGTTTCCGCTTCGCACAATTGCGGGAACTCCGCGGCCACGTGGGCCACCGGGCAGTGGTGCTGGCACAACTGGACGCCGGCCACCGGATCGCCCGCGCCCTTCGTGGTCGAAGCGTATCCGTGGCCGGACAGCGCCCCCGCGAGGGCTGCGGTGCGGGTGGCGAGCGGCGCGTCGCGGTCGACGTGACCGGCCAGGCCCTGGGCCAGCGTCTGGGCCCGGTGTTCGGCGAAGGCGGCGACGGCAGCGTCGCCACCGGTGTCGTGCAGGTAGCGCAGTGCCGTGTTGGCGAGGTCGTCGTAGGCGTGCGGGAAGGCGGCACGACCGGCGTCGGTGAGGGCGTAGGTGCGCGCGGGACGACCCCGGCCGCGCTGGGCCGCCGGGCGCGGCTGGCGCTCGACGAGCACGCCTTCGGCGACCAGGGCGTCCAGGTGACGGCGCACGGCGGCCGGCGACACACCGAGGCGCTCAGCGAGGTCAGCGGCGCTCTGCGGGCCGCGCTCGAGCACGGTGCGGCCCACGGCATCACGGGTGCGATCGCCCGCGGCCACAGCCGCGCCGTCGGTCCCGTCGAATTTCACCACACCAGTATGACGTATTTCGCTGCGCGGTTCACACGAGGGGCCCTGTGACGTGTTCGCCGCACGATAGGTTGCCCAGATGCTGTACCGGACGCTGGAGCTCACCCTCGCCCCGGCGTTGCGTGCGGTGTACCGGCCGCAGATCACCGGCGCGGCCCACGTGCCGGAGTCCGGGCCGGTCATCCTCGCCGCCAACCACGTCTCCTTCGCCGACGAGTTCTTCACCCCGCTGGCCGCCCGCCGCCAGGTCGTCTACTTCGCCAAGGCCGAGTACTTCAACACTCCCGGGCTGCGCGGGCGCGCCATGGCGGCGTTCTTCCGCGGCTGCGGCCACGTGCCGGTCGAACGCACCGACGTGCGCTCGGCGGCGTCGGTCGTCGACATCGGCGTGGACGTGCTCGGCGAGGGCCGGGTCCTCGGCATCTTCCCCGAGGGCACCCGCTCCCCCGACGGCCGGCTGTACAAGTTCCGCACCGGCGTGGCCCGTCTCGCGCTGCGCAGCGGGGCGCCGGTGGTGCCGGTCGGGCTGGTGGGCACCCGCGACGTGCAGCCGCCGGACAGCAAGCGGTGGCACCGCGCCCGGGTGCAGGTGAACTTCGGCGCGCCGCTGGAGTTCGGCGAGCTCGCCGAGTCCGGGCCGGGCGAGCGCAGCGCGCGCGTGCTGCGCGAGATCACCGAGATCGTGCGCGAGCGCATCCAGGCGCTGTCCGGGCAGGAGTACGTGAACGCCTTCGGGTCGAGCGTCAAGCTCGCCGACTGAGCCCGCGGTCACCGGGTTCGACCGTGCCCGCCGGGGCGGCGCCCCCGTTCCTAGACTGACGGCGTGTCCGCCGCGTCGTCGACTGCCGACCTTGCCGTCAGCATCGTCGACCTCGTCAAGACCTACGGCGCGCGGCGCGCGGTGGACGGGCTGTCGCTGGCCGTGCCGCGCGGGGCGGTGCTGGCCCTGCTCGGCCCCAACGGCGCCGGCAAGACCACGACGGTCGAGATCTGCGAAGGCTTCCGGCGCCCCGACTCCGGGGCCGTCCGGGTGCTCGGCCTCGACCCGGTCCGCGACGCGACGCGGCTGCGCCCCCGCGTGGGCGTGATGCTCCAGGACGGTGTCGGCGGGTACACCGGCGCGTCGGCACGGGAGATGCTGCGGCTGTTCGCCTCCTACGCCGCCGACCCGCACGACCCGCAACAGCTGCTCGACGTCGTGGGCCTGGCCGGGGTGGCCGACACCGCGGTCAAGCGGCTGTCCGGCGGCCAGCAGCAGCGGCTGTCGCTGGCGCTCGCGCTCGTCGCCCGCCCGGAGCTGGTCTTCCTGGACGAGCCCACCTCGGGCATGGATCCGCAGGCCCGTCGCGCCACGTGGGCGTTGATCCGGTCGATGCGGGCCGACGGCGTCAGCGTGGTGCTCACCACGCACCTCCTCGACGAGGCCGAGCAGCTGGCCGACACCGTGGTCGTCATCGACTCGGGCCGGGTGGTGGCCCAGGGCAGCCCGGCCGAGCTCACCCGCGCGGGCGCGGAGGGCCAGATCCGGTTCAAGGCCGTGCCCGACCTGCGGCTGGACCTGCTGCTCACCGCCCTCCCCCTCGGGTCGCAGGCCCGCGAGGAAGAACCCGGGCGCTACCTCGTCACCGGCGAGGTCACCCCGCAACTGCTGGCCACGCTCACCGCCTGGTGCGCCTCGCAGCAGGTGCTGGCCGAGGACCTGGCCGTGCAGCGGCGCACCCTCGAGGACGTCTTCCTCGAGCTCACCGGACACGAGCTGCGCACATGAGCGCGGTGGAGTTCGCCCCGCGCCCGGGAGCGGCGTCGCGCGGGCGGATGCTGCGGGCGCAGACCGTCATGGAGTTCAAGCTGCTCCTGCGCAACGGCGAGCAGGTGGGCCTGACCCTGCTGATCCCGTTGCTGCTGCTGTTCTTCTTCAACCTGCCGCTGCTGTACTCGCTGGGCACCCCGCGACGCATCGACTTCGTCGTGCCCAGCATCGTCACTCTCGCGGTGATGTCGGCGGCCTTCACCGGGCTGGCCATCGGCACCGGCTTCGAGCGCAAGTACGCCGTGCTCAAGAGGCTCGGTGCCACCGCGCTGCCGCGCGGCGTGCTCATCCTCGGCAAGACCCTGGCCGTGCTCCTGCTCGAACTGCTGCAACTGGTGCTCGTCTGCGGGGTCGGGTACGCCCTGGCCTGGCACCCGCACGGTGACCCGTTGGCCGCCCTGCTGCTGGTGGTGCTCGGCACCGTCGCCTTCGGTGGCCTCGGGCTGCTGGTGGCCGGCACGCTGCGCGCGGAGATCACCCTGGCCGTGGCCAACCTCATCTGGCTGGTGCTGCTGTTCGCGGGCGGCATCGCCATCCCACTCGACCGGTTCGGCGGCGGGGTCCGTGACGTGCTGCAGTACCTGCCCTCGGCGGCGCTTTCGCACGGCCTGCACGCGGTGTGGCAGCACGGGCACGAGCTGCCGGTGCGCGACACCGTCACGCTGCTGGTGTGGGCGGCCGTGGCCGCGCCCGCCGCGGCCCGCTGGTTCCGCTGGGAGTAGCGCCGCAGCACGGTGCCCTGCGGCGCAGCTAGGTCCGGACACGACGAAGGCAGGGAGCGGTGCTCCCTGCCCACTCCAACGTATAGCGCAGTGGGGGGCTTGCGGCAAGACCCCGGTGGTGCGCCAGCATCTGCTGCCGGCCCGTGCAGCTGCGGGTCGAACACCACGTTGTCGAAGGGGAGTTGTCTTGCTCGATGTGATCATCGCCGGTGCCGGACCGACGGGCCTGATGCTGGCCGCGGAGTTGCGCCTGCACGGCGTGCAGGTGCTGCTGCTGGAGAAAGAGGCCGAGCCGACCGAGATCGTGCGCGCGCTCGGCCTGCACGCGCGCAGCGTGGAAGTGCTGGACCAGCGCGGGCTGGCGGAGCGGTTCCTCGCGCTCGGCACGCAGCACGCGGTGGGCGGCTTCGTCGCCGGCATCGACAAGCCGTGGCCGCGACGGCTGGACACCACGCACCCGTACGTCCTGGGCATCCCCCAGACCGTCATCGTGCGTCTGTTGACCGAACGGGCCGCCGAGGTCGGCGTGCAGCTGCGGCGGGGCTGCGAACTGGTCGGACTCACCCACGACGAGCACGGCGTGCGGGCCGAGCTGGCCGACGGTTCACGGGTCCGCGCGCGCTACCTGGTCGGTTGCGACGGCGGGCGCAGCACCGTGCGCAAACTGGCCGGCATCGGCTTCCCCGGCGAGCCCACCAGGGTCGACACGCTGCTGGGCGCGATGGGGCTGACCGCCTCGCAGGAGGAGCTGACCGCGGCGATGGCCGAGATCCGCCGGACCCAGAAGCGCTTCGGCGCCATGCCCCTCGGCGACGGCTGGTACCGCGTCGTCGTCCCCGCCGACGGGGTGGCGGAGGACCGCACGGTGCCGCCGACGTTCGACGAGTTCACCCGGCAGCTGCGCCGCTACGCCGGGACCGACTTCGGCGCGCACTCACCGCGCTGGCTGTCCCGCTTCGGGGACGCCACCCGGCTGGCCGAGCGCTACCGGGACGGGCGGGTGCTGCTGGCCGGCGACGCGGCGCACGTCCACCCGCCGATCGGCGGCCAGGGCCTCAACCTGGGCCTGCAGGACGCGGTCAATCTGGGCTGGAAGCTGGCCGCCGAGATCAACGGTTGGGCGCCGGAAGGGCTGCTGGACACCTATCACGCCGAGCGGCACCCGGTGGCCGCCGATGTGCTCGACCACGCCCGCGCGCAGGTGCAGCTGATGTCCGTGGAGCCGGGTCCGCAGGCTGTGCGCCGGCTGGTCGCGGAGCTGATGGACTTCGAGGAGGTGAACCGCTACCTGACCGAGAAGATCACCGCCCTCGCGATCCGTTACGACTTCGGCGCGGGTCCCGACCTGGTCGGACGGCGACTGCGTGACATCGGGCTGGAGCAGGGCCGCCTCTACGAGCGGATGCACGGCGGCCGCGGGCTGCTGCTCGACCGCACCGCCGGGCTGTCCGTGGCGGGCTGGACCGACCGCGTCGACCACGTCGCCGGGGTCGGTGACGAACTCGACGTGCCCGCCGCGCTGCTGCGCCCGGACGGCCACGTGGCGTGGGTGGGCGACGACCAGCAGGAGCTGCACACGCACCTGGCCCGGTGGTTCGGCGCGGCCGCCGCCGAGCGGGCCGGCGGCGCGAGCGCCAGATCCCGCGCCGCCTAGAATTCGCGGCATGCGCACGGGTCGGACGCTGCCGGTGCGGGAGGCGGCCCGCCCGCCGACCGCACCCGCCGTCGACGCCGTGGCCGACGCCGTGGCCGACGCCGCGGCCCAGGCGGTCGCCGAGCGGCCGGACCGCCCGGTCCCGCTGCTCGGGCGGGTGCCGGAGCGGCTGCGCACCGCCGGGGTGCTGCGCGGCTTCGCGCTGGCGTCGGTGATCGCCAACGTCGGCATTGTCGTCACCGGCGGCGCGGTACGGCTCAGCGACTCCGGGCTGGGCTGTCCGACCTGGCCCAAGTGCAACGACGACTCGTTGACGCCGACCTCGGCCAACGCGGTGCACGGCGTGATCGAGTTCACCAACCGGCAGTTGACGTTCGTGCTGGCGCTGATCGCCGTCGGCACGTGGCTGGTGGCGATGGCCCGCCGCGAGCAGCGCCGGCTGGCCACCGTGGCCGCGCTCGGGGTCCCGGCGCAAGCAGTGCTCGGCGGGCTCACCGTGCTGACCCACCTGAACCCGTGGCTGGTCGCGGTCCACTTCCTGCTGTCCATGGCCATCATCGCCGTCACCTTCCGCCTGTGGCGGCGGGTGCAGGCCGGCGCCGCGCCGCCGGCCCCACCTCCGGGTGTGCGGCTGCTGGCCCGGTTCACCGCCGCGGTCACCGTGGCTGTCCTCATGATCGGCACCGTGGTCACCGGCGCCGGCCCGCACGCCGGCGACAAGGCCGACGACGGCACGGTGCGACGCATCGGCCTGCAGGTGTCGTCGATGGCGCAGCTGCACGCGGACGCGGTGATGGTGCTCGTCGGCCTCACCGTGGGCCTGGTCGTGCTGGTGCGCGTGGTCGGCGCCGCCCGTGGCCTGCGGCGCGCGGCCGACCTGCTGCTGGCCGTCGAGCTGGCCCAGGGCGTGATCGGTTACACGCAGTACTTCCTGCACGTCCCGCCGCTGCTGGTCGGGCTGCACATGTTCGGCGCGTGCCTGGTCTGGCTGGGTGCCTTGAACCTGCTCACGCCGGCCACCCGGCTGACGAGCCGGCCCGATCAGAACAGCTGGCCCACTCCGTAGATCGCGAGCCCGGCCAGCGCCCCGACCACGGTGCCGTTGATCCGGATGAACTGCAGGTCGCGGCCCACCTGCAGCTCGAGGCGCCGGCTGGTCTCCTCGGTGTCCCAGCGGGCCACGGTCGTCGAGATCACCGCGGTGAGGTCGTCGGCGTAGTGGGTGACCACGTGCCCGGTGATGCGCTGCAGCGCGTCGTCCACCTTGGCCGCGATCTCCGGGTCGTCGCGCAGCACCTCGCCGGAACGCAGCACCACCGATTCGGTCCAGCGCCGCAGGTCCGACTCCGGGTCGGCGGCGCCGTCGAGCACCAGCTGCTTCACCGTGCCCCACAGGTTGGCCAGGTAGTCGCGCACGCTGGGGTGGTCGAGCACCTGCAGCTTCGCGGCCTCCACCTTGGCCTGCTGCTCCGGGTCGTCGCGCAGCCGGCCGGCGAGGTCGCGCAGCTGCCCGTCGAAGCCGCGGCGCAGCGCGTGGTCGTCGTTGTCGACGACGTCGGCGAGGAAGGACTGCAGCAGGGTGAAGCCCTTGTTGAAGACCCGGTCGTCAACCCACTCGGGCACCCACTCGGGTGACTCGAACGCGACCCGCTCGCGGAACACCGCGCGGTTGGCGTCGAGGAACTTGCGGGTGCCGCGCAGCACGGTGGTCAGCGCGGCCTGGTGCTGCCCGGCGTCGCACACCGCGTCGAGCAGCCGCGCGAGGATCGGCGACACGTCGGTCTCGCGCAGCCGCTTGTCGGCGAACGCGGCCACGGCGTCGCGCAGCTCGTCGTCGCGCAGCACGCCGGCCAGGCCGCCGAGCGCCGTGCTGAGCTCCTCCCCGAGTCGCCGGGCGTGGCCCGGATCGGCGAGCCACTCCCCGAGCCGACGCGGCACCTGGGCCGCGGCCACCCGTTCGCTGACGATCTCGGTGGTCAGGAAGTACTGCTGGACGAAACCGGCCAGCCCCTCGCCGATCTGGTCCTTCTTGCTGGGGATGATCGCGGTGTGCGGGATCGGCAGGCGCAGCGGGTGGCGGAACAACGCCGTCACCGCGAACCAGTCGGCGAGCCCACCGACCATCGACGCCTCGGCCGCAGCCTGCAGGTAACCCCAGAACCCGTGGCCGTCGCCGACCGTGCGGCACAGGACGTACACGGCCGCCGCGGCCAGCAACAGGCTCCCCGCGAACAGTTTCATCCGGCGCAGGGCCCGCACCCGCTCGGCGGCGACGACCGGGATGGGCGGGGCGCCGGCCGTGTCGACAGGACGGGTCATGCGCGGGCGGCGATCGCGTCGGCCAGGCGGGCGACCGGGTCGGTCCCCGGTGCGCCGTAGCCGAGGAACAGCGACGGCTCGGTGAGTTCGAGCTCCACGACCACGGGGCCGTCGGCGGTGGGCAGCAGGTCGACCCGCGTGTACAGCAGGTCGGCGCCGAAACGATCACGCACCGCGGCCAGCACCGCGTCACCGACGGCGCGTTCGGCCGGCTGCGGCTCGCGCGCGGTGATGTTCTCCTCGATGTACAGGGCCGCGCCGGCCACGTCGTGTGCGGCGTCGGCCTGCAGCATCGGGCCCTTGCGCACGGCGTGACTGAACCGGCCGTCGAGGTAGACCAGCGCCGTCTCACCGGCCGTGTCCACGCCGTCCAGGTAGGGCTGGACGAGCGCGGTGCGCCCGGCCGCGTGCAGGCCGGCGGCGTGGTCGTAGGCGGCCGCGTGCCGTTCGGCGGTGAAGCGCCCCACGCCGCGCGAGCCCGCACCCACCGACGGCTTGACGACGAACTGCGCGGCGTCGGGCAGGACGACCGTGTCCCCCGGCGCCGCGAACGCGCTTGGCACCACGGGCACGCCGGCCCCGGCAAGATCGCCGAGGTAGCTCTTGTCGGTGTTCCAGGCGACGACGTCGGCGGCGTTGCACACCCGCGGCAGACCGTGCACCCACTGCAGGAAGCGCTCGCGATCGCGGGTGTAGTCCCAGGTGGAGCGCAGCACCACCAGCGCCGCGCCCCAGTCGACGTCGGGGTCGGTCCAGGCGGCCCAGCGGGCGGCGACACCGCGGTCGGTCAGGGCGGGCAGCAGCGCGCCGGCGTCCTCGTCACCCTCGGGGAGATCGACGCAGGTGGCCAACAGGACGTCGAGCACGCGCCGATCCTACGGAAGGCAACGGGGAGCGCTCCCCGTTCGTCGCGCGGCGCAGTCAGGCATGATTCGTGTGAAGATCGCTCCAGCATCACTGGCCCGAGCGTCCGGCAGTCCCGGGCGCCGGCACGACCGGAGGTAGAAGGTGGCCGACGCCGGCTGGTATCCCGACGTGATGAACGACGGCTGGGAGGCCTACTACGACGGGCTGCGCTGGACCGGGGACCGGCGCGCGGTCACCGCGCCCGGTGCGCCGCAGCCGGGCGGTGGCCAGCAGGGCGGCCAGCAGGCGGCCGGGTGGTGGCAGGCCCAGCAGGTCCAGCAGGTCCAGCAGGTCCAGCAGGTCCAGCAGGGCCAGCAGGGCCAGCAGGGCCAGCAGGGCCAGCAGGGCCAGCAGGGCCAGCAGGGCCAGCAGGCTCAGCCGGCACAGCCGGCACCCCCGGCACAGGCGGGTGGCTGGCCGGCGGCGCAGCAGGAGCCGTTGCCGGGGGCCGACCAGACCCAGCGCATCGACCGCTCGACCTTGCCGCCCGATCTGCAGCCGGGCCAACAGCCGGGTGCGCAGCCGGGCCAGCAGCCGCAGGGCGCGCCGCAGCCCTACCCCGCGCAGCAGCCGGCGTGGGGCCAGCCGTACGAGGGGCAGCCGCAGGGCACGGCGCCGCTGCCGGCGCAGGGCGGTTGGCCCGACCAGCAGCAGGGCGTCTGGGCCGGCCAGCAGCCGGGTAACTGGGCGCCGGCTCAGCCGGTCGCTGGTCAGCCGGGCCAGCCGGGTCAGCCGCCGCAGGGCGGCTGGCAGCAGCCGCAGTGGGAGGAGCCGAAGCCGCGCCGCCGCAACCGCAAGCCGCTGCTCATCGCCGCGGCGGCGGTCGTCGTGCTGGTCGCGGGCCTGGTGACGTGGCTGGTGTGGCCCGACGACTCGCCGACGCTCACCTACAACGGCAAGGAACTGGCGTCGGCGTCGAAGGTGCTCAGCAAGGCCGAGGACAACGTCAAGGCCGTGGTGAAGAAGCGGCACGGTACGTCGAACGGCGACACCCGCTGCTACTTCGCGCAGGCCAAGAAGCCGCCGAAGGGGCAGAAGAAGTCCGACATCGAGCAGAGCCTGCGCTGCGGCCCGGTGCTGTTCGTGGACGGCGACAAGAGCCGCGAGTACCTCTCGGTGCCGGTGGCGAGCAAGTCGGCGTCGGGCAACAAGGTCGACCTGACCTCCTCCTCGGCGCTGGGCGACCTGCAGCCGCAGGCCGTCCCCGCCGACCTCAAGCTCAGCCGTCCCGACGGCAAGAGCGCCCCGAAGGGCGCCGGCGGCCTGAGCGTGCCGCAGCCCCCGCCGGCGCCGGCCGACAAGCTGAACATCGCCGAGCTCGGGCCCACGTCGCCGCCCAAGGGCCTCGGCAGCGATGCGGTGATGGTGGGCCGCGACACCAAGGTCGAGCTCAAGGCCGCCGGCTACGTCGACCGCTACGGCCAGGGCGACGACGCGCGCTCGGCCCCCAGCGGCAAGAAGCTGATCGCCTTCCAGGTCGACTACGGCGAGGGTGACGTGAGCGGCACCTCGTCCGCACGCGCCAAGCTGACGATCCCGGGCCAGCCCGCCCGCGAGCTGCCCGATGCCGACAGCAGCCAGTGGATCGTCGCCACCGTGCCGGCCACCGGGGCCGGGCTGCAGCTCGTCGACGGCGGGTACACCCAGACGCTGAGCCTGCCCGACGGCAAGCCCGGCGCGAACAACATCGCCGTGCTGCGCCGCACGCACCGTACGGCCGTGGTCTTCAAGTCCTTCACCGTCCCGGTGCACCTGACCCGTAGCGACGGCGCCACCGGCAACGTGAGCCTGCACGGGCGCGCCACCCTGGCGTCGCTGGACTTCTGGGCGCCGGCGCGCAGCTCGGTGCACGCCAGCGGCCCGCAGAACGCGCTGCTGTCGGTGAACCTGTCCTACTCGCTGCCCGGCTCGTCCAAGACCTACGGCTTCGACCCTGCGCTGCTCAAGCTGCGGGTGCCCGGCGGGCGCCTGCTGAGCGCGCGCAACATCGCTACCGGCGACAAGGTCTACAACGTGTTCGACGTGCCGGGCTCGTTCACCAGCGGCGTGCTGGTCGTGGCCGGCTCGGAGAAGATCGGCAGCATCAAGCTCTCGGTGCGCAAGGCGTACTCGCTGACGGTGTCGATCGCCGCCGGCTGAGCGAGCGGCTCAGCGTACGAAGGTGTCGACGGCGACGGCGAGGAAGACGAACGCGAGGTAGCTGTTCGACAGGTGGAACAGCCCGATCGCCGCCTTGGCGTTGGCGCCGTGCCTGGTGCGGGCGAGCAGGCGGTGCGCGGCGACCAGCAGCGCCACGCCGGCGGCGGCGGCCAGCACCCCGTAGACCCAGCCCGTGGCCACCGGCCACAGCGCCAACGACGCGGCCACCGTGAGCCAGGCGTAGACGACGATCTCGCGGGCCACGCGCTGCGGCGTGGCCACGACCGGCAGCATCGGCACGCCGGCGCGGGCATAGTCCTCGCGGTAGCGGATGGCCAGCGCCCAGAAGTGCGGCGGGGTCCAGAAGAAGACGACCGCGAACAGCACCAGCGGAGCCCAGGCCAGCGAGCCGGTCACCGCGGACCAGCCGATCAGGACCGGCATGCACCCGGCGGCACCGCCCCAGACGATGTTCTGGGCCGTGCGCCGCTTGAGCAGCATCGTGTAGACGACGACGTAGAAGGCGATGGCGGCGGCCGTGAGCCCGGCGGCCAACAGGTTGGCCGCGCCGGCCATGATCGCGACGGCCAGCACGCCGAGCACGATGCCGAACACCAGTGCCCCGCCCGGGGACACGTCCTGGCGGGCGAGGGGACGGTGCCCGGTGCGCCGCATGAGCGCGTCGATGTCACGGTCGACGTAGCAGTTGAGGGCGTTGGCGCTGCCGGCGGCGAGGGTGCCGCCGACGAGGGTGGCGACCACGATGGTCCAGCGCGGCAGACCGCCCGCGGCGAGGATCATGGCCGGCACCGTGGTGACGAGCAGCAGCTCGATGATCCGGGGCTTGGTGAGGGCGACGTAGGAGGCGAGCCGGCCCCGCGAGATGCGCCCGCGCGCCGCCGGCGTCGTGCCCGCAGCGCCCCGCCGGGACCGGGTTGGCGCACCCGTCCCCTGGGGTGCGACGGGGGTCTGCGTCACCGGATCAGGGTAGCCGCCGCCGGGCCCGTCTTTGCACCCAGCCTCAGCCGCCCGCGCCCCCGTCACCTGCCGCTCTCCCGGACTCGCGCGCGACCGCGATGTGGCTAGGCTGGCCGTGGGTAGGAAAACACGTGAACACGGCCCGGAAACGCTCTCCGCCGGTGGGCTCCGGGCGACAGCAACTCGCCGAAGGGACCTGATCGTCCGTGACCGACACCGAGGGCGCAGTGCAGACCTCGCACCCCAAGTGGTGGACCGACCTCGACACCAAGGCCGTCGACACCGCCCGTCTCCTCGCCGCCGACGCCGTGCAGAAGGCCGGTAGCGGGCACCCCGGCACCGCGATGAGCCTCGCGCCGCTGGCCTACCTGCTCTACCAGCGCGTGATGCGTCACGACCCCACCGACCCGCAGTGGGTCGGACGCGACCGGTTCATCCTGTCCAATGGCCACTCGTCGCTGACGCAGTACTGCCAGCTGTTCCTGTCCGGCTACGGGTTGGAACTGGCGGACCTCGAGGCGCTGCGCACCTGGGACTCGCGCACCCCGGGGCACCCCGAGTACCACCACACCGCCGGGGTCGAGATCACCACGGGCCCGCTGGGCCAGGGCGTGGCCAACGGAGTGGGCATGGCCATGGCGGCCCGCCGCGAGCGCGGCCTGTTCGACCCGGACGCCGCACCGGGCGAGTCACCGTTCGACCACTTCATCTACGTGATCGCCGGCGACGGCTGCATGGAGGAGGGCGTCGCCAGCGAGGCCTCCTCGCTCGCGGCCCACCAGCAGCTCGGCAACCTGATCCTGTTCTACGACGACAACCACATCTCCATCGAGGACAACACGGACGTCGCGTTCAGCGAGAACGTCGCCGCCCGGTACGAGGCCTACGGCTGGCACGTCCAGCACGTCGAGTCGGGTGAGGACGTCACCGCGCTCGAGCGCGCGATCGACCGGGCCAAGAAGGTCACCGACCGGCCGTCGTTCATCCAGGTGAGCACGATCATCGGCTGGCCCGCCCCCACGCTGCAGAACACCGGCAAGGCGCACGGCGCCGCGCTGGGCGACGAGGAGATCGCCAAGACCAAGAAGATCCTCGGCTTCCCGCCCGAGGTGAAGTTCAACGTGGCCGACGACGTGCTGGAGCACACCCGCAAGGTCATCGAGCGCAACCGCGACGCCCACGAGCAGTGGCAGCAGGCCTACGACCGCTGGGCCGCGGCCAACAAGGACGCCGCCGAGCTGCACGACCGGCTCAAGGACCACACCCTGCCGACCGGCTGGACCGACGCCCTGCTGTCGTTCCCGACGGAGAAGGACGGCAAGGCCAACTCGATCTCCACGCGCAAGGCGTCGGGACAGATCCTGGGCGGTCTGGCCGGCGTGCTGCCCGAGCTGTGGGGCGGCTCGGCCGACCTCGCCGAGAGCAACAACACCACGATGGAGGGCGAACCCAGCTTCGTCCCCTCCGAGCACCAGACGAAGATGTGGCCGGGCGGCCCCTACGGGCGCACGCTGCACTTCGGCATCCGCGAGCACGCGATGGGCGCCATCATCAACGGCATCGCCGTGCACGGCGGGACCCGGCCCTACGGCGGCACGTTCCTGGTGTTCAGCGACTACATGCGCCCGCCGGTCCGGCTGGCCGCGCTCATGAAGCTGCCGTCGATCTTCGTGTGGACGCACGACTCGATCGGCCTCGGCGGCGACGGGCCCACGCACCAGCCGGTCGAGCAGCTGGCCTCCCTGCGGGCGATCCCCGGCTTCGACATGATCCGGCCGGCCGACGCCAACGAGACGGCGGTGTGCTGGCGGCGCATGCTCGAGAAGACCGACGGGCCCGGCGGCATCGCCCTGTCCCGGCAGAACCTGCCGGTACTCGACCCGGTGAAGACCGAGGACGCCGGCCGCGGCGCCTACGTGCTGGCCGAGGCGAGCGTCGGGCGGGCCGAGGTCATCCTGATCGCCACCGGCTCCGAGGTATCGCTGGCGCTGCAGGCGCGCGAGCTGCTCGAGAACAGCGGCACCCCCACCCGGGTGGTGTCCATGCCGTGCATGGAGTGGTTCGAGGCGCAGCCCGACTCCTACCGCCAGGAGGTGCTGCCCACCGAGATCCACGCGCGCGTCAGCATCGAGGCCGGCATCAAGCAGGGCTGGCGCGAATGGGTCGGCGACGCCGGCGAGATCGTCTCCCTGGAGCACTTCGGCGCCAGCGCCGAGGGCGACATGCTGTTCGAGCAGTTCGGCTTCACCCCCGACCGCATCGTCGCGGCCGCGCACTCGTCCCTCCTGAAGGCCACCCGGCTGACGGAGACGACCGCATCCTGACCTCCACCCCAGCAAAGGAGACAGACATGAGCGACCCACTTGCCGCGCTGTCCGACGCCGACGTATCGATCTGGCTCGACGACATCAGCCGCGAGCGCCTGCGCTCGGGCAACCTGCAGCAACTGCTCGACACCAAGCACGTCGTCGGCGTCACCAGCAACCCGACGATCTTCCAGAAGGCCCTCGACAAGGGCGACGCGTACGACGAGCAGGCCCACGACCTCGCCCTGCGCAAGACCGACACCGACGAGGCCATCCGCTACTTCATGGCCTTCGACATCCGTTGGGCCTGTGACCTGCTGCGGCCGGTGTTCGACCGCACCGACGGCAAGGACGGCCGCGTCTCGATCGAGGTCGACCCCCGGCTGGCCCACGACAGCGAGCGCACCACCGCCGAGGCCAAGGCCCTCTGGTGGCTCGTCGACCGGCCCAACGTGATGATCAAGATCCCGGCCACCGAGGAGGGCCTGCCTTCCATCACCGAGGCCACCGCGGCCGGGATCAGCGTCAACGTCACCCTGATCTTCGGGCTCGACCGCTACGACGCCGTGATGGATGCCTACCAGACCGGCCTGGAGCGGGCCAAGGAGAACGGCATCGACCTGTCGACCATCCGGTCGGTGGCCTCGTTCTTCGTGTCCCGCGTCGACTCCGAGGTCGACAAGCGGCTGGACAAGATAGGCACCGACGAGGCGAAGGCGCTGCGCGGCAAGGCGGCCGTCGCGAACGCCCGGCTGGCCTACGAGCGCTTCGAGAAGGTCGTGGCGGCCGACCGCTGGAAGGCCCTGGCCGACGCCGGCGCCCACCCCCAGCGGCCTCTCTGGGCGTCCACGGGCGTCAAGGACCCGGCCTACCAGGACACGATGTACGTGGTCGACCTGGTCGCGCCCGACACCGTGAACACGATGCCCGAGGCCACGATCGACGCCGTCGCCGACCACGGCTCGATCACGGGCAACACGATCGCCGGCACCTACGACGACGCGCGCAAGGTGCTCGACGATCTGCACGGCCTCGGCATCGAGTACGACGACGTCATCGCGGTGCTCGAGTCCGAGGGCGTGCAGAAGTTCGAGGATTCCTACAAGCAGCTGGCCGAGAGCGTCCAGGAACAGTTGGACGCCGCGGCCAAATGAGCGACGACTCCGCGGGCGAGGAGGTCTCCCCGCACGCGTCGGTGGGGACGGCGACCGACACCGACGCCCAGGCCTCGCAGGCCGGGTCCGACGTCCTCGAGGCGGGCAGCACGCGGTCGACGCCGGCGAACATGCCGGCCGCCGTCGGCCACCGGATGGCCGAGTTCGGCGCCGACGGCACCAACCCGCTGCGCGACCCGTCGGACCGCCGGCTCCCCCGCGTCCCCGAGCCGTGCGTGCTGGTGATCTTCGGCATCGGTGGTGACCTGTCGCGCAAGAAGCTCATCCCGGCGATCTACGACCTGGCCAACCGCGGGCTGCTGCCCACCGACTTCGTCATGATCGGCTTCTCGAAGGCGGACTGGCCCGGCGGCGGCAGCTTCGAGTCGCTGGCCCGCAAGTGCGCGAGGGACGGCGCCCGCACCGAGTGGAGCGAAGAGGTCTGGCGCCGCCTCGCGGGCAACACCCGCTTCGTCGAGGGCTCCTTCGACGACGACGGCGACTTCGACCAGCTGGTCCGGACCATGGACGAGGTCCGTGAGCAGCGCGGCATGAAGGGCAACGCCGCGTTCTACCTGTCCATCCCGCCCAAGCTGTTCCCCAACGTGCTCAAGCAGATGCAACGCACCAGGCTCTCCGACGCCAAGCACGCCGGCGGTTGGCGGCGCGTGGTCGTGGAGAAGCCGTTCGGGCACGACTTGCCGTCGGCGCTGGAACTCAACGGGCTCGTCGACAGCGTCTTCCCGCCCCGCGACGTGTACCGCATCGACCACTACCTCGGGAAGGAGACGGTGCAGAACCTGCTGGCGCTGCGCTTCGCCAACCTGTGGTTCGAACCGGTGTGGAACGCCAACTACGTCGATTCGGTGCAGATCACCATGGCCGAGGACGTCGGCATCGGCGGGCGGGCCGCGTTCTACCAGGCCACGGGTGCGGCGCGCGACGTCCTGCAGAACCACCTGCTGCAGCTGCTGGCCCTGACCGCCATGGAGGAGCCGGTCGAGTTCTCGCCCGAGGCGGTGCGCATCGAGAAACTGAAGGCGTTGCGGGCCATCTCGCTGCCGAGCGATCTCGAGGGCTACGCCATCCGCGGCCAGTACGACCAGGGCTGGCTGGCCGGGGAGCGGGCCACCGCGTTCCGCGACGAGGAGGGCATCCCCGACGACAGCATCACCGAGACCTACGGCGCCGTGCGGTTGGGCGTGGAGACCCGGCGCTGGGCCGGCGTGCCGTTCTACATGCGGACGGGCAAGCGGCTGCCGAAGCGGGTCACCGAGATCGCGGTGCTGTTCAAGAAGGCGCCGCACCTGCCGTTCAGCAAGACCGACACCCAGGAGCTCGGCCACAACCAGCTGGTCATCCGGGTCCAGCCCGACGAGGGCGTCACGCTGAAGTTCGGCTCCAAGGTGCCCGGCAGCGCCATGGAGGTCCGCGACGTCGCCATGGACTTCCTCTACGGCGAGACGTTCACCGAGTCCTCCCCCGAGGCCTACGAGCGGCTGATCCTCGACGTGCTCGTGGGCGACGCCACGCTGTTCCCGCGCAGCGAGGAGGTCGAGGCGTCGTGGCGCGTCATCGACCCGCTCGAGGAGTTCTGGGCCGGCAAGCAGCCCTACCTCTACCGCGCCGGCGAGTGGGGGCCCAAGGAATCCGACGCGATGCTGGCCCGCGACGGCCGGCAGTGGAGACGTCCGTGAGCGCTTGCGCGAACGGCGCAGGAAACACGGTCCCCCGCGACGAAGGAGCGGATCGGAGCGAGGACGGACCCGAGCGCAGCGAGCGGTCCAGACGAGGTTCGATGATTGGTGAGACGACATGACAACTCTGTGGGACACGACGGGCACGGCGGTGGTCAAGGCGCTGGCGGCCGAGCGGCGCACCGGCGGCGCGGTCACCAGCGGCAACGCGCTCACGCTGGTGGTCGTGTGCGACCACAAGAACATCGACGAGGCCGAGGAGGCGGCGACCATCGCCGCCAGCGAACACCCGATGCGGATGCTGGTCGTGTTGCGCCAGCAGATCGAGGCGCCGGTCCCCCGCCTCGACGCGGAGGTCACGATCGGCGGCCGGCTGGGCCCGGGCGAGTCGGTGGTGCTGCGGATGTACGGCCGGCTGGCACTGCACGCCGAGTCGGTCACCCTGCCGCTGCTCGCACCGGACGCACCGGTGGTCACCTGGTGGCACGGCGACGCGCCGGAGAAGATCGCCTACGACCCCCTGGGCGTGTTCGCCGAACGGCGCATCACCGACGTGCGGATGATGGCCGACCCCTGCGCGGCGCTGCAGGAGCGGGCCGAGGACTTCGCGCCGGGTGACACCGACCTCGCCTGGACGCGCCTGACCCCGTGGCGGGCCACGCTGGCCTCGGCCTTCGACAGTGCCCAGCAGAAGGCCACCTCGGCGAAGGTGATCGGCGGGGTCAACGAACCGTCGGCGCGGCTGCTGGCCGGCTGGCTGTCGGCCCGTCTCGAGGTCGACGGCGAGATCGACGGCGAGGACGACGAACCGGTGAGCGGTGTGCAGATCGGCTTCGCCGACGACCGCACCGCGAGCGCGACGCTCGAGGGCGGCAACCTGGTGCTGCGCCGCGAGGGCCAGCAGGACTCGTTCGCGCCGTTCACCGACCGTTCGCTGGGTCTGCTGCTGGCCGAGGAGCTGCGCCGCCTCGAGCACGACCACGTCTACGCCGAGGCGCTGGCGGCGGCGGCGGGCGTCGCCGGCCTGGAGGACCGCAACCCCGCGCGCACCCACATCTGGCACGACCCGGCCGAGGCCGACGGCAGCGACGAGGAGAGGGCGGGCAGCGCATCGTGAGTTCCGACCCGCAGGTGATCGTCGCCGACGACGCCCGGCAACTGGCGGCCGACACCGCCACCCGCACCCTCGACACGCTGTCCGCAGCCGTGCGCGAACGTGGCGAGGCGCACCTGGTCATCACCGGCGGCAGCATCCTGGAGGCGGTCTTCGAGGCGCTGGCCCGACCGGACGCGCTCGATTGGTCACAGGTGCACGTCTGGTGGGGCGACGAGCGGTACGTGCCCGCCGACAGCGACGAGCGCAACGACCGGCCGGCCATGGCCGCCCTGTTCGACCGGGTACCGGTCGACGCGGCGAAGGTGCACCGCATGCCCGCCGCCGACGCCGGGTTCGGCGACGACGCCGAGGCCGCCGCCGACTCCTACGCCGCCGAACTCGCCGCGGCCGCGCCCGACGGCGCGCCGGTGCCCGCGTTCGACGTCGCCCTGCTCGGCATCGGGCCCGACGGGCACTGCTGCTCGCTGTTCCCCGGCCACCCCGGCACCCGGGTGCTCGACGCGTGGGTGATGGCGGTGCACGACTCGCCGAAACCGCCGCCGGACCGGCTCTCGCTGACCTTCCCCGCACTCGACCGGGTGCGCCAGCTGTGGTTCGTGGCCTCCGGCGAGGGCAAGGCCGAGGCGGCGGCCCGGGCGATCGGCGGGGCCGATCGCGTCGAGGTGCCCTCGGCCGGCCCCCGCGGCACCGAGGCCACCGTCTGGCTGCTCGACCGCGCGGCGGCCGGGCGGCTGCCCGGCTAGGTCGTCGTGACCGACGTCGTCGGCGCCGTGCGCGGTTAGCCGGCCCGACGTAACCGCTACTCAGTAGACGTAGCGCTCGAGGAAGGCGTTGCCGAAGATCCGGTCCGGGTCGTGCCGGGCCGCCAGCTCGCGGAAGTCGGCCAGGCGCGGGTACTGCGCCCGCACCCACTGCGGGTCGAAGGAGAACACCTTGCCCCAGTGCGGGCGCGGGTCCAGCGGCGTCAGCGCGGCTTCCAGCGCGGCCACCGCTGCCGCCACCCGCCGGTCGTCGTTGACCCAGGTGAAGTGCAGGGCCACCGTGTCGCGGTCGTGACACTGGGAGAGCCAGAGATCGTCGGCGGCGACGGTGCGCAGCTCGAACACCTGCAGGGCCGCGCTCAGGTCGAGCCCGGCCACGGTGCGCAGCGCGGCCGGCCCGTGCTCGCGCGGGATCAGGAACTCACTCTGCTGCTCGTCGCCGTTGCTCGGGGTGAAGGCGAGGCGGAAGTGCGGCAGGCGCTCGTGCCAGCGACCGGGCACGCCCAGCTGCTCGGTGGCGGCCGAGACGTCCTCGCCGGTGATCGGGTGCTGCGGCGTGGTCGCCGGCCGGGCCCCCCACTCGGCGCCGTCGACGGCGGGCGCCGACGCGCGGGCCTTGACCCAGATCTTGTCGACGAGCCCGGGGCGGGTGAAGTCGCTGAACAGGCTCACGCTGTAACCGGCGGACATCACGTCGTCGAGCCGGTCGGCGACGGTGTCCACGGGCGCATCGAGCCAGACGTCCTGGCGCAGGTCGTACGTCGGCACCACCGCGAGCCGCACGCGGGTGACGACACCGAGCGCGCCCAGGGCCAGCACGCTGCCGCCGAAGGCCGGATCGTCGCGGCCCATGTGGACCAGCGTGCCGTCGGCGGCCACGAACTCGACCCCGACGGCGGCCGCGGCCAGGCACTGGTTGGCGACGCCGGAGCCATGGGTACCGGTGGCGCAGGCGCCGGCCACCGAGATGTGCGGCAGCGAGCCGAGGTTGGGCAGCGCGAGGCCGCGCGCGTCGAGGGCCACGGCCAGGTCGCCGTAGCGCACGCCACCCGGCACGACGACGCTGCCGGCCGCCTCGTCGACCTCGAGGGCCAGGTCGAGGTCGGCCACCGTGACCAGCGTGCCGTCGGTGTCGGCGACCCGGCTGAACGAGTGGGCGGTGCCGAGGGCGCGCAGGCGCGTGGACCCGGCCACGATCTCCTGCAACTGCTCGACGGTGGTCGGGCGCAGCAGCGTGTCGGTGGCGAAGCGGAAGCTGCCGGCCCAGTTGCGCAGGCTCATGACGCGTCGGCCAGACCGGCGATGCGCACCTCGGCGCGCGAGGCTGCCAGCAGCGCGGCGCCGAGCACCTCGCTGCGCAGCCCCAACTGCGCGGGCACCACCCGGGCCGCGCGGTTGACCACCGGCGACAGGCCTCGGTCCAGCGCACCGCCCACGTGGGTCACCAGCAGCTGGGCCGCGGCCGGGCCGGCGGTGAGGTCACCGCCGACCACCACCAGTCCGGGGTCGAGCACGGTGCAGATGCCGGCCAGCGCGTCGCCGATGACCTGCCCGGCGTCGGCCAGCAGCCGGCGCGCGCCGGGATCGTCGCGCTCGACGAGCTCCAGCAGCTGCTCCACGGAGGTCTGCGGCCCCTTGCTGTGCGCGAGGGCGGTGACCAGGGCTCGGGCCCCGACCACGGTCTCCAGGCAGCCGCGGTTGCCGCAGCGGCAGATGTGCCCGTCGGCGGCCACCCGCACGTGCCCCAGCTCGCCGGCCGCGCCGGTGACGCCCTGGTGCAGCCGCCCGTCGAGCACCAGGCCCGCGCCGACGCCCTCGGAGAGCATGACGTAGACCAGGTCGTCGCACCCGGAACCGGCGCCCAGGCGCCACTCGGCGAGGGCGCCGAGGGTGGCGTCGTTGCCCAGATGCACGGGCAGGCCGAGCTGCTCGCCGAGCCGGGCCGCGATGTCGACGCCACCCCAGTCGAGCAGGATCGGCGGCGTCCCGAGCGCGCGCGAGTCGAGCACCGGCGCCGACACCGCGACGCCCACGCCGAACACGCGGTCGGGGGCGAGGTCCTGCTCGGCAATCAGCTCGCGCGCGGTGCCGGCCACCCGGGCGAGCGAGCGCGCCGGCTCGTGATCGACGTCGAAGCTGCCGGCCCGCTCGGCGAGCACCGTGCCGTCGACCGAGGTGAGCACCACCCGGGTGCCGGCGTGGCCGAGGTGGATGCCGAGCACGACGCCCGCGCGGGGGTTGAGGCCCAGCGAGACGGCCGGGCGCCCGCCGCTGCCGCCGCCGGCCGGCGTCTCACCGAGCTCGACCAGCACGCCCCCGGCCACGAGCTCGGTGACCAGCGTGGACACGGTGGACGTCGACAGGCCCGTGCGCCGGGCGACCTCGGCCCGGCTGCAGTGCGGCTGCGCCTGCACCGCGGCCACCACCGCACGACGATTGCGCGAGCGCAAGGACTCCAGACTGCCGGCCTGCATGTCCGCATCGTAGCCGAGTTGATCCCGATTCGGACAAACGGCGGCGTACGCCCACCAGGTTCATCCTTGATGTGGACAAGTCGCGCACGTCAGGCCACGGCGCGCAGCCCGGTCACCAGCGGGCCGAACGCAGGATGGCGGTGATGTCCGCGCGGGGCACGGTGCGAGGCGGGCGCGCCCGGTCAGCACGGTGGCGAACCGCAGCAGTGCGCCCGATCTGCTGCGCAGCGGCCGGGATCAGTTCCGCGCGCGGGCGAGGGCGCCGGTTCAGCGGTGGCGCGCGCCGGGACGGGCGGCCAGGCACAGCACGACGGTCACCACGGAGTCGAGCAGCACCACCACCGTGACTGCGGAGTGGCCGGCATGGTCGGCGAGCACGCCGGCCACCAGCGCCGCGCTCGCCGCGCCCACCCCGAAGGCGGTCACGACCCAGGCGTTGGCCTCGGTGCGCAGGTTCGGCGGGCACCGCGCCTGCACCTCGCCGAAGACCACGGTCAGCGCCGGCGGCAGGGCGAGGCCGGAGACGAAGGCCAACGCCAGCCACGCGCCGACCGGCACCGGCAGGGCGAGGGGCAGGTAGCCCGCGGCGAGCGCCAGCCCGGCGCCGGTGACGCCGGCGCGGGCGAACGTGCGTGGCCGCGCCGCCCCCAGCAACCCCGCGGCCAGCGCCCCCAGCGCGTTGGCGGCCAGCACCCACCCGGTGATCGACCCGCCGCCGTGGCGCTGCGTGTAGGCGGCAGCGACGACGGCCAGAGCGCCCACCGGCACGCCGCAGCCCAGGGTGGCCACGAAGACGCGCACGAGCGCGGGCAGACGCAGCGGCGAGCCGTGCCCGCCCTCGACCGGATGCGGTCGCCACGCGCGGGGGTTGCGCAGGGCGCCG
Source organism: uncultured Actinomycetota bacterium (assembly GCA_963797785.1). Classification (GTDB taxonomy): domain Bacteria; phylum Actinomycetota; class Actinomycetes; order Mycobacteriales; family Jatrophihabitantaceae; genus Jatrophihabitans. The sequence continues at coordinate 962,551 of CAWCQT010000004.1, read as the reverse complement.
AAGCCGAGCGTGCCGGCCAGGCCCAGGACGGCGCAGGCCAGCACGCCGCCGGCGTGCCCGGCCAGGGCCACGGCGCCGGTCGCGAGCAGCGGCCCGACGACGAAGACGATTTCCTGCAACCCGACGTCGAGGCTGAGGGCGGGCGGCAGCAGCGGGCCGTCGCCGACGACCTGCGGCCACAGCGCGCGCAGGCAGGGCTCGAGCGGCGGCGTGGCCAGACCGGCCACGGCCGCGGCCACCGCACAGAGGGCGGGCAGGTGGGTGCCGGTCAGTGCGACGCCGACGAAGGCGACGCTGCTGACCGCGCCGGCGACGACGAGCACGACCACCTGCCCGCGCCGGTCGACCATCCGGGCGAGCGTCGGCTGCCCGACGGCGGTGCCGGCGGTGAACAGCGCGGCCAGGCCGCCGGCGAGGGTGTAGCTGCCGCCCTGCCCGCGCACGAGCAGCAGCACGGCCAGCGCGGCCATGGCCGTGGGCAGCCGACCGACCAGCGACGTGGCCAGCAGCCCGGGAACCTCACGCGTCCCCAGGACGCGGCGCAGTGTGGACATGGCGAGAACCCGCTGGCGGTCAGGAGCGAGGCTGGATCAGAACGCGACCGGGCGAGGCCTCACGCAGCGAACCAGGGAGCGAACTGCTATTCGCCGCGGCGCGCGCGCAGGCGGGCGAGGGCTTCCTCGAGGATGGCGGCGCCGTCCTCGTCGGTGCGCCGCTCCTTCACGTAGGCGAGGTGGGTCTTGTAGGGCTCGGTGCGCGGTGCGTTCGGCGGCGCCTCGGACTGCCGGCCGGCGGGATACCCGCAGCGCGGGCAGTCCCAGGTGTCGGGCAGCGCGGCGTCGGCGGCGAAGGCCGGGCGCACCTCGTGGCCGTTGGCGCAGAAGAACGAGACCACCTGGCGCGGCGCGGACTCACCGCGCTCGTTCTCGCCCATCGGCCCGGCGCCGACCCGGCTGCCCCGGATTGCACTGCCCCCTGCCACCGCGTTCCCTTCCTTCGTGACCGACGCGGCGCTCAGGCCGCGTTCTTGTAGAGCAGACCCAGACCGACGATGCTGATGGCCCACACGGCACCGGCGATGATCGTGAGCCGGTCGAGGTTACGTTCCACGACCGACGACCCCGACAGGCTCGAGTAGAACGAGCCGCCGAGCATCGACGACAGGCCGCCGCCCTTCCCGCGGTGCAGCAGCACCAGCACGATGAGCAGCAGGCTCGCCACCATCAGCACGATCTGCAGCGTCAGGATCATGTTCTCGTCAGACCTCGGATTTCGGTGGGCACACTCGCCCGGCAAGGTTACCTGGCCGGGCGGCCGGCGGGCAGCGTGGGATCAGCGCGGTGCGGGTGTGTCGGTGTCCTGCCCGGACTTGTCCGGGTTTCCGGCCGTGATGCAGATGGCGCTGAACTCCTCGGGGTCGAGGCTGGCGCCACCGACGAGCGCGCCGTCGACGTCGTCGCGGGCGAGGATGTCGGCGGCGTTGGCCGCCTTGACCGAACCGCCGTAGAGGATGCGCACGGCCGCGGCGACGTCGGCGTCGTAGCGGGTGGCGAGCTGCTCGCGCAGCGCGGCGCACACCTCCTGCGCGTCGTCGGGGGTGGCCACCTCGCCGGTGCCGATGGCCCACACCGGTTCGTAGGCCACCACGAGGGTGCGCGCCTGCTCGGCGGACACGCCCTCGAGGGCGGCGGTGAGCTGTGCGGTGGTGTGCGCGATCTGCTCGCCGGCCTGGCGCACCTCGAGCGTCTCGCCCACGCACAGGATCGGGGTGAGCTCGTGCTTGTAGGCCGCTGTCACCTTGCTGTTGACCAGCGCGTCGTCCTCGTGGTGGTACTCGCGGCGCTCGGAGTGGCCGACGACGACGTAGGTGCAGCCGAGCTTGGCCAGCATCGGGCCGCTGACGTCGCCGGTGTACGCGCCGGAGTCGTGCGGGGACAGGTCCTGCGCGCCGTAGCGGAACGGCATGCCGTCGCCGTCGATGAGCGTCTGGACGCTGCGCAGGCTGATGAACGGCGGCAGCAGCGCGACCTCGGCCGCCGCGCACTGCTGCGGCGTGAGGCTGAAGGCGAGCTTCTGCGTGAGCCCGATCGCCTCGAGATGGGTGTAGTTCATCTTCCAATTGCCGGCGATCAACGGGCGACGGCCCGACTTCGGCAACGGCGCCTCGCCGGTGGCTCGCTTCTCGGGCACCTCAGACCTCTTCCAGAACGGCAACGCCGGGTAGCTCCTTGCCCTCGAGGTACTCCAGCGACGCCCCGCCGCCGGTGGAGATGTGCCCGAACGCGTTCTCGTCCAGCCGCAGCGCGCGCACCGCAGCCGCGGAGTCGCCCCCGCCGACGACGGACAGCCCGTGGCTGGCGGCCACGGCCTCGGCCACGCCCTTCGTGCCGGCCGCGAACGGCGCCACCTCGAACACTCCCATCGGCCCGTTCCAGAACACCGTCCGGGCACCGTGCAGGGCGGCGGCGAACGCCCGCACCGACCCGGGCCCGATGTCCAGCCCCTTACGCCCGGCCGGGATGGCGGTGGCGGCCACGACCAGCGTCTCGGCGTCGTCGCTGATGTCGGCGGCGACGACGATGTCGTCGGGCAGCACGATCTTGTCCCCGGCCCGGGCGAGCAGCCGGCGGCAGTTGTCGATCTGGTCGGCCTCGAGCAGCGAGTCGCCGACCTCGTGCCCCTGCGCGGCCAGGAAGGTGAAGCACATGCCGCCGCCGACGAGGAGGCGGTCGACCTTCGGCAGCAGCGACTCGATGACCGCGAGCTTGTCGCTGACCTTCGAGCCGCCGAGCACCACCGCGTAGGGCCGCTGCGGGTCGGTGGTGAGCCGGCTGAGCACGGCCAGCTCGTCACGCACCAGGTCACCGCAGTAGTGCGGCAGCAGCGTCGCCACGTCGTACACGGAGGCGTGCTTGCGGTGCACGGCGCCGAACGCGTCCTCCACGAACGCGCCGCCGCCGTCGTCGTCGCCGGTGGCGCCGGTCAACAGGGCGAGGCAGCGGGCGAACTCGGCGCGCTCGGCGTCGTCCTTGCTCGTCTCGCCGGCGTTGAACCGGACGTTCTCGAGCAGCAGGATCTCACCGTCGCCGAGCTCGTTCGCGAGCAGCCGCGCGCTCTCGCCCACCGTGTCCAGGGCGAAGTCGACCGGGCGGCCCAGCAGCTGCGCGAGCCGGTCGGCCACGGGGGCGAGGGAGTACTTCGGGTCCGGCGCGCCCTTGGGCCGGCCGAGGTGTGCGGCGACGATGACGCGGGCCCCGTGGTCGAGCAGCTTGGTCAGGACGGGCAGGGACGCACGCACCCGCCCGTCGTCGCTGACCCGGCCGTCCTTGAGCGGGACGTTGAGGTCGGAGCGGACGAGCACCCGCCGCCCGGCGACCCCGTGTCTGATCAGGTCGTCGAGGGTCTTCACTACAGCGAGGAGCCGACGAGCGCGGTGAGGTCGACCAGGCGGTTCGAGTAGCCCCACTCGTTGTCGTACCAGCCGACGACCTTCACCTGGTTACCGGTCACGAGCGTCAGCGGCGCGTCGTAGACGCAGGACGCCGGGTCGGTGACGATGTCCGAGCTGACGATCGGGTCCTCGGTGTAGACCAGGATGCCCTTGAGCGGGCCCTCGGCCGCGGCCTTGTACGCGGCCTTGATCTCGTCGACGCCCGCCTCGCGGCTCAGCGTGACGGTGAGATCGGTAGCCGAGCCGGTCGGGATCGGCACGCGCATGGCGTAGCCGGTGAGCTTGCCGTTCAGCTCCGGCAGCACGAGGCCGATGGCCTTGGCCGCGCCGCTGGACGCCGGGACGATGTTCAGCGCGGCGGCGCGGGCCCGGCGCAGGTCCTTGTGCGGGCCGTCCTGCAGGTTCTGGTCCTGCGTGTAGGCGTGGATCGTGGTCATCAGGCCGCGCTCGATCCCCCACTCGTCGTTGAGCACCTTGGCCAGCGGCGCCAGGCAGTTCGTCGTGCAGCTGGCGTTGCTGATGATCGTGTGGTTCGCGGGGTCGTAGTCGCCGTCGTTGACGCCCATGACGATGGTGACGTCCTCGTCGGTGGCGGGCGCGGAGATGATGACCTTCTTCGCGCCGGCCTCGACGTGCTTGCGGGCGGCGTCGGCCTTCGTGAAGACACCGGTCGACTCGATGACGACGTCGACCCCGAGGTCGCCCCACGGCAGGGCGGCCGGGTCGCGTTCGGCCAGGATCTTGATCGTCTTGCCGCCGACGTCGATGCCGCCGTCGGTGGCGGTGACGTCGGCCGGGAAGCGGCCGAGGATGCTGTCGTACTTGAGCAGGTGCGCCATGGTGGCGACGTCGCCGAGGTCATTGGCGGCGACGAGTTCGATGTCGGCGCCGGCGGCGGTCAGCGCCCGGTAGAAGTTGCGGCCGATGCGGCCGAAGCCGTTGATGCCCACACGTACGGTCACTGCTGTTCGCTCCTGAAAACGGGGGTCCGGTGCCCCAAACCCTATCGGGTGCGCCGGCCGCGCTGCCGGGCGCTGGTGGGCGCTGGTGCTACCCGCCGGTACCGCAGACCGGGTCAGTCCTGGGCCGGGCGGGGTCGGGGCCGCGGCCGGTCGGCGGCCGGGCGGGGGGCGGGCGACGGGGGCGACGCGGGTCGGTCGCCGGCCTCCGGCCGGGCGTCCGCGGCGTCATTCCCCGCGGCGTCCTTGTCCTGAGCGTCGCCGCTGTAGGCGTCGCCGAACTCCTTGATCGTGATCTTCGCGCGGTCACGCAGGGTGCCGAGCAGCTTGCCGGCGTTGGCCGCGGCCTTCTCGGCGGCCGGGCCCGCTTTCGCCTGCGCGCGGGCGAGCTTGGGTGCGGCGGCGGCCTGCACGCGGGCAGCGGTGTCGCGGGCGCTGGGCCGGTCCTCGGGACGCTTGACCATGGCCCAAGCCTAAGCCCGCCGGGCCGACCGGCTACGGGGCCAGCATCTCCGCGGTGACGGCGGACTCGGTGTCCGGGATGCCGAGGTCGGAGGCGCGCTTGTCGGCCATGGCCAGCAGCCGGCGGATCCGCCCGGCCACCGCGTCCTTGGTCATCACCGGCTCGGAGAGCGCGCCGAGTTCCTCCAGCGAGGCCTGGTTGTGCTCCAGGCGCAGCCGGCCGGCCTGCAGCAGGTGCTCGGGCGCGTCGTCGTCGAGGATCTCCAGCGCCCGCTTGACCCGCGCGCCGGCGGCGACCGCGGCCCGCGCCGAGCGACGCAGGTTGGCGTCGTCGAAGTTGGCCAGCCGGTTGGCCGTGGCGCGCACCTCGCGGCGCATGCGCCGCTCCTCCCACGCGAGTACCGACTCGTGCGCGCCGATGCGGGTGAGCAGCGCGCCGATCGCGTCGCCGTCGCGCACGATGACCCGGTCGCCGCCGCGGACCTCCCGCGCCTTGGACGACACGCCCAGCCGCCGGCCGACGCCGACGAGGGCCAGTGCGGCCTCGGCGGACGGGCAGGTGATCTCCAGCGAGCAGGCCCGGCCGGGCTCGGTCAGCGAGCCGTGGGCCAGGAACGCCCCTCGCCAGGCCGCCTCCGCGTCGGCGATGCCGCCGGCGACGACGTGGTGCGGCAGGCCCTTCACCGGGCGCCCGCGCAGGTCGACCAGGCCGGCCTGGCGGGCGAGCCGCTCGCCGTCCTTGGCCACGCGGACGAGGTAGCGGCTGCCCTTGCGGATGCCGCCGCCCGAGACGATCTGGACCTCCGAGCCGTGCCCGAAGATGTCACCGATCTCCTTGCGCAGGCGGCGCGCCACCGACCCGGTGTCGAGCTCGGCCTCGATGACGATGTGGCCGCCGATCAGGTGCAGCGCGCCGGCGAAGCGCAGCATGGTGGCGAGTTCGGCCTTGCGCGCGGACATCCGGTTGACCGGGACCCGGCTGAGCTCGTCCTTCACCGCCGCCGTCATCGCCATGCCTGCGAACCTCCCATGGCTGCGTCGTCCTGGACCGTGCTCGGTGCGTGCTTGCGGTCGGGGGACACCTCGTCGAGCACGCCCTGGATCGCCGTGCTCAGCCGCGCGGGGTCGTGGCGCTCCGCGCTGTCGTCGGCCGCGAGACTAGACACTACGAGACGCGCGCCGATGTCGCGCGCGTACCTGCGCAGCTCTTCGGGGTTCAATACGGCCTCGACGTCGGCGAGCACGGTGTGGATCGGCAAGCCGCCGCGTGGTTCGGCGTGCTCGGCCAGCAGCCGCAGCAGCTCGTGCGGCTCGTAGAAGTCGGTCTCGCCGGCCTGCGGCACCAGGTTGAGCACCACGACCACGGTGGCCGACGTGCTGGACAGTGCCGTGCCCAGCTCGCGCAGCAGCAGGTGCGGGATGACGCTGGTGAACCACGACCCCGGGCCGAGCACGACCAGGTCCGCCTCCCGCACCGCGTCCACGGCGTCGGGGGTGGCGGGGGCACCGTTGGGAAGCAGGCGCACCGAGCGCACCCGTCCGGGGGTGGCCGCGATGGACGACTGGCCGCGGATGCGCCGGGAGCGGTCGGGCTCGTCGGGGTCGAAGCGGTCGGCTTCGCCCACGAGGTCCAGCGGCACCGGGCTCATCGGCAGGACGCGGCCCACCGCCCCGACCAGACCGGCCAGCCGTTCCAGCGCCGCTCGCGGGTCGGGCTCGAGTTCGAGCAACGCGGTCAGCATCAGGTTGCCCACGGGATGCCCGGCCAGCACCCCGGTACCGCCGAGGCGGTGCTGCAGCAGGTCGGCCCACTCCCGGTGCGCGGGGGCGTCGCCGGCCAGCGCGGCCAGGGCCATGCGCAGGTCGCCGGGCGGCAGGACGTTCAGCTCGCGGCGGATACGGCCCGACGAGCCGCCGTCGTCGGCGACGGTGACGACGGCGGTGAGGTCGGGGGTGAGCAGGCGCAGCGCCGACAGCGCGGCGTGCAGGCCGTGGCCGCCGCCGAGCGCGACGGCGCGCACCGGGCGCGCGGGGCCGCCGGTGCTACTCACGGCCGAGGTCCCGGTGCAGCACGGTGGCCTCGACACCCATCCGGCGCAGCCGCTCGGCCAGCTCGCCGGCCATGGCCACGGAGCGGTGCTTGCCGCCGGTGCAGCCGACGGCCAGGGTGAGGTAGCGCTTGCGTTCGCGCAGGTAGCCCGCGCCGATGATCTGCAGGATCTCCGCGTACCGGTCCAGGAACTCGTGGGCACCCTCCTGGCTGAGCACGTAGTCGCGCACCTCGGCGTCCCGACCGGTGAGATCGCGCAGCTCGGGGATCCAGTGCGGGTTGGGCAGGAAGCGCACGTCGACGACCAGATCGGCGTCGACCGGCAGCCCGTACTTGTACCCGAACGACAGCACCGTGGCCCGCAGGTCACCGCGCCGCTCGCCCTCGCCGGACAGGAACGACGATTCGATGGCGCCGCGCAGCTCGTGCACCGACCGGTTGCTGGTGTCGATGACGACGTCGGCCTCCTCGCGCAGCCCGGACAGCAGGCTGCGTTCGGCGGCGATGCCGTCGATCAGCCGGCCGCTGCCCTGCATCGGGTGCTCGCGGCGTACGTTCTCGAACCGGCGCACCAGCACGTCGTCGCGGGCCTCGAGGAAGACGACGCGCGGGCGCATCTGCCGGTCGGCCAGTTCGCGGATCACGCTGCGCAGGTCCTTCGAGAAGCCGCGGCTGCGCACGTCCATCACCACCGCGAGCCGGGTGACCGCGCCCTGGCTGCGGCTGCCGAGGTCGACCAGCGTGGAGATGAGCTCGGGCGGCAGGTTGTCGACGACGTAGAAGCCGAGGTCCTCGAAGCACTTGGCCGCCGCCGAGCGGCCCGCGCCCGACTGGCCGGTGATGATCACCGTTTCCAGCGCGCCGCTCTTCTCCTCGCGCGCGGGCTCCTCGCGTTGGCGGTCACCCATCGACGATCTCCCCTGTGCTGACGTTGACGGCCGGGGCCGCGGGTTCTTCCCTGGCGAGCGCGGCGACGATCGCCTCGGCGGTGTGCCGGCCGATGCCGGGCACCTCGGTGATGTCCTCGACCCCGGCCGCGCGCAGCCGCTTGATCGAGCCGAAGCGGCGCAGCAGCGCCTTGCGACGGGTCTCGCCCAGTCCCGGGATGCCGTCGAGGGCCGAGGTGGTCATCGCCTTCGACCGCTTCTGCCGGTGGTAGGTGATGGCGAAGCGGTGGGCCTCGTCGCGCACGCGTTGCAACAGGTACAGCGCCTCGGAGGTGCGCGGCAGGATGGCGGGGTACGGCTGGCCCGGCAGCCAGACCTCCTCCAGCCGTTTGGCCAGCCCGACGAGCGCCACGTCGTCTATCCCGAGCTCGTCGAGCACGGCCTGGGCGGCCGCCACCTGGGGCGCGCCGCCGTCGACGACCAGCAGGTTCGGCGGGTAGGAGAACTTGCGCGGGCGGCCCGTGGTCGGGTCGATACCCGGCCGCGCGGACAGGCCGGGTGCGTCGGCCTCGGCGGCCTCGGCGCCGGGATCGCTGTCGGCGTCGGCGCCCTCGGCCACCTGCTCGTCGAGGTAGCGGGCGAAGCGGCGGCGCACCACCTCGGCGATCCAGTCGGTGTCGCCGGTGCCCTCACGCATCGCGAAGCGCCGGTACTCGCTCTTGCGGGCCAGCCCGTCCTCGAAGACGACCATCGACGCCACCACGTTGGTGCCCTGCACGTGGCTGATGTCGAAGCACTCGATGCGCAGGGGCGACGTGGGCAGCTCCAGCGCGTCCTGCAGCTCGGCGAGGGCCTGGGAGCGGGCGGTGAGGTCGGAGGCGCGCTTGAGCTTGTGCTGGGTGAGCGACTGCAGCGCGTTGCGCCGGACGGTCTCGGCCAGGGCCCGCTTGTCACCGCGCTGCGGCACCCGCAGCTGCACCCGCCGCGCGCGGCGCTCGGTGAGCCACTCCTCGAGGACGGCCGCGTCGTCGGGCAGCTCGGGGACGAGCACCTCGCGCGGGATGTCGTTGTCGTCGTCGGTGAACAGGCCGTAGAACTGGGTGACGAACTGCTCGACGAGATCGCCGGTGGTGGTGTCGGGCATCCGGTCGACCACCCAGCCGCGCTGGCCGCGGACCCGCCCACCTCGCACGTGGAACACCTGCACGGCCGCCTCGAGCTCGTCCTCGGCGAAAGCGACGACGTCGGCGTCCGTGCCGTCGCCGAACACGACGGCCTGCTTCTCCAGCGCGCGTTGCAGCGCGCCGAGGTCGTCGCGCAGCCGGGCGGCGCGCTCGAACTCGAGGTTGCTGCTGGCCTGCGCCATCTCCTTCTCGATCCGGCGCATCATCTGGTCGGTCCGGCCGGCCATGAAGTCGCAGAAGTCGTCGACGATCTGCCGGTGCTCCTCGGCGTCGACGCGCCCGACGCAGGGCGCCGAACACTTGTCGATGTAGCCGAGCAGGCACGGCCGGCCCACCTGACCGGCGCGCTTGAAGACGCCGGCCGAGCAGGTGCGGGCGGGGAAGACACGCAGCAGCAGGTCGAGCGTCTCGCGGATCGCCCACGCGTGCGAGTAGGGGCCGAAGTAGCGCACACCCTTGCGTTTCGGCCCGCGCATCACCTGCAGCCGCGGGTACTGCTCATAAAGGGTCACCGCCAGCGACGGGTAGGACTTGTCGTCGCGGTAGCGGACGTTGAAGCGCGGGTCGAACTCCTTGATCCAGGTGTACTCCAGCTGCAACGCCTCGACCTCGGTGCGCACGACGGTCCACTCGACCGAGGCCGCCGTCATCACCATCTGCCGGGTGCGCTGGTGCAGTCCGGACACGTCGGCGAAGTAGGAGTTCAGCCGCTGCCGCAGGCTCTTGGCCTTGCCGACGTAGATCACCCGGCCGTGCGGGTCGCGGAACCGGTAGACCCCCGGCTCCAGCGGGATCGTCCCCGGCGCGGGACGATACGTGGACGGGTCCGGCACGTCTTCGAGGTTAGTCGCCGGACCCGACCACGACGGACGTGCTCGGGCGGCGCCACTGCTCTAAGCTCTCGACTGCCACGCCTGTCGATGGCCCCGCCCTGCCGAAGGCCCCTCCGTCATGCTGACCGAGCCAGAACACCGGGCGCGCCCCGCGCCGGCCACTGCGCTGGCCGCGTTGCGCGAACAGGTGACCGGCACCGTCGCCGAGCCGGGCTCGGCCGCCTACGAGCGCGTCGTCCCCGTCTGGAACCACGCCCGGCAGGGGCGTCCGGGCGCCATCGTGCTCGCCGCCGGCGTGCGCGACGTGGCGCACACGGTGCGCTTCGCCCGCGAACACGGTCTGCGGTTGGCCGTGCGCGGCGGCGGCTACTCGCCGGCCGGGCACGGCACGTGCGACGGCGGGCTCGTGCTCGACCTGCGCCACCTGCAGCGGGTGCGGGTGGACATGGCCCGTCACCAGGTGGTGGTCGGGGCGGGCGCCCGGTGGGGCGATGTCGACGTGGCCACCCAGCGGGTGGGACAGGCGGTACCGGGCGCAGGGCTGGCCAACATCGGCGTGGCCGGGTCGACGCTGTCCGGCGGGTTCGGCTACCTGCGCCGCGCGTACGGGCTGGCCTGCGACAACCTGACCGCGGCCAGCGTGGTGTCGGCCGAGGGCGAGGTGCTCACGGCGTCCGGCGACGAGCGGCCGGAGCTGCTGTGGGGGTTGCGCGGTGGCGGCGGCAACTTCGGGGTGGCCACCTCGCTCACCTTCCGGTTGCGCCCGCTGCCCGAGCCGGTGTTGTCGGGCATGATCTTCTTCCCGGCCGACGTCGCGCCGCGCCTCCTGCGCTTCTACCGCGACTGGACGAGCCGGTTGCGCGAGGACGTCACCAGCACGCTGAGCTTCCTCGGCCGGGCGCACTCCCCCGCCCTGGTCGAGCTGATCGGACTGGTGCCGTCGGTCCCGGTGGTCGCCGTCACGGTGGTCTGCGCGGGCCATCCCGTCGAGGCGGAAGATCTGCTGCGCCCGCTCCGCGAAGCCGGGCCGGTACTGCGCGACATCATCGGCCCGCGCCCGTACGCCGCCTTCCAGGCGATGGGCGATCCGATGTACCCGCACGGCCTGGACGCGATGGCCGACTCCGGGTTCCTCGACGACCTCGCCGACGACGTGCTCGACGCGCTGGTGGAGCGCTTCGCGGCGATGCCGGGCGGCGCCTGCGAACTCCACCTGCAGCACATGGGCGGCGCGGTCGGCCGGGTGGCCCATATGTCGACGGCCGTGCCCAACCGCGATGCCGGCTACCTGTACTCGGCGCTGGCCCGCTGGTCCATGCCCGACGACGAACCCGCGCGACGCGAGTGGCTCGTCGGCACCGGTGACCGGTTGCGCCCGCTGCAGACCGGCGGCCCGCACGTGGGGCTGCGCACCGCGGCGGTGTCGAGCGTGCAGGCCTACGGGGCCGAGCGGTACCTGCGGCTGGCCGCGCTCAAGCGCCGCTTCGACCCCGACAACGTGTTCGCGGCCAACCAGAACGTGCGCCCGCTGATCTGACCGGCCGTCCGGGAGCCCGGGTCAGTGCCGACCACGCCCCAAGACCTGACCTGGTTCTCGGGGGCTATTCATCGACGTGGTGGCCCCCAACTCGCCCTCTGGGGGCATCGAGCGAGCGTCATCGGCCTGCTCGAGGACAAGGCGACCCGCAAGCACACGCACATGCTGTCCTGCGCTGGTCATGCGCTGGATCGTCTCACCGCGGCATTGGCGAAGGCTCAGCTCACGTCGTGTCGTGGTCCGGGTTGGACCTCGCTCGCGTTCCAGCGCGGTTGCTCTCGGTCTGAAGGCGCACCAATGAAGGAGTTGGTGGGCGGCTTGTGTGCGCTGCTCGGCCTACGTTCCAGCGCTCTGAAACTCCCGGAAATACTTGTCCACAGGCCCTTTCGATGATCTTGATTCGGGGTAGAATCGAACACATGAGCGAGACGGTGGTGAGCGGTCCGCTCACTGGCCTGCTCGCCGACGCTCACGCCCTTCTCGACGAGCTGCAGGGCTTCGAGCTGACCGCGTGTGCCGACGTCGAGCTGCTCGACGGTCTGCGGCAGGTGGAGCGGTTGCGCCGGCGCCTGGATGCCGCGGATTACCGGGTGATCGCCGAGTCCGCGGCCCGTGGATTGCCGGAGGCCGCGGGGCAGCGCACGACTGGTCGGTTCCTGCGTCACCACCTGGCCATCGACGGGGTCGAGGCGAACGCGCGGGCGCGGGCCGCGGCAGCAGTGGTCGCCCCGCGCAGCCTCACCACCGGCGAGGAACTGGCGCCGGCGTTCGCCCACGTCGGCGCGGCGCAGGCCGCCGGGACGCTCTCGCAACGGCACGCCCTGCTCATCGAGAAGACCATCGACTCACTGCCCGATGCGGTGCAGGCCGAACACGGCGACCAGCTCGAGACCGAGCTGGTCGACTACGCGCAGCGCTTCGACCCGCAGCGCCTCGCCGTGCTGGCCCGCCGCGTGGTCGACCACCTCGATCCCGACGGCACCGTGCCCGACCACGAGCGCACCGAGCGGCGCCGCTACCTCGCCATCTATCCCCGACCCGACGGGTCAGCGCGCCTGGAGGGTGAACTCACGCCCGAGGGCACCGAACGGCTGCTCACGGTCCTGGACGTGTTCGCCGCCCCGGCCCCCGCCACCGACGGCGTCCAGGACCCGCGCACGCTGTGGCAGCGCCAGCACGACGGACTCGTCAACGCGCTCGAAGCCACCCAACGCTGCGCCGACCTACCCACCCACAACGGCGTGTCGGCCACGATCGTGCTCACCATGACCACCGAGCAATACGTCACCGGTGCAGGCCTGGCCACCACCGGCCACGGCCACCCCGTCCCCGCCAGTAAGGCGCTGGGCTGGTCGCGTGGCGACACCGAAATCCTCGTCGTCGCCCTGAACTCCCTGCGCGCCGTCACCCACTACAGCCACCGGCACCGCATCTTCACCGAAACACAACGCAGGGTCATGGGCCTCCGCGACGGCGGCTGCACCTTCCCCGGCTGCCCCGCCCCACCCAGCCGATGCCAAACCGACCACATACACAGGTGGGAACACGGCGGCACCACCACAGTGACCAACGGCCAACTGCTATGCCCCTACCACCACCAACACCACCAACGACTCGGCTGGACCCCCGCCATGATCAACGAACTACCGCACTGGATCCCACCCGACAACCCACGACCCCACCCGGACACCCCAACGCAACACCCAACACGACACCCGACCCGCCGCCTGACGCGGTCGGCGAAGCGTTCTAGATGAGCCCCTCGCGCAGGGCGAAGGCGACGGCGTGCGAGCGGTTGCGCAGCTGGAAGCGGTTCGTCACGTCGTGCACGATGCTCTTGATGGTGCGCTGGGAGTAGGACAGCTGACGGGCGATCTCGCTGGTGGACAGGCCCGCGGCCAGCAGGCGCAGCACCTCGGTCTCGCGATCGGTGAAGCCGGCGAAGTGCAACCCACGCGGCTCGAGGACCTGACGCTGCAGCCGCGACAACCGGTCGAGCAACGGGCCGAGCAGGTCCGGAGGCAGCACGCCCTCGCCGGACACGGCGGCCGTCGCCAGCCGCACCAGGATGTCCGCGTCCACCTCGGAGCGCCGCGCCACCGCGCACACGCCGCTCTCCACGGCGACGAGCACGTCGGCGTCGTCGAGCTCGCCGGCGACGAGCACGACCCTGGTCATCCGGCGGCACTGCAGGCTGCGCAGTGTCTGCTTCGTGTGCTCGTCGATGCGGTCGGTGGCCACGATGACGACGGTGTCCGGTGACGAATCCTCCTCGTCGACCAGCCGGGTCTCCGGACGGGAGTAGAGCGTGGTGCGCAGTCCGTTGCACAGGATCGGGTCGGTGGCCAACAACAGCACCGGGATGCGCGTCGCGATAGCGGTCATCGACAGTCCCTCGGGAGATTGGTGAACCCTCGTCGGCTCACACCCTCTCCGACAAGGTGACCCGAGCGCATGGGACCGGTGTCCCGACTCTGCCCGGACGGGCGAACGATCGGTGGTGCAGATCGGACAGCGTGCATGCAAAGGGATGCAACCGGTGGGCCGCCCCTATTCTTCGCGGCCCGCGTGCCCCAACCCGGCCTGGCGGGCCCGCACGATCGCCTGCGCACGGTCGGCCACCCGCAGCTTCCCGAAGATGATCGACACGTGGTTGCGCACCGTCTTGCCCGACAGCGAGAGCACCTGCGCGATCTCGCCGTTGCTGCGACCCGCAGCGATCAGCTCCAGCACCTCCCGTTCGCGCGCGGTCAGCTCCGGGAACGTGATCGGCGCCGTGACCAGCAGGCCGTTGAAGTAGCGCAACACCTGGGTCGCGATCGACTGCCCGAAGATCGCCTCGCCACGGGCGACGGCCTGCACGGCGCGCACCAGCTCATCCGGCTCGGCGCCCTTGAGCAGGTAACCGCGCGCGCCGGCACGCATGGCGTTGAACACCGACTCGCTGTCGTCGAACATCGTCAGCACCAGCACGCCGATCCGCGGGTGCGAGGTGGTGATCGCGCGGGTGGCCTCGACTCCGCCGAGATCGGGCAGGTGCAGATCCATCACCACGACGTCCGGATCGGTCGCGTGTGCCGCCTCGATCGCGGCCAGTCCGCCGGCCGCCTCACCCACCACCTCGATGTCGGTGCGCTGCGCCAGCGCCGCACACAGCCCGAAGCGGAACAGCGGGTGGTCGTCGACCACGAGCACCCGCAGGGCGGCCGCGCCGGCCGTGGCGGTGCGCGGCGTCTCCTCCGGTGGCGTGGTCATGATCCCCTCGGGGTCACGGTGGCGTCGGCTCGGCGACCGGACGCAGCGCGGTGTCCGGTTGGATCGGCAGTACGGCGGTGACCCGGGTGCCGCCTCCCGGCCGGGAGTCGGCGACGAACGTACCGCCGAGTTCGGTGGCCCGCTCGCGCATCGACCCGAGCCCGAGCCCGCGACGGGCGCGCGAGCGCAGGCCCACACCGTCGTCGACCACGTCCACCCGCAGCCCGGTCGGCTCGCGGCGCAGGGCCACCGTGCAGGACCCGGCCTTGGAGTGCCGGGCCACGTTCGTGAGGGCCTCGCAGACGATCCGGTAGGCGGCGATCTCGACGATCGCCGGCAGCGGCCCGACGTCGCCCGACACGGCGAGGTCGAAGTCGACGTCACGCGGTGCCACCTCGTCGGTGCGCATGCGCGTCCCGAGGATCCCGATCTGCTCGCGGATCGCGGCCAGCAGCCCGAGCTGGTCGAGCGCCGGCGGACGCAACGTCTCGAACAGCCGGCGCACCTCCACGATCGCGCTCTGCAACTCACCCTCGAGGTGGCCCACCAGCTGGTGAGCCTGGTCGGTGTCGTTGACCATCACCCGTTGCGCGGCATGCAGGCCCAGCGAGATGCCGGCCAGGATCGGGCCGAGGCTGTCGTGCAGCTCGTGCCGCAGGCGGCGGCGTTCCTCCTCCCGCGCGTCCAGCACCCGGTCCATGCTCTGGCGCAGCTCACCGGTCAAGCGCGCGGTGTGCAGCACGGCGCCGGCGTGCCGGGCGAAGTCGAGAACGACACGGCGCTGCTTGCGGGTCGGCGCCCGGCCCTCCTGCCGCCCCGCCACACGCAGTTCCCCGGCCGGGTAGCCCTGATAGGTCAGCGGGACGATGAGCACCTCGCCGACGGGCTGTCCGTAGCCGGCCGACAGCCGGCCGAGCTGTTCGTGGTCGATCTCGAAGACGGCGTGCGACAGCTGGGCGTTCGCGGCCACCAGTTCGGCGGTGGCGGTCAACAGCTCGTCGCCCGACTGCGCGTACTCGAGGCGGAAGGCCACGGCCGACGCGAGGTTCGCGGCGCCCGTCGCGACGCGCGGCCGCCGCGGCGCGGCGTCGCGATCCGTCCCGGAAACGACCACGCGGTTGATGGTGGCCTACCGCGCACGCCGACCGGAAGCGATGGCCGCGAAATGCCGCCCGGTGACCGAGATCGAATTCGACCAGAAGGACAGCTGACGCGCCCCGTGGTGGTCGAGCGGGTGCCGGGTCGAGGCCGTCAGCTGCCGGACGGGTTGCCGGGAGACGCGGGGTTCGCGGCGGCCAGGTAGGCGTCGATCTCGGTGTGCAGCCGTGCCTTGCCGGCGTCGTCGAGGAAGGACTGGCGCACCGCCTGGTGGGCGAGGCCGGTCACCCCCGCCTCGTCGAGGCCGAGCAGGCCCGCGGCCACCTCGTACTCGTGATTCAGCGTGGTGGAGAACATCGGCGGGTCGTCGCTGTTTATCGACACCGGCACCCCGGCGGCGACCAGCGCGGGCAGCGGGTGCTCACCCAGTGACGGCACCGAGCGGGTACACACGTTCGAGGTCGGGCACACCTCGAGCGGGATCTGCGCGTCGGCCAGATGTGCGAGCAGGCGCGGGTCGTGCGCCGCCGCGATGCCGTGCCCGATGCGCTCGGCCCGCAGGTGGGTCAGGGCGTCCCAGACGGTCTGCGGCCCGGTGGACTCGCCCGCGTGCGGCACGCTGTGCAGTCCGGCGGCGATGGCCTTCTCGAAGTGCGGGGCGAACTGCGCCCGGGGCACGCCGACCTCGGGGCCGCCGAGGCCGAACGAGACCAGGCCGTCGGGCTGCTGCTGCAGCGCGACGTCCAGGGTCAGGTCGCCGGCCGGTACCCCGGCCTCCCCCGGGATGTCGAAGCACCAGGCCAGGGCAACTGCGAAGTCGGCCCGCGCCCGACGCCGGGCGTCCTCGATGGCCGCGCAGAACGCGGCCGCGGGAATGCCCCGGACGACCGAGGAGTAGGGCGTCAGGGTCAGCTCGGCGTAGCGGACCTGCTGCCCGGCCAGCTCGCGCGCGATCTCGTAGGTCAGCGTCCACACGTCCTCGGGGTCGCGGATCAGGTCGACCACCGACAGGTAGGTCGTGACGAAGTGCGCGAAGTCGGTGAAGGTGAAGTACTCGGCGAGCAGGGCCTCGTCGGCAGGGACCGGGGTGTCGCCCTCGTGCCGGGCGGCCAGTTCGGCGACGATGCGGGGCGAGGCACTGCCCACGTGGTGCACGTGCAGCTCGGCCTTCGGCAGGCCGGCGATGAAGGGGGAAAGATCGGTCATCGAGCAAGTCTGACACATCCGTGTCAAGTTCATCCGGCGCGGTGCCGGCCTAGCCGCGCTCGAGCAGGCGCTCGCCGGCCGGCTCGGTCGGCTCGGTCGGGTCGACCTGCCGCTCGAGCGGGTCGCCGCCGCGGGATCGGGCCCGCAGCACGCCGGCGCCCAGCAGTGCGAGGCCCACCCCGATCGCCCCGGGCAGCACGAATGCGCCCGGCCAGCCCATCGCGTCGACGGCCACCCCCGCGACGGGGGCGCCCGTGGCCGAGCCCAGGGTCAGGGCGGCGGCGTGCCAGCCGAGCACCTCGCCGCGCACCCGCTCGGGCACCAGCCGGGTCAGCGCGTCGACGCTGGCGACGATGGTCGGCGCGCAGAAGGCGCCGGTGACGAAGAGCAGGCCACCGAACAGGAGGGGCTCGCGGGCCAGCGCGACCGGCACCGCAGACGCGCCGAGCAGGGCCAGCAGCACCGGCAGCGGGACCGGCCGGCTGCGCGTGCCGTACACCAGGCCGCCGACCGCCGAGCCGAGCCCCCAGATGGCGAGCTCCCACCCGATCCAGGGCTGATGGCCCATGTGCCGCAGCGCGGCCACCACACCGACGTCGCTGCCGTTGAGCACGAACACCGACGCGGCGCTCATCAGCAGGACGGCGACGATTGGTGCGCTGAGCCAGCCGCGCACGCCGGCCTGACCGGTCGCCGGCTCCTCGTGGCCGGCCGGGTCGCCGCGCAGGGCGGGGTCGGCGAGCCAGATCAGCCCGCCGCCGGCCACGACCGCGAACTCGCAGGCGAACAGCGCCCAGGACGTGGGCACGACGGTGGCCAGCAGGACGCCCAGGGCCGGGCCGATCATGAACGAGACCTCGACGAGAACCGAGTCGATCGACAGCGCCGCCGTGCGCTCGGTCTCCGGGACGGCATGGATGACGGCCTGGCGCACGATGGAGAACGTGGGCACCGTGAACAGCCCGGCCACGGTGGACAGCGCCAGCAGCGGCCAGTACCCGAGGAACGGCGCGACGGCCCAGCACCCGGTCAGCACGACGAGGGACGGCGCCAGCGCGCGGCGCAACCCGACCCGGTCCAGGCGCCGCCCCCGCCACGGATTGCTCAGGCTCAGCGCCACCGCCTCGAGACCGGTGAGCAACCCCGCCGCGCCGTAGGAACGGTGCAGGTGGCTGACGACGTGCAGGGTCAGGACGACGTTGCCGGCCCACAGGGGGATGCGCACCACGGTGCCGAGCAGCAGCACGCGGCGCACGTCGCGCCGCGCGAACACCGACCGGTAGCCCTGCAGACCCACGTCGCCAGCCTGGCACGCGCTTACGACAGCGTTTCGGGATCACGCAAGCCCCACCGGGCCCGCGGACCGTCAGCGGGCGCGGGCGGTCGTGCGCTTGCTGGTGGCCGTCCGGGCGGCCGCGGCCGTCTTCCCGGCAGCCGCCTTTCCGGACGCAGCCCTTCCGGAAGCGGCCTTCGCGGCCGCGCTGGTCGCCGCCCGCTTGCGGGCCGGGGCGCTCGCGCGCGTGGCGCGCCCCCTGGCCGGCGTGCTCGCCCGGCCGGCCAGGACCGCCTCGAGGAACCGGCCGGTGTGGGACTCGGGTACCCCGACGACGTCTTCCGGCGTGCCCTCCGCGACGACGAGGCCGCCGCCGGAACCGCCTTCCGGGCCCATGTCGATCAGCCAGTCGGCGGTCTTGATCACGTCGAGGTTGTGCTCGATGACGACCACCGAGTTGCCCTTGTCGACGAGCGAGTGCAGCACGCCGAGCAGCTTCGACACGTCCTCGAAGTGCAGGCCGGTGGTGGGCTCGTCGAGCACGTAGATGGTGCGGCCGGTGGAGCGCTTCTGGAGCTCGGCCGCGAGCTTGACCCGCTGCGCCTCCCCGCCGGACAGGGTGGGTGCCGGCTGGCCGAGCCGGACGTAGCCGAGCCCCACGTCGACGAGCGTGTCGAGGTGCCGGGAGATCCTCGAGATCGGCTTGAAGAACCCGGCCGCCTCGTCGATCGGCATCTCGAGCACTTCGCTGATCGTCTTGCCCTTGTAGTGCACCTCCAGCGTCTCGCGGTTGTACCGCGCGCCCTTGCACACCTCGCACGGGACGTAGACGTCGGGCAGGAAGTTCATCTCGATCTTGATGGTGCCGTCGCCGGCGCAGTTCTCGCAGCGGCCGCCCTTGACGTTGAAGGAGAAGCGGCCCTGCTGGTAGCCGCGCACCTTCGCCTCGGTGGTCTCGCTGAACAGCTTGCGGATGTGGTCGAACACGCCGGTGTAGGTGGCGGGGTTCGAGCGCGGCGTGCGGCCGATGGGCGACTGGTCGACGCCGACCACCTTGTCGAGGTGTTCGACGCCGCGGATGCGGCGGTGCCGGCCCGGCGGCATCTTCGCGCCGTTGATCCGGTTGGCCAGCGAGGTGTAGAGGATGTCGTTGACCAGGCTGGACTTGCCCGAGCCGCTGACGCCGGTGACGGCGACGAAGCAGCCCAGCGGGAACGCGACATCGACGTTGCGCAGGTTGTGCTCGCGCGCCCCCTCGACCAGCAGTTCGCGCCCCTTCTGGCGCGGCCGGCGGATCGGCGGCACCGCGATCTCGCGGCGGCCGGACAGGTAGGCGCCGGTGATCGATTCCGGCGACGCGCACAGGTCGTCGACGGTGCCGCTGACCACGATGCGCCCGCCCTGCTCCCCCGCGTGCGGGCCGATGTCGACCACCCAGTCGGCCTGCCGGATGGTGTCCTCGTCGTGCTCGACGACGATGAGCGTGTTGCCGAGCTTCTTCAGCCGCACCAGCGTCTCGATCAGCCGGTGGTTGTCGCGCTGGTGCAGGCCGATGGACGGCTCGTCCAGCACGTAGAGCACGCCGACCAGCCCCGACCCGATCTGGGTGGCGAGCCGGATGCGCTGCGCCTCGCCGCCGGCGAGCGTGGCCGCGGCCCGGTCGAGGGAGAGGTAGTGCAGGCCGACGTCGACGAGGAAGCCGAGCCGGGCGTTGATCTCCTTGAGCACCCGCGCGCCGATGAGCTCCTCGCGCTCGGTCAGGGCCAGCTCGCTGAGCCACTCGGCCGCCTCGCCGATGGACAGCGCCGCGACCTCGGCGATCGACCGGTCGTGCACGGTGACGCACAGGATCTCCGGGCGCAACCGGGTGCCCTGACACGACGGGCACGGGACCTCGCGCATGAAGCCCTCGTACTTCTCGCGCGACCAGTCGCTCTCGGTCTCGGTGTAACGCCGCTCGATCCACGGCACGACGCCCTCGTAGGCGGCGTAGTACGACCGGTTGCGCCCGTAGCGGTTGCGGTAGCTGACGTGCACCTGGTCGGGCACGCCGTGCAGCACCGCCTTCTGCGCCCGGGCCGGCAGCCGCTCCCAGGGCGTGTCGACGTCGAAGCCCAGGGCGTCGGCCACGCCCTGCAGCAGCCGCAGGAAGTACTCACTGGTCTGCCCGCCCGCCCACGGGGCGATCGCGCCCTCGGCCAGGCTGGCCTCGGGGTCGGGCACGACCAGCTCGGGGTCGACCTCCTTGCGCGTGCCCAGCCCGGTGCACTCCTGGCAGGCCCCGAACGGCGAGTTGAACGAGAACGAGCGCGGCTCGAGCTCGTCGACGGCCAGCGGGTGGTCGTTGGGGCAGGCCAGCCGCTCGGAGTAGCGCCGCTCGCGGTGCTCGTCGTCCTCGGGCAGGTCGACGAAGTCGAGCACCAGCACCCCGCCGGCCAGGCCGAGCGCGGTCTCGACCGAGTCGGTGATCCGCTGCTTGCTCGACGGCCGGGCCACCAGCCGGTCGACGACCGCCTCGATGGTGTGCTTCTCCTGCTTCTTCAGCTTCGGCGGGTCGGTGAGCGGGTGGACGACGCCGTCGACGCGCACCCGCGCGAAGCCCTTGACCTGCAGGTCGGCCATCAGGTCGACGTACTCGCCCTTGCGCTCGCGGATGACCGGGGCCAGCACCTGGAAGCGGGTGTTCTCGGGCATCTCTAGGATGCGGTCGACGATCTGCTGCGGGGTCTGCTTGGCGATCGGCTCGCCGCAGATGGGGCAGTGCGGCTTGCCGATGCGCGCCCAGAGCAGGCGCAGGTAGTCATAGACCTCGGTGATCGTGCCGACGGTGGAGCGCGGGTTCTTCGACGTGGATTTCTGGTCGATGGACACGGCCGGCGACAGGCCCTCGATGAAGTCGACGTCGGGCTTGTCCATCTGGCCGAGGAACTGCCGGGCGTAGGCCGACAGCGACTCGACGTAGCGGCGCTGGCCCTCGGCGAAGATCGTGTCGAAGGCGAGGCTGGACTTGCCGGAGCCGGACAGCCCGGTGAACACGATCATCGCGTCGCGGGGCAGGTCGAGGCTGACGTCCTTGAGATTGTGCTCGCGGGCGCCACGGACGACGAGGCGGTCGTTCACTCAAGACCCTTCGAGGGAGTGGGCGGACGGGTCGGGGGCAGCCTGGTCTGCACGGGCAGCGGCCGGCTTCTCGACCGCGATCCCACCCTAATGACCGTCACCGACAACGCCGCGCCCACGACCGGTGTTCCCCGCCTCACCGACCGCCCGGCGCGCGCAGCGCCCGTTTCACGGCCGGGATCGCGGCCGGCGCCATCGACAGCTCCTCGACGCCGAGCCCGACCAGGCGGGCCGCGAATTCGGGGTCGGCGGCCAGTTCGCCGCACACCGCGACGGGAGCGCGCCCGGCCGCGAGGGCGCAGGTCTGCTCGATCGCCCGCCACAGCGCGGTGGCGTGCGGGTCGAGCAGGTGCGCGACCCCGGGTTCGGTGCGGTCGGCGGCCAGGACGTAGGACGCGAGGTCGTTGGTGCCGATCGAGACGAAGTCGACGGCGTCGGCGATCTCGTCCGCGGCGAGGGCCGCGGCCGGCACCTCGATCATCGCGCCCACGATCGGCACGGTGTGCGGCAGCCCGTCCGCGGCGAGGGACGCGACCGCCCCGTCGACGGCCGCGCGGAAGGCCCGCGCCTCGTCGGCCACGGTGACCATCGGCGCGAGGACGGCGACGTCGTGCCCGGCCCCGGCCCGGCAGATCGCGCGCAGCTGCGATCGCAGCACCGCCGGTTCGGTCAGCAACCAGCGCAGCCCGCGGATCCCCAGGAAGCCGTTGCGGAGGGGCTCGAGGTGCAGCGCGCGCACCGGCTTGTCGCCCCCGGCGTCGAGCACCCGCACCACCACCCGGCGGTCACCCACGGCGTCGAGGATCGCGCGCAGGTCGGCCATCTGCTCGTCCTCGCCGGGCAGGGTGGGCCGGTCCAGGACGAGCAGTTCGGTGCGCAGCAGGCCCACCGCGTCGGCGCCGTGGGTCACCGCGGCGCGGGCCTCGGCGAGGGAGCCGACATTCGCGGCCACGAGCACCCGCCGCCCGTCGACGTGCACCGGCGCGGCGGCGTCGGCGAGTTCGCGCTGGCGCGCCTGCGCGGCCGCGTCGGCGGCGGCCCGGCGCTCGGCCGCGTCGGGCGGGTCGACCACCACCTCGCCGGTGTCGCCGTCGAGCGCCACCACCGTGCCGGCGGTCACGCCGGCCAGCCGGTCACCCGCGCGCAGCACCACCGGCAGGCCGAGGCCGCGGGCCACGACGACGGCGTGGGCCGTCGGCGAACCCGCGCCGAGGACGACCCCGACGCCGCCGCGGGCGGCGAACGTGGTCACCTCCCCCGGCCCCAGGTCGTCGGCGGCCAGCACGCACCCGGCCACGTCCGGGGGCACGCGTTCGACCGGGACGCCGAGCTCGCGCAGCACGGCCGCCCCGGCGTCGCGCACGTCGGCGGCCCGGGCGGCCACCAGTTCGTCGCCGCCGGCCAACCGTCCCGCGACCTGCTCCACCGCCGTCCACCAGGCCCGG
The DNA here is from genome assembly GCA_963797785.1 of uncultured Actinomycetota bacterium. GTDB lineage: Bacteria > Actinomycetota > Actinomycetes > Mycobacteriales > Jatrophihabitantaceae > Jatrophihabitans. Next base: position 939,791 of record CAWCQT010000004.1, on the reverse strand, counting down.
GGGGCGGGCCGGTCGGCGGCCACCGCGGCGTCGGCGGCATCGCGCAGCCCCGGGTCGTCGAGCAGGGCGGCGTGCAGGCGGCTCATCGCGTCGCCGCCGCGCAGCGCCCGCGCGGCCCGGTCGACGGCCGCCGCCAGCCCGGCGCGCTCCGCGGCCACGTCCCCGACCCGGCCGGGCGGCGGCAGCACCACCTCCCCGGCGTGCACCAGCGGCCCGAGGGCCTGCCCCGGCGCCCCCGCCCGCGACCTGTCCCCCGGTGTGGTTGTGGAATCGGCGGGATTCGCAGCCACACGGGGGGACAGGTCGTCGGACTCGCCGAAGCCGGACGCCAGCAGCTCGACCGCGCGGTCGGCGGCGCCGGCCGCGTCGGGCCCCTCGGCCGCGACGCTCACCTCGGTGCCGCCGCGCAGCCCCAGGCCCACCACGTCGAGCACGCGCCGCACGTCGACGGCCGGGCCGTCCGCCGGGCCCACCCGGACCGTGGCGTCGAGGCCGGCCAGCGCGGCGGCGAGGCGGGCCGCGGGCCGGGCGTGCAGGCCGAGCCGGTTGACGAGCGTGGCCCGGCGTCGCTCGGCCCCCGCGTCGGCCACCGCCGGGCCACCGTCGGCCGCCGAACCGGCCGGTGAGCCGTTCGCCGGCCCACCCGCGGCCACGGCGGCGGCAGCGACGTCGGCGCGCTCGGCGCCGCCCTGCGCCGCGACGGCCGCGGCCAGCGCACCCTCGACCAGCGGCGCGTCGGCCACGGTGACCGTGTCCGGATCGTCGAGGAACTCCACCGCGGTCTCGGTGGTCAGCAGCGCGCTGCCGAGGTCGTAGAGCACGACGACGCCGCCCGCGGGCGGGTCGGCCAGCGCCGCGGCAATGCGCTCGAACGAGGTGCCGAGCGCGCCGTCGTCGTCGCCGCCCGCGGCGACCAGGTCGACGTCGGGGGCCATCTGCCGGGCGAGTTCGACGACACCCTCGGCCAGCGCCGCCGAGTGCGAGACGGCGACGACCCGGACGTCGCTCACGCCGCGGAGTCCGCCAGCGCGCGCAGCAGCAGGGCCACCGACTGCGCGCCGGGGTCGCGGTGGCCGGCGCTGCGCTCACCCAGGTAGCTGGCCCGGCCCTTGTGCGCGACCAGCGGCTCGGTGTCGGCCGCCCCCTGCTCGGCCGCGGCGGCCGCGGCCGCGAGCAGCCGGGCGGTGTCGGCGGTGTCGGCGGTGCCGGCGGCGTCGGCGGCGCCGGTCGCGGCGTCGACCGCAGGGGTGAGCGCGTCGACCATCGTCTTGTCCCCCGGGGAGGCCTTGCCCCGTGCCACCACGCCGTCGCGCGCGGCCGTCAGCGCCGACACGACGCCCCCGGCGTCGAGTTCGTCGACGTCGCCGACCGCGGTCGCGGCGCGCAGGAAGGCGGTGCCGAACAGCGGCCCGGACGCGCCGCCGACGGTGGAGATCAACGTGGTGGCCACGAGCTTGAGCACGGCCCCCGGAGTTCCGGGCGTCGCGTCGTCGAGCTTCGCGACCACGGCCCGGAACCCCTTGTTCAGGTTCTCGCCGTGGTCGCCGTCGCCGATGGCCCGGTCGAGGGTCGTCAGCTCGGCGTGGTGCTCGGCGACGGTCGCGGCCAGCACCCGCACCGCGGCGGCCACGGCGGCGGCGTCGCAGGCCATCAGCCGCCCCACCGCAGCGCGGCGGTGTGCACCGGTGCGTCCCACAGCTGCTCGAACTCGTCGTCGAGCTTGAGCAACGTCAGCGACATGCCCTGCATCTCCAGGCTGGTGATGTAGTTGCCCACCAGCGAGCGGGTCACCTCGATGCCCTTGGCCGCCAGCTGCTCCCGCGCCGCCCCGTAGGCCAGGTACAGCTCGACGAGCGGCGTGCCGCCCATCCCGTTCACGAACAGCAGGACGCGGTCGCCGCCCGAATAGGGCAGGTCGCCGACGATCGCGTCGAGCAGGGTCGACACGATTCCGTCCGCGGGCCGCATCGGGACCCGCTCGCGGCCGGGTTCGCCGTGGATGCCGATGCCGATCTCCATCTCGTCCTCGCCGAGGGTGAAGCTGGGCTCGCCCGAGTGCGGCACGATGCACGGGGTGAGGGCCATGCCCATCGACCGCACGTTCGCGATCACCCGTTCGGCCACCGCGGCGACGCCGTCGAGGTCGTCGCCCCGGGCCGCGGCCGCGCCGGCGATCTTCTCCAGCAGGACGGTGCCGCCCACGCCGCGCCGGCCCGCGGTGTAGGTGGAGTCCTGCACGGCGACGTCGTCGTCGATCACCAGACTGCGCACCTCGATGTCCTCGGCCTGCGCCAGCTCGGCCGCGGTCTCGAAGTTGAGCACGTCGCCGGTGTAGTTCTTCACGATGTGCAGCACGCCGGCGCCGCTGTTCACCGCCTGCGTCGCGGCGAGCACCGCGTCCGGGGTGGGCGAGGTGAACATGGCCCCGGGCACGGCGGCGTCGAGCATCCCGGGCCCGACGTAGCCGGCGTGCAGCGGCTCGTGGCCCGACCCGCCGCCGGACACCAGCGCCACCTTGCCCACCACCGGTGCATCGGCCCGGGCGACGAAGTGCGGGTCGTACCCAACCCGGACGAGGTCGGCATGCGCGGCGGCGAACCCGCGCAGCGACTCGACGACGACGTCGGTGGGATCGTTGATGATCTTCTTCACGCGGGCTCCGTTCACCGGGGACGCACCGGCGCGTCCAGGACCCTGCCTACTCGCGCGCGACGCGGGCTGCCAAGGGCGCACGTCCGACAATCCCGAACAGGGCAGGATCGAGGCATGCCACGCACCATCGCCACCACCGACCGCGTCGACCGCGACGGCCTGCTCGAGTTCGTCCGCCCGCGCCACCACATGATCCTCGTGACCCGCCGGCGCGACGGGGCGCCACAGCTGTCCCCGGTCACCGCCGGTGTCGACGAGCAGGGCCGCATCGTCGTGGCCAGCTATCCGGAGCGGGCCAAGGTGACCAACCTGCGCCGCGATGCCGACTGCGCCGTCCTCGTGCTCTCCGACGAGTTCGACGGGCCGTGGGTGCAGGTCGACGGCACCGCCGAGGTGCTCGACCTGCCCGACGCCCTCGACCCCCTTGGTCGACTACTTCCGCAGCATCAGCGGCGAGCACTCGGACTGGGACGAGTACAAGCAGGCGATGCGCGACCAGGGCAAGTGTTTGCTGCGCATCACGCCCACCCGGTGGGGGCCCGTCGCCACCGGCGGTTTCCCGGCCCGCCTCGCCGGGGGGTGAGCGCCCGGCCGGCGCTCGTCAGTCGAGCGACCAGTCCACCGGCTCGGCACCCTGTCCCACCAGTGCGGCATCAGCCCGGCTGAACGGGCGCGAGCCGAAGAATCCGTTGGACGCCGACAGCGGGCTCGGGTGCGCCGACCGGATGACGGGCGTGGCCTCGAGCATCGGCTGCAGCGACTGCGCGTCGCGGCCCCACAGGATGGCGACCAGCGGGGCGTCCCGCGCGGCCAGGGCACGGATGGCCTGCTCGGTGACCGGCTCCCACCCCTTGCCGCGGTGCGACGCGGAGGCTCCGGGCGCCACGGTGAGGCAGCGGTTGAGCAGCAGCACGCCGTGCCGCGACCAGGGGGTCAGGTCACCGTGCTCCGGGGTGGCGAGGCCGAGGTCGTCGCGCAGTTCCTTGTAGATGTTGGCCAGGCTGCGCGGGATCGGGCGCACGTCGCGCTCGACGGCGAACGACAACCCGACGGGGTGGCCCGGCGTGGGGTACGGGTCCTGGCCGACGATGAGCACGCGGACGTCGGCGAAGGGCTGGGTGAAGGCGCGCAGCACGTTCTCGCCGGCCGGCAGGTAGCGCCGGCCCGCCGCGAGCTCCTGGCGCAGGAAGCCGCCCATGGCCGCGATCTGCCCGGCCACCGGCGCGAGCGCCTCGGCCCACCCGGCCTCGACGACGTCGGGCAGCGGTCGGGCGGGCACGGGGACGAACCCTAGTCCCGCGCCCGGCACCCCTCCGTCCACCCCGACAGCTGCCCATAGGGGCGGGGTCGCGTACCAACCCGTGCGCTACCGCCCCGGGCGGCGAAAGGATCAGGCCGCGGTTGCCGACGCCCCCGGTCCCGCCGGTCGCCGGCCGTTCCTGCTCCATCCGTACCGATCGGAGGCAGTGCTGTGCCGCAGCGTCCCCGCGCCACCGCGAAGAAGGCCACCGCCAGGAGGGCCACCGCCAAGAAAGCGAGCGCGAAGAAGACCACCGCGAAGAAGGCCACCGGCCCGCTGGCGTTCGTCCAGGACCCGGGGCAGCTGGTGGCGCAGTTCCCCGGTCTGGGCGTGGCGCCCACCGGTGCGCCGCAACCCACGCACGTGGTGCGCATCCTGCGGCCCGACGACCTGGTCGTGCTGGTCGTCCGCTGTTTCGGGCTGGACGTGAGCAAGGTCGAGGGCAAGGTCGTGCTCGCCCCGACGTCGCCGAATCCGTACCTGCTGGTCGGCTACCCGTTCCAGCACATCGGCGAGCAGGCCTTCTCGACGGCCGACGGCGAGAACCCGTTCGTGCCCGTGCACGCACTGGTCGCCGAACCGTCCCGGTTGGCGTATTCGGTGCCGGCGGGCACGGTGATCGAGTACAGCGTCCAGGGCATCCTCGACGCGCTGACCAGGCTGCCGCTGCGCGTCGTCCCGCTGGCCACGCCCCGCCCGTTCGACCGCTACCAGCTCGGCGGCCTGCAGCCGGTGCACATCCTGCCGGGCGGGCTCGCCCTGGCCCGCAGCGACGCCGGCATCGTCCTCACGCAGCTGGCCGGCCGTGCCGCCCGGGCACCCGTGCGGCCGGCCGTGCACACGCTGATCGCCGACGCGACGGCCATCCGCGCCGCCCGCAGCATCGTCGCCCAGCAGGGCGCCCTCGACCTCACCGGGCTCACCGGCGGTCCGGCGCTCGCGGGCACCCGCCGGCCGACGACCGCGGCTGCGGGCATCACCCGCACCGGCCTGGGCGAGGTCGTGGCCAGGCCGATCGGGCCCATCCGCCCGACGCGGCAGAAGCCGCGCGCCCCGCACGACGACGAGACGTCGATCGAGGCGCCGTGGCGGCTGATCATCTCGCCGAGCGGGCAGGGTGCGTTCACCCACGCCGTCATGCCGGCGGCCGCCGACACCGACCCGCGCCGCGTGGAGCTGTGGCACAGCCGCCTCGGCGTGCGGCAGGTCGCGGCCGACGGCACCGTGAGCGTGGACGAGACCTCCACCGCGCAGCGCGTCGTGCGCGGGGTGTGGGCGCGGGACAAGGACGGCACCGAGCCGACCACCCAGGACCAGCTGCCGTTCCGCATGTCCATGTCCGGGCTGGACCGGGTCATGGTCGTGCGCCAGAGCGCCGACCCGACGATCACCACGCCGACGCCGGTCGACGTCACCCGGCTGTACCTGTCCAGCCAGGGCGCGTGGCTCGACCTGCACGGCAAGTGGGATGTCGACCCGTACACGGAACGATCGCTGCCGACGCTCGAGTCGTGGGATCACATCGCGCCGATGGGCCGCGACCAGTACGTCAAGCTCGTGTACCCCGGCTACCTGTTCCCGTTCGGGCACCGCTGCTCGCTGGTCAAGCTGACCGAGCGCCGCATCGACGCCGGCGGGACCCCGATCGCCGCGCTGTACCAACGCTACTTCCTCATCGTCCGCGAGCCGGTGCGCAGCTACGACGACCGGACGATGCCGTTCTCGCAGGTGCGGTTGCGCCCGCTCGTCACGCCGGACATCCGCGATCCGAGCACGCAGGGCACCCCCAACGCGGTGCAGCAGGACCAGCTGTTCTGGCCGACGATCGGTTCCAGCAAGTTCGCGTTCACCCTGGACTGCCTCGATCGCGACGGGCGGCGGGTGCTCATGACCGCCCCGCTGCTGTTCGTCGGCAGCGAGATGGGCGCGAGCCAGGCCACGCGCAACCTGGTGCGCAACACCTACATCACTCCGGAACCCGGCGAGCCCGCTCCGCGGGCGATCCCCGCGTCGGCGCAGAGCGTGGCCGTGGCCCCGAGCGAGAAGCCGGGAGACACGGCGTTCGAGACCGACGCGCTGCGCTTCACCGGCGACCCGGGGCTGCCCGGCGACCTGCACAGCACGCCGCACCTGACCGGCGCAACCGTGGTCGTGCCGGCGATGAAGCACCTCGCCCCGCAGGCACCGGCCGTCGACGTGCACCTGGCGCAGCCCTACCTCGACCATGGCTTCGCCGCCGACAACGCCACCGCGCAGGTTTTCCTCGAGCTCGACACCATGACGCCGATGTCGTTCGGCCAGAGTGCCGGCGGCAGCACCGACCGCTCCGGCGGGTTCCTGCAGCCGGACATCCCGGTCCGCGGCCTGTCGCGCGCGCTCGGCACCGTCGGCCAGGTGGGTTCGCTCGTCGACCCGCCCGCCGGCAAGCACCCCTTCGAACCGTTGGACTTCCTCGACGGCGTGCTGCCCAAGCTGTTCGGGCTGTTCTCCCTCGTCGACATCCTGCGCGGCGTCGGGCTGGACAAGGCGCCGGCGTTCGTCACCGAACAGCTCGGCGAGATCGCCGGCCTGCTCGCCGACCTGCAGTCGCTGCAGGACGTGCTGGCCAACGGTCTCGGGCAGCTGGGCCAGGACGCCGCCAACGCCGCCACCACGCCGCTGCGCCAGGCCGCCGCCACCGCCCGGACCGCTCTGCAGGACGTGCGCGACGACTTCGTGCCGCCGTTCACCGCGCTCACCGACGCCGTCTCGGCCTTCGCCGGCTCCGGCGACGTGGACGCCTTCAACGCGGCCGCGCAACCGGCGCTGAACAGCCTCGCGGGCGTCGTCACCACCCTCACCGGCCAGCTCACCGCACTGAGCCTGCCGCCGGTGCTCAAGGCCCAGCTGGAACGCCTGGTCACCGCCCTCGCGCCGCTGGCGGTACTGGCCGGCCAGGCGGCGAAGATCCTCGAGCAGATCGCGAAGATCGTCGACTTCGTCAAGGGCCTGGACCCGGAGAACGTGTCGCTGAAGGCGAGCTTCACCTGGCAGCCGGCGCTGCAGAACTTCCCGGCCGACCGGGGCGCCGACGACGCGTTGTTCTACGTGCCGGAGGACGGCCTGTTGCTGTCCATCGAGGCCCGCGCCTCGGGCAAGGACGGCGTCGGGGTCGACGTGCTGGCCGAGCTGCGCAACTTCGGCCTGAACCTGTTCATGGACGCGACGCTGATCAAGATCGCGATCGACCGGCTGTCGTTCCGCTCCACCGACGGTCGCAAGCCCGAGGTGGACGTCGTCATGAACGGCATGGCGTGGCAGGGCGTCATGAGCTTCATCGAGACCCTCGAAGAGCTCATCCCCTCCGACGGCTTCGCCGACCCGCCCTACGTCGACGTCGACGCGAGTGGCGTCAAGGCCGGCTTCGACCTGGCCCTGCCGAACGTCGCCGTCGGGGTGTTCAGCCTGGAGAACATCTCACTCGGCGCGGACGTGTCGGTGCCCTTCCTCGGCGACGCGGTCACGGTCGGCTTCCACTTCTGCACCCGGGAGAAGCCGTTCCGGCTCACCGTGCTCTGCGTCGGCGGCGGCGGCTTCGTGGGGCTGCGCATCTCGCCCAAGGGCATCGTGCTGCTCGAGATGTCGCTCGAGGCGTGCGCCCAGCTGGCCATCGACCTCGGGGTCGCGTCCGGCTCGGTGTCCATCGCGGTCGGCATCTACCTCAAGCTCGAGGACACCGACGGCTCGCTCACCGGCTACTTCCGCGTCCGCGGCGAGGTCGACGTGCTCGGCCTGATCTCCGCGTCGATCACCCTCGAGCTGTCCCTGACCTACGAGTTCGCCAGCGGCAAGCTCGTGGGCAAGGCATCGATCGAGGTCGAGGTCGAGGTGCTGTTCTTCTCGTTCTCGGTCTCGGTCAGCTGCGAGCGCCGGCTGGCCGGCTCGAACGGCGACCCGACGTTCGCCCAGCAACTGGGCATCGCCGCCGACGGCACGGTGCCCGACCCGGGCGCGCCGGACGGCGGCGTCCCGGCATGGACCGACTACTGCGCCGCATTCGCGGGGGTGTGAGCGATGGCCACCGAATCCTTCCTCGTCACGGCGCTGCCGATCAGTGCCGACCCGGCACAGCCGCGGCACCTGTCGTTGTTCGTCACCCACCGGCTCACGCCCGACGGCGCCCGGGGCACCCTCGCCGACTTCCCGCACGTCGTCGACTGGCCGGCGCGCCTCGCCGACGCGCAGGTCGTGGTCACCGCGACCGTCGGCGGCACGCCGCGGGCCGTGCCCGTCACCCCGCTGCTCGACGGGCTGCAGCCCGACCTGTGGAACCGCGTGTTCCCACCCTCGCTGACCGTGCTCCCATGGCAGACGCCCGACCCGGCCAATCGCACGTGGCGCACCTTCCCGGCCCACCGCATGCAGGCCCACGCGCTGCTCGCGCACGCCGCGGGCATCTACTCCTCCCCCGTGGACCCGCCGACCGTGCAGGGCAACGCGCTGGCCCAGGCCCTGCTGCGGCAGTTCGTCGACGGCCGGATCAGCGTCGACCAGCTGCTCGGCGAGGACGGCCGCGGTGGCATCGACGCGCGGATCACCAGACGGCTGGACGCCGCGGCCGGGGTGGGCACCGCCGGGCTGACCAGCGCGCTGCTCGACAACCAGGGCGGCGTCGCGGCCGCCCTCCTGCTGGCCGCCGACGTCCACCTGGCCCGCCGCTACTACCAGCGGCCGGAGGAGGAGACGCCCTACCGGGCGGCACCCGACCCTGGCTTCGTGCCGCGCGCCGGTGCAACAGGACCCGCCCGACTTCCACCGCCGGGCGGCGCTGCTCGGCGATCTGTCCCCGCTGCTGCGCCGCCTCGGGCTCGTCATCGACCTGCGGATCGACGACCTCGCCGCGCTCGCCGGCGCCACCGAGATCTCCGCCGAGCTCACGGTGCCCGGCCTGGCCAACCCCGTGCCGACGCAGCCGCGGCTGGCCTGCGCCGTCGCCGAACACTCCTTCACCAGCGTCTCGGCCACCGGCGACTACACGTCGGGCATGTTGCGCATGGGTGACGACGAGGCCTTCACCGTGCTCGACCTCGACCCGGACGCCTCGGCCCTGAAACTCGAGCAGTACGTCCGCACCCTGCCCCGCATGCTCGCCACCGAGCTCAACGGCGACACCATCAACTCGGCGCCGTCGACACTGCGTGGCACCGGCTTCGCGGTGGCCCGCAACGACCGGGCCGAGCAGCTGCGCGACCGGCTCACCGGCGCACCGGCGACGGACGCGACGCTCGTCGCCGGCACCGCTGGGCCGGTCCACCTCGAGGACGTCACCCGCGGCGTGCGCGTCGAGGTGTGGGACGACGTGTCGAAGGTCTGGCACTCGTTGCACCGGCGCCGGCTCACCGTTGCCGTCGACGGCGCCGGCACCGTGCTCGACGCCGCCCCGGACACCGGCTTCCTGCAGGGCGCGTCGCTCACCTCCGCCCCCGGCGTGCCCGACGCGCCGGTGCACGCGCACGAGGTGCTGGCGGGCTGGGACGGCTGGTCGCTGTCGGCGCCACGCCCGGGGCTCACGGTCGTGCACGACGACGGCGAGGAGAAACTGGTGCCGCCGGACGAGCCGGCGCCCGACCCGGAGCACCCGGTGCACAGCACGTCGACGGTCGCGGCGGGCACCCTGGCCCGGCTGCGTTACGGACGCAGCTACGCCTTCCGTGCCTGGGCGGTCGACCTCGCCGGCAACAGCGCACCGCACGCCGTCGCCGGGCCACCCGACGGGGCCCCGGACGGCGGCCCCGGCGCGCCGGCACCCCCCGATCCGCCGGTGCAAACGGCCGCGGCCACGGTGGCCGCCACCCGGCACGCCACCCTGGCCACCGATGCGACCGCACTGCCGGGTCGGGCCGCCGCGCTGGGCGCCGGCACCGTCGCGGCGCTGCGCCAGGATCTCGGGACGCTGCGCACGGCCCCCGCGCAGGGCCCGCAACCGGGTCGCGGCGCACCGGGCAGCGTCGGCCGGCAGCTGCGCGTCACCGGGGTGGCCGACCTGGACGACCTCGTCACCGCGCAGGTCACCGAGCGCATCGCCCTCGCCGCCGCGCCGGCCGTCAGCCGCCGGGCCGCGATCGAACGGCTCGTCGACGACGTGCTGCCCGAGGCCGCTGCGGTGCTCGAGCGCACCGACGCCCAGCTGCCGCCGGCGACGTTCGCCGAGGCGCTGGGATCGGCGGTCATGGCCCAGCCCGGGCTGACACCGGGGGCCGTGGCCGGGCTGCTCGAGCTGCTGCAGCACGTGGTGACGCCACCGCGGCCGTTCCTGCGTTGGGACCCGGTGCTCGAGCCGGCCGTCGTGCCGCGCCACGCCTACAGCGAAGGCGAGTCGCTGCTCACCCTCGTCGTCCGTTCCGGCGTCGAGGGACCGGGCCCGGACGGCGTGACGATGACCGTCGTGCCGCCCGAGGAGTACGTGCCGGCCGTGCTGGCCGCGCACCCGGAGCTCGGCCTGGCGTGGCGCACCGACGCGCAACGCCACCTGGTGCCGCCGAAGTCGACCCAGTTCGAGTGCGAGCTGCACGGGCTGTTCGACGCCGCGTTCGGCGGCGGTGACCCCGCCGCGGTGAAGGCCGCGCTCGCCACGTCGCTGCGCGAGGCGGGCACGCTGGCCGACACCACGATCGCCGATCCGGCCGAACCCGGCGCCCGCGTCCCGCAACCCGGCGTCGCGCTGCTGACCGGCCCGACCGCCGAGCCGCCCGCGATCACCGACCCCGCCGACCTCGTGCGCGGCGACGGCCTGGCCCGCGGCCAGTACGTCGTCCACGACGTCGACACGATTCGGGTGCCGTACCTCGCCGATCCGCTCGCCGACGGGGTCTCGTTCGTGTTCCCCGACGCCGGCCGGGACACCGCGCTGAGCGGCCTGCTCGCGGTGGAGGGCACCCGGCTGCCCTACGCCGGCACCTGGCCCGATCCGCAACCGTGGCGGCTGGTGCTGGGCAGCGGCAGCGACCTCGCGGCCGAAGCGCGCAGCGGGATCGTGTCCCTGCGGTTGCCCCCGGGCCGGCAGCTGCGGGCCCGGCTGAGCAGCTCGCTCACGCCGGCGTCGCTCGACCTGCTCGGGCTGTGGCGCTCCCTGCCGGCCGCGCTGCGCACGCAGCCGGTGTTCGCCGAGGCCGCGGCCGACGGCTGGTTCTGGTGGCTCACCCCGGCCGCGACCATGCGCTTCGTGCACGCGGTGCCCCGTCCGCTGCGCGCGCCCCGCTTCACCGTGCTCGCGCCGCACCGGGCGCCCGGGTCGACCACGGTCAGCCTGAACGCCGGCGTCGTCCTGCACGCGGCGAGCACCGACCGGCTCGACGTCGAGGCCACCTGGGACGAATGGGTCGACGACCTGAGCAAGCCCGCCCCCACCTTCGTCGAGGGCGTCGCCGCCGCTGTCTGCCACACGAACGTCGACGCCGACGAGGACCTCATCGTCCTGGGCCCGAAGGACGTCGACGTGCCGTTGCCCGACGGCACGTCGCTGCACCTGCACACCGGGCAGCACCACCTGGGCGACACGAAGCACCGCGACATCGCCTACCGGGTGCGGGCCACGACCCGGTTCCGCGAGTATTTCGATCCCCGCCTGTTCAGCACGCCGGACGACTACTCGGTGGCCGGCCCGGCCCGCACCGCGAACGTGCTCAGCTCGGCCCGACCGGTGAAGCCCGCCGTGCGTGACCTGATCCCGCTGCTGCACTGGCACGAAGCCACGGAGGACGACCAGCCGTTCGCCTTGACCCGCACCCGCGCCGGCGGCGTGCGCGTGTACCTCGACCGGCCCTGGTACACCACCGGCAACGGCGAGCTGCTCGCCGTGGTGCTCGGCGGCCCGGCCGCCATCGGCGACGAGGTCAGCCAGTGGGGCGCGGACCCGATCTTCGTGCAGGACGGCCCGGCCGATCGCGGTGACCTGCCGCTGGTCGACGATCTGCATCTGCTGGGCTTCGACGACCGGCACGGCCCGGCCCGGCCGGTCGGCACGCCGGCGGTGGAGAAGCTCGTCGACCTGCCCGGCCAGCCGACCGCGGGGCTGCTCGGCTACCGGCCCGAGTTCTCCGCGGAGCGCGGCCTGTGGTTCGTCGACGTGGCCCTCGACCCGGGCACCGCCTTCTGGCCGTTCGTGCGGCTGACGGTGGCGCGCTACCAGCCCGACTCGCTGCCCGGCCTCGCGCTGTCACCGCTGGTGAAGTGCGACTTCGTGCAGGTGCTGCCCCAGCGCACCGCGTCCCTGTCGCGGCCCGACGCCGGGCAGGCGCGGGTGGTGATCACCGGGCCGGTGGGGGTGCCCGGCTACTTCGGCCTGCCGGAACGCGCGACGTTCGCCGAACAGGTCGGCGCGACCCGGCGGATGTACGCGCGGCTGGAGCGGCGCGTCCCGTCGGTGCCCACCGACCTGGGCTGGCAGACGGTCCTGTCGACGGCGCTGCCGGTGCGCGGGGTGGACGGCACGACCGTGTCCTGGGAGGGCGCGCTCGACCTGCCGACGTCACTCGACCCGCGCCGGCCCGGCGCCGACCACAACTGGCGCGTCGTCGTGGAGGAGTGGGAGCTGTTGCCGGCCGACCCGGCGGCCGGCACCGCGCCGCCGGACATTGCGGGCACCGCGCCCCGGCGGCACGGCGCGCGGGTCGTCTACGCCGACGCGCTGCCGCTCTGAGACGCCGTCGGGCGCGTCAGCTCATCTCGCTGATATAGGGCCGCAACCCGATAACGATGTCCACGCAAGCGGCGAGCAGCACGTCGAGTGCCGGGCCGTCGAGCGGGCCGTCGAGGACCAGGCGGGCACCGAGCAGCGGGAACGGCGTCTTCGCCTCCGGCCCGCGCGCCGCGAAGGTGAGCAGCGCCCGCCCGTCGGCCGCCGTGGCCGTCGACGTGGCGCCCCGCTCGACGCGGGCCACCACCTCCCCGCCGACGCCGTCGGTGATGTCGGTCGGCTGGCCGTCCTTCGACACCACACCCAGCGACCGGCCGCCGACGGTCAGCTCGTGCGTGCCGGTGCCGCCGTTCTTGAACCCGAACAGGACGCCGAGCTTGCGGCCGAAGCCGCCGCCGGCTTCCTGGCGGGCGGTGGCGAAGGGCTCGTCGGGGCCGTCGCGGAACACCAGGCGCAGGGCGTTGTTCGCGCCGCGCTCGGCCCGCACGTCGATCAGGCGCTGACCCGCCCTGTCCATGCCCGTCCCCAGTCGATGTCGGCCCGCCGAAAAGTAGCGACCAGCCGGACCGGCGGCAACCGCAACTGCCCCATGGGGCGGCTAGGCACGGACGGCGGCCAGCACCGCGTCGGCGGCGCCGGCCACCGGAACCTCCCGGCGTTCGTCGGTGCGGCGGTCGCGCAGCTCCACGGTGCCGTCGGCCAGGCCGCGGCCCACGATCACGATCGTCGGCACGCCGATGAGTTCTGCGTCCTTGAACTTCACGCCGGGCGAGACGCCGCGCCGGTCGTCGTACATGACCCGCACACCGGCGCCCTCGAGCGTCGCGGCCAGCGACGCGGCGGCGGTGAACACGCTGTCGTCCTTGCCGGTGGCGACGACGTGCACGTCGGCGGGCGCGACGCTGCGCGGCCAGCACAGACCCTTGTCGTCGTGGGTCTGCTCGGCCAGGGCGGCCACGGCCCGCGTGATGCCGATGCCGTAGGAGCCCATCGTCACCGTGACCGGCTTGCCGTTCTGGTCGAGTGCGGTCAGCCCGAACGTGTCGGCGTACTTGCGGCCGAGCTGGAACACGTGGCCCATCTCGATGCCGCGGGCGATGACCAGCGGCGACCCGCAACGCGAGCAGCGGTCGCCGTCGCGGATCTCCACCGCCCCGATCTCGCCGTCCGGGACGAAGTCGCGGCCGCGGACGACGTTCGCGGCGTGCTTGCCCGTTTCGTTCGCGCCGGTCACCCACGCACTGCCCTGGGTGACGAGCGGGTCGACGAGGAAGCGGATCTTCAGCTCGGACAGCCGCTGCGGGCCGATGTAGCCCTTGACCAGCCCGGGCCGGGTCGCGAGGTCGTCCGGGCCGGCCTGCTCCGCGATCACCGGCTCCAACTGCCCGTTGATGCGCTTGAGGTCGACGTCACGATCGCCCGGCACCCCGACGACCAGCAGCTCCCACTCGTCGGCGCCGGGCGCCTTCGTGCGCAGCACGACGTTCTTGAGCGTGTCGGCGGCGGTGAACGGCTCGTCGCGCAGGCCGAGGTCGTTGAGCCGGGTCACCAGCGTCTCGATGGTCGGCGTGTCCGGGGTGTCGAGCACCTGCTCGGCGGGGTGTTCGGCCGGGTCGGCCGGCTCCGGCGCCGCGATCTCGACCGCCTCGGTGTTGGCCGCGTAGTCGCAGTTCGTGCACTGCACGAAGGTGTCCTCGCCCGCGGCGGCCGGTACGAGGAATTCCTCCGAGGCCGAGCCGCCCATGGCCCCCGACACCGCGAACACGATGCGGTAGGTGAACCCGAGCCGGGTGAAGATCCGTTCGTACGCGTCGCGGTGGGCGCGGTAGGACGTCTCGAGCCCCTCGTCGGACAGGTCGAAGGAGTACGAGTCCTTCATGATGAACTCGCGCCCGCGCAGGATGCCCGCGCGGGGCCGGGCCTCGTCGCGGTACTTGGTCTGGATCTGGTACAGCGCCAGCGGGTAGTCCTTGTAGGACGAGTACTCGCCCTTGACCAGGAGGGTGAACAGCTCCTCGTGCGTGGGCGCGAGCAGGTAGTCGGCGTCCTTACGGTCGCTCAGCCGGAACAGGAGGTCGCCGTAGTCCGACCACCGGCCGCTGACCTCGAAGATGTCGCGCGGGATCAGCGCCGGGAAGTGCACCTCCTGCGAGCCGATCGCGTCCATCTCCTCGCGCACGACCTGCTCGACGCGCTCGAGCACCTTGAGCCCGAGCGGCAGCCAGGAGTACATGCCGGGCGCGACGCGGCGCACGTAGCCGGCCCGCACCAGCAGGCGGTGGCTCGGCACCTCCGCATCGGCGGGGTCGTCGCGCAGGGTGCGCAGGAACAGGGTCGACAGTCGCAGCACGCGCCCAGGCTAGTGGGCGCCGGGATGCCGTTTGTCCGCCGGGATCCCTCTACGCCGGTTGACCTGCAGACCGGCTTCACCTCTACCGTCGCCCAGGTGGACAACGACGCTCGGACCGGTCGGCGTGACCGGTGGACGTCGCCGACGACGGTGCCCATCTGCGCGACGCGGCAGACGCGGAACGGCTCGGGTACGGCACGGTGTGGGTGGCCGGCGGCCAGCCTCGACTCCCTCGACGTCCTGCTCGGACCCGCGCGCGCCACCGAACACGTACGGCGGCCCGACGGATCGTCACCGCTCGGTGCGTTACACCCCGCGCGACGTCGTCGAGACCGGAGGCGGCCGAGGTAGCTCGCGCCCGGGCGGCTCGTCGTCGGGCTCGGCGGCCCGCGGGCGTGCCGCGGCCGCTCGCCGGGCTCCCCGCGTTCCTGGACGACCTCGACGCCGCAGGGGTACCGCGCTCGCGCCGGCTGCTGGCCGCGCTCGGCCCGCAAGCTCGACCTGGCCCGGGACCGGGGGCCGGCGCCGTGCCGCTGCTCGTGACGCCGGGCTACGTCGCCGGCGCCAGGGCCCGGCTCGGCCCCCGATCCGTGCTGGCCGCATCGACCCTGGTCCATCGGCCCGGACAGCGCGGCGGCGCGCGCCGCGCGCGGGGACGCTGACGTTCCTGCTCGGCGTGCGCGGTTACCGCGAGCACCTGCGCCGGCTGGGCTTTCGCGGACGCCGCCGTCGACCGGCTGTCCGACGACCTGGTCGACGCGGTCGTGCCGCACGGCGAGCCCGACGCGATCGCCGCCCGGGTGAGCGCCCTGCGCGCCGCCGGTGCCGACCACGTCGTCATCAGCGACCTCGGCGGCCGCACCCGCGTGACCGCCCGCGCGCTCGCCCCGTTGCTGCTGCGCTGACCACATGGGCGGCACGACCCGGCGTCCGGCGGATACCGTCGACTGGTGACGCACTACGACCTCGTCATCGTCGGCAGCGGTTCGGGCAACTCCCTGGTGACCCCGGAGCTGGCCGGCCGGCGCATCGCGATCGTCGAGGAGGGCACGTTCGGCGGCACCTGTCTGAACGTCGGCTGCATCCCCACCAAGATGTTCGTCTACCCGGCCGACCTGGCCGCGAACGCCCGCGAGTGGTCGCGCCTCGGGCTGCACGGCCCGGCCCCGGAGGCCGACTGGAAGGCCATCCGCGACCGCATCTTCGGCCGCATCGACCCGATCTCGTCGGGTGGGCGCGAGTACCGGGCCACCGGCACCCCCAACGTCACCCTCTACGAGGCGCACGCCGAATTCAGCGCTCCGAAGACGCTGCGGCTGTCCACGGGCGAGACCCTCACCGCCGACGACATCGTGCTCGCGACCGGCACGCGGCCGCACATCCCCGCGGTGGTCGTCCACAGCGGCGTGCCCTACCACACGTCCGACACGGTGATGCGGATCGACGAGCGCCCCGAGCGCGTGATCATCCTGGGTGGCGGCTACATCTCGGCCGAGTTCGCTCACGTCTTCGCCGCGCTGGGCTCGCAGGTCAGCATCGTGTGCCGTAGTGACCTGCTCCGCTCCCAGGACGAGGACATCGCCACCCGCTTCACCGACGTCGTGCGCGACCGCTGGGACCTGCACCTGCGGGTCACCGTCGACAAGATCGAGGAGACCGACGGCGAGTACCGGGTGACCCTCGGCGACGGGACGACCGTGTCCGGCGACCTGCTCCTCGTCGCCACCGGCCGCGTCCCGAACGGCGACCGCCTGGACCTCACCGCCGGCGGGGTCGAGCACGACGAGTGGTTCCGGATCGAGGTCGACGAGCACCAACGCACGTCCGCGCCGGGCGTGTGGGCGCTGGGCGACGCGTCGAGCGAGTACCAGCTCAAGCACGTCGCCAACCACGAGGAACGCGTCGTCGCGCACAACCTCGCGCACCCCGACGACCTGCGCGCCTCCGACCACCGGTTCGTGCCGGCCGCGGTGTTCACGCACCCGCAGCTGGCGTCGGTGGGGCTCACCGAGCAGGAGGCCCGCGCCTCGGGCCGGCGCTACGTGACGAAGATCCAGGATTACGGCTCCACCGCCTACGGCTGGGCGATGGAGGACGGCACCAGCGTCGCCAAGCTGATCGCCGACCCGGGGTCCGGCCAACTGATCGGCGCGCACCTGATGGGTGAGCAGGCCTCGACGCTGATCCAACCCCTCATCCAGGCCATGAGCACCGGCCTGGGCGTGCGGGACATGGCCCGCCGGCAGTACTGGATCCACCCCGCGCTCACCGAGGTCGTCGAGAACGCCCTGCTCGGCCTCGAGCTCGACTGAGTGCGTCCCGGCCGGCGCACCGCCGGGCGCGGCGGCGAGCCCTACCCTCGACCCGTGGCCAACTTTCGCGCGACCACCCTCGGCGCGAACACCGAGCTGCTCACGCTGCCGTTCGACCTGCCGCTGGAGCAGTGGGCCGACCGGCGCATCGTGCACGTGCCCCGCGGCATCTCACGGCACATCGTGCGTTTCGTGGAGGTGGGCGGCGAAGTCTTCGCCATCAAGGAGGCGACCGACCGCTTCGTGCTGCGCGAACACGGGCTGCTGCGCCAGCTGGCCGACCACTCCGTGCCGGTGGTCGAGGCCTACGGCACCGTCGTCGACCGGCGCGACGACGCCGGCGAGGATCTGGGCGCGCTGCTGATCACCCGGCACCTGCAGTTCTCCCAGCCGTACCGCTCGCTGTTCACCGGCCGCGCGCTGCCCGAGCTGCGGCTGGCGCTGCTGGACGGGCTGGCCGGGCTCTTCGTCCGCCTGCACCTCGCCGGCTTCTTCTGGGGCGACTGCTCGCTGTCGAACACCCTGTTCCGCCGCGACGCCGGGGCGCTGGCGGCGTACCTGGTCGACGCCGAGACCGGCGAGCTGCACCCCCGGCTGTCCGACGGGCAGCGCGAGCACGACATCGAGATCGCCACGACCAACATCGCCGGGGAGCTGCTCGACCTGCAGGCCGCCGGGCTGCTCGACGTGGAGGTCGACGTCGTGGAGCTGGCCGACCTCGCGCGGTCGCGCTACGAGTCGCTGTGGGCCGAGCTCACCCGCGACGTGCTCATCCCGCCCGGCGAGAACTACCTGATCAACCAGCGGCTGCGCCGGCTCAACGAGCTCGGCTTCGACGTCGGCGAGATGACCATCAACACCGAGCCCGGCGGCATGCGGCTGAAGTTCGACCCGCAGGTGGTCGACGCCGGCCACCACCAGCGCCGGCTGTTCGAGCTCACCGGCCTGCGGGTGCAGTCGAACCAGGCCCGCGCCCTGCTCGCCGACCTGTCGCGCTACAAGGCGAAGTGGGAGGACGGGGTCGGCCACCCGGTGTGGGACGATCTCGCTGCGCGCCGGTGGCTGGACGAGAAGTTCTACTCCACCCTCGACCTCGTCCCGATGGAGCTGCGGGTCAAGCTGCCCGACGCGGAGCTGTTCCACGAGATCAACGAGCACCGCTGGCTGCTGTCCGAACGGGCCGGCCACGACGTCGGCCGCGCCGCCGCAGTGCGCTCCTACATCGCCTCGGTGCTGGCCGACCTCCCCGACACCCGCGTCGACCTGTCCAACGGCCCCCCGACCGAGGAGTTCGCACCCCTCTTCGACTGACCCCCCGGTTCCCTTCTTGCACGCCGCTACGACCGCTTTTCGCGCGCGAAACCGGTCGTACGGAGCTGAGACAAGGGGCCGAGCCAAGGTGGGCGGCGCTACGGTCGCACCCATGAGCGACACCTACACGGGCCGGGTCTTCGTCGGCGGCGACATGGACGTGCGGCGGCTGCCCGGCCTGACCATCGCCAAGCTGGCCGTCGGGCCGATGAACAACAACGCCTACCTGCTGCGCTGCACCCGCTCCGGCGAGGGGTTGCTCATCGACGCGGCCAACGAGGCCGAGCGGCTGCGCGCGCTCGTCGACTTCGAGGGCCCGGCGGTGTCGGCCGTCCTCACCACGCACCGCCACCAGGACCACTGGGTGGCCCTGGCCGAGACGGTGGACTACGCCGGCGCCGCGGTGTACGCGGGCGACGCCGACGCCGACGAGCTGCCGGTGGCCGTCGACGAGCGGCTGCACCACGGCGACGAGCTCACCCTCGGCGAACTGTCGCTGGAGATCATCGCGCTGCGCGGGCACACCCCGGGCTCGGTCGCGGTGCTCTACCGCGACCCGGAGGGCACCGCGCACCTGTTCACCGGGGACTCGCTGTTCCCGGGCGGGGTGGGCAAGACCGGCTCACCCGAGGACTTCCGCTCGCTGCTCGACGACGTCGAGGCCCGGGTGTTCGACCCGCTGCCCGACGAGACGTGGTTCTACCCCGGCCACGGCGACGACTCGACGCTCGGCACCGAGCGCCCGCACCTGGCCGAGTGGCGCGAGCGCGGCTGGTAGGCGCAGCGGCCGTCAGGCGAGGTCGCTGGCGTCGTCGGGCACGTCGACGGCGTACTCGACGAGCACTTCCAGCGACACGATCGACAGCACGGCCTCGTTCGTCGCCGCGAGCACGACGGGGCAGGCGGTGCCGGCCCGGTGCGCCTGCAGCCAACGTGCGGCCACGACGCACCACCGGTCGCCCGGCTCGAGGCCGCGGAACCCGTACTCCGGCCGCGGGGTGGACAGGTCGTTGCCCACGGCCCGCTCGAACTCGAGGAATTCGGCGGTGACGACGGCGCAGATCGTGTGGCTGCCCAGGTCCTCGGGCCCGCTGGTGCAGCAGCCGTCGCGGTAGAACCCGGTCACCGGATCGCGGCCGCACTCGGCCAGCGCTTCGCCCAGCACGTTGCGGTCGGCCACCCCGACAGTGTCCCAGGCTGACATCCGTCACGCCGGGTAGGTGCGTCCCGGCGCTGCCGTTCACCACCTCGGTGGACGACGATGTGCACATGACGATGACCGAACTGCGCGATCCGGTGCACCAGGCGAGCCGCCGCGCCCGCGGCTACTGGACGGTGCGGGCGCTGCCGGGCTGGATCGTGCTGGGCGGGGTCGAGACGGCCGTGCTGGCCGGCTCGGGCGCCACCGCGGCCGTCGTCACGGTGGTGGCCGCGGTGACCGCCGCCCTGGCCGTCGCCCACCTGGTCGTGATGCCGCAGTGGCGCTACCGGGTGCACCGCTGGGAGATCACCGACACTGCCGTGTACACCCGCGCGGGCTGGTTCACGCAGGAGCGGCGGATCGCGCCGATCGCGCGCATCCAGACCGTCGACACCCAGCGCGGCCCGTTCGAGCAGGTCTTCGGGCTCGCGAACGTCACCGTCACCACGGCCTCGGCCAAGGGGCCGATCAAGATCCACGCCCTGGACGTCGCGGTGGCCGACGACGCCGTCGCGTGGCTGACCGAGCGGGCCCAGCTCTCCGGCGGTGACGGCACGTGACCGTCGCCCGCACGCCCGACGACACCGTCGCCACCCCGCCGACCCGCCCCGACCCCGCCGCCGCCCTCGAGGACGCCGCGTGGCACCGGCTCAGCCCGCGGATGCTGCTCATCCACCCGGTCGTCGAGATCGTCAGGGCGCTGCCCGCGCTCGTCGGCGTGTTCCTCGCCGGGTCGTCGCAGGGCAACCACTACTGGGCGATCGGCGCTGCCGGCGTGGTGGCCGCCTACTCGCTGACCCGCTGGTTCACCACCCGGCTGCGCATCACCGCCGACCACGTGCAACTACGGCACGGGCTGCTGCGCCGCAAGACCGTCACCGCGGCCCGTAACCGCATCCGCACCGTCGACGTCACCTCGCACGTGCTGCACCGCCTGCTGGGGTTGGCGCGCGTGGTCATCGGCACCGGCACCAACGACCGCAAGGGTGAGGGCCGGCTGGCGCTCGACGGGCTCACCGCGGCCGAGGCGTCGGCGCTGCGCGACGACCTGCTGCACGCGCGGGTGACGCTGGCCAAGGCGCCGAGCAGCGCCGTCGCCCCGGCGCCGGGCGCGGCCGTCGAGCTCGCCCGCCTCGATCGCCGGTGGATCCGCTACGCGCCGTTCACGCTGTCCGGCGTGCTGACCGGGCTGGTCATCTGGGGCCTGTACTGGCGCGTCCAGGGCGAGTCGGGGGTCGACCTGGCCCACTACGGCCCGCTGCGCACGGTCTCGCGCTGGTTCGAAGGGCTGCCGGTGGGCGCGGCCGTGCTCGCGGTCCTCGGCGCGCTTGTCGCCTTCGTCGCCGTCACCTCCACGGCCGGTTACGTCCTGGCGTTCTGGAACTTCCGGCTCGTGCGCAACGCCGGCGGCACGCTGCAGGTCACCCGCGGCCTGCTGACCACCCGGGCCACCAGCATCGAGCGGCGCCGCCTCGTCGGCGCGCAGCTGTCCGAACCGCTGCCGCTGCGCTGGGTGGGGGCGGCGCGGACCACCGCCATCGCCACCGGGCTGCGCACCGGGCGCGGCGCCGAGCGGGGCGGCGAGGTGCTGCTGCCGCCCGCCCCCTTGGCGGAGGCGGTGCGGGTCGCCTCGGCCACCCTCGACGGGACGCCCGCGGTCACCGCCGAGCTGCGGGGGCATCCCGCCACGGCGCTGCGGCGGCGCACGATCCGCGCGGTGACCGGCGCGCTCACGATCACCGCCGCCGCGCTCGTCGCGTGGCTCGCCGGCGCGCCGGCGTGGGTCCTGCTCGCCGGCGCCGCCGCGCTGCTGGCCGCTGTGCCCCTGGCCGCCGACCGCTACCGCAACCTCGGACATGCGCTCGTCGACGGCCACCTGATCACGTCCGCCGGCTCGGTGGTGCGTCGCCGCGCCACCCTCGACACCGGCGCGATCATCGGGTGGTCGGTGCGCACCACGTTCTTCCAGCGCCGCCTCGGCCTGGCCAGCCTGTGGGCCACCACCGCCGCGGGACGGCAGGGCTACGCGGTGCACGACATCGCCGGCGGCGACGCGCTCGCCCTCGCCGACTCGATCAGCCCCGAGCTGATGGGTCAGTTCCGGGCAGCGCGGCCGACAGCGCCCCCAGCCACATCGCCGTGAGCTGGTCGACGAGCCGCTCGCGCGACATCCGCAGTCGTCCGGCCAGCACGGCCTCGATGACGTCGAAGGATCCGGCGACGAGGAACAGCGACAGCGCCCGGGCGCGGCGGCGATGGCTCAGCTCGAGCCCGTGCAGCAGCGGCAGGCCGTCGAGCACGAGGTTCGCGTAGTCGGTGACCGCGCGGTGCCGGCGCTCGCGCAACGCCTCGTTGCCGGCGGCGGCCGTGAGCAGGACGTCGGCCTTGCGCCGGTCGAGAGCCACCACTCCGTATCCTGCGGCCAGCGCGGCGCGCACCTGGCCGGCGACGTCGTCGGGGCGGCGGCGCGCCACCGCGCGCAGCGCGGCCAGCGAGCTGCTCGCGATCTCGTCCATCACCGAGTCGACCACGGCCAGCAGCAGCGCATCGAGATCGGCGAAGTTCTCGTAGAAGTAGCGCTGGGTCAGCTGCGCGCGGGCGCAGACGGCCCGCACCCCGGTGCCGGCGATCCCGTCGTCGTGCAGGCAGTCGAGCACGGCCTCGACCAGCGCGGCCCGGCGCACGGCCTGGCGCTGCGCCGCGGGCACGCCGCGGTACGCGCGTTCGGCCACGGTCGGCTCCCCATCAATTTGACTACGGTCGTTGTCAGACTATCGTCGCCGACGTACCACCGCCAGCCGCCCGGGATCGAGGTGCCGCATGACGACCCAGCTCGCCCAGCCCGCAGCCTTCTCGACCATGCCCGGTTCGGCCGGCCTGCCGCTGCTCGGCCACACCTGGTCGTTCGCCACCGGCCGCACCACCAGCACGCACCGCTGGTACGACCGCTTCGGCCCGATCTCGCGGATCAACGCCCTCGGCACCACCTGGGTCAACGTCGACACGCCCGACGGTTGCGGCGCCGTGCTGCAGGACCGGGACAAGGTCTTCGACGCCAGCGGCTGGTCGTTCCTGATCGGCCCCTTCTTCCGGCGCGGCCTGATGCTGCTCGACGGCCAGGAGCACCACCGGCACCGGCGCATCATGCAGGGCGCGTTCACCAGCGACCGGCTGGCCGGTTACCTCGGGCCGATGAACGACACCGTGCGCGCCACGCTCGACGGCTGGCCCCGCTCGGGGCCGCTGCACTTCTACCGCGCGGTCAAGCAACTCACCCTCGCCGTGGCCACCGACACCTTCATGGCCGCCCCCGCCGGTGACGACGCCCGCGCGCTCAACGACGCCTTCGTCGCAGCCGTGCGCGCCGGCACCGCGCTCGTGCGCCATCCCGTGCCCGGGAACCGCTGGGCGCGCGGGCTGGCCGGGCGGCGCGTGCTGGAGGGGTACCTGCGCCCGCGGGTCGCCGACCAGCGGGCCGGCGACGGCGCCGACCTGTTCAGCGCGCTCTGCCACGCGCGCACCGACGACGGAGAAGCCTTCAGCGACGACGACGTCGTCAATCACATGATCTTCCTGCTGATGGCCGCGCACGACACGTCGACGATCACGCTGACGTCCATGGCGTACTACCTGGCCCGCCACCCGGAGTGGCAGGAGCGGTGCCGGGCCGAGTCGCTCGCCGTGGGCCGGGGCGCGCTCGACTACGCCGACCTGGACCGGCTCACCTCGCTCGACCTGGTGATGAAGGAGGCGCTGCGCCTGGTCGTGCCGGTGCCCGGTCTGGTGCGGCGCACGTCGCGCGAGACCGAACTGCTCGGCTACCGCATCCCGGCGCAGACCTACCTCGCAGTGCACCTGTGGGGCGTGCACCACCTGCCCGACGTGTGGCCGGACCCGGAGCGTTTCGACCCCGAGCGATTCGCCGAGCACCGCCGCGAGGACAAGGTGCACCGCTACGCCTACCTGCCGTTCGGAAACGGTGTGCACAAGTGCATCGGCATGTACTTCGGCGGCATGGAGGTCAAGGCCGTCCTGCACCAGCTGCTGGGCCGCTACCGGCTGACGGTCCCGCCGGGTTACCGGATGCCGGTCGACTGGACGTCGCTGCCGCGGCCCAGGGACGGGTTGCCCGTCGAGCTGCACCGGCTCTGACCTGCGATCATCGCCGGCACATCCCTGCGAAAGGTGACCACGTGACGACGTCGGACGGGCCGCTGGCCGGCCGGACCATCATCATGTCCGGCGGCAGCCGGGGCATCGGCCTGGCCATCGCCGTGCGCGCGGCCCGCGACGGTGCCAACGTGGCCATCCTGGCCAAGACCGACGAGGCGGACCCGCGGCTGCCGGGCACCGTGCACACCGCGGCGCGCCAGATCGAGGACGCCGGGGGGCACGCGCTGCCGATCGTCGGGGACGTGCGCGACGACGACGGCGTCGCGGCGGCGGTGGCCCGCACGGTCGAGCAGTTCGGCGGGCTCGACGTCGTCGTCAACAACGCGTCGGCCATCAACCTCGCCACCATCGGCGACCTCCCGCCGAAGCGCTACGACCTGATGCTCGACATCAACGCGCGCGGCACCTTCCTGCTCACCAGCCTGGCCCTGCCGCACCTCGCGAAGTCGGCCAACGCGCACGTGCTCACCCTCTCGCCACCACTGAACATGGACCGGAAGTGGCTGGCGGCGCACGCGCCGTACACGGTGAGCAAGTACGCGATGACGATGCTGACCCTGGGCGTGGCCGAGTCGCGGCGCGGCGACGGTATCGCCGCCAACTGCCTGTGGCCGCGCACGCTGATCGCCACCGCGGCGGTGCAGAACCTGCTCGGCGGCGACGAGGCGATGGCCGGCGCCCGCACGCCGGAGATCGTGGCCGACGCGGCCCACGTGATCCTGTCCCGGCCGGCGCGCGAATGCACCGGCAACACGTTCATCGACGACGAGGTGCTGGCCGACGCGGGCGTCACCGACCTGAGCGGTTACCAGGACGGCGACGGCGACCTGCAACCCGACCTCTTCGTCTGACCCACGCCGCGTCCGGCGGTACCGTCACCGCGATGTTCCTCGACTGCGCCGGACCGATCGCCTTCGCGCACCGCGGCTACGCACCCGACGGCGCGGAGAACTCGATGTCGGCGTTCGAGCGGGCGGTCGACCTCGGCTACCGCTATCTGGAGACCGACGTCCGGGTGACCTCCGACGGCGTGGCGCTCGCGTTCCACGACGCGGCCCTCGGGCGGGTGACGGACGGGACCGGCCGCCTCGACGCGCTGCCGTGGACCGTGGTGCGCGGCGCCCGCATCGCCGGCCGCGAACCGATCCCCCTGCTCACGGACCTGCTGGCCGCCTGGCCGCACGCCCGGATCAACCTCGACGTGAAGTCCGACCGCGCCATCGCGCCGGCCGTCGACGCCGTCCGGCGGACCGGCAGTCTCGAGCGGGTGTGCGTGGGCGCCTTCTCCTCCCGGCGCATCGCCGCCGCGCGCCGCGCGCTCGGACCGCGGCTGTGCACCTCTCTCGGCCCGCGCGCCGCCATGCGCCTGCGCCTGGCGCCGGCCGTCGGCCGGCGCCCCTTCACCGGGCAGTGCGCGCAGGTCCCGGCCCGCATCGGCCGGCGGGTGTTCGTCGACGCGCGCTACCTGCGGGCCGCCCACGCGCGCGGACTGCCGGTGCACGCCTGGACGGTCAACGACCGGGCCGAGATGCTGCGCCTGCTCGACCTCGGCGTCGACGGGATCATGACCGACGACGCCCCGCTGCTGCGCGACGTGCTGGCCGCCCGCGGCCAATGGCCGGCGGCCCGGCCGTGACGGCACACCGACCGCGCTCGCCGCCGCCGGCAGGGCTGGTACCTCTACGGCTGGGCCGTGCAGCCGTTCAACACCGTGGTCGTCACCGTCTTCATGTCGCGCTACCTCACGGCGGTGGCCGAGAACGCGGTCGGCAAGAACGGACGGGTGCACGTCGCCGGCCTCCCGATCGCCCCCGGCAGCCTGTTCGCCTACACCGTCACGGCCTCGACGATCGTCCTCGTCGCGCTGATGCCACTGGTCGGGGCGCTGGCCGACCGCACGGGGCGCAAGCGCGACATCATGCTCGGTTGCGGCGGCCTCGGCGCGCTGGCCTGTGTGGCCATGGTCCTCATCGGGCCGACGGCCTGGCCGCTCGCCGCCGACTTCGCCCTCAGCCTCGTGCTCGACAAGGCCACGCTCGCCCGGACCGCGCTGTGCCTCGCCGGCGTGTGTGGCTCGCCTTCGGCGTGCCGGTGTTCCGCCGGCTGCCCGAACGGGTCGGCGTCGCCGCAGCGGTCGTCCCCGGGTCGCTGATGACCGCGGCCTTCCGGCAGCTGGGGGCGACGATGCGCCACGTGCGCGCGTTCCCGCTCACGCTCGCCTTCCTGGCCGCCTTCCTGATCTACATCGACGGCATCCAGACGGTGCAGTTCATCGCCTTCGGCGGCGCGCTCGGGCTGGGCCGGCTGGCGGAGACGTTCGGCGCGAAGCGCGTGGTGCTCGGCTCCCTGGTGGCGTGGCTGGCCGCGGTGCTCATCGCGTCCGTGCTGCAACGCGGGTCGGTTCCTGGTCGTGGCCGGTACGCCGCGCCATCGAGGCCGCCGGCAACGCCGCGCCGGCGAAGGTGTGACGCGTTGCCGGCCACCCCCGGTCCGTGCCGACCGGGCCTCTAGGCTGACCCGACGTGGCCGACGGTGACCTGCGGGCGGGAGCGCTGGCCGCGGTGCCCGCGGCCGGTAACCGGCGCGCCGCCCCGATGCCCGCCCGGCTGGTGTTCTTCCACGGCCCGATGGACTGCGGCAAGTCCACCCTCGCGCTGCAGATCGACCACAACCAGGCCCGCCAGGGCCGGCGCGGCCTGCTCCTGGTGCGCTACGACCGCTCGGGGGCGGCCTGGATCACCACCCGCGTCGGGTTGGCCCGCGAGGCCGTCGAGCTGACCGATGACACTGACATCCGCCGGCTCGTGCGCGAGCAGTGGGCGAGCGGCCGCCCGCTGGACTACCTGATCGTCGACGAGGCCGGCTTCCTCACCTCCGAGCACGTCGACCAGCTGGCCGAGCTCGCCGACGACCAGCACGTCGACGTCTACTGCTTCGGGCTGGCCACCGACTTCCGCACCCGGCTGCTGCCCGGGGCGAAGCGGCTGTTCGAGCTCGCCGACGAGATCCACTCCGTGCACGTCGAGGTGCTGTGCTGGTGCGGACGGCCCGGACAGCTGAACGCCCGCGTGGTCGACGGGGAGGTGGTGCGCGACGGCGACACGGTGGTCGTGGCCGACACCGAGACGGGCGCCGCGCCCGACGCGCCGGTCGTGCACTACCAGGTGCTGTGTCGCCGGCACCACCGCCGCGGTGATCTCGGCGGCCGGGCCGGGCGCGGTCAGCTCGCGCTCGACGTGTGAGGTCGCCGCGGTCCGCCGCGGCCGTCCGCAGGCCTGGCACCGCCCTGAGCCGCCCTCGTGGGGCCGGCGTTACCTCCTACACCATGTGGGAATCCTCGTTGCATACGGGTCGTTGGACCGGTGTAAGGAGATTCCACACCAGACGACCGGGAGGTGCCCACGATGGCAGATCGCACACTGCGGGGCAGTCGGCTCGGCGCAATCAGTTACGAGACCGAGTACGGCGCTGAGCCTGCGCCGCGCAACATCGCCGCCTATCGCTGCGAACGCGGTCACGAGTTCCAGGTGCCGTTCTCCGAAGAGGCCGAGATTCCCACCACGTGGGAGTGCCGGCTCGACGGAAGCGCGGCGTTGCTCATCGACGGGCCGGCGCCGGAGGCCAAGAAGGTCAAGGCCCCGCGCACCCACTGGGACATGCTGATGGAGCGGCGCACGATCGCCGATCTCGAAGAGGTCCTGGCCGAGCGGTTGAACGTGCTTCGCGCCCGCCGCGGCCAGAAGTCGGCCTGACCGCCCCTCGCTCGCGCCACCGAAGGCCGCCCGGATCATTCCGGGCGGCCTTCGTCATGCCCCGGCCGGTGTCGTCGCTGACGCGGCCGGGCACTGCGTACAAGAGATCACTTTCACCGCCAAACGTGCAGGAAATTGCAGACTCGGTCTTGACCGCCGCGCGGAAACGTCCCTACTCTCCGATTCAGCCGGACGAGTCGGACATGTCGGTCTGTCGCGGATCCGGTCGCTGTACCGCTCGTCCGCCGCGCTCGAGGAGCTCTCATGTCCGTTCCGTCGTCCCGCGATCGCTTCCAGGCCGCCCGCCGCGTCGTCGTCGGCGGCGCCGGGCTGCTCCTGGCCGCCGGCCTGGCGCCCGCCGCCGCCCGGGCCAACACCCCGGCCGCCGCCCGGACCGGCACCCGCGCCGCAGCCGTGACCCCGTCGGCGCACATCTCGGCGACGACGGTGCGCCTGCAGGTGCCCGGCGCCGGCGGCGCTCCCGGCTACCGCGTGCTGATCGACCGCGCACCGTTCCGGATCACCACCGAGCGCGGCGGCGCCACGGTGCTCGCCACGACGCCGGGCGGCGCGCCCGGCTCCGGCCCCGCCGCGTTCCACACGCCCGCCGGCTGGGCCGCGACCACGACCGTGCGCTCGGCCCGCTGGCACGACGGTGTGCTCGACCTCGGCGTCGGCACCACCGTGGCCGGCGAGACCGTGCGTTACCGCATCACCCCGCGGCCCGACCGCTACCGAGTCGCGCTGCGCACGAGTGGCCCGGCCACCGTCGACCAGGTCGCCTCGTACTACGACACCGCCTCGGCCGGCCACTGGTACGGGCAGGGCGAGGCGCAGACACCGGACGGCGGTCCGTACACCCGTCAGCCCTGGCCGCTGGACTCCGGCACGGTGCACGACGACGCCATGGGCCCGGCCGAGTACCTCATGACCGACCCGTTCTGGTTCACCGAACGCGGCTCCGGGCTGTGGGTGAACACCCGCAACGTCATGGACGTGTCGATGAACGCCGACCAGCAGGGCGTCTTCGGCGTCGCCGTCACCGACGCCCACGCGATGAGCAGCACGGTGTTCGTCGAGCGGAGCGCCCGCGACGTCTACGCCGACTACATCGGCATCACCGGCACCCCGGAGAAGAGTGACGCCACCGCCGCGCAGTTCAAGGACCCGCTGTGGAACACGTGGGCCCAGTCGTACAGCGACGTGTCCCAGGCTTCGGTGCTCGACTACGCGACCAAGCTGCACGACGCGCACGTGCCCGGCCACACCATCCAGGTCGACGACGGCTGGTCCACGCACTACGGCGATTTCGACTTCAACAGCAAGTTCCCCGACCCGAAGGCGCTGTCGGCCGCGATCCACGGCATGGGCTACGACTTCGGGCTCTGGGTCACGCTGTGGATCAACACCGACGCCAACAACTACGCCTACGCGTCCGAGCACGGCTACCTGCTCAAGTCGAAGGCCGACCCGTCGAAGACGTGTGACGTGCAGTGGTGGAACGGCACGGCGGGCATCGTCGACCTCGCCAATCCGGCGGCCAAGGCCTGGTACGAGGGGCAGCTGCACGGCCTCGAGCAGACCTACGGCGTCGACGGTTTCAAGTTCGACACCCGGTTCTACGACGAGAGCTGCCAGCCCTACCCCGGCTACTCGGCCCTGGACTACATCAAGCTCGGCGCGCAGCTGACCGACGAGTTCGACCAGCAGGGCGCCGGGGTGCGCATCTCCTGGACGGGCTCGCAGAAGTACGGCTTCGTCACCCGCGAGATCGACAAGGGCACCGACTGGACCTCACTGCATGCCGCGGTGACGCAGGACATGGCCATCAGCACCATCGGCTACCCGTTCGTCGAGACCGACATGATCGGCGGCTCCGAGAGTGAGCCGCCGCCGACCAAGCGCGTGCTCGTGCGCTGGGCGCAGGCCGCGTCGGTGATGCCGCTGATGTACTCCTCCACCTCGCCGATCGACGTCAGCAACGCG
This sequence comes from uncultured Actinomycetota bacterium, assembly GCA_963797785.1. Lineage (GTDB taxonomy): Bacteria > Actinomycetota > Actinomycetes > Mycobacteriales > Jatrophihabitantaceae > Jatrophihabitans. The sequence goes on along the minus strand of CAWCQT010000004.1, from coordinate 910,080 downwards.
GCGGGCAGCCGCACCTACGACGCGCAGACCGCCGTGCTCTACCGCAAGGCGATCGCCCTGCACGAGCGTCTCGCGCCCTACATCGACGACCAGGTGCAGCGCGCCGTCGCCAGCGACGAGCCGATCATGAAGCCGCTGTTCTTCGACTTCCCGAAGGACACCGCGGCCTACACCGTCGACGACGAGTGGTTGCTCGGCGACTCGTTGCTCGCCGCTCCGGTGCTGACCTCCGGCTCGAACCGCAGCGTGCACCTGCCGGCCGGGCGCTGGTACGACGCGCTCAACCACCGCGTGGTGCGCGGCGGCACGCTCACCGGCTACCACGCCGACCTGGGACAGACGCCGCTGTTCGTGCGGATGGGCACGCCGGACACCGCCCGCCTCGTCGCTGCGGTGGGCTGAGCGATGGGCCGTCCGTCGCGGGTGATCGGCTGCCTCGCCGTCGCCCTGGCCTGCAGCGCACCGGCCGCGCCGGCCGCCGCACCCGCCGGCGCGGCGCCGGCCGGCAGCGCGACGGCCGGCAGGGCCGCGACCGGCCCGCTGCCGCTCGGTGCGCCCGACCTGCCCGAGACCCGCACCACCACCACCCTGCAGCCCGGCGTGACCCTCACCCGGATCACCCGGGGCGTGCCCGACACCACCGACCACTGGACGGTGGAGGTCGCCAGCCCCGACGCCGGCAACCCGGACCCGGACGCACCGAAGGTCGCGATCACCGACCGCGACGAGGCCCGGCGGACCGCCGACGCGCTCACCGCCGCCGGGCTCACGCCCCGTGTCGAAGGCGTCCGCACCCCGCGCACCGCCGATTACGGCGCGCTGCTCGGCTACCGCGTGCGCATCGGCGCGTTCGACTCCTCCGCCGCCGCGAGCGACACCGCGGCGGCGGTGACCGCGGCCGGCTACGCGCCGTCGACGATCTACACGGGCTGGGACGACGACGCCGGCGCCCCGCCGACGCGCGGCACGTGGCACCTCGACGTGCTCACCGTTGATCCGAGGACCTTCCACGGCCGGCTCGTCGGCGACTACGGCCCCGACCTGTACGACCGCGAGACCACCTCCGCGCTGGCCCGCGCCGCCGGCGCCACCGCGGCCGTCAACGCCGGCTTCTTCGTGCTCGACCCGACGCAGGGCGCCCCCGGCGACCCGGCGGGCGTCGGCGTCTACGGCGGGCGGCTGGAGAGCCAGGCCACCAACGGGCGCCCCGCGCTGGTGCTCAACGACAACGCCGCGCACACCGCGGTGACCCGGCTGTGGTTCCACGGCCACGTCGTCGGCACCCGCGGCCGCTCGCTGACCGTCGCCGGCCTGAACCGGGTGCCGGGCAAGATCCGCAACTGCGGCGAGCCCGGCGTGCAGCCGCTGGCCCGCCCGCAGCAGGACGTCACCTGCACCAGCACGTCCGAACTGGTCGCCTTCGACTCGGCGTACGCGCCCACCGCTCCCACCGGCGTCGACGCCGAGGTCGTGCTCGACGCGCGCGGCCGCGTCCTGTCCACCGACACCAGCGGCGGGGCCGCCATCCCCACCGGTGGTCGCGTCATCGAGGGCATCGGCCCGGCCGGCGCCCGGCTGATGAAGCTGGCGGCGGCCTCGGACCGGCTGCGGGTGAGCGGTGAGCTCGACACCGAGGACGGCTCGGCGCTGCACCTCGACCGCCGGACCACCGTCGTCAACGGCGCCCCGCAGCTGGTGCGCGACGGCCAGGTCGACGTCACCCCCAAGCGCGACGGCGCGGTGCACCCGGGCCAGCCGAGCTTCTACTACGGCTGGGGCCACAAGCGGAACCCGCGCACCTTCGCCGGCATCGACGACCACGGGCGCACCGTGCTCGTCACCGCCGACGGGCGCAGCACCGCGAGCCTCGGGCTGAGCCTGTCGGAGGAGGGCGCGGTGGCGCAGGCCCTAGGGCTGCGCAACGCCATGAACCTCGACGGCGGCGGCTCGACCACGGCGGTGGTCGACGGCACGGTGATCAACGCGCCGTCGGACGCCACCGGCGAGCGGCCGGTGGGTGACGCGGTGGAGATCCTGCCCGGCTGAGCCGCGTCCCCGGAGCTCGCGCGGCCCGACGATCGCGTCAGCGGCGGCGGCGCACCGCGGCCCGGACCTGCGCGGTGCGGTACGCCGCGCCCCACTGCGTCACCCGCCACAGCGCCTCCCGCACGATGGCGCCGCTCATCTTCGACTCGCCCCGCTGCCGCTCGACGAAGGTGATGGGCACCTCGGCCACCCGGAACCCGGCGTCGAGCGCGCGCCGGGCCAGATCGATCTGGAAGCAGTACCCGACCGACGCCACCGCCCGGTAGTCGATCTTCTCGAGCACCTCGCGGCGGTAGGCGCGGTAACCGGCGGTCGCGTCGCGCAGCCGCACGCCCAGGGCGAGGCGGGTGTAGAGGCTGGCGCCGCGGGAGAGCAGCTCGCGCCGGCGCGGCCAGTCGACCACCGAGCCGCCGGGCACCCATCGGGAGCCGAGCACGAGGTCGGCGCCGGACAGCCGCTCGAGCAGCAGCGGCAGCTGCTCGGGCGCGTGCGAACCGTCGGCGTCCATCTCCACCAGTGCCTGGTAGCCGTTGGCCAGGCCCCAGTCGAAGCCCGCGATGTAGGCCGCACCGAGGCCGGTCTTGGCCGTGCGGTGCTCGACGTGGACGCGCGCGTCGGCCGCGGCGAGGGCGTCGGCCACCTGGCCGGTGCCGTCGGGGCTGTTGTCGTCGACGACCAGGACGTGCGCCTGCGGCACGGCGACAAGCAGCCGTTCGAGGATCGGCTCGAGGTTGTCGCGTTCCTGGTAGGTCGGGATGATCACCAGCGTGCCCGCACCGGCCTCGTCGGGCGTGCTCAACTACCCACCATCTCCTCCTGCGCGCCGTCGCGCGCGTCGTCCGCGGCCGTACCGCGTCGGCGCCGCCGGTCCCGCAGCACCACGATGATCAAGGCGATGATCGCCGCCGCCGCGAGAGCGTACTCCGGCCACGGCCCGAGCCGGGTCGCCAGTGTCTGCGCCGCCCGCACGGGGACGCGGTCGACCAGGATGTCGGCGTCGAACAGCGGCCCCGACGAGTCGCGCACCCGTCCGTCCGGGCCGATGACGGCCGACTTGCCGGTCGTGGCCGCCTGGACGACCGTCCGGCCGGTCTCGACCGCCCGCAACTGCGACATCGCCAGCTGCTGGTACGTCTCGGGCGTGTGCCCGAACGTCGCGTTGTTGGTCTGCACGACGACCAGCTGCGCACCGGCGGCCACCGACGAGCGCACCAGCTCGTCGTAGGCCACCTCGAAGCAGATGACGTCACCGATCGGCACCGGGCCGCCACGCAGCAGCCCGTTGCCGTGCCCGGCCACCATGTCCTGGGTGACGCTCTTGGCGTCCGAGCTCACCCACTCCGCGAGGCTGCGCAGCGGGATGTACTCGGCGAACGGCACCGGGTGCCGCTTGGTGTAGCGCGCCCCGGGGCCGTGGGTCGGCGACCAGAGGATGCCGACGTTGCGTCGGTGCGTCGGGCCCGGGCCCTGCAGGATCGCGCCGACGAGCACGGGCGCGCCCACCGCCCGCACCGCGCCGTCGATCTTCGCGCGGGCCTGCGGGTCGGCGTAGGGGTCGACGTCGGACGCGTTCTCCGGCCAGAGCACGAGGCTCGGCCGGGCCACGGTGCCCTTCTTGATCTCGGCGGCCAGCTTCAGCGTCTCGCGCACGTGGTTGTCGAGCACCTGTTCGGCGCGGCTCTCGAACTGCAGGGCGAGGTCGGGCAACCCACCCTGGATCACCGCGACGGTCTCGGTCCGCCCGGCGCCGTCGGGTGCCGGGCTCAGCGGCCAGGCCAGCAGCAGGCCGAGCAGTGGCACCAGCACGGCCACGCCCAGGGCGCCGGCCGCCGGGCGGCGCCACGCGGCGGGGCGGGTGAGCGCGACCCGCACCGCGGCGGCCAGACCACCGCCGGCAACTCCGACCGCGAAGGTGACCAGTGGCGCTCCGCCGAGCGCGGCGAACCAGCGCAGCGGCGACGTCGCCTGACTGAAGCCGAGCCGGCCCCACGGGAACCCGCCGAACGGGATGCGGTCGCGCAATGCCTCCTGCAGCACCCAGGCCGCCCCCACCCAGAACGGCCCGAAAGGCAGGCGAGCCAGCACCGGCAGCACCGCGCCGAGCAGCGCGAAGAAGCCGGCGAAGGCGAGCGCGAGGATCAGCCACGGCGCCGGCCCGACGTAGATGCCGGTCCAGCTCAGCAGCGGCACGAGGAAGGCGGCGCCGTAGAGGTAACCCAGCCACGCGCCGGTGCGCGCCCGCCGCCCGTCCACGGCCACGGACAGCACCGCGACGCTGACGAACGCCAGCGGCCACAGCCCGAAGCGCGGGAACGCGAGCACCCCGGCCAGGCCGCCGCCGACCGCGAGCAGCGCCGCCCAGCGCGTCGGGAACGCGGCAGGGTGGCGGGGCTGCATCGACCCAGTATCACCGAGGGACGGTCAGCCGCAGCCGGGGTTACCCGCCGCCTGCCAGCTGCGGCGAACGCGGGGCGGTAGCGTTTACGAGGCTCATCGGGGCACTCGGGGAAGGAGCGGCCTGTGGTCGCGAGCATCGAGGACGTCGCCCGGCGCGCCGGCGTCTCGATCGCGACCGTCTCCCGCGCCCTGCGCGGGCTGCCCGACGTCGCCGCCGGCACCCGCGACCGGGTGCTCGCCGCCGCCAGCGAGCTCGACTACGTCGCGTCACCGTTCGCGGCCCGGCTGGCCAGCGGGCGCACCACCACCGTCGGGCTGGTCGTGCCCTTCGTCAACCGCTGGTTCTTCGCCGAGGTCATCGCCACCGTGGAGCAGGCGCTGCGCGGCGCCGGGTTCGACCTGCTGCTCTACAACCTCGGCGACGAAGCCGGCCGCGCCCGCTTCTTCGACGTCCTGCCCGTCCGCAAACGGGTCGACGGCGTCATCGTGGCCAGCCTGGTGCTCGACGACGCCGAGCTCGGGGCCCTGACCGGCCTCGACCTGCCCGTCGGCCTGCTCGGCCTGGACCGCGACGGGTTCCTGTCCGTGCGCATCGACGACGTGGCCGCCGCCCGCGCCGCCGTCGACCACCTCGTCGGGCTCGGGCACCGTCGGGTGGGGCTGATCGGCGGCGACACCGACGACCCGATGGCCTTCACCCCGCCCCTGCACCGCCGCGACGGCTACCGCGACGCGCTCGCCGCTGCCGGGCTGGCCCACGATCCCGCGCTCGAGCGGCTGGGCTACTTCACCGTCGACGGTGGCAGTGCCGCGGCCCGCGACCTGCTCGCCCTCCCCGACCGGCCCACCGCGCTGTTCGCCGAGAGCGACGAGATGGCCTACGGGGCGCTGCGCGAGATCCGCCGCGCGGGGCTGCGGGTGCCGGAAGACGTGTCCGTCGTCGGCTTCGACGACCAACCGCTGTCGGACCTGATGGACCTCACCACCGTCCGCCAGCCGGTGCAGCCGCAGGCGCTCGACATCGCCGTTCGGCTGCTCGCCGTGCTCAACGAGTCCGCCGACCACCCGGCCGGCCGGCAGGCCGCGGTGCTGCCGACCGACCTCGTCGTGCGCGGCAGCACGGCCCGACCCGGCGGAGCCCCGTCATGACCCTCATGCTCATCGACGCGGCCAACCTCTACTTCCGGGCGTTCTACGCGATCCCCGAGTCGGTCACCTCGCCGGACGGGCGACCGGTCAACGCGGTCCGCGGGTTCCTCGACATGAGTGCCATGCTCATCGACAAGCGCCGCCCCACCCGGTGGGTGGCGTGCCTCGACCTCGACTGGCGCCCGGCCTTCCGCACCGCGCTCGTGCCCTCCTACAAGGCACACCGGGTGGCGAAGGACGGCGGCGAGCAGATCCCCGACACCCTGGCGCCCCAGGTCCCCGCGCTGCTCGAGGTGCTGGGGGCATTCGGCCTCGCCTGCGCCGGCGCGGACGGCTTCGAGGCCGACGACGTGATGGCCACCCTGGCCCACCGCGACCACGAGCCGGTCGAGGTGGTCAGCGGCGACCGCGACATGCTGGCCGTGGCCACCGAGCGGGTCACCGTCCTCTACACGGGCAAGGGAATCGCCAAGATGGAGGCGATGGGTCCCGCCGAGGTGCGGGCCAAGTACGGCGTGCCCCCCGAGCACTACGCCGACTTCGCCGTGCTGCGCGGTGACCCGAGCGACGGCCTGCCCGGCGTGCCCGGTGTCGGCGAGAAGACCGCGGCGGCCCTGGTCAACCGCTTCGGGTCCGTCGAGGACATCGTCGCGGCGGCGGTGTCCGGTGACTCCGGCTTCCCGGCCGGCACGGCGGCGAAGGTCCGCGCCGCGGCCGGTTATCTGGCCAAGGCCCCGGCCGCCGTCCGCGGCCGCCTCGACGTCCCCCTCGACGTCATCGACGACCGGCTCTACGCCGAACCGCGCGACGCCGACCGGCTGGCCGAACTGGCCGCCGACCTCGGCGTGGAGAGCTCGGTGGCCCGGCTGACCAAGGCCGTGGCCGCCGCCGCCGCCTGACCTCCCCACGTCGCGCCGTCGGGCCCAACCCCGGTGAGTGGGGCGAGTTCGGATCAGTGGGGCGACTTCTTGCCCCATCGAAGCGAAGTTGCCCCACTCACCGGGAGAGGTCGGTGCGCGGGAGGCGGGCGGCAGGGGCTACTGGACGACGTACTTGCCGCTGTCCTTGTTCTGGATGGTCACGGTGAAGGTCTTGCCGCCGGAGGCCTTGCAGGTGAAGGAATCCCCGTTCTTGGTCATCGCGAAGTCCTTGCCCCCGTTGCAGCTGACGCCGTCGACGTGCAGCTTGCCGGAGATGTACTTCTCCACGGCGCTGTGGCTGAGCTGCTTGTCGCCCTTGAAGAAGCCCGGCTTCCAGAATCCGGTCACCGCGACCACGGCCAGGGCGACCACGAGCACCGCGACGAGGGTGATCACCAGGCCCTTGCGGCTCTTGGGCGGGGCCGGGGGCTGCGGCGGGGCGTACACCGATTGGCCGTAGCCCGACTGCCCGTAGCCGGGCTGCCCGTAGCCGGGCTGGCCGTACGCCGGCTGGCCGTAGCCCGGCTGCCCGTAACCCGGCTGGCCGTAGCTCTGCGCGCCGTAATCCTGACCGTAGCTCTGACCGTAATCCTGTTGGCCCGAACCCTGTTGGCCGGAGCCGTACCCGCCGTACCCCTGCTGCTGGTCGTAGCCCGGCTGGCCGTAACCCGGTTGCTGGCCGCCGGCGTAGCCCGGCCCCTGGCCGAAGCCCTGGCCGTGGCCCTGGTCGTAGGGGCCGGGCTGGCCGTAACCACCCTGACCCTGGCTCTGGCCGTAGCCCTGCGTCTGGCCATAGGCGTCCGGCTGCTCGTACCCACCCGGCCGCCCGTAACCGGGCGACGGGCTGGGCGACGCGCTCGCTGCGGGGTCGGGCGCGAAGCCGGGCCCGGGGCCCGGCGGCGGGCCGTAGGGCGTCGTGCCGTAGGGGGTCGGCCCGGGCGACGGCGCCGAACCGAAGGCCTCGGTCTGCTGACGCTCGCCGCCGCCCGGCGCCGCGGGCCCCGGCTGCGGCGGCAGCGACGACCGGTCGATCGCCGTGGTCTTCCACTCCTGCGGGTCCTCGGCCGGTGCCGGGGGGTCGGCGGGCGCGTCGGCCGGCTTGTCCAGCGGGATGCCGCGCGTGGGCTCGCTCGTCGAGGCACCGGGCGACGGCGCGCCGGCCGGCGCTGCGGCCTGCTCCGCGTCGTCGGAACGCTGGGGAGCGGGCGGCTGGTACGGCGGCCAGCCCTGGCCGTCGCCGGACCCGCCGGCCGATCCCTGGTTGCCGCTGTCTGTCATCGGCCATCACCCTGTGCCTCGCCCGCGCCCGGGCGTCTCGTGTCGCTGTCCGTCGAACCGGTTCGTCCCGTCCGCCGGTGCGGCCGGCCTCACGGGTTCGCCACACGCTACTGCGTCGACCGCGGTATCCCCAGCAGGGACCACGCAGGCGGCGGGCAGGTCACGGCTGCATGCTCTGCGCGACGACGCCGCGGCGCACCGCCGCGGCCGCGGCCCGGGCCGTGCCGGCCAGCCGCGAGCCCTCGGCCGACGAGCCGGCCACCGAGGCGGTGGCGAGCTGGTCGAGCAGGTCGAGCACCTGCTTGCACCAGCGGATGAAGTCCCCCGCGGACAGCTGGCTGCCGCGGCTCGCGGCCGCGGCGAGCGCCTTGTCGAGACGCTCATGCCGGGCCCAGCGGTAGATCGCCCACACGAAGCCGAGCTGCGGTTCGCGGCTGCGCGGCAGGCCGCGGTCGGCCTCGTCGTCGGCGAGCGCCCCCCAGACCCGCGCCGTGGCGCCGAGCGCGTCACGCACCGCGGTGGTCGGCATCCGGTCGGCCATGACCTCCTCGCGGCGCGGTTCGTACACCAGGCACGACACGACGGCGGCGAGCTCCGCGGGATCGAGCCCGGCCCAGGCGCCGCTGCGCAGGCACTCGGCGGCGAGCAGGTCGGCCTCGGACCAGATGCGCGCCAGCTGCCGCCCGGCCGGCGTGGCCGTGTCGCCGGCCAGGTACCCGCGCTCGTCGAGCAACAGGCAGATCCGGTCGAAGGTGCGCCCGAGCGAGCCGGTGCGGCCCTCGATCCGGCGGCGCAGCCCGTCGTTCTCGCTCACGAGCTTGGCGTGCCGCTCCCCCCAGCGGGCGTGCTCCTCGCGGTCGCTGCACTGATGGCACGGATGGGCCCGCAATGCCCGCCGCAGCCGCAGCACCTCGTCGTCGTCGCCGGCGCCGTGCTCCTTACGCCGGGCGCGCGGCGGACGGTCGGGGATGTCCAGGGCGTGCAGGCTGGCGGCGATGTCGCGCCGCTCCTGCGGTGAGCGGTGGTTGACGTGCTTGCCGAGCCGCACGGTGCCCAGCACGTCGACCGCCGCGGGGAAGTCGACCAGCGACAGCCGGCCCGACCAACGGGCCTCGGTGACCACCAGCGGGCGCGGGTCGTCGTGCGGCTGGACCCCCGGGTCGAGCACGACGGCCAGCCCGGACCGGCGCCCGCGCGGCACCCGGATGACGTCGCCGCGGCGCAGCGACTCCAGCGAGGCCGCGACCGCACCGCGCCGGGCCCGCGATCCCTCACGGGCCAGCAGTGACTCGCGCTCGCCGAGCCGGCGGCGCAGCTCGGCGTACTCGCCGAAGTCGCCGAGGTGACAGCGCATCTGCTTGGCGTGGTGGCGAAGCGTCTCCTCGTTGCGGCGGATCTGCGCGGCCAGCCCGGCGACCCCGCGGTCGGCCTGGAACTGCGCGAAGGACGACTCGAGCAGCTGCCGGGCCGGCGCGCGGCCCAGCTGCCCGACGAGGTTGACGGCCATGTTGTAGGACGGCCGGAACGACGAGCGCAGCGGGTAGGTGCGGGTGGACGCGAGGCCGGCCACCCGCTGCGGGTCGACGTCGGGGCCCCAGACGACCACCGCGTGGCCCTCGACGTCGATGCCGCGTCGCCCCGCCCGGCCGGTGAGCTGGGTGTACTCCCCCGGGGTGATGTCGGCGTGCGTCTCGCCGTTGTACTTCGACAACCGTTCGAGGACGACGGTGCGGGCCGGCATGTTGATGCCGAGGGCGAGGGTCTCGGTGGCGAAGACGGCGCGCACCAGCCCGCGCCCGAACAGCTCCTCGACGGTCTGCTTGAACGGTGGGATCAGCCCGGCGTGGTGGGCCGCGATGCCCCGGCGCAACGCGTCGCGCCACTCCCAGTAACCGAGCACGTCGAGGTCCTCGGGTGCGATGTCGGTGGTGAGCCCGTCGACCACCTCGTCGATCTCGCTGCGTTCGTCCTCGCTGGTCAGCCACATGCCCGACTGCACGCACTGCCGGGCGGCGGCGTCGCACCCGGCGCGGCTGAAGATGAAGGTGATGGCCGGCAGCAGGCCCTCCCGGTCGAGGCGGGCGATGACGTCGGGTCGGTGCGGCGGGCGCCAACCGTGCGGGGGCCGGTTGCCGTACCGGCGGCCCGGGATCGGGTCGAGGTAGCGGGTGCGGTCGGCGACGTGCCGCAGCAGCGGGGCGTCGAGGGTCGCGCCGTCGCCGGCGAACAGGTCGAACATCCGGCTGCCGACGAGCACGTGCTGCCACAGCGGCACCGGTCGCTGCTCGTGGACGATCACCCGGGTCTCGCCGCGCACCGAGTGCAGCCACTCGCCGAACTCCTCGGCGTTGGACACCGTGGCCGACAACGAGATCAGCCGCACCGCCGCCGGCAGGTGGATGATCACCTCTTCCCAGACCGCGCCGCGGAACCGGTCGCCGAGGTAGTGCACCTCGTCCATGACGACGTAGCCGAGGCCGGCCAGCGCGTCGCTGCCGGCGTAGAGCATGTTGCGCAGCACCTCGGTGGTCATCACCACCACCGCGGCGCCGGCGTTCACGGCGGTGTCGCCGGTCAGCAGGCCGACCTGCTGCGCGCCGTAGCGCTCGACCAGGTCGTTGTACTTCTGGTTGGACAGGGCCTTGATCGGCGTCGTGTAGAAGCATTTCTGCCCGGCCGCGAGCGCGAGGTGCACGCCGAACTCGCCGACCACGGTCTTGCCCGCGCCCGTGGGCGCGCAGACCAGCACGGAGTGCCCGCTCTCCAGCGCAACGCAGGCCTCGACCTGGAAATCGTCGAGCTGGAAGGGGTAGCCGGCCCGGAAGTCGGTGAGCACCGGGGCCGCCGTCCGGCGCCGGGCGGCGGCGTACCGCTCACTCGGCGAGGCCATGGCTCCAGCGTAGGAGTGCGCCGGTGAGCCCGGCGCGGCCGGTCAGCCGAGCACGTCGAGCAGCTCGCCGCCCTCGTCGGTGCGGGCGACGACCACGGCCCGGCCGCGACGTTCCCGCTCGATCAGCCCGGCCCGTTCGAGCAGGTCGCAGTGCCGGGTGACCGAGGCGGGCGCGAGGTCGAGCAGGTCGGCCACCGCACCCATCGGCATCGGCCGGTCGAGGGCGCGCAGCAGGGCGGCGCGCGGCTCGCCGAGCACGGCGGCGACGCGATCGGTCACCCGCGCGCCCGTGCGGCGCAGCCGGTCGGCGTTGCGCAGCGGGTAGGCGATGCTCAACGTGTCGGGCTCGTCGCCGTGGACGAGCACGGCCTCGGACGCGATCAGGCTGGGCACCAGCACGATCCGCCGGCCGCCGACGGCGATCACGGTGTCCCGGCCGAGCACGAACCGGCCGTCGGCGTAGCGCAACCGCGGGCTGAGCGTGTTCAGCACGGCGTCCAGCTGCCCGCGGACGACGGCGACGCCGATCCGCTCCGCCTCGCGGGCGAAGCGGGTGCGCGCTCCGACCCACGCCGGTTCCAGCTCCCGCCACGCGGCCCAGCTGGCGGCGGCGTAGGCGCGCAGCCAGCGCCGGGGCGCCTGCGCGACCTGCGCCCAGGCCGGGTGGATGCCGTGGTCGCACCCTTGGGCGACGGCGATGTCGGCCAGCAGCTGTTCGGCGGGCAGGTCGTGCAGGCGCTCGACCTGCTCGCGCACGGTCACGTCGACCTGCGACACGATCGGCACGGTCGAGTTCGGCACGAAGCAGTGCTCCTCCTCGCCGATCCGCGGCAGCACGGTGCGCGCGAGGCGGGTCAGGGCGAGATCGACACCGTACGGGCCGCGGGCGGGATGGTGGACCAGGCGGTCGAGCTCGAAGTAGACCGACTGCTGCGGGGACAGCGACACCGCGACCTCGGGCGCCCCTGCCCGCAACGGCGCGAGCGCGTGCGGCGTCGTGCGGGCGTAGGCCATCAGTCCTCCGGCGTGTCTTCAGGCGAGGTTAACCCCGCCCTCCGACATCGTCGTCCGCTCAGCGGCGCCCGTCGATCACGATTTGCCTACGCTCCGCGCCGCGCGCCGCGGGGCGACGGCGACACGGGCGGGCGTCAGGTCGAGTCGGACCACGAGCCGGCCGGGCCGCCGACGCCCGACTCGAGCTCACGCGGGATGGGGTCGAGCTCGGACGGCACGTCGTCCTCGAGCTGGGTCTCGGCCCGTTCGGCCGCCTTGCGCCGTGCCTTGCGCCGGTCGTGCACCACCGCGAACAGCACCGCGCCCTCGAACAGCGCCACCATCGGCAGGGCCATCGCGCACATGGTGAACGGGTCGGTGGTGGGCGTGGCCACCGCCGCGAACAGGAAGATCAGGAAGATGGCGATGCGCTGCGACTTGAGCAGCCAGCGCCCGCGCAGCACGCCGGCGAGGTTGGCCATGACCACCAGCAGCGGCACTTCGAACGCGGCCCCGAAAGCCACCAGCATCAGCGTGACGAAGGAGATGTAGTCACTGACCGTCAGTTGCGCCTGGGTGCCCGAGCCCGAGGCCTCGAGGAGGAACTTCATGCCCTTGGACAGGACGACGTAGGCCAGGGTCATGCCCGCGGCGAACAGCACCGTGGACGTGAGGATGAACCAGATCGTGTACTTGCGCTCGTTCTTGCGCAGGCCCGGCGTGATGAAGGCCCAGACCTGGTAGAGCCAGAACGGCCCGGTGAACACGACGCCGGAGATGATCGACACCTTCAGCCGCGTGGTGAAACCGTCGAGCGCGCCGTGATAGATCAGCACGCAGCCGTTGGTGCCCTTCGGCGTGAACCGGTACCGCTCGGGCACGCCGCAGTACGGGTGGCGCAGGAAGGCCAGGGTGTGCGGGTACAGGAAGTACCCCACCACCGCGCCGATGAGGATGAAGAACAGCGCGTAGACGACGCGGCGGCGCAGTTCGCGCAGGTGGTCCATGACCGGCATGCGGCCTTCGGGATCCTTCACCGGCCGCCGCTTGCGGCGCGTCTTCACCATCGGCCGGTCACTGCAGGCCGGCGGCGGCGAGGCGTTCCCGCACGCCGGCCAGGGCGCCCTGCAACTCGCTCAGCCGGCCTGCGTCCTCCTGCAGGCGTGCCAGGTCGCGACGCAGCCGGTTGGTCTTCCACACGATCTCGTAGGCGCAGAAGCCGAGGACCACCAGCGCGACGACGCCGGCGACGATCCACGCGATGATCGGGACCCAGGCCACGAGCAGAACTCTACTTCGCCGGGTAGGCGGCGAGCGCCCGCTCCGCCTCCCGGTGCACGTCCTCGGCCAACCACTGCGGCCCCAGCACCTCCACCTGACCGGCCGAGCCGAGCACCATCGCCCGTACCCAGGCCGGGTCGGCCACCCGCAGGTCGATGCGCAGCCGGCCGTCGTCGGTGTCCGCGTCCTCGCCCGCCTCCTCCACCTGGTAGTAATCAGCCACCCAGGCGTAGGCGCGGCCCAGCCGCAGGGTGACCAGCAGGTGCTCGGACGCGGGCTGGAACACCCCGCCGGACAGGTCACGCGGCTGGACCCCTTCCGGGAACGCGGCCGGCTCGTCGAGCACCTGGACGTCGTCGATGCGATCGACCCGGAACACCCGCAGCCCCTCGGCCAGCCGGCACCAGCCCTCCAGGTAGCTGCGGCCGTCGGCGGTGAACATCCGCAGCGGGTCGACGGTGCGCTCGGTGTGCTCCTCCCGCGAGGCGCTGTAGTAGCGCATCCGCAGGGCCCGGCCGCGGTCGACCGCGCCCTGCAGCACCGGCAGCAGCCGCTCGTCGTGGTCGAGGGCGACGGCCACGGTGTTGGTCAGGCCGGGTCCTGCTCCCCCGGCCGAGGCCACGCCCTCGACCTTGGCCAGCGCCCGCTGCACCGCGTCGGTGTCGACCAGGCCCGGCGTCTCGGCCAGGGTGCGCAGAGCGACGACGAGGGCCAGCGCCTCCTCCCCGGTCAGCCGCAACGGCCGCGACATGCCGGCGTCGAAGATCACCGACACCGTTTCGCCCTCGAAGGACAGGTCGATCAGGTCGCCGGGCCCGTGCCCGGGCAGCCCGCACATCCACAGCAGAGTCAGGTCGCGGCGCAGCTGGGCCTCGCTGACGCCGAAATCGGCGGCGGCGTCGGCCACGGCGATGTTCGGCCGGGCCTGCAGATAGGGCACCAGCGCCAGCAGGCGCGGCAGCCGCTCCTCGTTCGCGGTGCGGCCCCGCGTGACGGCCATCAGGCCTCCTGCCCGGCCGCGACGCGCAGCCGGCGCAGCACGGCCTCGACGAGCTCGTCCGGTTCGAGCACCTGGGCGCTGGCGCCGGCGCTGGCCACGAGGCGCGCCAGCCATTCCGCGTCGCTGTAGGTGATGGTGAGCACGCCGTCGACGGGATCACCGGCGGCGATGCGGCGCAGGCCGCCGGTGCCGGGCCCCGCCACCCGCACCCGCGCCGTGTGCCCGTCGTCCGGGCCGCGGCCGGCCACCATGTCGACCAGGTCGACGTGCTCGGGCCGGGCGAACCCGCCGGGGCCGCCCACCGTCGTCACCGGCCCGCTGATGCGCGAGAGCCGGAAGCTGCGCGGCTCCCCGCGGTCGAGGTCGAGCCCGGCGACATACCAGCGCCGGCGCCACGAAAGCACCCCCCACGGCTCGAGCCGGCGTCGCACCGCCTCGGGGTCCCCCACCTTCTGGTAGGCGAAGGACACCGTGGTCGCCGTGCGGGCCGCGTCGAGCAGGGCGGGCAGGCTGGGGTCGCTGGCGTCCACCTGCGGCACCGCGCCCGGATTCTCCTCGGCGCGGATCTCGGTGCCGGCCGCCCGCAGCTTGATCAGGGCCTGCCGGGCCGAGTCGCCCAGCGTGGCCGACTGCCACAGCCGGGCGGCCAGGCCGACGGCCGCGGCCTCGGCGGCGTCGAGCTCGATCGGCGGTAGTTCGTAGTCGCCGCGGTGGATCCGGTAGCCGTCCTCGGCGTCGAAGGTGCTGTTGCGACCGGTCTCCAGGGGGATGCCGAGGTCGCGCAACTCGGCCTTGTCGCGCTCGAACATCCGCTTGAACGCCTCGTCGGTGGCCTTGGCGCCGTCGGCGGCCTCGTACCCGGGTACGGCGTCGCGGATGCGCTCGGCGGTGAGGAACTGGCGCGTCGAGAGCAGGCAGATCACGAGATTGACCAGCCGTTCCGCCCGCCGCGCCGCCATGTCCTCAAAACTAAGGCCTGTCGTGCGGCGACGCGGTTGCGACACCGCGTGCGTCGAGGAGCCCGTCGCCATGACTTGATTGTGTCGGACCCGGCAACCGCGCAGCACCGCACCGGCCGGGCCGGCCGGTGCGGGTCCGTCGGTGACGGCGGTCTCTTCAGCTCATGATCGCGTTGACGACCTCGTTGACGATGGCTCCGATGATCCGGTTGGTGATCTCCTTGAACACCGGGATCTCCGCCAAGGAGGCGCCGAACGTCGGTGCCGCCTCCGCGATCGCCGAGATGATCTCGCAGAGCAACGTGATCAGGTTGATCATCGTGTTGATCTTCAGACCGAGGACGAGGCCGCCCGCGGCGAACATCGCCCCGCCCACGACCTGCACGCCCGTGCTGGCGTCGCCCAGCACCGACAGCGGCGAGTCGGGGTGCTGCATCTTCGTGGAGAACGCCTGCAGCGCCTCGCTGTTGTTGGTGGACAGCAGCTGCTGGGCGGCGCCCGAGCTCTGTTGGTGCGAGTCGGCGACGTTGCTGCCGAACTGCATCCACTTCCCGCCGCCGTCGAACAGGTCCATCTCGTCCACCTCGGGCCAGGTGAAGCCGAGATCGTTCAGCAGGCGCTCCAGCTCGCCGGGCAGCGTGAGTCCCATCAGCGGATCCTCTCTCGGGTGGCGCGGATGCTGCGCTCGGCGTCGGCCATGCCCTGCGTGATGGCGCTCAGGTTGTGCCGGGCCTCTTCCTGCGCGCTGCGCACCGCGGCGATCACCGGGGCGAAGTCGACGTGGCCCGGTCGCGCGTCGAGCGCGGCGTTGATCGCGGCCCGGGCCGCGGCTGCGACATCGGCCAGCGGGCGCTTGAAGGCCTGCGGGTCGATGGCCACCGAGCGGACGGTGCCGTCGGCGCCGACCTCGGCGACGACGAGGCCGTCGGCGGCGGTCCCGGTGAACGGGCCCTCATCGCGGGTGGCCTCGGGCGCGCCGCCGTCGAGGGCCGCGCGCGCTTGCGCCGCCAGCCGGCTCAACGCATCGCCCTGGGACCGAGGCTCGGACAACGTCACGGGGCCTTGAACAGCGCGGCCGTGTTGGTCTCCGCGTCGGCGTAGTGCCCGGCCGCCGCGTGCAGCGCGTCGGAGTGGCTGCTCAGGGCATCCTTGGACGTCCCGAAGCAGGAGTCGGCGATCGCGACCGCGCCCATCAGCGTCATCTGGATCAGCGGGCCGACGGTGTCGGTGGTGCCGAACCTGATGCCCTGGGTGTCGGCCTTGAGTTGCTGCCACTGGGCGTGCAGGTCGCCGCCGGCCGCGTCCATCGACTTGCCCGCCGTCTGCAGGTCCTCGGGTTTGACGGTGAACTCTCCGGCCACGTCAGCTCCTCTTCAGTCGTTCCAGCGAGTCGAGCAGCGAGGCGTTCAGCTGCCGGGTGAGGGTCAGCGACTCCTCCTGGATGGCCCGCAGGTCCTCGGTCATCGCGCCCGTGCCGTCGCGGGCCGGCCGGGCCCGGATCGCCTCGTTGGCGGCGGCAGCTATCCCCGGACCGATGGCGTCGGGCCGGCGCAGCAGCCGCGCGTCGAGGTCGATGTCCTGCACGTGGCCATCCGGCCCGACCGTGACCACGATGGCGTCGTCCTCGGCGGTGCCGCTGGTGGGCCGACCGGCCGCCGCATTCCCCGAGAGCACGGCCACGAGCCGGTCCAGCAGCGAATCCATCGCCGCCACCGGATCCTGTTCGGCGGCCGGGTTCTCGGTCACAGCCCGACTCTAGAGATCCGTCCCGGACTCCCGCGACCGGCAACGATGGGGAGCGGTCCCCGCCCGGTCACATCGACGCGATGAGCTTCTCCACCCGTTCGTCCACACTGCGGAACGGGTCCTTGCACAGCACGGTGCGTTGGGCCTGGTCGTTGAGCTTGAGATGCACCCAGTCGACGGTGAAGTCACGCCGTCGTTCCTGGGCGCGGCGGATGAAGTCGCCGCGCAGCTTCGCCCGCGTCGTCTGCGGCGGGACGCTCTTCGCCTCGAAGGTCTGCAGGTCGGTGATGACCCGTTCCACAGCACCGCGGGCCTGCAGCAGGTAGTACAGCCCGCGCTGGCGCGAGATGTCGTGGTAGGCGAGGTCGAGCTGGGCCACCCGCGGAGAGGCCAGGGGCAGGTCGTGCTTGGCGCGGTAGCGCTCGATGAGCTGGAACTTCGTGATCCAGTCGATCTCGCGGTCGACCAGGGAGAAGTCCTGCTTCTCGATGGCGTCGAGCGTGCGGCCCCACAGCTCCAGCACCCGCTTGGCCGTGGCGTCGTCGGGCCCGCCGCCGTTGCGGGCGACGAAGTCCACCGCTCGGGTGTAGTACTCGCGCTGGATCTCCAGGGCGGAGGCGCTGCGCCCCGCTGCGAGGCGGACCGGGCGGGTGCCGGTGAGGTCGTGGCTGATCTCGCGGATGGCGCGGATCGGGTTCTCCAGCGTGAGGTCGCGGAACTGCACGCCGTGCTCGATCATGCGCAGGACGAGGTCGGCCGAGCCCACCTTGAGCAGCGTCGTCGCCTCGTTCATGTTCGAGTCGCCGACGATGACGTGCAGGCGCCGGTAGCGCTCGGCGTCCGCGTGCGGCTCGTCGCGGGTGTTGATGATCGGTCGGGAGCGGGTGGTCGCCGACGACACGCCCTCCCAGATGTGCTCGGCGCGCTGGCTCACGCAGTACACGGCGCCGCGCGGGGTCTGCAGCACCTTGCCCGCGCCGCAGATCAGCTGCCGGGTGACCAGGAAGGGGATGAGGACGTCGGCCAGCCGGCTGAACTCGCCGTGCCGGCCGACGAGGTAGTTCTCGTGACAGCCGTAGGAGTTACCGGCCGAGTCGGTGTTGTTCTTGAACAGGTAGATGTCACCGGCGATGCCCTCGTCGTGCAGGCGCTTCTCGGCGTCGACGACCAGGCCCTCGAGTACCCGCTCGCCGGCTTTGTCGTGGGCCACCAGCTGGGTCAGCGAGTCGCACTCAGGCGTGGCGTACTCGGGGTGACTGCCCACGTCGAGGTACAGGCGCGCCCCGTTCTTCAGGAACACGTTGGACGAGCGGCCCCAGGACACGACCCGCCGGAACAGGTAGCGCGCGACCTCGTCGGGCGACAGGCGCCGCTGGCCGTGGAACGTGCACGTGACTCCGTACTCGTTCTCGATGCCGACGATGCGCTTCTGCACGCTTTCGAGCTTATAGACCGAAGGGCCGCCCCGCCGCCGCGCCGCGCGCGGGTTCCGGCGCGACCGGTCGCACGGCGCGGCGGCGCCGTCGGAGTTCGGCCGGTGTCCGGACAGATGGTGGACAGCCCATTGGTCCGGGTCCACAGTGAATGGACCTGAAGACGCCCAGAAGGAGCGGTATGTCGCCCAACCGCACGCAGTCCAGTGCCCCGTCCACCGTCCACCCGCAACCGGCCGACCCGTCGCGCCGCACCGTGCTGGCCGCCCTCGGCGGCACAGCCGCGCTGGGCGTCGCCGCCACCACCCTGGCCGGTGCCGGCCCGGCCGACGCCCGTCCGGCCGCCGCCGCGGCCGGCCGGCTCCCGGCCACGGCGAAACCGCCCACCGACCCGGCCACCGAAGCCAAGATCACCGCCTTGCTCAAACGGATGACGCTGGCCGAGAAGCTGGGTCAGCTGCAGCTGGTCAACACCGCCGACCTCGCCCGGGCGGCACTGCCCGACGGCCAGGTGGGTGGGGTCTTCAGCGTCACCGACTCCGCCGTCCTCGACGAGTTGCAGCACACGGCCGTCAACGACACCCGCCTGGGCATCCCACTGATCTTCGGGCTCGACGTCATCCACGGCTACGTCACGAACTTCCCCATCCCCCTGGCGCAGGCCAGCAGCTGGGACCCCGACGTCTCCGCCACCGACGCGCGGGTCGCCGCCGCCGAGGCCCGGGCCAGCGGCCAGCACTGGACCTACGCACCGATGATGGACGTCACCCACGAGCCCCGGTGGGGCCGCATCGCCGAGGGCGACGGGGAGGACCCGTACCTCGCGACCCGTTTCGCCGTGGCCAAGGTGCAGGGCTTCCAGGGCGACGACTACTCGGCCGACGACAAGCTCGCCGCCTGCGCGAAGCACTACGTCGCCTACGGCGGCGCTGAGGGCGGGCGTGACTACAACACCGTCGACGTCTCGATCCAGCGGCTGCACAACCTGTACCTGCCCCCGTTCAAGGCCTCGGTCGAGGCCGGCGTGGCCACCGTGATGGCCGCGTTCAACACGATCGCGGGCGTGCCCGCCCACGGCAACGAATACACCGTGCGCGAGGTGCTCAAGAAGTCCTACGGTTTCGACGGCTTCGTGGTCAGCGACTACACCGGCATCCAGGAGCTCATCCCGCACGGGCTGGTCGGCAGCGGGCGCGGCGCGGCGCAGGCCGGGCTCACCGCCGGCGTCGACATGGAGATGGTCAGCACCAACTACGTCACCTACGGCGCCGCACTGCTCGCCCAGGGCAAGATCACCAAGTCGCAGATCGACGACGCCGTGCGGCGGCTGCTGCGCATCAAGTTCCGCCTCGGCCTGTTCGACCACCCCTACATCGACCCCGCGAAGGCCGTGACCACCATCAGCCCCGCGAACGCGCAGGCCACCCGTGACGCCGCCGGCCGCTCGATGGTGCTGCTGCAGAACGACGCGGTCGACGGCGCACCGGTGCTGCCCCTCGGTACCGACGTGCACACCGTGGCCCTGATCGGTCCGCTCGGGCAGGCGACGACGGACCTCAACGGCACGTGGGCCGGCCTCGGCCCGGTCACCCCGCCGGTCACCATCGAGGACGGTCTCAAGGCCGCCGGGTTCGACGTGACGTACCGGCTCGGCTGCGACATCGACAGCGACGACCGGTCCGGGTTCGCCGCGGCGGTGAAGGCGGCGAAGAAGGCCGACGCCGTCGTGCTCGCCGTCGGCGAGTCGGCCGCGATGAGCGGCGAGGCCTCGGCCCGCAGCGACATCGGGCTGCCCGGCATCCAGCTGGCGTTGGTGCAGTCGGTGGCCGCGGTCGCGAAGAAGACCGCGGTGGTGCTGATCAACGGCCGGCCGCTCACCCTGGCCGCCGTGCTCAACGCCGTGCCCGCGGTGCTCGAGGCGTGGGCGCCCGGTTCCCAGGGCGGCAACGCGATCGCCGACGTGCTCTGCGGCAAGGTCAATCCCGGCGGCAAGCTGCCGGTCACCTTCCCGCGCACGGTCGGCCAGTTGCCGATCTACTACAACCACGAGAACACCGGCCGCCCGGCCGACCCGAACAACAAGTACACGTCGAAGTACCTCGACCTGCCCAGCACGCCGCAGTTCGCCTTCGGCTACGGGCTGTCCTACACCACCTTCTCGGTCACGAACCTGACGCTCGGCTCCCACTCACTGGCCCGCCGGGGCGGCACGCTGGAGGTCTCGGTCGATGTCGAGAACACCGGCTCGGTGGCCGGCGACGAGGTGGTGCAGTTGTACCTGCACGATCCGGTGGCCTCGATCGTGCAGCCGGTGCGCCGGCTGCGCGCGTTCCGTCGGGTCACGCTCGCGCCCGGCGCGTCGACCAAGGTCAGCTTCACGCTCACGCCCGACGACGTCGGCTTCTACGACAACGACGCGCAGTGGCGCGTCGAGCGCGGCGACGTGGACGTCTACGTCGGGACGAGCTCCGACGACGACCGGCTCAAGGACACCTTCCGGGTCTCCTGACCCGCCGCCACCCCCCGCCCGTCCCCGGTCAGTGGGGCGACTTGCGCTCAGTGGGGCGAGAAGTCGCCCCACTGAGCTCGTCTCGCCCCACTGACCGGACAGGTCTTGCGCCCGCGCTTTACATATGGGACGGTCGTGTCAAGCAGGCAGACCGCAAAGGTGGTTCTGTCAACGGCGGAAGGACACGCCATGCGTGAGGGATCGCTGTCCGGACAGGCTGTGGCGAGCGGCGCCCGCCCCGATTGGCGCGACGGCAAGCGCTACCTGTGGCTGCTCGGCACGGTCGTGCCGCTGTTCTTGTTCGCGGGCTGGGGCCTGGTGAACCTCACCGGCCTCGGGCTGTTCTGGTGGATCGGCGCGATGGTCATCTACGTCGCCATCCCGCTGCTCGACGTCGTGATCGGCGACGACCCCGCCAACGCCCCCGAGGAGGCCGTGGCCTGGCTGGAGCGCGACCGCTACTACCGCTGGGTCACCTACCTGTTCCTGCCCGCCCAGTACGCGACGCTCGTGGCCGGATGCTGGCTGATGACCCGTAACGGCGGCCTCGCCGTGATCGACAAGGTGGGTATCGCGGTGACGCTCGGGATGCTCAACGGGGTCGCCATCAACACCGCCCACGAGCTGGGGCACAAGAAGGAGCACCTGGAGCGCTGGTTCGCCCGCATCGCCCTCGCGCCGTCCGGCTACGGCCACTTCTTCATCGAGCACAACCGCGGCCATCACGTGCGCGTCGCGACGCCCGACGACCCGGCGTCGAGCCGGTTGGGCGAGACGTTCTGGCAGTTCTGGCCGCGCACCGTGGCCGGCAGCGTGCGCAACGGCTGGGCGCTGGAGCGCAAGCGGCTTCGCCGGCTCGGTACGGGCCCGCTGGGGGTATGGACGCTGCGCAACGACGTGCTCAACGCGTGGGCGATGACCGTCGTGCTGTGGGCGGCACTGATCGTGGCCTTCGGCGTGGGCATCGTGCCCTACCTGCTGCTGCAGGCCGTACTCGCCTTCAGCCTGCTGGAGGCGGTCAACTACCTCGAGCACTACGGCCTGATGCGCGCCCAGCTGCCCAACGGCCGCTTCGAACGGGTGACGCCCCGGCACAGCTGGAACAACAACCACCTGACGACGAACCTGTTCCTCTACCACCTGCAACGGCACAGCGACCACCACGCCAACCCCACCCGCCGCTACCAGGCGCTGCGGCACTTCGAGGAGTCGCCGCAGCTGCCGGCCGGGTATGCGGCGATGATCCTGCTGGCCTACGTCCCGCCGCTGTGGCGCCGGGTCATGGACAAGCGGGTGCTCGCGCACTACGACGGCGACGTGACGCGCGCCAACATCCAGCCCGCCAAACGCGCCACGATGCTCGCCCGGTACGGCGCGCCCGCGGGCGCGGCCGCCGGGGAGACGGCCGCCTGACCGGACGGGCTGAGAGGATCGACGCCGTGGCGAGCTACCGGTGCGAGGTCTGCGACTACGTCTACGACGAGGCGCAGGGCGAACCGCGCGAAGGCTTCCCGCCCGGCACGGCCTGGGCCGACGTGCCTGACGACTGGACCTGCCCCGACTGCGGCGTGCGCGACAAGCTCGACTTCGTGGCGGTGGGGTCGGCGTGAGCACTCCGGCGGGCCGGGTGCCGTACCCCGAGGCCGCCCGCACCCTGCTGCGCGACACCGTCCTCGACGCCGTCGACGATCTCGTCCGTTCGCGGGGCTGGTCGGCCACGACCATGGCGCACGTTGCCACCGCGGCCGGCGTGAGCCGGCAGACGCTGTACAACGAGTTCGGCTCGCGCCAGGCGCTGGTCGAAGCCTATGTGACCCGCGAGATCCGCTCGCTGGTCGACGAGGTCGAGGTCGAGGTGCGGGCCAACGCCGACGACGCCCAGCGGGCGTTGCGCATCGCCTTCGCGCAGTTCCTCAAGCTGGCCTCCGACGAGCCGGTGGTGCGCATCATCGTGGCCGACGCGGACGCGGGTGAGCTGCACCGGCTGCTCACCGGCCTGGGTCAGCAGGTGGCCACCGGGACGATCGCACGGCTCATCCCCGAGGTGTGGCCGCAGGTCGGCGCGGGCGACGCCCGCCTGCTGTCGGACATGCTGGTCCGCCTGGCCATCAGCCACGCCCTGGCGCCCGGCGACGACCCGGGCCGCACCGCCGACGCGGTCGGACGCGCCTTCGCCCCGTTCGTCGACGAATTGCTCGGCAGCTGACACACTGCCCGCCGTGAGCGGAGTGAGCGTCAACCGCGAGTGGTGGGACGAGCGCGCGGCCCTGCACGGCCAGGACCGCTACTACGACACCGCGGGTTTCCTGGCCGGCGCGTCCACGCTCTACCCGCTCGACCACCGGACCACCGGCGACGTCACCGGGCTCGACCTGGTGCACCTGCAGTGCCACACCGGGATGGACACCCTGTCGTGGTTGCGGGCCGGCGCGCGCACGGTGACCGGGATCGACTTCTCCCCCGTGGCCGTCGCGAAGGCGACCCGCACGGCGACCGCCGCGGGGCTGGCCGACCGGGCGCACTTCGTCGAGGCCGACGTGCTGGCGGTGCCTGCCGACCTGCACGGTCGCTTCGACGTGTGCTTCGCCAGCCTCGGCGTGCTCGGCTGGATCGGGGACCTCACCGCGTGGATGCGCACCGCGTACACGCTGCTGCGCCCGCGGGGCCGGCTGGCCCTGGTCGACATGCACCCGCTGTTCGGCATGGCCGCGTCCATCGACCCGCTGGTGCTCGACTTCCCCTACGTCGATGACGGGCCGCGCACCAGCACCGACGGCCACGGCTCGTACGCGATGCCCGCCGCCGACACCACGCACGACACCACCGTCGAGTTCGGCCATTCGCTCGGCGAGATCGTCACGTCGGCGGTGCAGGCCGGCCTCGTCGTCGAGCAACTGGGCGAGCACGTGGAGGTCGACTTCGAGTCGGGCCGCGGCCTCCTGCGCCCCGACGCCGACGGTCGCTACCGCTGGCGCCGCGACGGCGAGCTGCTGCCGATCCTCTACAGCCTGCGGGCGACGCGACCGGGCTAGAGGCTCAGCTGCAGGATGGGGGTGCCGTCGGCGAGGGTGACCTGCACCTTGGCGATGCGTTCGCGCCGCACCTGGGTGCCGCCGGTGAAGACCACGGTGTGCTCGTCGACCTGGGTCCACGTGCCGGCGGGGTGCACCTTCCCGTCGCGGTCGACGACGCGCAGGCCGTAGGCGTGCCGCCCGTTGTCGCCGCCGTGGTGCGCGTACTTGCACCGCACGTCGATCTCCGTGCCCCACGGGTGCGGACGCAGCGCGGCGGTGGCCGTCACGAAGCTCACCGAGGTAACGGCGTGCAGTGCCTGCGGCCGCGGACCTGACGGCGACGCCGTCGACGGCCACAGCGCCACGACCAGGGCCGCCAGGCAGGCCGCGGCGAGGCCGGCCACCGACGCGGTGAACGCGCGCCGGCGCCGCTGTTCGCGCCGCGCCCGGCGCAGCAGGCCGGGCAGCAGGGTGTCCGGCGGCACCTCGTCGCCGACGGGGTCACGGCCGAGGTCGTCGCCGAGGTCGTCGACGGGGTCGCCGACGCCGAAGGTGCCCGGCGGCAGGTCGACGGTCGGCCCCAGCAGGTCCACGGTGTCGCGGGCCTGCGCCACCCGGTCCTGGCAGGCCGGGCAGGTCTGCAGGTGGGCCTCGAACTCCGCGGTCTCGGCCGGGCTCAGCGCGCCGAGGACGTAGGCGGCGTCGGAGTGCACGAACGGGTCGGAGCTCACCGCGCACCCCCCATCTCGTCCAGCGCCACCCGCAGCGCCCGCAGCGCGTAGTGCGAACGCGACTTCACTGTGCCGGCCGGGATTCCCAGCGCCCGCGACGCCTCGGCCACCGACGATCCGCGGAAGTAGCACTCGTGCAGCACGTCGCGGTGCTCCGGTGACAGGGTGCGCATGGCCGCGATCACCACCTGCCGTTGCACGGCGCGATCGGTGGCGTCGGGCACCGGCTGCTCGGGCAGCTGCTCGGTGACGCGCTCGCGCCGCGAGCGGGCCGTGCGCCACTCGTCGATCACGATCCGCTTCGCCACCGTGAACAGCCAGCCGCGGGCCGACCCCGCCTCCTGCGCCAGGACGGCGGGGTGGCGCCAGGCCCGCAGCATCGTCTCCTGGACGACGTCCTGCGCCTGCGCGCGGTCGCCGTTGGTCAGCCCCACGACGTAGGACCACAGGGCGCCGCCGTGTTGCTCGTGCAGCGCCTTGAGCAGGTCGCCGTCGTCGCGCACGCGCCTCCCGCCACCCGGTGCCCTCGACTCGGGCTGCAGAACGGTGGTCACACCACGACAACGCGGCCGGCCGCCCCCCGGTTCAATGTCGTTGAACAGTGAACCATGCTGAGGCGGCGCTCAGGCTGTGCGTGAACCGGCGCGACCGATGATCCGTTCCCCTACACATGAGTATCGATCCCACCGTGACCCGCCGCGCGCTGCTCGCCGCCGGCGCCGGAACCGCAGGTATCGCCGCGCTGGCCGCGTGCTCGTCGTCCTCGTCCGGCTCATCGGGCTCGTCGAAGCCGACCGGCGACGGGGACGGCAACAGCGCGAAGGCCGAGTCGCCCGGCGGCGGCGGCGCGAGCAGCAGGTCCGGCGGCGACTCCGGCGGCGGCGCGGCGTTGGCCACCCTGTCCTCGGTGCCGGTCGGCGAGGCCATCGCGGTGAAGCTGCCGGGCGGCAAGCCGGGCATCCTCGCCCGCCCCACCTCGACGACGGCGGCCTGCTTCAGCGCCATCTGCACCCACATGGGCTGCACGGTGAAGCCGGCCGGGAAGACGCTGAACTGCCCGTGCCACGGGTCGAAGTACAACGCGCTCACCGGCGCGGTGATCAACGGCCCGGCACCGGCACCGCTGCACAAGGTGTCGGTCACCGTCCAGGACGGGAAGGTCGTTCCGGCCTAGTCAGGTCGCGACGCCCGTCACGACGAGTCGGTCGTTCCCCCGCCCGACTCGCCGGTGGGCCCGCCGCCGCCCGCCTCGGTGTCGCCCGGGTCGACCGTGTCGCCCGTGTCGGCATCCGCGGCGGCGGAGCCCTCGGCGTCCGCGTCGTCGCCGGCCGGCGCGTCCGTGGGGTCGGGCAGCAGTTCCAGGAGGGCGTCGCCGACCACCCGGCGGAACTTGCGCTTGCCTCGGGTGCGGTCGAGCACCGCCACCTCGAGCTGGGCGCCGCCGAGCGAGCGGGGCGAGCCGTCGGCCGCGCCGAGCGAGCCGAGCGCCTCGACCGCGACCAGGAGGGCGGCGCGCAGGTCCAGGCCGGGCCGGAAGCCCGAGCGCATCGCGGCGCTCAGCGCGTCGGCCTGCCCGCCCATGGCCAGGAACTCCGGCTCGTCGACGATGGTGCCGTCGTAGGTGAGCCGGTAGATCTGATCGGCCGCGGCGCTGTCACCGACCTCGGCCACGCAGATCTCCACCTCGTAGGGCTTCTGCTGCTCGGTGAAGATGGTGCCCAACGTCTGCGCGTAGGCGTTGGCCAGGGCCCGCGCCGTGACGTCGCGGCGGTCGTAGGAGTAGCCACGCAGGTCGGCCAGGCGGATGCCGGCGACCCGCAGGTTCTCGTACTCGTTGTACTTGCCGACGCCCGCGAACCCGATGCGATCGTAGATCTCGCTGACCTTGTGCAGCGCCGAGCTCGCGTTCTCGGCCACGAACAGCACGCCGTCGGCGTAGGTGAGGACGACCACACCGCGGCCGCGGGCGATGCCCTTGCGCGCGAACTCGGAGCGGTCGCGCATGATCTGCTCGGCCGAGGCGTAGAACGGCATGCTCATGTCCACGTCCTCCTCAGGCGCCCGGCCGGGCTTCGCGGTCGGCGAGGATCTCGCGGACCACGGTGCCGAGCTCGTCGTCGCCGACCCGCGCCACGCCGTCGGCCGTGGCGTACATGACCACCGGGTAGATGCCGCGCGTGACGTCCGGGCCGCCGGTGGCCGAGTCGTCGTCGGCGGCGTCGTAGAGCGCCTCGACCGACACCCGCACGATCTGCTCGCGCGTCATGTTCTCGCGCCACAGCTTCTTCAGCGAGCCGCGGGCGAACAGCGAGCCGGACCCCACGGCGTGGAAGTACCGCTCGACGGAACAGGAACCGGTGACGTCGTAACTGAAGATCTTCGCGGCGTCGGCGGGGTCGGCGACTTCGTCGTCGTAACCGGCGAAGAGCGGCACCACGGACAGGCCCTGCAGCGCCATCCCGAGGTTGCCGCGGATCATGGTCGCCAGCCGGTTGGCCTTGCCGTCGAGGGTGAGGTCGGTGCCCTCGATCTTCTCGAAGTGCTCCAGCTCCACCTGGTAGAGCCGCACCATCTCCAGGCCGAGCCCGGCGACACCGGCGAAGGCGATCAGCGAGTGGTCGTCGGCGGCGTACACCTTCTCGATGTCGCGCTGGGAGATCAGGTTCCCCATCGTGGCGCGGCGGTCGCCGGCCATCAGCACGCCCTCGGCGAACTCGGCCGCGACGATGGTGGTCGCGTGCACGATGTTGACGTTGCTCGTCGGCGCCTTGGGCAGCAACCCCGGCGACGCGGCGGCCAGGAATTCGGTGAACGACGACGAACCGGGGGACGTGGCGTAGCGCAGCAGGCCGTGGTGGCCGGGTGGCTCGATGGTCAACGTCGCTCCTTGATCGCAGGCTGTCCTGCGACCCTACCCAGGCGCTGCGCGCGTCGGTCCGTGGGCCGTCCCCGCTCCGATCGTGATGCGCAGGACGAGCGATGACCCGTCCACGGCATCAAGATCGGATCACTGGCCCCCTTTCTGCACGAACGCGCGCACGAAGTCCTCGGCGTTCGTCTCGAGCACGTCGTCGATCTCGTCGAGGATCGCGTCGACGTCCTCGGTCAGCTTCTCGTGCCGCTCGGCGACGTCGCTGCTGTTCTCGACCTGCTCCTCGACCTGTTCCTCGTCGTGGCGCTGCGGTCGGCTCTGGCCGCTGTCGTGGGTGGGCATGGCGCCCCCTCTCTTACGTGGCAACTCACCCTAACGCGGCGGGCTGTCCGTTGTCGGACGCCACGGTTACGTTCCGGACATGCCCGTTCCCGCCGTCATCAGCCTCGTCACCCTCGGCGTGCGCGACGTCGCCGCCTCCACCGAGTTCTACCGCGCCCTCGGCTTCGACCTGTCCTCGGCCTCGCAGCCGGGCGTGGTCAGCTTCTTCGCCACGGCCGGCGGCCTGCTGGGGCTGTTCGGGGCCGAGGACCTGCGCGCCGACGCCCAGGCCGGCCCCGCCGCGTCCCCGGAGGGCTTCCGGGGGGTCACGTTGGCGATCAACGTCGGCTCGCGCGAGGAGGTCGACACCGCGCTGGCCGACGCCGAGGCCGCCGGCGCCCGGATCGCCAAGCCGGCTAGGGCCACCGAGTGGGGTGGCTACCACGGCTACTTCGCCGACCCGGACGCCCACCTGTGGGAGGTCGCGCACAACCCGGGCTGGCCGCTGGGTCCCGACGGGCTCCCGCAGCTGCCCTGACGGCTCACTGCGAGCCGGACACGTCCAACCCGGACACGCCGTGGACCCGCTGCCCGACCCAGCCGCGCCGCGGGTCGCGCACGTAGACGCCGTCTCGGCCGACGATCGAGGCGTCCCAGGTGACGAACAGCGGCCCGGCGCGACGGGGCACCACCTGCACGAAGAACGTCTGCCCCGGCCCGAAGCGGTGGGCAAGCCTCGCGCGGTGCCGCTGCGGGTCCACCTGCAGCACGTCGGCAGTGATCACCGTGCCCTTCGGGCTGTGGCAGTGCCGGACGGCGTAGAGCCCGGCCGACGTCCAGCGCGGCTCGTCGGCCCAGCCGCCGTAGCGGCAGGCCACGCCGCGCACCGACACCGGGTCGCGCAGCGCCGCGCCCGCGGTGCCTACCAGCCACAGCGGGCGCGGGCTGCGGTCGGTGGGCACCAGGGCCAGCCGGGACCCGTCGGGCGACAGCGCCATCGACACCTCCTGCGCACCGGCGGGCAGGCCGGTCAACACCCGTTCGGTGCCGCGGCGCAGGTCGCGCAGCACCAGCCGGGACGCACCGTTGCCGTCCAGGCGTGGCGTCCACTGGTAGGCCAGGTGGCGTCCGTCGGCGCTGATCGTCGGCGAGGAGAGCTCGCCGGTGCGCCGCACGAGCTGGTGGTATGTCCCGGTCAGCAGGTCGAGGTAGCCCAGCCGGCTGTCGTCGCGGCCCCACAGCGCGTAGGCGCGGGTGCCGTCCGGGGACAGCTGCGGCTCGGTCAAGGAGCCGCTGGGCGCCGGCGGCAGCGTGGCGGTGACCGTCCGGTCCGATCCACGGACGATGACGTCGCGGGTCGCCGCGCCCGGCTGCTGGGAGCCGGCGACGGCTGTGAAGAACGTGTCCGGCGGCAGCGGGTAGCCCGGCAGCGTGCTCGACGGGCGGCCGCCGGGTCGCGGGCGCCCGCTGTCGTGCCCTGCGACGACGGCGGCACCGACGGCCACGGCGACGACGGTGGCCGCCACCGCGGCCGCGGCCGCCAGCGGTGCGCGGCGCGGCCCGCCCTGCGCGGGAGGCCGGCCCAGTCGACGGGCGATCAGCTCGCGCGCCTGCGGGTCCGGACGGACCTGCGCGGCCCGTTCGCGCAGCGCGTCCTCGAGCACGGATTCCAGGTTCACGCCCGCTCCTTCCCGTCGAGGGTGACGCCGAGGCGCTCGCGCAGCGCGGCGATGCCGCGGTGCGCGGCCGATTTCGCCGCCGACACCGTGACGCCGAGCGCAGCGGCCGCCTCGGCCTCCGACAGCCCGCCCAGGTGCCGCAGCACCAGCACCTCGCGCTGCCTGGGCGGCAGCCGGGCGAGCTCGGCCAGCACCGCGCGGTGCTCCTCGCGGCGCAGCACGCCGTCCTCCGGGCCGGGCTCGGGCACGGCGTGCGGCAGCACGGCCAGGCGGCGGGTGCGGCGGCGGCGCAGCCGGTCGCGGGCGCCGTTGACGACGGCCCGGTGCAGGTAGCTGACGACGTCGTCGGCCTCGCGCACCCGCTCCCAGCGGCGCAGCACGTCGACGTAGGCCTGCTGCACGACCTCCTCGGCGCTCGCGGTCGTGTCGACGAGCCCGGTGGCCAGCCGGACGAGCCCTGCGTAGTGCTCGGCGTGCAGCCGGGTCAGCGCCGTCTGCGCGTCGAGCGCGCGGTAGGGCGAGCTCACCCGGGTCACCGGTACAGCCTCGCGCAGGTCCACACCCGGTTCAGACGTCCGGGCCGGCGTTCGGTTGCGCTGCCCCACCCGAGGCGGGTAGGACGCGTCCATGACTCGCCTGTTGATCGGACCGCTGCTGCGCTACGTCGGCACCACCCAGGCCACCGTCTGGGTCGAGACCGACGAGTCGTGCACCGTGGAGGTGCGCTGCGGCCCGGACATCCACCGCGAGCGCACCTGGACGGTCGAGGGCCATCACTACGCGCTGGTGCTGGTCGACGGTCTGACCCCGGGCACCAGCACCCCTTACGAGGTGGACCTGAACGGCGAACCGGCCTGGCCGTCGCCGCGGGAGAGCCGGCCGCCGAGCCGGATCCGCACCCTCGACGGGGGCAACAACGTCACCCTCGCCTTCGGGTCGTGCCGGTACGGGCGGGCCGCGACGACCTTGACCGACCGGCACTTCGACGCCGATTCACTGGCCGCGTACGCGCGCCGGCTCGCCGCCGACCCCGGCGGTGAGTGGCCGGACGCGGTCATCATGCTCGGCGACCAGGTCTACGCGGACGAGACCTCCGACGCGACCCGCCGCAGGATCATGGCCCGCCGCGACATCGACAGCGGCGCGAAGGACCAGGTGGCCGACTTCGAGGAGTACACCTGGCTCTACCTCGAGTCGTGGACCGACCCGGACGTGCGTTGGCTGCTGTCCACCGTCGCGTCGTCGATGATCTTCGACGACCACGACGTGCGCGACGACTGGAACACCTCCGACGCGTGGCGGCGCGACATGCAGGCGACCGGCTGGTGGCAGGAACGCATCGTCGGCGGCCTCGCGTCGTACTGGGTGTATCAGCACCTGGGCAACCTGACTCCCGACGACCTGGCCGGCAACGAGCTGTACGCGCGCATCCGCGAGAGCGGTGAGGGCACGGAACTGCTGCGCGGGTTCGCCGCCCGCGCCGACGCCGAGGCCGACGGCGTCAAGGGGACACGGTGGTCCTACCGGCGCGACTTCGGCCGCACCCGGCTGCTGATGATCGACTCGCGGTGCGGGCGGATCCTGGCCGGCGGGGCCCGCTCGATGGTGAGCCACGACGAGTTCGCGTGGATCACCGCCCAGACCGACGGCGACTACGACCACCTGCTGATCGGCACGTCGTTGCCGTGGCTGCTGGCCCGGTCCCTGCACGACGTCGAGGCGTGGGACGAGGCGCTCGCGTCGGGCGCGCGGGGGCAACGCATCGCCCGCTTCGGCGAATGGCTGCGCCGGGCCGGCGACCTCGAGCACTGGGCGGCGTTCCGCGATTCGTTCGAGGAGCTCGGTGAGCTGATCGCGAGTGTGGGCCGGCGCCCGGACGCCCCGGCCACGATCTGCGTCCTCTCCGGCGACGTGCACCACGCCTACGTGGCCCGGGCCCGGTTCCCGCAGCCGGTGTCGTCGGCGGTGTACCAGTTGACCTGTTCGCCCCTGAACAACTACGTCCCGTTGCTGATGAAGCTGTTCTTCCGGGTCTTCTGGAGCCGGGCCATGGCCTCGGTCGTGCGCACGCTGGCGCGTACGGTCGGTCGCGTGCCGCGAACCGAGATCGACTGGGACCGACTGTCCGGACCGTTCTTCGGCAACGAGATCGCGGAGTTCGTCGCCGACGGCCGGCGCGCGGAGACGACACTGCGCAGGAGCGCCTCGCGAGATCCTGACGCCCGGCTGGTCGAGGTCGACCGGCAGGTGCTGGCCTCATGAGCGACCCCGAGGGAGTGTCATGAGCACCGTCGTCGTCGCTGCGGCCTACGGCGGACCCGAGGCCCTGTCCGTACGTGCGGAGCCGCTGCCCGAACCCGGGCCCGGCCAGGTGCGCGTCGCCGTGCGGGCGGCCGGAGTGAACCCGATCGACGTCAAGGCCTACAGCGGGATGTTCGGCACCGACCCCGCCGAACTGCCCAAGCGGCTCGGTGCCGAGGCCGCCGGGGTGATCAGTGCCGTCGGTGACGGCACGCTCGGCGCCGCGGGCCCGCTCGCCGTGGGCGACGAGGTCGTCGTCTACCGCGCCTCCGGCGCCTACACCACCGACCTGCTGGCCGGCGGCGACGCGGTGCTGCCCAAGCCGACGAGCCTGTCGTGGGCGGCCGCGGCCGGCACTCTGCTCACCGGCGTCACCGCGGTGCACACGCTCGAGGCCACCGCGGTCGGCCAGGGCGACACAGTGCTCATCCACGGCGCGTCCGGCGGGGTCGGCCTGGCCGCCGTCCAGCTCGCCGTCGGCCGCGGCGCCCGGGTGATCGCCACCGCCAGCCCGGCCCGGCACGACCTGCTGCGCGAGCTCGGGGCCACGCCGGTGGCCTACGGGCCCGGGCTGGTCGAGCGGGTACGGGAGGTCGCGGCCGGCGGCGTCGACGTCGCCCTCGATCTGGTCGGCACCGACGAGGCGGTCGACGCCTCGCTCGACCTCGTGGCCGACCGCGGCCGCATCGCCACCATCGCGGCCTTCGGACGCGCCGACGCGGCCGGCATCATGCTGCTCGGCGGCGGGCCGGGCGCGGACCCGGGCACCGAGCTGCGCGAGGCCGCCCGCGCCCCGTTGCTCGACGCCGCCGCCGCCGGCACCCTGCGGGTGCTGGTCAGCCGCAGCTACCCGCTGGCCGAGGCGGCCGAGGCGCACCGGGAGATCGCCGCGGGGCACACCGTGGGCAAGATCGTGCTGCTGCCCTGAGGGTCACCGGGCGAGCTCGCGCACGAACTCGCCCAGCTGGGCCAGGTTGCGGCACTCGGTCATCGCCACGATCGCGCCGAACTCGGCCGCCCGCGAATCGCCGGTGTCCCAGAGGCCACGCCGCTCGGGGTTGAGCCAGTGCGCGTGCTTGGCCCGACCGGCCAGCTCGGTGAGCGCCGGCAGGGCGAGGTCGCCGTAGTTGGAGCGCGCGTCACCGAGGATCAGCACCGAGGTGCGGGTGCCGACGGTGTCGCCGAAGCGCTCGGCGAACAACTCGAAGGCCCGGCCGTAGTCGGTGCGCCCGAGCAGGGCGGTCACGTCGGCCTCCTGCGTCAGCCGGGTCACCGCGTCGAGCACGTCGACGCCGGGCGGGAAGAAGCGGGTGATCTCGTCCAGCTCGTCGACGAAGCCGAACGCGCGGACGCGCGAGAACTGCTCGCGCAAGGCGTAGACCAGCAGCAGGGTGAAGTGCGCGAACGAGGTGACCGAGTCGCTGAGGTCGCACAGCACCACGAGATCGGTCTTGAGCGGGCGCTTCGGCCGGTGGAGCGTCTGCAGCGGCACGCCGCCCGAGGACAGTGACGCGCGGATGGTGCGCCGGAAGTCCAGGTGCCCGCGCGCGGCGCGGCGCTGGTCCTGCGCCAGCCGGGTCGCGAGCCGGCGGGCCAGCGGCGCCACCTCGCGGCGCAGCGCGGCCAGCTCGGCGCGAGTGGCGCCGAGGAAGTTCACCCGCTCCAGCGTGGGCCGTACAGTGCGCCGGGCGACCGTCCCGGCGTCGGACTGTTCGGCGAGGCGCCGCCGCACGTCGGCCTCCACCCGCGCCTCGAAACGGGCCACCCGCTCGCCGATCAGGGTGCGGGCGCGCCGCTCGGCCAGCTCGCGGCGGTCGGTGCCGGCGAGGAAGTGCTCGAGCAACCCGGCCATCAGCGTCTGCGCCGAGACGGCCTGCAGCGCCGCCAAACGCGACCACGACGGCTGGCCGCTGACCCGGCCCGGCACGGCCCCGAACGCGGCCACCGCGTCCCGGGCGAGCGCGTCGAGCCGGGCCGGGTCGCCGTCGCGCAGGTAGGCGGTGAGGTCGGCGCGGATGCGGTCGCGCAGCGGGTCCTCCAGCGGGCCGCGCGGTGCCGCCGCGGGGTCGCGGGTGGGGACCTCCGTCATGCTCGGCGGCGCGGCCGACGCCCCGGTCACCGCCGGGTAGAACACGTCGAAGACCGCGTCGAAGGCGGGTCGGTGCACCTGCCGCTTGACCAGCGCGGACGCCAGCCCCTCGCGCAACTGGCCGCGGTCGGCCAGGTCGAGGGCGCTCAGCGTGCGCACCGCGTCCAGGCCTTCGGCCACCGACACCGTCAGCCCGGCCTCGCGCAGCGCGTCGACGAAGCCGATCTGGCGATCGAGCAGGCCCACCGTTAGAGGCCGAGTTCCTTGGCCGCCCGGCCGTGGTCGGAGTGATGCTTGAGCACGACGCCGAGCGTGCGGGCCATGGCCTCGGTGTCGAAGTTCGCGACGTCGTCGACGCCGAGGGCGACGAGGGTGCGGGCCCAGTCGATGGTCTCGGCCACCGAGGGCGCTTTCTTCAGCTCCAGCGTGCGCAGCGTGGCTACCGTGCGCACCACCTGCTCGGCGAGGTCGGCCACGATGCCGGGCACCTGCGCGAGCACGATGTCCCGCTCACGCTCGGGGCTCGGGTAGTCCAGGTGCAGGTACAGGCAGCGGCGTTTGAGGGCCTCGGACAGCTCGCGGGTCGCGTTCGACGTGACGACCACGAACGGCGTGCGGGTGGCGGTCACGGTCCCCAGCTCCGGGATCGTCACCTGGTACTCGGCGAGCACCTCGAGCAACAGCGCCTCCACCTCGACGTCGGTCTTGTCGGCCTCGTCGACGAGCAGCACGGTGGGCTCGGTGCCGCGGATCGCGGTCAGCAGGGGGCGGGTGAGCAGGAACTCGTCGGTGAAGATGTCGTCGTGCGTCTGGTCCCAGGACCGGTCGCCGGACGCCGACTGGATGCGCAGCAACTGCTTGCGGTAGTTCCACTCGTACAGCGCCCGCGACTCGTCGAGGCCCTCGTAGCACTGCAGCCGGATCAGCTGCGCGCCGGTGCACGCGGCCACGGCCTTGGCCAGCTGGGTCTTGCCCACGCCGGCCGGGCCCTCGACGAGCAGCGGCTTGTGCAGGGCGGCGGCCAGGTACACCGAGGTCGCGGTGGCCGTGTCGGCCAGGTAGTCGACGCCGGCCAGCGCCTGCATGACCTCGTCGGGTGATCCGAACACGCCCCCATCCTGCCCCGTCGCCCCGCTCCGGGCCCGCTCGCCGGCCCGGTACGGTGCCCGGACCAGCCAGCGCTGCAACATTCGCGGCCCCGCGCGCATCAAGGAAGCGCATCGAGTCGTAGGCCGCGGAGGACACACAGTGAAGTTCGAGGAGTACGTCGCGCAGCGGCGCCAGGCCCTGTTCCGCTTCGCGGTGGTGCTCAGCGGCGATCCGGTCCTGGCCGACGACGTCGTGGCCGACACCCTGGGCCGGGCCTTCGAGCGGTGGCCGCAGGTCGCCGCCGCCGACAACGTCCATGCCTACGTGCGGCGCATGGTCGTCAACGAGTACCTCAGCTGGCGCCGGCGCGCCGCCCGGACCGCCGTCCGCGACGACGTCGGCGACCTGGTCGAGCCCACCGCCGACCCGGCCGACGCCCACGCCGTCCACCAGCAACTCGTCGGTGAACTGGCGCGGCTGCCGGCGAAACAGCGCGCGGCCGTCGTGCTGCGCTACTACGAGGGACTTCCGTTCGCCGAGATCGCCGCCCTGCTGGGCAGTGGCGAGAACGCGGTGCGCAGCAACATCTCGCGGGCGCTGACGACGCTGCGCATCCACCTGGACGACGACGGCCGGCGGCCCGCCCCGGTCGAGAAGGAGGCCACGCGATGAGGACCGCAGCCGACCTGCAGGGTGCTTTCACCCTGCTCGAGGAGCGGGCCGACGCCTACGCCGGCCCCCGGACGGACCACGCGGCCGGCCCGGGCAGTAGCCCCGACGAGGTGGACGGCGGAACCGGTGCCCCGGTCGAGCTGGTGCCGCGCCGGCGGCGCCCGTCGCGCGCGCTCGCGATCACCGCGTCCTTGGCGGCGGCCGCTGCCGTCGTCGCGGCCGCCGTGGGTGTCGCCGTCTGGAGCGGCGGCGAGCACGGCTCCACGCCCACCGGCGACAATCCGGTGCGCCGGCCCGGGCCGGTGCCACGCACCTACCGGGTGGCCCTCGACCCGAAACTGGGGATGCACCTGCTCGAGGTCAGCGCCGAGCCGACCGCGACCGGCTTCGACTTCTACAGTCGCAGCGCGCACGCACAGGTGACGATGATCCCGGCCGCGGCGCACCAGCGACTGACGCCCGGACTCGAACGCGTCATGTTGAGCGGCGGCCGGCCGGCCTACTACAGCGACGGCACCCGGCCGCTGTTCGTCGAGCCGGCCGGTGACCCGGCCACGGCGGCGCCGGCTCCGACACCGACCGCGCCCGACACGCGTTACGCGAGGGCGCTGGTGTGGCCGCTGACCCCAGGCACGTACCTACAGGTGGTGTTCCAGAACGCGCGGCCGACGAAGGCACAGCTGGTTCGCGTCGCGTCCGGCCTCCGGGTCGGCCGGGCGCAGCCGATCCCGTCGGCGCTGTCGCTGCGCGCCGCCCCGCCCGGGATGCGGCTGGTGTCGGTCGACTCGCTCACGCACGCGGCCGGCGACAACCCGCCCTACGAACTCGCCGGCCGGGGTTGGTTCACCGACGTGCAGTACCGGCCGGGCGGCAGTGGTGACGGTGTGTCGATCCAGGCCACGTCGGTCGACGTGACGCACCATCCGCGCTCCGGTGCCCGGCCGGTCTCGGTGGGCGGACATGCCGGCTACTGGTACGCGAAGGACCGCGAACTCGACCTCGACCTCGGGCAGGGCCGTTACGTCTCCGTCAGCGGGACCGCGGAAGGAGCCGCCACAGCCGGGCACACCACCCGCTCACAGCTGGTCGCGGTGGCCCGGACGATCACGATGACCACCCACCCGCGACAGCCCGTCCGCTGGTTCCCGGCCACCCGCGCGCTGCCGTGACGCCGCCTCGGAAACAATGACCGCATGGGTCACGACACCGGCGCGCTGACCGTGACCGTCGCCGCGCCGGTCGCCCGCATCGTCGACGTCCTGCTCGACATCGACCGGTACCCGCAGTGGCAGCGGATCATGAAGGAGGCGCGCGTCCTCGAGCGCGACGACGAGGGCCGGCCGCTGCTCGCGTCGTTCTGCGTCGACGCGAAGGTGCGCCGGGTGCGCTACGTGTCGCGCTACCGCTACGACCTGCCGCGCGGGTTCTCGTGGGACCTCGAGCGCGGCGACCTCGCCCACAACTCCGGCTCGTACACCTTCCGGCCGCGTTCCGACGCCGCGACCGAGGTCGACGTGCAGATCGCCTTCGACCCCGGGTTCTACGTGCCGGGCCCGGTGCGGGCCCTCGTGCAGGGGCAGTCGCTACGCATCACGATGCGTGAGCTGCGCGCTCGCGTCGAGGGCTGAGCGCGCGCGGGCGAGCCGGCGCACCAACGGCGCGCCGAGGGCGAGCAGCGTGGCCAGCAGCGCGAAGGCGGCCGCCGGGTGGTGCACCAGCACCTGCACCGCCAGCGCCACCACCAACCCGGCGGCGTTGCCGGCCAGCCACACCAACGCGCTGGCCGTGCCGCCCGCTCCGGCCGTGCGCCGCTCGACGAGTTCGAGGATGACCGGCAGGTCGGTGAGCAACAGCGCGCCCACCACCACCAGGACCACCGCGCCGCTGACGATTCCCGGGGCCGCGGCGAGCACCACCATGCCCAGACAGCCGGCCACGACCGACACCAGCACGAACGGCAGCTCCCGGCCACGCCGGCCGATCCACGACGGCAGCACCGCCGACCCGACGACGCCGGCCACGACCATCACCAGCAGCAGGGCGCCGGCGCCCGACTCGGACACACCGGCCGGGTCGAGCAGTGCCTGCAGCCAGGTGGTGAGGGCGATGAACACCCCGAAGCCGAGGCAGACGAGGCCGAGCAGGACGCGCACCTGCCGGTCGGCCCAGACGGCCCGGATGGGTGCGGCCGGTGCCGCTGCGCCGGGGTGTCCGGGACGCCGGGGGCCCTCGGCGCCCTGGGCCGCTCGCGAGGTCAACAGCACGGCGCCCGCGGCCAGGACGGTGAGGGCGGCCTGCACCGCCGCCAGCAGGGGGATGCGGCGTTCGCCCAGCACCGCACCGAGCAGTAGGGCGAGAAGCATGCCCGCGAAGATGCCGGCCGAGGACACGGCCAGGCCGGTGGCCCGGTGGCGCTCGTGCAGGTGCCGCGCCGACATGGGGATCACCGCATTGAGCACCAGCGGCTGCGCCACGGCCACCAGCACCTGCCCGGCCAGCACCGGCCAGTAACCGTCGGCCAGCCGGATCAGCGCCCCGGTGGCGGTGAGCAGCGCGCCGACGAGCAGCCAGCGGGTGAGGTCGCGGTCGACCAGTCGTCCGGCGGGCACGGCGAGCACCACGTACAGCAGCGGGAACAGTTCGGCGTACCAGCCGATCGCCCCGGTGGACACGCCGAAGTGCCGGGCGGCGCCGGTCGTGATCGGCGCGTAGGTCAACCACAGCATCTGGTTGGCCGCGCTCAGCGCTGCGTAGGCGAGCACCGGTCGCCAGGTGCTGCGCGGCGTCCCGGTCACAGCGCAGGGATGCTACCCGGCCCGCCGGGGTGGCGGTGCGCACAGGCCTCTCGACGGGAGCCGCCCGCGATCAACCAGTACTTCCTGCACGCCAGGATGCAGGAGGACCCGGGCTGGACGAAGCTGGCGAGCCCCACCCGCGCCGAGTCCATCGACGAGATGCGCCACGCCGAGATCCTGACCGACCGCATCCTGTTCCTCGACGGCCTGCCCAACTACCAGCGGCTGTTTCCGGTGCGCATCGGCAGACGGTGGGCGAGATGTTCGCCGCCGACATGGAGGTGGAGGTCGAGGCCATCGACCGGCTCCGGCGCGGTGTCGAGCACATGCGCGAGGTGGGCGACCACACCAGCCGGCGGCTGTTCGAGGACATCCTCGCCGACGACGAGACCCACGTCGACTACCTCGAGACGCAGCTCGCGCTCATCGACAAGCTCGGCGAACAGCTCTACCTCTCGACACTGATCGAGCAGCCCTCGGAGTAGCGCTCGCGTCCCGGGCGGTCACCAGCCCAGCTCGTGCAGCCGGGCGTCGTCGATGCCGAAGTGGTGACCCACCTCGTGCACCACGGTGGTGCGGACCTCGTCGATCACGTCCTGCTCGGAGCCGGCGCGCGCGCAGATCGCGTTGCGGAAGATCGTGATCTTGTCCGGGAGCACGGCGGAGTAGTCGTAGGTCCGCTCGGTCAGCGGGATGCCCTCGTAGAGGCCGAGCAGATGCGGGTCGTGCCCATCGGCCACGGTCACGACGACGTTGCGCATGAGTTCGGTGAACTCGACCGGCAGCGTGTCGAGCGCGTCCCCGATCATCTCCTCGAAGCGGGCGGGCGACACCTCGATCACACCCGCCTGTCTACCACCGCCCGCTGAGCTACCGGCCGCGAGCGACTACGCGTACTCGGCCACCGGCGGGCAGGCGCAGACGAGGTTGCGGTCACCGAACGCGCCGTCGATCCGGCGCACCGGGGGCCAGTACTTCGCCCGCGGGTCGACGCCGGCCGGATAGGCCGCGACGGTGCGGTCGTAGGGGTGCGCCCATTCTCCGGCGAGGCACTGCGCGGTGTGCGGGGCGTTGGCCAGCGGGTTGTCACCGGCCGGCCACTCCCCCGCCGCCACCTGGTCGATCTCGCCCTTGATGGCGATCATGGCGTCGATGAAGCGATCGAGCTCGCGCAGGTCCTCGGACTCGGTGGGCTCCACCATCAGCGTGCCGGCGACCGGGAAGGACATCGTCGGCGCGTGGAAGCCGTAGTCGATCAGTCGCTTGGCCACGTCGTCGACGGTGACGCCGGTGTCCTTGGTGATGCCGCGCAGGTCGAGGATGCACTCGTGGGCCACGAGCCCGTGGCCGCCGCTGTAGAGCACCGGGAAGTGCTCGCGCAGCCGGGCGGCGACGTAGTTGGCGGCCAGGATCGCGGCCCCGGTGGCGGCGGTCAACCCGTCCGGGCCCATCAGCCGGATGTAGGCCCAGGTGATCGGCAGGATCGACGCCGACCCCCACGGGGCGGCCGCGACCGGGCCGCTGCCGCTGGCCGGGCCGGCGTCGGGCTGCAGCGGGTGGTTGGGCAGGTACGGGGCCAGGTGCGCGCGCACGCCGATCGGCCCGACGCCCGGGCCGCCGCCGCCGTGCGGGATGCAGAACGTCTTGTGCAGGTTCAGGTGCGACACGTCAGCGCCGAACTTGCCCGGCCGGGCCAGCCCGACCATGGCGTTGAGGTTCGCTCCGTCGACGTAGACCTGGCCACCGGCGTCATGCGCCAGCGCGCAGACCTGACCGATGTGATCCTCGAACACCCCGTGTGTCGAGGGGTAGGTGAGCATGATCGCGGCCAGCGAGTCGGCGTGCTGCGCGATCTTGGCCTTCAGGTCGTCGATGTCGATCTCGCCCTGCTCGCCGGAGGTCTTCACGACCACGACGCGCAGCCCCGCCATCACCGCCGACGCGGCGTTGGTGCCGTGGGCGCTGGCCGGGATGAGGCACACGTCGCGGCCGGCGTCGCCGTTCGCGCGGTGGAAGTTGTGGATCGCGAGCAGGCCCGCGAACTCGCCCTGGGAGCCGGCGTTGGGCTGCAGGGACACCGCGTCGTAGCCGGTGATCTCGGCCAGCCAGGCCTGCAGGTCGGTGAACAGCTGCGTGTAGCCGTCGAACTGCCCGGCGGGCGCGAACGGGTGCAGGTCGGCGAAGCCGGGGTTGGTGACCGGCTCCATCTCGGTGGTGCCGTTGAGCTTCATGGTGCACGAGCCGAGCGGGATCATGCCGCGGTCGAGGGCGAAGTCGCGGTCGGCCAGGCGGCGCAGGTAGCGCAGCATCGCCGTCTCGGAGCGGTGCGCGTGGAAGACCGGGTGTGTGAGGTACTCACTGGTGCGCTGCGGGGTGATCGCCGCCACCGTGGGCGCCAGGCGCTCGACGACGTCGGCGTCGCCGGCGTCGGGGTCCGCGGCGTCGAGGCCGAACGCGGACCAGACGGCGTGCAGGTGGGCACGGGTGGTGGTCTCGTCGGTGGAGATGGTGAGCGTGTCGGCGTCGACGCGGTGCAGGTTGACACCCCGCTCCCGCGCGGCGGCCAGCACCGTGTCGGCGCGGCCGGGCACCGTCACCGTCAGCGTGTCGAAGAAGCGCAGGTCGGCGACGTCGATGCCGCCCTCGCGCAGGCCGGCAGCCAGGATCGCGGCCATCCGGTGCACGCGCTGGGCGATGGCGCGCAGGCCGTCGGGCCCGTGGTAGACGGCGTACATGGAGGCGATGACGGCCAGCAGCACCTGCGCGGTGCAGATGTTGCTGGTGGCCTTCTCACGGCGGATGTGCTGCTCGCGGGTCTGCAGGGCGAGCCGGTAGGCCGGCGCACCGTCGGCGTCGACCGACACGCCGACCAGCCGGCCGGGCAGCTGCCGCTCCAGTCCGGAGCGCACCGCGAGGTAGCCGGCGTGCGGGCCACCGAAGCCCATCGGCACACCGAAGCGCTGGGTGGTGCCCACGGCGATGTCGGCGCCGGCCTCACCGGGCGGCGGCACGAGGGTCAGGGCGAGCAGGTCGGCGGCCACGACCAGCTGCGCGCCGCGCTCGTGCACGGCCTCGGCCAGCGGCGCGAGGTCACGGATGGCGCCGGAGGCACCGGGGTACTGGACGAGCACGCCGAACACGTCGTCCTCGGGCAGCGGCTCGGACAGGTCGTGCTCGATGACCTTCAGCCCGAGCGGCACGGCGCGGGTACGCACGACGTCGAGGGTCTGCGGGAAGACGTCGGCGTCGACGACGAAGGTCGAGCCCTTGCGGCTCGCCCGGTGGGCCAGCGCCATGGCCTCGGCCGCGGCGGTGCCCTCGTCGAGCACCGACGCGCCTGCGACCGGCAGGCCGGTGAGGTCCTCGACCACGGTCTGGAAGTTCAGCAGCGCCTCGAGGCGGCCCTGGCTGATCTCGGGCTGGTACGGCGTGTAGGCGGTGTACCAGGCCGGGTTCTCCAGCACGTTGCGCCGGATCACCGCCGGCGTGACGGTGCCGTAGTAGCCCAGGCCGATCATGGAGGTGAGCGGCCGGTTGCGGGCGGCGAGCTCGCGCAGCTCGGCGGCCACCTCGACCTCCGAGGCCGCCGCGGGCAGGGCCAGGGCAAGGCGTTCGCGGATCGAGGCGGGCACCGCGTCGGCGATCAGGTCGTCGAGCGAGGCGTAACCCAGCGCCTCGAGCATCGGGCGCTGCTGGTCCTCCACGGCGGTGCCGATGTGCCGGGCGGCGAAGGTGTCGGCGTGCTCGAGTTCGGCGAGGGTGATCGTGGTCGGCGACTCGGTGGTCATCAAGTGCTCCGCGGTCGAGGGTCGACGCGGCACCGCACGTTCCGGCCGGTGCCGGTCCCCTTCTGTCGGGAGCGTCCCTCCAGAGTGGCCTGGCCCGCGCGGTCCTGGTGCCTGAGAGGTTCCGGGGAGGTTGCCCCTTCGGCGCCGGCGGGACGTCGTCGTCCTTGCCGCCGGCTCTCCCACGTGGGTTCATCAGCCACTTCGACCGTAGCAGCACAGGGCGCAACACGCCGACCGCGACAGGCCGCTGGCGGGGCGAGGGTGGGCTACGTCATGCCGGGCCGGCCGGCCGGCCGCGGGGCGGCTCAGCCGGCGACGGAGCGGCGCTGTCGGCGCCGGGCCAGCTCGTCGCTCGCGAGCGACGCGGTCGGCGCATCCTCGATGCCGTCGGCCCGCTCCGCGGGCAGGTGCGCCAGGGAGCCGCGCAGCTCGCGCAGCGCGCCGCTGACGGCGATGCCGAACACGCCCTGACCGCCGCGCAGCAGGTCGACGACCTCCTCCGACGAGGTGCACTCGTAGACGGAGGTGCCGTCGGAGAGCAGGGTCAGCTGGGCCAGGTCGTCCACCCCGCGCTGACGCAGCGCGTCGACGGCGATACGGATGTTCTGCAGGGAGACGCCGGCGTCCAGCAGCCGCTTGACGACCTTGAGGACGAGGATGTCCTTGAACGAGTAGAGCCGCAGCGAACCCGACCCCGAGGCGGTGCGCACCGTGGGCAGCACGAGCGAGGTACGCGCCCAGTAGTCCAGCTGTCGGTAGGTGATGCCGGCGGCGGAGCAGGCCGTGGGCCCGCGGTACCCGACGACGTCGCCCTCGGCGTCGGCGTTCGGGTCGGCGAACAGGGCGCCTTGCTCGGGACGTTGCTCGTCGGTCGCCACTCGCTGGACCACCCTCTCGCCCGGACCGCCCGGAAATTGCACGGTCGTCATTCGCTGGTGCGACGGTAGGCGCGAGCCGCGGCCCGGGTCAATCCGACGCGCCGGGCGACCATAACCCTCGACGTGAGG
This sequence comes from uncultured Actinomycetota bacterium, assembly GCA_963797785.1. GTDB lineage: Bacteria > Actinomycetota > Actinomycetes > Mycobacteriales > Jatrophihabitantaceae > Jatrophihabitans. Next base: position 867,121 of record CAWCQT010000004.1, on the reverse strand, counting down.
TTGAGGTGACTGAAGGCCGGGTCCGTCACGTGTCGGAGGCGAAATCCTCGGGCGAGATGTTGTCCAGGAACTCGCGGAAGCGCTCGACCTCGTCCTCCTGCTCGTCGGGGATCTCGATCCCCGCGGCGTCGAGCACGGCGTCGGAGCCGAGGATCTCGACCTCGGCGCGCAGCGCCAGGGCGATGGCGTCCGACGGGCGGGCGCTCACCGACACACCCCCGGCGAAGCGCAGTTCGGCGTAGTAGACGTCGTCACGCAGTTCGGTGATGTGCACGGCCTCGAGCCGCACGCCCAGCGCGGTGATGACGTCGCGCAGCAGGTCGTGGGTCAACGGGCGGACGGTCTGCACACCCTGCTGCTGGAAGGCGATCGCCGAAGCCTCGACGGCGCCGATCCAGATCGGCAGGTACCGCACGCCGTCCTCCTCGCGCAGCAGGACGACGGGTTGGTTCGCGGGCAACTCGACCCGGACGCCGACGACGCGCATGAGATGCACGGGCGGACCCCCTCCGGCGGACCTGCAATGGAACCCGTCCGACGCTACACGCTCATCCGCCGTGCGGCTCGTGGCCGTCGGGGGCCGATCGGGGGTCGCTCAGCTGCCGCCGATGGCCTCGCGCAGACCGATCTGCACCAGCGCCGCGTGCAGGCGCACCGACAGCGCCGCGAGCTCGCGAACCGTCTCCTCGGCGCGCGCCTTGGCCTCGCTGCTGCGCTGGCGGTTCATCGGCCCGACGACCTGGGAGAACAACCCCACCTCGCGCTCGGCGGCGCTGCGGAACGCCCGCAGGTGCCGGCCCTCCAGGCCGAAACGGGCGAGGTCGGCGACGATCTTCGCCACGGCCAGCGCGTCGTCGTCGTAGTGTCCGCCGGGGCGCGCGGCGATGAGGCCGAACTGCTCGAGCTCGGACAGCTGCTCGGTGCGCAGCCCGGCCGCGTTCAGCAGCTCCTCCTTCGACAGCCGCATCGCCGCGGGCGCGGGCCGGAAGTGCTCGGCGGTCGGCGCGTTGTTCTCGATGCTGGCCAGCGCGACGTGCGAGGTGCGCGGGCTGTCGGTGGCCGTGCCCGGCGGGACCAGCCCCCGGTCGATGGCTTCGAGCTGTTCCTTGATGACGCGCAGCGGCAGGTAGTGGTCACGCTGCTGGGACAGCACGTAGCGCAGGCGCGTGACGTCACCGGCGGCGAACTTGCGGTAGCCGGACGGTGTGCGCTCGGGCTGCACCAGCCCCTGGTCCTCCAGGAAGCGGATCTTGCTGATGGTGAGGTCGGGGAACTCCGGCTTGAGGTGCGCGAGCACGTCACCGATCGTGAGGGTGGCCGCCGGGTTGGCCCGGGCGGCGCCGGCCGCGTTGCCGGCGCTCACGTCGCCGCACCGACACCGGTGCGGACAGCGGCCGTGAGGTACACGAGGCGGAACTTGCCGATCTGCACCTCGTCGCCGCCGGACAGCGGAGCGGCGTCGATGCGCTCACGGTTGACGTAGGTGCCGTTGAGCGACCCCACGTCGTGGACGGTGTAGCCGCTGCCTTCGCGGCGGAACTCGGCATGCCGGCGGGACACGGTGACATCGTCCAGGAAGATGTCGCTGTCCGGGTGGCGACCCGCCGACGTCACGTCCTGGTCGAGCAGGAAACGGCTGCCGGCGTTGGGTCCGCGTTTGACGACCAGCAGCGCCGAGCCCGGCGTCAACGCATCGATCGCGCCCTGGTGCGCCTCGGCCGAGAACTCGTTGTCGGTGTCGGGCAGCGACCCGGTGTTGGTGTTGATCGTCGACGTGACGTCGGGTCCGCTCGCCGTGGCCGGCAGGGCAGCCCCGCAGTTCGCGCAGAAATGACTACCCACCGGATTTTCTGTGCCACACGCGGTGCAGAACACACGCACCATCCTTCATGTCGGTCAACGGCCGGGCCACAAGCGAGGTAGCGGGGGACTGCCGGCGCAAAGAGGCGGTTTCGGTCGGTTCGCCGAGCCTAGGCTGGGCGCGCCGGGAGGGTCAATCGAGGGTCGAGGTCGACGGTTGCGGGCGCGGGTGGTTCACCCGGCGAGCGCGCTGTAAGCGGCGGCGTCGAGCAGGCCCTCGGTCTCGCCCTGGTCGGCGACCTCGAGCTCGATCAGCCAGCCGGCGCCGTACGGATCGGAATTGATCAGCTCGGGTTCGCCGTCGAGTGCGTCGTTGCGCGCGGTGACGGTGCCCGTCAGCGGCGCGTAGATGTCCGAGACGCTCTTGGTCGACTCGATCTCACCGACGGCCGCGCCCTTCAACACCGCGCCGCCGACGTCGGGCAGCGAGACGAAGACGACGTCGCCCAACGCCTCCTGCGCGTAGTCGGTGACGCCGATGCGCACGGTGCTGCCTTCACCGCGGCGCACCCACTCGTGCTCGGCGGTGTAGCTGAGGTCGTCGGGGACGTCGGACATGCAGCGGCCTCTCTCCTACGGACGGCAGTTTCCGGTGTCCGCAGCCGGGCCGATCGACCCCGGCGCCGCGGCCGGACCCGACCCTACCCACAGCTCATCGGCGGCGCTTCGTGGGCCGGGCCCGTCTCGGCGGCTCAGTGCGACGGCTTGACGTACTTGGTGCGCGGCAGGGTCCTGGTGGCCGTGACGCTCACCTGGCTGCGTTCGCTGACGGTGAGCTCGCCGCCCGCCGAACGCACCACGCCGGCGACGCCGCCCGGGATGTTGAGGGCGGTGTCCAGCGTCTTGGGATCACCGATCGCGACCACCTCGTACGGGGTGGGCAGCGACCGGCCGTCCGCGGTGACCTCGCCCTTGCCGCCGCCGAAGGAGGTGCTCGTGCCCACCCGCACCGAGCCGATCTGGATCGCCTCGGCCCCCGCGCCGCGCAGTTCCTCGATGACGTCGAGCAGGTCCTCGCCGTCGAGTTGGCGGCGCGGGTCGGTGACGCTCACCTGCACGCCCGGGCCGGTGGCCGGCAGCGTGCCGAGCAGGATGCCGAGCGTGCGGGCCTGCTCGGCGGCCTGCTTGCGGGCGGCGGCCGAGCGGGAGCCGCTGTTCTCGAGCTGACGCAGGTTGTCCTGCAGTTGGCCCAGCTGTTGGCGCAGCCGGTCGGCGCGCGCGTTCTGGTCGTCGAGGATGCCGACGAGGTCGTCCTCGCGCAGGCCGGACAGCGAGTCCGACGAGGAGTTGGCCCGCACCTGGACGACGATCGCGAAGCCGAGCAGCAGGGTCAGCACGCCGATGACCGCCGCCGAGGCGTGCCGGCCGCCGAGTCGGCGCCGACGCGGCGGCGCCGCGCCCTGGTCCCCCGGCTGGTTCTCGGACTCGCTCATGCCCGGAACACGTGCCTGCGGATGGCGGCGGCGTTGCCGAAGATGCGGATGCCGAGCACGACGACCACGGCGGTGGACAGCTGGCCGCCGACGCCGAGCTTGTCACCGAGGAACACGATCAGTGCGGCGACGAGGACGTTGGACACGAACGACACGACGAAGACCTTCGCGTCGAAGATCCCGTCCAGGCGGGCGCGCAGGCCGCCGAACACGGCGTCGAGCGCAGCGACCACGGCAATGGGCAGGTAGGGCTCGAGCCAGTCGGGCACCGTGGGCCGCAGCACCAGGCCGACCACGATCCCGGCCACCAGGGCGAGGGCGGCGATCACCGGGTGGTCCGCGTCGGGTTAGGGCTGGGCGTGGCGTGGCGCACCGAGGCCGGCGCCCCGGCCGGCAGCGACAGGTGGTCGCTCTCGGTGAAGGAGAAGCCGATGCCCAGGGCACTCTTGCGTGTCTGGTACCGGCTGGCCACCGAGCTCTGCGCGAACCCGGTGGACAGCCCGTCGGTGTCGCCGACGGCGCTGATGCGGTACGGCGAGGTGATCGGCTGAAAGTCCACGAGCACCGCCTCGCCGGCGAAGCGGATCGCGCTGGTGGGGGTCAGCCGCACGCCGTTCACGGCGATCGCCTCGGCTCCGTCGTGCCAGAGCTCGTTGACCACGCTGCGCACATCACGGTCGGTGAGGATATGCGTCGCGGTGATCGGCACCGAGCCCCCACGCCCGGCGACGCCGCTCGGGCTGGCGGCGGGCGGGTCGCGCAACGTCACGGTCATGCCGGGTCCCTCCACGGCCACCTGCCCGGCCTGCACCTGGTCGCGGCGCAGCTGTCCGGCCAGCGACCCGCCGGGCGGCAGCGCGGCGTTGCGCTCGGCCGCCACCTGTCGTTCCAGCTTGACGACCCGACCGGCGAGGTCGTCCGCGCCGTGCTCGGCGTCGCGGACGCGGCTGACCAGGTCGCTGTGCACCTTCGCCGCCTGCGGTGCGCCGCGGTGCGTGTGCACGTAGCCGAACGCGACGACGAAGCCGGCGAGCAGGCAGCCCAGGGCCACCAGCGGCCGGTCGTACCAGCGCGCCGCGTGGTCGGGGCCGCGCCGTTGCGCCGCGGCCCGGTACCCGCCGTCGAGGGTGTTGGTGACCAGCTCGGTCAGCAGCGGCGGCGCGGCGAAACGCTGCGGGGTCGACCGGTCGTCGCGCTCGGTCATGCGGTAGTGGGTGCGCCGTCGCGCACCGGGCGGCGCAGCAGCCCGATGCACTGCACGAAGTACACCGCGCCCGCCCACAGGTACAGCGCGGTGCCCCACCCGGTGAACGCCCAGGCCATCGGACGGGCGATGTCCGGCGCGGTGCCGTGATAGGTGCCCAGCAGCAGCAGCGGGAACGCGTAGAGCAGGCAGAAGGTGGCGGCCTTGCCGAGGTAGTGCACCGCGGGCGGCCCGTACCCGGCGCGGCGCAGCAGGGGCAGCACGCACGCGAGCACCAGGTCGCGCCCGACGATCACGATCGCCAGCCACAGCGGGATGACGTGGCGCAGCACCAGCCCGACCAGCGTGGCCACGATGTAGAGCCGGTCGGCGGCCGGGTCGAGCAGCGCACCGAACGCGCTCATCTGATTCAGCTTGCGCGCCAGCACGCCGTCCAGCCAGTCGGTGAACCCGGACACCGCGAGCACGACCAGCGCCCACCCGTCGGCGTGCGGGCCGAGCAGCAGCCACAGGAACAGCGGCACGCCCAGCAGCCGCAGCACGCTGAGTGCGTTGGGGATCGTCCAGAGCCGGTCGGTCGAGCCGCCCGCCTGCTCCACGTGTCTGCCCTTCTCCGCCTTCCGAACGCCTGCCACCGTAACCCGTCGCACCCCTCGCGGTAGTGTCATGGCCGCGGGTCGTGACCCGCGGCGGGGCGTGGCTCAGTTTGGTAGAGCATCCGGCTGGGGGCCGGAAGGCCGCAGGTTCAAATCCTGTCGCCCCGACAGGCCGGAAAGTGTCGGCATCCGGGGCAACAGCTCGCTGCGCGCACACGCCCACCGGCTCGGAGTGAACGCCGCACATCTCGAGCACCCGCCCCGTCCGGCGTCGTCGGGTTGCATCATCGCGGACGACGTCGCCTGGGAATCTGCGCGAATCAGGCTCCCTGTTCGCAGCCACCTGGTTCGCCCTGCGCGGCGCCACAATCGCCTGGCCGCTCGAGCCGTGCCGTTATGACCTGATCGCCGACGTGCAGGGCAGGTTGCACCGCATCCAGGTCAAGACGACCACCGGCACCGGCCCCTCGGCGGTCGTCCAGGTGTCCAACACCCGACGGCGCGGGCGCGCGGTCCACGCGCCCGAGGAGATCGATTCCTTCTTCGTGCTCGATGCCGATCTCACCGCGTACCTGATCCCCTACCGCGAGGTCGCGGGTTTCGGCCAGCTCCAACTCGGCGGCTACGTCGCGTTCCTCGTCGTCGAGCACGGGCAGCTGATCGCGGCTAGCGCTTGCGCTTCTCCCGCACCTTGACCGAGATCTCGATCGGCGTGCCGGAGAACTCGAAGTCCTCCCGCAGGCGGCGTTCCAGGAAGCGCCGGTAGCCCGCCTCGAGGAACGCGGTGGTGAACAGCACGAAGCGCGGGGGGCGGGTGTCGGCCTGGGTGGCGAACAGCACCCGCGGCGCCTTGCCGCCACGAGCCGGCGGCGGGGTCTGGGCCAGGACGTCGGACAGCCACGCGTTCAGCGGGCCGGTGGGGATGCGGGTGTCCCACGAGGTCAGCGACGTGCGCAGGGCACCGGCGAGCCGGTCCACGGCACGGCCGGTGCGCGCGGAGACGTTGACCCGCGGCGCCCAGGCCACGCGGGCGAGGTCGCGGGAGACCTCCCGGCCGAGGTCCTCGCGCCGGTCCTCGTCGACGAGGTCCCACTTGTTGAAGGCGAGCACCAGCGCCCGGCCGGCGTCGACCACCTCGGCGATCACCCGCTGGTCCTGCTCGCTGAGCCGCTCCCCCGCGTCGAGGAGCACGATCGCCACCTCCGCGGCCTCGATCGCCGCGGCGGTGCGCAAGCTCGCGTAGTACTCCATGCCGCTGGCCTGGTGCACCCGCCGGCGCAGCCCGGCGGTGTCGACGAACTGCCAGGTCTGCCCGCCGAGTTCGACGAGACTGTCGACCGGGTCGATGGTGGTGCCGGCGACGGCGTCGACGACCGAGCGGTCCTCGCCGGTGAGCCGGTTGAGCAGGCTGGACTTGCCCACGTTCGGCCGGCCCACCAGTGCCACCCGCCGCGGTCCACCCTCGGTGTCGACGTCCGGCGGCGCGTCGGGCAGCCGGTCGAGCATGATGTCGAGCAGGTCGCCGCTGCCGCGCCCGTGCAGGCCGCTCACCGGGTGCGGCTCGCCCAGCCCGAGTGACCACAGCTCGGCGGCGTCGGCCTCCAGCCGTTCGTCGTCGACCTTCGTCACCGCGAGGACCACGGGCCGCCCGCCGCGGCGCAGCGTGCGGGCCACGGTGAGATCGGTGTCCGTGGCGCCGGTGCGCCCGTCGATCACGAAGAGCACGAGGTCGGCGGTGGCCACGGCCCGCTCGGCCTGCGCCGAGACCATCGCCTGCAGGCCGCGCGCGTCCGGCTCCCACCCGCCGGTGTCGACGAGCGTGAAGCGCCGCCCGTTCCACAACGCGTCGTAGGCGACGCGGTCGCGGGTGACACCGGGCACGTCCTGCACGACGGCCTCGCGGCGGCCCAGGATGCGGTTGACCAGCGTGGACTTGCCGACGTTGGGGCGCCCGACGACGGCCACGACGGGCACGATGCGATCGTCGGTCATGCGGTCTCCCCGGTGGCGGTGACGAGGTCGGCGAGGGCGGCGCGCAGCCGCTCGGCCTGCGCGGCGACCGCCCGGCGGGACAACCGGTGCGCGTCGGGCACCCGCTCGACGGCGACCGGTCGGCCGAAGGTGATCTGCACCCGCGGGCGGCGCAGGCCGCGGGCCAGGGCGTCGGTCCCGTGACACGCGACCGGCACGACGGCGGCGCCGCTGCGCAGCGCGAGGTAGCCGACCCCGGGTTTCGCGCTGCGCGCGAGACCGTCACCGCGGCTGCCCTCGGGGAAGACGCCGACGACGCCGCCGGCGCGCAGGATGCGCAGCGCGACCCGCACGGCCGCCGGGTCGGGCCGCGGGCGCTGCACCGGGATCTGCCCGGATCCGCGCAGCAGGGGCGTCATCGCCGGCGTGAACGCGTCGGCCTTGACCAGGAAGCTCACCGGCCGGGGCACGAGGCCGAACAGCAGCGGGCCGTCCAGGAAGTCGCGGTGGTTGACGGCCAGCAGCACCGGCCCGGTCCGCGGCACGCGGCGCGTGCCGTGCAACTCGAGGCGGCCGAGGACGTGCGCGAGCCCGCGTCCGACGGCCTGCCGGCGACGCAGCGCCGCACTGCCGTGGACGCGCTCGGAGAGGGTGGGCGCGTACATCGCGAGCGTGCCGCTCAACCCGCCGCGAGTTCGGCGAGCCGGTCGACGACCTGCTCGATCTCGAGGTCGGTGGTGTCCAGCTCGACCGCGTCGGCGGCCTGGCTGAGGGGGCTGGCCGCGCGGGTGCTGTCCAGCTCGTCGCGCCGGGCGATGTCGGCCGCGACGGCCTGCACGTCTCCCCCGGTCTCCCCGGCACGGCGCTGGGCCCGAGCCAGTGGGCTCGCGGTCAGGTACACCTTCGGCCGGGCGGTGGGCCAGACGACGGTGCCGATGTCGCGACCTTCCACGACGATGCCGACGACCCCTTCGTTGTTCTCGATCAGCTCGCGCTGGGCAGCCACGAGCAGGGCCCGTACGGCGGGCACGGCCGACACCGCGCTCACGGCCGCGGTGGTGTCCGCCGCGCGGATGGCCTCGTCGACCGGCTCGCCGTCGAGCGTCACGGACACCCGCTGCGGGTCGGTGGAGATCTCGATGCGGCTCGTCTCCACGGTGTCGGTGATCGCGACCTGGTCCGACAGTTCGACGCCGCCGCGCAGCACGGCCACGGTGGCGGCGCGGTACATGGCCCCGGTGTCCAGGTAGCGCGCGCCCAGCCGGTCGGCCAGCCGGCGGGCCACGGTGGACTTGCCGGTGCCCGACGGCCCGTCAAGGGCGACGACTCCGGTGAACGGTGCGGAACTCACACAACGAATCTAGTCGCCCGGCGGGGCACGTTTCGCCGCGGCGGACTCGCCGGCCTACTGCGGCAGATCGGTACGCAGGGCCGCGGCCCCGCGCAGATAGACGTGCCGGACGTCGGCGCGCGGCGTGTCGGTCTCGTAGTGCGCCATGAGCCGCAGCACCCGCGGCATCGCGCCAGGCACTGCGATCTCGGTCGTGCACAGCAGCGGCACGTCGGTCAGGCCCATCTGCCGGGCCGCGTAGGCCGGGAAGTCCGCCGTGAGGTCGGGGGTGGCCGTGAACACGACGCTGATCAGCGCGTCCGGGTCGATCGCGTTGCGCTCGAGCACGGCCGCGACGAGCTCGGCGGTGCCGGACAGGATCTCCTCCCGATCATCGTGTTCGACCTGGATCGCCCCGCGGACCGCGCGCACTGCCATGCCGCCAAGCCTAAGTGGGGGCCGACCCGGCCAGCCGATGCAGGTCGGCCAGCTCGCCGCGGGTGAGCTCGCGCAGCGTCCCCGCGCGCTGGTTGCCCAGGTGCACCGGCCCCATGCGGGTACGCACCAGCCGCGACACCGGGTGGCCGACCTCGGCCAGCAACCGGCGCACGATGTGCTTGCGGCCCTCGTGCAGCACGACCTCGACGATGGCCTGGCGGCCCTCGGCCTGCACCAGCTTGAAGGCGTCGACGGCCACCGGGCCGTCGTCGAGCATCACCCCGGCGCGCAGGCGCCGGCCCAGGTCGCGCGGCACCGGGCCGGGCACGGTGGCCAGGTAGGTCTTCGACACCCCGAACGACGGGTGGGTGAGCCGGTGCGCCAGCTCGCCGTCGTTGGTCAGCAGCAGCAGGCCCTCGCTGTCGTAGTCGAGGCGGCCGACGTGGAACAGCCGCTCGACGAGCTCGGGACGCTGCTCGGCGAGCAGGTCGGTGAGCGTGCGCCGGCCGCGGTCGTCGCTCATCGTGCTCAGCACGCCCCGCGGCTTGTTCAGGGCCAGGTGCACCAGGTCGGCGCGGACCACGACCCGGTCGCCGTCGATCGTGACCACCGCGACCGCCGGGTCGACCCGGGCGCCGAGCTCGGCCACCGCGCCGTCCACCCGCACCCGCCCGGCGGCGATCAGTTCCTCGCAGGCGCGCCGGGACCCCAGGCCGGCGGCCGCGAGCACCTTCTGCAGCCGGATGCCCGGGGCGTCGCTCACCACTCGCCGGCGGCCGGCGGGCGGGCGGGGCCGGCGGGTTCGTCGAGGTCGAGGTCGACGTCGAGGCCCTCGACCTCGGGCAGCAACGGGGCCAGCGACGGAAGTTCGTCGAGGCTCTGCAGGCCCATGCGTTCCAGGAACAGCTCGCTGGTGCGGAACAGCCCGCCGCCGGTCTCCGGGTCGCTGCCCACCTCGACCACCAGCCCGCGGGCCAGCAGGGTGCGCACGACGCCGTCGACGTTGACGCCGCGGATGGCCGACACCCGCTGCCGGGTGACGGGCTGGCGGTAGGCGATGACGGCGAGGGTCTCGAGCGCGGCCTGGCTGAGCCGGGTGCGCTGGCCCTCCAGCAGGAACTGCTCGACGGCCGGTGCGTGCTCGCTGCGGGTGTAGAGCCGCACGCCGCCGGCCACCTCCCGCAGTTCGATGCCGGCGCCGCGCTCGTCGTAACCGTCGCGCAGCAGGGCGAGGGCCTGCTCGACGACGCCCACCGGCTGCTGCACGGCGGCGGCGAGCGCGGCGACGGTCACCGGGGAGTCGACGACGAACAGCACCGCTTCGAGGGGGCCGGTCAGCTGCGCCGGCTCGGCCAGCGGCAGGTCGAGCGTGTCGTCACCGACCTGCTCGACCTCGGACACCGGGGTCTCGCTCACTCGTACTCCTCCGCGTCATGGTCCGGGGCGGGCTCGGCGTCGGCGCCGCCGGTCCAGCGCACCCGCAGCTCGGCGAGGGCGGCCGCCTGGTCGAAACCGACCGAGCCCTCGCGGTAGAGCTCGAGCAGGCCGAGGAAGCGGGCCACCACCTCGAGCGTCTCGCGGCAGTCGGTGACCAGCGTGCGGAACGTCGCCGACCCCAGGCGGCGCAGCCGGTCGCGCAGGATCGCCGTGTGTTCGCGCACGCTCACGTGCGGCGCGTGCACGTGGTCGGTCATCACCACCGGCGTCGGCTTGGGCACCATCGCCGCGGCGGCGAGCGCGGCGAAGCGGTCCGGCTCGACCCCGATCACCACGTCGGGCAGCAGCTCGGCGAACGGCGCCTCGAGGTCGGCCGAGCGCCCGTAACGGCGCGACGCGGCGCGGTCGAGCTCGGCCAGGTAGGCCGCGGCCAGCTTGTACGCGCGGTACTGCAGCAGCCGGGCGAACAGCAGGTCGCGCGCCTCGAGCAGCGCGAGGTCCTCCTCGTCCTCCACCTCGGCCGCGGGCAGCAGCCGGGCGGTCTTCAGGTCGAGCAGCGTGGCCGCCACCACGAGGAACTCGGTGGCCTTGCCGAGGTCCCAGGTGTCCATCGCCGCGAGGTAGGCGATGAAATCGTCGGTCACCTGGGACAGCGCCACCTCGGTGACGTCGAGCTGCCGCTTGCTGATCAGGTTCAGCAGCAGATCGAACGGTCCCTCGAAGTTGACCAGCCGCACGCTGAAGACGTCGCCGGTCGGCCCCGGCCGCGGGGCCTCGTCGACCAGCTCGTCGATCGCCGCCGGTTCGTCCAGTGACACGTCGTCCAGCGACACGTCCAGCGCGTCGTCGAGCGAGACGTCACTCACCCCGGACCGTCCGCGCCGGAGCGGGCGATCACCTCGCGGGCGAGATCGCGGTAGGCCTTGGCGCCGCTGGACGACGGTGCCCATGACGTGATCGGCTCGCCGGCCACCGTCGTCTCGGGGAAACGCACCGTGCGCGAGATGACCGTGTCGTACACCTTGTCGCCGAACGCCTCCAGCACCCGGCTGAACACCTCGCGCCCGTGCAGCGTGCGCCCGTCGTACATGGTGGCCAGGATGCCGTCGAGCACGAGGTCGGGGTTGAGCCGTTGCTGCACCTTGTCGATGGTGTCGATCAGCAGCGCCACCCCGCGCAGGCTGAAGAACTCGCACTCCAGCGGGATGATCACGCCGTGCGAAGCGGTCAGCGCGTTGACGGTGAGCAGGCCGAGTGAGGGCTGGCAGTCGATCAGCACGAAGTCGTACTCGGGCAGCACCGGCGCCAGCGCGCGGGCCAGCGCCTGCTCCCGGGCCACCTCGGTGACCAGTTGGATCTCGGCCGCCGAGAGGTCGATGTTGCTGGGCAGCAGGTCGACCCCGGCCACCGCGGTCTTGAGCAGCACGTCGTCGATGGCGACGCCGCGCTCCATGAGCAGGTTGTAGCTGGTGCGCTCGAGCTGGTGGGGCTGCACGCCCAGGCCGACCGACAGCGCGCCCTGCGGGTCGAAGTCGACCAGCAGCACCCGCCGGCCCACCTCGGCCAGCGCGGCACCGAGGTTGATGGCCGACGTGGTCTTGCCGACGCCGCCCTTCTGGTTGCACAGGGCGACGACGCGGGCCGGGCCGTGCCGCGGCAACGGCGGCGGCTCGGGCACGTCACGCTTGCGACGCGCCCGGGCGGGGTCGACGTTCTTGGCCGACTCGACCGGCTCGGCGGCGAAGAGCGCGTCCGGCTCGGCGGCGCCCTCGGGGCCGGTCGAACTCGTCATGGACGGCGCTGCTCCTCGGCGGTGACGCGGGCGGTTGATGTCGCGCCGAGGCTACCCCAGCCGGCGGTCACGCCCGGGCCGCCCGACCGGCCCGCGAACCCGTCCGGCGCCCCGCCCGCGGGTGGGCCGCGGCGTACACCTCGCGCAGCGTGTCGACGGTGACCAGCGTGTAGATCTGCGTGGTGGTCACCGAGGCGTGGCCGAGCAGTTCCTGCACGACCCGCACGTCCGCGCCGCCCTCGACGAGGTGCGTGGCGAACGAGTGGCGCAGCGTGTGCGGCGACAGCCCGGTCGCGAGCCCGGCCTTCTCCGCCGCGGTGCGCAGCACGACCCACGCCGACTGCCGCGACAGCGGGCCGCCCCGCGAGTTCAGGAACAGCTTGGGGGTGCCGGTGCCGGCCGCGGCCAGCCCGGGGCGGGCCTGCACCAGGTAGGCGTCGACCGCCCTGGCCGCGTAGGAACCCACCGGCACGCGGCGCTGCTTGCCGCCCTTGCCGGACAGCGACACCGTGTTGTCGACGAGGTCGAGGTCGTCGATGTCCAGGCCCACGGCCTCGGAGATGCGCGCCCCGGTGCCGTAGAGCAGCTCCAGCAGCGCCCGGTCGCGCAGGGCCAGGGCGGTGCCGGCGTAGCCGGCCGCGTCCAGCAGCCGTTCCACGTCGTCGACGCTGATGGCTTTGGGCAGCCGGCGCGGCGGCGCGGCCGGGCGCACGTCGGCGGCCACGTCCACCGCCACCAGCCCGTCGCGCAACGCGAAGCGGTGCAGGCCGCGCACGGCCACCACGGCCCGGGCCGACGACGACGCCGACAGCGGCGGGTGCTCGGGGTCGCCGGCGCGCAGGTGGGCGAGAAACTCGCCCACCGTGGCCGCGCCGACGTCGGCGAGGGAGGTCACGCCGCGCGCGTCGAGATAGTCGAGGTAGCGCTGCAGGTCACGCCGGTAGGAGCTCAGGGTGTTGGCGGCCACGCCGCGCTCCACGGCGAGGTGGTCGAGGTAGCCGCCCACCACCGTCCGTGGCGCCAGCCGGGAGCCGGCGAACGCCGCCGTGCTCATCGGTCCGCGCCCCGACCGCTCGCTGTGCTCATCGCGTGGCCCGGTCGGGCCGGGCCGGCCACGGCGCGTCGGCCGGGCGCAGGTCGCGCCAGCCGGTGGCCCGCGCGTGCACGGCGGCCAGCAGCCCGGCCACCGCGGCCGCGTTGGTGATGGCCCCGGCCAGCGCGCGGCGGGTGGCCGACCCCAGCGGCTCGCGCGACACGGTGAGCGTCAGCTCCTCGTGCTCGGCGGCGAAGCCGCCCGCGTCCGGATCCGGGCGCAGGCCGCGGGCCAGGAAGATCCGGATCGCCTCGTCGGAGATGCCCGGCGAGGTGTGCAGGTCCAGCAGCACGTGCCACTCGTCGGCGACCAGCCCGGCCTCCTCGGCCAGCTCCCGCTTGGCCGTGTCGAGCGCGGGCTCGCCCTCGACGTCGAGCAATCCGGCCGGGCACTCGTCCAGGCGCGCGCGCACCGGGTGCCGGTACTGGTTGACCAGCACCACGTTGCCGTCGTCGTCGAGGGCCACGATGCCCACCGCACCCGGGTGGTCGACGACCTCGCGCCGGGCTACCGCCCCGTCGCTCATGCGGACGTCGTCCACCCGCACGGTGATGATCGTGCCGCGGTAGACGGTCTCGGAGCCGACGACGTCGAAGGCGTCCTGGTCACCCATCAGCGCGCCCCGGTCAACCCACGGCCCGGAACGGCGAGCCGACGTCGTCGTTGTCCGGGCCGGCCGGTCCGGCCTGGGCGGCGCCGAGCGCCGCCCCGCCGCCGTCGGGCCGGTCGTCGGGGATCTGCACCGGCAGCCGGCCGGCGTCGTTGTAGGCCAGGGCCGCGCCGACGAAATCGCGGAACAGCGGGTGCGCGCGGGTGGGCCGCGACTTCAGCTCCGGATGCGCCTGCGTGGCCGCGTAGAACGGGTGCACGTCGCGGGGCAACTCCACGAACTCCACCAGCCGGCCGTCCGGCGACTCGCCGGAGACCACCAGCCCCGCCTGCTCCAACCGCTCGCGGTAGGCGTTGTTCACCTCGTAGCGGTGCCGGTGCCGCTCGGACACGGAGGTGGTGCCGTAGGCCTCGGCCACCACCGAGCCGGGCAACAACTGCGCCGGGTAGGCCCCCAGGCGCATGGTCCCGCCGAGGTCGGCCTCCCCCGACACCGCCGCCACCTGGCTGGCCATCGTGGCGATGACCGGGTGCGGCGTCTCCGGCTCGAACTCCGCCGAGTTGGCGTCCTCGATCCCGGCCAGGTGCCGGGCCGCTTCGATCACCATGCACTGCAGGCCCAGGCACAGGCCGAGGGCGGGGATGCCCCGTTCGCGCACGTGCCGCAGGGCGCCCACCTTGCCCTCGATGCCCCGGATGCCGAACCCGCCCGGGATGACGATGCCGTCCAGGCCGGCCAGCGCCGCGGCGGCCCCCGCCGGGGTCTCGCAGGAGTCCGAGGGCACCCAGCGGATGTGCACCTTGCCGCGGTGCGCGAACCCGCCGGCGCGCAGCGCCTCCACCACCGACAGGTAGGCGTCGGGCAGGTCGACGTACTTGCCGACCAGGCCGACGGTGACCTCGGCCCGCGGGTGATGGACCCGCTCGAGCAGGTCACCCCATACCGTCCAGTCGACATCGCGGAACGGCAGGTTCAGGCGGCGCACGACGTACGCGTCCAGCCCTTCGCCGTGCAGCACCCGTGGGATCTCGTAGATGCTGGACGCGTCCACCGCGGCCACCACCGCGTCGGCATCCACGTCGCACATCAGCGCGATCTTGCGCTTGACGCTGTCGGGCAGTTCCCGGTCCGAGCGGCACACCACCGCGTCCGGCGCGATGCCGATGCTGCGCAGGGCGGCCACCGAGTGCTGCGTCGGCTTCGTCTTCAGTTCCCCGGACGGAGCGAGATAGGGCACCAGCGACACGTGCAGGTAGAAGCAGTTGTCCCGTCCGACCTCGTGGCGCACCTGGCGGGCGGCCTCCAGGAACGGCAGCGACTCGATGTCGCCGACGGTGCCGCCGATCTCGGTGATCACCACGTGCGGCGCCAGCCCGTCCGGGCCGGGGGCGGCCATCGCGGTGATCCGGTCCTTGATCTCGTTGGTGATGTGCGGGATGACCTGCACGGTGTCACCGAGGTACTCGCCGCGGCGCTCCTTGGCGATCACGGTCGAGTACACCTGGCCGGTGGTGACGTTGGCCCAGCCGGACAGGTCGGTGTCCAGGAAGCGCTCGTAGTGGCCGATGTCGAGGTCGGTTTCGGCCCCGTCCTCGGTCACGAAGACCTCGCCGTGCTGGAACGGGTTCATCGTCCCGGGGTCGACGTTGAGGTACGGGTCCAGCTTCTGCATCGTCACGCGCAGGCCGCGGGCCTTGAGCAGCGAGCCGAGGCTGGAGGCGGTGAGCCCCTTGCCCAGCGAGGAGGCCACGCCTCCGGTGACGAACAGGTGTTTGGTCGCGAAACTCTGCGAGCCGGGCGCACGATCCACGGAAGGTCACGCTAACACGACGAGCGGGGTGGACCGGGACGCACGGGCACGTGCGCGCCGCGTCGACTCGAGCGCGCAGGCTCGAGCGCGGTCAACGCGGGGGCTCGAGCGCGCGATCCGCACCGAGCGGGTCGCCGGCGCTTTCGTGTTCGCGCAGCGCCGCCTGGGTCAGTCGCGCCTGCTCGTCGGTGAGCAGACCGCTGGCGTGCATCTGCCGGATCAGCCGCGCCCGGGAGTAGGAGGTGGCGGCGAACGGTGCCGCCGCGCCGACCACCGCGGTGGCGAACTGCCGGGCCGCGCCCACGGCGGCGGGCAGGTCGTGCCGGCCGGCCGGGTCGTGCGGGTCCCGTCGCCACAGCGGGGTCAGCGCCGGGCCCAGGGTGTGCGTGACCTCGCCCAACCGCTCCCGGACGAAGGCCGCGAGCGCGGCCATGGCCTGCGTGGGGTTGGGGACGTCCATGACCGTGCTGCGACCTTCCTGCGACCTTCCGGCGGCTGCGGTGCCTACTTCGGCGGCGACGGGAACAGGGCGTCGGCGCCTTCCTGCGTACCGTAATGGCCGACCTGGCCCTTCTCGGCAGCGGCCAGGGCGAGCACCGAGGACACCTGGCCGAAGGCCGAGTCGGCATCGTCCACCGTGGCCACGTCGTTGCGCTGGGTCGTGTCGCCACGCACCGCACCGACCAGCCCGCGATCGGCGGCGGACGCGCCATCGGCGGAGATCACCACGTGCCCGCCGTCCTTGGCCAGGGCCCGCACCAGCGCTGCCTCCGCGTCCACGCCGTAGCCGGCGTTCTTCGCGTTGCCCGACGCGTTCGCGCTCGACCGGCCGCCACGACCCACCACGATCACCTGGGCGGCCGGCGTGACGGTGCTGTTGTCGACCGAGACCATGTGCAGGGCGGAGAAGCTGCCCAGCACCTGGGACACATCGCCGCTCTGCCCCTTGCCCAGCAGCACGTAGGACAGCAACTCGCCGCCGAGTTGGCCGGCGTTGCTGGTGGTGGTGAGCGTGAGCCCGACCGGGTGGTTGGGACCGGTGGCCAGCGAGGTGATGTCGTTGGCCCGCTGCGGGTCGAGGTAGTTCTTGGTCACGGTGACGACGCCGGACACCTTGCCGCCGGCGGCGGTGACCTGCCGGGTGAGCCCGGCCTGCATGCCGCTGGTGGCGCCGGGCAGCACGACGAGCAGCACGTTCTTCTTCGCCAGCTTCCCGGCGACGAGTTGCGAGCCGTAGGTCGACACGAACTGGCCGGCATCGTCGACCTGACCCTGCAACCCCTTGACCTGGCCGGCCAGGTCGTTGCGCTGCTTCTTCGCGTCGTCGAGTTGGTTGCGCAGGTCCTTGGTGATCGGGCCGCTCAGAGCCGTGGTGCCGACGACGATGCCCAGCGCCAGCGCGAGGAAGACGGCGACGATCGAGACGAGGTGGTACCGGAAGGAAATCAATGGTCGCTCCGCAGGCGTCGCTTGGTGATCACGAGAATTTGTCCTGTAGCCAGCCGACGAAGTGGGTCCAGTCCGCATGCAACGAGTCGAGGTACGAGCGCCCGGCATCGGAGATCGCGAGCACGGCCACGACGGCGATCAGCGCCGCGATGACGAGCAGCAGCAGTGCCGCCGCCGAGATCCGGTTGCGGTACAGGCGCGGAATGCTGTCGGCGTCGACCAGCTTGGCCCCGAGCCGCAGGCGGGTCAGGAACGTGGAGGCCATGCCGGTACGGCCGCGGTCGAGGAATTCGGTGAGCGTGGCGTGGCTGCCCACGGCCACGACCAGCTCCGCGCCGCCCTCGTCGGCGATGAGCATGGCCGCGTCCTCGCTAGTACCGCCGGTGGGGAACAGCACCGTCTGCACGCCCAGGTCCTGCACGCGGGCCAGACCGGGGGCGCGCCCGTCGCGGTACGCGTGGACGACCACCTCGGCGCCGCTGGCCAGCGCCGCGTCGGACACCGCGTCCATGTCGCCGACGATCAGGTCGGGCTTGAGACCCGCCTCGAGCAGCGCGTCCGCTCCGCCGTCGACGCCGATCAGCACCGGCTTGTACTCGCGCTGGTAGTGCTTGAGCTTCTTGAGGTCCTGCTCGTGGTCGTGCCCGCGCACGACCACGAGGGCGTGCCGGCCGCGGAAGTCGGTGCGCACGGTGGGGATGCCGTCGCCCTCGATGAGCAGCTGTCGCTCGGTGGTGAGGAACTCGCCGGTATTCACCGAGAACGCCTCGAGCTGCGACGCGAGCCCGGCCTTGGCCTCGAGCATGAGCTGCCGGACGGACTCGATGTCCTGCACCGTGCCGCTGGCGATCTCGTGGTCGCCGGCGTACACGGTGTCGCCGTCGATGCGGATCTTCGTGCCCTCCTTGACGACGCGGAAGAGCTCGCTGCCGACGTTGTCGAGCAGCAGGATGCCGCTGGACACGATCAGCTGAGGGCCGAGGTTGGGATAGCGCCCGGAGATGCTCGGCTGGGCGTTCACGATCGCCACGGGGCGGGCGGCGACCAGCGCCTCGGCCGACACCCGGTCGAGGTCGACGTGGTCGATGACGGCGATGTCGCCGGCCGACAGGCGACCGGCGAGGCGCGGGGTGCGCCGGTCGAGGCGGGCGACCCCGCTCACACCGGGCAGCGCGTCGGGTCGACGCCGCAAGGTTGCCATCTTCATGTCACGCCATGCTGCCATCGACGGACCGCAGAACCCGGCTACGCCACGCGGGCGGCGATCAACTCAGCGTCACCGCCCGGAGGCGGCCTTCGGGCCGCGGCGCGGCGTGCGTACGGCCGCCTTCGCGCCTGCGCGACCGGCACCGGTGCGACCGCTCGCCCGTTCGGCCTCGGCGTCGGCCAGCAGTTCGGCGGCGTGCTCGCGCGCCGTCGCGGTGCCCGAGCCGGCGAGCATGCGGGCGAGTTCGGCCACCCGCTCGTCGTCGGTGACCAGCCGCACGTCGCTGGTCGTGACGCCGCCGTCGGCCCCGGCGCTGGACTTGTCGATCACCACCTGCCGGTCGGCGAACGCGGCAACCTGCGGCAGGTGGGTGACGACGAGCACCTGGCGTTCGCGCGCGAGCCGGGCGAGGCGGCGCCCCACCTCGACCGCCGCCCGGCCGCCGACCCCGGCGTCGACCTCGTCGAACACGAGTGTCGGCACCGGGTCGGTGCCGGCCAGCGACACCTCGAGGGCGAGCATCACCCGCGACAACTCGCCACCGGACGCGCCGCGGCCCAGGGGCAACGCCGGGGCGCCCGGGTGCGGCTGCAGCAGCAGGGCGACGTCGTCGGTGCCGTCGGGGCCGGCCCCGCGCGCGGTGCCGTCGACGGTGAGAGCGACGGCGCCGGCGCCGGCGGCCCGCGGGGTCACCGACACGGTGAGCTGCGCGTCGGACATGGCGAGCCCGGCGAGTTCCGCGGTGACGGTGGCGCCCAGTCGGTGGGCCGCGGCCTGCCGCGCGGCCGAGACCTCGGCCGCGCGCGCGGCAGCCTCCTGCCCGGCGGCGTCCCGGTCGGCACGCAGGGCGGCGAGCGCGTCTTCGGACACGTCGATCTCGCCGAGCCGGGCGCGGGCGGCCTCGGCCCAGCGCAGCACACCGGCCAGGCGGGGCTCGGGCTCGTCGCAGTACTTGCGCACCAGGGCGCCCAGCACCGCCCGGCGCGCCTCCACCTGCTCCAGCCGGGCCGGATCGGTGTCGAGCCCGTCGGCGTAGGCGTGGAAGTCCGCGCCCAGGTCGGCGGCCAGCGCGCCGAGTTCGGTGAGCCGGGCCGCCAGCGCGTCGAGCTCGGGGTCGGCGCCCTGCTGCTGGGCGACGGTGCGGGCCGCGGTGGCCAGCTGCTGGGCGACGTCGCCGCCGGCGGCGGCCGAGTCCTCCGCCGCGCCGAGCAGCGCGTCGTGGGCCAGTCGGGCGGCGTGCCCCAGCGCGTCGGCGTGCCCCAGCCGCGCCGCGAGCGCGGTGAGTTCCTCGGCCTCGCCCGGCTGCGGGGCGGCGGAGTCGATCTCGGCCAGGCCGTGGGTGAGCAGGTCGGTCTCCCGGCGCAGCTCGGCCGCTCGCCCGGTGCGTTGCTCGAGCTCGCCGGCGGCGGCGCGCCACCGCCCGTAGGCCTGGGCGTAGGCGGTCAGGTCGACCGCGGCGTAGCGGTCCAGTGCCTCGCGCTGCGCCGCGGGCTGCGCCAGGCGCCACTGGTCGGCCTGGCCGTGCACGGCCAGCAACGACTCGGCGAGTTCGGCCAGCACCGACACCGGGGTCGGCGCGCCGCCGACGTAGGCCCGCGAGCGCCCGGCGGCGCTGACCACCCGGCGCAACGCCACCTCGGCCAGGACTTCCTGCGGCCCCCCGGTGCCCCCGGAGCCGTGGGCGTGCGCGCCGGTCTGCTCGTCCAGCTCGCCGCCGGCGTCGCGGACCCGCTCCGCCACCCGCCCGCGCGGGTCCAGGGTCACCCGGCCGTCGACGCTGGCCTGCGCGGCGTCGCTGCGCACCCGCGCGGCGTCGGCCCGCCCGCCGAACAGCAGCAGCAGGCCGGTGACCACCATCGTTTTGCCGGCGCCGGTCTCACCGGTGACCGCGGTGAGGCCCGGCCCGAGCGGGAGCACGGCGTCGTCGATGACCCCGAGCCCGCGAATGCGTAGCTCGTCCAGCACCCCGGCAGGCTATCGAGCGCCACCGACGCGGATGCGCCCCGGCACGCGACTGCTCAGGGCCGGGGCGAGGCGTCGAAGTCGTCCGCCGGGGGCGGGGAGGCCTCGCGCAGGCTGCGGACCGGCAACTGGAACTTCGAGACCAGCCGGTCGGCGAAGGCGACCGAGGCCAGGCGCACGACCTTGACCGGCAGCTCCCCGCGCCGCACGTGCACCCGTGCACCCGCGGGCACGGGCAGCGAGCGCCGTCCGTCCAGGCTCAGCACCGCGTCGTGCTCCGCGCTGACGAGGTCCACGTCCACGGTGGAGGTGGGGGCCACCACGATCGGCCGGGCGAACAGGGCGTGGGCGGCGTTGGGCACGAGCAGCAACGCGTCCACGTTCGGCCACATGATCGGGCCGCCGGTGGAGAAGGCGTACGCCGTCGACCCGGTCGGAGTGGCGCAGATGAGCCCGTCGCAGCCGAAGCGCAGCAAGGGCCGCTCGTCCACGGCCACGGCGATCTCGAGCATGCGCTCGCGGTTGGTCCGTTCCAGCGACGCCTCGTTGAGGGCCCAGGCCCGGTGGGCGAGCACACCGTCGAGGACGATGTCGGCGTCGACGGTGACCCGCTCCTCCACCCGGTACTCACCGCTGGCCACGGCCGCGACCGCGGCCCCGAGATCGTGCGGGTCGGCCTCGGCCAGGAAGCCGACGTGGCCGAGGTTGACGCCGAGCATCGGCACACCGGCCGGGCGGGCCAGCTCGGCGGCGCGCAGGAACGTGCCGTCACCGCCGAGGGCCAGCACGAGTTCGCACCCCTCGGCGGCGTGCCGGCCGTCGGTCACCAACACCTGGTCGGTGCCGCAGTCGCCGGCCTCCTCGGGCAGCATCCGCACCTCGAAGCCCGAGCTGCTCAGCTGCTCGATCGCGCGGCGGGCGAGCGTGACGATCTGGCGCCGGGAGGCGTGCGCGACCACCAGTACCGATCTCATCGCGCCCCTCCTGTCGATTCCGGCCCGCCCGGCCGACGCGACGCCGGCGCTGCCGCCGTGACCACGTCACGGATGGCGTCGTCGTCGAGACCTGCGTCGGCGCGCCCCGCACCGCTGTCGTCGCGGCGCAGCCACAGGAAGAATTCCACGTTGCCGGCCGGTCCGGGCAGCGGGCTCGTCACCACGCCGCGGGTGCGCCACCCGAGCCGGGCCGCGGCCTGCGCCACATCCACCACCGCGTCGGCGCGATGGCCCGGGTCGCGCACCACCCCGCCCGACCCGAGCCGCTCCCGGCCCACCTCGAACTGCGGCTTGACCATCGGCAGCAGATCTCCGTCGGGTGCGGTGCAGGCGGCCAGAGCGGGCAGCACGATCGGCAGCGAGATGAAGGACAGGTCGGCGACGGTCAGCTCGGCCGGCCCGCCGATCTGGTCCGGGGTCAGCGCGCGCACGTTCGTGCGGTCGTGCACCTCCACCCGCTCGTCGGTGCGCAGTGACCACGCCAGCTGGCCGTAGCCGACGTCGACGGCCACGACCCGACGTGCCCCGGCCCGCAACAGCACGTCGGTGAACCCGCCGGTGGACGCGCCCGCGTCGAGACAGCGCTTGCCGGCCACGGTCACCTCGGCGAAGGCGGCGAGCGCACCGGCCAGCTTGTGCGCGCCGCGCGAGACGTAGCCGGGGTCGTCGTCGTCGGGCAGCACCCGCACCGAGGCGTCCGTGGACACGCCGGTGGCGGCCTTGCCGGCCGCCACGCCATGCACCTGCACCCGCCCGGCCGTGATGAGGTCGCGGGCGTGCTCGCGTGAACGGGCCAGCCCACGCCGGACCAGCTCGGCGTCCAATCGCGACACCCGGTTCGGCATCCGAGGCGGCCCGTGTTCGCCGGCCGCGTCAGGCGCCGTCGATGTCGGTGAGCGCGGACTGCAGCTCGCCGTGGATGCGCTCGTACACCGCCGGGTGCTCGGCCAGCGGCAGCCCGGCCAAGTGGGCCAGCTGGTCCTCGCCGGCCTCGTCGCGGCCGACTTCGACGACAGACCCGGCGGCGGTCTCGCGGTCTGCGTTCGGCTCCCAGGTGGACACGCGTGCCTTCCGATCGTCGCGGCGGTGCGGCACCGACCGTACCCCGCTCCGGCGCTGCGCTAGCGTCGGTGGCGTGGCCACGGTCGAGGAATGCGAGAAGGCGCTGCACGTGCTGGCCGAGCGCACCGCCGCCGGCGATCGCTCGCCCGGCAACGGCTTCGACCGCACGCTGAGCTGCCGCCTGCGTGACCTCGGCGTCGTGTTCGCCGGCGAACTGGACGGCGGGCAGCTGCGCGACATCCACCAGCTCGGCGACCCGGCCGCCGCACCGAAGGCGCAGGTGGCGCTGGACATGACCAGCGATGACCTCCTGGCCATGGTCGAGGGCCGGTTGAAAGTGGCGTCGGCCTGGGCCACCGGCCGCATCAAGATCGACGCGCGCAAGCTCGACCTGTTGCGGCTGCGCAGCATCTTCTGAGCCGTCGCCGCTCAGTCCAGCAGCCCCAGGCGCCGTAGCACGGCGGCAGCCTGCTCGTCGCCCTCCGCAGGCCCGACCTCGATCGCCCCGAGCGACTCGACAGCGTCGCCGGCCGTACCGATCGTCGATCCGCGGGCCGACCCGCCGGCCTGATCCGCGCCCGCGTCGCGTTGATCCGTCGTGTCCCAGTGCGCCACACACAGCGCCCGGACCGCGTCGAGCAGGTCGTCGTCCCACGCCCCGTCGCCGGACACTCCGGAACCGTCGTGGGCCCCTTGCCGCGAGGACCCGGCGGAGGTCCCGGCGGCCAGCACGAGTCCGCTGCCCCGGTCGCGGGTGCTCCAGCGCCCGCAGCGGGTGACCCCGCCCGCGGACTCCGGTTGCGGATGCGAGGACAGCAGGCCGGACAGGTCCGCGGCGAGGTAGGTCGGGCGCAGTTTCGGCGTGGCCGCGAGCAGTTCCGTCACGGTGGTGACGCCGCTGAAGACGAGCAGGCTCGGGCAGCCCACCGCGTTCGCGCCCTCGATGTCGGTGTCGAGCCGGTCGCCCACCACGATCGGGTGTTCGGCCCGCGAGCGCAGCACCATCTCGCGGTGCATCGTGGGGTCCGGCTTGCCGGTGGTCACCGGCTCGCGCCCCGTGGCGTGGCGCAGCGCCGCCACCAGCGAGCCGTTGCCGGGCAGTGGGCCACGCGGCGACGGAACGGTGGGATCGACGTTCGTGGCGATCCACGGGACGCCGCGGTTGATGGCCACCGCACCCTCGGCGAGCAGCGCCCAGTCCAAGTCCGGCGAATAGCCCTGCACGACCGCGTCGACCGGCCCGTCGGCGGTGCAGACCGGGACCAGCCCGCGTTCGCGCAGCGCCTCGATCAGCCCCGCCGCCCCGACCACGAGCACGCGCGCGCCGCCCGGCATCCGGTCGGCCAGGTAGCGGGCCGCGGCCTGCGCCGACGTGACGATCTCGTCGGCCCGCGCGGCGATCCCCAGTTCGGTCAGATGGTCGGCCACCACCTGAGGGGGCCGCGCCGCGTTGTTGGTCACGAAAGCCAGCCGCAGCCCGGCCTCGCGGGCTCGGGCCAGGGCCTGCGGCGCCCCCGGCACCGCGTCCGGACCGACGTAGACGACGCCGTCCAGATCGAGCAGCGCGACATCGTGGTGCTGGGTCAGGGGCTGCGCGGAAGCGCGCAGGGTCGAACGCACAGGTCGCATGATGGCACGCGGGCCAGGGTGCGTACGATCGCCGGCGATGACTGTGAGTTCGCACGCCGGTGACGGCCTGTCCCTGTCGCCGCTGCGCGGGCTGCGCCCGACCGTCGACGGCGACCGGCTGGCCACCCGCCTGTGCCCGCCGTACGACGTGATCGACGCCGCGGCCCGAGAGCAGTTGCTCGCCGTCGACCCGGACAACGCGGTGGCCGTGATCCTGCCGGAGCCCACCTCGACGGGTTACGCGCGGGCCGCCCGTCAACTCGAGGCCTGGGTGGCCGAAGGCACGTACGCCGTCGACGACACGCCGGCCCTGTTCGTGTACGAGATGAGCGACGAGCACGGCCACACGACCCGCGGCCTGCTGGGCGCGGTGGAGTTGCGGGCGGCCGAGGACGGCGTGATCCTGCCGCACGAGAACACGATGGCCGGCCCCGTGGCCGACCGACTCGCGGTGATGACCGCGACCGACACCGACCTCGAACCCATCTATCTCGTCTACGACGGCGGCGGCCCGGCGTCCGAGGTCGTCCGCTCGGTCGACGTGCGACCGTTGACCGCCACCGCGACGACCGCCGACGGGATCACCCACCGGCTCTGGGCGGTGCCCGACCCGAACGTGCACGCCGCGGTCGAAGACGACCTGCGCGGTCGACGCGCCCTGATCGCCGACGGCCACCATCGCTACGCCACTTACCGGGAGCGGCAGCGGCTGCGACGCGATTCCTCCGGTCCCGGAGCGTGGGACCGCGGCCTCGCCTTGCTGGTGGACTCCAGTGACTACGGCCCCCAGGTGCATCCGATCCACCGGGTGATCCCCCATCTCACACTCGACCAGGCCACCGGCGCGCTCACCGACCCGGTGCAGACCCGCCCGGTCGACGGTGCGCCGGCCGAGGCCCTGGCCGAACTGGCCGCGCTGTCCGGCTTCGCCGCCGTGCTCACCGACGGAACGCACAGTGTCGTCGTGCACGATCCGTCGCAGGTCCTCGCGCAGCGTGCCGCGCGCGACGGCGACCCGCCCGAACTCGGCGCGCTCGACGTGACCGTGATGCATCGCGGCCTGGTCGAGGGCGCGTGGGGACTGGTCGACGACGTCGACACCGTGCACTACGCCCATGACGTCGACGAGGCGATCCGCGATGCTCGGCGCGAGGGCGGCCTTGCCGTACTGCTGCGGCCGACGCCGGTGGCCGCGGTGGCCGCGGTCGCTGCGGCCGGCGCACGCATGCCCCGCAAGTCGACCCTGTTCACCCCGAAGCCGGCTTCCGGACTGGTGATGCGCCGCCTCGGCGACCAGGCCGAATGACCTTGGCCGTGGCGACCTCCACCGCGTAGCGGCTGGCCGGCCCGTTCGGCGAGCGCCAGAACCGACGCCGCAAACTGCCGGTGACCTCGAGCAGGTCGCCGGGCTGGGCCCGCAGCAGCGCGCGACGCGGGCGGGCGGCCGTGGTCGTGCACTCCAGGCTGTCGACGCTGACCCGATCACCCGGCGGTCGGGCGACGGTCAGCCGGAACACGCTGAGGGTGTCACCGCTCGGCAGCTCGCGGTCGAAAGGCTCGACGGCCAGCCGGCCGCGCAGGTACACCTGGTTCGGATCGACCTCGTCGATCTCCTCGCTCGTGGCGCTCATGGCTGCCATCGTGCGCCGCATCGCCGCCGGCGACCGGGAGAGCTCTGCGGCTGTGGACAACGAAGGACCTGTGGACGCCGCGACGCCAGGGTGTCGGACGTCCGTGCTACCGGGTTACAGCAGCGCGGCGGCGCGCTCGGCCGCGTCGAGCTCCCCCTCCGGGTCCAGTGCGGCCGAGGCGGCGAACCAGTTCGCGGCCTCGTCGCGTCGCCCGTCGGCTTCGAGGGCGTCGGCGTAGGCGTACCACAGTCGCGCGGACCCCGGGCGCGGTCGGTCCCGGTCGAGGCCGCCGCGGGCGAGCACGGACAGGGCGGCGGACAGCTGGCCGGTGTCGCGCCGCGCGCCGGCCACCACGATGAGCAGCTCGATGCGGCTCTGCGGATCGAGCTTGGCGACGTCCGGGTCGCCGAGCAGCCGGACGGCGGCGGCGGGCCGGCCCAGGGCGCGTTCGCAATCGGCGAGCAGCGCCAGGTTTCGGGGGTCGCCGCTGATCCGCCGGGCGGTGCGCAGCTCCGTGAGCGCCTCCGCCCATTCGCCGGCGTGATAGGCGGCGATCCCGACGGCCTCGCGAACCGCGGCCACTCGTCCCGCCCGCGCCCGTGCCGCCCGGGCGAAGGCCAGCGCCCGCTGCGGATCGTCGTCGACGACCGATCCGGCGGCGACGAGGTAACGGCCC
Source organism: uncultured Actinomycetota bacterium (assembly GCA_963797785.1). GTDB lineage: Bacteria > Actinomycetota > Actinomycetes > Mycobacteriales > Jatrophihabitantaceae > Jatrophihabitans. The sequence continues at coordinate 840,936 of CAWCQT010000004.1, read as the reverse complement.
ACGGCTTCGGCGTTCGGCTTGCTCAGCGAGCGCAGCTCGGCGCGCACGCCGCGGTCGAGCAAGGTGGGATCGGCATCATCGGGGACCGGCAGGAACGGTCCGGCGGCCTCCTCGCCGCGCCGCTCGGCGCGCGGGGCGGCCGGGCCACGCCCCGCCGGGCGCCCCTGCGAGCGAGGCTCGAAGTCCCGGCCGCGATCACCCGCACGGCGGGCCCCGCGGGCATCGCCACCACGAGCCCCACGAGCATCGCCACCACGAGCCCCACGAGCATCGCCACCACGAGCCCCACGAGCCGCCGGCCCCACGAGCATCGCCACCCGCCCCACGAGCATCGCCACCACGAGCCCCACGAGCATCGGAACCCGATCGTCCCGCCGTGCCCTCTCGGGCCGTCGAGCCGGGCCGCCCGCCGGCACTACCGCCGCGGGACGACGCCGGGTTCGGCGCCGCACCGCCCTGCCGGCGGTTGCCGGCACCGCCTCGTGATTCGTTCTGTCCACGCGACGACTGGCGGGGAGCACCCCGTCGCCGGCCCGAACTGGCAGAACCGCCCCGGTGGCCTTCCGCTGACATAACGCACATCGCTTTCGTCTGACGTCGCTGCGATTCTTTTGGGATTAAATGCGATGAGGGCCGTTCGGCAAACCGAACGACCCTCATCGACAAATTGTGTCCGGCGACGTCCTACTCTCCCACGCAGTGGCCCGCGCAGTACCATCGGCGCTGAGAGGCTTAGCTTCCGGGTTCGGGATGGGACCGGGCGTTTCCCTCTCGCTATGGTCGCCGAAACTCTATGGAGATATGGTCCGCACCGTCTCGCCCCGACGAACAGGGCGAGCGGGGACCGTACCTCGGGAACCGCACAGTGGACGCGTTGCAGATCGCCGGCCGGAGCCGGCGAAGTGTGTGTATGTGGCAAGTCCTCGGCCTATTAGTACCGGTCAGCTGCACGTGTTACCACGCTTCCACTTCCGGCCTATCAACCCGGTGGTCTAGCCGGGGGCCTTACTCCATAAAGGATGGGAGATCTCATCTTGAAGCGAGCTTCCCGCTTAGATGCTTTCAGCGGTTATCCCTTCCGAACGTAGCCAACCAGCAGTGCTCCTGGCGGAACAACTGGCACACCAGAGGTTCGTCCGTCCCGGTCCTCTCGTACTAGGGACAGCCCTTCTCAAATCTCCTGCGCGCGCGGCGGATAGGGACCGAACTGTCTCACGACGTTCTAAACCCAGCTCGCGTACCGCTTTAATGGGCGAACAGCCCAACCCTTGGGACCTACTCCAGCCCCAGGATGCGACGAGCCGACATCGAGGTGCCAAACCATCCCGTCGATATGGACTCTTGGGGAAGATCAGCCTGTTATCCCCGGGGTACCTTTTATCCGTTGAGCGACACCGCTTCCACTAGCCGGTGCCGGATCACTAGTCCCAGCTTTCGCTCCTGCTCGACATGTCTGTCTCACAGTCAAGCTCCCTTGTGCACTTGCACTCGATACCTGATTGCCAACCAGGCTGAGGGAACCTTTGGGCGCCTCCGTTACTTTTTGGGAGGCGACCGCCCCAGTCAAACTACCCACCTGACACTGTCCCTGATCCGGATTACGGACCGAGGTTAGACACCCAATTCGACCAGAGTGGTATTTCAACGTTGACTCCACCGACACTAGCGTGCCGACTTCACAGTCTCCCACCTATCCTACACAAGCCGAACCGAGCACCAATATCAAGCTATAGTAAAGGTCCCGGGGTCTTTCCGTCCTGCCGCGCGTAACGAGCATCTTTACTCGTAGTGCAATTTCGCCGAGTCTATGGTTGAGACAGTCGAGAAGTCGTTACGCCATTCGTGCAGGTCGGAACTTACCCGACAAGGAATTTCGCTACCTTAGGATGGTTATAGTTACCACCGCCGTTTACTGGCGCTTAAGTTCTGAGCTTCGCACCGAAGTACTAACCCGTCCCCTTAACGTTCCAGCACCGGGCAGGCGTCAGTCCGTATACATCGTATTGCTACTTCGCACGGACCTGTGTTTTTAGTAAACAGTCGCTTCTCGCTGGTCTCTGCGGCCAACCAACGCTCGGGAAGCAAGTTCCGTCACGCTGGCGGGCCCTCCTTATCCCGAAGTTACGGAGGTATTTTGCCGAGTTCCTTAACCATAGTTCACTCGATCGCCTTGGTATTCTCTACCTGACCACCTGTGTCGGTTTGGGGTACGGGCCGCTCAGAGCTCGCTAGAGGCTTTTCTCGGCAGCATAGGATCATCGAATTCGCCGCAATCGGCTATGCATCACGTCTCGGACTCATGTCGTGCGGATTTACCTACACGACGCCCTACACGCTTACTCCGGTATATCCACTGACCGGTACGACTACCTTCCTGCGTCACCCCATCGCTTGCCTACTGCTAGTTCGGTTCGCGCGATCCACCGTGTCAGACCCGAAGGTCGTCCCGGCTTCTGGCGCTTAGCATCGCTAGGTTCGGCATGGGCGCTCTTTCGCGGGTACGGGAATATCAACCCGTTGTCCATCGACTACGCCTGTCGGCCTCGCCTTAGGTCCCGACTTACCCTGGGCGGATTAGCCTGGCCCAGGAACCCTTGGTCATCCGGCGGGGGAGTTTCTCACTCCCCTTTCGCTACTCATGCCTGCATTCTCACTCGTGTGCCGTCCACGGCTGGGTTCCCCCGCCGCTTCCTCCGGCACACGACGCTCCCCTACCCATCCACGCTCCTGGCCGGCCACCCGCAGGTGACCGGCAGAATATATGCATGAATGACACAGCTTCGGTGGTGTGCTTGAGCCCCGTTACATTGTCGGCGCAGAATCACTTGACCAGTGAGCTATTACGCACTCTTTAAAGGGTGGCTGCTTCTAAGCCAACCTCCTGGTTGTCTGTGCGACTCCACATCCTTTCCCACTTAGCACACGCTTGGGGACCTTAGCTGGTGTTCTGGGTTGTTTCCCTCTCGACTACGAACCTTATCGCCCGCAGTCTCACTGCCGCGCTCTCACTTACCGGCATTCGGAGTTTGGCTGATTTCGGTAAGCTTGTGGGCCCCCTAGACCATCCAGTAGCTCTACCTCCGGCAAGAAACACGCGACGCTGCACCTAAATGCATTTCGGGGAGAACCAGCTATCACGAAGTTTGATTGGCCTTTCACCCCTACCCACAGCTCATCCCCTCAGTTTTCAACCTAAGTGGGTTCGGTCCTCCACGCGGTCTTACCCGCGCTTCAACCTGGCCATGGGTAGATCACTTCGCTTCGGGTCTAGATCACGCGACTCATTCGCCCTATTCAGACTCGCTTTCGCTACGGCTTCCCCTCTCGGGTTAACCTTGCCACGTAACACTAACTCGCAGGCTCATTCTTCAAAAGGCACGCGGTCACGACTGTGCGCAAGGCACAGCGACGCTCCCACGGCTTGTAGGCGCGCGGT
>CAWCQT010000004.1:0-835000 GCA_963797785.1 uncultured Actinomycetota bacterium | reverse complement strand
GAATCGCCGGGCAAGCCCGGTTCATCGACACAGAAAGCAGCTGCCCTGGCGGGCAGCCTCAATCACTGGTCATACGAGCTGACTGCCCTGTACCGAAGTACAGAACGGAATTATTTGCTCGATGTACCAAAGGAATCTCCTCCGTGGCCGGCGCAAACCGGTCACGAGACGAGAGTTTTATATGGCACTAACTTTCGGCACGCTGTTGAGTTCTCAAGGAGCGGACGCGCACCGTCACAGCTCTCTCGAGCTGATCGGGGGCAACCCGCGATACGTTACCCGGTCGGCAACGCGCGGTCAAACACGACCGGCACCGCCCGGACTCCCTCTTGGTCGGGGCGCTCGGCTCACCCGAAGGTGTCCGTGCCTCGTGCTTGGGGGAACATTCGCCCGGCTCCGATCGGCTCGGCTCCGTTCCGCGAACAAGGGCAACATTAGCGACCGCGCCGAGCGGGTGCAAATCCCGCCCCGCCACGCGCCCAGGCCCGAGTTCCGGGGGCTGCAGCGGCTCAAGGGCGCTCATGCATCGGAGGATCTCTCGGCGTCGAGGCACCCCGATTTCTGTGACCTGGGTAACCGGACGGCTCAGGAACCGGCAGGGTCGACCAGGCGCACGGCGCGCCGCTTGCCCGAGGCCAGCACCCGACCGACCAGCGCCGCGCGTGCCAGGTCGTACTCGCGGGGAGGGAGCGCGGTGCCGTCGACCCTGATCGCGCCGCTGTCGATGTCGCGGCGCGCCGCGCTCGTGCTCGCCGCCAGGCCGGTGGCGACCAGCACCGCCGGCACGTGGACCGGGTCGCCGGGCGGTAGGGGCGCCTGCGGCGCGTCGGTGCGGACCTCGTTACGGCGAAAGACAGCATCGAAGCGCGCCTCGGCCGCGTCGGCCGCGTCCCCGTCGTGGTACAGGGCGACCACGGCCTTGGCCATGGCCCGCTTCGCGCGGTTGGCGCCGGCTCCCCCGGCGGCGACCTCGGCTTCCAGGGCGTCCACCTCGCGCGGGTGCAGGGCCGTGCACAGGCGGGCGTACAGGCCGACGACACCGTCCGGAATGCTCATCAACTTGCCGAACTGCTCGTCGGCCGACTCGGCGATCGCGATGTAGTTGCCGAGCGACTTGCCCATCTTCTCCACGCCGTCGGTGCCGACCAGCAACGGCACCGTGAGCACGGCCTGTGGGGGTTGGCCCTTGGCCCGCTGCAGCTCGCGGCCGACGAGATTGTTGAACGTCTGGTCGGTGCCGCCGAGCTCGATGTCGGCGCGGATCTCGACCGAGTCGATGCCCTGCAGCAGCGGGTAGACGAACTCGGACAGGCTGATGGGCTGGCGCGCGGTGAAGCGCCGGTTGAAGTCGTCGCGTTCGAGCAGCTGCGCGACGGTGACCAGCCGCGTGTAGTCGAGGATGCCGGCGAGGTCCATGGGGGCCAGCCAGTCGGCGTTGTTGACGACCTCGGTGCGGTCCGGGTCGAGGATGCGCATGAGCTGGTCGAAGTACCCGCGGGCGTTGGCGACGACGTCGTCGGCGCTCTGGGCCGAGCGGGTGGCCGTGCGCCCGGACGGGTCGCCCACCTGGCCGGTGAACCCGCCGACCACGAGGACCGCGGTGTGCCCGAGGTCCTGGAACTGGCGCAGCTTGCGCAGGACCACGGCATGGCCGAGCGTGAGATCGGTGCCGGACGGGTCGATGCCCAGCTTCACCCGCAAGGGCCGCTCCGCTCGCCGCGCGGCCAGCAGCTTGTCGGCCAGGCCGCCCGACGGCAGGATCTGGGCCGCCCCGGACGCGAGGATCTCGTGTGCCGCCCGCAGGTCGGCGGGCAGCTCGGCGGGGAGGTCGGGGCCCGAGGACGCGGTCTCGCTCACGTCCCTCATCCTGCCGGGTCGCCACCACGCCGTGCGCGCCCGCCCGCCTTGTAGGTCGAGACCGTCGGCTCGCCGGGCAGCCAGAAGCGCCACGGCCGGTCAGCGGCGGCGCTGATACCCACCCGGGGCCCGCTGAGGACGCCGGACGCCCGCCGGCCGGGCATCGACTCGAGGCGTACGTCGGCTCCCGGGTCACACAGGTCGGTGCCGTTCTGGGCCGCGGCCAGGGCCAGGCAGGTGGCCAACCGGGCCGGCCCGCGGGCGAGATCGGCCTCCCGCCGCGCGGCGGGACGGCGTGCGTACGCCGTGTCGACCCCGTCGAGCACCTCCCCCGCCCGCAGCAGCACGGCCCCGGCGACTCCGTCCACCCGGCACACGACGTTCGCGCACCAGTGCATCCCGTAGGTGAAGTAGCAGTACAGGTGTCCGGCCGGGCCGAACATCACCGCCGTGCGGGCGGTGGGCCCGCGGTAGGCGTGCGAGGCGGGATCGTCGGTGCCTTCGTAGGCCTCCACCTCGGTGAGCCGCACCGAGACCCGCGCGCCGCCCGCGTCGGAGGTGATCACCGCGCCGAGCAACCGCGGCGCGACGATCAGCGCCGGCCGCGCCAGTCGGGCGCGCTCGACGGTCACGTCAGCCGCGGGCCCACGCCGCGTGCCCCTCGACCACGCCGCCCAGCGCCGCGAGCTGGTCGACGACGCGCTCGCGCGCCGTGCCGCCCGCGCCCGAGCGCGAGGCGATCGAACCGGCCACGGTGAGCACCTCGCGCACCTCCGGCGTCAGGGCCGGCGACAGGGCGGCGAGGTCGGCGTCGGACAGGTCGGCCAGCTCGATGCCGCGGCGCTCGCATTCGCGCACGCACGCCCCGGCGACCTCGTGCGCCACCCGGAACGGCACGCGCCGGCGGACGAGCCATTCGGCGACGTCGGTGGCCAGCGAGAAGCCCTGCGGGGCGAGTGACTCGAGACGGTCGGTGTCGAAGACCAGGGTGGCGAGCATGCCGCGCATCGCCGGCAGCAGCAGGTGCAGCGTGTCGACGGCGTCGAAGACCGGCTCCTTGTCCTCCTGCAGATCGCGGTTGTAGGCCAGCGGCAGGCCCTTCAGGGTGGCGAGCAGCCCGGCGTGGTCGCCGATGAGCCGGCCGGCCTTGCCGCGGGCCAGCTCGGCGACATCGGGGTTCTTCTTCTGCGGCATGATCGAACTGCCGGTGGAGAACGCGTCGTCCAGCGTGACGAAGGAGAACTCCTTCGTGGCCCAGAGGATGACCTCCTCCGCGATGCGGGACAGGTCGACGGCCAGCATCGCGGTGACGAAGGAGAACTCGGCCACGACGTCGCGCGCGGCCGTGGCGTCGATCGAGTTCTCGGTGGGCCCGTCGAAGCCGAGCTCGGCGGCGACGGCCGTCGGGTCGAGCCCGAGCGAGGAACCGGCCAGCGCTCCGGCGCCGTACGGGCTGCGGGCGGCCCGGACGTCCCAGTCGCGCAGCCGGGCCACGTCACGCGACAGGGCCCAGCAGTGCGCCAGCAGGTGGTGGGACAGCAGCACCGGTTGGGCGTGCTGCAGGTGGGTACGCCCAGGCATGGCGACGCCGAGATGGACGCGGGCCTGGCCCACGAGGGCGTCGATGACGTCGAGCACCTCGGCCGCCAGCAGCCGGGCCTCCTCGCGCAGGTAGCGACGGATCAGCGTGGCGATCTGGTCGTTGCGCGACCGGCCGGCCCGCAGGCGGCCGCCGAGGTCGGTCCCGACGCGCTCGACCAGGCCGCGCTCGAGCGCGGTGTGCACATCTTCGTCGGCGGGCACCGGCACGAACGTGCCGTCGACGACGTCGCGCTCGAGGCGCTCGAGCCCATCGAGCATGCCGGCCAACTCGCCGTCGGTGAGCAGGCCGGCGGCGTGCAGGCCGCGCGCGTGCGCCCGTGAGCCGGCGAGGTCGTGGCGCGCGAGGCGCCAGTCGAAGTGCGTGGACAGCGACAGCGCGGCCAGGGCGTCGGCGGGGCCGCCGGCGAAGCGGCCGCCCCAGAGGCTGAGCCGGCCCGGGTCAGTCACCGCCGAACTCCATGGCCGCGTCGTCGAGGGCGGCGTCGTCGGTCGCGATGTCCTCGGGCCCGCGGGTCCCGGGGTTCGCGGCGATACTGTCGCCGCCGCCCGCGGGCAGGGCGCCGAACAGGGTGCCGTGCTCGATCAGGACCTGGCCCTGGTCGAGCGGCTGCCCGGCGTAGAGCTCCAGCTTGGTCCGCGAGTCGGCGATGTCGAGGTTGCGCATGGTCAGCTGGCCGATGCGGTCGACCGGGCCGAAGGCCGCGCTCTGGGTGCGCTCCATGGACAGCTTGTCCGGGTGGTAGGAGAGGTTCGGGCCGCGGGTGTCGAGCACCGAGTAGTCCTCCCCCCGCCGCAGCCGCAGCGTGACGTCACCGCTGACGAGCGAGGCGACCCAGCGCTGGATCGGCTCACGCATCATGAGGGCCTGCGGGTCGAGCCAGCGCCCCTCGTAGAGCAGGCGGCCCAGCCGACGGCCCTCGGCATGGTAGTTCGCGAGGGTGTCCTCGTTGTGGACGGCGTTGAGCAGCCGCTCGTAGGCGATCCAGAGCAGCGCCATGCCCGGCGCCTCGTAGATGCCGCGCGACTTGGCCTCGATGATGCGGTTCTCGATCTGGTCGGACATGCCCAGGCCGTGCCGGCCGCCGATCCCGTTGGCCTCGTGCACGAGCGCGACGGGGTCGGCGTAGTGGCGGCCGTCGATCGCGACCGGGCGGCCGCCGCGGAAGGTGATCGTGACGTCCTCGGTGTCGATCGCCACCGACGGGTCCCAGAACTTGACGCCCATGATCGGCTCGACCGTCTCGAGGGACACGTCGAGGTGTTCGAGGGTCTTCGCCTCGTGGGTGGCGCCCCAGATGTTGGCGTCGGTGGAGTACGCCTTCTCCTCGCTGTCGCGGTAGGGCAGCCCGTGCTCGGCCAGCCATTGGCTCATCTCGGCCCGCCCGCCCAGCTCGTGGACGAAGTCCGCGTCCAGCCATGGTTTGTAGACCCGCAGGGCGGGGTTGGCGAGCAGCCCGTAGCGGTAGAACCGCTCGATGTCGTTGCCCTTGAACGTCGAGCCGTCGCCCCAGATGTGCACGTCGTCGGAGTGCATGGCGCGCACCAGCATCGTGCCGGTGACGGCCCGACCGAGCGGCGTCGTGTTGAAGTAGGCGCGCCCGGCCGAGCGGATGTGGAACGCGCCGCAGGCGAGCGCGGCCAGGCCTTCCTCGACGAGCTCGCGCCGGCAGTCGACGGCGCGGGCCAGTTCGGCGCCGTACTGCCGCGCCCGCTCCGGCACCCCCGAGATGTCCGACTCGTCGTACTGGCCGATGTCGGCGGTGTAGGTGCACGGGACGGCGCCCTTGTCGCGCATCCAGGCGACGGCGACGGAGGTGTCGAGTCCGCCGGAGAACGCGATGCCGACGCGTTCGCCGATGGGCAGGGAGGTCAGGACCTTGCTCACTGGGGATACGTCTCCTGATCGGTGTCCGGGGTGCCGTTGTGCGGCAGGGACGAGAGATGGTCGGCGAGCGCCGCGCCGCCGGCCGGGTCGCGGGCCACGACGAGGATCGTGTCGTCACCGGCGATGGTGCCGAGGACCTGCGCCAGCCCGGCGCGGTCGACGGCCGACGCGAGGAACTGCGCGGCGCCGGGGGGCGTGCGCAGCACGACGAGGTTGGCGCTGGCCTCGACGCTGGTCAACAGGTCGCCGACGAGGCGGGCCAGGCGTTGCGGTGGGTTGTCGTCGGCGCGTCGGCTGGCCAGCGGTGAGCCGTCCTCGGGTATGACGTAGACCGGCGCGCCGCCGTCCGGCGTGCGCAGCTTGACCGCGCCGAGCTCGTCGAGGTCGCGCGAGAGCGTGGCCTGGGTGACCGGCAGGCCGGCGTCGGCGAGCAGCCCGGCGAGCTCGGCGTGCGAATGCACGGGCCGGGCCGCGAGCATCCGCACGATGCGCGCGTGCCGGGCCGCTTTGGTACTCGGCTCGAGGCGGGTGGCGCTCATGCGGAGCGCTCCAGCAGGAACGTCAGCAGCGCCTTCTGCGCGTGCAACCGGTTCTCCGCCTCGTCCCAGACCACGCTGCGGGGGCCGTCGAGCACGGCACCGGCGATCTCCTTGCCGCGGTAGGCGGGCAGGCAGTGCAGCACGATCGCGTCGTCGGCGGCCCGGCCGAGGGCGTCGGGCGTGAGCGCGTAGGGCCGGAAGGGTGCCTCCCGCTCGGCGGCCTCGGCCTCCTGACCCATGGACACCCACGTGTCGGTGGCGACGACGTCGGCGCCGTCGAGGGCCGCCGCGGGGTCGGCGATGACGGTGACCGAGCCGCCGGTGCCTTCGGCGAGGCGCCGTGCGTCGGCGACGACCGCCGGGTCGGGCCGGTAGCCGTCCGGGCCGGCGACGCGCACGTGCAGGCCGGCGCCGGCCCCGCCGAGCAGGTAGGAGTGGGCCATGTTGTTCGCGGCGTCGCCGAGGTAGGCGAGCGTCAATCCGGCCAGCTGCTTGCGGTGCTCACGGACCGTCTGCAGGTCGGCGAGGATCTGGCACGGGTGGAACTGGTCGGTGAGCGCGTTGATCACCGGCACGGGGCTGAGCGCCGCCATCCGTTCGATGCGGTCCTGGCCGAAGGTGCGCCACACGACGGCGGCCACCTGCCGGGTGAGCACGCGGGTGACGTCCTCGACGGATTCGCGCACCCCGATGCCGGCGAGGGTGCCGTCCACGACGATGGGCTGGCCGCCGAGCTCGGCCACGCCGACGGAGAACGAGAGCTGGGTGCGCAGCGTCGGCTTGTCGAAGATCAGGGCGACGGCCTGCGGGCCGGTGAGCGGGCGGTGCCGGTGCCGGTCGGCCTTCATGGCGTCGGCGAGGTCGAGCACCTCGAGCAGCTCGTCGGGCGCGAGGTCGTCGTCGCGCAGGAAGTGTCTAGGCACGGCGCACCTCCACCAGGGCGTCGGTCAGGATGTCGACGGCGCGGTCGACGTCCTCCGCACCGACGATCAGGGGCGGGGCGAGGCGGACGACGTCGGGGCGCACCGCGTTGACGAGCAGCCCGCGGTCGCGGGCGGCGGCCTCGACGTCCGGGGCGAGCGGCTCGTGCAGCACCAGTCCGCGCCACAGCCCCGCGCCGCGGACCTCGCGGATCAGGGGATGGTCGATCGCCGCGAGCCCCAGACCGAGATGTTCGCCGACGTTCTTCACGTGGTCGAGCAGGTGCTCGTCGGCGATGGTGGTCAGCACGGCGAGGGCGGCGGCACACGACACGGGGTTGCCGCCGAAGGTGCTGCCGTGATCGCCGGGCGCGAACAGCTCCCCCGCCGCACCGACGGCGAGGCAGGCGCCGATGGGCAGCCCGCCGCCGAGGCCCTTCGCGAGCGTGACGACGTCGGGCCGCACGCCCTCGGCCTGGCTGGCGAACCAGTGGCCGGTGCGGCCGATGCCGCTCTGCACCTCGTCGACGATCAGCAGCGCGCCGGCGTCGTCGCAGACGGCCCGGGCGGCGGCGAGGAAGCCGGGCGGGGGCACGACGATGCCGCCCTCGCCGAGCGTCGGCTCGACGATCACCGCGGCCGTCCCGGCGCCGACCGCCGCGCGCAGCGCGTCGGCGTCGCCGTAATCGACGAACGTGACCGGGCCGGGCAGCGGTAGGAAGGGCTCGCGCTTGGCCGGGTTGCCGGTGACCGACAGCGCACCCATCGTGCGGCCGTGGAAGCTGGCGTGGCAGGCGACGATCTCGCCGCCGGGACGGTGCTTGCGGGCCAGCTTGAGCGCGCACTCGTTCGCCTCCGCACCGCTGTTGGCGAAGAAGACCCGCGCAGGCAGGGCGAGCAGCTCGACCAGCCGCTCGGCCAGCCGGACCCCCGGTTCGTGCGCGGCCAGGTTGGACGTGTGCGCGAGCCGGCCGATCTGGTCGGTGACCGCGGCGACCAGTGCGGGATGCGCGTGGCCGAGCGAGGACACGGCGATGCCGCCCACGAAGTCGAGGAACTCCGCGCCGCTCGTCGACCACACGCGCACGCCGTCGCCGTGGTCGAGCTCGACGGCGGGCGTGCCGTAGTTGTCCATCATCACCGCGTTCCAGCGGCTGGTCAGCGTCATGACTCCCCTTGGGTGGAAGGGACGACCATGGTGCCGACGCCCTCGGTGGTGAAGATCTCCAGCAGCAGGGCGTGCGGCACCCGCCCATCGAGGACGGTGGCCCGCGGCACGCCGGCCTCGACCGCGCGCAGGCAGGCCTCCATCTTGGGCACCATGCCGGCCTCCAGGTGCGGGACGAGCGCGGCCAGCTGGGCGGTGTCGATCTGGCGCACGATCTCGGAGCTGGTCGGCCAGTCGGCGTACAGGCCCTCGACGTCGGTGAGCACGATCAGCTTCTCGGCACCCAGGGCGGCGGCGACCGCGGCGGCCGCGGTGTCGGCGTTCACGTTGTAGGTGAGCCCGTCGCGCCCTCGGGCGACCGTGGCGAGCACCGGGATGCGACCGGCGTCGACCAGCGCGAGCATCGCGGACGGGTCGACGGCCACGACGTCGCCCACCTGCCCGATGTCGACCGGCTCCCCGTCGATCAGGGCGGGCCGGCGCTCAGCGGTGAGCAGGCTGGCGTCCTCACCGGACAGACCGATCGCGAACGTGCCGTGGTCGTTGAGCAGGTTGACGATCTCGGCGTTGACGTGGCCGGTGAGCACCATGCGCACGATCGAGACCATCTCCGGGGTGGTGACCCGCAGGCCGCCGCGGAACTCGCTCCGGATGCCGAGCCGTTCGAGGTGGGCGGTGATCTGCGGGCCGCCGCCGTGCACGATGACCGGCTTGAGCCCGGCGTAGCGCAGGAACATCACGTCCTCGGCGAACGCGGCCTGCAACTGCGGGCTGGTCATGGCGTTGCCGCCGTACTTGACCACGACGATCTTGTCGTGGAACTGGGCGAGCCACGGCAGGGCGTCGACGAGGGTCTCGGCCTTCACCCGGGCCTGATCGAAGGTGCTCATGTCGAGTACGCCGAGTTCTCTTCGACGTAGGCGTGCGAGAGGTCGTTGGTCCAGACGGTGGCGGTGTCGTCGCCGGCGTGCAGGTCGATGCGGATGTGCACGCGGCGGCCGGTGAGGTCGACGCGGTCACGGGGTTCACCGGCGGCGCCGGCGCGGCAGATCTCGACGCCGTTGACGGCGACGTCGAGCTCGTCGGGCTCGAACGCGGCGGAGGTGGTGCCGACGGCGGCCAGCACCCGGCCCCAGTTGGCGTCGTTGCCGAACAGCGCGCACTTGAGCAGGTTGCTGCGGGCCACCGACCGGCCGACCTCGACGGCGTCGTCCTCGTCCCCGGCGTGGACGACCTCGATCGCGACCTCCTTGGTGGCGCCCTCCGCGTCGGCCAGCAGTTGCGCGGCGAGGTCGGCGCACACGTCGTGGAGGGCCGCGGCGAACGCGGCGGCGTCCGGCGCGACACCCGACGCGCCCGAGGCCAGCAGCAGGACGGTGTCGTTGGTGGACATGCAGCCGTCGGCGTCGACGCGGTCGAAGGTACGGGCGGTGGCCGCGCGCAGCGCGGGGTCGAGGTCGGTGGCGGCCACGTCGGCGTCGGTGGTGAGCACGCAGAGCATGGTGGCCAGGCCGGGGGCGAGCATGCCGGCGCCCTTGGCCATCCCGCCCACCGTCCACCCGTCGCGGGTGACCGCCGCCTGCTTGACCACGGTGTCGGTGGTGCGGATGGCGTCGGCCGCGGCGGTGCCGCCGTCACCGGCGAGCGCGTGCGCCGCGGCGGTGCAGCCGGCGAGCAGCCGGTCCATCGGCAACCGTTCGCCGATCAGCCCGGTCGAGCAGACGGCGACGTCGCCCGCGCCGACGGCCAGCGACGCGGCGACGTGCTCGGCCGTGCGGTGTGTGTCGGCGAAGCCCTCCGGACCGGTGCAGGCGTTGGCCCCACCGGCGTTGAGGACGACGGCCCGGGCCCGGCCGTCGGCGACGACCTGGCGCGTCCAGACGACCGGCGCGGCCTGCACGCGGTTGCGGGTGAGGACAACCGCGGCGGCGTCCTGCGGGCCGTCGTTGACGACGAGGGCGACGTCGGGGCTGCCGGACTCCTTCAGACCCGCGGCCACCCCGGCGGCCCGGAAGCCCGCGGCCGCCGTGACGCTCACGGCGCCACCCCGTCCACGGACAGGCCGGCGGTCTCGGCCAGACCGAGCATGAGATTGGCGTTCTGCAGCGCCTGCCCGGCCGCGCCCTTGCCGAGGTTGTCGAGCGCGCAGGTGACGAGGATGCGCCCCGAGTCGGCGTCGACGGTGGCCTGCAGGTGGGCGCTGTTCGACCCGGCGGTGGCCGACGTGCGCGGTTGCTGCCCGGCCGCGAGCAGGTGCACGAACGGGGTGTCGGCGTAGGCGGCGGCGAGCACGTCGCGGGCCTGCTCGGCCGTGGCGGCGCCGGCGGCCGGGCGCAGGGCCACGCTGGACAGGATGCCGCGCGGCATCGGGGCGAGCACCGGCGTGAAGGTGAGTGACGTGAGCCCGGCCGCCTGCTTGATCTCGGGGACGTGGCGGTGCGCGCCGACCCGGTACGCGGTGAGGTCGCCCATGACCTCGCTGCCGAGCAGGTGCGGGGCGGCCGCCCGGCCGGCCCCGGAGGTGCCGCTCGCCGAGGTGACCACCACGTCGTCGGGCGCGGCCAGCCCGGCGGCGACCAGCGGGGCCGCGGCCAGGATCGCGGCCACGGCGTGGCACCCGGTGTTCGCGACGCGCGTGGCCGCGGCGATCTGCGTGCGCGCGCCCGGCAGTTCGGGCAGCCCGTAGGTCCAGGGGGCCTGGTGCGCGCCGCCGTAGTAGCGCGCGTGCGCGGCCGAGTCGATAAGCCGGTGGTCGGAGCCGAGGTCGACGACCGGGACGTCGCTCGGCAGTTGCGCCGCCAGGCCGGCAGACGCGCCGTGCGGGAGCGCGAGGAACACCATGTCGGCCGCGGCCAGGGCCGGCGGCGTGGTCTCCGCGAACACCAGGCCGGCGAGCGAACGCAGGTTGGGGTGGACCTCGCCGACCCGCTGGCCCGCGTTGCCGTGCGCGGTGACGGCCGTGAGCTCGAGGTCGGGATGCCCAGCGAGCAGCCGCAGCAACTCCCCTCCGGCGTACCCGCTCGCCCCGGCGACGGCGACACTGACTCCCATATGCACAATTATGCACTAGCGCGCAAATTCATACAGCGTCAGGCGGCGAACTCCCCCGGCATGGGCTGCTGACCCGGGAACAGGTGGCAGTCCGGTTCCCACGGCCAGACGCCGTGCCCGTCGGGGTAAACGAGCTGCAGCGCGGTGACCGAGTTCTCGGGCTCGCGGTAACCGAGCCAGTTGGCCCGGAACACGACATCGGCGGGATTGGGCAGCGTGAAGGCCCGCAGCGGCAACCCGGGCACCGCGAGCTCGCTGCCGTCGGCCACACGCAGCGCGCCGTCGCGGACCCGCTCCCCGAGGAACTGCAGGACGTCGTACGCCTGGTCGCGGCCCAGCCCGAAGACGACCAGCTCCGGGTGGCCGCAGGTGTCGTACAGCCCGGCCGTGTAGGCGAACGGCTGCAGGTCGTCGTCGACCACGAGCACGAGGAACCCGTGCTCGGCCACCGTGACCTGCGCCCGGTCGAGCCAGCGCGAGAAGTGGTCGACCAGCCACTGGTCGTCGGGCTCGCCCGGCCGATCACCCCAGGCCTCACAGACGTCGCACACGCGCTCTCCTCCTCCGTCGAGGAATCGAACGGTAGGGCGGGGGTCCGACACTTCCCGGCCGTAGGCTGCGGCCGTGGCCGCCGACCGCATCCTGATCGATGCCGTGCGCGGCGAGTTGCGCCGGCGGGCCGACCCGCAGCGGGCACCGGGGATGCAGGCCTACATGAAGTCGGCGATGCCCTACGCCGGCGTGCGGGTTCCCGCGGTGCGGGTGATCGTCCGGGCCGCCGCCCACCGCCGTCCGCCCACTGACCTCGACGCGCTGACGGCCACGGTGCGCACGCTGTGGGACGAGGCGCAGGTGCGCGAGGAGCGGTACGCGGCGACCGCGCTGCTAGCGGCACCCGCGGTGCGCACGTTGCGGCGGCCGCAGCTCATCACGCTGTACGCCGGGCTGATCGTGGCCGGCGCCTGGTGGGACCACGTGGACGAGTTGGCGCACCGGGTGGGTGAGCTGCTCGTCGCCTTCCCGGACGAGGTGACGCCGGTCGTGCGCGGCTGGTACGCCGACGCCGACATGTGGCTGCGCCGGGCGTCGATCATCTGCCAGATCGGGCTGAAGGAGCGCACCGATCTCGCGCTGCTCACCGACGCGATCGAGGGCAACGCGGGTGAGCGCGAGTTCTTCCTGCGCAAGGCGATCGGCTGGGCCCTGCGGGACTACGCCCGCACCGATCCCGACTGGGTCAGGGCCTTCGTCGCCGGCCACGACCTGCAGCCGCTGTCGGTCCGCGAGGCCACCAAGCACCTGTAGTCAGGACCGCAGCCGGGCCCCGTGCGCCTGCTCGGCAGCGGCCACGGCGGCGTCGCGGGCCGCAGTGGCCTCCTCGAGGGTCAACGTGCGGTCGGGCGCGCGCAACCGCAGGGCGAATGCGAGCGAGCGGACACCCGGACCGAGGCGCTCGCTGTCGGCGTAGCGGTCGAACAGCCGCAGCGACTCCAGCAGCGGACCGGCGGCCGCGCGCAGCGTGCGTTCGACGTCGCCCGCGGGCACCGAGTCGTCGACGACCAGGGCGACGTCCAGCAGCACCGGCGGGTAGCCGGAGATCGTCGGCGCGGCGGCCGGCCCGGGCGCCGGCAGCCGGTCGAGGTCCAATTCGACCGCGCAGCTGCGCTCGGGCAGGCCCAGCTCGACGACCACCCGGGGGTGCAGCTCGCCGGCGTGGCCGATCACCTCGCCGTCGAGAAGCAGGGCGGCGCACCGCCCGGGGTGCCAGGGAGCGCGGTCGGCCGCGCGGACGTCGAAGGTGCGGCGGCCGCAGGACGCCGCGCGTTGGGCGACCTGGACGGCATCGGCCCAGGTGACCGGCCGGCCCGGGCCCCACCAGCCGCCCGGTTCGCGCTCGCCGCACAGCACGGCCGCCAGCAGCCGCGGCTGCGCCGGGAGGCTGGCGTCGAGGGCCGCCACCTGCTCGTCGGACGGCCGGTGGTCGATGCCGGGCGTCGGGGGCGGGCCGCTGTCGCCACCGTCGCGGGGCCAGAAGACCAGGCCGGTCTCGAACAGGGCGAGGTCGCGTTGGCCGCGTCCGATGTTGCGCACCGCGGTGGCCAGCAGGCCGGGCAGGATCGAGGTGCGCAGCTCGGGCTCGTCCTCGGAGATCGGGTTCACCAGCCGCACGGCGCGTTGCCCGGCGCCGCCGGCCAGCTCGCGCTGGGCGGCCGAGACGAACGGGAAGGACAGCACCTCCACCAGCCCGTCGTCGGCCAGGGTGCGTGCCACCGAGCGCACGAGTCGCTGCCGCCCGGTCAGCCCGCTGCCCGCAGGGGCGGCCGGCAGCACGGAGGGCAGCTTGTCGTAACCGGCGAGCCGCACGACCTCCTCCACGAGGTCGGCCGGGATCAGCAGGTCGGGGCGCCAGGACGGCGGATCGACCTGCAGCAGGTGCTCACCGGCCTCGACGGTGCAGCCGACGGCCTCGAGATGCGCGATGACGTCCTCGCGCGGGATCGGCATGCCGGCGACCGCCTCGGGCCGGGAGGCCGCCAACGCGATGCGCGCCATCCAGGGCGCGGTACCGACGACGGTGCTGCCGGGAACCGGTTGCGCGCCGCCGTGCTCGACGAGCAGGTCGACGCAGCGGGCGAGGGCGACGCCGGCGATCTGCGGGTCGACGCCGCGCTCGAAGCGGCGTGCGGCCTCGCTGGGCAGCTTGTGCCGGCGGACGCTGCGCGACACCCGCGCCGGTTCCCAGTGGGCCGCTTCCAGCACGACGTCGCTCGTACCCGGCCCGATCTCGGTGCCGGCGCCGCCCATCACCCCGGCGAGGGCGACGGCGCCGCTGTCGTCGGCGACCACGACATCGTCGGGGTCGAGCGTGCGCACCACGTCGTCGAGGGTGGTGAGCTTCTCCCCCGGCTCGGCCCGGCGGACCACGATCGGGCCGCGCAGCGCCGCGCGGTCGAAGGCGTGCAACGGCTGGCCGGTCTCGAGCATGACGTAGTTGGTGACGTCGACGGCCAGGGAAATCGGTCGCAGGCCGCACTGGCGCAGCCGGCGGGCCATCCAGTCGGGCGTCGGGGCGGCCGGGTCCAGCCCGGTGACGGCGCGGGCCGAGAACAGGTCGCAACCCTCCGGGGCGTCGATGCGCACGTCGTAGGCGCCGCCGTCGGGCTCGGGCACGTCGGCGGTGACGTCGCGGAACGCGACGCCGAGCGCGGCCGACGTCTCGCGGGCCAGGCCGCGGATCGACAGGCAGTAGCCCCGGTCGGTAGTGACCGCGACGTCGAGGACGGTGTCGCGCAGGCCGAGCGCGTCGAGCGGGTCGTCGCCCGGCTGCGCGGAGTCCGCCGGCAGGACGAGGATGCCCTCGTGGTCGGTGCCGATGCCGAGCTCGCGGACCGAACAGATCATCCCGTCCGACACGTGCCCGTAGGTCTTGCGCGCGGAGATGGCGAAGCCGCCGGGCAGCACGGCACCCGGCAGCGACACCACGACCAGGTCGTTCTCGGCGAAGTTGGCGGCCCCGCAGACGATGCCGCGCGGGTCGTCCTCGCCGACGTCGACCTGGCACCAGCGGATCGTCTTGCCGTTCTTCTGGGGCTCGGCGGCGAAGGACAGCACCCGCCCGACGACGATCGGGCCCGACAGCGCGTCGGCGCCGGACTCCACGCCCTCGATCTCCATGCCGATGCGTAGCAGCGCGTCGGCCAGGGCGCGAGGCGTCAGGCCTTCGGGCAGGTCGGCGTGCTCGGCCAGCCAGCTGACGGGCGCCTTCATGCGTCGACTCCGAAGGGGAGGGAGAAGCGGACGTCACCCTCGAACATGTCGCGCATGTCGGCGGCGCCGCTGCGGAACATCAGGGCGCGGTCGATGCCCATGCCGAACGCGAAGCCGCTGTACCGGTCGGGGTCGATGCCGCACGCGATCAGGACGCGGGGGTCGACCATGCCGCAGCCGCCCCACTCGATCCAGCCCTCGCTCTTGCAGGTGCGGCACCCGCCGTAGTCGGGATCGGTCAGCGACGCGCCGTGGCAGACGAAGCAGACGAGGTCCATCTCGGCGCTGGGCTCGGTGAACGGGAAGTAGTGCGGGCGCAGCCGGGTGATCACGCCGTCGCCGAACAGCCGGGTGGCCATGTGGTCGAGGGTGCCCTTGAGGTTGGCCATGGTCAGGCCCTCGTCGACGGCCAGCCCCTCGAGCTGGTGGAACACCGGCGAGTGCGTGGCGTCGATCTCGTCGGTGCGGTAGACCCGCCCGGGGCAGACGACGTAGATCGGTGGCTGCCGTTCGAGCATGGTGCGGATCTGCACCGGCGAGGTCTGCGTGCGCAGCACGACGCCGGAGTCGGCGGCGCCGACGTAGAAGGTGTCGGTGAGATCGCGCGACGGATGCTCGGCGGGGGTGTTCAGCGCGTCGAAGTTGAACCAGCCGGACTCGGCCTCCGGCCCTTCGGCGATGCCCCAGCCCATGTCGAGGAAGATGTCGCTCAGCAGGTCCTGCACCGTGTTGACCGGGTGCCGGGCGCCGAGCGGGTGCCGGTCGGTGGGCAGGGTGACGTCGACCGTCTCCTCCGCGAGCACGCGGGCGTCGCGCTCGGCCTCCAGTTCCTGCGTGCGGGCGGCGAGGGCCTTCCCCACGAGGCCGCGGGCCTTTCCGACGCGCTGACCGGCGGCGGCGCGGGCTGCGGGCGGCAGGGCACCGATCTCGCGGTTGGCCAGGGCGAGCGGCGAGCGATCGCCGGCATGGGCGAGACGCACGGCCTTCAGTGCGTCGAGGTCATCGGCCGCGCGGATGGCGCCCAGCGCGTCGGCCACGGCGGCGTCGACGTTCTCGGGCTGCAGCGCCGCGACCTCGACGGGGTCGAACGATTCGGAGGGCATGCGGAAGGTCTCTCGCTCAGGGACGGAGCGCGCAGCCGGTACGGGTCAGGCGCGCGCGGGGACGGCGGCCGCCAGCCGCACGGCGAACAGCTCGTCGCGTCTCATGCTTCCACCCTATCGACGGCGGCGAGCCCGGTTCGGTCAGTGGTGCGATCCGCGGGTCGGTGGTGCGGTTTTTCGCACCACGGAAGGCGATATCGCACCACTGAGCGAGGGAGGGTGGCGCGCCCGCGATCACGCGGCGAGCGCGGCGTACCGCCCGGCGCGCTCGAGCAGCGCGCCGTGCGTGCCCGTCTCCACGATCCGTCCGTGGTCGAGGACGGCGATCTCGTCGGCGTCGCGGACGGTGCTCAACCGGTGCGCGATGGTGATGGTGGTGCGCCCGCGCGAGAGGACCTCGAAGGCGTGCTGGACCGCCCGCTCGGTCTCGGTGTCGAGGGCACTGGTCGCCTCGTCGAGCACGAGCACCCTGGGGTCGCGCAGCAGCGTGCGGGCGATGGCCAGCCGCTGCTTCTCGCCACCGGAGAAGCGGTGACCGCGCGAACCGACCACGGTGTCGTAGCCGTCGGGCAGGCCGGCGATCAGGTCGTGCACCTGAGCCGCCCGCGCGGCCGCCTCGATCTCGGCGTCCGTCGCGTCGGGTTTGGCGTAGCGCAGGTTCTCCCGGACGGTGGTGTGCAGCAGGTACGTCTCCTGGCTCACGACGCCGACGACGCGGGCGAGGTCGGCCAGGCGCAGGTCGCGCAGGTCCACGCCGTCGATCGTGACGCGTCCGCCGGTGGGGTCGTGCAGGCGGGCGACCAGGCCGGCCAGGGTGCTTTTACCCGATCCCGTCTCGCCGACGAGGGCCAGCGTGCTGCCGGCCGGGATGTCCAGCTCGACCCCGGCGAGCGCGGCCGTATCGCTGCCCGGGTAGGCGAAGGTGACGTCCTCCAGGCGCACATGGCCGGTCACCGTCGCGGGGTCCAGGTCGACCGGCTCGGCCGGGTCGTCGAGGTCGACGGGCAGGTCGAGGTATTCGAAGATGCGGGCGAACAGCGCCAGCGAGCTGGTGAGGGTGACCCCGACGTCGAGCAGCGACATCAGCGGGCGGAACAGCCCGTTCTGCAGGGCGGTGAAGGCGACGATCGTGCCGATGGTGAGCCGGCCCGTCGTGCCGGGCAGGCCGGCGCTGAGGTAGATGGCGGCGGGGATCGCGGCGAAGATGACCGTCATCGACGCCATCCGCCACCGGCCGGCGAGGTCCGAGCGCAGTTCGAGGTCGATGAGCCGGGCCGACGACGCGGTGAACCGGTCGACCACGGCCGGGCCGGCGCCCATGGTCTTGGCCAGCTGCACGCCGCTGATCGACAGCCCCTCGTCGATGATCACGTTCAGGTCGGCCAGCTCGCGCTGGCGGGCGGTGGTGATCTCACGCCGCATGCGGGCCACGCGCCGGGTCAGGTAGATCGCGGGCGGGAGGACGACGAGGGAGATGAGCGAGAGCTGCCAGGAGAGCACGACCATCGCGACGATCGTGGCGATGACCGTGGTGACGTTCGCGGCCACGGATGCGGCGGTCGAGGTGACCAGCGACTGCATGCCGCCGATGTCGTTGGTGATGCGCGACTGCACCTCGCCGGTGCGGGTCCGGGTGAAGAAGTCGAGCGACTGGCGCTGCAGGTGGGCGAACACCCTGGTACGCAGGGTGTGCATGACCTGCTGTCCGACGCGGGTGCTGATCCACGTCTGTACGACGCCGAAGGCAGCGGTCAGGGCTGCGACGGCGACCATGCCGGCCACCAGCGCGCCGAGCAGGCCGAAGTCCTGTTGCGGCAGGGCGTGATCGATCACCGCGCGCTGCAGGAACGGGGAGGCCATGCCGACGACGGACGACGCGGCGATGACGGCGACGACCACGCCGAGGCGCCAACGGTAGGGCGTGAACAGCCGGGCGATGCGACGCAGCGAGACCTGGTGGGCCTGCGCCTTCTCGGCGGTGGACAGGGTGCGGCGGGCGGCGCCGCCGGGGCGGTGGTCCGGGGTGGCCAAACGCTTCTCCTTCTCGACTGTGGTGAGGCTGCCAGGTAATGAGGTTACCTCAATATGAGGTAGCAACAGGATATGGGTCTAGTCTGTTCCCGTGAGCCCCGCCGCCGTGTCCGACGACGAGCTCGCCGATGCGCTGTGGACGGTGGCCCGCCGGTTGCGCGGGGCGGGCCGCGGGATGTGGGCCGCTCAGGACATCACCCCCAGCGTCGTCCGGGCCCTGACCGTGCTGCTGCGGCGCGGCCCGATGCGCCCGGGGCAGCTCGGCGAGCACCTGCACATCGCGGCACGCTCGGTCACCGAGGTCGTCGACGCGCTGAGCGAGCGCGGGCTCGTCGAGCGGCACCCCGACCCGGCCGATCGCCGAGCCACGCTCGTGGTGACCACCGCTGCGGGCGAGCGGATGGGCCGCACGATCCGGGAACTGCGCCATGCGGAGCACGAGAAGCTGTTCGCCACGCTCACGGCCACCGACCGCGCCCAGCTGGGCCGGATCCTGCGCAAGCTCGCCGACTGACTAGCCCTCGCGCTGGGCCCGGGCGCTGGCGTAGAGGCAGACGGCGGCGGCCGAGGCCAGGTTGAGGCTCTCGGCCCGGCCGTGGATCGGGATGCGGACGGTGCGGTCGGCCGCGGCCAGCACGTCCTCGGGCAGCCCCTGCGCCTCCGACCCGAACAGCCACAGGGTGGGCGCGGTCAGGGTGCCGTCGTCGGCCAACCGGTCGAGGTCGCAGCTGCCTGTCCCGCCCGTCGCCAGCACGGTGACACCGGCGGACCGGGCCGCGGCCGTCGCCACCACGGCGTCGTCGCAGACCAGCGGCAGGTGGAACAGCGAGCCGGCGGTGGCCCGCACGACCTTGCCGTTGTACGGGTCGGCGCCACCGGCGAGCAGGACGGCGTCCGCGCCGGCGGCGTCGGCCGTGCGGATCACGGTGCCGAGGTTTCCGGGGTCGTGGGCCTCGACCAGCCCGGCGAGCAGGCGCGGGCCGGTGGCCAGCACGTCGGCCAGAGCGGGTTGGGCGAGCACGCAGACGGCCACCAGGCCCTGCGGGGTGACCGTCTCGGAGAGCGCGGCGGCGTCGCGCTCGGAGATTTCGGTGGCTCCCGCGGTCAGTTCGGGGTGCCGCGCGATCGCCTGCGCGGTGGCGAACAGTTCCTGCACGGCACCGGCGGCCAGCGCTTCGCGGACCGCCTGCGCACCCTCGGCGAGGAAACGCCCGGCGTCGCCGCGCCCGCGCCGCCGGGTGAGGCGACGCGCCGCGGCGAGCCGGGCGTTACCGGAGCTGAGCAATACCCGCGATCAGGCGGCCGGCGACTGGGCGCCGCCGGTGCCCTCGGCGGCGACGGCCGCGCGGGCCACCTCGACCAGGGAGGTGAACGCCGCAGGATCGGACACGGCGAGGTCGGCGAGCACCTTGCGGTCGACCTCGACCTCGGCCAGGCGCAGGCCCTGGATGAAGCGGTTGTAGGTCATGTCGTTCGCCCGGGCGGCGGCGTTGATGCGGGTGATCCACAACTGCCGGAAGTCGCCCTTGCGGTCCTTGCGGTCGCGGTACTGGTAGGTCGCGGAGTGGAGCAGCTGCTCCTTGGCCTTGCGGTAGAGCCGCGAGCGCTGGCCGCGGTAGCCGCTGGCGTCCTCGAGGATGCTCCGGCGTTTCTTGTGGGCGTTGACCGCCCGCTTGACGCGTGCCACGTGATCGTCCTTGCCGTCGGGCCGCGCCCGAGGGGGCGCGGCGGGTGGTTCAGGGGGTGGGGGTCAGCGGCCGAGCATGCGCTTGACGCGCGGCGCGTCGTTGGCCGAGATCGACTTGGTGGCCGAGAGACGACGCGTCAGGCGCGACGACTTGTGCTCGAGGTTGTGCCGCATGCCGGCACCCTCGAAGCGCAGCTTGCCGGTGCCGGTGACCTTCACCCGCTTCTTCATGCCGCTGTGCGTCTTGTTCTTGGGCATCGATGATCCTTCTCGTTGCTGGTTGGGCGGTCGGGCGCCGTCGACCTACTCGACGACGTCGGCCGGCCGCTCGACGCGCGGCGCGCGCGGAGCCTTGTTGGCGCGGTGCGGGGCGACGACCATGACCATGTTGCGGCCGTCCTGCTTCGGTGAGGACTCGACGAACCCGAGCTCGTCGATGTCCTCGGCCAGGCGCTGCAGCAGCCGGAAGCCGAGCTCCGGGCGGGACTGCTCGCGGCCGCGGAACATGATCGTGACCTTCACCTTGTCGCCCTGCTTGAGGAACCGCTCGACGTGACCCTTCTTGGTCTCGTAGTCGTGCGAGTCGATCTTGGGGCGGAGTTTCATCTCCTTGATGACGGTGAGGGCCTGATTACGCTTCGCCTCGCGCGCCTTCTGTGCGCTCTCGTACTTGAACTTGCCGTAGTCCATGAGCTTGCAGACCGGCGGGCGCGCCATGGGCGCGACCTCGACGAGATCCAGGTCGGACTCGGCGGCGAGGTCGAGGGCCTTGCCGATCGGCACGATGCCGACCTGCTCCCCCTCGGGACCGACAAGACGAACTTCTGGGACGCGGATCCGGTCGTTGATCCTCGGTTCGGAACTGATGGGACCTCCTACGGTCGACGAGTGAACCGGTGGTACTGGCGGCGCCGCCCCGACGAACGAAACGGCCCCGTGCTGCGTGCGCACGGGGCCGGAGATCCGACCGGTCCGCACCGCCCGGAGGCGGTGCTGCCCACTGCCGAGGCAATGGGGACCGGACCCGGCACGCCTGTGGTTCCGACGGCTCGGGTGGGAAACTCGTGGCTTCCGCTTGCACACCCCCGCTGTCAACGGGGGCTGGTCGCGGTGCCAGGGTATCAGCGTGACGACGCAGCACCCAAACCCCGCGCGAACGGACAACACCGCCTCCAGGCCCGGGATTCCCGGGAGCTCGGCGCCGGCCCACCCGCTCGACGCGATCCCCCTGCCGGCGCACGGCTTCGAGACGCTCGACCTGCCCGTGCGCGAGCTCGCGTCGGTGCCGGCGGCCGAGGTGATCTCCCGCGCGGCCGCCGCGTTGATGAGCGCCGCGGCCGAGGACCTCGGGCTCACGCCGAACGAGGAACCGGACATCGACATCGCCGAGGCGCGGACGCTGATCACGGCCCTCGCCGGGCTGCTCGCGGCGACGCACGAGACGTTGGGCGAGCACGCCGAGCCGCTGGTGGCCGGGCTGCGCACGCTGCAGGCGGCCTTCCGCGAGGCCGTCGCGCACCCGGACGCCCCGGGCGACGGTCCGGGCGAGGCGCTGCTGTCCTGAGCGCGCGGGCCTTGTCGGTGGGTACGCGCACACTGGTGCGGTGACCCGGTTCTCGCCCGCCACCCAGGCGTGGCTCGACGGTGCCTTCGACGCACCGACGGCCGCGCAGGAGGGCGCCTGGGACGCGGTGGCGCGGGGCGAGCACACGCTCGTGGTCGCTCCCACCGGCTCGGGCAAGACGCTGGCCGCGTTCCTGTCCGCCCTCGACCGGCTGGCCGCGCAGCCCGTGCCCGAGGACCCGATGCGCCGTTGCCGGGTGCTCTACGTCAGCCCGCTGAAGGCGCTGGCCGTCGACGTGGAGCGCAACCTGCGGGGTCCGCTGACCGGCATCCGGCAGGCCAGCGCGCGCCTGGAGGTGGCCCCGCCGGACATCACGGTCGCCATGCGCTCTGGCGACACCCCGGCCGACGAGCGGCGCGCGTTCGCCCGCCGCCCCGCCGACATCCTGATCACCACCCCCGAGTCGCTGTTCCTGCTGCTGACCTCGGCCGCGCGCGAGTCGCTGCGCGGCGTCGACACGGTGATCGTCGACGAGGTGCACGCGGTGTGTGCCACGAAGCGCGGCGCCCACCTCGCCGTCTCGCTCGAGCGCCTCGACGCGCTGCTCGAGCGGCCGGCCCAGCGCATCGGCCTGTCGGCCACCGTTCGTCCCGTCGACGAGGTGGCCACCTTCCTGGCCGGCGGCCGGGCGGTCACGGTCGTTGAACCGCCGGCGCAGAAGACGGTGGAACTGCAGGTGGTCGTCCCGGTGGAGGACATGTCGGCGATCGGCGAGCCGACCGAGGACCTCACCGGCGCGGCCGCGGGCGCACAGCGGCGGGCCTCGATCTGGCCGCACGTGGAGGAACGGGTGCTCGACCTCGTCGAGTCCCACCGCTCGACGATCGTGTTCTCGAACTCGCGCCGGCTGGCCGAGCGGCTGACGGCGCGGCTCAACGAGCTGGCCACCGAGCGGGCCGGCGCCGCGCTCGAGGCCGGGGACGCGCCGCCCGCGCAGCTGATGGGGCAGTCCGGCTCCGGGCACCCCGTCGGCGAGGTCGTGGTGGCGCGGGCGCACCACGGCTCGGTGTCGCGTGAGCAGCGGGCAGTGGTCGAGGAGGACCTCAAGGCCGGTCGGCTGCCTGCCGTCGTCGCCACGTCCTCGCTCGAACTGGGCATCGACATGGGCGCGGTCGACCTCGTGGTTCAGGTGGAGTCGCCGCCGTCGGTCGCGGCCGGGCTGCAGCGGGTGGGGCGTGCCGGGCACCAGGTGGGCGCGGTCTCGCGCGGCGTGATCTTCCCGAAGTTCCGCGGCGACCTGCTCGAGTGCGCCGTGGTCGCCGAGCGGATGCGGGCCGGGGCCATCGAGTCGATGCGCTACCCGCGCAACCCGTTGGACGTGCTGGCCCAGCAGATCGTGGCCATGGTCGCACTCGACACGATGACCGTCGACGACGTCGAGGAGCTGGTACGGCGCGCAGCGCCTTTCGCCGGGCTGCCGCGCTCCGCGCTCGAGGCGGTGCTCGACATGCTGGCCGGCCGGTACCCCTCCGACGCCTTCGCCGAACTGCGTCCCCGGCTGGTCTGGGACCGGGTGACCGGGGAGCTGTCGGGCCGGCGCGGGGCCCAGCACCTCGCGGTCACCAGCGGTGGCACCATCCCCGACCGCGGGCTGTTCGGGGTGTTCCTGGCCGGCGCCGACGGCCCCGGTCGCCGCGTCGGCGAGCTCGACGAGGAGATGGTCTACGAGTCACGGGTCGGCGACGTGTTCCTGCTCGGCTCGTCCTCCTGGCGCATCGAGGACATCACCCACGACCGGGTGCTCGTCACGCCCGCCCCGGGTGAGATGGGCCGCATGCCGTTCTGGAAGGGCGACCAGCCCGGCCGGCCGGTGGAACTCGGCCGGGCCCTCGGCGCGTTCCTGCGCGAGGTCGCCCACGCCTCTCCCGGCCAGGCCGCGGCCCGGGCCCAGGCCGCCGGCCTGGACGAGTGGGGTACCGCGAACCTGCTCACCTACCTGGCCGAACAGAAGGCGGCGACCCAGCACCTGCCCGACGACCGGACGATCCTGGTCGAGCGGTTCCGTGACGAGCTCGGCGACTGGCGGCTGGTGGTGCACTCCCCGTTCGGCGCGCCGGTCAATGCCCCGTGGGCGCTGGCCATCGCGGCACGGCTGCGCCAGCGCTACGGGCTCGAGGTGTCCTCGATGCACTCCGACGACGGCATCGTGCTGCGCCTGCCCGACACCGACGCCGAGCCACCGTCCGGCGAGATCGCGGTGTTCGAGCCGGAGGAGATCGAGTCACTGGTCACCGAGGAGGTGAGCAGCTCGGCGCTGTTCGCCTCGCGCTTTCGCGAGTGCGCGGCGCGTTCCCTGCTGCTGCCGCGCCGCGACCCGCGCCGGCGCACCCCGCTGTGGCAGCAGCGCCAGCGCGCCAACCAGTTGCTGCAGGTGGCCAGCGAGTACGGCGACTTCCCGGTGGTGCTCGAGGCCATGCGCGAATGCCTGCAGGACGTCTTCGACGTCCCCGGGCTGGTGGGCCTGATGCGCGAGCTCGCCGGGCGCTCGGTGAAGCTCGTGGAGGTCGAGACGCCGTCGGCATCGCCGTTCGCACGGTCGCTGCTGTTCGGCTACGTCGGGATGTTCCTCTACGAGGGCGACGCGCCGCTCGCCGAGCGGCGCGCGCAGGCACTCTCGCTCGACTCCGCGCTGCTGGCCGAGCTGCTCGGCGCCACCGACCTGCGCGAACTGCTCGACATCGAGGCCATTGCGCAGGTCGAGGCGCAGATCGCCCGGCTCGACCCCGAGCGGCACGCCCGCGGCCCCGACGGCGTGCACGACCTGTTGCGCGCTGTCGGCGACCTGACCACCGACGAAGCGGTGGCCCGCGGTGCGACGCCGCAGGACCTCGCCGCCCTCGAGGAGGGCCGGCGCGCGATCCGGGTGCGGGTGGCCGGCGAGCGGCGTTGGCTGGCCATCGAGGACGCGGGCCGGGTGCGGGACGCGCTGGGCGCCGCCCTGCCGGTCGGCGTCCCCGAGGCGTTCACCGAGCCGGTCAAGGACCCGCTCGGCGACCTGGTGTCGCGCTTCGCCCGCACGCACGGCCCGTTCGTGGCTCAGGAGGTGGCCGACCGGTTGGGCCTGGGCGTCGCGGTCGTGGCCGCGGCGCTGGCCCGGCTCGGCGCGTCGGGGCGCCTGGTCCAGGGCGAGTTCCGCCCCGGTGGGGTGGCGACGGAATGGTGCGACGCCGAGGTGCTGCGCGCGATCCGCCGCCGGTCGCTCGCGGCGCTGCGCAAGGAGGTCGAGCCGGTCCCGCCGGCGGCGTTGGCGCGGTTCACGCCGGCCTGGCAGGGGCTGGGGGCCCGCTCCGCCCGCGGCGTCGACGGCCTCCTGCGCGCGGTGGAGCAGTTGGCCGGCGTGGCCCTGCCCGCGAGCGCGCTCGAGACCCTCGTGCTGCCCGGCCGGGTGGCCGACTACTCCCCCGCCTTGCTGGACGAGCTCACGCTGGCCGGTGAGGTCGTGTGGGCCGGGGCCGGGTCGCTGGCCGGCAACGACGGCTGGGTCGCCCTGGCGCCGGCGGAGATCGCGTCCTTGGTCCTGCCTGCGCCGGAGGAGATCGACGACCCGCTGGCGGTGGCGCTGGCCGAGGCGATGGGCGCCGACGAGGCGGTGTTCTTCCGGGCGCTGGCCGAGCGGGCGCGGGCCGCTGGCTCCCCCACCGAGTCCGACGACGCCATCGGGCGGGCCGTCTGGGAACTCGTCTGGGCCGGCCGGCTCACCAACGACACCCTCGCGCCGGTGCGGGCGCTGCTCGGGTCGGGTTCACGCACCGCCCACCGCCGCGCGCCGCGTGCTCCCCGGGGCCGCTACGGCCGCTACGCCGGGCTGGCCACGCCGCGCGGGGCGGGCGCCGCGACCGCGGGGCGGCCCACCCCGCTGGGCATGGGCGGGCGCTGGTCGGCGGTGCCGGTGCGCGACGACGACGTCACCCGGCGGGCCCTGGCCGCCGCCGACGTGCTGCTCGACCGGTACGGGCTGGTCACCCGCGGGGCCGTGGGGGCCGAGCGCATCGCCGGCGGCTTCTCCGCCGTGTACCCGGTGCTCAAGGCGGCCGAGGAGTCAGGCCGGGCGCGGCGGGGCTATTTCGTCGAGGGCCTCGGGGCGGCGCAGTTCGCGCTGCCGGGCGCGGTCGACCGGCTGCGCGGGGAGGCGCGCCCGCTGGATACGGGCGGCTCCGGCGCGCCGGCACTCGTGCTGGCCGCCACCGATCCCGCCAACCCCTACGGTGCGGCCCTGCCGTGGCCGCAGGCGCGGCGCCCGGACGGCGTCGAGGGCGGGCGGGGGCACCAGCCGGCCCGCAAGGCGGGTGCCCTGGTGGTGCTGGTGGACGGCGAGTGCGCGCTGTACGTCGAACGCGGGGGGCGCACCCTGTTGTCCTTCGGTGACGACGACGCGGTGCTGCAACCGGCGGCCGACGCCCTGGCCCTGGCCGTGCGCGACGGCGCCCTGGGCAAGCTGCAGGTGGAGCGTGCCGACGGGGCACCGGTCAGCGCCTCGGCGCTCGGTGACGCCCTCGAGTCCGCCGGCTTCCGCCCGACCCCCCGGGGCCTGCGGCTGCGCCGCTGACGGGCACGATCACCCCATGCCCGAAGGCGACACGGTGTGGCTCACCGCGCACCGCCTGCACCGCGCGCTGGCCGGTCGGGCACTGACGCTGTGCGACTTCCGGGTGCCGGCGCTGGCCACGCTCGATCTGCGCGGCCGCACGGTGACCGAGGTGCTCGCCCGCGGCAAGCACGTGCTGACCCGCCTCGACGATGACGTCACGGTGCACAGTCACCTGCGCATGGACGGCTCGTACTACCTGTCCCGCGCCGGCAGCCGTCCGCCGCGGCGGCACCCCGACCACATGATCCGGGTGCTGCTGGGCAACACGGAATGGACGGCCACCGGGTATCGCGTGCACGACCTGCGGCTGGTGTCGCGCGCCGGGGAGGCCGACGTCGTCGGACACCTCGGGCCCGACCTGCTCGGCCCGGACTGGGACGCCGAGCGTGCGGTGGCCAACCTGTTGGCCGCGCCCGACGTCGAGATCGGGGAAGCGCTGCTCGACCAGCGCAACCTCGCGGGCGTCGGCAACATGTACAAGTGCGAGGTGCTGTTCATGGAGCACGTGCATCCGTGGACCCGAGCGGGCGACGTCGCGGATCTCGGCGCGCTGGTGCAGACCGCCCACCGGGTGCTGCGCGCCAACCGCGACCATCCCGAGCAGTCGACCACCGGCTACCAGCAGCGCGGGCGCGAGCACTGGGTCTACGAGCGCGGCGGCCAGCCGTGCCTGCGCTGCCGTACGCCGATCGCGCGTGCCGACCAGGGCGAGCCGCCGCGGGCCCGCGGCACCTACTGGTGCCCGCGCTGTCAACCCGCAGTCTCGACCTGAGATCGAGTCTCGTCCTCGGCGAGCGGGAGCCCGGCGACGAGGACGGCGGCGTCGCGGGCGATGGCGGCCGGCGTGGCCGGGGTGATCAGATAGGAGGCGAGCCAGCGCAGCACGGCGTCGGTGCCGCCCCGGCCGGCGTCACGCAGGAGCGCGGCCACCGCGGCGCGGGCGTACTGCCAGGGTTCGGTCGAGTCGTCGATGCACCCGATCGCGGCCAGGGTGGCCGGCTCGACCCGGGCCAGGCCGCGGCGCACCGGGTGCCGGGCGATGGTGGCGGCGGCGTCGACGAGCGCGGTCTCCAGCGGTTTGCCGGCCTGCGCGTCGGCGACGGCCTGGACCTGGGTCAGCAGCAGGCCGGCGAGCACCGCTTCGCGGGTGCGGAAGTGGTTGTAGAGGGTGGCCTTGGCCACGCCCGCGGTGGTGGCCACCTGCGCCATGGTGATCTTGGTGCCGCTGGTCTCGACCGCGCGCGCCGCGCCGGACAGCAACGCGGCGCGGGTGCGGCTCATGGCGTTGCCGGCCCGGGTGTGCGTGCCCTTCGCGCGCACCGGGGCGGCCGAGACGGCGTTGGCGACGCGGCCGGCCGGCGCCGCCGTGGTGGGGCGGAACAGCGTGTCGAACAGCGGGTTGCTCACATCGGCCTCCTCGGGCGGTGCGGCGGCCCTCGCGGCTCGACGCGACCCGTGGATCCGTCCGAGCGAAGGTCCTGGCCGAAAGTTACCGACGGCGGGCGTGCCGGTCGGGAGGCCGCGCGGCGGGTCGCCCACCCTGTGACCCGAGAGGCTGATGGGGTGGTTGTGACTCACCCAGGCGGGCGCCGGAGGCGGCCAGGGCGAACGAGGAGCCTCAGGCGGCGACGGTGGGCAGAGCGCGGACCTGGACGCCCTCGGAGCCGGCGTTCGGGGCCGTCGTGATGCGGGCCGAACCGGTGCCGACGACGGCGACGCGGTTGGCGAGTGCCAGCTTCTCCTCGCGGCGCAGCGTGTGGCTGACCTCGGTGAACAGCTCGGACAACTCGACGTCCAGCGCGCGGCAGATCGCGGCCAGCAGCTCCGACGACGGCTCCTTCTGGCCCCGCTCGACCTCGGACAGGTAACCGAGGCTGACCCGGGCCGCGGCCGAGACCTCGCGCAGCGTGCGCCGCTGGCGCATGCGCAGCGCCCGCAGGGTGTCTCCCACGATCTGGCGGAGTACGGGCATCGAGATCCCCTCCTCGGTGGGTCGGGTGCCGCTCGGCCCGGCGCCGTGGGTGGCACCGGATGCTTCCACCGTACCGGCCGCGCCTGATGCGGGTGGATCCGAGCGAAGCTGTCCGCTCACAGCGAACGGGCCCGCTGGGACAACGGCCCGGACCCGGTGACCATTCCCGAGGATCAGTGAGAAACGATCACCGGACGGCAGGACCGGGGGTCGGTCCGGGCACCGTCAGCGGGTCGCCGACCCTTCCGGCGTCGGACGGTGGGCCGTCCGGCGCAGCCGCACGGCCCGGGCCACGTAGTCGCCGCCAGTGACCAGGGCGACCGCGGTCGCGAGATACATGATCGCGGTGGCGACCCCGTGCAGCCATCCGGTGAGCGGCAGCACGTACAGCCCGATCGCCACCGCCTGGAGCAGGGTCTTCAGCTTCCCGCCGCGGCTGGCCGGGATGACGCCGTGCCGGATGACCCAGAAGCGCAGCAGCGTGACGCCGACCTCGCGGCCGAGCATGACCACGGTGATCCACCAGGCCAGCTCGCCGAGCACCGAGAGGCTGATCAGCGCGGCACCGACCAGCGCCTTGTCGGCGATCGGGTCGGCGAGCTTGCCGAACTCGGTGACGATGTGGCGGCGCCGCGCGATGTCGCCGTCGATGCGGTCGGTGATCGACGCGAGGGCGAACACCGCCCACGCGGCGATGCGCCAGCCCTCCTGGTGCCCGCCGTGAGTGAACAGCGCCACGAGGAACACCGGGACGAGCGCGAGCCGAAGGACGGTGAGCGCGTTCGCGATGTTCCACGCCGACACCGCGCTGGCCGGGTCGCCGATCGGGTCGTCGAGCGGCGGCGGCACGGCCGCGCGCAGCTGGCGCGCGGTCTCGGCCGCCCCCGGATAGGCGCGCCGCTCACCGGGCCGCGGCGGCCGGGCCGCAGGCGCGGCCTGGCCGGCGCGAGCCGGCTTCGCCGGCTTCACCACGGTGCGCCGTCCACCTCGGCCACGAGGTCGACGCCCTCACTGTCGATGACGAAGGCGCCCACGAGCTGGCCCCGGCGCAGGGCGGCGCCGCCGGGCAGCCGCACGGTCCCGTCGACGTCGGGACCCTGGTGCGCGGCGCGGCCGATGACCTCGTCGTCGTGCACCTCCTCGACCAGGACCTCCACGCGGGTGCCGACGCGGTCGTCGGCACGCTGGTTCACCAGTTCGTCGGCCAACGCGCTGATCCGCTCGACCCGCTCGGCCACCACCTCGTCAGCGAGCTTGCCCTCGAAGCCGGCGGCTGCCGTGCCCTCCTCGTCGGAGTAGCCGAACACGCCGATCGCGTCGAGGCGCGCCTGGGACAGGAAGCTCTCCAGCTCGGCGACGTCGTCCTCGGTCTCGCCCGGGAAACCGACGATCACGTTGCTGCGGGCACCGAGATCGGGCGTCACGGCGCGGGCGCGGGCCAGCAGGTCGAGGAACGAGGCGGTGGAGCCGAAGCGCTTCATCCGGCGCAACACGGTCGGGCTGGCGTGCTGGAAGGACAGGTCGAAGTAGGGCGCCACGCCGGGGGTGGCCGCGATGACCTCCAGCAGGCGCGGGCGCAGCTCGGCCGGCTGCAGGTAGGACACCCGGACGCGGTCCACGCCGTCGACCTGCGCGAGCTGCGGCAGCAACGTCTCGAGGGCGCCCAGGTCGCCGAGATCCTTGCCGTACGACGTCGAGTTCTCGCTGACGAGCACGAGCTCGCGGGCCCCTGTCGAGGCCAGCCACTTCGCCTCGTCGAGGACCTCGGCCGGCGGGCGTGAGACGAACGAGCCGCGGAAAGCGGGAATGGCGCAGAAGGTGCAGCGCCGGTCGCAGCCGGACGCCAGCTTGAGGTAGGCCATGGGCGCGTCGTCGAGCCGGTTGCGCACGGCCGACGTCGGCAGCCACGCATGACCGGGGACGGCCACCGACGACACGGCGGCGGCCCGGTGCGCCGGGGCGACGGGCAGCAGCTTGCGGCGGTCGCGGGGCACGTGCGCGGCCACCGGACGGCCGGCGGCGACGTCGTCGAGGCGGGCCGCGATGTCGGCGTAACTGTCGAAGCCCAGCACGGCGTCGGCCTCGGGCAGCGACTTGGCGAGCTGGTCTCCGTAGCGCTCGGCCAGGCAGCCCACCGCCACCACCTTGCGCCCGGCGTCGGCGGCGGCCAGCAGCGTGTCGATCGAATCCTTCTTGGCCGCGTCGATGAACCCGCACGTGTTCACGACCACCACGTCGGCGCTCTCGGGGTGGTCAGACAGCGCCCAACCGCCCGCGCCGAGGCGGCCGGCGAGCTCCTCGGAGTCGACCTCGTTGCGCGCGCAGCCCAGGGTGACGAGGGCGACGCTGCGCTCGGAGGGGGGCACGCCAGCAGGTTACCCGCGGGGTGCCCGCGACCGGTCGCCCGCGCGCCCGCTCGTCTTGGGGCAGGCGCTAGCGTCGTGCGGTGCCCGCGCGTACCGACGACCCGCTGCCGCCCGACGACTCACCGCCCGTCGACGCCGTCGTGCGCCGGGCCCGCACCGCCGACGTGCCGGCCATCAAAGGCATCGTCGACATCTACGCCGGCTCGGGGCGCAAGCTGCTGGCCAAGGAGCTGGTCACCCTCTACGAGGACGTGCAGGACTTCCTGGTCGCCGAGCTCCAGGGGCAGGTCGTGGGGTGCGGGGCCCTGCACGTGCTGTGGGCCGATCTCGGCGAGGTGCGCACCCTCGCCGTGCACCCCGACCACGCGCACCGGCGCATCGGCCGACTGCTGCTCGACGCCTTGATCACCACCGCCCGCGAGCTCGGGCTGTCCCGCCTGTTCGCCCTGACCTTCCACACCGGCTTCTTCGCGCGGGCCGGCTTCGTGCCGATCGAGGGCCGGCCGGTGCAGGACGTCGTCGATCTGGACACCTACGACGCGCTGCGCCACTCCTACGACGCAGGCATCGCCGAGTTCCTGAACCTCGAGTACGTCAAGCCCAACACGCTGGGCAACACGCGGATGCTTCTCGACCGCCTCTAGGCGTGTCTCACCTGTCACACGCGACCCACCGGATACGGTCGGGCGGACCGGTAGACCCACTGGAAGGTGATCGACGTGGCCACACTCGACCGCATCGAGCCCGCCTACACGCCGTGGAGTCCGTCGAGCTCGGGTATCGGCGTCCTCGACGACGAGGAATACATCGGCCGGCACCGCAAGCCGTCCGGGCGCGCGCTGTCGATCCGGCGCATGTTCTACACCGCCCGCCACCGCCGGCACTGACCCGCGCGCGTCCTGCCACCATGGCCGGATGCGCCTGATCGACCTCAGTCACGCCGTCACCGACGGCATGATCACCTACCCGGGCCTGCCCGGGCCGGTGATCACCGACCACCTGACCTTCGACGACTCGCACGGGCTTTACGCCGAGGGCACCGAGTTCAGCATCGGGCGCATCGAGCTGGTCGCGAACACCGGCACCTACCTCGACACGCCCGGTCACCGCTGGCGCGACGGCCACGACCTCAGCGCGCTCCCGCTCGAGCGGTGCGCCCTGTTGCCGGCCTTCGTCGTCGACGGCGTCGAGGACCGGCGCATCGGCGTCGAGACGCTGAGCGCGATCGAGAACCGGCGGATCGCCGGTTGCGCGGTGCTGCTGCGCACCGGCTGGGACGCGCGCTGGGGCACCGACGGCTACGCCGACCCCACGCACCCCTTCCTCGACGACGAAGGCGCCGCGTGGCTCGTAGAACGGGGTGCGGCGCTCGTGGGCATCGACTCGGTGAACCTCGACGACATCGCCGACGGCGCCCGCCCGGCGCACACCACCCTGCTGCGTGCCGGCATCCCCGTCGTGGAGCACCTGACCGGCCTGGCCGCGGTGCCGGCCCGCGGCGCCCTGTTCAGCGCGGTGCCGGTACCGGTGCGCGGCCTGTCGACCTTTCCCGTCCGCGCGTTCGCCGCCGTCGGGTGAGCGGCCTCAGTCGGTCCCGGTCGGCAGCGGGGCGCCGGTGACCGGCCCGGGGTCCGCGTCGCCGCCTGGTGCCTCGCCGGGATCGTCGTCGGCCGGCGCGACGAGGTCGTCGGCACTGCCGCCGTTGCGCAGCGTGTAGAGCAGCCCGGACAGCTCGTCGGGCATGACGAGCACCTCGCGGGCTTTCGAACCCTCCGACGGGCCGACGATGCCGCGCGACTCCATCAGGTCCATCAACCGGCCCGCCTTCGCGAAGCCGACCCGCAGCTTGCGCTGCAACATCGACGTCGACCCGAACTGCGTCGAGACCACGAGCTCGACCGCGGACAGGAGCAGGTCGAGGTCGTCGCCGATGTCCTCGTCGATCTCCTTCTTCGCCGCCTGCGGGGCCGTGACGTCGTCGCGGTAGTTCGGCTGCAGCTGCTTCTTGCAGTGGTCGACGATCGAGTTGATCTCCGCGTCGGTGACGAACGCGCCCTGCATGCGCGCGGGCTTGGACGCGCCCATGGGCAGGAACAGGGCGTCTCCCTTGCCGAGCAGCTTCTCCGAGCCCGGCTGGTCGAGGATGACCCGTGAGTCGGCCAGCGACGAGGTCTTGAAGCCCAGCCGCGACGGCACGTTGGCCTTGATCAGGCCGGTGACCACGTCGACGGACGGGCGCTGCGTGGCGATGACCAGGTGGATGCCGGCGGCCCGCGCGAGCTGGGTGATCCGCACGATCGAGTCCTCGACGTCGCGCGGCGCGACCATCATCAGGTCGGCGAGCTCGTCGACGATGACGAGCAGGTAGGGGTAGGCCGAGTAGACGCGCTCCGAGCCGGGCGGCGCGACGAGCTTGCCGCTGCGCACCTTCGCGTTGAAGTCGTCGATGTGCCGGGTGCCCGAGTGCTCCATGTCCTCGTAGCGCATGTCCATCTCGCGCACGACCCACTGCAGCGCGTCGGCGGCCTTCTTGGCGTTCGTGATCACCGGCGTGACCAGGTGCGGGATGCCCTGGTAGGCCGCGAACTCCACCCGCTTGGGGTCGATGAGCACCATGCGCACCTGGTCGGGTGTCGCGCGGGCGAGGATCGAGAGGATCAGCGTGTTGATGCAGCTGGACTTGCCCGCTCCGGTGGCGCCGGCCACGAGCAGGTGCGGCATGCGGGTCAGGTTGGCCACGACGAAGCCGCCCTCGACGTCCTTGCCCAGGGCCACGAGCATCGGGTGCTGGTCGCGCTGGGCGACCTTCGAGCGCAGCACGTCGCCGAGCATCACCACCTCGGGGTCGGCGTTCGGGATCTCGACGCCCACCGCGCTCTTGCCGGGAATGGGACTGAGGATGCGCACCTCGGCGCTCTTCACCGCGTAGGCGATGTTGCGGGTCAGGTTGGTGATCCGCTCGACCTTCACGCCCGGGCCGAGCGTCACCTCGTAACGGGTGACCGTCGGGCCGCGGTTGAAGCCGGTGACCGAGCAGTCGACGTCGAACTCGGCGAACACCTGCTGCAGCGCGGCGATGACCTCGTCGTTGGCCTTCGTGTGCGTCAGGTGCGGCTGGCCCTGTGCGAGATCGGCGATGCTGGGCAGCGTGTACATGCCGGCACCGCCGGCGAGCTCGAGCTGCATCGGCCGGTCGATGGGCGGCAGGTCGGTCTCTGCGGCCTTCGGGGTGCGCGGCTTGCGCGGCTTCGGCACGGCCGGCGCGGGGTCGGCGGTGGCGCCGAACGCAGCCTCGCCGGCCTGCGCGTCGACCCCGGCGAGGTCGGCCGTCGCCGTGTCGGCCGAAGCGCTCCGGCGGCGTCGTTTCACCGGCGGCGTCTCGGGTTCGGCCTCGGGCACCGTGCGGCCGAAGCCGGTGAGCGCGCCGAGGTAGTCGACCAGGGCACTGATGGGGGTGGCGGTGACGACCAGGATGCCGAAGATGCCGACGACGGCGAGCAGCGGCACGGCGAGGGCGGCGGACAGACCGTGCGACAGCGGTGCGCCGACGGCGTACCCGAGCAGCCCACCGGCGTGCGCGCGCTCGGCGGCCACCGACGGGCTGCCGCCCCACACGTCGAACAGACCGAGCACGGCCAGGATGACGGCCACCGCGCCGACCAGCACACGGCCGCGGGCCGTCGGCTCGGGCGCCTGGCGCAGCATGTGGGCGCCGGCGAGCAGCAGCGCCAGCGGGACGAGCAGCACGCCGTTGCCGACGACGACGCGCAGCGCCGTGTCGATACCGCGCCCCACGGGCCCGGCGGCGTGCACCCAGACCGACATCGCGGCGATCACGCCGAAGGTCAGCACGCCGAGGGCGGCGCCGTCGCGGCGGTGCTCGGGCGGCAGGTCCCGGGCGGTGGCGGCGTTGCGGCCGGCGGCGCGCGCGAGGCCGCCGAGCACCGAGGCCAGCGCCCGCCACAGCGCCGCCACGCCGCGGCCCAGGCCGGCCAGCGGGCCCGTCGAGCGGCGGCGCTTGGCGGCCGACGTGGAGCGTCGCGGGGTCTTGCGCGCCGGCTGGCGCGTACGGGTTCCGGTACTCACCCGCTCAACGCTAACGCTCAGGTAGACCCTTGCCGGGAGGCTCGCGGAGCCACCGCGGTGTGCTCAGAGCTGCGCCGCGGCGAGGTCCTGGCGCAGGTGGCTGACCTCGTGCTCGGTCGCGTCGACGAGCGGCGAGCGCACCGGGCCGGTGTCGAGCCCGCGCAGGCGCAACCCGGCCTTGACCAGGATCGCGCCCTGGGTGCGGAAGATGCCGGTGTAGATCGGCAGCAGCTGCCGGTGCAGGCGCAGCGCCTCGGCGACGTCGCCGCGCTCGTAGGCCGCGATCAGGGCGCCGGTCTGGCGGCCGCAGAAGTGGGTGGAGGTGCCGACGACGCCGACGGCGCCGACCGAGAGCAGCGGCAGGGTCAGCGCGTCCTCGCCGCTGTAGTAGGCGAGGTCGGTCTCGGCGAGCACCCGGGCCGTGGCCGCGAGATCGCCCTTCGCGTCCTTCACGCCGACGATGCGCTCGTGCTCGGCCAGCGCGAGCAGCGTCTCCGTGGCGATGGGCACGCCGCTGCGGTGCGGGATGTCGTAGAGCAGCACCGGCAGGTCGGTGGCGTCGGCGACGGCGCGAAAGTGCGCGAGCAGACCGGTCTGCGGCGGGCGGGAGTAGTACGGCGTGACGCACAGCAGCGCGTGGGCGCCGGCCTTCGCGGCCTGCTCGGCGAGGTGGATCGAGTGGACGGTGTCGAAGGTGCCGACGCCGGCGACCACGTGGGCACGCCCGCCCACGGCGTCGACGACGGCCGCGAGCAGGTCGGTCTTCTCGGCGTCGCTCGTGGTCGGCGACTCGCCGCCGGTGCCGCTGATGACCAGCCCGTCGTTGCCCTGCTCGTCGACGAGGTACGCGGCCAGCCGCGCGGCCGCGTCGAGGTCGAGGGCTCCGGTGACGTCGAACGGGGTGACCATCGCCGTCAGCACGCGCCCGAAAGGATGCGTGGCGGCCTGGCTCTCGGACACGGCGTCAGACTACGCGGGCGCGGCCGATGTCTCGGCCCGTGCGCGCCGGCGTGGCCGGATCTCGCGCCATCTCGTCCGGTTGTCGACCCCGCCCGGCACCGGTGTCGGGCTCAGCCCTCGGCGACGAACGGGCTCGAGGCGATCTGGGTGCCGTCGGGCAGCGTGGTGATCTCGAAGTCGGCGAACGCGTTCGGCGCGATGCGCAGGAGCTCGCGCAGGCAGGCGATGGCCAGCTCGCGGATCTCGACGTCGGCGTGCTCGGAGGCGCGCATGGCCACGAAGTGCCGCCAGGCCCGGTAGTTGCCGGTGACCACGATGCGCGTCTCGGTGGCGTTGGGCAGCACGGCGCGCGCGGCCTGCCGGGCCTGCTTACGCCGCAGCGTGGCGTGCTCGACGTCGGCGAACTTCTTCTCCAGCCCCTCGAGCAGTTCGGTGTAGGCGCGCACCGCGGCCTCGGACGCCTCGACGAAGCGGGCGTGCAGCTCGGGATCGGCGGCGATGACCTCGGGCTCGACCATGGCCGCGTCCTTCTCCGGGACGTAGCGCTGCGACAGCTGGGAGTAGCTGAAGTGCCGGTGGCGGATGAGCTCGTGGGTCAGCGAGCGCGAGATGCCGGACAGGTAGAAGGACACCGACCCGTGCTCGAGGACCGACAGGTGCCCGACCTCGAGGATGTGCCGCAGGTAACCCGCGTTGGTCGCCGTGCTCGGGTTCGGCTTCTTCCACGACTGGTAGCAGGCCCGGCCGGCGAACTCGGCCAACGCCTCGCCACCGTCGGTGTCGGTGTCCCACGGCACGTCCGCCGGCGGTTCGAAGTGCGTCCAGGCGATGGCCTGCACCCTGAGCGGGACGATGTCGGGCACGCCGTGCTCCCTGCGGTCGGCCGCCTGGGAGGCGGCGCTCGTGCGGTCTGCGGACCGGCCCTCGGGCCGGGGTGGACCGAGCCTAACCGCCACGGCGGACACCGGGTCGGCGCCACGCGCTCGCGCCGCCGCCGGCGCGACGGCCGATCCCCACCGGCGCCATTGCGGTGACGGCAGAAGTGATGTCATAGTGACAGCATGCAGCTGTCGCCCCATGTGACGCAAGTGACCACCCAACTCGCCGCCGCGGCCGCCCTCGGCGACGAGCGCACCCGCGAGATCGCCGACAGCCTCGCGGCGTCGCTGGCCCCGTCGGTGCGTCTGGCCCTGCTCGGCGCCCTGTCCCAGGCGGCCGACGAGATCACCTCGGTGCTCGTCGAGTTGCCGGGCTCGCCCACGGTGGCCGTGCGCCTGGACGGCGACGACGCGGTCGTCGACGTCCACCTGTCCGACGCACCCGAGGCCGCCGAGGCCCGCGAACGCGGCCGCGACGACGGTGAGGCCAGCGCCCGGATCTCGCTGCGGCTGTCCGAGGCGCTCAAGAACGACATCGACGCCGCCGCCGCACGCGACGGCGTGTCGGTCAACACCTGGCTGGTACGCGCAGCTGACGCCGCGCTCAACCCCAACCCGTTCGAGTCCCTGGCCGCGTTCGGCAAGACCTTCGGCGGGGGCATGCCGGGCGGCGGACCGGGCGGCGGGCGCGGGCGCGGCCGCAACCGGGGCGGCGGGCACGGCGGCGGCCAGCACGTCACCGGCTGGATCAACGGTTAGGAGCCGACATGACCACCCAGACCGAGCAGACGTTCCCCCTGGACGGCCCGATCAACCTGTTCGTGCGCATCGGCCGCGGCGCGGTGACCGTCGAGACCCGCGAGGACCGCACCGAGGCGATGGTGCGCCTCGTGCATGCCGGCAGCGCCCCGCACGGCGACCCGACGCTGGCCGATCCGCCGGTGGCCGCGGTGATGGACGGCCCGACGCTGCACGTCGCGACCCCGCGCGAGGGGGCGCT
Organism: uncultured Actinomycetota bacterium; assembly: GCA_963797785.1. GTDB lineage: Bacteria > Actinomycetota > Actinomycetes > Mycobacteriales > Jatrophihabitantaceae > Jatrophihabitans. Next base: position 797,915 of record CAWCQT010000004.1, on the reverse strand, counting down.
GTTCGACCTCTTCGGCCGGGGCCGCACCCCGGCCCTCGACGTGCACATCGTCGTCCCGACCGGCACCGCCGTGCGCATCACGACCCACGACGCGCCCATCACCATCATCGGCCGCGTCGCCGGTGCCGACCTCGCGTTCGGCCGCGGCCGCGCCGACGTGCAGGAGGTCGACGGCGACCTGCGGCTGCGCTTCGGGCAGGGCACCGTCCGCGTCGCGCGGGTCGGCGGGTCGGTGCACGCCCGCTCCGGTGCCGGCGACGTGCAGGTGGGCGAGATCGGCGGCGAGCTGCGGTCGGGCTGCGGCAGCGGCGACGTCGAGGTGCAGATCCTGCACGGCGCCGGGGTGGTGCGGTCCGGCTCCGGCGGGGCCCGGCTGGGCGAGGTGCACGGTGACGTCGACCTCACCAGCGGCTCGGGGGCGATGGAGATCGGCCTGCCCGACGGCCGGCCCGCGCGGGTGGACCTGCACACCGGTTCCGGCCAGGTGCGCTGCGACCTGCCTGTCGACAGTGCGCCGCGCGCGTCCGACGGCGCCATCACCGTCCGCGCGCGCACCGGCCACGGCGACGTGCGCGTGTTCCGCGCGGCCTGAGCCGGCTCAGCCGACGGCGGCGGCGAGTGCCGGCGCCAGGTCGCCGCGCGGGCGCACCGCTACGGCGCCCAGCCCGAGCCACTGCGCGGTCAGCGCCAGCTCGGCCGCGAGTTCCCCGGCCACGTACCCGGCGTCGTGCCCGGCCTCGAGCCACGCGCTCTGCACCCGCAGCACGCCCGCCTGGCGGTCGGACTTGAGGTCGACCCGGGCCACCAGCTCGTCGCCCAGCAGGAACGGCAGCACGTAGTAGCCGAAACGGCGCTGCGCCTCCGGCGTGTAGATCTCGATGCGGTAGTGGAAGCCGAACAGCCGCTCGGTGCGCTCGCGGTACCAGACCAGGGAGTCGAACGGGGACAGCAGCGCCCGCGCGTGGACGGCCCGCGGGCGGCGCGCGGCCGCCCACAGGTACGCCGGCGCGGCCCACCCGTCGACGTCGACCGGGATCAGCTCGCCCGCCGCCACGAGCTCGGCGACGGCCGCCTTGGTCACCTCGTGCGACAGGCGGAAGTAGTCGCGCAGGTCAGGTTCGGTGGCGACCCCTTGCGCCCGGGCGGAGATGCGCACCAGCTCGCGCTGGGCGTCGGCCGCGCTCGGCGTCGGGGCGTCGAGGATCTCGCGCGGGATGACGCGCTCGGCCAGGTCGTAGTAGCGCTCGAAGTTGACCCGCTTGGCCGAGGCGATCCGCCCCGTCCAGAACAGGTGCTCCAGCGCGGTCTTGCCGTCGTGCCAGTTCCACATGTGCCCCGGGCGCGGTGCCGGTCGCGGGATCCCGGTGTCGCCGGCGCGGATCGGTCCCTGTTCGGTGACCAGCGCCTCGACGTCGGCCACCAGCGTCGGGTTCGTCTCGGCGATCCGCCGGATCGACTGCCAGGGCTCGATGTGCGCCCGGGCCATCCGCCAGCGCAGCAGCGGGTGCAGGGCGAGCGGCAGCAACGACGCCGCGTGGGCCCAGTACTCGAACATCTCCGCGTGCCGCGGGCGCGGCTCGTAGCCGGTCATCCGGTCCAGCAGCTCTCGCGGATAGGGCCCGAGCCGGGCGAACACGGGCAGGTAGTGGGCCCGGGAGAAGACGTTGACCGAGTCGATCTGCAGCACCACGATGCGGTCGAGCACGCGGCGCACGTGCCGGGCGTCGACACGGCCGGTCGGGCGCGGCTCGGCGAAGCCCTGCGCGGCGAGCGCCACCCGGCGCGCCTGGGCCGGCGACATCCGGGCCGTCGTGGTCATCTCCCCCTCACGCACCGGACAGTACGACGGCGCACCGACATCGATTCATGGGAGCATCGCGCCATGTTCGAGCATCTTCTGCGCAGCATCGGCGACACCGTGGGCGCCTGGCTGTACGTCCTCGCCGGGGGGTTGGCCTTCGCCGAGGCCGCGATCCTGGTGGGCATGGTGCTGCCGGGCGAGACGGCGTTGCTCGTCGCCGGGGTCTTCTGCAACGCGAAGTACGGCACCCTGAATCTCGGCGTGATGATCGTGGTGGCGGTCGTGTGCGCCATCGCCGGCGACTCGGTCGGCTATGAGTTCGGCAAGAAATACGGACCGGCGCTGCGCCGTTCGCGGCTCGGCCGGTGGGTCGGCGAGCACCGGTGGGCGGCCGTCGACGGGTTCATCCACCGGCACGGCGGCAAGGCCGTGCTGCTCGGGCGGATGACGGCGCTGATGCGCGCGCTCATGCCGTCGATGGCCGGGATGAGCGGCATGCGCTACCGGACCTTCCTCATCTGGAACGCCGCGGGCGGCATCGTCTGGGCGCCGGGCTGCGTGCTGCTCGGCTACGCGTTCGCGTCCGCGCTCGGCGTCGTCGGCGAGACCCTCACCTGGGCGCCGCTCGCGATCCTCGCCGTCGTCATCGCGGTCTACGTCGTGATCCACCTGCGCAAGCGCAAGCGCGAACGCGAGGAGGCCGACGCGTTCGCCCAGGCCGACGTCGAGCCCTCGCACTGATCACCGCGACGGGGAGCGGTCCCCATGGCCACGACCGGGGAGCGGTGCCCGATCGACGTGTGCGCAGGTGATCGCGCTCTAGGCTCCGGCCCATGACCGAGCCACCGCAGCCGCCGCAGCCACCCCCGTACCCGCCGTCGTCCGGCGATCCGGAGCAGCCCTTCGGCCCCGACGGTTCGAACCAGCCGTGGGAACAGCCGGGCGCGCGGGCCGCCCGGCCCTGGGGCCAGCAGGGGCCGCCGCCGACCGGCTACCCGCAGGGCGGGTACCCGGTCGATCCCGCGGGGCAGCCGCAGGACGCCCAGCCGGGCCCCGGTCCTTGGGGCGGCCCGGGCTACGGGCCGCCGCCCGCTGCGCAACCCCAGAACTTCAAGATCGACCTCGGGCCACGGCTGCGCCGCAGGGCCGAGCCACGCTTCGGCATCTCGCTGGCCGCGACCGGGATCGCGATCGCCGTCATCGGCGTGCTGGTGTGGTCGTTCGGCTATCTGATCCAGGGCGTGCACTTCGACAGCGGCAGCGGCCGGATCAGCGGCGACACCCGGCGCTTCCTCGGCTTCGGCCTCTCGCTGCTGCTGGTGGCCGCCGGCTACGCGCTGGTGATCGTGCGCCGCCGGGGCCCGCTGGCCACGGCCGGGGTCATCGGCGTCGCGATCGGTGTGCCCCTCGCGCTGGCCTTCCTCACCGTCGACTTCAGCAGCCCGGGCAGCGACGGGTTGCCGTTCAACGTCGACCTCATCTACCTGCTGTCGATCATCGTGTACATGGCCAGTTACCTGCTCGTTCCGGGCATGCGCGGTCGCGCCTTCCTGCTCGGTCTGTCGGCGCTCCAGCTGGCCGGCTACGCCGAGTTCAAGACGGCCGGGGACGCCGTCGCCCGCGCGTCGACGACGGTCTTCGGGACGTCGCACTCGGTCGGCGACCTCGGCACCGGCGGGGTCACCGCCGTCGGGTTGATCTTCGGCCTCGCCTACTTCGCCCTGGCCGTGCTGCTCGACCGCAAGGGGATGCACGGCGGCGCCACCGCGCTCGTCGTGGCCGGCACGTACACCACCTTGGCCGGCGTGGCCTTCAGCGTGCTCACGTTCAAGCAGGTCGGTACCGGGGTGGAGCTGATCGTGCTCGGCACGGCGTTGAGCTGGTACGGCGCCCACTTCGGGCGTCGCTTCACGACGTGGCTGTGGATGGCGGCCATCGCGGTCGGCGTCGGTCTGGTCGTGCAGAAGGCGCTGCCCGACTCCCCCGCCGGTGCGGGCATCACCCTCATCGTGATCGGCGTGGCCGTGGTGGCGCTCGCGCAGCTGGTGGCCACGCTCACCCGGGAGGCACCGGAGATCGACGAAGGCGCGCCGGCCACCACAGCGGTGCCCGTCGGTGCCGGTCCGGGACGCCACCGCTGACGCCGTAGGGTCGGTGCGTGGCCGATGTCAGCGTGCGCCCGGCGCGTCCCGAGGACGCCGACGCGATCGGGCGGATACAGGTGGAGACCTGGCGCACCGCCTACGCCGACGTCCTCCCGGCCGCGGTGCTCGAGGGCGTGTCCGTCGACGACGCCACCGCGGCCTGGTCGGCGGCGATCACCGCACCGCCGACCCCGCAGCATCACGTGCTCGTCGCGCTCGAGCAGCAGTGGGTCGTCGGGTTCGTGGCCGTGGGCCCCGCCGACGACCTGCAACCCGACGACCCGCAACCGGAGACCACCGCAGCGGTGGCGCCGATCCTGGTCGAGCCACGCTGGGGACGCCGGGGGCACGGGTCGCGGCTGCTCGCCGCCGCGGTCGACCATGCGCGCGAGGACGGCCTGACCCGTGCCGTGGCCTGGGTGCCCGAAGCCGACATCGCCTCGCGGGAGTTCCTGGAATCGGCGGGCTGGGCGCCGGACGGGCTGGCCCGTGCGCTCGACACCGGTGCCGGGGAACTGCGTGAGGTCCGCCTCGTCACCGACCTCGCGCCCGGCTGAGTCGAGCCCGGCCCGCTTCGTAGAGTCGAGGACGTGACCTTCACCGGGATCCCGATCGCCGCCCTCGACTTCTACGAGGATCTGGAGGCCGACAACTCGAAGGCCTTCTGGACCGCGCACAAGTCGGTGTACGACGAGTCGGTGCGCGCGCCGTTGGCGGCGTTGTGCACCGAGCTCGAACCGCAGTGGGGTCCGGCCAAGCTGTTCCGGCCGTACCGCGACGTACGGTTCAGCAAGGACAAGACGCCGTACAAGAACCATCAGGGCGCGTGGTTCGGCGAGTCCTCGCGGTACCTGCAGGTGTCGGCCGCCGGGCTGATGCTTGCCGGCGGCTATTGGCACACCTCCTCCGTGCAGGTGGCCCGGCTGCGGCGCGCGGTGGCCGACGACGTCGCCGGGCCGCTGCTGGAGCGGGCGGTACGCGGCGCCGAGCGCAAGGGCCTGCAGGTCGGCGGCGAGCAGCTGACCCGCGTGCCCCACGGTTACCCGAAGGACCACCCGCGCGCCGAGCGGCTGCGCTTCAAGTCCCTCATCGCGCGGCGCGACCTCGGCTGCCCCGACTGGTTGGCCACGCCCCGGGCCAGGACCGAGATCGTGGCGGTCTGGCGGGCCATGAACCCGGTGGTGAGCTGGCTCGAGACCCACGTGGGCCACGACTAGCTCGGCGGCCGCAGGTGCCGGGCGAAGAACCGGGCCGCGTCCTCCCCGGCGAAGTGCGGGACGCCCTTGTGCCCCCCCATGTTGGCCTGCAGCGTCTTCTCCTGCGAGCCGAAGGCGTCGAAAAGGTCCAGAGCCGTCTGCCGGTCGTTGCCCTCGTCGTCCCACTGCAACAGGACGTGTAGCGGAATGGTGACCCGGCGGGCCTCGTCGAAGATGGTGCGGGGCACGAAGCTCCCGGCGAACAGACCGGCGGCGGCGATTCGCGGCTCGACCAACGCCAGCCGGACGCCGATCGAGATCACCCCTCCCGAGTAGCCGATCGGGCCACCGACCTCGGGCCGGGCCAGAAGGGCGTCCACGGTGGCCTGCCACTCCGGGACGGCGGTGTCCACCAGCGGGAGGACCAGCCGGTCGATGATCTCGTCGTCGACGGGCCCGCCGGCCGCCATCGCCCCGCGCAGGTCGGCGCGGGCCTGCTCGGCGGCGGCCGAACGGGGCCGGTCACCGCTGCCGGGGAGTTCGATGGTGGCCGCGGCGAAGCCCTCCGCCGCCGCGCGCCGGGCCCGCCCCGCCAGTCGGGGGTACATCATGTGCAGTCCGCCGGGGTGGCCGAGCAGGATCAGCGGCGCCGGAGCGGATGCGGTGTTGGGCGTCCACAGGATGCCGGGGATCTCGCCGAGGGTGAATTCGCGTTCGACGACGCCGTCGTCGAGGCGCTGTTCGGAAGTGAAGTGCATGGTCGTGCCTTTCGGGAGTGCTCGGACGGCGCTCCCGGACGACCTATCGCCCGACCGTGACCCCGCAGAGGAGCACCCACGTCGATACGTTCATCGGGTACCACCTCCTCCTCGTTCGGTCGCGGTCTGCGGCAGATTAGCAACGGGTTTCGCGGTGCACCACCGGTTATCGGGGCGTCAGCGCCGCTTGCCGCAGTACAGGTACACGATCCCGCCCAGGGGGATGGACACGACGCAGGCGACCAGCCAGCCGGTGCGGGTGAGGTAGCGCAGCTGCGAGTCGGGGGTGTGGGTGAGGTCGCCGACGCAGAAGACCTCGAACCGGAGGACCGCGACGGCGGCCACGGCGGCCACCAGTGCGATCACCAGGTGCTCGGTCGTGGTCACGGTTGCCGCCTCCTCAGGCCGACGCTAGCGCACCGGTCGCCGGCGCAGCATCAGCCGAGGGTGTCCAGGAAGTCGAGGAGATCGCGCCAGAGGGCGGTGCGCAGCGGGAGCGGCATCCCGTTGTTCGCGCCCGAGGGGCCGGGCAGCACGAACGCCGGGCGGCCGGCGACGTCCCACTCCAGCGGTCCGAACCCGCGCGGTGACCGCTCCCCCGCTGCCCGCGCGTAGGACGCGGACGCGGTCTTGCTGACGAACGCGACCGCGCGGGGGTGCGCCGCGACCAGCTTCGCGTGGAAGGCGGCGACGTCGAACACCGGCGGCTCGCCGGGTTCGGACGGGCGGGTGCGGACGAGGTCGGTCAGCCCGATGCCGAAGTCCGGCAACCGGTCGTCGTCGTGCGGGCCGAGCGGGTCGGGCACCAGCCCGCTGGCGTGCAGCAGCGTCCAGAACTGGTTGCCGGCCCCGTCGTAGTAGTGCCGGCGCTCGGCCCGGTGCCACGCCGCGATCGTCCCCGCGATGACCACCCGCAGCCCGGGCCGCAGGATGTCGTGCAGCGTCACAGGTCGAGGAGGGGGTCCAACCCGATCGTCAGACCGGGGCGCGAGGCCACCGCCCGCACCGCGAGCAGCACGCCCGGCATGAACGACACGCGGTCGAGGGAGTCGTGCCGGATGGTCAGGGTCTCGCCCTCGGCGCCGAACACGATCTCCTGGTGCGCGACCATGCCGGCGAGCCGCAACGCGTGCACGCGTACGCCCTCGACGTCGGCGCCCCGGGCACCTTCCCGGGCCTGGGTGGTGGCGTCCGGAGGGGCCGGCAGGCCGGCGTCGGTGCGGGCCTGCGCGATCAGCTCGGCCGTGCGCAGCGCGGTGCCGCTGGGCGCGTCGGCCTTGCCCGGATGGTGCAGCTCGATGACCTCGACCGACTCGTAGAACCGGGCCGCCTGCTGCGCGAACCGCATCGACAGCACGGCGCCGATCCCGAAGTTGGGGGCGACGAGCACCCCGGTCTCCGGGGAATCGGCGAGCCAGGTGCGCACGGTGTCCAGCCGCTCGGCGGTGAAGCCAGTGGTGCCGACCACCGCGTGGATGCCCTGGTCGATGGCGAAGCGGATGTTGTCCATGACGACGTCGGGGTGGGTGAAGTCGACCAGCACCTGCGAGCCGGCGTCGGCCACGCTGAACAGCCAGTCACCGGCGTCGACCATCGCGACGAGGTCGAGGTCGTCGGCGGCGTCGACCGCCCGGCAGACCTGCTGACCCATCCGCCCGCGGGCACCCAGCACGCCGATCCTGGTCGGTTCGCTCATGGTTGCGTTCATCCCTCTTCCCGTCACACGGCCCCGTCGAAGTCATGCGCACCGAACGGCCCGACGACCGTCAGGCAGCGCGGGCGCGACAGCACCTCGGCCGCGACGTCGGCCAGCTGCGCCGTGGTGACCGCGTCCACGCGCGCGATCACCTCGTCGACGCCGAGCACGTGGCCGTAGACGATCTCGTTCTTGCCGATGCGCGTCATACGCGAACCGGCGTCCTCGAGACCCAGCACGATGGCGCCGCGCATCTGCCCCTTGCCGCGTTCGACCTCGTCGTCACCGAGGTTCCCGGCGGCGACATCGGCCAGTTCGCCGAGCATCAGCGACAGCACCTCGTCGGCCTTGCCGGGCTGGCAGCCGGCGTAGACGCCGAACTGCCCCGCGTCGGCGTAGCCGTTGCTGAACGAGTACACCGAATAGGCCAGCCCGCGTTCCTCGCGGACGCGCTGGAACAGCCGTGAGCTCATCCCGCCGCCCAGGGCGGAGGACAGGACGCCGAGCGCGTAGCGCCGCTCGTCGTGGCGGGACATGCCGTGGCAGCCGAGCACGATGTTGGCCTGTTCGGTGTCGTCGGGGACGACGGCCACGGGGCGGGCCGGCGGTGCACCGGCCGGCGCGGCCCCCGGCCGGGGGGCGCGCGGCCCCAGGGCCGGGTCGAGGCGGTCACGGAAGGCGCCGCGGACCAGGCGCACCACCTCGGCGTGCTCGACGTTGCCGGCGACCGAGACCACCATGGCATCGGCCGTGTAGTGGCGGCGGTAGTACCCGTGGACCTGCCGGCGGGACAGCGCGCCCACCGACTCCTCGGTACCGAGGATGGGCCGGCCGAGCGGCACGTCGCCGAACAGCGCCGCCCCGAACTCGTCGTGCACGAGGTCCCCGGGGTCGTCGTCGCGCATGGCGATCTCCTCGAGTACCACCCCGCGCTCGACGTCGACGTCCTGCGCGGTGACGGTGGCGTCGAGCACGACGTCGGCCACGATGTCGATCGCGAGCGGCAGGTCGCGGTCGAGCACCGTCGCGTAGTAGCAGGTGTGCTCCTTCTCGGTGAAGGCGTTGAACTCCCCGCCCACCGTGTCCATGGCGTTCGCGATGTCGCGCGCCGTCCGCGTGCCGGTGCCCTTGAACAGCAGGTGTTCCAGGAAGTGGCTGGTGCCGGCCAGGGACGGCGACTCGTCGCGCGCACCGACGGGCACCCACACCCCCACGCTGGCGCTGCGCACCCCCGGCATCGCCTCGGTGACCACCCGCAGGCCGCCGGGCAGGGTGGTGCGCGTGATCAGCCCGCCACCGGTGGCCTCGGGCAGCGACCGGGTGCTGGCGCGCGCGAGCGGGCGGCCGGCGGGTGCGGAACTCATCCCGCGATCCTACGGACCCCCCGCGGCGGGCCCGAAGCGTCAGGGCCGCACGCCGGCGAAGGCCGGCGCGCGCTGGTCGCGCACGACCGGGAAGTGCCGCGGCCACAGGCCGAGCAGGTAGCTGCCGACCGCGACGGCGATCCCGCGCAGCAGGGGCACGCGCAGCAGCCAACCGGGCAGCCCGAACAACGGGGCGAGCAGCCAGCCCAGCACCTCGGCCACCACGAAGGCGGCCGCTACATGCCCGGCGCCGTGCGAACCGAGCAGCAGCCACCCGGCGAACGCGCCGACGGACACCGTGGCCGCCAGCCACAGCGTCCACAACAGGTCGACGTGGCGCAGCACCGGCAGCGGCAGCACCCCGAGTGCCAGCACGGCGGCACCCACCAGGCCCAACAGCAGCGTCGCGCTCAACGGCCGGCGGCGGGGCCGGTCGTAGCATTCGAGCTCGCTCAGCGGATGCTCGGCGAGCATGGCATCGACGTCGGCGTACAGGCGTGCGGACGGGTAGCGGGCGGCCACGAGGCGCGGTACCCACACCGGGGCGCGCGGGCTGATCCAGATCGCGACGACGCGGGCGTGTTCGGCCCGGATGCCTTGCGTGCCGGCGACCACCGTGCCCCAGCAGGAGACGACGGCCTGGACGTAGCGCATGTGCTTGTTCTGCCGGGCCGCCGCCGGCGAGCCGTAGGCGTAGAACCCGCACTCGCAGGCGTCGTCGGGCACCGGATGCGGGCCGCGGGCGTGCCGGCCGGTGGGCGGCGAGCAGGTGGCGGTGTTGGCGCCGTTGTACCAGGCGCCGGCGGAGTACAGCGGCAGCAGGAACCCCGACTCGTCGACGCGGAAGGTGCGCAGGCCCCGCACCTCCCCGACGAGCGGTTCGCTGCCCCGGCGGCCGACCGGTGCGCCACCGGCGAACTGGCGCACGTCGCGGCCCTACCGCCCGAGCCGCAGACGGGCGGCCGCGGAGGGGGCCGGCGGCGGACCGCCGGGGCCCGGCTCCGGCGACGGCAGCGGCCCGGGGTCGGGCGCGGGCGCGGGCGCGGGCGTGGGGCCCGGCACCGGTTCGGGCCCGGGTACCGGTTCCGGCGTGGGTCCGGGCACGGGGGCGGGCATCGGTTCGGGCGGCGGCACGGTGGCCCGCTCGGCGCCGGTGGGCCACCACTGGACCAGCCGACCGTCGGCGCTCACGCCGACCTCGGGTTCGGGCAGCACGTCGAAGCGTGCGCGCGCAGGGCCGATGTCACCCATGACCGCTCCCTCCCGCGGCCGTACTCCTGTGACCGCCGTCTCAGTCGTTCCTCATCGCACCGTACGCCCCGAATCGGACATCGGCACGCTCGCCCGGCGGCTGTCGACGGGCCGTCCGGGTCGGCCTGAGCGCCGGTGTCAGCGGGGCAGCCAGGCGTCCGGCGCCTCGTTGAGCCGCCGGACGTGCGCGGGCAGGTGGCCGCCCAGCACGTGGGCCAGCGTGGTCTCGTCCAGCACGCGGCGCAGGCTGGCCCGCACGGCCACCCACACCTCCGGCAGGTGTTCGGCCACCCCGGCGTAGGTGGTCTCGTGCGGGCGCAGGCCCCGCACCTCGGCCAACGGGCCGTCGACCGCCCGCAGCACGGCCCCGAGGGTGATCTGGGCGGCCGGCTGGGCGAGCGCGTACCCGCCGTCGGCCCCGCGCTGGCTGCGCACGATGCCGGCGCGGCGCAGCTCGCCCAGGATGGCCTCGACGAACTTGCGCGGCATGCCCTGCTCGGTGACGATCGTGTCGATCTTCACCAACTCGGGCTCGCGGGCCGCGAGGCTGAGCAGGGCACGCACCGCGTAGTCCGTCTTCGCCGATATCTGCACGTCAGCATCCTCGCAAAGGGGCGCCGCCGACAGGCATCGGCGCGCCGTCAGGCCGGTACGGCAAGGCTGGTGCTGTTCGCCGCCGGCCGCACCCACACGGTGATTCCCGGGGACAGGGCCAGGGACTCACTCTGGGCCCGGGTGAGCTGCGCGATCGTCGTCCCGGCGTCGGTGGCCAGGTCGGCGCGCACCTCGAACCCGATCCGCTGCACCCGCTCGACACTGGCGCGCACGCCCTGCTCCAGCGGCGCCGTCGCTATCTCGATGTCGTGCGGGCGCACCATCCGTCCGCCGAGGGTGGTGACCGGGCCGAGGAAGGACATGACGAAGTCGTTGCGCGGCTTGTCGTAGAGCTCGTCCGGGCTGCCGACCTGCTCGATCCGCCCGGCGTTGATGACCACGATCTCGTCGGAGACCTCGAGGGCCTCCTCCTGGTCGTGCGTGACGAACACCGTGGTCACGTGCACCTCGTCGTGCAGGCGGCGCAGCCAGTCACGCAGTTCCTTGCGCACCTTGGCGTCGAGGGCGCCGAACGGCTCGTCGAGAAGCAGCACCTTCGGCTCGACGGCGAGGGCGCGGGCGAGGGCCATGCGCTGCCGCTGGCCGCCCGAGAGCTGCGCGGGGAGGCGGTCGGCGAACTGCTCGAGGTGGACGAGCTCGAGGAGTTCGTCGACGCGCTTGCGCAGCTCGGCCTTGGGCCGCTTGCGGATCTCCAGCCCGAAGGCGACGTTGCGGTACACCGAGAGGTGGCTGAAGGCGGCGTAGTGCTGGAAGACGAAGCCGACGTCGCGGTGCCGCGGCGGCTTGCGGGTCGCGTCCTCGCCGGCGATCTCGATGGTCCCCTCGTCCGGCTTCTCCAACCCGGCGATGATGCGCAGCAGGGTCGACTTTCCGCCGCCGCTCGGTCCGAGCAGGGCGGTCAGCGCGCCCGTGCGCACGGAGAGGTCGACCCCGTCGAGGGCGACGAAGTCGCCGAACCGCTTGCCGACGCCGCGAACTTCGATACTCATTGCTGCTCCTCGTGCGCGGTCACCGGGTCAACCGGCGGCGGATGTAGGCGGACAACAGGATCGCGACGAGTGCGGCGAGCACGAGCACGAACGCCACCGCATAGGCGGAGTTGAAGTCCTGGTCGTTGTCGATCAGGTTGCCGATGCGCAGGGTGGCCGTCTCGGTGTCGCCCTCGATGTTGCCCGACACGACGAGGACCGCGCCGTACTCGCCGAGGCAGCGGGCGATGCTGAGCACCGTGCCGTAGGCCAGCGCGGTCCGGATGGTGGGCAGGGTGATGCGCAGGAAGCGCTGCGCCGCGTTGGCGCCGAGTGACGACGCCGCCTGCTCCTGTTCGGTGCCGGCCTGCGCGAGCACCGGTTCCACCGCGCGTACGACCATCGGCAGCGATACGAAGACGGTGGCCATGATCATGCCGGGCTTGGCGTTGATGATCTGCAGCGGCGTGGAGTCCAGCGAGGCGCCGAACCAGCCCTGCGGCCCGTACACGAGCACGAGCGCGAGCCCGACGACGATCGGTGACACCGCCACCGGCAGGTCGATGAACGCGCTGAGCAGTCGCCGGCCCGGGAACCGGTAGCGCACCAGCAGGATGGCGGCGGCGACGCCGAAGACGACATCGATGATCACCGCGGTGCCGGCCACGACCGCCGTCACCTCGAAGGCGTGGACGGCGTCGGGTTCGTTGAGGGACGTGAAGAAGTCCGACAGCCCCGGCTTCAGCGTGCGGTAGGCGATGATGACCAGCGGGACGAGCACGAGGATGCCCACGTAGAGCACGGCGACCACGCGCAGCCCGCGGGCGGTGGGCGTGGCCGGCTCGTTGGCCCGCGCGAGTGGCGGCGGCGCCGTCGCCGTGACGGGCGCCAGGGCGACGTCAGCCACGGCGCGCCACCTGACGTTGGATGAGGTCGAGCAGGATCAGCACGACCGCGCTCGCGAGCAGCAGCACGGTCGAGATCGCGGCCGCCTGCTGGGTCGCGATCGCCGGATGTGTCGCGTCCTGCAACTTGCCGTAGATGACGGCGGACGCGACCCGCGCGTTCGGCAGGTTGCTGGAGATGAACACGAGGGATCCGTACTCGCCCAGCGCCCGGGCGAAGGCCAGGGCCGAGCCCGACGCGACCGCGGGCAGGATCTGCGGGACCACGATGCGACGGAAGACCACGCTCGGCGAGGCGCCCAGGGACGCCGCCGCCTGTTCGGCGTCGCGGTCGAGGTCGATCAGCACGGGCTGCACGGTGCGCACGGTGAACGGCAGCGTGACGAACAGCAGCGTCACGAACAGGCCCCACCGGCTGCCGAAGAGATTCGGCCCGACCCCGTCGTTGCCGTAGACCGCCAGCATGACGATGCCGGCCACGACCGTGGGGAGGGCGAAGGGGATGTCGATGATCATTTCGACCACGCGGGACCCGCGGAACGGCTCGCGCACGAGCACCCAGGCCACGATCGTGCCCATGGCGGCACCGACGAGCGCGGTCGCGAGCGCCAGCAGCACGGTGAGCCGCAGGGTCGCGGAGGCCTGGGGCGCGGTGATCGACGACCAGAAGTCCGGCCACCCGCCGGTGAAGGCCTTGCCGACGACCGCGACGAGCGGCAGCAGCACCAGGATGCTCAGCCACAGCACCACCACACCGAGGGTGGTGCCCGACCCGGCTCTCAGCGGCAGCCCGACGCGCGCGCGCGAACGCCCGCCGCGGCGCCGGCGAGCATCGCTCGCCGGCGCCGCGGCGTCGACCTTGTCGAGCTGAAGGGTCACCCGGACCCGCCGATCTTGGTCACGATGCCGCTGTCGCTGAAGAACTTGTCGTTGACCGCCGACCAGCCGCCGAGCTCGGCGATGGTGGTCAGCTTCTTGACCTTGGGGAACGGGTTGGCGGGGTCGTTGGCCCCCGGCACGTTCGGGACCTTGACCCCCGGCAGCACCGGGCGGAACCCCTTGGCGGCGAAGACTTCCTGACCCTTCTCGCTCTCGACGAAGCTGAGGAACTTCTTCGCCGACGAGGACGCCTTCTTCGTGACGGCCGCGGGGTTCTCGATCAGCACGGTCTGGTCGGGGACGACGTAGTCCACCGCGGCGCCCTTGGCGCGCGCGGTGATCGCCTCGTCCTCGTAGGAGATCAGCACGTTGCCGGTGCCCGAGGTGAACTGCGTGGTGGCCGTGGCGCCGCTCTGCGCCCGGCTGACCACGTTCTTGTAGAACTTGGTCAGGTAGGCCTTCGCCTCGTCCTCGGAGCCGCCCTGGGCGGTGACGTGGGTGTAGGCGGCGAGCAGGTTCCACTTGGCCGAGCCCGACGACGCGGGATCCGCGGTGACGATCTTCACGCCCGGCTTGGTCAGGTCGTCCCAGCCAGTGATGTGCAGCGGGTTGCCCTTACGGACCACGATGACGACGACCGAGTCGGAGACCAGGCCTTTCGTCCTGCCGCTGTTCCAGTTCTTGTCGACCTTGCTCGGCACCAGGCTGGTGAGGTCGGGCTCGACGGAGAAGCCGACGTAGTCGGCCTTCTGGCCGGCGGCCACCGCCTTGCTCTGCGAGCCGCTGGGGCCGTAGGACCCCTTGATCGTGACGCCCTTGCCGTCCTTCGTCTTCGCGAAGGCCTGGCCGAGCGCGTCGTAGGCGGGCTTCGGCACCGAGTAGGCCACGAGGCGCACCGTCTTCGAACCCGAACTGCTCGAGCAGGCGCTGACCCCCACGGTGGCCAGGGCCGCGGCGGCGAGCATCGCCGTCAGCCGACGCGGGCGGAAGAGCGTCGTGGTCATTCCCTACCAACTTTCACAAGTAAGTCCATCGGATCGGTCTTTCCGATGGAATCACTGGACAATACCTCGCGATGAGGATCTCCGCGCGCTCCGGGCTCGCCTGATCGGGCAAACAGTCGGCTAGGTCACGGCGCAAGCCGGGCATAGGCCGCGGCGTCGATCACATCGCGTCGGAGGCGGCGTCCTGGGCGGTGCCCTGCACCGACTCCGGTGGCGTGGGATCGGCAGGTTGCAGCGTCTCCGGCGCCACCAGCACCGCGAGCACCGGCAGCGCGCACACCACGGCGCTGACCGCGAACGTGGCGCCGTAACCCGCGCCGTCGGCCACCCATCCGGCGACGACCGGGCCGAGGACGGCGCCGAGGTCACCGGACATCTGGAACACCGCGACCACCGTCCCGCCGCGCCCGGCCACCACGTCGCCCATCACGGCTCCGGGCGCCACCGAGTCCGAGGACGCCGCGACGCCGATGAGCACCGAGGCCACGAGCAGGCCCGCGATGGCCGGCAGCGTAGGCAGCAGGACGAAGGCGAGCGCCCCCACCAGCAGCCCGACGACGATCACCGGGCGGCGGCCCACGGTGTCGGCCACCCGGCCGGCCGGCAGCAGCAACGCGCCGCTGACCAGGCTGACGACGAGGAAGGCGGCATACGCCCACCCCGCGGACAGGTGCAACGAGTCGCGCACGTACTGCGGCAGGATGGCCGATCGCGCGCCGACCAGCGCGAAGTCGCCGGCGAACGAGGCAGCGAGCGCGGCGAGGTAGGCGCGATTGCGCAGCGCCACCACGAGCGCGAGCGGCTCGGTGCGCACCGTCTGGCGGGCGGCGAGCTCGCTGTGCCGCAGCGCGCCGAGGCCGAGCAGGCCGGCGATCACCAGCGTGCCCGCGTAGAGGAAGAAGGGCAGGCGCAGCGAGAACGTGGCCACCGTGCCCACGGCGGGGCCGGCGATCATGCCGATGAGGAACGACCCGGCCCACACGCCCTGGGCGCGCCCGCGCAGGTGGCTCGGCGTCACCCGGACCAGCAAGCTGGCCGCGCTCACGCTGAACATGATCGAGCCGATGCCGCCGGCGCCGCGCAGCACGAGTAGCTGCCAGTAGGTCTGCGCCAGCCCGGCCAGCGCGCTCGACACCGCGACCACGCCGATACCGGCGGCCAGCAGGACCCGCTCCCCCACGGCGTTGACGAGCCGGCCGACGAACGGCGCCATGACCAGCCGCATGAGCGCGAACGCGCTCACGACCGCCCCGGCCGCGGCCTTGCCGACGCCGAACTCGCGGGCGAACAGGGGCAGCGCCGGTGCGACCAGGCCGAAACCCAGCGCGACCATGAAGGCGACGCCGGTGAGCGCGCGCACCTCGGCCGGCAGCCCGCGCAACAACCGCACGCGGACCTCCCCTGCCCACTCGACGTCGCTGTCCAGCGTAGGCACCGCTGGTGACAACCTGCGCCCCCCGCCCGCGGCGCCTCCTCGCGCTCAGTGGGACGACTTCCGTTCGATGGGGCGAGAAGTCGCGCCATTGAGCGGAACTCGCCCCACTGAGCGGGGGAGGCGGGCGGTCAGTACCTGACGACGAAGGGCCGGCCCGCGATCGCGGGCCGGCCCTCCGGGGAGCGATCAGGCTTCGGCGGGCGCCTCGGCCGCCGAACCCGCGTCGGCCGTGGCCGGCTCGTCGACCAGCACCAGGCTGATCTTGCCACGCTGGTCGATGTCGGCGATCTCGACCTGGAGCTTGTCGCCGACGTTGGCGACGTCCTCGACCTTGCCGATGCGCTTGCCGCGGCCGAGCTTGCTGATGTGCACCAGCCCGTCCTTGCCCGGCAGCAGGGAGACGAAGGCGCCGAAGGCGGCCGTCTTGACGACGGTGCCGAGGAAGCGCTCGCCGACCTTCGGCATCTGCGGGTTGGCGATCGCGTTGATCCGGTCGACGGCCTCGGACGCCGCGGTCCCGTTGTCCGCGCCGACGTAGATCGTGCCGTCGTCCTCGATGCTGATCTGCGCGCCGGTCTCGTCCTGGATCGCGTTGATCATCTGACCCTTCGGGCCGATGACCGCACCGATCTTGTCGACCGGGATCTTGACCACGGTGACGCGCGGGGCGTACGGGCTCATCTCGTCCGGGCTGTCGATGGCCTCGGCCATGACGTCGAGGATGTGCAGCCGGGCGTCGCGCGCCTGCTGCAGCGCCTGCGCCAGCACGTCGGACGGGATGCCGTCGAGCTTGGTGTCCAGCTGCAGCGCGGTGACGAACTCCCGCGTGCCGGCGACCTTGAAGTCCATGTCGCCGAACGCGTCCTCGGCGCCGAGGATGTCGGTCAGCGCGACGTACTCGGCCTTGCCGTCGACCTCGTCGGAAACCAGGCCCATGGCGATGCCCGCGACCGGCGCCCTGAGCGGCACACCGGCGTTGAGCAGGGCCAGCGTGGAGGCGCAGACCGAACCCATCGACGTCGAGCCGTTCGAACTCAGCGCCTCGGACACCTGGCGGATGGCGTACGGGAACTCGTCGCGACCCGGCAGCACCGGGAGCAGCGCCCGCTCGGCCAGCGCGCCGTGCCCGATCTCGCGCCGCTTCGGCGAACCGACCCGGCCGGTCTCACCGGTCGAGTAGGGCGGGAAGTTGTAGTTGTGCATGTAGCGCTTGGTGCGGTTCGGGCTCAGCGTGTCGAGCTTCTGCTCGAGACCGAGCATGTTCAGCGTGGTGACGCCCAGGATCTGGGTCTCGCCGCGCTGGAACAGGGCCGAGCCGTGCACCCGCGGGACGACCTCGACCTCGGCCGACAGCGTGCGGATGTCGGCCAGCCCGCGGCCGTCGATGCGCACCTTCTCGCGCAGGATGCGCTGGCGGACCAGCTTCTTCTGCAGGGCGCGGAACGCCGGGCTGATCTCGTCGAAGCGGTCCTCGAACCGCTGGCCGAGGGTGTCCTTGACCTGCGCCTTGAGCTCGTCGAGACGACCCTCGCGCTCCTGCTTGTCGGCGATGGCGAGGGCACCGGCGGCCTCGGCCGACACCTCGGCCTCAACGGCCTCGTACACCTCGTCGGAGTAGTCGAGGAAGGTCGGGAACTCCTGGACGGGCTTGGCGGCGTTCTTCGCCAGCTCGCTCTGCGCGCGGCACAGCTCGGCGATGAACGGCTTGGCCGCCTCGAGACCCTCGGCCACGACCTCCTCGGTGGGCTTGGTGGCACCACCGGCGATCAGCTCGATGGACGACTCGGTCGCCTCGGCCTCGACCATCATGATCGCGACCTCGCCGGAGCCGGTCACCCGGCCCGCGACGACCATGTCGAAGGTGGCGCGCTCGAGCTCGGTGTGCGTCGGGAACCCGACCCACTGGCCGTCGATCAGCGCAACGCGGGTGCCCCCGACCGGGCCGTTGAACGGCAGGCCGGAGATCTGGGTCGACGCCGACGCGGCGTTGATGGCCAGCACGTCGTAGGCGTGGTCGGGGTTGAGCGCCATCACGGTGATGACGACCTGGACCTCGTTGCGCAGGCCCTTGATGAAGGTGGGGCGCAGCGGCCGGTCGATGAGCCGGCAGGTCAGGATCGCGTCCTCGGACGGGCGGCCCTCGCGGCGGAAGAACGAGCCGGGAATGCGGCCTGCGGCGTACATCCGTTCCTCGACGTCGACCGTCAGCGGGAAGAAGTCGAAGCCCTCGCGCGGCTTCTTGCCCGCGGTGGTGGCCGACAGCAGCATCGTGTCCTCGTCGAGGTACGCGACGACGGAGCCGGCGGCCTGCTTGGCCAGCCGGCCGGTCTCGAAGCGGACCGTGCGCTTGCCGAAGTCGCCGTTGTCGATCACGGCTTCGGTCTCGTAGACGCCGTTCTCGGCGTCCGTCGTTGCCTCTGTCACAGAGGTCTCCTCTCGTACGTGCCGGTGCGCACAGGCGACGTACGAGCGGGTCACCCCAAACCGGGTGCCGGTCTTCGATCGAAGCGGGCGGGGCTGCGGTGCAGTGTCCCGTCCGCCACTACCGAGGACCGGCGTCAGTGCTCGGATGTCGCTAGGACGCGCGATGTGCGTCCGGCGGCGGTTGTGTGCAGTTGTGTGTGCACGACGAAGGGGAGCGACCCGGGTGGGTCACTCCCCTGGTGCGCCTAGCGGCGCAGGCCGAGACGCTCGACGATCGACCGGTAGCGGTTGATGTCGGTCTTGGCCAGGTAGTTCAGCAGTCGGCGACGCTGGCCGACCAGCAGCAGCAGCCCCCGGCGGCTGTGGTGATCGTGCTTGTGGGTCTTCAGGTGCTCGGTGAGGTCGCGGATGCGGCGGCTGAGCAGCGCCACCTGGACCTCGGGTGAGCCGGTGTCGCCCTCGGCGGAGCCGTACTCGGTGATGATCTGCTTCTTGACATCCTGAGCCAGGGGCACGGACGACTCCTCCTGTGATCGGTGCAGGCGCGCTCCACCGGTCTTGATCACGGTGGATGTGCGAGGACGCACTCTGCTGGGCGCGGCATGACGCGCGCGTGTGGCCAAGGTTACCAGGGATCGGATGCGCCCCGAGCGCGTGCCGCTTCCTACAGTGAGCGGGTGGCCCCCTTCGTCGTGACGCACGACAGTCCGCTGCCGCCCGAGGCCGCGTGGGCGCGGCTCACCGACTGGCCGGCGCACGGGCGGTTCGTGCCGCTGACCACGATCGAGGTCGACCCGCCGGGCCCCACTCAGGCCGGCACGGTGTTCACCGCGTGGACGGGGGCGGGGCGGGCCCGGTTCGCCGACCCGATGGAGGTCGTGGCCTGGGACCCGCCCGGTGCGGGCGACGACCCGCGGTCAGGGTTCTGTCGGCTCGAGAAGCGCGGCCGGGTGATGCTCGGTTGGGCCGAGCTGCGGGTGGATCCGCGCGGGCAGGGCTGTCGCGCCACCTGGCGGGAGGTGGCCACGCCCGCGCACCTGCCGCGGTTCGCCCACGGCGCGTCGGCGCTGTCCGGACGGCTGCTGTTCGGCCGGGTGCTGCGCGGGCTGCTGCGCACCTGAGCGCCTTCCTCCGGTGCGCCACGCGGGGTCACGGCAGGAGGTCGCGGGTCTGCCGCACGTCCTCGGCCATCTGAGTGACCAGGGCGTCGACGCTGTCGAAACGCTCCATGCCGCGCAGCCGCTGCTCGAACTCGATGCCGAGGGTGGCGCCGTAGAGGTCGCCGGTGAAGTCGAGGACGTAGGCCTCGACCCGGCGCTGGCGCACCTCGAACGTGGGGTTGGTGCCCACCGAGATGGCGGCGGTGCCCAGCGGCGGGGCGTCGAGGGTGCGGCCCCACTCGTCCAGGCGCACCACCCGCCCGGCGTAGACGCCGTCGGCCGGGATCGCGGTCCAGGCGTCGGTGCGCAGGTTCGCGGTCGGGTAGCCGAGCACCCGGCCGCGCTGGTCGCCGCGCTCGACCACGCCGTCGATGCGGTGCGCGCGGCCGAGCACCTGCGCCGCGGTGGCCATGTCCCCGGCGTCCACGCACGAGCGGACGTAGGTGGCGCTCAGCGGGGTGGTGCCCTCCTGCAGCAGCGTGATGCCGTGGGCGGTGAAGCCGAAGGTGCGCCCGAGGCCGGTGAGCGTCTCGACGTCGCCGGCGGCCTTGTGGCCGAACCGGAAGTTCTCGCCCACGATCACGGCCGAGGCGTGCAGCTTGTCGACCAGGGCGAGGTGCGCGAACTCGTCCGGGGGCATCTTCGAGAACTCGAGGGTGAAGGGCAGGGCGCAGAACACGTCCACGCCGAGCTCCGCGACCAGCTCGGCGCGGCGGACGATCGAGGTCAGTACCGGCGGGTGCGAGCCCGGCCGGACCACCTCGGACGGGTGCGGCACGAAAGTGATGAGGACACTGGGCACGCCCTTCTCGGCGGCCATCCGCACCGCCTCGGCGATGATCGACTGGTGCCCGCGGTGCACGCCGTCGAACACACCGATCGTGACCACGCACCGGCCCCAGTCGGTGGGCACCGAATCCAGTCCATGCCAGCGCTGCACCCCAGCACCCTATCGACGGGAGCGCGCCGCCCTCGCCGTTCTCAGCGGAAGGCCGGGGCGACGTCGAGCGGCACATCACCCCACCGTCGGCGAAGCTCGGCGAGCAGGGCCGCGGCCAGCTCCCCCGCGGCCGGCAGGACCGCGAGCCGTGACGCCCGCTCCAGGCGGTGCTGGATCATCGCGCGGCGTGCGGGGGCCCGCCGGTACCGGCCGGACAGCGGCGGGGCATCGCCGAGGGCGGCGTCGACGAACAGGGTGGCCGACATCAGGCACCAGCCCACGGTGGCGGCGTCGACGTCGCGGGCGAACGACTCGTCGACGACCGACGGGAACGCGCCGGCCGCGGCCGCGCGGTACGCCGACACGGCCGTCTCGGCGACGTCGGACGGGATCCGCCAGCAGCACCAGCAGGTCGGCCACGGCACCCGCAGGTACGCGACGTCCCAGGCGACGTGGCGCCATTGGGCGTTCTCGTAGTCGACCAGCACCAGGCCACCCGCGGTCACCGCGTTGTCGTCGGGGCAGGTGTCGGCAGGGGTGAGCGCGGTGATCGCGCCGTCGGGGCCGAGGCGGTGGTTCAGCTCGCGCAGCTCCTCCAGCGCACCGGCCGGCACCGGCACCCCGACCGACGCGCACACGCGGTCGAGCACCCGTACCGCGTCCTCGACCGCCGGGCCCATCGCGGTGTCGTGCACCGGCGCGTCCGCGCGCCGGGCCTCGAGCGCAGCGCGGAAGGCGGCGCGCGAGTCGCGGGTGGCGGTGTGCACGCCGGCCAGCGCGCGGGCCCAGGCGCGCAGCAGCTCACCGGCCCGCGCCGGGTCGTCGCCCATCAGCGCGTCGGCCAGGCTGCCGTCGGCACCGGCGTCGGTGGTGATCAGCAGCGGCGGGTCGGCGGCGGCGGCCAGGAGCGCGGGCGCGCCCAGCCCGCCCGGCAGCACGCTCAGCGCGGCGGTCTCGCGGACCCAGCCCTCGCCCCACTGCGCGTACCGCTTCACGATCAGGGTCCGGCTGCCGGTCCCGTCATCGGCCCGCACGCGGTGCACCGTGGCCCGCTCGCTGCTGTCCAGGCGCACGGGCTGGTCGAGGCGCGTGCCGGGCAGCAGGGCCTGCGCTGCCGCCAACCCCTCGCGCACGACCTGGTCCTATCCGGCCGGGGCGAACACGAGTACGGGACGCGCCCGCCCGTCCTGTTCGCGAAGCAGGGCGACGGCCGTGCCGTCGGCGCTCAGTGCCCCGTACACGCCGGCGATGCCGTGCGGGTCGAGCGAGCGGCCGAAGGACAGCTCGCGAGCCTCGGCCCCGTCCACCTCGCGCACGGTGAACGCGGCCCGCACCGCGTCGGGCAGCGGCAGGGTGACGGGGTCGGGCCGGGCGGCCAGCTCGTCCAGCGTGCTCGCCGCGGCCAGCGTGAACGGGCCGACCCGCGTGCGGCGCAACCGCGTGAGGTGGCCGCCGACGCCGAGCGCGACGCCCAGGTCACGGGCCAGCGCGCGCACGTAGGTGCCCGACGAGCAGGCGACGGTGACGTCCAGGTCGAGCAGCGGCGGGGTGGGCCGGGTGCAGGAGCCCAGCTCGAACGCCGACACGGTGACCCGCCGCGCGGCGAGGTCGACCCGCTCACCTGCGCGGACCCGCGTGTAGGCCCGCTGCCCGTCGACCTTGATCGCCGACACCGCGCTCGGCACCTGGTCGATCTCGCCGGTCAACGCCGCCATCGCGGCGCGCACCGCGGACTCGTCCACCGCGTCGGCCGGGGCACCGGACAGCGGCTCCCCCTCGGCGTCGTCGGTGGTCGTGGCCTGCCCGAGGCGCACCGTCGCGGCGTACGCCTTGTCGGTGAGCACCAGATGGTGCAGCAGCCGGGTGGCGGGGCCGACCCCCACGACCAGGACGCCGGTGGCCATCGGGTCGAGCGTGCCGGCGTGCCCGACCCGGCGGGTGCCGGCGAGGCGGCGCAGCCGGGCGACGACGTCGTGGGAGGTCCAGCCGGCCGGCTTGTCGACGACGACCAGGCCGGGGGTCGGACCGGTCACTGCACGGGGTCGGAGGAGCTCAGCCGCCACCGCCGGTCGACGTACTCGGCCGTGACATCGAGGTCGAGCGGGTACGGCCCGAGACGGGTCTTGCTGCTGAGCCGGTGGTACTGCTTGATGTTCACCACGAACTCGGCGCTGGTGCCGTCGGCGGAGATGACCGACAGGCCGGCCACGGTGGCCGACAGGTCGTACTTGCCGTTGTCCAGCACGGCCTTCGCGCCGGTCCGCTGGTTCTGTGAACGGGTCAGCAGATCGCCGGTCTGGACGTCGAGCGACGCGGTGAAGTCCTTGTCGAAGGTCTTGCGGGACAGGTGGTAGAGCTTCGGCACGCTCGCGCGCACGGCCTTCTCGGCGGCAGCAAGGTCGTGGTTGGCCGGCACCGTCCCCGTCGGCAGGGCCTTCTGGTCGATCTTGGCGATCCGCCAGCGGCCGTGCACCAGCTTGAGGGTGACGGCACCCTGCACCGCGTGCGACGCGGGGGTGGTGACGGTCTTGGACTGCGTGGTGACGGTGACGGCGGCGAAGACACTGGCCCGGCTGTCGTGATCCTTCAACCCGGCCAGGGCGACCGTCGACACCACCGGCTGCTGCAGTTGCTTCTGCTTGCGCAGGGCGCTGCGGTAGTTGTCGGACAGCAGGGTGCGCAGTGTGTCCTCGTACTTCCCGGTCGACGCGGCGAGCGCGTCGGACCGGTTGCTCGTGAGATGGCGGTAGTCGAGGTTGAACACCGCCGCCAGGTCCTTCTTCGCGTCCGCGAGCACGGCCTTGACCGTCGAGGCCTTGCTGAACGCGGCGTGCACGGAGGGGGCCGACGAGGACGGCTGGGGCGGGCGGGCCGAGAAGCTCGTGTCCGACGAGTTCTTCCCCGACAGCGCGGAGCAGCCGGCGAGCAGGACGACGGCCGCGGCCGCCGCCGCTGTTCGGGATTGCCGCGGATGCACGCGGCCATCATGCCTCAGCGCGCCGCGTCCGGCCGCGCGGCTCACGCGCCGTAGGCCGTGATCTGGGAGATCAGCCACCCGTCGGCGGTCCGGACCGCGGTCACCACGTACCGCCCGTCGGTCTGCGCCGTGGGCGTCCCGCCGGCACCGATCCGCTCGCCGGTGGCGGCCACGAGCACGGAGACCGAGGAGGCGGCCACCGAGCCGACCGCCACCGCGGTCACGGCGCCGGTGAGGTCGTAGTGCCCGGCGCGCAGGCCGTTGCGGGTGTCGGCCGCCCGGCGCGCCAGCTGGTCGCGCAGGCCGGCGGTCGCGCCGTCGAGAGCCCGCTGCTCGTCGTCGGCAAAGTGCGCGCGTCGGAACGTGAGCAGGGCGACGATCTCGCTGCGCGCGGCCTCGGCGGCCTGGCGCAGGCCCTTCGAGCCGGCGGGCAGGCCGGCGTTGCGTCCCTCGGCCAGTCCGGTGAGCAGGTAGCGCTCGCCCTGGCGCTGCATCGTGGCGGTGAGGGTGACGGTGCGGGCGGTGGCGCCCGACGTGCCGCTCGCGTGCTCGACGCCGAAGACCAGCAGGGTCGCGCCACTGCCGCCGTGCTCGAGCGCACCCACGCCCACCCGCAGCAGGTCGAGGCTCTGCGCCGCGCGCTCGCGCCGTGCCCGCGCCGCTCCGGCGCCGGTGAGCGCGGCCCGGTACGCCCGCTGGTACGCCCCGCCGGTCAGCGGCAGGCCCGCGGCGAGCGCGCCGGGCAGGTCGCGGTAGTCGTAGCTGCTCACGGCCACCACCGCCGGCCCGGCGGCCGCGACGTAGCTGCGCACGTCGCCGGGCCGGTCCAGGCGGGCCGGGGCCGCGGCGTCGGGATCCGCGTTGCCCGTGCCCGGGCCGACGATGAGCAGCACCACCGCCGCCACGATGCCGAGGACCAGCACGGCCACCACGGCCAGCAGGACCGGGCGCGGCAACGAGCGTCCGGCGCCCGGCGCCCGGAACCCGGCGGTCAGCCGGGGCACAGCGACCGGTACATCATGTGCAGGTCGACGTAACCCTCGGCCGGGTGCCGGAACCCGCCGGGAACCACCCCGATCGTGGTGAACCCCAACCGTCGGTAGAGGGCGATCGCGCCGGTGTTCGTGGCCGCGACGGCGTTGAACTGCATGCCGCGGTAGCCGAGTTCGGCGGCCCGGCGCAGCGAGTGCTCGACGAGCGTGCGGCCGAGGCCGCGGCCGCGCGCCGCGACCGCGACCATGTACGACCCGTTGACGACGTGCGCGCCGGCGCCGGGCTGGTTCGCGGTGATGTGATACGTGCCGAGCACCGGTTCGGCGGGCTCGCCGTCGGCGATCCAGGTCTCGCCGCCGGTCATCCAGATCTCCCGGCCCTCGTCGCTGGTGGCGTCGGCCGGGTAGGTGTAGGTGTCGCCCGCGGCCACGACGTCGTGCCACACCGGCCAGATCCGGGCCCAGTCGGGCTCGCCGGCCTGCCTGATGACCATCGCCGCTACTCGTCGCCCTCGGCGTCGGCGTCGCGCGGTTTGCGGTACGGATCGGCCTCACCCGCCGGCCGGGCGCCCTGCCGCGCCGCCTCGACCTGCGCGTCGAGCGCGGCGGCCACGGCGAGCAGGTTGTCGATGTGCTGGGCCGTCTCGGGCAGTACGTCGGGGGCGAAGGTGATGGTCGGCGTGAAGCGCACGCCGGTCTGGCGGCCGACCTCGCTGCGCACGACGCCCTTGGCCGACTCGAGCGCGGCCGCGGACGCGGTGCGCTCCTCGTCGGTGCCGAGCACGGTGTAGAACACCGTGGCGTCGTGCAGGTCACCGGTGACGCGCACGTCGGTGATCGTGACCATGCCGAGGCGCGGGTCCTTGATCTGCGTCTCGAGGACGGTGGCGACGATCTGCTTGATCCGGCCGGCCATCCGCCTGGCCCGCCCTGCGTCGGCCATCTCGTGTCTCCTACTCCAGGTCGTCGGCGTCGAGCACGCGGATGCGCGCCGACAGCAGGTCGAGCTCCGGGCGGCCCGCGAGCAGGCGCTCGCAGCCGGCCAGCACTTCGCGAACGTGGGCGCGGTCGCCGGAGACCAGCGACACCGCCACCTCCGCGCGGCGGTGCAGGTCCTGGTCGCCGGTCTCGGCCGCCGACACGGCATAGCGCCGCGTCAGCTCGGCCACCAGCGGGCGGACCACCGAGCGCTTCTGCTTGAGCGAATGGACATCGCCCAGCAGCAGGTCGGCGACCAGGACTCCGACTACCACCGTCTCGTCACGTACGCGGCTTCTCGCGCAGCTCGAAGGTCTCGATGACGTCGTCGATCTTGATGTCGTTGTAGGACCCCAGACCGATACCGCACTCGTAGCCGTCACGGACCTCTGTCGCGTCGTCCTTGAACCGCCTGAGCGACTCGACGGTGAGGTTGTCGGCCACGACCACGCCGTCCCGGATCAGCCGCGCCTTGCTGTTGCGGCGGATCAGGCCCGTACGTACCAACGAACCCGCGACGTTGCCGATCCGCGGTACGCGGAACACCTCCCGGACCTCGGCGGTACCGAGCTGCACCTCTTCGAACTCGGGCTTGAGCATGCCCTTGAGCGCAGCCTCGATCTCCTCGATGGCCTGGTAGATGACCGAGTAGTAGCGGATGTCGACGCCCTCGCGCTCGGCCGACTCGCGGGCCTTGCCCTCGGGACGCACGTTGAACCCGACGATGACCGCGTCGGACGCGATCGCCAGGTTGACGTCGTTCTCGGTGATCGCACCGACGCCGCGGCCGATGACGCGCAGCGACACCTCGTCCGCCTTGTCGCCGAGGTCGATGTTGACCAGCGCGTCCTCGAGCGCCTCGACCGAGCCCGACACGTCACCCTTGATGATCAGGTTCAGCGACTCGACCTTGCCCTCCTGGAGGGCCTTGTCGAGATCGTCGAGAGAGACGCGCCGGCGGCCGGCCGCCAGCTGGGCGTTGCGCTCGCGCGCCTCGCGCCGGTCGGCGATCTGGCGGGCGACCCGGTCCTCGCGCACGACCAGGAACGAGTCACCGGCGCCGGGCACGGACGTCAGGCCCAGCACCTGCACCGGACGCGACGGACCCGCGACGTCGACGTTGTCGCCGTTCTCGTCGAGCATCGCGCGCACGCGCCCGTAGGCGTCACTGGCCACTACCGAATCGCCGACGTGCAGCGTGCCGCGCTGCACCAGCAGCGTGGCCACCGGCCCGCGGCCGCGGTCCAGGCGGGCCTCGATGACGATGCCCTGCGCGTCCTGCTCGGAGTTCGCCCGCAGGTCCAGGGCGGCGTCCGCGGTGAGCAGGATGCCCTCCAGCAGGCCGTCGATGTTGGTGCCGGCGCGCGCGGAGACATTGACGAACAGGGTGTCGCCGCCGTACTCCTCGGCCACCAGGCCGTAGTCGGCGAGCTGCCCACGGACCTTGTCGGGGTTCGCGCCCTCCTTGTCGATCTTGTTCACCGCCACCACGATCGGGGCGGCGGCCGCCTGGGCGTGGTTGAGCGCCTCGATGGTCTGCGGCATCACGCCGTCATCGGCCGCCACGACCAGCACCACGATGTCGGTGGTGGCTGCACCGCGGGCCCGCATGGCCGTGAAGGCCTCGTGGCCCGGGGTGTCGATGAAGGTGATCGGCCGGTCCTGGCCGTCGTGCTCCACGTGCACCTGGTAGGCACCGATGTGCTGGGTGATGCCGCCGGCCTCGTCGCCCATGACATTGGTCTTGCGGATCGCATCGAGCAACCGGGTCTTGCCGTGGTCGACGTGACCCATGACGGTGACGACCGGCGGCCGGGCCGAGAGGTTGTCGTCGTCGCCCTCGTCCTCGCCGAAGGTGAGGTCGAAGGAGTCGAGCAGCTCGCGGTCCTCGTCCTCGGGGCTGACGACCTGCACCGTGTAGTTCAGCTCGGCCCCGAGCAGTTGCAGCGTCTCCTCGTTGACCGACTGGGTGGCGGTGACCATCTCGCCCAGGCCGAACAACACCTGGACGAGCGAGGCCGGATTGGCGTTCACCTTGTCGGCGAAGTCGGACAGCGACGCGCCGCGCGGCAGGCGCACGGTCTCGCCGTTGCCACGCGCGATACGCACGCCGCCGATCTCCGGCGCGGCCATGTTGTCGAACTCGGCCCTGCGCTGCTTCTTGCTCTTCTTGCCGCGCGCGGCCGGGCCGCCACGGCGTCCGAACGCACCGGCGGTCTGGGCGCCGCGGCCACCACGGCCACCACCGCCCGGCCGGCCGCGGAAGCCGCCGCCGGGAGCACCCGGGCCACCGGCACCGGGGCCACCGCCGCCGGGACCGCCACGGAAACCGCCGCCGGCGCCACCGGGACGGCCGGCGCCGGGGCCACCGGGGCCACCGCGGCCGCCGGGACCGCCGGGGCGGGCGGGGCCGCCGGCGCCTCGCCCGGCCGGGCGGGCCGGCATCATGCCGGGGTTCGGTCGGGGCGGCATCATGCCGGGGTTGGGACCCGGGCCGCCGGGCCGGCCGGTGCCGCCGGGCGGACCGGGCTGGCGCGGCTGCACCGGGCGCGGCGGGGCGGTGTTGCCGCCGACACCGAAGGGATTGTTGCCGACGCGCGGGCCGGGCCGCGGCATGGTGGGCGCGCCGGGGGCCCGAGCGGCCGGAGCCGCCGCGCGATCCGGTGCGGCAGGAGCACCGGAGGCCGCGGCGGCCGGCGCCACGGGCTCGGCCGCGGGCACTGCGGGCGCGGCCGGCGGGGCCGCCGCGGGGGCGGGGGCCGCCGGGCCCGGGATGACGGGAGCGAGCGGCTCCGTCGGTGCCTGCGTGGGCTGGGTGGACTGCGCGGGCGGCGCGTCCGGCTGGTCGGCGGTGGCCGGGGCGGGCGCGGCCACCTTCGCGGCTGCCTTGCTCGCCGCCTTCTTCGCCGGCGCGGGCGTGGCGTCGGGGAACGCCTCGCGCAGCCGGCGGGCGACCGGCGCCTCGACGGTGGATGAAGCGGTCTTCACGTACTCACCGAGTTCGGTGAGCTTCTCGATCGCTTCCTTGCTGCTGATCCCGATCTCTTTGGCGAGAGCGGATACGCGGGTCTTGCCGGGCACGTGTCTCCTTCGTGGGACCGTGCGGCAACCCGCTCGGCCCCGTCAGACGGTGGACTTACTCATTGCTGGCGCTTCATCGAGTAGCCATTAGCTCTTCGTCTCCTGCGGGTTTCCGCTGGTGATCACTTGGGATGGTGCTGGGTGGTGCTCGGTTACACCGTAGTGCGCCGTGACGTACTCGACGACCGGCACCGGGTCGAGCGGGCCGGGCACGTGCAGTGCCCGCCCGAAGGCCCGTCGCCGCTGCGCGAGTGCGACGCACCCCGGGTCGCGGTGCAGCCATGCGCCGCGCCCCGGCATGCCCCGGCGCGGATCCGGCACGACGGGCGGGCCGTCACCGCGCTCGGCGGCACCGTCCCGCGTCGCGTCCGGCGCCACGACGACGCGGAGCAACTCGGTGGCCGCGGCGCGCTGCCGGCACCCTATGCACGTTCGGATGGCGTCCTGTGTGGTCACGGCCGCCCGATCGCCCATACGAATGCCGTCGACTCGCCGACGGCCATCGTCGATCCTACTCCCTGGGCCCGGTCGGAGCCGATTCGCCCGCCTGCGGGTCGCCGTCATCGGCATCGCCGTCCGCGGTCTCGCCGTCCTCGGCGTCACTGTGGATGTCGATGCGGTGGCCGGTCAGCCGGGCGGCCAGTCGGGCGTTCTGGCCTTCGCGGCCGATGGCCAAGGACAGCTGGAAGTCGGGCACCACGACGCGCACGGCCATCGCCTCGGGATCCACGAGCCGCGACTCGAGGGCGTGCGCCGGGGACAGGGCGTTGCCGACGTAGGTGGCCGCGTCGGCGGCCCAGTCGATGATGTCGATCTTCTCGCCGTGCAGCTCGGCGACCACGTTGCGCACCCGCTGGCCCATGGGGCCGATGCAGGCGCCCTTGGCGTTGAGCCCGGCGACGTCGGTGCGCACCGCGATCTTGGAGCGGTGACCCGCCTCGCGGGCCACGGCGACGATCTCCACGCTGCCGTCGGCGATCTCGGGCACCTCGAGGGCGAACAGCTTCTTCACCAGGTTGGGGTGGGTGCGGCTGATGGTGACCTGCGGGCCCCGCTGGCCGCGGGCGACGCCCACGACGTAGCAGCGCAGGCGGGTGCCGTGCGTGTACTGCTCGCCGGGCACCTGCTCGGACTGCGGGAGGACCGCCTCCACCTTGCCGATGTCCACCAGCACCAGCCCGCGCTGCGCGGCCTGGGCGTCGGCCTGCACCACCCCGGCGACGATGTCGCCCTCGCGCCCGGAGTACTCGCCGAAGGTCTGGTCGTGCTCGGCGTCGCGCAGCCGCTGCAGGATGACCTGGCGGGCAGTCATGGCGGCCACCCGGCCGAAGTCGGTCGGCGTGTCGTCGTACTCCTCGACGATCGTGCCCTCGTTGTCGAGGTCCTGCGCCCAGACGACCACCTCGCCGGTGTGCCGGTCGATCGCGACCCGGGCGTGCGGCATGGAGTGCGGCGTGTGCTTGTAGGCGCTGAGCAGCGCGGTCTCCAGGGCGCCGATCAGGTGCTCGAAGGAGATCTCCTTCTCACGCTCGATGCTGCGCAGGGCAGCCAGGTCGACGGACACCATCGCTTACTCCCCCTCCGGCGCACCGGGGCGGTTGAACTCCACCTGCACGCGGCCCGGGCCGAGCTGCGCCCACCGGGCCGACCGCTCGTGACCGTCGACCTCGAGGCGCACCCCCGACTCGTCGACGCCGGCCACCCGGCCGGTGACCGCCGCGCCCTCGACCGTGGTCGCCACCAGCCGACCCCGCGCGCGGCGCCAGTGCCGCGGCTCGGTGAGCGGGCGGTCGACACCGGGAGAGCTGACCTCCAGCACGTACGACCCGCTGAGCAGCCGGGCCGCCGCCGACTCGAAGGAGCCGGCTGGGCCGCCGTCCAACGCGTCGGACACCACCCGGCTGACGACGGCGACGGCGTCGAGATCGATCCCGCCGTCGGCGTCGACGACCACCCGGACCAGGCTGCGGCGCCCGGCGCTGGTGACCGTGACGTCCTCGAGGTCGTACCCGGCCTCGCGGACGAGGGGATCGAGCAGGTCGAGCAGCTGCTGCCGGGCCTGCGCCGCAGACGCGTTCGTGGTCGCGGGCGGCATGTGGTGCTCCTGTCCGTACGGCTGCAGTTGTGATCGACGAGCCTATCCGCTCCGCCCGCTGCGTCCTACCGGGCCGCGACCGGCGGCTCTGTCAGGATGACCACGCCATGGACGAGGACGCCCCGACGCCACCCGCGGACGCCGACGCGACCGGGCCGCGCCCGCTGCCCACGCGGCGCTGGATGCTCGCCGGCAGCGCCGCCGTGGTCGTGGGGGCCGGCGCCGGCGTGGCGGCACAGCTCGTTCAGCGCCGTCGGACGCAACCGCCACCGCCGGCCCCGGCCGCGCTGACCGACGCCGTCGCAGCCGAGCGGGCGCTCATCGCCGATCTCGACGCGACCACCGGCGGATCGGCCGACGTGCGCCGGCTCGTGCGCCGGGCCCGCGCCGACCATGCGGCCCACCTCACCGCACTGCGCGGCCTGCTCGCCGGCTACGACCGCGCCCCCGGCGGCAGCGGGCCGCCGGGCACGCCGCGCACGCGGGCCCAGTTGCGGGCCGCGGAACAGCGGGCCGCCGCGGCTGCCGAGCGGTGCGCCGACGCCCTGGACGCAGCCCCGGCGGCGTTGCTGGCCAGCATCGCCGCGTGCGAGGCCAGCCACGCGGAGCTGCTGGCGTGAGCGCGCTGCTCGACGCCTGGCAGGGCGCGCTCGCCGCCGAGCACGAGGCGGTGTTCGGCTACGGGGTGCTCGGTCCGCGGCTGCCCGCCGACCGCCGGGCGGCGGCCCGGCGCGACCAGGCCGCCCACGCCGCGGCGCGCGATCACACCGACGCCGCGCTGCGCGCGGCACACCGCTCGCCGGTGGCCGCGCTGGTCGACTACCCCGCGCTGTACCCGGTGGCCGACGTGGCCGCGGCGCAGCGCCTGGCCGTGCGCCTGGAAGAACACTGCGCTGCCGCCTGGCGCTATCTCTACCTGCGCGCAGCCTCGACCGACACGTCGCAGGCGGGCTCGCTGCGAACCGACGCGCAGGGTGCGCTGAGCGCCAGCGCCGTGCGGGCGGCCCGCTGGCGCCTGCTCGTCACGCCCTCCGCGGCGACCGTGGCCTTCCCCGGCACCTGAGGTCGTACCCGACTGACACGATGGCGGCCATGGCCCGCCGTCCCGCCCCGTCGGCTCCCCACCGCCCCGGCATCCCCTGGTCGCTGCTGGCCGACGCCCCGGCCGGGCTCGTCGCCGAGGACCGGTGGGTGGCGGTGCGGGCCGGGCCCGACACGCGGGTGGCCCGCGAGGCCACCGACGTCGAATTGCGGGAGAGCGTGCTCTCCGGCGTCGACCTGGCCGGCCGCGATCTGCGCCGGCTGCACGCGCGGGACGTGCGCTTCGAACGCTGCGACCTGTCCGGCACGGTGCTCGACTCCGCCGCACTGCACGCCGTGGAGTTCGTCGGCTGCCGGATGACCGGCGTCATGCTCGGCAACGCGACGCTGCGCGACGTCCGCCTGGTCGAGTGCCGGGCCGACCTCGCCAACTGGCGGATGAGCAGTGCTACCCGGTTGCTGGCGCGCTCGACGTCGTTGCGCGAGGCCGACTTCTACGACGTGCGGCTGTCGATGGCGGCGTTCTACGACTGCGACCTGCGCTCGGCCGCCTTCCGCGACTGCCGCTTCGCCGACGTCGACCTCCACGGCTCACGCCTGGACGACCTGCGCGAGGTCCGCGACCTCGCCGGTGTGTCCCTGGCCGGTGACCAGGTGCTGCCGGTGGCCCTGGCCCTGCTGGCCGCGCAGCACATCGCGGTAACCGATCGCCCCCGATGGGACGATCACGACACCGCCGACCAGGAAGGACCCGAGCCGTGAGTTTCTTCGCACCGCCGCACCCCTACCCGCCCGACCGGTACGCCGGCGACGGCGGCGAGGTCAACGCCCGGCTGCGACCCGACGGCGCCCCGCACGACCTCGGCTCCGGGCCGACCTCATGCGACTACCTCGCCACCTGGGAGATGACCAACGGCGACTACGGCCTGTACCGCTGGAACATGGGCCCGGAACCAGCCGGCCCGGGCCCGCACTTCCACCGCTCGCTGTCCGAGTCGTTCTTCGTGCTGTCCGGGACGATCAAGCTCTACGACGGCGAGAAGTGGGTCGACGGCACGCCCGGCGATTTCCTCTACGTGCCGGAGGGCGGCCGGCACGGGTTCCGCAACGAGTCCGGCGAGGCGGCGTCGATGCTGATCCTGTTCGCGCCCGGCGCCCCGCGCGAGTCGTACTTCGAGGCGCTGCGGTTCCTG
Source organism: uncultured Actinomycetota bacterium (assembly GCA_963797785.1). GTDB lineage: Bacteria > Actinomycetota > Actinomycetes > Mycobacteriales > Jatrophihabitantaceae > Jatrophihabitans. The sequence continues at coordinate 765,018 of CAWCQT010000004.1, read as the reverse complement.
GCCGAGGGCGGCGAGCGGCCGACACAGGACGAGATGGCCGAATTCTTCCGGCGCCACGACACCTTCTGGGTGGACTGACCGACCGACCCGATCGACCGACGGGTACTAGCCCGATCGGGTGATTGCCGGTGCAACCGGGCCGGGCCGAGCCTGGTGTCGTGCCAGTCACCCCGCTCCGCGCCGTCGCCGGGCCCGCCGCCCGCAGCGAGCGCCGCGCCCTGTCGGCGGCCACGCTGCTCGGCGTGGCCGGCGTCGGGCTGGAGGCGATCACGGCCGTCGCCGGGCTGGTCGACATGGCGGCCACGCTCGCCGCCGAGCGCGCCGCCGAACGGATCGGCGCCCGGCTGCGGCACGACACCTTCGCCGCGGCCTGCTCGCTGTCGCTGCGCTGGCACGACCGGATGCGCTCCGGCGAGCTGGTCTCGCGGCTGACCACCGACGTCGGCCGGGTGCTCGACGCCGTGGTGGCGCTGTCCGCCACCCTCGTACCGGACGCGGTGCGGCTGCTGCTCGTCATCCGTGCTCCTGCTGGCCATCAACGCCCCGCTCGGTGCGGTGGCGCTCACCGTGGTGCCGGTGCTCGCCCTGTTCGCGGTGCACCAGCGGCGCCGCGTGCGCGTCGCCCGGCACGAGGCCCGCACCGAGTCCGGCCGCTTCGCCGCGGCCGCCGCCGACCTCGTGCGCAACCTGCGGGCCGTGCAGGTCTTCGACCGCTCCGGTCGTGCCGGCGCGGTGTTCGCCGGGCACAACGCGGCGATGCGCGACGCCGCCGTCCGGGCCGTGGCGGTGGAGTCCCGGTGGACGCCGGTGGCCGACGTGGTCCTGGCGGTCGGTTCCGGGCTGGTGCTGGTCATCGGCGGCCGCGAGGTCCTCGCCGGGACGCTGCGCCCGGGCGAGCTGCTCGTCGTGGTCAGCTACGTGGCGGCGCTCTACTGCCCGGTACGCGGGCTGAGCCGGCTGTCCGGCGTGCTGGCGAAGTCGACGGCCAGTGCCACCCGCATCGCGGAGGTGCTGCACAGCGAGGGCCGCCTGCCGGTGCCGGTCTGTGCGCGGCCCGCGCCGCCGGTGCGCGACGGGGTGCGCTTCGAGGCGGTCCGCTTCGGCTACCAGCCACAACGGCCGGTGCTCGACGGCTTCGACCTCGACCTGCCGGCCGGCACCACCACGTGCCTGATGGGCCGCAGCGGGGCGGGCAAGAGCACGGTGCTGGACCTGCTGCTGCGCCTGCACGACGTCGACGCCGGGGCGGTCCGCCTCGACGGCATCGACGTGCGCGACCTGGATCCGGACGGCCTGCGGGGCGTATCGCCTACGTGCCGCAGGATTCGTGGCTGTTCGACGCGACGATCGTCGAGAACATCGCCTTCGGCGCTCCCGGCGCCGCCCGGCACGCGGTGCTCGCCGCCGGGCGGACCGCGCTGGTCGACGAGTTCGCGTTCGACCTGCCCGCGGGCTACGACACGATGATCGGTGAGGGGGCGCGCGGCTGTCCGGTGGCCAGCGCCGCCGTCTCGCCCTCGCCCGCGCCGCGCTGTCCACCGCCCCCCTCGTCCTGCTCGAGCCCACCGCCTCCCTGGACGCGGAGTCCGCCGCCGCCGTCGTCGACGCCGTGCGCCGGACGACCCGCGGGCGCACCGTGCTGCTCGTCACCCATGACCCCGACCTCGCTGCCCTCGCCGACCGGGTGGTCCTGCTGGACCGCCCGGCGCCGGTGCCGTGCGAGGCCGAATCCGTCGCGCTGGTCGGAGGGAGGTGACGTCATGACCCGGATCCAGGAGCCCATCTCCCACCACGGCCGCTCGCGCTCGCGCAGCCGCTCGCGCAGCCGCAGCCGCGGCTGAGCCGACCCAGCCGCGCCCGCGGCTGGTCCCCGGAGCGCCGGCCCGCCGCACCCCCGCGGTGGACCGGCGCCCCGCATCCCGTCCGTCCAGCCGTCCGCCCGTCCGAGAGCACGCAGGAGTCGCCGTGACCATCCTGGCCGCCGAGCCGCAACCGACCGGGATCGATGACCTCGACGGCCTGCCGGTCGGCCTGCGGGCCGAGGGCAGCCCGCTGGTGCCCGGGCACGCCGCCTGGGAACGGCTGGGCGTGGGCCACCGGTGCGAGACCTGGTTGGCCTGGTCGGGGGAGCTGTTCGCGCCGGCGGTGGTGAAGCTGCCGCACCCGGTGCTGCCCCGGCTCTACGCCGACGGCACGCACGCGGACGAGCCGTACGTCGTCGTCGAGTACGTGGACGGTCCCGCCCTCGGCGACGCGGTGGCCGACGACGGCCCGCTCGCCCCGCTCGACGTCGCGGTGCTGCGCTGGCAGCTGCTCGCCGGGCTGCGCACGCTGCACGCCCGCGGCGTCGCCCACCTCGACCTCAAGCCCGACAACGTGGTGCTGCGCGCCGGCCGACCCGTGCTCGTCGACTTCGGTTCGGCCCGGCCCCTGGGCGCACCGTGCTTCGACCCCGACCGGCCCGCGGCCGACCGGGGGGCCCCGTCACCGTTGCCGCGCTCGGGCACCGCGGACCTGGTGCACGCGCTGCTCGCGGTCGACCCGGCCGCCCGGCCCGACCCGGCGCAGGTCCTGGCCGGCTTCGGCGCCGTACTCGCCCGAGCGGGCCGGCCGGCGTGGCCCGCCTGGGTCACACCGACGCGGCCTCGGGTGCCTGCGTGAACTGCGCCCGGTACAGCCGCTCGTACGCACCGTGCCGGGCCAGCAGCTGCTCGTGGTCGCCCTGCTCGACGATGGCCCCGTCCTCCATGACGAGGATGGTGTCGGCGTCGCGGATGGTGGACAGCCGGTGCGCGATGACGAAGCTGGTCCGGTTGGCCCGCAGTGCCGACATCGCCTGCTGCACCAGCAGCTCGGTGCGGGTGTCCACCGCGCTCGTCGCCTCGTCGAGGATGAGCAGGGACGGCCGCGCGATGAACGCCCGCGCGATCGTGACCAACTGCTTCTGACCGGCGCTCAGGTTGCCGGCCTCCTCGTCGATCACGGTGTCGTAGCCGTCGGGCAGCGACTGCACGAACCGGTCGACGTAGCTGGCGCGGGCGGCGTCGAGGATCTCCTCCTGCGACGCCCCCGGCCGGCCGTAGGCGATGTTGTCGCCGATGGTGCCGCCGAACAGCCAGGTGTCCTGCAGCACCATGCCGATCTCGCCACGCAGGTCGGCGCGGCGCAGCTGGGTGATGTCGACGCCGTCGAGGGTGATGCGTCCGGCGTCGAGCTCGTAGAAGCGCATGATCAGGTTGACCAGCGTCGTCTTCCCGGCGCCCGTGGGCCCGACGATGGCGACGGTGTGGCCGGGCTCGGCCTCCAGCGACAGGTCGTCGATGAGCGGGGTGTCCGGGTCGTAACGGAACGACACGTGCTCGAACGCGACGCGACCGCGGCGCCCGCCGGGCGACCGCTCAGCGGCCGCCTCAAGGATCTGCTCGTCGGCGTCGAGCAGGTCGAACACCCGCTCGGCCGACGCGACCCCCGACTGCAACAGGTTGGCCATCGACGCCACCTGGGTCAGTGGCTGGGTGAACTGGCGCGCGTACTGGATGAAGGCCTGCACGTCGCCCAGGGTCATCGACCCCGACGCCACACGCAGCCCGCCGACCACGGCCACCAGCACGTAGTTGACGTTTCCGAGGAACATCATCGCCGGCATGATCAGGCCGGAGACGAACTGCGCCCCGAAGCTTGCGCGGTACAAGGCGTCGTTGTGCTCGGCGAAGGCCTGCTCGGCGTCGTCGCGGCGACCGAAGACCGTGACGAGCTCGTGGCCGGTGAACGATTCCTCGATGTGCGAGTTGAGCTGGCCGGTGGTCTTCCACTGGGCGACGAAGTGACCCTGCGAGCGCCGGGCAATGAACTTCGTGACGGCGAACGACAGCGGGATCGTGACCAGGGCGATGAGCGCGAGCAGCGGCGAGATCACCACCATCATCGTGAGCACGCCGACGACGGTGAGCAGCGAGGTCAGCAGCTGGCTCATCGTCTGCTGCAGCGACTGCGAGATGTTGTCGATGTCGTTGGTCACCCGGCTGAGCACCTCGCCGCGCGGCTGCCGGTCGAAGTACGGCAGCGGCAGGCGGTGCAGCTTGTCCTCCACCTCCGAGCGCAGGCGCAGGATGCTGCGCTGGACGACCCCGTTGAGGATGTAGCCCTGCAGCCACGACAGCACGGATCCGCCGACGTAGACGGCCAGGGCGAGCAGCAGCGTGTGGCCGAGAGCGCCGAACACGATGCCCTGGCCGGGCACCACGTGCATGTGCCCCAGCAGGTCGGCGTACTCGGAGTCGCCGCGGGCCCGGGCGCCGTCGATCGCCTGGTTACGGCTGAGGTCGCCGGGCAGCCGGTCGCCGAGGAAGCCGCGGAAGATCACGTTCGTGGCGTTGCCGAGGATCCGGGGGCCGAGCACCATCAGGGTGACGCTGCCGACGGCGAGCACCAGCACCAGCACGGCGGCGGCGCGCTCCGGCCGCAACCGGCGCAGCAGCCGCCGCGCCGACGGGCCGAAGTTGATCGACTTCTCGGCGGGCATGATGCCGGCCATCCACGGTGGCCCGCCCCCGCGGCGCGCCGCCGACCCCGCGGCAGGCAGCCGCGAGGGGACCACGGCGGCGCCGGCCCCGGTCGGCTTCGTGCCGCCGCTCTTGGTCAGGTCCACAGGCGATCCGGCGTCGCTCATGCGATCGCCTCGGCCGACAACTGGCTGCGCACGATCTCGGCGTAGGGCGCGCAGTCGCGCTGCAACTGCTCGTGGGTGCCGTCGCCGACCACCTCGCCCGCCTCGAGCACGATGATCCGGTCGGCGTCCAGGATCGTCGACACGCGCTGGGCCACGACGAGCACCGCGGCGTCGCAGGTGACCGGGCGCAGCGCGGCGCGCAGCCGAGCGTCGGTGCCGGGGTCGAGAGCGGAGAACGCGTCGTCGAACACGTAGACGTCGGGGCGGCGGATGAGGGCGCGGGCGATTGCGAGCCGCTGCCGCTGACCGCCGGAGAGGTTCGTGCCGCCCTGGGCGACGGTGGCGTCGAGGCCCAGCCGCTCGACGAAGTCGCGCGCCTGCGCGATCTCGAGGGCCTCCCACAATTGCGCCTCGGTGGCCGCCGGGTAGCCGTAGCGCAGGGTGTCGGCCACGGTGCCGGAGAACAGGAACGCCTTCTGCGGCACGTAGCCGAGGCTGGCCGACAGCACCGCGGGGTCGAGATCGCGCACGTCGACCCCGCCGACGAGCACCGCACCGTCGGAGACATCGACCAGGCGCGACACGAGCGACATCAGCGTGGTCTTGCCGGCGCCGGTGCTGCCGATCACCGCGGTGACCGCGCCCCGCTCGGCGGTGAACGTGACGTTGCGCAGCACGGGCGCGGCGGCTCCGGGATAGGCGAAGCTGACGTCGCGGAACTCGACCCGGCCGGGCGTCGACACCGCAGACACCGGCGCGACCGGCGGGACCACGCTCGACCGGGTCTCCAACACCTCGGTGATGCGCTCCGCGCAGACCGCCGCCCGCGGGATCATCATGAGCATGAACGTGCCCATCAGCACCGACATCAGGATCTGCGCCAGGTAGTTCAGGAACGCCGTCAGCGAGCCGACCTGCATCTGCCCCGAGTCGACCCGCGAGGCACCGAACCACAGCACGGCCACGCTCGACACGTTGAGGACCAGCAGGACGGTGGGGAAGATCAGCGCCTGCAGTCGCCCGGCGCGCAGCGCGGTGTCGGTGAGATCGCCGTTCGCCCGGGCGAACCGCTCGGTCTCGACCGGTTCGCGCACGAAGGCGCGCACCACGCGCACGCCGGTGATCTGCTCGCGCAGCACCCGGTTGACCGCGTCGATACGGGTCTGCATCAGCCGGAACTGCGGCACCATGCGGCGCACGATCTGCCAGATCAGCACGGCGAGCAGGGGCACGCTGACCAGCAGCAGCCAGGACAACCCGACGTCCTCGCGCACCGCCATGATCACGCCGCCGACGGCCATGATCGGCGCGGAGACCAGCATCGTCGTGGTCATGACCACCAGCATCTGCACCTGCTGGACGTCGTTGGTGGTGCGGGTGATCAGCGAAGGCGCCCCGAAGTGCGCCATCTCGCGCGCGGAGAACGTGCCCACCAGCCGGAAGAGCGCCTCCCGCACGTCGCGGCCGAAACTCATGGCGCTGCGGGCCCCGAAGTACACCGCCGACCCCGAGCAGAGGATCTGCACCACGGTGATCGCCAGCATCCATCCGCCCAGGCCGAGGATGTAGCCGGTGTCCCCGCGCGCGACGCCGTTGTCGATGATGTCGGCGTTCAGGCTCGGCAGGTAGAGCGAGGCGACCGTGCCGGCCACCTGCAGCGCGACCACGACCAGCAACCAGCGCCGGTAGGGGCGCAGGAAGCGGCGGAGCAGGCGGACGAGCACATGATCTCCTTTCCGTCCTGCCTCAATTGGACCGCAACGATACAAATGCGTAGACGCGGCGAAGGTCGTTTCCGCTCTCAGCGAAGCGCGTCGACGACGGCCACCAGGTCGGCGAGCTGTTCGATCACCGCGTCGGCCTGACCCTCCACCGGGCCCTGCTGTTCGCGGGGGATGTCGCTGTGCGGGATGAGCACGGCGTGCATGCCGACCGACTTCGCGCCGTGGATGTCGTCGAACGGCCGGTCCCCCACGAACACCGCCGCGCCCGGGTCGGCGACGCCGACCGCGTCGAGCGCGGCGCGGAAGGCCTCGGGGTGGGGCTTGGTCCACGGGATCTCCGACGAGTACACCGCACCGTCGAGCTGCTCGAGCACGCCGTCGCGCGCCAGGATCCGTTCGTGCTCGGCCCGCGACCAGATCGTGTTCGACAGCACCCCGATGCGCAGGCCGCGATCACGCAGGGCCGCGAACACCGCGGGCGCCTGCGGGTCGAGGTAGGTGTGCGGCTCCCACCACCGGCTGAAGGCCGCGAGCATCTGCTCGGTGTGCGCGACCCCGGCGTTGCCGAACACCTCCTCGAGCGTGCCGCTGCGGTGCTCGTCGCGTGATCGCGCCCAGATCTCCTTCTCGGCCGCGTAGAGCCGCTCGGCCGTCTCGGCCTCGCCCACCGCCGCGATCCACGACTCGCGCGGGTCGAGGGTGTGCCACGGCGTCAGCGTGCCGCCCCAGTCGAAGATCACTGCCTGCAGCGCCATGCCCGCAGCCTACGAACGGGCACGGACAAGACGTAGGAACGGGCGCCGTCAGAACAGGATCGTCGACAGCACCGCGTGCTCGCGCAGGCCCAGGCGCGCGTACATGCGGCGGGCCGGGGTGTTGAAGTCGTTGACGTAGAGGCTCACGGTGGGCGCGAGGGTGAGCGCGTGGCGCAGCACGGCCGGCAGCGCGGCCGAGCCCAGCCCGCGCCCGCGCCGGTCGGGCCGCACCCAGACACCCTGCACCTGACAGGTGCGTTCGGAGACCGCGCCGATGTCGGCCTTGAAGACCACGTCACCGCGCTCGTCGACGATCCCCAGGGCGCGCCCCTGACGGACGAGGCCGGTGACGCGCCGGCGGTAGTCACCGCTGCCGTCGGCCTGCGGCGCCACGCCGAGCTCCTCTCGGAACATCGCGGCGGCTGCGGGCAGGTAGGCCTCGATCTCGCTGCTGCGTACCGCACGTACCCGCCGGTCGCCGGCGGGCAGCGCGGCACCGTCGTCGAGCAGCAGCAGCGGCTGCGCGCGACGGACCAGCCGGGCCGGGCCCCAGGGCGCCGCCAGCTCGCCCCACAGCCCGCCCACGGCGTCGGCGCGCCCGACGATCGACGTGCACGGCCGCTCGAGTTCGGCCAGCCGGACACCCAGCGCGGCCCACTCGGCCGGCCCGCCCCCGACGGGTAACACGTTGCCGCCGCTGAACACCGCGGCGGTGAGGCGCCCGTCGCCCGCGCGGGTCCCGAAGGTGGTGCCGCCGAAGATGCGGGGCGCGAGCGTGCCGATGGCCCGCAGCCGCGAGGCGAGCACCGCGTTGACGACGGGGTCGGTGTCGACGAGAGCGGCGAGTTCGGCGCGGTCGATGTCGCCCAGCGCGTGGACGCGAAGCGGTGACACGCCAACCGGCGGCTCGGTCACCGTGCTCACCGGACCGAACCTACGCCGGGCACGCGGCACGGCACACGCCACAGCGTCCGGTTGGCGCAGCTGCGTCCGCCGGGCCGGGTCAGCCGCGGTTGGTGGCCGCCTGCAGCCGTTCGATCTCCTCGCTGGCCTGCGCCTTGGTGAGCCCGTCCTTCGGTTCCTCGCCGGCCTCGCGGGCCAGGGTGTGCAGGTAGGACTGCTGCGGGCCCGTCATCGGCTCGTCGCCGGTGACCCACTCCTCGGTGGGCCGTTCCGGCTGGGGTGTCACCTGGTCGGACTGGGACATGGTCGCTCCCTCGCATCGAATGTGTGTTCGACGGCGAGGTACCCGGTCGCGGGCGGCGGCAAACGCCCGGTCAGGTGACGGAGACGCTCGGGCTGCCGGTCTCGGCGTCGACGCCCATCTCGTCGGCCATGCGCATGGCCTCCTCGATGAGCGTCTCGACGATCTGCGACTCCGGCACGGTCTTGACGACCTCGCCCCTGACGAAGATCTGGCCCTTGCCGTTGCCCGACGCGACGCCGAGGTCGGCCTCGCGGGCCTCCCCCGGCCCGTTGACGACGCAGCCCATGACCGCGACCCGCAGCGGCACCTCGATGCCCTCGAGGCCCGCGGTCACCTTGTCGGCGAGGGTGTAGACGTCGACCTGGGCGCGCCCGCAGGAAGGGCAGGAGACGATCTCGAGCCGGCGCTGGCGCAGGTTCAGCGACTCGAGGATGGCCAGGCCCACCTTGACCTCCTCGACCGGAGGCGCGGACAGCGAGACCCGGATGGTGTCGCCGATGCCCTGCGAGAGCAGCGCCCCGAACGCCACCGAGGACTTGATCGTGCCCTGGAACGTGGGGCCGGCCTCGGTGACGCCGAGGTGCAGCGGGTAGTCGCAGGCGGCCGCGAGCTGCTCGTAGGCGCGCACCATGATCACGGGGTCGTTGTGCTTGACCGAGATCTTGAAATCGCGGAAGCCGTGCTCCTCGAACAGGGCCGCCTCGTTGAGTGCCGACTCCACGAGGGCCTCGGGCGTGGCCTTGCCGTACTTCTCCAGCAACCGCTTGTCCAGCGAGCCGGCGTTGACCCCGATGCGGATGGACACGCCCGCGTCGGCGGCGGCGCGGGCGATCTCGCCGACCTTGTCGTCGAACTTCTTGATGTTGCCGGGGTTGACGCGCACCGCGGCGCAGCCGGCGTCGATGGCCGCGAACACGTACTTGGGTTGGAAGTGGATGTCGGCGATCACCGGGATCTGCGACTTCGTGGCGATCGCCGCCAGCGCGTCGGCGTCGTCCTGGGACGGGCAGGCCACCCGCACGATGTCGCAGCCGGCCGCGGTCAGCTCGGCGATCTGCTGGAGGGTGGCGTTGACGTCGGCGGTCAGGGTCGTGGTCATCGACTGCACCGAGACCGGGGCGTCGCCGCCGACGGCGACCTTGCCGACCTTGATCTGGCGCGATCTGCGCCGGGGCGCGAGGACGGGCGGCGGGGGGGCTGGCATTCCGAGGTTGACGCTCACGATTCGATTATCCGCCTGCGATGTTGATGGGCTTCACGATGTCGGCGTAGAGGGTCAGCAACGTCACCACGATGAGCACCGAGGCCACCGCGTACATCACCGGCAGCATCTGGGCCGTGTCGACGAAGATGGGCGAGCGCACCCGGCGGGTGCCGTCGGCGGTGGGGCCCTCGCGCCGCGCCCGCAGCCGGGCCCGGCCACGCTTGGCCGCCTCGACCAGCGCACCGGCGACGTGGCCGCCGTCGAGAGGCAGCAGCGGCAGGAGGTTGAAGAAGAACAGCAACAGGTTGACGCTCGCGAGCAGCCCGATGAGCGTGTAGAGCTTGTCGTCGAAGGTGAACGCCTTGCTGGCGGCGAAGTCGCCGGAGATGCGGCCGATGCCGACGACCCCGACCGCGCCCTGCGGGTCCCGTTTCTGGCCCTCGAACACCGTCCGGTACAGGCTCATGATCTTCTCGGGGTACCGGCCGAGCGCCTGCACGCCGAGCTTGAGCTGGCTGCCGATCTGTCCGGGCACGCCGGTGATGGACAGGGTCTGGTAGTAGCGGTGCTCCACCGGGGAGATGCCGAGGAAGCCGACCTCGCGGGTTTTCGTCGTCGAGTCGCCCACGTACTTCTGGTTGCGCACCGGTGTGATCTCGAGGTCGCGCACGTGGCCCTTGCGCTCGATCGTCAGCAGCAGCGGCACGTTGGTGGAGGGTTCGATCTCGTCGACGAGGTCCTGCCAGCTGCTGACCGGCTCGTCGTCGACGGCCAGGATGCGGTCGCCGGGCTTGAGCGCGCCGGAGGCGGGCGCGGTGATCGGGTGCTTCGGGCACAGGTCCTTCGCCGAGCGGTTCGGGTCGGCGCAGACGACGCTCTTCTCGACCGAGGCGACCCGGGTGGTCTCGTCCTGGTGCGGGGTGCCGAGCGTGGTGACCAGGATGATCGTCAGGACGAGGTAGATGACCAGGTTCATGCACGGGCCGCCGAGCATCACGATCATCTTCTTGCCGGGGGTGAGCCGGTAGAACTCGCGGTCCTGGTCGGCCGGCGTGACCTCGGAGCGGCTGACCCGGCGGAAGTCCTCGACGGCCGAGGCCAGCCGGCGTGGCCAGCGCGAACGGCTGCCGTCGGCGCGTGGCGGCACCATGCCGATCATGCGGATGTAGCCGCCCAAGGGGATGGCCTTGACGCCGTACTCGGTGTCGCCGCGCTTGCGCGACCACACCGTCGGGCCGAAGCCCACCATGTACTGGGTCACCTTCACGCCGAACTTCTTGGCCGGCACCATGTGCCCGACCTCGTGCAGCGCGATCGAGAGGAGCAGGCCGAAGGCGAAGATCAGCACGCCGAGCGTGTAGAGCAGCCATGTGGGCACTGAGGGCACTCCTCGTTCCGGCCTGCCTCGCGCAGTCGGCGTCAGTCCGTCGTCAGTTCCCGGGCGCGGTTGCGCGCCCAGGCCTCCGCCTGTTCGACCTGCTCGACGGTACTAGGGTTGCCGGCCGCGGCGTGCTGTTCCCTCAGCCAGTCGCCGAGAACCGCGCCGATCGTGTCGACGATGCGCAGGAAGCCGATCGTGGCCTCGTGGAAGGCGTCGACCAGCACTTCGTTGGCCGCGTTGTAGACCGCGGGCGCGCAGCCGCCGGCCTGCCCGGCCCGCACGGCGAGGGGAACCGATGGGAAGGCCTCGGCGTCCAGCGGCTCGAAGGTCCACTGCTGCGCGGTGGTCCAGTCGACGTGCCGGGCGGCGCCGGGGACGCGGTCGGGCCAGCCGAGGGCGAGCGAGATCGGCAGCCGCATGTCGGGGGGCGAGGCCTGGGCGATCGTCGAGCCGTCGGTGAACTCGACCATCGAGTGGATCATCGACTGCGGATGCACGACGACGTCGATGCGCTCGTAGGGGATGCCGAAGAGCAGGTGCGCCTCGATCACCTCCAGGCCCTTGTTGACGAGCGTGGCCGAGTTGGTGGTGATGACCCGACCCATGTCCCAGGTCGGGTGGGCCAGCGCCTGCCGGGGGGTGACGTCGGTGAGTTCGGCCCGCGCCCGGCCCCGGAAGGGACCGCCGCTGGCCGTGACGAGCAGCCGGGCCACCTCGCGTTCGGCGCCGGCGCGCAGGCACTGCGCCAGGGCCGAGTGCTCGGAATCGACCGGGACGAGTTGCCCCGGCGCGGCCGCGCGGGTGACGAGCGGGCCGCCGGCGATCAGCGACTCCTTGTTGGCCAGGGCGACCACGCGGCCGGCGGCGAGGGCGGCCAGGGTGGCGCGCAGCCCCTGGGAGCCGACCACCGCGTTGAGCACGGTGTCGCAGCCGAGACCGGCGAGGTCGGTGGTGGCCTGCGGCCCGACGTGCACGCGCGGCGCGGGTGCGTCGGCGGGCCAGTGCTTGGCGAGGGCGTCGCGGAGTTCGCCGGCGGCATCCTCTCGGCTCACGCCGACGTCGGTGACCCGCAACCGCGCGGCCTGCTCGGCCAGCAGGGCGACGTTGCCGCCGCCGGCCGCGAGCGCGGTGACCCGGAACCGGTCCGGGGCGGCGGCCACGACGTCGACGGCCTGGGTGCCGACGGACCCGGTCGAGCCGAGCAGGACGATCTCGCGGGTGCTCATCCCGTCATTCTGGCGCGTCGCCCGCCGCTGGTGCGCAGGGCCAGGACAGCCAGCACCGGCCAGGCGGCCTGCTGCGCGGTGAGCACCCGCTCCGCCGCGCCCAGGGTGGTGCCGTGCATGGCCTGCAGCAGCCACCCGAACAGCACCACGGACAGCACGCCCGCCGCCGCGGCGTCGCGCGGGCGCAGCGGGAACCGCGTCGCGCGCCGATCACCGAGCAGCAGGCCGAAGGCGGCCAGGGCCAGCAGGCTGACGGTCGTGCAGGCGATGTGCGCGGCGCTCGTGCCGTGCCGCGGCTCGGCGAACGCGGCCAGCCCCAGCCCGGCCGCGCCCCCGACGGCCAGGGCGGCCCGGGCGGCCACCCGCGCGCCGCGCAGCCCGGCGGCGGTGACGAGATGGGCGGCGCCGACCACGAACAGGCCCGCGGCCATGATCCAGCGGTGCGCCGCGCCGTGGCCGGCCAGCACGCTGATCGTCTGGCCCACCGCGTCGTAGTGGCCGGGCGGTTGCACCGCGCCGGCCGCGAGCCAGCCACCGACCAGCGCCACGAACGCGCCGAGCGATGACGCCAGGGCCCACCCGGGGGGTCTCACCGGGCGCGCAATGTGTGTGGCCCGAGCTCGCCGACGCCGCGGTGACCCGACAGGCCGAGCGAGAGGTCGACGTCGGCGAGCAGGCAGCGCAGCACGTGCCGCACGCCCGCCTCGCCGTCGAGCGCCAGCCCGTACAGCCAGGGCCGGCCCACGAGGACGGCCGCGGCCCCGAGCGCGAGCGCCTTGAGCACGTCGGCGCCGGTGCGCACCCCGGAGTCGAACAGCACCAGGGTGCGGTCGCCCACCGCCGCGACGACACCCGGCAGCGCGTCGAGCGAGCCGAGCGCGCCGTCGAGCTGGCGGCCGCCGTGGTTCGACACCACGACGCCGTCCATCCCGGCATCGACGGCGCGGCGCGCGTCGTCGGGGTGCTGGATGCCCTTGACCAGGATCGGGCCGTCCCAGTGCTCGCGGACGAAGGCGAGGTCGGCCCAGGTGCGGTCGGTGCCGCTGAACATCGCCCGCCACGTCTCGACCGCGGCACCCACGTCCTGGGCCGGCGGCCTGGCCAGCCGGGCGGCGAACACCGGGTCGCTGAAGTACGTGCCGAGTCCGCGGCCGGTGAGGAAGGGCAGGAACGCGTGGTCGAGTTCCTTGGGCCGCCAGGCGAGGGTCCAGTTGTCGACGGTGAGCACGAGCGCGGAGTAGCCCGCGGCCCGGGCGCGGGCCAGGAAGCTGCAGCACACCTCGTCGTCGGCCGGGCGGTAGAGCTGGAACCACCGCCCCCCGTCGCCGCTGGCCTCGGCGACCTCCTCGAGGGAGTAGGAGGACAGCGTGGACAGCACCGTCGGCACGCCCACCGAGGCGGCGGCGCGGGCGGTGGCGAGCTCACCGTCGCGGTGCATGATGCCCTGCGCGCCCACGGGGGCGGTGAGCACCGGCGCCGGCAGCCGGTGGCCCAGCACCGTGGTCGAGGGATCCCGCTCGGTGGCGCCGGTGAGCATGCGCGGCACGAGCTGCCACCGGTCGAAGGCCTCCCGGTTGGCGCGCGCCGTCGCCCCCGATCCGGCGGTGCTCGCCGCGTACCCGAAGACCGCCGGCGACAGGTGTGCGCGGGCGGCGTCCTCGAGCGCGATGAGGTCCGTGGGCAGCGCCGGGCGCTGATCGTCGTGGCCGCGCTCGTAGATCTCGTGCAGGTAGTCGGACAACCGCGCACCCGTCATCCGTGCATCATGGCCGAAGCGGACCGGTCCCCCGCCGGGCCCGGTCAGGCGAACAGGGACTTGCCCCACCAGTCGCCGGCGCCGGTGAGCCCGGGCGGTACCGCGAACAGGCCGCTGCCGGTGTGCCGGATGTACTCGTTGAGGGCGTCGTGGCTGCCCAGCTTGCGCTGGATCGGCACGAACTGCCGGCGCGGGTCCTTCTGGAAGGCGATGAAGAACAGGCCGGCGTCGAGCAGCCCGGTGTCGGCGTCGATGCCGTCGGTGTAGGAGTAGCCGCGGCGCAGGATCTTCTGGCCGGCGTTGCTCTCCGGCGCGGCGAGGCGGATGTGGGCGTTGACGCCGATCACCGGTTTGCCACCACGGGTGGCCTGCAGGTCGACGGGGTCGAACTCGTGCTCGCCGGTCAGCGGTGCCCCGGTGTCCTTGACCCGGCCGAAGACCGACTCCTGGTCGGCGAGGTAGTCGGTGTCCCAGGATTCGATGAGCATCCGGATGCGGCGGGCGACGAGGTAACTGCCGCCGCTCATCCAGGCCTGGTCACCCTCGTCGCCGACCCAGACGTAGGAGTCGAGCTCGGCCCCGTCCTCGGCCTTGAGGTTGTTGGTGCCGTCCTTGAAGCCCATGAGGTTGCGTTCGGTCTGCTGCGTCCTGGACGTGGACGAGGTGCGCCCGAAGCCCAGCTGCGACCAGCGCATCACGGCGGTACCGCGGGCGAGGCGGGCGAAGTTGCGGATGGCGTGGAAGGCGACGGTCGGGTCGTCGGCGCAGGCCTGGACGCACAGGTCGCCGCCGCTGCGTGCCTTCTCGAGGTAGTCGCCGGGCAGGGCCGGTAGCTCGGCCAGCGCCGCGGGCCGCTTGTCGGCGAGCCCGAACCGGTCGTCGAACAGGGTGGGTCCGAAGCCGACGGTGATGGTCAGCTTGCTGGCCGACAGCCCCCTCGCCTCGCCGGTGTCGATGGGCGGGGCCTGCGGGGCCGACTCGACGGCGCCGACCGGCAGGCCCTGGGTCAGCTGCGCGGCGGCGGCGGCCCACGTGCCGAGCAGGCGCGACAGCGACGCGGCGTCGGCGGCCGTGACGTCGAAGGCGGCGAAGGCGAGCCGGTCCTGGGCCGAGGTGGCGATGCCCGCCTGGTGCCGGCCGTAGAACGGCACCGTGGCCGGTCCCGACCCGCTCGACGCGGCGGAGGGCTCGGTGGCCCGAGCGACGCCGAAACCGGCACCACCGGCGGCAGCGACCCCGGCGGCGCCCAGTGCGCCGCCGAGGAACCGCCGCCGGCTGGTGTGCTGTCGCTCTTCTTCGCTCATCTCGTCCTCGATCGTGCCCGCGGTGACGGGCGGCGCGGTACCCCGCTCAGGCGTTGGCCACCTTGCTCGCCACCTTCGACAGGGGCTCCTGCACGGCCTTGACCGCGGCGGTGAAGCTGCGCTTGTCGGCGCTGGTCAGCCCGGTGTAGAGCCGGTAGCCCGACGCATTGCCGGTGGTCTTGTACTTCGCGACCAGCGCGTCCAGGGCGCCGAACGCGGTCGAGATCGTCCTGGTCAGCACCGGGTCGATCTTGGTCAGCGCGGGTTGCAGTTGCGCGAACGCCTGCTCGGCGGCCTCGTCGTTGTTGGCGAAGTCCAGCAGGTCGATGTGCGAGTAACGCTCCTCCTCGCCGGTGATCTTGCCGCTGGCCACCTCGTCGAGCAGCGACTGGGCCCCGTTGGCGAGTTCGGTCGGCTGGTACTTCAGGCCTCTGGACAGCTTCTGCAGGCGGCCGATGTCGGCCACCAACTTCTCGCCGTAACCGCCCATCCCCTTGAGCGTCCGCTGCTGGAACAGCGCCTTCTCGATGCGGTGGAAGCCGCGCCACTGCGAGGCGGGCACGTCGCCCTCGCGGATGTCGATGTCGCTGTCGAGGTTGTCCTTGCCGATCACGAACGACTCGGCCACCGGCTCGATGCGCTCGTAGAACGGCCGCGCCTCGATGTAGGCGGTCTGTGCCGCCACCAGGTTCGTGCCGTGCAGTGCCGTGTCGAACTTCTTCGCGGCGGTGAGCAGCGCGGCGACCTGCGTGTCGACGTACTTCGCGTAGCCGGCGGTGGCCTGCTCGAGCAGCAGGGCCACGCTCTGGTCGCTCACGCCCGCCGACTTGCCGGTGACCTCGACGGTGGTCCGCTCTGGCGTGGCTCCGGGGCAGTAGAGCGCGTAGCGGCCGGCGGCGAGCGTGACGGCGAATTCGCCGTCGAAGCCGGGCGGGATGTTCTCCTTCTCGCCGACGATCCGCTCTCCGCTGAGCACCTCCACCTCGCTCACGGCAGTGGCGTCCTTGTTCGCGACCTTGACGGTCAGGGCGCCGGCCGGGAAGGAGCGCCGGTCCGGCGTGCAGCCCTTCGCCGCAGTGACGGTGACCGTGGCGACGTGCGGGTTGCCGCCGCCGGCCTGGGCGCCGCCGGACCTGTCGGCGCTGCGGCCGCCCGATCCGCGGGAGGAGGACGAGCAGGCGGCCAGCGTGGCCGCCGCGGTCGCGCAGGCAGCCAGTGCCAGCAGGGCGTGACGGGCGGGGTGGGACGGCATGACGGTTCTCCGCGGGTCGACGTCAGTTAGGGCAGCCTAACCTAACTACGGACGAGGGACGCTGTCGGTTCGGCCGGGCTGGTCACGGACCGTTCCCGGCGCCGACCGGCGAGCGCCAGGCCGGCGGCGAGGGCGAACGCCGCCAGGGCCAGCACCACGCACCAGCCGGCCAGGGAGCGCAGGGTGGCGCGCCGGTCCTGGTCGGCACGCTCGGCCCGCGCGCTCGCCGCCGCGGCCCGGACGGTGATCGACGGCAGGGCCACGACACCGGTGGCGACGGGTCGGGCAAGGGCGACGGTGGCACCGGTGGCCGACCGCACGCTGAGCGTCACCTGCTCACGCCAGCTCAGGTCGACGACCCGATCGCTGTGCCGGTCCAGCCAGACGGTCAGCGTGGCGCGGTCCCGGTAGGTCGCGGGCAGCGCCGGATCGCCGGTGCCCCCGAGCCCGATGGGCAGGCGGCCGCCGTTGAGCTGCGCCACCTGCGCGAAGGTCAGCGACGAGGGGCGCCCGGCCGCGCCGGCGCCCGGCAGGGTCGCGCGGTAGACGCGCGTGTCGAGCCCCGCGTGCCGGGCGCGGCCCTCGGCGGCGAGGTCCAGGTCGCGCAGCGCGCCCGCGGTGTTGCGGACCGGTTGCTGGGCCTGGGTGCGCACGACGGCGTGCTCGCCGCCGCGGGCGACGACACGCGCGGTGATCACTCCGCCGGCCGTCGTCGGCTGCTGCGCCGCGGCGGCCGGCGCCACCAGCGTCAGCACGAGGGCGCCCACCGCGGCCAGCACGCCGAGGGCGGCCCCGCCGCGCACGAGCAGCCGCGACGGTGCGGGGCGCCCCGGCGGCCACGCGACGTACAGCCCGACCGGCACGAGGTACAGCAGCCAGCCGGCGATCTCGATCATGGCCGGGTGCGCCTGGATGCCGAGCATGCCCGTGAGCAACGACGCCTGGACGGTGCCCGGCTGCACCAGCCAGGACAGGTCGAAGGGGCTGTGCTGGCCGACGTCGAGCCAGCCGGCCTCGTGCGCGGTGTGCAGCGCGTTGACCAGGATGCCGGCGGCGACCAGCACGAGGACCAGGCCGGTGGCCCGGAAGAACTTGGACAGGTTGATCCGCACGCCCCCGCGGTAGATGCCGTAGCCGAGCGCGACGGCCAGCGCGACCCCGAGCAGCAGCCCGAACCCCGCCGCGCTGCTGCTGCCTGCCTCGTTGAACGCGGCGAGGACGAAGACCACGGTCTCGAACCCCTCGCGGATCACCGCGAGGAAGGCCATCAGCACCATCGCGCGGCCGGCGTTGGACCGGCCGGTCATCGCGTCGGCGGCCAGGCCCTCGAGCTGGCCCTTGAGGTTGCGCGAGTTGCGCCGCATCCAGACGACCATGTAGCTGACCATGCCGATGGCCAGCACCCCGATGACCGTCTCCAGGCCCTCCTGCTGCTGCTGCGGCAGGTCCTGGGAGTAGAGGCGCAGCGCGACGCCGGCCAGGATGCACAGGCCGATGGCCACCCCCACGCCGATCAGCACCCACCGCAGCAGGTCGCGGCGGCCCTGCTTGCGCAGGAAGGCGGCGATGATGCCCACGATCAGGGCCGCCTCGAGGCCCTCGCGCAACCCGATGACGAGCGTGGGGAGCATGCGCGTCCTCCCGCGAGCAGAGCCGAGCCGCCTTTAGGTTAGGCAAGCCTTACATCGCGAGCCTAACCGACCTGTCCGGCGTCGTGACAAGCCGTCGGCGTGGATCGCTCAGGTCGCCCGGGCGCCGATACCGTGGGCGGATGCGCATCGACCTCAACGCCGATCTCGGCGAGGGCTTCGGTGTCTGGCGCCTCGGCGACGACGAAGCGCTGCTCGACGTGGTCACCAGCGCGAACGTCGCCTGCGGGTTCCACGCCGGCGATCCGCGCACCATGCGCCGGGTGTGCGCCGCGGCCGCCGAGCGCGGCGTCTCGATCGGCGCGCAGGTGGGCTACCGCGACCTCGCCGGGTTCGGCCGGCGGCGCATGGCCATCGACCCGGAGGACCTCGCCGCCGACGTGCTGTACCAGCTCGGCGCGCTCGAGGCGTGCGCCCGCGCCGCCGGCACGCGGGTGCGCTACGTCAAGCCGCACGGCGCGTTGTACAACACCGCCGCCGACGACGCCGAGCAGGCGGGAGCGGTGGTCTCGGCCATCGCGGCCTTCGACCCGGTGCTGCCGCTGCTCGCCCTGCCGAACTCGGCCATGGAGGAGGCGGCGCACGCAGCCGGGCTGCCGTTCGTCGCCGAGGCCTTCGCCGACCGCGGCTACCGCCCTGACGGCCGGTTGGTGCCGCGTGGCGAGCCGGGCGCGCTGGTCGAGGACCCGTACGAGGTGGTGGCCCGCGCCGCCACCTTCGTGCTGCACCAGCACGTCACGGCCAGCGACGGCTCAGCGGTTCCGGTCGACGCCCGCTCGCTGTGCGTGCACGGCGACACCCCCGGGGCGGTCTACCTCGCCATCGAGATCCGGCGCACGCTGGCCGACGCCGGGGTGACGCTCGCGCCGTTCGCGACGTGAGGCTGCTGCCTTGCGGCGAGGACGCCGTGCTCGCCGAGCCCGACGACCCGGGTCAGGTCCTGCCACTGGCCCTCGCCCTGCGCGAGGTCGACGGCGTCGTCGAGGCGGTGCCGGCCGCGCGGACCGTGCTGGTGCGCACCGACCGCGGCTTGCCCTGGCTGCGCGAACGCCTCGGCGCCGTCGACCCGCAGGACCCGCCGCCCTCGCCGTCGATCGGCACGCAGGTGACGCTCGATGTGCGCTACGACGGCGCCGACCTCGCCGACACGGCCCGCGACCTCGGCCTGGACACCGACGGGTTGGTGCGCGCGCACACCGCGGGCCGGTACGTGGTGGCGTTCTGCGGCTTCGCGCCGGGCTTCGCCTACCTGTCCGGGCTCGCGCCGCAGCTGCACGCCGCGCGCCTGGCCGAGCCGCGCACCCGCGTGCCCGCCGGGTCGGTGGGCCTGGCCGGAGAGTTCACCGGCGTCTACCCGCGCGCATCGCCCGGCGGCTGGCGGCTGATCGGGCGCACCGACGCCGAGCTCTGGGACGCCGGGCGCGAGCCGCCCGCCCTGCTTGCCCCCGGCACCCGAGTCACCTTCCGGCCCGTCCGGTGATCGAGGTGCTGGCCACCGGGCCGCTGACGACCGTGCAGGACCTCGGCCGGCCCGGGTACGCCGCCCTCGGCGTCGGGCGCGCGGGCGCGTTCGACCGTTCGGCGCTCACGCTGGGCAACCGGCTCGTCGGCAATGCGCCCGGCGCCCCCGGCCTGGAGGTGACACTGGGCGGCCTCGCCGTCCGGCTGCACGACGCCGCCACGCTCGCCCTGACCGGCGCGCCCTGCCCCGGCGCCCCCGACTGGGGCGGCGCCGTCAGCCTGCCCGCCGGCACCGTCGTGCGCCTGGACCCGCCGAGTACCGGCCTGCGCAGCTACCTCGCCGTGCGCGGCGGGTTCGCTGTGGCCCACACCCTCGGCTCGGCCAGCACCGACACCCTCGGCGGGCTCGGGCCGGCGGCCCTGTCACCCGGTGACCGGTTGCCCGTCGGGCCCGCACCGCACGACCCGGTCAGCGCCGCCGTCGGCCCGTGGGCCGGCCCCGCGCACATCCTCGACGTGCGCTTCGGCCCGCGCGACGACTGGTTCACCCCGGCCGCCCGCAAGGGCCTCCTGCGCACCCGGTGGACGGTGGGCCGCCACGCCGACCGGGTCGGGCTGCGGCTGGACGGGCCCGCGCTGGAGCGGGCCCGCGACGCGGAACTGCCCAGCGAACCGATGGTGCCCGGCGCGCTGCAGGTTCCCCCGGACGGCAAGCCCATCCTGTTCGGCCCGGACGCCCCGGTCACCGGCGGCTACCCGGTGATCGCGGTCGTCGGCCGGTGGGACCACGCGGCGCAGTTGCGCCCCGGCGACCCGCTGCGCTTCCGCGAAGTCGGGGTCGGGCGCTGAGTCAGGCCAGCACGGGGTGCAGCACGGCCCAGATGGCGGCGGCGACCAGCGCGGCGCACGGGATGGTGAGGATCCAGGCGGTCACGATGTTGCCGGCCACGCCCCAGCGCACCGCCGAGAGCCGCCGGGTCGCGCCCACACCCATCACCGAGGACGTGATGACGTGCGTGGTGGACACCGGCAGGCCGAGCCCGGAGGTCGTGAAGAGCACGCTGCTGGCGACGGTCTGCGCGGCGAACCCGCTCGCCGGCGTCAGCGAGAAGATCCGCCGGCCGAGCGTGCGCATGATGCGCCAGCCGCCGGAGTAGGTGCCGATCGAGATCGCGCCCGCCGAGGCGAGGATCACCCAGATCGGGATGTGGTCGGCGCGCGAATTGTGCCCGGCGACGAACAACGTCAGCGCGATGACACCCATCGTCTTCTGCGCGTCCTGGGTTCCGTGCCCGAAGGCCATCGCCCCGGCCGACACGATCTGCCCCCAGCGAAAGCCCCGGTTGGCCCGCACCGCGTTGACCTTCCGGAACGCCCAGAGCAGCGCGACCATGAACACGTAGCTCAGGCCGAAGCCCAGCAGCGGTGACGCGATCATCGGCACGACGACCTTGTCGACGACCCCGCTCCACCGGACACCGTTCGTCGAGGCGATGCCGGCACCCACCAGGCCGCCGATCAACGCGTGCGACGAGGACGACGGCAGGCCGAAGTACCACGTCGTGAGGTTCCAGCAGATGGCGCCGATCAGGGCGGCGAGGACGATGACGAGGCCACCGCGGCCCGACGGCGGGTGTTCGATGATGCTGCCGGCGATGGTGCCGGCGACCTTCGTCGAGATCAGCGCGCCGACGACGTTCATGACAGCCGCGAGGACGAGCGCGATGCGCGGCGTGAGCGCTTTCGTCGACACCGAGGTGGCGATCGCATTCCCGGCGTCGTTGAACCCGTTGGTGAAGTCGAACCCGAGGGCGACGACGATGATGACGATCGCGAGCGCAGTGACGTCCACGCTCAGCTTTCCTTGACGGCGATCGTCTCGACGGCGTGCGCGACGTGTTCGAGGGCGTCGGCGGCGTCCTCCAGGCCGTCGGCGACCTCACGCAGCTTGACCATGGTCAGCGCGTCGTAGTCGCCGCTGAACAGCTTCGACAGCAGCTTGCGGTAGACGCGGTCGGCCTCGTTCTCCAACCGGTTGACCTCGATCCAGTACGGCTCGAGGTCCTTCAGTGTCGACAGCCGTGACATCGCCTCGGCGGTCTCGTCGGCCGAGCGCTTCAACAGTTCGATCTGCTCGGTCATCAACGGGGGGAGCTTGCCCACGTCGGCGAGCACCACGAAGTCGGCCGACGCCTCGATGGCGTCGACGACGTCGTCCAGTGCGGAGGCCAGCCGGTAGATGTCCTCGCGGTCGAACGGGGTGACGAAGCTGGTGTTCAGCTGCCGCATGATGCGGTGCGTGACGGAGTCGCCGGCGTGCTCGAGTTCGCGCAGCTGCTTGGCGATGGTCTCGCGGTTGGCGTTGGGGTCGGTCAGTCCGTGCAGGACGTTCGCCGACTCGGCGACGTTGCGGCCCGCCTCGGTGAACATCGCGTAGAACGCGTTGTCCCGAGGCGTCAGACGGAAGGGCACGATGCTCCCAGGAATCTCGGCGACGCGGACGGGCGGTCGATGCACCCTAACCGTCGCGCGTCACGTGCCGTTCACCGCGCCGACACGCGGTGTTGCACTCCGCTCAGCGCTTGCGGAACCGCCGGACGACGAGCACCACGACGAGCAGGCCGGTGGCGCCCAGAACGACCTGGCCCTGCGTCGACGTCGCCTTCGCCTTGAGCCCCTGCTTCAGGTTCGCGCTGACCCGCTTGGGGCTGGTGCGGTAGGCCAGCTGGTCGACGGTCCTCGCCAGGGCCGTCCGGGAGCGCTCGATGTCGCGCTGGATCTGCTCCGCACTGCGCTCGCCGCTCACGCTCGTCCCTTCCCCGGGGTACTGGTCCGGGCCGAGCCTAGGGCATCGCGCGCTACGGTCGGGGCCGTGACCCGACTGTCTGCTGGTGACCCCGCTCCCCCGTTCACGCTGCCCGACGCCGACGGCAACGACGTCTCCCTGGCCGATTTCGCCGGCCGCAAGGTGATCGTCTACTTCTACCCCGCGGCGATGACGCCCGGCTGCACCACGCAGGCCTGCGACTTCCGCGACAGCCTCGACTCGCTGGCCGCGGCCGGGTACGCCGTGCTGGGCCTCTCGCCGGACAAGCCGGAGAAGCTGGCGAAGTTCCGGGAGCGCGACGGGGTCAGCTTCCCGCTGCTGTCCGACGTGTCGAAGCAGACGCTGCAGGCCTACGGCGCGTTCGGCGAGAAGACGATGTACGGCAAGACCGTCACGGGGGTGCTGCGCTCGACGTTCGTGATCGGCGAGGACGGCACCGTGGAGCTTGCGCAGTACAACGTGCGCGCCACCGGGCACGTAGCCAAACTGCGCCGCGACCTGGGGCTCGACTGACTTCCGACGCACTGGCCGACGCCCGCGCGGCCGCGGCCGAGCGGGTGACGGCGGCGCGCGCGGAACTGGCGGACGTGCTCGCCTCCGCCGGCTCGACCACCGGCGACGACGAGCACGACCCCGAGGGCGCCACCATCGGCTTCGAACGCGCGCAGGCGCAGGCGCTGCTCGACCGCGCTGTCGCCCGCCTCGCCGAACTGGACGCCGCGCTGGCCCGCCGCGCCGCCGGTACCTACGGAGTCTGTGCGCGTTGCGGCGCCCTCATCGGCGCCGACCGGCTCGCCGCGCGCCCCGGCACCGACGTCTGCGTGCGGTGCGCGAGCGCGGTCCCGCGCTGACCGGACGAACTGTGCCGGCGGCGGGATTCGAACCCGCACTGCTCAGGATCTAAACCTGATCTCTCTACCTGTTGGAGTACGCCGGCCCCGGTTGCGCCCGCACCAGGTATCGGTCAGGGCATGGCAGTTCGGGCACAGGATACGGAGATTTTCCAGACGGTTGTCGGTCGTGTCCCCGTTGATGTGGTCGAGCGTGAGCGGGAGCAACTCGCCCTGCCACCGATCGAGTGCGCAGCGCTCGCACCGAGCCCTCTTGAGCCCGGCGGCGATCAGCCTCCGGCGAAGCGCGGCGGTGCTGACGTAGGTCGATCCGGCGACCAGAATCTCCTCGAGCGGTCGAGGGCGGAAACCACCGGTGGTTGTTCGCCCCCGTGCCCAGGCCTGCCCGGTGAAGTGGCTCGTGTCGATCTGCAGCAATCGAACCTGACTCGAGAGGTAGCGATGCATCCCGCCACTCGGCGGGTAGCCCAGCCGCCGCTGCACCTGTGCCAACGAGATGCTGGTCGCCACTGCCTCGCGTAGATCATCGTCGGTCCAGCGACGCGGCGGTCGCACCCGACCGTGTTCGACCTCGGGCAGATGGCTGGTGTCGATCCCCAACCGAGTCATGTGCCGACGCAGGCTCGCGTAGGTCCCGCCCCCGGGCCGCAGTCCGAGACGCCGGCACACCTCGGCTCTCGATCGACTCGAGTGGACGGCGTCGCGCAAATCGTCGTCCGACCATCGCGGCGTCCGCGGCATAGCGAAGTTTATCATACATGCATTCGATTTTGACGCCACCCCCCCGAATGGCGCTTCAGCTGCCCGGTGGGAGCTTCCCGCCGTCTCATGAACGCGGACCTCGTCCCGTCCGATCGCGCACCACGCGTGCTTCTCCTCGGTCCCGTGCCGCCCCCTCCAGGTTCGCGCGAGCGTGCTGATCAGCGCCGTCGCCGCCCTGCTCGCCGCCCCGCTCACCGGCATCGCCTCGGCGGCGCCACCGGCCGGCGCGGTGGTCATCTCCGCCCACAACAGCAGCCGCGGTCTCGGGAAGGTGCTCACCGACGCCGACGGCTTCGCGCTCTACGGGTTCAGCGGCGACGGCCTCGAGTCGGTGACCGGCTGCCTGCCCACCGACACGTCGGCCACCGGCACGCCGTGCACCACGGTCTGGCCGCCGGTGCCGGCCACCGGTCCCGTCGTCGGCAACGGTTCGGTCGACGGTTCGCGGCGGCTGAGGTTCCTGGCCGCCGGCCCGCACCCGCGCGGTGCGGGCCGGCGGCCGGCTGCGTCTGGAACGATGCGCGATCGTGGGCGGCGGCGACGGGGGCGACGTGGTGGTGCACGGCGACTGCGCCGACGTGCTGCCGGCGTTGCCCGACGGGTCGGCCCAGCTCATCTATCTCGACCCGCCGTTCAACACCGGCCGGGCCCAGCAGCGCCGCACCCTGCACACCGTGCGCGACGACGCGGGTGACCGCACCGGGTTCGCCGGGCGCCGCTACACCACCACCGAGTCGGCGCGGCACGCCTACGCCGACATGCACGAGGACTACCTCGGCTGGCTCGAGCCGCTGCTGCGCGAGGCCCGGCGCCTGCTCACGGCCAGCGGCACGCTGTACCTGCACCTCGACTACCGGGAGGCGCACTACGTCAAGGTGCTGCTGGACACCGTCTTCGGCCGCGACGCGTTCCTCAACGAGCTGATCTGGGCCTACGACTTCGGCGGCCGCGCGCGGGACCGCTGGCCGGCCAAGCACGACACGATCTTCGTGTACGTGCGTACCCCCGGTGGGCACTTCTTCGACCAGGACGCCGTCGAGCGCATCCCCTACCTCGCGCCCGGTCTCGTCGGCCCGGAGAAGGCCGCGCGCGGCAAGCTGCCCACCGACGTGTGGTGGCACACCATCGTCCCCACCAACGGGCCGGAGAAGACCGGCTACCCCACCCAGAAGCCGGCCGGCGTCCTGCGCCGCATCGTGCAGGCGTCCTCGCGGCCGGGCGACCGGGTCCTCGACTTCTTCGCCGGTAGCGGCACCACCGGCGCCGTGGCCGCCGAGCTCGGCCGCCGCTTCACCCTCGTCGACCGCAACCCCGAGGCGATCGAGATCATGCGCCGCCGGCTGCCCGCCGCGACCACCTTCCGCTGATCAGTCGGTGCGCTCGTCGTCGTGCTGGTCGCGGTGGTCGTGGTGCTCCACCGGCAGGATCGGCTCGCCGGGCACCGGCTGGCCGGCCGGGGCGCAGCGCAGGTCGTGGCCCACCGATGACAGACACTTGCCGTCGGACAGCCGCCACTTCCAGCCGTGCATCTGGCAGGTCAGCACCGGGCCGTTGCCGCCGTCGTCGGCGATCGCGCCGAACCGGGACAGGTCGGCCTTGAGGTGCGGGCAGCGGCGTTGCACGTCCCAGCCGTCGAGCTCGATGGTCTCGGCCGCCTCGACGGCGTTCTGCTCGCTGAACCAACCCTCGGCGTACTGCAGCCGTTCCTCGGACAGGCACTTGAAGAACACGTAGACGAACTCGTTGTACGGCCCGATGCGCTGCGCGGAGAACCGGCAGGACAGGAACAGCGAGTTGACCCAGTCGATCTCGTGTTCGGCGATCAGCTGCTCGACGTAGGCGCGCCGGGTGCGGAACCGGTAGCGCACCTTCTCACCGTCGTAGGCGCGCACCGACCGGCCGGCGAAGTCGATGAGGATGTCGACGTCGCCGCGCTGCTCGTCCTCGCAGGTCAGCCGCACCCCGGCGCCGATGCCCTCGGCGATGTGCGTCGACTCCTCCAGCAGCGGCGTGAACCACTCGCTCAGCGCGGCGAGCACGTCGATCTCGGGGTGCGTCCAGGTGGCTCGCAGCGCCTCGACCTCCGGCAGCCGCCGCTGCTGCATCTCGCGCAGGTAAGCGGTCTTGGTGTCGTTCGACGCGTAGATCGTGGCCGGGTCGTAGGGGTGCTGCACCGGGGCGCCGTCCCGCGCCAGGTCGGCCACGGTGCCGGGCAGGAGCAGCCGTCCCTCGTCGTGCCCCTTCGACCGCAGCCAGTCGAGGTACACCGTCTGGTCCGGGAAGATGTTCGACTCGTCGCCGAAGATGTCGTTGAAACCCCACAGCTCCTCGTCGAGGAAGCAGGGCGGGCCGGCCATGGGGAACACCACGCGCGCCCCGAGTTCCTCGATATAGCGCAGGGTGCGGTCGAACTGGCGCTCGCGCTTCGTCGCGCCCATCGCCTGTTTCGCCCGCGCCGGCAGCTCGTAGACCATCGGGAACCAGATCGCGCCGGAGAACTGGATCAGGTAGCCGTCCACCGGCCCCAGTGCCCGGAACGCCTCCAACTCGGAGGGCCGCGCGTCGTTCTGGTTGAGCACGGTCTGCTGCCCGTCGGACAGCCACAGCGACGAGTCGCCGATCGGCCCGTCGGTGGGCGAGGTCAGCGCCTGGATCATCACCTGCAGCCCGTCGACGTCGACCACCTCACCGGACGCGGGCGTGACGAACGAGGTGAACCCGCAGTCGCGCAGCGCGTCCTCGAGCTCGGAGGTCGGGTACTCCGGCAGCAGCACCGTCGTGTCCTTCGACACGTGCTTGCGCAGGGTGTCGGGATCGAAGTGGTCGCGGTGCAGGTGCGACACGAACAGGTAGTCGGCCCGGCCCAGGGTGTCCCAGTCCAGCTGCGAGTTGTCCGGGAACGGGAACCACGAGCCGAAGTAGGCGGGGTTGACCCACGGGTCGGTGAGGACCGAGCCCGCGGCCGTCTCGATCAGCACGCTGGCGTGCCCACAGCCGGTGATGCGCATGCCCTCACGGTATCCGCGCGGCCGGGTGCCAGAATGAGGGACACCCGGGCCGACGAACCAAGGAGCACCTCGTGGCGACGCGTAACACCCACGGCGAACTGCCGGACGTCTCGGTGCCCGACGAGTACCTGGCCGACCATCCCGAGGAGCACCCCGAGGACTGGGGCTGGCACGGCGAGTTCGGCAAGTGGGCCGCGGTCGGCGGCTGGGTCACGGTGATCATCCTGCTGCTGATGATGACGGCCACGCACTACAACCAGCAGGGCACGCTGTTCCTCGGGTTGACCGCCGGCGCCCTCGTCGTCGGGCTGCTCATCGACCGGCAGCGCCGCAAGAACGCCTGGCGCCGGTAACGGCGGCCGGGCTCAGCCGGCGGCGCGCTCGCGCTGCCGGTCGCGCCGCTCGACGAAGCGGGTGGCCTGCTGGTCGAGCTCGGCCATGAACCGCGCCAGCTCGTCGCGGGCCTGCTGGCCCTCGGGGCCGAAGTCGTCGCGGCTGAACACCCGCCAGTAGCGCAACACGGGCGCGACGACCTCGTCGTGGTGCAGGCGCAGGTCGTAGATACCGGCCCGCGCGATCGTCACCGAGTTGCGCACGAAGCCCGGCATCCCCTGCCCCGGCATCTGGAAGTTGACGACCTCGTCGCGGATCGCGCACATGGTGGCGTCCGGCGCGCGGTCGAGCGCGGCGCCGACCAGGCCGCGGTAGAAGACCATGTGCAGGTTCTCGTCGGTGGCGATGCGGGCCAGCAGCTGCTCGGCCAGCGGGCAGCCCGTGGCGTTGCCGGTGTTGCGGTGCGACACCCGGGTGGCGAGCTCCTGGAAGGACACGTAGGCCATCGCCTGCAGTGCGCTCTTGTCCCCCGAGTCGTAGCCGGCGCTCATGTGCGCGATGCGCAGGTTCTCCAGCTCGACCGGGTCGACGCCGCGGGTGACGACGAGGTAGTCGCGCAGCGCGATGCCGTGCCGGCCCTCCTCCGCCGTCCAGCGCCCGACCCACTGGCCCCACGCGCCGTCGCGGCCGAACCGGGTGGCGATCTCGCGGTGATAGGACGGCAGGTTGTCCTCGGTGAGCAGGTTGACCGTCATCGCCGTCTGCGCCACCGGGTCCAGCGGCGAGTCCTCCGGCCGCCAGTCCTCGCCACCGAGGAACGCGAAATCGCGCCCGCGGCTCCACGGCACGTAGTCGTGCGGGTGCCACGACCGGGTCGCCTTGAGGTGGCGGTCGAGGTTCTCGGCCACGACGGGCTCGAGCTCGTGCAGCAGACGGACGTTGACGCCCTCGTCGGTGTCGGCGGCGGGAAGCATGCCCTCGAACCTACGCGAGCGTAGGTTGCGGCCGCGTTTCCTGCGCACCGAATCCTCAGCCGAGCTCGCGCATCCCCCACGGCGAGCCGTAGTCGCCAGCAAGCAGGTCGAGGAACGGGCGGGCCGGCAGCGCCTCAGGGCCGAGCACGCCCGCGCCGGACCACGCGCCCGAGTCGATCAGCTCCAGCGCGACGACCGGGTTGACGGCCGTCTGCCACACCACGGCCTGCGAACCGTACTCGCGCATCGACCACTCGTTGTCGACCACGTGGTAGAGGTACGTCGAGCGGGGCTCGCCGTCCTTGCCGGTGCCGGTCACCCAGACGCCCGCGCAGGTCTTACCGCTCATCTTGTCGCCGAGGGTGGCGGGGTCGGGCAGGCAGGCGGCCACGACGTCGCGCGGGCTGACCAAGACCGGCTCGGGTCGCGAGCTCCCCTCGACGAGCGCCCCGACGCGCACCTTCTCCGTGCGGTCCAGGCCGAGCATCCGCAGCGTCTTGAGCACGTCGATGAACTCCGTGCCGAGGCCGTACTTGAACGTCACCCGCTTGGCGTCGATCCAGCGCGGCATCAACAGCACCTCTTCGTGCTCGACGTTGACGCACTCCACCGGGCCGATGCCGTCGGGGAAGTCGAACGTCTCGGCCTCGCTGAACGGCTCGGTGGTGAACCAGCCACGCTCCTTCTCCCAGACCACCGGCGGGTTCAGGCACTCCTCGATCGTCGTCCAGATGGAGAACGAGGGGGCGAAGTCGTAACCCTCGACGGCCAGGTTCGCGCCGTCGCGCACGCCGAGTTCGTCGATCTCGCTGAACAGCTCGTCGGCGGCGTAGCGGGCGAACACGTCGGACAGCCCCGGCTCGACGCCCATGCCGACCAGCGCGAGCCGGCCCGCGGCCTCCCACTCCCCGGCGAGCGCGAACTGCTCGTCGCCCAGCTTCACGCCCGGCTGCGAGTACGGCGCCGACGGGTGCGGGGTCGACAGCGACATCGCCATGTCCAGGTAGTGGATCCGGGCGGCCAGCGCCGCCCGGAAGATCGGCATCGTGAACCGCGGATCGGTGGCGCCGAGCACCGCGTCGACGCGCTCGGCGCGGATCAGCTCCTCGATCGCGGCCTGGTCGGAGGCGTCGAGCCGGGCGGCGCCGAACCGGTCGTCGGCGACACCGGCGACGGCCGCCTTCGCGCGGGCGGCGTCGTAGTCGGCGACCACGACCCGCGTGGGGAACGGGCGGCGGGCCAGGATGCGGGCGGCCGCGGACCCGACGCCACCGGCGCCGAGGATCAGGATGCGCATGAGCAAAACCTAGAGGGCACATGGTACGAAATCCACGGCATCGACCGGTTCACGCGGCGGAAACCCTTGCACAGGTTGCCGGTTGCTGCGATAAACGCATCCGGGTGCGGAGTCCGAGGGGAGCAATTGGTGACGCTGCTGGTGAAACAGGACCCGGAGGGTCCGGTCGGCAAGGGGCTCAAGTCCGGCGCATTGGGGCTCGCGTCCAGCGTGGTGATCGGGGTGGCCTCCACGGCTCCGGCCTACAGCCTCGCCGCCACCCTCGGCTTCATCGTCGCCTTCGTCGGCGTGCAGTCACCGATCATCGTGATCCTGGCCTTCATCCCGATGCTGTTCACCGCGATCGGCTACCAGGAACTCAACAAGGCCGACCCGGACTGCGGCACGACCTTCACCTGGGCCACCCGGGCCTTCGGGCCGAAGACCGGCTGGCTCGGCGGCTGGGGCATCATCGCCGCCGACATCCTGGTCATGGCGAGCCTCGCCCAGGTGGCCGGCCAGTACGTCTTCCTGCTCTTCAACGCCAAGGGCATCGGCGGCAACCCGACCAGCGGCTGGGTGCTGCTCGTCGGCGTCGGCTGGATCGTCGTGATGACCTACATCTGCTACGTGGGCGTGGAACTGTCGGCCAAACTGCAGCAGTTCTTCCTGGTCATCGAACTCATCGTCCTGCTGATCTTCGCGATCACGGCGCTGGTGAAGGTGGGCAACGGCAGCGCCGGCCCGCAGGCCATCGACCCGTCGTGGTCGTGGTTCAACCCCAT
This sequence comes from uncultured Actinomycetota bacterium, assembly GCA_963797785.1. Lineage (GTDB taxonomy): Bacteria > Actinomycetota > Actinomycetes > Mycobacteriales > Jatrophihabitantaceae > Jatrophihabitans. The sequence goes on along the minus strand of CAWCQT010000004.1, from coordinate 734,614 downwards.
GAATGTCGGCGACTTCTCCTCGTTCGTGCGCGGCATCATCCTGATGCTGTTCATCTACTGGGGTTGGGACAGCGCGGTGGCCTGCAACGAGGAGACCGCCGACCCGGGCAAGACCCCCGGCCGGGCGGCCGTGATCTCGACGCTGCTGCTGCTGGCGACCTACACGCTGATGACGCTGGCCTCGCAGGCTTTCGGCGGGGTGGGCGACAAGGGGATCGGGCTGAACAACGACGCCAACTGGGGTGACATCTTCTCCGGCCTGGGCCGCTCGGTCTTCGGGACCGGTGTCTACGGCTCGATCATGCTGCACCTGTTGCTGTTCCTCGTGCTCACCTCGGCCGCCGCCTCGACGCAGACGACGATCCTGCCCACGGCACGCACGTCGCTGTCGATGGCCGTCTACCGGGCCCTGCCGCAGGCCTTCGCGAAGATCCACCCGAAGAATCTCTCCCCGACGGTGTCGACGCTGGCCTTCGGCGGCGTGTCGATCCTGCTCTACGCCATCCTGAACTACACCAGCAACGCGACGAGCGTCATCGCCGACGCCGTGTCCGCGCTGGGCCTGATGATCGCGTTCTACTACGGGCTGACCGGCTTCGCCTGTGCCTGGTACTACCGGCGCAACCTGACGAGCAGCCCGCGCAACTTCGTCTTCCAGGGCCTGCTGCCCTTCCTCGGCGGGCTCATCCTGCTCGGCGCGCTGATCTGGAGCATCAAGGACGACTGGCTCGCGCCCAGCGACGTGAGCACGAGTTACACCGGCTGGCACATGCCCTTCCCGCCGCACTGGTACATCGGCGGGGTGTTCCTGCTCGGCGTCGGCACGTTCGTGATCGGCATCATCCTGATGTTCGTCTGGCGCGCGGTCGCGCCGGCGTTCTTCCGCGGCGAGACGCTGAACGAGCAGACCCCGACCCTGGTGCCCGACGCCGGTTGACTCTGACGATATCCGTCGTCTGATAGCGTGACCGCAACGAAATCGTTCGTCGTGGAAAGGCTGTACCGGTGACACCGTCAGCTCGGGGCGTCGCCGACGACGTGTCGCGCGCGATCATCGAGCAACTCCAGGAGGACGGCCGGCGCCCCTACGCGGCCATCGGCAAAGCGGTCGGGCTGTCCGAGGCGGCGGTGCGCCAGCGGGTGCAGAAGCTGGTCGATTCCGGCGTGATGCAGATCGTGGCCGTCACCGACCCGATGCAGACCGGGCTGGCCCGCCAGGCGATGATCGCGATCTCGACCGGCGGCGACCTCGAGGCCGTGGCCGCCAGGCTCGCCGCCATCGACGAGGTCGTCTACGTCGTGGTCACCGCCGGGTCGTTCGACCTGCTCGCGGAGGTCGTGGTCGAGGACGACGAGCGCCTGCTCGAACTCGTCAACCGGCGCATCCGCGCGATCGACGGCGTGACCCGTACCGAGACCTTCGTCTACCTCAAGCTCGTCAAACAGACCTACAACTGGGGAGCACACTGATGACCACCACTCCGGTCGAACCGGCCCGCAACTCCGACAACCTGTGGATGCACTTCACCCGCATGTCGTCCTACGCCGACGGCAACGTGCCGACGATCGTGCGCGGCGAGGGGGCGCGCATCTTCGACTCCCGCGGCCGCAGCTACCTCGACGGGTTGGCCGGGCTGTTCGTGGTGCAGGCCGGGCACGGCCGCGAGGAACTGGCCCAGGCCGCCTACAAGCAGGCCTCCGAGCTCGCGTTCTTCCCGCTGTGGTCCTACGCGCACCCGCCGGCGATCGAGCTGGCCGAGCGGTTGGCCTCGCTGGCCCCGGGCGATCTGAACAAGGTCTTCTTCACCACCGGCGGCGGCGAAGCGGTCGAGACCGCCTGGAAGCTGGCCAAGCAGTACTACAAGCTCGTGGGCAAGCCCATGAAGCACAAGGTGATCAGCCGCGCGATCGCCTATCACGGCACGCCGCAGGGCGCGCTGTCCATCACCGGCATCCCCGACGCCAAGAAGTACTTCGAGCCGCTCGTGCCCGGCGCACACAAGGCCGCCAACACCAACTTCTACCGCGCGCCCGAGCACGGCGACGACCTGGAGGCGTTCGGCCGCTGGGCCGCCGACGAGATCGAGCGGGCCATCGAGATGGAGGGCCCGGACACCGTCGCGGCCGTGTTCGTCGAACCGGTGCAGAATTCCGGCGGCTGCTTCCCGCCGCCGCCCGGTTACTTCCAGCGGGTGCGCGAGATCTGCGACCGGCACGACGTGCTGATGGTCTCCGACGAGGTCATCTGCGCCTTCGGCCGGCTCGGCACCATGTTCGGCGCCGACAAGTTCGGCTACGTCCCCGACATCATCACCTGCGCCAAGGGCCTGACCAGTGGGTACTCCCCCGTCGGGGCCGCGATCATCAGCGACCGGATCGCCGAGCCGTTCTGGAACGGCGGCAACTCCTTCGCACACGGCTACACCTTCGGCGGGCACCCGGTGTCGGCGGCGGTGGCCATGGCCAACCTCGACGTCTTCGAGCGCGAAGGCATCCCCCAGCACGTGCTCGACAACGAGGGCGCCTTCCGCGCGACGCTGGAGAAGCTGCACGACCTGCCCATCGTCGGCGACGTGCGCGGCGACGGGTTCTTCTACGGGATCGAGCTCGTCAAGGACAAGACGACCAAGGAGACCTTCGACGACGACGAGTCCGAGCGCCTGCTGCGCGGGTTCCTCTCCGGCGCGCTGTTCGAGGCCGGCCTGTACTGCCGCGCCGACGACCGCGGCGACCCGGTGGTGCAGCTCGCGCCGCCGTTGATCATCGGGCAGCCCGAGTTCGACGAGATCGAGCAGATCCTGCGCTCGGTGCTCACCGAGGCCTGGTCCCGCCTCTGACCCCACCGTCCCCGTTTCCCGTTGAGTGGCCCGTTGCGCGGTGAGTGGCCCGTTGTCGCCGCCCACTCAGCGGGTAACGGGCCACTCAACGGGGGACGCTGACGTGGTGACCGAAGCGCGGGTGCTCGTCGTCGGAGCGGGAATCTCGGGGGCGGCCTGCGCGGCGCGGCTGCGGGCCGCCGGGATCGCGGTCACGGTGCGCGAGCGCGGGCGCTCGCCCGGCGGGCGGCTGGCCGCACCGACGCTGCACGGTCGACGCGTCGACCTGGGCGCGGCGTACTTCACCGTGGCCGACGACGACTTCGCCCGCGTCGTCGACGGCTGGCGGGCGCGGGGCCTGGCCCGCCCGTGGACCGACACGTTCGACGTCGCGGGCGGTGAGGCGAAGACGGGGCCGGTGCGCTGGGCCGCGCACCGGGGTCTGCGCTCCCTGGTCCGCGACCTGCACGGCGAGATCGCCTGCGCGTCGCCCGTCGTGACCGCACCCGACCCGGGCTTCGACGTGACGGTGCTGGCCATGCCCGACCCGCAGGCGCAGCGCCTGGCCGGCAACGCCGCGATCGACTGGGTCGACTACGAACCGGTGATCGCGGTGGCCGCGGGTTGGTCGCGGCGCGCCTGGCCGATCGCGGACGCGGCCTTCGTCAACGACGACCCGGACGTGACGCTGGTCGTCGACGACGGCGCCCGCCGTGGCGACGGCGCCGCGGTGCTCGTGGCCCACACCACGGCCGGGCTCGCCCGGCGCCAGCTGCGGGCACCCGGCGGTGCGGTCGCGCCGGTGCTGGCCGCGCTGCGCCGGGCGCTGGGCATCACGCCGACGCCGGAATGGACGCACGCCCACCGGTGGACCTACGCGAAGCCGGGTGGCACGCACGGCGACGCGCCGTTCGCGCTCGACGACGCCCTCGGGGTGTGCGGCGACTCGTGGTGCCCGTCCGGTTCGCCCCGGGTCGAGTCGGCCTGGCTGTCGGGTGACCGGCTGGGCGCCGAGCTCGTACGCCGGCTGTCCGGAACGCGCGCGAGCTGATATCGTTCAGTGCATGAACGATTCACTATGCAAATCGTTTCGCTTCGGGGTCGTGGCCACCCCGCACGGGGACGCAGCGGCCTGGCCGGGCACGGCGACCCGCATCGCCGGGCTCGGCTTCGACACCCTGCTGATGCCCGACGGGCTGCAGCTGCTGTCCCCCACGGCGGCGTTGGCGGTGGCCGCCACCGCGGCGCCCGACCTGCGGGTCGGCACCTTCGTGTTCGCGGCGCCGATGCGCCCGCCGCGGCTGGTCGCGTGGGAAGGGCACAGCCTCTCCGCGCTCACCGGCGACCGCTTCGACTTCGGGATCGGCACGGGGCGGCCCGCGGTGCAGCAGTTCGCCGAGCAGCTCGGCCTGCCCTACGGCTCCGCGCCCCAGCGGCTCGCGCAGGCGGAGCAGGCGATCGACGCGCTGCACGAACTGGACGGGCCCGACCGGCACACCCCGGTGCTGATCGCGGCCGGTGGTCCGAAGGCCCGCGACCTCGCCGCCCGCCGGGCGGACCTGGTGACCCTGGCCCTTGACGCCCGGACCACGCGTGAGGACGCCGACCGGGCGGCGCGCGACTTCCGCGCCCGGGCCGGCTCGCGCGCCGAGGACATCACGATGGCGATGAATCTGTTCGTGGTCGGCGACGAGGTGCCGGCGCACGCCGAGCGCTATCTCGGTGCGGACGCCGCCACGCTGGTCGCCCACGACTCGCTGGTCATGCTGCGCGGCGACTCACCGCGAGCCATGGCCGACGAGCTGCAACGCCGTCGCGAGACGCTGGGCATCTCCTACTACGCGGTCAGCGAAGGTTTTGCCGAGGCGCTGGCCCCGGTGGTCGGGTTGCTCGCCGGCTGCTGACGCTCACTTGAGCTTGTGCACGTAGTCCCAGGCCGCGTGCGCGCCCGAGTCACCGATCCGGTAGACCTGCCAGACCACCACGATCGACATGGCCACGGCCACGACCGCCACTGCGTAGGTGACCCAGACCGGCACGGCGGTGCGGCTGTCCGGCCGGGCAATCGTCGCGGTGCCACCACGCGACGCGGCACCGCCCGACCCGGAGGGCTCGGAGTCAGCCGTGCGGGCGGCGGAGTCGGCCATCCGGCCCATCCACCACACCGCGGCCGACACCACGAACAGGCCGAGCGCGTACCAGAGGAACGTCTCGCCGAGATCCGCGTGCTTCTCGATGGCCTTGTTGCCGCCGTTCTGTTCCAGCTTGTGCTTGAGCCACTCCCCCGCGTTCTGCGTGATGGGCGTGAAGATCACGACGATCGCGCACGTGATCGGCGAGACGATGCCGATCCGGTGCCGAGCGGCCGGCCAGACGGCGCTGAGCACGGTGAACAGCGCGCCGAGCGGGGCCAGTACCACGAGCACATGGATGAGCAGCACGTGCGCGGGCAGGCCGCTGATCAGGGTGGGCATCCGACACCTCGTTTCGCGTGATCCGGTGGCCCCGCACAGGGCCGATCCGTGGCCACGCCGTCACGGGAACAAACGAGGCCGGCGCCCGGACGGTTCAGCGCCCGCGCGCCGCGGCGGTGCACCGCTCTCCCCCGGGGCACCCGACCACCCGGCGGCTAGGGTTCGGCCATGGCCGATCTCCCCGCCGGTGTCGCCGCGCGGGCGCACCGCTCCCTGGACTCGCTGCACTCGCTGATCTACTTCGCGCCCGAGACAGAAGAGGAACTCGTCGGCGTGGGCCTTCGGCCGGGGCGCATGTGCTACTTCGCCGGGCGCTCGGCCCCGATGGGCCCGGTGTCGGCCGGCGTCACCGCGGCCACGTTCTACAACTTCAACCCCGCCCTGGTCGCGCGGCACATCCCGCGGGCGTGGGGCCTGGCCGGCGTGGCCGACATCCTGGCCGCGCGCGTGCGGGCCGCCGACCGGGCGCTGCGCCGGCTGCTCGGCGACGAGATCCTGGCCGGCGAGGACGTGGCGGAGGCGGCCGAGCTCGCCCGCGCGGCCACCGAGGCGCTGGCACCGCACGGCCGGCCCCTGTACGCCGCCCACGCCGACCTCGACTGGCCGCACGCGCCGCACCTCGTGCTGTGGCACGCGAGCACCTTGCTGCGCGAGCACCGCGGGGACGGGCACATCGCGGCGCTGCTCGACGCCGGGACGTCCGGCCTCGACGCGCTGATCACGCACACGGCCACCGGACGGGGATTCACCGAAGCGGCGGCCAAGGCCACCCGCGGCTGGTCGGACGAGGAATGGGCCGCAGGCGTCGCATCCCTGCGCGAGCGCGGCCTGCTCGACGACGGCGGGCTCACCGCGTCCGGTCAGGCGACCCGCGACGCCGTGGAGCTGGCCACGGACCGGATGGCCGCCGCGCCGTGGCGGGCGCTGGGTGAGCAGCGCACCGCGCGTCTCATCGAACTGGGCAAGGGATTGACCCGGCACGTCGCCGGCGCCGGGGCGTTCCCGGAGGGCGTGTTCGCCGGCCGCTGATCAGTGGCCGAGCCCGGCGCGGACGTGTTCGAAGATCAGGCTCGTCTCGGTGAGCGCGACGTCGGGGTCGCGGCTGAGGTTCACCACCACGAAGTCGCGCAGGTTGTCGGTGCCGGTGGCCGCGATGTGCACGTGGAAGTCGTCGGCGCCGCCGAGGAAGAACACGTTGAGCACCTCGGGCAGCCGCGCGATCTTGGCCATGAAGTCCGGGATGTGCGCGCGCGCCGACGACTGCAACCGCACGGAGATCATGGCCTGGATCGGGCGCCCGAGCGCGGCCGGATCGACGTCGGCGTGGTAGCCGCGGATCACCCCGCTCTCGCGCAGCGCCCGCACCCGGCCCAGGCAGGTGGACGGGGCGATGCCGACCCGTCGCGCCAGGGCGTTGTTGGGCACCCGGGCGTCGGTCGCCAGCTCGGCCAGCAGCCGCCGGTCGATCTCGTCCGGGACGGGCCGAACGATATTCGACGGCATCGTCGACGGCAGCGCTTGCGAAGAACTTCCGACCGGCATCGGCCCAGTCTAGAGAATCTTGTTCACCAGTATCGCCTCTGCGCCGTCGTTCCTTCATTCTGTAGGCCTACTGTCCGCACGTGTACAGGAGTCAAGCGATGAAGGTCGGCGTCCCCCGCGAGGTCAAGAACAACGAGTTCCGCGTGGCCATCACGCCGTCGGGCGTGCACGAGTTGGTCCGCCACGGACACGAGGTCGTTCTCGAGCGGGAGGCCGGCGTCGGCTCGGCCATTCCCGACGACGCGTTCGTGGCCGCCGGGGCGAGCATCCTCGACTCCGCCGACGACGTGTGGGGCTCGGCGGACATGGTGCTCAAGGTGAAGGAGCCCATCGCCGAGGAGTACCACCGGATGCGCAAGGACCAGGTGCTGTTCACCTACCTGCACCTGGCCGCCGACAAGGCATGCACCGACGCCCTGCTCGCGGCCGGTACCACCGGCGTCGCCTACGAGACCGTGCAACTGCCCGACAGCTCGCTGCCGCTGCTGGCCCCGATGTCCGAGGTGGCGGGCCGGCTGGCTCCGCAGGTCGGCTCGTACCACCTGATGCGCCAGGGCGGCGGGCGCGGCACGCTGATGGGCGGCGTCCCCGGCGTGTACGCGGCCAAGGTCGTCGTCATCGGCGCTGGCGTCTCCGGCCAGAACGCCGCGGCCATCGCGCTCGGCATGCAGGCCGAGGTGCTGCTGCTGGACAAGAACGTCGCCCGGTTGCGCCAGATGGACGCCATCTACCAGGGCCACTGCCAGACCGTCGCCTCGAACGCCTACGAGGTCGAGCGGGCCGTGCTCGACGCCGACCTGGTCATCGGCGCCGTCCTCGTGCCGGGCGCCAAGGCTCCCACGATCATCAGCAACGAGCTGGTGTCGCGGATGAAGCCGGGCTCGGTGCTCGTCGACATCTCGATCGACCAGGGCGGCTGCTTCGAGGACTCGCGGCCCACGACCCATGCCGAGCCCACCTACCGTGTGCACGACTCGGTCTTCTACTGCGTGGCCAACATGCCCGGCGCGGTGCCGCACACCTCGACCTACGCGCTCACCAACGTCACGCTGCCCTACGCGATCGAGCTGGCCGACCGCGGCTGGCGCGACGCCCTGCGTGCCGATCACGCTCTCGCCCTGGGCCTGAACACGCACGAGGGCCAGCTCACCAGCGACCCCGTCGCCGAGGCCCACGGCTACGACTCCGTCGACCTGGCCTCGGTCCTGGCCTGACCCGCTCGTGAGCGGCTACCGGCAGCTGTCGCTGTGGTTCGACCAGCTCGGCGGGGCGCTGCGGGCGCGCCCGGCGCTCGCGGGTGACCGGGAGGTCGACGTCGCGATCGTCGGGGCCGGGTTCACCGGGCTGTGGACCGCCTACTACCTGGCCCGCGCCGAGCCCGGCCTGCGCATCGCGGTGCTGGAGTCGGAGATCGCCGGGTTCGGCGCGTCCGGGCGCAACGGCGGCTGGTGCTCGGCGCTGTTCCCGGTGAGCGCGGGCGGCCTGGCCCGCGAGGCCGGCCACGACGCGGCGGTGGCGCAGTACGCCGCCATGCGCGACTCGGTGGACGAGGTGGCGCGGGTCGCCACGGCCGAGGGCATCGACGCCGACATCGCCAAGGGCGGCACCATCGTCCTGGCGCGCTCGCCCGCCCAGCTCGACCGCGCCCGCGCGGAGGCCGAGCAGGGTGCGCGGTACGGCCTGGGTGTGCAGCTGCTCGACGCGGCCGACGCCACCCGGCGGCTGTCGGCCACCGGTGTCGTCGGCGCGTCGTTCACCCCGCACTGCGCGGCCGTGCAGCCGGCCCGGCTGGTGCGCGGGCTGGCCGAGGCGGTGGAGCGGCGCGGCGCCACCATCTACGAGCAGTCCGCGGCCACCGCCGTCGAGGCGCACGCCGTGCACACCGCGCACGGCACGGTGCGGGCGCGGTTCGTCGTGCGGGCCACGGAGGGCTACACCGCCCGGTTGCCGGGTGCGACCCGGCTGCTCGCGCCCGTCTACTCGCTCGTCATCGCCACCGAACCGCTGCCCGACGCGGTGTGGGACGAGATCGGGCTGCGCGAGCGCGAGACCTTCAGCGATCACCGGCACCTGATCGTCTACGGCCAGCGCAGCGCGGACGGGCGGCTGGTCTTCGGCGGCCGGGGCGCGCCGTACCACTTCGGGTCGCGGGTGCACCCGCACTACGACCGGGTGCCGCGGGTGTTCGACGCGCTGCACGAGACGATCGTCGACCTGTTCCCGGTGCTGCGCGGTACGCCGATCACGCACCGCTGGGGCGGCCCGCTCGGCATCGCGCGCGACTGGCACGCCTCCGTCGGCCTGGACGCCGGCAGCGGGCTGGCCTGGGCCGGTGGCTACGTCGGCGACGGAGTGTCGACGACCAACCTCGCCGGCCGCACGCTGGCCGATCTGCTCACCGGGCGCGACACCGAGCTCACCCGCCTGCCGTGGGTGGGTCACCGCAGCCGGCGGTGGGAACCGGAGCCGCTGCGCTGGCTCGGCGCCAACGCCGGGCTGCAGGCGATGACCTGGGCCGACCACGCCGAGGCCCGTCGCGGCCGCCCGTCGCGCCTGGCCGCCGCGGTGCACGCCATGATGCAGTCGTGAGCTCCCGGACCCGCGTGACGCGGCTGCGCGAGAAGCAGAACGCCGACCGCGCCGCCCTCGACGCACTGCTCGACAGCACCGTGGTCGGGCACTTCGCGCTCGTCGCCGAGGACGGCACGCCGGTGGTGCTGCCGACCGCGGTGGTCCGCGACGGCGAACGCGTACTGGCCCACGGCTCCACGGGCTCACGCTGGATGCGCCGGCTGGCCACCGGCGTGCCGACATGCCTCGCGGTCACCGCGCTGGACGGGCTGGTGGTGGCGCGCTCGGCCTTCGAGTCGTCGCTGCACTACCGCAGCGCCGTGCTGTTCGGGTCGTGCACCCCGGTCGACGACGAGCGCGCCCGCGCGCTGGACCTGGTCACCGAGGCCTTGCTGCCCGGGCGCACCGCCGAGGTGCGTCGGCCCACGCCGCGCGAACTCGAGGCCACGCTCGTCCTCGCGCTGCCGATCGAGGAATGGTCGCTCAAGGTGTCCGACGGCTGGCCGGACGACCCGCCCGCCGACGTCGCCGGCCACGCGTGGGCCGGCGTGGTGCCGCTGACCCTGGCCGCGGGCCGCCCGCGCCCGGCCCCGGACCTGCGCCCGGGCATCGCGGTGCCGGCCTCGGTGCGTGCCCTCGACGCACCCGAGTGAGTCGGGTCAGCGCCGCTCGCCCCGAGCGGGTGCCTCAGCGCCGGCTGCGGGGCGCGCCCGGCGCGCCGTAGCGCAGGCCGTCCATGAGCAGCCCCACCAGGCGCTCGGTGCGATCGCGCCAACCAGGGCTGTCGGTGGCCATGCAGATCCCGCCGACCGCGCGCATCAGATCGACGGTGTCGACGTCGTCGCGGATCGCCCCGGCGTGCACGGCGGCCTCGACCAGCGTGCCGAGCGCGGCGCGGATGCGCTCGTGGCTCTCGGTGAACAGGGCGTTGTCGGCGCCGAGCACGGACTTGATGGCCAGGGCCATGCCGCGCTTCTTGGCGACGTAGGCCGCGAACGAGCCCATCCAGGCCTCGACGGCGGCGTCGGGAGCGCCCGGGTGCGCGGCCAGCAGGCCGTCCACGCCGTCGCACAGCGTCTCGACCTCGTGTCGATAGACGGACTCGATGAGGCAGTCGCGGGTGGGGAAGTGCCGGTACAGCGTGCCGATACCGAGATCGGCACGCCGGGCGATCTCCTCGAGCGGGGCGTCCACCCCACGCTCGGTGAACACCTCGCCGGCCGCGGCCAGCAGCGCGTCGCGGTTGCGACGGGCGTCCGCGCGTTGCGCGCGGGGCTCGCTCGCGAGCTGCGACACGCCGGACCTCCCTAAATCAGTTGCTAACCGGAGGACGCCTCCACTACGGTTCTTACCGGAGGCACCTTCCGCTTCTGCTCCAACGTACTACACAAGAGGTTCACTCGTGGCCGTTCTGACTCCCCTCCGTCCCCGCCCCCGCCGGCGTGGCGGCGTCGACGCCCCTCGGGCGCGGCGCCTGCGCGTGCCGCTCGGGCACCCCAATCTCGTCCTCGCCCTCATCCTGACCTGCCAGCTCATGGTCGTGCTCGACGCCACGATCGTGAACATCGCGCTGCACGACATCCGCGCCAGCCTGGGGTTCTCGGCCGCCGACCTGTCCTGGGTCGTCAACGCCTACACCCTGACCTTCGGCGGCCTGCTGCTGCTCGGTGCCCGCGCCGGTGACCTGCTCGGGCGGCGCCGCGTCTTCCTGACCGGGATCGCGCTGTTCACCCTGGCCTCGCTGGCCGGCGGCTTCGCCCAGAATCCGGGCGAGCTGCTCGCGGCGCGCGCGGCGCAGGGCGTCGGCGGTGCGCTGGCCTCGCCGTCGGCGCTGGCCCTGCTCATGACCATGTTCCCCGACGCGCGCGAGCGCACCCGGGCCATCGGCCTGTACACCGCCGTGTCCATCGGCGGCAGCGCCGTGGGCCTGATCGCCGGCGGCATGCTCTCCGAGTGGGCCTCGTGGCGCTGGGTGCTGTTCGTCAACGTGCCGATCGGCGTGGTGCTGCTGGCCCTCGCCCGGCCGACCCTGCCGGAGACCGAGCGCCAGCGCGGGCGCTTCGACCTCGCCGGGGCGCTGACCTCCACGCTCGGCATGACCGGTCTGGTCTACGGGTTCGTGCACGCGGCCAGCGACGGCTGGGGCGACGCGGAGACGCTCGCGTCCTTCGCCGCCGGCCTCGTACTGCTCGCGGCGTTCGTGCTCACCGAGCTGCGCGCCACCGCCCCGATCACGCCGCTGCGCCTGTTCGCCGACCGCAACCGGGCCAGCTCCTACGTCGCCCGGCTGCTGCTCGTCGCCGGGATGATGGGGATGTTCTTCTTCCTCACCCAGTTCCTGCGCGGCGTGCTCGGCTACAGCGACCTGATCACCGGCTTCGCCTTCCTGCCGCTCACTGCCGTGATCTTCGCGGCGTCGCAGCTGTCGGCGCGGGTGCTGATCGACCGGCTCGGCGCGCACCGGCTGATGATCGTCGGTATCACGTTCTCGACGCTCGGCATGCTGTGGCTCACCCAGCTCGGCGAGCACAGCGGCTACTTCGCCCTGGTCGGGCCGCTGGTGGTCTTCGGTCTCGGCAACGGCCTGGCCTTCGTGCCGCTGACCACGGCCGCGCTCGACGGCGTGGAGGCTCGCGACGCGGGGGCGGCGTCCGGCCTGGTCAACGTCATGCAGCAGCTGGGTGGCTCGCTCGGCCTGGCCGTGCTGGTCACCGTGTTCGGCGCGGCCAGCAAGAGCGCGACGGCGGATCTGCCGGCCGGGCTGTCGCCCGGCGAGGCCGCGCGGCGGGTGTTCGTCACCGCGGCCGACCACTCCTTCTGGACGGCCACGGCGTTCCTCGCCGGCACCCTGCTGCTGGTCACCTTCGCCATCCGCACCAAGCGCCCGCAGCAGCCCGCGGCTCCCGAGCCGGTGGCGGTGGCGGTGGCCGCGGAGTAGCCGGCCGCTCAGCCCGGGGCCGCTGCCGACTCGTCGGTGGCGGCCCCGCGGCGTTCGCGGCGCTGGCGGCGCAGCTCCGCGCGCAACGTGTCGAGGCTGTTGGCGATCCGATCGGTCGCGTCGACCAGCGTGGCGGCCCCGTCCGGCCCGCCCGCCTGGTCCGGATCGTCGGCCAACGCCGCGACGACATCCTCCTGCAGGGCGCGCAACTGCCCGGAGGCGTGCGCCCGACCGGACGTGTCCTGCTCCACGGCGTCGGCGGTGTCGCGCAGCGTCTCGGCGGCCGCGCCGAGGAACGGGACGAGTGAGGCCACGCCGCCGGACTCGCGCAGCGGCACCCGCAACGCGTCGACGGCGAGCATCGCGTGGATGAACCGGTGGGTGTGCGAGAGCACCGCCCGGCCCAGCTCGATCTGCTCCCGGGCCGTGGCCGGCTCGGCCTCGACCCGGCCCACCGACGCCTGTGCGTTGGTGCGGGCCAGCCGGCTCGCCGCCCGGGCCTCCTGCAGCTGCGTGCGCCCGGCGTCCAGGTCGGCGACCACGTCGGTGTAGTCGGCGTAGGCGCGCAGCAGGGCGGCCAGCCGCCCCGGTGTGAACCGGCGCTCCCAGGCCGGCAGCAGCACCGAGGCGAGCACCGCCAACGCCCCGCCGGCCAGGGTGGCCAGGGCGCGGTCGGTGACGGTCTGGCCCGCGGGGACGCCGCTGATCTCGAGCAGCACCACGACCAGACCGGACAGGGCGACGGCCGACAGGGCCACGTTGCCGGGCCCGGCGAAGCGCATGCTGAAGGTCAACAGCACGACCAGCGCGACCTCCCATCCACCGCCGCCGGGCAGCCAGTGCACGAGCTCGCTGGCCAGCAACAGGCCCAGCACGGTGCCGGCGGTGCGCATCACGGCCCGCTGCAGGGTGGCGCCGAAGTCCGGGCGCAGCACGACGAGGACGGTGAGCGACACCCAGTAGCCGCGGTCGACACCGGCCAGCCGCACGACGAGGTCGCTGCCGGCCACGAGCAGCGCGAGGCGCGCCGCGTGCCGGACGACGGCCGAGTCGACGGCCAGGCTCGAGCGCAGGATCGGTAGCGGGTTGCGCAGCATGCGCTGGGCGAGGTCGTGCTCGGCCCCGCGCCCCTCGCTGGATCCGGCCCGGGTGCTGTCCACCGCGGCCCGCAACTGCCCACCGAGGGCGAGCAGCCGCGCGGCCGCCGCCCGCCGGGTCGCCGAGGCCGGTGCGTCCGCGCTCTCCCGCAGCCGCCGCACCGCGAACTCCCTGGTGCGCCGCGCCGCGTCGACCACCGCGTCGTCCACCGGGCGCGCGTCGGCCAGCGACGCGGCCACCGCGTCGAGCACCACGGCGGCGGCCGTGCACGACCCGCGGACCATCCCGGCCAGGATGGGGTTGCCCTTGACCGCGAGGCGTTCGGCCAGCCCGATCACCACGACGAGCTCGCGGCGCAGCCGCTCGGCCTCGTCGAGCAGCACACGGTAGGCCTCGACGCTCGGGCCGTGGTCGTGGCCGAGCCCGTACAGCGTGCGGCGCACCGCGACCAGGCTGTCGCCCGCCGGCGGGCCGGCGTCGGTGCCGGCCGGGGTGCGGGCCGCCGCCGCCAGTTCCCGGTAGAGCGCGGCCAGCGCCACCCGCTCGGGGCGGTGGCGGCGCAGCGGCCACGCGGCCACGGCGAGCAGCGCCTGCCCGGCCCCGCCGGCGAGCACGAGCAGGCCGACATGGATCGCGGCCGACGGCGGCCGGCTCAGGTGCCCGAGGATCAGGGCGGCGGCCACGCCCGCCACGCCGACCTGGGTGGCGCTCGGGCCGCCGGTCAGCAGCAGCCCGGCCAGGAAGGCGAGAACGAGCACGAGCGCCACCGCGGCGGCGTCGCTGCGCGAGGCGAGCACGGCCAGCGCGCTCGTGATCGCCGCGGCCCCCGCGGTCCCGACCATCCGCAGCATGCGCAGCCGGTAGGGCCCGGGGCGATCGGCGAAGGCCGTCTGCAGGGCGCCGACCGCGGCGGCCAGCCCGAGGCCGACGTTGCCCGCGAGCGCCCCGATGAACAGTGGCGCGCCCACGCCGACGGCGTTGCGGGCAGCGACCGCCGGGTCGGACTGCGTGCGGTCCAGCTTCGCCGCCTGCTTGAGCAGGTCGAGCAGGGCCGCCGGACGCGAACGGTCGGCGGTGGGCCGAATGCCCACCGCCGACCGTCGGTCGCCCGTGTTCCGCGTGTGTCTAGAGCAGGTTGTTCGCCTTGAGGAAGGCCTGCGCCACGTCACCCGGCTTCTTCTGGTTCAGCTGGACCTCGGCGTTGAGCGCCTGGATCGCCTTGAAGGTGAGCAGCGCGCTCACCTTGTTGACGGTGGCCAGGAACGCCGGGCCGAGCTTGGACTCCAGGCTCTTCTTCACGACCATGCCGACCTGCTGGAAGCCGAAGATCGCCTTCGTGTCCTTCAGCACGGCGTACTTGCCGCTGGCCAGCTGACCGTCGGTGGTGAAGATCGCGATGGAGTCGACCTTGCCCTGGTTCAGCGCCTGGTACTGGGTACCGATCGACAGCGGCTTGAAGTCGGGGTTCAGCTTGTAGGCCTGCTTGAGACCCTTGACGCCCTGGAAGCGGGTGGCGTTCTCCGGCGGTCCGCCATAGGTGAACGAACCGACCTTCTTCATGTCGTCGATCGTCGACAGACCGTGCTTGCTCGCGTAGGCCTTGGTGACCGCGAGCCCGTCCGCGTCCTGGAACGGCGTCGGATCGGTGTAGTCGTAGCCACGCTTGGCCTCGTACGACTTCGCGCCGTCGTAGGTGATCTTCGCGGTCTTCGGCTGGTCGCCGAGCTTGGCCAGCTCGGTGTAGACGACGCCGCTGTACTCGGGGTACATGTCGATCTGGCCGCTGGTCAGGGCCTTGTCGATCACGTCCGAGCTGCCGATGTTGCCCTTGAGCGTGATCTTGTACCCCTTGGCCTTGAGGGCGCGGGAGTACAGCTCGCCGAGCAGGTACTCCTCGGCGAAGTTCTTGTCGCCCATGGTGATCGCCGGCGCGTTGGCCGGAGCCTTGCCGGTGTCAGCGGCTTTGCTGGAGCCGCCCTTGCTGCCCCCGCCGCTGCCGCCTCCGCTCGAGCCGCAGGCGGCGAGCGCCGTGGCCAGCACGGTGGCCGTGGCCGCCGCGGTCATCCGGCCGAACAGAGTCGTTCGCTTCATATCGTGCCTTTCGGTGGTGATGGATGATGCGTGAAGAATCGTCGATCAGGTGCTGCTGCCGGCCACGGCCGGCGTTTCCTCGACACGTCCCTGCAGCTGGGCGACCCGGCGGACGCGGGCGGTGCGGTCGCGCCGGCGCCCGGCGCGCAGGCCCGCGGGCGTGACCAGACGCTCCAGCAGGATGAACAGTGCCTGCGAGACGAAGGCCATGACGATGAGCAGGTAGCAGGTGGCGATCGTGCCCTGCAGGCCGTAGGACTCGCGGTTGTTGAGGATGTCGCCGAGCCCGCCGCCGCCGAAGATGCCGCCGAGGGTCGCGGTGGCGACCACGAAGACCGCCGACGTGCGGATGCCGGCGAAGATGAGCGGCAGGGCGAGCGGGAGTTCCACCCGCATCAGCACCTGGAAGGGCGTGAGGCCGATGCCCTTCGCCGCGTCCACGATCTCCGCGTCGACCTGGTCCACCGCGACGTAGGCGTTGGTCAGGATCGGAGGGAACGCGAGCACGACCAGGGCGATGACCACGGGCAGGGTGCCGATGCCGAGGAAGCCCAGCAGGATGGCGAGCAACCCCAGACTGGGTAGGGCACGTCCGATGTTCGACAGGTTGATGGCGAGGAACGAGAACCGGTGCAGGTGGCCGAGCCACATGCCCAGCGGCAGGCCGATCACCACGGCGATCAGCACGGAGATGCCGGACACCTCCAGGTGCGTGCCCACCTTGCTCCACACGAGCGAGCTGTTGTCCGAGATGAACGAGAACGCATCGATGAAGTCGCTCATCGGTTCAGGCCTTTCCCGCCGCGGTCCAGGGCGTGAGCAGGCGTTGCAGGATCGCGAACACCCCGTCGGCGACGAACGCGAGCAGGATGCACAGGATGCCGCCCGCGAGGAACGCGGTGTTGAACCCGCCGTTGCTCAACGCGTCGAAGATGACCTTGCCCAGGCCGGCCGGGACGATGTAGGCCGCGATCGTCGCCAGCGACACCATGGTCACCGCGGCGACCCGCAGCCCGGCGATGATGGTGGGCAGCGCCAGCGGCAGCTCGACCCTGATCAGCCGCTGCATCGGGGTGAGCCCGATGCCGGTCGCGGCGTCGATGACGTCGGCGGACACGCCGGACAGGCCGGCGAGGGTGTTGGTGAACAGGATGAGCAATGAGTACGAGACCAGCGCGATTTCGACGGTGAACCAGTTGATGCCGGTGATCGGCAGCAGGATCTCGAAAGCCGCGAGCGACGGGATCGTGTAGAGCAGGCTGGTCAGGAAGGTCACCGGCGGGACCAGCCAGTGCGCGCGGTGCGCGGCGACGGCCAGCCCGAAGGAGATCACGAAGCCGACCCCGAGCGCGATCAGGACCAGTTGCACGTGCTGCCACAGGTCGGGGACGAAGGTGTCGCTCCAGTTCTGGGTGAACCAGTCCCAGCAGAACGTGCCGTTGTTCTTGACGCAGGAGTCGGTCGAGCCGAAGTTGGGAATGACCGGGCCGCTGGCCAGCACCAGCCCGGCGGCCACCGTCATTCGGCCGCCGCCGCGTGCCGGGCGTCCGCGTCGCCGCGGCGCTCCTGGTGCAATGTCGTGTTGATCAGCTCGATGGACACGAAGCCGACCGGCTTGCTGTCGCCGTCCACCACGAGCAACGGCCGCAGCTGCTCGGTCATCATCACCGACAGCGAGTCACGCAGCGTCGACTTGATCGACACGGTACGACCGGCGTGCGACTCGACCTCGACGTTGCGCGCGGCCGCGACGTCCTCGAGCTCCACCTGGTCGAGCGTGGTCAGCGCCAGGCGCTTGAGGCCGCGATCGGCGCCGACGAACTGCGCCACGAAGTCGTTGACAGGATGGGCCAGGATGGCGTCGGGGCTGTCGTATTGCACGAGCTCGCCGCCCTCGCGCAGGATCGCGATCTTGTCGCCCATTTTGATGGCCTCGTCGATGTCGTGCGTGACGAAGACGATGGTCTTGCGGATCTCGCGCTGCAGGCGCAGGAACTCGTTCTGCAACCGGTCGCGGTTGATCGGATCGATGGCACCGAACGGCTCGTCCATGAGCATGAGCGGCGGGTCCGCGGCGAGCGCACGGGCGACGCCGACCCGCTGCCGCTGGCCGCCGGAAAGCTGCGCCGGGTAACGGCGGCCCATCTCCTCCGGCAGCCCGATGAGGTCGAGCAGCTCGGCGGCGCGCTCGGCGCAGCGCCGCTTGTCCCATCCCAGCAGCCGCGGCACCACGCTCATGTTGGCGTTGATCGTGAGGTGCGGGAACAGGCCGATCTGCTGGATGACGTAACCGATCTCGCGACGCAGATCGGTGGGGGCGACGGACATGACGCTGTTGCCGTCGATGGTGATGTCGCCGTCAGTGAGGTCGATCATCCGGTTGACCAGGCGCATGGCCGTCGTCTTGCCGCAGCCGGAGGGGCCGACCAGCACGCACAGCTCGCCCGCGGGCACGGTGAACGACAGGTCGTGCAGCGCCGGGCCCTGGGCGCCCGGGTACTGCTTGGTCACCGACCGGAACTCGAGCGGCGCCGCACCCTTCGTCGGCGAGGCCTTCGTCATGGTCGTCGGTGCCGCCTGCGCGGTGTTGGTCATAAGTTTTTCCGCCCTTCCGGAGACCGGAGTCGAGACATAGTAACCGGGTGTCTCTCCGGACAAGATCACGGAACGGTCTCGCTCCCGCCGGTGCCGGAAGCGTCCGTAATCACGGCGTTGCGGCGAGTTGTCCGCAGGCGCCGTCGATGTCGCGTCCACGCGTGTCGCGCACTGTGACCGGCACGCCCGCGTTGTCGAGGGCACGCACGAAGTCACGTTCGACGCGCCGCGGCGACGCGTCCCACTCCGATCCGGGCGTGGGGTTGAGCGGGATCAGGTTCACGTGCGCGAGCCGGTCGGCCAGCAACCGCCCGAGCAGTCGCGCCCGCCATTGCTGATCGTTGACGTCGCGGATCATGGCGTACTCGATCGAGTACCGGCGACCGGTGCGCGCGGCGTACGCGTCGGCGGCGGCCAGCACCTCGGCCACCGACCACCGGGTGTTGACAGGAACGAGCGTATTACGCAACTCGTCGTCCGGCGCGTGCAGCGACACGGCGAGAGTGACGTCGAGGTTCTCGTCGGCGAGCTTGCCCATCGCCGGGACCAGGCCGACGGTGGACACCGTGATCGACCGGCGGGACAGCCCGAATCCGTGGGGCACCGGATCGGTGAGGCGGCGCAGCGTGTCGACGACCCGGCGGTAGTTCGCCAGCGGCTCGCCCATGCCCATGAACACCACGTTGGACAACCGGCCGGGGCCGCCACCGAGCTCGCCGTCGGCGGCCACCCGGGCCGCGACGCGGACCTGATCGACGATCTCCGCGGTGGACAGGTTGCGGGTGAGCCCGCCCTGGCCGGTGGCGCAGAACGGGCAGGCCATGCCGCAACCGGCCTGGCTGGAGATGCACACGGTGATCCGCTCGCGGCTGCGGTCACTGGCCGGGTAACGCATGAGCACGCTCTCCACCTGCGCGCCGTCGTGCAGCCGCCACAGGGTCTTGCGGGTCGTGCCCTTGTCGGTCTGCAGGGTGCGCACGTCGGTGAGCAGCGACGGCAGTAGCGCCGCACCCACCTGCTCGCGCACTCCGACCGGCAGGTCGGTCATGGCCGCCGGGTCGGCCTCGAACCGGCCGAAGTACTGGCGCGCCAGTTGATCGGCCCGGAATCCCGGCAACCCGAGATCGGTCAGCGCCGCCCGGCGGCCCGCGGCGTCGAGGTCGGCCAGATGGGTCGGCGGACGGCCGCGGCGGGGCGCGTCGAACACCAGCGGAAGGGAGGTCATCAGGCTCTCCAGGGTAGAGCGCTCCCGGTCAGGTGCCGACGACGATCAGGTCGGCGCGCTCGCGGGGACGTTCACGGGCGGCATAGGCCTGCTCCGAGGGCATCCACTCCTCGAGCCAGCGGGTCAACCGGGCCGCGCCGTCCCGTTCGAGCGCCCGGGCGAGCCGGACGTCGCGCGGGGCATCCACCCACATGGTGAGGTCCCAGGTGACGCCGGCTTCGACGCGCGTGCTCGACACACCTTCCACCACGACCAACCGACCGGGCGCGAGCTCCACCCACCGCCCGGGCGCGTCCGCGTCCCAGTCCCACACCTGATAGCGGGCCGCCCGGCCCGCGCGCAGCGGGCGCCCGACCTGGCGGTCGAAGCGCACCCAGTCCCACTCGCGGATCCCGGAACCCCAGAAGTCGTCGACGTGCACGACCTCGGCGCGAGGCACCGCGGCGGCCACGGCCGCGGCCAGGGTGGTCTTGCCGGCCGCGCCGAACCCGTCGATGCCCAGCCAGGCCGTGCGCCCCTCGGTCTCGGCCGCCAGCCGGGCCGCGGCGCGCACGGCTTCGGCCCGCGTCGCCTCGCGGGGCATCGGCCGCTCAGCCGGGGGCGAACGCGGACAGCAGCAGGTAGGCGACGGCCGCGCAGGGCAGCAACGAGTCCAAGCGGTCCATCAGGCCGCCGTGGCCGGGCAGCAGGGAGCCCATGTCCTTGACGCCGAGATCGCGCTTGATCATCGATTCGCCGAGGTCGCCGACCGTGGCCGTGACGACGATCGCCAGCCCGAACAGCAGGCCCTGCCACCACTGCTGGTGGAAGGTGAGGGTCAGGAACAGCACGCCGGCGGCGCTGCACGCGAGCACCGAACCGGCGAAGCCCTCCCACGTCTTGGCCTTGGACACGATCGGCGCGAGGGGGTGCCGGCCGAAGAACACCCCGCTGGCGTAGCCGCCGGTGTCGCTGCACACCACGGTGGCGACGAAGGCGAGGATGCGGGCCGCGCCGTCGTCCGGATGCGCCAGCAGCACGGCGAACGCGCCGAGGGTCGGCAGGTAGAGCAGGGCGAAGACGGTGGCCCCGGTGTCGCGCGCGTACCCGTCGGCGCCGTCGCCGAGGCGCCACGCGAGAATGCCGACCACGGTGACGAGCACGGCCAGGACCAGGCCGCTGGTCCCGCGCTCCCACGCGGCGACCAGCGCGGCCGCGCCGCCGACCAGCAGCGGCAGCACCGACACGTGGATCCCGCCGGCCCGCACGGCCCGCGAGAGTTCCCAGCAGCCGTAGAGCACCGCCAGGCCGACGATGACCGCGAAGCTCGGCCGGTAGACGAACAGGCTGACGACGATCACCGCGCCGAGGCCGACGCCCACGCCGATGGCGGCCGGCAGGTTGCGTCCGGCGCGCGACTTCGGCGGGGTGGCCGTCCCGTCGCGGGGCGCCTCGCCCGTGTCCGCGGGACCGTCCTGGGCCGGCCCGGGGTCGAGCGCCTCGGCCGCCGGGTCGTGGAAGGTCAGGCCGCGCCGGGTGCGACCGGACCGCGGTGAACGCACCGGGCGGGCCGGGTCGCCGATGCCGGTGCGGCGCGCGCGGGCCAGCGGGTTGGGCGCCTGGGCCGGCCGTAGGTCGGCCGCCGGCGTAGCGGCCGGCTCCGGCGGGTCGGGGACGTCGGCGGGCACGCGGGGGTCAGACCTCGAGCAGTTCGGATTCCTTGGCCCGCACGGCCTCGTCGATCCGATTCGTGTAGGAGCCGGTGAGCTTGTCCAGCTCGCTCTCGGCGCGGTGCACCTCGTCCTCACCGGACTCGCCGTCCTTGACCAGCTTGTCCAGGGCGTCCTTGGCGTGTCGCCGCACCGAGCGGACCGACACCTTGGCGTCCTCGCCCTTGCCCTTGGCCACCTTGACCAGGTCGCGGCGACGTTCCTCCGTGAGCTGCGGGAACACGACGCGGATGATGGTGCCGTCGTTGGTCGGGTTGACCCCGAGGTCGCTGTCGCGGATGGCCTTCTCGATGGCGTTGAGCTGGCTGCCGTCGTAAGGCTTGATCACGGCCATGCGCGCCTCGGGAACGTTCACGGTGGCCATCTGCGGGATCGGGGTCGGCGCGCCGTAGTAGTCGACCACCAGCCGGGCGAACGCGCTCGCGTTGGCCCGTCCCGTGCGCAGGCCGGCGAGGTCGTCGCGCGCCACGTGGACGGCCTTCTCCATCT
Organism: uncultured Actinomycetota bacterium; assembly: GCA_963797785.1. Classification (GTDB taxonomy): domain Bacteria; phylum Actinomycetota; class Actinomycetes; order Mycobacteriales; family Jatrophihabitantaceae; genus Jatrophihabitans. The sequence continues at coordinate 713,066 of CAWCQT010000004.1, read as the reverse complement.
TCTCCTCGGCCTCGAACAGGATCTCGTCGATCACGGCTGGCTACCTCCGCTCGCTGCACCGGCCCGCACCAGCGTGCCGATCTTGTCCCCGCGCACCACACGCGCGATGTTGCCCTGCGCGAGTTCGAACACCACGATCGGCATCGCGTTGTCGCGGCACAGGCTGAACGCGGTGGCGTCGGCGACGTTGAGCCCGCGGCGCAGCACCTCGTCGTAACTGATCTCGTCGAAGCGGGTGGCGTCGGGCACCTTGTGCGGGTCGGCGTCGTACACGCCGTCGACACCGCTCTTACCCATGAGCAGCGCGTCGCAGCCGATCTCGAGGGCCCGCTGCGCCCCGGCGGTGTCGGTGGAGAAGTACGGCATGCCGACGCCGGCGCCGAAGATCACGACGCGGCCCTTCTCCAGGTGCCGCTCGGCGCGGCGCGGGATGTAGGGCTCGGCCACCTGGCCCATGGCGATGGCGGTCTGCACCCGGGTGGGCACGCCTTCCTTCTCCAGGAAGTCCTGCAGGGCCAGGCAGTTCATGACCGTGCCCAGCATCGCCATGTAGTCGGCGCGGTCGCGTTCCATGCCGCCCTGTGACAGTTCGGCGCCGCGGAAGTAGTTGCCGCCACCGATCACGACGGCGATCTGCGTGCCACTGGCGACGACCTCGGCGATCTGGCGGGCGATCGAGCGCACGACCTGCGGGTCGACGCCCATCCCGCCGCCGCCGAGCACCTCCCCGGACAGCTTCAGCATGACCCGCCGATAGGTGAAGCCGCCGAGGGACGGCGAAGGGGCCGCCTCGCTGCTGGTCATGGGGCGGCCCCTCTCGTCCGTGTCCGTGTTGTCAGCCGTGGCCGGCGCTCGTGGCGCCGACCCTAGCGCCCGACGCGCGGGCGCGCGGGCGGCGGCAGGTCAGGCGGCGCCGACCTCGAAGTGCGCGAATCCGGTGACGGTCACGCCAGCCTCGTCGAGCACCTGCTTGACGGTCTTCTTGTCCTCGCGCACCGACGCCTGCTCGAGCAGCACGTTGTCGGCGTAGAAGGCGTTGAGCCGACCCTCGACGATCTTGGCGATGGCCTGCTCCGGCTTGCCCTCCTCGCGAGTCTTCTCCTCGAGGACGCGCCGCTGCGACTCGACGACGTCGGCCGGGACCTCGTCGCGGGTCAGGTACTTCGCCCGCAGCGCGGCGATCTGCATGGCCACACCGCGCGCGGCCTCGATGTCGGACCCGGTGAACTGCACCAGGACGCCGACCTGCGGCGGCAGGTCGGAGGCCTTGCGGTGCAGGTAGGTGGCCACCTGACCTTCGATCTTGACCGCGCGGCGCAGCTCGAGCTTCTCGCCGATGACCGCGGCCAGCTCGGAGACGCTGTCCTCGACGGTCTTGCCGTCCCGGAGCGTCTCCGTGCGCAGGCCGTCGGTGTCGGTGCTGCTCGAGGCGGCGAAGTGGCTGACGATGTCGCCGGCGAGCGTCTGGAACTGCTCGTTCTTGGCCACGAAGTCGGTCTCGGACGCCAACTCGATCATGGCGCCCTCGGCCGCGGCCACCAGGCCGTTCGAGGCGTGGCGCTCCTCGCCGCGCTTGGCCGCCTTGGCCTGACCCTTGATCTGCAGGATCTCCAGGGCCCGGTCGACGTCGCCGTCGGCCTCCACCAGCGCCTTCTTGCAGTCCATCATCCCCGCGCCGGTGGCGTCGCGGAGCTTCTTCACATCTGCGGCGGAATAGTTCGCCATGTCGCTGCTCGACTCTTTCGTGTCGTGGTGTCTGTGGGCGGGTGCGCGGCCGGTCAGGCCGACGGTGCGCTGCTCTGCGCCGGGGCCTCGGCCGCAGGAGCCTCGGCCGCAGGAGCCTCAGCCGCAGGAGCCTCAGCCGCAGGAGCCTCAGCCGCAGGAGCCTCAGCCGGCGCAGGCGCGGCGCTGCCGGCGTCGTCGGCGGCCGGCTGGAGCAGGTTGCGCTCCCACTCGGGCATCGGCTCGTCGGCGGCGAGACGGCCGTCGGCCACGGGCTCGGGCTTCTCGTCGCGACCGGCGTTGGCGGCCTGCGCGGCGCGCGAGACCAGGCCCTCGGCCACGGCGTCGGCGACCACGCGGGTCAGCAGCGCGGCGCTGCGGATGGCGTCGTCGTTGCCGGGGATCTTGTAGTCGACCTCGTCCGGGTCGCAGTTGGTGTCGAGGATGGCGACCACCGGGATGTTGAGCTTGCGGGCCTCGCCGACGGCGATGTGCTCCTTCTTGGTGTCGACGATCCACACCGCGCTGGGCACCTTGGTCATCTCGCGGATGCCACCCAGCGAGCGGTTCAGCTTCACCATCTCGCGGGTGAGCATGAGCTGCTCCTTCTTGGTGGCGACGCCCTCCCAGCCGGCCTGTTCGCGTGCCTCGAGCTCCTTGAGCCGCTGCAACCGCTTGAACACGGTCTGGAAGTTGGTGAGCATGCCGCCGAGCCAACGCTGGTTGACGTAGGGCATCCCGACGCGGGTGGCCTGCTCGGAGATCGACTCCTGCGCCTGCTTCTTCGTGCCGACGAACAGCACCGTGCCGCCGTGGGCGACGGTCTCCTTGATGAACTCGTACGCCTTGTCGACGTAGGTGAGCGTCTGGTGCAGGTCGATGATGTACAGACCGTTGCGCTCGGTGAGGATGAACCGCTTCATCTTCGGGTTCCAGCGACGGGTCTGGTGACCGAAGTGGACGCCCGATTCGAGCATCTCCTTCATCGTGACGACGGGCATGCCGGTCGTCCTTCCTTGTTACGTGCGCAGGCTCTCTCGAGCTCGCGCGGCCTCGGTTGTCGCGACGGGATCGGGATGATCACGTCGCCCTGGTGCCCGGTGTCGCGACCAGGGGGCCGGCCGGCGTTCGTGACCGTGCAGTCACGAGGTGCCGGGACGGACCGAGGCTGGCCGCCGATCCCCGTCTTGACCTCCGGGGACGGACACGCGAAGTCAGCCCGATCGCTCAGGCTGCCCGGCCATCGTACCGCTCCCCCGCCGCCCGACCGACCGGTGCGGGCCCGGATGGGGACGGCGGCCCGGCTGTCCACAGCACCGGCGCTCTGTGCACGCCTGCGGGGCCGTGCCCGCCATCCTGGCGCGATGCCTCGTCGCCTGCTCACCGCGCTGGTCGCCGGCGCCCTGCTGAGCGGCCCCGGCACGGCCCTGGCCCCGAGCGGGCAGCCGGTGACCGGGCGCTCCGTCGCTCCTCCCGCTCCTGCTCTGCGAGCGGAGATGGTCGGCTACCGGGCGCCGCTGCCCGGCCCCTTGCGCGTGCTGCGCGGCTTCGACCCGCCCGTGACGCCTTACGGTCCCGGGCACCTCGGCGCCGACCTCGCCGCCGCGCCCGGCGCCCGGGTGCTGGCCGCGGGGCCGGGGGTGGTGCGCTTCGCCGGCCCGGTCGCCGGGCGGGGTGTGGTGGTGGTGGCGCACCGGGACGGCATCAGCACCGAGTACGAACCGGTGCGCCCGCTGGTGGGGGCGGGCGTCGCCGTGGCAGGCGGTCAGGTGGTGGGCACGCTCGCCGGGCGACATCGCGGCTGCACGAGCAGCTGCCTGCACTGGGGCGCGCGGCGCGGGGATCGCTACCTCGACCCGTTGGGCCTGCTGCGTCCGCTCGGCCCGGTGCGGCTGCTGCCGTGGAGCAGCACATGACGCGGCGGCGCCGGTCCGCTCAGGCGCGGGGGTGGGCCTGCCGGTAGGTCTGGCGCAGCCGTTCGACCGAGACGTGCGTGTAGATCTGCGTCGTAGCCAGGTTGGCATGGCCGAGCAGTTCCTGCACGGTGCGCAGGTCGGCGCCGCCGTCGAGCAGGTGGGTGGCGGCGGTGTGCCGCAGCCCGTGCGGGCCGAGGTCGGCGGCGCCGGGCACCCGGCCCGCGCGGGCGTGCACGACGCCGCGCACCGTGCGCACGTCGATGCGCCCGCCGCGCACCCCGAGCAGCAGGGCCGCGCCCGACCGCTCGGTGACCAGCGCGGGGCGGCCGCGGGTCAGCCAGTCGGCGAGGGCGTCGTCGGCCGCGCCGCCGTAGGGCACGGTGCGTTCCTTCGCGCCCTTGCCGAGCACCCGCAGCACCCGGCGTGACCGGTCGACGTCGTCGATGTCCAGGCCGGCCAGCTCGGACACCCGTACGCCGGTGGCGTAGAGCAGTTCGACGACCAGCCGGTCGCGCAGCACGACGGGTTCCCCCGCACCGTCGGGGTCGGCGTCCATCAGGTCGGCGGCCTCGTCGGCGCGCAGCACCGCGGGCAGGGTGCGCTGCGCCCGTGGGCTGGCCAGCAGCTGGGCCGGGTCGTCGGCCAGCAGGCCGCCGCGGTGCGCCCAGGAACTGAATGTGCGCAGCGCCGCCGCCCGCCGCGCGAGGGTGGTGCGGGATGCTCCGCCGTTGCGCTGGACGGCGAGCCAGCCGCGCAGGACCCGCAGGTCGACGTCGCCCACGCTCCTGCCGCCGAGGCGCGACAGGTGGTGCAGGAAGCTGACCACGTCACCGACGTAGGCGCGCACCGTGTGCGGTGACCGGTTGCGTTCGAGGGCGAGATGACGTTCGAACCCGTCGAGCGCGCGCGCCAGCCCGGTCGGCAGCGCCGCGCGCGCGGCAGCGCTGTCGAAGCGCACCGGCGGCGCGGCTGGTCGGGTCGGCACGTGCCGACCGTGCGTCAGCGGGCGGGCGACGTCAAGGCGACGCGCCCAGCGTCGCCGGGGCAGCCGACCGGCTCACCAGCGCACTCAGGCGGGAGCGGCGCGCCGCGAACCACGATCCGGACCGGGCTGGCGGCGCGAACCGGTCACGGCGGCCCACAGCCGGACCCGGTCGGGGTGGGGTTCGACCGGATCCGGCTGCGGGGTCTGAGGCCAACCTGTCACCGTGACGGGTTGCGCGGTAACGCCCGCGCACGCCCACGGTGGCGTCGGGCCGATTGGGGAAGTTCGCCCCGGCGGTGGTCGTTGCCTGCGGGCGACGCCTCGCGCGGCCGACCGCGCAGGAGAACGCCCCGGCGAGCAGCAGCAGTGAAGCTGTCAACAGCAGCGTCTCGACCGGGGCACCGGTGTACGCCGGCTTCGTGGTCGAGTTGGCCCCTGGGTGGGCGGGAGTGTTGTGCTGCGGTGGCGGCGTGTGGTTCGGGGGTGCGTGTTTCGGCGCGGTGCTGACACCACTGCACGACGGCGCCGCGCTGAACGTGTGCGTCCATTGGGTGATGCCGCTCAGGGTGTAGCCACTGCGTGCGCTCACGACCACTGTCAAGGTCATCCCGTCCTGCGCGGGGTACGTGCCGGCACCGACGTTGGCCCCGTTCACCCAGTACTGCACACCCTTCGTCGACGGGATCGTGTACGTGGCGCCGCTGCGCTGACCGGTCGAGGGGATGCAGGTGTCGTCGCGGAAGGAGGCCGGCGTGGGGATCACCGGCCCGAGGCAGTTGGATCCGCACGGGGCGTCGGCGGCCGCGGCCAGGACCGAGACCCGCCGGCTCGCGCGGGTGCCGTCGGCCGGCACGGTGCGCGACGGCCGGGCGGCGGCGCTCGGCGCTCCCCCGGTGCCAGTGCGCCGGACCGCGCGGGCCGAACCTCGCGACGGCCGGGCCGGCGTCTTGGCTCGGCAGGGTCGCGGCGCGGCGCACGCGCGTGTCCCGCCGGCGGGCGCGCCCCGGGTGACCGGCGCGCGAGAACGGCCGCACGACGACGTGCGGACCGTGACGGTGAAGTCGCGGTGGCCCCCGAGCACGAAGCGGCCGGCCGCGCCGATGTGGTGGGTGCCCGCCGCGACCTGGTGGAACCCGGCGCCGACCGGCGCGCCGTCGAGGCTGAAGCGCACGCCGTCCTGCGTCGCGATGAGAATCGCCGGGCGGGCGCGCTGGCCCGCGTGGCACGACGCGTCCAGACCGCGCGGGGCGATCGGCGTCAGGGAGGCCCGGGTTCGGGGAGCCCGAGCGGTGCCCGTGTGGGTCGCGGGGCGAGAAGGGTGAGCAGGCATCACCGGGCGCGACACCACCGACCGGGGCATCACCCGGCGCGACCCGGTCGGGGATATGACCGCGCGCGCCGTTGCCACGCGAGATGTCGCCACGCGAGATGTCGCCGCTCGGGATGTCGCCACTCGGGATGTCGCCACGCGAGACGTCGCCACGCGGGAAGTCGCCGCGCGAGCCGCCGCCGCGTGCTGGGAGGATGCCTGGCCCGGCGCGGGGCGCCGGACCGCGGCCGAGGCATCGGCCGCCGACGCGATCTGGGCCGAGACCACGGTGAGGGCGACACCGACGAGGCAGCCGAGCGCCCGCCGCAGTGCTCGCCGCATCGACCCCGCCCCGTCGCTCAACAAGTCTCGTTCGTGGCCCGGCCGCACGCGCGCCGTCGAAGCAGCGTCGGGTGCGGTCGACACATCGTCGCATGTATGTGCCGCGGACGCCGCATAGGACGAGTGGTTGTGCCCGCAACCGGAGCAGTGCGTGCCACATCGGGGGCCGTTCGGCATCTCGGGCGACCGCGTACCGGCCGGCGGCCCGGTCCGCGGAGCCGGTGGTGACGCTCATCGAGCGGTCCCGGCGGCGAGCGCACCGGCCTTCGCCCGGTGCCGGGACTCGCGCGCAGCCTCGCGGACCAGCTGCCCGACGCGGTAGGAGCCGTCCTGCGCCTCGGCGAGGCCGGCGGCCTCGAGACCGGGCAGGGTCCGGATGACGGCGAGGACCGGCAGGCCGCAAAGCACCGCCAGCCGGTCCACGGCGACGGCGCGGACCGCAGGCAACCCGTCGAAGACCTGTCGCTCGCGCTCGTCCAGCGCATCGAGGCCCTCACGCAACCGGTCAGTGGCCCTTCCGGCGGGGCTGACAGGAGCTGACAGGTCGGCCGGCTGCCCCTCGCCGACGGAGCCGACGACCGCCAGCACGTCACGCCACGTCGTGACCAGGATCGCTCGTTGGGTCTCGTCGCGCAGGAGCTGGTGGCAACCGGCCGAGGCCGCCGAAGTGACCGGACCCGGCACCACCATCAGCGGACGTCCGAGAGCCGTGCAATGGCCGGCCGTGTTGCGGGCCCCGGACCGGGCGGCGGCCTCGACCACCACGGTGCCGGTCGAGAAGGCGGCGATGAGCCGGTTGCGGGACAGGAAGCGGTGCCGGTGCGGGGCGGCGCCCGGTGGGCTCTCGGACAGGATCAGGCCGCCGGCGGCCGCGGCGTCGAACAGGCGGGCACTGCTCGGCGGATAGGGACGATCGACCCCGCCCGCGGTCACGATCACGGTGCGGCCGGACGCGGCGAGGGCCCCGCGATGTGCGGCGGCGTCGATGCCGTACGCACCTCCGGAGATCACGTCGACCTCCCGGTCGGCCAGCGCGTAGGACAGTTCGCCCGCCACCTGCTCGCCGTAGCCCGTCGCCGCGCGTGATCCGACGACGCCGACGGCCCGCACGGCGAGACCTGTCGGGTCGAGCGGTCCGCGCACCCAGAGGGCCAGCGGCGGAACGAGCTCACCGCCCTGGGCACGGGAGTGGTCACCGGCGCGCCACCGGGCGAGGCGGCGCAGCCCGGTCGCCTCCAGGCAGGCCAGCGCGAAGTGCGGCCAGTCGGGCGACTCGGGCACGACCAGTCTGATCCCGTGCCGCTGCGCCGCCGCCAGATCCACGTCCGGGTCGATGTCGGCTGCCCGGGCGGTGCAGGCGCTGATCACGTCGGCCTCGGCCGTACCCGCCCGGATCCGGTCGGCGACGGCCACCGGGCCGTACCTGCGGACCGCGTCCCACAGCGGGACACACGTCGGTTCGGCCACCCGGCTGAGGTAGGCGCGAGCCACGAGCACCTCGCGCGGCACGCCGCCGGCCGCCGGAGCTGTCCGTGGGCCCGGCGACCGGTCGGGGATGCGGGCGGTGGTGCCGTCGGCAGGTGTGTCGGCGGTGCCGTCGGACGGGTCGCCCGTCATGCCGCCCACACCTCGCTGCCACCGGTACGGAAGAACAACGCCTCGGACACGTCGCTCTCACCCGGGCGGTCGTGCCCGGCGAGGTCGGCGATGGTCCACGCCACCCGCAGGACGCGGTCGAGGCCGCGGGCGCTGAGCGCGCCCGTCTCGAGGTGTCGCTCCGCCGGGGCGAGCACCCTGCGCGGCACCATCCACCGCGCGTCGCGCAGGGTCGAACCCGGGACGTCGGCGTTGACGCGCCAGGGGGTGGTGTCGCGCCACCGCTCGGCGGCGGCCGCCCGCGCGGTCGCGACGCGGGCGGCGACGCTGCTCGTGCTCTCGCGGGTGGCCAGCCGGTCGAACAGGTCGGCCCGGGTGACGGGATCGACGTGGACGCGCAGGTCGATGCGATCGAGCAGCGGCCCGGACAGCCGCTGCGCGTACCTGCGACGCACCGCGGGCGCGCAGGCACAGGAACGGGCCCGCTGCGCGCACGGACAGGGATTGGCGGCGAGGACCAGTTGGAAGCGCGACGGATAGCGCACCGCTCCCCCGCCCCGATGCAGCACGACGTATCCGTTCTCCAGCGGTTGGCGCAACGCGTCGAGGGCGCGCGAGGAGAACTCGGCGGCCTCGTCGAGGAAGAGCACGCCGTGGTGGGCGAGGCTGATCGCTCCGGGACGGGCGAGGTGCGATCCGCCTCCGACGAGCGCCGCGATCGAGGCGGTGTGGTGCGGGGCCTGCAGCGGCGGGCGGCGGACGAGTCGGGCCCGCTCGCCGAGCAAGCCGGCGATGGAGTGCACCGCGGTCACCTCCAGGGCGGCGGCATCGTCGAGGGTGGGCAGCAACCCGGGCAGGCGTTCGGCGAGCATCGTCTTGCCCGCGCCGGGCACGCCGACCATGTGCAGGTGATGGCCGCCCGCGGCGGTGATCGCGAGAGCCTGCTTCGCCGCCGACTGCCCGGCGACGTCGGTGAGATCGCGGGTCGCGCCGGACGGCGTCCCGTCCGGGCCGCCGCCGTCGGGCTCATCACCGCCCTCGCAGCCCCCGTCGTCGGCGCCGTCGTCGGCGGTCTCGAGGGTGGGTCCGTCGCCGCGCAACCAGGCCACCACGTCGCTGAGCCGATCCCCGCACCGCACGTCGAGGCCGCCGACGAGCGCGGCCTCCGCCGCGTTGCCCCGGGCGACGACGACCCGCCGGGCCCCGGCGCGACGAGCCGCGACGACGCTGGGCAGGACTCCGGTGACCGGACGCAACCGGCCGTCGAGGCCGAGCTCGGCGATCCAGACCGCGGAGGCGACCGCCGCGGCCGGTACCTGCTCGGCCGCGGCCAGCAGGGCGACGGCCAGCGCGAGGTCGAAGCGCGAGCCCGACTTGCGCTGATCGGCCGGCAGCAGAGCCACCGTGATCTTGCGATTGGGCCAGTCGATGCCGCAGTTGCCGAGTGCCGCGCGCAACCGGTCGCGGGACTCGACCACGGCCGTGTCCGCGAGCCCGGTGAACGCGAGGCCGGGCAGGCCGTTCGCGATGTCACACTCCACCTCGATCACCCGGCCTTCGACTCCGCGCAGGCCGACCGCCAGCGTGCGGGCGAGCATCAGAAGGCTCCGATCACGTGCTCGACCATGAGGGAGCGTCGCCGGCCTGCAGGAGCCGGCCCCCGGCGTACGACGCTGACGACGTCGAAGCGCACCGAGGACCAGAACGCCGGTCGCGCGGCGCGCCAGACGGCCATCCACTCGACGGCCAGCAGCCGGATCCGGGCGGCCTTGCGGGCGTCCACCGCTTCGGCCGGTGCGCCGTACGCCAGGGTGGAGCGCGTCTTCACCTCGACGAACACCAGCACGGCGTCCTGCCGGGCGACGATGTCGAGCTCGCCGGCCGCCCCGCGCCAGTTCCGCTCCAGCAGGATCAGCCCGGCGGCCTCGAGCCGCTCGGCGGCCAGCTGTTCACCGAAGCGCCCGACCGCATCCTTGACCCGCATGCCACCACGGTGTCGCACGGCGGACGCGGCGCGCGGCGCCGAGACGTGCCCTGTGGACGACCGGCCGGAAGTGGCGAGACAAACCTCGAGCGCCGCGGGCCGGCGCCGCAGGAGCGACCGGTCAGCCGGCGTCCGGAGCGCCGTAGTCGGCCAGGGGCCCGGACTGCGGACGCGGGCGCGCCCGGGCGGCGCGGGTGCGCACGGCGCGGGCCTGCGCCGGGTCGAGGCGCAGCAGCGCGGTGAGCAGGCGCGCGGCAGAGGGATCGAGCGACAGGTCGGAGTCGACCCGGACCGCGTCGTCGAGATCGCCGTCGCGACCGCCGTCCGGACCGCCGTCCCAATCGGCGTCCGCATCGCCGCCCGGATCGGCGGCCGGACCGCTGTCCCGCTCGGGGTCGGCGCCGGGGTGCATGCCGGCAGCGTAGGCGCCGGCCAACCCGTCATCACAACCCCGCGTGCACGTCATGCGCGGACCGTTACCATCACGTCATGTCTTCGCCCCAGGCCATCCTCGCCCACCTGCTCGAGGGCCGGGAGGAACTCCTTCGTGAGGTACAGCGGTTGACCACGGCGATCGCCGAACTGGATACCGTCATCGGTCGCGTCGGCGGGCCGGGCGCCGTCGACGGATTGGTCACGCCGGCGCAGCTACCGGCCTCCGGCGCCGCGGCCACACCTGCCGCCCAGGTCGAGACGCCGAACTCGTCGTCCGGCAAACGGTCGGCGCGCAAGACTTCCGCGCGCGGCAAGCCGGCCAGGTCCGCCGGCCGGGCGACGGCCCGCAGCAGCGCAGCCCGCAAGCAGGTGCGTTCCGCCGCAGCGGCCAGGACGAGCGCGGGCGGCTCGGGGCAGAAGTCCATCCGGATCCACGTCCTGGAGATGCTTGAGTCGGAGAACCGGGATTTCGGCCTGGCCGAGATCATCGACCGGATCCACGGCAAGGGCATCGAGGCGCACGACGACGCGGTGCGCTCGATCACCACCAAGCTGATGAAGGACGGGCAGGTCGAACGTGTCGGGCGTGGGCAGTACCGCTTGACCCGTGGTGGGGCCGCGCACGACAGTGCGGCCAGCCGGTCGGACGCGCCCGCGGCCGGCGCATCGTCGCGGGCCGCCGAGGGCGGCCCCGAACCGATGACGGCTTCCGCGCCACCGGCGGCACCGGCGGTCGAGCCGGCCCCGCCGGCCGCCCAGGCGCAGGGCGAGTCGGCCCGGTCGATGCCGGACCAGCCGGCGGCCCGGGCGATGGGCACGCCGCCGCTCAATCTGGCTGAGCCCTGGCACCAGTAGAGGGCAGGCACGCCTGCAGGGCGGCACAGTGTGTCGCCGCCTGCAGTACCCGGCACAGGTGCCGGGCGGCATCGGGTGACAGCCCGTGCGCACGGGCCACCTGCGGCACCGGCGGCACCCGTCCGTCCCGCGCGAGGTCGGCGCTCACCCCCACCCATGCCGACAGCGGGATGCGGGTGCCGTGCAGGACGGTGCCGGTCAGCGCGGTGAACTGGCGACGGCAGGTCGCGCACCGCCAGACCCGCCGTGCGGTGGGCGCGCCGGTGCGGGTGCGGCGCGCGCGCCCGTCGGCCGGGCGCAGGAACGCCACCGCCGCGCTGTCGCAGTGCGCGCAGCGCGGCGTGTTCCCCCACCGCAGCCGCTCCAGCAGCCGGTAGCCGGCGGCGACGTCGTCCGGATCGGCCTGCGCACCGGTGGCCTCGACCACCGGCCTAGTGCCCGAAGCCGCCCTTGTCGGGCAGGGAGAGGTCGGGCTTGTCCAGCTCCTCGATGTTGACATCCTTGAACGTCACGACCCGCACCGTCTTCACGAACCGGGCCGGCCGGTACATGTCCCACACCCACGCGTCGTGCATGGTGAGCTCGAAGTACACCTCGCCGTCGGCGTTGACCGGCTTCAGATCGACCTCGTTGGTCAGGTAGAAGCGGCGCTCGGTCTCGACGACGTAGGTGAACTGCGCCGCGATGTCGCGGTACTCGCGATAGAGCTGCAGCTCCATCTCGGTCTCGTAGTTCTCGAGGTCCTCGGTGCTCATCGTCGTCTCCGGCTCGCTCCACCCGTGTCGCTCACGCGGTTTCTCCTACCGCGTCGAGCCCACTGTCCACAGTCTCGCGCACGACGGCCCGCCCGCCCAGCGCGCGCCGCACGTTCACGTACCGGCGCCGGTGCTCGGGGCACGGCCCGCGCTCGGTCAGCGCGGCCGCATGCGCCGGCGTGATGTAGCCCTTGTGCGAGACGAACTCGTACTCGGGCCACTGCTCGTGCAGCCCGGTCATGATCGCATCCCGGGTGACCTTGGCGAGGATGGACGCCGCCGCGATGCAGGCCACCGTGGCGTCGCCCTTCCAGACCGCCGTGGACGGCACCCCGAGCCCACGCACCGCGAACCCGTCGGTCAGCGCGTAATCGGCCGCCGGTGACAGCATGCCCAGGGCGCGGCGCATCCCCGCCAGGTTGGCCACGTGCAGCCCGTAGGCGTCGATCTCCGCCGCCGGGATGACCACGATCTGGTACGCCACCGCGCGTCGCACGATGATCGAGTACAGCCGCTCCCGGGTCGCGGGGGTGAGCAGCTTCGAGTCGTCCAGGCCGTCGATGCGCCCGCGGCTGCCCGGCGGCAGGATGCACGCCGCGACCACAAGCGGACCGGCGCAGGCCCCGCGCCCGGCCTCGTCGGCGCCGGCGACGCGGCCGAAACCGGCCCGCCCGAGAGCCGACTCGTAGCCGCCCAGCGGCCCGTCGCGGCGCACCACCAGACGCGGCGGCCGGAACTGCAGCCCGCTGCGCACTGCCCGTGCCGTGCGGGTCGTCGTCGAAGAGCTCATGACGCCAGCGACGCTACCCGGACCGGGGCCGGCGCCGGCGGCGGCGGCGGATCAGGAACAGCGGTACGACCGTGGCCACGGAGACCGCGCTCGGCACCACCGGGGTGGCGAGGGCCGACGCGGCGGACTCGAAGGTGGCCGGTGTGCCCAGCGTGCGCCAGCGCGACGGTGGCCAGGCGATGACGAACGCCTTGCCGATGACGTCGCTGATCGGCACGGTGCTCGAGTGCGGGTCGCAGTCGGAGTCGTCGGGGGTGTCGGTGCCGTTGATGCCGCAGTGGTAGCGGGAGTCGGCGGAATCGTTGCGGTGGTCGCCCATCACCCATACCCGGCCTTTCGGCACGGTGACCGGTCCGAACGAGCGTTGGCCGCCGCCGGCGCTGTCGACGTACACGTACGGCTCGCGCAGGGTGCGGAACGGGCCGGCGGCGCCGTGGGTGCTGACCATCACGTGCCCGGTGGTGTCTCCCTTGACCGTCTGGCCGCCGACGGCGATGACGCGCTTGACCAGCACCTGCCCGTCGGGCGGGATGAAGCCGATCAGCTGCCCGAACCCGCGGACCGTGCGCACGACCGGGTTGCTCGGCGGCTTGCTCACCGGCTCGTCGTCCCAGCCCCTGGGGGCGTCGAAGACCACGATGTCGCCCGGGTGCGGGTCGCGGAAGTCGAAGATCGGCTTGTTGACCAGGATGCGGTCACCGTGGCAGCCGGGACAGCCGTGCAGCGTCTTCTCCATCGACTGCGACGGGATGTAGAAGGGCTGGACGACGAAGGTCTTGACCACGATCGCGATCAGGATCGCGAGCACGACCAGCGCCGGCAGCTCCCACCACGGCGCCTTGCGGCGGGGCCGGGCCTTCTTGGCCGCGCGCCGGGCCCGGCGCCGCTGCCGGTAGGAGCCGGCAGCGGCGTCGGTCGGCGGGTCGGCGGCCTCGGCCGCCGGGTCGACCGTGGCCGCGGTGTGCGGGGCGACCGTCGCCCCGGCTTCGGGGTCGACGCTCGCGGAGACCATCGGGTCGTCGTCGGGCTCGGCGCTGCCGGCCGGGAGCGCCGGTTCCGGCGACGAGGAGCCTTGCGGAGTCGACGGCTCGGTGCCGGGACGGGCGGCCGGTTCGGCGGCGGGCACGGCGGACGCGTCGCGCCCGGGCTGGTCGTCGTCGGTCATGCGGCGCCGTGAATCGTCGGCGCCGCTCAGCGCGCGATGGTCTCGCGCTTCTCCTTGATCTTGGCGGCCTTGCCGCGAAGATCGCGCAGGTAGTACAGCTTGGCGCGGCGGACGTCGCCGCGGGTGACGACCTCGATCTTCTCGATCACGGGCGTGTGCACGGGGAAGGTGCGCTCGACGCCGACGCCGAAGCTGACCTTGCGGACCGTGAACGTCTCGCGCACACCGCCACCCTGGCGCCGGATCACGGCGCCCTGGAACACCTGGATCCGCGAGCGGCTGCCCTCGATGACGCGGACGTGCACCTTGAGGGTGTCGCCGGGGCGGAAATCGGGCACGTCGGCGCGCAGCGAGTCGGAGTCGAGCGTGTCGAGGGTGTTCATGTCGAAGTATCTCTCGGTGTCGGAAACTCGTGGTGTCGGTGCTCTCAGTGGCTCCCGGGCGCGCGGCGGCACACCGGGTAGCGGGGTGCGCTGCGCAACGGGCAACCCCACGATGATGCCACACCGGCCCCGCGCCGCCGAAACCGGCGCGGGCTTCACAGCAGGTCGGGCCGGTACCGCTCGGTGCGGGCCAGGCCCTGCTCGGCCCGCCACCGGGCCACCGCGCCGTGGTCGCCCGACAGCAGCACCGGCGGCACTTCGAGCCCGCGCCAGCTGGCGGGCTTGGTGTACGCCGGCGCCTCGAGCAGTCCGCCCGCACCCTCGGCGAAGGAGTCGTCGACGGCCGAGCGGTCGTTGCCGAGAACTCCGGGCAGCAGCCTGGTGATCGCCTCCACGATCACCAGGACAGCCACCTCTCCGCCGGAGAGCACGTAGTCGCCGAGCGAGAGCTCCTCGACCGGCATCCGGGTGGCCGCGTACTCGCCGACCCGGGCGTCGATGCCCTCGTAACGCCCGCAGGCGAACAGCAGCCACGGTTCGCCGGCCAGGCGCGCGGCGTCGGCCTGGGTGAACCGGCGCCCCGCCGGCGTGGGAACGATCAGCCGCGGCTGGACCGCCCCGGCCGGCGCGAGTTCGTCGAGGGCGCGGCCCCATGGCTCCGGGCGCATCACCATGCCGGGGCCGCCGCCGTAGGGCGAGTCGTCGACGGTGCGGTGCACATCGTCGGTCCAGCGGCGCAGGTCGTGCACCGACAGCTGTACCTGGCCGCGCTGGATGGCCCGGCCGAGCAGCGACTGCCGCAGCGGGGCCAGGTAGTCGGGGAAGATCGTGACGACGTCGAGGCGCAGGCCGCTCACAGCTCGAACAGTCCTTCGGGCGGGTCGATGACCACGCTCCCGCGGGCCGTGTCGACGGTGGGCACGATGGCCGACACGAAGGGCACCAGCCGCTCGTGGCCCCCGACGTCGAGGACCAGGTAGTCGGCGGCCCCGGTGTGCAGCACGTCGCGCACCGGGCCGAGTTCGGCGCCGTCGACCGTGCGCGCGATCAGGCCGACGAGGTCGGTGTCGTAGAACTCGTCGGGATCGTCGAGCGCCGGCCGGTCGCCCGCGGGGACGTGCAGGGTGGTGCCGCGCAGCGCCTCGGCGCCGCGGCGGTCGGCCACGCCCTCGAAGTGCACGACGAGCTTGCCGCCGCCGGTGCTCGACGACCCCACCCGCAGCGGGCCGGCCGAGGGTGGGTCGGTCAACAGTTGCGCGCCGGCGGCGAAGCGCTCATCCGGCGCATCCGTCCACGGCTCGACGAAGACGGCGCCCTGCACACCGCGCGCCGGGCCCACCCGGCCGACGGCGACGGTGTCGTCCGCGGCGGCCGGGCGTGGCCCGTCGTCGTTCAAGGTGCGGTCAGTGGCGGTCGACATCGACGACGTCGACGCGGATGCCCTTGCCGCCGACGCCGTTCATCACCTGGCGCAGCGCCTTGGCCGTGCGGCCGTTGCGGCCGATGACGCGGCCGAGGTCCTCCGGGTGGACCCGGATCTCCAGCCGCTGGCCGCGCCGGTTGTCGATCATGTCCACCTGGACGTCGTCCGGATGGTCGACGATGCCCTTGACCAGGTGTTCGAGGGCCTCCTCGAGCACGTCAGCTCTCCGCCGCCGGGGTGTCCGCGGCGGCGGGCGCCTCGGCGGTGGCGTCACCGGAGGTGTCGGCGCTCTTCTTGGCCGCGCGCTTCCTCGGCGTGGTGGCGGTGTTGCCGGTCTCGGCCGGTTCGCCGCCGGCGTCGGCGAGCGCGGCGTCGAACAGCGCGCGCCGGTCGGGCTTCGGGGCCGCCAACAGCATCGGCTCGGGGGCCGGGTCGCCCTTGAACTTCTGCCAGTCGCCGGTGACCTTGAAGATCGCGGTGACCGCCTCGGTGGGCTGCGCGCCGACGCCGAGCCAGTAGGCAGCACGGTCGCCGTCGACCTTGATGACCGACGGGTCGTTCTTCGGGTGGTACTCGCCGATCGTCTCGATGGCGCGCCCGTCTCGGCGGGTGCGGGAATCGGCGACGACGATGCGGTAGTGCGGCTCGCGCATCTTGCCCAGACGCATGAGCTTGATCTTGGTAGCCACGTGCGGGACTGCTCCAGACTCGTGTGGGTGGACACGGGCGACGACGGGTGGGGGCACACCGACGCCGGACCGCGGTCCGGGTGGACTGGCCGAGCGCGGAGAGAGGGGCCGCGACCGGTCGGTACTCGACCCGTCATTGTGCCAGATTCGAGCGAGCCCCCCGACACCGCGGCGGGGCCGGCGCCCGAATCACCCCTGGGCCCGGCCCCACACCGCCGGCCGTGCTGTCCGACGCGCGCCCGACGCCGGGGAGCGTCGCCGCTCGCGCCGGCGTCTCCCGGGCCACCGCGAGCCGGCTGCTGCGCGGGTCGAGCAACGTCAGCGCCGCGGCCCGCGAGGCGGTGCTGCGCGCCGCCGACGAGGTGTCCCGCACCGTCAACCGGGCCGCCCACTCCCTCGTCACACGGCGCACCGAGTCCATCGCCTTCCTCCTCCCCGAAGACGAGGACCGGATGTTCGGCGACCCCGACTTCCTGGCCGTGCTGCGCGGCCTGCGCGACCACCTCGCGGCCGTGCACCGCGCGATGCAACTGGGCGTCGACGTGCGCGGCTACTCAGCCCTCTGGTACCGGGACGTGATCACCGCGAACTCGGTGCCGGAGCCGCGGTGACGGACGGCCGTCAGGCGACGATCGCGCCGCGCAGCACCATCCGCCGCGGCGACAACACGGCCGCGAGGTCGACGCGGGGGTCGCTGTCGTAGACGACGAGGTCGGCCGGGGCGCCCTCCTCGAGGCCGGGCAGGCCCAACCACTCCCGCGCCCGCCACGACGCCTGCGCGATGACCTCGGCCTGCGGGACGCCCGCACCGACCAGCGCGCGGATCTCGTCGCGCACCAGGCCGTGCGGCAGCGAGCCGCCGGCATCGGTGCCGGTGTAGACCGGGACACCCGCCTCCCAGGCCGAGCGGACGCGCTCGCGGGAGGTGGCGAACAGCGCCCGCATGTGCCGTGCGTAGGTGGGGAACCGCTGCTCCCCCGCGTGCGCGATCTGCGGGAAGTTGTCGATGTTGATCAATGTGGGGACGACGGCGCAGCCGGCGTCGTGCGCCGCGGCGACCAGGTCGTCGGTGAGCCCGGTGCCGTGCTCGATCGAGTCGATCCCGGCCGCGATCAGCCCGGGCAGCGCGTCCTCGCCGAACACGTGCGCGGCCACCCGCGCCCCCAACTCGTGCGCCCGGGCCACGCCCGCCCGCAGCGCGTCGTCCGGGAAGGTGGGCGTGAGGTCACCGACGTCGCGGTCGATCCAGTCGGCGGCGATCTTGACCCAGCCGTCGCCCGCGGCCGCCTGCCGCTCCACCTCGGCCACCAGGTCGCCGGGCTCGATCTCCACGCCGAGGTCGCGGATGTAGCGCCTCGTGCGGGCGATGTGCCGGCCCGCCCGGACGAGGCGCGGCAGGTCGTCGCGCGTTTGCACGCTGCGGTTGTCGACCGGCGAGCCGGCGTCGCGCAGCAGCAGGGCCCCCGCACCCCGGTTCATCAGGGCCTGCTCGGCCTGCTCGGCCGGGTCGGGGTGGTGGCCCGTGGGCGACAGGCCGATGTGGCAGTGGGCGTCGACGAAACCCGGCGTCACCCACCCGCCGCGCGCCACCGTCTCGGTGTCGCCGGACGGCGGGGTGAAGGTCAGGCGCCCGTCGAGGACCCACGCGTCGCGCTCGGTCTCGTCGGGCAGGAACACGCCGCGCAGATGCAGTACCGCCACGACGCCAACCTATCGAGGCGCGTTCAGACGAAGTACCCGAACATGTCGATCACCACGTTGGTGGTGCCCGCGGAGTTGTAGACGCCGTACTGATGACCGGTGGACAGCGGCACGATCGCCCCGTTCGGGACGATCCGGCCCTTGGTGAAACTGATGTTCGACGTGGCCACCGACGGCCGGGTGCTGCCGGGGAACAGCTGGAGGTAGCCGTTGCCGGTGGTGTTGAGTTCGGTCACGCTCGCCAGCAGACCCTCGCCCGCGGCGGGCACGTCGCCGATGTTCGCCCCGTAGTACACGCCGGACGAGGCCGGGCCGATCGGCGAGGTGGTCCGCGCGGATCCGTTGTTGCCCTTGCTGTAGCGCGTGTCCATGACCCGCTGGCCGGTCGGCAGCCCCACGTAGCCGGCACCGCCGTCGCCGAAGGAGCCGACGACGTCCACGACGGCCTTGGCCGCCGCGGCCCCGTGCACGCCCAGGCAGAACGTCCCGGCCGAGCTCAACCGGACGAAGGCCAGGTCGTTGCGGCTGTAGTGCTGGTAGCTCAGCGACGACGTGGGTGTCGAACAGCTCGGCGCAGCGGTGAACCAGCCACTGCCCCTCGGCGAGAGCACGGCGAGGTCGACGACCGCGGCCGTGGGGTGTGCGGCCGTCGAGATGCCGGGGTGGACGGTGACGTAGTGGTTCAGCCCGACCGTCGCGTCGAAGACCCGCTTGGCCGTGGTCAGCGGCGTGTAGCCGGCGCCGCCGCTGGTGGTGAAGTAGCCGACGAGGTCGATCACGGCGTTCACCGAGGCGCGCCCGTTGCGCACCGTGATCCGCCGGCTGCCGTCGGCCGGCAGGGTGACCACGGTGAACGCCGCCGAGGCCGGCTCGGCCGTCGACACGTTCACGTTGGCCGTACCGGTGTAGATCGTGCCCGGGTAGACGGACAGGTAGGCGCTGCCGGTGGCGTTGGTGCCCGACAGATTGATGGCCACCGCCGTCGCGCCGGCCGGCACGTTCACCACCACCGAGGCCGTCTTCCCCTCGCCCAGCGGGTGGGCCCTGCCGTCGCTGCCGTGCCGGGTGTCGAGGATGCGCTGCGGCGTGGCCAGCCCGACGTAACGACCGGCCGCCGGCACCCCGAAACCGGCCGGGGGCGGGTCGGCCGGCGGCGCGCCGAGGGTCAGGATGCCGTGCCCGGTCTGATCGTTCGGCGGGTTGGCCGGCTTGCCGTGGCCGGCCCGCTGTTCGAGGAAGTACTGCAATTGCGCCGCGTCCATGTCCGGGTTCGCGGCCTTGACCAGCGCGGCGGCGCCGGCGACGGACGGGGCGGCGGCGGAGGTGCCGTAGAAGCCGCACTCGACGCTGCCCTCCGAGCAGTCGTTGAAGCCGTTCACGTACGAGCTCAGGCCGTCCCAACCGGCGATGTCGGGCTTGACCCGCTGATCGATGGTCGGCCCCTGCGAGCTGAAGCGCTCGAACATCCCGGTGGGATCGGCGTCGCCGTCGTTGTCGATGCCGGCATCCACGGCCCCCACGGCCAGCGCGTAGGGCGAGTTGGCCGGCGACAGCACGCTGCCGTTCTTGGCCGCGGCCGCGTAGATGCAGTTGCCGTCGTCGTCCGTCGTGGGGCAGGACAGGTCGGAGGCGTAATAGGTGTCTCCCTCGCCGAACAGGTCGTAGCGGCGGCCGGCCAGGAAGCTGCCGCCGACCAGCGCCACCCGCACCTGCCAGATCTGGGTGAAGCCGACCTCGCTCGTCGGCGTCTCCAGCCCCAGCGTGGGCTGCCCGTTGTGCACACTGGTGGCCGTTACTTCGTCGAGCCACGTTCCGTTACAGCTGTCGAGCTGACCGTTGGTCATGCCATCGCCGGTGCCTGCACCGAGATCGGTGTGGCACTGCACGCCGAAGGCCTGCAGTGTCACCTGGTGGGTTGCGACGGGCCACTCGTCCCACTGGAGCACGAAGGCCAGGGAGGTCGGCGCGGCCGCGCTACCGGGCGCGGTGTAGTAGAAGTTGCTCTCGTACGGGTAGGTGCTCGCACTCGCGTTGCCCATGTCCAGCACGCGGTCCTTGTTGGTGTCGGCCAGCGTGCCGCTGTAGTGCTCGGGCACCTCGTTGCCGGCGGCGTTCACCCACAGCACGCCGTGCTGGCGGGCGTAGCGCACGGAGTACGCCACGCTGCCGGCCGGGGCGGTCGCGTCGCCGCGCGCGTCCTGCAGCCAGCCGATGGAACTCGAGGCGATGGGGATGTGCTTGGCCACGATGTCGGTGACGGCGTTCGCCAGACCGGTGGGGCTGTCGACGCAGTAGAGGTAGAGCTGGGTGTCCGGCGCCTGCTGCTGGGCCACCTCGGCCACCGCGAGCCCGTGCGAGTCACCGTCGTAGGCCGTTGCGCCGTCCGCGCAGCCCTCGTTGATCACCTGTGTCTGCGGCCCGAGGTGCCCGGCGGCCATCTCCGTGCCGGCGTTCTGCGCGTCGTCGCCGTAGCCCAGGTCGACGATCGCCAGCTCCACCCCGGCGCCGGTGACGCCGCTGTAGGTACCGGTGTCGGGATCCTGCGGGTGCCAGCCGGTGCCGCTCCCGTCGGCGCTGCCCGCGCCGCTGGCCGGCACGGCCTGGCTCGGGCCCGGAGTGGTGTCGAGCGGGTAGGGACGGTTGACCGTGCCGACGTCGGTGATGCCCGCCCGCTGCGCC
Source organism: uncultured Actinomycetota bacterium (assembly GCA_963797785.1). Taxonomy (GTDB): domain Bacteria; phylum Actinomycetota; class Actinomycetes; order Mycobacteriales; family Jatrophihabitantaceae; genus Jatrophihabitans. The sequence goes on along the minus strand of CAWCQT010000004.1, from coordinate 692,337 downwards.
AGTTCGGCCACGTGCTTCCTGGCCAGCGCGACGACCGAGGTGCCGTGGGCGCTGTTCACCACCCGGCCGCCGAGCGTGCGAGCCTGGGCGGCGACGGCGCGTGCCCGGCCCCGCACCGCGACGTCCACCGTCCCGGCCGGGGTGGCCGGCTGGTTGACGGCGCCCGGGTCGAGGCGCGGGTTCGTCCGGGCGGCCGGTGTGGCACTGCGCGCGGTCGTCGCGGTGGCCGCCCGGGCCGGGTGCGTGCCGTGGGTGCGGTACCAGGACGGGCCGGCCGGGTCCGGCCGCGGCGCGGCGTGCGATCGGGCCGGCGCAGCGTCCGAGGCGGTACCACCGGCGACGGCGACCGAGAGCGCCAGCGTGGCGCAGACGAGGACGGGGACGGGGCGAAGGCGCACGAGAGGAACTCCACTGCTCGGTGGCCCCCGCCGGGCAGAACCCTAACACCGGCATCAGTTCTGAGTTAGTTGGAACCTACTGATCGTGACCACTCGAGGGCCAACAGCTCGCGAGCCTCGGCCAGCAGCTGGGGCAGCACCCGGGTGCGCCCGACGATGGGCATGAAGTTCGTGTCCCCGCCCCAGCGCGGCACCACGTGCTGGTGCAGGTGGGCGGCGATGCCGGCGCCGGCGACGTCGCCCTGGTTGAGGCCGAGGTTGAACCCGTGCGGCGCCATGGCCGCGCGGATGACGCCCATCGCCCGCTGGGTGAACTGCGCGAGCTCGACCGTCTCCTCGTCGGTCAGCTCCGGGTAGTCGGCGACGTGCCGGTACGGCACCGCCATCAGGTGCCCGGAGTTGTACGGGTACAGGTTGAGCACGGCGTAGACGTGTCGACCGCGCGCCACGATCAACCCGTCCTCGTCCGTGCGCCCGGGCGCCGCGCAGAACGGGCAGTCAGGCCCGTCGGCACCGTGGGCGGGCTTGTTCTCGCCCTTGATGTACGCCATCCGGTGCGGGGTCCAGAGCCGGCCGAAGTTGTCGGCGTCGCCCGCGAAGTGCTCCGCGGGCTCGCCGTCAGTCATAGAGCTCGGCACTCGGCGAGGCGTTGAGCCGGCGCGCCACGGTGTCGGCGATCTCGTCGACGGCCCGGTCGATCGGGATGCCGTTGCGCTGCGAGCCGTCGCGGTAGCGGAAGCTCACCGCGCCGGCCTCGGCGTCGGTGGCACCGGCGATGAGCATGAACGGCACCTTCTGCTGCTGGGCGGTGCGGATCTTCTTCTGCATCCGGTCGTCGGACTCGTCGACCTCGAAGCGGATGCCGCGGGCCTTCAGTCGCGCGCCCACCTCGTAGAGGTAGTCGACCTGCTCGTCGGTGACCGGGATGCCCACCGCCTGCACCGGCGACAACCAGGTGGGGAACGCGCCGGCGTAGTGCTCGGTGAGCACGCCGATGAACCGCTCGATGGAGCCGAACTTGGCCGAGTGGATCATCACCGGACGCTGCCGGGTGCCGTCCGCGGCCTGGTACTCCAGCTCGAAGCCGCGGGGCTGGTTGAAGTCGTACTGGATGGTGGCCAGCTGCCAGGTGCGCCCGATCGCGTCCCTGGCCTGTACCGAGATCTTCGGGCCGTAGTAGGCGGCGCCGCCCGGGTCGGGCACCAGTTCGAGACCGGAGTCGACGGCCACCTGGCGCAGCACATCGGTGGCGATCGTCCACTCCTCGTCCTCGCCGACGAACTTGCCGGGGTTCTCGTCGTCGCGGGTGGACAGCTCGAGGTAGTAGTCGTCGAGCCCGAAGTCCTGCAGCAGCCCGAGGACGAAGGTGAGCAGGTGCTTGATCTCGTCGGGTGCCTGGTCGGGCGTGCAGTAGGAGTGCGAGTCGTCCTGCGCGAACCCGCGCACCCGGGTCAGGCCGTGGATGACGCCGGACTTCTCGTAGCGGTAGACGTGCCCGAACTCGAACAGTCGCAGCGGCAGCTCGCGGTAGGAGCGCCCGCGCGAGCGGAAGATCAGGTTGTGCATCGGGCAGTTCATGGCCTTGAGGTAGTAGTTCGCGCCCTCGAACTCCATGGGCGGGAACATGCCGTCGGCGTAGTAGGGCAGGTGACCCGACAGGTGGAAGGTGCCCTCCTTCGAGATGTGCGGGGTGCCGACGTAGTCGAAGCCCTCGTCGATGTGCCGGCGCCGGACGTAGTCCTCCATCTCCCGCTTGATCACCCCGCCCTTGGGATGGAAGACGGGCAGGCCCGAACCGATCTCGTCGGGGAAGCTGAACAGGTCGAGCTCGGCGCCGAGCTTGCGGTGGTCGCGCTTGGCCGCTTCCTCCAGACGGTGCAGATAGGCCTTCAGGTCGTCCTTGGTGGCCCAGGCCGTGCCGTAGATGCGCTGCAGCTGCGGGTTCTTCTCGCTGCCGCGCCAGTAGGCGGCGGCGCTGCGCATGAGCTTCACGGCCGGGATGCGCCGGGTGGTGGGCAGGTGCGGGCCGCGGCACAGGTCGGTCCAGACACGCTCACCGGTCTTGGCGTCGAGGTTGTCGTACATGGTCAGCCCGCCGGCCCCGACCTCGGTGGCCTCCTCGCCGGAGGCGCTGCTCTTGAGCCCTACGAGCTCGAGCTTGAACCGCTCGTGGGCGAGCTCGGCGCGGGCCTCGTCGTCGGAGACCGGGCGGCGATGGAAGCGCTGGCCCGACTTGATGATCTCGGTCATCTTCTTCTCGACGGCCGACAGGTCGTCGGGGGTGAAGGGCCGGTCGGGCAGGAAGTCGTAGTAGAAACCGTCCTCGATCGGCGGCCCGATGCCGAGCAGGGTGCCCGGGAACAGCTCCTGCACGGCCTGGGCCATCGCGTGCGCGGCCGAGTGCCGCAGCACGGCCAGCCCGTCGGGCGAGCGGACCGGCACCGGCTCGACGTCGGTGTCGGCCTCGGGCGCCCACTCGAGGTCACGCAGCGCCCCGGCGCCGTCGCGCACGACGACGGCGCCGTGCGGCCCGGTGAGCTCCACCCCCGCCTCGCGCAGCGCGTCCAATGCCGTGGTGCCGGCCGCGACCCGGATGCTCGGGGTGGCCTCGGACGGGCGGGCGCTGGCGGACACGACTACTCCCTGCTCGGTGGTGAACGCTTTCCGCGAATGCTATCGGCGGGCCGGGCACGCGAATCGGCTGCCGCAACTGCGGCGTGGATGCGATTTGCCCGACTTTTCCTACGTGTAACGTGACATTTCGGCTCCGGGTGGAAAAGGGTGGAGCGGTCGTAGGCCGAGATCCGAGGAGCGAGCGTGAACCCGGACGAGACTGCCTACCTGCAGGAGCGGGCCGAGGCCTGGTTCACCGCGCAGAGTCCGGCGCGGGGTGTCGCGCCGCAACCTGCTGCGCGCCGGGGCGGTCGCCGTTCCCGCCCTGGCCGCCACCGCGCTGCTGCCGCCGCCGGCCGTGGCGAAGAGCGGCCGCCGCGCGGCCCCCACCGACACCCCGTCGCCCATCGTCAAGCCGCTGCCGCCGGAGTGGTTCATCGACTACGGTACCAACGCCGAGATGCGGTGGGAGTCCGTCGACTTCGGCTACCTGACCCCGGCCGAACGGGTCTTCGTCCGTGACCACACGTCGACCCCGATCATCGACCCGACGACCTGGCGCCTGCAGATCACCGGTTCGGGGCTGCTCGACTCGCCGCAGTACGCCGCCGCACGGTCGGTGAGCCTGGCCGACCTGCTGCGCCTGCCCCAGCACACGATCACCGCCGCCATCGAGTGCGCCGGCAACGGCCGCAGCTACTTCGGCTCGCAGCAGGGCACCCCGGTGTCGGGCACCCAGTGGGGCCCGGGCGCCATCGGGGGCGCGACGTTGGACGGGGGTGCCCCTATCGGTCCTGCTCGAGGGGGCCGGTGTCAGCCCCACCGCCGTGGACGTCATGCCGGCCGGTTTGGACTCGACGGTGGTGGCCAACGGCGTCGACAACGGCCACGTGCGCCGGCCGTTCCCGATCGCGAAGGCGTTGGACGACGTGCTCGTCGTGCACTCGATGAACGGCCGGCCCCTGCCGCCGGACCACGGCGCGCCGGTCCGCGTCGTGGTGCCGGGCTGGGTCGGCGTCGCGAACATCAAGTGGGTCGGCTCGATCGAGGTGTCCGACACGCCGCTGTACTCGACGTGGAACACCACCTAGTACCGCCTCGTCGGCCCTGACTACCCGGACACGCCCGTCCTCACCAACCAGGTGGTCAAGAGCGCCTTCCAACTCGCGTCCGGCGCGACGCTGCCGCTCGGGCAGCGCACCCGGCTGCGCGGGCGCTCGTGGTCGGGGACGAGCGCCATCGCGCAGGTCGAGGTCAGCTTCGACGGCGGTGACCGCTGGCGGCCGGCCCGGCTCACCGGCCCGAACCTGCCGCAGGCGTGGGCGCGCTGGGACATCCCTTGGCGGCCGGCCGCGGCGCTGTCGTGCGGCACCCGGTGACGGTTGCCGCCTGATCGACACCCGACAGCCGGGTGTCACCGCCCGGTCAACCGCCGGCCATGGCGCCGATGATCAGAAACGGTTCGGTGCCGTCGGCGACGGCGGCCGGCAGCGGCGCGTCCGCCGGTTCGTGCGAGAGGTCCTCCTCGCACGCGTAGAAGCGGACGAAGGACCGCCGCCGGTCGCTACCCGGTGCGCGCAACGTCCCGCGCAATCCCGGGTAGCGCGCTTCCAGGGCGTCGATGACGCCGCGTTGCGTCGGCTCGGCCTCGACCTGCACCTCACGCTCGCATTTCGCGAGCTGCCGCAGATGCGCCGGCAGCACCACCCGGATCGTCACAGGGTCTGCACCTCGACCGACAGGACCGGCGGGAGGTCGCGCACGACGGCCGACCACGTGTCACCGGAGTCGGGCGACGCGTACACCTGGCCGCCGGTCGTACCGAAGTAGACGCCGCACTCGTCGAGCGTGTCGACGGCCATCGCGTTCCGCAGGATGTCGACGTAGCAGTTCTCCTGCGGCAATCCGGCCGTCAGCGCCTCCCACTCGTTGCCGCCGGCCCGGCTGCGGTAGACGCGCAGCTTGCCCTCCGGCGGGAAATGATGCGAGTCGCTCGTGATCGGCACGACATACACCGTCTCGGGCTCGTGGGCATGGACGGTGATCGGGAAGCCGAAATCGGTGGGCAGGTTGCCGCTGATCTCGTGCCAGTGCTCTCCGCCGTCGTCGCTGCGCATCACGTCCCAGTGCTTCTGCATGTACAGCGTGTCCGGACGGTCCGGGTGCATCGCGAGGTTGTGCACGCAGTGGCCGACCTCGGCGGCGGGCGACGGGATGCCGTCAGAGAGCAGACCCTGGTTGATGGGCCGCCACGACCCGCCGCCGTCGTCCGTGCGGAACACGCCGGCGGCCGAGATCGCGACGGTCATGCGGTTCTCGTCGTGGGGGTCGAGAACGATCGTGTGCAGGCACATGCCGCCCGCGCCCGGCTGCCACTTCGGCCCGGACGGGTGCTCGCGCAGCGCCGGCAGTTCCTGCCAGCTGTCGCCGCCATCGGTGGTCTTGAACAGTGCCGCATCCTGGATGCCCGCCCACACCGCATCGCGGTCGGTCGGGGACGGTTCGAGATGCCACACGCGCGCGAACTCCCACGGGCGCAGCGTGCCGTCGTACCACTGATGCTCGCCGGCCGGGCTCGCGTAGCTGAACTCGTTGCCGACCGGGTCCCAGCTGCGCCCGCCGTCCTCCGAGCGCTGGATCACCTGCCCGAACCAGCCCCCGGACGGTGCCGCCCAGATCCGATCAGGATCGGCCGGAGAGCCGGCGACGTGGTAGACCTCCCACCCCGGGAAGTGCGGTCCGTCCACCTGCCAGTCCGCGCGGTCCTCGTTGGAGGTGAGCACGAACGCGCCCTTGCGCGTGCCCACGAGCACCCGAACCCCTGTCATGGCGCCTCCTCAGTCGTCGTGCCGCCGAGCGGGACGGGTCGATTTCGACATCTTGGTGGTGGCGGGCGGTACCGACAACCCCCGAACAGCCGCGGCGTCGAGCAGGGGACCGAGTTCACGCGCGGCGGTGCGGAGCGGCGCGATGTCCTGTTCGGCGCGTGCCATCAGCACGGCACCTTCCAGCGTGCTGATCATGAGGACGGCCAGCGGCGACGCCCGGCGCGCCGGAACCCCCATGCCGGTGAGCGCAGCGGCAATCGGTGCGCGCCAGTCCTGGAAGGCGCACGCCGCGGCCGTGCGCGTGGTTTCGACCGTGTCCGCGCAGTCCACGGTCGCCGCCGCGATCGGGCAGCCGGCGGCGAAGCCGTTCGCCTCGTAGTCGTCGGCCCACTGCTGGATCATGGCCGCGAACAGCTTGCTCGGCGTCGGCTTCCGCAATCCCGCCATGAACCGTTCGACGCGCTGCGCGGCGTAGCGGCCGCCCCACGCGATCGCTTCGGCGACGAGTTGCTCCTTGCCGCCGGGGAAGTAGTGCTGCAGCGATCCCCTCGGCGCGTTCGCGTGCGCGACGACATCGCGCAGGCCGGTCGCCGCGACCCCGTCACGGCGGATCAACTGCGCCGCGCTCAACACCATTCGCTCGCGCGGCCCGTACCGCTTGGCAGGCATGCGTCCCCCTCTATCCGAGACGGTAGACGGCGGTTACGGCGTCCCGCGTGCGCCACGTCCGGTCCAGCTGGAAGCCGCCCAGTGCCGTGAGTACGCCGGACCGGCCGGGCAGCACGCTGACCAGCAATCGTTCGACCCCGCGGGCGTGGGCGCGCTGGGCGAGCAGGTCGACCAGACGCGTCCCGATACCGTGCCGCTGCCACGCGTCGGCCACCAGAACGCCGAGCTCGGGGACGTCCGGGCCGGCCGCGGACCCCGCACCGAGGCTGGCCAAGCCGACGATCGCGCTCGTCGACCCGTTTCGGGCGACCACCGCGTCGTGCTCTTCGGGCCGCCCGGCGAGGACGTCACGCACGTAGCTCGGCGGAAACGCCGACCGCGGTCCGAAGAACCGCAGCGCGATCGTCTCGGGCGAGCAGCGCCCGAACAGGTCGTGGAGACCCGGCGCGTCCTCAGGTCGGACGGGCCCGATCGTCCACGGGAAGCGGGTTTCGGGATCCGATCTTATGACAGCTGTCATAGCTGACACTCTATGACACCTGTCATGGAACCGCATCGATGTTCATCGGTGTAGAAATATCCGACCACCCAGCCTCGAGGAGCGCCATGAACCTGTTCGAGTACGAGGGCAAGCGCCCGACCATCGCCGACGACGCGTTCGTCGCCGCCACGGCCACGATCATCGGCGACGTCACGATCGAGGCCGGCGCCTCGATCTGGTACGGCGCGGTGCTGCGTGGTGACGACGGGCCCATCGTGGTGCGCGAGCGCGCGAACGTGCAGGACAACAGCGTCGTGCACACCACGCCGGAGGTGACCACCGAGATCGGCCCGCGCGCCACCGTCGCGCACCAGTGCATGATCCACGGCGCGGTCATCGAGGAGGAGGCCCTGGTCGGCAACGGCTGCGTCGTCCTCGACGGTGCCCGGATCGGCACGCGCTCGATGATCGCCGCGATGTCGCTGGTGCAGCCGGGCGTGCAGATCCCGCCCGGCGTGCTCGCGGCCGGCGTCCCCGCGCAGGTCAAGAAGGAGATCGCCGGCACCCAGGCCGAGTTCTGGGTGAAGATGAACCCGGTCTACTACCCGGAACTGGCCAAACGGCACCTCGCCGGCATCCGCCGTCTCGACGGCTGACCCGCCCGCGCACGCCGCGCCGATACCCACCCGGCGCCCCTAGGATGCCCGCATGACGCAGACTCCTGGCGGCGGCGCGGCTTCCGGCTGGTACGCCGACCCCTTCGGTCGGCACGAGGCCCGGTACTTCGACGGCACCGCGTGGACCGAGCATGTGTCCTCCCACGGCCGCCAGGCGGTGGACCCGCCGGTGGGCGGCAGCCACGTCCCCACCGTCCAGCGTGACCCGCAGAAGGTCGCCCGCGACATGGAGCGCGCCGGCAAGGGGGGCCTGGCCGGTTGGGAGGGCGGCGGGTCGATCTTCGACGAGCCCGTGCTGGTGGTGAACCAGAAGGCCAAGCTGATCGAGATCAACAACGAGTACGCCATCTACGACCAGAACACCCGGCAGATCGGCGCCGTGCGCGAGGTCGGCCAGAGCAACCTGAAGAAGGCAGCGCGCCTGCTCACCTCGCTCGACCAGTACATGACGCACAAGCTGCAGGTCGTCGACATGTTCGGGGTGCCGCAGCTGACGCTCACCCGCCCGGCCAAGGTGATGAAGTCGCGCATCATCGTGCAGGACCCGCAGGGCGCCGAGATCGGCCAGATCGTGCAGCAGAACGTGTTCGGCAAGATCCGCTTCGGCCTGGAGTCCGGCGGCCAGCAGCTCGGCACCATCAACGCCGAGAACTGGCGGGCCTGGAACTTCAGCATCCGCGACCACACCGACACCGAGGTCGCCCGGATCACCAAGACTTGGGAGGGGCTGGCGAAGACGATGTTCACCAGCGCCGACAACTACGTGGTGCAGATGCACACCAGGTTGCAGGGCCCGTTGCTGCCCCTCGTGGTCGCCGCGGCGGTCAGCGTCGACACGGCACTGAAGCAGGACCAGCGCGGATTCAACTGACCCTTCGCCCGTTGCGAACCGCGGCCGGGCCGCGGCTAGGGTGAGTCCAGGTCCCGTTCGGCAGTGTGAGGAGACGGATCAGTGCAACTCGAGCACTCCTTCAGCGTCCCGGTCGGCATCGAGGACGCCTGGGCGATCCTGCTCGACATCGAGCGCATCGGCCCGTGCATGCCCGGCGCGACCATCGAGTCGGTCGACGGCGATGACTTCACCGGCAACGTGAAGGTCAAGCTCGGGCCGATCAACCTCACCTACAAGGGCAAGGCCAGTTTCGTCGAGAAGGACGCGACGGCGCACCGGGCGGTCATCGACGCCCGTGGCCGCGACGCGCGCGGCAACGGCACCGCGTCGGCCAAGGTCACGGCCACCCTCGTCGCGGCCGGCGACGCCTCGACCACCGTCAAGGTGCTCACCGACCTCGACATCACCGGCAAGCCGGCCCAGTTCGGTCGCGGGGTGATGGTCGACGTCGGCAACAAGCTGATCGGCCAGTTCGCCGACTGCCTGGCCACCACGCTCACCGGCCCGCAGGCCGCGCCGTCGCAGTCGCCGGCGGCTTCGGAATCCGCGTCGGGATCGGCCGCGGCAGCGGCCTCTTCGCAGGAGGCGCCGGCCAGGAGCGCGGCGGCGAAGAAGGCGGCCAAGAGCGCGGCCAAGAAGGCCGCGGCGAAGAACGCGCCGGCGAAGAGAGTGACGGCCAGGGCCGCCGCGAAGCAGGCCGCACGCCCGAAGCCCACCCGGGCGCCGATCGACGGCCCGCAGCTCGACGCCCCGATCAGCGGATCGGCACCGCAGCCGGCTGATGACCCGACCGCCGCCGTACCGGAGACCAGCGCCGCCGCGGTGTCCGGCGGCTCCACCCCTTCCTTCGCAGCGCCCACGGGCGTCCCCAGCGCCCCCGAACCCGGCGAGGAGCCTTCCGTGAACGGGCATGCCAGCGCGACGTCCCGCCCCCAGCGCGAGGCCGAGCCGATCGACCTGTTGCAGTCGGCCGGCCCCGCCGTGGTCAAACGGCTGGCGCCGGTCGTGGGTCCGGTGGCCGTGGCCGCGGTGATCATCCTGATCGCGCGTCGCCGGCGCAGCCACAAGTAGCAGCGAGCGTCGCGCCGCCGGCGCTCAAGCGGCCGACGTGAACCACTGGACGATCTCCTGACCCGCCAGCGCGCCCGTCGCCTCGGTGACGCCGACGTGCGGCGCGCGCCACCCGCTGGCGACGAGTTCGCCGTGCCGGGCGGCCAGGCCCGCGTCGGCCGCCTCGAGCAGGTCGGCGTCGAGCAGCGAGTCGCCGGCGGCCAGCACCCGGCCGGCCCCGACCCGCGCCGCGACCTCGGCCACCGCCGCGCACTTGGTCAGCGGACGGGGCACCCAGTAGAGCTTGCGGCCCTGCAGCGACAGCTGCCACCCGCGCCCGTCGGCCCACGCCGCCGCCTCGGCCAGCACACCCTCGGGCATCCGGTCACGCTCGAGCACCGCGTAGCAGAACAGGCCCTCGGCGTTGCGCAGCGCCCGGGTCCATTCGGGCCGGCACACGGCACCGGCATGGCGCCACACCTCGCGCAGCGGGGCCACCGTGTCCAGCCGCGCGCGCACCGTCGCGCTCCAGCCCTCGTCGATCACGTCGTCGACCAGCAGCACGCCGCCGTTGGCGGTGATCGCATGACGCGGCGGGGGGCCGGGCAGCCGGATCCGGCGCCACTGCTCCGGCGTGCGGGTGGTGACGGGCACGACCGTGGCCACGTCGTGCAGGCCGGCGAAGGCGGTGGCGGCCGCGGCCGTCATCCACGAGGCGTCCGCGCCCTGGTAACGCTCCACGGCCACCAGGTCGGTCGTCCCCGGCCCCGCGGCCGTGCGCGAGTAGATCAGCGTGCGGTCGAGATCGCTGGCCAGCAGCGCGCGGCTCACCGGGCGGCCGTCCCGTCGCTGCCGGTGGCGCCGCGGGTGAAGCGTGGATGGATCAGGCCCACGCAGCTGTAGGTCAGGCCGGGCACCTCGTGCACGGGGACCCCGCGGCGCTGTGCGAGCAGGAGAACGTGTCGCAGGTCGTCCTGCGCCCCGGGTCGGATGAGCACCGCCCAAGGCACGCGGCGCAGCAGCACCCGGGTGGTCTCCCCCACGCCCGGTTTCACCAGCGTCACGTCGCCGATGCCGTAGCGCTCGCTGAGGGCCTCGACGTCGGCCCAGCCGGCCCACGTGGGCCGGCGGTCGGCCGCCTGCGCCACCGGCCAGTCACGCGCGACGGCGTCGGCGACCTCGGCGAAGCGGGCCGACACGGCGTCGACGAAGCGGCGCGAGACGTCGGCCCCGGCGAGCTCGCGGTAGAACTTCGCGCCGTGGAACTGCCCCGGCGCGAGGACGCGGGTGTTGAGCACGGTGCGCGAGACCAGTCCCGAGACGGTGGAGTTCAGGCACGCCGAGGGCACCAGGAAGTCGTCGCGGGTGCCGAAGGTTTCCACGCACGAGCCGGGGTCGGCCAGCACCGCGAGCGAGGCGCAGAAGGCCGTCCCGAGCGTCGCATTGGCCTGCTCCACGGCCGCCGCCAACTCGCGGGTGATCGCCCCCTTGCCCGTCCACCCGTCGATGAACACGACGTCGGCCGGGTCGTGGTGCGCGGCCAGCCAGCGCAGCGCCACCGTGTCGATGCCGCGCCCGCGCACGATGCTCACGGCGCGGTGCGGCAGGTCGAGCCCGTGCGCGGCGGCGGCCCAGCGCCGCATGAGCACCCCGACCGGCGTGCCGGCGCGGGCCAGCGACGCGAGGACCGGGCGGGGTCCGCGCTCGGCCAGCACCAGCTCGGTGACCAGCCCGACCGCGTGCGCGATGCGCACCGCCGAATCCTGCAGGGCGGCGTCGAACAGCGCGCGGTACTCCGCGTCGGGCTGGTACTCCACCGGCAGCGACTCGGCGTAGTGCGCGCCGCCGGACTGGATGGCCTCCTCGCGCTCCTCGGTCGGCGCCTCCAGCGCGGAGTCGGACAGGTCGGTGAGCAGCCACGTCACGTCGGCCGGGGCGTAGCTGCCGAAGTGCGGACCCTGCAGCGCCCCGGGCAGCGGCCGGTGACACGGGAGGACGAGGACGTGCACGCGCCGGCACACCCCGCGCAGCGTCTCCACCAGGCCGGTGGCCAGCTCGGGGGTGTCGGCCCCGGTGTCGACGACGACCACGATGTCGGAGAACCCGGCGTCGACGTTGTAGGCGAAACGCGGGCCCGGCCCGTCCTGCGGGTCGTCGTGGCTGGTGAACCGCACGGCGGTGCGGACCGGGTAGCCGGGCTCGTCCCGCACGTGGACCGGCGAGCGGGTGGTCGACGACACCCGCACCTGCGGGCCGTGCGCGGCGAGCGCCTGAGCCACCAGCAGCGGCGCGTACATCAGTTCCTCGGTCCCCAGCACGAGCACGCGCTCGCCGACGAGATCACCGCGCACCTTGTCGGCCGTGGTCGCCGCGGCCGCGCGGGCCGCGTCGACGTCGGCCGGGCCGAACCCGTGCCGCCCACCCTCGCGCACCCCGACCGGCCAGGCGCCCTCGACTCGCACCACGTCGGCGCGCGGCGCGGCCGGCGGCGATGCCACCTCGCCGGCGGTGACCGCTGCCGTCCGGGCGGTCAGGTCGGCGGGCAGCTGCACCGCCCCGGCCGCCAGGGCCACGACGTCGATGCGCACGCCGAGCCGCTCGGCGGTCCGGCGCACGCGGGCGCGATCGATCGGCGCACGCAGGTCGACCAGCGCCGCGAGCACGTAACGCTCGTGCGGCGCGACGGCGTGCAGGGCGGCGATGGTGTTCAGCGCGGTGCGCCCGGTGGACAGCTCGTCGTCGACGAGGACCAGCGCCCCGCCGCCGCGCAGCAGGGCCGGGTCCTCCGGCAGCAGGCGGTGGCTCGTGGCGTGGCTGTGCTCCTCCTCGAACGCCGCGTGCGGCGTGGCCGTCGGCACGGCCCGGCGGGTCGAGTGCAGGTACCGGGCGCCCAGCCGCTCGGCCACGCAGTGCCCCAGTCCGGTGGCCGTCTCGGCGAAACCGAGCACGACGGCTTCGCCGCCGCCGAGCACGCCCGCCACCCGCGCGCCGAGCTCGCGGCCGTGGCCGAGCACCACCTCGGGGTCGGCGGGTACGTGCTTGCCGAGGACCCGCGACACCAGCAGGTGCGCCCGGCGCGGGTTGTGCCGCAGCGCGAGCTCGACCAGCTCCGGCAGTCGCGCGTCGCCGGTGAGCTCGACCCCGAACTCGTCGGCGACCCACGAGCGGGCGCCATCGGGGCGCGCGGAGCGGGCGTGGCTCATGCGGGCAGCCCGGCCCCGAGCAGGTCGACGAACGACACGCCCTCGCGGGCGACCCCGAAGGCCCGCGCGCGGCGCAGGGTGCGGTGCGCCCACGCCGTGTGCGGCTTGCTCTCGTTCATCTTGTTGCCGAAGCTCGACGCCGCCGCGCCGCCGCGACCCTGTGTGGCCAGCACGTCCTGCGCGTCGGCGTACTCCTCGCTGGTCACCACCGACAACGCGTGCACCGCGGCCACGTGCACCGGGTGGATCACGGTTTTGCCGAACAGCCCGTTGGCCCGGTCGAGCATCACCTCCCGGATCAGCCCGTCGAGGTCGGCGGCGATCAACTTCGTGCGCAACGCGCGTTCCTCGTGCGCGACGAACGGCGATTCGCGCAGCATCGGCTTGAACATCCGCTCGGTGGCGGTGAAGTACTCCCAGACCGGTCCGGTGACGACGTAGCCGCCCGGTTCGGCCCGGCCGAACACGTTGACCACGGTGCACAGCACGTCGGCGACCACGCGCAGGTCCCACACGGTGAAGTCGCGGCCTCGACGCAGGCCGTAGGCGCCGGAGAGGTCGGTCGCGCCCACCCGCACCGCCGGCACGTACTCGCGGTACTTGTCCAGCAGGGCTCGGGTGGCCAGCAGCGCGGCCGCCCGCGTCTCCACGTAGCCCATCTCCGGCGACTCGAGCACCGGCATCATCAGCAGCCGCCGACCGATGGCCGCGCTGGCCGACACCACCGCCTCCAGGAAGGCCGAGCCGTTGTGCTCGCCGAACTTCGGCACGACGAAGCCGGTGAGGACGTGGGCGTGCTCGCCCAGCTGCTCGACGAGCATCGGGATCTGCGCAACGGTGCGCACCCGCACGAACACCAGCGGCAACGAGGCGTCGGCACGGCCGCCGAGCTCGCGCAGTTGGGCCACGGCGTTGCGTTCGGCCCCGTGCAGGTCGTGGTCGGCCACCGAGTCCTCGAGGCAGACGACCATGCTGACCACACCCTGCGCGGCGCGGCGCCGGATGTCGCCGGCCAGCCGGGGTCGGGTGGCCGGGCAGTACAGCGTCGCGCCCAGCGAGATGCCCAGCTGCTCGGGGTCGTCGTCGACGCCGAACTCCTGGGGCGCGCAGACGAACAACCGATCGGTGTCCGCAGCGCTCAGGAAGGCGAAATGTCGCATCGGCGGATGGTCCCACGCGCACATGTCCGCCAGCTGTCCGCCAGCTGTCGACCGGTTTCCTGTGGATCGCCCGGGCTGCGCGCGCCGGATGGCCCGATGCGACACGATGGGGTCCATGACGACCATGGCGATGGGAGCCAACCTGCCGATCCCGGTGCCGGCCGTCCGGGCCACGCTGCGCTGGACGAGCGGGCCCGGGGTGCCCGACGTCGACGCGTCGGCGCTGTTGCTCCAGGACAGCGGCCAGGTCGCCTCCGACGCCGACTTCGTCTTCTACAACCAGCCGGAGCACGCCAGTGGCGCAGTGCGCATGGTGGGCAAGAACGCGGCGCCGCCTCGGGCCGCCGACGCCATCGACGTCGACCTCACCCTCGTGCCCGCGACCTGCCGGCGAATCGTGCTCGCGGCCTCGGCCGACGGCGGCACGTTCGGGCAGGTGCCGGAGCTGGCCATCGAGCTCGCCGACGTGGGCGACGGCCAGGTGCTCGCCACCTTTCCCATGCGGGCCGACACCGAGACCGCCTTCGTCAGCGCCGAGATCTACCGGCGCGACGCCGGCTGGCGCTTCCGCGCGATCGGGCAGGGGTATTCCAGCGGCCTGCGGGGGCTGGCCGTCGACTTCGGCATCGACGTGGGCCGGTCCGGCGGCGGGCCGCCGGCCCCGCAGCCCGCCGCTCCCCCGCCCGCGCCGGCCCCGGCCGTCACCGCGCCACCACCGCAACCCGCGCCACCCCCGCGGCCCGCCGCACCGGCGCAGCCCTCCCCGCCACAACCCGCGACCCCACCCGCGGCGGCGGCCGGCGCCGACCCGCTCGACCTCGACAGCCCGTTCTGACTGGAGACAGCACGATGACGACGATCAGCAAAGGCGCCAACGTGCCGGTCGGCGCGGCCGCGGTCCGCGCCGCGCTGTCGTGGACGGCCGGTCCGGGCGTGCCCGACATCGACGGCTCGGCGCTGCTGCTGCGCGAGAACGGCAAGGTCGCCTCCGACGTCGACTTCGTGTTCTACAACCAGCCGCAGCACCCGAGCGGCGCCGTACGGCACACGGGCAAGGCCGGCACCGTCGACACCGTCGAGGTCGACCTCGCCGCGCTGCCCGCCGACATCGACCGCGTGGTGCTCGCCGCGTCCGCCGACGGCGGCACCTTCGGCCAGGCGCCCGGACTGCGTCTCGTGCTCAGCGACTCCGGTGCGGGTTCCGCGCTGGCCGAGTTCGCGATCGACGCGGCTCAGGAGACCGCGATGGTCTGCGGCGAGCTGTACCGGCGCAACGGGCAGTGGAAGTTCCGCGCCGTCGGGCAGGGTTACGCGAGCGGGCTGGCCGGTCTCGCCGGCGATTACGGCATCTCGGTCGGAGACGACACCGTCGCCGCGCCGCCCCCGCCCGTTGCGGGCACGGTGCCCCCACCGCCCCCGGCCGGCGCCGTCCCGCCGCCCCCGCCGCCGGGCACCGTCCCGCCGCCCCCGCCGCCGGGCACCGTCCCGCCGCCCCCGCCGCCGGGCACCGTTCCGCCGCCGTTCCCGGCGCCCTCCGCTTTCGGCGTCCCAGCGGCGACGCCGACGCCGACGCCGACGGCGCCGCCGGCTCCCACTTCGGCAGCACCGGGCGCAGCGGCCGGCCCGGCCCCGGTCAATCTCGACAAGGGTCGGGTCAACCTGACCAAGGGCGCGAAGGTCAGCCTGGTCAAGACCGGGGCGCCGCCGCTGGCCCGCGTCACGATGGGGCTCGGGTGGGACCCGGCCCGCGGTCGGCGCAGCATCGACCTTGACGCCTCGGCCATCGCCTTCGACGCGAACGGCCGCAAGATCGACATCGTCTGGTTCACGCATTTGAGCGAGTTCGGCGGCGCGCTGCGGCACAGCGGCGACAACCTCACCGGCCGTGGGGACGGCGACGACGAGCAGATCCACGTCGACCTGGCGCACCTGCCGCCGCACGTGGCTGCGCTCGTCTTCACCATCACCTCCTTCCGCGGGCAGAAGTTCACCGAGGTGGCCAACGCCTTCTGCCGGCTGGTCGACGACGCCAGCGGCGCCGAGCTCGTCCGCTTCGACCTGAGCGACGCCCAGCCCTCCAGCGGCGTCGTCATGGCGATGCTGCGCCGCGAGCTGCCCCAGTCGCCGGTGTGGGAGATGCGGGCGATCGGCGAGTACCACGACGCGAAGACGGTGAAGAAGCTCGTCGACCCGGCCGCGGCGCATGTGACCCGCGCCTGACCGGGCCCGGCCACCCCTCGGCCGCCCCTCGGTGACATTCGCCGGCGTTGCGGCCGAGGGGGCGATCTGTCGCCGCCCGGGTGTAGCGTCCCCGAAGTCCGAATGGTCGCTGTTGGGGGGCTTCATGCGCCGTCGTCTCGTGGGTTCGTTCGTCGCCGTACTTTCACTCGTGCTGGCCATCCTCGCCGCCGCGGGCTCCGCCTCGGCCACCGCCGCCGGCCTGCCGTACGCCCGCGGTGACCAGACGGTCGCCACCTACTCCTACGCGGACGCGATCCACGAGTCGGTCTTCGTGCGGGCCCCGTTCGACAGCGACCACGACGGCAAGCGCGACCGGATCGCCGTCGACCTGATCCGCCCGGCCACGCCCGCGGGGGTCAAGGTGCCGGTGATCATGGACGCGTCGCCCTACTACCAGTGCTGCGGTCGCGGCAACGAGAACGAGACGAAGACCTACGACTCCGACGGCACGATCGCCAAGATGCCGCTGTTCTACGACAACTACTTCGTGCCGCGCGGCTACGCGATGGCCCAGGTCGACCTCGCCGGCACGTCGCGCTCCACCGGTTGCGGCGACGTAGGGGGCATGAGCGAGGTGCGCGGCGTCAAGGCCGTGATCGACTGGATGAACGGGCGCGGCCAGGCCGATCGACCCGAACGGGAAGCCGGTCACCGCCGACTGGACCAACGGCAAGGTCGGCATGATCGGCAAGTCGTGGGACGGCTCGATCGCCAACGGCGTCGCCGCCACCGGGGTCGCCGGGCTGAAGACGATCGTCCCGCTCTCCGGCATCTCCAGCTGGTACGACTACACCCGCTTCGGTGGCGTCCTGCGCTCACCCGGCTACGTCGACTTCCTCGCCAACTACGTCGGCGGCCGCCCGGCCGGCGTGTGCGACGGCGAGATCGCCGCCGACCAGGCGGCCAGCGACGACAGCACCGGCAACGACAACGGCTTCTGGGCCGAGCGCAACTACCGGCTGCACGCCGACCAGGTGCACGCCAGCGTGTTCGTGGTCCACGGCATCAACGACCTCAACGTGACCACCAACCAGTTCGGTGAGTGGTGGCAGCGCCTGGCCGCGAACAACGTGCCCCGCAAGATCTGGCTGAGCCAGGACGGGCACGTCGACCCGTTCGACTACCGCCGCTCGGCGTGGGTGCACACCCTGCACGCGTGGTTCGACTATTGGCTGCAGGGCCTGCACAACGGGATCATGAACCAGCCGCAGGCCTCCATCGAGCGGGCCTCGGGCCGGTGGGTCACCCAGTCGCAATGGCCGGCCGAAGGCACCCGCGACGTCGCGGTCCCGCTCGCGCCGCTGGGCGGGTCCGCACCGCGCACCTTCACCGACGCCCCCGGCCTGGGCGAGGCCGACGCCACGTCGATGCCGACCACGGACAAGGCCGGCCGGGCCGTCTTCCTCAGCGGCGCCCTGCCCCAGAGCCTGTCCGTGGCGGGTTCGCCGTCGGTCACCCTGCGGGTCAGGTCCGACAAGCCCGACACCGAGATCACCGCGAAGCTGGTCGACTACGGCAAGCAGAAGCGGGTCGACTACGAATCGGCCAAGGAAGGCATTCACAACCTGTCCACGCAGTCGTGCTGGGGTGAGTCGACAGCGGTCGACGACGCCTGCTACTTCGACACCGCGCAGGACTACATCACCTCCCGCGTCGACGTGCTCACCCGCGGCTGGCTCGACGCCGCGCACCACGCCACGCTCAAGCGGCAGACCCCGCTCGTGCCCGGCAAGTGGTACTCGATCACCGTGCCGATCGACACGACCAACTTCGTGATCCCGGCCGGCCACCAGCTCGGGCTCGTCGTCACCCAGAGCGATGAGGAGAACACCTCGCCCGACCCGACGGGCGCCACGCTGACGATCGACCCGACGGCCAGCTCGATGACCCTGCCGGTCACCGGCGCGTACTCGATCCCCGCCGGCCCGGTCCTGCCCACCGGCGCCACCCAGCGGACCGCGCCCGCCGCCACGCCCCGCGTCGAGCACCACCTCGTCCCCGGGTCCTGACCCGACCCAGACGCCACTTGTCCCCTGTTGTGGTCGTAAAACGAGCTCAGATCACAGCCACAACAGGGGACAGGTGCCAAATTCAGTCGACGGGCGTGCGGTCGTCGCGCCAGGTGATGCGGTCGTAGCCGTAGGCGCGGGCGGCCTCGCGTACGTCGCCGGCGATCGTCTCCATCTCGGCGCGCACGACCAGCCGGCCGTCGACGTTGTACAGCGAGATCAGCATGGCGATCCGGCCCGGGTACAACGCCTCCAGCGGGAGCTCGATGCGCGCCCCGCCGTAGGTGGTGACCACGAGGGTGCCGCCCCACGTCAGCTCGGTCCGTGACTCGGAAAAGGCGTAGACGGCCATTCGCTGCAGGTCGGTCACCTGGCGCAGGTCCACCCGCAGGTGGTCGTACTCGTCGCGGGCGGCGACGATCACCGGGCGGCGCGATGACGGCGCGAAGCGGTTGCCGTTGCTGGCGAGCTGCACGACCGACGTCGGGCCGGACCGCAGCTGGTAGGCCGCCCCCAGGCGCAGGTCGCCGACGGCGGGCCCGCAGGCGGCCTCGATCCCGAGCTGCCCGATGCCCGACTGCAGCGGGCCGAGCAGCACGGTGGGGTCGTTGACGGTGAGCAACTGCTGCTGCCCGGCCCGCACCCGGGCGCCGGCCGGCAGCCGCCGCTGTGGTCGGACCGGCCGCCGAGCTGCCGGCGCCGGTGCGCCGGACAGGTCGAGCGCGCCGCCGCCGGACGCCGCCGCCGGGGCCGGGCGGGTGGCCGGAGCGTCCAGATCGAGCGAGCCGCCGCCGGACGGCGCGGCCACGGCCGGCGCGCGGCCGGACCGCTCGAAGGACAACCCCGATCCGCGGGTCGACGCGACCGGCGCCGCCGGGGGCGTACCTGCGGACGCAGCGGGTGCGGCCGGCGCAGCCGGGCGGCTGCGCGTCACCGGCGGCACGCCGTGCGAGCGGCCCGGCCGGTCGAAGGAGATCGGCTGCTGCCTGCCGGCGGCCGCCGGCGTCCGGTTCGGGTGCTTGGCCCGGCCGTTGACGAAGTCGGCGATGGCCGCGCGGATCTGCGCGTCGGTGCGCTGGTCGACGGGGGCGGACGAGGCCGTCGAGGCGGCCGGGGCAGACGGGGCCGGGCGCGGGCGCGTGCGGTGGCGCAGGAACGGCAGGTCGGTGCGCGCCGGGGCACGGGCGGGGTCGGCGGTCATCGCGCCCCGGCTCCCGTCACAGCGCGATCCCGTAGTCCGACGCGATGCCGGCCACGCCCTTCGCGTAGCCCTGGCCCAGCACCTTGAACTTCCACCCGCCGTCGTGGCGGTACAGCTCGCCGAGGGTCACCGCCGTCTCCGCGTCGAACAGCGGCGCGAGGTCCTCGGAACGGATCAGCTCGGCGTTGCCCTCGCGGTTGAGCACCCGGATCGCGCACGAGCGCAGCTGGCCCAGGGTGCGCCGTTGCGCCGGCCCCTCATTGACGTAGAGCACGGCCACGATGCGCTCGATCTCGGGCGGCACCGAGCCGAGGTCGACCTCGATCTGCTCGGCGTCGTCGCCGAGCGCCTCGTCCCGCTCGGTGACCGACTCCTCCGGCGAGCTGAGCTGGTTGAAGAAGACGAAGTCGCGCTCGTCGCGCACCCGGCCGTCGGCGCCGCAGAGGACGGCCGCGAAGGTCAGGTTGTCCGACAGCGCCCGCTCCGCACCCGCGTTCCAGTGCATGCCGAGCACCACCCCGGACAGGTTCGGGACCTCCCGGGTGAGGGCGACGTTCGCCCCGCGCTTCAGCTCCGCCATCTCGGTTCCGACCTTAGTGCTGGGCCCGCGTGCCCTACAGGTCGAGGTCGGAGCGGGTGAACTTCGTGCGCAGGAAGTTGCCCTGTGTGAACAGCGCGTCGACGTCGTGCGACTGGGCGGCCGCCAGCAGGTCGCCGGCCGCGCCGGCCATCGAGTCCAGCTGGTCGCGCAGCGCCGAACGGGGGGTGCGTCCGGACGGGCCCGGCCGGTCGGTCAGCGACGGGTCCAGGTTGAGGTAGGCCCGCAGCGTCGTGGGCAGGTAGTCGCCGACGATGCCGTTGATCGACACCACCGCGTAGATGTCGAGCTCGCGGTCGTCGCCGGTGTCGATCACCTCGCGGATGGAGTCGGTGATCTCGCGCGCGGTGACCACGGCCTCGACCGGCAGCTTGCCCGCGTTCTTGTTCACGAACTGCACGAGCTGCCACAGGCGCACCCGCAGCTTGGCCGGGCTGTCGTCGGGGTCGCGGCCGTCGAGGTCGCCGAGACCTCCGCCCGTCGGCTCGGCGGCGGGCGGCGCGTCGTCGGTGCCGCGCCGGAAGAGGGCCAAGGCGGTGCGGCCCGGGCTCAGACGCCCGGCGGCAGGGCGTTCGTCGAGCTGCCGGGCAGCTCGGCGGTGTTGCCCTCACCGCGCCGGGTGCGCTCGAGGTACGGCTTGGCCCGCTCGATCTGGCCCTCGAGCGCGGTCACCGTCTGGGCCATCGAGTCGACGGCCTGGGAACGGAAGCTGTCGATGGCGTCCATCGTCTGGAAGACGTTCTCGAACGCCGCCTGCAGCTTCTGGATGTCGATCGTGCTGCTCGCGGCCTGCTGGTTGATCGCCGCCCCTTGGACGCGCAGCTGGTTCGAGGTCGACTCGATGAGGTTCGACGTGGTGGTGTTCAGCGCGCTGATCTGGTCGAGCACCAACTTCTGCCGGGCCAGCGCCTGCGACACGATCACCGCGGTGCGCAGCGCTGACACGGTGGTGGTCTGGGCGCGGTCGACGCCCTTGATCAGCTCGATGTTGTTCTTGCGGACGAGGTCGAGGGCCATGTACCCCTGCACCGAGACGGCCATCTGGGTCATGATGTCCTGCCGCCGCTGGCGGATGGCGAACAGCGCGTCGGACTTCAGCGTGTTCGAGGCCTCGGTGTTGCCGGCCGCCTCGAGCTCGGCGACCTTCTCGGTGATCGCGGTGTCCAGGGCCGAGGCGAGCGCGTTGTACTCGCTCAGCTTGCCCATGGTCGTCCACATGTTGGCCTTCTCGGTCTCGATGGCCGCGTTGTCCTTGCGCAGGTCGTCCTGGCCCGACTCGAGCGACTTGATGATCGCGTTGAGCTGGGTCTGGGCCGACTCGTACTTCTGGAAGTAGCGCTGGATCTTGTCACCGCCGGGGATCCACTTCAGGATCTTCTTCGCACCCGTGAGGTCGGCGCGGTTGGGGTCGAGGTCGGTGACGGTGTTGCGCAGCTCGTTGAGCGTGCCGGCGACCCGGGTCTGCGCATCGCCCCCGCCGCCGCCCTTGCCCGCCTTCATGGCGGCCGCCGGGCGGTCGAGCATCCGGTTGGACACCTGGGCGGAGGCTCGCAGCTCCTTGTCGCCCATCGACGTGATGGTCTCGACCTTCTTGCTGAACTCGGGCGCCCGCGTGTCCATCTGCGCGAGCTCGTTGGCGAACGCCGCGGCCCGCTGGGCCAGTTCGGCCTTCTTCTGGTCCGGGACCGGCAGCGCGCCCTCGGCGTCCTCGGTCTTGACCAGCGGCACCGGCTTCGGCGGGTCCAGCACCAGGCCGCCGGGGGCGGCGGCCGCGGCCGGCTGGGGCGCGGCGGCAGCCGGCTGGGCGTTCGATCCGAGGTCGAGTTCGGACATGTCGCGTACTCCCTTTGCTGCGGTGCGTCAGACGGTGCTCGAGGTCAATCCTGCTACAGGTGCGCCGAGATCGTCGGCAGCAGATCCTTGAACGTGCGCCCGGTGGCGGGCGCGCCGATGGCCGTCATGGCCCAGCCGCCGCCGTCGCGCGTCACCTTGGCCATGATCTGCGCCGTGTGCGTGCCGGACCCGGACAGGTCGAAGCGGGCGATCTCGGCACCGTTGCCACCCGCGCTCTCGTCGACCAGCCGCACGAACGCGTTCTCGATCTGCGAGAAGTCCTGGCCGGTGAAGGAGTTGACGGTGAAGACGAGCGTGGCCACCTGGTCGGGCACCCGCCCGAGGTCCACCTTGATCGACTCGTCGTCACCCTCGCCGTCGCCGGTGAGGTTGTCGCCGGTGTGCTGCACCGAGCCGTCCTTGCTCCGCAGCTGCTGGAACCACACCTGGTCGACGAGGGACCCGCGGGCGTCGAACAGCAGCGCCGACGCGTCGAGGTCGATGGTCTGCGTGCGCATCCGCCCGAACAGACCCTTGCGCTTCGCGGCGTCCCATCCGAGACCCATGCGCACCTGGCGCAGCGTGCCGCCCTCCTTGCGCAGCGACACGGTCTGCCCCTTGGACATGTTGACGGTCACGGCTCACGCACCTCCTTGGGGCCACTCGCTGCGCTCGGGCCCGGCGTCGGAGCGCCGCGCCCCTGCGTCGCGGGCTGTGTTTCCTGGTTCTTCGCGCGAGCGCTCATCACTTTCTTCCCTTCGTCCAGCGCATGCCCCAGTGGTACGCCTCGTCCAGGGCCCGCTGCGCGCCGTCGATGTAGTTGACCTCGCGGCGCACGACGATCTCGCCGTTGTTGTTCTCGAGCATGGCGATGGCGCAGATGCGCGCGCCGTCGCGCGGCTCGTCGAGGCGGATCTCGACCGGGGCGGCGTTGACCGGGAACAGGGTGGCGACACCCTGCGCGTCGGCCCAGTTGGCCGCGCCCTCGTAGATGAGGGCGAAGACGAGGATGCGTTTGATGCGCGCGGCCTGGGACAGGTCGACCGAGAGGTTCTCACCCGACGAGACCGCCCCGGACCGGTCGTCGCCGTCGAGGGTGACGAGCACCGCCCCTGAGCTGTCACCGGCCCGGAACGCGTTGCCCAGGGCCTGGACCACGCCCTTGCTCCCGTCGGCGAACTCGTACAGGCAGCCGAGGTCGAGGTCGAGGGTGGCGTTCTTGCGGAAGATGCCGCGCGCGGGCGGCCGGGCGTTCCAGTTCAGGTTCACCCGCAGCACGCTGCCGGCGCCGCCGTGCTTGCTCAGCGACACGGTGGGCGCCGACTTGGTCAGTGTCACCTTGGACAGCGACACCGGGCCGCCGGCGGCGGGTCCGCCGGCGACCGGTGGCACGGGTGCAGGCGCGGCCGGCGGCGCGGGCGCCGGGGCCGGGTCGGCCCCCGGTCGTTTCGTGTAGTCGATGCCCATGGCTGCTCCTCGGCTGTCCGCGAGATCCCGACGCCGGCTCAGACCGCGGCCGGATGCGGGTCCCGGTCGCTTCCCGGCTCGTCGGCGTTGTTCTTGTTGCGCACGATCGACGACAGCAGGGCCGCCCCGATGAAGGCCACACCGATCAGGCCCGTCACGACCTCAGGCACCTCGTACTCGATCGTGATCAGCAGGATGACCGCCAGCGCGCCGATGGCCCACAGCGCCCCGTGCTCGAGGTACTCGTACTCGCTCAGCGTGCCCTTGCGGACCAGGAACACGGTCAGGGACCGGATGAACATGGCGCCCACGCCGAGGCCGATGGCGATGATGATCGGGTCGGAAGTGATGGCGAACGCCCCGATGACGCCGTCGAAGCTGAACGAGGCGTCGAGGACCTCGAGGTACAGGAACAGGAAGAAGGCGGCCTTGCCGACGACGTGCGTGACCTTGGCCTTCTTGACCGTGACCTCGCCGTCGCGCTCCTCGGCGGCGGCGTCCGCACCGCCCTCGTCGTCGTCATCGACGTCGAACAATTCGCCCAGGCCGTTGACGAGCAGATAGGTGCCCAGCCCCAGCACCCCGGAGATCAGGATCGTCGACGTTCGGTCGTGCGTGTGCGTGTCGGCGCTCTTGCCCAGCGTGTAGGCCGAGATCGACAGCACCGCGAGGGCGATGACCACCGACAGCTGGTCCAGGCGGCCGATGCGCTGCAGCGGCCGCTCGAACCAGCTCAGCCAGGTGAGCTCGCGCTCCTCGAACACGAAGTCGAGGAAGAGCATGAGCAGGAACATCCCGCCGAAGGCCGCGATGGCCGGATGCGCCTGGTGTAAGAGGTAGCCGTAGGTGCCGACCTTGTCCGGGTCGCCTTTGTCCAGCGCGAGGCGGATCGCGGCCACCGGCGTCTTCTGGGCGCTGAGGCAGACGATCAGCAGCGGGAAGACCAGCCGCATGCCGAAGACCGCGATGGCCACGCCGACGGTCAGGAAGATCTTCTGCCAGAACGGGCTCATCCGCACCAGCACGGTGGCGTTGACCACCGCGTTGTCGAAGGACAACGAGACCTCGAGGATGGCCAGGATCGCCGTCAGCGCCAGGCCGGTGCCACCGCCGTAGATCCAGCCCAGGACCAGGCCGATGACCGCGATGCCGATCGACGCGCCGAACGTGCGCAGGAACACCGTTGCTTCTCCTAGTTACCGGTCGGTCGGCGTCAGCCGACGTTGACGCCGAAGTCGCGGGCGATGCCCGCGAGCCCCGTGCTGTAGCCCTGCCCGACGGCCCGGAACTTCCAGTCGGCGCCGTTGCGGTACAGCTCGCCGAAGATCATGGCGGTCTCGGTGGACGCGTCCTCGGACAGGTCGTAGCGGGTGAGCTCGGCGTTGTCGGCCTGGTTGACCACCCGGATGTAGGCGTTGCGCACCTGGCCGAAGGACTGCTGGCGCGACTCGGCGTCGTAGATGGAGACGGTGACGACGATCTTGTCGGCCTCCTGCGGCACGCCGACCAGGTTGACCTTGATCTCCTCGTCGTCGCCCTCGCCCTCGCCGGTGAGGTTGTCGCCCATGTGCTCGACCGAGCCGTCGGGGCTGGTGAGGTTGTTGAAGAAGACGAAATGCGAATCGGACAGGATCTTGCCGTTCTGACCGACCATCAGCGCGGAGGCGTCGAGGTCGAAGTCGGCCCCGCTCGTCGTCCGGGCGTCCCAGCCCAGCCCGACGAGCACGGCCTGCAGGCCAGGTGCCTCCTTGGTCAGCGAGACGTTGCCGCCCTTGTTCAGGCTGACACTCATGCGTGGTCCTCTCTCGTGCGCCGATCATTCGTTGTGGGGAACGAGCCGCGGCGCGCCCGCGTTCCGGGTGCGGGCGGCGCGCCGGCCGGTGGGCCGTCGGGTCAGGCGGTGACGCCGAAGTCGCGGGCGATGCCCGACAACCCGGCGCTGTACCCCTGGCCGACGGCGCGGAACTTCCACTCGTCGCCGTTCTTGTACAGCTCGCCGAACACCATCGCGGTCTCGGTCGAGGCATCCTCGGACAGGTCGTAGCGGGCCAGCTCGGCGTTGTCGGCGGAGTTGACGACGCGGATGAAGGCGTTGCGGACCTGGCCGAAGGTCTGGCCCGCGGTGGCGGCGTCGTAGATCGACACCGGGAACACCACGCGGGCGGCCTCGGGGGGCAGCCCGGCGAGGTTGACGGTGACCTGCTCGTCGTCGCCGCCGCCCTCACCGGTGAGGTTGTCGCCCGAGTGGCGCACCGCGCCCTCGGGCGAGGCCAGGTTGTTGTAGAAGATGAAGTGCTTGTCGCTGACCACGTTGCCGTCGGCGTTGCAGACGATCGCGCTGGCGTCGAGGTCGAAGGCCTGGCCGTCGGTGGTCCGTGCGTCCCAACCGAGGCCGACGACGACGGAACTCAGGCCGGGCGCGGCCTTGGTGAGCGACACATTGCCGCCCTTGGTGAGGGAGACGGACACGGGACCTCCAGCCGGTCACGATGGTACGGACGATCTCGACCCTATCGGCCGCGCCCGGAGACCACAGGGGAAGGACTCCCCGGTCACCCCACGCGCACGATGGCGAAGAAGTACTGCTTCGAGCGTGGCGAGTAGGCCCAGCCCACGGCGAAGGACTTCATACCGGGGTCGAGCAGCTTGCCGAGCTTGGCGACCTTCTTGACCGCCATGTCGCCGTCGAGCGACGGGACCTGGCTCTCGGCCCAACCGCCGCTGCACCCGCTGCCGTTGTTCTTCGCGCACTCCTGGGCCTGCTTGGACACCGTCCCGGGAAGTCGCTTCTGCCCGTTGCTCTCGCGGTAGTGGTTGATCGCGGCGATCGCCTGGCCGTAATCGCCTTCGAGCGCGCAGGTCTGGTCCGTGGGGCAGGTCTTGGTGGCGGGTGAGCTGGACGCGCCCGGGGGCGAGGAGGACGTGGCGCCGGGGTCGGTCGCCGTCGACGAGCGGTCCGCCGGCGCGGAGGAGCTGCCGCTGCTGGGGGCGGTGACGAGCGTGTCGTCGGGGCCCGACCCGTTGTCGTTGCCGCCGCCGGAGGAGTCGAGCAGGGTCGTGAGCACCACGACGAACAGCACGGCCACCACGGCGAGCATCGCCAGCAGCCACGCGGCGCGACGGCGCAGGTCGGAGTCGGACTCCGGCTTGTCCGGCACGCTTTTCGCCCCCTACGTCCGATTCGGCGACTGCGACGAGTCTCCCGAGATTATGACGCGCGGAGGGCTCCGGCCGTTGCGCGAGGGCGGTGGGCGCTCAGCCGGTTGCGGGGTTCACATCTTGGCTGCGCCCGCCTCGATGGCCTCCCGGATGCGGTGATAGGTGCCGCAGCGGCAGATGTTGCGGATCTCGTCGATGTCGGCGTCGCCGATCTCGTGACCCTCCGCCCGGGCCTGGCGCACCTTGGCCACGGCGGCCATGATCTGGCCGGGCTGGCAGTACCCGCACTGGGCCACATCGACGTCCAGCCAGGCCTCCTGCATCGGGTGCAGGTCGTCGGGGCCGCCGCCGGTGGTGGCCGGCAGGCCCTCGATGGTGGTGATCTCGTCACCGGCGGCGATGTCCTTCACCTGGACCGAGCACGGGTTGAAGGCCTTGCCGTTGATGTGGCTGGTGCAGGCCTTGCAGACGTCCAGGCCGCAGCCGTACTTGGGGCCCTTGATGCCGAGCAGGTCGCGCAGCACCCAGAGCAGGCGCACGTCGTCGGCGACGTCGACGCTGACCTGCCGGCCGTTGAGGCGGAACGTGTGAGTGGGCACGCGGGGGCTCCTGGAGGGTGTGCGGGTCAGTAGGCGTACTTCAGGCCGTCGGTCGGGCTCTGCGGCGTCGACGGGCTCGTGGGGAACGGCGTGAAGTGCGCCGGCGACTGGGCGTGATTGATCGGGAACTCGGTCGGGATCTTGCCGGTGGCCCGGGCGTAGGCGCAGGCGGTGGCGGCCATCGACGCGGCGACGCCGAACTCGCCGGCCCCGCCGGGGTTGGTGCTGGTGTCCGGCATGATGATCACCTGGATGTCCGGCGGGACGTTCCACTCGCGGGTGTAGAAGTAGTCGTCCCAGCTGCCCTCGAGGAAGTACCCGTTGGTCAGGTGCAGGCTGGAGGTCAGGGTCTGGGCGATGCCGTCCATGATCCCGCCCTGGATCTGGGCCTCGAGGCCGCGCGGGTTGAGCGTCATCCCGACGTCCACGGCGAAGACCACCTTGGTCACTCGGGGCCCGGTGTAGGCGTCCTCGATCTGCCGGTTCACGACCGCCGGCCGGGTGTCGATCTCCACCAGGCAGGCGCACCAGCCCTTGTACTCGTTGTGCACGGCGATGCCCTGCGCGGTGCCGGCCGGCATGG
The DNA here is from genome assembly GCA_963797785.1 of uncultured Actinomycetota bacterium. GTDB lineage: Bacteria > Actinomycetota > Actinomycetes > Mycobacteriales > Jatrophihabitantaceae > Jatrophihabitans. The sequence continues at coordinate 664,676 of CAWCQT010000004.1, read as the reverse complement.
CGCGGCCCCACTGCCCGGCCTGCGCCACCTTGTCGAGCACGGCCCGTCCGCGGGCGTTCTTGATGAAGGCCCGGCGGAACGCGTACGGGTCCTTCTTCGCCACCGCGGCCAACTGGTCGGTCGTGAGCTCCTGGGCCGTCCGCGCGTCCGGCGAGTAGATGTTGCGCATGCTGCCGGTGGCGAAGTCGGTGATCTCGTAGGCCTCGTCGAGGATCTGGGTGGTGACGCCGTAGTTGTAGGAGACGGTCTGCGTCAGCTCCCAGATGCCCTGGGCGATGCTGAAGTTGCCCACGATCGGGATGCGGTCGGCGAAGGCGCTGAGCATCTCCCCCAGCCCGTGCGAGAAGTCGGTGGCCACGCTCGTGTGCCGCTGCTCGTAGGTGAGCACGTTGCCGGCCAGCCAGGTGGCCCGCACCCGCGACGTGGACATCGGGTGGGTACGGCCCTGCCGGAAGTCGTCGGTGCGCGACCACATGAGTTTGACCGGTTTGCCGAAGGCCTTGGACGCCTCGACGGCCTCGAGCGCGGCGTCGCTGAACAGGTGCCGGCCGAAGGAGCCGCCGCCGGTGACGACGTGGACCTTGATCTTGCTCTGCGGTACGCCGTGCCGCTGCGCCAGGTCGGAGACCAGCACGATCGGCACCTTGAGCGGCGACCAGACCTCGATGCCGGCGGCGGTGTAACTGGCGATGGCCGCGCCCGTCTCGAGCGGGCTGTTGCTGCGGAAGTGGAAGACGTAATTGCCCTCCACGGTCTTGGTCAGCAGCGGCACCTTGGGCACGACCAGGGGCAGCTCGGCCTTGCGCAACTTGGCCAGCACCGTGGCGTCGGACTCGCCGTCGACCGGGCCCTTGTTCCAGCTGACCTGCAGCGCGCGCACGGCGTCGATGCACTGGCCGAAGGTCTGGGCCCGGACGGCCACGCCGGTGGAGATCATGGCGACGTCGGTGACGCCGGGCAGCGCGCGCACCGCGGCCAGGTTGGCCACCGCCTTCGGGGTGCCGCGGATCGTGGGCGGTCGGGCGATCATCGTCGGCAGGGCGCCGGGCACGTCGAGGTCGAGCGTGAACTGCTTGCGCCCGGTGACCGCATCGCGCGCATCGATGCGGTTCTGCGGCGTCCCGAGCACGGTGAAGTCGGCGACGGCCTTGGGGGCGGCCTGCAGGGGGGTCAGCGTGGAGGCGGCCGCGGCCCGGGTCAGCGAGCCGTAGCCCGCCGACCGGCCGCCGGGTCCGTGCACGACCCCGGCCTCGGTGTGCACCTGCGCCTTCGGCACGCCCCATTGCTTGGCGGCCGTGTCGACGAGGCGCGCCCGCGCGAGCGCAGCGGCCCGCCGGATGGCCGAGTACGTGGAGCGGGTGGTGTTCGACCCGCCGGTGAGCTGGTTGAACAGCAGCTCCGGGCGGGCGTCGGCCAGCGTCACCCGCACCTTGTCCAGCGGCAGGTCCAGCTCCTCGGCGATGATCATCGCGGTGGAGGTGGTGATGCCCTGCCCCACCTCGGCCCGCGGCAACGCGAACGAGGCCGTGCCGTCCTCGTTCACGCCGACCGTGATCAGGTTCGAGGTGGGGACGGCGGCCAGGTCCTGCAGATCACCCAGGTCGAAGGCGTCGGCCACCTCCGGGGGCGACGGGATCGCGGCCCCGGCCGGCCTCGCGGCCAGCGACTCGGCGCCGATGCTCGCCCCGACCACCAGCGTCGGGGCCGCGAGGACCCAGCCGAGGAAGCCGCGGCGGCCGGGCCCGGTCGGCGCCTCGCTCTCCGGTGGGCGGGAATGGGGTAGCGGGCGCCGGGCAACCGTCATAGGCAAAGGCAAACATGTTCGCGACGGCGCGCAACTCGAAGTTGGCATGACGGAGCGTGATCAGGACCGCGACTACGCGCTGTTCGGACGGCTCCTGCCGCGGACGCGGGCGCTCCACGCTCTTGTCGTCGCCGGCGCGGCGCGGAAACAATCTTCGCGAACCGGACGTCAGCCGCCCGGCACCTCGACGACCACGGTCGTCGCTTTCACCGCCGCCACCGCGGTGACGCCGGGTTCCAGGCCGAGCTCGTCGGCGGCCTCGCGGCTCATCAACGACACCACCCGGTAGGGGCCGCACTGCATCTCGACCTGGGCCATCACGGTGTCGCGCACGACCCGGGTGACCAGCCCGACGAAGCGGTTGCGGGCCGACTCGCGACCGATCGTCCCGGCGGCGGGGACCGGCGCGGCGTTCGTCGCGGCGAAGCGGGCCAGTTCGGCGCCGTCCACGACCTGGCGGCCGGACTCGTCGACCACGGTGGCCAGCCGGCCGCCGTCGGCCCAGCGCCGCAGCGAGTCGTCGCTCACGCCCAGCAGGTCGGCGGCCTCGCGGATGCGGTACATCGGCACGCGGTCAAGCCTAGTTCGGGTGCCGGCGAGGCGGCGGCGGCGTCCGGGTCGTCCAGCGGCGCACGTCGTCGGGGGTGTCGAGATCGTTCGCGTCGCCGGCGACGGCTATCTCGTCCACGAGCCGTGGGTGGGCGTGCAGGAAGCGGCGGGCACCCTCGTCGGGGCCGGCGGAGGCCAGGGCCGCGCGCCACAGCGACGGCGCCATCACCGTCGGGTGCCCGCGCCGGCCGGCGAAGGTGGCGATCACGATCCGTCCCGGCCGCCAGGCGGCGACGGTGGCGGCGATCGCGTCCGCGCCCACCCCGGGCAGGTCGACCAGCAGCACGGCCAGCGCGTCGACCGGCTGCTCATGGGCCTCGGCCGCGTCGACGGCCAGGACCAGCGACGACCGCATGCCGCGCTCCGGGTCGGGGTTGACGAGGGCGGCGGCGCCCTCGACCGCCGTGCCCGCGCGCACCACCGCCCACAGCGGGGCGCAGCCGGATGCGCGCAGCGCGGCGATCGCGTGATCGAGCAGGCGGGCGCCGGCGACGACCAGACCGGCCTTCGGCGCGCCCATCCGGCGACCCGCTCCCGCGGCCAGCACCGCCCCCGCCACCCGCGTCGCGCCCACCCGCCGACCGTACGACCCCGCCACCGTCGCCCCGGGGACCTTCTTGCACGCCGGTACGACCACTTTCGCCGCGCGAAAGTGGTCGTACCGGCGTGCAAGAAGGGAACGGGGCGGGTGGCGGGCGGCGGGGCGGCCGGGGATGCTCGGGAGATGCAGCCGGTCGAGTTCGACTCCCCCGCCGCCGTGTCGCAGGCCCTGGACGCGACCGGTTACCTGTCCGACGAGGGGCTCGCGACGGCGGCGTTCCTGGCACTGCGGATGGGCCGTCCGCTGTTCCTCGAGGGCGACCCGGGCGTCGGCAAGACAGCGCTGGCGCAGGCCCTGGCCGACGTCACCGGGGCCCGCTTCCTGCGGCTGCAGTGCTACGAGGGCATCGACGCCAGCCAGGCCCTGTACGACTGGGACTTCCCGCGCCAGATCCTGCACCTGCGCGCCGCGGCCGACGCCGCGCCCGGGACCGCGGCCGACGACCTCGAGGCCGGGCTCTACGACCGTCGCTACCTCGTGGCCCGCCCGATCCTGCAGGCGCTCGAGGGCGGCCCGGCCGTGCTGCTCGTCGACGAGATCGACCGCGCCGATGACGAGTTCGAGGCGTTCCTGCTCGAGGTGCTGGCCGAGAACTCGGTGACGATCCCGGAGCTGGGGACCGTCCGCGCGCAGCACCCGCCGCTGGTGGTGATCACCTCGAACCGCACCCGCGAGGTGCACGACGCGCTCAAGCGCCGCTGCCTCTACCACTGGGTTGGGCACCCGGACTTCGCCCGCGAGGTCGCGATCGTGCACCGGCGTGCGCCCGAGGTGACCCGCCGGCTGGCCGAGGACGTCGCGTACGCCGTGGCCCGGCTGCGCCAGGCCAACCTGCAGAAGCCGCCGGGCGTGGCCGAGACCATCGACTGGGCCCGCGCGCTGCACGCCCTCGGCGCACCGCGCCTCGACGCGGCCACGGCCGAAGCCACCCTGGGCGCGGCGGTGAAGTACCGCGAGGACATGGTCCGCGTGCAGGGTGAGCTCGACACCCTGCTCAGCCGGTGACCCCTGTGCCCCCGTCCCCCCGGTTGAGTGGGGAGGTGCGGCGCGTGAGCGAGGAGTACACCGACCCGGTCGTGACGATGACCGGGTTCGCCCGCGCGCTGCGGGCGAGCGGGGTGGCCGCCGACGCGACCCGGCTGGCGAACGCGCTGAACGCGCTGACCCACGTCGACGCGCTCGACGCCCGGCAGGTCTACTGGGCCGGGCGGGTGAGCCTGTGCGCGGAGCCCGACGACCTGCCGCGCTACGACGCGCTGTTCGACACATGGTTCCGCGGCCGGGCGCTGCCGCCCACCGAACGGCCCGCCTCCGGACGACCGGGCGCCGTGCTGGAGTTGCGCGCGCTCGGCCGGCAGCCCGGCGCCGAGCCCGAGCCCGACAGCGACGACGAGGAGGAGGCCCTGCGCACCGCGGCGACCGGCGCCGAGTCGCTGCGCCACCGCGACCTCGCCGCCCTCACCGACGCCGAGCGCGACGAGGTGCACCGGCTCATCGCGTTGCTACGCCCCCGCCTGGGCCGCCGGCGCACGCGGCGCACCCGCCCCGGCGGCCGTAACGCCGTCGACGTGCGGCACACGGTGCGCCGGATGCTCGCCGACGGTGGCGAGATCGCCGCGCTCGAACGGCTGCGCCCGCGCGTCAAGCCACGTCGGCTGGTGCTGCTCATCGACGTCAGCGGGTCGATGAGCCCGTACGCGGACGTGCTGCTGCGCTTCGCGCACGCGGCGGCCCGGGTCGCGCCGACCGGCACCGAGGCCTTCACCCTCGGCACCCGCCTCACGCGCGTGACCCGCCAGCTGAGGTTGCGCGATCCCGACCAGGCCCTGCGCGCGGCGGCCACCGCCATCCCCGACTGGAGCGGCGGCACCCGCCTCGGCGAGACGTTGCGCGCCTTCCTCGACCGCTGGGGCCAGCGCGGCACCGCCCGCTCGGCCACCGTCGTCCTCGCCTCCGACGGGTGGGAACGCGGCGACGCGGCGCTGCTCGGCGAGCAGATGGCCCGGCTGGCCCGCCTGGCCCACCGGGTGGTGTGGGTGAACCCGCACCGCGGCAAGTCCGGCTTCGCGCCGGTGACGGCGGGCATGAGCGCCGCACTGCCCCACTGCGACGAGTTCCTCGCCGGCCACACCCTGGACGCGCTGCATACGCTGGCCGACGTGATAGCCGATGCGTGACGTGCTCGACGAGCTCGTGCGCTGGTGGGACGCCGGCGAGACGGTCGGCGTCGGCACGGTGGTCGGCACCTGGAAGTCGGCCCCGCGCCAGCCCGGCGCGTCGATGGCCGTCGGACCGGACGGCAGCGCCGTGGGCAGCGTGTCCGGCGGCTGCGTCGAGGGCGCGGTCTACGAGCTGGCCGGGCAGTCGCGCGGCGACGGCCGCTCGGTCCTGCAGCGCTACGGCGTCAGCGACGACGACGCGTTCACCGTGGGGCTCACCTGCGGCGGCATCATCGACATCTTCGTCGAGCCGGTGAGCCGGCAGACGTTCCCGGAGTTCGGCGACGTCGCCGGCGACATCCGGTCGGGCCGGCCCGTCGCCGTGGCCACCCTGGTCAAGGGCGACGACGCCCGGGTGGGCCGTCGGCTGGTGATCCGACCGGACGGCACCACCGGGTCGCTGGGCAGCGCCCGCCTCGACGCGGCGGTGGGCGACGACGCCCTCGGCCTGCTCAACCAGGGCACGACCGGCACCCTGCACTACGGACCGGACGGCGAGCGGCGCGGCGACGACCTCGACGTGTTCGTGGCCTCCTACGCGCCGAAACCGCGAATGATCGTCTTCGGGGCCATCGACTTCGCCGCCGCGGTGGCCCGGGTCGGGTCCTTCCTCGGCTACTACGTCACCGTCTGCGACGCCCGGCCCACGTTCGCCACGGCGAAACGCTTCCCCGGCGCCGACGAGGTCGTGGTGGCCTGGCCGCACAAGTACCTGGCGCAGACCCCGGTCGACGAGCGCACGGTGGTCTGCGTGCTGACCCACGACCCGAAGTTCGACGTGCCCCTGCTGGAGGTGGCCCTGCGCTTGCCGCTGGCCTACCTCGGGGCGATGGGCTCGCGTCGCACCAACGACGACCGGGCCGCCCGGCTCAAGGAGTTGGGCTACACCGACGCCGACCTCGAGCGGCTGCACGCGCCCATCGGGCTGGACGTGGGCGGCCGTACGCCGGAGGAGACGGCGGTCTCGGTCGCCGCCGAGATCATCGCGTCGCGATGGGGCGGATCGGGGGCGCAGCTGCGGCAGGTTTCCGGCCCGATCCACCGTGAGTTCGGCAACGCGGTTCGGGGCTGACCGGCCGGTGCCCGGGCCGTCGGCGCCATCCCTCGTAATCCACGTCACACCACGCTAGCTTCGACGCGTCGGCAGTTTTACGTGGAGGATCAATGACCAAGATCAACCTGACCGTGGACGGCGTGAACTACAGCGACGAGGTCGAACCCCGAACGCTGCTCGTCCACTACCTGCGCGAGACCCTCGGCAAGGTCGGGACGGTGGTGGGCTGCGACACCAGCAACTGCGGCGCCTGCACCGTCGACCTCGACGGCGCGAGCGTGAAGAGTTGCACCGTGCTGGCGGTGCAGGCCGACGGCGGCGAGGTGCTCACCGTCGAGGGCCTGGCCGGCGAGGACGGCGCCCTGCACCCGGTGCAGCAGGCTTTCCACGACAATCACGGCTTGCAGTGCGGTTTCTGCACCCCCGGGATGATGATGGCGGTGCGCGACCTGCTCAAGGGCAACGCCGACCCCTCCGAGCACGAGATCCGCGAGGGCATCGAAGGCAACCTGTGCCGCTGTACCGGCTACCAGAACATCGTCAAGGCGGCCCAGGCCGCCGCGCAGGCCGGAGGCACCCGATGACCGCCGTACAGGACCCGCCGCAGGCGCAGATCGGGCAGTCGCGCAAGCGCAAGGAGGACGCGCACCTGATCACCGGTCGCACCACGTGGACCGACAACATGACGCTGCCCGGCCTGCTGCACCTGGCCATGCTGCGCAGCCCGATGGCCCACGCGACGATCACCTCGATCGACGCGACCGAGGCCAAGAGCCGCCCCGGCGTCATCGCCGTGTTCACCGGTCAGGACTTCAAGGACGTGCAGGGCGACGTGCCGTGCGCGTGGCCGGTCACCCCCGACATGGTCAATCCGGGCGCGCCCTCGCTGGCCGTGGACCAGGTCAACTTCGCCGGTGAGTGCGTCGCCGTCGTCGTCGCCCGCAGCAAGGTCGCGGCGCAGGACGCGCTCGAGGCCATCGACGTCGAGTACGAGCCGCTGCCCGCCGTGCTGCACATGGAGGACGCGGTCAAGGACGGCGCCGACCTCGTCCACCCGAACACGCAGTCGAACAAGTCCTACACGTGGGCCTTCGAGTCCGGCGAGGCCGGCAGCGGGCAGCCCATCGAGCAGGCACTCGCCGACGCCGAGGTCACCGTCAAGCGGCAGTTCATCCAGCAGCGGCTGATCCCGGCCTTCATGGAGCCCCGTTCGGTGGTCGTGCAGCCCTCCGGCGACGCGGTGACGGTGTGGTCGGCCACGCAGATCCCGCACATCCTGCGGGTGATGCTGGCGCTCACCCTCGGCCTGGCCGAGCACAAGGTGCGGGTGATCGCGCCCGACGTCGGCGGCGGGTTCGGCGGCAAGATCCCGGTGACCCCGGAGGAGATCATCGCCGTGCTGGTCGCCCGCAAGCTCAACAAGCCGGTGAAGTACACCGAGTCGCGCTCGGAGTCACTGATGAGCGCACACCACGGCCGCGACCAGATCCAGAACATCACGATCACCGCCAAGCGCGACGGCACGGTCACCGGGCTGGACGTCCACCTGCTCGCCGACATGGGCGCCTACCTGCGCCTCGTCGGCCCCGGCGTGCCGATCCTCGGTGCGTTCATGTTCCCGGCGATCTACAAGTTTCCGGCCTACCGCTTCGTGTGCGACGGTGTCTTCACCACGAAGACCCCCACCGACGCCTACCGCGGCGCCGGGCGCCCGGAGGCCACGTACGCCATCGAACGGATCATGGACGAGCTCGCGGCCGAGCTCGACATGGACCCGATGGAGCTGCGTCGCAAGAACTGGATCAAGCACGAGGAGTTCCCGTACACCACGGTGGCCACGCTGCAGTACGACACCGGCAACTACGAGGCGGCCACCGAGAAGGCGCTCGAGCTGATGGGCTGGGACGACCTGCGCGCCGAACAGCGCCAGCGTCGCGAGCGCAAGGACCCGGTTCAGCTGGGCCTGGGCATCTCCACCTTCACCGAGATGTGCGGCCTCGCGCCCTCGCGGGTGCTCGGCTCGCTCGACTACGGCGCCGGCGGCTGGGAGTACGCCGCGGTGCGGATGCTGCCCACCGGCAAGGTGGAGGTCGTCACCGGCGCCTCGCCGCACGGGCAGGGCCACGAGACCGCGTTCGCGCAGATCGTGGCCGACAAGCTGGGCGTGGCCTTCGAGGACATCGAGCTGATCCACGGCGACACGGCCAGCTCGCACAAGGGGCTGGACACCTACGGCTCGCGCTCGCTGGCCGTCGGCGGCATGGCCATCGTCAAGGCCACCGAGAAGGTCGTCGAGAAGGCGAAGAAGATCGCCGCCCACATGCTGGAGGCCAACGAGGACGACCTCGAGTTCGAGGCCGGCAAGTTCCAGGTCAAGGGCTCCCCCGGTTCCTCGGTCGGCATGGGCGACATCGCGCTCGCGGTGTTCGCCGCCCACGACCTGCCCGACGGCGTGGAGCCGTCCCTGGATTCCGACGCCGCCTACGACCCGGAGAACTTCTCCTTCCCGCACGGCACCCACCTGGCCTGCGTCGAGATCGACACCGAGACCGGCTTCACCAAGCTGCGCAAGTACGTCTGCGTCGACGACATCGGCAACCCGATCAACCCGCTGATCATCGAGGGCCAGGTGCACGGCGGCCTCGCCCAGGGCATCGCCCAGGCGCTGTTCGAGGAGGCCGTCTACGACGAGTCGGGCAACCTGACCACCGGCACGTTCGTCGACTACACGCTGCCCTCTGCCTCGGACCTGCCCTCGTTCACGACCGACCGCACCGTCACGCCGGCCACGTCGAACTCGCTCGGGGTGAAGGGTGTCGGCGAGGCCGGCACGATCGCCTCCACCCCCGCCGTGGTCAACGCCATCGTCGACGCGCTGCGCCAGTACGGCGTCAACGACATCCGGATGCCGGCCACGCCCGAGCGGGTGTGGCGCGCGATCCACGGCTCCGAGCACGCCGGGCGGGCCGAAGCGGGCACCAACGCCTACGGCGGCGCGAGTACGAGCACCTCCGACGGCTCGGACGAGGGAGACCGGCGATGATCCCCGCTGCGTTCGACTACGTCCGGCCGGCGTCGGTGGCCGACGCGCTGTCGGCGCTGGCCGAGGCCGGTGAGGACGCGAAGATCCTGGCCGGCGGCCAGTCGCTGATCCCGGTGCTCCGGCTGCGTCTCGCGTACCCCTCCGTGGTCGTCGACGTCGGCCGGGTCGAGGAACTGCGTGGGGTGCGCGACGACGGCGACGCCATCGTCATCGGCGCGATGACCACGCACCACGACGTCATGCGCGACCCGCTGGTCACGCAGTACGCGCCGCTCATCGCGCAGGCCACCGAGACCGTCGCCGACCCGCAGGTCCGCCACCGCGGCACGTTCGGCGGCGCCCTCGCCCACGCCGACCCGGCCGGTGACCTCGGCGCCGTCGCGCTCGCCCTCGGGGCCGAGTTCTCGATCAGCGGCCCGTCCGGCGAGCGCCGCGTGCCCGCCGGCGAGTTCTTCCTCGACTACCTCACCACCGCGGTGCAGCCCGACGAGATCCTCACCGCGATCCGGGTGCCGAAGCTGGGCGACGGGTGGTCGTCGCACTACGAGAAGTTCAACCGCGTCGCGCAGGCGTGGTCGATCGTGGCCGTGGCCGCGCTCGTCAAGCGCTCGAACGGGTCGATCGCCGAGGCGCGCGTCGGGCTGACGAACATGGGCTCGACGCCGTTGCGCGCCGGTGCCGTGGAGTTGGCGCTGGCCGGCGTGGACGCGTCGGCCGACGCGGTCGCCGCCGCGGCCGAGCACGCCGCGGAGGGCACGTCGGCGCCGTCGGACCTGTCCGGCAAGGCCGACTACCGCGAGCACCTGGCGCGGGTCCTGACCAAGCGAGCCGTCACGGCGGCTGCCGGGCTCTGACCCAACAGCGTCGACGGAACTGTTTGCGCTCGAGCCGCTCGGTTCGCCGGGCCGCATCCGAGCGTTTCGAGCGCAAAGATTCGCCGGTGCTCAGGCCAGGGTCAGCTCGGCCACCGCGTCGACGACGGCCGCGAGGTCACCGCCGCGCTCGTACACGTCGCGCTGCAGCCGTGCCCCCGTGCCGCGGCTGCGGATGGCGTCCAGGCCCTCGCCGGGCACGTCGTCCAGCGCCGCGCACAGCTCGTCGACCAGCTCCCAGGCCGCCACCAGTTCGCCGCGCACCGGGTGCAGCAGCTGCCCGGTAAGGCCGTAGCGCGCGGCCCGCCAGGTGCCGGCGCGCACCAGCTCCAGACGGCCCGCGGCGCCGGACGCCCGGGGCAGCCGGCCGTCGGCCGCGGCCGAGACAAGGGCCCGGCACAACCCGGCGACGGTGACCGCGTCCTCGACGCGCGTGCACACGTCGGCCACCCGCACCTCCACCGTCGGGTATTTCGCCGACAGCCGCGCGTCGAAGTACAGGCCGGCCTCGTCGAGGGCCGCGCCCGCGGTGACGAGCCCGTCGACGGTGGTCGTGTAGTCGTCCTCGTCGGCGAAGTCGCCGAACGGCCCGGCTGTGGGCCATTGCTGCCAGAGCACGCTGCGGTAGCTCTCGTGCCCCGTGTCGCGCCCGGCGTGGAAGGGCGAGTTGGCGCTGAGGGCGAGCAGCACCGGCAACCAGGCGCGCAGGCCGTTGAGCACCCGCACACCCTCCGCGCGCGAGTCCACGCCGACGTGCACGTGCATCCCGCACGACAGCGCCGAGCGGGCGGTCTCGCCGTAGCGTTCGACGAGGCGGCGGTAGCGCGGGGCCTCGGTGATGGTGGAGTCGGCGTCCGACGGCGCGGTGCCGCAGGCCAACAACCGCACGCCGTGCTCGGCGGCGCTGCGTCCGAGCTCGGCCCGGCGCCGGCGCAGGTCGGCGGCCAGCGCGCCGAGATCGCGCTGCGGGGCGCTGCCCAGCTCGGCCTGCTCGCGCATCAGCTCGTGCTCGAACTGGCCGTCGGAGCGCTCGTCGGCGCCGGAGGCCACGGCCTCCCCCGCGGGACGTAGGCCGGCCACGCCCTGCCCGACGAGCAGGAATTCCTCTTCGACCCCCACGGTGCGTGCCACGTCGCCCGATTCTGCCCGGATACTTCAGCCATGAGCGACGCAGGGACGGGGAACGTGGTGGAGCGCGTCGACGAATTCCAGCGCCGGCACCCGAAAGTGGGGCTGCCGTTGGCCGTCGTCTACAAGTTCTCCGACGACCAGGGCATGTACCTCGCGGCGCTGATCGCCTTCTACGGCTTCCTGTCGCTGTTCCCGCTGTTGCTGCTGCTGTCGACGATCCTCAACTTCGCCCTGGCCGGTGACCCGCAACTGCAGCATCGGGTGCTCAATTCGGCGCTCGGGCAGTTCCCCGTCGTGGGCACCCAGCTGCAGGACCCGCGCGGCGTGTCAGGCAGCGGGGTCGGCCTGGCCGTCGGGCTGATCGGCACCGTGTACGGCGGGCTCGGCGTGGCCCAGGCGGCGCAGAACGCGATGAACAACGTGTGGCGGGTCCCGCGCAACTCGCGGCCGAACCCGCTGCGGGCCCGGCTGGTCAGCATCCGCCTGCTGCTGGTGGTGGGGCTGGCCGTGCTGGGCACGACCGTGCTGTCCGGGTTGGCCGCGAGCTCGGAGGAGTTCGGGGCCGACATCGGTGCCGGGCTCAAGCCGCTGCTGATCGCGGCGTCCGCCCTGGTCAACGCCGCCGTGTTCACCCTCGGGTTCAGGGTGGCGACGGCGCGCCGGTTGACCTGGCGCGAGACGCTGCCGGGGGCGCTGGCCGCGGCGGTGGCCTGGCAGGTGCTGCAGTACTTCGGTAGTACTTACATCGGCACGGTGGTGAAGCACGCGGAGGCGTTCAACGGGGTGTTCGCGCTGGTGCTCGGCCTGCTGGTGTGGATCTACGTGGAGGCCATCGTCGTGGTCTTCGCCGTGGAGTACAACGCGGTCCGCTCGCTGCGCCTGTGGCCGCGGGCGCTGCTGACACCGTTCACCGACAACGTGGAACTGACCGAGGCCGACGAGGCCTCCTACACCGACCAGGCGCAGGCGACCCGGCTCAAAGGCTTCCAGGACATCACGGTGCGCTTCGACCCGCCGGGCGGCGACCGCCACGAGGACTGAGCCACGCGGGACGCACTCGTCCAGCGCCGACGACGCTCAGCCGGCCGCCCACTCCTGGCGGTAACCGCTGTGGTCGGCGTAGGGAACGGCCATCGAGTGCAGCATCTGGACGGCGGCGTCGCGGACCGGCTTCTCGAAGGGCTGGTCGCGCAGCACGAGCAGTTGCTGGAGGTTGCCGATGAGCACGCGCTTCGACGTGCACTCGGCGCGCAGGCGGTCCACCGAGTGCGGGCTGGTCGTGACGTCGGTGTCGTGACCACGGGCCTGCTTGCGCGCGATCACCTTCAGTTCGTTCTCGTCGTCGTCAACGCGGGCGAGCAGGAAGCGGACGAGTTCGGCGTCGTTCATCGGATCTGGGAGGAGGGCATCGAGCACGCTCCGGGTCACGCGTGGTAGGCCGCTGACTCGACCGGACCCGACAGTACCCATTCCCACCGACGCCGGGCGTGGACGCTCAGCCGGCTGCGAAGACGTCCACCGAGGCGGCCACGAACGCGTCCAGATCGTCCGGATTTCGACTGGTCACCAGCGGGAACGAGCCCTCGCGGCAGGTGACCGCCTGCTCGTCGCGCCACTCGCCGCCGGCGTTTCGGATGTCGGTCTGCAGGCTGGGCCAGCTGGCCAGCGCCTTGCCGCGGACGACGTCGGCCTCGACCAGCATCCAGGGCCCGTGGCAGATGGACGCGATCGGTTTGCCGGCGCCCGCGAACGCCTTCACCAGCGCCACCGCCTCGGCGTCCAGCCGCAACGAGTCCGGATTGGTGGTGCCGCCGGGCAGCACCAGCGCGGCGAAGTCATCGACGGACACCTCGCCCACCTCGCGGTCGACGTCGAAGGTGTCGCCTTTCTCCACGTCGTTGTTGAAGGCCTGCACGGTGCCCTTCTCGGGGGCCACCAGCACCGGCGTGCCGCCCTCTGCGAGGACGGCTTCCCACGGTGTGGTCAGCTCCACCTGCTCGACGCCGGAGTTCGCCGTCAGGAAGGCGATCGTCCTGCCGCTCAGCTTGTCGGTCATCGTGTGCCCCTCACTTTCCTCGCTTCGTTGCCGTCCCGTGTGAGGTCGTTCCCCGATGCCCGGCGTTTGCACCACCGGGCGCGCGGGTAGCTCGACGGCGTGCCGGACCGCTCAACCGTGGAATGCCCCAAGCGCATGGTCTTCGGGCCGTGCGGCGGCGTGCGGCCGGACGGGGGGTGCGAGATGCACGCCGCGGCGTGCGCGTTTCCCGAGCCGGTGACCCCGACGGTGGTGACGCCCGGTCGACCGCCTGCGCGGGTACCGCGGGTGCTCACCGACTTCAGCGTGCCGCCGTTCGACCGCACGGCGCTCGAGCGCACCGCCCGGATCCTCGCCCCCAACGCCGACGCCGTGCTGGTGGGCGAGCACCAGGACCGTCCCGACCACCCGCCGACGCTGATGGCCCAGCTGCTCACCCAGGCCGGCGCTGCGGCGTGGATCACGCTGTCCTGCCGCGACCGCAACCGCATCGTGCTCGAGCAGGAGTTGCGGGGGCTGGCCGTGGTCGGGGTCGAGGGCGTCCTGTGCGTCACCGGCGACGGCCGCGCGTACGACGTGCGCTCCGACGTCACGCAGGTGTTCGACCTCGACGGCCCGCGCCTCGCTCTTCTGGCGACGCAGGTCGGGCTGCCGGCAGCGGTGCCCGAGACGCCGACCGCGCCCCCGGTGGACCGCCGGGCGCAGCGCCTGGTCGCGAAACAGGCGTGCGGGGCGTCGATGGCGGTCCTCAACCACGTCGCCGATCCGGCGCAGGTGGCGCGCTTCGTCGCCCAGGCCCGGGCGCTGGGCCTCACCATTCCCGTCGTGGCCGGGGTGGCCGTGTACACCGATGAGTCGTCGGCGGCGGCGCTGCGCCCGCTGCCCGGGCTGCAACTCGACGAGAGCACCGTCGCGCGGGTGCTCGCCGCCGCCGACCCCGTCGCCGCCGGGGTGCAGGCGGCGGTGACCGAGGCGCGGGCGCTGCTCGCGATCGACGGCGTCACCGGGGTCAACGTGTCCGGGCTGGCCTCGGCCCGCGGGTGGGAGTACGCCGCGCAGGTCAAGGCCGCCGTCGGCGAGCAGATCCGGGCGGGCGCATGAGCGACGCGTGCGGAGCGAATCAGAGACATCTCACGCGCGCCAGCGCGTATGCGGCCGACGCCGGGCCCGAGCTTGCGAGCGGCTCAAAGGAGGTTGCATGAGCGATACCGAGGACACCGACCCGATGCAGGCCGAGTTCGACACGGCCGCGCTGTGGACGGCCGAGGCGGCTCTCGCCCTCGGGCCGGCCCACCACCAGCCCGCCGCCTGCCGTGGCAGCGGCGGGCCGCCCACCCTCGACTGGTTCGTCGGGCAGCTGCGCCCCGAGCCGGGCGAGCGACTCGTCGACCTCGGGGCGGGAGTGGGCGGGCCGGCCGCCTACGCCGCCGAGCGGCACGGCGTGCGACCCCTGCTCGTCGAACCGGCCCTCGGGGCGTGCCGGGCCGCGCGGCGGCTGTTCGACCTGCCGACCGCGTGCGCCGACGCCGCCGCGCTGCCGCTGCCCGACGCGTCGGCGTCGCTGCTGTGGTGCCTCGGCGTCCTGTGCACGACCCAGGCCCAGGACGCCCTGCTCGGTGAGCTGCGCCGCGTGCTCGCGCCGGGCGGGCGTGCCGGGCTGCTGGTCTTCGTCGCGGATCGCCCGCACCCGGACGGCGAACCCGAGGGCAACCACTTTCCCACCCGGGACGAGTTGGCCGGCCTGCTCACCTCCGCCGGCCTGCACGTGCGGGCACGCGTGTGGCAGGACGGGCTCGGGTCCGCCCCGCCGGAGTGGCTGCGACTCGACGAGGAGGTCGACGACCACGTCCGCCGGCAGCACGGTCGCGAACCCGCTTGGCAGGCCGCGGAGGACGAGCGCCAGGCGGTGGGTCGGCTGCTCGCCGACGGCACCGTGCGCGGCCTGCTGCTGAGCCTGGAGCCCGCCCGGTAGCCAGAGGTGCACCGGCGCACGACGCTGCCGGCGGTACGCACCGCAGGGCGACGGGTACGGACAAGAGAGAGCCGCGGGGACACCGCTTGGCCGAACCGACCGAGGAGCCGATCCCGTGATCACCGTGGAACGCACGTTCGCCGTCGACAAACCGGCCGACGTCGTCGTCGGCTACCTCAAGGACTTCGCCCACGCCGAGGAGTGGGACCCGGGCACCACGAGCTGCCGCCAGCACGGCGACGGACCCGTAGCGGTCGGCACCACGTGGCACAACGTCTCGAAGATCAAGGGCCGCGAGACCGAACTGACCTACGAACTGGTGCGCCTCGAGCCCGGCCACATCACCTTCGAGGGCAACAACAAGACGGCGACCTCCACCGACGACATCCGGGTGACCGACGAGCCCACCGGCGGCAGCCGGATCACCTACCGCGCGCAGATCCGCTTCCACGGCCTGGCCAAGGTGGCCGGGCCGCTGCTCGACGGCGAGTTCGAACGCCTGGGCGACGAGACGGCCCGCAGCATCACGCGCGCCATCGGCCGGCTCGGCTGAGCGTGCGCATCCTCGTCGTCGGGGCCTCGGGCTTCGTCGGCCGCAGCCTCGTGCCGCGGCTCGTCTCGGCCGGGCACGACGTCGTCGCCATGACCCGTCGTCCGGACCGCTATACGGGCCCCGGCGAGGCCGTGCCGGCCGATCTCGACCACCCGCACACGCTGTCCGGCGCCCTGGCCGGCGTCGACGTCGCCTACTACCTCGCGCACTCGCTCGACCGGCGGGACTTCGCCCGGCGCGACGCCGCCGCCGCCACCGGCTTCGGCACCGCTGCGGCCGGCGCCGGAGTGCGCCGCATCGTCTACCTCGGCGGCCTGGGCGACCCGGACGACGACCTGTCGGCCCACCTGCGCAGCCGCCAGGAGGTGGAGGGCCTGCTGGGCACCGGCGGCGTCGCGGTGATCACGCTGCGCGCCGGGGTGGTGATCGGCGACGGCGGCACGTCGTGGGAGATGATCCACCAGCTCGTGGAGAAGGTGCCCGCGCTCGTGGTGCCCACCTGGGCCAACACCCGCACCCAGCCGATCGCGCTCGACGACGCCGTGCGCTATCTGGTCGCGATGGCCGACGCCGACCTCGACGGCTCGCGGGTTTTCGAGATCGGCGGCGCCGAGGTCCTGCGCTACACCGACCTGCTCAGCCGGCTCAGCGCCATCGAGGGCCGGCCGTCGCTGTTGCTGCCGGTACCGGTGCCCAGCGTCCGGCTCGGGGCCCTCGTCGCCTCACTCGCACTGCCGGTGCTGACCGGCGTCGACGCCCGCACCGTGCAGGCCCTGGTCGGGTCGCTGCGCAACGAGGTGATCGTGCGCGACCCCAGCGTGCGCGAAGTCGTGCCCTTCGAGCCGATGGACTACGACAGCGCCGTGCTGGCCGCCCTCGGCGAGCGGGCCCGCCGGCGCCGAACCGCCTGACGTTCGGGCCGCGGTGCGCCCGGCGCGCGGATCGGGTAGATCGCAACCATGGCCACGCGCACGCGACACCCCGGCGCGCAGGAGTTCCTGCCCGCCTCCGAAGAGCTGGCCGCACTCGCCGCCGCCGCCGCGTCGTGCCGCGGCTGTGACCTCTACGAGCAGGCCACGCAGACCGTCTTCGGCGCCGGGCCGGGCAGCGCCCGGCTGATGCTCGTGGGCGAGCAGCCCGGCGACGTCGAGGACGCCGAGGGCCGGCCGTTCGTCGGACCCGCAGGGAAGCTGCTGCGCGACGCGATCGAAGAGTCCGGATTGGACGGCGTGCCGACCTACGTCACCAACGCCGTCAAGCACTTCCGCTTCACCCGACGCGGGCAGCGCCGCATCCACGAGAAGCCGACGGCCGGGCACTCCACGGCGTGCCGGCCGTGGCTCGCGGCCGAGCTGAGCGCTGTCCGTCCGACGGTGGTGGTGGCGTTGGGCGCCACTGCGGCCGGATCGCTACTCGGTCCCGGCTTCCGGCTGACCCAGCACCGCGGCGAGGCGCTGGACTGGCCGCCGGCCGGCGGCCCGTTCCGGGGTGACCGGACACCGGTGGACGCCGTGGTGGCGACCCTGCACCCCTCGGCCGTCCTGCGGGCCGACTCCGACGAGCGGGACCGGCTGCGCGAGGGTCTGGTGGCCGACCTGCGACTGGCCGCCTCGCTGTTGCCCTGACCGCCGGCGCAATACCAGTCGAAGCGCCGAAATCCGCGCGACACGCCGCGCGGGGTGCGCGAGTTCTTCCCGTAACGCTTGTGCATTAGTGGTGCGTGTGTGACGGTTGAGGCACTTGAGACGACGCGTGGGCACCGTGTGGGGACGGTCCGCGCCCAGGGTCCGCGCCTGCCGGCCGGGCCGCTCGAAGGGACTTCACCGATGCCACTACGCGACCCGTGGACGCGCTCGTCCGCCTTCTTCCGGGGCACGGCGCGCGACGCCGAACCCGACGCACCTGCGGCGGTGCCCGACGGCACCGTGGACGACACCGAGCGTTCGCGGAGGGGCCGGCGGGCCGGCCTCGCCGTGGCGGCCATGGCGGTGGCCACCCTGGCCGCGGGGCTCGCGCTGCCGATGACCAGCGCCTCGGCCGACCCCTCGGCGCACACCTGGTACCGGTTGCGGATGTGCGAGTCGAGCGACAACTACCGCACGAACACCGGCAACGCCCACTACGGGGCGTACCAGTTCGACGTGTCCACGTGGCGCAGCGTCGGCGGCCACGGCCTGCCCAGCAACGCCGGCAAGGCCGAGCAGGACGCCCGCGCCCTGATCCTCTACCGCGAGCGCGGCTGGAATCCGTGGCAGTGCGCCGGGATCCTCGGCCTGAGCGAGGACGCCGACGCCGGCTCGGGGCGCACCGGCGACATCCACATCGGTTCCGGCGGCACCGGCTCGTCGTCCGCCTCGACGTCAGGCGTTCCGGCGTTCCCCGGCGGGAACCACTGGTACCGCTACGGCGAGGTCAGCAAGAACATCAAGAAGTTCCAGGACCAGATGCACAAGCGCGGCTACTTCCCGGTCGGCACCGGGCAGTACGGACCCAACACGCTGCGCATGGTCAAGCAGTTGCAGCGGCTCAACGGCCTGATTCCGAACGGCTACCTCGGCCCGCGGACCTGGCGCACGGCCTGGAAGGGCCGCTACACCCCGCCGGCCACCTCGGCGTCGTCAGCTGCGTCGTCGACCAAGGCACCGGCGTTCCCCGGCGGCAAGCACTGGTACTTCTACGGCGAGCAGAACGCACACATCAAGAAGTTCCAGGACCAGATGCACAAGCGCGGCTACTTCCCGGTGGGCACCGGCGAGTACGGCTGGAACACCTGGCACCTGGTCACCCGGCTGCAGAAACTCAACGGCCTCGTGCCCAACGGGCTGATCGGGCCGAACACCTGGAAGCTCGCCTGGAGCGGGAAGTACCACAGCTGACCGAGTCCCGGCGCGGTGCGGATCATGGGTAAAACTGCCGCCGAGCATGCTTAACACGCACTTTACGTGCCAGGGCGACGGGCCGCCGTCACGCCGCACCCCGTGCGGCGTTGAGGTTGGCGAGCGCCCACCGCTCGCGACACCGCAGGACCGCAGGACCGCAGGACCGCAGGACAAGTCAACATCCCCGAGTCGTCGGCTCGGGTCGGGACAGGGGGGAAGTCCTGGCCCGGGCCGACCTCTGTGCGCGTCAGTGCGCCGGGCAGCACCGGTCGAGGGCCAGGTTCAGGCGGAGCACGTCGACGGCGGGTTCGCCGGCGAAGCCCAGGGACCGCCCGGAGGTGTAGCGGTGCACGAGGGCGGCGACGCTCGCCACCGACACGTCGCGCGCCCGGGCCACGCGGGCCTGCTGGACGCGCGCGTAGGCCGGACTGATGTCCGGGTCGAGGCCCGACCCGGAGGCGGTGACCGCGTCCGGCGGTACCGCGGAGTTCGCCGGCGCCCGGCCGCGCACGAGCACGACGCGCCCGGTGGCGTAGTCACCGCGGCTCGCGGCGCACTCGATCCGTACGCCCCGGTACGTCGGCTGGAAGGGGATGGCCGGGCAGGGCTGGTTCACGCTCACCACCCGGGTGATCGCCCCGCGATAGCCCGGCCGCGGGTACAGGACGCGCAGCACCGCGCCGACGCCGGAGGTGGTGCAGTAGGGACGTCGGCCGTCGACGCCGTCGAACCGGCCGACCTCCAGGCTCCGGCGGCACACCTGGCTCAGCAGGCTCGGTGACCCGGCGGCGTCCTCGACCGACTCGGGACCGAGGTTGGACGCGCCGGAGGCGGTCGGGTCGTAACCGCCGGCCGAGGGGCGCGGCTGGAAGTACTGCCGCAGGGGCACGCCCTTCGCGTCGGCGAAGGTCTGGCCGAGCAACGCCGACCCGACGACCGCGCCGTCGCGGTGCACGAGCGAGCCGTCGGCCTTCGCCTGCAACCCGGGCACCTGGGCCACCCCGGTGACGACCAGCGGATAGGCCAGGCCGAACACGACGGTGAGCACGAGCAGGACCCGCACGGCGGCGAGCGATTGACGAAACATGATCATCCGATCCCGGGGAGGAACTGCACGACGAGGTCGACGAGCTTGATGCCGACGAAGGGCACCACGATGCCGCCGAGGCCGTAGATCCAGAGGTTGCGGCGCAGCAGCGCCGATGCGCTGGACGGGGTGTAGCGCACGCCGCGCAGGGCCAGCGGGATGAGCGCGACGATCACCAGCGCGTTGAAGATCACCGCGGACAGGATGGCCGACTGCGGCGAGTGCAACCGCATGACGTTGAGCGTGTCGAGGCCTGGGTACACCGCGGCGAACATGGCCGGGATGATGGCGAAGTACTTCGCGACGTCGTTGGCGATGGAGAACGTCGTCAGGGCACCGCGGGTGATGAGCAGCTGTTTGCCGATCTCGACGATCTCGATCAGTTTCGTCGGGTCGGAGTCGAGGTCGACCATGTTGCCGGCCTCCTTGGCGGCCGAGGTGCCGGTGTTCATGGCCACCCCGACGTCGGCCTGCGCGAGGGCGGGCGCGTCGTTGGTGCCGTCACCGGTCATCGCGACGAGCTTGCCGCCCTCCTGCTCGCTCTTGATCAGCGCCATCTTGTCCTCGGGCTTGGCCTCGGCCAGGAAGTCGTCGACCCCCGCCTCGTCGGCGATCGCCTTCGCGGTGAGCGGGTTGTCGCCGGTGATCATCACCGTGCGGATGCCCATGGCCCGCAACTCGGCGAACCGCTCGCGCATGCCGGGCTTCACGACGTCCTTGAGGTGGATCACCCCGAGCACGCGCGACACGCCGCCGGCCCGCTCGGCCACGACGAGCGGGGTACCGCCACCGGCCGAGATGCGCTCGACGATCGCGTCGGCATCGGCCGGCACCGCTCCCCCGGCCGCGCCCACCCACTGCAGCACCGAACCCGCGGCGCCCTTGCGGATCTCGCGGCCGTCGACGTCCACGCCGCTCATCCGGGTCTGGGCGGTGAACTCGACGAAGGTGGCGCCGGTGAGCGTGCGCTCGCGCAGGCCGTACCGCTCCTCGGCCAGCACGACGACCGAGCGGCCCTCCGGCGTCTCGTCGGCCAGCGAGGACAGCTGGGCGGCGTCGGCGAGAGCGTCGATCGTGGTGCCGCCGACGGCGACGAACACCGCCGCCTGCCGATTGCCGTGCGTGATGGTGCCGGTCTTGTCGAGCAGCAGGGTGTCCACGTCGCCGGCCGCCTCGACCGCCCGCCCGCTCATGGCCAGCACGTTGCGCTGCACGAGCCGGTCCATGCCGGCGATGCCGATCGCCGACAGCAGCGCTCCGATCGTCGTCGGGATCAGGCACACCAACAGGGACACGACGACGACGCCGGTGATGCCGTTCGCATCGAGCGCCGCCGTGTCGGGCAGGCCGGGCTGGTTGGCCCTCGAGAAGATCGCCAGCGGCTGCAACGTCACCGTGGCCAGCAGGAAGATGATCGTGAGCGAGGCGAGCAGGATGTTCAGCGCGATCTCGTTCGGCGTCTTCTGCCGGCTCGCGCCCTCGACCAGGCCGATCATCCGGTCGATGAAGCTCTCCCCCGGCCGCTGCGTGATCTCGACGACGATGCGGTCGGAGAGCACCTTTGTGCCGCCGGTGACCGACGACCGGTCACCGCCGCTCTCGCGGATCACCGGCGCGCTCTCGCCGGTGATGGCCGACTCGTCCACGCTGGCGATGCCCTCGACGACGTCGCCGTCGCCGGGGACGGTGTCGCCCGGCTCGCACACGACCCGGTCACCGCGGACCAGTTGCGGCGCCGGCACCTGCTCCTCGCGGCCCTCGGCGGTGAGCCGGCGCGCGACCGTATCGGTCTTGGCCCGGCGCAGCGCCGCCGCCTGGGCCTTGCCCCGGCCCTCGGCCACCGCCTCGGCGAGGTTGGCGAACAGCACCGTCAACCACAGCCAGACGACCACCGCCCACGCGAACCCCGTCGGGTCGGCGATCGCCAGGACCGTGGTGAACCCCGCCCCGACCTCGACCAGGAAGATCACCGGATTGCGCCACAGCGCGCGCGGGTCGAGCTTGGTGAGCGCGCCGGGCAACGACGTCCACAGCATCCTCGGGTCGAGCAGACCCCCTTGTACGGCCACGGTCAGTGCAGTCCTTCCGCGAGCGGCCCGAGCGCGAGGGCCGGGAAGTACGTCAGCGCGACGACGATCACCGTGACGCCGGTGAGCATCCCGACGAACAGCAGCCGGTGAGTGGGCAACGTGCCGTCGGACGCGGGCACCGGCGCCTGTCGGGCCAGCGATCCGGCGAGCCCCAGGACGAAGACGATCGGCAGGTACCGGCCGAGCAGCATCGACAGACCGAGGGCGGTGTTGTACCAGTGGGTGTCGACGGACAGGCCGGCGAACGCGCTGCCGTTGTTGTTGGCCGCCGACGTGAACGCATACAGCACCTCGGACAGCCCGTGCGGGCCGCCGTTGAGCATCGACGCGCGTTCCCCCGGCCGGGCCATCGCCGTGGCGGCACCGACCAGCACGATGGTCGGCGTGGTCAGCAGGTACAGCGAGGCGAACTTCACCTCGCGGGCGCCGAGCTTCTTGCCCAGGTACTCCGGCGTGCGCCCGACCATGAGCCCGGCCACGAACACCGTGATGACGGCGAGGACCAGCATCCCGTACAGGCCGGAACCGGTGCCGCCCGGCGCGATCTCGCCGAGCATCATGTTCACCAGCGTCATGGCGCCGCCGAGACTCGTGTACGAGTCGTGGAAGCTGTTCACGGCGCCCGAGGACGTCAGTGTCGTCGCGGTGGCGAACACGCTCGAGTCGGGCACGCCGAAACGCACGTCGGTGCCTTCGGTGGCCGCGCCGACGGCGGTGGGCACCGCGCCGTGGTGCAGGCCCTGGACCACCAGCATCAGCGTGCAACTGACCAGCGCGATCAGACCCATCACGGCGACGATGGCGCGGCCCTGCCGGCGATCGCCCACCAGCGTGCCGAAGGTGCGCGGCAACGCGAACGGAATGACGAGTTCACCGAAGATGGCGATCCAGTTCGTCCACGCCGTGGGGTTCTCGAACGGGTGCGCCGAGTTGGCGTTGTAGAACCCCCCGCCGTTCGTGCCGAGTTGCTTGATGGCCTCCTGGCTCGCCACCGGGCCGCCGGTGATCGTCTGGGTGGCTCCGGAGACGGTGTGCAGCGTCGCGTAGTCGTGGAAGTTCTGGATGGCCCCGCCGGCGACGAGGACCACGGCGAACACGACGGCCAACGGCAGCAGGACCCGTACACAGATGCGCACCAGGTCGACCCAGAAGTTCCCGAGCCGGTCGGTGCGGTGGCGCGCGAAGCCGCGGACCAGGGCCACCGCCACGGCCACGCCCACCGCCGCCGACACGAAGTTCTGCACGGCCAGACCGAGCATCTGCACCACGTAGCCGAGCGCACTCTCGCCCGAGTAGGACTGCCAGTTGGTGTTGGTGACGAAGCTCGCCGCGGTGTTCCAGGCCTGATCGGCGCTCATCTGCGGGACCGAGAACGGCCGGCCCGCGTGCTGTTGCAGCCGCAGGAACGCGTAGAGGCCGAGCACCGACACCGCGCCGAACGCCAGCACGGAGCGCAGGTAGACCGGCCACGTCTGGTCGGCATCCGGGTCGACGCCGCCCAGGCGGTAGATGAGCCGCTCGCCCCGCAGGTGCCTCGGTGCGGACAGCGTCCGGGCGAGGTGGTCACCGACCGGGCGGTGGCTCACCACGAGCGCGACGATCAACGACGCGAGGAAGAGCACACCGGCGACGTTCGTGGTCATTGCATCTCCTTGCCGGCCACAGAACAGCCGGGGCGTCGACGCAAGCCGCTCCTTCGTCGCGGCCTAGTTCCCTTGTTCGCTCCGCGAGCGTCGCTCATCAGAACCGCTCGGGGAACAGCAGCGCGATCACCAGCAGGACGGCGAACACGATCGCCACCCCCAGCCCGACGCCATTGGCCGGGTTCACAGCTTCTGCGCGCCTCTCGCGCACAGCGCCAGCAGCGCGAACACCGCCAGCGTCACCAGCACGAACACCACGTCGGCCACCACGGACCACCTCGGAATCGACGGCAGGTACGAGGCGATCGTGTCCCCGCCCGCCGGGGCCCGGAACCGTCCTCACGCATCGCTCACGGCGCCTTCCCGCCATCCGGACGCGAAACCGGGTTTGCTGGGAGTGCATCACCACGGCGCACGGGAGGAGGCGGCATGCGGCGCGGATCGCTGCGCATCTACCTCGGCGCCGCCCCCGGCGTCGGCAAGACCGTGGCCATGCTCGACGAGGGTCGCCGGCGCCTGGCCCGCGGCACCGACGTGGTCGTAGCCTTCGCCGAGACGCACGGCCGCGCGTACACCGCACAGTGCCTCGCCGACCTGCCCGAAGTGCCGCGCCGGCCGGTGACGCACCGCGGTGCGCAGTTCACCGAACTCGACCTCGCCGCCGTGCTCACCCGCGCGCCCGCGGTGGCGCTGGTGGACGAGCTCGCGCACACCAACGTGCCCGGTGCCGGACCGAACGAGCGGCGGTGGCAGGACGTCGAGACGCTCCTCGACGCCGGCATCGATGTGATCAGCACGCTGAACATCCAGCATCTCGAGTCGCTCAACGACGTCGTCGAGCAGATCACCGGAGCGGCGCAGCGCGAGACCGTGCCCGACGCCGTGGTGCGCGCCGCCGAGCAGGTGGAGCTCGTCGACATGTCACCCGAGGCGCTGCGCCGACGCATGGCGCACGGCAACGTCTACCGCGCCGAGCGCGTCGACGCCGCGCTCGGCAACTACTTCCGGGTCGGCAACCTCACCGCCCTGCGCGAGCTGGCGCTGCTGTGGCTCGCCGACCAGGTCGAGGAGGGGTTGCAGCGCTACCGCCGCCAGCACGGCATCACCGGCGTGTGGGAGAC
Organism: uncultured Actinomycetota bacterium; assembly: GCA_963797785.1. GTDB lineage: Bacteria > Actinomycetota > Actinomycetes > Mycobacteriales > Jatrophihabitantaceae > Jatrophihabitans. The sequence continues at coordinate 639,963 of CAWCQT010000004.1, read as the reverse complement.
GAAGGAGCGCGTCGTGGTGGCGCTCACCGGCGGCCCCGAGGGCGAGACCCTCATCCGCCGCGCCGCCCGGATCGCCGCCCGCTCCGGCGGCGGCGACCTGCTCGCCGTGCACGTGGCCCGCAGCGACGGCCTGTCCGGCCCCGGCGTGACCGCGCTGGCCGGGCAGCGGCTGCTCGTCGAGTCGCTCGGCGGCACCTACCACTCCGTGGTCGGCGACGCGGTCGCTCCGGCCCTGCTCGAGTTCGCCCGCCGGGTCGACGCCACGCAGGTCGTGCTCGGCGCCTCCCGCCGGCCCTGGCTCGTCGCGCTGCTCACCGGCCCGGGCACCGGCGCCACCGTCACCCGGCTGTCCGGGCCGATCGACGTCCACCTCGTCACCCACGGCGCGGCGGCCGCCCGGCTGCGCCTGCCGCGCCTGGCGGGCGGGCTCACGGCAAGGCGCCGCGTGGGCGGCCTCGTCGTGGCCGCGGTGCTGCTGCCACTGCTGACGGTGCTCGGCACATCGTTGGGCGGCTCGCTCGACTTCGCCGCCCAGGTGTCGCTGTTCCTGCTCGCGGTGGTGCTGACCAGCCTCGTCGGCGGCTTCTACCCCGCCCTGCTCAGCGCCCTGGCCGCCAGCCTGCTGCTCAACTACTACTTCGTGGCGCCGCGGCACACGTTCACCATCAGCGCCCCGTCGAACATCCTGGCCGTCGTGATCTTCCTGCTCATCGCCGTGCTGGTGTCGCAGGTGGTCGACCTGGCCGCCCGCCGGTCGGTGGCTGCCGCCCGCGCCGGCGCCGAGGCCGAGACGCTGTCGACCTTCGCCGGCAGCCTGCTCCGGGGCGAGCAGACGCTGCCCGCCCTGCTGCTGCGGGTGTGCGAGACCTTCGCCATGGACTCGGCCGCCCTGGTACGCCGTACCGACGACGGACGCGGCTGGACGGTGCTGGCCGGCGCCGGTGACGCCCCGCCGGCTGCGCCCGAGGTCGGCCACGCGGTGGCCGAGCTCGGCGATGGCCTCGACCTCGTGCTGCGCGGCCACCCGCTGCCGGCCGGCGATCAGCGGGTGCTGGCCGCGTTCGCCGCGCACGTCGCGGTGGCCTACCGCCAGGAACAACTGGCCGAGGCGGCGCGCGCCGCCGAGCCGCTGGCCGAGTCCGACCGGCAGCGCACCGCCCTGCTCAACGCCGTCAGCCACGACCTGCGCACCCCCATCGCGTCGGCCAAGGCCGCGGTGTCCAGCCTGCGCGCACCCGAGGTGACGTGGTCGGTGCACGACCGCGACGAGTTGCTGGCCGCCGCAGAGGACGCACTGGACCGGTTGACCGGGCTGGTGACGAACCTGCTCGACCTGTCGCGCTTGCAGGCCGGCGCCCTGCCGGTGGTCCCCGGCACGGTCGGCGTGGACGACGTGGTGGCCCGCGCACTCGACGACGCCGACCCGGATGTGCGCGTCGAACTCGACCTCCCGGACGACCTGCCCGAGGTGCGCGCCGACGCCGGGCTGCTCGAGCGGGTGATCGCCAACGTCGTGCACAACGCCCTGCGCCACAGCCCCGATGGCGCGGCGGTCCGGATCAGTGGCAGCGCGCACGCCGGGCGGGTCGAGGTACGGGTGATCGACCGCGGGCCGGGCATCGACCCGCGGGCCGCCGAGGCGCTGTTCGCGCCGTTCCAGCGCGGCGGCGACGCCCCGGCCACCGGTGTCGGCGTGGGGCTCGGGCTGGCCATCGCGCGGGGATTCACCGAGGCGATGGGCGGCAGCCTCACGGTCGAGCCCACCCCGGGTGGCGGCGCCACCTTCGTCGTCGCCCTCGCCACCGCGGACGGTGCGCGGTGACGCGGGTGCTGCTGGTCGAGGACGAGCCGGCGCTGCTGCGCGCGCTCGCCATGAACCTCGTGGCCCGCGGCTACACCGTGACCGAGGCCGCCACCGGCACCCGCGCGCTCAGCGCCCTGGCCACCGAGCGGCACGACGCCATCGTGCTCGACCTCGGGCTGCCGGACATGTCCGGTGTCGACGTCATCCGCGCCGTGCGCGAGTACGCGGCCACCCCGATCATCGTGCTGTCGGCGCGCAGCGGCAGCGCCGACAAGGTGCAGGCCCTCGACCTCGGCGCCGACGACTACGTCACCAAGCCGTTCAGCATGGACGAGCTGCTGGCCCGGCTGCGCGCCACCAGCCGGCGCGCCGCCGCCGCCGACGAGCCGGTGGTCGCCACCGTCGGCGACGTCACCGTCGACCTCGGCCTGACGAGCGCCCATCGGGCCGACGGGGAGGCGGTGCACCTCACGCCCACGGAGTGGAAGATCCTCGACGTGCTCCTGCGCCGGCCCGGCAAGCTGGTCAGCGGCGACACGCTGCTGACGGCCGTACGCGGCTCGTCCGAGCACACCGACCCGAGCTACCTGCGCATCTACCTCGCCCAGCTGCGCCGCAAGCTCGAGCCCGAGCCCGGCCGCCCGCGCCACCTGATCACCGAGCCCGGAATGGGCTACCGCTACCGACCCTGACCCGCGGCGCCGCCCGGGGACGGGGATTGATCGGATATACCGGCAGAAAACCCTCGACACGATGTCCCGCGATTTGCCAAGACTGAACGAAGACTTCACACTGAGGCCGGCGGCGGCGCGGGGGGCGCCGCCACACAGCGGGGCCCGCGTGGCCTGTTTCGGGGGAAATACATGTCGGGACGCTCGTCGTCCGTGGCTCGCGCGCGCTCGGCAGCAGCGCTCGCAGCCCTGTCCATCGGTCTCGGGCTGGCGGTCGGCGCGGGGGCGCCGGCGCAGGCGAGCCCGGTCCAGTCCGCGATCGTGGGCGCGGTGCCCGCGAGTTACACGCCGAACATCGGCAACGGCACCGTCTACGCGATCGCGCAGGTCGGCTCCACCGTCGTGGTGGGCGGGTCGTTCACCAGCGTGACCGCGCACGGCAGCAGCACGGCCGTGACCCGCAACCGCGTCCTGGCCTTCGACGCCGCCACCGGCGCGCTGTCGGGCGGCTTCGCGCCGAGCCTGGACGGCACGGTCAACACGCTGGTCCCCGGCCCGACCGCCGGCACCGTCTACGTGGGCGGCTCGTTCACCAACGTCGGCAGCACGAAGTCGAAGGGCCTGGCCCTGCTCGACGTCGCCACCGGCGCGCTCGTCAGCGGGTTCAAGCCGCCGTCGTTCAACGGCGCCGTGCAGGATCTGCGGCTCACGGGCGGGCACCTGATCGTCGTCGGCAGCTTCACCACCGTCACCGGCGCGCAGCACCAGGGCATCGTGTCGGTGAACCCGACCACCGGTGCATCGGACGGCTGGACGAACGTGCAGCTGACCGGGCACCACAACTACACCGGCAGCGGGGCCAGCGGGCCGGTCGGCGGCCGCGCGCTCGACGTGTCCCCCGACGGCACCCGCGCGATCGTCGTCGGCAACTTCAAGAACGCCGACGGCGTGCAGCACGACCAGATCGTCATGCTCGACCTGAGCCCGGCCGGGGCGGTCGTCGATGCGAACTGGAACACCCTGCAGTACACCGCGGCCTGCGCCAGCGGCGCGTTCGACACCTACGTCGAGGACGTCGATTTCGCCCCGGACGGCTCGTACTTCAGCGTCGTCGCCACCGGCGGCGGCACGTTCAGCTCGAACTCCGACGGCACCCGCGGGCTGTGCGACAGCGCCACGCGCTGGGAAACCCCGGCCACCGGCAGCAACCTCAAGCCGACCTGGATCGACTACACCGGCAACGACACGTTCTGGTCGGTGGCCGCCACCGGCACGGCCATCTACGTCGGCGGGCACCAGCGCTGGGTGAACAACCCGCAGGGCGGCGACTCCGCCGGCGCCGGGGCCGTGCCCCGCCCGGGCATCGCCGCCCTCGACCCGGTCAACGGCCTGCCCTTCAGCTGGAACCCCGGCCGCAACCCGCGTGGCGCCGGCGCCTACGCGCTGCTCGCCACCGCCAACGGGCTCTACGTCGGCAGCGACACCAGCTACATCGGCGACTTCACGTACAAGCGCGCCCGCATCGCCTACTTCCCGCTGGCCGGCGGCAGCACTCCCCCGTCCACCGCGACGGCGCAACTGCCCGCCAACGTCTACGCCGCCGGGTCGTTCACCGGGCCGGCGATGTCGGGCGTGTCCTGGCGGCCGGTCAGCGGCACCCGGGTGGGCGATCCGACCGTGCTGGCCAATACCGGGGTCGACTGGTCGGCCACCCGCGGCGCCTTCGTCGCCGGCAACAGCCTGTTCTGGGGCACCTCCGCCGGCGCCTTCTACCGCGCACCCTTCGACGGCACGACCGTCGGCACGCCGGTGGCGATCGATCCGTACGACGACCCGACCTGGTCGGGTGTGGCCACCGGTTCCGGCCAGACCTACCGAGGGGTCAAGCCCGGCTACTACGGCGAGCTGGCCTCGATCACCGGACAGTTCTACGCCGCCGGGCGCGTCTACTACACGCTCGCCGGCCAGTCGGCGCTGTACTGGCGCTACTTCGAGCCGGAGAGCGGCGTCGTGAGCCAGGTGGAGAACACGGTCACCACCGCCGACTTCTCGACGGTGGCCGGCCTGACCCGCTCGGGCGACACGCTGTACTACGCGAACAGGACCGACGGCCGGCTGCACGCGATGTCCTTCGCCGGCGGCACGCCCGACGCGAGCACCGACAGCATCGTGACGTCGCCCGGCGTCGACTGGCGCGCCCGCGGGCTGTTCCTCTACGGCCCGGCGACGTTCCCGAACCAGCCCCCCAGCGCGTCGGCCACCGTGTCGTGCACCGGCCTGGGCTGCTCCTTCGACGCCTCGGCGTCGGCCGATCCGGACGGGTCGATCGCCGGGTACAGCTGGGACTTCGGCGACGGCACCCATGCCTCCGGCGCGCAGGTGAGCCACGGCTACGCGACGCCGGGTGCGCGGACGGTGACGCTGACCGTCACCGATGACCGCGGCGCGAGCGCCGTCTGGTCGGGCACGGCGAGCCCCGACGCCTCGGGGCCGGCGGTCGGCTTCCACGGTGCCGCGGACTGGACCGGCCAGTCGAGCGCACCGACGGTGACCGTGCCGCCGGGCACCGCCACGGGTGACACCGAACTGCTGTTCGTCTCGACGAACGCCGCCGGCATCACCGGCACGCCCACCGGGCTCACCGGCTGGACGCAGCTGACCCGGATCACCAACTCCACGCTGGAGACCACCGTGTTCCGGCGCACGGCGCAGCCGGGCGATGCCGGGGCCACGGTGACGGTGCCGCTCGGCGCGACGGCGCGGGTGGACGTGCAACTGGCGGCCTACTCCGGGGTGTCGGGCGGGCCGATCGCCGCCGCCTCGGCCACCGACGCGGGCGTGGCCGCGCACACCGCCCCGGCCGCAACGGTGAGCGCCGCCGGGTCGTGGGTGCTGAGCTACTGGGCCGACCGGTCGTCGAGCACCACCGCGTGGACGGTGCCGGCCGCGCTGACCCTGCGCCAGGCCGGCATCGGCACCGGCACCAGCCGGGTGACCGGCGTGTTGGCCGACACCGGGGGCGCGGTCGCCACCGGGACCTACGCCGCGCGGACGGCGAGCACCGACGCGGCGTCGGGTCGCGGCGTGTCGCTCACGGTGGTGCTGACACCGGGTACCTGACCTCCCGAGACCGCCGGCGGCCCGGCCGTCCGTCCCCATGTGGTTCCGGCCGTCGTCACACCCGGCGCCGACCGGGCCATGGGCGGCCGGGTCGTTCGGCTCATCCCGCCGGCCGGCTCCGGACCGAGGCCGACGCGGGCATGACCACCACAGGGCAGTCGGCCTTGAGCACCACTTGGGGGGCCACGAAGCTGGCCCGCACGTTGTTCAGCCGCCCGGCCCGCGGTTCGCCGACGACCAGCAGTTGGGCGTCGCGGGCCGCGGTGAGCAGGGCGGTGACCGCGCTGCCCTTGACGACCTCGCACTGCACGTCGGCCGGGTAGGCGAGGGCGGCGTCGACGAACTCGCGCAGCGCCTTCTCGGCGTCGGCGGCGTGGTCGCCCGAAGCCCTCTCGAGCCCGGCGGGTGGCCGGCCCCCGGTCGCGCCCGGCGGCCGGGGCGCCCGCCACGCCATGACCGCACGCAGGGTGGTCGTGCGCAGCCGCGCCTCCTCCGCCGCCCACCGCAGCGCGGCCGGCGATCCGGTGGTCGGGCTGACCCCGACGACGACGTCGCCGGTCATGACGACGCGTCCTTCGCCACCGAGGTGATGCCCTCGTCCGGTTTGCTCCTCACCGACAGTGGATTGGCGATGTCCTCCAGGGACTTGCGCTCGGAGTCGACCCCGATGAACCAGGCGACCAGACCACCGATGATCATGATCGCGCCGCCGATCGCGTAGCCGACGGTGAGCGGCCCGACGCTCGGATGCGGGTTGTTCGCCCCGCCGATCAGGTGACCGAAGAGCGACGGCGCGAGCGAGCCGCCGATGCCCTGCGCGATCGCGAAGAAGTAGGAGATGGCCTGCCCGCGCAGTTCGAGCGGGAAGATCTCGCTGACGGTGAGGTAGGCCGACGACGCCCCGGCCGAGGCGAAGAAGAAGATGAACGACCACATCATCGTCTGCGTGGTGGCCGACAGGATGCCGGCGTTGAACATCCAGGCCGAGACGAGCAGCAGTACTCCCGAGATGCCGTACGTGCCGAGGATCATCTTGCGGCGGCCGACGCTGTCGAACAAGGGACCGAGCAGCAGCGGACCGATCAGGTTGCCGATGGCGAACGGGAAGAAGTAGTAGGAGATGTGCCCGGCCGGGACGTGGTAGAAGACCTTGAGCACCAACGCGTAGGTGAAGAAGATCGCGTTGAACAGGAAGGCCTGCGTGGCCATCATCGTGAACCCGTAGATCGAACGTTTCGGGTAGGTGCCGAAGAAGACCTCGGTGAGCTTGAAGAAGTTCAGCTGCGGAGGCTCGGTCACCTCCATCGCCTTGCTCTCGTCGACCTTCGTCAGCGTGACGCCCTCGGCCTCGATGCGCTGCTCGATCTCGTCGACCGTGGCCTCGGCCTCGTCGTTGCGCCCGTGCGTCATCAGCCACCGCGGGCTCTCGGGGATGGTGCGCCGCAGGAAGATGATGATCAGGCCGAGCACCGGGCCGATGAAGAAGCCGATGCGCCAGCCCCACTGGATCGACACGTGGCTGGAGAACAGGTACAGGCCGAGCCCCGAGCCGAGCGCGGCGCCGGCCCAGTAGGTGCCGTTGACCGCGATGTCGACACGGCCGCGGTACTTCGACGGGATCATCTCGTCGATCGCGGAGTTGATCGCGGTGTACTCGCCGCCGATGCCGGTGCCGGCGATGAAGCGGAAGATCAGCAGCGACCAGAAGTTCCAGGCCAGGCCGCCGAGGCCGCTGCCGACCAGGTAGATCGCCAGCGTGATGATGAACAGCTTCTTGCGGCCCAGTTTGTCGGTGAGCCGGCCGAAGAACAGCGCTCCGGCGACCTGTCCCAGTAGGTAGCTCGTGCCCAGGTAGCCGACCTGCGACGCGGTCAGGGCCAGCGTGGCCTTGTTGGTCAGCGGGTCGCTGACCAGGGCCACCACCTGGATCTCGAGGCCGTCGAGGATCCACGAGACGCCCAGGCCGACGACGACCAGCCAGTGGAAGCGCGTCCAGGGCAACCGGTCCATCCGGGCCGGCACCAGGCTGCGGGCGACGGAACCCTCCACGTCGGCGGTCGCGGTCATGTAGCGGTCCTCTCCGGCGGCCCATGAACTGTGTGCACCCGGCGTTATGCCCAACAGGCGGCGCGGATCACACTGCGATGCGCCGGCCCCGACCCGGTCCGGGGTCAGCGCACGGGCTCGCCCGGGCGGGCCAGCGTGGCCGCGAGCGCGAGCAGGGCGAACCCGGCGACCGCGACCCAGCAGCCCTGCGCCGCGCGCCCGTACCAGGTGGCCAGCGAAACGGTGCTGGTCAGCACCGGCGCGACGCAGGAGACCGCGGCGCCGGCGACGGCGGCGACGATCGCGGTGTAGCGGGCCGCGCCGGCGCCGCGCGAGGGGATCCAGGCGAGCACGGTGCCGGCCAGCGCCACCGCGACCAGCGCGATCGCCCCACCCGAGAAGTACAGGTGGGCCACGAGGGTGCGGGTGGCGGCGTGCGTGTCGAGATAGGCATCGACGTCACCGAAGGCGGGCCGGCCGAGCCTGTGGCCCAGCGCGTGGTCGAACCACGGCATCGGGCGCCAGAACAGTGCCCCCCACAGCAGCACGGCGCCGAGGGCGGCGACCACGACGACCGCCTCGGGATCGCGCACGATCGCCCACAGCGAGTCGCGCGAGTGCCAGGGGCGCACCGGCGGGGGCGCCGCGCCCGTTCGGTCGTCGCGGGCGGTGACGGGGGTGGACACGGTGCTGCTCCTCAACTCGGGTCGGGCGCTGCCGCGACCGGTGCCACGAGCATTTCGTCCGGGCAGCGCCGCGTCAGGGGGGCCGGCCCCCCGCACTCGGGTGGGGTCAGCACCACCTCGACAGAGACGCGCGGAGAGCGCCTGATACCCCGGCGGCCGGAGGAGGACAGAAAAACCCGGGCGACGGCTGCTCCTGGCAGCCGCCGCCCGGGCGACGAGCGGCACCGCGGCCGGGGTGGGTGGTGGCCGAGGTGCTTCATCGAGATCAACGAGCGGCCACCGGTCGGCGTCACGGTGATCGTCCTCACGACACGCAGGGTCATCGACTGCTCACCCACCGCGTGGTGGCGCATCATGGACCGCACGTGCTCGACCGCGCCGCGAGGGAGGCCGTGAGTTGCCGTCCATGACCGCGGCCCGCGTCCGCCGCGCGGCGCTGCTGATCGCCGTGGCCGGCGTCGGCGCGCTCGGGCCCGCGGCGCCGGCCGACGCGGCACCGTGGGGCGGCACCGGCGCGGACTACAGCGGCGGCATCGTGTGCCACCTGCCCGGCGACGTCCGCGTCCCCATGGCGCGCTGGTCGGTCTCGGGCACGGCGGCGTTCGCCACGGCCGACGTCGTCGCGCGCGGCACCGTCTACGGCCCGGCCCCCGAGAACGGGTTCGCGGCTCCGATCGCGGCCGGCCAGGACGGGCTCAGCAGTGCCGACATCGCGACCCTCGCCTACCTGATCGAGCACCACGGTTCGGCGTCGGCGGCGCAGGTGGCCGAGACCAGCGCCGACGTGGCCACCCTGACCGGCCGGGGCGGCACCCAGGCCCGCTGCCTCGGCCAGCAGGGCACCAGCGCGCCGCAGGCGGCCGCGCTGCTGTCCGCCGCGCGCCGCTTCGCCGGGCCCTACACGGTCACCGTCGGCGCGCCCGGCCTTCCGGTGTCGGCCAGCCGCATCCCGGTGTCGGCCACCGTCCGCTCGGCCGCCGGCATCGGCACGCGTGGCCTGCGGGTCGCGTTCACCGCCGGCACGGCCTCGGGCACCGCCACGACCGACGCCGAAGGGGTGGCCCGCACGACGCTGCCGGCGCAGATCGCACCGTCCACGCCCCTGTTGGCCACCGTCTCCGCACCGGTCACCCTCACCTACATCGACAGCAACCCCGGTGCCGTCGCGCCCGCGGACCCGTCGGTCTTCACCGGGACGGGACGATTGGCCGCGGTGCGGCCCAAGCCCGCGGTCGCGGTCACGGGCAGCGAGAACCTGGTGCTCGCCCACGGCCGCGCCGTGCCCTCCGCGCAGGTCACCGGCACCTTCGGCTACTCGGGCACCGGATCGCTGACGGTGTCCGGCCCGGTCGCCGCCGACGCCGGCCACAGTTGCTCGGCGCTGCCGGCGAACGCGTTCGCCCATGCGCCGCAGATCTGGACCGGCCCGTTCACCTTCACCGGCGACGGGCGGTACCGCGCCGGGCGTACCCGTCCGCTGTCCGGCGGGTGTTACCTGGCCCGCTCCACGGTGACCACGACCGACTCGAATCCCCCGGTCAAGGCGGCGTCCGCCGTCGACGCGAACGCGGTGATCACCGTCGCCGCGCTGAACCTGACGCAGGCCAACACCGCCGTCGTGGCGCCGGCCGGGCGGCTGGCCGCCGTCGTCACCGCGGCCTCGCCGGGACGGGCGACGGTCACGTCCTCGCTGACGGCGCACGGGCCGCTGCCCACGGCCGACGGCACCTGCTCGGGCGCGCGTGACTGGGCGGCCGCGCCGGTCGTCGGCACCTCCGACCCCGTAGCGCTCGTCCCGGCCGACACGTCCGGGTCCTCCGGATCGCCCGGATCGTCCGGGTCGAGCGGATCGCCGCCGTCCGGCACCCCCATCCAGGTGGGCCCGGTGGCCTCGCCGAGCCACGCGGCCGAAGGTGACCCGCCCGCGCTGGCCGGCACCGTGCGCTCGCCCGCCGTCGAGGGCGTCGGCTGCTACGCGCTCGTCTCGCACAGCGTCGTCACCCTCGACGGCCGCAGCGTCACCGTGGACGGCAAGCTGGGCGCGGCGGGCACCACGACCCTGGTCGCCGAGCCGCGGCTGACGATCGCCAACAACGCCTACGACGGCGAGCGCGGTCAACCGATGACCGGCACGGTGACGGTCACCGGCGCGTACCGGTTCGCCGGCCACGTGTCGGTCGGGTTGATCGCCACCACCCCGCCCATCACCGGCTGCCACCCCGTGTCCTTCCCCGACCGCACGCCGGTGACGAAGCCGACGACCGCCGTGACCAGGGGCGACGGCATCTTCACCTTCCGCACGCCCAAACCGCCGAAGAACCTGTGCTACTCGGTGACCGCGGTGTTGAGCCTGGACGCCAACCACGCCGTGCGGTCCAACTCCCCCGCGCCGTCGGACGCCACCACGTTCCTCGCCGGCGTGCCGCTGCGCTCCTCCTCGCTCATCGACGGTGGCGCGCTGAGCGACAAGGGCATCCTGCGCCCCGCCGTCACGCTCGGCGTCACCTACGGAGTGCTGTTCGGCACCGCGCTGTTCGTGATGATCAAGGCCGCCGCCGGCCGGCGCGCCGGCCAGCTCGCCTGAGCGACCCGACCGGTCGGGTCTCCCCCGTCGGGGATGACGCTCGTCGAGGCCCGGGTCCTGTGCCGCTTCGAGCACTGTCGCGCTGGTCCCCGCCGTACCGACGCGCGCGCCGCTCAGCGGCCGCCGGCCACCGTGGCCATACGCCGGACCCCCTCGCGCAGCACATCCTCGCCGGTCGCGAAGTTGAGCCGTACGTGCTGCTCGCCGCCCGGCCCGAAGGCCGCCCCCGCGGTGAGAGCCACCCGGCCCCGCTCCAGGAACACGCCCGCCGGCCCACCGGTGAAGGTCACGTCGCCGCGCCCGCTCGCCGCGGCCGGCCCGCCGACCGGCAGGCCCGCGCCCGCGCAGTCGAGCCAGGCGAGGAACGTCGCCTCGGGCGGGCGCCAGGTGATCGCCGGCAGCTGCTCGGCGAGCAGCTCGCCGAGCAGGGCACGGTTGCGCGCCAGCCCCGCGAGCAGGGCGTCCAGCCAGGGCTCGCCGTGCTCGAGCGCGGCGCTGTGCGCGAGCACCCCGAGGTGGCTCGGGCCGTGGCCGACGATCTCGGGCAGCCGCGCGAGGTCGCCGGCCGCGCCCGCGCCGGCGACCAGCAGCGCGGCCTTGATCCCGGCGAGGTTCCAGCCCTTCGAAGCCGACGTGAGCACGAAGGCGTCGCTGTCGCCGGCCACGGTCAGGTACGGCACGAAGCGGGCACCCGACAGCACCAGCGGCCCGTGGATCTCGTCGACGATCACGCGCACGCCGTGGCGTTCGGCGAGCACAGCCACCTGCGCGAGCTCAGGCCGGGAGTGCACCCGGCCGGTGGGGTTCTGCGGGTTGCACAGCAGGTAGGCCGCGGACCGGCCGGCCGCCGTCGCCCGCACGAAGGCCTCCTCGAGGACGGCAAGGTCCAGGCCGCCGCCGGCGCCCAGCGGCGCATCGAGCACCTCGCGGCCGGCGTGCGCGCAGAAGGCGTAGAACGGCGGGTACACCGGAGGGTTCACGACCACCGTGTCGCCCGGGCCGGTCACCAGCCGCAGCGCTTCCACGGCGCCCACCATCACGTCGGCCACCAGTGCGGTCCGCTCCGCCGGGAAGTCCGACCAGCCCCACCGGCGGTGCGCGAACCCGGCCAGCGCCGCGACGTATCGCTCGGCCACGGCGTAACCGGTGTCGCCGCTGCGCGCGGCCCCGACGATGGCCTCGATGACCGGTTCGGCGAGCTCGACGTCCATCTCGGCCACCCACAGCGGCAGCACGTCGCCGGGGTAGTGCCGCCACTTCTCGCTGGTGCGCAGGCGCAGGCGGTCGAGGGGGACGGTTTCCAGGGGGTTCGGGAGTCCGGCCATCCTGCGATCCTGCCCGCCGGCCGATGCGGGCGCCCGCCGCCTACGCGGGGCGCGTCAATCCGGTCAGCACGTGTCGCAGGATCGCGTGCTGTCCGTCCTGGGTCACAGCGGCGAAGCCGACGCAGTGCTGGTGCAGTTCGCGGGTGGCCCGCAGGCCGAGGCGGCCGTGGGCGCAGCCCAGGTTGTCGAAGATCAGCACCTGACCGGGTGCGAGGACGATCTGCCGTTCGACGGCCCGCAGGTCGATTCCGTGCCCGGCGAAGTAGGCGTACTCGGCCTCGATGCGGTCGAACTCCAGGCCGCAGCGAAAGCCGGCGCGCGTCTTGGCCGGGAGCGCGGCGGCGCCGTCGGCGGCCTCGACGATGCGGGCCAGGACGCCTTCGGCGACGTCCGGGTCATCGGCCCGCCCGCGCAGGGTGGCGACGAGTGCGGCCGGGGTGGGCCACCGCCGTTGCCCGGCCAGCGCGGTGAGCGGCACGATCCGGGTGGCGGCGCCGGAGCCGGCGGCGGCGCGGTCCACGTGCAGCACCGTGTAGCGGGCGACGTCGACGCGCGGGGCGAGGGCCAGCGGCAGCCCGAAGTCGAGATGCAGGACCTGGAACGCGCGCTGCCCGGCGCCCGGCGGCGGCATCGTGTAGTCGGCCACGACGTCGAGCGGCGGGAAGCGGCGGCACAGGTCGTCGTCGGCCGCGGCCGCCCGGAGCACCGCGTCGGCTCCGGCCCAGGCCGCCGCAGGGCCGCCGTAGGGACCGGGCAGCACGACGAAGCCCCGCTCGGCCAGCTGCACGCCGGGGAGCGCCGGCGCGGTCGACGGCTGCGTCTGGCTGCTGAGCACCCGCCCAGCCTGGCACGGCGCCCGACCCGCCGTTAGCGCGGCCGGGCGGCCGGTTACATCGACGCGTGAGGGTGCCGGCGCCGCGCGGCGCCCCGTCGTCCACGACGCACCGCCGCTGCACACCGGAGGCCGACCGCATGACGTCCACATCGCCCGTGTCCGCGCTCGCCCTGGTCTGCACGTTGACCCCCTCGCCCGCCGACTCGAGTTCGGACCTGATGGCGCGCCAGGTCCTCGGCGCGCTGGCCGAGCACGGCATCCCGGGTTCGGTGGTGCGCGTCGTCGACCACGACGTGCGTCCCGGCGTGCAGCTCGACATGGGCGACGGCGACGAGTGGCCACAGATCCGCGCCCGCATCATGGACGCCGACATCCTGCTCGTGGCCACGCCCACGTGGGTGGGCCAGCCCAGCAGCGTGTGCGTCCGCGTGCTCGAACGCCTCGACGCGGAGCTGTCCGAGACCGACGACCGGGGCCGGCCGCACACCTACGGCAAGGTCGGGATCGCCGCCGTGGTCGGAAACGAGGACGGTGCGCACCACGTCAGCGCGATCGTGTTCCAGGGCCTGAACGACATGGGCTTCACGATCCCGGCCCAGGGCGTCACCTACTGGAACGGCGAGGCCATGCACACGACCGACTACCAGGACCTGGACGCGGTGCCGGACGCCGTCGCCTCGACCACCTCGGCGGTGGCGGCGAACGCGGCCCACCTGGCCCGGCTGCTCAAGGGCGCGAAGTACCCACCGAAGCAGTGACGGCGGCCGCCGGCGTCAGTGCGGGCCGCGCACCGCGCCGGCGAGCTCGTCGTCGAGCGTGACGCGCACGAGCGCGGCGGCGAAGCGGGCGAGGTCTTCCTCCGCGACCAGGTCGGCCGGCGCGCCGGCGCGGGTCGGCAACCCGATCGCCCTGGCGCCCGCACGGGCCCGCTCGTCGAGGAACGGGCGCACCCACGTCCACACCTGCTGCACCTCGCGGCGGAAGATGTCGGCTCCGGCCGGCCCCACACCGGGGATCTCCTGCAGCAGCTCGCCGGCCCGCTCGACGTCGCCGGCTGCCTCGTCGGCGAGGCGGCGCAGGTCACTCTTCCACCGCTCGGTCACGAACGACGCCGCCTCGGCCATCCGGGTGGCGGTGCTCTCGTCGAAACGCCGGTAATGCGCGCGGACGCAGGCGTCCACCCGCTGCTGCCAGGTCAGCGACAGCATGCCCTGCGGGGTGTTGCCGCCGGCCTTGCGCAGCTCGGCGCACGCCGCGACGGCCAGGTCGGCCGAGATCGGCTTGGCCAGCACGATCGACAGGACGGCCAGCTGCCACAGCGGGCTCGGGGTGTCGCGCAGGGTGAAACCGGCCTGGACGCAGAAGGTGCGCCCGGCCCGGTCGAGCAGTGACCGCACCACCGTGTCGTGATCGCTCATGGGGAGGTCGTACCCGGTTCGCGAGCGGTCGGGACGGGTAACGGTCCGGGATGGCTACGGCGATGCTGGCGACGCTCACGCAGGACCGGTTCAGCGACCCGGCCTGGATCTATGAGCGCAAGCTCGACGGCGTGCGCTGCCTGGCCCACCGCGACGGGCGTGGGCGGACCCGGTTGCTGTCGCGCAACGACCAGGAGATGAGCGGCACCTACCCCGAGATCGCCGAGGCCGTCGGCCGCCGGGTCGCCACCGCCGCCGTGCTCGACGGCGAGGTCGTGGCCTTCGACGGCCGGCGCACCAGCTTCGAGAGGTTGCAGGGGCGCCTGGGCCTGACCGACCCGGACCGGGCCCGCGCCACCGGCATCGCGGTCTACTACTACGTCTTCGACGTGCTCGAGCTCGACGGCCAGGACACCCGCGGGCGCACCCTGCTCGACCGCAAGCGCCTGCTGCGCCGATCCGTCGACTTCGGCGGCCCGGTGCGCTACACCCAGCACCGGGTGGGTTCAGGGGAGGAGATGTTCCGCGCGGCCTGCGAGCGCGGCGACGAAGGCGTGATCGCGAAGCGGGCGGCCGGGCGCTACGCGGGCGGCCGGTCGAAGGACTGGTTGAAGTTCAAGTGCGTGCGCGACCAGGAGTTCGTGGTCGGCGGCTGGACGGAACCGCAGGGCGCGCGATCGGGGCTCGGGGCGTTGCTGCTCGGCTACTACGACGGCGACGCGCTGCGCTACGCGGGCAAGGTTGGCACCGGCTTCGACCGCGCCATGCTCGAGCGCCTGCACGGGCTGCTGGCCGAGCGGGAGGTGCCCGGGTGCCCGTTCGCCGGCCGGGTCCGCGAGCGGGGCAGCCATTGGGCCCGGCCGCAGGTCGTCGCGCAGATCGGCTTCTCCGAATGGACCCGCGACGGGATGCTGCGCCACCCGCGTTTCCAGGGTCTGCGCACCGACAAGAACCCCGAGGACGTGCGCCGTGAGACGACCTGACCGTACGCTCAGGACTCTCCGGCCAGCTCGTCGTTCGTCCGGCCGGACAGCACCGACTCGTTCTGCGTCGATGTGGGCCGGCGCCGCCGGTCGGCTCCGTGATCGTCGATCTTGACCAGCAGCCAGTTGCGCTCGTCGCCGCGCATCTTCGTGTGGGTCAACGCGAACGCGCCGGTCAGCTTGTGCCCGTGCAACTCGAACTTCAGATGCCCGTCCGCCAGCGCACGCTCGATCGGGACGGGCTCACCGTGGCGTTCGGTCAGATTGTCGAACTCGCCGCGGTCCCAGACGATCACGGTGCCCGCGCCGTAGCCTTCGCCGATCACGCCCTCGAAGTCGGCATAGTCGAGCGGGTGGTCCTCGGTGCGCGCGGCCAGCCGCTTCTCCCGCGGGTCGAGCGAGGGTCCCTTGGGCACCGCCCACGAGGCGAGCACGTCGCCCACCTGCAGCCGGAAGTCGAAATGCAGGCTCGACGCGTCGTGGCGCTGCACGACGAACCGGGCCCGGGCGCCGCGCACCCGATCGCGACCTGACGGCTCGCCCGAGGAAGCGGTGTCGCGCTTCGCCCGGTAGTCGGAGAGGTCCTCGCGCCCGGTCATGCGACGGGTTTACCCCGATCCGCACGGGTCGCGCGGCTCAGAGCCCGAGGCGCAGCCGGCGGTAGGCGCTGCTCCAGCGCAGCTCGTCGCGGAAGCGGCGCATGGAGGTGTCGTCGTCGATGAGCACCAGCTCGACGCCGACCATCTCGGCGAACTCGTCGAAGACGCCGGAACCGATGGCCGTCGAGAGCACGGTGTGGTGCGGGCCGCCGGCGAGCATCCAGCACGCGGCCGACACCGGCAGGCTGGGCGCGGGCTCCCACACCGCGCAGGCCACCGGCAGCGACGTCAGCTCCGCGTCCGGCTCGACCACCGAGATCTCGTTGGCCACCAGGCGCAGCCGGTCGCCGAGATCGATGAGGCCCACCACGACCCCGGGGCCGGGGTCGGCCGTGAACTTCAGCCGCACCGGATCGTCGCGATTGCCGATGCCGAGCGGGTGCACCTCCAGGGACGGTGTCCGCGTGGTGATGCTCGGGCACACCTCGAGCATGTGGGCGCCGAGGATGCGCTGCGGGCCGGGCCCGAGGTGGTAGGTGTAGTCCTCCATGAACGACGTGCCGCCGGGCAGCCCGTGGGCCATCGCCTTCCCGGCCGCCAGCAGCGCAGCACTCTTCCAGTCGCCCTCCGCGCCGAAGCCGTAACCGTCGGCCATCATGCGCTGCACGGCCAGGCCCGGCAGCTGGCGCAGGCCGCCCAGGTCCTCGAAGTTGGTGGTGAACGCACCGAAGCCGCCGTCGGTCAGGAACGCGCGCAGGCCGGCCTCGATCCGGGCGCCGTCGCGCAGCGCGCCGTGCCGCTCGCCGCCCTTGCGCAGCTCCGGCGCGACGTCGTACTCGTCCTCGTACCGGCCGACGAGCGTGTCGATCTCGGCGTCACCGACCTGGTCGACGACCGCCACCAGGTCATTCACGCCGTACGTCTGCACCGAGACCCCGAGCCGGCGCTCGGCCTCCACCTTGTCGCCCTCGGTGACGGCGACGTCGCGCATGTTGTCCCCGAAGCGGGCGAGGCGCAGCGAGCGCAGGGCGCCCCGGCCCACGGCCGCCCGCACCCACTCGGCGACCTGGGCCACCGTGTCGTCCTGGGCGACGTGGCCCACGACGATGCGCCGGTCGACACCGAGGCGGGTCTGGATGTAACCGAACTCCCGGTCGCCGTGCGCGGCCTGGTTCAGGTTCATGAAGTCCATGTCGATGCTGGCCCAGGGCAACGACTCGTTGATCTGTGTGTGCAGGTGCAGCAGCGGCTTGTCGAGGACGTCGAGGCCGCCGATCCACATCTTGGCCGGCGAGAAGGTGTGCATCCACGCGACGAGGCCGAGGCACTTCGGGTCGCGGTTGGCCTCCAGCACGAGCGACCGGATGCTGGCGGCGTCGGTGAGCACGGGTTGCCACCGCACGGGCACCGGCACCGCAGCCGCCTCGTCCAGGGTGGCGCACACCTGGCGGGACTGGTCGGCCACCTGGTGCAGCACCTCGTCGCCGTACAGGGCCTGGCTGCCGGTCACGAACCACACCTCGCCGGTGTCGAAGGCGTCGAACATCGTGGCTCCTTGCGGTCGGCAGCGGGACAGGGAACAGGGGTGGTGCGGCGCTAACCGGTGTTGCCGGCCGAGCGACGCGCGAGCGTGGCCTGCACGACCACGACGACGAGCAGGAAGCCGCCGGACACGACCTGCTGCACGTAGGAGTTCAGGTTGGCGCCCTGCACGATCAGGTTCTGGATGACGAACAGCAGGCTGACGCCGGCCAGCGTGCCGATCAGCGACCCGACCCCGCCGGCGAGCAGCGTGCCGCCGATGACCACGGCGGCGATGGCCTGCAGTTCGTAGGAGTCGCCGATGCGCGCCTCCTGACCGCCGCCGGACAGCGCGGTGGTCAGCACGCCGGCCAGCCCCGCACACAGCGCGCTGAGCACGTACATGATCGTGGTCGTGCGCCGCACGGCCAGGCCCATGAGCGCCGCCGCCGGCTCGTTGTCGCCGATGGCCTGCGTCGTCTGCCCGAAGGCCGTGCGGTTGAGCAGGAACCAACCCAGGGCGAAGACGACCAGCATGATCCATACCGGGAACTTGATCGTGAGCAACTCGCCGGTGCCGAACACCTCGAACGACCGGCCGCTGGGCACCGAGGGATGGTCGTTGCCCTCGTCGGTGATGAAGTACACCAGGCCGCGGATGGCGGTGAGACCGGCCAGCGTCACGATGAACGGCGGCAGCCGCAGCCAGCTGATGATCAGCCCCTGCACCAGCCCGACCGCAGCGGCACAGGCCAGGGCGCCGGCCACGGCGAGGAAGGAGTTGGTCTGCCCGAAGTACGCGCTGGTGATCACGGCCAGGCCGTAGGTGGAGCCGACGGACAGGTCGATGCCGCCGCCGATGATCACGAACGTCATGCCGGCCGCGATGATGCCGATGGACGACGCCGAGAGCGCCACGTTGCGCAGGTTGTCGGCCGAGCCGAACGTCGGTACGGCCAGCAAGCCGATGACGACGACGACGACGAGCACCACGATGGCGGCGTTGCGTGAGATGAGCGAGGTCACCTGACGCGCGCGGGCCCGGGCCGCCTCGCGGCCGGCGGTCTCGGTGGCCGTGGTGACGGTGGCGCCCGGCGGGTCGGCCGCCGGGCGCTGCGTGCTCAGTCCTCCGGTGGTCATCGGGCTCTCCGTCCGGCCTGCTGGATCACGACGGCGGCGATGATGATCGCCCCCTCGGCGATGCGCGCGATGGAGTCGGGGACGTCATGCGAGACGAGCGTGGTCTCGAGCAGTTGCAGCAGCGTGGCCCCGGCCACCGTGCCGAGGATGCGCACCCGGCCCCCGCTCAGCGAGGTGCCCCCGACGACGACGGCGGTGATGGCGGTGAGCTCGTAGAGCAGCCCGACGTAGGACGGGTCGCTGGCGCCCAGTCGGGCGGTGGCGATCACACCCGCCACCGCCGCGAGCAGGCCGGAGATGGCGTAGACCGTGATCAGCGTGCGGCGCACCGGCAGCCCGGCCAGCACGCTGGCGCGCCGGTTGCCGCCGATGGCGAGCAGCCGGTAGCCGAACGCGGTGCGCCGGACGAGAACGGCCAGGATCACCGCGAGCACCGCGGCGATCCACATGATGTCCGGGATGCCGAGCAGCTTGTCGAGGCTGACGTCCTTGAGGAAGGGCACGAACAGCTCGACGAGCGCGCCGCCGGTGATGACCAGGGCCACGCCGCGCCCGCCGACCAGCACGCCGAGCGTGACGACGATGGGCTGCACCCGCCCGAGGGCGATCACCGCACCGTTGAACACTCCGACCAGCAGGCCGACGAGCAACGCCGCGAGCACGGCGACCACGGTCGGCGAGCCGAGGCCGGCCTTGTCGGGGCCGACCACGAACTTCGCGAGCACGGCGCTCGAGATGGCCATCGTGGCACCGACCGACAGGTCGACGCCGCCGGTGCCGATGACCAGCGCCATGCCGAGCGACACGATGATCACCGGCGGCAGCTGGGAGAAGAGCACCTGGAGCGTGTCGACGGTGAGGAAGTTGTGGGTGGCGGCCGCGTTGTAGATCAGCAGCAGCACCAGCGCGACGTAGACGCCCCGCTGGCGAACCCACGCGACGCCGACGGCGCGCGAGGGCAGCGGCCGACCGAGCAGGGTGCGCCCGGCACCGCCCGGCCCCTCGGCCCCGGCGGGCTGCGGCTCGCTCTTGCGCAGCGAACTGGTCATGCCGTCGCCTCCGCCCGTGCGCTGTCTTCGGCGGCCGCGCCGGCGATCATGTCCATGATGGCGTTCTCGCTGATCTCCCCGCCGAACAGCGTGCCGAGGCTCGCACCGTCGCGCAGCACCACCACCGTGTCCGACCCCTCGACGACCTCCTCGAGCTCGGAGGAGATCAGCACCACGCCCAACCCGTGCTCGGCCAGCTCGGCGATGAGTGCCTGCACCTCCGCCTTCGCCCCGACGTCGACGCCGCGGGTCGGCTCGTCGAGCAGCAACACCCGCGGGTTCAGGCTCATCAGCCGGGCCAACAGCACCTTCTGCTGGTTGCCGCCGGACAGCTCGGCCACCAGCTGGCGCGAGCTGGACGCCTTGATCCGCAGGCGGGTCATGAAGGTCTTGACCACGTCGTCGAGGCGGCGGTGCGAGACGAAGCCGAACCGGGTCAGCTGCGGCAGCGCGGCCAGGCCGATGTTGTCGCGGATCGACAGCTCGGGGATGATTCCCTCGGCCTTGCGGTCCTCGGGCAGCATCGCCACCCCGCGCCGCAGCCGCGACGCCGTGGTCTGCCGGGGCAGGCGCCGCCCGTCGACGCTGATGTCGCCCGAGTCGAGGGGCAACGCCCCGAAGATGGCCTTGGCCGTCTCGCTGCGACCGGCCCCGAGCAACCCGGCCAGGCCGACCACCTCACCGGGGCGCACCACGACCGACACGTCGTCGAGCAGCAGGCGTCGGGACATGTTGCGCGCCGTCAGCACCGGCGGCGCGTCGACGACCGGCGGGCGCCCGGTGAGCCGGGTGACGTGACCCTCGTCGAGGGCCTCCACCGACCGGCCGAGCATGGTGGCCACGAGCTCGCGGCGCGGCAGCTGTGCCGCCGGCCGGGTGGCCACGAGCACGCCGTCGCGCAGCACGCTGACGGTGTCACAGCATCGGTAGATCTCGTCCAGCTTGTGCGAGACGTAGACGATCGCGACGCCGTCCGCCTTGAGCAGCCGGACGACCTCGAGCAGCCGGTCGACCTCGCGTGGCTCGAGGGAGGAGGTCGGCTCGTCCATGATGACGACGCCGGCGTCGGAGGTGACGGCCCGGGCGATGGCCACCATCTGCTGCATGCCCAGGCCCAGCTCGCCCAGCGGGCGGCGCACGTCGGCCTCGATCCCGTAGCGGGCGAGCGCCTCGCGCGCGCCTCGGTTCATCGCCCGCAGGTCGAGGCGGCCGAACTTGCTGATCTCATGCCCGAGGTAGAAGTTGCGCGCGACCGAGAGCTGCGCGGCCAGGTGCACCTCCTGGTAGATCGTGGCGATGCCGGCCTGCTGCGCCGCCCGCGGCGAGGAGAAGGAGACCTCCTCGCCGCGGTAGCGCACCGAGCCCTCGTCCAGCGGGTAGACGCCGGTCATCACCTTGATCAACGTCGACTTGCCGGCGCCGTTCTCGCCGACCAGCGCGTGCGCCTGGCCGGGGTGGAAGTCGACGGAGACGTCGGCCAGGGCGGTGACACCGAGGAACCGCTTCGTCGCCGAGCGGACGCTGAGCACGGGTGCCGCGCCGCTGCCGTCGCTGCCGTCGCTGGCGACCACGCCGACCTCCTCCCCCGCTGCGTCGACCACGATCAGTACGCGGACCCGTCGGCCACGGCCTGCTTCGCGTTGGACTTGTCGTAGGCATTGTCGGTGGTGATGGTCACCGCGGGGGCACCCGAACCGTTCACGTAGTCGACGAGTGCCTTCTGCGCCGACGGGCCGTACGCGGGATTCGACTCGATGACGGCGTCGAAGTTGCCGTCGACGATCGCCTGTACCGCGCCCTTGGTCCCGTCGATCGAGACGATGTGCACCTTGCTGGTGCCGGCCTTGCCCGCGTCCTGCAGGGCGGAGAGCGCGCCGAGGCCCATCTCGTCGTTCTCGGCGTAGATCGCGTTCACGTCCGGGTGTGAGCGCAGCAGCGTCTCGGTGACCGACTTGCCCTTCTCGCGGGTGAAGTCAGCAGTCTGCTTGAAGATCACCTTGATGCCGGCGGCGTTCTTGGACTTCAGCTCCGACAGGAAGCCGGCGGTGCGGTCGTCGGTGACGTTCACGCCCGAGGCGCCGAGCAGGATGGCGAGGTTCGCCTTGCCGCCGGTGGCCTTGAGCATGGCGTCGGCCGCGCGCTTGCCCTGCTCCACGAAGTCGGACCCGAGCTGCGGGCCGACCGACTTGCAACCCTTGACGCCGGTGATGTTGCGGTCGACGGGCACCATCGCCACGTGCTTGCTCTTGGCGTAGGAGATCGCGTCGCCGAGGCCCGTGGAGTTGATGGGCGAGAAGATGATGGCCTTCGCGCCCTTGTCGATCATGCCCTTGATGTCGGCGTTCTCCTGCTGCACGTCGGACTGCGCGTTGGTCGTGATGAGGTGCCAGCCGTTCTTCTTCGCGGTCTGCACCTGCGACTTCGTCGACGCGATCCGGAAGGGGTTCGCCTCCTTCTCCGACTGCGCCCAGCCGATGGTGTCCTTCTTGAAGTCGATCTTCGGGATGCCGAGATCGGACCCCTTGCAGATCGGCCCGTACTGCGCCTCCACGCCGGCCGGCTTGGGCGTGTTGAGCAGCGACGAGCCGCCCGCCGCGGTGATGGCCGCAGGCACGCCGCCGACGGCGGCCGACGTGCCGGTCGGCGCGGCCGGGGTGGAACCGCCGCCACCGCTGCCCGCGGCGCTCGAGCTGCCGGTGGTGCTGCCGGTCGAGCATGCGGTCAACATCGCGGCGCTCAGCGCACCGACCCCCAGGACCAGTTTCCGTCGCATCGTCCCGCGCCTCCTCGTTGTGGCCAGCGGCCAGAATGTGAACGCGCACATCATCGGTTCGCGAACACCGAAAGGTCAATGAACCGTCCCGCTCTCGTTACCCTATCGAGACCTTCGCGAAGCCGGCATGAGGCGATTTTGCCCCCTAAATCCGGTCATCGACCGGCGTCGACCCAGCCACCCGGGTCACCGGCGGTCCCGGCGGACGTCGCCGCGGCCCGGCGGGCCACCGGGCGAGGCGGCGGCCCGGCTGTTAGCGATACCAGATGCGGCGCCCGGTCACGGGCGCGGGCGGTGCCCGTAGACGTTCTGGTAGCGGTCGTACAGGGCGTCGACGTGGTGCGCCTCGATGGGCTGCGGGGTGCCCAGCTGGAAGGCGAGGTGGGTGCTGCGAGCCACGTCCTCGCACATCACGGCGGCCTTCACCGCGTCACGGGCGTCGCTGCCGATGGTGAACACCCCGTGGTTGGCCATGAGAACCGCCCGCGACCGGTGGCCCTCGAGGGTGCGCACGATCCCCCGGCCGATGGAGTCGTCGCCGATGATCGCGAACGGCCCGATGGGGATGGGGCCGCCGAACTCGTCCGCGGCGGCGGTCAGTACGCACGGAATCTCCCGGCCCAGCGCGGCCCAGGCGCAGGCGTAGTTCGAGTGCGTGTGCACCACTCCCCCGACGTCGGGGCGGTGGCGGTAGACGTAGGCGTGGGCGGCCGTGTCGCTCGACGGCGCGTAGTCGCCCTCGAGCACCTCGCCGTCCAGGTCGCAGACGATCATGGCCCCGGCGTCCAGCTCGTCGTAGGCCACGCCGGACGGCTTGATCACCAGCACGTCGTCGCCGTCATCGGTGCGCGCGCGGGCGGACACGTTGCCGGCCGTCCAGGCCACCAGGCCGTAGCGCACGAGTTCCTGATGCAGGCCGACGAGGTCTTCGCGGGCCTGCGCGATCCCGGGCCACTCGCTCATGCCCGGGCCCCGTCGCGGCGCTCGCGCAGCCGGTGCATCACCCGGTTGCCGCCCTCGGACTCGTCCAGCCCGAAATAGTCGTGCAGGCGCAGGTAGTCGGCGTACATCTCGTCGTAGGCGGCGCTGCGTCCGGGGTCCGGGCGGTAGGCCTCGTCGACCTTGCGGCCCATCGCCTTCGCGGCCGTGGGCACGTCGGGGTACGCGCCGGCGGCGACGGCGGCGTGGATGGCCGACCCCAGCGCCGGCCCCTGGGCCGACGTCGCCAACGACACCGGGCGGCCGAGCACGTCGGCGTAGAGCTGCATCAGCGACGAGTTCTTGATCAGGCCGCCGGCGGCGACGAACTCGGTCACGGGCACGCCGGCGTCGTCGAGCGCGTCGATGATCCGCCGGGTGCCGAAGGCGGTCGACTCGAGCAGGCAGCGGTACACCTCCTCCGGCCGGGTGGCCAGGGTGAGACCGACGATCAACCCGGACAGGCTGTGGTCGACGAGCACCGAGCGGTTGCCGTTCATCCAGTCCAGGGCGAGCAGGCCGTGCGCGCCGGGGGCCGCGCCCTCGGTCAGCCCGGTCAGGTACTGATGGATGGACTGGTCCCGCTCGGCGGCGGCCTGATGGTAGGAGTCGGGCAGGTTGCGCTTGGCCCACCAGGCGAAGATGTCGCCCACCCCGCTCTGCCCGGCCTCGTAGCCGTAACGGCCGGCGATGATGCCGCCGTCGACCACGCCGCACATGCCGGTCACCTCGGCCAGTTCGTCGGCCGACATGACGTGACACGTCGACGTGCCCATCACGGCCAGCATCTGCCCGCTGTTCACGGCGCCTGCGGCCGGCGCGCTGACGTGCGCGTCGACGTTGCCGATCGCGACGACGGTGGTGGTCGGCAGCCCGGTCAGGTCGGCCCCCTGCTCGCTCAACGCGCCGGCCGCGCTCCCCAGCTCGGACAGCGGGTGCTCCAGCCGGGTCCGGGCGAAGTCGGCGAAGTCCGGGTGCAGGGCGCCGAGGTACTCCGAGGACGGGTAGTGGCCGTCCTGGTACATCCCTTTGTAGCCGGCGGTGCAGGCGTTGCGGCTCTCCTCGCCGGTCAGCTGCCAGATGATCCAGTCGGCCGCCTCGATCCAGCGCACGGTCTCGGCGTAGACCTCCGGGTCCTCCTCGAGCACCTGCAGGGCCTTCG
The DNA here is from genome assembly GCA_963797785.1 of uncultured Actinomycetota bacterium. Classification (GTDB taxonomy): domain Bacteria; phylum Actinomycetota; class Actinomycetes; order Mycobacteriales; family Jatrophihabitantaceae; genus Jatrophihabitans. The sequence goes on along the minus strand of CAWCQT010000004.1, from coordinate 615,269 downwards.
CGAACTGCCACTCGCTGGAGATCTTGTCGCCGTAGCGGCCGATCCACGGCTCGTCCCGCTCGTGGGCCAGGGCGTTGATCCGGTCGGCCTGCGGTTGCGCCGCGTGGTGCTTCCACAACTTCGGCCACGCGTGCGGCCGGTCGGCCCAGCGCTCGTCGGTGCACAGCGGGCGGCCGTCGGCATCGGTGGGCAGCACGGTGCACGCGGTGAAGTCGGTGCCGATGCCGATCACCGACGCCGGGTCGACGCCGGCGCGATCAACGGCCTCGGGCACGACCGAGCTGATGGCGTCCAGCCAGTCCTGCGGGTGCTGCAGCGCCCAGTCCGGCGGCAGTTCGCGCCCTGACGGCAACGCTTCGTCGATCACTGCGTGCGGGTACTCGAACTCGGCGGTGGCGAGCTCCTCGCCGTCCGCTACCCGCACCACTACGGCGCGGGCGGACAGAGAGCCGAAGTCCACGCCGACGACGTGTGAATCGCTGACCATGGCCACACATGTTAGCGATCACAAGCCGGGTTCGTCCAGCGTGGGCACGGCGTCGGCGCGCCGGGCGCCGTCCGGTCCGGGCCACCCGGCAGCGACTAGCATCCCTACCGGCGGTTGCCCTCCTTCTTACTACCCGCAGGACCCTGCAGCGATGACGCGTCTGGAACCGAAACAGCCGGCGGCGCCCCGGGCGCGGGCCGCGATGACCGACGTCGCGCGCTTGGCCGGCGTCTCCCACCAGACGGTGTCGCGGGTACTCAACGACCACCCCAACGTCCGGCCGCAGACCAAGCTGCGGGTGCAGGCGGCGATGACCGAGCTCGGCTACCGGCCGAACCGGGCCGCCCGCGCGCTGGCGACCGGCCGCTCGCAGACAGTCGGTGTGGTGGCGCAGAACAGCACGCTCTACGGGCCGGCCTCGATGCTCGCGGCCTTCGAGTACGAGGCGACCTCGGCCGGGCTCGCCGTCGGGGTGGCCAGCGTGCGCGAGCTCGACGGCGCGTCGATCGCGGCCGCGGTCGAGCGGCACCTCGACCAGCGCGTCGCCGGGATCGTGATCATCGCGCCGGTCGACCATGCCGCGGAAGCGATCGCCGCCATCCCCATCGACGTCCCGCTGGTCGCGATCGACGGCGACCCGGCCGGGCGCACCAGCCTGGTCACCGTCGACCAGGTGCACGGCGCGCGACTGGCCACCCAGGCCCTGCTCGACGCGGGGCACGCCACCGTGTGGCACGTCGCCGGCCCGGCGAACTGGTTCGACAGCCAGGGACGCATCGAGGGGTGGCGCTCCGCCCTCGCCGACGCGGGCGCCGACATCCCCCCGCACATCGCCGCCGACTGGTCGCCGGCCGCGGGGTACGCCGCCGGCGGGATGCTGGCCCGGATGTCCGGCGTCACCGCGGTCTTCGCCGCCAACGACCATCTGGCCCTGGGCATCATGAAGGCGCTGCGCGAGCAGGGCCGCCGGGTGCCCGAGGACATCAGCCTCATCGGCTTCGACGACATCCCCGAAGCCGGTTACTTCGTCCCGCCGCTCACCACCGTGCGCCCGGATTTTGCCGCGGTGGCCCGGTCGAGCCTGGACCTGCTCCAGGACCAGATCCGCTCCGGTCGCCAGCTGTCGCAGCGGCGCTCGATCGAACCCACGCTCGTCCTGCGCGACAGCGTCGCCGCCCCGACCGGTTGATCGTCGGGGCGGCGAGTACCGGGAGTCAGTGACCCAGCCGCGCCTTCTTCGCCGCGGCGAGCACCTGCCGCGCCTGCGTGTCGGTGAGCAGGCCGCTCGAGGTGAACGTCATCGTGGCGTTGCGCACCGCCTTCACGAACGCGGTGCGGTCGGCGAACGGCGCCTGCGCCCACACGTGGTCGAGGAAGGTACGACCCTGCGCGTCGGCAACGTTGGGCACGCCCGAACTCGTGCCGGCGAAGACGATCGTCGCTTCGCTGCGGTGGAAGTACACGTGGTACGCGGACTCGTCGTTGACGAACAGCGGCCGCACGACGCCCTGCGCCGACCGGAACACCATGGGGTCGTCGGTCGGATCGAGCGCGTCGCGCAGGTCACCGTCGAGATGCAGCCGGCCGTACAGCGACACGTCCAGGTAGTCGGTGCTGTCGTCGATGGTCACCATCGGCACCGGGCCGTAGGCGAGCGCCTGCGTCTCCGGCTGGTCGAGGGCCGCCTCCGACCGCATCGAGTACGGCATGGTGATCTCCACCGTGTCGCCGTCGCGCCAGTGCCGGGCCAGCGAGACGAACCCGCGCTTGGCGGCGGGCAGCGCGGCCGGCTCACCGTTGACCGTCACCGCCAGCCCACCGTCGGCCCAGTAGGGCACCCGCAGGGCGAGGGCGAACGTCGCGTCCCCGGCGACCTGTAGCCGGACCCGGCCGGCCGGGTCGTGCGGGATGTCCGTGGTCTGTTCGACGAGCACGCCCTTGGCCGTCCACCGTAGCCGCGACGGGATGTAGAGGTTCACGTAGAGCGACTCGTCGTCGACGGAGCTGAAGTAGATCGAATCCTGGAACTTTGCGTGCGTCTCCAGACCGGTTCCGCCGCAGCACGTGCCGAGGTTGCCGTACTCGCGCACGGCGCCTGGCTTGACCGGGATGAAGTAGGTCAGTTCCGGGTCGGTGCCGCTGTCGACGTCCTCACGGGAGGCGAGCAGCTGGCCGAACAGCGCACGCTCGTAGTACTGCAGGTACTTCGCGTCGCCGGTGTGCAGGAAGAGCGAGCGGCCCAGCTTGAGCATGTTGTACTCGCAGCAGGTTTCGGCGTTCGCGTCCTGGATGGTCGACGCGATGACGTCGCGCGCACCGAAGATCTCGCCGGAGCCGGCCATGCCCCCGTCCACGTAGATGCGGTGCGGCACCACCATGTCCCAGAAGTTTCGGGCCGCGGTGAGGTAGTTGCGGGCCGGCCCGCGGTAACTCGGCTCCACGCCGTTCTCGAACCGCTCGTACATCGTCAGGTACCCGAGGTACTGCGGGATGTGCTGGTTGGCGTGTTCGCCGTCGAGAGTGTCCCGGTTCGCCACCGCGTCGTCGAACAGGTAGGTGTTCACGAACTTCTGGGCCGCTTCGAGATACTGGCGCTTCCCCGTGTAGGCGTACAGGTCGGTGAGGGCCACGGGCATCGCGTTGTACTCACCGGCGATGTAGGTGTGCCAGATGCGGTCCAGCTGCGGGCGCGTGCAGTTGCGCAGCCGGCTCCAGGCCCAGTCGCCGAGTTGCGCGGCGATGTGCAGGGCCTGCCGGTTGCCGGTGTACTGATGCGCGTCGAGTAGGCCACGCATGATCATGTGACAGGTGTACCAAGGGGCCCATACGGTGGGGTACGTCGCGTACTTCTCGAGTTCGACGAACTGGCTCTCGGGGTAGGCGGCGAGGTACCCGGCGTGGCTCGGACCGGCCGGCTTGAGGATGCCGGCGTACACCGTGGCGTCGTGCCCGTGGCCGGAGGCGTCGCGCGCCTGGTTGCCGGACCCGTCGTCGAAGTCGTACCAGACGACGGCCCCGTCGGCCGGCGCGGAGGCGGTGGCCAGGTTGTGGATCTGCCCGGCGTCCAGCGCGCTGCCGTAGATGCGGAAGTCGTCGACGGTGCCCGCGAAGTACGGATCGCCGTAGCGCGACTTGCCGAGCCAGTTGCCCTTGGCGGCGGCGAGCGCGCTCGGGGTCAGCGTCGTGGCGTGCGTGCCGGCCACCTCGCCGTTGACGTAAAGGGTCGCGGTGTGACCGTCGAGGGTCACAGCGACGTGCGTCCATTCACCCGGCGACACCGCTGACGATGCGTCGACCTGCTGCTCACCGCCCGCGCCCGACGTGGTGATCGCGAAGCGCGGCCTGCCGGTGTCGGCGGCCAGGGTGAGGAACAGGTAGGACTGGGTGGTCGAGCCGAAGTCGAACACCCGCGCCCATTCCGAGATCTGCGCCGGGCGCACCCACGTGGCGAACGTGCAGGCGTCGAGGCCACTCAGCACGTCGTCGGGCACCTGCACGTAGGTCGACGCGCCGTCGAGGGTCAGCGCCCCGCCCACGCGCCCCTGCGCCGTCCATTCGATCGTGGCGTACTGGGCCGGGTCGCCGACGGTGGCGTCGAGGGCGCGCTGGCATTCGCCCAGCACCCGCACCATCTCGTCGACGCGCCCGCGCAGCGCGCTGTCGCCGGTGCCCGCGTACGCGAGAGCCAGGCCGCTGAGGAAGTGCCCGGCGTAATGACCCCGCAGATTGCCGCCCTCGACCTCCCAGCCGCCGGGCGCGCGCGCGCCGGGCGGGTTGTTCAGCCCGGCGTTCTGGCGGAAGAGGAACAGCATGTTGTCCAGCGGGTAGTCGTGCAGGAACTTCTGCACGCGCGCCCGGTGCTCGGTGAAAATGCTGTCGGTGAGCACGACCTCGTTGTTGTCGAACGGCTTGGTCACCCAGCTGGACGGCCGTGCCGTGTTGCGCTGCCGCGCGGCGCCGGTCAGCGCCGGGCCGCTCTTCGCCCGCCGCGCCGGCGAATCGGTCGCGGCGCCCGTCCGGGCGTCGGCGTCGGCCCGAGTGCGCCAGCCTGCGGTGGCACCCACCGCGGCCGGCAGGGCGGCGCCTGCGACGCCGAGTCGAAGCATGGTGCGGCGGGACAGGTCGGGCATTGTCATCGCTCCAATCGGGGGGTGAGCGCGATGGGCTCGTGGCCGTGTCGGTGCGCGCGCCGCGCGCCTCGAAGAAGGCAAGCGCAGACCGCACCAAACTGGACAAAAAGGGTGGCGCAGGCAACGATGTTAGCGATCACACCATCGTCTGTCTAGATCCCTCAGTCCGCTTATTCAATCGGGGTTTTCAGCCCCTAATCCTCCCTATGAAGCGATAACATTCCTGGCGCCAGTCAGGAATCGGAGGGAACGCGTGACCGACCTCGAGGCCGCGCCGGGAAACGGGGCCGCGCCGCGCCCCCGCGATGCGGCGATGACCGACGTGGCCCGCCTGGCCGGCGTCTCCCACCAGACCGTGTCGCGCGTGATCAACAACCATCCCAACGTGCGGCCCCAAACGCGGCTGCGCGTGCTCGCGGCCATGGCCGAGCTCGATTACCGGCCCAACCACGCCGCTCGCGCCCTGGCCACGGGCCGCTCGCGCACCGTCGGCGTCGTGGCGCAGAACAGCACGCTGTTCGGCCCGGCGTCGTTGCTGGCCGCGTTCGAGCACGAGGCGGCCTCGGCCGGGCTCGCGGTCGGGGTGACCAGCGTGCGCGAACTCGACCGTGCGTCCATCTCCAGTGCGGTCGAGCGCCATCTCGACCAGCGCGTCGCAGGCATCGTGATCATCGCTCCGGTCGAGACGGCGGCGGCCGCCATCGCCGCCGTGCCCCGCGAGGTTCCGCTCGTCGCGATCGACGGTGACCCGCGCAGCGACCACAGCCTGGTCACCGTCGACCAGGTGCACGGAGCGAGCCTGGCCACGCAGGCCCTGCTCGACGCCGGTCACCCCACCGTGTGGCACGTGGCCGGCCCGGCCAACTGGTTCGACAGCCAGGGCCGCATTCAGGGCTGGCGTGAGACGTTGCTGCGGTGCGGGGCGGAGGTCCCGCCGATCACCTTCGCCGACTGGTCGCCGGCCTCCGGTTACGAGGTCGGCGCGATGCTGGCCCGGATCCGCGAAGTCACCGCGATCTTCGCCGCCAACGACCACCTGGCCCTCGGCATCATGAAGGCGCTCCGCGAACGGGGCCGGCGGATCCCGGAGGACGTCAGCATCGTCGGGTTCGACGACATCCCCGAGGCGGCCTACCTGGTGCCGCCGCTCACCACCGTGCGCCCGGACTTCGCCGCGGTGGCGCAGTCGAGCCTGGCCCTGCTCACCGCGCAGATCGAGTCCGGCGGACGTTCGCCGCAACGGCGCACCATCGCGCCGACGCTCATCGAGCGGCACAGCGTGGCCCCGCCGAAGCGCTGACCGGCCGGCCGACGCACGAGTCGCAGCACCTCGCGCAGGTCTCAGGCTCGGCGTGCTCCGTCAGTCGTTGCGGGCCGTCTCGGGTCCGGTGATCCGGCGAAGGAGCGGCAGGGTGGAGGCGATGACGGCCAGGGACGCGACCAGTCCACCGATGACGATGAGGTAGTACTGCACGCTCGGAGCTTGCAGCGTCTCGTACAACTGCGCCCGAAGGAACAGCTGGGCCGTGAGCAGCCCGGCTCCGGCGGACACGGCCGCGGAGATGATCAGCGGACCGGCCGCTTCGAGGGTGATGACCCGCCGCAGCAGCCCGAGCGGAGTGCCTGCGAGCCGAAGCAGGCTGAAGGGGCGCTTGCGTTCGGCCAGGCCGCCGGCGACGCTGACGGCGAGGCTGCAACCGGCGATCGGCAAGCTGGTGAGGATGATGACGTCAGCCAGCCGCTTGTAGCTGTTGAGTTTCTGCGCACCGCCGGCCCGCATCTCGCCCAGGGTCTGCGCGGCGAAGGTCTGGGGGTACGCGTTGTCCAGGATGGTCCGGGCCTGCTCGACCGCCGCGACCGAACCGTCGGTGCCGACCACGATGCTGTCGACGGGCAGGCGATGCACCTGGGCGGTCGTCAGCCGGGCGGCCGGCCAGGTGGTGCCGGCCATCGTGGTCTTCGATCGGTCGACGACGGCCCCGCCGTAGTCCGGACTGATCGTCACCGCCTGCGCCCCCATCGGGCAGCGGCCGAGCGCCGGGGTGGCGGCCAGTTCAGCGCAGGACACGGCGGTCGGCGGTGGACCGGTCTCCTGGCCGTTGGGGGGGTGGGCGACCTCGCCGGACGCGATGTGGATGGTCGCGACACCGGTGACGCCCGGCACGCGGGCCAGCCGGTCGAACGTAGCGGTGTCGGCCGCCGTGAGCACGGTGGTGTGGTCGGGGCCCTGGCGCAACATGTCGACGATGGTGCCCCTGGTGAGGGCCGGTACCCCGACGGTCCCACCGTCGTAGGCCACGACGGTCGTGATCACGCCGAGCGCGCAGGTGCCCACGAACACGGCCAGGACGAGCCCGCTGATCGCCCGGAAGCCGGCCTGCGGGTTGTCGGCCAGGCGGCGTCCGGCGATGAGCGCCGCCGGACGCCTGGCGTGCCGTGCGATCAGTCGGGAGCCGAGCATCGTCAGCCATGGACCGGCGATGACCAGACCGGTCATGGTCAGCAGGATGCCGGACAGGAACGCCCCGACCTCAGTGCTGACCGCAGCGTGGCTGGTGGCGCCGATGTCGTGCACGTAGGCGAAGTAGCCGAGCTCACCCAGGCCGGCGAGCAGCGGGATGACGCGCCAGGCCCGCGGCGGGCGTGGGGTGACGCGCCGGCTCACGCCCAGCGGCGAGATGCTCACCCGGCGCAGGGCGATGCGCGCCGCGACCGCTGCCGCGATCGGGATGCCGAGAACGATGACCACCAGGTCGGGCAGTGTGAGGGAAAGGTCGCCGGCGAAGAACGGGTCGCCGGTGAAGGGAATCGCGGCCAGGGCCGGCCGGAACGCGAAGAACAAGGCGAGGCCGACGGCTACCCCGATGGCCGCGGCGACGCTGGATTCGACGGTGGAGATCACCGAGATCTGCCGAGGCGTGGCGCCGACCAGACGCATCGCGGCGAAGCGCTGCTCGCGGCGCGCGGCCGACAACCGGGTCGCGCCGCCGATGAAGATCAGCACCGGGAACAGCAGCCCGGCGATCACCACGGACAGGATCAGCGTGATGCCGTTGCCGTTGATGCCGACCCCGATCACGCAGTCGTGGCAATCGCTGGGCACCGTGGTGCTGATCCTGCTGATCGGCCGTGCGTGCGGGTCCGCGGACAGCTCGGTGACGCTGCGGCCGACGATGATGATCAGCGAGTTCGGTGCCGGCAGCGCGGCGTCGCCGATCGTGCCGACCTGGCGGCCGGGGAAGCGGTCCGCGAGTTGGCCGGCCGGCCTCGACCTCAACAAGGCCGCCATGGCCGGCGACGCGTAGTACTGCCCCGGGCCGGGCAGCGTGCCGATGCCGGGCGGGACCGGCGAGTTCGGGCCGGTGGCGGCGACGTCGACCCGCCCGAGCTCTCGGCCCTGGAAGTAGTCGGCGCTCAACTTCCACCACAGCGGATCGCTCGCGGTGCCGCCGCCGCCGGTGGTGGCCGCGGCGCTCGGTCCGGTGTCGCCGGTCTCCAACCACGCGTAGCGGGCGTTCTGGGCGTTGACCGCGTTCAAGCCGGCCAGCGTCGTCAGCAGCAGGCCGACACCGACCGCAACGGCGAGCGCGATCATGACGAGCCGGACCGCCGCCTCCCTACCTCCGCTGAGCGTCAGTCGCAGCCCGAGGCGGATCACGGGGCGGCCGCCGCCGCCGAGAGCGAGGTGACCCTGCCGTCGCGGACCATGACCTGCCGGTCGGCGTAGGCAGCCACTCGCGGCTCGTGCGTCACCAACACCACCGTGGTGCCCTGCTCGCGGGCTGTCGCGGACAACAGCTCCATCACGTGCTCGCCCGTCAGCGAGTCCAGCGCACCCGTCGGCTCGTCGGCGAACAACACGTCGGGGCGGGCGACCAGTCCGCGGGCCAGTGCGACCCGCTGAGCCTGCCCACCCGACAGCTCACCGGAGCGGCGCTGCTCGAGCCCACTCAGATCGAGGCGGTCGAACCACCGGCGGGCCTCCCCCAGCGCCGCGACCCGACGTGCACCGCTCAGCAGCAGCGGCAGCGCAACGTTCTCCTCCGCGGACAGCTCCGGGACCAGCTGGCCGAACTGGAACACGAACCCGAACCGGTCCCGCCGCAGGGCGCTGCGCTCCTGCTCACGCAGGGTGTCGATCCGCTGACCGGCGAAGCCGACCTGTCCCTTGTCCGGCACCAGGATGCCGGCCAGGCAATGCAGCAGCGTCGATTTGCCCGATCCGCTCGGACCCATCACCGCGAGGATCTCCCCGGCGGCCACCGACACGCTCGCACCGCGCAGCGCGGGTGTCTGGCCGAAGGACAGGCTGACGTCCGTGGCCTCCACGAGCCGCGCCTGGCTCGGCCGGACATCGGGAACGGCGACGGCGCTCATCGCTTCACCATCTCCGCCAGTGCACCCAGCCGAGCCGTGGTCAGGTCGATCCAGCGAAGATCGGCCTCCAGATGGAACAAGCCGTGATCGGCCAGCAACGCATCGACCACGCCACCCTTGCGCCGCAGTTCGGTCAGCTCGCGCATACGCTGCAGATGCGCGGCCCGCTGGGTGTCGAGATAGCCCTCGGCGGACCGATCGAGCATCAGCGCCAGCACCACCTTGGCGAAGAGCACCGTCTGCAGATGCGGCTCGGGCTCCACCGGCTCGCGCAACCACGCCTGGACGTCGGTCGCCCCTTCCTCGGTGATCACATACCGTTTGCGGTCCGGTCCGGCGCCCGGTTCGGCTTCGCCCATGACCACCTTGCCGTCGCGGGCCAACCGCGCCAGCGTCGAGTACACCTGCCCGAACGGCAGCGGCTTGCCGCGGCCGAAGAAGACGTCGTAGTCGCGCTTGAGGTCATAACCATGACTCGGCTCGCGCTCGAGCAGGCCCAGCAGCGTCAGGGGGACCGTCATAACCGAATGTCTACACTGAGTGTGTACACGGCGTCAATAAGCGGCGCGCCCCCACGGGGACCAGGGAGTCGCGGGATCAGGTTCCGGGCGGTGCGAAGAACTCGAGCGCGATGCCGTCCGGGTCGCGGAAGGACAGACCCGAGCCGTAGTGCTGGTCGTCGACACCGCTGTGCGCGACGCCGAGCTCGCCGAGCCGGGTCGCCCATCGTTCGAGATCGGCCCGCGTCGCGCAGCTGAAGGCGACGTGGTCCATCCCGACGCTGCTCTCGTCGAACGCGCCCGCACCGGCCGCCCGGTGGGTGTGGATGCCGAAGAGCTGGCCTCCGGGCAGCGCCCACACGGTGTGGTGGTACGCCCCCTTGCCCTCGTCCTCGTCGAGGACCGGATCGGAACCGATCAGGGCCGTGTACCACTGCGTGCTGCGGGCGAGGTCGCTCACGGTGACGGCCACGTGCGAGATCGCGGGAAAGTCGGACATCGCGAACCTTTCCGTTCGATGGCGTAAGACACGCCGGCTCTGCGCCGCCAGCCTGCTCGCGTCATCACCCGTTGTCCATGCCTGCCCGCGCACGACCGTCGTCCTCGTCAGTGTGCGTTCGGCGTCTGCCGGATCGGTGCGGCCGTGCCGCTTGTCAGGGTGTGCCCGCTTGGCCACGATTGGGCCAACGTGTCGCCCGGCCCGACGGGCGGACCAAGCGAGGGAGCCTGGGCATGCTCGCGGACTACCAGCAAGTCACCGACCCGATCAGTCACTCGCTCGGCCTCTCGTCGATCTTCGCCGCGCTCCCCCTGGTGGTGTTGTTCGTGCTGCTCGGGGTGTTGCGGGTGCGGGCCTGGCTGTCGTCGATCATCGGGCTCGTGGTCGCCCTCGTCGTGGCGGTCACCGTGTACTCCATGCCGATCGGCGACGCTCTGAACAGCGGCCTGCTGGGCGCGGCGTTCGGGTTCTTCCCGATCATGTGGATCGTCATCAACGCGATTTGGATCTACAACCTCAGCGTCCAGACCGGTCATTTCGACGTGCTGCGACGATCGTTCGCGTCGATCAGCGACGACCAGCGCATCCAGGCCATCATCATCGCGTTCTGCTTCGGCGCGCTGTTGGAAGCCCTCGCCGGATTCGGCACGCCGGTGGCCATCACCTCGGTCATGCTCATCGCACTGGGCTTCAGGCCGCTCAAGGCTGCGACCGTCGCCCTGGTCGCGAACACCGCGCCGGTGGCGTTCGGAGCACTCGCGGTCCCGGTCACCACGCTCGCCACGGTCACGAAACTCCCGCTGAACGATCTCGGCGCGATGGTCGGCCGGCAGACGCCGGTGCTGTCCGTCCTCGTCCCGTTGGCGCTGGTGTTCATCGTCGACGGCAGGCGCGGGATCCGTCAGGTCTGGCCGCCGGCGCTGCTGTGCGGCCTGACCTTCGGTGTCTTCCAGTACCTGGCGTCCAACTTCTGGTCGATCCCGCTCACCGACATCATCGCCTCACTCGCCTCGGCGCTCGCGGTGCTCGCCTTCACCCGGGTCTGGCACCCGAAGGAGAACTACGTCGAGGAAGAGGACGAAGCACCGACCGGTCGTGGCGCGGCCACCACGAGACCGACGGAGGGACCGAGTACGGACCGAGGCGCCGACGCGGTGGCCACCGCCCCGCGAACCACCGCCGAGGAGGTGCACGATCGTCCCGTCGAGGTCCTGCGGGCGTACTCGCCGTATTTGATCATCGTGGTCGTCTTCGTCATCGCGACGCGGGTGTCGCGGATCGCCGGCGTGGCCCCGAAGAAGCCGGGCGAGACCGGGACCGGCCTCGAATCGGTCACCCACATCGTCAACTGGCCCGGCCTGCACATCACCAGCAGTGCCGGCAAGGCCGTCTCGACCACCTTCAAGCTGAACTACCTGTCGGCCGCAGGCACCCTGCTGTTGATCGCCGGGCTGCTCACCATGATCGCGCTCAAGGTCGGGCCCGGTCAGGCCCTGCGCACGTACGGACGCAGCCTCGACCAGCTGAAGCTGGCGATCCTCACGGTGATGGCGGTGCTGGCGCTCGGGTTCGTCATGAACAATGCCGGCGAGACGGTGACCCTCGGGCTGTGGCTGGCCGGCGCCGGCGGCATCTTCGCCCTGCTGTCGCCCCTGCTCGGTTGGCTCGGCACCGCTGTCACCGGTTCGGACACCTCATCGAATTCCCTGTTCGGGGCCCTGCAGGTCGCCGCCGGCACCCACGCACATCTTTCGCCGACCCTGCTCGCGGCGGCCAACTCCTCCGGCGGCGTGCTCGGCAAGATGATCTCGCCGCAGAACCTCGCGATCGCGGCCGCCGCCGTCGGCCTGCAGGATCGCGAAGGCGACATCTTCCGGCGTGTCTTCGGATGGAGCGTCGCCTTCGTGGTCTTCATGTGCCTGCTCGTCTACCTCCAGTCGACGTCCGTCCTGTCGTGGATGGTCGTCTGACGAGGCCGCGTCGCCCTCGCGCGATGTAGAGCGCCCATAGGACCAAGGGGATCTGGAGCGGCAGCCGTCCGTACGCCACGATCTTGTTGCCGTGGCCGTGCCAGGCGTGCACAGCCATGTCGATGTTGGCGGGGAAGACGACGACGAACAGCGCGGCCGAGGCCCATCCGGCCGCACGGCGCGTTCGCGGGATGAGCAGCCCGACCGCGCAGGCGAGCTCGCCGACGCCGCTGAGCCGCACCCAGAAGGCGGGTGAGCCGAGGAAACGCGGCACGATCGACTCGAACCCCTGCGGCGACGCGAAGTGCCAGGTGCCGGTCGTCAGGAGCAGCGCGGCGAGCAGGACGGCGGCGGCCGTGACGCGTGAGCGCGGCGCTTCGGTCACTGGCCGGCGATGCCGTGCATAGGCAGGCCGTCGACCGCGTGCATCACGTCGGCGAACCGCCCGATCCGTTGCTGGAGGGCGGCGTAGGCCGTGGACGAGCCGGTCACCAACCACCCTTCCGCGGTCGTGGCAAAACGGTGCCCCTCCGCATGTGCCAGCGGAGCAACGCTTCGCTGGCATGATCGCAGACATCCCGGCCGGGCGGGCTAGAACGGCGGCCGGAGCGGGCAGGCTGGCCGGTGATGGACGAGGCCGAGCGCACCGACGACGGCCGCTACATCGTCGTCGGGGGACGTCGTTGGCGGGCCAGCGATCCGGCGATCCCGGAGCAGCTGCGCCAACAGCTCGTCAACGAGCTGATGGCGGCCCGACGTGCGGTGCGGGCAGTCGGTGACGCCGCCCGGGCGCGCGTGCAGGACGCCAAGGTCGCGCTCGGCGAGCGGGGTGAGCCGTGGTGGGCGGAGTCGACCGCGCCCGGCCGGGCGCAGCGGCTCGCGTCGGCCACCCGGGCGCTGCTGCGTCACCGCGAACCGGAGGCCACGATCTGCCCGAGCGACGTCGCCCGGGTCGTCGGGGGCAGCCGTTGGCGAACGATCCTCGACGAGACCCGATCGGTGATCGGCGAGCTACGCACGGACGGGACCGTGCGGGTCACCCAGAAGGGGCACGACGTCGACCCGGAGACGGCCCGCGGGCCGATTCGGGTGGCCCGCGGCCCGACGTGGCCCGACGACTCGCGCGGGTAGCGGCTGCGGCCGGCCCGCCGGGGCGGGGTGGAGCCGCGGCCTGGCTGGTGTCCGCGACCGATCGCCAGGTCTGGTGAGCCCGCCGCGAAGAGTTCTTGACGCGTTCGTGTCGGAACGCGCCGGGTTCGTTCGTGGTCAATGCAGGGACCGGGAGCGGCCCGGGCCGAAGGCGAAGGGACACCGACGATGAACGACAGATCGGCCGGCACGACCAGAGAGTTCCGTTTCGGGGTCGTCGCCCCGCTCAAAACCGACCTGCCGACGTGGCGGGACCGGGTACGCCGCATCGCCGACAGCGGCTACTCGACGCTGCTGATGCCCGACGTGCCGAGTTGGCAGCCGGCACCCGCCCCCATGTTGGCCGCCGCCGCCACTCTCACCGGCCTGCGCGTGGGGACGTGGGTGTACGCCTGCCCGCTGCGTCCGGCGTGGAGCACGGCCTGGGAAGCCCACTCGCTGTCGGTGCTCACCGAGGGCCGTTTCGAGATGGGCATCGGCACCGGTCGGCCCGGTATCGAGGACGAACTGCGCGCACGGGACCTGCCCGACCTGTCGCCGGGCGAGCGGCTGGGCCGGATGCGGGAGACGATTGCGGCGCTGCGCGATCTGGACGGCCCCGACCTGCACACTCCGGTGGCGATGGCCGTGCGCGGCCCGAAGGCGCAGGTGCTGGCGAGCGAGGTCGCGGACACGGTCACCTTCGCCCTGATGCCGGATGAGCCTCGAAGCGACGTCGCGCGGCTGGCCCGCGACTTCCGCGCGCTCTCGGACGCCGAGCTCGCCCTGCACGTGCCGGTGGTCGGCGACGGTGTCGCGCCGTTCATGGCGCCCCCCGACACCGACACCGCTGCGCTGCGCGCGGCCGACTCGCTGGCGATCCTCCCGAACGACCCGGCCGCGGCCGCCGAGGAGATCCAGCGGCGACGTGAGGAGAACGGCTTCTCCTACTTCGTCTTCGGCGCCGACTTCGCCGATGTGCTCGCCCCGGTCGTGGCCGAGCTGTCCGGTCGTTAGACCCGGCGGTCACGCCGCGTGGCCGAGGCCGCGTGGCGTGTAGCCGTCACCAGCCAGGCGGCCGAGTCGAACCACACGCCGTCGCCGCTGTCGCGGGCATCGAGCATGGTTCGCAGCCGGCTGAGCGCGCGTTCGGCCGACGCAGGATCTCGGTCGCGCAGCAAGTCGCTCGTCACCCGCAACGAGTGCAGCGCGTCCAGGGCGCTCGAGGCATCCGCGCCGTAGTAGACCGGCTCGCGGACCTCGGCCAGCTGCACGTCGACGAAGCCGGCGCCGGTGAGGGTGGCGTGCACCGTGGCCGGGTCGGCCAGGGAGAAGGCGGCCTCGGTGTCGGGCGTCGATGGCTCACCGCCCAGCTCGTCGCTCAGCGCCTGGTGGATGACGGTGCTCCATTCCTGACAACTGCTGTGCTGCCAGACCAGCTGGACGAATCGCGCGCCCGGGCGCAGGGACCCCGCGATGTTGGCGAATGCGACGCCCGGGTCGGTGAAGAACATCGTGCCGAACCGGCTGAGACCGACCGTGAAGTGTTGCGCCGGGAGCGGGTGGACCTGCGCGTCACCCTGCTCGAAGGTGGCGTTGGCGAGCCCGTCCAGGCTTGTCCGGCGACGGGCCTGCGCCAGCATGGGCGCCGAGATGTCGATGCCGACTGCGTGACCGTCGAACGCGGCCCGCGCCACCGCCCTGGTGGTCTGCCCGGCTCCGCAGCCGACGTCGAGGACCCGGGCGGGCGGATCGATGTCGACCGCCGCCAGCAGCCGGGCGTGATAGCGAGCGAGTTCGGCGTCGTAGTCGAACACGTCACTCACCATCCGACGCGCCGGGCCGGCGGTGACGGCGTGCGTCCATGTCGGCGACGTTAGGCCGCTCCGGCCATTCGCAAAAGCGATGAAAAGCGATGGTATTGATCGCCACTGGCTATCGTCTCGGCATGCGCGATGTCGAACTCCGGCACCTGACCACGCTGGCCGCGATCGCCGACGAGCGGACGTTCGGGCGCGCGGCGGCCCGTCTCGGCTACACCCAGTCGACGGTGAGTCAGCACATCGCCGCGCTCGAGCGAGCGGTCGGCGGCGCCGTTTTCGACCGGCCGGGCGGTCCGCGACCGGTCCGGATCACCCCGCTCGGCTCGGTGGTGCTGAGCCGGGCCCGCGAGCTGCTCGACCGCGCGCACCAGCTGACCGAAGCGGTCGAGCGGTTCAAGGCCGGCGGCGGCCGGATCGACATCGGCACGATCCAGAGCGTGTCCAACGTGATCCTCCCGACGGTGGTGCGCCGGCTGCGCGACGAGCGCACCGACTGCGACATCAGGCTGTCCGAGGAGGAACCCGAGGCGCCCGTCATGGGGGATCTCGACCTGCTGTTCTACGACGGTCGGATCAGCGGCGAGGTCGAGCACCGCAAGCTCCTGGACGATCCGTATCTCCTGGTCGCCCGACCGGGAGACTTCGCCGACGGTCCGGCACGGGTGCGCGATCTCGACGGCGCGCCGTTGGTGGCGTGGCCGGCGACGTGTGACCAGCCGCGACTGGAGGAGGCGCTCGCCGAGTGCGGGGCCCGGCCCCGGATCGTGTTCCGCACCGCGGGCAACGAGACCATCCTGTCGATGGTGCGCGCCGGCATGGGTGTCGCGGTACTGCCGTGGCTCGCCGTTCACGGCGCCGATGTGTGGGCCGACGACCGGCTGCGCGTCCACGAGTTGCGGGCCGTGCCGGCGCGCGCGATCTATCTGCATTGGCCCGCCGGGCGCGCCCGGTCACCGCTCGCGGTCCGGACGACCGAGATCGCCATCGACGTCGCCGACGACCTGGCAACCCAGCAAATGACCGCGGGCGTCGCCGAAGCGCGGCCCGGGTAGGGCCGCGCTCCGGCGTCGGGGTTGATCCTCCGTGCTGCCGATCAGCTGGCGGCGGCAGCGGGGTCGGCGAGCGCCGCGGGGCGGAAACCCTTGACGGTGAGCCATACGCCGAGGGAGAACTCCCACGTTGCGACCGGCAGGCCCAGAGCGACGCCGGCACCCGACGTCTGGTCCCAGAGGCCGAACATCGTGGCCGA
Organism: uncultured Actinomycetota bacterium; assembly: GCA_963797785.1. Lineage (GTDB taxonomy): Bacteria > Actinomycetota > Actinomycetes > Mycobacteriales > Jatrophihabitantaceae > Jatrophihabitans. The sequence goes on along the minus strand of CAWCQT010000004.1, from coordinate 599,106 downwards.
CGAGGAGATCAGGATCAGTGGGGCCCCGATGAGACCGACGGTCGGGATGAGGCGGGGCACCAGGTGCGAGCGGTACATGACGTAGGCGAGGAAGAGCCCGTTCACGCCGGCCAAAATGCCCGGACCGAGCAGGAAGGTCCACTGCCGCATCTGGATCAGCGCGTGACCGGTGACCTGCAGTGCGCCCGTTCGGGCAACGCTGGCGCCGGCGAGGTCGGCGCGCAGGGTGACGACGGTGAGCACGGCGACGACGCCGACGATGATGAGTCCCGCTTCCACCACGCGGGAGGTGACGAAACCGATGGCCGCGGACCGGCTGACGCGGCGGGTGACCGGGTACAGGGCCACGGCGGTGCCGATGCCGGCCAGGGCGGTGATCACCTCGAGCCAGCTGCCCCAGAGCACGGCCGTGGTGCTGCCGTGACCGGAGACGAACCCTTCGGGGTCGTCGATGATGCCGGCGAACAGCTTCAGCTGGGGCAGGGACGCGGCGAAGGTGAGCAGGTACAGCAGGCCGCCGGCGAGGGCGATCCTGCGCATCGGCTCCATCCTGCGTCGACCGGGCGCGGAGGCGGCGCTCGCCGCAGGGACCGGGTGGGCGATGGTGGTCATGTCGTGCTCCTTCTCGGGGTGGGTTCGGTGTGGCGTTCTTCGTGCGCGGCCGTCACGGAGACGAGTGGCAGGCCGAGGTCGCCGAGCCTGCGAAGCAGTCCGTGCAGGGCCGACTGGTCGGCGACCGGACCGTGGATGACGGTGGTGCCGTCGTCCTCCGGGGTGAGGGTCATGCCGTCGAAGTGGGCGTTCCAGCGAGGTGTCAGGTGTCCGGTGACGCGGATTGCGTAGTGCTCGGACCCGTCGCTCATGCCGGTAACGGTCGCGGCTGTGGTGGTGACCCGTCATCACCACATGTGGTGACTCCGCTCAGGTGTGGTGCGGCCCGCCGGGGATCAGGTCCAGTTCGCGGCCCTGGCGTACGGCCTCGCGTCGGCTGGTGACGCCGAGTTTGCCGTAGATGTTCTTGGTGTGCGTGCGCAGCGTGTTGAGGGAGACGAACAGCCGCCGCGCGATGTCCGGGCCACCCAGGTCGCCGCCGAGCAGTCGGAGCACGTCGAGTTCGCGCTCGCTCAGCGGCTCGACCAGCTGGCGGCGCGCGGGGCCGAGGGTCGTGGTGGTCGCCGTGGCGGCGAGCAGATGTGCGACGTACGCGGGAGCGGTGCCCTTTCGTAGTGCTTTGAGCAGGGCGGTCACCGGCCGTCCCTCGTCGATGAAGAGGCGGACGTAGCCTTCCGGCCCGGCCATCGTCACCGCGCGGTGCAGCGCGGCGAGCGCGGCCGGCAGGTCCCCGCGGGCGTGGTGTGCGCAGGCTTGGACGATGAGGACCTCGAGGACGCTCGCGGCCCGCTCGCCGACCTCGGCGGCGAGCAGGAGGCGGTCGAGCAGGCCGAGCGCGGCGGCGGCGTGGCCGGCGTCGGGCTCGGCGCGGTCCTGGGCGATGAGCAGACGCGCCAGGGTGAGATGTTCGTATTCGCGCAGGTAGGACACGTCGTCGTCGGAGCTCAGCTGCCGCTCGCGGGCCCACTCCTGCGCAAACGCCAACTGATTACGCCGGATCCGCAGCCGCGCGGTGACGGCTGCGACCGGCTGCACGTCAGGGCTGAAGTCGCCGACGTAGACACGCTCAGCCTGCTCGAGCAGCTCGAGCGCCTGGTCGAGGTCGCCCTCCGCCGCGCGCATCCTCGCTGTGACCACTCGCCACCGGTACGCATTCTGGGGCAGGAAGTTGTCGTCACCGAGGCGCTGGCCACTGGTCAGGTGCTGGGCCGCGTCGGCGAGGTCGTTGCGCTCGAGCGACACCCCCGCCAGTCCGGTGTGCATGTCGGCGCTGCCGCGTAGCGGTTCGCTGCCCGGTGCTGAGGCCGCTACCGCCAGCCCGTGTCGGTAGGTCCGGCGGGCGGCCGCGAGAAGCCCCTGTGCGCGCCGCAGATCGCCGAGGGTGATCGTGCATCCCAGCACGTCGGCCAGGAAGCCGGCGTCGGTGAGACCGTTCGCCGATTCGGCGTACGCCGCGTGCGCACCGGCGATGTCGCCGGTGGTCCAGGACGCGAGTCCGGCCAGGGCGCCCGCTGCCGACCGGGCGAGCGGATCGTCGGGCGGGGCCAGCGCGAGTGCCGATCGGGCGTGCGTGATCGTGGCGTCGGTGTCGCCCTGCGCGAGGGCCACCGCCGCCCGGTACATCTGCATGTGCGCGGGCAAGGAGCGGTAATTGGCCTCGTCGACCACGCTCAGGTGCTCGGGCGGGTGGTCGGGCCACGTGCCGTCGAGCGACCGGAGGGATGCGTCGACGGCGTCCAGCCGTTGGGCGACGGCGTCGAACTCCGACGCCTGTGCCAGAGCACCGACGAAGGCGACGGCGAGGACCGGCCGCGTTCGCAGCTCGTCGTCGGGCAGCTCCCGCATCCAGCGGGCGACCTCGGTCTCACGCCGTTCTCGCCGCATCAGCGGCATGGCAAGTTCCATCAGCTCCGCGGCGCGGCCGGCGTCGCCCCCGGTGAGGGCATGACCGACCGCCTGCGAGATCTCACCGTGCGCCTCGAACCAGGCACCGGCCCGCCGGTGCAGGTCGGCCATCTCGTCCGGTCGCTCGTCGAGCAGATGTGCCTGCAGCACCTCCGCGAACAAATGGTGGTACCGGTACCACTCGCGCCGGTCGTCGAGCGGGATGAGGAAGAGATTGGCCCGCTCCAGCGCCAGCAGGGTGGCCCGACCCGTGTCGCGTCCGGTCACCGCGTCGCAGAGTGGGCCGGTGAGGCGCTCGAGGATCGACGTCTGCAGCAGGAAGTGCTTGACCTCACTCGGCTGGCGGGAAAGGACCTCCTCGGCGAGATAGTCCACGATGTAGCGGTTGTCGCCCGCGAAGCCGGTGATGAAGGCGCTGGGGTCGGATCGACCCTCGAGCGACAGGGCGGCCAGCTGCAGAGCGGCGATCCAGCCTTCCGTGCGCGCGCCGAGCATTTCGACGTCGGTGGAGCTCAACCCCAGCCGCATCGAGTCGTTCAGGTACGCCGCGGTCTCGACATCGGTGAAACGCAGATCGGCGGCACGCACTTCGACGAGCTGGCCGCGAGCACGAGCCAGTGCGAGGGGCAGCGGGGGGTCCGCCCGGGTGGCCAGGATCAGATGCAGCCGTGGCGGCTGCTGCTCCAGGACGACAGTCATCGCCTCGTGGATGTCCGCCCGCTCGATGAGGTGATAGTCGTCCAGCACGAGGACGACGTCCTGTGGGAGTGCGTCGACGTCGTTGAGCAGGGCCGCGAGCACCACGTCGATCACCGGCGCGGGGGACGCCAACAGTGGTGATGCCGTGTCTGCGAACCCGGGCACCGCGGCTCGGATCGCGCTCACCACGTAGCTCCAGAACAGCGCCGGGTCGTTGTCACGCCGGTCCAGCGACAACCAGGCCACGGCTGCACCGTCGCCGACGGCCTCGGTCAACCACTGGCTCAACAGCGTCGTCTTGCCGAATCCGGCCGGCGCCGACAGGACGGTGAGCGACACCCGTGCTGCCTGTGCGACGCGGTCGACCAGCCGGCGTCGGGCCACCACCGCCGGCCGTTCGATCGGCAGCCGGTACTTGCTGCTCAGCAGCGGACCGATCACTTCGTGATTGTCGCGCTTCGAAGCGCTCCCGGTACGACTTTCGCCGGCCGTAGCGCACAACGCGTCACGCGACCGTCGGTACTTGCGTCCGGATTCCAGCTCATCGACAGGGTCGCAGGTACGTCGGGGTGACGCGGCCGATCGGTGCGGACGGCCGCGGCGCGTAGTAGCGTCCCGGCAGTCGCAAGTGACCTGTGTCGAATCGGCGAGGTGTCTGACGATGACTGAACGGGTGGCACCGACGGCTGCGCCGGGCCTGCGCAAGGACGCGATCGGGTTGCGCGAGGTCCTGTTCCAGAGCATGACCGACATGGCGCCCGGTGCGGCGATCGCCGCGTCCATCCCTTTCGGTGTCGGTTACGCCGGCGGGGCGCTGCCGCTGTCGGTGCTGATCGCCATGGTGGCCTGCCTGCTGACCGCCTTCTGCATCGGTGAGCTGGCCAAGAACCTGCCAGGTGCCGGCTCGCTCGGGCTCTACGTCTCGCAGGGGTTGCACACGAGCCTGGGCTTCCTCACGTCATGGGCCTACCTGCTCATCGGCCTGCTCATCTCGCCGCTGGTGCTCCTGCAGCTCGGCTTCACGACGGCCTCGACGATCCATGGCGAGTGGTCCAGCTATCCCGCCGACCTGTGGTGGCCGTGGACGGTCCTCGGGACCCTCATCGTGGTGGCCGCCGGCCTGTACGGCATCCGCACGTCGGCCCGGCTGGGCACGGTGCTGGGCCTGTTCGAGATCGCGGTGTTCGTCGTCCTGGCCGTGTTCTTCGTCGTGCACGCGGGCAAGGCCAACACGCTGTCGGTGTTCGGGACGAAGTACACCCCGAGCGGCTTTCGCGGGGCCACCGGCATCATCGGCGGATCGGTGTTCGCCCTGCTCGGCTTCGGTGGCTTCGAGGGCGCGACCCCGCTCGCGGAGGAGGCCCGCGACCCGCGCCGCACCATCCGTCGCGCGGTGATCGGCGCAACCCTGCTCATCGGCCTGCTGTACGTATTCACGACCTACGCCGCCGACGTCGCGTTCGGACCGGGGAAGTTCGCCACCTTCTCCACCGCCGGTCACAACTCGTGGCAGGGTCTCGCGCGCTCGCTGTACGGCATCTTCTGGCTCTTCGTGTTCCTGGCCATCGTCAACTCCACCATCGCCAACTCGAACGCCGGCGTGAACGTCGCCAGCCGCACCGGCTACGCGATGGGGCGCATCGGTGCCCTGCCGTACGCGTTCGCCCGCGTCAGCCTGCGGACCCGGTCGCCCTACGTCGCCGTTCTCGTCACCGGCGCACTGACGCTGGTGATCTCGCTCGCCCTCGGCGCGAAGTACAACCCGACCGCCGCCTTCGGCATCGTCGGCAGTGGCCTGGTCATCATGCTGGTGTCGGTGTACATCATCGTCGACGTGGCCTGCATCGGCTTCTTCCTGCGCCGGGCCAGGCACGACTTCAATCCCGTCTCGCACATCGTGATCCCGCTCCTGGGCATCGCCACGTTCGTGCCGGGTTGGCTGTTCGCGGTGGGCTGGAACCCGTTCGACTGGTCCTTCATCGCCTCGCTGACCTACCCGTCCTCGCTGGCCGTGCGGGGCGTCGTCGTCTGGATGATCCTGGGCGTCATCTACCTGGCCGTGCTCTACGCCGTCAAGCCGGCGCGGGTGTCCGAGCTCGCCCGGGTGCACCTCGACGACGAACCCGTCCCGGAGGGAGTGACGCCGAATGGCTGACCCGGTGGTGCAGACCTTCCGCCCGGCTCCGTCGGACTACGTCTGGACCTTCGGCGGCGTACCCCCGCTCGCGCGGGTGGCCCCGGGGACCATCCTCGAGCTGTTCACCGAGGACTGCTTCGCCGGCCGCGTGAAAGGGGTCGGCGACCTGGTGTCCGAGGTGTGCGAGTTCCCCTACGTCAACCCGCAGACCGGTCCCTTCTACGTCGAGGGCGCCGAACCGGGCGACACGCTGGCCATCCACTTCGTCTCGATCAAGCCGGCGCGCGACTGGGCCGTCTCGACCACGGTCCCCCTGTTCGGGGCGCTCACCTCCACGCACCTGACCGCGACCCTGCAGGACCCACTGCCCGAGGTGGTGTGGATCTGGCAGCTCGACCGCGACCGCGACCTCTGCCGGTTCGAGTCCCGCTCCGGTGAATGGCAGGTCGACCTGCCGATGGTGCCGATGCACGGAACGGTGGGCGTGGCGCCGGCCAACCTCGAGGTGCGATCCTCGCTCGTCCCGGACGCCCACGGTGGCAACCTGGACACCCCCGAGATGCGCTCCGGTGTCACCTGCTACCTCGGCGTCAACGTCGAGGGCGCGATGTTCTCGATCGGTGACGGACACGCCCGCCAGGGCGAGGGCGAGACGTGTGGGGTCGCGGCCGAATGCGCGATGGACACGGTGCTCGTGGTCGATCTGATCAAGGGGACGCCGTGTCCCTGGCCGAGGCTGGAATCGGACACCCACATCATCACCACCGGCTCGACACGGCCGCTCGAGGACGCCTTCCGGATCGCCCAGGCGGAGTTGGTGCACTGGCTGGAGAGCGACTACGGCTTCGAGATGCTGGACGCCTACCAGTTCGCCTCGCAGACGGTCGAGTCGCCGCTGGCGAACGTCGTCGACACCAACTACACGTCGGTGGCCAAGCTGCGGAAGGCATGGCTCCCGGATCGGCCGGCGATGCAGGGCAGCCACGCCCGGCTCGTCGAGCTGGCCGCCGCCTACCGCGACGCGCACCACTGATCGCGTCCGAATCTCGTTTGTGCGCGGCGCCGCCCGGCTGGCAATCTCGGCGCAGTGCGCGTGGTGAGCCTGAATGCTTGGTGCGGAGGGCTGCTCGAGCCCCTGACCGAGTGGCTGCCCGGCTGCGGCGCCGACGTGCTGTGCGTGCAGGAGGTCACCTGGACCCCTGGTCACGACGGCTGGGTGACCTACGTCGACGCCGACCGGACACTCTGGCAACGCTCGAGCTTGTTCGCCGACCTGCGCCGCGCGCTGCCGGGCCATCAGGCGCACTTCTTCACCTGCGATACCGGCCCGGTGCTCGGCGAGGACGGCGTGCCGCGGCGCCAGCACTTCGGTATCGCCACGCTGGTGGCCCCGCACCTGGCCGTGGTCGGCGGCGAGGCGGCCTTCGTGCACGGCGCCTTCGCCCACCACGACGCGTGGCCGGCCGAGGACCGCGGACGGGTGGCGCACGCCGTGCGGGTCGTGGACGGCGACGGCCGCCGGGTCACCGTGGCTCACCTGCACGGTGTCCGGATGGCCTCGGGCAAGGGCGACACTCCCGAGCGACGGTGTCAGGCCGAGCAGGTGGCCGCACTCGTGGGCCGGGTGCGCCGCCCGGGCGACCTGGTGGTGGTGGCCGGCGACCTCAACGTCCTGCCCGACTCCGAGACCTTCGAAGTGCTGGGCCGCGCCGGGCTCACCGACCTCGTGGGTGACGCCGACACCCGCACCTCGGCCTATCCCAAGCCCCATCGCCACGCCGACTACCTGCTGGTCTCCGACCCGACCGCGGTGGCGTCGTTCGACGTGCTCGCCACGCCCGAGGTGTCCGACCACCGGCCCCTGGTGCTCGATCTTCGTCCGGTCGGCCCCGGCTGACCTCGCCGCCGTCCCGGAGCTCGGCCCAGGGCCCCCTACGATCGCCGGGACGGATACGAGCGACGCAGTCGGCGCGAACGAATACGGCGTTCGGTCGGACGGGGGTGCGCATGGTGCGACTCGGCGCGGGAGCGCGGGTGGCGGTGATCGGCGCGGGCCCCGGCGGCCTCGTGGCGGCGAAGCACGCGATCGAGGCCGGGTTCGACGTGAGCGTGTTCGAGGCGACCGACGACCTCGGTGGGCAGTGGAACACGGCGGCGGCGCACAGCGGGATCTGGCCGGGCATGCGCACGAACACCAGTCGTGCAATGACGGCCTTCTCCGATCACGCGCCGCCGCCCACTCACGAACTGCATCCGTTCGCCGAGCAGATCCACGCCTACCTGCGCTCGTACGCCGCGGCGTTCGGGGTGACCGAGCGGATCCGGTTCGCCGCCCCGGTCCGCGACCTGCAACCGGGGTGGCGGCTGGACGGCGAGCCCTTCGACGCGGTGATCATCGCGTCCGGGCGCTTCCGGGCGCCGATGCTGCCGACCGGGCTCGAGGCCTTCACCGGCGAAGTGCTGCACGCCTTCGACTATCCGGGCGTCGATCACTTCCGCGGCCGGCACGTGCTCGTGTACGGCAACGGCGTGAGCGGTCACGAGATCGCTTCCGACGTGGCCACGGTGACCGGCGTCGTCTCCGCGTACCGCAAGCCGCGTTACGTCCTGCAGAAGAAGGTGGCCGGGGTCTCGTCGGACTGGCAGTGGTACACCCAGATCGGGGCGCTGCGGCGGGCGGTGCTGCCGCCCGCTGCCTATGGCGCTCTCCTGCGCGAGCGGGTGCTGCGCGTCGCCGGCAATCCCGCCGACTTCGGCGCCCCCGAACCCGACGCAGACTTCCTCGCCGCCGGTCACTCGCTGTGCCAGGACTACCTCGCGCAGGTGCGCGCCGGGGCGATCCGGTGCCGGCCGGCCATCGCGACGGCGCGCGGGAACCGGGTCACCTTCGTCGACGGCAGTCGCGCGGACGTCGACGCGATCATCTGCGCGACCGGATACCGCCTCGACCTTCCCTACCTGTCGCCGCACCTGTCGGCGGTCCTCGGGCCCGACCTGCGCCTGCACCACCGGACGCTGCGTCCGGACCTGCCGGGTCTCGGCGTGGTCGGGCAGTTCGCGTTGCAGGGCCCCTACTTCCCGTTGCTCGAACTGCAGGCCCGCTGGATCGTCAACTCGTGGTCCGGTGCCGGGCCGCCGGTGGACGATCGAGTGGCACGGGCGAGCGTGGCCACGCCGACGCCGCCGATCGACTCGCACAACGTCCTCGCCGTCACCCTGGCCGGGGCCGCCGGTGTGGCCCCGGACGTGCGCGCCCACCTCGACCTCGCCGAGCCGCTGCTGTTCGGGCCGATGCTGCCGTCGCGTTACCGCCTGGACGGCCCCGGCGCCCACCCCGATGCCGCGGCCGCCTTCCGGGACCAGTTGGCGGCCTCCCCTCGCGCTGCGCTCGAGCCCGACGACATCGCCGCGCTGCCCGATGTCGGCTACGGTGACCTGCTGGCGAAGATCACCACCGCCGCGCACTGACGAGGCGCTGTCCGGGCTGGTCTTGCCCTGGCGTCGATACACTCCGGGGGTCGAATCCTCGAACCGCTTGCTGGGCGCTGGCTGATGCACCCGACCTTGTCGATCGCGCTGGCGGTGGCGTCCGCGATCGCGTTCGCCGTCTCGACCGTGGGCCAGCAGCGCGCGGCGGCCCGCACCTCCGACGAGGACGCGCGCGCGGGTCGGCTGGCACTGAGACTGGTGCGCGACCCGCGCTGGCTGGCCGCGACCGTCGGCAACGCCGCGGGCTACATCCTGCAGGCGGCCGCCCTGGGCCTCGGATCGGTGCTGATCGTGCAGCCGATCCTGGTCACGTCGCTGCTGTTCGCGCTGCCGCTGAGCGCGCGCCTGGCCGGCACCCGGATGTCGGCCTCAGCCGCGGCGGCCGGAGTGACGTTGACCTGCTCGCTGGCGGTGTTCGAGACCCTCGGCCAGACCGTCGGCGGCGTGAACAGCGGCACGGCCCGGGGCTGGCTCGTGGTCTGCGCCGTCGGGCTGCCCGTGGTGTGCGGGTGCCTGCTGCTGGCCCGCACCCGCTCCCCCGGTCTGCGGGCCGCGGCGCTGGCTGTGTCGGTCGGGGTGCTGGGCGGGGTCCTGGCGATCCTGACGAAGAGCGTGGTCGACTCCGGCGGCGACGGGATCGCCCACCTGTTGGGTACCGGCGAGCTCTACGGGCTGCTCGTCGTGGGGGTGAGCGGGATCTACCTGCAGCAACTCTCCTTCCAGGCCGGCGCGCTGCAGACGTCGCTGCCGATCATGACCGTGCTCGAACCGGTCATCGCCGCCCTGCTCGGCGTGACCCTGCTGCACGAGTCCGTGCCGGCCGGGGCCCTGCGGCTCACCGGCCTGCTCGCGTCGGCCACCGTCGCCGCCGTCGCCACCGTCGCGCTGGCTCGGCGGCAGGCCGCCGTCCCTCTCGACGCGGCGCCCGTCCCGACCACGAGGCCGCCGTGACCGGCGTGGGACCGGACCCGGACTAGCTCCCGGCTTCGGCGGTGGCCCGGATGCCGTCGAGGACGTCCTGCGCCTCGCGCCCGGCCCGTTGCTCGGCGCCGGCACGGGCGGCGAAGCGGCCCAGCGCCCCGCCGGGGATCGCGTAATCGATGTCGATGAGCAGCCGGGTGCCGCCCCCGGGCAGCGGCTCCAACCGTTGCGTGAGGGTGTAGCGCACACCCGCGGCGAGCGAACCTTCACTGCGCAACAGCCGGCCCGGTCGGAGCGCGATCACCCGCCACCTGGAGGTGAGTTTCACGCCGAGCAGCCGGCCGACCTGCACGTACTCCTGCCCGACGGCGGTCAACCGTTCGGGTGCGTCCCGCACCGCCTCCGTGCTGGCGGAGTACTCGGGCAACCGGCGGACGTCCTCAAGCAGGTCCCAGACCCGCTCCACCGGCGCGGCGATGTCGATGCTTCGGCTGATCGTGGTCACCTGTGTGCCGTACCCCTGCGGCGCCGCGCACTTGCGTCCTGCGCGTCGATCACTCGATGGCGAGGGCGACGATCGCGAGGTCGTCGCGAGTGATGCCGTGCGAGAAGGCGAGGACGTCGGCGAGCAGGGCGTCGGTGAGACGGTGCGCCACACCGGGCCCGCGGACGAGCTGGTCGATGATCGCGGCGACGCGCGCTTCGCCGTAGAACTCCTCGTCGCGCGGTGAACTTGCCTCGCTGATGCCGTCGGTCGTCATGAGCACGACGTCGCCGGTGGTGAAGCCGGTGCTGGTCTCCGGCAGCCGCGGGGCACGGACGACGCCGAGGATGACGCCGGTCGGTCCGAGGTCGCGGGCCGGTGCCCGGGGCGGGATCACGATCGGTGCGGCGTGGCCGGCGGCGGAGACGGTCGCGGCCCACCCGTCGGCCGCGCGCTGCAGGCGCAGCACGATTGTCGTCAGCAGCCTGCTGGTGTCCGCACGCAGCAGGACCTCGTTGAGGGTCAGCAGCGCCTCGCGTGGACTCGTCGAGCGCATCGATGCGGCCCGGATGACGTGACGGGCCAGGGCGGTAATGGCGGCGGCGTGCACGCCCTTGCCCTCGACATCGCCGATCACGACGACCCAGTCGTCCTCGGCGACCTGGAAGACGTCGAAGAAGTCCCCGCCCACCTCGCTGCCGTCACCGGCCGGCCGGTAGGACGTGGCGATCTCCAATCCCTCGATGGCGGGTGGCAACGGAGGGATGAGCGTGGCCTGCAACGTGCGGGACAGCGCCGTCGCTCGCTGCTCCGAGGCTTCGGCCTGCCTCCTGGCCCGCAGCAACTCACGCTCGTAGTCGCGCCGCTCGCGCGCGTCGAAGGTGACGATCTGGGTGATCGGGCGGCCCTCGGCGCCCGCGGCCCGCCGCGCATTGACGAGCACAGGCAGGTGCGAGCCGTCGGCACACCGAAGGTCGAGCGCCAGCGCGCGAACCTCGCCGTGCATCCGCAGCATGGGCACGAAGTGCGTCTCGTGATAGATCCGACTGCCCCCGGCGAGCAGGTCGATCAGTCGAAGGCGCCCGACGACGTCCGCGCGGGCACGCCCGAGCTGAGCGAGCAGGGTGTCGTTGGCGACGAGCACGGCACCGTCGTCCGACGTCATGAGGTAACCGCAGGGCGCGGTGTCCCACGCGTTCGCCCCGGACGGCGTGTCGTCCTGGTCGACGTCCGAATTCATGTCCGGAGGTGGTTCCTGATCAAATGGATGGTCTCCTCCGGCGCCGTCAGGTTCGGCGTGTGCCCGGTCGCCTGCATCTGCACGAAGGTGCTGTTCGGCAGATGTTCGGCCACGTACCGGCCCGCGGACTCCGGTGCGATCGCGTCCTCCGAGCACTGCAGAACCACTGCCGGGACGGTCACGGACGGCAGGTCGGCGCGGTTGTCGGAGCGGAAGGTGACCTCGGCGAACCGGCGCGCGATCACCGGATCGGTGCGACAGAAGCTGGCCGTGAGCTCTCGTCCGTGCTCCGGGTTGTCCGCGTTGCCGGCGATGACCGGGGCCATGACGTTGGACCAGCCGAGGTAGTTGCTGTCCATCGCCTCGAGCAGGTCGTCGATGTCGGCCTCAGTGAAGCCACCGATGTAGTCGCCGTCGTCGATGTAGCGCGCGGACGGCCCGACGAGGACGAGCGACGCGAACAGGTCGGGGCGGGCCGCGGCGGCCAGCACGCCCATCATCGCCGCCACCGAATGACCGACGAACACGACCTCACGCGCCGAAACGGCCTCGATCACCTCGATGATGTCGTCGGCGTACCCCTGCAGCGTGGAGTAACGCCCGACGTCGTAGGCCGCGAGGTCGGAACCGCCCGCTCCGACGTGGTCGAACAGGACGACGCGGTACTCATCGGTGAAAGCCGGGGCGACGCGGCGCCACAGGTGCTGGTCGCACCCGAAGCCGTGCGAAAAGACGATCACGCGCTCGTCCGGAGGCCCACTGACCCGGACGTTGTTGCGTCGCACGACCTGCACGGTCCAGAGCGTAGCTCGCAGGTCTGCCTCCGCCATGACCCGTTAGTCGGACCCGGCCGGGTGAATCCGGAAGTGGCGCCCATGATGGTCGTCGTGCTGCCACGAGCTCGAGGCGGACCACACCAGAACGGCAGACACCACCGCGAGGATGACGGCGCCGCTGATCGCCGCGCTCCGCAGGTGAGAACCGTCGACCTTCGACGTCGGGTGCCGATTCACGACCGTCAGTTGTAGGGCCGGAATCAGACGGGCGAGCACGTGCAGGCCGGTGAGCACCGCCCACAGGAGGAACAGGGCCTGGTGCAGGGTGAGCCAGTCGACGCGTTGGCCCAGCGCGCTGATCAACACCGTCCGGCTGTTCTGCTGTCCGATCAGCACGAGCAGCAACCCTGACCCGAGAAGCCCGAGGGTCGAGGCGACAACGCCGGGGCCGAGTATCCGAAGCAGGGTCGGCGGCGGCCCGGCGTGACGGTAGGCATCGTGGTGGCTGTAGTACCGAGCGATACGCCAACCGGTGCTCGCTGTCTTCAAGACCGCAGGCGGGATCAGCAGGGTGCCGACGACGATGTGCCAGCTGATCAGGCCACTGACGTCGATCAGCGTGATCAGCTCGGCGACCGACAACGCCAGCAGGAGCAGTCCCGTCCACGCAGTAAGGCGCGCGTTGCCGGCCGGGCCACCCGTCTTCGGCGCGACGGGGTCGTCTCGGCCTGCGCGTCCGATCGCGGTGTTGAGCGTGTCGGTCAGGATCGGCGGCCCGGGCATCGGGGGGTGCGGCGGTGTCACCGCGTCATCGAAGCGACTGATCTTCTGCGTTGCCTCTCAGGGAGGCCGCCGTCTCAATCGGGGTCGCGTGGTGCATCGGCGCGCCGCACGTCGTCCGAGGTGTCTGTCGCTCGGGGGATGCGCACCGTGAACGCGGTGGAGCCGGGCTCGCTGGTCGCGGTGATGGTGCCGCCGTGGGCGTGGACGATGGCCTCGACGATGGCCAGGCCCAGGCCGCTCTCGCCGCTGGTGTGTTCCCGGGCGCTGTCGGCGCGGGCAAAGCGTTTGAAGACGTCCGGGAGGAACGCCGCGGGAATCCCCGGCCCGTTGTCGGCGACCACCAGGTTGACCTGGTGGTCGTCCGCGGTGAGGGTGACGGCGGCTCGGGTGCCGGGCGGAGTGTGCTCGACGGCGTTGCCGAGCAGGTTCACCGCCACTTGCCGCAAGGAGTTCTCATCGCCGTCGATGATGATCTCCCGCTCGGGCAGGTCGAGCTGCCAGTGGTGGTGTGGGCCCAGTGCCCGGGCGTCGAGAACCGCGTCGAGCACGATTCGGGTGAGGTCGACCGGGGTGCGCTGGAGCGGCCGGCCGGAGTCGAGGCGGGCGAGCAACAGCAGGTCGTCGACCAGCGTGCCCATGCGGATCGACTCGGCACTGATACGCCCCAGCGCCTCCTCGACGTCGGGGCCGAGGTCTCGACCGGCCATCTGCGCGTATTCGGCGTGGCTGCGGATCACGGCGACCGGTGTTCTGAGTTCGTGACTGGCGTCGGCGACGAACTGCCGGAGCAGCGTTTCGGAGTTCTGCCTCTCGGTGAAGGCGGACTCGACGTGCTCGAGCATGCTGTTGACGGCGTCGGTGACCTGTCCGACCTCGGTGCCGGGGGCGGTATTCCCCAGTCGGGACGGAAGCTGGACGTGCCCGCTGCCCAAGGGAAGGTCGGTGACGCTGCGAGCGGTCCGCGAGACCCGATCCAACGGGCGCAGGGTCAGCTTGACGCATAACGCGCCGGCGACCGCGGTGAGCGCGACGGCGATCACGAACACGATCGTCTCGATGAGGGTCAGTCGTGCGATCGTGTCGTCGACGCCGCGTTTGGGCAGGCCGGTGATCTGCCGGTCCTGGTCGCGACCGGCGGTCACGAGCACCCGGTACTCGCCCAGGTCGGGCAGGTGCACGTCGCGGGGGCCGCCCACGGTCAGGTGGCTGAGGACGGTGCGGTCGGCCGCGGAGACGGTACGGGTGGTTGATTCATCGGTGACGATTCCGGCGTCGGTGACGGTGCCGCCGGCGATTCTGGCACCGAGGGTGCCGGCGGACTGTCCGACGACGGAGCTGAAGTGGTTGTCGGCGTCCCGGTCGTTGGGGTGCTCGAGGGAGACGGCGTAACGGTCGCCGGCCAGCGCGAGTTGCTGATCGAGACGGTTGACGAGGTACGCGTGCAAGGCCAGCGAGGTCGCCACCGTCAGGACGGCACAGCTGAACAGCAACAGGGCGACCAGGACCGCGGTCAGCCGGCTGCGCAGGCTCAGCCGATGAATGCGCCCCTTGACCGTTCGCCCGAGCTGATCAGGATGAGCGGTCATGGGGTCGGCTTCAGGACGTAGCCGATGCCGCGGACGGTGTGAATGAGCGGCGGTCCGCCGTTGTCGAGCTTCTTGCGCAGGTAGCTGATGAACAGCTCGACGACGTGTCCGCCGCCACCGAAGTCGTAACTCCACACCCGGTCGAGAATCTGAGCCTTGGACAGCACGACCCGCGGGTTGCGCATGAGGAACCGGAGCAGTTCGAACTCGGTCGCGGTCAACTCGATGACCTTGTCGCCGCGGCGCACCTCGTGAGCGTCCTCGTCCATCCGCAGGTCGCCCACGACCAGCCCGGCGCCCTCGCCACCGCGGGCGATCCCGGCGCGCCGCACCAAGCCACGCAGCCGGGCCGAGACCTCCTGGAAACTGAACGGCTTGGTCACGTAGTCATCGCCGCCGGCGGTGATACCGGCGATGCGGTCTTCAAGCGAGTCCTTCGCGGTCAGGAAGAGCACGCAGAGCGCCGGATTACGGGCGCGTAGGTCGCGCAAGACGTCCAGACCGTTGGCGTCCGGAAGCATCACGTCCAGCACGACTACGTCCGGCTCGAACTCCCGGGCTCGGGTCAGGGCGGCGGCGCCGGTGCGGGCCTGGGTCGCCAGCCAGCCGTCGAAGGTCAACATCCGGACCAGGACGTCGGCCAGGTTGGGTTCGTCCTCGACGACCAGGGCGCGCAACGTCGCGCCGTCGGCACCAAGCAGGGGGGCCGCGGGTTCGCTCACGCGATCAGCATGACGGACCCGAACCGCGACGAACCTCTGGGTTGTCTCTGAGTCGCCTCAGCGGTCGGCGACGGCATCGGCTGCTGGGTGCGGGCACAGCGCTCGTAGAGGATTCCCAGAGCATCACCGGCCACAGTCTCTGGTGACGGCAACGCGCGATCGCCCGAGACGAGAGGACTGGCCGAGTGACCGTGACTGCACCGACCCGCACCACCCGCACCGGTGCCGACGTCGCCGCGCCGGCGCACATGCCCCCGGAGGCGGCTCTGGCGGCGATAGCGGTCGGTGCCGTCGCGGTGACCTTGCTGTGGTGGCAGGACACCTTCGCCGTCCATGGCTTGGCGGACTGGCTGACCAATGCGGGCCGGCTGACCGGATTGTGGGCCGGCTACACGATCGTGGTCCTGCTGGCGCTGATGGCCCGGGTCCCCGCCCTGGATCGTGGTGTCGGCGCCGACCGATTGGCCCGCTGGCACGCCATGGGCGGCCGCTACACGGTGTGCCTGTCCGTCGCGCATACGCTGTTGATCATCTGGGGTTACGCGGTCACCGCGCACACCAACGTCGTCCACCAGACCAGCACGTTGCTGACGACCTATCCGGACGTGCTGATGGCCACGGTCGGGCTGGGCCTGCTGGTCGCGGTCGGGGTGAGCTCGGCGCGGGCCGCGCGGCGCAGGCTGCGCTACGAAACCTGGCACTTCATCCATCTCTACACCTACCTGGCGATCGCGCTGATCTTCAGCCATCAGTTCGCGACCGGCGCCGACTTCATCAGCAACGCACCGGCGCGCTGGCTGTGGTCGGCCATGTACATCGCCGTCGCAGCACTTCTGGTCTGGCACCGGCTGCTCGTTCCGGTCTACCGCGCGCTGAAGTACCCGCTGCGCGTGGCCGGCGTGACCCGCGAGAACGCAGAGGCGGTCTCGGTCTACGTCGCCGGACCGTCGATCGAACGGTTACGGGCGGAGTCGGGCCAGTTCTTCCGCTGGCGGTTCCTCACCCGTGATCTGTGGTGGGCCGCCAATCCCTACTCGCTGTCGGCCGCCCCGCGACCCGACATGCTCCGGATCACGGTCAAGACGGGCGGCGACCACAGCCGATCGTTGCTGAACCTCGCTCCCGGCACCCGCGTGTTCGCCGAGGGCCCCTACGGTGGCATGACCGCCCATCGCCGCCGTCGGCGCAAGGTCCTGCTGATAGCGGGCGGGGTCGGGATCACCCCGCTGCGCGCGCTGTTCGAGTCGCTGCCCGGCCGGCCCGGCGACGTCACGCTGCTCTACCGAGCCCGCACCGAACAGGACCTCATCCTGCGCGCCGAGATCGAAGCCATCGCTCACCGACGCGGCTCCCGGGTGCACTACCTCACCGGCCCGTCCGGGCCGGATCGCCACGACCACCTTTCGCCGCAGCGGCTGAGCCGCCTGGTGCCTGAACTGGGCCACCACGACGTCTACCTGTGCGGACCGGAAGCGATGATGGCCGCCACCCGACGGGCGCTGATCAAGGCCGGCGTGCCCCGCCGCCACATCCACCACGAATCATTCAGCTTCTGAAGGCCATCCATGAAACGAGTCCTGCTCTCCGTCCTCGGCACCATCCTCGGACTGGTCGCGCTGCTCAGCTTCAAGACCGGCGGCCACGCGACCGTCGGCGCCTCCCTGCCGTCCGCTGCACTGGGCAATCCGTCAACGAGCCCGGCGACCACGCCGGCCCCGAGCAGCAGTGCCGCCACCGGGCCACCCAACCCCGGGCCGTCGACGACCACGCCTTCGGCGTCCGCGTCAACCCCGGCCGCCACCTCCAAGACCTACAAGGGCTCGGCCGTCCAAACGCGCTACGGAACGGTCCAGGTCGCGGTGACCGTTGCCGGCACCAAGATCACCAACGTGTCCTTCCTCCAGCTCACCAGCCACGACGGGCGCTCGGCCGACATCAACAGCCAAGCCGCGCCGCTGCTGCTGCAGGAGACTCTCCGCGCACAGAGCAGCAACATCGACACGATCTCCGGTGCGACCTACACCAGCGAGGGCTACCTGCACTCACTGCAGAGCGCGCTGAACCAGGCCGGCCGCAAATGACCCGACCCACCGCGACGAGCATCGATCTACCGTCACGGCCGAGAACAGGTCGACGGGTCGAGCACTGCATGGGAACCGTCTTCACCATCGACGTCCGCGCACCCGGAGGCGACCCAGCCGCCGTGGAGGAAGCGATCAGATGGCTGCAGCGGGTCGACGCCACCTTCTCCACCTACAAACCTGACAGCCAGATCAGCCGTCTCGCGCGAGGCGAACTCGACGTCACCGACTGCGCACCGGACGTCGCGGAGATCCTGACCCGCTGCCAAGAACTCGAGACCGAGACCGACGGATACTTCTCCGCCTACGCGAGCGGCCGGCTCGACCCGTCCGGGCTCGTCAAAGGCTGGGCCATCCAGCACGCCAGCGAGCTTCTCAGCCTGGCCGGCTCACGCAACCACTGCGTCAACGGTGGCGGCGACGTGCACTGCGCCGGTTCCGCGACCGACCACGAGGCGTGGCGGATCGGAATCACAGACCCCCACCGGCCCGGCCGACTGGTCGCAGTCGTCGCCGGAACCGACCTCGCGGTCGCCACCTCGGGCACGGCCGAACGCGGCGCCCACATCATCAACCCCCACAACCGAACGAGCCCCACCGTGCTCGCCAGCGTCACCATCGCCGGGAAGGACCTCGCGTACGCCGACGCGTACGCCACGGCCGCCTTCGCCATGGGCCATCAGGCGACCGACTGGATAGGCGCCCTCGAGGGGTACCAGGGCCTCGTCATCCGGGCCGACGGCAGCCAATGGTCATCGCCGGACTTCGCAATCGGCCGGGCGGCTACTTCTTGTGGGCAGGACCTTCATGCCAGGCCGGCAGCGGGAAGCCTCTTGCCCACGGCAGGCTTTGGTAGTTGACGCAATCGCGTGCGGTGCCCGGGTCGTCGCTGTGCCAGGTGCGCACGACTCGCCTGCCGGTGCGGGCGAGCATGGTGGCGTGGTCGCCTTCGTGGCCGGCCCAGAGCTGGCACCGGCCCGCGGTCCCGTGTTCGGGCAGGGTGTGGGTGCAGCAGATGTCGAAGGGCAGGCTGGAGCGCACGAGCTCGAGGGCAGCCGCGTCGAGGGCTTGTTGATCGGGGTTCGTCGTCATGTCAGGCGGTGTTTCTCGGCGGCGGGGTTCAGGGTCATCCCGTGCCCGGGCGCGGCGGGGATCGTGAGTTGACCGTCGGTGACGGCCGGAATGCCGGTCGCGAGGACCGGTTCGAGGCGGGCGTGGTCGGCGAACCATTCCAGGTGCCGAACGTGGGGGACGGCGGCACAGACCGAGGCGTGCAGTGAGGGTGCGCAGTGAGCGGAGACGTCGCGGTTGTGCGCGGAGGCCAGGGCGGCGCCGCGCAGGAAGCCGGTGTAGCCGCCGCAGCGCGTGGCGTCGAGCTGCAGGCAGTCGACGACGGGCAGCAGGTCGCGGACCTCGTAGAGATCGGCCGCGTATTCGCCGGCGGCCACGTCGCAGGCCAGTGCCCGGCGCAGCTGGGCGAGGCCGTCGAGGTCGTCGCTGGAGACCGGTTCCTCGAACCAGGTGACGCCGAGCCCGTCGAGGGCGTGGCCGACACGACGAGCCTGGCCGAGTGTGTAGGCGCCGTTGGCGTCGACCATGAGCTGAACCCGGGGTCCGGCCAGCTCGCTGAGGCGCCGGACGCGTTCGAGGTCGCGCTCGATGTGGGTGCCCCACGACTGGCCGATCTTGATCTTCATGGCCGGGCAGCCGACGGAGCGCCACCAGGCAACCTGTTCGGCCAGTTGGGTGTCGCTCAGGGTGGTGAAGCCGCCTGAGCCGTAGATCGGCACTGCGTCGCGGCATCGACCCCACAGGTCCGTCAGCGGCACGTCGAGCAAGCGGGCCTTCAGGTCCCACCAGGCGATGTCCACGGCGCTGAGAGCCTGCATGACCAGTCCGCGCGTCCCGTAGTTGCGGCAGGCGCGACGCATCGCCTCCCAGCCCTCGGTGACGGCGTAGGCGTCGCGACCGTGGACCACGCCGGCGAGGTGGTGATTGACGACCGCAGCGGCGGCGGGGCTGGAGTACGTCCAACCCCAGCCGCTGTCACCGCCGGCGTGCACGGTGACGGCGACGGCGGTGACCGAAGACCATTCCAGCGTTCCGTCGCCCTCCGGATCGGGAGTCGGGAACGTGTAGACGGTGGTGGTGACCTTCTCGATCGGCGGGCCGCCCGCTGGTGGGGTGTCGGTCATGTGGTGCTCGCCTGCTGTTGCTCGCTGAGCCCGCGGCGTCCGAGACGGATGAGCCGGTCGGCGGCGCGGGCAGCCAGGGCCATGATCGTCAGGGCCGGGTTGGCGGCGCCCTGCGTCGGGAGCGTGCTGCCGTCGACGACGTAGAGGTTCGCGACGCCGAACACCCGATGGTCGGTGTCGACGACACCGTCCTCGGGCCGGGTGGCCAGCCGGGCCCCGCCGACGAGATGGGCGTAGCGGTCGATGGTCATCACTTCACTGGCGCCGGCGGCGTTGAGGATCGATTCCATGGACGCGGTCGCGGCCTTGGTGAGTTGCTTGTCGTTGTCGCACTGGCTGTAGGAGAAGTGGGCGACGGGCAGGCCGTGGCGGTCCTTCTCCTCGGCCAGAGTCACCCGGTTCCCGGGCTGGGGCAGGTATTCGCACAGCGCACCGAGGGTGGCCCAATGGACGTAGTCGCGCATGTACTCGCGCAGCGGCGCGCCCCAATGGCCCTGGGCGGCGACATGCTCAGCCCACGTGATCGGCAGCGGGCTGACGGTCTGAATGGACCAACCGCGCTTGTAGGGCTTGGTCGGGTCGGTCTCGTAGAACTGTTCCGACGACACCTCCGGCGGGGGTGACTTGTACATGCGGATCTCGTCGTCGAAGCGGCCGGCGGTCTGTGGGGCACCCTGCACCATGAGGTAGCGCCCGACCTGGTCGTGGTCGTTGCCCAACCCGGCGGGGTACCTGTCGGTGGCTGAGAGCAGCAGCAGGCGCGGAGTCTCGATGGAGTAAGCGCAAACGGCCACCGCGCGGGCTCGCTGGTGGTGCTCGCGTCCGGCTCGGAGGTAGTTGACGCCGGTCACGGTGCCGCTGCGATCATCGACGACGACGCGGGTGACGTGGGAATCGGGGCGGATCTCGGCGCCGTGGGCGAGCGCGTCGGGGATGTGGGTGATCAGCGGGCTGGCTTTGGCGTTGACCTTGCAGCCTTGCAGGCAGAAGCCGCGGTAGATGCAGTGCGGTCGGTTGCCGAAGCGGCCGTTCGGGATGGCGACCGGGCCGACCCGGGCCTCGAGGCCGGCGGCGCGGGCGCCGCGCAGGAAGATCTCGCCGTTGCCGCCGACGGGGTGCGGGTGGTGGGGGTAGCTGTGCGGGTCGCCCCACGGCCAGTCCTGGCCCGCGACCGGGAGTTCCTGTTCGAGCGTGGAGTAGTAGGGCTGCAGGTCGGTGTAGGTGATGGGCCAGTCCGCGCCGACGCCGTCGCGGGTGTAGGTGGCGAAGTCGGAGGGGTGCAGGCGCGGGGTGTAGCCGGCGTAGTGGACCATCGATCCGCCGACGCCGCGGCCGGAGTTGTTCGAGCCGAGCGGAACGGGGTCCGCCCCCCCGATCTGGCGGGGTTCGGTCCAGTACAGGGTGTGGGATCCGCGCTCGTCGGAGACCCAGTCGGTGTCGGGGTCCCAGAAGGGACCGGCGTCGAGGCACACGACGCGCCACCCCGCACGGGCCAGACGCTGGGTGAGGACCGCGCCGCCGGCTCCGGCGCCGACCACGACGAGGTCCACCTCGTCGCCGTCGGCGTAGCGGCGCATGTCGGCGCGCAGCCGGTGGTCGGTGCGGCTGCCGTCGTTGGGCAGCAGCCACGCGGATTCGTTGCGGGCGCGGATGTCGGCGTAGTTGCTGCGCCCCCCGACACCCATCACGTTTCCCCCCGCCCGGTCAGCCCGGCGTGCTCGCGACGTGCCGTCTCGGCGCGGGCGGCGAACGAGACCGGGTCACGATCGACCTGGTCGGCCCGCTCCCAACGTTCGCGCGAGCCGACCCCGGCATTGAGGTAGCCGCGGGGATAGGCCGGGCCGGGAAAGCCGATCTCGTTCCACGCCCAGGGGTGGGAGTAGAACGCCGTGCAGGCGTAGCGGGTCCACAGGCTCCACACCTGGGCGGCCGGCCAGTCGTGCCACCGGTGGCCCTTGCCGGCCAGGTCCTGGACCGCCTGGACGAGCATCGCCTGTTCCGAGATCACGAGCGTGGCGAATCCCCGTCCGGCGTGCGCGGCGCGGGCGTCGGCCTCGAGGGCGGCCAGGGTGGCGCGCCATGCCTGCGCGTCTTCGGGCAGGTCGTCGTAGTGCCAGCCGTCGGTCTCGCCGATCGCGAGTCGATGGTCGATCAGCGCCAGCACGGGGACCCGGGGCTCGCCGTCCTGCGCGAGCAGCAGATCGAGCAGCGGGCCGGCGACACTCACCTCGACCGGCGTGAAGAAGGCCAGCTCGCCCGGCAGCGCCAACCGGGCCAGGACGGCACCGGCGGTGACGTCGTCCCAGGCCTCGACGCTGTCCAGCACGTCGAATCTCCCGAATCGACCCTTGTGCTGCGGTGTCACCGCGCGTTGGCTCGGACTGCGAAACGGCATCAGGAATCGCTCCCGCGGCGGGAGCGACGTGAACGGCCGGCAACGGGCGAACGGCCCGTGCGCGGCGACCCGCCCTCGCGGCGCAGGACGGCGGCAAGCAGTCCCATGCCACCGACGAGGGAGGCGAGCAGCGGCGCGAAGGCGGGCGGGCCGGCTTCGAGGTTGTAGCGGGTGATCCCGCCGGGCCGCTGGGCGATGCCGCGCCAGTGCAGATAGGTGCCCTGCAGGCCGTTGGCCACGATGGCCGCGGAGGTGAGCGGGAGGACGGTGTGCGCGGCGCGGGCCGACACGACAGCGGCGAGCCCGGCGGGGATCGCGGTCGGAACGACCACGATCGGCCACCACATCATCTTGTTGCCGAAGCTGGCGCCGTCGTGGGACAGGTAGATCTCTCCTGCGGTGACCGCGGCCCCGGCGGCGGTGAGCGCGGCCAGGCTGCGTTCGAAGCGCCCGGTCCGCACGTCGTGGACAGCGGTGTCCAGCAGTTGCTCCGGCGAATGCGGGCGACGGGGTTGCCGTTGCACGTCAGTCACCGTCCTTGTCACCGGGCAGGTATTGCTGCACCTTCTGCTTCAGACCCTGTTTGGCGAAGCCCCAGGTGTCCTCGTCGCCGTGCAGCACCGCGCCGGCCAGTGACTTGATCTGCTCGAAGGTCGCATGCGGGGGAATGGGCGGCACGTTCGGGTCGCAGCGCACATCGAGGACCGTCGGGCCGGCTGCGGACAGGGCCTCGTCCCACGCCGGGCCGAGTTGTTCCGGCTCGTCGACGTTGTGACCGGCCAGGCCGAGGGAGCGGGCGAAGGCGGCGTAGTCGATGTCCGGCAGGGACTGGGACTCGGCGAACTTCGGCGAACCCTCCATGGCCCGCATCTCCCAGGTGACCTGGTTGAGGTCGTTGTTGTGCAGCACGGCGATGATCAGGCGGGGGTCCGCCCACTGCTGCCAGTAGTGCTTGATCGTGATCAGCTCGGCCAGACCGTTCATCTGCATCGCTCCGTCGCCGACGAAGGCGATGGTCGGCCGGTCCGGGTGGGCCCACTTGGCGCCGATCACGTAGGGGACGCCCGGGCCCATGGTGGCCAGCGTTCCGGACAGCGAGCCCCGTACGTTGCCGCGGAACTTCAGCACCCGGGCGTACCAGTTCGCCGAGCTGCCCGAGTCGGCGGCGATGATCGCGTTGTCCGGCATCCGTAGCGACAGCTCGTGAAAGACGGTCAACGGGTTGATCGGATCCGCGCTCAGGGTGGCCTGCCGTTCGATCGTCGACCACCAGTCGGCGACGTTCGACTCGATCGTCTCGCGCCACCCCCGGTCGGTCTTGCGCTCCAACAGCGGGATCAGCGCCTGCAGCGTGGTTCTGGCGTCGCCGACGACGTTGAGCTCGTAGGGGTAACGCATCCCGATCCACTTGCCCGAGCGGTCGATCTGGATCGCGCGGGCCTGGTCCAGCTCCGGCAGGAACTGGGTGTAGGGGAAATTGGAGCCGATGGTCAACAGGGTGTCGCAGTCCATCATCATCTTGTCGGACGCGGTGGTGCCCAGCAGTCCGATCGAGCCGGTCACCCACGGCAGATCGTCGGGCAACACGTCTTTGCCCAGCAGCGCTTTGGCCGCACCGGCGCCGAGCAGGTCAGCCATCTGCGTGAGCTCCTCGACGCAACCGCGGGCGCCTTGCCCCACGAGCACCGCCACCTTCTCGCCCGCGTTGAGGATGTCCGCGGCCTGCCGTACCGCGGCGTCGTCCGCGCGCGGCGTCACGGTGGTCATCCCTACGCTGGAGGGCACCTGCTTGAACGCATGCCCGGGCGCCTCGTAGGGCAGCTCCAACACGTCGGACGGGATGATGATGCACGTCGGGGCGTGCTCGGACTCCGCGACGCGGATCGCCCGGTCGATCAGGTTCGGCAGCTGCTGCGGGACGGTGCACATCTGCACGTAGTCGCTGCAGACATCCTTGTACAGGCTCAGCAGGTCGATCTCCTGTTGATACGACCCGCCCATGGCCGAACGCTCGGTCTGCCCGACGATCGCCACCACGGGGACGTGATCGAGCTTGGCGTCATAGAGGCCGTTGAGCAGATGGACCGCACCCGGGCCGCTCGTCGCGACACACACCGCGACCTCGCCGGAGAACTTCGCGAACCCGACGGCCTCGAACGCAGCCATCTCCTCGTGCCGGGCTTGCACGAACTGCGGGTCGTTGTCCGCCCTACCCCACGCCGCGAGCAGCCCGTTGATGCCGTCGCCCGGGTAACCGAAGACCTGCTTCACCCCCCACTCGCGCAGTCGGTGCAAAAGAAAGTCGGCGACAGTGTCGGCGGCCATGCGTTTTCCCTTCACCCTGCGTTCGACCCGGCCACGACCGCGACCGGGCACCGTGGCGGCGGCCGAGGTTCTGTTCACCCGGCCGGCGTCGCTGAGCCGGACCCACGACCACCGGCGACGCGCTCACTTCCGGTCTACCCGCAATGTTTGCGATATGCAAGTAATTGGAGAACACTAGGAGCATGCCAGCCAAACCCGCCCGCGGCGGCCGCGTCGACACCACCCGGGTGATGGACACCACGCCGAACGAGCGGGCCGGCGAGGAGGTCGACGCGGTGCTGGAGGCCTGCCGGTCTCTGGTGGCGGTCTCGGCCTGGTCGGTCGAGACGGTGGCCGACCGGGTGGATCTCGTGCAGCTGCGCATCCTCGTCGTGCTGGCCGCCCGCGGCGCAGGCAGCCTGAAAGACGTCGCCGAGGCCGCGCATCTGCACCTGACCCGAGCCAGCCGAAGTTGCGACCGGCTCGTCGGCAAGGGTTTCATCACCCGCAGCGACGATCCCGACGACCGTCGGGTACTCCAGCTGCGCCTCACATCAGCGGGCGAGGCGGTCGTGCGCGACGTGATGAACGCGCGCCGCGACGCGATCGCTCCCGTACTGGCGGCCATGAGCGCGAGCCGCCGCACCGAGCTCGTCCGGTCGCTGCGCGCCTTCGCCGCCGCCAGCGGCGAATTCATCGACGGCGACCTGTCCGCGCTGGCGTGGACCCACTGACCAGTCCCGTGGGCGTCGACAGACGCCCGGGCCGGCAGGAAGCGAGACCGGCCGCGCTCGATCGAACCGTTGTGCCCGCGTACCTCGCCGCGTCGGAACCAATCGAAGGGAACAGCAGATGAGTCGAACAGTCGTGGTAACCGGAGCCAGCGGCGGCATCGGTCGCGCGAGCGCCGTCGCCGCCGGACGTCGTGGCGACACCGTGGTCGTGATCGCCCGCGGCCGGCGCGGCCTCGAGGGTGCGGTACGCGACGTCGAGGAAGTCGGAGGTCGGGCGGTGCCGATGGAGCTCGACGTGGCCGACTCGGACGCGGTCAGCGCAGCGGTGGACAAGATCGAAGCCGAGGTCGGGCCGATCGACGTGTGGATCAACGTGGCGTTCACGTCGGTGTTCGCGCCGTTCGACCAGATCAAACCCGAGGAATACCGCCGGGTGACGGAGGTGAACTACCTCGGTTACGTCTACGCCACGATGGCCGCGCTCAAGCACATGAAGGCCCGTGACCGCGGAACGATCGTGCAGGTCGGCTCGGCGTTGGCCTATCGCGGCATCCCGTTGCAGTCGGCCTACTGCGGCGCCAAGCACGCGATCCAGGGTTTTCACGAGTCGCTGCGCTGCGAACTGCTGCACGAGAAGTCGAACGTGCACGTGACCATGGTGCAGATGCCGGCGGTCAACACCCCGCAGTTCTCCTGGGTGCTGTCGCGGTTGCCGCGCCACGCCCAGCCGGTCCCGCCCATCTACCAGCCTGAGGTCGCCGCTCGCGCGGTCATGTTCGCCGCCGATCATCCCCGCCGTCGCGAGTACTGGGTCGGGTCGAGCACCGCCGCCACCCTGGCCGCGAACGCCGTCGCCCCCGGATTGCTGGACCGTTACCTGGGCCGGACCGGGTTCGCTTCGCAGCAGACCAAGGACCGGCAGGACCCGGACGCCCCGGTCAACCTGTGGCAGCCGGCCGACGGCGAGGACGGCCACGATTTCGGCTCCCACGGCGTCTTCGACGCCCAAGCGATCCACACCGACCCCCAGCTGTGGGCCTCCCGCCACCACGGCGTTCTCGCCGCGCTCGGCGTCGCGACCGTGGGGCTGGCCGGCGCGAAAGCCTGGCGGCGGCACTGATGTCCGACGGGATCACCGCGGATCGGTCGGCGACGGCACGACCGCGTGCCGCCGCCGGACACCAGCCGCACGTGCTGCGGGAATACGCGCTGCTGGCCGACGGGGAGCGCGCCGCCGTCCTCGGCCCGCGCGGTGACATCGTCTGGCTCTGCGCACCCCGCTGGCACGACCCGGCCGTGTTCGCGGCCCTGATCGGCGGTACGAGCACCTTCAGCCTCACACCGGACGGCCCCTACGTGTGGGGCGGCTCCTACGACGAGGGCAGCATGATCTGGCGCAGCCGATGGGTCACGAACGACGGCATCGTCGAATGCCGCGAAGCGCTGGCCTACCCCGCCGACGCGCACCGGGTCGTGCTGCTGCGCCGCGCGCGCGCCCTCGACCGGCCCGCCGCGATCAGCGTGTCCCTCGAACCGCGCGGCGACTACGACCGCACCCCGATGACCGACCTGCACCGCCATGCCGGCATCTGGACGGCCCGCCTCGGGCACCTGCACCTGCGTGTCACCGGCGCCGCCGACGCCCGGCCGCACGCCGACCGCAGCCGCCTCGACCTGCACCTGACACTCCCTGCCGGCACCCACCACGACCTGGTCCTCGAGCTGAGCGACCGGCCCGCTTCCCGACCGGTCGCCCGACCCGGACGACGCCTGGCGGGCGACCGAGGCGGCGTGGCACGACGCCGTCCCCTCGCTCGACGCCACCCTGAACACCCGCGACACCCGCCGCAGCTACGCCGTGTTGCGGGGGCTCACCTCGGCCACCGGCGGCATGGTCGCCGCCGCCACCACCAGCCTGCCCGAACGCGCCGAGGCCGGTCGCAACTACGACTACCGCTACGCCTGGATCCGCGACCAGTGCTACGCCGGGCAGGCCGCCGCCACCGTCACCGGCGGCGAACCCCTGCTCGACGCCGCCGTCGACTTCGTCGCCACCCGCATCCTCGAGCACGGCGACCACCTCGCTCCCGCCTACACCGTCACCGGCGGCCCCGTCCCCGACCAGCGCCACCTCGACCTGCCCGGCTACCCCGGCGGCGCCGACATCGTCGGTAACTGGGTCAACCAGCAGTTCCAGCTCGACGCCTACGGCGAAGCGCTGCTGCTCTTCGGCGCCGCCGCCCGCCGGGACCGCCTGGACAGCACACATCGCCAGGCCGTCGAGGTCGCCGCACGCGCTGTCGCCGCCCGCTGGGCCGAGCCGGACGCCGGCATCTGGGAGATCGAGCCCCGCGCCTGGACGCACTCCCGACTCACCGCCGTCGCGGGACTGCGCGCCGCCGCGGCCACCACCGTCGGTCGCGGCGGTGACTGGCTGGCCCTGGCCGACCGCATCCTGGCCCACACGGCCACCCACGCACTCCACGCCGACGCGACGGTGGCAGCGATCACCCGACGACCCGTCGCTGGACGCCGCGCTGCTGCTGCCCGCGCTCCGCGGCGCGATCCCGGTCGAGGACCCACGCAGCACCGCCACCTTCACCGCCTACCTCGACGCCCTGACCCGCGACGGCTACGCCTACCGCTTCCGCCATGACGACCGACCCCTCGCCGACGCCGAGGGCTCGTTCCTGCTGTGCGGATTCCTCGTCGCCCTCACCCACCACCGACTCGGCAACGCTGTCGAGGCCCGCAGCTGGTACGACACCACCCGCGCCGCCACCGGACCGGCGCAGCTGTTCAGCGAGGAGTACGACGCCGTCCAGCACCAGATGCGCGGCAACCTCCCGCAAGCCTTCGTCCACGCCCTGCACCTGGAGACCTCCGCGCGCCTGGGCACCACGCCCGACCCGTTCGTCCCGTCCGCCGACGAGACGACATAGTCCTGCCCCGCACCGCCCGAAGGAGGAGCCGTGTACGAGATCCCGAAACCCGAACTGCTCAACCCCGACCGCGTCGATCGCGACGACCGCGAGGACTTCACCGCCGAGGACCACCGGTCGCAGTCCCAGCTCCTGGCCAAAGCGCTCGGCGAGTCCTGCGCCTACGCCGAGCAACTCTGGGACCAGGCCGACGCACTGCGCGCCTACCTGCTCGACAGCCTCCCCCCGGACCCACGCACCCCGGGCCCGCACACCACCACCGCCGCCTCACCCACCGGCCCCGACGACGAAGCCGGCTGGAACCGCTGGATCCAGTCCTTCGCCACCACCACCTCCGTGCTGTGCGGCGCCCACGGTGACTCCGGCTTCGGACTGTCCCGCGCCCGCGAAGAAGCCCGACTGCGTCGCAACGCCCCCGAACTCATCCTGCACGCCCGCCACCCCGACTTGGGCACATCGCATCCCGCAGCTCAGGACCACGAAGACCCCTCCTCACCCCGGTCGGGGAAAGCCGAGAGACGCGAACCGGCCGACCCGCCCGTCGCCGGGATCGTCAAGGCCGCAGCCGCCACCGTCATCGGCATCCTGGCGCTACGCGGCCTGCGCGTTCCGCCGCGTAGGCGCACCGATACGACGGCTCGCTGAGCGACGTACGGCTGATCCCGACACAAACCGGACGAGCCGCGCCACGCGCGCGAGGGGTGCGGCCAGGTGACGGCGATGGCGAGCGGTCGCGCGTCTGAGATGCTCGATGACATGAACGAGAGGCACCTGACTGGTGACGAGAGCTCGTTCGCGCCCATCGCAGAACTGGCCGAGATGTTCACCGCACTCGTCGAGGCCATCCACAACGGCGACCCGGTCCGCTTCACCGCCGCCCGCGTCGTGGACCTGGCCGCGCAGTGCATGCCGGCCGGTAAGGGCGCGGAGTTGATGGTGCTCGAGGCCGGGCAACCCCGCACCATCGCCTCGGCGGGCACGATCCCCGATGGCGTACAGCTGGCCCGCCTGCACACCGGTGAAGGACCCAGCCTCGACGTGCTCGAGGCCAACGATCTCGTGACCACCGGCGAACTCGCGTCCGACGACCGCTGGCCCGAGTTCGGCCGCGAGGTCACCCAACACACCCAAATCCGTAGCATCGCCAGCTACCGGCTCTACCTCGGACCGAGACACAAGGCGGCGCTCACCTTCTACTCCGACTGGCCGTTCGCCTTCGACGGTGCCGACACCGCCATCGGCGCCGTCTTCGCCTCCTACTGCTCACTCGCCCTGCTCACCGATGTCCTCGCCGACAGCCCCTCACTGCAACGCGCCGGGGAGGTACACCGCGAGATCGGGGTCGCCGCCGGCATCCTCCTCGGCACCGGCGAGCACACGGCCGAAACCGCCTACGGAGCTCTGCACAACGCCAGACATCGCCTGCACGACCGGATCAACAACCGTGCGCATCGGGACGCTGCCGCCGGAACCCCGCCAGGCGAGCCGTCTGTCGGGAACGAGGCGGACCCAACCTGAATTCGCATGACCCGAAGCCGGTCGGCGACGCGTGTCCCAGAGTCTGGTGGGCGATACTGGGATCGAACCAGTGACCCCTGCCGTGTGAAGGCAGTGCTCTCCCGCTGAGCTAATCGCCCGGGACGGCCGCGCCGAGCGGACCGAGCGAAATGTTACACGGCGTGCTCAGCGATAGACCTGCCACGCCACCCAGGCAACGGCCACCACAAGGGCGGTGGTCAGCAGGCCGAACAGGGCCCGCAGCCACACGGGCTGACGGCCCAGCCGGGCCGTCCAGCGCTTGACCTCGTCGCGGGCGTAACGCAGCAACCGCGCGGCCCACTCGTACTCGGTGGCCAGCAGGCCGAGGCCGGCGAAGATGATCAACCAGCCCGGGCCGGGCAGGGGCAGCAGCACGATGCCGACAACCACGATCGCCACGCCGAGCACGGTGACGCCGATGCGCCAGGCCAGGAACCCGCCGGGCAGCCGCCGGACGCGTTCACGCAGCGCGGCGACCTTGTTCTGCTCGCGCGGCGGCGCCGGAGGATCGGTGCGGGTCGGGGCCACGTTCTCCACGCTACGGCGAAGTCACGTTCGCTTCCCTGTCGCATATCGCATTGGTGTCATTGCCCGCAAAACGAGGCAGAAGGCTCGCCGCCGAGGTGAATACACCGCCTCTAGGGGCGGATCCGGTGCGCTAAACGATCAGGCGGCGCGTCCAGGCGCTCCACTGAGCACGCATGGCCGGACCTCATGGGTCATGCGTGACCTTGGCGGTTCGGCGGGTCGGGCAGCTTCACCGGTCAGGGCGGCCCGTCCACCGGGTGCGGGATCCCCACGCAGGCCACGGCCGTGTCGGCGACGATCACCACGAAGGCGAGCGCCAAGGGTTATCAGAAGGCCTGGGCGTACGGGGCCGGCGAGCCCGGCACCGCCTTCATGAACTACACGAACTCCTTCCTCGTCGCCACCGGCTACGCCCCGAACGTCGTGGTCCTGGCCGACCCCACGGGCGTTTCGCCTTGACTGCGACAGGCTGTGACAGCAAGCTGGGCACCGGGTATACATGCGACAGCGTGTCACACACTGCTTCCCAGGAGGTCACAGCGATGAGCGTCCTCAGCGCGGTTCGCCCGCGCAGCGGCCCGCACCACGACCACCCCGACAGCACGTCCTACGACGAGACGTTGCGGATGCTGTCCGAGGCCTCGGTCGACCGGCATTTCGAGCCCTACGTCGATATCGAGTGGGACTCCCCCGAGTTCGAGGTGACCGACGGCGACCGCCGCTGGATCCTGTCGGCCTCGACCGACCCGCTGGGCCGGCACCCCTGGTACCAGGCGCTGCCCGAGCACCAGCAGATCCAGATCGGCATGTGGCGCCAGGCCAACGTCGCCAAGGTGGGCCTGCAGTTCGAGCAGCTGCTGATCAACGGCGTGATCAATCACGTATTCGGCCTGCCGAACGATTCCGCCGAGTTCCGGTACTGCACCCACGAGGTCATCGAGGAGTGCAACCACACCCTGATGTTCCAGGAGATGGTGAACCGCGTCGGCCCTGACGTGCCCGGCGGCGGGCGGATGTTCAAGGCCCTCATGCCGTTCCTCGGGCTGGCCGGGCGCTTCCTGCCCGAGGTGTTCTTCACCGGCATCCTGGCCGGCGAAGAGCCCATCGACCACTTGCAGAAGAGCATCCTGCGCTCGGGCGAGGACATCCACCCGATCATGCAGGGCGTCATGCGCATCCACGTCGCCGAGGAGGCGCGACACATCTCGTTCGCGCACAAGTTCCTCGCGCACCGGGTGCCGCAGCTGAGCCGGCCGGGCCGCTTCGCGCTGTCGATCGCGTTCCCGATCACGATGCGCGTTCTGTGCGACGTCATCGTCATCCCGCCCAAGGAGTTCTGGGACGAGTTCGACATCCCCGGGTCGGTCAAGCGCGACCTGTTCTGGGACCGGCCCGAGTCGCGGCAGGCACTGCGCGGCTACTTCGGCGATGTGCGCGCGCTCGCCGAGCAGATCGGCCTGATGAACCCCGTGTCGCGACGGGTGTGGCGGCTGTGCGGCATCGACGGCGAGCCCACGCGCTACCGCAGCGAGCCGGACCGCGCGCCCGCCGCCGGCGCCGCCAGCGCCGCCTGAGGCTGCGGGCGGCGCCGTGCCCTACGTGGTGACCCAGCCGTGCTGCAGCGACGCGTCGTGCGTGTACGCCTGCCCGGTCAACTGCATCCACCCCACGCCGGACGAGCCGGACTTCGGCACGGCCGAGATGTTGCACATCGACCCGGCGGCCTGCGTGGAGTGCGGCGCCTGCGTGAGCGCGTGCCCGGTCGACGCCATCGTGCCGCACCAAAAACTGAGGCCCGAGCAACAGCTCTATCGCACGATCAACGCCGACTTCTACCGCGCGCCCCGCGAGCACCCGCTGCTCGCACCGGTGATCCCGGCGCCGGTGGTGCGCCCGAGGCGGGAGGCGCTGCGCGTCGCCATCGTGGGGTCGGGGCCGGCGGCCATGTACGCCGCCGACGAGCTGCTCACCCAGCCCGGTGTGCAGGTCACGGTGCTCGACCGGCTGCCGACGCCGTACGGCCTGGTCCGCGCCGGGGTCGCCCCCGACCACCAGCAGACCAAGCGGGTCACCGCCCTGTTCGACACGATCGCCGCTCAGCCGGGCTTCGACTACCTGCTCAACGTCGAGGTCGGTCGGCACGTCACCCACGACGAGCTGCTCGAACACCACCACGCGGTCATCTATGCGGTGGGCGCCGCGACCGACCGCCGCCTCGGCATCGCCGGCGAGTCGCTGCCCGGCTGCGCGTCGGCCACCG
Organism: uncultured Actinomycetota bacterium; assembly: GCA_963797785.1. GTDB lineage: Bacteria > Actinomycetota > Actinomycetes > Mycobacteriales > Jatrophihabitantaceae > Jatrophihabitans. The sequence goes on along the minus strand of CAWCQT010000004.1, from coordinate 566,774 downwards.
ACTTCGTGGCCTGGTACAACGGCCACCCCGACCACGCCGACGACGCCTTCGACCTGTCGCACCGGCGTGCGGTGATCGTCGGCAACGGCAACGTGGCCCTGGACGTGGCCCGCGTGCTGCTGACCGATCCCGAGCGGCTGGCCGGCACCGACATCGCCGGCCACGCGCTGGAGACGCTGCGCGCGAGCCACGTGGAGGAGGTGGTGATCCTCGGCCGCCGCGGCGCCGCGCAGTCGGCGTTCACCGTGCCCGAGTTCGCCGGGCTGCTCGACGCCCCCGGCATCGAGGTCGTGGTCGAGGGCGGTGTCGACGCCGCGCTCGATGCGGCGAGCGCGCGGGCCGAACGCGCTGACACCCTGCCGCACGCGGTGGCGCAGAAGCTGCGGCTGCTGCGCGGGTTGCCCGAGCCGCGTCCGAGCCACCGGCGTCTCGTCCTGCGTTACCGCACCGCCCCCACCCGCGTGCTCGGCCACGACCGGGTCGCCGGGGTGCAACTGGCGCCGACCGAACTCACGCTCGAAGCCGACGGCCGGGTCGGTGCCCGCGCCGGGCAGGCCCGCGAGGTGCTCGAGACCGGACTGGTGCTGACGTCGATCGGCTACCACGGGCGTCCGGTGCCCGGCCTGCCGTTCGACGACGCCACCGGCACCGTGCCGCACGACGCCGGACGGGTGCGCACCGACCGGCCGGGCGCCTACGTCGCGGGGTGGATCAAGCGTGGGCCGACGGGCTACATCGGCACCAACAAGTCGTGCGCGCAGGAGACCGTGCGCTCGCTGGTGGCCGACTTCAACGACGGCCGGCTCGCCGCCCCGACGGCCGGCCCCGGCGACCTGCGCCGCCGCCTGCGCGCCCGCCGGCCCGATCTCGTCGACGCCGACGGCTGGCGCGCCATCGACCGCGCCGAGCGCGAGCGTGGCGCCCGGACCGGCCGGGTGCGCGAGAAGATCACCGACGTCGCGGAACTGGCCCGCGTGGGCGGGACGGTCAGCCGGCGACGTCGATGAGCACCTTGCCGACCACGCCGCCCTCGACCGCTGCGTGCGCGGCCGCGGCCTCGGCCAACGGGAAGTGGTGCAGCGCCAGCCCGACCGCCGGCCCGACCCGCACCGAACCCGCGAGCACGGCCGCGCTGATGTCCTGCACGGCCCGTGCCTTCGCCGGTGCCGGGGCGGTGTAAACGAGCACGAACTGCCAGCGGGCGTTGATCGTCATGTTCGCCCGTACCGGCAGGGTGGCCTCGCTCCCCCCGTTGTCGGCGTACATCGCGATCGACCCGCCGTTGCCGAGCACCTGCGCGTCGATGCCGGCGTTGGCCGACGGCGACACCTCGACCACCGTGTCCACCCCGTGCGGGGCGATGCGTGCGATCTCGGCCACGACGTCCTGCTGGCGGTAGTCGATGACGTGGTCGGCGCCGGCCGCCGCCGCGAGCTGCGCCTTCTGCGGGCTGCTGACGGTGGTGAGCACGGTGGCGTCGGACCAGCGGGCGAGTTGGATCGCCGCGTTGCCCACCGCGCCCGCGCCCCCGGCCACGAGCACCACGCGCCCGGCCAGCGCCCCAGGGCCCAGCCGCTGCGGGCCGTCCTCGGTCACGGTGAGGCAGCGATGCGCGGTCATGAACGGGATGCCGAGCGACGCACCGAGATCGAAGGACGCCGCCGCCGGCAGGGGCACCACGTGCGCCGCCGGCACGATCGCGACCTCCTGGGCCGTGCCGTCCGGGCGCTGGTAGGCCGCCTCCCACATCCACACGCGCAGCCCGCGCAGGCCCGCCTCGACGCCCTGCCCCACCGCGTCCACCACTCCGGAACCGTCCTGGCCGGGGACCTGCGCCGGCTCGACCGGCGCCCCCGGCTCGGCGCCGCGGCGCGACTTCCAGTCGGTCGGGTTGACGCCGCTGCGGTGCACGCGCACCCGCACCTCGCCCGGGCCCGGGTCGCGCACGTCCCGCTCGATCACGTGCAGAACGTCGGGGGCGCCGGTGCGCTCGTAGACCACAGCTCGCATACCTGCGGTGGTACCCGGCCCCGGCGCGCCCTATCGACAGCGGGCGGATCGGCGCCGACAGGACGAGGGACTCTGGACACCGGTAGGTGCCGGTGTGAGGATCGGGCGACCGATAAGTTCGCTGCCCCGACAAAAGGTGCCGAATGTCCCCTTCACGCGCGCGCCGGTCCCTCGCGACCGCCGTCCTCTTCGTCGTCGCCCTCGTCCTCGGCGTGCTGTGCGGACCCGCGGGCCTCGCGTCCGCCGCTCCCCGGGCCCCGCACGCCGTCGTCGGCGGTACCGACCTCGGGCCCAACGTCTACCTGTTCACGCCCGACATGGCGCAGAGCGACATCCAGGCGACCGTCGACTCGATCGCCGACCAGCAGCTCACCAACCAGTTCGGCGACCAGCGCTACGCGCTCATGTTCGCGCCGGGCACGTACGGCACCGCCGACGACCCGCTGAACTTCCAGGTCGGCTACTACACCGACGTCATGGGCCTTGGGCAGGACCCGGGCGACGTGGTGATCAACGGTTCGGTCAACGTCTACAACCAGTGCGACAACGGCGCCTGCATCGCGCTGAACAACTTCTGGCGCTCGCTGTCCAACCTGACCATCAACGCCAGCGGCAACCGCGGTTGCTACTCCGGGGAGTTCTGGGCGACGTCGCAGGCCGCCTCGATGCGCCGGGTCAGGGTGAACAGCAACGGCAACAACATCACCCTGATGGACTACTGCACCGGCCCGTCCTACGCCTCCGGCGGCTTCATCGCCGACTCGTCCTTCGACCGCCAGGTGATCAACGGTTCGCAGCAGCAGTACGCCGTGCGCAACGCGAACCTGCAGGGCGGCTGGAGCAACGGCGTCTGGAACCAGGTCTTCGTCGGCACGCAGGGCGCGCCGGACGAGGCGTTCGCGTCGCCGAACTACTACACGACCGTCGCACAGACCCCGGTGGAGAAGGAGAAGCCGTACCTCTACCAGGACGAGACCGGCGCGCTGCGCGTCTTCGTGCCCTCGGCGGCGACGAACACCTCCGGCACGACCTGGAGCGCGAACTCGAGCACCCCGGGCACCTCGCTGCCGATCAGCCGGTTCTTCGTCGCCACCCCGTCGAGCACCGTCGACCAGATCAACAAAGCGCTGCGGGCCGGACAGGACCTGCTGCTCACCCCGGGCGTGTACCAGCTCGCGTCGACCATCCAGGTGACGCATCCGGACACGGTCGTCGTGGGTCTCGGCCTGCCCACCCTGGAGCCGACCGCCGGCAACGTGGCGATGCACGTCGCCGGCCTGCCCGGCGTCGACATCTCCGACGTGATCTTCGACGCCGGCCCGGTCGAGTCGCCGATGCTGCTGGACATGGCCGGCTCGCGCAAGCCCGGCGGCGTCGACCCGGAGCGGCCCTCGGCCGTGCAGGACGTGTACTTCCGCGTCGGTGGCGCGCACGAGGGCAAGGTCAGGACCGCGTTCGAGGTGGACACGTCGAACGTCGTGCTGGACAACATCTGGTCCTGGCGGGCCGACCACGGCACCGGCGTCGGCTGGACGCAGAACACCGCTGCGACCGGCCTCAAGGTCGGCGGCGCCGACGTCGTCGCCTACGGCCTGTTCGTCGAGCACTACCAGGGCGACGAGATCGTCTGGAACGGCGCGAACGGCAAGATCTTCATGCTGCAGAACGAGATGCCCTACGACCCGCCGAGCCAGGCGGCCTGGAAGACCGGCAAGCACTTCCTCGGTCACGCCGCGCTCGTGGTGCGCCCGGGCGGTACCGGCTTCCGCGGTTACGGTCTCGGCAGTTACAGCTTCTTCAACCAGGGCGTCGACATCCACGCCACGCAGGCGTTCACACTGGCGCCGGCGATCGACGCGCATGTGCACGACGTCCTGACGGTCTTCCTCGACCCGGTCAACGGGTCGGGTGGGATCGACTCCGTCGTCAACGGAACCGGCGGTTCGTCCACGGCGGCCAACCCCGACGCCCCGGTCACCGTCGTCGACTACTGACCGGCCGGCCCCGGCGAGCCCTCCGGTCGCGGCGGACCGGAGCTCGCCGCGGCCGGGCGCATCTGCAACCATGGGCGGATGCGGGAGCGGCGGCGGCTGAAGCAGCAGCCCGGTGACGCGCCCGCCGCCCGCTATGGCTGAGTCCGGCGCGCCGGCGGCCGGGGTACCGGCCCACCCGAACCTGACGGACCGGCCCACCGCCGTGCTGATCGTGGACCTCGAGACCCGCAGCGTCGTCTACGCCGACCCGCTCGCCGGGGGGCTCGCGCCCGACGTGTCGCTGCCGGTCGAGGTGAGCCGCTGGACGGCGGCGGCCGGGCTGTGCGACGGCGCCGGCGCCCCCTTGGCGAAGGGCCCCGGCCCGCTGCAGCGCATCGCCGCCGGCACCCCGGTCAACGGCGAGCGGGTGAGCGCGGTGCGGGCTTCGGCCCTCGGGGGCGCCCGCGAGCCGCTGCGGGTGTTCGGCACGCCGCTCACCGGCGCGCCGGCCGGCTTGAACCGACGTGCCCTGGTGATGTTCCAGCCGCTGCGCGAGGAGGACGACGGCGCCGCTGCGCCCGGCGCCGCGACGAACGGTGCCGCCCAGACCGCCACGAGCACCCTGCTCGACCAGGCGGTGCTGGCCTCCAACGTCGCCTTCATGATCTCCGACCCGAACGCCCCCGACGACCCGCTCGTCTGGGTGAACCCGGCCTTCGAGCGAACCACTGGTTACCGCGCCGAGGAGGCGCTGGGCCGCAACTGCCGCTTCCTGCAGGGCCCGCTCACCGACCCGGCGGCGGCCGAGCGGATCCGGCACGGGCTGCGCGGCGGCGGGGTGGTCGCCGAGACCCTGCTCAACTACCGCGCCGACGGCACCGCGTTCTGGAACCACCTGGTCATCTCGCCGATCTTCGGCCCGGACGGCCGGCTGACCCACCACGTCGGCGTGCAGAACGACGTCACGGAACGCGTCGAGGCCGACGCCGCGCGTGACGTCGCGCTGGCCCAGGCCGAGGTCGCCGTCCGGCGGCAGCGCGCGGTGGCCGCCATCGGCGCCGCGCTGGCCCGGTTCTCCGCCGACCCCGGCAGCCTGACCGCCGCGCTGCCGGGCTTCGTCGTCTCGCACTTCTGGGGCTGGTGCACCGTCGTCGGCCTCGACGACCGCGGCGATATCGCGGACATCGCGCTGGCTTACGGTGCGCGCGCACCGGACGGCCCCGACGCCGCCCCGGACGCCAGTCTCGCCGCTCGCGACACCGACCTGGCCCGGGACGTGATCACCGCGTTCCTGTCCGGGCCGGGTCGGCATCTGCTCGACATCGCGCGTGATCCGAAAACGTCGTGGCCGCAGCACGACACCATCGGCGCCGCCGACTACGAGAAGCTGGTCGAGCGGGCGGTGGTGCCCGGCACGGCCGACGAGCACGCCGGCCGGTCGGTGCTCACCGTCCCGCTGCGGGTGCGCGACTCCGTCACCGCGTTGATGACGTTGTCGCGTCCCGGTGAGGACGCGTTCGCCGACCCCGCGGATCGCGATGCCCTGCTCGACGTCGCCGGGCGGGCGGGCATCGCGCTGGAGAACGCGCGGCTCTACGCCGCCGAGCACGAGGCGGCCCTGACGCTGCAACGCGGGCTGCTGCCCCGGCTGCCGCGGCTGTCGAGCTTCGACGTCGCGGCCGCCTACGTCCCGGCCACCTCGGCGCAGGTCGGGGGCGACTGGTTCGACGTGCTCGACCTGCCGGGCCCGTGGGTCTCGGTCACCATCGGCGACGTGATGGGCCACGACCTGACGGCGGCGGCGGTCATGGGCCAGCTGCGCTCCATGGTCCGCACGCTCGCCTGGGACGGACGCCGGCCCGCCGACCTCGTCGCGCGCCTCGACGAGCTGGTACGCGGGCTCGAGGCGACGACGCTGGCCACGCTGTTCTACGCCATGCTCGACGACCCGGCCGAGCACGGCGGGCGCTGCACGGTGAACTACATGAGTGCCGGGCACCTGCCGGCGATGCTGCGCCACGCCGACGGACGGGTCGAGCGGCTGGACCGCGCGCTCATCCCACCCGTCGGGGTCCTGGCGCCGCGGACCGCTGTGGAGGGTCGCGTCGACATGCCGCCCGGTTCGGCGCTGGTGCTGTTCACCGACGGGCTCGTCGAGCGCCGCGGCGGGGATTTGGACGAGGCGCTCACCGCCCTCGCCGACCTGCTGGCCGGCACCCATCCGGACGCGTCGGCCGAGGAGATCAAGGACATCGTCACCGATGCGCTCGTGTCGCCCGAACACAACGACGACACCTGCCTGCTGGTGATCACCCGGGCGGAGTAGCCCGCGGCGCCGGTCAGCGGCGGCGGTGCCGGGGGAACTCCACGACCTGCTGGAACGTCGGCCGGTTCTGCCAGTCGATGGCCGGCTGCCCGACCAGCCCCAGCGCACGGAACTGGATCGCGTCGAAGCGCGGCATCGTCTGCTTCGCAGCGGCGGAGGCCGTCGACGCCGTCCAGCTCGCCACGTCGGTGGACCCGCCGTTGGCCGTCACCAGGGCCGCGTAGGTGTCGGCCAGCGCGCGGTCGACGGTGCCCGCGCAGGTCGACGGACCGCCGGCGCATTCGCGCGAGGTGATCTCGGTGCCGAAGGCGTCGGCCGGCCGCTGGCCCAGCAGCTGCTGCAGGCTGGTCACGAGATAACTCTCGTAGCCGCCGTCGTAGGCCGAGCCGAGGTGCGATCCGCCGGAGTTCGGGGTGTTGACGAACTGCATCGGCAAGGCGGAGTAGGACGGTTCGGCGGCGCCGCCGGTGGACCCCTGCGTGCCCAGCCCGCCCGCGCGCAGGATCGGGTCGTACAGCGCCTGGATCAGGCGCGGCATCAGCTCGTCGGCGACGGCCACGGCCGCGGCGTGCGCGTACTGCGTGTCGCCGGGCGCCGCCTTCTGGCGGTGTGCGCCGGCGTCCACCCAGGTGCGCAGCTGATCGAGCATCGCGCTCACCCCCGCCGGTTCGCTCCGGTGACCGAGGTAGCGCAGCAACAGGGGAATCACGGCGACGCCGTCGAGGTCCTGCGTGGCCGCGGTCTCCATGGCCTGTACGACCTGCGCCCGCGTCACCCGCCCGCCGTGCGCAGCCAGCTGCGCCTTCAGCTGGGCCACCAGCAGGATCGAGCGGTACACCTGCCCGTAGCCGTACTGGTCGTCGGCGGCGGCGAACCCGGGCGCCGGCTTGTTGTTCCAGCTGACGAAGAACCCGGCCGACGGGTTGACCTCGTGGACGTGCGCGGCGTAGGGCAGGTAGCCGGTCCACTCCGACCCGCCGGTCCCCCACGTCGGCAGGCTCGGGTCGACGTTCGAGGGCCGCACCGGGTCGAGCCCGCTGACGTAGTAGCCGGTGTCGCGGTCGTCGACGTAGAACCAGTTGAACGTGAACTCCACCTGGCCGGCGCCCTGCATCCACGACGACACGTCGTGGGTCAGTTTCGGCTCGCCCCAGCGCAGGAAGCCCACCACCGAGTCGATGTCGTGGTTGAAGGTCGAGCGCTGGTTGACGATGGCCACCGGTTGCCCGCCGGCCGTGGTCCAGCCCTGCACGACCCCGTGCCGGGTGAGGTGGATGGTGTGAGCCAGGTGGGCGGGGCCACCGAGCCCGCCGGGCTTGGGCAGGGCCGTCTCGTCGAACTGCTCGGTGGTCATGGGCAGGCACTTGCCGTCGAACAGGTAGGACGTGCCCTGCGGGTCAGGTGCGCCGCCGGCCGGGTTGCAGATCTTCTCCAGCCGCTGGTCGATGAGGTCGCTGCCCGCCGAGGTGGCCGACCACGCGTAGTCCTCGCCCCGGCCGAGCTCGACGAGACCGGTGCCGGGGAACGACGCCCCCTCGGCGGCGTAGTCGGGTGAGTGCAGGTCGAGCTCGGACAGGATCTGCGGCGCGTAGTAGGACACCTGCGGGCCGAATACGGCTACGGGGTGCCCGTCAGTGCTGTGGTCGGCGTTGACCACCAGCGCGTTGCTCATGTGCTTGGGCATCGACGACAGGCCCTTGAGGATGGACAGCGCGGTCGGGTTCGGCTGGGTGAGTCCGCAGTCGGCGGCGGTGCCGGTCGGGCCGCCGGTGACGGCCACGCCGTCGTCGGGCAGGGCGGTGGTGGCCGGGTCGACCCGGCCCGGCTTCTCGTACGGGAAGCGCTTGGCCGACGTGGTGGGCGCGGCCGGGTCGTCGGCCCGGCGCAGGTCGGCGAAGCCCTGATTGCCGCCGGTGGTGCCCAGCTGCCCGCGCAGGTACTGCAGCAGGTGCGCGTTGGCCACTTCGCCGCCACCGCCCCGGCCGAAGATGCCGCCGATGAGCCCGGCGATGGCGACCACGTCGCCGACCGTCCACTTCTGCGGGATCACCGACGGCACCGCGGCGAGGTAGTCGGCCGGCAGCAGCGTCGGGTTGGTCACGGTGGCCGTGACGTAGCGGTTCACGCCGGCGACGTAGTTCTCGATCATCGACTTGGCCAGCGTGCCCTGCGCGCCGTACTCGGCTGGCAGCGCGTCGACCTGGGCCTGGGCCTGCGCCGGCGTGTAGGGCGAGAGCAGCAGCTGGTCGTGGTCCATTTGCTCGAACTCACACGACCCACCGAGGAAGGACGCGAGGGAACCCTCGCCGTAGTGACGCAGCACGTCCATGAGGAACAGCCGGTCCTCGGCCTGCGCGTAGCCGGCACCGTACGCCAAGGTCTGATCGGTGTTGCCGTAGATGTGCGGCACGTCGTGGGTGTCGCGGTAGACGCTGACGCCCGCCTCCGGCTGCTCGATGCGCTTGATGTCCGAGGGCGGCACGCCGAACGACTCGTCGTCGTAGAAGTTGCCCAGCGTGGCGTCGGTGAGCGTCGACTGGCCGTAGAGGAGGTTCTGGTACTTGCCCAACTGGTCCTGGCTGGCCGCCGGCCGCGCGCCGGTGGCCGTGAACAGGGCCGCGTCCAGGGCGTTGACCAGCCCGTTCTCGCCCGGCGGCAGGATGCTCATGGCCTGCCCGTCGGCGTAGTCGTCGGCCCGGTAGGCGTGCGACGGCGCGCCGCCGGCGGCTCCCGCCCCCGGACCCCCGACCGCGCTCGATGCGGTGGCGGCCAGCACGACCACCGCTGCCACCGACACGAGGCTGCGCAACGAATAAGACACGGACTCTCCCCTCCCGTGACACCCTGTTCGGATCCTGGCACGGTGCGGCGCGGACGTCCTGTTGACCGCGAGCAACCTCGCCGCCGGTCGCCGGCGTCTGGATGGGTGTGGACGTGAACGGACGCGACGAGTTCGAGCGCTTCGTCGCCGACCACGGCGACCGGTTGCTGCACGCCGCCTACGGGCTGTGCGGCGACTGGCAGGACGCCGAGGATCTCGTCCAGCACGCCCTCGTGGCGGTGGCCACCCGGTGGGGCCGGATCACCGCCAACCCGGCCGGCTACGCCTACCGCTGTCTGGTGCGCGGCAACGTCGACCGGTGGCGGCGGCGCGTGCGGCGGCCCGAGGTGCTGGTCGAGCCCGGCGGGTTCGCGGCCGGCTCCGCGCCGGAACGCGATCCCGCCGGCGACGTGGCCGGCAGCCTGGCCATCCTGGCCGCGCTGCGCATCCTGCCGCATCGTCAACGGGCCATCGTGGTGCTGCGCTACCTGCAGGACCTGTCCGAGGCCGACACCGCCGCCGCGCTGGGTATCGGCGTGGGAGCGGTCAAGAGCGGCGCGTCGCGCGGGCTGGCCCGCCTGCGCGCGGCCGACCCCAGCGTCTTCGAGGAGTTGCGATGAGCGAGGCCCAGATGATCGAGCGGCTGCGCGCGGCCGCCGTCGAGGCGACCCGCGGGCACCACCTGCCGCCGGACGCGGCGGCGCGGGCGCTCGCGCAGGTAGGCCGGCCCCGCGAACCGCGTCGACGGCGGTACCTGCCGGTGATCGCGTCGGTGGGCGCGGTGGCAGCGGTGGCGGCCGGCGTCGCCGTCGGCGTGGCGCTGACCCGCGGCGACGGTGGGTCGTCGCCGGCCGCGGGCGGCGGGTGCACGTTGTCCACCTCGCCGCTGCCCACCTGGGCCCGTGCCGGGTTCAGCCCCGACGCCTACCGCACGGGCCACCGCACCGGTGAGCACGGTGCCATCGTGGCCATCCCGTTCGTGGCGCTGCGCGTGCGGCAACCGGCCGGTACGAACAACAAGATCCTCTGGGTCGCCCACGACGCCAGCCCCGGCCCGCTGCACATCACCGCGCGCCTCGACGGGCGGACGGTGCGGCGCTCCGTCGATCTCGGCCCCTCCTACGTCGACCTGCCCGCGGCCGGTTGCTGGCAGCTGTCGTTGAGCTGGCCCGGGCACACCGACTCGCTGCGGCTGGCCTACCGGCCCTGACGCGGATCAGCTGCCGGCGGCCACCAGCCTGGTGCCCAGCGCCCGGACCGCGTCGGCGAGTTCGGGTGAGCCGTCGACGACGAAGTCGGCGTCGATGAAGCCGAGCCAGAGGGCGAGGTCGCGGGCCGAGCGGGCGCCCATCGTCAGCCGGCAGCGCCCGTCGGGCAGCGCCTCGACCCCGCCCTCGGCCCAGCCGCCCATCCGCGCGGTGACGTCGTCGGCCGGCGCGGAGACGATGAGCGTGGCGCGGAACGGCTGCTGCACCGAGCGGGTCTTGCGCGCCACCCAGGCGGCGATGTCGTCGTCGGGCAGCGGCCGCAACGCGAACCGGTGGCCCACCGAGCGCAGCTCGCTGATCCGGTCGACCCGGAAGGTGCGCCAGTCGTCGCGGGCGGTGTCGTAGGCCACGAGGTACCAGCGCCGCCCCCAGTTGACGACGCGGTACGGCTCGGCCCGCCGTTCGGTGGTCGCCCCGTGCGCGTCGGAGTAGGCGAAGCGCACCATCTCGCGGTCGCGGGCCGCGGCGGTCATCACGCCGAGCGCGGCGCCGTCGAGGGCCGGGCCGCGACGCGCCGTACCCACCCGTACGGTGAATGACCCGATCGCGTCCACGCGCCGGGCCAGCCGCGAGGGCAGCACCTGTTGCAGCTTCGTCAGCGCCTGCAGCGCCTGCTCCTCGATGCCGGACACCGCTCCCCCGGCCGCGGTGCGCAGGCTGACGGCCACCGCCACGGCCTCGTCGTCGTCGAGCAGCAGCGGCGGCATGGCCGTGCCCGCCGACAACCGGTACCCGCCGACCGCGCCGCGGGTGGCCTGCACCGGGTAGCCCAGCGCCCGCAGCCGCTCGACGTCGTTGCGCACGGTGCGGGTGCTGACCGCGAGGCGGCGGGCCAGCTCCGGACCCGGCCACTCGCGCGGGGTCTGCAGCAGCGACAGCAGTCTCAGCAGTCGTCCGGAGGTCTCGGCCATGCGTCGAGATTAGCCGTCAATGCGGAACGAAAGCTGCCTAATAGGTCCCTAGCGTCGGGGTGGTCGAAACCATCCGGATCCCGCAGGAGCTCTCGTGACCGCAACCCTCGAACCCGCCGCCGCTGCGACTCCGGTCGCGCCGCCTGCCCCGTCACCCGCGCGCCCGCCGGGCCGGCGCTGGCTCGGGTTCTCCGTCGTGCTCGCCGCGATGATCATGAACATCCTCGACTCGACGATCCTCAACGTGGCCGCACCGTCGATCCAGCGCGACCTGGCGGCGTCGGCCGCCCAGCTCGAGTGGATCGCCGCCGCCTACACCCTGGCCATCGCGGTCGGCCTGCTGACCGGCGGCCGGCTCGGTGACCGCTACGGCCGCCGGCGGATGCTGCTGCTCGGCCTGGGCGGCTTCACCGCCGCGTCGGTGGCCTGCGCCTTCGCGTGGTCGCCCGAGTCGCTGATCGCGGCCCGGGTGTTGCAGGGCCTGGCCGCGGCGCTGCTCACCCCGCAGACGTTCGGGCTGATCCGCGACATCTTCGGCCCGGCCGACATCGCCAAGGCGTTCGCGGCCTTCGGCCCGGCGATCGGGCTGTCCACGGTGATCGGCCCCGTCGTGGCCGGCCTGCTCATCGACTGGAACCCCGGCGGTTCCGACTGGCGCTCGCTGTTCTTGATCAACGTCCCGTTCGGCGTCTTCGCCCTCGTCGTCGGCGGCCGGGTATTGCCGGCCGGCCGGGCGAGCGGCACGGTGCGCATCGACCTGCTCGGCACTGCTCTCATGGCTGCGGTCAGCTTCCTGCTCGTCTTCCCGCTGGTCGACGGGCGCACACTGGGCTGGCCGGGGTGGATCTTCGCGCTGATGGCCGCCGCGCTTCCCGTGCTCGCGGTGTTCGTCGTGCACCAGCGCCGGCGCACCCGGGCCGGGGCCACCCCGCTGGTCGAGGTCAGCGTCCTGCGCAAACGCTCCTACGTCTCCGGGATCGTCTTCACCCTCGTCTTCTTCGCCGCCCTGGTCGGCTTCTCGCTCACCATGGGCCTGTTCCTCCAGGTGGGCGTGGGCATGAGCGCCCTGCACGCCGCGCTGTACCTGATGGCCATGGCCGTCGGCGCGGTGGTCGGGTCGGGTGTCGGCGCGTGGGCGGCCACCGCCGTCGGCCGCCCGATCCTGCACGTGGGGCTGACGATCATGGCCGCCGGGGTCGTCGTGCTACTGGTCTCGCTGCATGACGCCGGCGCCACGCCCGGCTTCGGCGCCCTCGCTCCCGGCCTGTTCGTCTTCGGTGTCGGCATGGGCCAGATCTTCGTGCCGCTGTTCAGCATCATCACCGGCGAGATCGAGGACCACGAGGTCGGTTCGGCGTCCGGCCTGCTCGAGGCGCTGCAGCAGCTCGGCTCCTCGCTCGGCGTGGCCGTGCTCGCCACCCTGTTCTTCGCCCGCATCGCCCTCGAGGACGGCGGCCCGCACGCCGCCCGCGCCGGCGGCCGGCAGGTCACCGCCGTCGAGGCCACGTTGTCGGTGACCCTCGGCCTGATCGTCGTCGCCTTCGCGCTCGGCTGGCTGCTGCCCCGCCGCCCCCGCGCGGAGCACTGACCGCGCCCGGGCTACGGCATCGGCAGTGCCGGCCAGTACGACTTCGTGCAGTTGGACGGAAGGGCGGGGACGGGATTGCCCTGAGTGCCGTTCAGGCCGATCTGGAACGCGGTGTCCCGCTCAGCGTTCGTGCCGTGGCTGCCGAGGTTGTCACCGATGGCGCCCAGGGCGTGCAGCGCGACCTGGATGTCGGCCGGGCTGGCCTCGTTGCGGCTGAAGGCGACGTAGGCCCAGACGCCCGCGAAGCAGTCGGCGATCAGTTCGGAGTTGGGGTTTGCCGGGCTCGGCAAGTTATAGATCGTCGACAGTTGCTCCTGCACCTTGTGCCCGTACTCGTGGGCGGTGAGCACCGCGGCGGCAAAATCACCGTTGGCCTGGGTGGCCTGCCGGCCGAAGATGTTGCCGCTCCACATCCGGGCGAACGTCTCCACCGGCAGCACCAGGGTGCCGTCGTAGGCGACGCCGTTGATGGTGGAGTCGTCCTGGCCGCAGAAGACCGCATTCGGGGTGTTGCTCTGGTAGACGTACGAGCCCGACAGCGGGCATTTGCTGGTGAACGGCACGTTGGGCTGGACGATCTGGTACGCGACCATCGGCTCGGCCATGGCGTTGTCGGTGAACCACTTGCTCCACACGCCGTCCACATTGCCGACGACCGCCGTGAGGTAGTTGGTCGTCGCGGCCAGATCGGTGCCCCCGCTGTTCGACCCGTCGAACACCGCGCCCTGGGCCTCGCCGAGCGGTTCGGTGTCTGTCGACGGTTGCGCGCTCGGCGGTGGCGAGATGGTCGGGGTGATGGTCGACGAAGGGACCGACGGCCCGGAGGGTGCCGGCGGGGACGGCGGCACGAAGGCACTGGTCGGGTCGCCGGACGGCGACGAAATCCTCGACGTGTCGCCCGGGCCGGATCCGCCGGGCGTGCTCGAACACGCTGCCAGCAGCGACAGCGCGACGACGGACGTGCATACGCGAGCAAACCCCAGACGCATGACGGCCCCCCGGAACGTCGATGCCGCCGGACGCTAATGGCCCTGACCCGGTGTCGCAATCAACTCGGCCCTTGCGCGCAACCGTTACGTCCCGGCAGGTCCGGTACGGCGGGATATATCGGGGGACGCCCCGGCGCCGGCACGCCGGGTCTTCCCTCGCCGCCGCGTGCCAGCGCGCGTCAGGACCCTGCCAGCCGGGCATGCGCGACGTGCCAGGTCGCCCGGTCAGGGTGCTCCCATGACCGTTCTCGATACGCCTCTCGAGGCCACCCCGTCGACCGTTCGCAGCCCGCTGCGCTGGATCGTGTTCGGGGTGGTGTTCGCCGCCAACATCATGGATCTGCTCGACGCGACGATCGTCAACATCGCAGGGCCGGCCATCCACACCGACCTCGGCGGTGGGACCAGCACGGTGCAGTGGCTCAGTGCCGGCTACACGCTGGCCTTCGCCGTGCTGCTGATCGCCGGCGCCCGCCTGGGCGACATCCTCGGCCGGCGCCGGCTGTTCCTGGTCGGCTCGGCCGGGTTCACCCTGTTCTCCCTGGCCTGCGCGCTGGCGCCGGATGTCGGCGTGCTCATCGCGTTCCGCGCGTTGCAGGGCGGCTTCGGCGCGCTCATGATCCCGCAGGGTTTCGGACTGCTGCGCGAAGTCTTCGACGACGAGGAGTTCGGCAAGGCGACCGGCATGTTCGGCCCGGCGATGGGCCTGCCCATGCTCGCCGCACCCATCGTCGCCGGCGCCCTCGTCGACGCGAACCTGTGGGGAACGGGCTGGCGTCTGGTCTTCCTGATCAACGTGCCGATCGGTCTGGTGTCCTTCGTGCTCGCCCTGCGCACGCTTCCCCGCGGCGCGAGCCACCCCGGCATGAAGCTCGACGTCGGTGGCGTCTGGCTCATCGGCCTGGCCCTCGTCGCCATCATCTATCCGTTGATCCAGGGCCAGCCGGAAGGGTGGCCCGCCTGGACCTTCGCGCTCATCGCGGTCGGGTTGGTGCTGCTCCTGGCCTTCCTGCTGTGGGAGAAGCGCCGCACGTCCGATGCGCTGATCGAGCCGTCGCTGCTCACCAACCGCAACTACCTCAGCGGTATCGCCGTGGCGCTCGCGCTGTTCGGCGCGTTCTCCGGCCTGCTGCTGTGCGTCTCGCTGTTCGGTCAGCTCGGTGAGGGCTGGTCGCCGATCCACGCCGGCCTGACCCTGACGCCGATGGTCGTGGGCATGATCGCCGGCATGGTGGGCGGCACGCTGGTGGTCGCCCGGCTCGGCCGCCACGTGCTGCACATCGGGCTGGTGATCATCGCCGCCGGCGCGGCCGAGCTGGCGATCTCCCTCGACGGCGCCGGCACCGCGTCCTCCTGGGATCTGGTGCCCGGACTGTTCCTCATCGGCGCGGGCGCGGGCGCGAGCTTCGGCCAGCTGTTCCAGTTCATCCTGACCGGCGTGAGCATGCGTGAGGTCGGTTCGGCCTCCGGGGTGCTGGAAGCGGCCCAGCAGCTGTCAACCTCGCTCGGCGTCGCGATCCTCGGCACGATCTTCCTGACCGGTTTCGGTCACCACCTGCCGACCCACGCGCTGCAGATCACCATGTGGGCCTGCATGGTGCCGCTGGCGATCGCGTTCGCGCTGGTGTTCCGCCTGCCGATGCGGGCGCGCGAGGAGGCGGCGGCCTGATCGGGAGCCTCAGCCCTCCCGGAACTCTCGCACCGCCGCCCCGACGGTTTCGACCGACTCGACGGTGATGGGGTCGAGGACGAGTTGGACGTGTCCGGCGCCGGCGCCGGCCATGGCGCGCAGGTGTTCGGCGAGATCGGACACGAGAACGGGACGGACGGTGCGGTCGTTGTAGATCTCGCCCATCAGCCGCCCTTCCCCGCCCGGGCCCTGCACCAGCACCGCCGCGGTCGATTCGACCTCGCCCGGTGCGCGACCGGCCTGTTCGGCGGCGTGCTCGACGCGGGTGCGCAGCGCCGCGAATTGTGCGGCGTCGTTGCCGTAGTCGCTCCACCAGACGTTCCACGCTTCGACGTGCGGCAGGCCGATGCGCAGCATCCGAGGGCTCACCGAGCCCAGCATGAGCGGCGGCCCACCGGGCCGCACCGGTCGCGGGTCGAGAACACAGTCGGCAACGTCGTAGTAGGAGCCGCGCAGATCGCTGCGCCCGGTACGAAGGAGCTCCCGGATGATCGTGAACGCCTCCTCGAAGCGGGAGACCCGCTTGTCGTAGGGGAAGCCGAAGGCCGTGTACTCCCGCTCGTTCCAGCCCGCCCCGAGGCCGAGGATCAGCCGGCCGCCGGAGATCGCGTCGACGGTCGCGGCCTGCTTGGCGAGCATGGCCGGTGCGTGGAAGCTCGTCGACGCGACGAGCGGGCCGAGCTCGACCCGTTCGGTCACGCAGGCCAGGGCGCCCAGCGCCGTCCACACCTCCCACGGCCCGCGCACCTCACCGTTGGGCAGGTCGTAGAGCAGGTGGTCACCCAGCCAGATCGAGTCGAACCCGCAGCGCTCGGCCGCCTGCGCCATGGCCACCATCTCCGGCCAGGGCACCGACCGCTCGACTTCGGGCAGTTGCACTCCGACACGAAATGTCATCGCCCGAACCTATTACGCCCCAACCGGCCCGGTGCCGGAGCAGCTCGGCGGGTCAGGCAGACGACTCACTCACGCGGACGGTCTCCCGGTCGCGAACGGTCACTCTGAGCCCCGCGTCCGGGCCGAAGATCGCCAGACCCCGCGTCGCGGCGGGGAGCGGTACGCGGCCGACGAGCTGGCCGGAAGTCTCATCCGGACCGAGCTCGAGGTCGTTCGGCATGCGCGGCACGGTGTTCAGTGCTCCGGCCACCTCGGCGTTCCACCCCGTCCACGCGTGCAGGTGGTTCGAGCCGTCGTCGCCGATGTCCACTATCAGCGAGTCGGCCCAGTCCGAGACCTGCTCGACGTGGTTACGGAAGTCGAAGGCGCCGCCCGGCTGTTGCACGACTTGATAGACGCGCAGGGTCAGCACGTAGCGCGTGTACTGCCCCGCGTCACCGGACGGGCTCCCGGGCCCGTCCGGATTGGGCGGGAAGAGGAACGTGGAGACCACCGGGATCGGGGTGTCAGCGGTGTCGGTGTCCGCCGAGGCCTCCTGGGTGAGGATGACCGGGCACCAGTGCTCGGCGAGCTGCTCGCTCATGACGATGGGCAGTCCTCGGACCGCCAGGCGCATGTCGGCCTGCCAGGTCACGCCGTCCGCTGGCGGACCGCTGCTCAATCCCTCGAAGGACACCGTCACCGCGAAGCGGCCGAACAGGAACCTGCGCAGGTTCTGGTATCCCTCTTCGGAATTGACCTCTCCGAAGCTGCCCGAGTGGGACTTGTGGATGAAAGCCCGGTGCGCGTTCTTGACGTACGCGTTCTCGATGCGGACCAGCCCGTCACTCTTGGGGCCGACCACGATTCTCGATGGGCCGTAGTCGGAGGGATCCGTACCGACGATGCAGAACACATCGTCCGGATCGAAGATCTCGTCGGCGAGCTCGCGTGGATCCCAGTCGGCCGGCACGTCGTCGGTGTCACCGAACTTCACCCCGGGCGTCAGGTAGCTGTACATGACGGGTGGGGCGAAGATCTCGGACCCGGCCGGGCCGAAGATCTCCATCACCTTGTTGATGGCCGACAGGTCGGTGGCGATGCCCCCATGCGGCGTCCCGTAGGTGAACAACTTGGCCACGATGTCCTTCGCCTGCTTGCGCGGCGCATCCGATCCTGCCGGTGGCTGGCCGCACATCTTCTGGATCATGCAGCGCGCGATCAGTCCGCCCATCGAGTGCGCGACGAGATAGACCTTGTCCGCTCCAGAACGGGTGAGCACCTGTTCGATCAGCTGGTAGAGATCGGCCGCGGCGGTCTCGATGTTGAACCCGTCGGCCGAGACGTGCTGATGCAGCCGGTCGAAGAACCTGTGGACCGCATTCTCTTTCGGCGCGGCGTGGAAGGTCGTCGCGGCCTCGTCGTAGAACCGGTGGACCCAGATCGACTTCTTGTCGATGTCGACCGACAGATCGTCCAGCAGCCGGCGCTGGTCGCCGCGAACCTGCAGGGCATAGCCGTGCTCGGTGATCAGGCGAAGCAACGGGCCCTCGAACTGATAGAACATCGGGTCGCCGTCACCGCCGGCGCGCACGTGCGTCGCACCCTTGTTGAATCCGTAGAACGGATCGTCGACCTGCGCGTCGATCCCTGATGTCGGTCCGGCATACCCGCGCACGTACACGATCGGGCGTTCCATCATCGTGCCCCCAGATGACTAGTTGCACGACACCCTGACCGCTTCACCGTCACTGCGCAAGGCCCCGTCGGCCCGCGTCAGCTGCGACGGTTCGTGCCTGCCGTCGGCTCGGCAGTGAAGGGATCCTCGGGCCACGGATGTTTCGGGTAGCGGGCGCGTAGGTCGGCGCGGACCTGCGGGTAGCCCTGCCGCCAGAAGGACGACAGGTCGGCGGTGATGGCGACCGGGCGTCGGGCCGGCGAGAGCAGGTGCAACACCACGGGAACGCGGCCGTCCGCGAGCCGCGGCGTCTGGGTCCACCCGAACGCTTCCTGCAGTTTCACCGACACGACGGGCGGTTCGGCGGCGTCGTAGGTGACGCGGGCCTGGGCGCCCGACGGCATTTGCAGCCGGTGCGGTGCCAGCTCGTCGAACCGGGTCGCCGCCGGCCAGGGCAGCAGCCGGCGCAACGCGGCGTGCACGTCGATGCGGCGCAGGTCGGCGTCGCGCCGCACGGCGCTGGTGTCGAGCCACTCGTCCAGGCGCCCGAGCAGCGCGGCGTCGTCGACGTCGGGCCACGGGTCGCCGAGCACCGCATGCAGGAAGCCGAGCCGCGCTCGCAGGTCGCGAGCATTGTCGGTCCACACCAGGGCATCGAGGCCCTGCTCTCGCAGCCCCTCACGGACGGCGGCTTGTACCCGCAGTGGATCAGGGTTGCGCAACGGAGCGGTCGAGAGTTCGATCGCGCCGAGGCGTTGCACCCGTCGTGCGACGAGGGTGCCGTCGGTCCATTCGATCTCATCAGACGTGGTGAGCAGGTCAGCGGCGACGGCACGCGCCGTGGGCTCGTCGATCGGCGCCGCGGCGCGTACCCGCGCATCGGCGCGGCCGGGTTGCCGGTCCGCCACGGCGATCGCGAGCCACGGCGTGCGCCGTAACGGTGAGGACTGCGCCAGCTGCGCCCCGGTTCCGCCGGTCATGAGATAGCTGGCCACGTCCGCGCCGCGGGCTCGCGCGATGCGCTCGGGGTAGGCCAGGGCGACGACGGTGCCGACGGCGAGGTCGTCGCCCATCGCGCTGCGGGCCGGGCCGCCGCGGCCGAGCCGGCCGGTCTCCTGCCGCCACCGGCGCACGGCGTCGCGGTCGCCGGCAGCACCGCCGCCGCGAAGGTGGCGATAACGCGCGGCAAGGTCGTCGCCGCGACCGGCGAGCGAGTCGTCGGACAGCAGGGCTGCCACTTCCCGCGCTCGATCGGCACCGACGAGATCCGCTGCGTCGAGGACAGCGCGGGCGAGGCGCGGATGCGCGCCCACCGCGGCCATCCGGCGGCCACGATCGGTGATGCGGCCGTCTGAGCCGGTCGCGTCGAGGCGATGCAGCAGCGCGGTCGCGGCGTCGAGCGCCGCCGCCGGTGGCGGGTCGAGCAGGGCGAGACCCCGGCCGCCCGGCGCACCCCACGCGGCTGTCGTCAGCGCGAACCCGGCCAGGTCGGCGGTGGCGATCTCGGGCAGCGCATGCGCGACGAGGTGAACGTGCTGCTCGGCCGACCAGCAGCGATAGACGCGACCGCGCGCCTCGCGGCCGGCCCGCCCGGCGCGCTGGTCGGCGGACGCCTTCGACACCCGCGTGGTGATCAGCGCCCCGAGTCCGCGGGCCTGGTCCGTGCGGGGCTCGCGGGCCAGACCGGCGTCGACGACGGCGCGCACGCCGGGCACGGTCAACGAACTCTCGGCCACCGACGTCGTCACGACGATTCGGCGCCGCGGCCCGCGGGTGAGGGCGAGATCCTGCTCGGCGCGCGCCTGCCGCCCGAACAGCGGCCGCACGTCGGCCGCCACACCCGGCAACGCCCGCACCACTTCGGCGATCTCCCGCTCCCCCGGCACGAAGACCAGCACGTCCCCGTCCCCCTCGGCCAGCGCCCGCCGCGTGACGTCGGCGACGTGCGCGAGCAGTCGCGGGTCGACGCGCGACCCCGGCAACAACGGAAGCGGAACACTCGGCGCAGCCCAGATGACCTCAACCGGGTACGACGCAGCAGTGGCGGTGACGACCGGCGCGTCGAGCGCGCGGGTGAGCGCAACCGTGTCCGGCGTCGCCGACGTCGCGACGAGCACGAGGTCCGACCGCAGCGTCGCCCGGACATCGACGCAGAACGCCAGCAACAGATCAGCGTCCAGATGGCGTTCGTGGCACTCGTCGATCACCACGGCCGCCACACCAGGCAGTTCCGGATCGCGCTGCATACGCTGGACCAGCAGGCCGGTCGTCACCACCTCGATCCGCAGTTGCGCACCACCGACCCGCTCGCCGCGCATCGCGTAGCCGACGCGCCCGCCCGGCCGCTCCCCCAGCAGGTCGGCCAACCTCCCGGCCGCGGCGCGGGTCGCGATCCGCCTCGGTTCGGCGACCACGATCCGGCCACCGAGGGCGTCGGCCAGCGCGAGCGGCAGCAGCGACGTCTTCCCGGACCCGGGTGGCGACACCAGCACCGCTTTGCCGCTGCGCCTGATCGCGGCGATCGTGTCCGGCAGTGCCGCCCGGACGGGAAGGTCCGCACCCGGCACGTCCGGCGGCGGCAGCATCGACACACCCCGACGCTAGCCGCGGCGCCGGCGACCGACCGCAGGACGGGCGCCGCAGGGCGCAGACAACGTCCGCCGATCGGTGTAGCGTCCGACGCCGTATATACCGCGCCTTCGGGATGTGATGTCGGTGAGCCGTCGCGTAGTCGCTTTGATCGGCGCCCCACTATCGATAGCGGTCCTGGCGGCACCCGCGCTCGCCGGCGCCTCAGCTGCGGCCGCCGACCGCGCCGGCGCGGTCCGGCCCTCGCAGACCGTCGCGGCAACGTCGGTGCCGGCTACACCGCCGCTCGGCCGGGCAGCCCCGTCGGGCGGGCAGCCCTATGCCCTCGCAGCGGGAAAGCCGTCACCGTGGACGCCGTTGGCGAACCCACCCCCGTTCCGGACACCCGGCACCATGTTGTTGGAGAGCGACGGGACGGTGCTGGTGCACGACGAGCCCGACAACAACCACGTGGGCGGAACCACGCAGTGGTACAAGCTGACGCCCGATTCGCATGGCAGCTACATCGACGGGACGTGGAGTGAGATCGCGTCGATGCCCGCCGGATACTCCCCGCTCTACTTCGCCTCGGCGATCCTGCCCGACGGCCGCATGATCGTCGAGGGTGGTGAGTACATCGGCGGCAAGGCCGTGTGGTCGAACCGGGGCGCGATCTACGACCCGGTCACGAACACCTGGGCCTCCGTGGCACCGCCGCCGGGCTGGACCAGCATCGGCGACTCCGCGAGCGAGGTTCTTCCCGACGGCACCTTCATGCTCCAGCAGTCATGCCAGGACTGCCGCGGCCCCAACTACGTCCTCAGTGTCGAGGACGCCTTGCTCGACGCCAAGACCTTGACCTGGACGGTGCTTCCCGGAACGGGGAAGAACGACCCCAACGACGAGGAGGGCTGGACGCTCCTCCCGAACGGGAACGTGCTGACGCTCGACACCTGGGTGCCGCCCCAGACGCAGACTTTCGACCCGACCACGCGAACCTGGTCGTTCGCCGGGAACACCGCGCCCGGTGGAAACCCGATCAATCCCTCCTTCACGGAGGTCGGCCCGCAGATCGAGATGCCGGGTGGCGACACATTCGTCGTCGGCGCCGGATCCACCTCGCAGTCGCCGCCCGAGAAGTGCACGACCGACGCGCCGACCCAGACCGCGCTCTACGACTACAGCGCCGGAAAATGGGCGGCTGGACCGCAGATCCCGCCCATCGGCGGAAAGGAGTACGACAGCGCCGACGGCCCAGGCTCGGTGTTGCCCGACGGCGATGTCTTGTTCGACGTCAGCGCCTGCGTCTTCGACACGCCGACTCACTTCTTCCTGTACAACGCCGGCTCGAAATCCCTCACCCGGATTCCGGACGTGCCCAACGCCCCGAACGACATCTCCTTCGTCACCCGGATGCTGGCCCTCCCCAACGGGCAGATCCTGTTCGACGACGGCAGTAAGCACGTCGAGGTCTACACCGCCGGTGGAAGTGCGAGGCCGGCTTGGCGCCCCTCGATCACGTCGCTGAGTTCCACCGCCCTCACCCCGGGAAGCACCTACTCCTTGTCCGGGCGCCAGCTGGCCGGCCTCGACCAGGGAGCGGCCTACGGTGACGACGCCCAGGACAACACCAACTACCCGCTGGTGCGGATCACGAACGCCGCCACCGGCGTGGTGACCTACGCCCGGACCCACGGCTGGACCACCGTGTCGATCGCCCCGAACACGCCGTCATCGACGCAGTTCACCCTCCCACCGGGCACGCCGCCGGGGCGCAGCAGCCTCGTCGTGACCGCCAACGGGATTGCGTCGCCGCCCGAGAGCGTCACCGTCAGCTGACCAGATCGAGCGAATCGAGCGGTCAGGGTCGCGCCCCGCGCACGACCGCGTATCTCATGAGACCCGCTCGAGCCAGGTCATGGCGGTTGCGGCGTCGGGGGCGATGGTCGCGATGACACCGTCAGGGCGGATCAACACGGCTCCGGTGCCGCGCGGGATCGCCTGCGTCAGCGGATGCTCGGCCGTGGCCCGGGTGATGGTCAGCGGGAAGCCGTCGGGGCCGCCGAAAGTGGCCGGCAGATTGTCGCGGTCGGTGTCGCCGAACAGCACCAGCTCAGCTTCGGCACCCGACGCCAGTGGCCATCCGTCGCCGGATCGCAGGGTGCGGCGGTTGCCGGTGCCGTCGGCGAGCGGGCTCTTGTGGTAGCTGATCGATTCCTCGGTCAGGAAGGCACGCAGCCGGTGCGCCACGACCGGCAAGGACAGCACTAGCGGCGCGAGGCGGTCACGGATGGTGCGGAACGGCTCGGCCAGCAGCCCTGCTTTGAGGAGGGCGCCTGACTGTCTGACCACCGCCGCGCCGACGGGGTGGCGCTCGGCCTGATAGGTGTCGAGCAGCCCGGCGGTCGCAGCTCCGCGCTGGACCAGGGCAATCTTCCAGGCCAGGTTGGCGGCATCTTGCATCCCGGTGTTCATGCCCTGCCCACCGGCCGGACTGTGCACGTGGGCGGCGTCGCCGGCGAGCACCACCCGGCCGTGAACATAGGACGCGACCTGTCGCTCGTTGACTCCGAACGAGGACACCCAATGCAGCGTCGTGATCTGCCAGCCGAGGTCGGTGCCCTCATCGAGGACGCGCTGTACCTCGTCTTCTTCGAGCGTGGTGGCGCCGCCGTCGGCCTGGGTGACCCCGAGATCGGCGATGAGCCGGTAGCGGCTCCTGCCCATGGGGAAGACAGCTGCCATCCCGTGGGCCAGCTGGAGCTGGATGGTGTGCTCGTCATGCTCGGTGTCGGTCGCCACGTCGAAGTCGGCCAACAACCAACGATGAGCATCCGTATGACCCGGGAAGTCGATCGCGAGGGCGTGCCGCGTGGTCGAATGGCCGCCGTCGCAGGCGATCAGCCATGGCGTTCGCATCGACGACGCGCCCTCGGCCGACGTCACCTCGCAGATGACCGCGTCGTCAACGGCACGAACGCCGGTCAGCTCGGTGTTGCGTTCGACGTGCACGCCCAGTTCGGCGAGGCGCCCCACCAAGATCCGTTCGGTCGCGCTCTGGGGCACCAGGACGCAGGGCGGCACACCCGTACCGCCATCAGGCATCGACAGGCGCCCCCGGCGGCGGCCGCCGGTGCTCATCACCACCTGTTCGAGCACGGGATGCTCGGCCGAGAACCGGTCGTGCGGCAGGACCGGATCCAGCGTCTCCAGCGTGCGCTGCCAGACGACCAGCGCCTTCGACAGATCGGTGGGACCGTCGTTGCGGTCGATGATGCGTACCGGCGTGCCGTGGCGGGCCAGCATGAGCGCGGCGGTCAGCCCCACCGGGCCGGCGCCGGTGACCAGGACCGGTGTCGACGACAAGCCCGTCACACATCCTCCGATCGCCTCACCCACCAAGCCAGCGCGCCCCGACCACAACACGTCGTCGCAGGGAAGCAATGTAGTTATACGGCGCGAGTGCGACCATCCGGGTCATGACGCTCCGGTCTTGCACTGCGGCGCTTCAAACGCGCCCCTAGCCGTCAGTCGCGACCGCTCTCTGCACGATGCCTCGGCGTGTATCCGCTTCTCGCCGTGCGTCTGCGGCGATGGACATGTCCTTGACAACCGAAGAGAATCGCGTGACCGCGCCCGAGAAGAGGTTCGCCATGCTTCGGTTCGACTACCCGTACATCCGCGACGAGCTGGTGATCGACGCCGACGTCCAGGCGTTCTGCCGGGACTTCGTTGGCGACGGACCGGTGTTTCTTCTCGGCCGCCGCGTCAGCCACACCGTGACGCTGACCGCTGGCACTCGCCCGGTCGTCATCGTCGCCGACGTCTACGACGGCTCCGGCGGAATGATCGACTCCTCCGGCAGCTGGGGCGCGGGCGGCGCGACGGGTGCGGACGGCCACGGCGTCGGGGTGAGCGGCCAATCGGGCGGGGCCGGAGGACACGGCGGCCCGGGGGGCAGCGTCACGGTTTACTGTCGACGGTCGGTGAACGCGCACCTCAGCGTCGCGGGCGGCCCGGGCGGCGTCGGCGGCAATGGCGGCAACGGCACCGACGGCACGCAGGACGGTGGCAGCGAAGGCCACTGGACGAGGGTGGACCTCACCCCCGACGACCCCTTCGACGACGCGTACGAGCAGGTGTGGGTCGACGGCGAGGTGTATCCGGGCATCGCCGGCGGCCGGGGGGCTTCGGCGGCCCCGGCGGATCCGGCGGCAACGGCGGCACCATTGTCTTCACGAGCATCGTCGACGACACCTCCCCAGTGCTCGAGGCGCCCGGCGGTGGCGGGCAGAACGGCGGTTGGGGAGGCACGGGCGGGACCTACGCCGCCCCGGAGGAGGACGGCGGCAATGTCGCCCCGTCCGGCGCGTCGGGAGACTGGGGCGCTGATGGTCAGGTCGCGTACACCAACGTCACGGAGGCCGACTTCGTCGCCGGTCTCCGGCCGCTTCTCGGCGTTTACGCCAACTACTGGGCGCCGTTCCGACTGGCCGTGGGCGAATGGCTCTATCACCGGCACGACGACGACCCGGGGCAGCCGAGCTCCACCGAGCTGGCCGCGACCGAGTTCCAGCGCACGCTGGAGATGCAGCCCGACAACGCCGAGGCCCTCCGCCTCCGGCAGCAGCTCGAGAGCGGCGTCAACGCGCTCGGGCTCGACCCCGAGCTCGACGTGCTGCCGGTGTTCGACAAGTACATCGACGCCTTCACCGGCTTCGGCGGGCTCGCCCTGAGCTTCGTGACAAGCGGCACCGACGAGATCATCAACTCTCTCACGCTCCAGAACCTGGCGACGTTCGCGGACGAGATGCGCCTGCAAGCCGCCGCCGCCCGGGACTACGCGACAGACCAGCTCGGCATCGCGGTGACCGAGCACCAGTTCGCCTCCGACGAGATCGGCTACGCCCAGCAGCGCCTCGACCAGGCGAGCGCGGACCTCACCGCCGAGATGGCCCGCATGCAGCAGGCGTCGATGCAGTCCGGCAGCGTGATCGGCACCGTCGCAGAGTTGGCGGTCGCTGTCGTCGGGGTGATCGCCGCCGTGCCGACCGCCGGAGCCAGTCTCGTGGTCCTCGTGCCGGCGGTCGCCACGCTGGCGAGCACAGTGCTCCAGGACGCCGCGCCCATCGCGAACGCCGTGCTCAACGGCACGGACGTCGACGTCTCCGATATCAAGGCCGCCTACAAGAAGATCGGCAAGGAGGCGCCGGCGGCGGTCGTGGCCGGCGTGAAGAGCGTCATCAACTTCGTGACGGTGGTCGAAAAGCTCACCGCGAGCAAGACCCCCGACAATGCGAAGTATGTCGAGCTGGTGCGCCGTGGGGTCGAGCTCGCCCACGAGCTGCTGCTCGCGCAGCGCCGCACGAGCCTCGCGCAGCAGCGCTTGGACGCCGTGCAGAACCAGGTGACCCGGTCTCAGGCCGCCGTCGATGCGGCCGCCGCCATGCAGGCTGCTGCCGAGGCCCAGGCGGCCACGCTGAAGGACGCCGGGGTCGTCTCTCTGAACACCGCCAGGGCCGCGGCGGCGAGCATTCTGGGCTTTGCCTTCCGCGCCCTGCGCGCGGTGGAGATCTACACCCTGAAGGACGAACAGGCCCGCCTGCGCCTCGACACGGGCATGCTCCGCCCCGACTTCGTCCGGGAGTACCAAGAGGAACGGCACTCTGACGCCGAGTTCGTTGCTGCCGTCTCGGCGTCGTGGAACGGTCTCCTGCAACCGGCCGCCCTCGAGGATGACTACCTCTCGTACTTCGACAACGCGCCCGACAGCGATCAGCTCCGACTCGCGTTCGCCGGTGACAGCCCCGAGGTGGCGGCGCTGCGCGCGACCGGTCGTCTCGCGTTCCGCGTCGACATCGACGACCTGCCCGATGGCCGCTACGACGCGAAGGTCATCGGCGCGCGGGTCGCGTTGATCGGGGCCACCCACCCGAACGGTCAGGTCTCAACGCAGCTGCGCCACGGCGCCCACCACGAACAGCGACGTCCCGACGGCACGGTCGCGGTCCAACTGCTCGCGCCACGGACCGCGACGCGCCAGACGGTTCTCACCCCGCTGTCGGGCGAACCCGGCTTCAGCCTCGACGCGCCGCTCACCGACCCCACGACATTCCGCCTGTGGGGCCGTGGGATCTGCGGCGACTGGGAGCTGAGCGTCCCCGACGACCAGCAACAGGGTCTGGACCTCGGCGCCCTGACGTCCGTGCAGGTCTGGTTCGGGTACCGCTTCTTCGGGTGACCGGCAGCGGGGCGATCAGTCGTCTGACGTGAACCCGGCCGGCCATCACGTCACGAAGAGCGTCGTTACCGGCCGACGTTGTAGACCAGCTTCTGGACTCCGTTGCTGTAGGACTCGCTCTCGATGAGCGTGAGTTGCTGCTTGTCCTTGTCGGTGTCGCTGAACAGTCGTTTGCCCGCGCCGAGCAGGACGGGGAAGACGAGCAGGTGGTAACGGTCGATCAGGCCGGCGTCGGACAGGCCGTGGTTGAGCGCAGCACTGCCGTGGATGATGACGGGTCCGCCGTCGGTCTGCTTCAGCGCGGCGACGTCGTCCAGTGACCTGAGGATGTTGATCTGGCCCCAGTTGGTCACGAGATCTCGTTCTCGCAGAGTCGTCGACACGACAAATTTGGGCATTGCGTTGTAGCCGGAGAATTCCACGGTCATCGCCGGCCACACGGGGCAGAACGCCTGATAGCTGACGCGGCCCATCATCATGGCCGTGGCCTGGGCCTGCTCCTGACCCTTGAGGGCGAAGGCGGCCTCGTCGAAGGCGATGTCCTGGATGGTCCAGCCGGTATTGCGGTAGCCCTGCTCTCCCCCGGGCCCTTCCATCACGCCGTCGAGTGAGACGAACGCGGTAGCGATCAGCGTGCGCATGGAGTGCTCCTTGGTTGTCTGCTGCGGGATGCGGTCACCTGCGCGTCGGATGAAGCTCGCCGGATTCGACGCCCGCCGTCAACTAGTTCTGCCGGGCCCGGTCACCGTGCCGCGCTCCAACCTGTCTATAGGCGCAGCCGACTCTTGGGTCGGTGGCGCGCCGATTGATCGTTCTGGGGCCTCCGGACGGTGCAGCGCCCTGGAGTCGTCGAAGTCGTGCAGCCCCGATCGGAGCTCGGGCGCGATCGCGGACGGCCCGGCGTGAAGCGCAGGGTCCACCGGCCAGAATGACCTGATGCGACGGCAGGTAGTTCTCGAGAAGGTGCGCGATCCGGTGGTGTGGAGCCGCGTGGCGCAGGCGAGCAAGATCGTGCTGGCCGCGGTCCTCGCGTGGGTGCTGGCGACCGACGTGCTGGGGCTCTCGCAAGGCTTCTTGGCCCCGTGGTCGGCGATTCTCGTCGTGCAAGCCACGGTGTACCGCACCTTCTCCACCGGCGTGCGCCAGGTCGTGGCGGCGGTGGCCGGCGTCCTGATCGCCTGGAGCGTCGGCACCACGCTGGGGCTCGGCCCGCTGCCGGTCGCTCTGGCCGTCGGTCTCGGTCTGATGGTCGGTGCGATGCCGTGGTTGGGCCCCGACCTGACCGCGACGGCCACCACCGCGCTCATCGTGCTGACCACCGGCTCCTCCACCCAGGGTGTCCTGCTGGTCGACCGACTCCTCGAAACCGGAATCGGCGTGGCCGTCGGTCTGTTGGTGAACCTGCTGGTCTGGCCACCCTTGCTGCGCCGCAGCACCGTTGCCGCCATCGATCAGATCGACGACAAGGTCGGCGACCTGCTGGTGGACATGGCCGGCGGCTTGGAGCAGGGCGAGGTCGCCGACCAGGTACGCGGGTGGATCGAGCGCACCCGCCAGCTCGACGACGAGCTCGAGCAGGCCTGGGCCCTGGTGCGACAGGCACGGGAGAGTGCCCGGATGAACCCGCGCCGGTCGGCCCGCGGACTGCGTGACCCGCGTGAGTGGCACCGGCTGCTGCTTCGCCTCGAGCAAGGCGTCGCCGAATCACGCAGTCTGGCCCGCACCATCGCGCTGGACAAGGACGGCGTCGACCCGACTTTCCGTCTTGCTTGGACCGAGGCGCTGCGTGCGGCCGGCGAGGCCATCCAGGGAGCAGACGCCGAACGCCTCGAGGCTGTGCGCGGGACCATCCGAGCTCTCGCCGACGCCGGACCGTCCGAGCATGCCGATCGCTGGCCGGTCGAGGGGGCGGCGCTGATCAACCTGCGCAACATCACCGAGTCGTTCGCGATGGTCACCGAGGCCAATCCGCTCGGCCGCCCACCCCTGCCTCATGAGGCCGTGCGCAACCTCGCCACCCGGCGCCGGGACCCATCGCGGCGACGTCCCGCACGCTGAAATGAAACCTGCAGTCGCCGGCGGGGTGCACGCTCGATATCCGTCTGATTGAGACTTGATGACGGACGAACGGACTACGCCCACCTGATCAACGACGCCAGGCACAGAGATAGTCAGGACCCGGTTTCGCCCCCTCTCGACCTTCCAGCCCGAACGTGAAGAACGACCGCGGTCCGCGTGTTCTCAGTGAGGGAGTTGGATAGGGCGATGGACGTCACGGATTGGTTCCTCACCGCCGCGGAGCGCAAGAACGACGCCACGATTCTGGATCGGCGGCATGTGAGCGGGGCGGCGTGGACGAGCGGCAACGAGGTGACTCCGCTCGTTCACGGCAAGACGTACTTCGCCGAACTCTCACGCTCCCTGGGACTCGCCGGCCCGGGAGACCTGGTCATGTTCGCTGACTGGCGCGGGGATCCCGACCAGGCTCTTGACGACAGCGGCGTCTCGGTGTCGCGCGCGCTGTGCGAAGCGGCCGCCCGGGGTGCCGTGGTCAACGGCCTGGTGTGGCGCTCGCACCTCGACCGCTTCTCGTTCAGCGAACAACAGAATCGTCATCTGGGCGAGGAAATCGAGGCGGCAGGAGGTGTGTGCCTGCTCGACCAACGCGTGCGCCCGGGCGGTTCGCACCACCAGAAGTTCGTCGTCCTGCGCCATGCCGGCCGGCCCGAGCTCGACGTCGCCTTCGTCGGCGGAATCGATCTGTGTCACAGCCGCCGTGACGACTCGGACCACCTTGGCGACCACCAGAAGCAGCCGATGGCGAAGGTCTACGGCAGTCGGCCGCCCTGGCACGACGTGCACCTCGCGATCCGGGGGCCTGCGGTCGCGGACGCGGAGGCAACCTTCCGCGAGCGGTGGGACGACCCCGCGCCGCTGACCCGCAACCCGATCAATGTCGCCAGCGAGCGGCTGCGGCGCGACGATCACCGCCCCGGCCGGTTGCCCGACCCCCTACCCGACCCCTCTGCGTGCGGAACGGCCCACGTCCAGCTGCTACGAACGTATGGAAACCGTCACCCGGGCTACCCCTTCGCACCAGACGGCGAGCGCAGCGTCGCCCACGCCTACGACAAGGTCGTCTCGCGCGCGCAGAGCCTGATCTACGTCGAAGACCAGTACCTATGGTCGGCCGAGGTCGTAGCCTGCTTCGCCGACGCCCTGCGCGACAACCCTGACCTGCACTTCATCGCCGTCATCCCACTCCGTCCCGATCAGGACGGGCGGTTCTCGATGCCGCCCAACCTCGTCGGCCGCCAACGCGCAATGGACGAACTGCACGCCGCCGCGCCGGGCCGTGTCGCGGTCTACGGCATCGAGAACCACGCCGCCACCCCGGTCTACGTCCACGCGAAAGTCTGCGTCGTCGACGACGTCTGGGCCTCCGTCGGCTCCGACAACCTCAACCGCAGGTCGTGGACCCACGACTCGGAGCTGTCGTGCGCCGTTCTCGACGACGAGCGGGACCAACGTCCACCCGCGGTTATCGATCGTTTCGGTCACGGGGCAAGGCGGTTCGCGCGCAACCTCCGCCTGGAGCTCGCCCGAGAACACCTCGACCGGGCCGAGGGCGACGACGCCGATCTCGTCGACCCCGCCGCCATGTTCGCCCACTACGCCGACAGCGCCGCCCGTCTGCAGCAGTGGCACGACCAAGGCCGGTCCGGCCCTCGTCCACCGGGTCGATTACGGCCCTACCGCGCGACACGGTTGTCGCGCCGCACGCTGGCCTGGGCCACCCCGCTCTACCGAACCATCTACGACCCCGACGGACGGCCCCTGAGCCTGCGCTACAGACACCGCTTCTGATCGGTGGGCTGCCTTCGAACGGCACCTCCCGGTCAAGTGCCCGACCGGTCAAGATCAAACGACCGGCTCTTCCGAAGTGCGCCCTCGCTGATCGTCCCTTGAGGGTCAGCGTTCAGCGGGGGTGGGGGTATAAAGCTTGATCGGGAAGTGGACCCCCTTGACATGTGTTTCGCCCCGGGACTCGCAGGCGATGGTGTCCTTGACGAGGTGCCAACTGGCTTGGGACAGCAGGATGGAGCCTGGTTCACACTCGGCTTGGATGCGGGCGGCGATGTTGATTTGCAGCCCGATCGCTGTGTAGGTGCCGCGGCCTTCCGAGCCGAACGTTCCGACCGATGAGACACCGGTATTGATTCCGATGCGGGTGTGTAGTTCGTGGTCCAGCCCAATCTTGAACCAGCGCTGGTTCAACATGGGCAAGGTAGCCTGCATCTCGGTCGCGGCGGCGATGGCACCCGTGACCTGGTCCTCAGGGTCGCATTCGGCCGGTGCGCCGAACAGGGCCATCACACCGTCCCCGGCGAACTCGGTGACCGTGCCGCCGTGACGTTCCACGATGTCGGCCATCGCAGCCATGTACTCGTGCACGATCTGCGCCAGCGACTCCGCATCCAGGGCGTCAGCGGTGCGAGTGAAACCCACCACATCGGAGGACAACGCGGTGACCCGGCGACGCTGTGGCGCATCGACCGTGGCGGAGTTGCCGGTCTCGATGGCATTCGCGACCGCAGGCGGCGCATACCGGCGGATCAACACCTGTTGGCGGGCAATGATCTGCTCTCCGACGAAGGTCTTTCGCAACATGTGTTCCCCGACAATTCCGATGCCGGTCACGAGGACGAACACGTTGAACTGAGCCACGAGGAAGAAGTAGCCCGCAGTATTGCTGACGGTGTCATCCAGCATGTCTGCGACGGTCAGCCCGATGCCGCTGCCAACAACGGTGACGCTGACAACGGCTGTTGTTCGCGCGGGCAGGCGCATGAACGGCGCAAGCAGACCGAACAGGAGTGCCACGACCGGAGCGCCCCCAGCCCCGACGTCGATGAGGTCGACAGAAAGCCAGTAGGCCGCGGCGGTAACCACGAGGAGGGTCACGGCAGCGATCGGCACGACCCACCGCCGGAGCGAGGTGAACGTTGTGCCGAGCCCGGCAATCAGAGTCGGGAGAACTATGCCGTAAGAAACGACCCATAGCGACCGTGGGGGGCCACCGGGTAGGAACAGCCAGCCCGCAGGTGCAACGACCATCCACAGAAGGATCGACGCGCCCGCCACGTAGCGCACCAACACGACGATCTGATCAATCAGCCAAGGACGATAAACCTCCTCGACGACGGTGGAGAACCGGCCAAGCCAACCACCGCGCTGTAGGTCCGCTGAGACCGCTTGCATGCTCGGAAACTACAGGAGTCCAAGCCCGAAAATCGGGTCCGCATCCGATCCGGCGTCACCCCTCCAAGCGATGGGCCGGCTCTTACCGGATCTAAGGAGTGCACGCTCCTGCCGATGAGCCGCGATCAACTGCTCGCTAGGGGTTGGTCGGGACGTGGGTGGCGAGGAAGGCGATCTGATCGGCGACGACGGTGTCGAAGTGGGGTTCGAGGTAGGGCTCGAAGTGTTGGCAGTCGTAGGTGCGGATCTCGCCGTTGGGGATGCGGCGGGCGGCTTTCATGGCGATGTCGTACGGGGTGACGATGTCCTTGGTTGCGATTTGCACCAGTGTTGGGGCGGTGATCTTGTGTGCGACGCGGCCTGGTGAGTAGAACGGCACGCGTAGAGCGATGCGGGCGGCAACGTCGTTCTCGCCGAGCAGTTCGTCGTAGCGCTCGCCGGCGAGACGCGTGGCCATCGGCACGGCGTCAGGTGAGGTCATCATCGCGATGTCGCCCGGCTCGCCGACGGCCGGCAGCCGGTGCGGCTCGCGGCCGGTGAGCGCTCCGAGCTGGTCGCGCACACCGGCACCGATGAGACGGGCGACCATCTTCGGGGAGCGGGCGAACGCCGATGCCGGACCGCTGACGTGCGGCACCTGGGCGATGACGGCGGCGAGGTCGTGATCTTCGGCGGCCAGATTCAGAGCGTGCCCACCACCGAACGACGATCCCCACGCCACCACCTTGCTGGTGTCTACACCGTCGATGCTGCGGGCGTAGGCGACGCCCGCGCGCCAGTCTTGTTGCTGAGCGCCGATGTCCAGGACGCGCCGCGGCTCACCTGCGCTGTCGCCCCACCCGCGGTAGTCGAAGACGAGCACGGCGTAGCCGGCCGCGGCGAACCGCTCGGCGTAGGCGTCCAGCCGCAGCGCCCGGACGGCTGCGAACCCGTGCGCCATGACGATGACGGGCGGGGTCTCGACTCCGGCGGGGCGGTACAGCCAGGCCGCACACGAAGTGCCGTGAGAGTCGAACGTGACGTCCTCGCGGGTGTGGTTGCTCATGCTAGGTCCCTCCAGTGGGGCTCTTGAACGCTGATCAAGAGCTAGTGAACCGAGATTAGCGGGTTCTTGATTGACATTCAAGAGACGGGCTATGCTGACCGCGTGCCCGCCAACAAGCCCCGACAGGATCGGGAGGAGAAGCGAGCCGAACTGGTCACCGCGGCCCGTCGGTTGTTTATCGACGAGGGTTACGAAGCGACCTCGATGAGCGCGCTGGCCAAAGCAGCCGGGGTTGCCGGAAACACCATCTATTGGTATTTCGGCGATAAGGACGACGTGCTGGTCGCGGTCCTGAATGCGGTCCTCGGTGATGCGCTGGCCGACTATGAGCAGTTGACGACGCGGCCGCTGGAGGACCAGCTGCTATGGGTCGTGAGCACGTTGCAGCAGATGCGGCGCCTAGTGGCCACGGTCCATGCCCGCGCCGCGCAGTCAGCTGCGGTGGACGAATGGCACACCGGGTTCCATCTGATGGCCGAGGCGCTGTTCCGCACCACGCTGGAACACGCCGGTCTGAGCGGCCCGAACGTCGACGCCGAGATCAAGATCGGTGTCTTCACCATCGAAGGCCTGCTCACCCACGGCCTCGACGAAGCCGACCAACACGCCATCTGCCGCCGCCTGGCCGAGCAATGGACCCAACCCGCACGCCGGCCCGGGCGCCCCGGGCGACGCACCACCGAACAGCATGGAGATCTCGATGCTCGCTGACCTGCTGCACGCCGCTACCCGCGGTACGGTCCACGCCGCAATACACACGGTTCGGCGCGTGCCGCTGGTCGGCGGTCTGCTCGGGCGCAACCGAGGGTTGGACCTCGACAATCGGGTCGTGTTCATCACCGGCGCCGCACGCGGACTAGGCGCCGAACTCGCCCGCCAGGCCTACGCACACGGCGCACGCGTCGCACTGGTCGGCCGCGGGTTGGCCCCGCTGCAGGAGCTGGCCGCAGAACTAGGCGAACATGCCGCCGCGTTCGAGGCCGACGTCACCGACCTCGCGGCCCTCCAGAAAGCGGCCAACGACACCGTGGCGCACTTCGGCGGCATCGACGTCGTGATCGCCAACGCCGGCATCGCTCCGCCATCGAACTCGATACTGACCATCGACCCGGCCAAGTTCGAGCGCACCATCGACGTCGACCTGCTCGGCCAATGGCGCACCATCCGCGCCACCCTGCCGGCAGTCATCGAACGCCGAGGTCACATCCTCGTCGTCGCCTCGGTCTACGCGTTCTTCAACGGCGCCCTCAACGCCTCCTACGCAGCCAGCAAAGCCGGCATCGAACAGCTCACCCGCGCCATGCGAGTCGAACTGGTCCACCACGGCGCCACCGCCGGCGTCGCCTACCTCGGATTCGTCCAGACCGACCTCGCCGCCGACGTCTTCGCTCAAGAACAAGTCGCCGAAGTCCGGGCCACGCTCCCCTCCTTCATCACCCGACCCATCCCCGTTGCCGACGCCGCAGCCGCAGTCCTCACCGGCGTTCAACACCGCGCGGCTCGGGTCGGCGCTCCCAACTGGGTGCTCCCCATGCTCGCGGTGCGCGGAATCGCCACCAACGTCATGGACAACGTCATGCTCAACAGCACCGGACTCACCCAAGCCATCGACCGCGCCGAACAACGCACCCAACCGCCTC
Source organism: uncultured Actinomycetota bacterium (assembly GCA_963797785.1). Classification (GTDB taxonomy): domain Bacteria; phylum Actinomycetota; class Actinomycetes; order Mycobacteriales; family Jatrophihabitantaceae; genus Jatrophihabitans. The sequence continues at coordinate 531,888 of CAWCQT010000004.1, read as the reverse complement.
CCCCGAACTGAGGCCGCTGTCCGCGCGGGAGCATCCGACATGCCGCTGTCCGCGCGCTGCGAGCACCGCTTGCGGACTGTCCAGCTCGAATTCGTGTCTTCACCCCACATATTTCTCGCGGTCTTAGCGGCCGTGCGCTCAACGTGGTTCGGCCAACAGACGAAGTTGACCGCTCGGCAGCGTCGCCAGCTGCTGCAGGCCAAATTGTCGGCGAGGCCTCCATGAGGCGCCTGCTGGTCTACGCAGAAGTCCTGTTGTTCGCGCACCGGGCGCATCGAGCGGGGAACGTGGCACGCTTGCGTCATGGGTAATCCTGTTGTCCACTTCGAGCTGATCGGGCCCGACCCGGCCCTACTCCGTGACTTCTATTCGCAGCTGTTCGGCTGGGACGGGGCGGCCGGCTCGCCGGTAGCTGAGCGCATCTCCCTGGCAACCGAGTACTCGTTCATCACGCCGGATCGGGACGCGCCGCCGGCGGCGGGCGGCATCGGCGGCGGACCGGGTTTTGAGAATCACGCGATCTTCTACGTCGGTGTTCCCGTGGTTGCCGATGCTCTCGCCAGCGCCCGGGCCCTCGGCGCAACGATGGTGCTGCCGCCACAGAGAAATGAAGGCGGCGCCGTCACGGTGGCGCACTTCCGCGATCCAGCAGGGAATCTGATCGGGGTCGCCGGCCCGGAGTAGGCACTGGGCAAGGGCGCAGGGTGAACCACGAACTCATCGAGTCCCGCACCTTCAGTTCGACGGTGGTCTACCTCCGCTACCGCGTGGCCCGATAGGGCGCCTCGTCCGCGGAGCACTAGGAAGAACGCGGCGTCCGATACCCGCCAGCGTGGGCGGACGCGGCCCACGACCATTGGGGACATGAACACTGTGCCCTACTTGCTCGTGCAGGCGATCGACCCCGGCCGCCTCGATGAGGTCCGTGCCACCGCCACTGACGGTCACGGCAACCCGGTACACCCGTTCGCCGCTTCCGGTGAGGGCGAACCGCTGCGGTGTTGTCTACGCTATGCGGAATCGGGCGAGCAGATCACGCTGATCTCCTACGCGCCGTTCGATCACCCGTCGGTGTGGACGGAAGTCGGGCCGGTCTACATCCACGCTGCACGCTGTGACGGCTACGCCTCGGCTGCGGGACTGCCCAAGGAGCTGGCGACGGGCCCGCGAGTCCTGCGCACTTATCGAGGCGACAACACGATGAACTATGACCACAACACCGTCGTCGGTGACGAGGCCGAGCTCGAACCGATCATCGAGCGCCTGCTCCGTGAACCCGACGTCGAGACAGTGCACGTGCGTTCGCTGGCACCGCAGTGCTTCCTCTACGCGGTTACCGCGGCCTGACGTCCAGGTAGACCTTGGCCCGCTGCAGTTCCTCTTCGACCTCGGCTGGTAGGCGACGCCGCAGGATCGGCTCGATCAGGCAGTTCAGCCGGAAGGGATTGTGCAATCGGGTGATCTCGACCCGGTCGCCGGGCGTGAGCTGCATGCCTGCGCGAGTTGTCGGCCCACGCCTTCGGATACCGCCCAACTTGGGTCGGAAGCTGAACTCGGTCCGCGCTGCGGTCCGGCTTACCTGTTCGACCGGCTCGATCTTGGGGTCGACCTGCTGGTAGCGCTCGATGTCCATGACGAACTCGAGCACGTCATCAGGCGGTGCGGCGATCACTTTGGGTACCGGCACTTCGATCATCTCGTACTCCGATCAGGACGCTATGCGGACCTGCTGGTCAGTCGTCACACGTGGAAGCGGAACATCGAGTGGGGCCCTCGGTGTTCCTCGCTCGCCGACGAACCGATCGCGATCTTCTTGCCGCCCGGCCGAGCGGCAATCAGCCGGGTGCGTCGATGAGCCGGCCGACCGTAACGGCCGCACCCAGGGCGTCGGGATTCCCCGTACGCGTGTAGACCTCAACCGCCGTGTCGGTGAACTTGATGACGTGTTCGTCGCCGTGTCGCACCGCCCGATCCAATACTTCGCCGGCCGGGTCGGTGTCGTGCGGCGCGGACGTTCGTTGCTCGGGGGGCGTGCCCTCGGCCGGCCCGTACGCCGTCGTGATCGCAGCACTCGCCGCCCACACCGCACTCAGGCTCGCCAGCCACACGTCCTCGGGGAGGGCGGGCAGCGCGTGCAGCACCGCATTCGGCGCGGTCGCGGTGTGGACGAGGAGCACCGGACTTGCGTAGCCGTGCGTGAGGTAGCGGAAGGTAGCCGCGTCTACGAGCTCCGCGAGCCGCTCGGGCACCTCGGTGGGCCTGGCCGGCGGGCGCAATGCGGAGAGGCCTCGCGACCACCCGTCCAGTACCGACAGTCGACTGAGCCGCCCGGCGATCGGTCCCGATCGGTCGGCCAGCCGCGGCAGCGCCGCCAAAGCGTCTCGAGCCGCGAGCATGCCGGCCGGGTCGGCGGTCCCGGGGATCGCAGTCGCGCGGGTAGCCCAGAATGCGAGGCCACGCGCGAGTTCGGCCGTCACCGGGCCGGATTCGTCACCCGACAGCAGCGTGCGCACGGCGTGAGCGGTGCGTATCAACCCGTGCGTGGCACCGGCCGCGATTCCGGGCAACAACCGAGGCCACCACGTGGCGAGGACTTCGCGCCACGGGTGCTCCGCTACCTGCCGGGAGAAGTAGTCGGTCCAGTCGGTCACCCGGCCGAAGTCGCCGAGGGCGGCGGCCCAGGTACCGGCACCGATCGCTTCGTGCTTGGCGGGCAGGCCGTCGAGGCGCGGCAGGTACCGATCGACCCAGGCGGGGACGGCGCCGTCGAATCCGCGCCGGGCCAGGACCTCGACCGCCATCGGGCCATGGTTGGACAGGTTGCCGCCCCACTCCGGCCCGGTCCCGTCGAACCGCTCGTATGCCTCCTCCAGCGTTGCCCGTGACATGTTCTCTCCGTTCGCTAGATGTTGTACGCACCCCTGGTGGTCATCACGTCCATCAGCGCAGCGCCGTCGGTCCCGAGCGCGCGGACCCTCGGATTGTCTGTGAAGTCGGCGAGTGTCGCCGACGACGGTCCGAAGCCCCTCAGAGCTGGTTCGCCCCGAAACTCACCTGCGCCACGCCCAGACCGGCCAGTTGAGCCACAGGACCGTCGAAGTAGCGTCGTCGGCGGCTACTGCGAGGATCGATCTCATGTTGCCCGAACGCCGCATCCCGACCCGATCGGCCGAGTGGCGCGAGCTGTATCAGCGCGTCCAAGCCGCGATGGAGCTGACTTCACGCCTCAACGCCTTGCCGTTCAGCGATATCGACTCACGTCACTCCCTACTCGGTGAACTATTTGCCGATCCGAACCCCGACAAGTCGTTCGTTCACCCACCGTTCTACTGCACGTCCGGCGTCGGGACTCGACTTGGCGAACGATCCTCAGTTGGTCAAGCCTGTTCGTTTCTCGACCTTGGCGGCATCAGCATCGGTGAACGAACGATGATCTCGCCGAAGGTGACCCTGATAACCGAGGGCCATCCCATTGCGCCTGTTGATCGGTACGCGTTCATCACGGTGGCACCGATCGTGATCGAGGCCCGCGTCTGGGTCGGAGCAGCAGCAACCATCCTGCCGGGCGTGACCATCGGCCATGATTCAGTCATCGGCGCCGGCGCGGTCATAGCCAGGGATGTACCTCCCCTGACGGTGGTGACTGGGCCCGGTTATGTCGTCCGAAGGCAATTGGAGCCTGCTGCGCAGCACGAGCCGAACTGACGTCGTTCGCGCGTCATTCACCACTGCCGCGCAGCGGCTCTACCGGCTCCCGTGCGACCAGCGTCCGAACCTGCCGGGTAGCGGCTCTGCCGCGCAGCGGGGCGAGCGTCCGATGCTCCTATGTTGTCAAGGAGGGAGGACGATCTTGCCGTTGACGGCGCCGCCGTTCCGGCTCCTCGCGGCTCTTCGCGCGGACGAGACCGCCCCGGGGAAAAGGCTCCGGGGCGGCCCACCAGTCGTCTTCTGATCAGGCGAGCGGCTTCGCGGCCTTGACGAACGAGTCGGTGAAGGTCTTCGACAAGTCGATGCTCTTGCCCTTCACCGTGTCGTTGAACGCGTTCTGCACGGCAAGACAGGTCTTCGGACCATCGGCCGGCATGAGTCCGTCGGGGTTGAAGATCCCCTTCTCCGAGTCGAGCGCCTTTGCGTAGACCGCCTTGCCGACGCCGGCGTAGTAATCGGCCGGCATCTTGTCGGCGATCTGCATGCCGCTGTGCGCTTGGATCCACTTGAGCGTCGACACGTACGCGTCGACCAGCTTCTGCACCACGTCCTTGTGCGCGGTCACGTACGCAGTCGTCATGTACAGCGAGGTGGCTGGGTAGGTCCCGCCCAGTGCACGGCGTGAACCGGCAGCTGTGCGCATGTCGAGCAGGATGAAGCCGGTCTTGTCCTTGACCACCTGTGACACCGTCGGTTCGGTGGTCATGCCACAGTCGATCGCCTTCTGCTTCATGGCCGCGATGAACGTCGCGCCGGCGCCGACACCGCGACGGACCGTCTTCGACGGGGCAACGCCGTTCTTGGTCGCCAGGTACTGCGTCAGGAAGTCCGTAGATGAGCCGGTGTCCGTGATGCCGAGCGACTTGCCCGACCAGTCAGCGGGGCTCTTGATCTTGCCCTTCAGATCGGTGCGGCACACCTCGACCTCCCCCGGGATCTGGAGCATGGACACGACCGATTCCGAGGACTTGCCCAGAGCCTGCAACGCGATGTTGTGGTCGTAGAAACCGCCGACGCCCTGCACCTGTCCGGCGATCATGTTCTTGGTCGCGTCTCCGCCGGCCGGCTCGTCGATCAAATTGACGTTCACGCCGGCCTTGTCGTAGTAGCCGAGCCGCTTGGTCAGCATGAACGGCAGGTAAATCTGCTTGGACAGCCCGCCGACCATGATCGTCAGCTTGGGCTTGCTGCCCCCGCCGCCGGCGGCAACGGTCTTGCCGCCACTGCCCCCGCCGGCCTTGGTCTTCGAGGCCTTGCTGCTGCACCCACTGATGGTGAGTGCGGTTACCGCGGTGAGCGCGACCGCCGCGGTGGTGAATCGTCTGTTCACGGGGAACCCTTCCGTCGTGTTGGCTGCGTCTGCGATGTGCGCGTGCGGGGGTCAGATGCCGGCATCACCAGCCATCTGCGGCGGCCGCCAGCGCAACAACCGCTTCTCGAGCGCGGTGATCAAGGCCTCGGCGATCAGCGCGATGACGCCGATAACGACCATCCCGGCGAGCACGCCGTTGGGTGAGAAGTTGTTCTGGGCATTGCGGATCAGCAGGCCCATGCCCTTGTCGGCGCCGAGCAGCTCACCCACCACCGCACCGATCAGGGCGAAGCCGAAACTGACGTGCAGGCTGGCGAGGATCCAGGTGAAGGCCGAGGGCAATACGACCTGCCGGGTGGTCTGCCAGCGTGAAGCGCCGAGGATGCGGGCGTTGGACAACAGGTTCCGGTCGACCTCCCGGGTGCCCTGGAAGGCGTTGAAGAAGACGCCGAAGAACACGAGGACCACGGCGAGCACGACCTTGGACGTCAGCCCGAAGCCGAAGGCGATCGAGAACAGCGATCCGAGGACGATGCGCGGAATCGAGTTGGCGACCTTGATGAACGGTGAGAGCAGGTCGGACAGGAAGCGATTGCGCCCGAGTGCGATGCCCAGGACGACGCCGAGCGTCACGCCGATCAAGAAGCCGTAGACCGCCTCCTGCAGGGTGACCAGGATCTGTTCGGCCAGCGATCCCTGGGCGGTGCCGTCGGTGATCCACGTCTTCAGCTGCCTCCACACCCCCGATGGCTGCCCCCAGAAGAACGGATCGATGTGCTTGGTGTTGACCCCGATCTCCCAGGAGCCGAGGGCGACGACGACGAGCGCGAGCCGGGCGAGGTTGATCAGGATCCGTCGCCGGATCCGTCGCCGGCGCAGGATCTGGACCCGCGCCTTGTCGTCGTCGATGCCGATGGCATCCACTGGGTCGGTTTTGGTCATGTCGATCGACGCCTTGGCCTGCGTCATGCCGACACCTCCGTCGTCGTGCGGGCATACGCCGTCTCGACCTCGGAGCGCAGCGCCTCCCATATCTCGGAGTACAACGCGACGAACTCGTCGGTGAAGCGGATCTCCTGGGCCTTGCGCGGCCGTGGCAGGTCGATCCGGAAGGTCGCCTTGATGCGGCCGGGCCCGGCGGTCAGGACGATCACCTTGTCGGCGAGCGTGATCGCCTCTTCGAGGTCGTGCGTCACGAAGATGACTGCCGGCCGGGTCTGCTCCCACAGGGCGAGCAGCTCGTCGGCCATGATCGAGCGCGTCTGCACGTCCAGCGCCGAGAACGGCTCGTCCATCAGCAGTACGCGAGGCTCGTTGATCAGGCTCTGCGCGAGCGCGACCCGCTTGCGCATGCCACCCGAGAGCTGGTGCGGGTAACGGTCCTCGAAGCCACTCAGCCCAACCCTGCGCAGCCAGTCGCGCGCGGCATCGTTCGCCTCGCGCTTCGGCTTGCCACGGAACCGCGGGCCGGCGGCGACGTTGTCGAGGACGCTCTTCCAGGGGAATACCGCGTCGTTCTGGAACATGAAACCCACGCCGGCCGTGATCCCCGTGACCGGGGCGCCGTCGACCTCGACCGTCCCGGTGCTCGCCCGCTCGAGGCCGGAAACGAGGGTCAGGGTCGTGGACTTGCCGCAGCCGGTCGGCCCGACGACGGCGCAGAACTCGCCGGGCGCGACGGTGAAGTCGAGATCGCGCAGGGCCGTGTAGATCGCGCCGGATGGGGTGGCGAAGCGCTTGGAGACGCCCGTCAGCTCGATGACGTTGCTCGCGATATCGGTGTTCATCGGATGGCTCGAACTCCCCTGCCGTCGGTGATGGAAGAAGGCTGCGCGAGCGATGGCCGCACCGGAACCGTTGTGCTCGTTCTCCGAGTTCGCACCGTTGTCGGTGATAACTGGGTCAATTGCTCGTCACGCGAAGGTTTCGGCAGGTTCTGTGCGTTGTGCTCACCAAGACTTCCCCCGACGCCCTTCCGCGTGCTTTCATGCCGAATCGGCCGCACCGGGGACGACCGCGGGCTGAAGGAGTTGAGCGCGATGTGGCGCCTGAAGACGCTCGCCGCACGGATCCTGTTCGCGGTCCTCGCGATCCTGATCGCGACGGTCGTCATCGGCGGCGCTCTCGACGTCCAGTTGATGAAGCGAAGCTTCGACAAGCAGTACGAGGACCGGGCCCGCTCGGTCGCGAACGTCGTGGCCGAGATACCGCAGGTGAAGGCCGCCCTGACCGAGGGTGACCCCGCGCAGGTGATCGCCCCGCTGGCCGACCGCATTGCCAAGGGGTCGGGGGCCTCCTACGTCGTGGTCACCGACCGGAACGGGATCCGGTTCTCGCACCCGAACGTCAAGCTCATCGGGCGGCGCCTCGAGGAGCCGGTGGCCGTGCTCGACGGCCACGACCACGTCGGCATCGACCACGGCAGCCTGGGCCGATCGGCGAACGGCAAGGCGCCGATCTTCGACACCACGGGCCACGTGATCGGCCAGGTGTCGGTCGGCATCGTCGAGGCGCGGATGGCTGACGCGATCCGGGCCCAGATCATGTCGATCGTGCTGTACTCAGCGATCGCCCTGGGCGTCGGCGTGCTGGTGGCACTCGTGATGACCCGCGCGCTGCGGCGCGCGACGTTCGGTCTGGCTCCGTCGGAGATCGGCTCGTTGCTGCAGGACCGCGAGGCGATGCTGCACGGCATCCGCGAGGGCGTGATCGGTTTCGACGCCAAACAGCGAATCACGTTGATCAACGACGAGGCACGGCACCTCTTGCGGGTCAGCGGAACCCTCATCGGCAGTGCGATCGATGAGGTCTTCCCGCCCGGCCGGCTGCGCGACGTATTGGCCGGGACGACCGACGGGCCGGACCAGGCCATCCTGACCGACGACGCGTTGCTCGTCGTGAACCGCAACCCGGTCGTCGTGGCCGGCCGCGATGTCGGCAGTGTCGTCACCCTGCGCGACCGCACCGAGCTGGAGTCGCTGGTCCGCGAGCTGCACGCGATGACGGGGCTGGCTGGTGCACTGCGGGCCCAGGAGCACGAGTTCACCAATCGGCTGCACGTGATCGCCGGACTGATGGACCTCGGCGAATTCGACGAGGCCAGCCGATTCGTCACCAACGTCGCCCACAGTCACCTCGTCTCGGCCGAGGACCTGCGCGCCCGCATCGCGCCGCCAGCCGTCGCCGCCCTGCTCCTGGCCAAGCTGTCCGTGGCCGCCGAGCGCGAGGTCGATGTGGTCATCACCCCGACGTCGCATCTCGAGGTCCCCGGCAGCGACGCGCAGAACCTGATGACGATCGTCGGGAATCTGATCGACAACGCGATCGAGGCAGTCGCCGCGCAGCCCGCCCCACGCACCATCACCGTCCACCTGCAGGCCGAGGAGGAGATCCTGATCCTCGTCTCCGACAACGGGCCGGGTATCCCGGCCGAGACCATCGACGAGATCTTCGAGGACGGGTACTCGACGAAGTCGCCGCGCGGGCACGCGCGGCGCGGCCTGGGGCTGGCGCTCGTGCAGCGCCTGGTGCACCGGGAAGGTGGCACCGTGACCGCGCGGTCCGAGCACGGCGCTCACCTCGAAGTTCGGATCCCGCTGCCGTCGCACCGCGGCGTGCCCCGGCAGCCGGCGACGGCCGAACGGCGGGCGTGATGACCGACCCCACTGAGCCGATCCGGACCCTCGTCGTCGACGACGACTTCCGCGTCGCCCGGATCCACGCCACCAGCGTCGAGCGGATCGAGGGCTTCGTGTGCATCGGTCAGGCGCACACCGCGGCCGAAGCGCGAGCAAAGATCGACGCCGACCGGCCCGATCTGTTGATTCTCGACATCTACCTCCCCGACGAGGACGGTCTGAACCTGTTGCGCTCCCTGACGGGCGCCGGTCACGCGCCCGACTGCATCTTCATCACTGCGGCCCGCGACCTCGAGTCGGTGCGCGAGGCGATGAGTATCGGGGCGATGTATTACTTGGTGAAGCCGTTCGGATTCGGGCAGCTCAAAGACAAGCTCGAGGCCTACCGACGTTGGCGGGCCGAGGTCGTGAACGCCGGGCCTGGCAACGAGGCCGACCAGGCCACCGTCGACTCCCTGTACGACATGTTGCGGGAAACGCGAGAGACGACCGGCCAACCGCGGCTGCTGCCGCCGACAATGGCCAAGATCCTGCAGGCAGTGCAGTCGATGGCCGATCCGGTCGGAGCGAGTGAGATCGCGGCACACGTGGGTGTGAGCCGACCGACCGCGCAGCGCTACCTCAGCGAGCTGCACCGCCGCGGAGTTCTGGAACTCGACCTCGAGTACGGCTCGACCGGTCGACCAGTCAATCTGTATCGGCCGGTGTCCCGATGACCCAGCCGCCCGGGCATCCGTCATCCGCGAACGACCGCGGCATCTGACTACGACCCAGCGGAACGCCGCCAGGACCGCCAGTTGCTCGAGTGTCGGGCGCTCGGCTCTGCGCCGGTAGCCGCGCGGCAGGACCAGGCAGATGCCGTCATGGCGGTGCTCCGTCCCCTCTCCGAGAACGCGACCCTCATGTGGAAGTGGGCCGACCCAGTCGTTCCCGAGTCCTGATCGCACGCCCATGCCGAGTTTGAGCGCGACTGCGTTCTCATGCGCAGGAATGACCGAGCGCGCCTGCCGACCAGCAGATCGTCTAGCTTGCGCGCAATCACCCATCCAGGCGGAGTTCAACCCACACGCGGTCTGGGCCGCCATCGCGGTCAGGTTCGCGACTGACCTCGCGGAACCCCTTTGCGGCGTAGAACCTGGCCGCGCGTTCGTTACCGTCGAGGTACTCCAAACGGATGGCAGTCTCGCCGTCCGCGCGGGCCGCGTCGATCACGTGTGCCAGTAACGCCGAGCCGCAGCCTGCGCCCTGCTGGTCCGGCATGACGTACAGCTTCCAGATGATGCGGAACCCGTCACCAGGTCCCACCGACGCCATGCCGACTATCGCGTCATCGATTACGGCGACGGCGACACGCCCAGCCTCGATGGCAGAAAGCGTGCCGTCGTGGCTCCACCACCTGGCTAGCCCACGCGCTACGTAGTCCGCACCCGCGATGTTGGTGTACGTGCTCGGCCAGGTGCGCCGGCCCACCTGGTTGACGGCGTCAACGTCGCCGGGGATCGCCGCCCGCACTGCAACCATCGGCGCATCATCCCCGAGCGTGAGGAGCTCAGCGCGCAGCGGGGTCTACCGGCTCTCCCGCGCAGCGGGTCTACCGGCTATGCCGTTTAAAGGGCGCCTCATGTCAGCCGGCGAACGTAGGTTGCCCTGGCGCGCAACGTGTTCCAGCGACTCGGGCTCCCGTCGCCGTCCTCCATGACTAGGTGCACCGCGCCGGGGTGGGTGTTCTCCAGCAGCCACGTGCCGTCGGGTTGCTTCTTCGATCTCAGCACAGCGACCGCGTCGGCCAGACGCGGATCTGGCGCGTCGCCTGTCGCGCGGAAGTAGTCGAGGGCGCGCAGCACGTCGTAGTGCCACCAGGTCGGGAAGGAGAACCGCAACCAGTCCGGGTCGACCACTTCGCCACTGCGCAGGCCCCGGAACAACCCGCGCTCGAGCAACCCGTCGAGCACGCAGATCGTCGTCGCGAACGATGAGCGCACCGAGCCGTACTCGGCCTCGCAGTTCCAGCCGCCGTCCGCGAGTTGCTCGCCGAGCAGCCTGTCGACGATGCCCTCTACGTCCTCGCCGACGTAGGCGCCGATCGCGACGGTCCGTCCGTTTATGCACGGCTGGACCTCGGGCAGAGCAGTCACGCCGCTCCCGACAAGCCACCACACCATCTCCGACGCAACCCGCACCCCGAACTCCGAAGCGCACTCATCCGCCGACCGACTCGAGGCCGCGCATTCGCACCGCGACTGCACCCTGGATCCGGAACGAGCCTCATACGGAGTCCGTCGGGTGATCATGGCCCGGCGGTGACGCCGGCGAGGGAGGCGAAGGACTCGTCGATCAGAGTGGCGAGGGTCTTGCGCTGGCGGGGTTCGAGCCAGCGGGTGAAGGCAACCTTGAAGACGGCGACGGCAGCCTCGGCGGCGAGGGGGGCGGCGGGGTCGGGGACGCCGCGCTCGCGCAGGGCGGCGGCGAAGGCGGCGGACAGGGACGCCAGCTTGATCAGCTCGCGCTCCTGCAGGTCGGGGTGGGCGTCGATGATCTGCTGCCGGGCCCGGGAGTGGTCACGGTCGGTCAGCAGCTCGGTCACGGCCGACACCCCGGCGCGAACGGCGGCCAGGGGTGTCGCGTCGGGCGGGGCGGCGGCCAGGGCGGCGACGAGGTGCTGCTCGAAGATGGCCGACCCGGCGAACAGCACCTCGCGCTTGTCAGCGAAGTGTCGGAAGAACGTGCGCTCGGTGAGCCCGGCCCGCGCGGCGATGCCGGCGACGGTGGTCTGCTCGAAGCCGCGTTCGGCGTAGAGCGTTAGCGCCGCCCCGGCCAGGCGTCGCTGCGCGTCGGGCTGCCACCGTCCCATGCGCCGATCCTAGGTCATGTCAGGGACTGTCATAGCTGTGCTACGTTCGATGTCAGCGACTGTCATCGCTCTTCATCCCCTCCAGGAGGTCCATCCATGCGCATCTTCGTCACCGGCGGTTCCGGCTTCATCGGCTCGGCCGTCGTCCCCGAACTGCTCGGCGCCGGCCACGAGGTGGTCGGGCTCGCTCGCTCGGAGGCGTCCGCCGCTGCCCTGGCTGAGGCCGGCGCGCACGTCCGCCGCGGCGGGCTGGCCGACCTCGACGTATTGCGCGACGCGGCCGCCGATTCCGACGGCGTCGTCCACCTGGCCTTCATCCACGACTTCTCGAACTTCGCCGAGTCGAGCGTCGTGGACGCGCAGGCCATCGCCACCTTCGGCGACGCGCTGGCCGGCAGCGACCGCCCGCTCGTGATCGCCTCCGGCCTGCTGGGCCTGCCCACCGACCGGGTGGTCACCGAGGCCGACCCGTTCGGCGACGAGGGCGGTCCGCGGGCCGCGAACGCGCGCGCGGCGCTCGCCCTGGCCGCACGCGGCGTGCGCTCGTCGGCGGTGCGTCTCGCCCCCACCGTGCACGGCGCGGGCGATCACGGTTTCCTGGCCCGCATCGTGCAGGTCGCCCGCGAGCAGGGGGTCTCTGGTTACGTCGGCGACGGCGCCAACCACTGGCCGGCGGTGCACCAGCGTGACGCCGCCACGCTGTTCCGCCTCGCCGTCGAGCGGGCGCCGGCGGGCTCGGTGCTGCACGGCTGCGCCGACGAGGGCGTGCCGCTGCGCGAGGTGGCCGAGGTGATCGGGCGCCACCTCGACCTGCCGGTCGCGCCGGTCGCGCTGGCCGACGCCGAGAAGCACTTCGGCTGGCTGGGCCGCTTCCTGCAGATGGACGTTCGGGCGTCGAGCATGCGCACCCAGGAACTGCTCGACTGGTACCCGGAGCAGCCCGGCCTGCTCGCCGATCTCGAAGCCGGCCACTACTTCGACGCGCCGGCGGTCCTGACGTACTGAGGCGTACGGAAAACGAGACGACCGGCCGGCGCTGGTCAAGGCGCGGCCGGTCGTCTCGTCCCCCGCTACGGAGGGCGGGCGTCAGCTCGTGGCGAGGGAAGCGTTCACCCCGACCGTCGCGTGACCCGCCGTGAGATTGAGCGTCGACGCCGCGTCCTGCGTGGCCGCGCCGGTGGCGGTGCCGTCGTACCACTGCGTCTTGTACGTCCCGGCCGGGTCGACGAACTCCACCTGATAGTTGCCGGGCGGCACGTTGTCGAACTCGTAGCTGCCGTTGGCGGCCGAGGTGGCAGGTGGCAGTGCGTCGGTCGTCGTGCCCGCGGTGAACAGGTGGACGGTGATGTTCGGGACCGGGCTGGTGAAGGTGAAGGTCCCGAAGTGCCGGGTCACCGACGTCGTCCCCGCCACCACCGCCGTGGTCGACGTCGGGGCCTGACCCAACACGGTGATCGTCAGGGTCTGCGTGGCCGCCGGACCCAGGCCGTTCGCGGCCGTCAACGTCGCGGTGTAGCTGCCCTGAGTACCCGCCGCCGGCGTGCCCGAGACCGCGGCCGTGCCGTCACCGTTGTCGGTGAAGGTCACCCCGGTGGGCAGCGCCCCCGACTCCGTGATGGTCGGCGCCGGGTACCCGGTGCCCACCACCGTGAACGACCCCGCGGTGCCGGCCACGAACTGCGCGGCGGCCGGTGACGTGATCGTCGGCGTCGTTCCGACGTAGAGCAGGAACGTCTGCGTCACCGTCGGGGATGTCCCGTTCTTCGCCGTGATCGTGATCGGGTAGGTGCCGACGTGGCTCGGGGCGGTCCCCGCGATCGTGGCCGTCCCGTCGCCGTTGTCGGTGAAGGTGACCCCGGCCGGCAACGGGCCGGACTCGGTCAGCGTGGCCGTCGGCGAGGCGTTCGTCGACACCGTGAAGCTGCCCGCCGTCCCGACCTTGAACACCGTGGCCGGGTTGGAGGTGAACTGCAGCGGGGCGACGTCGACGGTGAACTTCGTCAGGGCCGAACCACCGTGGTACTGCACCTTGGCCGTCACCGTGGCGATACCGCTGCCCACCGCCTGCAGCGTCCCGTCACTCTGCACCGCGACGGCCTTCTGGTTGTCCGAGCTGTAGGACACGGTCAGCCCGTCGGGCAGCGGAGTGCTCTGGCCCTTGGTGACGTAGCCGTACAACTTCTGGTCGTTCATCGACACGGTCAGCTGCGGGTCAATCGTCGTGTTGACGTCGACCGTCACCCGCTGGGCCACCTGGCGGGTGGTGTCGCCGGTCTCGATCGGCTTGGCCGTCACCGTGGTCGGGGTCTCGGTGATCGTGCCGGCGATGTCGACGGACTTGTGCCACAGGACGTCCGCGTCGGCGCTGGAGGTGCCGACCGCGAAGTCGTACGCGCCCGGGTCGACGACGTACTTGTTCTGGGCCTCGTCGAAGAACGCGAGCTTGGACGCCTTCACCGTGAACCGGACGGTCTTGCTGGCGCCCGGGTTCAGGGTGACGCGGTCGAAGGCCTCGAGCCGCCTGATCGGCCGCTGGGCCGAGGCCGGCTCGAACGGGGTCGACACGTAGAGCTGCGGAGTCGCCGCCGCAGCGCTCGTGCCGGTGTTCTTCACCTTCGCCGTGACGGTGACCGTGCCGTCGGGCGTGGTCGAATCGGTGTTGACGGCGAAGTTGGAGTAGCTGAACTTCGAGTAGCTCATGCCGTAGCCGAACGGGTAGCTGACGGCACCGGTGTAGTACATGTACGTCCGGCCCTTGCTGCTGTCCGTCGGGTACAGGTTGTAGTCGGTGATCGGCGGGATGTCGCTGTCGCTCGGGTACCAGCTGAAGGGCAGGTGACCGCTCGGGCTGGTCCTGCCGATCAGCACGTCGGCGATGGCCGAGCCCTGCTCCTCACCGTTGTAGGAACTCCACAGCAGTGCCGGCGTGGTGTTCTCGAAGTCGCCGAGGTTCACCTCGCCCACCGTCTCGAGGTAGACGACGGTGTTCGGGTTGGCCGCCTCCACCTGGCTGATCATCGACGACTGGGCGCCGGGCAGGTTGAGGGTGGTGCGGTCCTTGTCCTCGGCCGAGGTGCTGCTGTCGGTGCCGGCCACGACGATGACGGCGTCGTAAGTGCCCACGGCGGCGATCGTCGCCGGGTCGACGGTGTTCAGGCTCGACCCGCTGGTGCCGCCGGTGACGCCGGGCAGGTAGTCGACGGTCGCGCTCGGGTCGATGCCCTGCACGGCCGACTTGATGCCCGAGTAGGCGTCGACCTCCTTGGCCTGGCCCGCGGCGGCCTGGATGCTCGAGTAGCCGCCGAGGAACAACCCGCCGCTCGGGTGTGCGTAGTACCCGACTACGGCCACCTTGTACGAACCGGCGCTGGGCACCTTCAGGGGCAGCAGCGACGAGCCGTCGGAGCCGGCGGAGTTCTTGAGCATCGTGATGCTCTCGTCGGCCGACTGGTGCGCCTGCGCCAGGCGCTCCGGGGTCTCGGTGATCGCGTTGTTGGCGTTGCTGCTGACCCAGGTGACGCCGCCGAGGCGGGCGCGCGCCGCGGCCACCCACGGCACCTGCGACTCGGCGTCGAACTCGCCCGTCTCGATGCGCGCGGTGAACAGGCGCACGGCCGAGGTGTCCACGTCGCCGACGTTGTAGGTGTCGGTCAGCGTCTGGATGTGCTGGGAGATCGCGGTCGGGATGGTGTTGCCGTAGTTGTAGGCGTCGGAGTAGCCGGCGTTGCAGTCCAGGTCCTCACCGGCGGAGTTCGCGTAGGCGGTGCGGCCGTACTGGTCGACCGGCGCGGAGGCGTTCGGCGGCTGCCAGTTGTGTCCGTGCTGGATCTCGTAGATCGCGTCGCAGTCGCTGGTGAAGTAGCCCTTGAAGCCGAAGGTCTCGCGGGCCAGCGTGTCCATGAGTTGCACGCTGGCGGCGGCGGGGGTGCCGTTGACCTCGTTGTAGGAGCTCATGATCGAGCCCGGGTGGGCCTGGTGGATGATGTCGGCGAACTGCGCTGTGTAGTACTCGCGCAACTGGCGCTGGCTCATGACGGAGTTGCCGTTGAGCCGGTTCACCTCGCTGTTGTTGGCCGCGTAGTGCTTGAGCGTCGCGATCGCTTTGTAGTAGCCGTTCGCCGACTTCGGCAGCTCGCCGTTCTGGTTCTGGCCCTGCAGACCGTCGACGTACTGCGAGGCCAGCGCCGCGGTCAGCGTCGGGTCCTCGCTCCACGACTCGTCGTTGCGGCCCCAGCGCGGGTCGCGGCTCAGGTTCACCGTCGGCGCGTAGAAGTCGAGGTTCTCGGTGTTGTTGGGCACGGTGTCGCGCGCCTCGTCACCGATGAGCCCGGCCTCCTTGTAGACGAGGTCCGGGTCCCACGTGCTGCCCAGGGACAGGTCCGAGGGGTACGACGTCGTGTTGGTCAGCGTGGTGGCGTTCCCGCTCGGAGTGAGCGTCTGGGCGTTGATGCCGTGGTTGGCCTCGTTCCACCACCCCCACGCGGCCACGCCGAGGCGCGAGATGGCCGGCGGCCGGCTGCTGTCCATCTGCGCGGCCTTCTCGGCCAGCGTCATGCGCGAGACGAGGTCGGTCGCGCGCTCCACGGGGGTGTACTTCGAGTTGAGGTAGATCGGCGTGGCCGACTTCGCCGACACCGAGACCGACGCCGACGCCGCCGGGGTGGCGACGCCAACCGCGGCCAGGGCCCCCACCGTCAGTGCGGCGGTGGTGAGCAGATGGGTCCATGTGCGCATCGACGCGCTCCGATCCTGCGGCACTCGCTGCCGCGGCCGAGGAATGTGGACGGAGAACGAATGGGACGACCCCACCCGGACCTTTCGTATTCGGACACTAGGTTGCGAGGTTTGTCCACGTCAAGAACTAACTTGGGCGAGTTCTTGTCAAATTGCGCCGAGGTTCGCGCTAACTCGTAAGGACCGGCCCTCCGCTCGAATGACGTGCCTGATCCGGCCCGGACCCGCCATAGTGTTCGGGTGGTGGCGCGCGGGGGGTGGCCGAGATCCGCGGCGTGGCTGCACCACGACGCGCGGTCGGGCTTCGAGGTCGCGTTGTTCGGTGAGCACGCCGACGGCGTGCGGGTCGAGGGCCGGGTGGCGGCGTGCGAGGACGGCGTCCCCTGGGTCGTGGACTACGAGATCGTCGTGGACGCCGGGTTGTGCACCCGGTCGGCCACGGTCACCACGCGCGACGCGAGTGGGACGTGCACGACCGTCCTGCGCGCTGACGGCCGCGGCTCCTGGACGGTCGACGGGGCACCGGCCGAGCGGCTCGACGGGTGCCTGGACGTCGATCTCGAGGCCTCGGCCTTCACCAACGCGCTACCGATGCGGCGGCTGGGTCTCGACGTCGGGCAGCAGGCGGACACCCCCGCCGCCTACGTGCGGGTGCGCGACGTGACGACCGAGCGTCTTCACCAGCGTTACACCCGGGTGCCCGACGACGGGGGCGGCCGCCGCTACCGGTACGAGGCGCCCGTCTTCGACTTCACCTGCGAGATCGCCTACGACGAGTGCGGTCTGGTCACGCACTATCCGGGGATCGCCCGACGGGCCGGTTAGGAGTGCAGCTGCGGCCACAGCTCGTCCCACACCTGTTCGGCCGCGCCGACAAGCGGGCCGGCCTCGCCCAGAGCCGCAGCCCGCAGCGGGATCGGGCTCGACCGGCGCGATTCCATCAGCCCGGCACGCAACGCGCTGTGCAGCGCCGCCGGTTCGGTCGCCCAGACGAGCTGGGCCAGCCCGCCAAGGGTGACCAGGTCGGGGTCGAGCCCGTTGACCAGGCCCGCCAGGCCGCGACCAAGGGCGGTGGCGACGGCGCGCACCGCACGCCGCTCGCGCGGACCGCTCGCCCGGGCGCCGGCGATGATCTCGCGCGCGTAGCTGACCGGATCGGCCGGCGACGGCTCGCGCAGGCGGCGGGCCAGCGCGCCGCCGTCCACCGCGGTGCCCCAACAGCCCTGCGCGCCGCAGGGACAGGTGATCCGCGGGTCGCCGAAGGGCATGTGGCCGAACTCGCCGGCCATCCCCCGCGAGCCGCGCAGCAACCGGCCGCGCTCGACCAGCGCGCCACCGAGGCCGGCCTCGACCCGCAGGTGCAGCGCGAGCTCGGCGCCGAGCGCGCCGCCGCGGCGGCCCTCGGCCAGGGCGGCGAGGCCGGCGTCGTTGTCGGCCCGGACCAGCGTCCCGCCCGGCCAGATCGCGCGCAGGTCCACGTGGCGCCAGCCCAGCCCGACCGCGTCCACCGTCCGTCCGTCGAGCACCGCGCCGGGCGCGGACAGGCCCAGGCCGCGGACCCGGCCGGGGAAGCGCCGCCGCAGTTGGCTGACCGCGCGGGCCATCGCGCCGAGCACCTCGGCCGGGCCGCCGGCGCGCACGCCCTGCCGCCGGGCCAGGACGTCGCCGCCGAGCTGCACCGCCTCGACCTGCCAGGTCTCCTGGGTGACCGCGGCGGCCAGCACCAGCGGGCCCGCGGGGTGCGGTGCCAGCTCCCGGCTCGGCCGGCCCCGACCGCCGGTCGGCGTCAACGGCCGCTCGCTGAGCAAAGTGGCCGCGACCAGCTTGGCGACGAGTTCGGCCGCCGCGCCCGTGCCGAGGCCCAGCAGCGCGGCCGCCTGCGCCCGCGTCAGGCCGGGACGGGCGTGCACCGCCTGTAGCAGAGCTGTCTCGCGTCCCACCGGCGACCTCCCGGTTGACGAATTTACTCTGTCGAGGAGTTTAATGCATTCATGGCCGGCAGCACCGCATCCGAGCCGCCGCGCGCGGCCGAGGACCGGCTGCCCCGGCTGGCCCTGACGCTGATGGCCGGCGCCGTGTTCGCCGCGATCACCACCGAGGTGCTGCCCGTCGGCCTGCTGCCGATCATCAGCCGCGACCTGCGGACCAGTGAGTCGAACGTCGGGCTGCTGGTCTCGGCCTACGCCGTGATCGTGGCCGTCGGCTCGGTCCCGCTTGCCGCCCTGGCCGCGCGCTGGCCACGTCGGCGGGTGCTCTGCGTGCTGCTGGGCACCTACGCGCTGAGCAACGCGGTGATGGCCAGCACGGATGACTACTGGGTCGCGCTGGCGGCCCGACTGCTCGGCGGCCTGGCCCATGCCGGCTTCTTCGCCGCCGTGTTCGCCGCCGCGGCCAGCATCGTGCCGGCGGCCAGAACGGGCAAGGCTTTCGCGTTCGTCAGTGCCGGCATCGTGCTCGGCCTCGCCCTCGGCGTGCCGCTGGGCACCGCACTGGGCACGGCGTTCGGCTGGCGCTGGGCCTTCGCCGGCTGTGCTGTGCTGATGACCATGCTCGCCGGGCTGACCCTGCTCGTCCTGCCCGCGGACCAGCCGGCGCCGGTCCAGGGCGAGCACACGCCGCTCCTCACGGCGGTGCGCGGCCGGCCCCTCCTGATCGTCGCGGCCATGACCGCCGTGCTCACGCTCGGGCAGTACACGCCGTACACCTTCATCAGCCCGCTGATCCGCCACGCCGGGATCGCCGCCGGCGGGGTCAGCCTGGCCCTGCTCGCCTACGGACTGGCCGGCATCATCGGGCTGGTGCTGTCCAGCCGGGTGGCAGACCGGCGCCCGCGCAGCGCCCTGCGCCAGGCCGTCGTCCTCACCGCGGCCTGCCTGCTCGGTCTGGCCGCGTGGCCCAGCGCGGTGCCCACCGTGATCCTCATCGCACTGTGGGGCCTCGCCTTCGGCGCCCTGCCCACGCTCGTCCAGTCGGTCGCCCTGCGGGCCGTGCCGCACGCGCCCGACGCCGCGCCGGCGGTGGTCAACTCGGTGTTCAACGTGGGCATCGCGGGGGGCGGTCTGATCGGGGCGGGCGAAGCCGCCTACACCGGTACGCCGGTGCTGGCCCTGACCGGCGCGGCGCTGGTCGCAAGCTCGCTGCTGCTGATGCGCGCCGGCGGCGGCGTCGAATCCGGTGGCTCGCGCCGCGCGGGGACTGGTTGGCTGAACGGATGACCGACATCACGACGTCGCGCCTGGTCCTGCACGCCGTCGACGTGGCGGAGGCTCGCCGCATCTGCGCCGGCACCGCCGGACCCGAGGACAGTTGGGCCGCCGATTACCCCTTCGAGGGTGACTTCGCCGCGATCGGCGGTTTCCTGCGCGCGAGTGAACACCTCGGTGAGCAGCGTCCGTTCGGCTACTACCGGATCACCCGCGCGAGCGACGGGCTGGCCGTCGGCGGGGTCGGGTTCAAGGGGCCGCCCGGCGACGGGAGGGTCGAGATCGGCTACGGCCTGGTTCCGTCCGCCCGCGGCCACGGTTACGCCGGCGAGGCGCTCGCGGCCGTGCTCGCCGTCGCCGCCGGCCACGGTGTGACCACCGTCCGGGCCGACACCACGCCGGACAACATCGCGTCGCAGCGAACACTGACGCGAGCCGGCTTCACCCTCGTCGGCGGCGACGCCGAGCTTCAGCACTACGAACGCTTGCTCGGCTGACCACGGCCCGTCGGGCGCAGCGGCTCGAGCATCAGGTCGAGCGCGGACTCCAGATCTGCGCTGCTGCCGGTGGTCAGCAGGATCGTGACACCGCCCTGGATGGCGGCGATCAGCGCTCCGGCGTAGCGGTCGGGATCGAGGCCGGCCGCCAGGCCCTGTTCGGTCTGCGTGGCGCGGACGCCGGCGGCGAGTTCGGTGCGCCACTTGAGCAGCAGGCTGCGGGTGACCTCCTGCGAGGCGGGGTCGGTGCGCCCGAGCTCGGACATCAACACGGCCAGCGGGCAGGTACGGCCCTGCCGGCGGTAGCGACGCACGACCGCGGTGCGCCAGCGCTGCCAGGAGTCCCAGGACGTCAGGGCCGACAGATGGGGCTGCTGGTCGGACAGCACCCGGGCGGCCTCGTAGTGGGCGACGGCGAGCAGCAGTTCGTGCCGCCCGTCGGGGAAATAGTGGAACAGCTGGCTCTTGCTGGTCGAGGTGTGCAACCGGATGTCGTCGAGGGTGGCCGCCTCGACGCCGGCGCGGCGGATCACGTCGGCGGCGCCCTCGATGATGCGCTGCCGGGTGGCCGCACCCTTCGCGGTCAGACCGGTCATGACGGTGTCCGTTCCTAGCGGGCCGCGACCAGCACCGCGGATCGGCCGCCGTCGACGTCGAGGACCGTGCCGTGGACGTCGGTGGCGTCGTCGCCGGCCAGGAACACCGCGGCCCGCGCGACGGCGTCGGGCGTGACGAGCCGGCCGAGCGGGGTGGTGGCCATCATCGGGCCGGCCACCTCGGCCACTGGGGTGGCCTGATCGAAGGTCACTCCGGGGGCGATCGCGTTCACCCGGACCCCGTGCGCGCCGAACTCCGCGGCCCAGGCGCGGGTCAACGTCTCCATCGCGCCTTTCGTCGAGCCGTAGGCCGTTCCGCCCGGCAGGCCCAACCGCGCCCCCCACGACCCGAGATTGATCACCACGCCACGTCCGGCCTCGAGCATGGCCGGCACCAGCGCGGCGGTGAGGAAATAGGGCGCCTTCACGTTCAACGTCCAGATCCGGTCGAAGGTCTCGCCGTCGATCGCGAGCGTGCCGCCCGGCGGGTAGATGCCGGCGTTGTTGACCAGAATCTCGATCGGGCCGTACGGCGCCACGGCGAGGGCGGCGAGCTCTCGCGATCGTTCGACCGACCCGTCCAGCTCGTGGGCGAGGAAGGTGGCCTCCCCGCCGTCGGCCCGGATCGCGTCGATCACCGCCGCGCCGCGCACCGCGTCGCGGCCGGTCACCACGACGCTCGCGCCCTCGGCCGCGAACCGCGTCGCGATGGCGCGCCCGATGTTGCTGGTCGACCCCGTCACCAGGGCGACCCGGCCGCGCAGTCGGTCGGTCATCGACGTACTCCTCACACTCCGGAAACCCGAACACCGGCCACGCTAGGACGCAGAAAATGGACCAGCAAGTCCAAGGTTTATCGGACTGGGCGCGGGCCGTCGTCGACACGCGCGCCGAGCCGGCGCCCGATCTCCAGGGCGGTGCGCCGGATCTGCGCCGCGAGCGGGCCGCGCTGCGCGGCGTCGAGTTCGCCCGACGGGAAGGTCACAGCGACGGCCGCGACCGGGTGCCGGCTGTGCTCCCGGACGACGACGGCCACCGAGGAGAACCCGGTCGTCACCTCGCCGTCCTCCTCCGCGAACCCCGCGTCGCGGGTGGCCTCGAGCCGCGCGCGCAGGGCGGTGATCGTGGCCGGGCCGACGTCGTTGCGCTGCACGAACGCCGATGGGTCGGGGAACAGCGCGCGGACCTGCGCGGCCGGCAGTTCGGCGAGCATCACCCGCCCGCTGGCGGTGAGGTGGGCGGGCAGGCGCACACCGACGTCGGTGACCAGCGGAGGGCGCCCGGGTGCCCGCTCCTCGAGCAGGTAGATGACCTCGCGGCCGTGCAGCACGGCGAGGTGCGCGTTGTGTCCGCACCGGTCGACGAGCTGCGCCAGCGGCACCCGCGCAAGGCGCTGCAACGGGGCCTGCCGGCTGTAGCCCGAACCCAGCTCGTAGGCGCTGAGCCCGAGCGCGTAGCGGCCCTCCTCCGGCAGGTGCACGACGAAACCGTCGCGGATCAATGTGTGCAGGAGGTGGTACGTCGTCGAGCGCGGGAGCGCTACCTCGCGGCTGATCGAGGCGGCCGGCACCGGCCCCGACTGGCCGGAGAGGTAGCGCAACACGGCCAGCACTTGCGCCGCAGCCGGGACCACCGCCACGGCCGCACCCTATCTCGGGGTCCCAGACAGGGCCGTCGGGTTACACGGCTTCTTCGGCGAGCTGGGCCAGCAACGCGGGCATCTGTTGGCGCCGGTGGATGTGGGTCTGCATCGCCAGCCGCACCGGGTGGCTGACCCACACGAGTGCCGGCTCGTCCTCGACTTCCTCCACTCCGATGATGACGCCCTCCTTGCCGCATCGGCATTGGACCTCACGGTTCATCATCCAGGACGTCTCACTCATACCCCCAGTGTCCTCCCTGCGGGACGCCTTAGGAAACCCACGCCGCGGCGCCCCCGGATCGGCGGTCTTTTCGCCGGTCAGGGTCACGTGGCAGTCCATCTGAGCGTCCGTCAGCGGCGGGTCTTACTCGCCGCCGGGAGCTTCGGCTTACCGGTGTTTCCAAGCACGGCCACCGCGGTCGAGCTGATCACCGTCCCAGCCGGGACGTCGTACACGCGGCTGCGTTGCCGGACGATGTCCTTCGTACCGAGGAAGGTGCGCCCGTCGGCGCTGAAGATCAGGTTCTGCTCGACGTGGAAGCGATCACCGACGCCGACGCCGACACCTGGGACACCGTCCTCGTTCTTCATCGACCCGTGCAGTTCGATGCCGGGGATCTGTTTCGCCACCTGGAACAACGCGCTGCGCAGGTCGGCCGAATCGGGGAAGTTGGCCAGGACGCCACCGATGGCCGTCAGCGCCAGGTCGGAGAACGTCTGATGCTCCTTCTCACCGTGCGCGATTTCGGCCCGCGCCCAGTCGTACAGCGAGGCGCGCAGCTGCTCGACGTCGGTCGGCAAGGTCGCGATGGACGCCCGTGTCGGGATGTTCCACGGCGAGAAGTCCGCCGGGATGCAGCCGTGGCACCCTGACCAATCACGGGACATCACGATGCCGCGAGGAATCGATGCGTACGTCACGCCCAACTTGGTCGTCGTGATCCGGTACCACTCCGGCATCGTCGCGCCGGGCATTGATGCCGGCGCTGTCGACCGTTGATGCAGATACGCCGGGGCCTGAGACTCGCTCGGGAGGTACCAGTCCAACCGCCCGCTCGACCACAAGGGCCCGGCCGCGGAGTGCCACCGGCCGAGCTGGCGCCCGTGGAACCGGGGCAGGTCGAAACGCTCCCGCACGTGCCGGTACTGGCCGGCGGGCACGCTCTGGTCGCCGGCCTTCAGGGCCGCGGCCGAGGCGGCGTCGAGGAACTGCGCGGCATTTCGGTAGTGCGGCGCGGTGGGCGACGGTCGGCTCGCATCTCCAGCGGTGAGCGCGTAAGCGACGGTGGCGACGGCCGCGGACGCCGCGATGCCGACGAGGACGCGTCGGCGCAGCGGGCGCCGGGGCCGACGTGCCGGGCGCAGCAGTACCGCCGGTCGCACGTCGTGTTCGACGATGCGGGCGCGGGCTTCGGCCAGCACGGTATCGGTGGGGTCGGGCAGGTCGGCGCGCAGCCGGCGCAGCTCCATCAATTCGTCCATGTGGACGCTCCTTCGTAGTCGGCGAGAGCAGTGCGGACGGCGGCCCGGGTGCGGTGCAGCCGGGAACGCACGGTTCCCACGGGGATGTCGAGCGCGTCGGCGATCTCGGAGTAGCTCAGCTCGGCCCAGGCGAAGAGGAGCAGCACCTCCCGGTCGGACGCAGCGAGTGCGGCGAGCGCCGCGGCCAGATCCTTCGACCACGCGCCGGCGTCGACCTGATCGGCGACGCGCGAGGCATGGCATTCCGTGACCGGGTCGATCCCGGTCCGGGCCAGGGCCTGGTACTGCCGGACCTCGTCGCGCTGGTGCCTGCGCAGCAGGTTCGTGGCGATGCCGTACAGCCACGGCCGCGCGTTCGGACGCGATCGGTCGTAGCCGGCACGGCGCTCGTAGGCAACGAGAAACGTCTGCGCGAGGAGGTCGTCGGCGATCGTGGTACCGATGCGGCGGGCCAGGTAGCGGTGCACCGCCACCGCGTGCCGGTCGAACAGGGCAGCGAAGTCGGCGTCGATCGCTTCCGCATCGCTGATCGGGTCGTCAGGCACGGAACGGCTCGCTCTCGGTGTCACATGGACTATTGCCCGATGTGACCGGATCGGTTCACGGTCACATGACCTAGAAGGGAACCTCGGTGCTCATCAGTTCGGTGGAGTCGCCCGTGCCCGGCCGTCCGGAGACCACCCGGCAGAAGTCGACGGCGTCGAGTTCGAACAGTGGGCCGTTCGTGCCCCGGGTCCAGGTACCCCCGGCGGGCCCGGTGAGCCGGAGGCCGAAGTCCTTCCCGTGGCGCTCGGCCCATTCGTCGACGACGTCGGTGACGATGACGCCGTCGTGATCGGCGGTGAGCCGCGGGGCGACGTGGAGTGCGTCGCAGATGTCGAGGCGGTGCATCCAGGGGTCGCGGGTGAGGATGACGTCGATGAGGTAACCGAGCGTCCACGGTTCCTCGACCCCGTTGATCACTCCGCCGATCATGGTGCGCCGGCGGATGAACCATGGTGTCATCCGCCGCCCGGTCACGGCCTTGCCTGCGCGGGCGGCGAACCGTTCGCTGATCGCCGGGCCGGTCCACGACGAGCGTTCCTCGACCTGCAGTGCCGTCAGCCGGTCGATGTCGAGCTCGCCGTCGACCGACGCGGCGCGCCGTTGTCGACCGCCCTCGCGGATCGAGGCCGCCATCTCCACCATGCCCAGCAGGTGAGCGGCGAGTTGACGCACGTCCCAGGCGGGACAGGCCGTCCGCGCCGTCCACCCGCGCTCGTCGAGGGACTGCAACAGCGTGGCGCAACGGTGGTACTCGGTGGCGGCCAGGCGCATTGCCGTCCTGCGGTCCAGGGTCGAGATCCGAGCCTTCATGACGTCGTCCTTCTCGATCGGCGAGGCGACTTCGGGAGGTCGAGATCGTCGGCGAACAGGGTGATCACACGGGGCAGCAGCACTCGCCAACGATCACCTTTGGGGTCGTTGGCCAATTGTTGATTCACGAGCCCGCCGGTCAGGGCCGTGTACAGGTCCAGATCGGCGTCACGACGGATCCCGATCTCGGCCAGGACCGAGCGCATGACGGCGTAGGCCTCCCGCGCGGGTCGGTAGGCCTCGTCGGTCGGTGTGAAGTCGCGCAGCATGGGCATGTCCATGAGCTGATGGCGTTCCAGATCGCTGACGGCGAAGTCGAAGTACGTGGTCGCCATGGCCAGCAGGCGGGCGCGTGGCTCCGTCGGCAACGACGCGACGTCGGTCTCGATCGTGCGATGGAACTCGCGCCACGCCTGCCCGAACATCGCGTCGTAGATGGCGTTCTTCGACTCGAAGTGCGAGTACAGCGACGGTGGCTGCATGCCGACCCGGGCTGCGATCTCCCGCAGCGTGACGCTGGTCAGGCCGCCTTCGCGCGCGATCTTCCAGGCCGCCGAGAGGATCTCCTGTCGAGTTGCCTCTCGCCGTTCGGCCTGCCTATCGCGCTTAGGCGCACCAACCATAGATAGGCACGATCCCGGCAGCGCCTCTCCCTGTCAAGATTTAGAGGGTGAGCGGCAGACCGAACTTCGCGAACAGGGACGCATCGACGAAGGCGCACAGGTGCTGGACGCACCCGCCGGCCGGACGGAGCAGCAGGATGTTGTGCGCGTGCTGGCGACCGTCCGCCTCGAGGCGGTAGCCCGCAAGCGCGGGACCACCGTTGGCCGAGGTCGGCAGGTACCGACGCGGCACGGCGAAGACGTACTGCTCGTGAAAGGTCAGGGCCGCGCTTCGACCGGCGAACCACATCGGTACCGGCGGCATCTCCAGTTCGACGTCCGCACGGAGCAGCTGAGCGAGGGCGTCCAGATCGGCGCGTTCAAGGGCGCCGACGAACCGGTCGAGCAGGACGCGGTCCTGGTCGGGATCGCGGGCCACGCTGTCCTCGGTCGGGGCGATCTCGGCGATGCGCCGGCGGGCACGATGCAGCGCGCTGTTGACCGCAGCTGTGGTCAACCCGAGCAGCGTCGCGGTCTCGGCTGCGTTGATGCCGACGACGTCGCGCAGCAACAGGGTGGCCCGTTGCCGAGCGGGCAGGTGCTGCAACGCGGCGACGAAAGCCAGTCGGGTGCTCTCGCGGCGGGCGAGGATCGAAGCCGGGTCGTCCCCGAGCAGCGAGTCCGGGATCGGCTCGAGCCAGGCGACCTCGAGCAGCCGCTCGGCGATCGCGCCCGGCACGTCGACGCTCGGCCGGGCCAGGCCGGACGGCAGTATCCGTCGTTCACCACTGGACCGGGCGGTCAGGCAAACGTTGGTGGCGATGCGATAGAGCCACGTGCGGATGGAGGAGCGGCCCTCGAACTCGGCGTAGCCTCGCCAGGCGCGGAGGAAGGTCTCCTGGGTGAGGTCTTCGGCATCGTGCACCGACCCCATCATGCGATAGCAATGCGCGAGTATCTCGCGCCGGTAGACGTCGGTCCGCTCGACGAATTCGCTCTCACGCGACACGCGAGGGCTCCGGCACGACGGGAGCCGACGGGGCAGACCCGTGCGCAGCGCGCGCCGGCACCAGCACGGCGAGAAGGCCCCCGACGACCGCGAGCACCGCAGCGACCAGCAGCGCGGCCGCGGCGCCAGAGGCGAACGACTCCGGGCTGGCGTAACTGCCGCTGCCCGTGAACACGGTGGCGAGCACGGCGACGCCGAACGCACCGCCCAGCTGCCGCACGCTGTTGAAGGTCCCCGAGGCCTTGCCCAACGCCGCCGGCGGGACGGAATTCAGCACGACACTCTGGACGGCCGGCATCGCCATGGTGGTGCCGACACCCGACGTCACGAGCGCCATTATCGACGACGCGTAGGACCGGCCGGCCGCCGCGTTGACCGCCACCCAGGCCAGCCCGACGCCCTGCAGCAGCATGCCGACCCCCAGCAACGAGCGGGCACCGATGCGATCGACCAACCGGCCGGCCACTGGCGCGACCACGAACATCAGCACCGTCCACGGGATGAAGCGCAGGCCCGCCCCCAGCGGGCTGTACCCGAGCGCGACCTGCAGGTACTGAGCGAGGTAGAACACGGCGCCGTACAGCGATCCGTACAGCAGGAACGCCGACGCGTTACCGATCGCGAACCCCGGGTCGCGGAAGAAGCGCATCGGCAGCATCGGCTGCGCGACCCGCAACTCCCACCCGACGAACATGATCATCAACGCTGCTCCCGCGAGCAGCGTGACGACGACCTCCGAACTCCCCCATCCGGTCGAATTGGCGCGGATCAGACCCCAGACCAGCGCCGACGCTCCCCCGCCGACCAGCGATACGCCGACGACGTCCAGGCGCGCCTTGGGCCCGAAGCTCTCCGGCACGCGGGCGAGCACCAGCGGTACGACGAGCACGCCGATCGGCACATTGATCCAGAAGATCCATTGCCAGGCGATGTCCTGGGCGATGAAACCGCCGGCCAGCGGACCGCCGACCACGGCCAAGCCGGTGAGAGCGGTGAAGACGCCGAGCGCCGCCCCGCGCCGTTCCGGCGGGAAGGCCGAGCTCAGCAGGGCCATCGCCAGCGGCATGATCAACGCCGACCCGCCGCCCTGCACGGCCCGCGCCGCGATCAGCCAGCCGGCTCCCGGCGCGAGTGCGCACCCGGCCGACGCGGCCCCGAACACCACGATGCCGACCACGAAGACGCGGCGCCGACCGTACCGATCCCCGAGCGCGGCCCCGGTCATGATCAGCACGGCGAAGCTCAGGCTGTACGCGTTCACCGTCCACTCCAGCGTCGACAGCGACGCGTGCAGGTCCCGGCGCATCGTGCTCAGCGCGGTCGCCACGACGAGCGCGTCCAGCGCCACCATCAGCGCGGCGGCCGACGTCAGGGCGAGCGTCCAGGACTGAATACGACGATTGGTGGTCATGTAGAGGTAGACCGCTCCGAGCGCGAAAACTGTTCGCTGTCCGGCCGAACAGCCTCGAGCAGGGCGGTGAGAGGCTCCCGGGACTCGGCGCTAAGCCGGTCGCTGCGCCCCGCGCAGGACGGTCCAGAGACCGGCGCGGGCCAGGTAGATGTTCGTGATGATCTGCAACAGCGCGAACGTGACCAGCCACAGCGCTCCGGCCAGTGCGGGCACGTCGTCGAGGGGAAGCGCGTACGCCATCACGACCCGCAGCACGGCGTCGAGCAGGAAGGCCGCGGCCCAGATGAGCGTCGTCACCTGCCACATCCGTCGAAAGCGCGGGACCTGGTCCCACAGCTCGTCCCACGACCGCCCGTCGGGCGCGGACCAGGCCCGGGTCGTCGGGTCGAAGATCCGGTGCTTCTCGAGCAAGGGGCGGGTGAAACGGAAGGTGAGTGGTCTGCGGGCACGCAGACTGAGGACGAACCAGATTCCCCAGACGGCGGTGAGCGCGGCGTCCTTGGCCAGCAGGAACCGCGGGGTGCCGGCCAGCACGGAAACCCCCGCGCTGAGGGCGAGCAGGAGCAACACGCTCGCGGCCAGGGCGTCGATCCGCCGGTGCTTCACGGCATGGACGATCCCGTTGGCCACGGGCGGTGCGGCGCCCGCGGCGAGGCACACGACGGTGCCGACGCCGGCCGAGCGCAGGCCGTAGTAGACGGCGATCGGGGCCACGAGATCGAAGAGCACGGTCAGGGCGCCGGGTGGCAGCGGGTGCGCCGACAACCGGCGACGCGCCAGGACGAGCGTGGCGAGGGCGACACCGATGAGGATCCCGGCGCCGTGGTCGTCGCGCACAACGGTCATCGCGACGCCGGCCGAGAGCACGACGACCAGGGACGCTCGGGTCACGATGACCGGTCTGACGGCGTGGTGCGCGACCACTATGGCCACGATCGAGATGTTGCCGGCGACGATCGACGGCAGCACGCCGGCCAGCTGAAGCACCGTCAGGTACACGGCGAAGAACACCGAGTACAGCTGGGCGTACCACGCCCGTGCACCGAGCTCGGGACCGGCGACGGACAGGACCGCGAGCGCGCCGATCAAGGCGGCCACCGCTGCCGACGATCCGCCTCCGGTGTCACCGGGGTGCCAGGCGACGTACAGCGCGATGGTGCCCGACCCGCCGGCCATATAGACGAGCCACCAACCGACCCAGCTGAGGTGGCGCTGCAATGCGGCGCCGACGACGGCGATCCCGAGCAGGTTGAACACCAGCTGGCCCCAACCGGACGGCTGCACCATCACCGGTGTCACGGCACGCCACCACTGACCCGACCGCAGGTGGGGCAGGTTGCGGACGAACAGGCTCATGAGGGTCGGGCTCGCAAGAGCGGCAACGCTGACCGCAAGGGTGACCCCGCACACCACCGCCGTCAGCGTCCGCCGGGGGGCGGGCGCAGTGCCCGGGCGGCTCACCGGCACCGGCGCGACCGTCGCCGCGATCATGCCGGGGCCGCCACGCTGTCGGTGCGCAGCAATGCCGCCTCGAAGAAGCCGATCAGTTCGCGGGCGTGATGGGTGAGATCGACGTCCGGACGGTCGCGCAACAGCAAGGGAACCGCTTCGACCGTGCGCTGGATGACCGTGGCGGCGATGGTCGAGTCGACGTCGCGCAGCTGACCGGCGCGGCGGCCGGCATCGATGATGTTCGTCAAGGCCTCGACGCCGGCGCTGCCCTGTCCGGCCGGCACGGTCAACACTCCGGCCAGCAGCAACG
The DNA here is from genome assembly GCA_963797785.1 of uncultured Actinomycetota bacterium. Lineage (GTDB taxonomy): Bacteria > Actinomycetota > Actinomycetes > Mycobacteriales > Jatrophihabitantaceae > Jatrophihabitans. The sequence continues at coordinate 502,085 of CAWCQT010000004.1, read as the reverse complement.
ACGTCAGCGCCGCCATCTCCGCCCGGTGGGCGTCCATGTACGTGAGGTTGGCCGCGATGTACGCCCGCACCGCCGCTATGGGCGAATCGGCCGAGCGCAACGCCGCTTCGACCGCACCGCCGAGCCGGCCGATCACCTGGCTGGCGACCAGCGCCATCAGCTCGGCCCGGCCCTCGAAGTGATAGGAGATCAGCCGGGTACTGCTGAGCCGGGCGCGCTTCGCGATCTCGACGAACGACGCGCCCTGATATCCCAGTTCGGCGAGGGCCAGCACCGTGGCCTCGACGATCTGCGCCCGCCGGACAGCGGCTGCTCGCGACAACCCCTGTTCCGGAATTACTTGCATGAGTAAGACGGTACTCGCACGGCGAAATCAGGCGGCCGCCTCTTCCGGCCGGGCCCGAGGCCCGGTCAGTCGTGGTCGGGCACGCCGCTGACTTGGTGCTCGGCCTGGCCGAGCGCCTCCAACACCAAGCGGCGGACGTGGCCGCCACGCACCGAATACACCTGCCGTCGACCGTCGCGCGTCGCCTGCACCAGCCCGGCCAAGCGCAATTTGGCCAGATGTTGGCTCACCGCACTCGGTCGCACCCCGGTCACCTCGGCGAGCGTGGTCACGTCGGCATCGGCATGGGCCAGCACCCACAGCACCCGCAGCCGGCTGGGATCGGCCAACAGCGCGAACCCCGTCGCCGCGACCCGCAGCTGCTCCTCGCCGGGCACCACGACCGTCGCCGCATCCGGGATCTGCGCGGCCGGTTGCGCTCCGCCGCCCCGGCTTGCACGTCTATGGCTCACGGTGCCAGCATCCCAGACGTACCTGACATCTGCGCGGTTGCGCAGGTGTCAGTACCTTGTTCCGGGTGACCGCAACCATTCCCGCGCTGCTCGCCGCAGCCGGGGGCGTGGGCCTTGCCCACAGCGCGCTTCCCGACCACTGGCTGCCGCTGGCCGTGACGGCCCGCGCCCGCCGCGACCCGCTGCCGCGGGTCGCCCGGCTGTCGCTGCTCGCCGGCGCCGCGCACGTCGCCGTCAGCGTCGTCCTCGGCGCGATCGTCATCGCCGTCGGTCTCTCGCTGCGCTCAGTCGTCCAATCACGCACCGACCTGATCGTCGGTGGCGTGCTCATCCTCACCGGCCTCGTCTTCCTCATCCTCGAGGCCACCGGCCACACCCACGATCATGATCACGAGGACGAGCACGAGCACCGCCCACTGCCCCGCGGCCTGGGGTTAGTGATTCCGTTCGGCGCCGCGGCCAGCCCGGACCTGACCATCCTGCCGGTGTTCCTTGCCGCCGCCACACTGGGCACCGGTGCTGCGATCGGGTCGTTGATCGTCTTCACCATCGTCACGGTTGCGACCTTCGTGGCCCTCACCACCCTGGCCGCCGCCGGCAGCTACCAGCTCGCCAGTCCCTGGCTCGACCGCTGGGCCAACATCATCACCGCGACAGTCCTCATCGTCATCGGCGCCCTCATCGCCACCCACGTCCTCTGACCCGCGCGGCCGGCGACAGGTACACCCGCGCTTCCCAGGGTTCCAGGTGATCGACGGCGGGGGCGTCGGTCGGATAGTTCGACAGGACCGGCGTCGCCGCCGCGGACACCGTGCGCTGCTCCACGGCCCTGTCGCCGCGGCCGGTGACGATGTCGGTCAAAGCCCGTCCCACCCGCTCAGGTACCTATTTGCCTAGGCAGCTATTACCTATTGCCCTAGGCAAGGTACAGTGCGGGGATGTTGGACTTCCGGATCGATTCGACGAGCGGGGTCGCCCCGTATACACAGCTGGTTCAGCAAGTGAAGCAAGCTTTGCGGCTGGGTTGGCTGCAACCGGGCGACAAACTGCCGACGGCGCATGAGGTCGCAGCGAGCGTCGCGATCAACCCGAACACCGTCCAGAAGGCCTACAAGGAACTGGAGTACGAGGGGTTGGTCGCCGGTCGTCCCGGCCAGGGCACCTTCGTCGAACGCAGCCTCAGCCAGTCCACGCCTGCGTCGCTGCTGTCGCTGACGCGTCGACTCCAGCGGTGGATCGCCGCTGCGCGCGCCGCTGGTCTGGACGAGGACGGCATCATGGACGTGGTTCGGGCCACGATGCGGGATTTTGACGTCGAGGCCACCGCATGAGCGCACCCGCTATCGCGATCGCGACGGCTGGCGCCGGTCGCCGGTACGGAAACTCCTGGGCGCTGCGCGACTGCACGATCGCGTTACCGGCCGGGTCGATCACCGCCGTCGTCGGACCCAACGGTGCCGGCAAGACGACGCTGCTGAACATGCTGGTCGGGCTGCTGCCCGCGTCGCAGGGGCAGTTGTGGGTTGACGGCACACCGCCCAGCAGCCACCCGGACTTCCTGTCCCGGGTCGGATTCCTGGCTCAGGATTGCCCGCTCTACAAAGAGTTCTCCGTTGCCGACATGCTCCGATTCGGACGCGCGATGAACCCGTCCTGGGACGATGCCCTGGCTCGCGAGCGGATCGCAGCCGCCGAAGTTCCGCTGAAGCGCAAGGCCGGCAGACTGTCCGGCGGCCAACGAGCTCAGGTGGCGCTGGCCCTAGCTATCGCGAAACGGCCCAGAGTCCTGTTGCTCGACGAGCCGCTCGCCGCACTGGACCCGTTGGCCCGACGCGACTTCCTCAGGACCTTGCTCGATAGCGCCAGTGCGGCCGGCATGTCGGTGGTCCTCTCCTCGCATCTCATCGGCGAGCTGGCCCGAATCTGCGACCGCCTCGTAGTGATCCGTGATGGTCGAGTCCGCCTGGCCGGTGACCTTGACGAGCTCCTGAGCGAGCACCACCGGGTAGCCGGCTCGCTGGAAGCCACCGCGCGGATCCCCGCTGACGTCGAGGTACTCAGCCGATCCGCCCACGAGCGGCACGCCACGCTGCTGGTCCGCACCCGCGACGCGCTGCTCGACCCGGCATTGACCAGCAGCCCGATCGACCTGGAAGACCTTGTCCTGGTTTACCTCGAGCGCCCGCCCGCAGAATCAGAACCGCGTCTTGCGACGGTCGGGCGGGAAGAGGGTCGACGGTGATCTGGACGACCTGGCGCCAGTATCGGGCGCACGCCGCCGTCGGCGGAGCCATCCTCGCCGCGCTGGCCGCGGCCCTGCTCGTTGTGGGTTCCATCGCCCGGAGCCGTGCCACCGCTCTCGGCGTACCCACCTGCAAGTCCGACTGCAGCGGCGCCCTCACCCGACTGCACGGTGACTTCCACTCCATCCCGCCGTTCATCTCGGCGCTCATCGCCGTCCCGCTGCTCGCCGGGATGTTCTGGGCCGCCCCGCAGGTGTCGCGCGAGTACGAAGCCGGTACCCATCGCCTGGCCTGGACGCAATCGGTCAGCCCGCTGCGCTGGATCACCGTCAAGATCACATTGATCTTCGGCGCCGCCGCCGCGGGGGCAGTCGTGCTCGGCCTGCTCACTACCTGGACCCTCGACCCACTCAACGCGGCCTTCGGAGGCCGGTACAACAGCACCTGGTATGACACCCAGGGCATCGTCCCCGTCGCCTGCATGCTGTTCGCCCTCGCCTCCGGCGTGGCCGCCAGCGCATTGCTTCGGCGCACGATCCCCGCGATGGCCGCGACCCTGGTCGTGTATGCCGCCGCCCGCATACCGATCCATTGGCTTCGTTGGCGCTTTGCGCCTCTGGGCCACCGCACGATCACCACTCCGCTGGCCGCGTTGTTGCGCAACCCCACCGGCTCCCCGTGGGGTGTCGGAACCGCAGCAGTCCCCACCGGCGCGCAGTTGCACGGGCTTACCATCACCGGCCCCAGGGGTCAGCCGATCGCCGAGAACCGCGGCAACTTCGACCTACTGCGCGACTACTGCCCGAGGCTCCAGATCGACTCCAGCCGCAGTAACGTCCTCAACCCCGACGCGTGCGCCGCGCAGGTCCACAATCTCAGCCTGCGCGCAACGGCTACCTACCAACCTGTCGGGCACTTCTGGATCATCCAGACGATCGAGAGCGCGATCTTTGTCGGCATCGCCGCCCTGCTCATCGCCATAACGATCCTTGCTGTAGGCCGACGCCGCGCCACTTGACCCCTCGACCGACCGACGTTCGGCCACCGACGCCGGCGACCGAACGGGTCTGCGCGCTCGGACGCTAGACGAGGGCTCCGAGTTCCTCGGCCTTTTCGATGACAGTCACGGTGTCACCGTCGACGGTCTGCCGGTGCTTGACGACCAGCACGAGCGACAGGACGGCGGCAAGGATGAGCGCGCCAAGGCCCCAGGTGAACGCGACGGTGTAACCGTGCACCGCTCCCGCTGGCGCGCTGCCCGCACCGTGGGTGCTGATGTAGTGGACGGTGGCCGACGCGGCGATGGTGTTCAGCAGCGCGGTGCCCAGCGAGCCACCGATCTGCTGGGTGGTGTTCACGAGCGCGCTGGCCACGCCGGCGTCGCGATGGGCGACACCCACGAGCGCGGTGCTCGACAGGGCGACGAACGCAAAGCCCATCCCGAGGCTCATCACGATCTCGGCCGGCAGCACGTGGGTCACGAAGCCCGAGTCGACCCGGAGCCGGGTGAACCCCGCCATGCCCAGCGCGGCCAGGATCATCCCGCCGGCCATGAGCGGACGCGGCCCGATGCGCGGCAGCAGGTTGCTCGCCAGACCGGCCGCCACCACGATGCCTCCACTGAACGGCAGGAAGGCCAGACCGGATTTCAGCGCCGTGTACCGCAGCGTGCCCTGCATGTAGTAGACGAGGAACAGGAACATGCCGAACAGCGCGAGCCCGATCAGGAACGACACCAGGAAGGCGCCGGCGCGGTTGCGCTCGGTGAAGACCCGCGGCGGGAGCAGCGGCTCGGCGGTGTTCTTCTCGATCACGACGAACGTCACGAGCAGGACGCCCGCAGCGATGAGCAACGAGACCGTGCTGGTCGCCGACCAGCCGCTCTCGTTGGCCTTCGTGAAGCCGTAGACCAGCGCGACGAGGCCGAGGGTGCTGGTGATCACGCCCGGGATGTCATAGTGCGCCTTGCCCTCCGCGCGGCTCTCGCGAACCACGAGCAGGCCGGCGATGGCCGTCGCGAGCGCAATCGGCGTGTTGACGAGCAGCGTCCAGCGCCAGGAGGCGTATTCGGTGAGTACGCCGCCGAGGATCAGCCCGAGGGCCGCGCCGCCGCCGGAGATGCCCCCGTAGACCGCGAAGGCCTTGGCTCGCTCCCGCGGCGTGGTGAAGGTGACGGTGATCAGCGACAGCGCGGCCGGCGCCATCAGTGCGGCGAAGGCGCCCTGTAGCCCGCGGGCGCCGAACAGTTCGCCCTGGTTCTGCGCGAGGCCGCCGATGGCCGATGCGACCCCGAAGCCGACCAGGCCGATGACGAAGGCGCGTTTGCGGCCGATGTAGTCGGCGATGCGGCCGCCGAGCAGCAGCAGGCCACCGAACGCAAGCGCGTACGCGGTCACGACCCATTGGCGGTTGGCGTCGGAGATGTGCAGCGAATGCTGGGCCGACGGCAGGGCAATCGTCACGATGCTCGCATCGAGCACCACCATCAGTTGGGCGACGGCGATGATCCCCAGCGCTAGCCAGCGACGTGGATCGACGGCGGTATGCAGATCGGTCGAGCTCGTACTCATCGCAGGATCCTTCGGTGAACGGTTTCGGCTCGCGCCGATGGCGACCGCAACGCTACGAGCTCGGATCGTCCGAGTCAAGACGATCCTGTTCTTGCTAATCCGAAGTTTGACCGTCCGAAGGCTTGCGCTATCATTCGCAGCATGCGAGCGCGCGGGCCGGAAGGTGCCGGGCCGGTCACGACGGCCTGTTCAGGGCCGTTCCGACCGGCCGATCTGACCTTCCTCCTGCACGCTGCCGCCGACCGGATGACGGTCGACCTCGACCGGGCGGCCGTGGAGATCGGCCTGAACGATGTGCGCGACTGGCTCGTACTGGCCGCCCTCGACGACGGTGAGCAGCGCACCCAGCTCGAACTGAGCCGGATCGTATGCGTCGACAAAACGACGTTGATCAGCGTTCTCGACCGCCTCGAGCAGCACAACCTCGTCGTGCGAACTGTCGATCCCACGGATCGCCGGGTGCGGATCCCGCAGATCACCCCGGCGGGCCGGCGGATGTACGCCAAATTCGCCACCGCCCGCGATGTCGCCGAAGCCGGTGCCCTGGACGGGGTGGATCCGGACCAGCGGGCCCTGCTGCTCGAGCTGCTGGCCCAGATCGCCGATCGTCAGAACTCTGCGCAGGTCGCGACCTGACTGCGGGCCAGGAGGCGAGCAACCGGCTCACAGGTCGTCGTCGTCCTCCTCGGCCGGGTCGTACTCGACGTATCCGGGACGGTCGGCCAGGGACTCTTCGAGTACTTGGGCGAGCGCACGTCGCCCGCCCGCCCGAGCGATGACCGGTCGGCTGGTGAACGTCTCACTCGCGAAAGCGAGGTAGGCCAGCGGCTCGGACTCGAACACCGGCTGGCGCAGCATTGCTTCGCCGACGTCCATAAGCTTGCCGATCGGTTCGCCCACCCCGGGGACGACCTGCAGGACTCCAGCAGCGGGGAGTCCTTCACCCGGCGAAAGCCCGCTTCGCGCATGTCCGCCTTCGCCTCATCCACGCGTTGCCGGGCTTCGTCCACGACCCGGTCGACCATCCGAATCCGGATGTCCTCGTCCGGAATGCCGTAGGCCATCGCCAGTTGATCCTCGAGATAGCTGCCGCGTTCGCGCTCGTCCGCGGGACGGTCATCGCGTCGCGCCGGTGGGGACGCTGCTGAGGTGGCGTACGCGGGGTGGTTGGCTCGGTTCGTCGGCGACGTACAGCGCCTTGTCCAGGTCGGTCAGCCTGAGCAGCCGTGCGACGCGGGCTCCGACCCCGGTCAGGACGAGGGTGCCGCTCGCATACAGGAACTCATTGTGCGCCTCGACGATGACGCGCAACCCGGCGCAGTCGAGGAACGTGAGGCGTGACAGGTCGAGGCGAACGAAGCGATGTCCGAGCGCGAGCTGCTCGCGCAACGCTGCGGCCACCAGACCGGCGTTGGTGAAGTCGATCTCGCCGTCGGGCTGGACGGTGGCCTGGGTCGGTTCGACCGCCACCGCGACAATGTCCAGTGCTTGCGTGGGGGCGGTCCGGACGCCGGGACGCCGCGCCGCGACGCCGGCGCGGCGCGGGTGGGGGCGGGTCATGACGCTCCTTCTGAGACCAGAAAGGGAGCAGCGCGGGCCGATCGAGCATCGGCTGAGCGTGGGGCGGGCGGAAGGGCACGCGCACGCTCCCGGACATCTCCCGGGGGCTGCAACCACTTCCAACCGGTACGAACATATCACCGCAAACGGCCGCGCGGGAGCCCACCAGCGCGCGGCGACAGCACCGTCGACCCGACCATGGTCAGCTGTCCTCGGGAACCTCGCGGTAACCCACCGGATGGTTCTGGTTCAGGTCGAGGAAGTGTTCGTTGAGCGCCTGGGCGATGACATTGTGATCATGGGCGTCCAGCTCGCCGAGCTGCTCCTCGTCGTGCGCGATCTGATCGGCAAGCTCAGCGGCCGGCGCGCTACCGCCGACGCCGATGTAGCGCACCCACAGCTCGGCGGCGGTCAATCCGGACAGGTTCAGACCGTCGCGCAGGCTCAACCCCGCCGTGGCGGCGCGGGTCACAGCCGGCGCCATACGTGGGGTGTGGGGAACAGCAGACGACCCTTGCGGTTCGCGTCGAGCCTGCTGGGCATCAGTACCGCTTGGGTGGTGCGCCCGGGGTGTCGCGTTCGATGGACATCACGATGCCGGCCGCAACCTCGCGCAATTTGATGTTGCGGCTCTGAGATGCCTTGCGCAGCAGGTCGAACGCGGCCCGAGCGGTGCAGCGCTGCTGAGCCATAAGGATGCCGATGGCCTGGTCGATGGTGCTGCGCGAGGTCAGCGCTGTACGCAGATTATCAATCGTGTCGCCGCGCTGGGCGAGCCGCAGCGCCAGGGCCAGTGCGCCGGCGATGAGCGCAGCCAATGCGGCGGCGCGGGCCTGCAGATCCATGCCCGGGGTGACCGGCTCACAGGCGTAGAGATTGAGCGCGCCGATCGTCGCGCCGTCGTGCTCCAACGGATAGGACAAGCTGGAGCGCGCCCCGAGCGCCACAGCGCGCGGAAGGTAGTGCGGCCACCGGGTGTCCTCGGCCATGTCGGTCACCAGCACCGGCACCGAAGTGCGCAGCGCCTCCATGCACGGGCCCTTGCCCTCGGCGTACTGCAACTCGTCCAACTGGAGGCTGAAGTCGTCGCTGCTCGCCACCGTGAAGGCGCCGCGTGCGTCATCCTGTGGGCCGACGGTGATGCCGCAGTGGTGCCCGGTGTCCGCGGCGGCGCGCCGCGCCAACTGTTCGAGGAACGCCTGGACGGTATCAGTGGCCAGCAATAGCTCGAGCAGCGCTGCGGCGTCGAGGCTGGCGTCGTGTCCGTCGAAGCCCCCCTCGTCGCGCGGGCTGCCGGCGGCCTGAGGGTCCTCGTGCCTGCGATGGCCGTGGACGGGGTCAACAGGGTTGACCTCGTCCGGTTCGGATCCGTCGGGTTCAGGCTGGTTCTCAGGGGTGTCCATGAGGGGCACGGCCAATCAGGAGCCCAGAATGTGGACCTGCTTGCTTCGCTCCGTAGGACGGCGCATGTCCTGATCGTCAATGCGCGCGAGTCACCCTGCGACACCTCGACTGTAAGCCCCCGCTCGCCGTTGTTCGCCTCGCCTGGCTTCACTGCCCGGGTCAGCGGAGCCAGCACGTGCAGGGTGAGATCGTGATGGCGATCCCGAGGACGGAAATCTGCGCCAGCGTGCCGGCTGCCCCCACACGACGACCTGCGACTCCGAACACGGGCGGAAGTGCGACGCTGCCCGGCTGGCGAGCGACGTCCGGCGCAAGGACCCGTTCTGGGTCAAGCAGCAGCCGTACTCGTTGCAGGACATGCTCGCCGACGACGCGCGTTCGAGCCCCTGAACTCTCAGGGATACCTCGCGCACGTCGCGGCCCGGGCGGTCTTCGTCATCCAGGGCCGACAACCCGACCATCGGCCGCATCGCCGTCGTGCAGGTCGGCATGTCCGACGTTTCTTCCTGCGTCATCGCCCCCGACGTGACTGCGGGCCGGCATCTGAACAAGGGCGACGAGCTCGGGGGTACTTCCAATTCGGTGGCTCGACCTACTGCCTGGTGTTCCGCCCCGGCGTCGTGACCGACTTCGCACTGCGGGCCATCCCTCGACCCGGCGCGTCGCTGGTGCAGGTCCGTTCCCACCTCGCGACGGCCCGGACGACTCCGGAGACGAAGTGAAACCGCGATCCTGACGCAGTGCGAGCACGCACTACGGCGCGGCACGTCCTGATCAGGAGACGGGCGTGAACGCTTCCTTGGACAGGGTGAAGCCGGTGCCGTAGTCGCGGTTGACGCAGGAGACGCCGGTTGATTCGCTGGCGCATCCGGTATCGCCGTTGTAGATCGTCCAGCCGTAGGACAGGGTGTTGCCGCGGCCGGCCACGGAGAAGTACCCGGAGCACGTGGTGAGCGAGGGGTAGCCGCCGCTGTCGAGGTCAGCCCCGATGCCGCCGTCGCAGTCCGGCCCGTCCTGCGGGAAGTCGTAGTTGTGGATCGCGCAGGCCACGCTGCCGTCGTTGTAGATGAAGCAACCGATGTTCTGGCTCGGCGCGTCGAAGAACACCGCGTCACCGTCGGACGTCGAGTACTCGCTGGGCGCGGCGACCTGGTTGCTGTCGACCAGGTCCTCGAGCGCACTGCCGCTGTGCGGCACCGGCGCCGGCGCCTGCACCTCCTTGGTGACCGTGTGCGGCCTGTTCGGCTTGTGCGGCGTGGACGTCACGGTGACGGTGGCTGCCGGCGTGCTGGGCGACACCCTGGCGGCCGCCGGCGAAGCCGCGGTCGACGACGGCGACGAGCTCGGGGTCGCCGGCCCGGTGTCGACCGCCTGACCGGACAAGGCGCTGCCGCTGCAGGCCGTGGTGATCAGCACGGCGGCGGCCACGATGGCGGCGACGAAGACCTTGTTGCCCACGTTGGCGTTCCTCCCACGAAGCAATTCCGGCTGCATTCTGCGTGGGCTCGATCGGCGCAGCAACCGCCCGTTACCGGTGCGAAGCCGGACATCGCCGACCAAGCGCGACGCCGTCCTGGCACGGCTTAGACGGGGTCCTCGGCGATCTTGTCCAGATGCAGGCGGTACACGACGAACCCGAACGGTGAGCCGTTCGGGTCGTCGTCGGTCCGGTGTTCGGTGGCCGTGGATGGTGGCTCCTACGCGTCGGTGATCGTCGCCGTCTTCCATTGGAGAACGTCCGCGTGCAGCCGAACGGTTTGTACGCCAGGCAGTCGGTCCTCGGGAAGATGCCGGACTCGAACTGCTGGCTACCGTCGATCTTGGCGAGCGTCACCGCGTGGCACCGGGCCGGCTTCGGGGCGGTGGCCGGCTTGGCGTACCGCCGCTGATCGGCGGTACGCGCGAAGGCGGCCGCGACGGCAGTGCTCTTGACTTTCAACCAGTCCTGGGTCGCGGCGCCGTACCGGATCACGTCGACGAGCTCGGCGCTGACCGCTTCCGGACGCCGCTGGGCGCGGCGTTGGTGAGGACGACGCCGAGCTTGTGCGACGGGAGCAGCGTGATGGCGGTGGCGGCACCGCGCCCGAACGCGCCGGGGTGTGACAACTGCAGGTCACCGGTCGTCAGCTCGTCGACGTTCCAGCCGTAACCGTAGAAGAGCCCAATTCGCCGATCTCCGCGGGCGGGTGAACGACGGCCGCCGCGAGCCCGGGAATGCCCGTTTTCGCCATCATCCGGTCGATGACGCGCGGCAGCGCCTGCACGCCCCGGGCCACGCCGGCCGCGCTGATCGCGTCGCTGGTACCGGGTGCGCCGGCGCCACTGCGGCCCGCCGGCTAGCTCGCTGTGGACGGGGTGCAGGCACTCAGCCCGGCGGCGCCGCCGGCCGCGCCGAGCGCCTTGAGCATGGTCCTGCGGTGCACCTGGGTCGATGGCGTGACGCTGTCGTCCGACCCATCTGTCATCGGTCCGCGATCAGCGCGCCAGCGCCGACTTCACCTGGCGCAGCGCCGCGCTGCCGGCGGCGGCGAAGGCGCCGACCGTCGCCGGGTCGACTGGGGCGTCGTTGTGCCAATTGAGCGCGAAGGCGAAGTACACCCACTGGTCGTCGAAGCGCATCGCCCCCGGGATGCAGATCGCGTGGTAACCGGGGACGTCGGCGCTGCCGCCCTTCGCGAACGCGCTGACCCCCAGCGGCACCGGCAGCAACGAGATCGCGTCGCCGATCGACAGGATGCGTCGGAACTCGTGCAGCTTCCCGGGGTCGTCGAAGTACTTGCCCTGCAACGCGCGCGAGTAGAAGTACACGAGGTCGTTGGCCGTCGACTTCATCGGTTCGACGTCGTTGTCCGGCGTGTTGACGTAGGGCGCGTCGCGCTCGTCGTAGGCCACGTACTCGGCCCAGGTGAAGTCCTTGTAGTCCGCGGCGCCGAAGAGGTAGCCGACCACCGCCCGCGTGCTGTCCGGAACCAGGGTGTGCTGCAGCCCGGCGTCGGCGATCAGGCGACGCACGTTGTCGATGCCGATTGCCTTGATCGTCATGTCCGTAGCGGTGTTGTCGCTGTGCATGATCATCGCTTCGAGCGTCGTCCGCTTCGACGCCTGCCCGCTCAGGTGCGGCGGGCTGAAGGTCGGCGCACCGGGCGACCAGACGCTCTCGTCCAGCGGCAGGTACTCCTGGCTGTAGCTGGACAGGTCGTACTGCCGCAGCGCCTCGGTCAGCACGAACACCTTGAAGGAGCTGCCCACGACCAGCTGACGGTTGGCGTTCTGCTGGATCTTCAGGGTCCGGCGCGTTTTCGTGCCGGGCGCGAAGATCTTCACCGCGCACGTGCCCGGCAGGTTGCGGAAGTTCGCGAGCACGCGCTGCTCCAGGTCGGCCGGCGCCGCCGACGCCGACGCCGCGGTCGGCGCGACCAGCGGGATCGCGGTGCCGGCCGCGGCCGCGCCGAGGAAGGTGCGTCGGGAGAGACTCATTCGTGTGCTCCTGGTGAGGGTGGTGTCACGGCGAGATAGTGATCGATCACTTCGGGCTCCGCAATTCGGAGGGCGACCCGCACGGCCGAGGCCGTCCGGGTCGCCCTCGAGTCGTCATGACGTCGTGGAGGTGTCGGGTGCTCAGCCGTGATGCGCGGGCTGCACCGGGGTGATGGGGGCAGACCCCGAGCTGTCGCTGGTGACGGCGGGGCGGCTCGGATCGGGGGTGTCGAAGTGGACCCCGTGCAGCTTCCAGGTCGAGTTCCCGATGGTCACGGTCAACGTGCCGGTGTAGACCAACACGGGCGCCTGGGAGTAGAGGTAGCCCGTCCTGCCCGGCTTGACCGGAATGTTCACCGATACGTCGAAGCCGTGTTTCGTCGTCCACTCGTGGCCGTAGGTGGTCTTGATCTTCAACTCGATCTTCTCGCCGAGCGCCTCGAAGGACGAGCCGGCCTCGATGCTGATGTCCAGGCTGTTGGTCTCCTCGACGCTGTCCTTGGACGTGAGCTTCCACTCCACCGTCTCGTCGCCGGTGTTCGTGTGCTGGGCCACCAGGTGCAACGGACCGTAATCCGGTCGAGGTAGACCCTCCGGGCTGAAGTCGCAGCTGGCGGCACTGCCGTCGGCGCACAGTTGGCGCACGATCTCGGACTCGGCCTGCGCCTGGACGCCATTCAGCTCGTGCACCGTGCCCTGCGGTTCGCTGATGGTGATCTCCTTCTGGTGGAAGAAGGGCCGGGTGCACTCGTACGGTCCCGAGGCGAGGCACTTCGACTCGGGGATGGTGCCGCCCTCCACCGCGATCTGCACGATGACCTGCGCCCCGTCCGAGTTCTTGTAGCGGACGGTGTCGGTGTCCCACGCGGAGACGTACTTGATCTCGAAGTCGGCGACGCCGCCGGGCGGCAGGACCGAACCCACCGCGGGCTTGCTGTCGAGCTGCCCGTTGCCCGTGATGCCGGCCAGGGTCAGCGGATCCCCGGTCATGTTGTAGAAGTGGAAGCCCTGCGTCGAGCCGAGCTGGCCGCGGGCCGAGGTGCTCGTCGTGCTGGCCGAGGCAGCGGCCGTGCCGAGGCCCAGCAGAGCCGCTGCGCAGGCGAGGACGGCGGCGCTCTTGGTGATGATGGACATGAGGTGAATCCCTTCGGTGGTGTGTGTCGGAGGCGTTCCGTCTGACACCGATGACTCTCCCGGGACGGCGGTCCGCGCACCGTCCGCCGACCGGACGACGATCCGGCTGACGTCGATGTCCCCCGATCGGAGGACCCGGACGGGCCACCGGCCCTATGCTCGGCGCGACATCCGCAGGGAGGGAACGATGTCCGCTTCCGGGCAGCAGCTGGTCACGGTCGTCGTCGTGGACGACCACCCGTTCTTCCGCGACGGCGTCACGCGCGGCCTCGTGCAGAGCGGCCAGGTGAAGGTCGTCGGCGAGGCGGGCAGCGGCCGCGAGGCGATCGAGGTGATCAAGGAACACCAACCGGCGGTGGCCCTCGTCGACTACCAGATGCCCGATCTCGACGGCCTGGACGTGGTGCACGCCGTGACGCGGGACGGACTCGCCACCCGCGTCCTGCTGCTCTCGGCGGTCACCGACAGCGCCGTCGTCTTCAAGGCGCTCGAGGAGGGCGCAGCGGGCTACCTGTCGAAGGACGCCCGCCGGGCCGAGATCGTGGACGCCGTCCTGCGCGTGGCGAAGGGCGCCACCGTCGTTCCGCCCGAGCTCGCCACGGGTCTGGCCCAGCAGATCCGCATGCGGGCGGCGTCCGCGACGCCGGCCCTGAGCGAGCGTGAGCGCCAGGTCCTCGAAGGCTTCGCCCGCGGCCTGTCGATCCCCCAGCTGGCGGGTGAGCTGTTCCTCGGGGCGAGCACGGTCAAGACCCACGCGCAGCGCCTGTACGAGAAGCTCGGCGTCAACGACCGCGCCGCCGCGGTCGCCGCCGCGATGCGCAACGGCTTGCTGAACTAGGACGACAGCCGTGTCCCTGCCGACCGGATCGCACGAACTCGCCGAACACCCGCAGGTCCGTGCCGCGCTGGTGACCCACAGCCGGCTCGGGCTGCGCCTGCAGGTCGTCCTGCGGACCCTGCTGGTCGTGTTCGCCGGCGCCACGGCGGTGTTCGTCGCGCCGGCCCACTACCGCGAGGCGCTGTACGCCGTGGTTCTCGGTTACGCGGTGCTGGCCGTGGCCGCCAACGGCTGGTTGCTGACCGGCGTCGAGTCCCCTCTCCGGTTCGGCTGGTCGCTGCTGTTCCTCGACGTCGCCGCCCTCGCCGTGCTGACCGTCGTGGCCGGCCAGGCTGCGGTCCAGAGCTGGACGGCCGACGTCGTCATCAACGGCCTGTTCGTCGTGCCGCTGCTCGCCGCCACACAGTTGCGGCCCGGTGTCTGCCTCGCCGTCGTCGTCCCCACCGACGTGACCTACCTGGTCGCCAGTCTGGCCACCAGGGAGGCGAATGCCGAACCCCTCTCGTCGGTCCTGCTGCGCACGGTGGCCCTGCTGGCCCTGAGCACGGGATGCGTGGCGCTCTCGGCGATCCAGCGCTCACGGGTGCGCACGATCGGCTCGCTCGTCGCGTCGCGCGCCGGCCTGCTGACCGACCTGCTCGAGCTCGAGGGGACGGAACAGCGACGCCTGTCCGAACAGTTGCACGACGGCGCTCTGCAGTACGTGCTGGCCGCGCGCATGGATCTCGAGGATCTGGCCGACGGCACCGACCCGGCGGCGTTGACGCGGGTGGACGACGCGCTCAGCCGGACGGCGGTCCTGCTCCGCACGACGGTCGGCGAGCTGTACCCGGCCGTGCTCGATCACGCGGGACTCCCCGCCGCGCTGGACCAGCTCGCCGGCACTGCCGCGAGCCGCGCCGGGTTCGCCGTGTCGGTCGACGTCGCACAGTGGCCGGCCGCGGCGCGCACGTCCGTCGACCGCTTGCTGTTCTCCGCCGCGCGCGAACTGCTGGCCAATGTCGTCAAGCACTCCGGAGCACGCACCGTCACGGTGTCGCTCTCCTACACGGAGGGCACGGCGTCGCTGACCGTCTGCGACGACGGGTCGGGAATTCCTGCCGGTGAGCTCGAGCGCAAGCTACGCGGCGGGCACATCGGTGTCGCCTCGCACCGCGCGCGCATCGACGCGGCCGGCGGCCGACTCACTCTCACCGCCGCGCCGGCCGGTGGCACCGCGGCCGGCGTGACGTTGCCGGCCGTCCTCCTGGAGCGGTAGGCGCCAC
This sequence comes from uncultured Actinomycetota bacterium, assembly GCA_963797785.1. Classification (GTDB taxonomy): domain Bacteria; phylum Actinomycetota; class Actinomycetes; order Mycobacteriales; family Jatrophihabitantaceae; genus Jatrophihabitans. The sequence continues at coordinate 486,796 of CAWCQT010000004.1, read as the reverse complement.
GCAGCCGATCAGGGACGCCACAGCTGAACTTGGCAGCCAGAGCGGTGATGATCAGCCACTCGTGGCGTCCACCCGGGTCTACCAGGCGGCCCGGCACTTGTCGCGGGGGCAGGCGCGGGCGTGCCTCTGCATGATCGATCTCGTCCATTGCCTGCCTGGCGCCCGTCACCGGATGGCGCACGATCGACTTCGGTGCTAAATCCTTTCTTTACACCGCCAGGTGCATCTCCTCCGGTCACAATCGCTGCGACCGAACGCCGGGCGGCGGGGAGGGCACGTTCATCGTGAATCGCAGCCTCGGTGGCGCGCGCCGCCGCGCAGCCACCTGTTTGATCACCGTCGCCGCCGTGGTCGCCGGCCTGCTCGCCGCACCGGGTGGCTTGACGGGTGGTGCTGCCGGTGCCGCGGGCGCGTCGGCCCGACTGCCTGGATCGGACATCTACAGGTTCGACTCGCGTTACGTAGTGCAACACGGCGACTCGAGGGACAATCTCCGCATCGACATCGGCGACCGCACCATCCGCTCCGCGGAGGCGCTCGCGCCGACCCGTCGTCCCCGCTGCAACGCCGGGATCTGGCTGGTCGACCTCGACCGCTCCGATCTCACGTTGCACAGCAACATCATCTACCCGCTGTGCGACTCGGGCGACGTGGCCGCGGTGAACCAGTGGTTCGCCGGCCGAGCCGCCGACCATCTGGTGGTGGCGAACAGCCTGGTCGTCAAGTCCTCGGCCGACCGCCCCGAGAGTCCGGTCAACCTCGACCAGGCCATGCACAGCGTCGGCGCGCCCACTACCGCCTTCTCCTACATCCCCCTGGCCACGACGACGTTCTCGCTGCTCGGTGTGGCCGGTGCTTCGTCCGGCGCGGCGCAGTACGCCTTCGGTAAGTCGGACGCCGAGTCGTCGGCGGCCGCCTCCCCGGCGGCCCTGCAGGGTCGCCTCGTACCGGACCTGTCCGTGGTGGGTCAACGGCAGTACTCGCTCGCCCACCTGGACTTCGCCGGCTATGACATCTCCGCCGACGGCGAAATAACGATCAACGGCCAGGTGCGCGAACCCCCGAAGCCCCTCGCCGGCGTCAACGGGTATCGCGTTCTCGTCGTCGACCGAGGCACGCTGGACAAGGTGTCGGACAAGATCTACGACACGCACGAGAAGGTGCTCGATCAGATCGAGTTGGAACGCGACCTCATTGCTCTCGCCGACCAACACCCCTACTCGGTACTGGTCTTCCTCGCGACACTCGGCGACCCCACTCCCGCCACCCCCATGCCGCGCACTTCGACCTTCGGGCCGGGCTGCACGCAGGATGAGGCGCTTGCCTTCGAGGAGACCTGCACGCTGACTTCGGTCGATCACGAGCAGAGCTTCACGCTGCCGGAGTACCAGATCGACGGGGTCCAGCCCGACGTCGAGGTGACCCTGCAGGGTGCGCGCGGAGGTGCTGCGGAGGGCGCCGGAGTACCGGACGGGACGGAAAAAGGCGGGCCGGGAGCTCGGTTCCGCGTCGCCCTGGGCCTCGGGCACAGCGCGACCTTCCGGCCCGGGCAGACGGTGTACGCCGACGTGGGCGGGAACGGGCACCCTGGCGGCCGGAGTTGTTTCCGCGCGGCCGGAGGTTGGAACGGCGGCGGCACCAGCGGCCAGGACTGCACCGCTGAGGGCTACCCCGGTGGCGGCGGGGGCGGGATGACGGATCTGCGCCTGCTCCCCTCGTCCGACGGAGCGGCGTCCCTGAAGAGCCGCAAGTTCATCGCCGCCGGCGGCGGTGGCGCCGGCGGCGACGCGACGTTCGAAGCCCCGGGTGGCAACGGCGGCGCGGGCGGCCAAGCCGGCCGGCCCGGCGTGACGTACAAAGCCTCACAGAAGACCGGTGGCGGCGGCGGCGGCCCGGCGAGCGCCGGCGCCGGCGGCACAGCGGGCCCGAACGGAACGGCCGGATCCCTCGACACGGGCGGGGTCGGCGCGGATCCCGACAGCCACACCGACATCTTCAACGATCGCAACGACGAGGTGTCCGGTGGCGGCGGCGGTGGCGGGGGCGGCGTCTACGGCGGCGGGGGCGGCGGACGGATCGATCACGCCGACGCGACGGGCTTCCTCGGCGGTGGCGGCGGAGGCGGCGGTTCGAGTCTGGCGCCCGGCGCCACCGTCACGACATCGAACGCTGAACCGAGTGTGGCCTTCAGTTTCCTGTCCACCTACGGACCGACGATGAGCCAGGTCCTGCGGCGGTTCGGCGCGACTCCGACGTTGGTCGAGCACATCACCACGCAGTCGCCGCGCTACGCCATGGTGGCAACCCCCGGGTACTCGCCGAACGACCATACGGGCAATAACCCATTCGCCGCGGCCGAGGCCAGCTCGGCAAGCGCCCCCGCCGACACCCCCGACGACGAACGGCCGACCGGCCGCCTGCAGGGAGTGCTCGGCCGGGGGACCAAGAACATGTGGTACGCGCCCGTCACCTCGCACGCCGTTGCGCCCGAGGTGAAGAACGGCAAGCCGACCGGGCGGAACGACGCCATCTCGACCGGCTTCTACGACATCCTGGCCGAACGTGCCACCGGTGCCTGCGTGAACGGCTCCAAATGCCCGGCCCCGGATGCCGCCTATCCCTTCACCGGCGACGCGCCGGGGGGCGCGACGCAGGCTGAGAAGGATGCGCTGAAGGCTCACAAGGCCGCGCTGAAGGCCTTGGAGGTGCAGTTGTGCCCAGAGCCCAGCGACCCCGGCACGCAGCCCACCCACTCCGGTGAGCCGAGCTGCCAGGACGATCCGCCCGACATCAGATCGACGTACGCGACCGACCTAACGGACCACGAGCTCGCCACGATCAACGGCCTCAGCATGCCGACCGACCCGCATGGTTACGACCAGAAGACCTACGACGAGGTCAAGGCCGAGATTGGGAAAGAAGTCAGCGCCGTCATCGACGTGCACAAGCAGGAAGTTGCTCTGCACAGTGCACTTGCCACCATCCCCAACGAGGTCGTCGGGTACCGCGACAAGCTCATCCGCGACCTTGAGGACGCTGTTCCCGAGGGAGCGGAGAGCACCACGGTCGAGGACGCGAGCTTCGGGCTCAAGGTTGCGGCGTTCTTCGTGGAACTCGTCGAGGTGATGGTCGATCTGGTAGCGGGACCGGAAGCGGGAAAGGTCGTGGAGGAGATCTCCGCCGGCCTGGGCTTGCTCGCCTCAACGATGGTCTTCAGCGGTGAAGCCGCAGAGTTCGGCGAATCGAAGGCCGGCAAACCGCACCAGGTGAACTGGAAGGTCAAGGCGAACGAGATCGTCGACGACGCGCACGCCCAACTGCAGGCGACGATCGTCCGACAGGACGAGATGTACGACCTCATCTACGGCAACTGGGGGATGCTGGCGGCTTACGCGACCAACCTCAAGGCACGCTCGGGCGAGTGGAACGCAACCGATGGTATCGGCTCGGACGTGTTGCAACGCAGAGTTGCGTCCGCCGCCAAGCTGTCCCTGTACCGGCTCACCGTCCCGTTGCGCTTCGACGCTGCCGAACTCGCGAGCCGCAAACTGCCCGACCCTGCTCGGCTGTGTTTCGCGGCCCGAGCGGGCGGCCACAGCGACTGCGCCGCTTTCGGTGCCGACTCGAAGTACTCCTACGCGTACAACCCGCAAGCGGGCGCCTCGGTAGCGCAGTTCAAATCGATCGCCGTGGCGGCCCAGCCGGAGAACAAGGCGTCGACCCCCCTGCCCGAGGATCTGGTCAAGACCATGACCGGCTTGGGGTCGGACGAGCCCGACCTGTTCCTGCGGTGGCCGTTCCTTCGAAACGCGGTTGTGTCGCAACCGCCAGGTACCAAATGAGAATTTGACCGCGGCGAACCGGCGATCTCAGCCTTGCGCCGGTATTCGTCAGCTCGGAACTGACGACGCAGCCCGGACAGATGATCACGACAGCGCCGACCGGGTGCTTGTACCCCGTATCCCGAGGCCTTCAGGGTGGGCGATACTGGGATTGAACCAGTGACCCCTACCGTGTCAAGGTAGTGCTCTCCCACTGAGCTAATCGCCCTATGCACACCGGGCTTTCCGGTGATTGTCGCGAGGCGGCGGCGGGAATCGAACCCGCGTACAGGGCTTTGCAGGCCCTTGCCTAAGCCACTCGGCCACGCCGCCAATAGACCCTGGTGAGAGGGCCACCGCCCGCCCTAGCGAGCGCCTGTTCGGCCGCCGGTGGCGGTACCTCGAGCGGACGACGGGATTCGAACCCGCGACCCTCACCTTGGCAAGGTGATGCGCTACCAGCTGCGCTACGTCCGCGTGTACACCGGCGCAACCCACGCCCGCGTGCCGAACGACGACTCTATCCGATGCCGCGCAGGGCGTTCAAACCGCCTCGGTCAGCGCGCGCCACGCCTGCGCGACCCGCTCGGCGAGGTCGGCCCGCGACCCGTCGTTGACGATCACCTCGTCGGCCACGGCCCGCCGCTGCTCGTCGTCGGCCTGGGCGGCCATGCGGTCGCGCGCGTCGTCCTCGGCCATCCCCCGAGCGGCCAGCCGGGCCAGCCGGGCCGGCACCGGCGCCTCGACCACGAGCACCTTGTCGAAGCCGGCCGCCATGTCGTTCTCGACCAGCAGCGGCACGTCGTAGACCACCACCGCGTTCGGCGGCGCGGCTGCGCTCAGTTCGGCCACCCGCTGCCCCACGAGCGGGTGCACGATCGCGTTGAGCCGCGCGCGCCGGTCGGCGTCGCCGAAGACGAGCCGCGCGAGGGCCGCTCGGTCGAGGCGACCGTCCTGGCCGACCACGGCGTCGCCGAACTCGGCCACCACGGCGTCGAAGCCCTGGGTGCCGGGCTCCACGACCTCGCGGGCCACCTGGTCGGCGTCGATCACCGTCGCACCGTGCTCGGCCAGCAGCGCCGCCACCGTGCTCTTGCCCGACCCCACTCCTCCGGTCAACCCGATCCGCACGCCCGCCACGCTAGCCGAGTCGCCCGGCGCCCCCGTCCAGGCGGTGGAAAACGGCGAAGGGCCCGGGATCCGCTGATCCCGGGCCCTTCGGACGGAGCGGGTGGTTACCGACCGGCGAGCTTCTCGCGCAGGGCGTTGAGCGCCTCGTCCGAGGCCAGCGAGCCACCGGTCTCCGCCGGGGCGGGCGCGCTGTCGTCCGAGCTGCTGTAGGACGTCGACTCGCCCGTCTCCGTGGCGGCCTGCGCGTCGGCGTTCTGCGCGTCCTCCTGCTGCTTCTTGTGCGCCTCGAAGCGCTCGCGCGCGGCGGCGTAGCGCTTCTCCCACGCCTCGCGGGCCTCGTCGTACCCCTCGAGCCATTCCTGGGTGTCGGGGTCGAAGCCCTCGGGGTAGATGTAGTTGCCCTTGTCGTCGTACTGGGCCTCCATGCCGTACTGCGCCGGGTCGAAGGAGTCCTCGGTGAGGGCGCCCTCGTTGGCCTGCTTCAGCGACAGCGAGATACGCCGGCGCTCGAGATCGATGTCGATGACCTTGACCAGCAGGTCGTCGCCCACGTTGACGACCTGCTCGGGGATCTCGACGTGCCGCTCGGCGAGTTCGGAGATGTGCACCAGGCCCTCGATGCCGTCCTGGACGCGCACGAACGAGCCGAACGGAACCAGCTTGGTGACCTTGCCCGGGACGACCTGCCCGATCTGGTGCGTGCGGGCGAAGTGCCGCCACGGGTCCTCCTGCGTCGCCTTCAGCGACAGGGAGACCCGCTCGCGGTCGAGGTCGATGTCGAGCACCTCGACGGTGACCTCCTGGCCCACCTCGACGACCTCCGACGGGTGGTCGATGTGCTTCCAGGACAGCTCGGAGACGTGCACCAGGCCATCGACGCCGCCGAGGTCGACGAACGCACCGAAGTTGACGATCGAGGACACGACACCGGTGCGGACCTGGCCCTTGGCCAGCTTGTTGAGGAACTCGCTGCGCACCTCGGACTGGGTCTGCTCCAGCCACGCCCGGCGCGACAGGACGACGTTGTTGCGGTTCTTGTCCAGCTCGATGATCTTGGCCTCGAGCGTCTTGCCCACGTAGGGCTGCAGGTCGCGCACCCGGCGCATCTCGACCAGCGACGCGGGCAGGAAGCCGCGCAGGCCGATGTCGAGGATCAGACCACCCTTGACCACCTCGATGACGGTGCCCTCGACGACCTCGTCGTTGTCCTTCTTCTCCTCGATCGTGCCCCAGGCGCGCTCGTACTGTGCGCGCTTCTTGGACAGGATCAAGCGGCCTTCCTTGTCCTCCTTCTGGAGAACGAGGGCCTCGATCTCGTCGCCCACGGAAACGACCTCGTTGGGGTCGACATCGTGCTTGATCGAGAGTTCGCGAGAAGGGATGACACCTTCGGTCTTGTAACCGATGTCGAGCAGGACCTCGTCCCGGTCGACCTTGACGATGGTGCCTTCGACGATGTCACCGTCGTTGAACGGCTTGATCGTGCCGTCGACGGCGGCGAGCAGTTCCTCGACCGAACCGATGTCGTTGATCGCGACTTGCGGGGTGGTGCTGGTCGGAGCTTCTACGGTGGACGTCATTGAGTGGGTTGATTCCTGACAAGTAGTCGTGCGGGCACGGACCAGCCCGTTCCGCCCATCGGTGAACTGATTCACGATCGAAAGACGAGCGGCCTACTCCCTGTCGAGGCCACAGACCGATCCGCTCGCCCAGCGTACCGCGCACACCTGCAGCCCCGGAAATCCGTGCCCTCGGAGGGGGTGGACGCCAGCGTTCCGGGGCATGTCCGGACCGCCCCCGTTCGCCCAGGCTCTCCCTCCCGTCCCGCGCGCCGCCAACCCCGTCGGGGTGCCCGCCGCCGCGATCCCGGGGCCGAGCAGCGCGACGACCGCGCTGGTCCTGCTGTGCACGGCGTGGCCATGGCCCAGAGCGCCGACTGCCGGGCGGCCGTGCAGTCGTGGCGCGGCGACAACGGGGCCGACATCTACACGCACGCCGGCGCCGTGGTCTACGTGTCCCTGGCCGGCTTCGCCGTGCTCGTGGTGGGCGGCCTGCTCGCGGCGCTGCTGCCGGCGCGCCGCTGAGCGGCTCGCCGGCTCAGCCCAGCACGCGGTGCAGCTCGTCGACCGCCTCGGCCAGGGCCTGCTTCGCGCCGACCGTGACCGCCGGCAGCGAGATGTAGCCGTGCACCGCGTCGACGTAGTTGGTCAGGCGCACGGGCACGCCGGCCGCCCGCAACTTCGCCGCGTAGGCCGGGCCCTGATCGCGCAGCGGGTCGAACTGCGCCGTCTGGATCAGCGCGGGCGGCAGGTCGTGGTGCTCGGCGTACAGCGGCGAGGCGTAGGGCTGTTTCGGGTCGTTGTCCGGGCCGGACAGGTACAGCGTCCAGGTGTGCTCGACGTCCTTGCGGCCGAGGACCGGCGCGTCGGCGTTCTCGGCCTTCGACGGGAAGTCGGCGCCGAGGTCGACGGACGGGTAGATCAGCACCTGCAGACCGATGCGTGGCCCCTGCCGGTCGCGGGCCATCAGGCTGACCGCGGCGGCGAGGTTGCCACCGGCACTGTCACCCATGACGGCGAGCCGGTCGGCGTCGGCACCCAGGTCGTCGGCGTGCGCCGCGGCCCACTGCAGCCCTGCGTAGCAGTCCTCGGCCGGCCCCGGGAACGGATGTTCGGGCGCGAGGCGGTAGTCGACGGAGACCACCACCGCGTCGGCCTCGGCCGCGAGCGCGGTGCACCACCACTCGCACTGGCGCGGGTCACCGGACACCCAGCCGCCGCCGTGGAAGAACACGACGAGCGGGCGCGGGGTGTCGGTGACCGCCTTGGGCCGGTAGATCCGCAGGCCGACCTGCGCGCCGTCGGCCGCGGGCATGGTGCGTTCGCTGGTCTCGGTGCGCGGGTCGGGCCGGCCGGTGACCAGCCACATGCCCGGCAGGCGCAGCAAGCGCCGGCGACGCTCGCTCGCCGCGCGCACCCGCTCGCGGGGCTGCTGCATCACCGGCCGGTACTCGACCAGGCGCAGCAGCTGCCAGGAGACGGACGTGCGCAGGGGAAGCGGCATGGACAGCACGCTAGCGTCCGGCCGTATCGTCCTGGCCATGGTGCGGCACGGGAGCGGTTGTGGCGGCGGAGGTTCCTGACCCGACCGGCGGCGTGACACGCCGGGCCACCGACGCCGCGTCGACCGTGCGCGCCAACCGCAACTGGTGGGACCGCGACGCCGACGGCTACCACGCCGAGCACGGTGACTTCCTGGGTGACGCGGACTTAGTCTGGTGCCCCGAACGGTTGCGCGAGGCCGAGGCCCGGTTGCTCGGCGACGTCGCGGGCCGGCGCGTGCTCGAGGTCGGCAGCGGCGCGGCGATGTGCTCGCGGTGGCTGGCCGCGCAGGGCGCGCGGCCGGTGGCCTTCGACCTGTCCGCCGGCATGCTGCGCCACGCGCGGGCCGGCAACGCCCGCACCCGCCTCGACGTGCCACTGGTGCAGGCCGACGCGCAGCACCTGCCCTTCGCCACCGACGCCTTCGACGTCGCGTTCACGGCGTTCGGGGCGGTGGCCTTCGTGGCCGACAGCGCGGCGGTGATGCGCGAGGTGGCCCGGGTCGTGCGGCCGGGCGGGCGCTGGGTGTTCGCCACCACCCACCCGACGCGATGGTCGTTCCCCGACGATCCCGGCCCGCTCGGGCTCACGGCGACGATGCCGTACTGGGACGACACGCCCTACGTCGAGTACGCGGCCAACGGGAGACCTACCTACGTCGAGCACCACCGCACCCTGGGTCAGCGGGTGCGGGAGATCGCGGCCGCCGGCTGGCGGCTCGTCGACCTGGTCGAACCGCGATGGCCGGCCGGGCACACGCAGGAATGGGGGCAGTGGTCACCGTTACGCGGCGCGATCCTGCCGGGGACCGCGATCTACGTGTGCGAGCTGCCGGAGTAGGACGGCCCCGTCGGGATCGGCCCGGTGGGGCCCTGCCCGGCCGGTGGCGCTCCCAGAGGCGTGTCCGTCGGCGGGCGGAACTGCGAGTCGTCGTAGTTCGGGCCGGCGGGCGGCGGCGGGCCCTGACCCGGCGGCGGGGTGCCCCCGCCGCCGTCACCGGTGCCGGGCGCCCTGCGCCGCCCGCGCAGCAGGATGAGGCCGAACACCAGCGCGACGACGCCGACGACGCCCGCGATCACCGGCAGCCACACCTGCGCCTTCTTCAGGTCGTCGAGCTTGCCCTGCGCGAACTTCGTCTGGAAGTCGACGGCCTTCTTGTCGAAGGTGAGCGTGGTGTCCAGTGCCGTCTGCCCGTTGGCCAGGGTCTGCACCTGCCGCTCGATGCCCTTGACGATCGTGCCGGTGCCGGGCTCGACCCACACGGTGCGCGTGTCGTCGTAGCTGCCGTCGACCGCGCCCTGGATCTTGTAGGGCTGCTTGCCGGTGGTGCTCGTGTACTTGTAGACGTCCAGCCCGTTGACCTTGTCGGTGCCGACGTACCGTGCGGGGAACGCCTTGCGCACGTCGGGTTGGTAGAACTGGTAGGTCTTCTTCTTCGCGTCGATCGGCCACTTGTAGCTCAGGCCGGTGTGCCGCACCGACGTGTCACCGTTCACGTTCTCCGAGTACTTGCCCACGTGCACCGACTCGGCCGACTTGCGGTCCGCGGTCACCCGGTCGGTGGTGACGCTGAGCAGCCGGGGATCCGACGACGCCACGCAGTCGGGTGTGTTGCCCTGCACGACGACGATGCACAGCGTCTCGTTGATCGTGGTGTTCGTGGCGTCCGAGGCGTGCGAGTCCGTGCGCACGACCCGGGTGGCGCGCAGGTTCACCTGCTTGAGCTGCCCGGTGGCGGCGTCGAGCAGCCGGGTCGGCCCGGTGGAGACCTGCGTGATGTCGAGATCGAGTGGCGTCTTCTTCGACGCGGGGACGACGGCGGCGGGGAGCAGGATCGCGAGGGCAACGCCGAAGGCCCCGACCAGGATGAGCGCGATCCCTACGATCCTGCGTACCAACAAGTGCTCCCGCTCTCGCTACCGCCCTCCCGGTGCGAGGACCGTAGCAGCGCCGGGCGAGGGTTGGACAGGACCGCGCTCAGCGCTCGCCGTACTGGACGATCGAGTTGCCGGCCGGGTTGGTCGAGGGCGCCTTCGTGTTGGAGGTGTACACCGCCCATGCCGACACACCCGCCAGGGCGATGCCGACGACGGCTGCGCCGACCGCGGACAGCACCTTGCCCATCAGTTCTCCTCGGATCCGGCCCTCCGTCGGAACATTAGCAGCCGGCCCTGGCCGGCAACCGCGAACGAAGCGGCACCGATCAGCACGAGGAGGGCCGCCGCGTCCCCGGCGAACACGAGGGTGACGCGCGCGTCCGACGGGCCCCGGTGCGCGACCGTCCCGGGCACCCGGTACAGGCGCAGCGCCGGCCCGGAGCGGACCTCGCGCAGCCCGTCGAGGCGCGGCAGCGGCCCGGGCGTGCCGCGCTCGACGAGGACCCAGCCCACCCCCAGGCGGGCGAGGCGGGCGGCGGCGGCGCGCCCGCGCAGCGCCCGCCCCACTCGCGCCGCGTGCTCGTCCTCGCCGGCGAGCGTGCGCCCGCCCACGGTGAGCCGGTCGCTGACGACGACGCCGGCCGGTAGTAGCCGCGGCGCCGGGTCGAGCACCGGGCGCCCCGGCGCCCAGGCGAACGTGCGGTACGGCTGGAACGGCAGGACCGCCACCTGCCCGCCGGTGCGCACGGCGCGGGCCGCCCACGCCCAGTCGGCCGGATACGGCACCGGCGCGACTACGGCGTGCACCGGGCGGGCCGCGTCGGGCAACGTGAGGAACGGCAGGGTCAGGGCGGCGAGCCCGGCACCGGCGCGCGCGAGGGCGGTGCCGGTGACGCGGGTGACCGCGCAGCCGGCCAGCACCGCCACGAACAGCACGTAGGGCAGCAGCCACTTCTGCGCGTCGCGCAGCAGACCGCCGCCGGGCACGTCGCGCACGATCGCCCGCAGCGCGGCGTCGAGGCCCGGGGTCGAGCCGGCCGCGGCGAGCACGACGCCGCCCGCGGCCAGCCCGGCCAGCCGGGCGCGCAGGCGCGTCCCGAGCACGTCGCCGGCCGGGCCCCAGCCGAGCGCGATCGCGGCAACCAGCACCGCCAGCCCGACCCACGCCGGCCAGTGGCCCCGGCTGTCGGGTGCGGCGGCCTCGTTCCACGCTCCCCCGCCGCCGAGCAGCGAGAGGAGCGCGCCGCCCGGATGGTCGGCGCGCGCCGCGAAGGCCGCGACACCGGCCGCGTCGCTCGTGGCCGACGCGGTGCCCACCAGCGCCGGCAAGACCCAGCACAGCTGCAGGGCGAGCGCGGCGACGAGCAGCCCCGCCGCCCGGCTCGTGCGGGACGCGGCGAGCACGATCACGACGACGACGGCGAACACCCCGCCGGTCGGGGTGATCGACGCGGCGGCCACCCACAGCACCACCACCGCGGTCGACGACCGGCCGCCGCGCCACCGGCGCACCGCGTGGAGCAGCCAGGGCAGCGCCGCGTAGGCCCACAGCAGCGACCAGTCGCCCATCGCCAGCCGCTGCACGACGTAGGGGTTCCAGATCGCGAAGGTGGCGGCCACCACCCCGGCCACCGGACGGGTGGTACCGAGCAGCACGGCAGCACCCGTACCGGCGAGCACCAGCGGCAGCAGCAGGGCGAGGCGGCTGAGCAGGGGCGCCCCGGCCACGTGCGTCAGCACGGCGACGAGCGCGTCGACGGGTACCGCGCGCGGCGGCGCGTCACCCAGCCCCGCCGCGTCCCAACCCAGCGGCGGGTGCGGCGTGAACACCATGTCGCGCCCCAGCGGCAACCCCGAGTGACGCAGCGGCCAGAGCAGCACCGCGGCCAGCAGCACCGACCACAGCACCGGCAGCGCGCGCCGCAGTGCCGGGGCCGTCGTCACGGCCCACACCCTGCCATCGCGGCCCACCTAGCATGTGCCCGATGGACGAGCGCCGGCCCGTAGGGCATCTCGACGCGCTCGACGGCGTGCGGGCGGTGGCGGCCCTGGCCGTGCTCGTCACGCACGTCGCCTTCCAGACCGCGAGCGTGGGCAACGGCCCGCTGGGCGCGGTGCAGGGGCGCCTCGACGCCGGGGTCGCGGTGTTCTTCGCGCTGTCCGGTTTCCTGCTGGTGCGGCCGTGGTTGGCCGGGCGCCCGGAGCCGGCCGTTTCCTATCTGGCGCGGCGCGCGGCCCGGGTGCTGCCCGCCTACTGGGTGGCGATGGTGGTTGCGCTCGTCGTCGACCGCGCGGGCGCCGGCAACTGGGCGGCGCACGCCTGGCTGGGGCAGGTCTATACCGGCCGGTTGCTCGACGACTTCAGCCAGACGTGGTCGCTGTCGGCCGAGATCGCCTTCTACGCCGCGCTGCCGCTGGCCGCGCCCGCGCTGGCCCGCCTGCGCCCGCGCGCGCAGCTGTGGATGTTGACCTGGACGGCGGTGGCCGGGCTCATGATCACCGCACTGGTCCGGGGCGTGCCCGGCGTGCCGTCGCGGGCCGGCTTCTGGATGCCGCTGCACCTGGCGTGGTTCGCCGCCGGCATGGCGCTGGCCGTGCTGGCCCGTCCCGATGCCGTCGCCGACGGGCTGCACCGCTCGACGGCGCTGCTGCACCGATGCGCGCGCCAGCCCGGCACCGTGTGGGCGGCGGCGGGCGTGGTCCTCGCGTTCGCGTCCACCCCGCTGGCCGGTCCGTTGCAGCTGACCCCGCCCGGCGCGCTCGCGGCCGTCGCGAAGGAGGCGTTGTACGCGGTGCTGGCCGGGCTGGTGCTCATCCCGTTCGTTACACGCCCGGCGGCCCCGGCCACCGGGCTGCGCGCGCTGCTCGAATCGCCGCCCCTGCGCTGGCTGGGCCGCGTGTCGTACGGGATCTTCCTGGGCCACCTGCTCGTGCTGCACGGCGTCTTCCTGCTGGTCGGCCAACCTCGCTTCGCCGGCGATGAGCTGCGGATGCTGGTGCTCACCGCGCTGGGCTCGGTGGTCGCGGCCGCCGGCAGCTGGTACCTCGTGGAGCGTCCGGTGCTGCGGGCCGTGCACCGCCAGACGCAGGCGCGGGTCAGGGCCCGCGGGTAGCGAGGTCGAGCGTGGCCCCGAGCAGCACCCCCGCGGCGGCCGCGGCGCACAGGGTGGCCAACCACAGGCCGGGAGCCAGGACGGCGCACACGCCGGCCAGCAGCATGGCGCCGGCCGCCGCGCCCGGTCGCCACCGCGGCGGCAAGGCCGTGGCCGCGACGGCGAGCAGTGCGCCGGCCGGCCCGGCCACCAGCAGCCCGAGCACGAGGGCCGCGAACCGGCCGAGCCACACGGCGGCGATCCCCGGTCGCCACGTCCCTCGAGCGGCCGCCATACGTCGGCGTACGTCTCGTGCCGGCAGGACGCCCAGCAGGACGAGCAGCAAGATCGCGCCGACACCGGCGCCGAGCGTCGCCGCCTCGGTCGTCGCCGGCCCGAACGTCACCACCAGCCGGCCCGCCGACGTCGCCGCGGGCAGCAGGAACCCCTGCCGCCAGCCGTCGAGCCGCACCCCGGCCAGCGGCCGGCCGTCGAGGGCGGCCCGCCAGCCGGCGTCCGCGCTCGTGTCGAGCTGCGCGTAGGCCGGCGGACCGGGGGCCACCGTCGCGCGGTAGCGGCTCTCGCCCTGTTGCGTCAGGCGGGCGCGGCGCCCGGGCGCGGTGGGCAGCTGGCCGAACCCGAGGCCGAGCCCCGTCACGACGAACGCGCCGGTGTCGACGAAGCGGATCCGGTGCCGCCCGGCCGCGAATCCGGTGAACGGCGTGCAGGGCCGGGCGGCCAACTGTGCGCCGCCCATCAGCTGGCGCACCGTCGCGCTCACCGACAGGCCGGTACCGGTGCCGTCCACGGTCACCGACGGCCCGAGGCCGCAGGGCACGGTGACGGTGCGCGGCGCGGCCGGCAGACCCGTCACCCGCACGTCGGAGACGGCCACGGTGTCGTGCCGGTGGGCCCGGTGCACGGTGACGATCCAGTCCCGGCCGGCCAGCAGCACGGGCGCGATCCTCCCGTGCCGGGCGGTGCGCGACACGTGCCCGGACTCCGTGGCGACGTCGACGCGGGTGCCCTTCGGGAAGGTGCCTCGGATGGTCACCGGGCGCCCGGCGGGATCGGAAGGGAAGGTGAGCCGCAGCCGCGGGATGCGATCCTGCGCCCGCGGGGTCCAGGCCGTGGCCCGGTCGCCGTCCACCGCGGCCAGGGCCGACCCGGCGAGCGCGCGCACGGCCACGCTCGACGCCGACGCCCTGGTCGCGACCGCCCGGGCCGCGAGCCGGGCGAGCTCCGAGCCGCCGGCGACCGCGCGCAGCGTCGCCTGCCCCGACGCGCCCACCGGGCCGGGCGTGCGCACCACGCGCGCGTAGGGCATCACCTCCTCGCCCTGGTGCGCCAGCGTCGGGGAGCACACCGCGGACGGGCTGGCCAGCACGCACGCCGAGCGATCACCGGCGGTGCGATCGAGGCGCACCGCGGTGGGCTTGCCCGTGACCGAGGCGGGGAAGGACGTGGCCGTGGTCAGTACGGCCTGCGGGAACAGGCCGGGCATCAGCAGGTCGGCGATGCCCACCTGGCCGCCGGCCGAGCGCCCGTGCACCTTCGTCACGGTGATCCGCAACGAGCGGGTGCGGCCGGGCGGCAGGGCCAGCCGTTGCTCTGCCGTACCCCGACGTACGGAATCGTGCGCGGTACCGGCGTCGGTACGCACCGCCACCTGCGTCACCTGCGGCCCAACGTCGCGGTCGTCGACGAAGCGGACGGTGACCGCCCGCTCGTCGATGGTCGACGCCAGGTCGACGGCGAGCCACTGGCCCACCGCGTCGTCGCCGGCGCTGATCCAGCGGGTGGCGCGGTCGCCGTCGAGCGCTGACTCCGGACGGTCGGCCACGCCGCGGTAGAAGCGGCCGAACGGGTCGGCCGCGGAACTCGACGCCGTCACCGCCCGGACCCCTTCGAGCGAGCTGACCGTCTGCCGGTCGGCAGGCAGCTCCGGACCGAACTGGGCCGCCGGCCGGTCACCCTTGGGATCGGCCGACAGCGGGAGCGTGGGCGAGTACCGCGCGAGATCGTCGGCCGCGTCCAGCGGCTCGCCGTCGGCGCCCACCCGGGGGACGGCGGCGGCGTAGCCGAAGCCCAGCGAGCGGCGACGGCCGGTGTCGCCGACGACCACGCCCGCGACCGGCCGCGAGCCCACGTCGCCGAGCAGCAGCGCCGCGCGGTCACCCAGCGCCCCGGCCGCGCCGACCGTCCCCTCCGGCCCGCCGGACAGCGCGAGCGCCGAGGCCGCCGGCCGCGTGGTCAGCGGTGGCGTCGCGCCGGGCACCGCGAACACCTCGACGGCCCGGTGCCGCCCGAACACCGCTGCGCGGCGCAGCCCCGGCGAGCCGGCGAGCGCGGCCCGCACCACCCGCGGCTGCTCGGCGCCCGCGGCCACCGGGTCCAGATCGTTGCGCAGCACGAGGTAGCCGACCCCCATCCGGGCCAGCGCCGGCGCGATCAGCGGGCTGGGCCGGCCTTCGGCGAGCACCGGGTCGATGCCGTCGAGGATGCGGTAGCTGCCGGGCGCGCCCAGCGGCACCGCGTCGCGCACGGCCCAGGCACTGCGGGCCAGGGCCTGCAACGGCTCGTCCTGCGGGCTGCCCCATCGGTAGACGGCGAAGTTGCTCGACGGCACCAGCAGCGCCGACCCCGAGACGGCGTGCCCGTCGAGCCAGTCGGCCACCCGCGGCCAGTAGCCGGGCACGCCCCGGGACGCGCCCGGCGGCGCCTCGCCCTGCTGCACGCCCGGCAGCAGCGTGCCCGCCAGCGCGAACAGCACCACCGCCGCCGCCACCCCCGCGGGCGCGGGCAGCCGCCGCACCCGCAGCCGCCGCCAGCCCCAGGGCCGGTCGACCCGCAGCGGCGTGCGGTCGGCGGCGAGCAGCCGGCCGAGCAGTGCAGCGAGCCCGAGCGCCAGCGGCAGGCGCAGCAGCGGGTCGAACTTGTGCACGTTGCGCAGCGCCGCCAGCGGTCCGTCGAGCAGCGTGTCGACGCCGGCGGCCGCCGCGCCACCCAGGCTGCCGGCGTGCCCGGCGCAGACCACCACGAGGCCCGCCACCGCGCACGTGCGCCAGCGCGCCGCGCCGGGCAGGTCGCGCCCGCACAGACCGGCCAGGCCCGCGCCGGCCAGCAGGCAGGTGCACAGGATCGCCAGCAGCTCGTAGGACAGCGCGAACCCGGCGGGCCAGCGCGGGTAGCCGCCGCTGAGCAGGTAGCCCCCCCAATGCTCGGCGCCGCGCAGCGTGTCGAACACGCCCGTGGTCGACGTCGTGATGTGCGCGTTCTCGATGTAGTCGAGGAACGGGAAGCCGTAGCGGTTCAGGATGAGCAGCGGGCCCAGCCACCAGGCCGAGGCCAGCGCGGTGGACAGCAGCCACCAGCCGAACAGGCGCCGGCCGAACGGCTGGCCCACGCCCGCGAGCAGGTAGCACGCCGGCACGGCCAGCGCGGCCACGGTGGCGGCGGCGTTCACCGCCCCCATCGCCAGCGCGGCCGCGCCGGACAGCGCCGCCGCGCGGCGCGGGGTCAGGCGCCCCTGCTCGGCGAGGACGAGCGGCAGCAACGCCCACGGCACGAGCGCACCGGGCCATGCCTCCACCGAGATGCCGCCGAGCACGGTGAGCACCCGCGGCGCCAGCGCGTACGCGAGCGCGCCGGCCAGGCGCGCGCCCGGTGTCCCGACACCCAGCGCGGTGGCCAGCCGGTGCGTCCCGTAGTAGCCGACGAGCAGCAGCAGCACCCACCACAGGCGCTGCGTCCACCAGCCGGGCAACCCGACCTCGTGGCCGACAAGGAAGAACGGGCCCATCGGGAACAGGTAGCCGTAGGTCTGGTTGCCCAGCTGGCCGAAGCCCTGGACGCCGTTCCAGGTCTGCAGCGCCCGGGCCAGGAAGTGCGCGGGATCGATGACCAGGTCGGCCTTGGTGTCGCCGACGACCCGGCCCGGCGCCTGCACGAAGGCGAAGGCCACCAGCGCCACGGCCCCGAGCCGAACCCGCAGCCTGGAGATCAGTGGCGGCGCAGCACCAGCCACAGGTTCCACGTCACCACCTCGCGCACCCCGCGCACGTGCACCAACGGCCGGCACCACCGTGGCAGGTAGCGCGGCCGCGCTTCCACGAGCGTCGCGTGGGGCTGCCGGCGGGCCCACCTCAGCCCGTCGCGCACCGACACCGGGAACAGCTCGATGCCGTAGCGGTTCTTCGGCGGGTGGCCGTAGCGGCGGCCGTACCGGTCGGCGGCCACGAACCCGCCCAGGTAGTGCCACGGCGAGGTTTCGTGCCCACCCCACGGCGAGAGCCAGTTCGTGTACGACACGACGACCAGACCGCCGGGGCGCACCACCCGCACCATCTCGTCGGCGGCGACCCACGGCTGCGACACGTGCTCGAGGACGTTGCTGGAGAAGGCCACGTCGAGGCTGGCATCGGCCACCGGGAGCGCGCGCGCCTCCCCCACCGCGGCGGTGCCGCTCAGACGAGCGACCACCCGGCGGTCGTGGTCGACGGCCAGGTAGCGGACGCCGGCGGCGGTGAACGCGGCGGCGTACTGCGCCGGGCCGGCCCCGACGTCGAGCAGCGTGCGCCCGCGCAGCGACCCGTGCCGGCCGAGCAGGGCCACCGAGTCGCGGGCCAGCAGCCCGTAGAAGCGCGCGGGATCGGTCTGCTCGCGGCGGAACGCACGCACCAGCTCGACCGAGCGGCGTACCCCCGAGGGCGGCGCCGCCGTCACAGGGTGGCTTCGACGAGCTCGCACGACGCGTGTCCCCGGTGCAGGGTCGCCGTCGCGCGGATCGACACGTCGTCTCCCGTTCGTGCCGACCGGCCGGGCGGCCCTGGCATCAGATCACACGCGCCACCGGGCCGTCACGAACAGGGCGTCCATCGGGCACCGACGCAGGGGCGCCGGCGGCGCTACCCGCGCGCAGGTACGTCGGGTACCGTCGCGGCGTCGGGAGGGGAACCGGCAACGGAGGTCTTGGGTGCAGTCGGTCTCCGACGAGAACTTCCGGCGCACCCTGCGCATCGCGTTCGCGAGCTGGCGCGACACCGGCCATCCGGAGGCCGGCGGGGCCGAGGTGTTCCTCGAGCAGGTGTCCACCGAACTGGCCGCGCTCGGCCACGAGGTCACGGCGTGCGCGGCGCGCTATCCGGGCTCGCGGGCCGACGAGACGCGGCGCGGCGTGCGCGTCGTCCGGCGCGGCGGCCGGTTCGGCGTCTACCCGCGCGTGCTGTCCTGGCTGTTCCAACACCGCGGCGAGTTCGACGTCGTCGTCGACGTGCAGAACGGGTTGCCGTTCTGGACGCCGGTGCTGGGCCTGCCGGTGGTGAACGTGACCCACCACGTGCACCGCGAGCAGTGGCCCGAGGTGTTCGGCCCGGTGCGCGCGCGACTCGGCTGGCGGCTGGAGTCGGGTCTCGCGCCCCGCGTCTACCGCCACAGCGAGTACTTCACCGTCTCCGCGGCCACCCGGGCCGAGCTCGGCGCGATCGGCGTCGACCCGCGCCGGGTGACCATCGGCTACTCGGGACTGCACGACGGCGGCGTGCCGTTCGACCTCGGTGACGGTGCGCGCACCGACGCGCCGAGCCTGCTGGTGCTGGGCCGGCTGGTGCCGCACAAACGCGTCGAGCTCGCGATCGACGCCGTGGCCGCGCTGCGCGACCGCTATCCCGGGTTGACCCTCACCGTCGCCGGCGGCGGGTACTGGGCGCCCGACCTCGCGCGGTACGCGCGCGAGCGTGGGGTGGCCGACGCCGTCCGGTTCACCGGCCTGGTCGACGAGACCACCAAGCGGCGGCTGCTGGCGACGTCCTGGCTGCATCTGCTGCCCTCGCTCAAGGAGGGCTGGGGGTTGGTCGTGGTCGAGGCTGGCATCCACGGCACCCCCACCGTGGCCTTTCGCAGCGCCGGCGGCACCACCGAGTCCGTGGTCGACGGGGAGACCGGCGTGCTCGTCGACACCCCGGCGGAGTTCGTCGAGGCCGTCGGCCGGTTGCTGGGCGACCCCACCACCGCCCGGCTGCTGGGCAAGGCCGCGCGCGAGCACGCCGGCTCGTTCACCTGGGCCGCCTCCGTCCGAGCGCTGGAATCGGTGCTGCTGCGGGCCGTGAATCGAGCGGCCGCGGGCGAGCGCTAGCAACCCTCCACGGCGGCGAAGGCGTCGGCCATCCGGGCCGTCTGCACCCGCAGGTCGTGGTGGGCCTCGGCGTACGCCCGGTTGGCCCGGCCGACGTCGGCGCGCCGCGCGGGTTCGCGCAGCATCCGCACCAGCGCGTCGGCCAGCGCGGGCGCGGTGTCCACGACACGCAGGTTGCCTTCGGGCACCGCCTCCTGGTTGGTGCCGGTGGCCGTGGTGACGATCGGCAGCCCACTGGCCAGCGCCTCGAGGTAGGCCAGGCCGAACTGCTCGGACCACTTGACGGTGGCCCGAGGGGCGGTGGCGAACACCGCGGCCCCCCGCAGGAACCCGGCCACAGCGCCGGCGTCACCCGATCCCGCGTACTCCACGCCGCGCGCCGGGTCGGCCGCGGCGGCGCGCACCAACCCGGCGAGCGGCCCGTCGCCCATGACCCGCAAGCGAGCCTGCGGCACCCGCTGCCGCACCAGCGGCAGGGCTTCGAGCACCCGGTCGATGCCCTTGTTCGCGGCCAGCGGCGACACGAACGCGATCACCGGGTCGGGCACCGGCTGCGCGGCGGGACGGAACCGGTCGAGGTCGACACCCGGACGCACGACCGCGAGCCGGCGCGAGGGCACGCCCAGCACCCGCAGGTGGTCGGCCGCGCTGCCGACCATGCACAGGAACAGGTCGGCGGTGGCCAGCGTGTCGCGCAGCGCCTGCCGGAAGGGCGGCAACCGGTACAGCGGCTGGCGCGGGTCGTTCTCCCAGGTGACCACGGCCTGGCGCAGCGCCGGTCGCCGGTCGCGCACGACGCGGGCCACCTGCCCGGTGACCAGCGAGCAGCACTCCAGCGAGCCCACCCAGTCGGCGTCGGCGGGCAGCAGCGCGGACAGCCCGGGCACCCACGCCACGGCGCCGGCCTCGACGAAGCGACGCACCGGGCGCCGGTAGGCGACCTCGACGTGGTCGATGCGCCGGCCCGGCACCGGCAGCGGCGCGCGGCCGGCGAGCACGGTGCTGCGCGTACCGGGCATGGCGGTCAGCCAGTACTGCTCGCGGCCGGGGCGCTGGTCGGCCAGCGACACCCAGGCCAGATGCCGCTCAACCATCGCGGCGCCCCGCGCGGTAGCCGTACAGGTAACCCGCAGCGTCGACGACTCTGAGGACGACGACCCCGACCGTCAGGACCGGATGGCGGAGCAGCCGCCGCCGGTTGCGCCAGTAGGCCTGCAGCACCTGCACGCCCTGCCGGACCATCGAGTGGCTGTGCTCGGACGCCAGGCCCGGCAGGCTGCGACCGTAGTAGACACGCTTGGCCCACACCCCGCGCAGCGTCAGCCGGCCCTCGTCGTGCTCGATGAGGACCTGGGGCGCGTAGCCGAGGCGCTCGCCGCGGCCGACCAGCCGCAACCGCAGGTCGGCGTCCTCCGGGCCGGCCAGGTCCTCATTGAACCCGCCGAGCTCGTCGAACAGGTCGCGGCGCAGCAGCCGCGGGTTGTGCAGCGCGGTGCCGTCGTCGACGTAGCAGCTGCGTTCCAGCGCGCGGCACGCCGTCCAGAAGCCGGACCCGACACTGAACTCGGGCACCGAGACGGCACGCACGCCCTCCGCGGCGGCGACGTCCAACGCGGTGAGCAGGGTCTGCGGCGGGAGCACCATGTCCGAGTCGATCCAGCAGATCCACTCCGCCGTGCCCGCCCGCACACCCGCGTTGCGCTGGGCGCTGCGCTCGGGACCGGCGGTGAGCACCCGGTGCGCGTGCCGGCGCGCGACGTCAGGGGTGCCGTCGCTGCTGTGGTTGTCGACGACGACGAGTTCGACGTCGACCCCGCGCTGCGCCCGCACCGAGGCCAAGCAGGCGTCGAGCGTGCGGATCGAGTTGCGGGTGGGCACGACCACCGAGACCGTCGTCATGCCGGCGACCTCCGCCCGTCGTCGTCGCGCAGCACCGCGGCGACCAGCAGGACCAGCCCCACCAGCGCTGCTCGCCCGGGCCACGGGTTGCCCACGATCACCGCGGGCGAGGCGGCCGGCACGCCGTCGGGCCGGAACAGCCCCCACAGCGCCGGGACGACGGCGAAGGCGACGGCCGAAGCGAGCGCGAGCCCGCGCGCGGTCACCGGCCGCAGGCGCGCGTACCCGGCGAGCACCGCCACCGTGGCCAGCGCCGGCCAGCCGCCGAACAACCAGGCCACCGCCGCCGCCGCGACCAGGCGTACGCCGAGCGAGGCGCCCGGGCCCAGCTGAGGGCGCGACCGGGCCGGGCGCGACGAGCGCACCCGCTCGGCCCGGCGAGCCCACGCGGGCCGGTGCACCCACCCGGGCCGGCGCACCCACCCGGGCCGGCGCAGGCGGCGACCACGGAGCCAGCGGCCCGCGCCCAGGGCGAGCACGCCGCAGCCGAGCAGCGCGACCGCCGAGACGCCGAGCGCGACGTCGGCCGCCCGCTGCGGCCCGTAACGGATCGAGACGGTGTGCGCGCGGCCGTCGGCCACGACGCCCCACCCCGCCTGCCAACCGTCGAGCAGTCGCGGGCCGCCGAGCGGGTGGCCGTCCAGCTGCGCGCTCCACCGCGGGTCCAGCGCCTGGCCGAGCCCGAGCCAGTAGGCGCCGTACCCGCCGGTCACGCGCACGGTGGCGCCGGTCGCGCTGCGGGCGGTGACCCGGACGGTGGGCGCGACGTCGTGGCGCGCCGGGGCGACGAGCTCGTCGGCGAAGCTGAGCCGGTTCGGGGTGAACGTGCTGCCCGCCGCGCGCAGCCGATGCCGCCCGGCCGGCAGCGCGAGCGTGCCGCACGGCGTGACCGGTACCGGCGCGCCGGTCGCCATCCGCGCCGCCGGGTGCACCCGCAGCGGCTGCCCGTCCAGCGTGCCGACGCTGACGCAGGCGCGCGCCGCCCGGGCCGGGTCGTCGTGCACCTGCGCGCCGCCGAAACCGATCTCGGTGATGTGGACCGGCGCGTCGCGCCGGGTGCTCAGGGTCTCGGCGATGCGCAGGGTCAACGTGCTCGCACGTTGGCGCGGGACCCGGATGGTGGTGGTGCCGACGTCGGCGCGCACCCCACGGCGCACCACCTTTCCGTCGAGCAGCACGTCCACCCGGCTCGCCGCGTTGGGCACGGTGCCCGGCGCGACCGTCTGGTCGAGGGTGATCTGCGAGACCGGCCGGGCCGGCGCGTGCACGGTGATCGCGTCGCCGGTGGCCGGGATGCCCGGCGTCCAGGCGGTGTCCGGATTGCCGTCGAGCGCGTAGGAGGCGCGGAAGTCGGGGTTGTCGAACAGCCGCGAGGTGCCGGTGACCCGCACGCCCGGGGCGGCGCCGGCGAGCCGGTCGAGCGTGGCGTCCGGGACCCGCCCGCGCACGAGCACGCTGCCGGACACGCGGTAGTCGCGGCCCACGGGCAGCCGGAAGTCGCGCTGGAGCTGCGACTCCTCGTCGTCGTCGTCGCCGAGCACGTTGCCGATGACCCTCGCGAAGGTGAGGTCGATCGGCGTGCGGTCGAGCAGGCCGACGCCGGTGCGGTCGGTCAGCGCGTCGAGGGTGCGCGGCAGGCTCGCCACCCGGGTGATCCGCAGGCCAGGGATGTCGACGGCCGACAGCGACTGCCGGTTGAACCCCGTGCCGCCGAGCGCGCCGACCCGCAGCGTGAACGAGTCGGCGCGGGTACCGGCCGGGGGCGTCCAGTGCGCGAGACCCGTGGCGTCCACCGGCACGGTGCGGGCGACACGGTGCGGACCGCGGCCCAGGGTCAGGCGCAGCCGGGTGATGTGCGCGTTCCCCGGGTCGGTGTGCACGGTCACCGACGGCACGTCCCGCTCGGTGAACCGTGCGGTGAGCGAGGCGCCCTTGCCGGTGCCGAAGTCGCCGAACTGCCACGACGTCGCCGGGTCGCCGTCGAACGCGTTCTCCGGGGCGGCGTAGGGCAGCGGGCCGAACACCGAGCCGTCCTGCGACGCGGTCACCGAGCCGCCCAGGTCGGTGAGCACGGTCTGGTCGCGGGCCGACCCGAGGGAGCGGGTGTCGCCGGGATCGGCGGACGCGGGCAGCAGCGGGCCCTGGCCGTCGGTCAGCTCGGTCGCGGACGTGGTGCGCCGCCGGTTGGTGTCGGTGAGCACGATCGGCCCGCCGCCGGCCACCGCCGCGCGGAAGGCCGTCACGCCGTCGTCGCGCACGTCGCCGAGATAGCGGATCGGTGCCGTCCCGTCCTCCAGGCCGGCCGCGCCGAGCTCGTCGAGCGCGTAGCCGTCGCCGGACACCAGCAGCGTCCGGTCGGCGGGTTGCGCACCGATCACCGGCTGGGGGTCGCTCACGGCCCACTGCTGCAGCGGCGGCAGCGCCGACTCGCTCGGCGTGAGGTCGACGTCGTCGGGCGTCGTGTACTGGCCGGGTTGGCCGTAGTTGCGCACGGCCCGCAGCCCCGGATCGTCGTTGATCACGTTCTGGAGCACCGCCGGCCGGGCGCCGCCGTCGTCCTCCCACACCTGGTCGTTGCGCAGCAGCAGCGTGTTCACGCCGAGCACCCGGGCCGCGGTGGACAGCGTGCCCGGCGCCAGGGTGCCCTCCTGCAGCCCGGTGTCCACGGCGGCGAGCAGATTGGCCGCCCCGGTCCCGGTGACGGGGATGACGGTGCGCACCAGCGAGGGACGGTCGAGCAGCGACAGCGACAGGTCGTCCGGTCGCGGATCGGACCAGCGGTAGTGCGACTGCACCTCGCCGGGCACGAACCACACCCGCTCGCTGCTGCCGCTGTTCAGCTTCGTCGCCGCCTGCCGCCAGTACGAGGGCACGTCGACGAAGGAGGTGTAGAGGTTGCCGGTGAACGCCGGCGCGATACCTGCGGCGAGCACCAGTGCCAGCGCGGCGGCGTACCAGGGCCGGCGTTCGGTGCGGGAGCGGCGCAGGGCCGTCGCGATCCCCGCGCCCATGAGCAGCGCCAGGCCCATCACGAACATCGCGCCGATCTTGTTGGTGGTGCGGAACGCGCCGGTCGCCGGCGAGTGCACGAAGACGTAGCGCAGCGCCCGGCCGAACGGCGTCGGCGACGTCACCGGGTTCAGGCCCACCATCACGACCACGGCGGGCACGACGAGCCACAGGGCGAACCGGCGGTACGCGCCGCCGCGCGTGACGGCGACCGCGAGGGCCAGCAGCACGGGCACGGCGAAGCTCGCGGTCAGCACCACCGGGTTGTCGAGGTAAGCGGTGAACTGCGGCTGCCACGGCCCGTCCGGGCCCGAGCCGTACATCGGCCACAACCCGAGCCCGCGCAGCACCTCGGCGAACGAGCTGACGTTCGCGATGCCGTCGAGCGACTCGGAGTTCGACAGCACCGTGGTGCCGGCCGACGTGGCCGACAGCGCCGGCACGATCCAGTACAGCGAGACGAGCAGCGCCAGCACGAGGCAGCGCGCCAGTGCGGCGAGCGCGCGCCGCACGCTGAGGCGTTCGTGGTGGGCGATCCAGAACGCGGTGACCGGCACGGCCAGGCCCTGCAGGACGGGCACCACGCCGGCGTTCGCGCCGGACATCGCGAACACGCTGACCGCGAACGCCGCCGGGAAGCGCCACCCGCCGCGGCGCACGGCCCACACCACGGCCAGCAGCTGCCACGGCAACAGGGCGAGCGGCAGCGAGATCGCGAGGGTGGAGCCGGCCACCAGGGTGTACGGGTTGGCCACCGCCACCACCGCGGCGCCGAGCGCGCCCACGTCGTCACGCTCGTCGACCACCGAGCGGTACAGCCGGGCCGTTCCCCAGGCCGTCACCGCCGCCAGCAGGCCGCGCAGCAGCTGCGCGCTGACCCCCGCGCTCACGCCGAACAGCTGGAGGATGCCGACGAGCGCGGCCACCGGCGCCAGGCCGACGTTGAAGCTGGGAAACCCCAGCTGCGGGTCGGCCTGCCACGAGGACAGGTAGGACGCCGCGCTGCGCCACGGCGCCAGGTAGACCTCGGGCTTGATGTCGATCGGTGTCCGGCCGAACGAGTTCAGCAGCACGACCGCCGCCAGCAGCGCCAGCAGGGCACCGGCGAGCCCGCGCCGGACCCTGGGGTCGAGTGCGGTGGCGGCGATGCCCTCGTCGCTCACCCGCACTCCGTCCGCTCGCCCCCCGGGCCACACCCTAGATGCGTTGTCCCAGGGGCCGGTTACCGTCCGGTCATGCATGCCCGATCAATGCGCTTCCCGGCCCGACCCGGCGCCGCCGACGAGCTCGCCGCGCTGCTGGTACGCGTGGCCGACGGCCTGCGCGACACCCCCAGCTGTGTCTCGTGGATCGTCGCCCGCAACTCGGCCCACCCTGACGAGGTGTGGGTGCAGGAGCTGTGGGCCAGCGAGGCGGCCGCCGAGGCCGCGCTGGCCGCAACGCCCAGTGGAGAGGGACCGCGCCCCGCCGACGTCATGGCCCTGTGCGCCGGTGCCCCCACCCGCTTCGACCTCACCCCGATCGGCGGCGTCGGGTTCACGGCCGAGGGTTGAACTCGCTGCCGATCAGTGCGGCGGTGGGTCGGGTGGTGGTCTTTCGTAGCGGTGCTTGGTCGGGGTGGTCCATTCGGTGGTGCCGTCGGGGCGGCGTTGTAGGCGCCAGCGGGTTTGGTGCTTGAGGATGTGGTGGCGTTTGCACAGGCAGTGCAGGTTCGCGGCGCTGGTCGGCCCACCGTCGGACCACCGGATGACATGGTCCTTCTCGCAGTAGACGGCCTTACGCCGACAGCCGGGGAACTGGCAGGTCCTGTCGCGTAGTTCGACGAAGCGTTGCAGCGGTGCCGGTGGGCGGTAGGTGGGGCTGGAGACGTCGACGAGGCGGCCGCCGTCATCGATCAGTAGGCGCCGCCAGCGGCTGCCGGGGTCGAAGGCCAGGGCGCGGGCGATGCCGGCGGCGACGGGCTCGCCGTCCAATTCCGCGGGTTGATCGTCCACGCCGAGCAGCGTGGACAGGGCGACGGTCACGTTGATGGCTTTCGGGGCCGTGCCGGTGCCACCGCCGAGGACGCAGAGGGCGTCGGCGCGGCGCTGATCGAGCGTGCGGCCGTCGCCTTCCCAGCTGTCGGCCAGGGCGTAGACCTTGGCCCGCAGTTCGGCGGACTGGTCGGCCGGCAGCAGCGCCCACTGCTCGCACATGCCCTCTGCCGACGGTGGGCCGAAGTACACGCGGCGGTCCTGGCGCGCCCGCTGATGCTTCTCTTCCGCGCTGCGGGGGTCGACGGCGAGGACCGCGCGGCGGACTGCGGCGCTGAACTGGCTCACCGTTTGCTGCGCCGCACGGGGCAGGACCCGTTCCGCGACCTTGGCCGCCGCCTTCGCCGGCAGCTCCTCGGTCAGATCCACCAGTCGGGTGGCGTAGTAGCCGGGCACGTCCCCGCGCCACATCGCTTCCAACATCGCCGGGAAGCGTTCCACCAGCCGGGTCGCGGCGTGCAGCTTCGCCCCAGCCGTGACCGGCGCGACCCGCAGCACGCACGCGACCTCCTCCCGCACCCACTCCTTCTCGGGGTCCTCGAACGGGTCACCCGGATACGGATCCGGATCGGCAGCCATCGCCGACAGCAACGCCGCCTCGTAAGCGTCCAGTTGCGCGCGCTGCCTACGGATGTCATCGAGCAGATCGATCCGATGCCGCTGCGGCACCTTCACCAGATCGACCCTCATAAGAAGCAGTCAACCAGCAGGGTCTGACAAAACCGGCCCGCGAATGACCCGCGATCGCAGCTATATCTGCGAATCAGGAAAAGACCTTCCTGCGTCGAACGCAAGGCGAGTCGGCAACGCGAACACAACCCGCAACTCAACTCCTCGTCGCCGCGCTCTTCGGTTTTGACGCGCAGGCTCACCGCGGCCGGTTCGCCTCCCGCAGCACGGCGTTGGCATCGGCGACCGGGCCGAGGTGCCCGAGCTTGTCGCCGTTGACGACGGAGCGGATGGCCTGGACCTGCCCGTCGAGCACGTCGAGGGTCATCGCGCACAGGATCCTGCCGTCGCGGTCGCGCAGGATCGCGCCGGGTTGGCCGTTCATCTCCTGCCGCTCGAAACCGACCTCGATGCGGGTGAACCGCTCGACGGCCGCGACCAGCACGCGGGCCACGTTGAGCGCGCCGACGACGGGGCGCGGCCACTGCGGGGCGTTGCCGCCGGAGTCCCACATGACCTGCACGTCGGCGGCGAGCAGGTCACGCAGCTGCTCGACCGCACCCGCGCGCAGCGCGTCGAAGAAGCGGTTGGCGAGCTCGTCACGCTTCGCGCGGTCGGCGGCGAAGCGCGGTCGCCCTTCGTCCATGTGCCGGCGGGCGCGCACCGCGAGCTGGCGGCAGGCGTCCTGCGAGCGGCCCACCGTCTCCGCGATCTCGGGGAAGTCGAACGCGAACACCTCCCGCAGCACGAACACCGCCCGCTCCAGCGGGCTGAGCCGCTCGAGCAGCACGAGCGCGGCCGTCGACACCGAGTCGGCCAGCTCGGCCGATCGCGCCGGGTCCTCGTACGGGTCGGCGAGCAGCGGCTCCGGGAACCACGGCCCGACATAGCGCTCCCGGCGCACCCGCGCCGAGCGCAGCACGTCGATCGAGATCCGGGTGACCACGGCGGACAGGTAGGCCTTGGTGGAGCGGGGGATCGTCGCCGCGGACGCGAAGCGCAGCCAGGTGTCCTGCACCGCGTCCTCGGCCTCGGCGACGCTGCCCAGCATCCGGTAGGCGATCGCGAACAGCAGCGGTCGCAGCTGCTCGAACTCCTCGGTGCGATTCACGAGAGCCCTTCTTCGAACCCCTTGCGCCACGACGGGTAGCGCAGCTGCCAGCCCAGCTGCTCCTTGGCCTTCGCGTTGGAGAACCCGCGGCCCTCGGTCATCATCACCACTGCGACCTGTCCGGCCAGCAGCCGGGCCAGCCACTTCGGCACGCTCATCGGCTTCTTCGCACCCGCGCACGCGGCCAGGTGGGGCAGCCACTCGCTGGCCGGCGCCGGTTCGTCGTCGACGATGTTGAACACGCCCTTCGCGCGTTGCTCCACGGCCAGCACGGTAGCGCTCGCCGCATCGTCGAGATGCACCCACGAGCTGTAGCCCGGCCCGCCGCCGACGAGGGGGAACTGCCGTTTGCGGACGAGTTCGACCTGGTCGTCGGTGGCGCCCGGTCCGTAGAACCCGCCGTAGCGCAGCACCGCCCCACCGGCCTCGAGCACCGCCTGCTCGAGGTGGCGGATCGCCACCGCGTTGCCGTGCGCCGCCGTGCCCTCGAGCATGTCCAACGGGTCCTGCTCGGTCTTCACCCACCCGCCGCTGCGCTGCCCGTTCCAGTTCGCGTAACCCTGCGCGACGACGTGCTCCACGCCCGCGGCCTCGGCGGCGGCCAGCAGGTGGTCGGTGCCCTCCGTGCGCAGCCGGTTGGTGCCGGCGAACCACCTGTCCATGTGCTTCACGTCGATCTTGCCGGCGTGCGTAGGGGCGATCGCGGTCATCTGGTTCACGATCACCTCCGGTCGAGCGGCGGCCACGGCCTCGCCCACCGAAGCGGCGTCCAGGCCGTCCATCACGACGCCGGTGGCGCCGGCCCGTTCGAGCAGGCCGAGCTTGCCCGCCCCCGTCGTCGTCGCCGTCACCTCGTGCCCGCGGGCGACGAGCATCGGCAGCAGCCGCTGCCCGATGACCCCGGTTCCACCAGCTACGAATATCCGCATCGTCCTGACCTCCTGTGTGCTTGTGTCCTCGAACAGGAGACGAGATGACGCTCCCGGCTGTGACACGGACCCGCGCGCTCAGCCCTGCTCGGCCCGCGCGCGATGGGCCCGCACCCGCATCCGATTGCCGCACCGCTGGTCGGAACACCAGAGCCGCCGCCCGGTCAGGTCCAGGAAGATGCCCGAGCAGGTGTCGTCGCCGCAGGCGCGCAGCTGCCCCCGGCCGCCCTCGGCGAGGTCACCGGCGGCCTCGCGCGCCATCCGGCCCAGCGCCTCGGCCACCGATGCCGGCCGGCGCACCCGCACGCCGTCGGGGCCGGCGCTCAGCCGCAGGCCCGGATCCGCGCGCAACGCCTCGTCCAGCGTGCGGACGTCGGCCCGAGCCGGTGCCGTGCGCCGCACCGCTGCGACCGCCAGCCGGTGCAGCGCCTCCCGGACCGTTCCCACGGCCTCGACGTCGGCGCCCGTCACCCCGCCCGTGGGCTCGAGACCGTTGGCCCGCAGCCACGCCCGCACCGCCGCCGGCGTGGCGACCTGGTCGCGCTGCACCGAGCGGTAACGGCCCTCGAGGGTCTGCAGCAGATCGAGCCAACGCGCGCCGTTGCCGCTGCGGAAAGTCGTCACCACCACATCGTAACGGCTTGACGCATTACACGCGGGGGTGCCACGTTGTAATGTATGAAGTCGTTACAGGTGCTGCTCGCTCCGGCGTTCGTGCTGGTGTGGAGCAGCGGGTACCTGGTCGGGTCACTCGCCACCCAGGTCACGGCGCCGCTCACGGTCACGCTGTGGCGCTTCGGCGTGGCTGCCGCGGTGCTCACCGGGATCGCCGTCGCGCGGCACGAACGCTGGCCCGGTCGGCGCGAGGCCCTGCACCTGGTCGGCGTGGGTGTGCCGCTGTTCGCCGTGCAGTTCGGGGCGCTCTACAGCGCAATGGCCGACGGGCTGCCGGCCGGTACGACGTCGCTCATCGCCTGCTCGTCGCCCATCGTGGTCGCGGCGATAGGCGCCCTGGCCGGCTGGGAGCGGCTGCGTCCCGCGCAGTGGCTCGGCGTGGGGCTAGGGGCGGTCGGCGTGCTGGTCACGCTGGCCGACCGGGTGGGGCGCCCGCCGAACACCGCCTGCCTGCTGTGGGGCCTGCTCGGGCTGGCCGGGCTGGCGGCGGGGTCGACCTTGCAGTCGCGCCTGCGCCCCTCGGCCGGACCGACGGCGGTCGCCGCCGTGGAGATCGCCGCCGGGTTCGCGGTGCTCGCGGTGTGGGCGCCCACGCAGGCGAGCCTCGCGATCCCGCTCACGGCCCACGCGCTCGTCACCTTCGCGTGGCTGGCCCTGGTCGCCGGCGTGGGCGCTCCGCTGCTGTTGTTCGCCCTGATCCGCCGCCGCGGCGCCACCCGTGCCACCACCCTGCTGTTCCCCGTGCCCGCCGTGACCGCCCTCGCGGCCTGGCCGCTGCTCGGCACGCCCGTCGGCCTGCTGACCGTGGTCGGTCTGGCCATCGTCGCCGTCTCGCTGCTGCTGTCCTCCGGCCGGATCCGGCTCGCGCACCGGTCGGGGGCCGAAGGAGAGGTGCCGCTCGAGCCGGCGTCGGTTCTCGCGCCGCGCTGACCCGGGGCGCCGCGTCGGCCCGGCTATCGTGAGCGCCGACCGCCCGGACCGCGGGCGAGACGCTGGAGCCCATCCGCCTGATGACCGAACCGATCGATCTGTCGCCAGCGGCGCCGGCCGCGGGGCATGCGCGGGCGGGCGGGCGGTCCGACGTGATCGGCAGCGGGGTCGCGGTGGCCGCGTCGGCGGCGGGGGGCAACCTGCTGGGCGCGGCGATCACGGTCGCCCTGGCGCACTACTACAGCGGCGCCCGCTTCGGCGCCCTGGCCGCACTGCTGGCCATCGGGCTCGTGGCCACCGTGCCGGCCACGGGCATGCAGTACGTGATCGCCCGCCGGGCGGCCCAGTCCGACCTCGGCGAACACGAACACGATCGCACGTCGCTGCGCTACGCCGTGGTGCTCGGCGTCGGCATCGCCCTGACGGTGTGCGCCCTGTCGCCACTGCTCAGCGCCTTCCTGGACGTCCCCGTGGCCGCCGTGATGGCCGTCGGGGTCAGCGTGGCGCCCTACATGCTGAACTCGGCCCAGCTGGGGACGCTGCTCGCGCGTACCCGCCTGGTGCGCTTCGCGATCGGGCAGGTGGTCCTCGCCGCCCTGCGCTTCGCCGGTATCGCCGTGGCCTGTGCGCTGCACGCCGGGGTCACCGGTGTCATGGTCGCGCTCGCCGTGAGCACGGCGCTCGCCGTCGGGTGCTGCGTGCCACTGACCGGGCTGCGCACCTGGACGGCCGGCCTGCCCGGCGAGCGAACCTTCGCCCGTGACATCGCCCGCGCCACGCTCGACCTGGCCGGCATCAGCGTCGTGATGAACATGGACCTGTTGCTGGCCCGCCACTACCTGTCCGCCGCCGAGTCCGGCGTGTACGCGCTCGGCGCGCTGTTCGCCAAGGCCGGGCTCTGGGCCGCGCAGTTCGTCCCGCAGTTGATCTTCGCCCGACTCGCGCGGAGCGACCGGCGGCGCACGCTGCTGATGCGGGGCGTCATCGCCGACGCCGCCGTGGGCGTGCTCGTGCTCGCGGGCGCTCTCGCCCTGGGCCGGCCGGTCCTGCAGGTGGTCTCCGGCGACGCCGACCCGGTGGCCGCGGCGCGCCTGGCCCCGCTGTTCGCACTGCTCGGCGCCGGCTGGGCGATCTGTTACCTCGTCCTGCTGGCCTCGGTGGCCACGCAGGACCGCGGCCCCTCGCGCGTCCTGTGGGTGATGGTGGCCGCCGAGGCACTGTGCGTCATCGCGTTCTTGCACGCCAGCGCCATGGCGATACTCGCCACGGTGACGGTGGGGACCGCGTTGTTGGCCGGCGCGATGACCGGGTGGAGTTGCCGGCCGGCCACCCGGACGATGCCGCTCAGCGCGGGGAGCTGACCCCGGCCACCTGACGCGGCCCCTTGCGCACCAGCCGCTTGGCCAGTGGCACCAGTTGGGGGAAGCGGCCCAGCGCGTGCCAGATGAGTACGGTGAGCGGCCCGCGCACCCGGACCTGCCACACCCGGCGCCAGACCACGTCGCGCGGCAGGTGCCGCGGTTGACCGGCCGGGCGGCGGTACCGAAGGATCATCAACCCGTTGGCCCAGCGATCGTCGTGATCGGACTCGGCGCGGATGTCGCGCACCACCGACCAGCCAGGATGGCGCTGCACATAGCGGCGCGTAGCCGCCGCCACCATCGGCCAGGTCGCGTCGTCGACGAGGACTACGGCCTCGTCGGCCAGGATCGGTTCGGCGACACCGAGCGCGAGATAGTGAGCGAGCCCGGTGTGCGCACCGTCATAGAAGTACGCGCCGACGTTGGCCCCGGCGCGTTCGGCGTCGGTGAGGACCTCGAAGGCGTCACCGTCGACGAGCCGGAACGGCTGGTCACCGGCGTGCCGCTCGACCGCGTCGGCGAGCTCACGCCGCGCCTGGGGGGTGTGCATGCCGAACTCGGAGAAGTTCTCCACGGCGACGTAGTCGCGGGCGGGCGCGTCGATGAGCACTCCGCACAACGAGCGTCCCTTGAAGGTGCCGACCTCGAGGTAGGACTCGCCCTCCGGCAGCCGACGTGCCGCGAGGTTCAGGACCGCCAATTCCGCCGGCGTGCAGAACCCGGTGACGTCGGCGGCCACGGCCGCGAAGCGCGGGTCGCGCGGGCGACCCTCTTCGACCGGACCTTCGAACAGCGCGTCGATGCCGTCGACGAACGCCCGGACATCCATCCGTCAGTCGCCCTGGGTGGGCCAGGGCAGCGGGGTGAACGTGGCGTCGAGGCCGGGACCGATGACCTTGCCCAGCCCGGCGGCCACCGGGTAGACGCCGCTGCGCACCCACGTGTCGAGGGTCTTGATCAGGCCTTCCCGCTGCTGGTCGGAGAAGACGCAGTGCCCGGCGCCGTAGGGCGCGCCCGTGGTCTCGGGGTAGGTGGCCGGCGGCGCGATGTAGAGCTGCGCGAACCTGCCGTTGGCGGCATGTTTCTCGACCCGCTGGGCGAGGATCGACTCGTTGGACACGAGCACGAGCGGGTCGTCCTCGGTGTGCATCGTGACGGTGGGCACCTTGATCGCGCCGGTGGTGTCGCCGAGCTTCTCGAAGGCGGCGCGGGCCGACTGGTCGGCGGTGGTCCGCGGAGCCGCGGCCAGCTGCGCCTCGTAGGTGGTCGGCTTGCCGCCGACCTGCGTCACGAGTGCGCTCTCGGCGGTACTGATGCGCAGGGCGTAATCGACGCCGGCGTTGCTCGAGGGATTGCCCTTCGCCCGCTGCTCGACGTCGTAGCGCCCGAGGGTGCCGTACGCGAGGGCGGTGAGCAGCGACTCCACCGTGGCCTTGACCTGCGAGACGATGTCGTGCCCGTCGTAGGTGGCCGTCTTCTGCGGGGCGCCGACGAGGGCACCGATGAACAGCACCTTCGCGGTGCCGCCACCCTTGGTGTCCGCCGCCGCCTTCTGCACCGCGACCGCGGCCTGCTTCCACTGCGCGTTGGCCTCGTCGGCGCTGGTGAACCCGGTGAGCTGCAGCGCGGGATCGATGAGCGTCTTCAGCGCGAACGCGACGTCGAGCGCGACGTCCAGGTTGAGGTTGGGCCCGGCCACCGCCCCGCACATCGGCGCGGCCCCGTCGACGAAGGAGCTGTCCTTCTCGGCGAGGATCTCGGTGATCAACCCGCCCAGCGAGTCGCCCCACACGTAGGTGCGCTTGGGTCTGCCGACCGTGGCGACGAACTTCTTGTACACCGCCTCCCCCGCCGAGACGCCGTCGGCCACGGCCCAGCCGTTGGACCGGTAACCGGAGCCGGCCAGGGCGTAGCCGTCGGCGAGCAGCCGCTGGCTCAGCGCGTCCGAGCCGGTGCCGTCGCTGTCGGTGGAGGTCACCTGGGCCGAGGTGCGCACGGGTGTGAAGTCGGGCGGACCGGGCTGGGCGAAGCGGTAGCCGTGCGAGTACAGCAGCAGCGTGCCGTTCCACTTCTTCGGCAGCTTGATGGCGTACTTGGCGCCGGCGAGCTCACCGGCACACGTGCCGCCGCACTGGTGGAACGACACGTCGCTGGAGGTGTCGCGCACGGTCTGCTCCCGCCCCGACAGCCCGGTGGTGTCGGATCCGCACGCGCTCAGGGTCAATGACAGGGCAAGCAACGTCGCTGCCATCCCGCCGGCTCGGGTGCGCATGGCTGCATCCTGCACCACCGGGCCGCACCTATCCAGCACCGGGCCGCCCGGTACGTGCGCCGCGCGGCCGCGCGGGCGGGGCGGGCGCGGCCGATTTCGCTCGGCACGCAACGAACCGGGTGACCTGTGCGTCGACTGGGTGTGGAGCACCCCTTCGAACGGGTCGTGCGCGACGAGCTGCCCGCCCTGCTGCGCTACGCGACCGCACTGTGCGGCGAGCCGGAACAGGCCCGCGACCTCGTGCAGGAGGTGCTGGCCCGCGCCTACGCGCGCTGGGACCGGATCGGCACGGCCGACCGTCCGGCGGCGTACCTCATGCGCATGGTGACCAACGAGTTCGTGTCGTGGCGGCGCCGGTGGAGCACGCGCTCGATCATCGCCTCGGACGCGGGTGTGTTCGAGCGCGCCGACCCGGACGGCACCGATCACGGCGAGACGCTGGCCGTGCGCGAGGACCTCGAACAGCGGCTGCGACGCCTGCCCCGGCGCCAGCAGGCCGCGCTCGTCCTGCACTTCCTGGAGGGGCTCGACTACGCCCACGCCGCGCAGGTGCTCGGGTGCGCCGAGGGCACGGTGCGTTCCGCGTGCTCGCGCGGACTGGCCACCTTGCGACTCGATCGTGAACGGGAACGACTGGAGGTCAGCTCGTGACTACCGAGATGCAGGCCATGCTGCGCCGGCGCGCCGACCGCGCCGAGACCGACCCGGACGTCGACCGGCTGCTGGTGGCGGTGCGGGAGCTGGCCGAGCGGCACCGGCGCCGGCGCCGCAACGCCCTCGGCGCGACGTCCGGGGTGGTCGTGGTCCTCGGCCTGGTGGCCCTGCTGCTGATGATCGCGCCGGGCGCCGGGCCGGCCGGGCGCCCGAGCGCCGGCGCGCCCGCACGGGGCGTCTCGCGCTCCCCGGAACTGTCCTGGGGACCCGCCACCCCCGTCACGCCCACCGCCCGCGACTCCGCGTTCGTCCCGAAGTCCGACCGTGGCCATCTCGTCATCGCCGCCCCGACGCCGGCCAAGGCGCCGCTGGCCGTGACCCTGGCGCCGGCGGGCTGGCGCTATATCGGCTACGGGCAGACGAGCACCGTCTACGGGCCCAAGGGCACCGATCGCGACCCGTCGTACTTCGTGGGCAAGCTCGCCCTGCTCGTCGGCGAGCGCACCGACCAGCACCCGCTGCCGTTGACCCTGGCCCGGCGGCCGGCCCGCATCGACCCGGACTCCGCCAGCAACGGCGGGTGGGTGGTCACGATCGCCTGGAGCACGAGCGTCCAGCTCAACATCCAGGTGCCGGGCAAGGCCGGCCTGTCGCGCGCCGAGGTCGTGCGCCTCGCGAACTCACTGCAGGTGCGCGACGTCAGGCACCGGGCGAAGGGCTGAGCGGGCGTCCCTGTCAGCGGGCGTCGGTGGGGAAGCGGGGCGCGGTGAAGTGGGCGGCGAGCGCCGGGCGCAGCTCGCCGACCACCGAGGCCGCCGACGGCCGGTGGCCCGAACGCACCCAGCGGTCGAGGGTGTCCAGCAGCGCCACCGTCTGGCCGACGCTGAACGCGCAGTGCCCGACCCCGTAGGGCGCCGGGCCCGACGACGCGGGCGGGGCGACGTAGAACTGGGCCAGCCGGTCGAGCCGGCCCGCGGCGGCCACCCGCGCGCGCAGCACGGTCTCGTTGCTGGCGAGGGCGTACGGGTCGGCCACGGTGTGCAGCGTGATCGTCGGGACCCGCAGCCGGCCGGTGGGGTTGCCCGACGCGATGAAGGCCCGGCGCGCGCGCGCGTCCACCGGCCCCGTCGGGGCCTGCCGCACCGTGGCCGCGTAGGCGTCCGGGTTGCCGTGCCGGTCGAGGACGGCGGCCCGCTGCGCGGCGCTCAACGCCGACCGCGCGTCGGGGCCGACCGCCTCGGCGGGGCTGCCGCCGAAGCGCCGGGTGAGCTCGGGCAGCAGGCCGAGCGCGAAGTCGACGTAGGCGGCGAGGTTGAGCGCTGCGACCTGGACCGGATCGGTGGCCAGGTTCCCGGTGCTGCCGCGGGCCTGGTCGGCCAGCCCGAGCAGCGCCGAGAGGTAGAGCAGCTTGGCCGGCCCGTCGCCCTGCGTGTCCTGTGCGGCCTGCACGACCGTGCGCTGCACCGTGGCCACGGCGGTGGCGCCGGTCAACCGGACACCGAACAGGGCCTGCGTGGCGACGACGGCTTCCAGCATGTTGTCGGCGTTCGCCGTCGGGCCGGCCACCACGCCGCACGTGGGTGCCGCGCCGGTGACCCAGCCGTAGCGCTCGGCCACCAGCTCGGTGACCAGGCCGCCCATCGATGTCCCCCACGCGTAGACGCGCTTGGGCTTGCCCACCTGCTGCACGAAGCGGTGGTAGAGCCGGTCGGCGTCACGCACGGCGCCGCTGACCGCCCAGCCGGCCGTGGCGTAGGCCGAGCCGGCGAGGGCGTACCCCTCGGCCAGCAGGGCGGCCGTCGGGCCGCCGGTGCCGGTGCCGGGGTCACCGGCCGTCAGGGGCGCGGTGCCCGGGCCGTTGCCCTGGTCGGCGCGGTAGCCGTGGGAGTAGAGCAGCAGCGTGCCGTTCCAGTTCGCCGGCACCCGGATGTCGTAGGCGGCCTTGTCGAGCACGCCGCGGCAGCCGTTGCGACACGCGCTGTGCTTGTTGTCGTGCTGGCTCGACCCGGTGCAGGAACCCAGCACGGTGACAGCCACGAGTGCGGCCGCGACGAGTGCGGGGCCGCGGCGCCGGGATGCCCTCCACACCGGTTCGACGCTAGCAAGCGACGCCGACGGCCTGAGGTTGAATCACAGCGGCCGCCGGGGTCAGGCGCAGGATCAAGCCGAGGAGCCCCGGGCGACGAGGCTTGGATCCGAGCAGCCCCGGGCCCGCGAGCCGAAGCCCGATAGGCCCGGCAAGAGATCAGTGCGCCGCGTCGTGCCAGGTCCGGCCCAGGCCGACGGAGACGTCCATGGGGACGTCGAGGGCGTAGGCGTTGCCCATCTGGTCGCGGACGAGCTGTTCGACGGTGTCGCGCTCGCCCGGGGCGATCTCGAGCACGAGCTCGTCGTGGACCTGCAGCAACAGCCGCGAGCGCAGGCCGGCCTCGGCGAGGCCGCGGTGGACGCCGAGCATGGCGACCTTGATGATGTCGGCGGCGCTGCCCTGGATGGGCGCGTTCAAGGCGGCGCGCTCGGCCATCTCGCGCAGGTTGCGGTTGTCGCTGGTGAGGTTGGCCAGGTACCGGCGCCGGCCCATGATCGTCTCGGTGTACCCGGTCTGCCGGGCGTCCTCGACGACGGAGTGCAGGTAGTCGCGCACGCCCCCGAAGCGGGTGAAGTAGGCGTCCATCTGCCCGCGGGCCTCGTCCGGGGTGATCTTGAGCTGCCGGGACAGCCCGAAGGCGGACAGCCCGTAGGCCAGCCCGTAGCTCATCGCCTTGATGCGCCGGCGCATCTCCGGGTCGACGTCGTCGGTGGAGATGTCGAACGCGCGGGAGGCGACGAAGGTGTGCAGGTCCTCCCCCGTGGTGAAGGCCTCGATGAGCCCGGCGTCCTGCGACAGGTGCGCCATGATCCGCATCTCGATCTGGCTGTAGTCGGCGGTCATCAGCGACTCGTAGCCCTCGCCGACGACGAAGGTCTCGCGGATGCGCCGGCCCTCCGCGGTGCGGACCGGGATGTTCTGCAGATTGGGGTCGGTGGAGCTCAACCGACCGGTGGCGGCGATCGTCTGGTTGAACGTGGTGTGGATGCGGCCGTGGTCGTCGATGAGCGGCAGCAGCCCGTCCACCACCGACTTGAGCCGGGCCACCTCCCGGTGGCGCAGCAGCAGCTCGAGCACGGGGTGTTCGGTCTTGACGTAGAGGTCGGCCAGCGAGTCGGCGTCGGTGGTGTAGCCGGACTTGATCCGCTTGGTCTTCGGCAGCTGGAACTGGTCGAACAGGATCTCCTGCAGCTGCTTGGGCGAGCCGAGGTTGAACTCGCGGCCGACGACCTGGTGGGCCTGTGCGGCGACGTCCTTGACCCCGGCGCCGAGCTCGGCCTGCAGCTGCTCCAGGGCGTCGGTGTCGGCGCCGATGCCGACGGCTTCCATGTCGGCCAGCACGTAGGTGAGCGGCAGCTCCATGGCGACGAGCAGTTGCGCGCCGCGGCTGCGGCCGAGGTCGTCGTCGAAGGCGGCGGCGAGATCCTTGACGGCACTGGCCCGCACGGTCTCGACCTCGGCCAGAGCGTCGTCCGATTCCTCCACGCCGCCGTCCAAGGTCAGCTGCCCGGACTCCTCGATGTTGCTGCGCAGCTCACGGTGCAGGGTGCGCAACGCGAGGTCGGCGAGGTCGAAGGTGCGCTGGTCGGGTTTGAGCAGGTAGGCGGCGAGCTGGGTGTCGCTGGTGACCCCGGCCAGTTCCCAGCCGTGCTGGCGCAGGGCGAGCAGCGGGCCCTTGACGTCGTGCACGGCCTTCGCGATGGCGGTGTCGGCCAGCCAGCCGGCCACGGCTTTCTCGTCGTCGGGGCCGAGCACCTCGGGGTCGAGGTAGGCGGCGGTGCCGTCGGCGGCGGCGAGCGCGACGCCGGTGAGTGCCCCGGTGCCGCGGCCCCACGTCCCGCGGAAGGCCACGCCGACCCGCTGCCCGTCGCGGGCGTGCTCGTCGAGCCAGGACACGACCTCGTCGGTGCCCAGCCGCACGACGGCGACGTCGAAGCCCTCCTCGGCCTCCGGCGCCGCGGCCTCGACGCTGTCGAACAGCCGCTCGCGCAGCACCCGGAACTGCAGGTCGTCGAAGAGCCGGTGGACCTCGTCGCGGTCCCACTGCTGGCGGGCCAGGCGGGTGAGGTCGACGTCGAGGTCGACGTCGCGGACCAGTTCGGTGAGCTGGCGGTTGAGCTGCACCGACCCCACGTGCTCGCGCAGCGCGTCACCGACCTTGCCCTTGACGGTGTCGATCTGCTCGATCAGGTCGCGCAGCGAGCCGTACTCGCGCACCCACTTGGCCGCGGTCTTCTCGCCCACGCCCGGGATGCCCGGCAGGTTGTCGCTCGGGTCGCCGCGCAGGGCGGCGAAGTCGGGGTACTGGGCGGGCGAGAGGTTGTACTTGGTTTGCACCTCGCCCGGCGTGAACCGCGTCATCTCGCTCACCCCGCGCTTCGGGTAGAGCACGGTGACGTGGTCGTTGACCAGCTGCAGGGCGTCGCGGTCGCCGGTGCAGATGAGCACGTTCATGCCGGCGGCCGTGGCCTGCGTGGTGACGGTGGCGATGATGTCGTCGGCCTCGTACCCTTCGAGCAGCATCGACGGGATGCGCAGGGCGTCGAGCACCTCGCGGATGAGCGTGACCTGACCGCGGAAGTCGTCGGGCATCGCGCTGCGCCCGGCCTTGTAGTCGGCGTAGCGCTCGCTGCGGAAGGTCTTGCGCGACACGTCGAAGGCCACGGCGACGTGGGTGGGCTCCTCGTCGCGCAGCAGGTTGATCAGCATCGACGTGAAGCCGAACACCGCGTTGGTGGGCTGCCCGGTGGTGGTCGACATCTCGACCTCGCGCAGCGCGTAGAACGCGCGGTAGGCCAGCGAGTGCCCGTCGAGCAGCAGGAGCGTGGCCGTCTTGGCGGCCGTGCCGGTGTCCGTCGCCGTGCCTGTCACGGCCCCGAGTCTAGGTGGGGCGACCGACAACGCCTCAGGCGCGCCGCTGGGCCGTGCGGGCGCCGAATCCGCTGCGCTGGGCCCGGATGAGGCGGGCGCGACGCAACGAGGCCAACCGGCCCGCGGTGTCGGTCATGCCCAGCGAGCGGCGCAGGGTGGCGGTGCTCGCGATGCGGTGCACGACCAGTGGCGCGAACCCGATCCGGGCCAGGTACCGGTTGCCCTCCCGCGAGCCGGAGGCCGCGCTGGCGAGGACGCGGTCGACGCCGGCCTCGTCGGCCAGCTGCACCGCGGCCGAGAGCAGCGCCCGGCCGATGCCGCGGCGGCGGTGACCGGGCAGCACGATCAGGTGCGTGACCGCCAGCACCGGTGTGGTGTCGATGGCGCCGATGTCGTCGCTGCGGGCGCTGAGCATGCCCACGACGGCTCCGGACTCGTCCTCGGCCACCAGCAGCGCCCGCTCGTTCGTGGCGATGATCTCGCCGAAACGCTCCTCGAGGTGCGCGGTGGACGAGTCGGCCAGGGCCGTTCCGCTGAACGTGCCGGCGGTGGTGTCGATGGAACGTACGAGCTGGGTCAGAGCCGCGATGTCGGCACCGGTGGCCGGACGGACGCGCACATTGGTCCGACCCACGCTGTCACCTCCGGGCTGATGCCCGCTGATTCGTCCAGGGAATGGTGTTGCACCCGCAACCATAGGCACAGTGCCCGCCCGGCCACAATGCACCCCTCGGCACCGTTCGTCCGGTGTTCCGCGATATGGGCGTGATCCGGCCGCCGCCGGCGCACGATGCTCAGGTGGTGGCGATCTCCTCGCCGAGGTAGGCGGCGCGCACGCGGTCGTCGGCCAGCAGTTGCGAACCGGTGCCGGTGAGCACGATCTCCCCGGTCTCCAGTACGTAGCCGCGGTCGGCCAGTGACAGTGCCTGCGCCGCGTTCTGCTCGACCAGCAGCACCGTGACGCCGCGTTCGTTGATCTCCCGGATGATCTCGAAGATCTGCGCGACGATCAGCGGCGCCAGGCCCATCGACGGCTCGTCGAGCAGCAGCAGCCGGGGTTTGCCCATCAGGGCGCGGCCGATGGCCAGCATCTGCTGCTCACCACCGGACAGCGTGCCCGCCTGCTGCTTGTAGCGCTCCTTGAGCCGCGGGAACAGCTCGAGCACCCGGTCGAGCTCGACCCGGTCGATCGTCTTGAACCGGTACGCGCCCATTTCCAGGTTCTCGGCCACCGACATGCGCGGGAAGACGTGCCGACCCTCCGGGACGTGGCAGACCCCGAGGCGGATCAGGTCGTGGGCGGGGATGCCGTCGATGCGCCGGCCGTCCAGGGTGATCGAGCCGGCGACGGGGCGCATCATGCCCGACACCGTCTTCTGCGTGGTCGTCTTGCCGGCGCCGTTCGCGCCGAGCAGGGCGACGACCTCCCCCTCGCCGACGGTGAAGCTGATGCCCTTCAGCGCGGCGATGGCGCCGTAGCGGACCTCGATGTTGTCGACGTCGAGCAGCGTGCGCGCCTGCGCGGCGCCGGAGCCGCCGGCTCCCTTGCTCAGGTCCGGACCGGGCTCACTCATCTGCGGCGTCCTCCTTGGCCTGCTCGGCTGCGACCGCAGCGGTGTCGATCAGGTGCAGTTCGGGCTGGTCGCCGACCTCGGCCTCCTCCGGGCTGCCCAGGTACGCGGCGACGACGGCCGGGTTGCGCTGGATCTCCGCCGGCGTGCCCTCGGCGATCTTCTGGCCGAAGTTGAGCACGATGATGCGGTCGGCGATCGACATGACCAGCTTCATGTCGTGTTCGATGAGCAGCACGCTCATCGTCCGCTCGGTGTTGATCCGCTTGATCAGCTCGGCGAGGTCGCCCTTCTCGTTCGGGTTGGTGCCGGCGGCGGGCTCGTCGAGCAGCAGCACCCCGGGGTTCGTACCCAACGCGCGGGCGATCTCGAGCCGGCGCTGCTCGCCGTAGGCCAGGGACCCGGCCAGATCGTTGGCCCGCGAGGTGAGCCGTACCTCGCGCAGCAGCTCGTAGGCGGCGGCGGTGCTCGCCCGCTCCTCGCGGCGCTGCCACGGCATGCCGAGCATGGCCGCGATGGGGCCGGCCTTCTGTCGGGTCTCGATGCCGATCTTCACGTTCTCCAGTGCGGTGAGCGCCGGGAAGAGTCGGATGTTCTGGTAGGTCCGGGCGACGCCCATGTGGTTGATGACGTGGGTCTTGCGACCGAGCACGCTCTGCGGCTGGTCGCCCTCACGGGCGGCCACCAGGATGCGGCCCTCCTGCGGGGTGTAGACGCCGGTCAACGAGTTGAACAGCGACGTCTTGCCGGCGCCGTTGGGGCCGATGACGGCGAGGATCTCGCCGCGCCGCATCGTCATCGACACGTCGTTCAGGCTGATGACGCCGCCGAAGCGCAGCGAGACGTGCTCGATGGTGAACACCAGATCGTCGACCGGGGCCTGCTTCTCGAGGGGGGCGCTCATGTCACAGCCCTTCCGCGGACGGGACCGCACGCGACTCGGCACTGTCCGGCGTGTCGAGCCCGGCCAGCTCGGCCGCCCGGCGCTTGGCCGGCAGCAGCCCGGCGGGACGGAAGATCATCATCGCCAGCACCAGCGCACCGACCCACATCTGCCGGTCGGCCTGCGGCACCTGCGACTTGAGGAACTGCGGCAGCCAGGTCAGGACGGCCGCACCGGCCATGGCCCCGACCAGCGAACCCATACCGCCGAAGACGACGTAGGCCACGATGAGGATCGAGGCCTGCAGGGTGAACAGGGACGGGTCGAAGTAGCCCACCTGGGTCGAGAAGAACCACCCGGCCAGGCCGGAGGTCGACGCGCCGATCGCGAACGCCAGCAGCTTGATCCGCATCGTGTTCACGCCGCTGGCCTGCGCGGCGACCTCGTCCTCGCGGATCGCGGCCCAGGCCCGCCCCACCCTCGAGGCCTCCAGACGGTAGAACAACACGACCAAAATGGACGTGATGATCAACAGCAGGTACCAGTAGGGGAGGTTGTCCTGACCGAAGGTCACCTTGAGGAACCCGAGGTTCAGCGTCGGGTGCGGGATCGTCGGTCCGACCGGGCCGCCGGTGAAACCGCCCGGGTTGTTCACGGCGACGATCTGGATGATCTCACCGAAGCCCAGGGTCACGATGGCCAGATAGTCACCGCGCAGCCGCAGGGTCGGCGCACCCAGCAGCACCCCGGCGATGAGGCAGGCGATGACCGCGAGGGGGATCGCGGCGAAGGCCGGCATGTGCAGCCAGCTCGGGGGCTTCACCGGCAGTGCCCCCACGAAGTACGCCGTGGAGTAGGCGCCGATCTCGTAGAACGCGATGTACCCGAGGTCGAGCAGGCCGGCCCAGCCGACCACCACGTTCAGGCCGACGGCCAGCAGCAGGTACACGCCGATCTGGCCGACGAGCACGTTCTGCCAGGTCACCGGCAGGGTCGGCGGGTAGAACAGCGCGACACCCAGGCCGACGACCAGCAGGGTGCGCGAGGTCGCCGAGCGACGCATCTTCTCGACCATCGCCGTGATCGGCAGGGTCACCGCGCCGGGGCGCGGTGGCCTGCGCTCGCTCAGCGTGCCGGCCGTCAGGCGGCGTGCCATGCGCGCCGACGACGCCGCCTGCAGCGCGGCACCGAGGAAGATCGCGAACACGATGCAGGCGACGAACCCCCCGGCGCCCAGGTTCTGCCATTTCGGACCGTACTGCGGCGCCTCGGTGGCCGCCGTGCTGGTCATCGACTTGAGCACGAAGAAGGTGATGACGACCCCGGCCAGCGACACGGCGGACGCGGCCCAGGCCACGATCTCCCGGCGCAGGTAGCACGCGGCCACGCTGAGCACGGCGCCGCCGGCGAACAGCACCCAGCCCAGCCACCCGAGGTAGGCGGTGGTCAGCGGGCCGGCCCCGGTGCCGTCGAAGTGCGTGCTGCTCTCCGAGAGGGTCCAGTTGACGTCGGACGGGCCGAACCAGCCGGCGGTGAGGTAGGCGAGCAGTCCCCACACGATGCCGACGAGGGTCAGCAGCAGGCCGGCGCGGTACTCCAGCACGCGCTGCAGGAAGTTGCGGGGATCGGCCACCTCAGCGGTGGCGTACACCGTGGTCAGTCCCGCGGCGGCGAACAGCAGGAAGCCGAAGATGTCGGCGTACACGCCGAGTGAATGGTCGATGCCGCCGGCGACCGAGACGATGTCGGCGTGGGCCAGGTAGGCGATCACCGCGCCCACCAGGCCGACGGCCGCGGCAACGTAACCGATGATGCGCTGCCGCAGCACGATGGCCGCACCCACGGTGATGATGCCGACGAAGAACAGCGTCCACGCCAGCCATCCGAAGAACACCCCGGTGATCGGCGAGAGACCGGAGGTGTTGGCGACCGCGTCGGCCAGGGGGCTGAACTTGGCACTGCCCGGCAGCGGGTCGTACCAGTTCATGACCGTCTGGGCGATCACCACGGACAGCACTGCGGCCAGCAGCGGGGCAGCGCCCGGGCGCCGGATGTAGGGCTTGACCAGCGGCCAGAACGTCATCAGCACGAACACGGCCACGCCGATGAGCAGGAACAGGACGACGCGCGGTTTGAGCACCGCCTCGTGGAAGGCGACGCCGAAGTCGTTCTCGTTGCCCTCCTGGTTGCCCACCATGATCGCGAGGACGAGCCCGCCGAGGAGGCAGGCGGCGAAGCGTTTGATCAAGATCCGGTTGTTCTCGCTCATGCCGCCCGCCCCAGCCGCTCGCCCAGGATGCCCGTCGGCCGGAAGAGCAGGATCAGCACCAGCACCACGAAGCTGACCACGTCGGTCCACTGGGTGCCTACGAAGGGCAGCGCGGCGACCAGCACCTCGGCCTCGCCCAGGATCAGCCCGCCGATCATGGCGCCGCGGATGTTGCCGATGCCGCCGAGCACCGCGGCCGCGAACGCCTTCACCCCGGGCTGGAAGCCCATCAGGTAACCCACGCCGAGCGGCATCGCGAACATGAAGCCCGCCACACCGGCGAGGGCACCGCCGATGAGGAACGTCCGGGAGATGGTCTTGTCGATGTCGATGCCCATGAGCGCGGCGGTGGGCGCGTCCTCGGCGACGGCCCGGATGCCGCGCCCGAGCTTGGTGCGGTTCACCATCCGGTCGAGACCGACCATCATGACGACCGCGGTACCGACGATGATCACCTGGATCAGGGTGATCCGCGCGTTGCCGAGCTTGA
Organism: uncultured Actinomycetota bacterium; assembly: GCA_963797785.1. Taxonomy (GTDB): domain Bacteria; phylum Actinomycetota; class Actinomycetes; order Mycobacteriales; family Jatrophihabitantaceae; genus Jatrophihabitans. The sequence goes on along the minus strand of CAWCQT010000004.1, from coordinate 441,926 downwards.
GCAGCGTGTGGTTGACGTTGAAGAAGGTCGGGAACGAGTTGGTCCGGATTCGGTCGAACAACTTGCCGGCGAGATTGGACAGGAACAGCGACGCGCCGATGGCGCTGATGAGGAACGCGAGCTTGGGAGCGCCGCTGCGCCGCAGCGTGCGGTACGCCACCTTCTCCAGCACCCACGCGACGGCGGCACCGGAGATCGCCCCGCTGAGCGCGCCGGCGAGGACCGTCAACGGCACCATCGCGCCGGTGAGATGTCGTTTACCGATGATCGCGTCGACGACGATGTAACTGCCGAACCCGCCGGCCATGAAGACCTCGCTGTGCGCGAAGTTGATCAGCTGCAGGACACCGTAGACGAGCGTGTAGCCGAGGGCGACCAGAGCGTAGATGGAACCCTGCTGCAGACCGATGATCAGGTTCTGCGGTAGTTGCTGAAACCAGTCCTGGGAACTGCTCACTCGCCCGTAACCCCTCTGTCGACCCCCGGCGGGTCCTGATTGGACGATCGATCACTGTGGACACGGATGGGCGAGTCGGGGATTGCTTCCCGACTCGCCCATCACGCTTTGTTCCTGAACTTACTTCTGCTGGTTGATGTCGCCCAGACCGACGATCTTCCCGCTCTTCTGCGTGAACAGGTTCACGACCAGGTTGGTCGCCGTCACCTCGCCGTTCTTCTGGAACTGGATCGTCGCGGTGATGCCCTTGTAGTTCGACTCGTTGACCGCCTTCATCAACGTCGTCCGGGTGACCGGGCCGGACTTCGACGCGCGGTCGATGGCATCCATGAACACGTTCGCGACGTCGTACGCCTCGGGCGAGTAGGTCGACGGCGGCGTGCTGTACGCCGACGTGTAGGCCGAGGTGAAGGCCTTCGCCGCGGGAGCGACCGTGGCGTCCTGGCAACCGCAGGTGAAGTACCAACCGTTGCCCGCGGTCCCGGCGTTCTTCGTGAACACCGAGGACTTGCCGCCGTTGCCGGTCACCTTGCGGCCCTTGAAGCCGGCCGCCACCAGCGCCTTGGCCAGCTGCGCCGCCTGGGCGTCGTAGCCGCCGTAGAACACCGCGTCGGCGCCGGAGCCCTGGATGGTCTGGGCGATCGGGCCGTAGTTCTTGGTGTTGGTGCCGTCGGCGCCGGAGAACTGGACCTGCACGCCCTTCTTCTTCAACTCCGCCTGCATGGTCTTGGCCACGCCGTCGCCGTACGCGCTCAGGTCACTGAGCACGAACACCTTCTTGGCGCCGGTCCGGGCCAGCCAGTCGGCACCCTGGGCACCCTCGACGTTGTCGTTCGGGATGATGCGGTGCCAGCAGGAGAAACCCTTGGTGCTCAGGTCGGCCTCGCTGGCCGACGCCGTGATGATCGGCATCGACGGGCTGGCCTTGCAGAAGCTCGGGTCGACGGCCTTGCTCTCACCGGAGAACGCCGGGCCGATGACGCCGATGACCGACGGGTCGGAGGTCAGCGCGGTGGCCGCGGCCGGAGCCTTCGCCGGGTCGCCCTCGCTGTCCTGCGCGTCGAGGGTCACCTTGAACTTGTACTTGCCGGACTTGTTCGCCTCGTTGACGGCGAGCTGGGCGCCGTTGCGCTCGTTGATGCCCAGCTGGGCGTTGTCGCCGGACAGCGCGCCAATGAAGCCGATCTTGTAGGTCTTGGTGGTGCCGCCGCTGCCGGCCCCGGACGAGCCGGACTTGTTGTTCAGCCCGCCGCCCTTCTTGCTGCCGCCGCTGCTGGAGCAGCTGGTCAGCGCGAGAGCTCCCGCTGTCGCCAGGACGACGACTGTCGTCGTAACTCGATATCGCACTACTTTGCCTCCTGTGAGGGCATCCGGATCATCCGGCGGCCGTACCCTGTCAGCGCCGGTTGGGCGGACGTTAGCTCAAACATCATGCCGACCGGTACTACGGTGCGGAAGGCCCGGGCGGTCGTAACCAAATCTCAACGTGCGACACGTCCCGTTTGAGCGGGATTACTGGGAAGTAGACGGGGTGTCGGCGAGGTCGCCGGTGAGGATCAGGTCGGCCACGGCGCGCATCGAGGTGCGGTTGTCCATGGCCGCGCGCTGGATCCAGCGGAAGGCCTCGGGCTCGCTGAGCGCGTGCCGGGTCATGAGCGCCCCCTTCGCCCGCTCGATGAGTTTGCGGGCCTCCAGGCGCTCGCGCAGGCCGGTGACCTCCGACTCCAGCGCCCGGATCTCGGCGAAGCGGGAGGCCGCCATCTCGATGGCCGGCAGCAGGTCCCGCTTCTGGAACGGCTTGACCAGGTAGGCCATGGCCCCGGCGTCGCGAGCCCGCTCGATCAGGTCGCGCTGGCTGAAGGCGGTGAGCATGACCACGGGGGCGATCCGCTCCCCGGTGATCAGCGCGGCGGCGGCAATTCCGTCCATCTTGGGCATCTTGACGTCGCAGATGACCATGTCCGGACGCAGTTCGCGGGCCAGGGCCACGGCCTGCTCGCCGTCACCGGCCTCGCCGACGACCTCGAACCCCTCCTCCACCAGCATCTCGCGCAGGTCGAGCCGGATCAGCGCCTCGTCCTCGGCGATGAGCACGCGGGTGGCCGCAGCAGGCGGCTGTGGCTGCGGTGTCGACGACGGGGTCGCGGGTGCGGCGGCCACGGTGTCCTCTCGGCTCTGCGTTGAACGAGTGCCCAGCGTAGACCGGCTAACATTTCCGACAGGTCACGCCCCTGTAGCCCAACCGGCAGAGGCCACGGATTCAAAACCCGTCCAGTGTGGGTTCGACTCCCACCGGGGGCACCGAGTCGTCGTACCTCTGCGGTACGACGCGTCTATGTATGGTCCCGACGTGCGGCGGCGCGTCCTCGAGCTGCACAGCGAGGGTCTGCCCGCCCTTCGCATCTCTCGCGAGTTGGGCGTGTCCCGCGCGACGGTGCGCGAGTGGGTCGCCGATCCCGCACGCGCTCTGCGACCGCGCGAGCCCGGCACTTGCTTCCGTTGCCGTGACGAGATGTGCCCGACGCCGGTCGTGTACGCATACCTGCTCGGTCAGTATCTGGGTGACGGCCACGTCGTGACCTCGGGACGCGTCCCGCGCCTCCGGATCGCCTGCGCCGACAGTTACCCGCTGATCGCGGCCGAGGTCGATCGCGCCATGAGCTGCCTGAGCGGCAACCCTTCGGGCTGCTTCAGGAGGGAGGGTTGCAGCGACCATCACAATTATTGGAATCACTGGCCGTGTCTGCTGCCGCAGCACGGCCCGGGGCGCAAGCACGAGCGGCCGATCGTGCTGGCGCCGTGGCAGCAGGACATCGTCGACCGGCATCCTTGGGCCCTCATCCGAGGGCTGATCCAGTCCGACGGCTGTCGCAGCGTCAACACCGTCACCGTGCGGGGTGTGCGCTACCGGTATCCGCGCTACTTCTTCGCCAACGAGTCACGCGACATCCTCGCGATCATGGGCGCGGCGCTCGATCGCGTCGGGGTCGCCTGGCGGTACAACCGGCCCAACAGCATCTCGGTCGCGCGCCGCGCGGCGGTGACCGCGCTCGACGCCCGCGTGGGGCCGAAGCGCTGACCGGCCCCTGTCAGCTCACCGGCACCTGACTGACCGTGATGTCCTGGTCGGGGCGGAACGTGACGACCGTGACGGCGAGCAGCGTGCCGGTGCTGCGCGAGACGTCCAGCAGGTAGACCGACGCCGGGTGGTTCAGCGGGCCGACGGTGAGGCGGGAGGCGAAGCTCTCCGCGGTGACCGCCCCGCCGGGTGCGCCACCACCCGAGGCGCCGGTGAACGCGGCGGCGATCGCGCCGTCGGGCAGCGCGTGTGGGTAGGGGCCGCCCTGCTCGTGGGTGTGCCCGTCGAGCGCGAGGGTCACCCGGCCGCAGCCGTGGTCGATCGCCTCGGACCCCGCACCCGGGTCGTGCAGCACGGCGATCACCGGGCCCGACGCGGCGCAGGCGGTGCGGCCCACCCGCGCGCCCTGCTTGTCGGTCACCCGGCGCTGCGCGGCATTCGACGCCGGGCGGATGCCCTGCCCGTACCGGCTGGTACGCGGATCGGGCGAACCGATGAAACGCAGGCCGCCGGCGTCGACGACGTCGCCGGTGAGCGTCCGGATGCCCTGCTGCCGTTCGAACTCGACGGTCTGGGCCGAGTCGTGATTGCCGGCGGCGAACACGTCGGTGATCCCGGCGCGCTTCGAACGTTCGGCGAGGCCGCGCGTGCACGCGGCCTCGAAACCGAAGGACCCGCTGAACGCGTCGTCGCCCGCGCTCACGAGCGTCGCGACGTGCAGGCGGCGCAGCAGGTCGACGGTGACCCGGTCCATGCCGATGTTGCAGTGCCGGTCGGTGACGAAGCCGAGGTGCGCGACGTCGTCGCCGTCGGTGAGCTGCACCGGCTCGTTCTCGAGCAGGTCGTCGAGCTTGCCGGCCAGCCGGTCGTAGTAGGCGTCGGTGTCGCCGAAGTAGGTGCGCACGTAGCTCTGGGCGGCCAGCAGCGCGGGGCGCAACAGACCCTCCACCCGCGCCCCTTCGAGCGGCGTGCCGTTGAACAGCGCGTCACCGGCCAGGGACCGCGGGGCCGGTCGGCGGAAGTGGCTCGAGGGGACGAGCGCCACCACCGCGAGCACCACCACGCCGACGGCGGCCCGCCGGACGAAGCGCCGCTCGGGGCCACGGTAGGCCCGCGCCCGCCGCCGGTCGGCCGGGTCGGGCCAGTGCGCGGCGTCGTAGCGCACCCGCCAGCGCCGGTAGCCGAGCACGCCCGCGGCGGCCAGCAGCCCGACGCCCGCGCCCACCGACACGAACACCACCAGGTGGACGATGACCGCGAAGCGCAGGTCCTCGACCAGCTGCTGCGGATCGCTGTAGGCCTGGATGTAGGCCGGTAGCACGTTCGCGTCGAACTCGCCCTTCGCGTTCACCAGCTCGGCGGGGTCGAGGTCGAGGATCGCCTCGATCCCGATCGACTCGCCGCCGATCGCGCGCGGGGTCGCCCGCTCGAGGGACACCACGCCGTTGACGCCCAGCTTGTCGAAGTCGCACCCGGGGCGGATCCAGATGCGTGTGTCCGACCCGGCCACCTCAACATGGGTGGGGGTGACGAAGGCCAGCACCAGCCCGGCGAGCGCACCGGCCAGGACGGCCAGTGCCGTCCACGCGACGGCGCGAAGTCCGCGGCGGCGGGTGGCGGATCGGGTCATCACCTGCGAACGCTACTGACCCGACTCGCTAACGTGCCTCGGCATGACCGACGACGCGCCGCCGCACATGACCCCGGAGCAGTTCCGCGCGCACGGCCACGCAGTGGTGGACTGGATCGCCGACTACCACGCCCGGCTGGAGAGCTTCCCGGTGCTGTCGGCCGTGGCGCCGGGCGAGCTGCGGCGCGCGTTGCCGCCCGCCCCGCCGAGCACGGGTGAGCCGTTCGAGGCCGTGCTGCGTGACCTCGACGAGCTGATCCTGCCCGGCATCACGCACTGGCAGCATCCGTCGTTCTTCGCCTACTTCCCGGCCAACACCAGCGGGCCGGCCATCCTCGGTGACCTGCTCGCCTCCGGCCTCGGGGTGCAGGGCATGTTGTGGGCCACCTCCCCCGCCGCCACCGAACTCGAGACACACGTGCTCGACTGGCTGGCCGACCTGCTCGCCCTGCCCGCGCGGTTCCGGTCGACGGGCGCCGGCGGCGGCGTCATCCAGCACACCGCCTCCGACGCGGTGCTCGTGGCGTTGCTGGCCGCGTTGCACCGGGTGAGCGGCGGGCGGACCGAGCGCGAGGGCGTGGCCGGCGCGCGCTACGCCGTCTACACCTCGAACCAGACGCACTCGTCGGTGGAGAAGGCCTGCCGCATCGCCGGGCTCGGGTCGGACGCGCTGCGCAAACTGGACGTCGACCCGGTGACGCTGGCCGCGCGGCCCGAGCACCTGCGGGAACTGCTCGCGGCCGACACGGCCGCGGGGATTACGCCGGCGCTGGTGGTGGCGTCGGTGGGCGCGACCGGTACCGGTGCGGTCGACCCGGTGCGTGAGCTGGCCATGCTCGCCCGCGAGGCCGGCGCGTGGATGCACGTGGACGCGGCGTGGGCCGGCGTGGCCACGGTCGTCCCCGAACTGCGCTGGCTGCACGACGGCGTCGAACTCGCCGACTCCTACGCCACCAACCCGCACAAGTGGCTGCTGACCACCTTCGACTGCGACGCGTTCTGGGTGGCCGACCGCACAGCGCTCATCGGCGCGCTGTCGATCCTGCCGGACTACCTGCGCAACGCGGCCAGCGAGTCCGGGGCGGTGCTGGACTACCGCGACTGGCACGTCCCCCTCGGGCGTCGCTTCCGGGCGCTGAAGCTGTGGGCGGTGATCCGCTGGTACGGGGCGGACGGGCTGCGCGCGCACATCCGCAAGCACGTGGGCCTGGCGCAGGAGTTCGCGGCGTGGGTCGCGGCCGACGAACACTTCGAGCTGGTGGCCCCGCACCCGCTGTCGCTGGTCACGTTCCGGCTGCGCACCGGCGACGCCGCCACGCGGGCGCTCATGGAGCGCGTCAACAGCTCCGGCGAGGCGTACCTGACGCACACCGTCGTCGACGGCCGGGTGGCCCTGCGCCTGGCCATCGGCTCCCCGCACACCGAGCGCCGGCATGTCCAAGCGGTGTGGCGCCTGCTCAGCGCACCCTGACTCAGGGACCCGGACTCAGCGCACCCGGATCATGCCCTCCTGCACGACGCTGGCCACCTGGCGGCCGTCGCGGGCGAAGAACCGGCCGGTGGCCAGGCCGCGACCACCGGAGGCCGACGGCGACTTCGTGACGTAGAGCAGCCACTCGTCGGCGCGGAACGGGCGCTCGAACCACATGGCGTGATCGAGCGAGGCCAACGTGATGTCGTCGAGGCCGGGCGCGAGACCGTGCCGCACCAGCACCGAGTCGAGCAGCGTCATGTCCGAGGTGAAGGTCAGCACGCACACGTGCAGCAGCGGGTCGTCGGGCAACACGCCGTCGGCCCGCACCCACACGCGCCGCAACCCGCTGTCCGGGCCGTGCTCGCGCTGCTGCCACGGCGGGTCGTCCACGTGGCGCAGGTCGATGGGCTTGGGCATCGCCTTGTAGAACTGCGCGGCCTCCGGGGTGTCGCCGTAGCGGTTCACGAGCTCGGGCAGCGTCGTCGGGTCGGGCGCGTCGGGCATCGTCGACTGGTGGTCGACACCCGGCTGGTCGAGCTGGAAGGACGCCGACAGCGAGAAGATCGTCTCGCCACGCTGCACGGCGATCACGCGGCGCGTGGAGAACGAGCGCCCGTCGCGCACCCGGTCGACCTCGTAGACGATGGGGATGCTCGGATCGCCCGGGCGCACGAAGTACGAGTGCAGCGAATGCACCCTCCGCTCGGCGGCCACCGTGCGCCCGGCAGCCACCATGGCCTGCCCGGCCACCTGTCCACCGAACACGCGCTGCCAGCGGGTGCGGGTGCTCTGCCCGCGGAAGATGTCGCGCTCTATCGGCTCGAGGTCGAGCAGGGCGACCAGCCCGTCGACCGCCTCCTGCCCGCGCAGCCCCGAATCGTCGTCGGGCTCAGCGCCCACGTTCGCTCCGCAAGCGTCGCTCAGCCATGCCGCAGGACGTCGCCGATGTGGTGCACCCGGATCGTGTTCGTCGAACCCGGCGTCGACGGCGGTGTTCCGGCGACCACGATCACGAGGTCGTGCGGGTGGCACACGCCGCGACTGACGAGCGCGGAGTCGACCTGGCGGACCATGTCGTCGGTGGTGTTCACCGTCCAAACGAGGTGCGCCTCGGCGCCCCACAGCAACGCCATCTGCCGCTGCACCGACTCCAGCGGCGTGAACACCAGCAGCCGCTGCGTGGGCTGCAGCCGGGCCAAGCGTCGAGCGGTGTCGCCGGTCTGCGTGAAGGCGACGAGCGCCACGGCGCCCAGCGCGTCGCCGATGTCTTTCGCCGCTTTGACCAGCGCGCCGCCGGGCGTGCGCGGGTTGTGCTGCAGCCCCGTGGGCCGCGCCCCGGACTCCTCGACGGAACGGATGATGCGGCTCATCGTGGCCACCGCCTGCACCGGGTACTTCCCGACGCTGGTCTCGCCGGAGAGCATCACCGCGTCGGTCCCGTCGATCACCGCGTTGGCGACGTCCGACGCCTCGGCGCGGGTGGGCCGCGAGTGCGTGATCATCGACTCGAGCATCTGCGTGGCGACGATGACCGGTTTGGCGTTGTCGCGGCACATCTGGATGGCGCGCTTCTGCACGACGGGCACCTGCTCGAGCGGCATCTCGACGCCGAGATCGCCGCGGGCGACCATGACGCCGTCGAAGGCCAGCACGATGCCCTCGAGGTTGTCGACCGCCTCGGGCTTCTCGACCTTCGCGATCACCGGGACGCGCACGCCGACCTCGTCCATGATCCGGTGCACGAGCTTGACGTCCTCGGGGGCGCGCACGAACGACAGCGCCACGAAGTCGACGCCGAGGCGCAGCGCGAACTCCAGGTCCTCGGCGTCCTTGTCGGACATCGCCGGCACGCTGACGTCGACGCCCGGCAGCGACAGGCCCTTGTTGTTGCTGACCGTGCCCCCCTCGGTGACGTCGCAGACGACGTCGGTCTCGTCGACGACGTCGACGGCGATCAGCGCCACGTTGCCGTCGTCGACGAGCAACCGGTCGCCGGGCCGCACGTCGGCGGCGAGTTGCTTGTAGGTGGTCGAGACGCGGTCGTGGTCGCCCTCGCAGTCCTCCACCGTGATGACGATGCGCTCACCGGTGGCCCACACGACGGGGCCGTCGGCGAAGGTGCCGAGGCGGATCTTCGGGCCCTGCAGGTCGGCGAGCACGGCGACGTTGCGCCCTGCGGCCCGCGCGGCCTCGCGGATCTCGTGGCAGCGCCGCCCGTGATCGGCATGGATGCCGTGGCTGAAGTTCAACCGGGCGACGTCCATGCCGGCCTCGACCATGGCGCGCGCCCGCTCAGGGGTGTCGGTCGCCGGGCCGAGGGTGCAGACGATCTTGGCGTGCCGCATCACCACACCAGCGTAGGGGTTACCGGTTGGAAACCTTGCCCGCCCCGGACCCGTCAGCCGGGCAGCGCGTCCAATGCGGTGGACAGGTCGCGCAGGGCGTCCACCGCGGCGGCGAAGCGCTCGGTGCCCAACCGGCGGGTCAGGGCGTGGGCCGCCCGGGCGTGCCCCGGCCCGATGCGGGCCACGGCGGCGCGACCGGCCGCGGTCGGTGCGAGCAGCTTCGCGCGCCGGTGGGACGGGTTGTCGAGGTACTCCGCGTGCCCGTCGCGCACCAGCAGGTCGGCGGTGCGCTGCACGCTCTGCCGGGTGATGCCCATCTCGCGGGCGATGCCGGCCACCGGCAACGGGTCGACGAGCACCGCGCCCAGCACCTGCCACCACGTGGCGGTGAGCCCGGCGGGCGCGGCCAGCCCCTCGGCCAGGTGCAGGAACTGGCCGTTGAGCTTGAACGCGGTGACGGCCGCGGCCGACAGCAGCGCCTGCTCCGAACGGCTCACGCGCCGGCCAGCTCGTAGAAGGCCTCGGGATCGTGTTCGGTCTGCAGCCGGTACCACGCATCGAGCACCCGCGGTTCGTACGCGTCGAGGCGGGCGAACACGGCGCGGGCGAAGTCGATGGGCGCCACCGGTGTGGCCGTGATCAGCCCGTCGGCGTCGACGGCCGGCGCGTCGACGTAGTGCGCCCCGCCGGCGTAGCCGGAGGCGGCCAGGTACTGCGGGGCCGCGCTGGTGTGCGGCCGGTCGTCCAGCACCCCCGCCGCGGCCAGGCCGTAGGTCGCGCCGCAGATCGCGGCCACCGGCGTCCCTGCGTCGAGGAAGTCACGGGCCTTCGCCGCGAACGGCGCGAGCTGCTCCCCCTCGTCCCACGACCGCGCGCCGGCCAACACGAGCATCGCGCTGTCGGCCGGCGCCACCTCGGCCAGCGCGACGTCGGGCGTCACCCGCAGCCCGCCCATCGTCGTCACCGGCTCGCGCGTCGGTCCCACGGTCACGACGCCGAACCTGCGGCCCGGCCGCTGGTACAGCCCGTTGCGCAGGTACGCGGTCAGATACCCGATCTCCCAGTCCGCCAGCGTGTCGTAGACGGCCACATGCACGGTCGATTCAGTCATGACAGCACCCTGTCATTTCGACAGCATCCTGTCAACCGTTGTCCCCTTCTTGCACGCCAGTACGACCGGTTTTCGCGCCGAAAACCGGTCGTACGGAGCTGAGACAAGGGGACACGCGGGTGCCGGGCGACGGGGGGTGGTCAGCCCTTGGCGGCGGCCATGACCGCTTCGTCGACGTCGGCGCCGGTGGCCTCGGCGTCGCGGGTGGCCGCCAGCACGCGCTTGAAGTCGCGCGGCACGATCGCGCTGAAGCGGGCGAGCGCGGCCGGCCAGTCGGCGAGCAGCGCCCGGCCCACGGCCGAGTCGGTGTAGGCCACGTGCGCCTCGACGACCCGCCGCAGCCGTTGCTCGTCGTCGTCGGTCAAGGCCTCGATGTCGACGAGCTCGGGGTTGACGAGGTGCTGCTGCAGATCGAGCACGTAGGCGTAACCGCCGGACATGCCGGCGCCGAGGTTTCGGCCGGTGGCGCCGAGCACCACGGCCACCCCTCCGGTCATGTACTCCAGCGCGTGGTCGCCCACTCCTTCGGCAACAGCGGTGACACCGGAGTTGCGCACACAGAATCGCTCCCCCACCACACCGCGCAGGTAGATCTCGCCCGACGTCGCGCCGTAGGCGATGACGTTGCCGGCGATGACGTTGTCCTCGGCCCGCAGCGCGGCCTCCGGATGCGGGCGCACCGCGAGTATCCCGCCGGACAGGCCCTTGCCGGCGTAGTCGTTGGTGTCGCCCAGCAACCGCAGGGAGATGCCGCGCGGCACGAACGCGCCGAAGGACTGGCCGCCCGAGCCGGTGAAGGTGATGTCGATCGTGCCCGGGGGCAACCCGTCGGCGCCGTAACGCCGGGTGACGAGCGAGCCGAGCATGGTGCCCACGGTGCGGTTGACGTTGCGCACCGGCAGCTCGAGCCGCACCGGCGAGGCGTCGAGCAGCGCGCCCTCGCACAGCTGGATCAGCGTGTTGTCCAGCGCCGCGTCGAGGCCGTGGTCCTGCTCGCGCGAGCGGGTCAGGCTCTGCGCATAGGGATTGCGCGGCACGTCGAGCACCGGCGCGAGGTCGAGGCCGTCGGCCTTCCAGTGCTCGATCGCCTTCGCCGTGTCCAGCACGTCCACCTGGCCGATGGCCTCGTCGAGGGAGCGGAAGCCCAGCGACGCCAGGATCTCGCGCACCTGCTCGGCGACGTAGGTGAAGAACGTCTCGACGAATTCGGGCTTGCCGGTGAACCGCTCGCGCAGCACCGGGTTCTGCGTGGCGACACCGACCGGGCAGGTGTCGAGGTGGCAGACGCGCATCATGATGCAGCCCGACACGATCAGCGGCGCGGTGGCGAAGCCGTACTCCTCGGCCCCGAGCAGTGCGGCGACCACGACGTCGCGGCCGGTCTTCATGGCCCCGTCCACCTGCACGGTAATGCGGTCGCGCAGGCCGTTGAGCAGCAGCGTCTGCTGCGTCTCGGCCAGCCCCAGCTCCCACGGCAGCCCGGCGTGCTTGAGCGAGGTGAGCGGCGCCGCGCCGGTGCCGCCGTCGTGCCCGGAGATGAGGACGACGTCGGCGTGCGCCTTCGACACGCCGGCGGCCACGGTGCCCACGCCGGCCTCGGACACCAGCTTGACGTGCACGCGCGCCTGCGGGTTCGCGTTCTTCAGGTCGTGGATGAGCTGCGCCAGGTCCTCGATGGAGTAGATGTCGTGGTGCGGCGGCGGCGAGATCAGCCCCACCCCGGGCGTGGAGTGCCGGGTGCGCGCGATCCACGGGTAGACCTTGAAGCCGGGCAGCTGGCCACCCTCGCCGGGCTTGGCGCCCTGAGCCACCTTGATCTGGATGTCGTCGGCGTTGACGAGGTAGTGCGAAGTCACGCCGAAGCGCCCCGAGGCCACCTGCTTGACCGCCGAGCGGCGCAGGTCGCCGTTCTCGTCCGGCTCGAAGCGGCGCGCGTCCTCGCCGCCCTCGCCGCTGTTGGACTTGCCGCCCAGCCGGTTCATGGCCACGGCCAGTGTCTCGTGCGCCTCGGCCGAGATCGAGCCGTAGGACATCGCCCCGGTGGCGAAGCGCCGCACGATCTCCGACGCCGGCTCGACGTCCTCCACCGCCACCGGCGGCCGCTGCCCGAACCGGAAGTCGAACAGCCCGCGCAGCGTCCCGCCCTCGCGGTTGAGCGCCTCGACCTTGTCGCAGTACTCGCGGAACACCTCGTAGCGGCGCCCACGGGTGGCGTGTTGCAGCAGGAACACCGTCTCGGGATTGAACAGGTGCAGCTCACCTTCGCGCCGCCACTGGTACTCACCGCCCACCTCGAGACGGCGGTGCGCCTTGGACGTGGCCACCAGCGGGTAGGCGGCGGCGTGCCGGGCGGCCACCTCGTCGGCAAGTTCGGCCAGCCCCACCCCGCCGAGGCGCGACTGCGTGGCGCCGAAGTACTCCTGCACCAGCGAGGTGGACAGCCCGAACGCCTCGAACACCTGCGCGCCGGTGTAGGACTGGATGGTGGAGATGCCCATCTTCGACATCACCTTGAGCACGCCCTTGCTCAGCGCCTTGACGTAGTTGTGCAGCGCGGTGCCCGCATCGATGCCGCGGATCGCGCCGTTGTGCACGAGGTCCTCGATCGTCTCGAACGCGAGGTAGGGGTTGACGGCGGCCGCGCCGTAGCCGATGAGCAGCGCGACGTGGTGCACCTCGCGCGCCTCGCCGGTCTCGACGACCAGGCCGGCCTGGGTGCGCTGGCCGGTGCGCACGAGGTGCTGGTGCACCGCCGACGTGAGCAGCAACGCCGGGATGGGCGCGTGGTCCGGGTCGCAGTCGCGGTCGGACAGGATGAGGATGCGCGCGCCGGCGTCGACCGCGGCCGAGCACTCGCGGCGCACCCGCTCCAGCGCGGCGGTCAGGGCCTCGCCGCCGCCGTGCACGCGGTACCGCCCGTCGATGAGCTGGCAGCGGAAGCCGGACATGTCGCCGTCGGCGTTGATGTGCCAGATCTTGGCGAGCTCGTCGTTGTCGATGACCGGCCGCGGGATGACGATCTGCCGGCACGACGCCGGGCCGGGCGTGAGCAGGTTCTGCTCCGGCCCGATGCCCCCGGTCAGGGACGTGACCAGCTCCTCGCGGATCGCGTCGAGCGGCGGGTTGGTCACCTGTGCGAACAGCTCGGTGAAGTAGTCGAAGAGCATGCGTGGACGCTTGGACAACACCGCCAAGGGGGTGTCGCTGCCCATCGACCCGATCGGTTCGGCGCCCGCCGTGGCCATCGGCGCGAGCAGAACCCGCAGCTCCTCCTCGGTGTAGCCGAAGATCTGCTGGCGGCGGCTGACCGACTCGTGGGTGAACACGACGTGCTCGCGCGCGGGCAGGTCGTCGAGATGCACGAGTCCCGCGTGCAGCCATTCGTCGTAGGGGTGCTCCGCGGCCAGCTCGGCCTTCAGGTCGTCGTCGGAGCGGATCTCGCCGCGCTCGGTGTCGACCAGGAACATCCGCCCCGGCTGCAGCCGTCCCTTGGCCACGACCTCGCCGGGAGCGAAGTCGAGCACGCCCGACTCGCTGCCGAGCACCACGAGCCCGTCGGCGGTCTGCCACCACCGGCCCGGGCGCAGGCCGTTGCGGTCGAGCACGGCGCCGATGACGGTGCCGTCGGTGAAGTTGACGCAGGCCGGGCCGTCCCACGCCTCCATGAGGCACGCGTGGAACTCGTAGAACGCCCGCCGCGCGGGGTCCAGGTCGGCATTGTTCTCCCAGGCCTCGGGGATCATCATCAGCACCGCGTGCGGCAGGCTGCGCCCGCCCAGGTGCAGCAGCTCGAGAACCTCGTCGAACGTGGCGGAGTCGCTCGCGTCGGGCGTGCAGATCGGGAACAGCCGCTTGAGGTCGCCCGGGATCAGGTCGGACTCCAGCAGCGTCTCCCGCGTGCGCATCCAGTTCCGGTTGCCGCGGATGGTGTTGATCTCGCCGTTGTGGGCGATGTAGCGGAACGGGTGGGCCAGCGGCCAGGACGGGAACGTGTTGGTGGAGAACCGGCTGTGCACCAGGCCGATGGCGCTGGCGAACCGCTCGTCGGACAGGTCCGGGAAGAACTCGCCGAGCTGGTCGGTGGTCAGCATCCCCTTGTAGACGACGGTGCGGGTGGACAGCGAGGAGAAGTACAGCTCGAGCCCGGCCGAGCGGGCCCGCCGCTCGGCCACCTTGCGCAACACGAACGCGCGGCGTTCGAGGTCCATGCCGGTCTCGCCCCGGGCCCCGCGCACCAGCAGCTGCGCGAAGGCGGGCATCACCGCGCGGGTCGTGGGGCCCAGGCTGTGGGCCACGGTGGGCAACTCGCGCCAGGTGATGACCTGCAGCCCCGCTTCGCCGGCCACCTGGTCGACGAGCTCCCGCGCGGCCGCGTCGGCGGCAGGGTCGGTGGGCAGGAAGGCGTTGCCCACGGCGTAGGAGTCCCGGGCCGGGCAGCTCGGCGTCGACGACCACGCGCAGGAACGCGTCGGGCACCTGCACGGTGATCCCGGCCCCGTCGCCCGAGGACGGCTCGGCCCCCGCGGCGCCGCGGTGGTCGAGGTTGTGCAGGGCGGTGAGGGCCTGGTCGACGATGCGGTGGCTGGGCCGCCCGTGCAGGTCGGCGACGAACGCGACGCCGCACGAGTCGTGCTCGGCCCGCGGGTCGTAGAGGCCGGTGGCCGGGGGCACGGCGGAGAAAGCGGGCACGCGGCCTCCTGTCGTGGACGGCGCGCAGCGGGGCCGGGCGCTGGGTCTGCGGCGTCGGTGCCGGTGAGAGCTGTGGGCGCGGGGACGGCAGCGGCCCCTGTACAGCGAGGCTTCAGGTTACCGGCATGTTTCGCCCCGGCGGTACCGGCCCGGCTGTGAGGAACTTCGCCCCGCGCCCCCCACCCGCGATGATCTCGGTCGCCGACCCGGATTTCGGGGTCTGCCCCCGAGATCATCGCCAGCTCAGGGTTCAGACGGCCCGCAGCTCGGCCTCCAGCGCCGGCCGCCGCCGCGAGTCGATCTGGTGGCCCGCGCCGTCGGTGACGTAGAACGCGTCCACGACCGCCCCGGCCACCGACGACACGCGGGCCGAGCGGACGTCGAGGCCCGCCCGTTCCAGCGCGCGGGTGATGCGCGAGAGCAGGCCGATCTCGTCCTCGCCGCGGAACTCGACGACGGTGGCCTCGGCCGAGTCGTCGAACCAGTGCACCGACGGTGCGCGGCGCACCGCGCCGGCCGGACGCCGGGAGTACACCCGTTCCTTCTCGGCCAGCTTGTCGGCCAGGCCGAGCTCGCCCTTGAGCGCGCGGGCGAGGTCGCTGCGCACCAGCACCGGGTCGGGCATCCGGCCGAAGCGCGGCTCGACCACGAACCGGTTCACGGCCATCCCGGCGTGCGTGGCGATCGAGGCCTCCCGCACGTCCAGCGCGTGCAGGGCGAGCACGCCGGTGGTGCGGTACAGGGTGCCGGCGGCGTCGGGGGCGGCCACCACGACCTGCTCGCCGTCGATGACGACCGCCAGTTCGCCCGCCGCGGCCAGCCGCACCCGCTCGTCGTCGAGCGGCGCGCTCGACGGCGCCGCGCCCCCGTTCATCGCCGCGCGGGCCCGGCGGGCGAGGTCGGCCACCAGCCGGCCCTTCCACTCGCTCCAGGCCGCCGGGCCGGTGGCGGCGGCGTCGGCGTGGGCCAGCACGTGGAGCAGGTCCAGCAGCTGCGCGGAGTCGGCCACCGACTCGCGCACGATCTCGATCGTCATCGGGTCGTCGAGGTCGCGGCGGGTGGCGGTGAGCGGCAGCAGCAGGTGGTGGCGCACCAGCCCGACGACGACGGCGAGGTCGTCGCCGGTGTAGCCCAGCCGTCGGGCGATCACCTCGGCGTGCTCGGCCCCGACGACCGAGTGGTCGCCGCCGGGGAATCCCTTGCCGATGTCGTGCAGCAGCGCCCCGATGATGAGCAGGTCGCGGCGGGCGACGTCCCCGTCGTGCTCGGCGGCAGCCGCGGCCGTCTCCAGCAGGTGCCGGTCGACAGTGAAGCGGTGGACGGGGTTGTGCTGGGCCCGGCAGCGCACGGCGTCCCACTCGGGAATGAGCGAGACCAGCAATCCGGCCTGGTCGAGGGCCTCGAACACGGCGACGGCGGCCCGGCCGGTGCCCAGCGTGGCCAGCAGGTCGTCGAGGGCCGGGCGGGGCCAGGGCGTGGGCAGCGCCGCGGCCTCCGAGGCGAGCCGCTCGAGCGCGAACGGTGCGATGGGCAGGTCGTGCTCGGCCGCGGCGCGGGCCACGCGCAGCACCAGTCCGGTGTCCGACCACGGATCGGCGTCGCGGGCGAGCACGACCTCGCCGTCCTGGGCCACGACGTTGCGGGCCAGGCCCACCCGTTGCGGGCCGGCCGAGCGGGCGCCGCCGAGCAGCAGCCGCCGTCGCGAGCGTGGTGCCTGCGCCGCGACCCGCCGCCAGGCGAGATCGAGGGCGTGCGCGATCGACCGGGCGGCCTCGTTCACCCGGCGCAGCAGCGCATCGCGGGCGTCCACCCCGCTCGCCGCGTCGGTGTCGTCGGTGTAGCCCAGAGCCTCGGCCACGACGTCGTGCTCCTGCAGGCGCAGCACATCCTCGCTCCGGCCGGTGACGCGGTGCAGTTCGCCGCGCACGTCGAGCAGTACGGGGTAGGCCTCGCGCACCCACACCGGGTAATCGACGAGCTGGGCGGCGGCGAGCGCGTGCAGCGCCTGCGCATCGCGCAGCCCGCCGCGCGACTCCTTGAGATTGGGTTCGAGCAGGAACGCGGCCTCGCCGGCGAGCTGCCAGCGCTCGCGCGTGATCTCCTGCAGCTCCGGCAGGCGCTTGGCCGCCGTGGCCCGCCAGACGTCGAGCACGCCGGTGCGCACCCGGCCGGTCAGGCCCGGATCCCCGGCGATGTGCCGGATGTCGAGCAGGCCGAGCAGCGCCTTGACGTCGCTCTTCGCGACAGCGAGGGCCTGGTCGGGAGTGCGGACCGAGTGGTCCAGCCCGATGCCGCTGTCCCACACCGGGTACCAGACAGCGTCGGCGATCCCGGCCAGCCCCTCGACGCCGCTCTCGTGCAGCAGGACGAGATCGAGGTCGGAGTACGGCGCCGGTTCGCGGCGGCCCAGCCCGCCCACGGCCACCAGCGCGATGCCGTCACGCACGGCACACAACCCGGCGAGCCATTCGTCGTAGGCCGCGCTCAGCGCCTCGCGCAGCGGCGCACCGACGAGCCCGGGCCGACGCAGCACGTCGGCCCGGGCCCGGTCCCGCGGTGCGGCCCGGCCGCCGGCGGGCGTGTCAGACGGCGTCGACGTCACGCTCTCCGGTCCGCACGCGGACGAGGGTCTCGATGGGCGTCACCCACACCTTGCCGTCGCCGATCTTGCCGGTGCGGGCCGCCTCCACGATCGCGGCCACGAGCTTGTCGACGTCACCGTCGGGCACGATCACGTCGATGCGCACCTTGGGCACGAAATCGACGGTGTACTCGGCCCCGCGGTAGACCTCGGTGTGCCCGCGCTGCCGGCCGAAGCCCTGCACCTCGCTGACCGTCAGGCCCTGCACGCCCAGCACCTCGAGCGCGGCCTTCACGTCGTCGAGCTTGAACGGCTTGACGACCGCCGTGATCTGCTTCATGCGGGTACCCCCTCCTGCTTCGTCGCGGTCACCGGGGCGGTCGCCACCGGGAGGACGGAGCCGCCACCGCCGGTGTGGCCGGACGTTCCCACGCCACCCCAATCGTAGGCGGACTCGCCGTGCATCGCCGTGTCCAGACCCTCGGCCTCCCACTCGTCGGGCACCCGGTTGCGGATGACCAGGTTGATCACGAACCCGATGATCAGGGTGCCGACGAAGGAGTAGATCGTCACGGCGCCGGCGGCGAGGAACTGGTGCAGGACCAGGTTCCAGCCGCCGAAGTGACCGCCGCCGCCGTAGAGGACGCCGTCGTTGCCGAAGCTGTTGGTGCCCCTGGTGCTGAAGAAGCCGACGCTGAGCGTGCCGATCCAGCCGCCGACGAAGTGCACGCCGACCACGTCGAGCGAGTCGTCGAAGCCGAGCTTGTTCTTCAGGCTGATCGCGTAGGCGCACACGAAGCCGGCGATGAGGCCTATGAAGATCGAACCCATCGGGCTCACCCAGCCGGCGCACGGGGTGATCGCCACCAGGCCGGTCACCGCGCCGGACGCCGCACCCAGGGCCGTCGACTTGCCGTACCTGATCTTCTCCGCGAGCAGCCAACCGAGCAGCGCGGTGGCCGTAGCGGTGTTGGTGTTGACCCAGGCCGCGCTGGCCACCGAGTCGGCGCCGAGTTCCGAGCCCGCGTTGAACCCGAACCAGCCGAACCACAGCAGCCCGGCACCGAGCAGCACGAACGGGATGTTGTGCCCGCGCATCTGCTCGCGCGGCCAGCCACGTCGCTTGCCGAGCACGATGCACATGGCCAGGCCGGCGGCGCCGGCGTTGATGTGCACCACCGTGCCGCCGGCGAAGTCCTGCGCGAAGAAGTGGCCGCCCGGCTCGATCAGCGAGCGGTTCAACCACCCGTAGCCGGTGAACACCCAGTGCGCCACCGGCGCGTAGATCACGATCGACCACACGGTCACGAAGGCGACGAACGCGCCGAACTTCCAGCGGTCGGCCGTCGAGCCGGTGATCAGCGCGGGGGTGATGATGGCGAAGGTCAGTTGGAAAGCGACGAAGCACAGCGTCGGGATCGCCTGGACCCCGGCGAGGGTCGGCGCCTGGTCGGCCATGTGCCGCAGGAACACGAAGTGCAGGTCACCCCAGTACTTGTTGTCGCCGCCGAAGGCCCAGGTGAAGCCGATGACGATCCAGGTGACGCTGACGACGCCGATGGCCGCGAAGTTCTGCAGCAGCATCGTGAGCGCATGCTTCGCACGCACCATGCCGCCGTAGAAGAAGGCCAGCGCCGGGGTCATCAGCAGCACGAGCGCCGACGACGCCAGGATCCAGGCGGTGGCGCCGGTGTCGACCTGCTTGGCGGGCAACGGCAGGTACTTCGTCGCCAGGTCGCTGGCGAGGAGCAGATGGGACACGTAAGGCTTCCCCTCGTTTCGGCGGGCGCGCCCCAGCAGAGGGGCGCGCGTCTCGCCCGTGACCTTGCGTGGGTCGTGTTTCCGGCAGGTGTCGGTCCGTGTTTCCGCGAGGTAACCAACGCCGCTGATGACGTGCGCGTCACACCGGGCGGCAGACCACCCAGATCCGCTCGACCGACTTGCCGGGAATGTCGTAGCCGACCCGCTCGACCACATGGGGCACGCCGGCGAGACGCACGTTCTCGCCCACCCGTGGCACGACCTCGGCGTCGTCCACCAGCGCGAGTTCGCGGTTGTCCTCGTCGACGAAGGTCATCGGCACCGGGGTCCGCCAGATCGAGGGCACGCGCCGATCGTGCCACCCCACCGCACCGGCTACCGTCACCGCGTGGAGACGTTCTACGACTACCGCGTGGTGTGGGCCCGGCACCCGTGGCTGCTCGCGTACTTCGCCGTGGTGGTCGCGGTGCTGGCCCTGGCGATCGTCGGCACGGCCCTCGGCGTCGGCCCGCTGGCCATCCTGTTCATCCCGGCCCTCGCCGGCGGCTACGTCCACCACCTCATGGTCATGAAACGGCTCGACTCCTAGATCGCTTGCACCTCACGTGGCGTGAGGTTGCACAGTGGGCGGCATGACCGGCGACGGGTACTCGATCGGCGAGGTGGCGAACCTCGCTCACCTCACGGTGCGCACGCTGCACCACTACGACGACATCGGCCTGCTGCACCCCAGCGGGCACACCGCCGCCGGTCATCGCCGCTACGGCGAGGCCGACCTGGCCCGGCTGCGCGAGATCCGGTTCTACCGCGAGCTCGACTTCGGGCTGGACGAGATCGCCGCGATGCTCGACGGCCCCGGGCGGGGCACCGACGACCGGCTGCGCACCCAACACCGCATGCTGCGCGAGCGGCGCGAGCGCGACGCCCGCCTGCTCAGCGCGCTCGAGAAGGAGATGGAGGCACGACAGATGGGCATGTCCCTGACGCCCGAGGAGCAGTTCGAGGTTTTCGGGACCGACAAGGTCGGCGGCGAGTGGGCCGACGAGGCGCGCGAACGCTGGAGCGAGACCGAGGCCTGGCAGGAGTCGCAGCGGCGCACCGCGCACTACACGAAGGAGGACTGGCAGCAGCTCAAGGAGGAGGCGGACGCCGCGCTGCGCGAGTGGCGCGACGTCATGCAGGCCGGTGAGCCGGCCGACGGCGAGCGGGCCCGCGGCCTGGCCGAGGCGCACCGCGTCTACCTCGAGCGCTGGTTCCACCCGTGCGGCTACGACCACCACCTCTGCCTGGCCCGGATGTACGTGACCGACGAGCGGTTCACCAAGACCTACGACGACGTCGCGCCCGGGCTCGCGCGGTACGTGCACGACGCGATCACCGCCAACGCCGCCGCCCACGGCAGCACCGGTTGAACCGCGCGCCTGCCCCCGCTGCCCGCCCCCGGCCCGGCAGCGGCCGCCAGCTGGCCGCCGCCCGCTCTCGTGGCGGCCACGGCGCAGACCGAGCGTCTGCAGGCGTGGCTCTCCGACGCTCGGCTGCCCGAGGGGTTGGTGGTCGACGCCGACCTGCGCTGGCAATCCTCACCCGCCTGGCCCGGCTGGGCGCCATCGGCGCGGACGCGATCGTCGTCGAGCAGGACCGTGACCGGACCTCCGAAGGCGCCGTGCACGCCGCGCGCTGCCGGGCCGCACTGCCCGATCGGCGGCCCGAGCGGTCGGCGTGGAACCCGATCATGCGCGACACCCTCCGGCCCGGCTACGAGCTGTACGCGGCCGCCGAGGGGTTCTGGGACCCAGAACAGCGCGAGATGACCGACCGCTACATCGAGCCGTACCTGCCCCGGATCGCCGGCACGGCCGGGCTGCGCTCGCGGTGGGCCGGTGCCCGGGTGGCCGCCCTGGCCTATCCGTGGACGGCCGTCCACGAACGCACCCTAGAGCTCACCGAAACACTCTTGGCCGACGACGGCCTGGACCCCGGGATCCGCCGCTCGGTGAGCGACGCCGGTGACGACCTGCGCCGCGCCGTGGCCGTCCGCGCGTATCGTGGCGCCGACACGAAATCTGGGAGCAGCTCGTCATGACGACGCGCGAGAAGCGGGTGATCTTTCACGTCGGCGCCGAGGCGACCGGCACCTGGCTGCTGCAGCGCTACATCGCTGAACACACGACATCCTTGCGCGCGCTCGGCGTGCACGCGGCCAGCCAGCAGACGCTGAGCAAAGTCGTTCGCTGGGGCAAACTGGCCGCCGATCCAGATCGCTTCGGCGCCGCAGTCACCCGCGCGCTCGCCGACGATGTGACGACTTACCTCGCGTCCCAGGAGAGTGTCATCGGTGACGCCTTCGACGCCGCCGCCCCTCAGACTGGCGGCCTGTACCCCGCCGCCCGGACCGGTTTGGCGGCTCTGGCGCAAGCCGCTCGGCCGTTCCGGTCGCACGTCATCCTCACCGTCCGCCCCCAGGCCGAGTTTCTCGAGGCGTACTACGTCCGGATGGTCAACGCCGGAGGGACCGAGCCGTTCGAGGACTGGCTGGCCAACCGCGACCTCGACAATCTGTCCTGGCAGCCTTTGCACCAGACACTGCTCGACACGTTCGGGCCTGCGGCCGTGCGTGTCGTGAACTTCAGTTACCCGGGCGTTCGCGAAGCTGTCGACTTGCAGGCCTTCTTCGCAGCCGCCGAGATCGATCCACCCGAGCCGCTCGGCGATCAACCAGTCGTCGGTCGCGGCATGTCCGAACGGGCGATGGGCATTGCGCTGGCGGCCAATCCGTACCTGACCTCGTACGACGAGCGAGCCGGCCTGCGGACCTTGCTGCAGAAGAACTTCTCGGAGGGGGCCTTCCCGCCGCCAGTGCTCCTGTCGGACGCGCAGCGCGCCGATCTGACCCAGCGATACTCGGTCGAGTACGACGCTCTCGTGGCCGCTACGCCTTCAGAGGGAGTCGGACAGTGAGCGGCTCCGACCTCGTGCTGCACGTGGGCATGCCCCGCAGTGGGCCACCCCTGCGGCAGGCCCTGCGCGCGCTCCGCCCACAACTCCACGCGCACGCCGTCGCTTTCCTTGGGCGCGAGGAGCTGAACCGGTTACCACACACCAAGGCCTGGCACAGTAACGGCAGGCCACGCGCCGCCCACGCCGATGCGTTCAGCCGCGAACTGCGGGCCGCCGTCTACACGGAGCGCCAGGCTCCGCTGGTTCATGGGGCTGCGCAGCGTCAGCTGGTGTTGTCCAGTGACCGTCTGGCTGGGAGCGGCCCGCTTGGCCTCGCCGACTCCGAACGCTTCCGGCCTCATGCCGAACGGGCCATAGCGCACGTGATCGAATCGCTGGCTGCACGCCGGGTGCGGGTCATTCTGTACACGCACCGACAGGACCGGCTGATGGAACTCGCCTACCTGCGCCGCATACAGGCCGGCGACCGCCACAGCTTCGCCGAGCAGTTCCCGTACCGGTTCGAAGCAGTGCTGGACTACCTCGACCTCATCGACCGGCTCCGCACCGTGCCGCAGGTAACTGATGTCGTGGTCCGCCCAGTCGAGTTCCTGGACGCAGGGACCCACGCGTTCACCAACGACTTCCTGTCAGCGGTCGGCCTGGAGGACGCACTGGACCTGTACGCGCTGGGCAGCGACCTGTCGATACACCCCGGCGTCTACTCCGGGACGGCTGCCAGGCTCGCGCTCGCGATCCGGGCGCTGCTCGAGTCCGACGAGGAAATTCGGCTCGTCAACAGCTTTCTGGCCAAGAATTTGCGGCCGGGGAACGGTACACGACCGACGTGCTTGACCAGGATGAACGTCGGCGCATTCTCGAGTGCTACGCCGAGCGCAACGCCGAACTCTTTCGAACTCAGCTACCCGAGTTGCCGGCCGACAGTTACGCCGACGACACGTCGACGTTCCAGCTCGCCAACTTGGTCGGCCCGGCCGGCGTGCCGGCGCCGCACACGCTGCTGGCTCGGGTCGGCGGCCTCACTGCCGCGCGTGTGACCGCGTCCCGAGTCATGCTCACCCAGCGGACGAGACACGTCGCCGCGCGCGTCCGACGACGGATCCGCGGCGCCGTGCGCTGAGCTCGTAACGCGACGAAGGGCCGAGTGCCGCGGTGCGCCCGGTCTGTGTTGTGTGCGAGGTGCATTCGGCGATGGCCGCCGCCCACTCTGTCACCGCGCCACGTACGCGCTCGTTGATCGGGGCAGGAGTGAACAACCAGTCTTTCCCGTCGTGTTGGACCTGGTTGACGATGTCGTCGGCACTGCACTCGTCCCAGCCCTGGCCACGGAGCCACCGATGCAGATGGAATCCGCGGGCGACGAGTTCGCCAAGCACCTCGGCGGTGATCTCGGGATCGGCTTCCGGGAGCATCTCGCAGACAATCGACGTCCGCCCGCGCTCCAGGGCGCCCAGCCCGCCGAGCAGGACCTGAGACTCCAACGTTTCGACATCGATCTTCATGACGGCGGGATAGATGCCGCGCTTCTCGCAATAGCTGTCAAGAGACACCACAGGTACGGTCACCGTCGCCTGGGCCGGCCGAAATCCGGCCAAGAGGGAATTGGAGGTGTCCCAAGGCGAGATGTACAACTCTGCGGTGCCGTCCTCTCTGGCGACGGCGCAGCGTTCGATCCGGATTGGCAACTGATTGGCCGCAGCCAACGAGCGGAAGATGTGCGCCGTGCTGGGAGTGGGCTCGAACGCGGTCACGTGCACGGCATCGGCGGGATAGATCGTAGAGACCAGCAGCGAGTACATGCCGATGTGCGCACCGACGTCGAAGAACTCGACCGGCCGGCCGGCCAACTGAACCAGAGCCAGGAGGGTGGACTGTGTCCCCGGTTCGAAGGCAGCGAGCCCGTCCCGGCTGATCTGTTTCTGCATCGTCGTGGTGTGCTCGCCCAAGTCGAGCAAGTTGGAATACGGCCCGAACTCTTGCAGAATCCGCTCGTTGCGGGGCACCTTCACGAGCGACGGCAATGTGTCTCCTTCGCTCGGCTACGCAAGCCTACCCAAGCACGCGCGCCGTCCGCGAGACTCACCAAGGTGGACTGGCAGCGGCTCGAGACGGAGGCGACGTCGGCCTGGCGCGCCACCTCTCAGACGCCATCATTGCGAATGCCGAGCAGCGGCGAACGCGGTGACCGCGGTCTCGATGTCGGCGGCGGAGTGGGCCGCGGACAGCTGCACGCGGATGCGGGCCTTGCCCTGCGGCACGACGGGGTAGCTGAACGCGATGACGTAGACGCCGTGGGCGAGCATCGTGTCGGCGATGCGCCCGGCGAGCGCGGCGTCGCCGAACATCACCGGGACGATCGGGTGCTCGCCGGGCAGCAGCTCGAAGCCGGCCTCGGTCATCCTGCGGCGGAACAGGGCGGCGTTGCTCGCCAGGGCCTCGCGCTGCGAGCCGCCGCCGGTGACCAGGTCGAGAGCGGCGAGCGAGCCGGCCACCACCGACGGCGCGACGGCGTTGGAGAACAGGTACGGCCGCGCCCGCTGGCGCAGGAGCTCGACGATCTCGGCCCGCGCGCTGACGTAGCCGCCCGACGCACCCCCGAGCGCCTTGCCCAGGGTGCCGGTGTTCACATCCACCCGGTCCTGCACGCCGAACAGCTCGGGCGTACCCGCGCCGCCCGGGCCGACGAAGCCGACGGCGTGCGAGTCGTCGACCATCACCAGGGCGTCGTACCGGTCGGCCAGCGCGCAGATCTCGTCGAGGGGGGCGAGGTAACCGTCCATCGAGAACACGCCGTCGGTGACGACGAGCCGTCGCCGCGCGCCCGAGGCCGCCTGGAGCTGGGCCTCGAGGTCGGCCATGTCGCGGTTGCGGTAGCGCAGCCGCTTCGCCTTGCACAGCCGGATGCCGTCGATGATCGACGCGTGGTTCAGCTCGTCGCTGATGACCGCGTCCCGGTCGTCGAGCAGCACCTCGAACACGCCGCCGTTGGCGTCGAAGCACGACGAGAACAGGACGGTCGCCTCGGTGCCGAGGAAGGCCGACAGGCGCGACTCGAGCAGCGTGTGCTGCGTCTGCGTGCCGCAGATGAAGCGCACGCTGGCCATGCCGAAGCCCCACTCGTCGAGCGCGGCGTGCGCGGCGGCCACCACCGACGGGTGGTCGGCCAGGCCGAGGTAGTTGTTGGCGCAGAAGTTCAACACGTCGCGCCCGGCCGCCCGCACGTGCGCCGACTGCGCCGAGCCCAGCTGCCGCTCGCTCTTGTACAGCCCGGCCTCGCGGATCTCGCCGAGGGTGGCCTGCAGCTGCTCGCGTACCGCGCCGTACATCAGACGTTGCTCCAATCCAGGATGACCTTGCCGCACTGCCCGCTGCGCGCGGTGGCGAAGGCCTGCGCCCACTCGCCGGCCGGGTAGCGGTGGGTGATCACGCCGGAGACATCCAGCCCCGAGCGCAGCATCGCGCTCATCGCGTACCAGGTCTCGAACATCTCCCGGCCGTAGATGCCCTTGATGGTGATCATATGGGTGACGACGCGGCCCCAGTCGACCTCGATGGGTTGGGCCGGCAGGCCGAGCATGGCCACGCGGCCGCCGTGGTTGAGGTTGGCGACGACGTCGGGCAGCGCCGACGGGTGCCCGCTCATCTCCAGGGCGACGTCGAAGCCCTCGACCATGCCCAGTTGACGCTGCGCGTCGGCCACCGAGTCCCGGGAGACATCGAGCGCCAGGTCGACGCCCATCTGCTTCGCGAGGTCGAGCCGGTAGGGCGACACGTCGGTGATGACGACGAAGCGCGCGCCGACGTGCCGGCAGACCTGGGCCGCGATCAATCCGATCGGGCCGGCGCCGGTGATCAGCACGTCCTCGCCGACCAGCGGGAAGGACAGCGCGGTGTGTACCGCGTTGCCGTAGGGATCGAAGATCGCGCCCAGGTCGGGATCGACGGGTGTGCGGTGCACCCACACGTTGGTCTCGGGCAGCACGACGTACTCGGCGAACGCGCCGTCGCGGTTCACACCCACGGACGACGTGCGGATGCACAGATGCCGCCGTCCGGCGCGGCAGTTGCGGCAGGTGCCGCAGACGACGTGCCCCTCCCCCGACACGAGGTCGCCGACCGCGACGTCGCGCACCCCGGGCCCGACCTCGACGACCTCGCCGCAGAACTCGTGTCCCGGCACCAGCGGCGCGTCGACCGCGCCCGCGGCCCACGCGTCCCACTGCTCGATGTGCAGATCGGTGCCGCAGATGCCGGTGCGCAGGACGCGGATCGCGACCTCGCCGGCGCCCGTGGTGGGCTCGGGCCGGTCGGCGAGCTCGAAGCCCGGCCCCGCTGCCGGTTTGTAGAGCGCCTTCACCCTCCGACCGTATCGCCCGGCCGAGCAACGCAAGCACAGCCGACCCAGCCACGAGGCGCAGGGTCAAGCCGAGGAGCCCCTGGGCGACGAGGCTTGGGCCCGAGCACCGCCGGGCCCCGCGAGCGCCGGCGAGCTTCGGGCTCGGGACGGCCCCGACGAGCCCCTGGGCGAGGAGCGGGCCAGACCGGGACCGAAGGGACCGGCTAACCCAACAGCGCGTCGACGAACTGCTCGGGGTCGAAGGGCGCGAGGTCGTCGGCGCCCTCACCCAGGCCGATCAGCTTCACCGGCACGCCGAGCTCGCGCTGCACGCTGATCACGATGCCGCCCTTGGCCGTGCCGTCGAGCTTGGTCAGCACGATGCCGCTGACGTCGACGACCTCGGTGAACACCCGGGCCTGGGTCAGCCGTTCTGGCCGGTGGTGGCGTCCAGCACGAGCAGCGTCTCGTCGACCGGGCCCTGCTTCTCGACCACCCGCTTGACCTTGCCCAGCTCGTCCATCAGACCGACCTTGGTGTGCAGCCGCCCGGCGGTGTCGATCAGCACCGTGTCGACCTTGCGCTCGGTGCCCTGCTTGACGGCGTCGAAGGCCACCGAGGCCGGGTCGCCGCCCTCGGGCCCGCGCACCGTCTCGGCGCCGACGCGCGAGCCCCACGTCTCGAGCTGGTCGGCGGCGGCGGCGCGGAAGGTGTCGGCGGCACCGAGCAGCACGCTGCGCCCGTCGGCGACGAGCACGCGCGCCAGCTTGCCGCAGGTGGTGGTCTTGCCGGTGCCGTTGACCCCGACGACCAGCACCACGGCCGGCCGGTCGCCGGTGGGCGTGGAGTGCAGCGTGCGGTCCATGTCCGGGCGCAGCGCGGTGACCAGCTCCTCGGCCAGCAGCGCGCGCAGCTCGCCCTGCGACGCCGTGCCCAGCACCTTGCTACGGGTGCGCAATCGCTCGACGATCTCGGTGGTGGCGCCGAGGCCGACGTCGGCGGTCAGCAGCGCCTCCTCGACCTCCTCCCACGCGTCGTCGTCGAGCTTGCTCCCGCGAGAGCACGGACAGCAGCCCGCGGCCCGAGCGTGGACTGGGAACGGGCGAGCCGGGCCCGCAGCCGCAGCAGCCGCCCGGCCGTCGGCTCGGGGGTCTCGACGGTGGGCGCGGGTGGCGCCGCGGGTTCGGTCGGCGGCGCGGCGGTCGGGCGCGGCTCCGCATCGATCACCGCGTCGCGGTCCAGGGGCGGCGCCTCGACCACGGCGGAGCGGGTCGCGGCGTCGACGTCCGGCGGCAGCTCGACGGTGCGCCCGCGGCGGCGCGGCACCACCAGCGCGGCGAGGACGACACCGGCGAGGACGACGGCAAGGACGATGACGACGATCAGGACGACCACGGGTCAATCCTCTCAGGCGTCGGGCGCCCGCCGCGCCACCGAGCGGCGGTGGGTATCGGCCCGGCGAACACGACGAAGGCGCGCGCCGCTACCGTCCATGAGCGCGGCGACCGGATGCTGCGGGTCAGGAGGTGGTGCTGACCAGACCGCCGGTCTGCCACGTGCCCCAGCTGACGTTCCAGTCGCCGTAGCCGGCACCGAGGGCATCGCCGGACCGTTGGCGTTCGGGTAGTTGACGACGTCGCCCACGCGCAGGAAGGGTAGAGCTTCGCCGCGTCGGCGGGCAGCAGGTTGGTGCAGCCGTTCGACGAGTCGATGCCGTTGCCGATGTTGCCGACGTTCCACGGGGCGGAGTGCAGGTACTCGCCGCCGTAGGTGAGGCGCTGGGTGTCCTTGATGCCGCACTCGTTGTAGCCCGGACCGCTCATGCAGATGCTGCGGCCCTTCTCCATGATCACCTTGGTGCCGTGGGCGGTGGGCGTGTTGTTGGCGCCCAGCGAGACCGGGAACGTGCCGTACTTCTTGCCGTCGTCGGTGACCGTCATCCGGTGCGTGGCGTCGTTGACGACGCCGATGTGCGCCGCGCCGATGCTGAAGTCGAGGGTCAGGCTGTCGTCGAAGGCCATCCGCCGCCCTTACGGGTGCCGGCGCTCAGTCCCTTGGCCGGGATGCTGACGTGGATCTTCGAGTGCGCCGGCCAGTAGTTCTGCGGGCGCAAGTGCCCCTCGATCGGGTAGCCCTTGTACGCCGCGGAGTCTCGAAGTACCAGGCGACCTTGAGCGGCCGGCCGTTGACGGTGGCGGTGGTCGCGTCCTGCAGCGCCTTGGCGCTGCTGATGCGCTTGGAGAAGTACGCGATCACCGGCATGCCGACGCCGTACGTGGTGCCGTCCGAGTTCAGCAGCTTGATGTGCACCGGCGCCGCCGGCGGCAGGGTGGGCTTCGTGCTCGACGGCGCGGCGGACGAGGAGCTGGACGAACCGCCGGAGGCGGAGGCGCTGTTCGCACCGGCGTTGCTCTTGCCGGCGCCGGTGCCCGACGAACTGCAGGCCGTGGCGACGAGCGCGACGGCCGCCAGCGCGGCCGCCGTGGACCACCGGAACTTCGAAGGCAGAGTTATCGACACCCGACCACGGTAAGCGAGAGCACCGACGGTCCCTAACCGCACGATTTCTTCTCACAGGTACGCAACCTGGCCGTCACATGGCGTTCAGGCCCGTGAACAAAGGGGTTCAGACGGCGTCGCGCAGCCGCTGGCTGATCACCTGGGTGACGCCGTCGCCGCGCATGGTGACGCCGTAGAGGGCGTCGGCGATCTCCATCGTGCGCTTCTGGTGGGTGATCTGGATGATCTGGCTGCTCTCGCGCAGCTGGCCGATCAGGTCGAGCAGCCGGCCCAGGTTGGTGTCGTCGAGCGCGGCCTCGATCTCGTCCATGACGTAGAACGGGCTGGGCCGGGCCCGGAAGATCGCCACGAGCAGCGCCACCGCCACCAGCGACCGCTCGCCGCCGGACAGCAGCGACAGCCGCTTGACCTTCTTGCCCGGCGGCCGGGCCTCGACGTCGATGCCGGTGAGCAGCATGTCGTCGGGCTCGGTGAGCACGAGGCGCCCCTCGCCGCCGGGGAACAGCGCGGCGAACACGATCTCGAACTCGCGGGCGACGTCGGTGTAGGCGCTGGTGAACACCTCGAGGATGCGGTCGTCGACCTCCTTGACCACGGTCAGCAGGTCGCGGCGGGTGGCCTTGAGGTCCTCCAGCTGGGTGGACAGGAACTGGTGGCGCTCCTCCAGCGCGGCGAACTCCTCGAGCGCCAGCGGGTTGACCTTGCCCAGCAGGGCGAGGTCGCGTTCGGCGCGCGCGGCCCGCTTCTCCTGCACCGCCCGCTCGTACGGGCCCGGTTGCGGGGCGACGACCTGCTCGCCGCGCTCGCGCGCCTGCTCGTACTCGGCCGGTCTCGACGGCGCTCGGCGGGCACGGCTGGTCGGGCCCGTACTCGGCGACCAGCGCGTCGACCTCGACGCCGTACTCCTCGACCGCGCGGGCCTCGAGCTGCTCGATGCGCAGCCGCTGCTCGGCGCGCATGACCTCGTCGCGGTGCACGGCGTCGGTGAGCCGCGCGAGCTCGTCGGCCGAGCTCGCGGACCCGGGTGCGCACGGTGGCCAGTTCCGGCTCGCGGGCGCCGCGGTCGCGCTGGACGGCGTCGCGCTCGGCGCTCGGCGGCGGCCACGCGACTCGGCGATGCGGCCCAGCACCCGCCGGGCGGTCGTCGCGCACCCGGCGGCGACGACGGCGCCGCGGGCGCGGGCCTCGCGGGCCTCCTGCTCGCGCTGCGCGGGCGGCGCGCTCGATCTCGGCGGCGCGCAGCAGCTGGTCGGCGCGCCCGTGCAGGGCCCGCACCCGCTCCTCGCCCGTGCGCACCGTCAGCCGCGCCTCCATCTCGGCCTGCCGGGCCTCGCCGACCTCGGTTCTGCAGCGCGTCGCGCTCGGCGGTGTCCGGCTCGCCCGGCTCGTCGCGCGCGCGCCTCGGCGAGCTCGCAGCCGCTCCTCCAGCTCGGCCAGTCCGGCGAGGTCGCGGTCGCGTGCGGCGTCGACGGCGCCCGCGCGCCTCGTCGAGGCGGGCCGCCTCGGCGCCGGCCGAGCGGGCCACCTGGCCGAGCTGGGCCAGCCGCTCGGCCACGGCCGAGAGCTTCGCGTCGGACTCGTGCAGCGCCTCCAGCGCGGTCTCGACCTCGGCCCGCTGCGCGGCGGCGTGTTCGCGGGCCGCGGCTCAGCTCGGCGTGCAGCCGCTCGTGCCGGCCGGCCGCCTCGTCGGCCTTCTGCCGGGCCTCGTCGACGGCGGCGCTGATCTCGATGGCGGTGGGCTGCGAGGCCGAGCCGCCGGCCGACCAGTGGGCGCCGAGGACGTCGCCGTCGCGGGTGACCGCGCGGACCTCCGGGTGGTCGGCGACCAGGCTGGCCGCGGCGGGCAGGTCGGCCACGATCGACGACGTGGTCGAGGGCGCCGGTCGACGGCGACCCGCAGCGCGGGCGGCACCTGCACCACCTCGCGCGCCCAGCGGCGCACCGGTGGGCAGGGCGAGCGTGGTCGACGGCGCGGCGTCGAGCACCCCGGCGGCCGGGTCCCCGACGAGCAGCCCGGCCCGCCCGCCGTCGTCGGACTTGAGCAGCTCGAGGGCGCTGACAGCGTCGGTGGACGAGGCCACGGCGACCGCGTCGGCCGCGGCACCGAGCGCGGCGGCGACGGCGGTCTCGTAGCCGGGCTCGACCGTCAGCAGGGCGGCCACGGAGCCGAGCACGCCGGGCAGCCGGGCGCCCGCGGCCAGCAGCGCCGCGGTGCCGTCCTTGCGGGTGAGCCCGACGACCAGCGCGTCGGCGCGGGCGGTCCAGGTGGACTGCTCACGTTCGGCCTCCCGCTCGCCCTCGGCGAGCTCGCGCACCCGGGCCTCGATGGCCTCGTACGCGGCGACGGCGTTCTCGTGCCGGTCGTCGAGGCCCAGCTCGCCCGCGTCGAGCAGGCCGACCTCGGCCTGCACCCGGGCGAGCTCGGCCTCGGCCTGCGTGGCCCGCTCGCGCGCGTCGGCGGCGGCGGCGGCCAGCCGCGCGCTCTCCTCGCGCCCGGACGTGGCGCGGGTGCGCAGGGCGTTCACCTGGCCGGCGAGCCGGGCCAGCCCCTCGCGCCGGTCGGCCACCGCGCGCACCGCGGCCACCACGGCGCGTTCGGCGTCGGCCAGGCGCCCCTCGAGGTCCTGCCGGGTGGCGACCACCTCGGCCAGCTCGGCGCGGGCGGCGTCGAGCTCGGCCTGCAGCGCGCCCTCCTCCTCGCGCACCTGCGCCGCCTCGGCCTCCATCGCCTCGGGGTCACGCCCGGCTGCGGCGTCAGCTCGGGCTCGGTGGACAGGTGCCGGGCCCGCTCGGCGGCCAGCGAGGCGGTGCCGCGGAAGCGTTCCTCCAGCGTCGACAGCCGGTACCAGGTGTCCTGGGCCCGGGCCACGAGCGGCGCGTCGGCGGCCAGCCGGGCGTCGAGCTCGCTCTCACGGGCCTGGGCCTCGGCCAGCGCGGCCTCGACCTCGGCGCGACGGGCGCGGATGGCCTCCTCGTCGGCGACCTCGCGCTCCAGCTCGGCGCGCAGCGACAGCAGGTCGTCGGCGAGCAGGCGCAGCCGCGAGTCGCGCAGCTCGGCCTGCACCCCGGCCGCGCGGCGGGCGATCTCGGCCTGGCGGCCCAGCGGCTTGAGCTGGCGGCGCAGCTCGCTGGTGAGGTCGGTGACGCGGGTGCAGGTTGGCCTGCATCGCGTCGAGCTTGCGCAGCGCCTTCTCCTTGCGCTTGCGGTGCTTGAGGACGCCGGCGGCCTCCTCGATGAAGCCGCGCCGCTCCTCCGGGCGGGCCTGCAGCACGGCGTCGAGCTGGCCCTGCCCGACGATCACGTGCATCTCGCGGCCGATGCCGGAGTCGGACAGCAGCTCCTGGATGTCGAGCAGGCGAGCGGTCTCGCCGTTGATCTCGTACTCGCTGCTGCCCTCGCGGAACATCCGGCGGGTGATCGACACCTCGCTGAAGTCGATGGGCAGCGCGTTGTCGGCGTTGTCGATGGTCAGCGTGACCTCGGCCCGGCCGAGCGGCGGGCGGCCGGCGGTGCCGGCGAAGATGACGTCCTCCATCTTGCCGCCGCGCAGGGCCTTCGCGCCCTGCTCGCCCAGGACCCAGGCGATGGCGTCGACGACGTTGCTCTTGCCCGATCCGTTCGGGCCGACGACGGCGTTGATGCCGGGCTCGAAGCGCAGCGTCGTCGCCGAGGCGAAGGACTTGAAGCCCCGCAGTGTCAGGGACTTGAGGTGCACGGATCTCCCGGATCGGCGCGGACGCGGACGCGCGCCAACCTACCCTGCGCGGCGGGTGCGGCGGCGCAGCGCCGCCCGGTGCACGTCGAGGTCAGGCCAGGACGGGTTCGGCGGCCTCGGCGATGCGGTGCAGCTCGAGGTCGAGCTCCGCGGGGGCCTGCTGCTCGCGGGCCTGCTGCAACTCGGCTTCGAGCTCGCGAACCCTTCGGCGCAGGCGCGCGATCTCCAGGGCGAGGACCTGCTCGCCGGGCGAACCGATGTGACCCATGAGGGCGCGTGCCATGTGGGCGACCCTTCGCTTCTTCTGTCGTACCGCCACGCTGCGGGGGTGACCGGGCGGGCGACGACTGCCGATATGACGCTGTGGCGACGTGCCGGAACCGTGTGGCGACGACGGACTCATGCGCGGCCCGAGCGACCGGGGGCACAGCGGTCCCGACTTGTCGTCCCATGGTCTCACCGCGATAACGGCGGGTCAACATCGCGCCGCTGTGTCTGCGCAGTGACCCGTGCGCTGACGGCTGGACGGCCGGACAGCCAGGGGCGGGCCGGCGGCGCTCAGCCGCGCGGGCCCCGCTGGCAGCGCGGGCAGAAGAAGCTCGAGCGGTTCATGAACGACACCCGGCGGATCGCGGTGCCGCAGCGGCGACACGGCTCGCCCGCACGGCCGTACACGGCCAGCGACCGGTCGAAGTAGCCGCTCTCGCCGTTGACGTTGACGTAAAGGGCGTCGAAGGAGGTGCCGCCGGCCCGCAGCGCGTCGCGCAGCACGTCGCGCACGTGCTCGAGCAGGGCGAGCGCGCCGGCCCGGCTCAACCGCGCCGTGCGCCGTTCCCCGTGCAGCCGCGCGCGCCACAGCGACTCGTCGGCATAGATGTTGCCGATGCCCGAGACCAGTGACTGGTCCAGCAGTGCGCGTTTGACCTGCGTGTCGCGCCGGCGCAGCCGCGTGAGCAGGAGGGCCTCGTTCAGGTGCGGGTCGAGCGGGTCGCGGGCGATGTGCGCGATCTGCGCGGGCACCCGCTCCGCGGGCCGGTCGGTGGTGGCGACGAGGTCGTCCAGCAGCACCCCGCCGAACGTGCGCTGGTCGACGAAGCGCAGCTCCCGCCCGCCGTCCGTGAAGCGCACGCGCACGTGCAGATGCTTCTCGCGCGGCGCGTCCGGCGGCTGGACGAGCAGCTGGCCGCTCATCCCGAGATGCGCGACCAGGCATTCGGCGCCGCCCGGCGGTCCGGACAGCGGCAGCCACAGGTACTTGCCGCGGCGCGACACCGCCTGCACCGTGCGACCGGCCAGGCGGGCGGCCAGGTCGGCGCCGCCGGGCAGGTGCCGGCGCACCGCCCGCGGGTGGGTGACCTCGACGTCGGCGACGGTGCGCCCGGTGACCCAGCGCGAGAGCCCCTCGCGGACGGTCTCGACCTCGGGCAGTTCAGGCACGTCAGGCGGCCGGGACGATCAACCCGAGGATTCGGACGACAGGTCCGAGCCGCGGGCCGAGATGGCCCGCCAGGCGGTCTCGGCCGCCAGCTGCTCGGCCTCCTTCTTGCTGTGCCCGGTGGAGGCGGCGTACACCTCGCCGGCGACCTGCGCGCTGGCGGTGAACGTCTTGGCGTGGTCGGGCCCGTCGGAGGCCATCACGTAGTCGGGCACGCCCAGGCCCAGCTGGGCGGTGAGCTCCTGCAGGCTGGTCTTCCAGTCCAGGCCGGCCCCGGCGCTGGCGGCGTCGTGCAGCAACGGGTCGAACAACTGGTGGATCAGCCGGCCCGCCACCTCCAGGCCCTGCCCGAGGTAGACGGCGCCGAAGACGGCCTCGAGGGTGTCGGCGAGGATGCTGGCCTTGGCCCGCCCGCCGGTGGCCTCCTCGCCCCGGCCGAGCAGGATGTAGGCGCCCAGGCTGCGCGGTTGGATGCCGCGCGCCACCGAGGCCAGCGCGCGCATGTTGACCACCGAGGCGCGCAGCTTGGCCAGCCGGCCCTCGGTGAGGTCGGGGTGGGCGCGGTAGAGCGTGTCGGTGACGACGATGCCGAGCACCGCGTCGCCGAGGAACTCCAGGCGCTCGTTGTGCGGCAGCCCGCCGTGCTCGTAGGCGTACGAGCGGTGCGTGAGGGCACGGCGCAGCAGGGCCGCGTCCAGGTCGACGCCGAGGGACTCGGCGAGGCCGTGCTGGTCCGCGGGGTCGTGCGCGCCGCTCACCGCGACTGCCGCCTGGCTCGCACGCGCCGGGTCAGACGGACAGGACTTGCTTGCCCGCGTACTGGCCGCAGTTCCCGCAGGCCGTGTGCGGCAGCTTCAGCTCCCCACAGGCCCGGTTCGGGCAGGGCGCGAGGGTGGGAGCGGTGGTCTTCCACTGCGACCTGCGCGAACGGGTGTTGCTGCGCGACATCTTCCGCTTCGGAACGGCCACGGTTACTCCTTCGGTTCGTCGAACGTCGTGCGCGCCAGGGCGGCCCAGCGCGGGTCGAGCTGCTCGTGCGTGTGGTCGGCCGGCAGGTCGTCCAGCCGCTGCCCGCACCCGGGGCAAAGGCCTGGACAGTCCGGCCGGCACAGCGGGCTCCAGGGCAGGGCCAGCACCACCGCGTCACGCACCACCGGCTCGACGTCGAGTCGTTCGCCGTCGGTCCGGTGGACCTCGTCCTGCTCCGTCGTCTCGTCCGTGGCGCTGTGCGCGTAGGCGAACAGCTCGCAGACTTCGACGACGATCTCGTCGGTGACCGGGTCGAGACACCGCCCGCACTGGCCGGTGAGCGGTCCGGTGACGGTGCCCGTGACGAGCACGCCCTCGGTGACCGACTCGAGCCGGAGCTCCAGGTCGAGCGGGGCGCCCTCCGGCACCCCGATGAGATCGAGACCGAGATCCGCAGGCGCGGGAACGCGACGCCGGTACTCCCGCAGCGCGCCGGGTTGGCGGCCGAGTTCGCGTAGGTCGAAGACGAACGGCCTGCGCGGCTCCGCGGCGGGGTGTCTCGGTGTGGTGTTCTCGGGCATGCGAAACGGTCTCGGATCGGGTTGAGGCCGTCGTTCAGGGTAGCCGAGCCTGCGCCGTCGCGGCGAATCCGGGACGCGAGGGCCGCTCAGGCCGACAGCTGCTGGCCGTCGAAGACGTCGTCGGGCCCGCCGGGCGACGGGGCCGGGCCCGCGGTCGGGGCGGCCCGCCGGCCCTCCTGCGGGTCGCGGCTGAGCCCGTCGTAGGGCCCGTCGCGGCGGCCGTCGGCGGCCCAGGCCTCCGCGCGGCGTGCGGCGATAGCGGCCCGGCCCTGCTCGGCGGTGCCGGCCGCCCGCTGCAGCACCGCGGCGAGATCGGTGAGGGTCCGCTCGGCGTAGTCCTCGGCGTCGGCGGTGAGCTTGGTGGCGTAGCGCTCGGCGTCGGCGCGGGCGTCGTGGGCGTAGCGGTCGGCCGCGCTGCGCACCGTGGCGTCGTACTGCTGGGCCTCGGCGCTGATCTGCGCCTGGTACTGCTCCGCGTCGGCGCGCAGGACGGCCGCGGCCTGGGCGGCGGCCTGGTGCACGGCGGTGGCCGAGACGAGGCGGGCGTGTTCGGTCCGGCCGGCCTCGATCGTGTGCGCGGCCCGGTGCTCGGCCTCGCTGACCACCTGTTCGGCGCGGTGGTGGGCGTCGGCGAGCACGGTGTCGGCCTCGGCCAGGGCGTGCTCCCGGGAGGCGGCGGCCTGCTCGCGGGCCTCGCGCAGGAGGCGGTCGCGGGTGGCCATCAGGGTGCGGGCCTGGTCCATCTCCGGCGGCAGCACCTCGCGCAGCTCGTCGAGCAGGTCGAGCAGCCGCTCGCGGGGCAGCACACAAGAGGTGGACATCGGCAGGGCACGGGCGGTCTCGATGGTCTCGATCAGCTCGCTGAGCAGGTCGTCAGATCGGCGCAGTGCCTCGTCCGACATCGGTGCCGCCCTTCTACCCCGCCGCGCTCACGCGCTCCTTCAGCCGTTGGAGGACGTTCGGCGGGACGAGCGACGCGATGTCGCCGCCCCACTTGGCGATCTCCTTCACCAGGCTAGAGGCAAGGAAGCTGTATTCCGGGTTGGTCGGCATGAACAGCGTGTCGACCCCGGCCAGGCCGCGGTTCATCTGCGCCATCTGCAACTCGTAGTCGAAGTCGCTGACGGCCCGCAGCCCCTTGACGATCACCGGGATGTCGTGGCTGCGGCAGTAGTCGACGACCAGGCCCTCGAAGCTGTCGACGCTGACGTTCGGGTAGGCGACGGTGACCTCGCCGAGCATGTCGAGGCGCTCTTCGACGGTGAACAGCCCGCTCTTCGTCTGGTTCACGAACACGGCGACGACGACCTCGTCGTAGAGGCTCGCGGTACGGCCGATGATGTCGATGTGCCCGTTCGTGACCGGGTCGAAGGACCCTGGGCACAAGGCCCTGCGGACCTTCGCCTCGCCGCCGGCCTCGGGGGGTTTCATCGGGCGCGACCGTACCAAAGCAGCGTGTCGCCGTACCGCTTCTCGGCCACCGGTGTGACGCAGTCGTGCGCCCACCCGGTGGGGGGGTTGCGGGCCGACATCTCCAGCACGACCAGCGCGCCCGGGGCCAGCCAGCCGTGCGTGTGCAGCGCGGCGACGACGCCGGCGATCTTGTCGCCGTAGGCGTACGGCGGGTCGGCGAAGACGAGGTCGAACGGGCGCTCGGGCGCGACGTCGAGCACGGCCCCGACGGGGCGGGCGAGCACCAGCGCGCCGGGTAGTGCGACGGTGGCGATGTTGCGGCGCAGCACGGCCAGCGCGGCCCGGCCGCGCTCGACGAACACGGCCTCGGCGGCGCCGCGCGAGAGCGCTTCGAGCCCCACCGCACCGGTGCCGGCGAACAGGTCGAGCACCCGGGCGCCCTCGAGCGGCCGGGACGCGGCGAGGGTGTTGAACAGGGCCTC
The DNA here is from genome assembly GCA_963797785.1 of uncultured Actinomycetota bacterium. GTDB lineage: Bacteria > Actinomycetota > Actinomycetes > Mycobacteriales > Jatrophihabitantaceae > Jatrophihabitans. Next base: position 404,389 of record CAWCQT010000004.1, on the reverse strand, counting down.
CCGCACCCGGTCGGAGGTGGGCCGGGTGCCGTCGGGCGGCGCGGCCAGACGCCGGCCCCTCGCCGCGCCGGCGACGATCCGCACGGCCGCTCAGGCCTTCTCGAGGTATTCGGCCTGGTCGTCGCGTACGAGCGCGGCGACCTGGGCGGCCAGCAGCGGATGGTCGGCGAGGGTGGGGTCGGCGGCCACGATGTCGCCGGCCTCGGTGCGCGCGTCGGCGATCAGGTCCTCGTCGCGCAGCAGCGACAGCAGCTTGAGCTGGCGGCGCCGCCCGGACTGCGCGGCGCCCAGCACGTCACCCTCGCGGCGTTGCTCGACGTCGAGGCGAGCGAGGCGGAAGCCGTCGGTGGTGGCGGCCACCGCGTCCAGCCGCTCCCGGGCCGGGGTGCCGACGCGGGCGTCGGAGACCAGCAGGCACAGCCCGGGGTGGCCGCCGCGGCCGATCCGACCGCGCAGCTGGTGCAGCTGCGAGACCCCGAAACGATCGGCATCCAGCACGATCATGACGCTGGCATTGGGCACGTCGACGCCGACCTCGACGACGGTCGTGGCCACGAGCACGTCCACGCGCCCGGCGGTGAAGTCGCTCATCGTGCGGTCCTTCTCCTCCGGCGTCAGCCGGCCGTGCAGCACCGCCAGGCGCAGGCCCTGCAGGGGGCCCTCGGCCAGCATCGGGGCGACGTCGGACACGGCCACCGGCGGACGCCGGCCGTCGGTCTCGTCGTCGGGCGCCTCGACCGGGCCCAGGTCGTCCTCGAACTCGCTCATGTCGGCGCCGATGCGCGGGCAGACCACGTACGCCTGCCGCCCCGCGGCCACCTCCTCGCGGATGCGCTGCCAGGCGCGCTCGAGCCAGGCCGGTTTCTCGGCCGTGGGCACGACGCTGGTGGCGATCGGCGCGCGGCCGGCGGGCAGCTCCGACAGCGTGGACGTCTCCAGGTCGCCGAAGACGGTCATGGCCACGGTGCGCGGGATGGGCGTGGCCGTCATGACGAGCACGTGCGGCGGCGTGGCCGCCTTGCCGCGCAGGGCGTCACGCTGCTCGACGCCGAAGCGGTGCTGCTCGTCGACGACGACCAGGCCGAGATCGGCGAACTGCACGTGCTCCTGGATGAGGGCGTGGGTGCCGACGACGATGCCGGCCGCGCCGCCGGCCGCGTCGAGCAGCGCCGCCTTGCGGGGTGCGGCGGGCAGTGAGCCGGTGAGCAGGGCGACGCGGGTGGCACCGTCGGCGCCGTCGAGTTCCCCGGCGCGGGCCAGCGGCCCGAGCATGCTGTTGATCGTGCGGGCGTGCTGGGCGGCGAGCACCTCCGTGGGCGCGAGTAGCGCGGCCTGGCCGCCGGCGTCGACCACCTGCAGCATGGCCCGCAGCGCCACGACGGTCTTGCCCGACCCGACCTCACCCTGCAGCAGCCGGTGCATCGGGTGCGCGGCGGCGAGCTCCTCGGCCACCGTGCCGCCCACCTCGCGCTGCCCGGCGGTGAGGGTGAAGGGCAGCTGCGCGTCGAACGCCGCGAGCAGGCCGGCGGGTTTTCCCGGGCGCGGTACGGCGGGGTTGGCCCCGGCCAGCCAGCGCCGCTGGGCCAGCGCGAGCTGCACGCCCAGCGCCTCGTCCCATGCCAGCCGCCGGCGCGCGGCGTGCCAGTGCTCGTAGTTGTCGGGCTGGTGCATGGCCCGCAGCGCCGTGTTCGCGTCGAGCAGCCCGCGCCGGCGGCGCACGGCGGCGTCGAGCGCGTCGGGCACGGCGTCGAGCGCGTGCAGCGCGAGCTGCACCGCCCGCGAGATCTGCCACGTGCGCACGGTCTGCGTGGCCGGGTAGACGGGGATGAGGCGGCCCGCGTAGACGTCGGCCTCGACGTCGTCGAGGTCGTCGCCGCGCAGCATCATGAAGTCGGGATGCACGAGCTGGCGGTTGCCGTTGAACACGCCGACCTTGCCGGAGAACAGGCCCCGGCCGCCGACCTGCAGGTCGCCCGCGCGGTACATGCCCTTGCCGAAGAACACCAGCTGCAACCGGCCGGTGCCGTCACCGACCTCGACCACCAACCGGCGCTTCTTGACGTCGTAGTGCTTGATCTCCTTGCGGGTCATCACGTCGGCCACGACGGTGACGTCGTCGTCCACGCGCAGGGCCGACAGGTCGGTGAGCTCGCCGCGCTCGGCCATCCGCCGCGGGTAGTGCGCGAGCAGGTCACGCACCGTCTCCATGCCGAACGCCTTGTTCAGGGGACCGGCCAGCCGGCCGACGACGTCGGCGAGCCGGGCGTCGAGGGTGACCACCGCTACTCGACCCCGATGATCAGCGGGTGGTCGGCCTGACCACCGGCGTAGACGTGGACGTCGGTGAACGGCGCCCGCTCGCGCACGTGCGCCTCGAGCTGCTCGCCGGAACGCGGCGGTGCGTCCCGGCCCACCAGGACGGTCATGATCTCGGCCCCGACGCCCAGCAGCCGGTCGACCACGCCGAAGGCGACGGCGAGCAGGCCGCGACCGACGTAGACCACGTCGCCGTCGATCAGGCCGAGCACGTCGCCCGGCTCGCAGATGCCCGCGGCGGTGATCGCCGCGGAACGGGCCACGGTGATCTCCGCGTGCCGCGTGGCGGCGGCGGCCTCGGCCATGGCCACGACGTCGTCGTCGAGGCGCCGGGTCGGGTCGTGCACGGCGATGGCCGCCAGGCCCTGCACCGGCGACCGGGTGGGCACCACCGACACGCGGGTGCCGCGGCGGCGGGCGTGATCAGCGGCGGCCTCGGCCACGCCGGTGACCCGCGCGGCGTTGGGCAGCAGCACGACCGCGCGGGCGCGCGTCTGCGCGACGGCCGCGGTGACGTCGGCCACCTCCGGCAGGTCGTCCGGCCCGCCCTCCACGACGTTCACTCCCTCCCGCTCGAACAGGTGGGCCAGGCCCGCGCCGGGGGCCACGGCCAGCACCGCGACGTCGCCGGCACCGGTCGGCGCGTCGGCCTGCTCGTCACCGAAGCGGACCACCGAGATGCCGTGCGGTCGGCCGGCCTCCACCCCGGCCTCGATGGCGGCACCCACGTCGTCGACGTGGACGTGCACCTTCCAGGTGGACTCGCCGGTCGGCACCACCGCCACCGAGTCGCCGAGGGCGGCGAGGGTGACCCGCAGCGCGTCGACGGTGCCGGCGTCGTCGGCGGTGAGGTCGTACTGCACCTCGAAGGCACGGGTCTCGCCGTGAGAGGGCCCGAGCACCCCGTCGCTGCCGCCGGCGCCGGTGCGCAGCGGCACCCGCACCGGTGACAGCGGCGCGTCGACACCGGTGACCACCCGGGCCAGGGCGGCGAGCACGACGACCAGGGCGCGGCCGCCGGCGTCGACGACTCCCGCCTGGGCGAGCTCGGGCAGCTGGGTCGGGGTGCGCTGCAGGGCGGCGTCGGCGGCGCGCAGGGCCGCGCCGACCGCGGCCGCCAGGTCGGCGACGTCGTCCTGGGCCGCGCCCGCGGCGGCCTCGGCCACCGTGAGGATCGTGCCCTCCACCGGCGTGACGACCGCGGCGCGCGCCAGCCGGGCCCCCGCGGCGAGCCCGGAGGCCACCGTGGTCGCGTCGCAGGAGGTGTCGTGACCGGTCGCGGTGGCGGCGCTCGCCGCGGCCTCGGCCAGCCCGCGCAGGATCTGGGAGAGCAGGAAACCCGAGTTGCCCAGCGCCGCGCGGGCCGCGCCCGCCGCCAGCGCCGCGAGCACGCCCGCGCTGCCCCGGGCGGCCAGCCCGGCGGGCTCGCGCAGCGCGTCGTCGCCGCCGCGCAGCGTCGTCAGCGTGTTGCTGCCGGTGTCGGAGTCGGCGACGGGGAACACGTTCAGCGCGTCGATCTCGGCGCTGTGCTCGGCGAGCAGGTCGACGGCCGTGCGGCTCCAGAGCCGTACGGCGTCGGCGTCCAGCGCCTCGAGCACCCTTCACCCCCTCGGTCGGGCGACACGTTACTGTCCGCGGCGGACAGGGTGGGTGATGCCGGCCGGGCGGCGGTTTGGCCGCCGTGTCGGCGAGCCGTTAGACTCGCCAGGTTGCCCGGACACCGTCCTGGGTCACCTGCACGCCCAATCCGTTCGGTTCAGATCGTTCAGTCAGAGGAGTACCACTGTGGCCAGCGTCTGCGATGTCTGCGGCAAGGGTCCGGGCTTCGGCATGTCCGTCTCGCACTCGCACCGACGCACCCACCGCCGGTGGAACCCGAACGTGCAGCCGGTCCGCGCGCTCGTGGCGCCGGGCACCCGCCGTCGGCTGAAGGTGTGCACCTCCTGCCTCAAGGCGGGCAAGGTCACTCGCGCCTGAGGGTTCGACACCACCCGCTCCCGACCCGTCCCGCCCCGAGCGGAACGGGTCGTTTGCTGTTTCGGCCGCGTCGCGCCGTCAGAGGTGGCGGCCGAGGAAGACGGCGCGAGGTGCGTCGGCGTAGTGGCCGAAGCCGGGCACGGGTGTGTACCCGCTCGCCTCGTAGAGCGCGATCGCCTCGGGCTGCTCGAGGCCGGTGTTGAGGACCAGCTCGGTCACTCCGGCGGCGGCCGCGGTCCGCTCCAGCTCGGTGAGCATCAACCGGGCCAGTCCGCGCCGGCGCATCGGCCCGCGCACGTACATCCGCTTGATCTCCGCGCGGGTGCCGTCGAGGCGGCGCCACGCGCCGGTGGCCGCCGGTTCGCCGTCGAGCAGGCCCATGAGGAACAGCCCGGACGGCGGGGCGAACTCACCCGGCGTCACGGCGGCGGCGTCCGGGCCGCCGTAGCGCACGACGTACTCCTGTTGCACCTCGTCGACCAGGCGCACGACGTCGGGGTCGTCGTAGGCGCGGGCCTCGAAGGTGAGCGTCCCGGTCAACGGAAGTGTTCGTGGCCGCCGACGGGCCAGCGGCGGCCGTCCACGCGCACGCCGCTGTCGGCGTCGCCGTCGGCCACCAGCCCGATGGTGCGCCACGCGTCGGGCAGCAGCGTGCCGTTCGGGAAGGTGGCGGCCAGGCCGTAGTCGTCGCCGCCGGTGAGCACCCACACCAGCGGGTCGACGTTGAGCGCGGCGCCCACCTCGCGCAGCCGCGACGGCACCTCGATGGCGTCGGCGCGCAGGTCGATGCGCACGCCGCTCGCCCGGGCCAGGTGGCCGAGGTCGGCGACCAGCCCGTCGCTGATGTCGGTCATCGCGGTGGCACCGAGCCCGGCCGCGTGGGGGCCCTCGAAGTAGGGCGGTTCCGGGCGGCGGTGGGCGGCGACCACCTGGACCGGCGAGCGGAACCCGCGCCCCAGCACCGCGAAACCGGCGGCGGCCCAGCCGGTGCGACCGCACACGGCCACGACGTCGCCCGGGCGCGCCCCGGCCAGGGTCACGGGTGCCCGGCCCTCGAGCGAGCCCAGCGCCGTCATGGCGATGGTGATGGCGTCGGCGGACGTGACATCGCCGCCGACGATGGCCGCGCCGACCTGGCTGCACTCCTCGCGCAGCCCGCTCATCAGCCCGTCGGTCCAGCGCAGTTCGGTGTCCGGCGGCGTGGCCAGCCCGACGAGCAGTGCGCTCGGCACGGCGCCCATGGCGGCGATGTCGGAGAACGCCCGGGCGGCGGCCTTGTGGCCCACGTCCTCGGCGCTCGACCAGTCGCGGCGAAAGTGCCGGTTCTCCACGACGAGATCGGTGGACACGACGATCCGCCCGTCCGGCGCCGCGACCACGGCCGCGTCGTCGCCGGGCCCGAGCAGCGTGGCCTCGTTGGTTTCGAGGCCGGCCGTGACGCGGCTGATCAGGCCGAACTCGCCGGCGTCGGAAACGGTGATGGTGACTCGCCCCTTCGGGTGCTCGCGCGGGCTCGGGCGCCCGACCGGGCGCGGACCGCCTGCGCTACGTTCTACACCGTTCGCACGTCTCGACGAGGAGAGGGCGCGCCGCTGTCGGCGCAGGTGGTGATGACTGTCAGCGCATACATCCTGATCCAGACCGAGGTCGGCAAGGCCGCGGCCGTCGCGGCCCAGATCGGTGGCCTCGCGGGCGTGGCCAGCGCGGAGGACGTCACCGGCCCGTACGACGTCATCGTGCGGGCCCAGGCCGACACCGTCGACGAGCTCGGCAAGCTGGTCGTGGCCAACGTGCAGTCCGTCGAGGGCATCACCCGCACGCTCACCTGCCCCGTCGTCCACCTGTAGGCGGGCGGGATCGACGCCGACCGGCGCCGCGCGGCGCTGATCGCGACGGCCGTGACCGTCCCGTTGATCGTCGCGGTGGCGCTCGGGGTCGGCGCGGCCAACGGTGGCTTCAGCGGCGGCGGCGCGGGGTCGGCCGCGCCCTCCGGGCCGTTGCCGGCGGTGACCGCGCCGAGTCCGCCGAACGCCGCCACACAGCAGGCCGCGTGCACGAGGGTGCTCGAGAAGCTGCCCGTCTCGCTCGGCAAGCTCGCGCCGCGCACCGTGCACACCGCCGCCTCGACGGTGGTGGCCTGGGGCGAGCCGGCGGTGGTGCTCAGCTGCGGGGTGGCCCGGCCGAAGGCCCTGCACCCGGGATCGTCGACCGAGTTCGTCGCCGGCGGCGAGCTGTCCGGGCCGTACTACGACGTCACCAAGCGCGGCAACGCGAACGTCTACACCACCGTCGACCGGGCCGCCTACGTCGCGGTCACCATCCCGTCGAAGTACCAGGGCGCCGACTACCTGCCGCCGCTCTCGCGCGCGATCGCCGCCGCCCTCCCTCCCGTCTGCACCACGGACAACACCGCCCCGGACCCCGCCAAGCTCTGCACGCGCCGCCCCGCCTGATCCCTTCTTGCACGCCGGTACGACCACTTTTCGGGCCGAAAAGTGGTCGTACCGGCGTGCAAGAAGAGCCGGGGGTCAGCTTTCGAGGCGGCGGTGCGCGGCCTGGTCGGCGGCGTGGGCGAAGGCGCCGACGAGTCCTTGCAGGGCCAGCGGGCGCAGCCGGGCCAGGATTTCGACGACCTGCTCGTGCGTGAGCTCGCCGCGCTGGTACGGGCCCCAGACGGCGCGGGCGAACAGGTCGGTGAGCCCGTCGGCCACCGCCACCGCGTGCTCGCGCACGATGGCCGCGGAGTCGGTCAGCACCTCGGGCGCCACCGGCAGGCGCAGCACCTCGACGGCGTGCCCGAGCACCGACGGCGCGGTGCGGTAGCGGCCCTCGCCGGTGTCCTCAACGGCGCCGACTGCGGCCAGGAAGCCGAGCTCGTCGTCGGTGACGCGGCGCCCGGCGCGGCGTTCGAGGCCGGCCCGGTCCAGCTCCTCGGTCTGGTCCGGCAGCCAGGGTGCGAGAACAGCACTCTGCACGGCGTACTCGGCCGCCGGCGCGTCCTCGGGGATGCGGGCCAGCACCCGCTGGATGGCCGACAGCGTGTAGCCGTGCTCCTGCAGGGTGCGCACGAGCTCGAGGCGCAGCCGGTGCCGCGCGTCGTAGTAGGCCACCCGGCCGCGCCGCTCGGGCGCGGGCAGCAGGCCCTCACTTGCGTAGAAGCGCACCGTGCGTACGGTCAGGCCGGTACGCGCGGCCAGCTCGTCGACCGTCATCAGCGGCGCGGGTGCCCCGCGCTGTTCGGCGACGGACAGGTCGGTCATGGGTTGCGAGCGTAGACCGGGCCACAAAGACTGGCCCTCGAGCACTGTGACAGTAAGACTGGCATCATCGTTGCCCGGCGGCAGGCGTCAGTGCCTGTCGACAGGCCGGCGCCCATCGCCGTAGCCACGCCATGGCAGGACAGGACGGTAGGTAATGACCGAAGCATTCATCTATGACGCAGTGCGCACCCCCCGCGGGCGCGGCAAGGACACCGGCTCGCTGCACGCCACCAAGCCGGTGTCACTGGTGGTCGGCCTGCTCGAGGAGGTGCGCCGCCGCAACCCGGGCCTCGACCCGGCCGCCGTCGAGGACGTCATCCTGGGCTGCGTCTCCCCCGTCGGTGAGCAGGGCGCCGACATCGCCCGCACCGCCGCCCTCGCCGCGGGCTACGAGACCTCGGCCCCGGGCTTCCAGCTCAACCGGTTCTGCGCCTCCGGGCTCGAGGCCGTCAACGTCGCCGCGCAGAAGGTGCGCTCCGGCTGGGAGGACCTGATCCTCGCCGGCGGCGTCGAGTCGATGTCGCGGGTGCCGATGGCCTCCGACGGCGGCGCCTGGGCGCAGGACCCCGAGACCGCCTACGCGACCAGCTTCGTGCCGCAGGGCGTGAGCGCCGACCTCATCGCCACCCTCGAAGGCTTCAGCCGCACCGACGTCGACACCTACGCCGCCGAGTCGCAGCTGCGCGCGGAGAAGGCGATGGCCGACGGCGCGTTCGACAAGTCGATCGTCCCCGTGCGCGACATCAACGGCACCGTGGTGCTCGACCACGACGAGTTCCCGCGCCCGGGCACCACCGTCGAGTCGCTGGCCGGGCTCAAGCCGAGCTTCGCCGCCGTCGGCGACATGGGCGGCTTCGACGCCGTCGCGCTGCAGAAGTACCACTGGGTCGAGAAGATCAACCACATCCACACGCCGGGCAACTCCTCGGGCATCGTCGACGGCGCCGGGCTGGTCGTCGTCGGCAGCGAGCAGGCCGGCGCCGACCACGGCCTCACGCCCCGGGCGCGCATCCGCTCCGTCGGCGTGGTCGGCTCCGAACCGACGATCATGCTCACCGGCCCGGGGCCGGCCGCGCAGAAGGCGTTGGCCAAGGCGGGCCTGACCGTGGACGACATCGAGCTCTGGGAGCTCAACGAGGCGTTCGCCGCGGTCGTCATGAAATTCATGAAGGACCTCAAGGTGCCGCACGAGAAGATGAACGTGAACGGCGGCGCCATCGCGCTGGGCCACCCGCTCGGCGCCACCGGCGCGATGATCCTCGGCACGCTCCTCGACGAGCTCGAGCGTCGCGACCAGCGCCTGGGCCTGGCCACGCTGTGCATCGGCGGCGGCATGGGCGTGGCCACGATCGTCGAAAGGGTCTGAACCGATGACGGACACGATCAAGTGGGACCAGGATGGCGACGGCATCGTCACCCTGACGCTGGACGACCCGAACCAGCGCGCCAACACCATGAACGACGACTTCCGCTCCTCGCTGGGCGCAGTAGTCGACCGCCTCGAGGCGGAGAAAGACTCGATCACCGGCGTCATCGTCACCTCGGCGAAGGACACGTTCTTCGCCGGCGGTGACCTCAAGCTGCTCTCGCAGGTGACGCCGGACAACACGGCGGAGTTCGCGGCCGGCGTGGAGAAGATCAAGGCCGACTTCCGCCGCTTCGAAAAGCTGGGCAAGCCCACCGTGGCCGCGCTCAACGGCGCCGCGCTCGGTGGCGGTCTCGAGATCGCGCTGGCCTGCAACCGGCGCATCGCGCTGGACAACCCGAAGTCGCAGTTCGGCCTGCCCGAGGTCACCCTCGGCCTGCTGCCCGGCGCCGGCGGCGTCACCCGCATCATCCGGTTGCTCGGCCTGGGCGACGGCCTGATGAAGGTGCTGCTGCAGGGCACCCGGCACAAGCCGGCCGCAGCCGTGGAGGTCGGCATCGTCGACGAGCTCGCCGCCTCGCCCGAGGAGATGCTCGACAAGGCGCGCGAGTGGATCAAGGCGAACCCGCAGACGTCGCAGCCGTGGGACGCGCAGGGCTACCGGATGCCGGGCGGCTCCCCGACCAGTCCGAAGGTCGCCGGCATGCTGCCCGCGTTCCCCGGCAACCTGCGCAAGCAGCTCAAGGGCGCACCGATGCCCGCGCCGCACCACATCCTGTGCGCCGCGGTCGAGGGCGCCACCGTCGACTTCGACTCCGCGCTCAAGGTCGAGGGCCGCTACTTCGTCAACCTGGCCACCGGCCAGGTGGCGAAGAACATGATCCAGGCGTTCTGGTTCGACCTGAACTCCATCAACGCCGGCGGCTCGCGTCCGGACGGGTTCGACAAGCGGTTGCCGCAGAAGGTGGCCGTGCTCGGCGCCGGCATGATGGGCGCGGGCATCGCGTACGTCACCGCCCGTAACGGCATGCAGGTCGTGCTCAAGGACGTCTCGCTCGAGGCGGCCGAGAAGGGCAAGGACTACTCGAAGAAGCTGCTGGACAAGGCCGTGTCGCGCGGGAAGATGGACCAGGCCAAGGCCGACGAGGTGCTGGCCCGCATCACCCCCAGTGCCGACTACGCGGAACTGGCCGGCTGCGACTTCGTCGTCGAGGCCGTCTTCGAGAAGGTCTCGCTCAAGCACGAGGTGTTCGCCGAGACCGAGCAGGTCGTGACCGACGACGCCCTGCTCGGCTCGAACACGTCCACGCTGCCCATCACCTCGCTCGCCGAAGGTGTGCAGCGCAAGCCGGACTTCATCGGGCTGCACTTCTTCTCCCCCGTCGACAAGATGCCGCTGCTGGAGATCATCCGCGGCGAGCAGACCTCGGACGAGGCGCTGGCCCGCGCGCTCGACTACTCCGCAGCCATCAAGAAGACGCCGATCGTCGTCAACGACAGCCGCGGGTTCTTCACCTCCCGCGTGATCGGCACGTTCGTCAACGAGGCGCTGGCCATGCTCGGCGAGGGCGTCGCCCCGTCGACGATCGAGCAGGCCACGACACAGGCCGGCTACCCGGTCGGCGCGCTGCAGCTGGCCGACGAGCTCAATCTCGAGCTGTTCCTCAAGATCCGCAACGAGACCCGTGAGGCGATGGGTGCCGCTTACGTGCGCCACCCCGCCGAGGACATCGTCGAGAAGATGGTCGAGCTCGGCCGCCCGGGCCGCCTCAAGGGAGCCGGTTTCTTCGACTACGACGAGGCGGGCAAGCGGACCGGCCTGTGGCCGGGGCTGGCCGAGCACTTCCCGGTCAAGGGCGACCCCGCCGACGTGGACTTCCACGAGCTCCAGGAGCGGATGCTGGTCATCGAGGCCATCGAGTCCGCGCGCTGCGTCGACGAGGGCGTGCTGATCACCACCGCCGACGCCAACATCGGCTCGATCATGGGCATCGGCTTCCCGCCGTGGACCGGTGGCGTGCTGCAGTACATCAACGGGTACGAGGGATCCACGGGCAAGGGCATCGCCGCGTTCGTCCAGCGGGCCGAGCAGTTCACCAAGGCCTACGGCGAGCGCTTCGCGCCCAACGACCTGCTGCGCCGCAAGGCCGAGAAGGGCGAGGGCTTCTAGGCGAAGGCGCCCGCCCGCCGCCGCCGATTCGCCGATGAGTGGGGCAACTTCAGGTCAGTGGCGCGAGATCTCGCGCCATCGAGTGAAAGTTGCCCCACTCATCGCATGAGAGCAGGGGTGATCGATCCATGGCCGGACCGCTGACGGGCGTACGGGTGCTGGAGCTGCCCGCGATCGGCCCGGTGCCGTTCCTCGGCATGCTGCTCGCCGACCTCGGCGCCGAGGTGATCCGCATCGACCGGCGCGGGGGCGGCGGCGGCCTGGGCGAGGTGATGGCCACCAGCGCGATGGGCCGCGGCCGGCGTTCGATCGCCCTCGACCTGCGCACGCCCGAGGGGACCGAGGTGGCGCTGCGCCTGGCCGACACCTGCGACGCCCTCGTCGAGGGTTTCCGCCCCGGCGTGGCCGAGCGGCTGGGCGTGGGGCCGGACGAGGTGCTGGCCCGCAACCCGAAGCTGGTCTACGGGCGGATGACGGGGTGGGGTCAGCACGGCCCGCTCGCGGCCACCGCCGGGCACGACATCACCTACCTGGCGCTGACCGGCCTGCTGCACGGCATCGGCCCGGCCGACGGGCCGCCGGTGCCCCCCGTCAACTACGTGGCCGATTTCGGCGGCGGCGCGATGGTGCTGGCCACCGGGCTGCTGGCCGCCCTGCTGCACGCGCGCGCCACCGGCGAAGGCCAGGTGATCGACGCGGCGATGACCGAGGGTGCGTCCTACCTCGGGTCGATGACGCGCACGTTCGCGGCCAACGGCGGCTGGCAGGACCGCCGCGAGGCCAACATGCTCGACGGCGGCGCGCCGAACTACCGCTGCTACGGCACCGCCGACGGCAAGTGGGTGGCCGTGGGCCCGCTCGAGCCGCAGTTCTGGTCCGAACTGGTCACGACCCTCGGGCTGGATCCGGCCACCACCCCCGGGCCGTACGACCCGGCGCAGTGGGACGACTGCCGCGCGGTGCTCGCGGCGGCCTTCGCGGCGCGCACCCGCGACGAGTGGGCCGAGGTCTTCGCGCCCCTCGACGCCTGCGTCGCGCCGGTGCTCACCCTGCAGGAATCCCTGCGCCACCCGCACAACGTCGCGCGCGGCTCGTTCGTCGACGTCGGCGGGGCGGCGATGCCGGGGCCGGCGCCGAGGTTCTCGGCCACGCCGACCGTCGCCGGCGAGGTCGGCGCGCTCGACGCCGACGGTGCGACGCTGCTGGCCGAACTCGGGTACGACGAGGCCGCGATCGTCCGGTTGCGTGCGGCCGGCGCCGTCGGCTGAGCCGGACGCACCGCGCGGCGCCCGCGCCGGCGAAGCGCGATCGAGGTCCAGACCACCCACCCCGCACCCACCACCAGCAGCAGACTGACCGCCCGGTACAGCAGCACGCAGGCGGTGGCCTGCGTGGCCCCCGTCCCGCCACCGGTGAGGGTGAAGATCATCGCGCCCTCGATCAGACCCAGACCGGCGGGCAGCACGGAGACACCGGAGGCGGTCATTCCGGCCAGGTAGGCCAGCAGCAGCAGGGGCAGGTGGGCCGACGAGACGCCGACGGCCTGGCCGGCCGCCACCAGGCAAGCGAGGTCGGCGAGCCAGTTGCCGGTCGCGAAGGTCAGCCCGGCGGCCCAGTCGCGCCGGCGCAGGTGCACGGCGGTCAGCTCGGCGAGGGTGCGGCGCAGGGCGGCGACGCCGGCCTGCGCCGGCCGGTGACCGAGCCGGTTCACCCGCACCAGTACGGCTTCGGCGAGGCGCCCCAATGTCCCCCGGGCCGCGGCGGCCCGCAGGGCCAGGGCGACGCCGGCGAGCCCCGCGGCCGAGGCGGCTGCGGCGAGCGCCGCCGCCGGCCCGCCGCCGGACAGCAGCGCGCCGGCGAGGCACAGCCCGGCGAACGTCGCGGCGCTGGCGATACCCGAGGCGAGCACCGCGAACGCCGCCGACGAGGCCGCGACGCCCCACGACCGCAACCGGGTGACCACGTAGCCGGCGGAGATGGCGGAGCCGCCGGGCAGCGTGACGTTGACGGCGTTCGCGGCGAAGGTCAGCAGGACCATCCGGCGGATCGGCAGCCCGCGCCCGGCCGCTCCGAGCATCCGTCGCTGGGTGCGGGCGAACAGGTGCAGCGAGGCGAGCTCGGCGACGACGGCGACCACCACCCAGCCCGGCCGCGCGAGGCGCACCGCACCCGCGGTGCGGGCGAGCACCGGCCAGGCCAGCACGATCTCGACGACGACGACCGCGAGCAGCAGGACCCGCACGGCGCTGCGCGCCGGGTGGCGGCCACTCTTGACGGGCACGGCTGTCTCCTGTCGATCAGCCGCGCTGCTCGTGCCGGCCGGCGTTCACGAGCACCGGCCGCACGGCGCCGGGACCGTCGTCGGCCGGCGAGTGGGCGTCCACCTCCGGAGCAACGTCGGCCACCGGCCGGATCTTCCGGCCGCCGACGAGTACCGCCAGCGCTCCCAACACCGCCCACGTGGAGAGCACGGCCACGTGCGGCCAGGCGCCCTGGCCGTGGAAGTAGGCGGTGCTGCGCAGGAGGCTCACCCCGGCGCCCGGCGGCAGCCATTGCCCCAGATGCCCGATGGCCGTCGGCAGGAGCTCCGGTGCGGACGTCGCCGCCGAGAACGGGTTGCCGACGAAGATCATGACCGCCGCGCCGAGACCGAGGCCGGCCGGGCCCGCGAGACCGACCAGCCCACAGACGGCGGCGGTCATGGCGCCCAGCACGAGAGCGAGCGCGGCCCAGGTGGCCAGGTGCTCGCCGGGCAGCGCCCCGAGAAAACCCTGCGCGATGAGCAGGGCGCCGAGCGCGGCCGTGCCCGCGATCACGGTGACGGCGACGAGTTGGCGCCACGCCGGCGCCAGCCGCACGAGCAGGGTGATCGCGACCGCGGTGAGGACCGCGCACAACGTCAACGGCAGGACGGCCGAGCTGAGCACGGTGCCGCGCGGATCGCCGGAGGACATGGGCACCACGTCGACGACGCGGGCGCCCGGCTCGGCGGTGCCCAGCAGCTGGGCCACGGCCGGGCCCGCGGCACCGGCGGTGAGCACGGTGACGCCGTCGGGGCCGACGACGAACGCGCCGTAGACGTCGCGATGCCGGATGGCGGTCCGGGCCGCGGCGCTGTCGCCGTAGAGGTGCAGGTCGAAGGCGCCCGGACGCTCGTGGTCAAGGTTCGCGGCCAACCGGGACGTCCCCGGCCCGGTGCCGACCACGCCGATGGGCAGCTCGCGCGGTGCGGTCCGCGCCGCCGGGAAGGCGAACGCCAGGATCGCCGCGACGACGACCACGGGCAGCAGGACGGCCAGCACGAGCACCTGACGCCAGTGCGGGTGGGCGGCGAGGGGATTCGGCACGATGCTCCTCCAAGCGAACGTTCGTTCTCTTTGCTTCGCCCAGCCTGTCGCGTCCCCGCACGAGAGTCAAGACGAACATTCGTTTTTTGTTGTACGATCGCTCACGTGCCCAAGGTGAGCGAGCAGTATCTGGCCGACCGGCGGGCGCAGATCCTCGACGCCGCGCGGCGGTGCTTCCTGCGCGACGGCTTCCACGCCACATCGATGCAGGACCTGTTCGGCGAGGCGCGGCTGTCCTCGGGGGCGGTCTATCGCTACTTCGGCGGCAAGGAGGAGATGATCCTCGCGATCGCCGAGGACAACATGCGCGACGTGGCCGATTTGATCCACACGATCGCCGGTGAGGGCCGCGAGTCGTTCGGCGCTGCGCTCGCCGACGTCATCGAGGTGCTGCGCGCGAAGCACGAGACCCAGGGCCTCGGCGCCTTGGCGGTGCAGGTGTGGGCCGAAGCCGGGCGCAACCCGGCGCTGCGCGAGCGGTTCGCCGCGCTGCTGGCCCGGAACCGCGACGCGCTCGTGGAGGCGACCAGGCACTATCAGCAGCTCGGCCACCTGCCCGCCGACGTGGACGCGAGCGCCCTTGCCGCCGTGTTCAGCAGTCTGGTGCCCGGCTACCTGCTGCAGCTCGCCCTCGTCGGTCCGGACGCGGTCGAGGGGGTGGCCGACGCCCTGCGCGCGCTGTGGCCGGCCGGCGGGCCGGACCGGTAGGCGCCGCGCTCAGGCCTGCTCGCGCACGACCGACAGGCGCGGCACCCCGCCCAGCCCGCGGTTGAACCGGACCTGCGCGCCGTACTGGCCGAGCTTGCCCCACAGCGCCTCGTGCGCCGGCCAGGGAATCGGCTCGTCGCCGTCCAGCCAGCTCTCGCCGAAGGTGATCCACACCAGCGTCCAGTCCGCGGCGTCGGCCCAACGTCCCTGGCTCCACTCGATCAGGGACCGCCGCACCTGGAAGGCGAGCCGCTCGGGGTCGGCGAAGGTGGTGACCGTGTGGACCTCCCACACCCGGAAGTCACAGGACATGAGGTCGAGCTCGAAGTCGTCGAGGACGGACGGGTCGACCAGCACGGTCGCCACGTTCTCGTGTCCACGAGGTCTCACAGGGCCAATTATCCCGTAGACCACCGACAGTGTCAGCCGCCCGGCGAGGTCAGCCGACCGGCGACCGCAGCTCGGCCAGCCGGTCGGCCACCGCCCGCGCCACCGCCGGGTCGGTGCCCATCCCGGTGTGACTCGTGCCCAGCTCGAGCAGTTCGGCGGCCGGATCGAGGCAGGTGCGCCAGTCGACGATCGCGTCGTTGCGGGTGTAGATCGAGGTGTAGGGCACCTGCGCCGGGAACGTCCCCTCGAGCTCGGCGACCACCCGCTCGGCACAGGCCCCGGTGACGCAGTCCTGGCTGAGCACGGACCCGAAGCCACGTCGGTGCAGCCGGAACAGCACCTCCAGCTGTTTGCGCACGTGCGCGGCCACGCTGAGCGTGCCGGTGACCGGGGCGCTGAGCACGACGACGCCGGCCACCAGGTCGGGGCGGCGGCGGGCGGCCAGCTTGACGATCATGCCGCCGCGGCTGTGGCCCACCAGGGCCACGCGCCGCCCCTCGTCGGCCGCGACCCGCTCCACGCGGCGCAGCAGCCGCTCGACCATGGCCGCGGTGCAGCCGAGGTTCGCGCCGATCTCGCTGCCGAACGTGCGGTGGCCCGCGCGGCGCAGGTGCCGGGCCAGCACGGTCAGCGACACGTCGCCGGAGATGAACCCGGGCACCAGGATCACCGGCACCGCCGGTCCCGGCGCCGGCTGCGGCACCCGCCGGCTGACCATCCGCACCAGCGCGCGGTACGCCTGGGCCTCGGCCTGCCGCGCCCCCGGCGACGGCACGAAGTCCGCGGCGAGTCCGACGGGTGTGCTCACGTCATGGCCAACGAGCCGCGCGCCCCGACGATTCCGCGGACCGCTCTGTTCGTGGCGCTCGTCCCCGCGTCGCGGCTCGGGCAGGATCGGCGCATGGATTACAAACTCGAGCTGCTGTGCGTGCCGGTCACCGACGTCGACGCCGCGAAGGAGTTCTACGTCGACAAGGTGGGCTTCCACGCCGACCACGACCAGCGGGTGTCCGACTCGCTGCGCTTCGTCCAGCTCACCCCGCCCGGGTCGGGCTGCTCGATCTGCATCGGCGAGGGGCTGAGCACCATGGCCGCGGGCTCGCTGGAGGGCCTGCAGCTCGTGGTCGACGACGCCGACGCCGCGCACGCCGAGCTCTCCGGGCGCGGCGTCGAGGTCAGCGCCGTCGACGACCAGCCGTGGGGCCGGTTCGTCTACTTCAAGGACCCCGACGGCAACGCGTGGAACGTGCAGGAGATCAAGCGCGCCGCCACCGACGGTTGAACCCCTCCACCCGGCGCGGGCTCAGCCCGCGTCGAACGACGCCGGCTTCTGCTTGTCGTACAGCCAGATCTGGAAGAACCGGGTCAGGTCCTGCCCGGACACCTGCTCGGCCAGGGCGATGAACTGCTTGGTGGTCGCGTTGCCGTAGCGGTGCTGCGTCGTCCATTGCCGCAGCAGCGAGAAGAAGTCGGCGTCGCCGATGCGGTGGCGCAGGGCGGCGAGGGTCATCCCGCCGCGGGTGTACACCGACGAGGAGAACATCGTGTCGCGCTGCGGGTCGGCGATCGACTGGTTCCAGAACGACGAGGGGGCCGCGATGTGTGCGTACGTGCTGCTGAACGAGTCGTAGGTGTTGCCGTGGCCCAGGTGCTCCTCCCACAGTTGGGCCGCGAACGTCGCGAAGCCCTCGTTGAGCCAGATCTCGCGCCACGTCTTCACCGACACGCTGTCGCCGAACCACTGGTGCGACAGCTCGTGCGACATCGTGCCCCGGTCGGGCGAGAACCCGTACAGCGGGCGGGTCTGCGTCTCGAGGGAGAACCCGACGTTCGGCACGTTGTCGACGATCGCGCCCGTGGAGGTGAACGCGTACGGGCCGAACGTCTGCGACCAGTAGTCGGTGATCTCGCCGGTCTGCTCGAAGACCGTGCCGGCGGTGGCCTGATCGGCCAGCGCGGGGTCGACGGCCATGGTCTCGGGGATGCCGCCGGGCGTGGTGCCGCGCCGGTACCGCCAGTTCCCGATGTCGACCGTGACGAGGTAGGAGGCCATCGGGCTGGTCTCGTCCCAGCGCCAGGTGGACTGGTCGCCGGTCACCGTGTGCCCCAGCAGGTCGCCGTTGGCGACCACCTGGCGGTTCTTCGGCACGGTGATCTCGTAGCTGTAGGTGGCCTTGTCGCTCGGGTGGTCGTTCACCGGGAACCAGGTGCGCGCGGCGTTGGGCTCATTGGCGACGAACGCGCCGTCCTTGGTGTACTGCCAGCCGTAGTCGGCGCCGAACACGATGGGCGACCCGACGATCGTCTTCGGCGAGCCGTGGTACGTGACGGCCACGGAGAACGCGCTGCGGTCGAGGATGCCGGTGCGCGGGGTGATCTGCAGTTCCTGCCCGTCGCGGCGGTAGGTGGCGGCGACGCCGTCGACCAGCACCCGCTGCACCTTCATGCCCGACAGGTCGAGGTCGAAGCGGGACAGGTTCTGCGTGGCCCGCGCTGTGGCCGTGACCGTGCCGGACAGCTCGTGCGTGTCGGGCTGGTAGGTGAGGGCGAGGTCGTAGTGGCCGACGTCGTAGCCGCCGTTGCCCTCGAGCGGGAAGTAGGGATCGCCGACACCGGGCGCGCCGGGGGTGAAGTCGTCGGCCAGCGCGTGCGCGCCCGCGCCGGGCACCATCAGCGCAACACACACTCCCGCCGCGACGGCGGCGAGGCGGGACGAACGGCGACTGCGGCTCACGACGGCTCCTTCGGGGCACGGTGCGGGAACGTCGAGATTGTCGGCAATGTCGCGCTGGGTCAAGGGGTACGCGCCGACGGACCGTAGGCTGCCTGGGGTGGTGACCGACGGCGGTGGGCTCGACGACGTCGTCGCGACCCGCTACGTCACTGCGTTGCGCGAGGGCGGCTCGCTGCCCGGCCTGATGGAGGCCGACGATCTCGGCGTCTACGTGGTGAAGTTCCACGGCGCCGGACAGGGCCGCAAGGCTCTCGTGGCCGAGGTGATCGCGGCCGGCCTCGCCGCGCTGCTCGGCCTGCCGGTACCGCGGCTGGTCACGGTGGACGTCGACCCCGTGCTCGCCGCCAACGAACCCGACGAGGAGGTGCAGGACCTGCTGCGCCGCAGCCCCGGGCGCAACCTCGGCGTGGACTTCCTGCCCGGCTCGCTCGACCTCGACGCCCGCGCCTTCCCGGTGGAGGCGGGCTTCGCCGGCCGGGTGCTGTGGTTCGACGCGCTACGTCGGCAACGTCGACCGGTCGTGGCGCAACCCCAACATGCTCTTCTGGCACGGCCGGCCGTACCTCATCGACCACGGCGCGACCCTCGCCTTCCACCACAACTGGGCCACTGCGGGCACCGCGGCCGCCCGGCCGTACGACGCCGCTCAGCACGCGCTGCTCGGCTGCGCCCCCGACCTCGACGCCGCCGACCCGGCCCCGCTGACCGCCGAGGCCGTCACCGCCGCGGTGGCCCGCGTGCCGGCCGAATGGCTCGCCGACGAGCCGGGCTTCGCCGGCCCCGACGCCGTGCGCGCGGCCTACGTCACCCATCTGCTCGACCGGTTGGCTGCGGTGGCCGCCTGGCTGCCCGCCGTGCGGCAGGCAGCCGCCGCGGGCCCCGCCGCGCAACGTGCCACCAGCCCCGCCCGCCCGGATTGGCTCGCGCGGTGAAGCGGCTGCCGTTCGAGTACGCGGTGTTGCGCGTGGTGCCGCGGGTCGAGCGCGGGGAGGCCATCAACGCGGGCGTGCTCGTGCACTGCGCCGAGCTGGACTACCTCGGCTGCGCCGTGCACCTCGATGCGGAGCGGGTGCGCGTGCTCGACCCCACGGCTGATCTCGCCGCCATCCGGACGGCGCTGTCGGCGATGGACGACGCGTGCACGGCGCGCACCGACCGGTCCGGGCCGGTGTTCCGCTGGCTGACCGCGCCGCGCAGCACCGTCGTGCGGGCGGGGCCGGTGCACACCGGCCTGACCGCCGATCCCGCGGCCGAGACGCGGCGGCTGCTGGACCTGCTGGTGCTGCCCGTGCCCGGGGCGGAGCCGGCGCCGTGACCGGCATCGAGGAGTTCGCGCTGCGCATCCGCGACGCCGCGCTGCACTCGGTGCAGGCGGCCGACCGCGGTGTGCGCGTCGAGGACTACCTGACCACCCTGGCCGCCGCCACGGGTGAGGCGGCACTCGCCGCGACCGGCTTCCCGGTGGACGCGCACGATCTGCCGCCCGGCTCCCCCGTGTTCGTCGAGGCGGTGAACGGGGTGCTCACCGGCGACCCGCTGCCACCGCACGGCGTGGCCCCGCCGGGCACCGTGTGGTCGGTGCTGCAGGCGGCCCGGCTGCCGCTGCCCGACCCGGGCGAGCTGTACGCGCAGCACGCCGCCGGCGTGGGCAGCGCGGGGTGGGGTTTCGTCGCGACCAGCGTGCCCGAGGCGAACCGGCCGCGGGTCATGGCGCTGCGCGCGGCCTACGAGCTGCGCGCGACCGTGCTCGAGGTCGAGCGCTCCGCCGGGGCCACGCCGGCGCAGCGCCATCTCGTCACCGCCACCGCGCTGACCCAGGCCGTGGCGCAGACGGCGCAGGCCATCGCGGTGCCGGTGGGCGTGCGGCTGGCCTGCGAAGTGCTGGTGGCGATGGCGAAGACCGCGCCGATGACCGACGCGGCGGTCCGCGCCGCCGCGGGCGGCTGAGCGGCTCAGGCCGGGTCGCGCCCGGCGCGGCGCAGGGCGGCCGCGATCAGCCGGTCGACGAGCTGCGGGTAGGACACGCCGCTCGCCGCCCACATGCGCGGGAACATCGAGATCGGGGTGAAGCCGGGCATGGTGTTGATCTCGTTGACGATCACGCCGCCGTCGTCGGTGACGAAGAAGTCGACGCGCGAGAGCCCGGCGCAGTCCAGTGAGGTGAACGCCCGGCACGCGGCGTCCTGCACCCGCGCGATCAC
Organism: uncultured Actinomycetota bacterium; assembly: GCA_963797785.1. Classification (GTDB taxonomy): domain Bacteria; phylum Actinomycetota; class Actinomycetes; order Mycobacteriales; family Jatrophihabitantaceae; genus Jatrophihabitans. Next base: position 383,920 of record CAWCQT010000004.1, on the reverse strand, counting down.
CGCGGGTGGCAGGTCGGGCGGGATGTCGAACTCGCAGGCGTCGTCGAGGTACTTGGCTTCGAAGTCGTACCAGTCGTGGCCGGCCCGCAATCGGATCTCGGCCGGCACGCTCGCCTCGGGCCACCCGTCGGCGTCCTCGAGCACCCCGCACTCCACCTCGCGGCCGCTCACCGCCGCCTCGACCATCGCCTTGTCGTCGTGGACGAACGCCGTCCCGAGCGCGTCGTCGAGATCGGCCCAGTCGGCCACGCGGGTGATGCCGACGCTGGAACCCCCACGGGCGGGCTTGACGAACACCGGCAGGCCGAGATCGCGGATCTGCGGCGTCGGCACCGGCCGGCCGCGGCGCACCACGGCCCAGCGGCCGACGTCGAGCCCGTCGGCGCGCAGCAGCTTCTTGGTCTGCTCCTTGTCCATGCCCGCCGCGCTGGCGAACACCCCTGGCCCCACGTAGGGGATGCCGGCCATCTCGAACAACCCCTGGATGGTGCCGTCCTCGCCGAAGCGCCCGTGCAGCACCGGGAACACGACGTCGACCGACGCGAGCATCTCGACGGCGGCACCGGGCTCGGCGGCCATCAACGAGGGGGTGGCGGGGTCGGCGGGCAGCACCACCGCGGTGCCCTTCTCGACCTCGGGCAGGGTGCGGTCGGTGATCGCGAGCTGGCCCGGCGCGGCGTCGGTGAGCAGCCACTGCCCGGCCGGGGTGATGCCCACGGGCACGACCTCGTAACGCTGGGGGTCCAGGGCGCCGATCACCCCGCCGGCGGAGACGGCGGACACGCCGTGCTCGGTGCTGCGCCCGCCGTAGACGACGGCCACCCGGATACGACGTCCCACGCCCGCCGACCCTACCGGCGCGCCGCTCAGACCTCGGGCTTCATCGAGCGCGACATGAGCAGTTCCAGCATCTGTGCCGGCGTCATCCCCCGGAAGCAGACCGCCTCGACCGCCTGCGTGATGGGCACGTCGACGCCGTGGTGCTGGGCGAGTTCGAGCACCGACCGGCACGACTTCACCCCTTCGGCCACCTGGCCGTGGGTGGCCTCCTCCGCGCGGTCGAGCGACTCGCCGCGGCCCAGGCGCTCGCCGAAGCTGCGGTTGCGCGACAGCGGCGAGTTGCAGGTGGCCACGAGATCGCCGAGCCCGGCCAGGCCCGCGAAGGTGAGCGGGTCGGCGCCCAGCTGGACGCCGAGCCGGGCCGTCTCGGCCAGCCCGCGCGTGATGATCGAGGCCAGCGAGTTGTCGCCGAAGCCCATCCCCTGCCCGATGCCGCAGGCCAGGGCGATGACGTTCTTGACGGCACCGCCGAGCTCGCAGCCGATGACGTCGGTGTTGGTGTACGGGCGGAAGTACGGGGTGTCGCACGCGTCCTGCACCGCTGCGGCCCGCTGCTCGTCGACGCAGGCGATCACGGTGGCGGTGGGCTGTTCGGCCGCGATCTCGCGGGCCAGGTTCGGCCCGCTCACCACCGCGATGCGTTCAGCCGGCACGGCCGCGACGTCGGCGATCACCTCGGTCATCCGCTTGGTCGTGCCCAGCTCCACGCCCTTCATCAGGCTGACGAGCGTGGCCTCGCCGGGCAGGTCGTCGACCCACACCGCGAGGTTCTCCCGCAGCGATTGCGACGGGATCGCGAAGGCCACCAGCTCGCACCCGTCGAGGGCCGCCGCGGCGTCGTGGGTGGCGCGCAACTTGTCGGGCAGGGCGATGCCGGGCAGGTAGTCGGAGTTGCGGTGCTCCTGCTCGATCTGCTCGGCGAGGCCGGCGCGCCGGGCCCACAGCGTGACGTCGTTGCCGGCGTCGACCAGCACCTTCGCGAACGCGGTGCCCCACGTGCCGGCGCCGAGGACGGCGGTCCTCACGCGGCGTCGCCGGGTCGGGCCTCGGCACGGGTCCAGCGGAACAGGTCGGTGTCCGGGGCCGGCTCACCGCGCAGCTCGGCGACGTCGGCGCGCAGCCGGCGCATGATCACGTCGGTCATCTCCCTGAGCACGGCGGTGGTGGGTTCGCGGTCGCGGAACGCGCTGAGGTCCACGGGCTCGCCCACCGAGATGACGTGGCGCGGCCGCGGGATGAGCCTGACCTTCTTGCGGTACAGGTCGAACTGCTCCTGCACGCCCCACTGGGCCAGCGGCACCACCGGGACGTCCGGGGCGAGCGTCCAGAGCCGGGCCGCTCCGGTCTTGCCGGCCATCGGCCAGCCGGCGGGATCGCGGGTGACGGTGCCCTCAGGGTGCAGCACGATGACCCGGCCGTCCCCCAGCGCCGCCACCGCCGCGGCCAGCGACTGCCGGGCGTCGACGCTGCCGCGCTTGACCGGGATGTGGCCCATCGCCCGCATCGCCGGCCCGACCACCGGTACGTCGAAGATCGACTCCTTGGCCAGGACCCGCGGGACGCGCGCGGCGTCCAGCACGAACTTGGCCACGAGGAACGGGTCGACGTGGGACACGTGATTGGTCACCATGATGACCGGACCCGTCTGCGGCATCCGCTCGATGTGCCGGTAGCGCAACCGGAACAGCCCCGACACGGGGTAGTAGAGAACCAGCCAGACGAAACGCCAGGCGGGCCCGAACTTCTCCCCGTAGCCGGGCTTGCGCAGCTTGTGCAGCCGTGCCACGTCGTCGTCCCTCCTCGTATTCGCCTGTGCAGTCTGCCGTATGGCCGGCAGGGACGCCGCGTCCGGCGGTGGCCGGGCGTTCGTAGACTGGTCAACTGTGCGCTGGACCGTCGTCATCCCGGCCAAGGCCCTGCCGGCGGCGAAGTCGCGCCTGACCGGCGCGAGCCCCGACGAGAACGCCCACCGTGACCTCGTGCAGGCCATCCGCGCCGACACCGCGGACGCGGCGCGGCGGGCCGACGGCGTGGCCCGGGTGGTGGTCGTGGCCGACCGCCCGGACGGCCCGGGCGTGCTGGTGCAGCAGGCGCCCGGGCTGAACGCCGCCCTCGCCGAGGCCGCCGAACTGGCCGCGCGGCAGTGGCCCGACGACGGCGTCGCCGCGCTCGTCGGTGACCTGCCGGCGCTGCGCCCGGACGAGCTCGCCGACGCGCTCGGCAGCGCGGCCGATCACCCCCGAAGCCACGTGGCGGACGCCGCGGGTACCGGCACCACGCTGTTGGCGGTCCGGCCCGGAGTGGCCCTGCGCCCGGCCTTCGGCGCCGGGTCGGCCGCCCGGCACGCCGCCGACTCGGTGCGGCTGGCGGCCGGCGGCGGCCTGCGCCACGACGTCGACACCCCGGAGGACCTGCGCGGCGCGGCCGTGCTGGGCGTGGGCCCCGAGACGGCGGCGGTGCTGGCCCGCAGCGTCACCATCCGTTCACCCTGAGGCGGCATGATGGCCAGCATGAGCGTGGAGTCGGTCGCGTCCCGGGGCTTCGACCTGTCCGACGACGTCCCCGACGGCGACCTCGACGGTGACCTCGACCCGGCCGTGCTGCGGGTCGACGACCTGCCCGACGACCGGTTCGGCAACCGCGAGCTGTCGTGGCTGGCCTTCAACGAACGGGTGCTGGCGCTGGCCGAGGACGAGGCGCAGCCGCTGCTCGAGCGGCTGAAGTTCCTGGCCATCTTCGCCAGCAACCTCGACGAGTTCTACATGGTGCGGGTGGCCGGGCTGAAGCGCCGGGCCGACATGGGCCTGCAGGTGACCTCGGCCGACGGATTGTCCCCGCGGCTGGTGCTCGCGGCACTGTCCGAGCGCATCCGCGAGCTGGTCGACCGGCACGCGCGCTGCTTTCGCGACGTGCTCAACCCGGCGATCGAGAAGGAGGGCATCCACATCCGGCGCTGGGACGCCCTCGACGACGAGGAGCAGGGCCGTCTCGCCGAGTACTTCGAGAGCAAGGTCTTCCCGGTGCTCACGCCGCTCGCGGTCGACCCTTCGCACCCGTTCCCGTACATCTCCGGGCTGTCGCTGAACCTCGCCGTGCTGCTGCGCGATCGCGACGGTTCCGACTCCGCGGCGCAGCGCTTCGCCCGCGTGAAGGTGCCCAACAACGTGCCGCGGTTCGTCGTGGTGTCGCAGAGCCCGAGCGAGTCGGAGTTCCTGCCGCTCGAGGACCTGATCGCCGCGCACCTGCCGATGCTGTTCCCGGGCATGGAGATCGTGGAGCACCACGCGTTCCGGGTCACCCGCAACGCCGACTTCGAGGTGGAGGAGGACCGCGACGAGGACCTGCTCAAGGCCCTCGAACGCGAGCTGATGCGCCGCCGTTTCGGGCCGGCGGTGCGCCTCGAGGTCACCGACGACATCGACGGCGAGATCGTCGAGATGCTGACCAGCGAGATCGACGTCGACGCCGACGACGTGCTGCACGTACCCGGCTTGCTCGACCTCAGCGCGCTGCACCAGGTGTACGACGTCGACCGCCCGCGGTTGAAGGAGAAGCCGTTCGTCCCGCTGACGAACCCGCGCTTCGCGGAGGGCGAATCGCCGAAGTCGGTGTTCGCGACCATGCGCGACGGCGACGTGCTGGTGCACCACCCGTACGAGTCGTTCGCCACCAGCACCCAGCGCTTCATCGAGCAGGCCGCGGCCGACCCGCGCGTGCTCGCGATCAAGCAGACCCTCTACCGCACCTCCGGTGACTCCCCCATCGTCGACGCGCTCATCGACGCCGCGCAGGCCGGCAAGCAGGTGGTGGCGCTGGTCGAGATCAAGGCCCGCTTCGACGAGCAGGCCAACATCAAGTGGGCCCGGGCGCTGGAGCGCGCGGGGTGTCACGTCGTCTACGGGTTCGTGGGCCTGAAGACACACTGCAAGACCTCGCTCGTGGTGCGCCAGGAGGGCAGCCAGATCCGCCGCTATGCCCACATCGGCACCGGCAACTACAACCCGAAGACCGCGCGCATGTACGAGGACCTCGGGCTGTTCACCAACGACGAGGACATCTGCGCCGACCTGACCGACCTGTTCAACGTCCTCACCGGCTACTCCCGCCAGACCGAGTACCGCTCGCTGCTGGTCGCGCCGCAGGGCATCCGGTCCGGGCTGATCGAACGCATCGAGCGCGAGGCCGAGCACGCCCGCGAGGGCCGGGACGCGTCCATCCGGTTCAAGACCAACCACCTCGTCGACGAGCAGACGATCGACGCGCTCTACCGGGCGTCGCAGGCCGGCGTGCGGGTGGAGCTGCTGGTGCGCACCTTCTGCACCATCAAGGCCGGGGTGCCGGGGCTGAGCGACAACATCCGCACCCGCTCGATCCTCGGCCGCTTCCTCGAACACTCGCGCGTCTACTGCTTCGGGGCCGGCGGCGAGCCCGAGTACTGGATCGGCTCGGCCGACCTGATGCACCGCAACCTCGACCGCCGCGTCGAGGTGCTGTGCCGGGTGGCCGACCGGCAGGCGCGGGCCCACCTCGAGCTGTGCCTCGACGCCGCTTTCGACCCGGACACGGCCGCGTGGGAGCTGCAGGCCGACGGTGAGTGGGTACGCTCCGGCGATGCGGCCAACGACTATCAGGACCAGTTGATGACGCGCCTGGCCGACCGCACCGAATAGCACTCCGGTGGCGGGGCGCAACGCGGCGCCGGACATCCGCGCCGCCGGCGGCGTGGTGTGGCGGGTGCGCAGGGGCAAGGTCGAGGTCGCGCTGGTCCACCGCCCGCGCTACGACGACTGGTCGCTGCCCAAGGGCAAGCTGGACGCCGGTGAGACCGAGCTCGCCGCGGCCGTGCGGGAGGTGTTCGAGGAGACCGGCTCGCACGTCGCGGTCTCCCGCTTCATCGGCAACGTCCACTACGACGTCGGGTCGGCACGCAAGCGCGTCGCCTTCTGGGTGATGCGCCACCTCGACGGCGAGTTCGTAGCCAACAACGAGGTCGACGCCGTCGAGTGGTTGCGCCCGAAGGCCGCCCGCGACCGGATGAGCCATCCGGTGGAGCGCACGATCATGGCCGACTTCGCCGCCGTGCCGGTGCCCGACTCGGTGGTCGTGCTCGTGCGGCACGCGAAGGCCGGCAAGCGCAGCCAGTGGCGCGGCGACGACGGGCTGCGGCCCCTGGACGCCGCCGGCGAGGAGCAGGCGCGGCAACTCGTGCCCTTCCTGTCCTGCTTCGGGATCGACCGGGTGCTCTCGGCCGCGCCGCTGCGCTGCGTGCAGACCGTGCAGCCCTTCGCCGACTCGGCGGGCGTGGACCTGCGGGTGGAACCCGCGTTCGACGACGAGGCGTTCGCCTCCTCGCCGGGGCGCACCGAGACCGCCTTCTACTCACTGGCCAAGCCGGGCCGCGTGACGCTCGTGGCCAGCCAGGGCGACACGATCCCCGGCCTGCTCGACCGCGTCACCCGCGGCGTTCGCAACACCGACACCCGCAAGGCAGCGACCTGGGTGCTCTCGCTCGTCGACGGCACCGTGGTGTCGGCCGACCACTACGACCCGCCCACCGACTGACGCCCTCGCACCCCGGCCGACGCGAACGGGGCGCCGACCTGCCGGTCGGCGCCCCTCGCGTACGTCGTGGGTCAGGCCCGCTTGGCCGCCTTCTTCGCGGCCTTCTTGGTCGCACCCTTCTTCGCGGCCTTCTTGGTCGCGCCCTTCTTGGCCGCGCTCTTCGTCGCCGCCTTCTTGATCGCGCCCTTCTTGGCCGCGCTCTTCGTCGCCGCCTTCTTGGCTGCGCCCTTCTTCGCTGCGCCCTTCTTCGCGGCCTTCTTGCTGGCCTTCTTGCTGGCCTTCTTCGCCGGCGACGAGGTGCTCGCGAGCGCCGACCCGGCCGCCTTCTTGGTGGCCGGCCCGGAGCTGTTCGAGGCGAGCTTCTTGGCCGCCTGCTTCTTCACCGTCTTCGTGGCCGCATTCTGCGCGGACCGCTGCGCCTTCTGCGCGACCTTGGCCGCGCGGTTCGGCGCCTCGCGCACCGCCTCGACCGCGTCGCGCACGGCGGTGGCCGCGCGGTCCTGCGCCTCGCGAACGCGGGCGGCGGCCTTGGCCGGAGCCTCGCGCACGGTCTCGGCGGCCTGCGACACCGCAGCCTGCGCGCGAGCCGTCTGCTCCTGCGTGTACTCGCGGGCACCGCTGGCGATGTCGCGGAACTCGGCACCGGGCCGGAAGGCCGGCACGCGCGACGCCGCGACGTTGACCCGCGCACCGGTGGCGGGATTGCGCGCGGTACGGGCCGCGCGCTCCCGGCGTTCGAACACGCCGAAGCCGGCGATGGCGACCTTCTCGCCCCGGGCGATTGCGGCGTAGACGCTGTCGATCACCGCGTCGAGGGCAACGGCGGCGCGCTTGCGATCACCGTCGAGCCGATCGGCGAGCATGTCCACGAACTGAGCCTTGTTTGGCACTTGTCCTCCAACGGACGACGACTGGCTGACCGTCTTGGTCGTTTCGCTTCGACACGCTAGGCGGTATTGCAGCGTCAAACAACGCAGAACGCCCTGTGTCGTGGCGAGTTTCTTCACCCGACGGTCGCGGGTCAGCCCGTGGCGGTCGGCAACCAGGGCTTGCGTGCCGCTTCGTAACGCTCGACGTCGTCGGTGTGGCGCAGCGTCAGCCCGATGTCGTCGAGCCCCTCCAGCAACCGCCAACGGGTGTAGTCGTCGAGGGCGAAGTCGTGCGTCTCACCGCTCCAGCGCACGTTGCGTTCCACGACGTCGACGGTCACCTCGGTGTCGGCGGCGCCTTCGATGTCCTCCCACAACCGCTGCACGATCTTCTCCGGCAACTGGACCGTGAGCAGACCGGCCTTGAGCGAGTTGCCACGGAAGATGTCACCGAAGCGCGGGGACACGACCACCTTGAACCCGTAGTCCAGCAACGCCCAGACCGCGTGCTCGCGCGAGCTGCCGGTGCCGAAGTCGGGGCCGGCCACGAGGATCGACGCGCCGGCGTACTGCGGCTGGTTCAGCACGAACGACGGGTCGCTGCGCCACGCACTGAACAGCCCGTCCTCGAAGCCGGTGCGCGTCACGCGCTTGAGGTAGACGGCCGGGATGATCTGGTCGGTGTCGACGTTGCTGCGGCGCAACGGCACCGCCGTGCCGCTGTGCACGGTGAACTTTTCCATCGGTGTCTCCTAGAGATCGGCCGGCGAGGACAGGTGGCCGGTGACCGCAGTGGCCGCGGCCACCAGCGGCGAGACGAGATGCGTGCGCCCGCCCTTGCCCTGCCGGCCCTCGAAGTTGCGGTTCGAGGTGGACGCGCTGCGTTCGCCGGGCGCGAGCTGGTCAGGGTTCATGCCCAGGCACATCGAGCAGCCCGCCTGCCGCCAGTCGCCGCCGGCCGCGGTGAAGATCGCATCGAGACCCTCCTCCTCGGCCTGCTTGCGCACGCGCATCGAACCCGGCACGACCAGCAGCCGCACGCCGTCAGCGACCTTGCGGCCGTCGAGGATCGCTGCCGCGGCCCGCAGGTCCTCGATGCGCCCGTTGGTGCACGAGCCGACGAAGACGGTGTCCACCCGCACGTCGCGCAGGGGGGTGCCGGCCCGCAGGTCCATGTAGGTCAGCGCCTTCTCGGCCGCGACGCGGTCGGACTCGTCCTCCATCGTCGCCGGATCGGGCACGCTCGACGTGAGCGGGGCACCCTGGCCTGGGTTGGTGCCCCACGTGACGAACGGCGACAGCTCGCGCGCGTCGAGGATCACCTCGGCGTCGAACACGGCGTCGTCGTCGGTACGCAGGCTCGTCCAGTACTCGACCGCGTCGTCCCACTCGGCGCCCCTCGGCGCGTGGTCGCGGCCCTCGAGGTAGTCGAAGGTCGTGCGATCGGGCGCGATCATCCCGGCGCGCGCGCCCCACTCGATGCTCATGTTGCACACCGTCATGCGGCCTTCCATCGACATGTTCTCGAAGACGGTGCCGCGGTACTCGACCATGTAGCCCTGCCCACCGCCGGTGCCCGTCCGGGCGATCACCGCGAGGATGACGTCCTTGGGCGTCACGCCGTCGGGCAGCTCACCGTTCACCGTGACCGCCATCGTCTTCGGCCGGTCCATCGGCAGCGTCTGGGTGGCGAGCACGTGCTCCACCTGGCTGGTGCCGATGCCGAAGGCGAGCGCCCCGAACGCACCGTGCGTGCTGGTGTGGCTGTCGCCGCACACGATGGTCATGCCGGGCTGCGTGATGCCCAGCTGCGGGCCGATGACGTGGACGATGCCCTGCTCGGCGTCGCCCATCGGGTAGAGCCGGATGCCGAACTCGGCACAGTTGCGGCGCAGCGTCTCGATCTGGGTGCGGCTGACCTCGTCGGTGATGGACTGCGTGCCCACGAGGGGCAGGGTGAAGTCCGTCGGCGTGTTGTGGTCCTCGGTCGCCAGGGTGAGATCGGGCCGGTGGACCGGGCGCCCCTCGAGGCGCAACCCGTCGAACGCCTGCGGGCTGGTCACCTCGTGCACGAGGTGCATGTCGATGTAGAGCAGGTCCGGCTCACCGGACGCCTCCCGGACGAGGTGGCTTTCCCAAAGCTTCTCGGCGAGCGTCTTGCCCATGGCCGCGCCTCCTTGCGTCTCATTATCTGAGAACCTAGTATCGCTGTGTGGGACAGCCTAACAGCGGGATCGGAGTCCTGGACAAGAGCGTGGCGATTCTCGCGTCGGTGACCGGCGGTCCGCGGTCGCTGGCCGAGCTCGTCGACAGCACCGGCCTCCCCCGGGCCACGGCGCACCGGCTGGCCGTCGCCCTGGAGGCGCATCGTCTGCTCACCCGCGACGCGGAGGGCCGCTTCGTCCTCGGCCCGCGGGTCGGTGAGCTCGCAGCCGCGCTGCCCGACCGACTGGTGGCCGCCGCCGAACCGGCGCTCGCCTGGGTGCGCGACCAGTGCGGCGAGAGCGCCCAGCTGTACCGGCGCGACGGCGCCGAGCGGGTGTGCGTGGCCGCGGCCGAGCGCTCGCACGGGTTGCGCACCACCGTGCCCGTGGGTTCGCGCCTGCCGCTCACCGCGGGGTCGGGGGCGCAGGTGATCTGCGCGTGGTCGGAGCCGGTCGCGGTGGCCGAGATCCTCGCCGCCGCCGAGTTCAGCGAGCGCACCCTGGCCGAGGTCCGCCGCCGCGGCTGGGCGCAATCCGTGGCCCAACGCGAGGCGGGGGTGGCGTCGGTGTCCGCGCCGGTGCTCGACCCGACCGGCGTGCTGCTGGCCGCCGTCTCGATCTCCGGCCCGATCGAGCGCGTCGGGCGCTCCCCCGGCGCCCGCTTCGCCCCGGTGCTGGTGGCCGGCGCGCGACGGATCAGCGCGGCCCTGACCGCCTGACCGAGCGCGCGCTCACCGCCAGCCCTGTACCGCGAAGCCGTCGGACAGCACGCACGAGTCGAGCAGGGCGGCCTGGGTGCGCAGCGGGCCCAGGTCGCGCGCGGCCAGCGGGGCGTGGGCGTGGAAGGCGAGGTTGCGCGAGCGCTGCGGGGTGGTGCGCGAGCGGTAGACCACGCCGTCGCACCGCTCGCCGAACCAGTCGTGGACCAGGTCGCTGAGCCGCTGGCATGCCGCCCACACGTCCGGGGCGCGGCTGGTGCTGATCTGGTCGTCCAGGCCGAGCGCGTCGAGGGTGTCGTCGCGGCGCAGGTCGAGGACGCGGATCGGCCCGGTGAGCTCGACCAGGTGCAGGTCGAGGTGCGCGGTCGAGAGCTGTCGCCGGTCGCGGTCGAAGCGCTCGCGCATCGCCGTGCGGGCGGCGTCGCCGGCGTAACGCACCCGGCGCCGCCCGGCCGCCGAGTCGAACCTCGACGCGGGCCGCGGGTAGGCCTGCCACTCCCACCGGGCCGGGTCACCGGCGTCGATGCGGTACCAGGTGGCCCGGGTGGCGTGCAGCCGCAACCCCGTCGGCCGGGCCGACGGCAGCCGGTGCGGGTAACCCGGGCCGGACGAACTCAGAAGCCACCGCCGACGGCGCGGACGTAGTGCAGCGCGAGGTCGAGCTCGCCCTCGGCGAGCAGGTCGGCGATCGTGCGCGCGCCTTCCTCCGGCAGCGCGGTGCGCATGATCCCCTCGGCGCTGAACGCGTTGTCACCGTTCTCGGCCAGCGCGGCCACGACGGCCGCCACCCCGTCGACCAGCCGCCCGTCCACGAACTGCCAGTCGGGGAACCAGGACCGGCCCGAGATCTCGATCGCCATCAACCGCTGGTTGCGCACCCGCTGCGAGACGGCCTGGCGGCTGATCCCGCCGAGGAGTTCGCGGACCTGCTCCGTCGGGTAGGAGCGCGCCCGGATCTCGCGCAGCGCCGCGACGACGCGGTGTGCGTTGAGGGTGCGAGCCAGTGAGACGGTGGCCTCGTCGTCCTCGTCGACGAGGGCGTCGGGATCGGCGATGACCTGCAGGGCGGGCAGCACCCGGTCGGGTTCCTCGTCGAGCCGCTTGCGAACCGCGGCCAGCACCGCCTGGCGCGATGGCGTCACGTCGACCTCCTTGACAACCTTGACACTACGCCGCCAGCGCCCGGGCGTGTCAAGTTTGTCAACGATCGGACCGATTACCAGTTGGTGGCGACGTAGGTGGTCTCCAGGTACTCGTCGATGCCCTCGAACCCACCCTCGCGGCCCACACCGGACTGCTTCACGCCGCCGAACGGGGCGGCCGGGTCGGAGACGAGCCCCCGGTTGAGGCCGACCATGCCGACCTCGAGCTTCTCGCACACCCGCAGGCCCCGCGCGAGGTCGCGCGTGTAGACATAGCCGGTAAGACCCATCTCCGAGGAGTTGGCCACCGCCAGCGCGTCGTCGTCGTCGCGGACCGCGATGATCGCCGCCACCGGCCCGAAGACCTCCTCGGTGGCCACCGCCGAGTCGCGCGGGACGTCGCTGAGCACGGTGGGCGGGTAGAAGAAGCCCCCGCCGTCGGGCGCCGGGCCACCGAGCACCGACCGCGCTCCCGCGTCGACGGTGCGCGTCACCTTGTCGGCGATCCCGTCCACCGCCCGCTGATTGATCATCGGGCCGAGCTGGGTGTCCTCGTCGGTCCCTGGGCCGACCCGCAGCGCCCCCATCTTCTCGGCCAGCTTCGCCGCGAACTCCTCGGCCACCGACTCGGCCACCAGGAAGCGGTTCGCGGCCGTGCACGCCTGGCCGCCGTTGCGCATCTTGGCGAGCATCGCACCCTCGACCGCGGCGTCGAGATCGGCGTCGTCCAGCACGAGGAAGGGATCGTTGCCGCCGAGTTCCATCGAGACGTTGACGATGCGGTCGGCGGCCTGCCCGAGCAGCCGTCGCCCGACGCCGGTGGACCCGGTGAACGACAGCTTGCGCACCCGCTCGTCGGCCAGGGCGGCCTCGACGAGGTCGCCGGGCTTGTCGGTGGTGAGCACGTTGACGACGCCGTCCGGTGCGCCGGCCTCGGCCAGCAGGGAGGCCAGCAGCAGTGCGGTCAGCGGGGTGTCCTCGGCCGGCTTGAGCACGAAGGTGCAGCCGGCCGCCAGCGCAGGACCGATCTTGCGGGTGGCCATCGCGGCCGGGAAGTTCCACGGCGTCAGCAGCAGGCACACGCCGACCGGCTTGCGGAAGGTGAGGATCCGGTTCGCGCCCGACGGGGCCATGCGCACCTCGCCACCGATGCGCACGGCCTCCTCGGCGTACCAGCGGAAGAACTCGGCGGCGTAGGTGACCTCGCCGCGCGCGTCGGTGAGTGACTTGCCCATCTCCAGTGACATCAGGTAGGCGAGGTCGTCCGCGCGCTCGTGCATGAGGTCGAAGGCCTTGCGCAGCACCTCGCTGCGCTCCCGCGGCGCCGTGGCGGCCCAGCCCGGTTGCGCGTCGGCGGCGGCCGACACCGCCCGGGCCACGTCGTCGGCCCCGGCGCGCGGCACCGCGCAGATGACCTCGCCGGTCGACGGGTCCAGCACGTCGAAGCTGCCCTGCGAACCGTCGATCCAGGCGCCGCCGACGAATTGCCGGGTCGGCGTTCCCGCGGGAAGGGTCATGACGTACCTCCGTTGCCGGTGCTCCTTCCGGCAGCTTGCCACTCGCCCGGACCCCGGCGACAACCCCTTGCGCCGTCGGTGTACACATGTGCACTATTCCGGGAGACCCCCGACGAGGAGGACGGATGCGAGCCGACGAGATGCGTGACGCCGGGAAACTGGCCGGCAGCGAACTGGGCCAGCTCACCGATCTCGTGCGCGACATCCACCTGACGACCGTGGGCCGGCTGATCGGCCTGGCCGGCCGTACCGGCGCGCCGATCCGGGCGATGCACGACGGCATCTCATTGATCGCCTACGGCTCGACCAAGCTGGGTGTGAAGTACCTGCCGCCGGCCGCCGGCTTCGTGGCCGGCACGTTCGCCGACCCGAGCGCCGAATCCGTGCACGACTCCCCCGGCCACCGCGCGGTGCTCGGCGCGATCAGCGGCTTCCGCGGCGATAACATGACCGAGCGGCAGCCGGCGCTCGCCCCGCAGATGCGCCTGCGCCTGCACGGCGGCGCGCTACGCCGGTTGCCCGCCAACCTGGCCGACGACGCGGCGCGCTCGGGCACGGCCACGGGGCGGCTGGCCGTGTTCGCCCACGGCCTGTGCGAGACCGATCTGTGCTGGTCGTTCGCCGCCGAGAAGCGCTGGGGCGACCGCACCACCACGTACGGCTCGCTGTTGCGCGACGACGACGGCTGGACCCCGCTGTACCTCAATTTCAACACCGGCCTGCACATCTCCGACAACGCCCGCGAGCTGGCCGAGCAGCTCGAGGAACTCGTCTCGCTGTGGCCGGTGCCGGTCACCGAGATCGCGATCATCGGGCACTCGCTGGGCGGGCTGATCGGCCGCAGTGCCGCGCATCAGGGTGACGCGCTGGGGCACGCGTGGGTGCGTCAGTTGCGCCACGTCGTGGGCCTGGGCACGCCGCACCTGGGCGCGCCGCTGGAGCGCCTGGCCAACTGGGGCACGCACCGCCTGGCGCGCCACGAGGAGACCCGACCGCTCGCGCGCTGGCTGAACCGGCGCAGCGTCGGGATCAAGGACCTGCGTTACGGGGCCACCCTGGAGGAGGACTGGCTGGGCTTCGACGCCGACGAACTGCTCACCGACCGCTGCACGCCGGCCACGCTGCTGCCCGGCGTCGCGTACTCGGTGGCCTCGGCGACGCTCTCGCGCGAGTCGGAGGGGATCTTCGCCACCGACCTGCTGGTGCAGCACGCGAGCGCGCACGGCGTCGGCAAGGTGCGCTCGATCCCCTTCGACACCTCGCGCACGTTCCACCTCGGCGGCCGCAAACACCATTTCGACCTGCTCGCCGACTCCCTGGTCTACGAGAAGCTGCGCGAGTGGCTGGCCGGCGCCGACGGCTCCGGCTCGGCCGCGGGCGAGCCCCAACGGCGTCGCCGCGCGCTGCGTCAGAAGAAGCGTTCGGCCTGACCGCCCGCTGCGTAGACCTGCGCCGGCTGCGGTATGACTGGGACGGACAGTCCCCGGCCGCGAAGGAGCACCGCAGGTGAGCAGGAACCCGTACGACGAACTGCCCGAGGTCGCGAGCTTCGAGGTGACCAGTGACGACGTCGCCCACGACCGTGCGCTGGGCACCCCACAGGTCTCGGGCGTGTTCGGGGCGGGCGGCGAGGACGTCTCACCCCAGCTGTCCTGGTCCGGTGCTCCGGAGGGCACGCGCAGCTACTCCGTGACCGTGTACGACCCCGACGCGCCCACGGCCAGCGGCTTCTGGCACTGGGCTGCCTTCAACATCCCCGCCGACGTGACCTCCCTGCCCACCGGCGCCAGCGGGCAGGCCATGCCCGAAGGCGCGGTGGAGTTGCGCAACGACGGCGGGACCACCGGCTACATCGGTGCGGCCCCGCCACCCGGCCACGGCCCGCACCACTACTTCGTCGTGGTGCACGCCGTCGACGTGGACCGCCTCGACGTGCCCGCCGACGCCGCCCCCGCGTTCCTCGGCTTCAACCTGTTCAGCCACACCCTCGGCCGCGCCACCCTCGTGCCCACGTACGAGGTCCCGGGTGAGTAGCCGGGTCAGGGGCGTCATCAGCCGCGCCAAGGGCCAGCCGGTCGAGGTCGTCACGGTCGTCGTCCCCGATCCCGGGCCCGGCGAGGCCCTGGTCAAGATCGACACCTGCGGGGTGTGCCACACCGACCTGCACTACCGCGAGGGCGGCATCAACGACGACTTCCCGTTCCTGCTCGGCCACGAGGCCGCGGGCACCGTGGAGGCGGTCGGGCCGGACGTCACCGAGGTCGCACCCGGGGACTTCGTGGTCCTCAACTGGCGCGCGGTGTGCGGGCAGTGCCGGGCCTGCCGGCGCGGCGAGCCGCAGTACTGCTTCGACACGCACAACGCCACGCAGACGATGACCCTCGAGGACGGCACCGAGCTCTCCCCCGCCCTGGGCATCGGTGCGTTCGCCGAGAAGACGCTGGTCGCGGCGGGGCAGTGCACGAAGGTCGACCCCCGGGCCCCGGCCACCGCCGTCGGCCTGCTCGGCTGCGGCGTCATGGCCGGTCTCGGTGCCGCCGTCAACACCGGCGCGGTGCGGCGCGGGCAGAGCGTCGCGGTGATCGGTTGCGGCGGCGTCGGGTGCGCGGCCATCGCCGGCGCCCGACTCGTCGGCGCGAACACGATCATCGCCCTGGACATCGACGACCGGAAGCTCGCCACGGCGAGGGACTTCGGCGCGACGCACACGGTGAACACCAAGGATCTCGACCACGACGGTGTCGTGGTGGCGGTGCAGGAGCTGACCGGCGGCTTCGGGGCCGACGTCGTCATCGACGCGGTGGGTGTTCCGGCCACGTACAAGCAGGCGTTCTACGCCCGCGACCTGGCCGGCACGGTGGTCCTGGTCGGGGTGCCCAACCCCGAGGCCACCCTCGAGCTGCCGCTGATCGACTTCTTCGCCCGTGGCGGCGCGCTCAAGTCGTCCTGGTACGGCGACTGCCTGCCCTCGCGCGACTTCCCGATGCTCGTCGACCTGTTCCAGCAGGGCCGGCTCCCGCTGGACAGGTTCGTCAGCGAGGAGATCGGCATCGACGACGTCGAGGCCGCCTTCGACAAGATGCACCGCGGCGAGGTGCTCCGCTCCGTGGTCGTGCTGGATGGCGCACGGTGACGCTGCGCCTCGACCATGCCGTCACCTCGGGCACGTTCAGCCTCGACGGCGGCACCTGGGACGTCGACAACAACGTGTGGGTGCTCGGCGACGACCGCGCGTGCGTGGTCATCGACGCGCCCCACGACGCCGGCCCGATCGCCGAGCTGATCGGCGACCGGATGCTGCTCGGCATCCTGTGCACGCACGCCCACGACGACCACGTCACGGTGGCGCGGGAATTGTCCGACCGCTTCGCCGCACCCATCCACCTGCACCCCGACGACGAGGTGCTGTGGCGGATGACCTACCCGGACGAGCCGTACTTCCCGCTGTCCGACGGCCAGGCGATCCCGATCGGCGACACCGAGCTGACCGTGTTGCACACGCCCGGCCATTCGCCGGGCGCGGTGTGCTTCCACGTCCCGGACCTCGACGCGGTGTTCACCGGCGACACCCTGTTCCACGGCGGCCCGGGCGCCACCGGCCGGTCGTACTCGGACTACGACACGATCGTCACGTCGATCAGGGAGCGGCTGTTCGCGCTGCCCGCGCGGACCGTGGTGCACACCGGCCACGGCGACGACACCGCCATCGGCGACGAGCTGGCCGGCTCGGACGAGTGGCGGCGCCCGGGCTAGTGATCGGTAGGGGTACGGGCGGCACGCAGCAGGAGCAGCAGGGCCACCGCCGCCAGCACGGCCACCCCGAGCGCGAAGGCCACGCCCGCGGTGACCAGCCCGGTGCCCGCGGCCAGCGCCCCCTCGCCGATCACCGGGATCGAGATTCCGACGTAGAGCACGGTGAAGAACGTGGACGTGATCGCACCACGCTGCTCGTCCGGACTGGCCGCGGCCACCGAGCCCAGCCCGGCGCGAAAGCTCAATCCCTGCCCCGCCCCGGCGATCACGGCGCCGGCGACGAGCAGGGCCAGCGAGTGCGCGGGCAGGCCGGCGGCGATGACCGCCATGCCGATCACCAGCGCCGCGCAGCCCCAGGGCAGCGAGCGGTCCAGGCCGATGCGGGTGGACATCGACTGACCCACCACGGAGGCCAGGAACAGGGCCACCACCACGACCCCGACGAGCGCGTGGTTCGTGTGGTGCAGCACGGTGCCCAGGAAGGCCGGCCCCACGGCGGTGAACAGACCCAGCACGGCGAAACCCGCGAAGCCGGCGATGGCGGCCCGAACGAACACGCCGCGCGCTTCGGCGGGCACGGTCAGCCGCCGCGGGCGCAGGCGCGGTTCGCGGACCCGGCGCACCGGCTCACCGACGAACGCCAACCCGCCGAGCGCGAGCGCCAGCAGCACGAGGTCGACGACGAAGCACAGCCGCAGCGGGCTGGACGCGTACTGGGCCAGGACCCCGGCCACCAGCGGCCCGCTGCCGAGGCCGCCCATGTTCGCCGCGGCCGCGACCAGGCTGGCCCGCGAGGCGCCACCCGCGGGGGCCAGGTCGACGATGGTGGCGGTGGCGGTGCCGGTGAAGATGCCCGCGGACAGCCCGGAGAGCAGGCGGCCCACGAAGAGCAGGGCCAGCGGGCCCGCCATCAGGAACGTGGCGGCGGAGGCGGCCGACAGCAGCAGCCCGAGGCCCAGCATGGGCCGACGGCCGACCTGGTCCGACCAGTGCCCGAACACCAGCAGGCCGATGGTCACACCCACGGCGTAGACCGCGAAGATCACGGTGCTGACGAACTCGCCGAAGCTGTAGTGCGCCGCGTACAGCGGGTAGAGCGGGGTGGGCAGGGTGGTGCCGAGCATGGCGACGACGAACGCCGCCGCGACCAGCGTGACGGCCGGCCACCCACGCAGGCGGCCGGTCACTCAGGCATCGGCGTCGTCGGCCCGACCGTCATCCTCCGAGGAGTCCGGGTGGGCCGCGGTCAGGGTCTCGACCTCGTCGCGGGTGAGCTGCAAACGCGCCGCAGCGAGGTTCTCCTCCAGGTGCGCGACGCTGGAGGTGCCGGGGATCGGCAGCATCACCTGCGAGCGGGCGAGCAACCAGGCCAGTGCCACCTGGGCCGGGCTGGCGTCGTATTTCTTGGCGATCTCGTCGACCGGGCCGCCGGGTTCGGCCAGCTTGCCCGCGGCGATGGGGAACCACGGGATGAAGCCGAAGCCCTCTCGCACGCAGTGGTCGAGCACGTCCTCGGACTTGCGCTCGGTGAGGTTGAACAGGTTCTGCACGGTGGCGATGTCGGTGATCTTCGCAACCTGGTCGAGCTGCTCGGTGGTCACCTCGGACAGCCCGATGGCGCCGATCTTGCCCTCGTCGCGCAGCTTGACCAGCTCGCCGATCTGGTCCTCGAGGGGCACCTTCTCGTCGATGCGGTGCAGCTGGAACAGGTCGATGCGGTCGAGCCCGAGCCGTCGCAGGCTCATCTCGCACTCCTGCCGCAGGTACTCCGGCCGGCCGACGGGCAGCCAGACGTCGGGGCCGTGGCGCACCAGCCCGGCCTTCGTGGCGATCAGCACGTCGTCCGGATACGGATGCAGTGCCTCGCGGATGATCTCCTCGCTGACGTAGGGCCCGTAGGAGTCGGCGGTGTCGATCAGCTGCACGCCGAGCTCGACCGCACGCCGGACCACGGCGACGCATTCCGCCCGGTCGTCGGGCTCACCCCAGATTCCGCGCCCGGTCAGTCGCATCGCGCCGAACCCCAGCCGGTGCACCGCCTTGCCGGCGATCTCGAACGTCCCCGTCAGGTCGATGTGGTCGTCGGTCTTTGCCATGACCGTTCAATACCCATCACGCGACGCACCCCACCGCAACGTGCACGACGCCCTCACAGCCGCCCTCGACACGACCGGGAATCAGGCCGTGCACAAGCGACTTGCGTAAGTAGGAAAATTCCCTCACGGAGGAAGTGACGCCATGCCCACCCGTACCGCGCGTACCGCCTGGACCGGCTCCCTGCAGGAAGGCTCCGGCCAGGTCGAGCTGACCAGCTCGAAGGTCGGCACCTACGAGGTGTCCTTCCCCAAGCGGGCGGCGGAGGAGGCCGGCGGCACGACCAGCCCCGAGGAGCTCATCGCCGCAGCCCACTCCGCGTGCTATGCGATGCAGCTGTCGGCGTTGATCGCCGAGGCCGGCGGTACCCCGCAGGCCCTCGACGTGCGGGCCGACGTCTCGCTCGGCCCGGACAAGGACAAGGGCGGGTTCCGGCTGACCGGCATCACCCTGACCGTGCGCGGCGAGGTCGACGGCCTGGACGCCGACGGGTTCGCCAAGGCCGCCAACGACGCGAAGGCCGGCTGCCCGGTGAGCAAGGCGCTGACCGGCGTGGACATCACGCTCGACGCCGCGCTCGAGTCCTGACCGTCCGTCCGCGCGCCGCTCGATAGGTTGCGAGGGTGGAGCACAGCGAGCCGCCGCACTCGTTCGCGACCGTCACCGTCGTGCGGGCCGGCGCGGCCGAGGGCCGGTTCGCCGGCGACGTCCACCCCGAGTGGACGATCGGCGGCAAGCCCAACGGCGGTTACCTGCTCGCGCTGATCGCGCGGGCCGGGGTGGCCACCGCGGGCCACGCGCACGTGGTGGCGGCCAGTGCGCACTACCTGCGTGCGCCCGACCCCGGGCCGGTCGAGCTGGAGACCGAGGTGCTGCGTCGCGGGCGCTCCGCGGATCAGCTGCGGGTGCGCATGCTCCAGGAGACGCGCCCGTGCGTGGAGGCGCTGCTCACCGTCGCGACCCTCGACCCGGCCGAGCGCCCGTACTGGTCCGACGGCGTGCTGTCGAGCGGGCTGTCCCCGCAGGGCCGTCCCTCGGCCGCGGACGGCGTGCGGGTGCCCGGCGCCAATCCGGCCGGCCTGCGTGTGGCGATCATGGACCAGGTCGACCTGCGCCTGGACGAGGCGGCCGCGGGCTTCGCGTCCGGGCGCCCGTCGGGTCGCGGCGAGCTCTCGGGCTGGCTCGCGCTGCCGGGGGGTGAACCGTTCGACCCGGTCTCGCTGCTCTACGCCGTCGACGCCTTCCCACCGGCCACCTTCGACGTCGAACTGACCGGCTGGGTGCCGACGCTGGAGCTCACCGCCTACGTCCGGGCGCTACCCGCCCCGGGGCCGGTGCGGATCGTGCAGAAGGCGAACCTGATCGACGCCCGGCGTGTCGACGAGCAATGTTGGGTATGGGACAGCCGGGGCAGGCTGGTGGCCCAGGCCACGCAACTGGCGGGAATCCGTCTCGGCTGACTCCCGGCGCGTCGGACGACGGCGAGAGGTGGCGGCGCAGGGGACAATGGTTCGCGTGAAGCTGTCCGACATGTCCGCCCGCCGCCGCATGGCCGCGGGACGCGCATGGTGGGCCCGCAGCCTGTACGGCAGCGGGTGGCGGCGGGTGCGCGAACTCGACCTGGACACCCATGCCCTGGCCCTGTGCGCCCAGCAGGTGCTGTGCACCGCCCCGCTCATCGTGGCCATGTCCGCCGTCCTGCAGCGCGCCACCGGCAAGGGCATGGGTTACGTCATGGCTCGGTTCTTCGGACTCAACCGCGACTCGGTGGCCGACGTCGAGCGCTTGTTCGGCCGCACCGCGCCGTCCATCAGCACCCTCGCCCTCGTGTTCGCGATGGCCACCGCCGTCGTCTTCAGCACGAGCGTCGGGGCCGTGCAGCAGCGGGCCTTCGAGCTGATCTGGACACTGCCGCGGGTGATCGGCGTGCGGTCCTACATCCGCCAGCTCGTGTGGGCCGTCGGGCTGGGGCTCTTCTCACTCGGCGTCCTGCTCGCCGGCCGCGTCGGCCGGCTCATCGACTCGCACGTCGCCTCGACCGGCGTGTGGTCCGCCGTGGCGCTCCAGGGCCTGCTGACCCTGCTCTTCTACTGGTGGTCGCAGCACTGGCTGCTCGGCGGCCGGGTGGGCTGGCGGGCCCTGTTCCCGGGCGCGCTGGCCGTCGGCGTCGGCGCCACCGTCCTGGTCCGCGTGTCACGGGCCATCGTGCCCGGCCAGATCTCCTGGCAGGTGCACGCCTACGGCCTGATCGGCGGCGTCTTCGTGCTGTCGGTGTGGTTGATGGTGCTCAGCGCCGTCATCTTCGGCGGGGTGCTGTTCGGCGCGGTCTGGGTGCAGCGACGCGCGTCCGGCGCCGGTGCCGACATGGGCGAGGTCAGCGAGTCGCCGCTGACCCTGGACGGCTTCGCCTCTGCCGAGGAAGCCGAGGAGACGTTGTCCGCGGGCCGCTGACCGCCGACGGGGCGCGCGTCAGCTGTTCTCGTCGATGTAGCGCCCGGCGTCCTTGTCCCGCTCGTCCACGCCCTTGCCGTCCGGATGCTGGTGGTAGAAGCGCAGCCATTTCATCGCCAGCTCGTGCCGCAGCTCGGGCGAGGAACTCTTGATGAAGTCCGGGATCGCCTCCCGCTCCTCCTCGTCGAGATGCTCGCCGTTCTCGGTGCGCGCGGCGCCCACCGCCTCGTACCAGGCGTCGGTACCGGCCTCGTGCCGACGCGCCTCGCGGACCGCGTCACGGATCGCGTTGTGGTCGGTGATCGCGTCCTCGGTCTCGTCCACCGGGTCGCCGGCTTCGCCCCGCTTCAGCAACGCCGGGTAGAACACGACCTCCTCGGCCTGGGCGTGGGTGTCGAGCCGGGTCGCCAGCGGCTCCCAGATCGCCTCGAGTTCCTCCGTGGTCGAGGCGCCGTCCAGATAGAAGAAGCGCCGCCGGAACCAGTCGTGGTCCTCGTAGATCAGGTCGATGATGTCAGCCATCCGCCTGCCTTCCGTGCTCGGGCGATGTCGCCCTAGCGTTACCCGCCCGGCGCGGGCCGCTCACCGCGCCGGGCGCTCAGCCGGTGCCGGGGAAGAAGCAGACGCCCGGGTGGTACTGGTGCCCGCACTTCACCGAGTTGTGGTAGGTGTCGGAGGAGACCCACAGCCCGGCCGGCGTGAGCAACAGATCCTGGACACCCTCGCCCCGGTCACGGGTCGGGTTCCAGCTGGTGGCCCTCCCGGTGACGGGGTCGATGGCGCCGAGGCCCGGGCGTGGCGAGCAACCCGGAACGCAGGTGTTGAAGCCGCCCGGGTTGTCCAGCCAGCGCTGGTGGCCGCCCACGTACACGGCGGTGGCGCTCGCCGCGGCGGCGTAGAGCGAGTCGGCTCCGGTGTGATTGATCCACAGGGTCGTCGAGGGCATGCTTGCCGTCACCGCGGCGGCCGTGTCGCAGAACGGCGACGGGTCGGTGCCCTTGCCCTTCCCGCCGGTGGCCGCGAAGTAGATCGTCGACTCGTCCGGCGACCACGCCGCGCCGCGGATGTAGAAGGGGGCGACGCCGACGCACGGTTTGAGGGTGTCGGTGTTGTACCAGGCGCTCAGCGTGGCCGCCGTCGACGTGAGGTCGAGCATCGAGACCTGCTGGCGCGGCTGGCCGTCGAGGGTCGTGAACCGTCCCTCGAACAGCAGATACCGGCCCGACGGTGACAGCTGCTCGTTGTAGATCATGGTCCGCGAATCGTCGCTGAGGTGGCCGGCCACGGCGATGTGCAGATAGGGCGTCGCGGAGCCGCTCGCCGGGTCCAGCGACGCGTAGTACGGCTGCGCTGTGCTGCCGTTGATCGAGGTGAACGCGCCGCCCACCAGCAGCTGACGGGCCGCGTTGACCAGCGCGACGGTGTACACGGCGCCGTTCACGGTGTGCTTGAACGACGGGTCGGCCGCACCGGACGCGGTGTCGACCGCGGCGATGTTGCGCGCGTTCATGGTGCCGACGGTGGAGTAGACGCCGCCGAGGTAGGCGACGGAGCAATCAGGGCTGAGCGCCACCGAGTTGACGGTGCCGTTGACGTTCGGGTCCCACGCCGTCACCGCGCCGGTCGTGGCGTCGAAGCTGAAGGCGTTGTTGCGTGGGTAGACGGTGTGGCCGCCGGTCACCTGCGTGAACTGGCCGACCGCGTACATCGTGGTCCCGCACTGGACCATCTTGCGGACGATGGCGTCCGGGCTGGTGATCTGCGGCGTCCACGACGCCGGGGTGGCGCTGACCTGCGCGAGCGCGGGTGACGCGGCGGCCACCAGGACGCCGAGTGCGGCGGCGACGGCGCCCGCCGCGGCCACGAACAGCCGTGCCCTGGATCCCATGCTGCCCCCCGACAGACCACACGGGGCCTTGCGACGTCCTCGCGCCCACCGGCGCGAGCCCCGTGACCGTGGTGTCCGCAGCGTAGCGGGTCGGGTCGACCGGTCGACCGGTCGATCGGTCGACGCCGCCGCCGACGGGCGGGGCGCCCTCAGGCGGTGATGCGCGCGAGGGCGTGGGCGATGTGCACCGCGAGGCCGTGGCCGTTGGCGATGTCGTCGCCGGTCCAGCGCCGGTGCCGGCACTGGTGGAACTCCAGGACGCCGATGGGCTGCGCCCCGACCCGCAGCGGGAGCATGAGCAGGCTGGCCTGTCCCTGGCTGCGCAGCAGCGCGGTCTCGGCGGTGTCCGCGCGGGGGTCGTCGACGTGCACCTCCACGGCGTTGCCGGTCTTGAGGACCTGCTGGGTGGCCGGGAAGTCGATGAGGGCGTAGGGACGGGTGTCGATCGCGGCCCCGCTGGAGGTGATCTCCCGCAGCTCGCCGCCGCTGTCGACGACCGACACCCCGATGAGGTCCACGCCCAGCTGGACGGCGGCCTCGGCGGTCGCGGCGTGCAACTGCGCGATCGACACCGCGTTGCCCAGTGCGGACGCGACCGCGTACATGGCGTCGGTGGACACCGCGGCGCTGGCCCGCGCGACGCCGTGCTGCAGCAGGTTGCCGCGGGCCCGCTGGCACGCGTCGACCACGTCGGCGTCCATCGGTACGAAGTGCGACTGCGGGGCGGCGATGGCCCAACCCTGGCCGTAGTCGATGTCGAACTCGACGAGGGCCTCGATGTCGGCCAGCGCCTCGATGCCCTCGCCGATGACCGCGCCGCCCATGCGGTGGCTGAAGCGGACCAGGGCGTCGAGCACGGCGGCCTGGGCCTCGCTGGAGCGCACCCCCGACACGACCGACCGGTCCAGCTTGACGAAGTCCGGGCGCATGGTGGCCAGCCGCAGCAGACCGGCGTACCCGGTGCCGACGTCGTCGACGGCGATGGTGGCCCCGCGCCCGCGCAACCGGGCCAGTTCGTCCTGCAGCGCCGTGGGACGGCTGGCGCGGTGTTCGGTGACCTCGATGATGACGCCGTCGAGATCGTGGTTCCAGCCGCGGGACACGACCGGGTGCAGCAGGACGTCGGGGCTGACGTTCACCGCCATGCGCACGCCGGCGGGCAGTTCGTCGCGACGGGCCAGGGCCGCCCGCAGGCACGCGGCCTCGAGCAGGTAACCGAAACCGGCCTCGTGCGCCGAGCTGAAGATCTCCTCCACCGGGCGGCCGGGCGCGTGCCGGAACCGCGCCAGCGCCTCGACGGCGACGGGGGTGCCCGTGGCGAGATCGACGATCGGCTGCAGGTGCACATGCAACCCGTCGAGCACCGCCGTGACGTCGACCTCCGTCGACGCGGGCGCTGCGGTCAGCTCGCCGAACATGCCGTCACTCCGCTTCCCAGGAAAGTAAGACTGACCAAACAATAAGCTTACATTCAGCGGTTGAGCCACTCGAAATGGCGCGCGCGGGCACGTTGTCACCGCATTTCGGGGCCGCCGTGACGTGATTTGACCCGAAGGTCATAAACTTCGTGTCCACTCGCCGTCACACATAGTGGCGATCACTGACACGCCGGCCCCCGCCAGCAGGTCGCCCTCGACCAGCACCAGGTCCGCGACGTCCCCGGCGCGCGGCGTGGCCCGCCCGCCCGTGCTCGCGTCGAGCGCGGCCCGCAGGGGCAGCCGCTGCTCGGGGTGCCACGGCGCCCGTCCGCCCGACGTGCGGGTCACCGCCGCCCGGACGCCGAGCCAGGGATCGAGGGGGCTGACCGGCGCGTCCGAGCCGAACTCGAGCATGGCCCCGGCACGGCGCAACGCGGCGTAGGGATAGCCCACCCCCGACTGGCCGGCCCACAGCCGGTCGGCGAGGTCGCGGTCGTCGAGCAGATGAGCCGGCTGCACCCCCGCCACCACGCCGAGTCCGGCGAAGCGCGCGAGGTCGCCCGGGCGCACCAGTTGCGCGTGCTCGACGCGCCCACCGCGGCCGGCCGAGGCGAACGCGTCCAACGCCACCTGGTTCGCCCGGTCGCCGATGGCGTGCACCGCCGCGGTGAGGCCGTGTGCGCCCGCGTGGGCGATCAGCGCCGCCAACTCGGCCGGTTCGATCTCCTGGCGGCCGCGTTCGCCGTCGCGGCCGGGGTACGAGGCGCAGCACAGCGCCGTGCCACTACCGAGCGAGCCGTCGACGAACGTCTTGACCGGCCCGACCCGCAGGTGACCCTCCCGGTCCAGGAGGTCCCCGGTGCGCAGACCGGCGGCCACCGCCGCGTCCAGCCTCGCCCGCGGGACCGAACAGTCGACGCGCACCGGCAGCCGCCCCCGCGCGGCGCGGCGCGGCCAGTCGGCCACGTTGTCGGCCATCTCGAAGTCAAGGACGCCCACGACCCCGCGGGCCGCGGCGTCGCGCAGGACGGCGCGCAGGCCGACCTCGACATCGGCCCGGGCGGTCAGCGCCGCCGCCACGGCGAAGCAGTCCCGCTCGCGCAGCAACCCAGGGTGTGTTCGGCCCGCGCGGGCCGCGGCACCGCGGTCGGCCCAGCCGGTGTGCAGGTCGAGCGCCTGGACGAACACCGGTCGGTCGGGCGCCACCGGCGCCTCGGCCCCGGGCCCGGCCGCATCGGCCAGGGCGTGCACGAGGGTCTCCGTGGCCCCGAAGGCGAACACGACGTCGGCGGCATCGGCTGCACCCGAGCGCAACCGCGCGTGCGCCTCGGCGACGGTGCCCACCCCGGCGAGATCCACGCCGCCGCGCCGCAACGCGCACTGGCGCAGGTGGACGTGGCGGTCCCAGAGGCCGCGCAGCAGCGTGGCGCCCGCACCGTCGACGAGTTCACCGGCCGCCGGGGTGCTGCCCCGCGCCGCGATCCAGGCGACCGTCGCGCCGGCGCCGGGTGCCGCTCGGTCGACGCCGACGTCCACGACCGGGCCGTCGGGCCCGAGGCGTACCTCGCGCAGCACCACGTCGGCACGGTGGACCGGCGTGCTCATGGCTCGATCCTCGCACCGCCCGGCTCGCCCCGGGTGGGCCTCAGCCGGCCTCGGGCGCGACGAGCACCACCTCGGGGCCGGCCGCCGAGAGCGCGTCCACCGCACCCGGCCCGAGACCGGTGTCGGTGATGACGACGTCGGCGTCGGTGAGGTCGCCCCAGCTGGCGAGGCCCACCGTCTGCCACTTGGACGAGTCGGCGAGGACCACGACCCGCGTGGCCTGGGTGATCATCGCCCGGTTGGTCTCGGCCTCGGCCAGGTTCGGGCTGGTGAAACCGCTGCGCACGTCGAAGCCGTACGCACCGATGAACAGCTGGTCGACGTGCAGCGAGCGGATCGACAGGTCAGCGACGGGCCCGACCAGGGCCGCGCTCGGCGTCCGCACGCCGCCGGTGAGGATGAGGGTCTGCCGGGTGGGGTCGCCGAGCTCGGCGATGGTCTCGGCGACAGTGATCGAGTTGGTGACGACGGTCAGCCCGGGCACGGTGGCCAGGAAGGCCGCCATCGACCACGTAGTAGTGCCGGCGGAGACCGCGATCGCGGAGTCTGGTTCGATCAGCTCCGTCGCCCGCCGGGCGATCGCCTGCTTCGCCGGTTGCGCCAGCATCCGCTTGGCCGCGAAGCTCGGTTCCTCCATCACCCGCGACGTGTCGGCGCTCACCGCGCCGCCGTGCACCTTGCGCAACGCGCCGTCGGCCTCCAGCCGCTCGAGGTCGCGACGCACCGTCATGTCCGAGACGCCGAGCAGGGCCGTCAGCTCGCTCACCCGCACGCCGCCGGAGCGGCGCACGGCCTCGATGATCTTCTCGTGCCGCTGGCTGGCGAGCATCCCGCACCTCCCGCCCATCGCGAGGGCTCTGTCGATTCGACTCCGGACTGTGGTGCACAGTCAAACATAAGTCAACACCGAGATCACTTCGCCGGGCGCGGCCGGCCCCGTCCCGGAGCCCTTGGCGCTTCTCTCGCCGGACCCGTGCAACCACGGCATTTACCGATGACCGACGCTGAGAAGTCGCAAACGCTTTTGGCCGCCCGGCGGGTTGACAACGGCCATGCTCGCAGGATTCACTCAGCACCGCACTGAGGGAATTCGTTGGAAAATGTTGAACTACCTGTTGAGACAGGTTCTCCTGCAGAGGTGATTCGATGACCGCAAACCCCCTGACGACCGGCTCGCTCAGCCGACGTTCCCTGCTGCGAGGCACAGCCGGCGCGCTCGCGCTCGGCGGCACGGGCAGCCTGCTCGCCGCCTGCAGCAGCTCGTCCTCGGGCAACGGCGGCTCGGCCGGCGGCAAGGTCAGCATCGGGTCGAACTACTCCGATGCGGCGGTCAAGATCGGCTTTCGCCGCCAGCATCAAGGGGTATTCGAAGGCGTCGAAGGTCAGCGTGAACACCGTCGACCACAACAGCTTCCAGAACAACATCCAGAACTACCTGCAGGGCTCCCCGAACGACGTGTTCTGCTGGTTCGCCGGCAACCGCATGCAGTTCTTCGCCGACCAGGGCCTGCTGACGCCGATCGACGACGTCTGGGACAAGATCGGCTCGCACTTCACACCGGCGGTCAAGGCCGCATCGAAGGCCGCGCGGCAAGTACTACCTGGTGCCGTGGGTCAACTACCCCTGGGTGATGTTCTACAAGAAGAGCGTGTTCACCAAGCACGGTTACCAGGTGCCCAAGACGTGGGACGACCTGATCGCGCTGTGCAAGAAGATGCAGAAGGACGGCTTCAGCAACCCGATCGCGATCGGGCAGAAGGACGGCTGGCCGGCGATGGGCACCTTCGACATCATCAACATGCGCCTGAACGGCTACGAGTTCCACGTCGAGCTCATGGCGCACAAGGAGTAGTGGACCGACCCCAAGGTCAAGGCGGTCTTCGACAAGTGGGCCGAGCTCGCGCCCTACTACACGCCGGGCGCGTACCGGCCGGATCTGGCAGGACGCGGTCAAGCTGTTCGACGGCAACAAGACCTCCGCGATGATCTTCCAGGGCACCGACCAGGTGGGGCCGCAGGTGGCCAAGGCCAGCCTGCCCGACCTCGACTTCTTCCCCTTCCCCGAGATCGACCCGCAATACCCGACCAACAGCGCCATCGACGCCCCGATCGACGGTTTCCTGCTGAGCAAGAAGGCGAAGAACGCCAAGGGTGGCAAGGCGCTGCTGGAGTACCTGGGCTCGGCTGCGGCCGAGCAGGCGTTCCTCAAGCCCAACCCGTCGCGACATCGGCACCGCCACCAACTACGACCAGAGCAGCTACACCGCCCTGCAGAAGGCGTCGGTCGAGATCATCAAGAACACCAAGAACATCGCGCAGTTCCTCGACCGCGACACCCGGCCGGACTTCGCCTACCCGATCTGCCAGAACGCGATGAACTCCTTCCTGAACGACCCCAAGAGCGGCGCTTCGATCTGCACCAAGCTGGAGACGCAGGCCAAGCCCGAATCTTCCCGGAGCTGAACCCGGTTGCCGAGTTCCACCAGCGGCGCCGCCGGCGCGGACCCGGCGGCGCCGGATCCGCCGGTTCACCACGCCGCGACCGGGTCGTCATCGCCCTGATGATCGGCATCCCGCTGCTGCTGGACCTGGCCCTGATCTGGGGTCCCGCCGTCTCGACGTTCTTCCTCTCCTTCACCGACGCGCACGGTGCCGCACCGGCGAAGAGCGTCGGCAGCGCAGAACTACCACTACCTGCGCACGATCGACCCGGACTTCTGGCCGGCCGTGCGGCACAACGTGATCTGGCTGGTGGAGTTCACCGTCATCGCCACCCCGCTGGGCATGTTCCTGGCCGTGCTGCTCGACCGCGGCATCCGGGGCAGCCGCATCTACCAGAGCATCTTCTTCCTGCCGGTCATGCTCTCGCTGGCCCTGATCGGCATCATCTGGGAACTGATGTACGGGGCGCAGTACGGCCTGATCAACGGTGTGCTCGGCAAGACCAACCCCAACGTGGCCATCAACTGGCTGGGCAACCCCAACCTGAACCTGTGGGCGGTGCTGGTCGAGGCCACCTGGCGCCAGGCCGGGTACGTGATGATCCTCTACCTCGCCGGCCTGAAGGCCTTCGACCCGGCGCTGCGCGAGGCCGCGATGCTCGACGGCGCCAACGCCTGGCAGCTGTTCTGGCGGGTCACGTTCCCGGCGTTGCGGCCGATCAACAACGTCATCTTCGTCGTCACGATCATCGAGTCGCTGCGCGCGTTCGACCTCGTCTACGTCACCAACGGCGGCACGAACGGACTGCAACTGCTGTCGGCGATGATCACGCAGAACATCACCGGTCCCGCCAACCGGATCGGCTACGGCTCGGCACTCGGGGTCGTGCTGCTCGTCATCGCGCTGGTGCCGATCATCTACTTCCTGGTCCAACAGTTCCGCAAGGACGAGCTCATGACCGCCACCGTCGTCGCCAAGGAACTGCAGGGCGAGAAGATCGCTCCTGCGTCGCGCCCCCGGCCCGGGCGCCGCGGTCTCGCCGGCTCGGTGTTCGTGTTCGTGCTCGCCGTCCTGTGGTTGATCCCCCTGCTGTGGACGATCTACACCTCGTTCCGGACCGAGGCGGACACGAACGTGCACGGCTACCTGTCGTGGAGCCATTCGTTCACGTTCACCAACTACAGCGACGCGTGGACGCAGGGCGACATCCTCCAGCACTTCGAGAACTCGCTGCTGATCACCGTCCCGGCCGTGCTCATCACGCTGTTCCTGGCCGCCGGCGTCGCCTTCGTGGTGTCGCGGTTCTCGAACAAGCTGAACCTGGCCCTGCTGCTGCTGTTCACCGCCGGCAACCTGCTCCCCCAGCAGATCCTGCTGGCCCCGCTGTTCAAGATCTACACCAGCGTGCACGTGCCCAACTGGCTCAGCGACTCGGGCACCCTCTACGACTCGATCTCCGGCATCGTCCTGATCAACATCGCCTTCCAGACCGGCTTCTGCGTGTTCGTGTTGAGCAATTTCATGCGCACGCTGCCGGTGGAGATGACCGAGGCGGCACTGATCGACGGCGCGTCGGTGTGGACGCAGTTCTGGCGCATCACCCTGCCGCTGTGCCGGCCGGCGCTGGCCGCCCTGGCCACGCTGCTCACCACCTGGATCTACAACGACTTCTTCTGGGCACTGACGCTGATGTCCACCGGCAGCAAGTTCCCGGTGACCTCGGCCATCAAGGACCTGCAGGGTGAGTTCGCGCAGAACGCGAACCTGCTCTCCGCCGGCTCACTGATCATCGCGATCCCCACCCTCGTCGTGTACTTCGTGCTGCAGCGGCAGTTCATCGCCGGCCTCACGCTCGGGTCGACGAAGGGGTGATCCTGCCGGGCCGCCTCGGCTACGGCGGCGACTACAACCCGGAGCAGTGGCCGCCCGAGGTGTGGCCGGACGACGTCGCGCTGATGCGCGAAGCCGGCGTCAACCTGGTCACGGTGGGGGTGTTCGCGTGGGCCCGGCTGCAGCCCGCGCCCGGCCGATGGGAGTTCGGCTGGCTCGACGACGTGCTCGGCCTGCTGCACGAGGCCGGCGTGGCCGTCGACCTGGCCACGGCCACGGCGAGCCCGCCGCCGTGGTTCACCGCCCGGTACCCGCACGCCGCCCTGGTCGACGCCCGGGGCGTGCGGCGCCGGCACGGCGCCCGGCAGGCGTACTGCCCGTCCTCACCCGACTTCCGGGCGGCGGCGGTCGTGACGGCCGCGGCCCTCGCCGAGCGCTACGGCACCCATCCGGCAGTGGTGTTGTGGCACGTGGGCAATGAGTACGCCTGCCACAACTGGCACTGCTACTGCCCCACCTCCGCCGCCGCCTTCCGGGTCTGGCTGGCCGAGCGCTACGGCACGCTCGACGCGCTCAACGCGGCGTGGGGCACGGCGTTCTGGTCGCAGCACTACGGCGAGTGGACGCAGATCGAACCGCCGGCCGCGGTGGCCTACAACTCGTTCGCCAACCCCACGCAGCAGCTGGACTGGTGGCGCTTCGGCTCCGACCAGCACCTGGCCCTCTTCCGCGCCGAGGCCGACGTGCTGCGGGCGCGGGTCGCGACGCCGGTGACGACCAACTTCATGAGCTTCTTCAAGCCACTGGACTACCGCGCGTTCGCCGCGCACGTCGACGTCGTCAGCAACGACGACTACCTGCGCGCCGATGACCCGAACCCCGCCCGGCGCACGGCCATGGCCGCCGACCTCATGCGCTCGCTGGCCGCCGGCCGGCCGTGGATCCTGATGGAGCACTCCACGTCGGCGGTGAACTGGCAGCCGCGCAACACGGCCAAGGCCCCGGGCGAGCTGCGGCGCAACTCGCTGCAACACATCGGGCGGGGCGCCGACGCCGCCCTGTTCTTCCAGTGGCGGGCCTCGATCGCCGGCGCGGAGAAGTGGCACAGCGCGCTGCTACCGCACGCGGGCACCGACAGCCGGGTGTGGCGCGAGGTGGTGGCCTTCGGCCGCGACCTGCGCGCGCTGGCGCCGGTGGCCGGCAGCACGCCCGAGCGGGCGCCGGTGGCGATCGTGCACGACTGGGCGGCTTGGTGGGCCGGCGAGCTCGACGCGCACCCCAGCGTGGACGTCTCGCCGTTCGCGCAGCTGCGCCGCTGGTACGACGCGCTGTGGGACCGCGGCGTCGGCGTCGACTTCGTGGCCCCCGACGGCCCCTTCGACGACTACCGGCTCGTCGTCGTGCCCGGGCAGTACCTGGTCACCGACGACGCCGCGGCCGCGCTGGCCGGCTATGTAGGCGCAGGTGGCGGCGCCGCGGTCACCTACTTCTCCGGCGTCGTGGACGAGCACGACCACGTGCGCCCGGGCGGCTATCCCGGGGCCTACCGCGACCTGCTCGGCGTACGCGTCGAGGAGTTCGCGCCGCTGCTCGCCGGCGCCTCGGTCGCGCTGTCCGACGGGAGCTCGGCCCGGGTGTGGAGCGAGTACGCCCGCACGGCCGGCGCCGACACCCTGGCCACCTACGCCGAGGGCGCGACGGCCGGTTCGCCCGCGCTCACCGTCCACGCCTACGGCTGCGGCCGCGCCTGGTACGTCGGTACCGAACTGGACGACACCCGCTTCGCCGCGCTCGTCGACGACCTGCTGCACGAGCGCGGTGTGCGCACCCGCGCCCTGCCGCCCGGCGTCGAGGTGCTGCGCCGCACCGCGGACGGCGTCGACTGGCTGTTCCTGATCAATCACACCGACGCCGACGTCGACGTCGAGGTGAGCGGCCACGACCTGCTGACCGACCGCGGCGTGACCGGAGTGCGCACGCTCGCCGCCGGCGAGGCCACGGTGGTGCGCACCGAGGACCCCACCGGCGGCGATGGCGACTAGTACCTGACGGGCCCGGCCGGCGACAGCGGCACAGGACGCCGCCGCACCGGCCGGTCGGTCAGGCGCCGGCCGCCGTGTCGATCAGCATCTCGAGGCTGTCGTCCAGATCGGTCATCGCCGCCGCACCGGCTTCGGCGACCACGGTGTCGGAGAATCTCTCGGGCCCGCTGACCCCGACCGCTCCGACGACCCGGTCCCCGGCGAGCAGGACGCGCGAGCCGGCGCCGAACTGGCCGGCCCCCATGAGCGCCGAGCGGGCCCGGCGGGCGGCCGTTTCCAGCCGCTCCGCCGGCACGTCGTCCATGCGCACCGACGCCTTCGTCATCCCGTCGTGGTCCACCACCACGATGGCCACCGGACGCGACTCCTCGATCGTTCGCCGGATGCAGGCGCCGGAAACCACCTGCGCGGCGAATGCGGTGATACTCGGCATGCTGGCCACGTACGCCTACTTGGTTCCGATGTTGAGGTAGTCGTACATGCCGTACGCCGGGGTGACCGTGACGTTGGTCGCGTTCGGCGGGCGGTAGAGCAGGTCGAGGCGGTAGACCAGCGGAACGATGGCCGCGTCGGTCATGACCTGCTTGTCGATGCTGCCCCACGCCTTGATCCGGGTCGGGGTGTCGGGATTCTGGATCGCCGAGTCCAGCATGGAGTTGACCTTCGGGTCGTTCAGCTCCGTGAGGTTGGAGTTACCGGAGGCCTTGATCGCCTTGCCGTCGGTGATCTGCTGCAGGTAGCCGTAGCCGGTCGGCCAGTCGGACCCCCACGCCATCATCATCATGCCGATGTGGTGCGAGTGCACGAAGGCCGGAGCGCCCGCGTAGTCGGAGAAGTACTTGCCCGACGGGTACTTCTGGATGCTGACGTTGATGCCGACCTTCTTCAGCGAAGCCTGGATCGACACCGCCGCCCCTACTTCGTTCGGGCGGTCGCCGCGCGCGGAGATGGTCGTGGAGAAACCGTTGGGGTGTCCGCAGGCCTTGAGGTAGGACTTGGCCTTGGCCGCGTCGCCGCTGTTGTTGGGCGTCGGGTACAGGTCGTACTTGGTGTAGCCCACGACGTTCGGCGGCAGCACCGTTGAAGCGATCGCGCCGCGCAGCGGGCCACCGAGGGAGTTCTGCGCCGAGAGCTTGTCGACCCCGTATTCCACGGCCCTGCGGCAGTTGAGGTTGTCGAAGGGCTTCACCTTCGTGGAAAGGGTGATGTAGGCCGAGGCGCCGGACAGGGCGTCGTCGGCGTTGGCCTTCTTCGCCGGGTCGCCCATGATGGCGGCCTGGCTCGACGCGGCCACCCCGGCCCCGGCGAGGTCACCGGTCAGGTTGCCCGCGAACAGGTCCTGGTCGATGCCGGTGGCCTCCTGGTTGAAGGCGATGTCGATCTCGTTCGCGTACTGCTTGCGGATCGAGTCCGACTTCGGGTCCCAGTTCGGGTTCTTGATCAGCACCGCGCCCTTGTTCGGGTCATAGCTCTTGAACGTGTACGAACCCGAGGACACGACCTTCTTCACGTAGTCCGCACCGGTGTCCTTGGCCTTCGGCACCGGGGCCGTCTGCGGGTTGGACACCAGGTAGTCGAAGTCCGCGAACGGCTTGACCAGATGGAACACGATCGTCGTCGCGTTCGGCGTCTCGATCGACTTCAGGTCACCGGTCTTGTCCTTGTACGGACCCTGGTAGCCCTTGCCCGGGTTGTTCGCCAGGATCGCGTTGAAGTACGTCGGCCCGTTGGACAGCACGTCCGGCGCGTAGTTGCTGCGCTCCACCGCGTACTTGATGTCCGCGGTCGTGATCGCCGAACCGTCGCTGTACTTCAGCCCCGAGTGGATCGTGTACGTGTAGGTCTTGCCGCCGTCGCTGACCTTGCCCAGCGACGTCGCCATGTCCGGCACCAGCTGGAGCCCGGCCTTTCCCGGCAGCGGCTTGAACGTGGTCAGCGCGCGGGCCCAGAGCCGGCTCGCGTCCCACACGAAGGCGTAGTAGGTGTTGCCCGGGTCGAACGAGTCAGGGGTGCTCGACAGGCCGTACTTGACCACACCGCCGGTCTTGGACGACGCGTTGACCACGGAGTTGTTGCCCGCGCCGTACGCGGGCTTGGTGCCGGACTTGGCGCCGCCGCTCGAACCGCCTCCGTTCGACGACCCGCCGCCGCTACCGCCGCACGCGGCCAGGGCGCTGGCGACAACGACCCCGACGGCTGCGGCACAGATGGACCTTCGTAACAACATGAACCAGGCTCCTCGCGTAGTGATCGGCGCCCAGCTTGACCGCGAGGGGAGGTCGTCGGCCGTGACTTCGACTATCTGCTAAATATCAACCTGGTAACCGTCGAGCCAGCCCAGCACCAGGCGGGCGAACTCGTCCGGCCGATCGGTGTGCACGTCGTGGCCGGCGGGGATGGTCACCAGCGTCGCGCGGGGGACGCGGGACGCGACCTCGACGAGCTTGTCCTGGGGGACGTGGCTCTGCGGGCCACCCCCGATGACGAGCGTCGGGGCCTTGATGGTCGGCAGGTTGTCCCACATCCAGGGGTCGCCGCGGTTGACGGCACCGATCACGCAGGCGACCGCGGCCCAGTCGAAGTCGAGCTCGGCCGCCGGGCGTTCGGGCAGCGTGCGGGTGCGGGGAAACGGTGGCGGCCCGTCCTCGACGACCAGACAGCCGACGCGCGCGGGCTGACGGATCGCGAGCAGGTAGGCCACCACCGCCCCCATGGAATGGCCGATCAGCACGACATCGTCGAGGCCGAGGACGTCGAGGGCACCCGCGACGTCGCCGTACATCGCGTCGAAGGAGTAGTCGCCGGTCCGGCTGCTGTCGCCGTGCCCGCGCAGGTCGAACGTGTACGTCTCGTACCGCTCACCGAGCGCAGGCAACACGGGTTCCCAGCTGCGGCCACGCTCCCCGAGCGCGTGCAGCAACACCATGGGACGCGCGCCGCCCGATCCGTGCACCTCGTAGGCAAGTTCAATCCCGCCGACGTCCAACCGCTGACCGATGGGCACTTCCGGCACGTTACCGCTCGGCTCCCATCCGCCCGGTCGACAATATCCCCGGCAGGGCAGAGTGGACCGTGACCCACCACGCAGAGGAGTCCCGATGGCCGACGTCGTCAACCTCGAGGAACGGTTCTCGCAGTTCGCGGACCTCTGGTCGCCCAAGGTGATCGCCCGGCTCAACGACTACGAGATCAAGGTCGTTCGGCTCAGCGGTGAGTTCGTCTGGCACCAGCACGAAGACACCGACGAGCTCTTCCTGGTCATCGGCGGGCAGTTGACGATCCAGCTGCGCGATCGCGACGTGCACCTCGGCCCGGGCGAGCTGTTCGTGGTGCCGCGCGGCGTCGAGCACTGCCCGCGGGCCGACGCCGAGGTGCAGGCGCTCCTCCTCGAGCCGCGCGGCGTCGTCAACACCGGCAACGCGGGCGGCGAGCTCACCGCCACCTACGACGATTCGCTGACCCCGCCCGCGACGGGCTGACGACCGCCGCGTCCGGCCGAGTTGCTCACCAGCTCGGCCGGCGGGCTTCAGACCTCGGCGAGCGCAGCGAAATCCCGCTTCGCCTGCTTGTACCACTTCATGCCGGAAACCGGGTGCTTCCAGCGCCCCTTCATATCCTCCAGCGCCGGCTCGTGCGCGCGGTCCCCGCCGGCCACCGCGTCACGCAGATGCCGGTCCTGCGCCTTGATCACGTCGTCGGCCGTCTCCCCGCGCAACGGCAGGTCGCACGGGCCGCCGAGCTGCTGACAGGTCATCGTCTTCATCGGTTCACTCCTTCGCTGTACGTCGGTGTCGATGTCCGACCGTAGGCAGCCGCGCCCGCGCCGCGCTTCTTCGTTCCTGATCGATCACGCCGGCGGCGCCGCGGCGGGCGAGCGTCATCTCCCGCGCGCCGCCACGGGTCACCGCAGGCACGCCGAACCCTTCCCGTCGACCACCCGGTCTGAGGTGAGTAGGGCCTAAGCGCCTGCCGCCGGCTCGTCGGGGTCAGGCTCCTCCTCGAGCGCCGGGGTCACGCTGTCGTGCTCGGGGCGTTGCTCGTCCATCTCGTTCGCCTCGGCCTCGGCAGCGTTGCGGTTCGCGTCGGGCTCGGGCGGGACGGTCTCGTCGAATCCGGTCATGAGCGGGTCGTACCCGAATCGCGCTGATCGACGTCGCACGGAGGACGAGAGACGGGAGATGCGCAGGAGTAGCCCCGACCGGATTCGAACCGGCGCTACCGCCTTGAGAGGGCGACTCAGACCGCGTTGGGTGCTCGTCCTAGGGCGGGTGGCCGCATGACCGCGATCGTCAGTCCCAACCCGCAGACGCGCGGCATGACTCATTTCGGGGCCGATTGACCCGGAAGTGCCACCGTGGGCCGGATCATGGTCGCCGACCTCGCCGAACACATCCGCACCAACCCGTCACCGACCGAAGCAACCGTCTCCTTCGTCGCTGCTCTCGCTGACGTTCTGTCCTCCGCTCCTGGGGCCCTGCACATCGGCCCCGTGGGTCGGTGCTCGTCGGACTCGGTGCGGACGGGCAGGGCGAGGGACGCCGCGTGTACGACGTCGAGGATCTCAACCACTGGCGAGCCAGGCCTCACCGTCAGGTGTGGGACCTCAAGGACGGTATGAGCCGGGTCGTGGACGCCCTCACCGAGGTGGCGGTGGCCTTCGGCGAGATGTAGCCCCCCACAAGTGTCTCAGATGCGACACGTGCCGCAGGTGTTCCATTTGGAACACCTAGAACTACCGTGACCAGAGCATCGTCAGGTGACACATTTTTGTCACCTGACTTGAGGGGTTGGCCAACGGTGCTCTGAGGTGGGAAACGCCCACACCTGCCACGCTGCCCCGGTTGGCTTTGCCTGACCGGGGCAGCGGTGCTTTCCGGTTCCGCTTTACCTTGCAGCTCAACAGTGCTTCTCTCTTGTCAGGCGCGCCAGCGTCGTGCTAACGGAGGGGACGGGCCTTGAGATCTCTACGGATCAAGAGCGCAGCTGCATTGGCGGTGGCGGTCGCAGCGACGGCCGTCATCGGGTCGGGGTTGCCCGCTGACGCAAGCGGCCCCCCCGGGATCCCCGATGCTCAGCAGCGCTGCCAGACGCTGGGCGGTACATTCGCGGATGCCTCCAATCCGAACACGGGGAGGACCGAATTTGAATGCTATGTTCCGGCCAAACGAATGACGAAACCTAACGTGAAGGATTTCCTCTACGACTGTTACGTCCTGTACGCAGATCGCGTGGGCGTGCCGTTTACCTATGCGCCGAACAACGTAGAGCTTGGCAACACCAGCGACGTTACCTGCTTCGAGCCGTAGGCACCGACGCGAGGCGCAGCGCTAGCGCCCGATCGCCCAGTGGCGGAGGCGCTCATGTGTACCCGTTGTGTACCGACGCGCCGGTGATCGCGCTCGCGGCTGGCTCGGAAACGAGCACACCCCCCGGATTGCGAGGGATGTGAATGTGTAGCCCCGACCGGATTCGAACCGGCGCTACCGCCTTGAGAGGGCGGCGTCCTGGGCCACTAGACGACGGGGCCCCAGAAACTTCCACGTGCGTACTGCGCTGGGGTACCAGGACTCGAACCTAGACTAGCTGAACCAGAATCAGCCGGGCTGCCAATTACCCCATACCCCAAAGGCAGGCCCACCGCGGTGGGCCGACGTCGAACTTTACCGGACACGGCGGAGAGGGTCCAAAACGCCCGCTCCGGGCCGGCTCAGGCGGCAGCGGCGGCGGCGACCGGCGCCGTCAGAGGAAGCGGGAGATGATCTCCTTCATGATCTCGTTGGTCCCGCCGTAGATCTTCTGGATCCGCGAGTCGGTGTACATCCGCGAGATCGGGTACTCCTCCATGTAACCGTAGCCGCCGAAGAACTGCAGGCACTCATCGACGACGTCGCACTGCATCTGCGTCGTCCACCACTTGGCCATCGACGCTGTGGGGATGTCGAGTTCGCCGCGCAGGTGCTTGGCGATGCAGTCGTCCAGGAACACGCGGGCGACCTTGGCCGTCGTCGCCATCTCGGCCAGCTTGAACTTGGTGTTCTGGAAGTTGAACACCGGCCGGCCGAACGCCTCGCGCTCCTTCGTGTACTTGATCGTGTGGGCCAGCGCCTCCTCGATGGCGGCGACGGCGGCCACGGCGATGATCAACCGCTCCTGCGGTAGCTGCTGCATGAGCTGGACGAAGCCCTGCCCTTCCTCGCCACCGAGCAGGTTGGCGGTGGGCACGCGCACGCCGTCGAAGAACAGCTCGGCGGTGTCCTGGCCGTGCTGGCCGATCTTCTTCAGCAGCCGGCCACGGCTGAACCCCTCGACGTCATCGGTCTCCACCACTACCAGGGAGATGCCCTTGGCCTGGTTCTCGGGGTCGGTCTTGGCCACGATGATGACGAAGTTGGCCAGGCCGCCGTTGGTGATGAAGGTCTTCGAGCCGTCGATGACGTACTCGTCCCCGTCCTTGATCGCCTTGGTGCGCACGCTCTGCAGGTCCGAGCCCGTGCCGGGCTCGGTCATGGCGACGGCGCCCACGAGCTCACCGCTGGCCAGGCGCGGCAGCCAGCGCCGCCGCTGCTCCTCGGTGCCGTACGCGTAGACGTAGTGGGCCACGATCGTGTTGTGCACCGACGTGCCCAGGCTGGGCGACAGGGTGCGGGTCTGCTCCTCCATCAGCACCGCCTCGAGGGCGAAACTGCCGCCCCCACCGCCGTACTCCTCGGGAATGGACGGGCACAGCAGGCCGCGCTCGCCGGCCTTGGTCCACACCTCGCGGTCGATGTGCTGCTGCTCGGCCCAGCGCTGCTCGTTCGGGGCGCACTCCTTCTCCAGGAAGGTGTGCGCGAGCTCGCGGAAGGCCTCGACGTCGTCGTCGCTCCAGGCCGGGCGGGTGGCGGTCATGGGCTGCGGACCTTTCCGTTGGCGACTGTGACAGTATTACCGTCATCGACGTGGGCCGCGAGTGTGACGCGGGCAACACTCAGGCGGGAACGAGCACCTCGTTTTCGGGTCAGGCGGCGGGTGCGGCCGTCCGCAGGCGGGCGAGCGAGCGCTCGCGGCCGAGGATCTCGAGCGACTCGAACAGCGGTGGCGACACGGTGCTGCCGGTGACGGCGACCCGCACCGGGCCGAACGCGTTGCGCGGCTTGAGGCCCAGGCCCTCGACCAGCGCGGCCTTCAGGGCCTCCTCGATGGTCGGCGTGTTCCACTGCACCAGGCCGTCCAGGGCGGCGTGGGCGGCGCGCACGACGTCCTGGCCGTCGGGACCGAGCTGCTTGGCCGCCGCGGCCTCCTCGACGGTGAACTCCGACTCGGGCACGACGAGGAAACGCAGCATGTCGACCGCCTGGCCGAGCGTGGCCACCCGCTCCTGCACCAGCGGCGCGGCCGCCGTCACGACCGTCGAATCGGCCGCGAGGCCCGCCGCGAGCAGCTGGGTGGTGACCCGCGCGGCGAAGTCGGCCGGGTCGAGCCGGCGGATGTGCGTGGCGTTGATGGCCTCGCACTTCTTCGGGTCGAACCGCGCAGGGTTGGCGTTGACGTCGGCCACGTCGAAGCGCTCGACCATCTCGGCCAGGGAGAACACGTCGCGCTCGGCGTCGAGTGACCAGCCCAGCAGCGCCAGGTAGTTCAGCAGACCCTCGGGCAGGTAGCCCGCCTCGCGGTAGACGTTCAGCGACGACTGCGGGTCGCGCTTGGACAGCTTCTTGTTCCCCTCGCCCATCACGTACGGCAGGTGCCCGAACCGCGGCACCGACTCGGCCACCCCGACGGCGATCAGCGCGCGGTACAGCGCGATCTGGCGGGGTGTGGAGGACAGCAGGTCCTCGCCGCGCAGCACGTGGGTGATCTTCATGAGCGCATCGTCGACGGGGTTGACCAGCGTGTAGAGCGGGTCACCGTTGGCCCGGATGACGACGAAGTCCGAGACGTTCTCAGCGGCGAAGCTGACCTCGCCGCGCACCAGGTCGGTCCAGGTGATGTCCTCGTCGGGCATGCGCAGCCGGAAGACGGGCTGCCGGCCCTCGGCGCGGTAGGCGGCACGCTGCTGCTCGCTGAGCGTGCGGTCGAAATTGTCGTAGCCCAGCTTGGGGTCGCGGCCGGCCGCGCGGTGGCGCGCCTCGGTCTCCTCGGCCGACGTGTACGACTCGTACAGGTGCCCGGCCTCGAGCAACCGGCCGGCGACGTCGCGGTAGACGTCGCGGCGCTCGCTCTGCCGGTAGGGACCGTACGGGCCGCCGACCTCGGGGCCCTCGTCCCAGTCGAGGCCGAGCCAGCGCAGCGCGTCGAGCAGCTGCCGGTAGGACTCGACACTGTCGCGGGCGGCGTCGGTGTCCTCGATGCGGAAGACGAAGGTGCCCCCGACGTGGCGCGCGTACGCCCAGTTGAACAGGCAGGTGCGCACCAGGCCGACGTGCGGGTTGCCCGTGGGCGACGGGCAGAAGCGGACGCGGACGGCGGCGGGCGCGTTCACGACTGCGCCACCACGGGGTTGGTGAGCACGCCGATGCCCTCGATCTCGACGCTCACGCTGTTGCCGGCCACGATCGGCCCCACCCCGGCCGGGGTGCCGGTGAGCAGCACGTCACCGGGCAGCAGCGTCATGACGGCCGAGACGAACGCGAGCTGGGCGGGGATGTCGTGCACCATCTGGCTGGTCCGCCCGTCCTGGCGCACCTCGCCGTCGACGCGCGTGACGATGCGCAGGTCGGTGGGGTCGAGCACCGTCTCCACCCACGGCCCCAGCGGGCAGAACGAGTCGTAGCCCTTCGCCCGGGTGAACTGGCCGTCCGCACGCTGCTGGTCGCGGGCCGTGACGTCGTTCGCGGCGGCGTAACCGAACACGTGACGCATCGCGTCCTCGGCCGTCACGTTGCGCGCCGGCGCGCCGATCACCACCGCCAGCTCGCCCTCGAAGTGCACCTCGCGGCTCGACGGCGGCAGCCGGATGGCGTCGCCGTCACCGATGACCGACGTGGACGGCTTGAGGAAGATCAGCGGCGTGTCGGGCGGCGCGTCGCCGCCCATCTCCTTGGCGTGGTCGGCGTAATTGCGCCCGAGCGCGACCACCTTGCTGGGCAGGAAGGGCGACAGCAGTCGGACGTCGGGCAGGGCCCACCGGTCGCCGGTGAAGGTGAGCGGGCCGAACGGGTGGCCCTCGAGTGCGGCGACGGTGAGCGTGTCCGGCGCGGCGCCGACCTCGCCCTCGACGGCGCCCCAGGCGACACCGGCCTGCGCGTTGGCCGAACCGGGATGGACGAAGCGGGCGATACGCACGGGGTCTGAGGCTACCGGGGCGCCCGGAGCGGCCCACGCGGTCGGCCTCGTTCATAATCGGGAGCGTGACTTCCCCGCTGCCGCGCATCCCCGCTGAGAAGCGGCGGCAGCTCGCGGGCACGCTCGGCCTGTTCGCCGTGCTCCTGATCGCCATCGGCGCCGTGGCCGCCACCGGTTCGAACGGGCCGGTGATCAAGGCGTTCGTCGTCATCGCCTTCGTGGGCGCCGTGATCCTGGCCATGTGCGCCTGGGGCGTGGCCGCGTCGGTGAAGCTCGAGCGCGAGGAACAGCAGCACGAGGCGCAGGTCGACGAGGCGGCCCTCGCCGCGATCGCCCAGGCCGCGGCCGTGGGCTCGCCCGCCGTGCGCGAGTTCCACCAGCACGCCCACGGCGGGTGCGGGCACGACCACGACCCGGACGAGCTCGAGGTCGTGGGCGACCCGTGCGGGCACGACGGGCACGGGGTCGAGTGCTCGCAGACCTGCGACACCTGCGTGCTCGCCCGGCTGCGTCCGAACGCCCCCGTGGCCGGTGGCCGCCCGCGCCCGCGGCCGGCGCCGGTCGCGCGCGAGGCCGCCCGTCCGCGGCCGACCCGACCCTGACGGTGCACGCCCGGGCGGCTTGACGCCGCCGCCGCACGAGCACAGGCTCGGCGTGTCTCGCGCGGGAGCGGCCATGACCGTCGTCGTCTATCTGGCGCTGTGCTTCGTGCCGGCGCTGGTCTTCGCCGCCGCCTTCCGGGCACTCGAGTGGCTGGCGAAGTCCGACGGCCGCCCGCGGCGGCGCCGCCCGGTGGAGGACCACGCGGAGACGCTGGACCGGTTGCGCCAGGACCTG
The DNA here is from genome assembly GCA_963797785.1 of uncultured Actinomycetota bacterium. Classification (GTDB taxonomy): domain Bacteria; phylum Actinomycetota; class Actinomycetes; order Mycobacteriales; family Jatrophihabitantaceae; genus Jatrophihabitans. Next base: position 341,442 of record CAWCQT010000004.1, on the reverse strand, counting down.
CGCCGGCTCGCCGGCCAGCACCGCCAGCTCGTCGACGCGGACGTGCCGGCCAAGGTCAGCCGCCTCACCGCCCTCGAGCTGGCCTACGACGACACGCTGCGCGAGGTCTGCCGCGCGCTGGACGTCACGGCCCCGACGTCGGCCATCCGTGCGGCCGCCCGCGCGCAGACCGAGGCCGAGCTGATGGTGCGCGGCTTCGTCTGGTGAGCGGTCAGCGGCCTTCGGCGAGCTCGGCCAAGCGGTCGAGCGAGGCCCGCAGGCTGTCGGGCGTGGTGGCCCGCGCCCGGGCCAACCGCTGCGGGTCGGCGAGCTGCGTCCAGTCGTAGGTGTGGGTGACGCGCACACGTGCGTCGTCGACCGGCTCGAGGTCCCAGCGCCACAAGTGCCCGGGGGGAGCCGCTCCCACCTCGGCCGGGCGCCACGCGATCAGCCGTCCCTCCGCGAAGTCGACGACGTGGTTCTCCCGCACCGCCCCGGAGGTGAGCGTCGTGCGGAACACCTCGCCGACGGCCCGGACCCGTTGCCCGGCCGGCGCGTACGTGAGGTTGTCGTTGCCGTCCCAGCCCGGCTGGTGGGCCGGGTCGGCGATCAGCTCGAAGATCTCGGCGGCCGGCGCCGTGATCACACGTGCCGCGCTCACCACCCGAGGGGTGTCGTCGTCGCCGGTGTCCACCCGGCCATCGAACCACTCAGACCGGCAGCTGCGCCGCCGACTTCAGCAGTCCGTAGCGCACCGCGTCGTGCAGGGCCAGCCACGAGGCCTCGATGACGTTGCCGTGCACACCCACCGTGGTCCACTCCCGCTCGCGGTCGCTGGTCTCGATGAGCACCCGGGTGACCGCGTCGGTGCCGTGCCGGCCGGCCATGATGCGCACCTTGTAGTCGGTGAGCTCCATCTTCGCCAGCTGCGGGTAGGTGCGCTCGAGGGCCTTGCGCAGCGCCTTGTCCAGCGCGTTCACCGGCCCGTTGCCCTCGTCGGTGGAGATCACTCGTTGCCCGCCCGCGCGCAGCTTCACCGTGGCCTCGCTGACCAGCCGGCCGTCCTCACGCCGGTCGATGATCACCCGGTAGGACTCGACCGTGAACGGGGCCGGCCGTGCGCTGTCGCCGTCCAGCTCGTCGCGCAACAGCAGCTCGAACGACGCGTCGGCGGCCTCGTAGGACCAGCCGGCGGCCTCGCGCTCCTTGACCCGCGAGACGACGCTGCCCACGACGTCGGGCCGCTGCGACACGTCCACGCCGAGCTCGGCCGACTTCAGTTCCACCGACGCCCGACCGGCCATCTCGGTGACCAGGATGCGTTGGCGGTTGCCGACCAGCTCCGGGTCGAGGTGGTTGTACAGCTCGGGGTCGACCTTGATCGCGCTGGCGTGCAGGCCCGCCTTGTGCGCGAACGCGGCCGCGCCGACGTAGGGCGCGTGCGTGTCGGGGGCGAGGTTGGCGATCTCGGCGACGGCGTGTGCGACGCGCACCATCTCCTCCAGGCAACCGGCCGGCAGCACGTCGCGGCCCATCTTCGTGACCAGCCCGCCGAGCACGCTGAAGATGTTGGCGTTGCCGGCCCGTTCGCCGTAGCCGTTCGCGGTGCCCTGCACGTGCGTCGCGCCGGCATCCACGGCGGCCAGGGTGTTGGCCACCGCGCAACCCGTGTCGTCCTGGGTGTGGATGCCGAGCCGGATGCCGGCGCGACGCCGTACGTCGGACACGATGTCGTGCACGCCCATCGGGAGCATGCCGCCGTTCGTGTCGCACAGGACCCCGACATCCGCGCCGCCCTCGGCCGCCGCGTCGAGGACGCGCACGCCGTAATCGGGGTCGTGCTGGTAACCGTCGAAGAAGTGCTCGCAGTCGACGAAGACCCGCCGGCCCTCGCCGCGCAGGAACGCGACCGTGTCGCGCACCATCGCGAGGTTCTCCTCCAGTGTGGTCCGCAGCGCTCGCTCGACGTGGCGCACGTCGGACTTCGCCACGAGGGTGACGACCGAGGCCTGCGAGTCCAGCAGGGCGCGCACCTGCGGGTCGTCGGCGGCGGCGAGGCCGGGCTTGCGAGTGGCACCGAACGCGACGAGCGCGGCGTGGCGCAGCGTCAGTTCGCCCCCGGCGGCGCGGGCGAAGAACTCGGTGTCCTTCGGCATCGCCCCGGGCCAGCCGCCCTCGACGAACCCGACGCCGAGCTGGTCGAGCAGGCGCGCCACGGCCAGCTTGTCGGCCACCGAGTACGTGATGCCTTCGCGCTGGGCGCCGTCGCGCAGCGTGGTGTCGAAGACGTGGAACTCGTCGGTCTGCATCGCGGGCCCTTCGGTGGGAACTTCGATGGCAACAAAAAACCCCCTGCCGGGTGGCAGAGGGTTCGGCGCGGCGGTGATGGGGCTACCGGCGCGCCGTTTCGATAATGAGTGAGCGGAAGTGCACGGGCACAGTCTGCCACAGCGTGCCGGGGGGAGCCAGGCTCAGCCGGCGACGGCCTTGGCCAGCCGCTCGCCGATCTCCGCCGTCGAACCCGGGTCGCCGCGGATCGCGACCGGCGAGGTCGGCGGCCACCGCCGCCTCGACCCGCTGCGCCGCGTCGGGCTCGCCCACGTGCGCGAGCAGCATCGACACGGACAGCACGGCCGCCGTCGGGTCGGCCTTGCCCTGCCCGGCGATGTCCGGTGCGGAGCCGTGCACCGGCTCGAACATCGACGGGTTGGTGTGGCTGACGTCGAGGTTGCCGCTGGCCGCGAGGCCGATGCCGCCGGCGATGGCGGCGGCCAGGTCGGTGAGGATGTCGCCGAACAGGTTGTCGGTGACGATCACGTCGTAGCGGCCGGGGTCGGTGACGAGGTAGATCGTCGCGGCGTCGACGTGGTTGTAGGCGACCGTCACGTCGGGGAATTCGCCCCCGACGGCCTGCACGGTGCGGAACCACAGGTCACCGGCGTTGGTCAGCACGTTGTTCTTGTGCACCAACGTCAGGTGGCGGCGGGGGCGGGCCTGGGCGCGGGTGAACGCGTCGCGCACCACCCGCTCGACCCCGTAGGCGGTGTTGACCGACACCTCGGTGGCGATCTCGTGCGGCGTGCCCTTGCGCAGCGAGCCGCCGTTGCCGGCGTAGGGGCCCTCGGTGCCCTCGCGCACCACGACGAAGTCGATCTCCGGCTCGCCGGCCAGCGGCGTGCCGACACCGGGGTAGAGCCGGGCCGGGCGCAGGTTGACGTGGTGGTCGAGTTCGAAGCGCAGTCGAAGCAGCAGCCCGCGCTCGAGCACGCCCGACGGTACGGACGGATCGCCCACGGCCCCGAGCAGGATCGCGTCGTGGTCACGGATCTCGTCGAGGACGGAGTCGGGCAGCACCTCGCCGGTGCGGTGCCACCGTGCGGCGCCGAGGTCGTAGGGCGTCGCCTCGACGCCCGCGTGCACCGCGCCGAGGACGCGCAGCGCCTGTTCGGTGACCTCGACCCCGATGCCGTCACCCGGAATGACTGCCAGCTTCATAGGGCGCGAGCCTACGCGGCGACGGTCGGCGACTCCCAACCCGTGGACCGATCGTCCCAGTATCCGGGACGCGGAATAGGCTGACACGATGGGCCCATGACCGTCGACTCCCTGCCGCGCCTCGCCGCGCGGACGATGAACTTCCGCCTCGGCCTCCCCCGCTCGTTCGTGCTGAGCCCTGACGGCGGGCGGGTGGTGTTCGTACGCTCGGGGTCCGGCACGTCGCGCGCCCACGCCCTGTGGGTGTACGACGTGGCCACCGGCGCCGAACGCCGCGTCGCCGACCCGGCCGACCTGCTTGCGGGGAGCGAGGAGAACCTGACCGCCGAGGAGCGGGCCCGCCGCGAGCGCCAGCGGGTGGCCAGCTCGGGCGTCGTCGCCTTCAGCACCGACCGCGACGTGCGCCGCGCGGCGTTCGCGCTGTCGTCGCGGTTGTTCGTGGTCGACCTGGACGGCGAGGAACCGGCGCGCGAGCTCGCCACCCCGGTGCCGGTGATCGACCCGCAGCTCGACCCGACCGGGCGGCGGGTGGCCTACGCCGGTGACCGGGCGCTGCACGTGGTCACGGTCAACACCGGCGCCGACCAGCGGCTCGTCGGCCCGGCGCCGGACGAGCCGGCCGAGGTGGTCTGGGGTCTCGCCGAGTTCGTCGCCGGTGAGGAACTGGACCGCACGCGCGGCTTCTGGTGGTCGCCCGACGGCGAGGCGCTGCTCGTGGAGCGCTACGACGAGACGCCGGTGTCGCTGTGGCACATCGCCGACCCGGCCTTTCCCGACCGCGCGCCCAGGCCGGTGCGCTATCCGCAGGCCGGCACGGCCAACGCCGTCGTCGGGCTGTCGGTGCTGCGCCTCGACGGCGGGCGGGTCGACGTCGACTGGCGCTCGGACACCGAACTGGACGGCCAGGTGCTCGAGTACCTGGCCGAGGTCGACTGGCACGGCCCCCGCCCGGTGCTCGCCGTGCTCACCCGTGACCAGCGGCGCTTGGAGTACCGCAGCGTGGACATCGACACCGGCCGGACCAGCTTGGTGCGCGTGGTCAGCGACGAGGCGTGGGTGGAGGTGCTGCCGGGGACACCGCGGCTGCTCGACGACGGGCGGCTGCTGCACTCGGTCGACGTCGGGGAGCAGCGGCGGTTGTGGCTCGACGACGAGGCGATCACCCCGGCCGACGTGCTGGTGCGGGCCGTGCTCGAGGTGGACGGCGAGTCGGTGATCGCGCAGGTGGTGCCCGAGGTGGGCGCGGTGGCGCTGGCCCGCCTCGGCTTCGACGGCCGCGTCGAGCTGCTCAGCGACCCGGCGGGCGTGGCCGGCGGCGCGTACGCCGCCGGCACCCTGGTCGTCGCGCAGGACACCGCGGACCGCGTTGCCACGGTGACCTCGGTGCGCCGCCGCGAAGCACCCGACGCCGTCGTGGCCTCCGTGGCCGAGGCTCCCCCGGCCCATCCGGTCGTGCGCAGCCATTCGCTCGGAGAGCGCGGGCTGCCGGCCACCGTGCTCCTGCCGGCCGGGCACGAACCCGGCTCGCGGCGGCTGCCGATGCTGCTCGATCCGTACGGCGGCCCGCACGGGCAGCGCGTGCTCAATTCCGGCCGGGCCTACCTGATCCCGCAGTGGTTCGCCGACCAGGGATTCGCCGTGGTGGTGGCCGACGGGCGGGGCATGGCCGGCCGCGGCCCCGCGTGGGACCGGCTGGCCCGCAACGACCGCGTGAGCGCGGCCGACGACCAGGCCGAGGCGGTGCGCGAGGTGGCTGCGCTCTACCCCGACGACGTCGACACCTCGCGGGTGGCGATCCGGGGCTGGTCGTTCGGCGGCTACCTGGCCGCGCTGTGCGTGTTGCGCCATCCCGACGTCTTCCACGCCGCGATCGCCGGGGCGCCCACGACCGACGAGCGGCTCTACGACACCTGTTACAGCGAGCGTTACCTGGGGCACCCGGACACCAACGCCGAGGTGTACGACGCCAACAGCCTGATCCCGCTCGCGCCGCAGCTGCGGCGGCCGCTGATGATCATCCACGGCCTGGCCGACGACAACGTCTACGTCGCCCACTCGCTGCGGCTGTCCACGGCCCTGCTCGCCGCCGGCCGCCCCCACGAGGTGCTGCCGCTGTCGGGCATCACCCACATGGCCAGCGACGAGACCATCGCCGAGAACCTGCTCCTGCTCCAGCTCGACTTCCTGCGCCGCTCCCTCGCCCTGCCCGCCGGCTGATCCGTCCCCCTGTTGAGTGGCGCGAGTTCGGCTCAGTGGGGCAACTTCTCGCGCCACTGATCAGAAGTCGCCCCACTGACCGCAGGAAGGGACGAGGGTCCTTCAGCAGCCCCTATCCCCCGGCATCAACGCTGCGCGGTGCCCTCCGTGTAGTCGTCGTCGCTGGCGACCCAGCTCATCAGGCCGCGCAGCTTCCGGCCGACCTCCTCGATGGGGTGCTGCTCGCCCTTGGCCCGCAACGCCGTGAACTCCGGCGCGCCGGCGTCCTGGTCGGCGATGAAGCGCTCGGCGAACTTGCCGCTCTGGATGTCGGCGAGGACGGCCTGCATGTTCTCCTTCACCCGCGGGTCGATGACGCGCGGGCCGGAGACGTAGTCGCCGTACTCGGCGGTGTCGGAGATCGACCAACGCTGCTTGGCGATGCCGCCCTCATACATCAGGTCGACGATCAGCTTCAGCTCGTGCAGGCACTCGAAGTAGGCGACCTCGGGGGCGTAGCCGGCCTCGGTGAGCACCTCGAAGCCGTACATGACCAGCTGTGACGCGCCGCCGCAGAGCACGGCCTGCTCGCCGAACAGGTCGGTCTCGGTCTCCTCGGTGAACGTGGTCCGGATCGCGCCGGCGCGGGTGCCACCGATGGCCTTGGCGTAGGACAGCCCGAGGTCGAAGGCCTTGCCGGTGGCGTCCTGCTCGACGGCGACGAGCACGGGCACGCCCTTGCCGTCGACGTACTGGCGGCGCACCAGGTGGCCCGGGCCCTTCGGGGCCACCATGCACACGTCGACGGACGAGGGCGGCTTGATGTAGCCGAAGCGGATGTTGAACCCGTGGCTGAAGAACAGGGCGTCGCCGTCCTGCAGGTTGGGCTCGATGGCTTCCGCGTACAGGCCGCGCTGGGCCGGGTCGGGGACGTTGACCATGATCAGGTCGGCCTCGGTGGCCGCGACGTCCGGGGTGACGACGCGCAGGCCCTCGTCCTCGGCCTTGGCCCGGCTCCTCGAACCCTCCTTGAGCCCGACGCGCACGTCGACGCCGGAGTCGCGCAGGGACAGCGCGTGCGCGTGGCCCTGGCTGCCGTACCCGAGCATCGCGACCTTGCGGCCCTGGATGATCGACAGGTCGGCGTCGTCGTCGTAGTACATCTGCACTGCCATCGGAACTCGTCTTCTCTCTTTCGGGGTCGGTTGCGGTTCAGGCGCTGCGTTCGACCGAACGCAGCGCCGCCTGGGTCATCGAGCGCGGGCCGCGGCCGAGGGCCACCATGCCGGACTGCACCATCTCGCGGATGCCGTACGGCTCGAGCATCTTGAGCATCGCGTCCAGCTTGTCAGGCCGGCCGGTGAGCTCGACCGTCAGTGCCTCCGGGCCGACGTCGGCCACCTTGGCCTTGAACAGCTCGACGATCTGCAGGACGTCGCGGCGGCTGGCCTCGTCGGCGCGCACCTTGACCAGCAGCAGCTCGCGCTGGACGGCCTGCTTCTCCTCCAGCTCGACGATCTTGAGCACGTTGATCAGCTTGTTCAGCTGCTTGGTGACCTGCTCGAGCGCACTGCCCTCGACGCTGACGAGAATCGTGATCCGCGAGATGCCCACGTGCTCGGTGGGGCCGACGGCGAGCGACTCGATGTTGAAACCGCGGCGGGCGAACAGGCCGGCGACGCGGGCCAGCACGGCCGGCTTGTCCTCGACGAGGACGGAGAGGGTGTGCGTGCTCATGAGGGTGCTCCGAGGATGAAGTCGACGAGGGCGCGGCAGTGGACATCGGTGGTGTCGACGAGCGGTACGCGGGCCTCGGCCTGCAGGTCGAGCATCGCGAGCTCGGTGCACGCCAGCAGGACGGTCTCGGCGCCGCCGGCCACCAGCTTGTCAATGACAGCGAGGTAGTCGGCCCGGGCCTGCTCGCTGACGACGTCGTGGGTCAGCTCGTCGTAGATGACCTCGTGGACGCGGTCCTGCTCGTCGGCGGTCGGGACCAGCACGTCGATGCCGTCGCGGGCGAGGCGATCGGGGAACATCGCGCTGGTCATGGTGAACCGGGTGCCCAGCAGTCCGACGCGCCGGCGGCCGCTCACGGCGCGGGCGGTCAGGTCGATCAGGTCGAGCAGCGGCACGTCGCCCAGCACCGCGCGGACGTCGTCGGCGACGAGGTGGGTGGTGTTCGCGGCCAGGGCGACCCCCTCGCACCCGCTGTCGGCGAGCCGGCGGGCGGCCGCGCACAGGATGCGCGAGACGCCGGCCCAGTCGCCGTCGTGCTGGAGCCGGGCGAACTCGCCGAACTCCACCGACCACAGGGTGACCGGAGCGCTCGCGTTGCCGCCGACGGCGCGGGCGACGCCCTCGTTCAGCGCCCGGTAGTAGTGCTCGCTGGACACCCAACTCGTGCCCCCGACGAGCCCGAGGCGTCTCATCCTTCGCTCTCGAACGCCGGGCGCAGGTCGCGGGCGGCCTGGATGTCGTCGTTGCTCGACCCGGCCGCCACCATCGGCCAGACCATGGCGTCCTTGCCGACGGTGAAGTCGACGACGACGGGCTGGTCCTCGACCGCCATCGCCTTCTCGATCGTGGCGTCCACGTCGTCCTTCGACTCGCACCGCAGCCCGACGCAGCCCAGCGCGTCGGCGAGCTTCACGAAGTCGGGGATGCGGTGCTTGTGGGTGCCGAGGTCGGTCTGGCTGTAGCGCTCCTCGTAGAAGAGCGTCTGCCATTGGCGCACCATGCCGAGGTTGCCGTTGTTGATGACGGCGACCTTGATCGGGATGCCCTCGATGGCGCAGGTCGCGAGCTCCTGGTTGGTCATCTGGAAGCAGCCGTCGCCGTCGATCGCCCACACCAGCTTGTCGGGGCAGCCGACCTTCGCGCCCATGGCCGCCGGGACCGAGTAGCCCATGGTGCCGGCGCCGCCGGAGTTCAGCCACGTGTACGGGTGCTCGTACTTGATGAACTGCGCGGCCCACATCTGGTGCTGGCCCACGCCCGCGGCGTAGATCGCCTCGGGGCCGGCGATGTCGCCGAGGCGCTCGATCACGTACTGCGGCGAGAGGGTGCCGTCGGCCGGCTCGTCGTACCCGAGCGGGTACTTCTCGCGCCACTCGTCGACCTGGCGCCACCAGCCGGTCAGGTCGGCCCGGTGGCCGCTCGCGAACTCCGCCTCGAGAGCAGGCATGAGCTCGCTGAGCACCTCGCGCACGTCGCCCACGATGGGCACGTCGGCCACCCGGTTCTTGCCGATCTCCGCCGGGTCGATGTCGGCGTGGATCACCGCCGCGTTCGGGGCGAACGTGTCGAGCCGGCCGGTGACGCGGTCGTCGAAGCGGGTGCCCAGCGCGATGAGCAGGTCGGCCTTCTGCAGCGCGGTGACGGCCGAGACGGAGCCGTGCATGCCGGGCATGCCGAGGTGCTGGCGGTGGCTGTCGGGGAACGCGCCGCGGGCCATCAGGGTGGTGACGACGGGGATGCCGGTGAGGTCGGCGAGGCGACGCAGCTCGGCGGTGGCCCGGGCCTTGAGGACACCTCCGCCGACGTAAAGGACAGGTCGGCGTGCCAGGGCGATCAGCCGGGCGGCCTCACGGATCTGCTTGTTGTGCGGGCGGATCACCGGGCGGTAGCCGGGCAGGTCCAGCCGCGGGGGCCAGGAGAACGTGGTGGCCTCCTGGAGCACGTCCTTGGGCAGGTCGACGAGCACCGGGCCGGGCCGGCCGGTCGACGCGAGGTGGAACGCCTCGGCGATGGCCTGCGGGATCGCCGCGGCGTCCTGCACGAGGAAGTTGTGCTTGGTGATGGGCACGGTGATGCCCGCGATGTCGGCCTCCTGGAAGGCGTCGGTGCCGATCATCGCCCGGCCGACCTGACCGGTGATGGCCACCATCGGCACGGAGTCCATGTACGCGTCGGCGATCGGTGTCACCAGGTTGGTGGCACCCGGACCGGACGTCGCCATGCACACCCCGACCCGGCCGGTGGCCTGCGCGTAGCCGGTGGCCGCGTGGCCCGCCCCCTGCTCGTGGCGCACGAGGATGTGCCGCACCTTGGTGGAGTCGTACAGCGGGTCGTAGGCGGGCAGGATCGCCCCGCCCGGGATGCCGAACACGACGTCGGCCCCGACCTGCTCGAGGGAGCGCACGAGCGACTGCGCGCCCGTCATCGACTCAGGGGCGGAGCTGGGGGGCTGTCCGGTCATGTCGCGTGCACCTTCTGCGTGTCCTGCGAATCGGGATGGGTCACCGACGCAACAAAAAACCCCTCGTGCCCAATGCACGAAGGGTTTGCGCGCCGCGTCGGTGGTGGAGAACCGTGTCAGTCAACCGAGGCGGCGCGCCCGACGATAAGTACGAGCTTGCGCACACGAGCACCGTACACGGGCGCGGCGCCGCCCTACAACCGAGCACGCGATACCCGCGGCCGCGACTCGACCCTCCCCGTTCTCCAGGAGGGGCCGGTCAGTCGCAGACGGCCCCGTTCGCGGCCGACCCCACGAGCTTGGCGTACTTGCGCAGCACGCCGAAGTCGAACTGCGGCTCCAGCGGTTTCCACTCGGCCCGGCGCCGGTCGAGTTCGGCGTCGCCGACATCGAGGTCGAGGGTCCGCGCCGCCATGTTCAGGCGGATGCGGTCGCCGTCCTGGACGAAGGCGATCGGGCCACCCGTCGCGGCTTCGGGCGCCACGTGACCGATGCACAGCCCCGTCGTGCCGCCGGAGAAGCGGCCGTCGGTGAGCAGCAGGACGTCCTTGCCGAGACCGGCGCCCTTGATCGCGCCGGTGATGGCCAGCATCTCGCGCATGCCGGGACCGCCCTTGGGGCCCTCCCACCGGATGACCACCACGTCGCCGGGCTCCAGTCCGCCGGCCGCGAGCGCCTCCATGGCGTGCTGTTCGCGCTCGAACACCCGGGCCGTGCCCTCGAACACGTCGGCGTCGAAGCCGGCGCTCTTGACCACCGCGCCGTCCGGCGCGAGGGAGCCGCGCAGGATCGTCAAGCCGCCGGTGCGGTGGATCGGCTCGCTCATCGACCGGATGATCTGCCCGTCGGGGTCGGGCGGGGCGATATCGGCGAGGTTCTCGGCCATCGTCTTCCCGGTGACCGTCAGGCATTCGCCGTGCATCAGCCCGGCGTCCAGCAGCGCCTTCATGACGACCGGCACTCCCCCGATGCGGTCGACGTCGGTCATCACGTATTCGCCGAAGGGTTTGACGTCGGCCAGGTGCGGGGTGCGGTCGCCGATGCGGTTGAAGTCGTCGAGGGTGAGCTCGACCTTCGCCTCCCGCGCGATCGCGAGCAGGTGCAGCACCGCGTTGGTGGAGCCGCCGAGCGCCATCACGACCGTGATCGCGTTCTCGAAGGCCTCCTTGGTGAGGATCGTGCGAGCGGTGATCCCGGCGTCGACGAGGTGCACCGCGGCCTCACCCGAGCGCTCCGCGTAGTGGTCGCGGCGGGCGTCGGGCGCGGGGGGCGCCGCGGACCCGGGCAGCGACATGCCCAACGCCTCGGCCGCGCTGGCCATCGTGTTGGCGGTGTACATGCCGCCGCACGCACCCTCGCCGGGGCAGATGGCGCGTTCGACGGCGTCGACCTCCTCGCGGCTGATGCGCCCGGCCAGGCAGGCCCCGACCGCCTCGAAGGCGTCGATGATCGTGACGGTGCGGTCGCCCAGCTTGCCCGGCAGGGTCGAGCCGGCGTAGAGGAACACCGCGGCGATGTCGAGGCGGGCCGCGGCCATCAGCATCCCGGGCAGCGACTTGTCACAGCCGGCCAGCAGGACGCCGCCGTCGAGTTGCTCGGCCCGGAAGACCGTCTCGACCGAGTCGGCGATGACCTCGCGGGACACCAGCGAGTAGTGCATGCCGCTGTGCCCCATGGAGATGCCGTCGGACACGGAGATGGTGCCGAACTCGAGCGGGAAGCCGTCCGCGCCCCGGACCCCCACCTTCGCCTGCTTGGCCAGCCGCGCCAGCGACAGGTTGCAAGGGGTGATCTCGTTCCAGGACGACGCGACGCCGATCTGCGGTTTGCGCCAGTCGTCGTCGCCCATGCCGACCGCACGCAACATGCCCCGTGCCGCGGCGCGCTCGACGCCGTCGGTGACGATGGTGCTGTGCGGCTTGCGGTGTGATCTGCCTGTCGGGGCGGGCTGCTCGCTGCTCACCCGCCCGACCTTACGGCGTAGGTTCGCTCCCGTGCCCGACGATGTGCCGGACCGGCCCAGGCAGGAGATCTTCCGGCTGCCGCGCACGGCGTACCTCGTCGTCGTATTCCTGCTCTTCGGGGCGATCGCGCTCGCGTTCGGCTCCGACGCGTCGCAGAGCCTGACCTCGAAGGTCACCGCCGACTCCACCAACGGGGTGCATCTGACCTGGCGATTGGCCTTCCTCGCGCTGCCGGTGCTCGCCGCCGCGTTCATCGCACGCACGGCCACCGTCGTCGACGGCGACGGGGTGCGCGTGCGGGCCGTCCTCGGCTCGCGTTCGCTGCCCTGGGCGTCGGTGCGCGGGCTGTCGATCGCCAAGCGGGGGATCTACGCCGTGACGGACGCCGGTTCGGTGCGGCTCCCGTGTGTCGGGGTGGCGCAGCTGTCCCGACTGGCCCGCGCGAGCGAGGGCCGGCTGCCGGCCATCGCCGACCCGACGCCGAAGTACGCCCCGCAGCGACGTCGGCGGCGCTGACGGGGGTGCCGCTCGGTCAGTAACCGTGCTCGACGAGATTCGCCAGCGGCTCCCCCGCGGACCAGCGCCGGACCTGCGCGCGCACCAGACCCTGATAGGCGCGCTGCTCCCACCCTCGCGTGCCGCCCCCGACGTGCGGGGTGAGCACGAGGTTGGGCGCGTCCCACAGCGGGTGCTGCGCCGGCAGCGGTTCCGGGTCGGTGACGTCGAGGAAGGCGCGCAACCGCCGCGCCCTCAGTTCGGCCAGCAGCGCGTCGGTGTCGACGATCCGGCCGCGGGCGACGTTCACCAGCACGGCGCCGTCGGGCATCGCGGCCAGGAAGCCCGCGTCGACCAGGCCGGCCGTCTCGGTGGTGAGGGGCAGCGCCAGCACCACGGCGTCGTGCTCGGGCAGCAACGTCGGCAGGTCGCTCAGTGCGGCCACGCCGTCGCGCGCCGTGCGGGCGACCAGCGTGACCTCGCCGTCGAAGGCCCGGGCGGCGGCGCGCACCCGGGTGCCGATGTCGCCGGCACCCAGGACGAGGAGGCGTCGCCCGGTGATCCCGGTCGAGTCGAGCTTGTCCCAGCGATGCTCGCCCTGCGCCCGCTGGTAGGCGGGCAGGTCACGCAGCACGGCGAGCAGACCGGCGAAGGCGAGCTCGGCGGTGGACGCGCCGTGTACGCCCCGCCCGTTGCACAGCGTCACGCCCTCGGGCACGACCGGCAGCCAGGGCTCCACGCCGGCGGAGACGAGCTGGATCACCTCCAGCTGCGGCAGCGCGCCGAGTACCTCGCGCGCCGGCGGGGCGGCGTCGTAGCGGCCGACGAACAGCCCGATCCGCTCGGCGCCGTCGGGCCGCGCCCCGGAGCCGTCCCAGACCACGACCTCGACGCCGTCGGGCGGCTCGCCGTAGGACTCGGCGGCGTCGGCGGTCGGCAGGCTCACGGTGCGCACCCAGCGACCGTACGACCCGATCTCGCAGGGCGGCCCACCCGCCCGCGCCGACGGGCGTGCTGGGCCCGGCCGGCGAGCGTGCCCACAGCTTGGCCAGGCAGACTGGACGGATGCGCCGTGCCCGGATCAGCCTGCTCGCGGGCGCCGCGGCGCTGCTGCTCGCCGGGTGTGCGTCGGCGGGCTCGGCGGAACCCACCTGGGTGCCGAGCCCCGGGTTCGGCACCAACGGTGAGGGACCGGGCGTGCAGCTGACGCCGATCATCCCGGTGCCGTCGCTGACGCCCCCCTCTAACGGACCGTCGCGATCTCCGCAGCCGGGACAGCCGTCACCGAGCAAGACGGGCAAGACCGATCCGCTGGTCGTGGCCACGCACCTCACCGCGCCGGTCGGGGTGACGATGATGCCCGACAACACCGCACTCGTCGGCGAACGCACCACCGGGCGCATCGTGCGCGTGCAGCCCAAGCCGAACCTGCCGGTGCCCACGGTGCGCAGGCTGAGCGGTCTCGACACCTCGGGCGGCGGCGGCCTGCTCGACCTCGCACTGTCGCCGGCCTACGACGAGGACAGCCTCGTCTACGCCTACATCACGACGCCCACCGACAACCGCGTCGTCGACTTCACCCTCAAGGGCCCGGTGACGCCCGTGCTCACCGGCATCCCGAAGGGCCGGACCGGCAACGCGGGCCGGATCGCGTTCGACGCCGACGGCGCGCTGCTCGTCGGCACCGGCGACGCCGGGAAGCCGGCGCTGGCCGCCAACCCGAACAGCCTGGCCGGCAAGGTGCTGCGGGTCTCGGCCATCGGCCGGCCGGCGGCGGGCAACCCGCGCCGGTCGTCCCCGGTGTGGACGAGCGGCCACGCCGGCGTGACCGGCCTGTGCCCGGACCCGGACTCCGGCACCGTGCTCGAGACCGAGCCCGCCTCGGGCGGTGACGAGCTCAACGTGCTCACCGGCGGCGACTACTACGGCTACCCCACCGCGAGCGGCTCGATCCACCCGCCGTTGACCACCCTGCCCGACGCCGACACCTCGCCCGGCGGCTGCGCGGTGCTCAACGGCAGCGCCTACGTCACCTCGCTCGACGGGCAGACGCTGCTGTCCTCGCGGCTCACCGACAGCGGCAACGACCTGCACGCCGGCGCCTGGAAGGCCCTGCTGACCAGGAAGTACGGCCGGCTGCGGACCGTCATCGGCGCGGCCGACGGAGCCCTTTGGCTGACGACGTCGAACAAGGACGGCAAGGGCCGGCCGGTCGCCGACGACGAGCGGGTCATCAGGTACGTGCCGTCGAGTTCCGGCGGGGGGACCAACCCCGCGTAGCCCTCACTCGTCGCGGGCGCGGACGGCCTGCCGGATCTGGGTGATGTTGTCGCGCAGCATGTCCGAGACCAGCTCGTCGGTACGCGGGTCGGCGAGCACCTCCAGGATCACCCGCAGCGTGGTCTCGCTGGCCGCGGCGATGATCCGGTCGTGGAAGGGGACGAAGTTGATGGCGGCCGCCGACGGGTCCTCCTTGATCTTCTCGGCCACCATGTCCTTGATCTCGTTGCGGTTCTCCTCCAGGGCGGCCGCGATGTTGCGCGTGTAGTGCCCGGTCTGCAGCACGGCGGCCACCTCGTCGAGCACGGCGATGGTGATCGGGCGCTTGACCGCGCTGACCACTCGGTCCGAGGCGCGATTGATGACGCGCACGACGAACGGCTCGCGCAGGCCACGACGCACGAGCAACGCCCGCAGCACCGCGCCGAGCACGCCGAGCACAACGAGACCACCGACGATCCACAGTGACGTGAACAGAACCGGATGATCGGCGGCGAGCGGCATGCGCCCGATCCTGCCCGGTCGCGCGCGTTCCGTCAGTGTTCGCCGCCGCGGGCCCGGCCCGAACGTTGCGCCAGCCACCAGCTCACGGCGCCGACGACGGCCAGGACGAGCACCACGACGCCGGGCCACCAGCTGCCGCCGTGCCCGTCGTTGCGGGCCGGGGACGGCGAACCCGAGCCCGGCGCCGAGCTCGAGGCCGCCGTGGCTCGCGCCGCCGGGCGCGCGACCGGCGCGGGGACCGACAGGATCGCCGTGCCCGCGCCCTCGGAGTCGAGCAGCAGTTGTTGCCCGTCCACGGCGATCCCCTCGCCCTGCGGCTGGGCGGGCAGGGCGACGGTGGCGGGAGCGGCACGCAGCGCGGCGGCCACGCCGGCGCCGCCCACTGTCCAGACGAACGCGCCGGAGTAGGTGCGCACGGCCAGCCGGCGCCCGTCGGCGGAGAAGGCGGCCCCGGTGGCAAGCAGGGCGCCGGGCAGGCCGAAACGGCTCGTGCCGACGGGGGCGAACCGGAGCGCGGCCACCCGCTGCCACGCCTGCACCCGATCGGGATCCGGCCGGGCGGGCAGTCGGTACACCACCGACGAACCGACCACGGACTTCGTCACCGCGTACGCCGCGCCGCCGGGCGCCACGGCCAGCGACTCCGCGTCGACCGGCCCATCTGGGTAGCGCAGCCGCCATACCGCGGCCGGGCCGGCCGTGAGCGCGAGACCCTGCGCGCCGGCGGGCACCCGCGGCTCCGGGATGCGGTACACCTGCACCTGCGCGCGCCGCGCGTCGTTGTCGCCGAGATCGCCGATCCACACCGACGGCGTGCCGTCCCGGTCGCGCGCGACGGCAAGGTCCTCCCAGTCGACGTTGCGCGCCCCGCTCACGGTCACCGTGGCGGCGGTGCGGCACGAGCGCGTGTCGACGGCGAAGATCCGGTTGGTGTCGCCGCTGTCGTTCTGCACCCAGAACACCCCGGGTGAGGCGATGCCACGGGCCAGGCCGCTCGCTTCATCGATGCGCGCGTCGTGCAGGTGGCAGACGGTGCGCGCCGGGGTCGGCGCCGCGCCCGCCGGGGCGGCGACCCCGGCGAGCAGGCAGGCCACGGCCAACGCGAGAGATCGCATCGACCGATTCTGTCAGCGGCCGTCGGGGCGCTCGGCCCCGGTCGCGCCGGTCCGGCCGGCGCGTTCCAGTACCGCGATCCCGTCCAGGATCACGTCGATCCCGAAGTCGAAGTCGAGGTCGTTGTTCGGGTCGTCGTCGTCGACCATCGCGCCGGCGCGCAGCCCGGCGACGATGTTGGGGAATTCGCGCTCGGTCACCAGTTCGGCGAGCAGCGCGCCGTAGGCGTTCGGGTCGCGGCCGGCCTGCTGGCTGGCGCGCAGGTCGGCGCGCAACATCTCCTCGCTGCGGACGAACGAGGTGATGGTGAGCACCGAGGACATCCGCTGGGGGCCGGTGAGCGCGGTGTCGCGCAACGCGGCCAGCGCCGCCTCCAGCCAACGCATGTTGTTCGGTCCGAGCGGCGGCGCGCTGATCGGCACGCGCAGCGCCCACTCGTTCGCCCGGTAGCCGTCGCGCACGCCCTCGGCCCACCGGCGCAGCCCCGCGCGCCACGACTCCCCCGGCTGCGCCCGCGGCGGCGTCCCGATGGCGCCGTCCACCATGATCTCGAGCAGGTCGTCCTTGCTCGCGACGTAGCGGTAGAGAGCCATCGTCGAGACGCCGACGCGCTCGGCGACCCGGGCCATGGACACCGCCCCGATGCCGTCGCGCACCGCGATCTCGGCGCCGGCGGTGACGATCTGCTCGAGGCTCAGCGTCCGCTTGGGGCCGCGCGTGGATCGCTCGCCCACTCCCCAGGCCAGTGCCATGCTCGGCGACAGGGCCGCGCCGGGCCGGCCCTCGGATTCCTGAGTCATGTTGACGCCATCTTAGAACTGTGTATAACGTACGCGCTATCGCGTATAACGTACACAGATTGGTGGTCGCGACGTGGAACCTACGATCGAGACGCAAGGGCTGACCAAGCGCTACGGCGGCGTCGTCGTGCTGCGCGGCGTCGACCTGCACGTCGGCGCCGGCGAGATCTTCGCCCTGCTCGGGCCCAACGGGGCCGGCAAGACCACGACGGTGCGCATCCTGGCCACCCTCACCACCCCGGACGGCGGCCGCGCGCGGGTCGCCGGGCACGACGTGGTGGCCGAGCGGCACCTGGTGCGCCGGCGCATCGCGCTCACCGGCCAGTACGCCGCCCTCGACGCGTTGCAGACCGGCCGGGAGAACCTGCGCATGATGGCCCGCCTGGCCGGGCTGTCGCGCGTGGCCGCAAAGGCCCGCGCGCAGGAACTGCTCGCCACCTTCGCGCTCACCGAGGCCGCCGGCCGCCGGGTCGGCACCTACTCCGGCGGCATGCGGCGGCGCCTCGACCTCGCGGCGTCACTGGTCGCACGCCCATCGGTGATCTTCCTCGACGAGCCGACGACCGGGCTCGACCCGCGCAGCCGGCAGGACATGTGGGCCGTCGTCGCCCGGCTCGCCGGCGAGGGCACGACCGTGCTGCTGACCACCCAGTACCTCGAGGAGGCCGACCGCCTCGCCGACCGCATCGCCGTCCTCGACGGCGGACGCATGGTGGCCGAGGGGTCGGCCACGCAGCTGAAGGCGCGCGTCGGCGGCCACCAGCTCGAACTCGTGGCCCGCGACGCCGCGGCCCACTGCGCGCTGCGCGACCGCCTCGGTGACCGCGTGGTGCAACACGATCCCACCACCCGCGCGCTCACGGTCCCGGTGCGCGAGGACGCCGCCTCGATCCGCGCGCTGCTCGAGGAGGCGGACCCGTACGCCGACCTCGTCGAGCGCTTCGCCACCCGTTCCACCTCCCTCGACGACGTGTTCCTGGCCCTCACCGGGCACGCGGCGTCCACCGCCGCGGCGGACGTGACCGCCGCCCCCCAGAAGGAGACCGCCGATGTCTGAGGCGCTGACCGCCCGCCCCGCCCACCCGCTGGCCGACACGGTCACCATGGTCGGGCGCAGCCTGCGCCTGTCGACCCGCAGCGTCGACGCGATGGTCACCGCGCTGGCGTTGCCGGTGATCCTGTTGCTGCTGTTCGTCTACCTGTTCGGCGGGGCGATCCACACGGGCACGACCTACGTCAACTACGTCGTGCCGGGCGCCCTGCTCATCTGCGCCGGGTTCGGCGTCGGCACCACGGCCGTGAGCGTGAGCCAGGATCTCGCCGGCGGCGTCGTCGACCGGTTCCGCTCGATGGACGTGCGCGGCGAGGCGCTCGTGGCCGGGCACGTCGCGGCCAGCGTGCTGCGCAACCTGGCGTCGACGGTGCTGGTGTTCGCGGTGGCCGTGCCGGTCGGTTTCCGCTCCTCGGCCTCGCCGCCGGCCTGGCTGGCCGCAGGCGGGATCTTCGCGCTGTTCGTGTGCGCGCTGTCATGGCTGTGTGCCGCATTGGGCGTGCTCGCGTCGTCGCCCGAGGCCGCCTCGGGGATGATCTTCATCATCAGCTTCCTGCCCTACCCCAGCAGCGCGTTCGTGCCGATCCGCACCATGCCCACCTGGTTGCAGGGCTTCGCACGGCACCAGCCCGCGACCTGCGTCATCGACGCGCTGCGCGGCCTGCTCACCGGCGGCCCGGTGGCCTCCGCGGCGTGGCCGGCGGTGGTCTGGAGCATCGGTCTCGGCCTGGTCGGCGTGGTGCTGACCGGTGTGCTGTTCGGCCGGCGCACCCGCTGAGCCGGTCCGGGGCCCGGCCCGTCACTGGCCGAGGTCGGCGTACCGGGCCTCGACCCGGTCCTTGGCGTCGGCCCACCACTCGCGGTGGGCGGTGTACCACTCGATCGTCTGGGCCAGCCCGGCGCGCAGGTCGCGGTAGCGCGGCCGCCAGCCGAGCTCGTCGCGCAGCTTCGAGGCGTCGATCGCGTAGCGCAGGTCGTGGCCGGCGCGATCGGTGACCCGGTCGTACCAGTCGTGCGGGCGGCCCATGAGCTCCAGGATCGTCTCCAGCACGTCCTTGTTGCTGCGCTCGCCGTCGGCGCCGATGAGGTAGGTCTCCCCCACCCGGCCGCGGTCGACGACGGCCCAGACCGCGTCGTTGTGGTCGTCGACGTGGATCCAGTCGCGCACGTTCTCGCCGGCGCCGTACAGCCTCGGCCGGCGCCCGGACAGCACATTGGTGATCTGGCGGGGAATGAACTTCTCGATGTGCTGGTACGGGCCGTAGTTATTCGAGCAGTTCGAGATCGTCGCCGCCACGCCGAACGAGCGGACCCAGGCGCGCACGAGCAGGTCGGAGCCCGCTTTCGTCGCGCTGTACGGGCTCGACGGGTTGTACGGCGTCTCGGGCGTGAACCGGGCCGGGTCGTCGAGCGCGAGATCGCCGTACACCTCGTCGGTGGAGACGTGGTGCAGGCGCACGCCGTGGCGCCGGACGGCCTCCAACAGGCTGAACGTCCCCACGAGGTTCGTCCGCACGAACGGCTCGGGGTCGCGCAGCGAGTTGTCGTTGTGCGACTCGGCCGCGAAGTGCACCACCAGGTCGCTGCCGGCCACGAGCGCGTCGACGGTCGCGCGGTCGGCGACGTCGCCGCGCACGAAGCGAAAGCGGTCGGCCACGTCGGCCAGGCTCGCCTCGCTGGCCGCGTAGGTGAGCGCGTCGAGGACGGTGACCTCGACCTCGGGTCTGTGGGTCAGCGTGTGGCGGACGAAGTTGGCGCCGATGAACCCGGCGCCGCCGGTGACCAGCACGCGCATCAGCGGGCCTGCTCGGCGGCGAACTCGGCGGCCGTGCGGCGCAGGTGGTCGGCGTACACGCTGTGGCCCATGTCCTCGGCCAGGGCGGTGGCCTGCTCCGCGGTGATCCAGCCGCGGCGCATCGCGATCTCCTCGACGCACGAGATGGTCAGGCCCTGGCGGTGCTGGAGCACCTGCACGAACTGCCCGGCCTCGAGCAGCGAGTCGTGCGTGCCGGTGTCCAGCCACGCCGTACCCCGCCCGAGGTCGACCAGCCGGGCCCGGCCCTGCTCGAGGTAGCGCTGGTTCAGGTCGGTGATCTCGAGCTCGCCGCGGGGCGACGGGTGCAGCGCGCGGGCGTACTCGACCACGCCGGCGTCGTAGAAGTACAGGCCGGTGACGGCCAGGTTGGACCGCGGCCGCGTGGGCTTCTCCTCGATGTCGAGGATCGTGCCGTCGCGGTCCACGACGGCGACGCCGTAGCGCTCCGGGTCGCGCACGCGGTAGCCGAACAGCGTGCACCCGCCGTGCCGCTCGACGTCGGAGACGGCCTCGGTGAGCCGGCGCGGCAGCCCGTTGCCGAAGAAGATGTTGTCGCCGAGGACGAGCGCGGCCGGCCCGCCGGCCAGGTGCTCGGCCCCGATCAGGAAGGCCTGGGCGAGGCCGTCCGGGCTGGGCTGGACGGCGTAGGACAGCTCGAGCCCCCACTGGCTGCCGTCACCGAGCAGCGAGGTGAAGTGCGGCTGGTCCTGTGGCGTGGTGATGATCAGGATCTCGCGGATCCCGGCAAGCATGAGTACCGAGATCGGGTAGTAGATCATCGGCTTGTCGTAGACGGGCAGCAACTGCTTGCTGACCACCCGGGTGATCGGGTGCAGGCGGGTGCCCGCGCCGCCGGCGAGAACGATGCCCTTCACGTCGCGTCGGCTCAGCCGGCGGGATGCGTGCGCGAGTATTCCCGACGGGCCGCGATGGCCCGGTCGAGATCTTCGGCGAAGTCGACCTCCACCGCGAACAGATCGGAGATGTCGACGGGTGTCACCTGCACGCCGTCCCCCGCGATGGCCAACTCGATGCCACGCTCGAAGTAGTCCTGGTCGCCGCACTCCTCGAGCCGGGCCACCAGGGCCGCCTTGTCCTTCGCGGCCACGAGGTTGATGCCGATGGCCTCGCCGAGCGCGTCGCGCACCTGCTTGGACAGCGCGTTCACGTGACCGTCGGCGTCAACGGTGTACTTGACCTCCTCCTCGGCCGTGACCGCGGTGTTGACCGCGATCACGGACCGGTCCTCGGCCAGGAACGGGGCCAGCCGGCGCAGCACCTCGGCGTCGAACACGACGTCGCCGTTCATCCAGATGACCGCGCCGTCGGTGCTGGCCCGCAGCGCGCGCAGCAGGCTCTTCGAGGTGTTCGTCCGGTCGAACTCCTCGTTGTAGACGAACGCGACGCCGCGCACCGCCTCCATGATCATGTCGTGCTTGAACCCGACGACGATCATGACCCGGGCGTCGTCGGCGAACACGGCGCGGACGTTGTCCAGCTGCTGGGCGAGGATGGTGCGCCCGTCGTCGAGGGGCGTCAGCGGTTTGGGCCACGGATTCGCACCGAGACGCGTCCCCATACCGGCGGCCAGGACGACCACCTGCACGCTCGTCACGGTTACGACTCCCCTCGCTGGGCGGCAGACCGCCTGCAGCCTAGCGGGGCGGGCCGAAGACCGCGTCGACCACGCGGGCGGTCGCGCCGCCGTCGTCATGGGGGGCGAACCGGGCGACGAACGCGTCGAGACGTTCGGCCCACTGCGCCCGCGCGGCCTGCGGATCGGCGACGACCCGGGCGAGCACGTCGAGCAGTTCGTCCTCGGTGGTGGTGATCGGGCCCGGGACCTCACGCTCGTAGTCGAGGTAGAACCCCCGCAGCCGGTCGCGGTAGTCCTCGAGGTCGTAGGCGTGGAAGACCATCGGGCGGCGCAGGATCGCGTAGTCGAACAGCACCGACGAGTAGTCGGTGACCAGCACGTCGCTGGCCAGCTGCAGATCCTGGATCTCCGGGTAGGCCGACACGTCGCGGACGGTGCCCTCGATCGCCTCGGGGATCTCGAGCTCGTCGCTGACGAGCAGGTGCAGCCGCAGCAGCACGACGACGTCGCGGCCCAGCCGCTGCGTCAGGCGCGCCGGGTCGAAGGGCAGGGCGAAGCCGAACCGGCCACGCCCGTACGCCCGGTCGTCGCGAAACGTCGGCGCGTAGAGCACCACGCGGGCATCGGCGGGGATGCCGAGCCGGGCCCGCACGGCAGCGGCCCTCTCGTCCCGACCCGGCGCGGCCAGCAGGTCGTTGCGCGGGTACCCCACCTCGAGCACCGGGCCGGTGAAGCCGTAGGCGCCCGAGATCGCCCCGGTGGCGAACGCGCTGGGCGACACGAGCACCGTCCACTGGGCGGCGGCGCGGGTCATCCGGCCCACGTAGCCCTCGTCGCGCCCGTACACCTCGGCGACGTCGCGCAGCATCCGCTTGACCGGCGTGCCGTGCCACGTCTGCACGAAGACGCCGTCCCGGCGGCGGGTGACGTAGTAGGGCATGTTCTGCGAGCTGACCCAGTACTTGGCCCGGGCGAGATGCCAGAAGTACCGGACCGACAGCCGCTCGACGGTGCTGGTGCGGGCGTCGTCGCTGTGCACGGTGCCGCGGTAGGACCACACCTTGCGCCCCGGATGGCCGCGGCGCACGAGTTCCTCGTAGATGTAGCGCGGGCTGTCGGCGTACTGGCGGCCCAACCCGGCTTCGAAGACGATGCGGTCGGCGTCGGCCGGGAAGCGGCGCAGCACCCACATGAGCAGGCGCATGCTCGGGAAGTAGAAGCGGCTGCGCCGCCACTTTCGGTAGAACCCCTGCGGCAGCTGACCCTTCAGCCCTCCGCGCGGTGGCCACGCCCGGCGGCGGGCGGCCATCGTGGCCGCGTAGACCCGCTCGCTGCTGTTGCCGTCGCGCGCGACGAGGAACCGCTCGGCCCGGGTGCGCAGCGCCTCCGGCGGCACGAGTCCCGTCTCGGCGAGCCGGCCGAGCTGATCGATCACCTGGTCGGTGGTGAAGGCCACCTCACCGGGCAACTCCGTGTCGAGATCGATGTGTGCGCCGGTCTCGCCGAGCGCGCGCGCCCGGTCGTACTGGAAGTAGACGACCGGGCGGCCGAGGAACGCGAAGTCGAAGCCCACGCTGGAGAAGTCGGTCACCAGCACCGCGCTCTGCTTGAGCAGGAACTGCACGTCGGCCTCGCCCTGGTCGAGCAGGCGGGCGGGGGTGTCGGCGTACAGGTGCGCGAACGGCTGCATCTTCGGGTGCGCGCAGAACACCACCTCCAGGCCGTGCCGCTCGACGACCTCGCGCAGCCGCGGGTTGTGCAGCAGCCCCGACCACCGGGCGTGGTGGTCCGAGGTCAGGTAGGCGGGACCGTCGGGTAGCCACGCCCGCCAGGTCGGCATGATCAGGATCTGCTGACGGACGGGGACGTCGTCGGCGAACAGGGTGTCGAAGCGGGTGAGCCCGGTGACCGCCACCTCGTCAGGGTGGTAGCCGAAGTCGTCGACGACGTAGGCCTTCTCGCGTTCCGAACTCACCACGAACACGTCGGTCTCGAAGTCACCCGCGTTCTTGCCGTACAGGTCGGCCATCGGCTTGATGCCCATGACGCCGTGCTGCAGGAACACCCGCGGTGCCCGCACCGCCCGGCGGAAGCGCGGGCTGCGGGTGGGGTAGAGGAAGTCGGGGTGGTGCGAGCCGACGATGCGGTCGGCCAGCAGGCTCAGCCGCACGTGCTCCTTCGACCGGTGGTCGACGACGTTGCCCAGTTCGGCGACGTTCGCGTACTTCGGCGACGCGGTGTCCATCACGTAGTACGCATCGATCTCGGGGTGGTTGCGCCGCAGGTGGCGGAACAGGGCCACGCCGGTGTCCTGCGCCTTGTGCGGCTGCTCGCCGACCAGCCAGATCGGCTTCGGGCGCGCCCGGCGGTGCCGCAGCCGGTCGAGGTGCCGGGTGCGCAACCGGCGGTGCAGGTAGCGCAACGCCTCGGCGGTGAAGACCTCCACCCGGAAGGACGTGTTGTTCGCCTTGGTCGTGTAGTACGGCGTGATCGCCACCGCGGTGTCGCCCTGCTCGACCCAGGTCGGGCGGGTGAGCTTGCGGGCGAGGAACGGGGTCATGCCCACCCGGACCCGTACCGGCTCGGGATGCCCCCCGAGGTCGAGCAGCACCCACGCGTCGAGGATGTCGCTGACCGGCGTCCGGCCGTGCGCCCACAGCTGGGTCCACGGCAGGGTCAGCCGGTAGCGGTAGCGGTGCCCGTCACGGGTTCGGCTCGGGTCGTCCTCGAGCTCGAGGTCCTGTTCGCACCGGCTGTCGGTGTCGCGGCCGGTCAGCTGCAGGCGGGCCCCCTCCAGAGTGGCGGTCCCCGTCACGATCCGGCCGGTCAGCCGCAGCACGCCGCGGCGTCCGCGCAGCGTGGAGACGTGGATCTGGCCGGACGGCCGTTCGGGGATGTTCACCGCACGCGATCCTAGGGGGCGCAGGTTGCCGGGCGCTGTGCGCCGGCGGCCCGGTCACCCGCCGGCGGTCACCCGCCGGCCGCGCCGAGCTTGGCCAGCAGGATCTCGCGCACGGCGGCCGCGTCGGCCTGCCCCCGGGTCGCCTTCATGACCGCGCCGACCAGCGCTCCGACGGCCGGTACCTTGCCACCGCGCACCTTGTCGGCAACGTCCGGATTCGCGGCAATCGCGTCGTCGGCGGCCTGCTCGAGCGCGCCGGTGTCGGAGACGACCTCGAGCCCGCGCGCGGCCACCACCGCGTCGACGTCCGCGCCGGTCTCGAGCACGCCGTCGACCGCCTGCCGGGCCAGACCGGTGCTCAGCTCGCCCGACGCCACCAGGGCGATGACCCGGGCCACCTGGGCCGGGGTGATGGCGAGGTCGGCGGCGTCGACCTCCTGCTCGTTGGCCCGTTGCGCGAGGTAGCCCATCCACCAGTTGCGGGCCTCGGCCACCGGCGCGCCGGCGTCGACGGTCGCCCCGACCGCGGCGACCACCCCGGCGTTGGTCATCTTGGCCAGGTCGTCGTCGGACAGGCCGAGCTCGTCGCGCAGCCGGGCGCGCCGGGCCGCCGGCAGCTCGGGCAGCGCCGCGCGCAGGGATTCGACCCAGTCGGCGTCGGGCGCCATCGGCACGAGGTCGGGCTCGGGGAAGTACCGGTAGTCCGTCGCCTCCTCCTTGCTGCGCCCGCTGCGGGTGTCGCCGCTCTGCTCGTCGAAGTGCCGCGTCTCCTGCGTCACCTTGCCCCCGGCGTCGAGGACGTCGGCCTGGCGCAGCATCTCCGTGCGCACCGCGCGCTCCACCGAACGCAGCGAGTTGACGTTCTTCGTCTCGGTGCGCGTGCCCCACTCCTCGCCGGGCCGGTTGAGCGAGGTGTTGACGTCGCAGCGCAGCGACCCCTGCTCCATGCGCACGTCGCTGACGCCGAGCGTGCGCAGGATGTCGCGCAGCTCGGTGACGTAGGCCTTGGCCACCTCGGGGGCCAGCGCGCCCGTGCCGGGCACCGGTTTGGTGACGATCTCGACCAGCGGGATGCCCGCGCGGTTGAAGTCGACCAGCGAGTAGTCGGCGCCGTGGATGCGTCCCGACGTCCCCACGTGGGTGTTCTTGCCGGTGTCCTCCTCGAGATGCACCCGCTCGATCCCGACCCGCACGGTCTCGCCGTTCACATCGACGTCGAGGTAGCCCTCGACGCACAGCGGCTCGTCGTACTGCGAGGTCTGGAAGTTCTTCGGCATGTCCGGGTAGAAGTAGTTCTTGCGCGCGAACCGGCACCACGACGCGATCGAGCAGTTGAGCGCCAGCCCGATGCGGATCGTCGACTCGATGGCCTGCTCGTTGGCCACCGGCAGCGCCCCGGGCAGCCCCAGACACACGGCGCAGGTGTGCGTGTTCGGCTCCGCGCCGAACTCGGTGGCGCAGCCGCAGAACATCTTCGACACCGTGCCCAGCTCGACGTGCGTCTCGAGCCCGATCACCGGCTCGAAGCGCGAGGTCACTTCCTCGAAGGTGAAGCTCATCGCGTGGTACTCAATTCGGGAGGGGTGATGCGTTCGGTGGCGGCCTCGAACGCGGCGGCGACGCGGTAGCAGCGGTCGTCGGCCATCGCCGGCGCCATGATCTGCAGACCGACGGGCAGGTTCTCCGACAGCCCGCAGGGCACCGAGATGGCCGGTGTGCCCGCCAGCGACGCGGGCAGGGTGCACAGGTCGTTGCGGTACATCGTGAGCGGGTCGACCACCTCACCGATGCCGAAGGCCACGACCGGGGTGCTGGGCGAGACCAGCACGTCGGCCCGCTCGAAGGCGGCGCCGAAGTCGCGCGCGATCAGGGTGCGGACCTTCTGCGCCTGGCCGTAGTACGCGTCGTAGTAGCCCGAGGACAGCGCGTACGTGCCGATCATGATCCGCCGCTTGACCTCCGCGCCGAAACCGGCCTCCCGGGTGAGCGACATGACTTCCTCGAGGGAGTTCGCGCCGTCGTCGCCCACCCGCAGGCCGTAACGCACCGCGTCGAAGCGGGCGAGGTTGGACGAGCACTCGCTGGGCGCGATGAGGTAGTAGGCCGGCAGCGCGTACTCGAAGTGCGGGCAGCTGACCTCGACCACCTCGGCGCCCAGCCCGCGCAGCGTCTCGACCGCCGCGTCGAAGGCGGCCAGTACGCCCGGCTGATAACCCTCGCCACCGAGCTCGCGCACGACCCCCACCCGCACGCCGGCCAGCGAGCCCGACTGCGTCCCCTCGCGCGCGGCGGCAGCCACCGGTGGCACCGGTGCGTCGATGGACGTCGAGTCGCACGGGTCATGACCCGCGATCACCTCGTGCAGCAGGGCGGTGTCGAGCACAGTGCGCCCGAACGGTCCGGCCTGGTCCAGTGAGGAGGAGAAGGCGATGAGCCCGTAGCGCGACACACCGCCGTAGGTGGGCTTGTGGCCCACGATGCCGGTGACGGCCGCGGGTTGGCGGATCGAGCCGCCGGTGTCGGTGCCGATGCCGAGCGGGGCCTCGTAGGCGGCGACGGCGGCCGACGAGCCGCCCGACGAGCCGCCCGGGATGCGGTCGAGGTCCCACGGGTTGTGCGAGGGTCCGAAGGCGGAGTTCTCGGTGGACGAGCCCATCGCGAACTCGTCCATGTTCGTCTTGCCGAGCATCACGACGCCGGCGTCTCTGATGCGCCGGGCGATGGTGGCGTCGTAGGGCGGCACCCAGCCCTCGAGGATCCGCGAGCCGGCGGTGGTCGGCACGCCCTTCGTGACCACGAGGTCCTTCATCGCCAGCGGCACCCCGGCCAGCGGGCCGAGCACCGCACCCGCGGCGCGGGCGTCGTCCACCGCGCGGGCGGCGGCCAGTGCGCCGTCGGTGTCCACGTGCAGGAAGGCGCGCACCGCCGGGTCGTGGCTGGTGATCCGTTCGAGGTGGGCCTGCGCGACCTCGACCGCCGAGACTTCGCCGGTGGCCACCAGCTCGGCCAGCTCGGCCGCAGTCAGTTTGGTGAGATCGCTCATCGATCCTCACCCCGACCACTCGCTGCGCACGGGCCCGGCTCCGGCTCGATCCGCTCCTTCGTCGCAGACTGTGTTTCCTGGTTCTTCGCGCGAGCGCTCATCACACTTCCTCGGCCAGAATGCGCGGCACCCGGAAGCGGTCGTCCTCCACCGCGGGCGCGGCGGCGAGCACGGCATCGCGCGGCAGCGACTCGACCACCACGTCGGCGCGGTACACGTTGGTCATCGGGACGGCGTGGCTGGTCGGCGGGATGTCGTCGGCGGCCACCTCGCGCACCCGGGTCACCGCGCCCAGGATCACGTCGAGCTGCTCGGCGAACAGGTCCAGCTCCTCGTCGGTGACGGCCAGGCGGGCCAGCCGGGCCAGGTGCGCGACGTCGGACCGGGCGATGCGCCCGCTCGCGGCGTCGGCCGACCCGGCGGGTGCGGACGACGTGGCGCCGACCGTGATGTGGTCACCGGGGGACGTGGGTTCTGCGGTCTCGGACACGACCCCGCAGTCTACGGACGCGCGCGGTGGCGCCGCACCGCAGTTGGGCCGCGGCGCGGCGCACACCTCAAGCGCCGGAAACGCCGCCGTCACGCGGATGCGGCAGGCTGGGCACCGTGTCGTACCTGCTCCGGCTCCGCCTGCCCGACCGGCCCGGCGCGCTCGGCGCCGTGGCCTCTGCGCTGGGCGCCGTGGGGGCCGACATCCTCAGTGTCGACGTGATCCAACGCGCCCGCGACAGCGCCACCGACGACTTCGTGGTGGAGCTGCCGCCGGACAAGCTGGCCGACAGCCTCGTGTCCGCCGCGGCGGCCGTGGAGGGCGTCCACGTCGAGTCGATCCGTCCCTACGCGGGGCACATCGACCCGCACCGCGAGCTGGAGCTGCTCGAAGCCCTGGCCGTGAACCCCGCGGCGAGCCTGGCCGTCCTGTGCGACGGCGCGGCGCGGGTGTTCCGCGCCGGGTGGGCGCTGGTGCTCGCCGCGCCGACGGCGGGGCGCAGTCGCGTGCTCGCCCGCGGCGGCGCGGCCCCTGAGCTCGACGACCTCGAGGTGCCCTGGTGGCCGCCGCGCCCGGCCCGGGTGCTCGACGCGACCGGTGGCTGGGCGCCGGCCGACTGGGCCCGGCTGGACACCGAGCTCGCCGTCACCCCGCTCGGCGACGCCGCCCTGCTCGTCGGCCGACCGGCGCTGCGTTGGTTGCCGTCGGAGCTGGTGCGTCTCGCGCACCTGGCGGCCATCGCCGACAGCGTCGCCGCGCCGCTGCCGAGCGCCCCGTGAGGGTGCGGCCACGGCCGTCGGCGGCCCGGCCCGGTTAGGGTCGGACGATGCCCAAGTGGACTGCCGACGACATGCCTGACCAGACCGGCCGCACGGTCGTCGTCACCGGTGCCAATTCCGGTCTGGGTGAGCAGATGGCGACGAGGCTGGCCGAGCACGGCGCCACGGTGGTGCTGGCCTGCCGCAACACGGCGAAGGGCGAGGCGGCCGCGGCCCGGATGCCGGGCACGGTGTCGGTGCGGCCGCTGGACCTGTCCGATCTCACCACCGTGCGTTCCTTCGCCGCCGACACCGGCCCGATCGACGTGCTCGTGAACAACGCCGGCGTCATGGCCGTGCCCCAGCGACGCACCGCGGACGGCTTCGAGCTGCAGGTCGGCACGAACTTCCTCGGCCACTACGCGCTCACCGGTCTGCTGCTACCCGGGATCGGCGACCGGGTGGTGACGCTGTCGAGCTTCGTCCACTGGTTCGGGCGCATCAACCTGGGCGACCTCAACTGGCGCCGCCGCCGCTACCGCCGGTGGGCGGCCTACGCCCAGTCCAAGCTCGCCGACCTGATGTTCGCCTACGAGCTGGGCCGGCGCCTGGACGCCGCCGGGTCGGCGCTGCGCTCCTACGCCGCCCATCCCGGGTACGCCGCGACCGAGCTGCAGTCGCACACCGAGAGCCCACAGGACCGGCTGATGGCCCTCACGAACCGCGTCGTGGCGCAGGACGCGGCCGCGGGGGCGCTGCCGGCGCTGTACGCGGCCACGATGCCCGGCCTGCCCAACGGCGCCTTCTACGGCCCGGACGGTCTGGGCGAGATGCGCGGGCACCCGCACCGGACCCGCTCGTCCCCGGCCTCGCGCAACGAGGACGTGGCCCGGCGCTTATGGGCTCAGGCGTCGGAACTGACCGGGGTCACCTTCTCGGTCTGAGGATCCCCTGCCGTCCGCGCGTGTCCGCCGCCCACCTCGGCGGCGGGCAGGACGCGCACCGAGCGCACACTCGGGATGCGTTGATGGCCACCCGGCGGCTCCAGGTCGCGGCTCCTGCGCCCGACCCGCCGCCGTACCCAGGTCGTGGCGGCGTCGGTCCAGGCCTGCGCGGTCGGCATGACCACCGGCAGCGCCAGCAGCACCAGCGCCCCGGCGAGCCACCCGCCGATCACGTCGGTGAACCAGTGGGTGCGCAGGAAGATCGTGCCGAAGCCGAGGCTGAGGGACAGGAACACGGCCAGCGCCGTGACCAGCTTGCGCCGATTGACGGCCAGGATCGCGATCACGCCGTAGAGGACCACGGCGTTCGAGACGTGTCCGGAGGGGTAGACGGTGCCCCCGACGAAGAACTCATGTGTGTTGTTGGAGTGCCGCGGCCCGACACGGCCGGTGAACAGCTTGACGATGCCGACGCTGACGTTGAGCAGGATGAGCGAGGTGACCAGCATCACCAGGGGCCGGCTGGTGCGATCGCGCCACGACCACCACAGGAACAGCGGCAGGCAGGCGAGCGTGGCCGGGCCGCGCTGGCCCAGCATCACGTAGTAGTACACGTAGGGCAGCCACGACGCGTAGTTGTGGCGCATCCGCAGCTCGACGACGCCGGTGTCCCACGACAGCACCGGGGTGCGGTAGATGATGGTCAGCGTCAGCAGCACGTACAGGGCGAGCACGAGCAGGGTGAGTGCGAGCCAGCGCCGCGACACCCGGACGCGATGCGCACCGGGTGAGAGTCGCACTCGCGCCCAACTCGCCGACACCGCCGACATCACCCTTCGTCTGTTGGCACCATTCTCGTCGCTCCCCGGCAATTCAACCCGACGGAGCGACACGATGTGCCAGGTTCCTCAGTGATCGTTGCCTATTCGGGACCGCTGTCCACAGTCGGATTCGGTGGCCCCTCAGCCAACAACGTGCGAAATGCGTCCTCGTCGAGGATCGGCAGGCCGAGCTGCTCGGCCTTCTCGGCCTTGCTGCCGGCGTTTTCCCCCACCACCACGTAGTCGGTCTTCTTCGACACGGACCCGGACGCCTTGCCGCCCCGGGCCAGGATCGCCTCTTTGGCCTCGTCGCGGGAGAATCCGGGCAGTGAGCCGGTGACGACCACCGTCAGCCCGCGCAGCGTGCGCGGCGTGGACGCGTCGACCTCGTCCTTGGTGCGCACGCCGGCCGCGGCCCACTTGTCGGCGATGGCGGCGTGCCAGTCGACGGCGAACCACTCGACGACGGCCTCGGCGATGACCCCGCCCACGCCCTCGGCGGCGGCGAGTTCGTCCACGCCGGCCGTCCGGATGCGCTCGAGGTCGCCGAACTCGGTGGCCAGGGCGCGCGCGGCGGTCGGGCCCACGTGCCGGATCGACAGGGCCACGAGCACCCGCCACAGCGGCCGCTGCTTGGCCTGCGCCAGGTTGGCGACCAGCTTCTCACCGTTGGCCGACAGCACCCGGCCGTCGTGCACCGCCTCCGGCGGGTCGGACTTCTTGGCCGCCCGGGTGTAGGCCGGGACGGCCGAGAGCAGCGCGCGGGCCTGCGCCTCGTCGCCGTCGGCGTCCGGAGCGAGGCGGAACAGGTCGCCCTCGTCGGCCAGCACCCCGGCCTCGAGCAGGGCGGCGGCGCCCTCGTAGCCCAGAGCCTCGATGTCGAAGGCGGAGCGGGAGGCGAGGCTGAACAGCCGCTCGCGCAGCTGGGCCGGGCAGTGCTGGGTGTTGGGGCAGCGGTAGTCCTTGTCCCCCTCCTTCTCCGGCTTGAGCGGGGTGGCGCAGGCCGGGCACTTGGTCGGCATCTTCCATCGGCGCAGGCCCTTCGGCCGCAACGCGATCACCGGCGCGACGATCTCGGGGATGACGTCGCCGGCCTTGCGCAGCACCACGGTGTCGCCGACGCGCACGTCCTTGCGCGCGACCTCCCACTGGTTGTGCAGGGTGGCGTTGACGACGGTGGAGCCCGCCACCTTGACCGGCTCCATGATCCCGTACGGCGTGGCCCGGCCGGTGCGCCCGATGTTGACCTCGATCCCCAGCAGCTTCGTGTTCACCTCCTCCGGGGGGTACTTGAAGGCGATCGCCCACCGGGGCGCGCGGCTGGTCGAGCCGAGTCGGCGCTGCAGGGACAGGTCGTCGACCTTGACCACGACGCCGTCGATTTCGTGGCCGATGCTCGCGTCATGGCGGTGCTCGCGGTAGTACTCGATGTACTCCTGCACCGCGCCGAGGCCGTCGACCACCCGCACACGGTCGGAGGTGGGCAGGCCCCACTCGTGCAGTGCGGTGTACCAGTCGGACTGCGCGGTGACGGTCGGGTGCTCCTCGGCGCCGGTCCAGTCGACCCGGCCCACCCCGTGCACGACCATGGCCAACCTGCGGCTCGCGGTGACCCGCGGGTCCTTCTGCCGCAACGATCCGGCCGCCGTGTTGCGCGGGTTGGCGAACGGCGGCTTGCCGGCCTCGATCAGCGACGCGTTGAGCTCCTCGAACCGCTCGACCGGGAAGAACACCTCGCCCCGCACCTCGAGCACGGCCGGCACCTGGTCGCCGGACAGCCGGTCGGGGACGTTGGCGAGCGTGCGGATATTGGGCGTGACGTCCTCGCCGGTGCGCCCGTCGCCGCGGGTGGCGCCGCGCACCAGCCGGCCCTTCTCGTAGACGAGGTCGACGGCCAGCCCGTCGACCTTCAGCTCGCACAGGTAGGCCGGCGCGGTGCCGGCGTCGCGCTCGACCCGCAGCGCCCAGGCCGCGATCTCCTCGGCGGAGAACGCGTTGTCGAGGCTGAGCAGCCGCTCGAGATGGTCGACGGGGGTGAACAGGGTGGAGTAGGTGCCGCCGACGCGCTGGGTGGGCGACTGCGGGGTGCGCAGGTCGGGGAACCGGCTCTCCAGTTCCTCGAGGCGGCGCATGGCCCGGTCGTAGTCGGCGTCGCTGACTGTGGGAGTGTCGAGGACGTAGTAGCGGTACTGGTGGTCGTCGATCTCCTGGGCGATGCGCGCGTGCTCCTCGCGGGAGTCTTCGCCGGCACTGCTCACCTCGCCGGCAATCTTCACCTCGTCGGCCATGGCCTCAACCTAGTGGGCCGCTCCGACAGCCTTCGGGGCCCGAGGCACGCCTACCCGGCCTGGTCGGCCAGCCACGCGCCCACGTCGCGCAGCACGCTCAGCACCCGTCGGGCGTAGGGCAGCGAGGCGCCGGCCAGGCCACAGGCGGGGGTGGGCACGACCGCTGCCGGCAGCTCGGCCCGCGCGAACCCGAGCTCGGTCCAGAGCCGCTCGACGGGTCGGCGGGCGTCGTCGAGGGCGGCGGCCGTGCCGGTCGAGGGGAGGACGCCCAGCCACAGCGCGAGGCCGGCGTCGACCGCTTCGCCCAGGGCGTCGTTGTCGGCGCTCGTGAGCAGGGCGGTGTCGAGCGCGACGGCGTCGGCACCGGCGTTGCGCAGCACCCCGATCGGGACGTCCGGGGCGCAGCAGTGCACGACCCGCCCGCCCTCGGGCGCCGCGGCCAGCACGTCGGCCAGGGCCTGCTCGACCACGGCCCGGTCGACGGCGCGCACCGTGCCGTACCCCGACGGCGTGGGGACCCGGCCGCCGAGGACCGCGGGCAGCGACGGCTCGTCCAGTTGCAGCACCGCGACGGCGCCCGGCACCCGGGCCGTGACGGCCGCGAGGTGCACTGCGATGCCTTCGGTCAGCGATGCGGCGAGGTCGCGGACGGCGCCGGGGTCACTGACCACCCGGTGGCCGTTCGGCAGCTCGAGCGAGGCGGCGAGGGTCCACGGGCCGGCCACCTGCAGCTTCAGCGGACCGGCGTAACCGGCGGCGGCAGCCTCCATCGCGTCGAGGTCACGGGCGAGGAAGTCGCGGGCGCCGCGCAGATCACGGCCGGCGTGCGCGGCCAGCCGCCAGCCGGACGGGACGAGCTCGACCGGCAGGTCGACCAGCAGCGCGGCACTGCGGCCGACCAGGTCGGCGCCGGCCCCGCGACCGGGCAGCTCGGGCAGGTGGGGCAGCCCGGGCAACTCGCCGAACACGAGCGCGGCGGCCTCGACGGGGTCGGTGCCGGGCAGCGAGCCGATCCCCGTCGCCGCTCCCGCGGCCCAGGGCCGCGCCCTCATACGGCGACGGCGCGGTGCGCGGCGGTGATGGTGGCCGAGCCGAGCACGGTGTCACCGTCGTACATGACCAGCGCCTGGCCGGCGGCGACCCCGGTCTGCGCCACGTGCAGTCGCGCGCGCACGGCCCCCTCGTCGAGGTGCACCGTGGCCGGGCTGGTCAGGCCGTGGGCGCGCAACTGCACCAGGCAGTCGAACGCGTCGCCCGGCGCGACGCCGCTCGTCCACACCGCGGGAGCAGCCTCGACGACGTCGGCCTCGAGCAGCTCGCGCGGGCCGACCACCACGGTGTTCTCCTTCGGAGAGAGCGAGAGCACGTAGCGCGGGTCGCCGCCGGGCGCGGGGCGCTGCAGGTGCAGCCCGCGCCGCTGGCCGACGGTGAAGCCGTGCGTGCCGGCATGCCGGCCGACCTCTTCCCCCGTGGTCGCGTCGACGATCGGGCCGTCCTGCGTGCCGAGGCGCCGGGCCAGGAAGCCGCGGGTGTCGCCGTCGGCGATGAAGCAGATGTCGTGCGAGTCGGGCTTGTCGGCCACGGCGAGCCCGCGCCGGGCCGCTTCGGCGCGCACTTCGGTCTTCGTGCTGTCGCCCAGGGGGAACATCGCGTGGGCGAGCTGCTGCGCGGTGCACACGGCCAGCACGTACGACTGGTCCTTGGCCTGGTCGACCGAGCGCCGCAGCCGGCCGTCGGCGAGACGCGCGTGGTGCCCGGTGACCACGACGTCGAAGCCCAGGGCGCGGGCGCGGTCGAGCACCGCCGTGAACTTGATCTTCTCGTTGCAGCGCAGGCAGGGATTGGGGGTGCGCCCGGCCGCGTACTCGCTGACGAAGTCGTCGATGACGTCGGCGCGGAAGCGCTCGGCGAGATCCCAGACGTAGAAGGGGATGCCGAGCACGTCGGCGGCCCGGCGCGCGTCGTTGGCGTCCTCGAGCGTGCAGCAACCCCGCGCGCCTTCGCGCAGGGTGGCCGGTGCGGGCGAGAGGGCCAGGTGCACGCCGGTGACCTCGTGCCCGGCGTCGACCGCCCGCGCCGCGGCGACGGCGGAGTCGACGCCGCCGCTCATCGCGGCGAGCACCTTCATGCGGCGCTCCTCACGACGCGACACTCGTGAGCCCGGCGCGGCGGGCCCGCTCGACGGCCGGCGCGAGCGCGTCGACCGCGGCGTCGACGTCGGCCGGCGTGGAGTCGTGCCCGAGCGAGAAGCGCAGCGCGCCGCGCGCCTCGGCGGCGGAGGCGCCCATGGCGGTGAGCACGTGCGACGGCTGGGCCACGCCGGCCGAGCAGGCCGAGCCGGTGGAGCACTCGACGCCGCGGGCGTCGAGCAGCAGCAGCAGGGCGTCGCCCTCGCAGCCGGGGAAGGCGAGGTTGGCGATGCCGGGCAGCCGCCGGGTGGGGTGCCCGTTCACCTGCACGTCGGGCACGACCGCCCGCACCCGCGCGACGAGGTCGTCCCGCAGGGCGGCCACCCGCGGCGTGGTTGTGTCGCGGCGCTCGGCCGACAGGTGCAGCGCGGTCGCGAATCCGACCGCGCCCGGCACGTCGAGGGTGCCGGAGCGCACGTCGCGCTCCTGTCCCCCGCCGTGCAGCAGCGGCACGCAGGCGACGTCGCGGCGCAGCAGCAGGGCCCCGGCCGCGGGCGGCCCGCCCAGCTTGTGGCCGGTGAGGGTGAGCGCGTCGAGGCCGCTGGCGGCGAAGTCGAGCGGCAGGGCGCCGGCCGCCTGCACCGCGTCGCTGTGCACGGGGATGCCGTGGCCGCGGGCGATCGCGGCGAGTCCAGCCACCGGCTGCAGGGTGCCGACCTCGTTGTTGGCCCACATGACACTGACCAGCGCGACGTCGGACGGGTCGGGGCCGAGGGCGACACGCAGCGCCTCGGGGGTGACGGTGCCGGTGGCGTCGACGGGCACGACGGTCAAGCGGGCGCCCTCGTGCGTGACCAGCCACTCGGCCGCGTCGAGCACGGCGTGGTGCTCGACGGCGCTGACCAGCACCCGGACGCGCCGTGGGTCGGCGGCGCGGCGGGCCCAGAACAGGCCCTTGACGGCGAGGTTGTCCGCCTCCGTGCCGCCGGCGGTGAGGATGACCTCGGACGGACGGGCCCCGGCCACGGCGGCGATCGTCTCGCGCGACTCCTCGACGCGTCGGCGGGCCGCGCGCCCGGCACCGTGCAGGGACGAGGGGTTCCCCACCACGGCCATCGTGTCCGCGACGGCCGCTATCGCCTCGGGCAGCATCGGCGTGGTGGCCGCGTGGTCGAGGTAGGCGGTACGGGCAGCGGGATCGGGCATCGCCGCCGAGTTTACGACCGCCTCGCATCTCCCCGGTCGGCCGGAGCGGCGCGGGCGTGGCCGGCGGCGACGTCGCCGAGCGGTACGGCGTCCTCACCCGTACGGGCTCGGCTCCTGCCCGTTCGGGCAGGAAAAGGCCGCGCCGGCCGTCCACCCCCTTACGGTGTCACCCAGCGGTCGCCCTGTCGCGCGGTGCGGCCGTCAACCGGGGGGTTTTCATGATCATCGAACGATGCTCTGCGCGTGCGCTCTCGCCGCGGCGGATCGCGGTCTGTGGCGCCGCGCTGGCCCTCCTGACCCTGCTCGGCGGACTCGCGCCAGGCGCGTCGGCAGCTGCGCCAGGCGCGCAGAACGGCAGGATCGCCTACTCCGTTGGCGCGGTGCTGCCCGACCCGGATCCCGGCGGGCACTCGCAGGTCTACACCGTGCTCCCGGACGGCACGGACGGCCGCCAGCTCACGCACGTCACCGCCCCCGTGCAGGCCGGCGACCCGGCCTGGTCGCCCGACGGTCAGCGGATCGCGTACGTCAGCAACGCGTCCGGGCTGTTCCAGGTGTGGATCATGAACGCCGACGGCAGCGGTCAGCGCCGGCTCGTGCGCGACCGCGTCCACGACGCCTTCCTGCCGCGCTGGTCACCCGACGGGTCACAGCTGCTGTTCACCCGCTGCACCACGCCGTTCGGCGCCCTCGAATGCACGGTCGCCACCGTCGGTGCCGACGGCATGCAGGTCCGCGATCGCACCGGCGGCCACTGGGTCGACCAGTTCGGTGACTGGGCGCCGGACGGCCGCTCGATCGTGTTCAGCTCGGATCGCGGCGGGCTGGTCTCGGCGATCTGGCGGCTCACCCTGTCCACCGGCACGTTGCAGCGCCTCACCGCACCCGTGCCGCAGGCGTTCTGGCCGAGTTACCGGCACGACGGCAAGCGCATCCTGTTCGGCGACAACTGGGAGCGACCCGGCACCAGCACCTACGGGATGCGAGCCAACGGAAGCGACGTGCGGTTGCTGATCCCCGCACCGGGCGGCGGCGGCAACGCCGAGTTCGCACGCTACTCACCGGACGGGCGCCGGATCGTCTTCAACAACGACAGGTACCCGGACGAGGGCGTGACCGTGGCGAACGCGGACGGGACCGGCGCGCACGACATCGTCACGACGGACGACATCGTCATCGCCGATTGGGGGATCCACTCATGAGAACGCGTTTCGGTGTCCTCGGCGCCATCGCCGTCCTGGTGGTCTCGACGTGGGCGGTTCCCGCCGGTGCCACGGGCGATGACGGATTGCTCGCCTTCGACGCGTTCGACTCGTCGGGCGTCGAGCAGGTGTTCTCGGTTCGCCCGGACGGATCGGACCTGACCCAGCTGACCCATGCGTCGGACGACTCGTTCGCGGCCGACCCGAGCTGGTCGGCAGACGGCCGGCTGCTGACCTACGACTCCAGCTCGACCCCTGATGACCCCGGCGACAGCGGTGTCTACGTCATGAACGCCGACGGCACCGGGCAGCGGGCCGTGTTCGAGCGCCCTGGTGTGTCCGCGTCGCAGCCGGCCTTCTTCCCGAGTGGCCGGCAGTTGGTCTTCCAGCAGTGCGTCTTCGAGGGCGACTCGGAAGGCTGCGGGCTGTTCACCATCCACCTCGACGGCAGCGGCCTGCGGCGGCTCACGCCGACCGGCAAGGATGTCTTCGACTACGCGGCGAAGGTGTCGCACGACGGCCGGCGCATCGCCTTCAATCGCAGCGGCGGGGACGGCTACCGGCAGCGGATCTGGACGATGGACCGCGAGGGTGGAGACCAGCGCCCGATCACGGATCCCGCCCTCGAGGCGGAGTATCCGTCCTGGGCGCCGGACGACTCCACTGTCCTCTTCGGCAGCAACTGCTGCCGGCTCGGCGGCGATCTGTACACCGTGCGGCCCGACGGCACGCACCAGCACCGGCTGACCACCACGCCGTACCCGAACGCAACGTCGGTCGGCGTGTGGGCGCCGAGCGGCACGCGCATCGCGTTCGAAAGCGATCGCGCGCACCGCAACAAAGCGCACAACGACCTGTACGTCATGAACGCCGATGGTTCGCACCGGTACCGCCTGCGGCTGGCGGTCGATCCGCTGTTCGGATTGAGCTGGGCACCGGCCGTCGCGGAGGCGGCCTGACAGAGAAGCCGGGGGTCAGACGGCGCGGGCGCGGCCGGCGGCGACGACGCCGAGCACGGCCAGCGCACACATGGCGAGGTCGACGCTGACGAACGCGGCGGTGAAGCCGAGCACGCCGCGGGCCGCCGCGGCGATCAGCACGCCGGCGATGCCGGTCGTGACGGCGTTGGCCGTGGCGTCGGACAGCTGCAACGAGGCGGAGTCGGCCCCGCGGTCGGCGTCGGTGGTGAAGTTGAGCAGGAGCACGCTCACGCTCGACATGGTCAGCCCCGCCCCGAGGCCGCCGACGAGCCACGCGGGGTAGGCCAGCCAGCCGGGCAGGGCGGGCACGACGGCCAGGGCCATGCCGCCGGCGGCCACGGCGACGCAGACGAATCCGCTGCGGATGAGCATGACCCGCACGTGCGGGCCGGCGGTGTCGTCGGCGCGACCCTGCCACCACGACCCGCCGGCCCAGCTGATGCCGGACACCGCGAGCGGCAGGCCGGCCACGGCGGCGCCGTACCCGTGCTGCTGCGACAGCGACAGGGGCACGATCGCGTCGATGCCGAAGAATGCCCCGGCGAGCAGGCCGCGCAGGGCGATGGGGGCCGATACGCCCGGGCGCGCGGCGAACGTGCCGCGCGGCAGCAGCCGGCGCAGCCCCCAGACGAGGGCGACGAGGCCGGCGGCCGCGGCGATGCCGGTGACCGCGCGCGGATGCTGCCCGGCCTCCTCGAGCGCGGCGATGCCCACCGCGACCGCGACCGCCGCCAGCAGCCGGGCCCCGGCCCGCCGGCCCGTGGCCCGGCCCACCGGTTGCAGTCGGCGCAGTACCGGGACGAGCAGCGCCGCCCCGACCGCGACGAACGGCACCAGGCCGAGGAAGACCCACCGCCAGCTGGCGTGTTGGGTGATGAGGCCGGAGACGGCCGGCCCGATCAGTGAGGGCACCACCCACGCCGACGAGGTGGCCGCGAACACCTTCGGCCGCAGCTGTCCGGCATAGACCTCGCCGACCACGACGTAGACCGCGGTGATGATCAGCCCGCTGCCCAGGCCCTGCACCACTCGCCCGGCGACGAGCTGGGCCATCGTGGTCGCGCTGCCGGCCAGCACCAGTCCCGCGGCGAAGCACAGCAGGCCGGCGACCAGCGGGGTCCGGGGGCCGCGGCTGTCGCTGAGCTGGCCCGAGGCCACCATGGCCACGATGTTGGCCACCAGGAACCCGGTGTAGGCCCACCCGAAGGCGCCCAGCCCGTGCAGCTCGCGCGCGGCCGTGGGCAGCGCGGCGGAGACGGCCATCGCCTCGAAGGCGATGAGCGTGACGAGGATCAGGATGCCGATGCTCGTCCCGCGCAGGTCGGCGGAGAAGATCGACCGCGGCCGGGTCCTCGGGCCCGGCTCGGTCGTCGTCACCGGGCCAGCATGCAGGGTGAACCGCGCTTCAGGTCAAACCGGTACCCCGGCCGGTCGAGCAGCTAGCTCTTGCGCTTGGTGATCTCGTCGGTCAGCTGGGGGGCGACGTCGAACAGGTCGCCCACCACGCCGAAGTCGGCGAGCTCGAAGATCGGCGCCTCGGCGTCCTTGTTGATGGCCACGATCGTCTTCGACGTCTGCATGCCGGCGCGGTGCTGGATGGCGCCGGAGATGCCGACGGCCACGTAGAGCTGCGGCGACACGGTGACGCCGGTCTGGCCGACCTGCATGGTGTGCGGCACCCAGCCGGCGTCGACGACCGCACGCGAGGCACCGACGGCCGCGCCGAGGGAGTCGGCCAGCTTCTCGATGATCGCGAAGTTGTCGGCCTTGCCGATGCCGCGGCCGCCGGACACGACGACGGACGCGTCGGACAGCTGCGGGCGCGAGCCCTTCTCCTCCACGACGGTGTCGGTGATCCGGGCCGCCTTGGCGGCGTCGGAGACGGTGACGTCCACCGTGACCTCGTCGGCCGCGCCGGACGACGGCTCGGGGGCGAAGGAGTTCGGCCGAACGGTGATGACCGGCGTGCCCTTGGCCTTCGACGTGACGGTGATCGCCGCGCCGAACGCGGACTGGATCACGCTGCCGTCGCCCTCGAGGCCGACGGCGTCGTAGAGCAGGCCCGACTCCAGCTTGAGTGCGAGCCGCGCCGCGATCTCCTTGTTCTCCGATGTGGAGGACAGGAGCACCGCGGCCGGCGAGGCCTGGTCGGCGACGGCCTTGAGCGCCTCCGCCTTCGGGGCCACGGAGTATCCGGCGATGTCGTCGCTCTCGGCGACGTAGACCTTCGCCGCGCCGTACTCGGCGAGCTGGCTCTTCAGCGGTTCGGCCGTGCCGGGTGCGCCGACCACGACGGCGCTGGGCTCGCCGAGCTGGCGGGCGGCGGTCAGCAGTTCCAGTGTGGGCTTCTTGACGGTCCCGTCGAGCGAGTCGACGAGGACGAGGACCTCTGCCATGTCTGTGTTTCCCTTCGTCTCGGCTCGGCTCAGATCAGTTTCTTGGACGCGAGGAAGTCGGCGATCTTCACGCCGCCGTCACCCTCGTCCTTCACCGACTGGCCGGCCTCGCGGGGCGGCGCGTTCTCGAACGACTCGACCGACGTCCAGGCGTTGGCCAGGCCGACCTCGCCGGCGTCGAGCCCGAGGTCGGACAGCGTCTTGACCTCGATCGGCTTGCTCTTGGCGGCCATGATCCCCTTGAAGGAGGGGTAGCGCGGGTCGTTGATCTTCTCGACGACGCTGATCACCGCGGGCGTGGACGCCTCGACCTTCTCGTAACCGGTGTCGGTGACCCGCTCGATGGTGACGGTCGAGCCGTCGACGGTGACCTTGCGGGCCTGCGTGAGCTGCGGCGCGCCGAGCACCTCGGCCAGCAGGGCCGGCACCACCGCGCCGCGGGCGTCGGTGGCCTCGGAACCGGCGATGGCGACGTCCCACTCGATCGCGCCGAGCGCCATGCCGAGCACCTTGGCCGTGCCCACGGCGTCGGAGCCGTGGATCGCCTCGTCCGAGACGTGCACGGCCTTGTCCGCGCCCATCGACAGCGCCTTGCGGATGGACTCGGTGGCCCGCTCGGGGCCCACCGTGAGAATGGTGACCTCGCCGCCGTGGGCCTCCTTGAGCAGCAGGCCCTCCTCGATGGCGAACTCGTCGATGTAGTTGATCACCGGGTCGACGGCGTTGCGGTCGACGGTGTTGTCCGACGGGTCGAGCTTGCGGTCGCCCTCGGTGTCGGGCACCTGCTTGACCAGCACCACGATGTTCATGCGTTCGCTGACCTCTCAGTTCGTTTCCGGCGGTTGTACCCGCGATCGCGCGGCGGCTCGCCGGTGCGGTCCAGGACGGTGCCGCGGCCTTCGGGCGCTTACCGTTCCGGCACGTTCCCGGCCCACTCTGCCGAAGTTACTCATCAGTAGCAAGGTGACCCTGCTCTCGGTGGCAAGCGCCGGGCAAGCACCCCGTCCCCCGAGGTTCCTGAGGACGCCACGCGCGTCGTGTTCGCCTACCGGTTGGTAGGACGTCAGAGTAGTTACGTGATCGTAGGTTCGCCGCTCCCGCGCGCCCCGGCCGCCCGCCTCGCCGGGTTCGGCGCGGCCCGCCCCGACCGCATCGTCGACGCCGCCACGCTGACCGCGCCGTTCGGCAAGTCGGCGCAGTGGCTACGCACCCGGACCGGCATCGAGTCGGTCCGGCGGCTCGGCCCCGACGACTCGCTGGTCGACCTCGCCGTGACCGCGGCACAGCGCGGGTTGGCCGACGCCGACGTGACCGGCGCCGAAGTGGACATCGTCCTGGTGGCCACCTGCAGCGTGCCCGCCGATCCGGCCCGGCCGTCGATGGCGCGGCGGGTGGCCGCCCGGGTGGCCCCGCGCGCGCTCACCTTCGACGTCAACGCCGCGTGTGCGGGCTTCTGCTACTCACTGAGCACCGCAGCGGCACTCGTCGCCACCGGCGCGGCGCGGGCCGTGCTGGTGGTGGGGGCCGAGCAGATGAGCCGGCTGGTCGATCCGGCCGACCTCGGCACGTCGATCCTGTTCGGCGACGGCGCGGGGGCGGCCGTCGTCGTGGCCACCGAGCCGGGCCCGGACGGACGCGGGAGCGCCGGCACCATCGCCACGCCCGCCTGGAGCAGCGACGGCGCGCGGGCCGGCGTCCTCGAGATCCCACCCGGCACCACCCGGTTGCGGATGCAGGGCTCGGCGGTGTTCCGCTGGGCCGTGGCCGAGGTGCACAAGGTGGCCACCGAGGCGCTCACGCGCGCCGGCGTGCGGCCCGACCAGATCGAGGTGTTCGTTCCGCACCAGGCCAACCTGCGCATCATCGAGGCCGTGGCCGAGCGGGTCGGCGTGCAGGGCGCGCTCGTCGCCGACGACGTGGTGCGCACGGGCAACACGTCGGCGGCCTCGATCCCGCTCGCGGTGAGCGCGCTGCGCGAGACCGGCGTCGACCTGCACGGCAGGCTCGCGTTGCTGACCGGCTTCGGGGCGGGCCTGGCCGTCGCCGCGCAGGTGGTCGTGCTGCCCTAGAGCCTGGCGGCCGCCGGGATGACCTTCTCGGCCATCGTCTCGAGCGGCGTGAACGTGCCGACCCCCTTGAGCGAGCCGTGCACGTGGGTGATCCCCAGCCCGGCGAGATCCCCGAGGCGCTGCAGCAGCGCGTCCACCTTGGCGTCGTCGCCCACGTCGAACGGCATCATCACCGTCTTCTCGATCTCGTCGTAGTCGCGGCCCAGGTCCGCGCAGTGCCCGCGCAGCACGTCGAGCTTGTGCGCGAGTTCCTCGGACGGGAACAGGTTGCAGGCCTGTGCGTACTGCGCCACCAGGCGCAACGTCTTCTTCTCCCCGCCGCCGCCGATGAGGATCGGCGGGTGCGGGCGCTGCAGCGTCTGCGGCACGTTCAGCGTGCGACCCAGGTGATAGTGCCTGCCCTCGTACGGCGACTCGTCGTCGCTGCACATCTGCACGAAGATCTGCAGCGCCTCCTCCAGCCGCTCGAAGCGCTCCTTGGTGGGCGGGAACGGCAGGCCGAGGCCGTTGCTCTCCTCCTCGTTCCAGGCCGCGCCGATGCCGAGCCACGCCCGGCCGCCGGAGAGCACGTCCAGGGTCGACACGCACTTGGCGAGCAGGCCGGGCTCGCGGTAGACCA
This sequence comes from uncultured Actinomycetota bacterium, assembly GCA_963797785.1. Classification (GTDB taxonomy): domain Bacteria; phylum Actinomycetota; class Actinomycetes; order Mycobacteriales; family Jatrophihabitantaceae; genus Jatrophihabitans. The sequence goes on along the minus strand of CAWCQT010000004.1, from coordinate 298,107 downwards.
CGGCGGTGACCCACGCCAGCAGCTTCACCTTCGACGTCTTGGCCGCGAGGTAACCCAGGGCCGTGTAGGCCTCCAGCATGTCGTTCTCGGGCGGGCCCACCACGTGGATCTGCCAGACGTGGTCCATCACGCTGAGCTTGGTGAACCCGGCGTCCTCGGCCATGCCGGCGATGCGGCCGAGGTCGCTCGCCAGCGCCGGCGCGCCGCTCGGGTAGGTGAAGTCCGACAGGTGCAGGCCCAGCTCCACGGTCACATCTCCTCGGGGGTTGTCGTCACCTTCGACGGTAGCCCCGGCGTCGCGGTACCGACCAGGTCCCGACCGGCGCGCGATCCCCCTGCGCGGAGCGCCCGCCCTCACCACCGGCGCAGGAAAGACCGGCTGGTCAAAGGGCGCGCACGAGGTCGATCGCGTGGCCGAGGGTGTCCAGCCGCTGGTCGACGGTGTCGCCGGACGGGTACAACCGCACCGTGGTGACGCCTGCGTCGCGCCAGACCGCCAGTCGTGCCCGCACCATCGCCTCGGTGCCGATCAAGGTGGTGGCGAGCACCATGTCGTCGGTGACCTGTGTGGCGGCATCGTCGCGCCGGCCGGCCTGCCACAGCCGGCGCACCTCGCCGGCCACGTCCGCCCAGCCCTGGCGGCTGTAGGCGTCGTTGTAGAAGTTCGTGGACGCGCTGCCCATGCCGCCGAGACTGAACGCAAGCTCGTGCTTGCGCCCGGTCACCATGCGGGCGAGCTCATCCTCGTCGGTCGCGAAGGCCACCTCGGCCCCCTGGCACAGGTCGAGATCGGCGAGGGTGCGCCCGGCTGACACGGCGCCCTCGCGCAGCGGACCGAGGTAGGCGGCGGCCCCCTCGGGGACGAAGCTGGTGCCCAGCCACCCGTCGGCCACCGCGCCCGTGAGCCGCAGCATCCCCGGCGAGAGGGCCGCGACGTAGACGGGCACGGGCGCCGGGTCGATGGCCAGGCGCATCGGCCGGCCCTCGCCGCCGGTCAGCGGCACGTCGACGGTGCGCCCGTGCCGTTCGAGCTTGTCCCCCGCGCAGGCCGCGCGGACCAGCTCGATCGTCTCGCGCATGCGGGCCAGCGGCCGCGCGAACGGCACGCCGTGCAGGCCCTCGATCACCTGGGGACCGGACGCGCCGAGACCGAGGAGGAACCGTCCCTCGGACAGGTGCGCGAGGGTCAACGCCGTCATCGCGACCGCGGCCGGGGTACGGGTGCCCAGCTGGAGGACACCCGAGCCGAGCTGCATGCGCGAGGTGCGGGCGGCGAGGTAACCCAGCGGCGTCGCGGCGTCGGCGCCCCACGCCTCGGCCACCCAGCACACGTCGAGCCCGAGCTTCTCCGCCTCGACGGCGAACGTGGCGGTGTCGCGCCAGCCGCGGCCGAACTCGACGGTCGTCGCGGTGCGCATCACCCGCCCTCCGCGTGGGCCTTGACCAGCGCCAGGTTGCGGCGCATGGCCTCGCGCCACTCGGCCAGGCGCACCTCGACGATGCGTTCCTCCTTGTCGGGCATCCGCTCGATGGCGACCCGCAGCCCGTTGAACCCGGGGCCGAGCTTGACCCACTGGGTCACCAGCGTCCCCCCGTCGACCGGGGTCAGGGTGAAGCGCCACCGGGTGTTCGGCTCGGCGAGGTCGCCGACGGTCCAGGCGAACTCGCGCGGCGGGTCGCACGCGGTGATCGTCGAGACCGTCTCCCACTCGCCGAAGTGCCGGTTGCGGTTCACGCCGACGAACGTGCGCCCGCACGCCGGTCCGGGTGCTCCGGGGTCGGTCCAGCGCACGGCCTGCAGCTCGTCGCTGGTGCCGACCACCAGGGCGATGTCGCTGACCAGCGGCCACAGGCGTTCGGGCGGCGCAGCGACGAGCAGGTCCTCGGACACCTCGGGCTCATCGGCGCGGCGCATGTGGCCAGCCAAGCAGACCGGCCGGCGCCGCGCGAAGGCGAGAACGACGCGGTCCGTGGTGTTGTTACCGTCTGCGCATGGATCAGCCCGCCGGCCACGCACGTGGGTAGCGCGGAGGCCCGCCTGGGTGAGAAGGCTGTCGGCTTGATCGCGAAGGCCGCCGAGGAGGGCGGCATGCGCGACGCGGTCCGGGCCGGCGAGCACGCGGCCGAGGACGCGGGCACGCGGGCCGGCGCCCGCACGGCGGAGCGGGCCGGGGCACGCGAGAGTGTCGACACGGCGATCTCGGACGCGGGGTCGAAGGTCGTGCCGCTGACCAAGGCGGAAACCGACCGCGTCGCCGCCCTGCCGCGCGGCGCCCGGCCGGACCCGGCGTCCTACCTGCCGAAGGACTACATCGAGCGGCACCTGTCACAGTTCGACGACGGCGCGTCACGGTTCATGACCGACTCGAACCTGAGCAAGTACGGCATAGCGCAGCGCGACGGGACGTCGTTCGTGATGCCGAAGAACGAGGTGGACGACCTCATCGCCAAGACCGGCGGCGACCCGCGCGCGATGGAGCGCGAACTCGGCCTGCCGGACGGCTTCTTCGACACCAACCAGGTCGTCCGTGTCGACGTCGACAATCCCCGCGACTTCGGGCTGCGGATGCCGTCGGGCAACGAGGCCGGCGCGAACGATCAGTGGCTGCCCGGCGGCCTGCTGCCCAACGGTGTCTCCGAAGCCGTCATCGACGGCGGCAAGATCCCGCCGGGCGGTTTCACCGCGACGAACTTCCCATGAGAGGCCCAGCATGAAATTCGAGGACGCCTTCTTCTCCCGCGAGGAGCACTACTCCCTCGGTGCGGAGACCGACTCCGGGCGGCTCTACCTCTCCATCCCGGTGAGCAACGGTCCCGTCGACTACGAGGAGTACTACGAGATCTCCGAGGCGCAGTACCGCCTGTTCCTCGCCGACCCGGCCGCCGCGGTGCAGTTCGCCGAGTCGTGCCGCCGGCACGAACGCGACGACCTGCTGATCCAGAAGCCGGGCAGCAACCGCGGCACGCCCGTCTGAGCGGTCAGACGAGCTCGTACAGCTCGTAGCGCAGCGACGATCCGTCGCGCACCCCCTTGCCCACGGCCTGCACGCCGTTGAGCCAGGCCAGCGCCGGATCGTCGGTCTCGAACGTGGGGGTGACGTAGACGGGCGCGCCGGTCACCGGCAGTGCGGCACCGCGCCCGTGGTAGTAGACGGCCACATGCGCGCCGTCGGGGGTGCGCAGCAGCAACCGCGCGTCGACGCTGACCGTGCCGTCGGGGTGCAGCTGCAACCAGTCGCTCGAGGTACCCGCCCGGGTGGCCCGCACCCGCGGTCCGGTGAGCTCGCAGGTGGCCGCCTCGCCGACCAGCCGCCCACCGGCCGGCAGCCCGTCGAGGCGTGTCTGGCGCTCGATGGTGATGCGCAGTGTGGCCAGCGGACGCAGTTCCAGTGCCATCCGCCGATGCTCGCAGACGCCCCGGGATCCACCGGCGCCCGTCGGAGTGTGGCTTAGGGTTCGGCTCATGCCCGAGCGCCGTCATCTGCCGACGCCGGTGAGCCTCATCCGGCGCCGGCCACGCCGCCGGCGTCCCGCACCCGACGAAGCGCAGGCGAGCGGCGAGCCGCGCCAGGATCACCGCTCGCAGCTCGTCGACTCGGCGGTCTACCGCGAGGGCCGGCGACAGTGCTCGCCGACCACACTCGCCGACACCTTCCAGGCCCTGCGCGACGAGCCCGGCGGCATGGCCTGGATCGGGCTGTACCGACCCGAGGTGGCCGACCTCCAGTCGCTGGCCGAGGAGTTCGACCTGCACGAGCTCGCGGTCGAGGACGCGATCAACGCCCACCAGCGGCCGAAGCTGGAACGCTACGAGGACACGCTGTTCCTGGTGCTGCGCGCGGCGCGCTACCTCGACGACGTCGAGGAGGTCGAGTTCGGCGAGTTGCACGTGTTCGTCGGCCGGGACTTCGTGATCACCGTGCGGCACGCCGAGTCGCCCGACCTGTCGATCGTGCGGCACCGGCTCGAGGAGGAACCAGAGCTGCTCGCGCTGGGAACCGAGGCCGTGCTCTACGCGATCATGGACGCGGTCGTCGACGGCTACCTGCCCGTCGTCGCCGGCATCGAGAACGACGTCGACGAGATCGAGACCCAGGTGTTCGACGGCGACCCCGCGGTGTCGCGGCGCATCTACGAGCTCTCCCGCGAGGTCGTCGACTTCCAGCGGGCCGCGTCCCCGCTCGCCGCGATGCTCGACTCGCTGGCCGGCGGCTTCGACAAGTACGACGTGGACGACGACCTGCGCCGCAACCTGCGCGACGTCGCCGATCACGTCACCCTGGTCACCGAGCGCATCGACAGCCTGCGGGTGCTGCTGCGCGACATCCTGCAGGTCAACTCGATCCTCGTGGCCCAGAAGCAGAACGAGGAGATGACCGCGCTCAGCCGCACCAGCAACGCGCAGAACGACGAGGTCAAGAAGATCTCGGCGTGGGCCGCGATCGGCTTCGCGCCGACAACCATCGCGTCGATCTACGGCATGAACTTCACGCACATGCCCGAGCTGGGCTGGTACTTCGGCTATCCGTTCGCGATCTCGTTGATGGTCGCGGCCGGCGTCATCCTGTACGTGCTGTTCAAGAAACGGGGCTGGATCTGACCCGCACCGGCCCGCGGCTCAGGGAGGCGACCAGGCCGGCGAGGCAGGCGGCGGCCAGCACCCAGAACGCGGTGCGGTACCCGCCGGTGAACGCGGCGAGCGCGCCACCGGGCAGCCGGGAGAGTGTGCCGGCGTAGGCCGCGCGCTTGTCGGCGGCCGACAGCGGGCTGGTGACGATCGCCAGCGACATCGCCGTGCTGACCACGTACCCGGTGTTCTGCAGCATCGAGCGCACTCCGTTGGCCACGCCGCGCCGGGCGGAATCCACGCCGCCGACGATGGCGGTGGTGTTGGGGGTCATGAACAGCCCGCACCCGATACCGACAGCGGCCAGGCACCCGCCGAGAGGAAGGTAGCCGCGATCGGGCGCGATGAGCAGGGCCAACCCGGCGAGACCGGCGGCGGCCAGGACGAGCCCCGCGCTCGCCACCACCCGGGTGGGGTACCGCGCGGCCAGCCATCCGGAGGCGGGCGACGCGAGCGAGATGCCGGCGGCCACCGGGATCACCCGCAGCCCTGCGTCGAACGGCCCCAGCCCGCTGGCCGCCTGCAGGTACAGGGCCATGAGCAGCACGACGGCGAAGCGGGCCACGGCGAGCAGGAACGCGCCGAGATAGGCGGCGCTGCGCTGCCGGTCGGCGAACAGGCGCAGGTCGAGCAGCGGGTAGCGGCGGCGCAGCTGGCTGAGCACGAACAGCGGCAGCGTGACGAGCACGAGAGCGAGCCCCACCAGCACCGGCGGGCTCGACCAACCCAGCGCGCCGCCCTCGGTGAGCGCGAGCACGATGCCGCCCACCGCCGCGGCCGACAGCGCCGCCCCGAGCAGGTCGAAGGGCTCGCGGCGGTCGCGGCGACGATCGGGACGCAGCGCCAGCCGGGCCCACACCAGGCCGGCGAGGCCGAACGGCACGTTGAACCAGAACACCGCGCGCCAGCCGAACGCGCTCGCGAAGGCGCCGCCCACCACCGGCCCGGCGACCTGCGCGGCCGAGGCCATCGAGACATTGATGCCGAGCCCGGAGCTGAGCAGGCGCGGCGGGAACGCATCGGCGAGCAGGGCCGTGGTGTTGGTGATGATGGCGGCGGCGCCCACGGCCTGCAGGCCGCGCAGCGCGGCCAGCGACACGGGGTCGGGCGCGAGACCGCACAGCACGCTGGCGACGGTGAGCGTGCCCAGCCCGAGCAGGTAGAGCCGGCGCCGCCCGACCAGGTCGGCCACCCGCCCGAAGGCCAGGATGAGCACGGTGTTGACCAGCATGTAGGTCAGCACGATCCACGACGCTTCCGTGGCCGTGGCGTCGAAGTGGCGCGCCACCACGGGCAGCGCGACGTCCAGCGTCGACGTGTTCGTGCCCGCGAGCAGCACGCCCAGGCCGGTGACACTCAGCGTGCGCCACGCATAGCGGGTGTCGGCGCGCTCGGCCTGCGTCGCCTCGTCCGCCGTCATCACTGCGACCGTACCCACGCCGCCGCACCGCCGGTCGCTGGGACAGGGGTGGCCATAATCGGCGGGTGTCACTGCCCTCCCTGCCGCTGACCGGTGAGCGGACCGTGCCCGGCGTGGCCGCGGAGAACTACTGGTTCCGGCGGCACGAGGCGGCGTACGAATTCGCCCGGTCGCACGTCGCCGGGCGGTGCGTGCTCGAGGTGGGCTGCGGCGAGGGGTACGGCACCGCCCTGCTCGCCGATGCGGCCCGCCGGGTGGTGGGCGTCGACTACGACGCGCTCACGGTCGCGCACGCGGCGGCGCATTACCCGCAGGCGGCCTTCGTGCGCGGCAACCTTGCGGCACTGCCCGTGGGCACCGCGTCGGTGGACGTCGTGGCCACGCTGCAGGTGGTCGAACACGTGTGGGACCACGTCGAGTTCGTCCGCGAGTGTGCCCGGGTGCTGCGCCCGGGTGGGCTGCTGCTGATGACCACCCCCAACCGGCTCACGTTCTCTCCCGGCCGTGACGTGCCGGTCAATCCCTTTCACACCAGGGAGTTCACCGCGGCAGAGCTGGCCGGTCTGCTGCGCGGGTGCGGGCTCGCCGTCGACGGGCTGGCGGGGCTGCACGCGGGCGACCGGCTCGCCGGCCTCGACACCCGCCACGGCGGCTCGTTCGTCGACGCCCAGCTGGCCGCACCTCCGTCGTCGTGGCCGGCCGCCCTGCACACCGACGTCGCGTCGGTGACGACGGCCGACTTCGCGGTGTGCCCCGCGGCAACCCGCGACGTCGACGCCGCGCTGGACCTGGTGATCCTGGCGACCACGCCGGGCGGACCGGCCGCCCGGCGGGCAGGATGACGCGGATGACGACGACGTCGACCAGGTTGACGCATCGCTCCGGGCTGGAGCTCGCCGCCGCGATCCGCAGCGGCGAGACCACGTCGGCCGAGGTGGTGGAGGCGCACATCGCCGTGCTGCGGAGCATCGGCGAGCTCAACGCGGTGGCCGCGCAGCGCTACGACAAGGCGCGCGAGGAGGCCGCCGAGGCCGACGAACGGGTGGCCGCGGGTGAGGCGGACCTCCCGCCGTACCACGGTGTGCCGGTCACGATCAAGGAGATGCTGGCCGTCGAGGGCATGCCGCACACCGGCGGGCACGCGTTCCGGCGCAAGTACCGCGAGACCGAGGACGCGACGGTGGTGCGCCGGCTGCGCGCGGCCGGCGGCATCGTGCTCGCCGTGGGCAACACCTGCGGGCCCATTCCGTGGATCGAGTCGAACAACCCGGTGTACGGGCGCGCGTCCAACGCCTACGACCCGTCGCGCACCGCGGGCGGCTCGAGCGGCGGCGACGGCGCGATCGTCGGCTCGGGCGGGGCGCCCATCGCTCTCGGCTCGGACCTCGGCGGCTCGGTGCGCATCCCCGCGTACTTCAACGGCGTGTTCGGGCACCTGCCCTCACCGGGGCTGGTGCCGCTCACCGGCCACTTCCCCACACCGGAGGGCGAGCTGCGCCGCATGCTCTATCCGGGCGTGCTCACCCGCCGGGCCGAGGACCTCGCGCCGGTGCTGCGCATCATCGCCGGCCCCGACGGCATCGACAAGTTCGCCACCGACAGCGAGGTCGGCGATCCGGCCACCGTCGAGCTCGACGGGCTGCCGGTCGTGGTGTCGACGCACTCCTCGGCCCTGCCGCTGCGCCCGGTGCTGCGCAAGGCGATGGAGAAGGCCGCGGGCGGCCTGGCCGACCGTGGCGCGGCGGTGCGCGAGGAGCCGTTGCGCCAGCTGCGCTGGGCGTTGGCGCAGTTCAGCGCCACGGCGGCCGCCGAGATCGACCTGCTGAACTCGTGGCAGGTGCTCACCACACCGACGGGCAAGTCGCGGCGCAAGGCGCCGCTGGCCGTGCGCGGACCGGCCGCCGTGCTCAAGCTCGTGGAGAGCGGTCCGGTGCGCATGGTGCGCACCCGCGCCGCCGGCGCGCTGATCGACTCGGCCCGCCGGGCGCAGGACGCGCTGGCCGAGATCATCGGCGACGGCGTGCTGCTCTACCCGCCGTTCCCGCGCGTGCCGCCGCGGCATCGGCACACGATGGCGCAGCCATGGTTGGCCACCAACACGGCCATCTTCAACTTGTACGGCATGCCGGCCACCCAGGTGCCCCTGGGCCTGAGCGGCGGCCTGCCCACCGGCGCTCAGGTCGTGGCGCGCGGGGGCAACGACCACGTGTGCATCGCCGTGGCGCAGGAGCTGGAGCGGATCTTCGGCGGCTGGGTCGACCCGGCCGATCGCTGATCACGCCGACGCAGCCACCGGGCGCCGGGCCGCCGGCCACATCCCGCGGGCGCCGGACAGCGCGATGGGCGCGCCGAGTGCCAGCAGGACCGTGGCCGCGACCAGCAGGACGCCCGACGGGTCACCGGACGCGTTGTCGACGTAGACGGCGGGCAGGCCCTGGCAGGCCACGTGCACGCGGCCGGTGCCCGGTGCGCGGAACGACGCGATCTGGTCGGTGGCCTTGGTGCCGTCGGGCTCCACGGCCAGCTGCAGGACGGTGCTGCCGCCGGTGGGCGTGACGGCGGTGCAGCGCAGTGCCTGCGCGCGCACACCGGCCCGCTGGATGGCGGGCAGACCGCCCGGGTAGCCGAGCACGTAGCGGTCGGCGGCGTGCAGCTGCACGGAGCGCGGCGGTGCTTCGCCGTCGGTGTAGGAGTGGGCCTCACCCGAGGCCGTGACGTGGTACCACAGCCACAGCAGGAACCCGGCGGCGAGCAGCGCCGACCCGGTGAGCGTGCGCGCGCGGGCCGCGCGCCGGTGCCGGGTGGCGCGTCCGGCGGCCTCGGGCCGGGAGCGCGCGGGGTGACTCACCGGCCCGAGGGTAGTGGCGCAGCGCGCCACCCCGGCTACACCGCGGCGCCGCGCCTCGCTGACGACTTGGCCGGCGGCTTGGCTGCTGGCGACTTGACCGGCGACTTGGCTGCCGGCGACCTGGTCGACGACGGCTCGTCCCCCGCGGGGTTCAGCGAGCGGTACCCGGGGTGCACGCCGCGGGTGAGGCCCTGGTCGTCGGCGACCCGCTGCAACAGCTCGTGCAGCTGGCGGCGCTCGGCGGCAGTGAGGGCGGTGGTGACCGCCTCGTCGTGCGCCCGGGCCACCCGACCGATGAGGATCAGTTTCGCCCGGCCGCGCTCGGTCAGTCGCAGCGCGTTGCGTCGCCGGTCGACCTGGTCGCGGACGCGCGTCACCAGCCCGGCCTCCTCCAGCCCGTCGACCAGGGGCACGACCCGGCTCGGGATCATCCGCAGCGTGTCGGCGAGCTCCTGCTGACTCATGCCCGCCCGCGAGCCCAGGATGCCCAGCACCCCGCACTGCGGCGGCGTCAGTTCGATCTCGGCCACCCGCTGCGCGAACAGCCCGGCCGCGTGCGTCCCGAGCTGGGTGAGCAGGAAGGCGGAGGTGGGCTCGGGCGGGCCGCTGCGGGGTCGGGTCACCTCGGAAACCCTAGCGCAACCAAATCATTCATGTTATGAATGATTCATGACTGCTACTACTTCCTCTCCCCTGTCCGGCAGACGGGCTCGCACCCCCGCCGCCGGGCACGGCCGCAGCGGCGCGCCCCTGTGGCCGCCGGTCGTCGCCTACGCCGTGCTCACCGTGCTCGCGGTCGCCGTGCCGCCGCTGATCGCGGGTGTCCGGCCCTGGTCGTCGGACGCCGCCCTGCTCGACTTCTTCGCCCACCACGCGGGCGCCGCGCACGCCGGCGCGTTCTTCACGGTCGGTTCGGCCGTGCCGCTGGCCGTGCTCACCGCCGTGGCCACCTCGCGGCTGCGTCATCTCGGCATCGACGTGCCGGGCCGGGTCATCGCGCAGGTGGGGGGCGCGGTGGCGGTCGCCATGCTCGCGCTGGCCGGCGTGGCCACGCTGGCCGGCACGCAGGACCGCGTAGCCGACTCGCCGGCGGCGATCCGCGCGCTGAACGGCATCACCTACGCCGCCGGCGGGCCCGCCTTCGTCATGTTCAGCGGCCTGCTGGTGGCCGGCATCGCGATCAGCGGGCTGGCCGGCGGCGTCCTGCCGCGGGCCGTGGGCTGGAGCGGTGTCGGGGTCGCCGTCGTCAGCGAGGTCGCCTCGCTCGCCAACGCCTTCGACGCGATGTCCGCGCTGCTGCCGGTGGGCCGGTTCGGCACGCTGGTGTGGCTCGTCGCCCTGGCCGGCACCCTGCCGGCGCACCGGGAGGTCAGCTGAACCAGGCGGCGACGGCGTCCCGGTACGGCGCGAGGTCGATGCCCTGCTCGGCGAGCCAGCCGTCGTCGAAGTAGGTGCGCCGGTACCGCTCGCCGCCGTCGCACAGCAGCGTGACCAGGCTGCCGGCGCGGCCCTCGTCGCGCAGCTGTTCGGCGATCGTGAGCGCACCCCACAGGTTGGTACCGGTCGACGCGCCGATCGGGCGGCCCAGCGCCTGCGACGCCGCGCGGGCCGTCGCGATCGACGCGGCGTCCGGTACCGCGATCATCCGGTCGACCACCCCGGGCAGGAAACTCGGCTCGACCCGCGGCCGGCCGATGCCCTCGATGCGCGAGCCCCGCCCCGAGAGCCGGCGGTCGCCGTCGCGCCAGCTCGGGAAGAACGCGGAGCCCTCCGGATCGACGACGGCGAGACACGTGGCGTAGCGCCGGTAGCGGATGTAACGCCCGATGGTGGCGCTGGTGCCACCGGTGCCCGCGCCGACCACGACCCACTCGGGCACCGGGAACCGTTCGAGGCTCAACTGCTCGAAGATCGATTCGGCGATGTTGTTGTTGCCCCGCCAGTCGGTGGCCCGCTCGGCGTAGGTGAACTGGTCCAGGTAGTGACCGCCGCACTCGTCGGCCAGCCGCGCCGCCACCGCGTACACCTCCGACGCGTCGTCGACGAAGTGGCAGCGCGCGCCCTCCCGCTCGATCAGCGTCACTTTCTCGGCGCTGGTCGAGCGGGGCATCACGGCCACGAACCGCAGGCCGAGCAGCCGGGCGAAGTAGGCCTCGCTGATCGCCGTCGAGCCCGACGACGCGTCGACCACCGTGGTGCCGTCGCCGATCTCGCCGTTGCACAGGGCGTAGAGGAACAGCGATCGGGCCAGCCGGTGCTTGAGCGAGCCGGTGGGATGCGTCGACTCGTCCTTGAGGTACAGGTCGACCTCGGGGAACGCGGGCAGGTCCAGCGCGACGAGGTGTGTGTCGGCGGAGCGGTTGGCGTCGGCCGCCACCCGGCGCACCGCCTCGTCGGTCCAGGCCCGCGCCGGGCGCGAGGTGCGGTCGAGGTCGGTCACGGCCGCCGACCCTATCCGGAGCGCGGCCCCCGCGGCGTCCCGGTGCCGGCGTGGGCCAGCACGTCGCCGGCGATGAGGCCGAACACGCGGCCGAGCAGGTCGTCGGGCACGGCGCCGGCGTCGACGCCGGGCCCATCGCACAGCCCGGCGTGCGCTACACGGTGATCACGTCCAAGTACGACGAGCTGGTCACGCCGTCGGCGACGGCCTTCGTGACCGAGCCCGGTGTCACCGACGAGTACGTGCAGGACGCCTGCCCGCTCGACCCGGTCGGCCACATCGGCGAGGCCTACGACCTCAACGTGTGGCACCTCGTCGAGAACGCGCTCGACCCCGCGCACGCCACACCCATCCACCTCTGCGCGTTCGGCTCGCCCGGCTGACCGCGCCGGGGCCGGCCGCCGCCTCACGAGCGGCGGCGGCGGTCCTTGATGACGCGGGCGGGCACGCCCACCGCCACGCTGCAGGGTGGCAGGTCGTGCGTCACGACGGCGTTGGCGCCGACCACCGTGCCCGTGCCGATGACGACGCCTCGGGTCACCGTCACCTTGGTGCCGATCCACACGTCGGGTTCGACCCGCACCCGCGACTTGGCGATGCCCTGGTCCTTGATCGGCCGGTCGAGGTCGGCGAACTTGTGGTCGAAGTCGGAGATGAAGATGTCGTCGGCGAACAGCGCCGCCGCGCCGATCTCGACGTCGAGGTAACAGTTGATCGAATTGTTGCGCCCGAGCACGCTCTTGTCGCCGACGCTGAGGGTGCCTTCGTGGCAGCGCAGCGCGGTGTTCGCGCCAAGGTGAATCCAGCGGCCCAGCACCAGCCGGCCGTAGCCGCGGCGGGCGTAGAGCTCGACGCCGCGGTCGAGGAACACGAAGCCGCGGGTGATCACGTGCCGGTTGGCCAGCTTGAAGCGCAGGAAGCGCCAGTACCGAACCAGGTACCACGGGGTCCACGCCCGGTGCCGGATCACCCAGCGCAGCGACGCCGGGGTCAGGAACCGCGCGCCGGCCAGCCGGGTGTCACGACGCTGCAGCACCGCTGTCCCCGTCGAGACCCAGAACGGCGAGCAGGTCACGCGGTCGGGGGCAGACCGGCTCGGCGCCCGCGCGCTGCAGCTCCCCCGGCGCCCCGTAGCCCCAGCCCGCGCCGATGCAGCGCAAGCCGTGCTCGCGGGCGCCGTACACGTCGTGCTCGCGGTCGCCGACCATGACCACGTCACGCGGGTCGGGCTCACCCAACCGCGCGAGCACCTTGCCGATCACCAGCGCCTTGCTCGGCAGCGAGCCGTCGGGGTCGTCGCCGCCGACGGTCTCGAAGAAGTCCGCGAGACCCAGGTGCTTCACCACCGGCACCGCGTAGATCTCGGGCTTGCTGGTGGCCACCGCGAGCCGCATCCCGGCCGAGCGGGCCGAGGCCAGCACCTCGCGCACCCCGTCGTAGGCGACGGTGTCGAACATGGCGCCGCCGGTGACGTAGTGCGCCCGGTAGGCCTCGATGACGTCGTGCAGCCGGTCCGTGCCGCCGAGCAATGGCGGCAGCGACTCGTAGAACGGCGGCCCGAGCAGGGTGCGTTCGGTGCGCTCGTCCAGCGGCGGGAACCCGGTGACCGCGAAGGCGTGCCGGAGCGCGGCGAGGATGCCCGGCTCGGAGTCCGACAGTGTCCCGTCGAGGTCGAAGAGGACGATGGCCGACACGGTCAGGGCTTCGTGCCGGTGATCTCGGCGTTGTAGAACAGCCCGCGCGGGACGACGCCCTCGAGCCGCTCGTCGAGGCGTAGCAGCCGCTGCCACCCGCGCAGCGCGAAGTTCGCCCAGCGCAGGCCGAGCTTGCCCGGCGGTACGGCGCACTCGAACGTGCGCACCGGCCAGCCGAACCACGACGCGAGCAGCTCGGACGTGGTGACCCGCACGCCGGCGGCCCCGTTGTTGCGGGCCAGCGCCTCGAGTTCGTCGGGCACGAACGTGTGGATGTCGACGACGGCCTCGAGCGCGGCCGCCCGCGACGACTCGTCCAGCTCCGCCTGCGGGCGGCGCCAGCCGGCCAGCGGCGGCAGGCGGGTGGCGCGGGTGGCCGCCCACCAGGTGAACCGCGACAGCCGCCGGGCCAGGTAGTCGCCGTGCCGCGTCGGCTCGCCGGCGAACACGAACCGCCCGCCGGGACGCAGCACGCGCAGGATCTCGGCGAACGCGCGGTCGAGGTCGGGGATGTGGTGCAGCACGGCGTGACCGATGACGATGTCGAACGACGCGTCGTCGAAGGGCAGGGTCTCGGCGTCGGCCACCCGGCCGTCGACCTCGAAGCCGAGCCCGCGCGCGTTGCGCTGCGCGACCTCGACCATGCCCGGGCTCAGGTCGGTGACCGCCGCCTCGTCGATCACGCCGGCCAGCTTGAGGTTGAGCGTGAAGAACCCGGTGCCGCAGCCGAGTTCGAGCGAGCGGGCGTACGGCCAGCCGGCGTCGCCGGCGACGTGCACGAAGCGGTCCCGCGCGTAGTCGATGCACCGCTGGTCGAACGAGATCGACCACTTCTCGTCGTAGGTGCCGGCCTCCCAGTCGTGGTACAGGACGTTGGCCAGCTTCTTGTCCGTCCAGGCCGCCTCGATCTGCTCGGCCGTCGCATGCGGGTTCGGCGCACTCACGTGAAGCGCGCCTTGCCCGGACCGTCCTCGAGGAACGACTGCATGCCGACGCGCCGGTCCTCGGTGGCGAACAGCGAGGCGAACAGCTGCGACTCGAGGCGCAGGCCGTTGCCGAGGTCGCCGTCGAGCCCCTGGTCGATGGCCGCCTTCGCCGCGCCCAGGGCGAGCGCCGGGCCCTTGGCGAACTTGGCCGCCATTCCCAGCGCCGTGGCGTACACCTGGTCCTTGGGCACGACGGCGTCCACCAGGCCGATCTCGAGGGCCTCGGCGGCCTCGACGAACCGGCCGGTGAAGATGAGGTCCTTGGCCTTGGCCGGCGCCGATGAGCCGCGGCAGGCGCTGCGTGCCACCGGCGCCGGGGATGATGCCGAGCAGGATCTCGGGCTGGCCCCACCGTGCGTCGTCGGCGCTGACGCGGAAGTCGGCGGTGAGCGCCAGCTCGCACCCGCCGCCGAGCGCGTAGCCGGTGACGGCCGCGATCACCGGCTTGGGCACGCGGGCCAGCGCGTCGAGTGACGACGTGAGCCGGCCGGCGTCGCGCACCATGTAGGCGTGGTCCTGGCCGGCGAACTCCTTGACGTCGGCGCCCGCGGCGAACACCTTCTCCCCGCCCCAGAGCACGACGGCGCGCACGGCCGAGTCGTGGGTGACCTGCTGCGCCGCCGCGCGCAGCTCTTCCTGCAGCGCGGTGTTGAGCGCGTTCATCGGCGGGCGGTCGAGACGCAGGACCGCCACCCCGGCCGGGATCTCGCCCGAGCCGTCGCCGACCTCGACGCGTACCAGCTCGGCCATGCAGTGCCCTCCAGTCGTCGCGCGGTCTTGCCGGAGCCTACGGTGTAGGCCCGCCCGCGGCATGAGGGAGTGCGCGTCGATGAAGCTCGGCCCGATCGAGGAACTGCCGGCGGTCAAGGCGCTGGGTATCCAGCTGCTCAAGGTGCACCAGGAGGTGTACGTGCGCAGCGGCGGGCGGATCGGACACCGCCTGTTCGGTACCCGCAGCCTCATCCTGCGCACGACCGGCGCGAAGACCGGCGCGCAGCGCACGAACGCGCTGACCTACGCGCGCGACGGAGCGGACTACGTCATCGTCGCGTCGATGGGCGGCGCGCCGCGCTCGCCGGGCTGGTACCACAACCTGCGCGCCCATCCGGACGCCGAGATCCAGGTCGGCACGAAGCGCATCCCGGTCACCGCCCAACCGGTGCTCGGCGACGACCCGGACCGAGAGCGGCTGTGGGCGCTCGCCGACCGCGCCAACGACGGCCGCTACACCGCCTACCAGCGCAACACCTCGCGCACCATCCCGGTCGTCCGGCTCACCCCGCACTGACCCACCGGGGCCCCTTGTCTCAGCTCCGTACGACCGGTTTCGCGCCGCAAAAGTGGTCGTACCGGCGTGCAAGAAGGGGGACGGGAGTGGTCGTCAGGCGGCGCGGGCGTACCAGCGGCCGGCGCGGCGCTCGACGGCCAACGGCAGGCCGAAGGTCTCGGACAGGGCCTCGGCGGTGAGCACGTCGCGGGCCAGGCCGGAGGCGACCACCTTGGCCTCGCGCAGCAGCAGGGCGTGGGTGATGCCCGGCGGCAGCTCCTCGACGTGGTGGGTGACGAGCACCGAGGCCGGCGATCCGGGGTCGTCGGCGAAGCGGGTCAGCCGGCGCAGCAGGTCCTCGCGGCCGCCGAGGTCCATGCCCGCGGCCGGCTCGTCGAGCAGCAGCAGCTCGGGGTCGGTCATCAACGCGCGCGCGATCTGCACCCGCGCCTTCTCCCCCTGGCTCAGCGTGCCGAACGTGCGCGCGCCCAGGCCGCCGACACCGAGCAGCGAGAGCAGTCGCTCGGCGCGCCGCACGTCGCCGCGCCCGTAGTCCTCACGCCAGCGCCCGATCACCGAGTACCCGGCGCTGACGACGACGTCGGCCACCAGTTCCTGCGCCGGGATGCGGTCGGCCAACGCCGCGCTGGCCAGCCCGATGCGCGGGCGCAGCTCGAACACGTCGACGCCGCCGAGCCGCTCCCCGAGGACGTACGCCGAGCCGCCGGACGGATGCATGCGGGCCGCGGCGATCTGCAGCAGCGTGGTCTTCCCCGCGCCGTTCGGGCCGAGCACGGCCCAGCGCTCGTCCTCCTCGACCGTCCAGTCGATCGCGTCGAGCAGGGTCTTCGCGCCGCGCCGGACGCTCACGCCGTCGAACTGCAGGACCGCATCGGGGTTGACCTCCACCACTCCCCCATCCAAGCGCACGGCGCCGCGGCGGGCAGTCGCTGCCCACCGCGGCGCCGGGTGACGGGACGAGGTTCCCGCCGGACGGGGTACGTCAGTCAGCCGGTCCGGTGATGGTCCTGACCGTGGCGCTGTGCGCCGCGCCGCTCTGGTCATTCCAGTGCAGGGTCACCGTGTCACCGGCCGCGTGCCGGGCGAGCGCGGCCTTGAGCGAGGCGGCGTCGGTGACGCGGGTGCCGCCGACCGCGGTGACCACCGAGCCGGCACTGATCCCGGCGTCGGCCGCGGGCCCGCCGTCGAGCACGGAGGTGATGCCCGCGCCCCGCCCGTCGGCGTCCGTGACGCCGACGCCGATGAAGGGCGGCAGGCCGAGGTGCACGGTGGAGCTGGCCCGACCCGACTCGATCTGGCGGGCCACGGTCTCGGCGTCGTCGATCGCGATGGCGTAGGCACTGGTGCTGGTGCCGCCGGAGGACACGCTGCCCCGGCCGCCCTGGCTCTGCGAGGCCGCGGTGTTCATGCCGACGATCGCGCCGGCGGCGTCGTAGAGCGGGCCGCCGGAGTCGCCGGAGATGATGTCGGCGTCGACACCGATCAACCCGTGCAACCGTTCACTGGACGAGCCGTTCTCGTCGCTCGCGGTGATGGTCTGGTTCAGCGCCGTGACCTTGCCGGCCGACGCGCGCAGCGTGCCGGTGCCGCCGGCGTTGCCGACGCCGGTGATCGAGTCGCCCGCCTTGACGTCGTGGGAGTCGCCCACGTTCGCGGTTTGCAGGCCCGACGCGTTGCGCAGCTGCAGCACGGCGACGTCCTTGGTCGGGGCGGTGCCCACGACGTCGGCGCGGTAGGACTTGCCCGTGGTCTCGACGGTCACCGTGATGCTCGTGGCGCCGTTGACGACGTGGTTGTTGGTGAGGATCTCGCCGTTGGCGCTCAGGATCATCCCGGTGCCGGCGCTCTCGGCGTTCTGGTACTTGAGCACCGACACGATGGTGACGACACCCTTCGCCTGTTTCGCGGTGGCCAGCCCCACGCTCGTGGTGCCGTTACCGCCGGTACCCGAACCGCCCGTGCCCGAACCGCCCGTGCCCGAGCCGCCCGTGCCCGAGCCGCCGGTACCGGAGCCGCCGGAGGTGCCGCCCTGGTCCGACGGCAGCAGCGAGGTGCCCGAACCGGCCAGCGCGCCGCCGCCGCCGCTGGTGAGCGCGATCCCGGTGACGGTGCCGGCGGCGAGGACCGCGGCGGCCGCACCGGCGGCGATCAGGCCGCGACGCCTGCGGCGCGGCGGCGGGGCCGCGGGCTGCCAGTAGGGCTGGTAGCCGTAACCGTGGTAGTAGGGATACTGCGGTTCGACGGCGTAGGGCTGCGGCTGGGCCACGGGGTGCGGCTGGGCCGCAGGGTGCAGCTGCGGGTGGGGCCCCGGGTCGTGGGGGTCGGGCGTCGTCATGAGCCCAGGTAACCCGCCCGTCCCGTGCGTGCCCTGAGGGCTTTCCATGAGAAATCTGGGAATCCGGCGCGGACCGGCCGGCGCACACGATCCACTAGGGTCCGACCGGTGTTGCCCGAGCAGCTGAACGCGGCGCTGGTCGCGCGCCTCGAGCGTGCCTGGCCCGGCACCCCGTTCCCGCTCGGCGCCCACTGGGACGGCGACGGCACCAACTTCGCCCTGTGGTCGACCACGGCCACGGCGGTGACCGTGTGCCTGTTCAACGGCGAGGACGAGACGCGCGTCCCGCTCGACGAGTCGACCTATCACGTGTGGCACGGCTACCTGCCCGGCGTCGGCCCGGGCACCCGCTACGGCTTTCGCATCGACGGCGCGTACGACCCGGCGCGGGGGCTGTTCCACAACGCAGCGAAACTGCTGGTCGACCCGTACGCCCGCGCGCTCGAGGGCGACTTCAGCGAGCACGACGCCGCCTACCCCGGCAACGACCTCGACTCAGCACCGTACGTGCCGCGCTCGGTGGTCGTGCACGACGCGTTCCCCTGGGGCGGTGACCTGCCGCCGCGCATCTCCTGGGCGGACACGGTCATCTACGAACTGCACGTCAAGGGCTTCACCCAGCGGCACCCGGACGTGCCGCCGGAACTGCGCGGCACCTACGCCGGCCTGGCCCACCCGGCCGCGGTGGAACACCTCACCTCGCTCGGCGTCACCGCCGTCGAGTTGCTGCCCATCCACCAGTTCGTGTCCGAGCCGCATCTGCAGCGACGCGGGGCCAGCAACTACTGGGGCTACAACTCACTGGGCTTCTTCGCCCCGCACGAGGCCTACGCCTCAAGGCGGGGCAACCAGGTGCGCGAGTTCAAGTCGATGGTGCGCACGCTGCACAAGGCGGGCCTCGAGGTCATCCTCGACGTCGTCTACAACCACACCGCCGAGGGCGGTCCCGACGGCCCGCTGCTGGCCTTCCGCGGGATCGACAACGGCTCGTACTACCGGTTGGCCGACGACCCCGCGCGCTACGTCGACTACACCGGCTGTGGCAACACCTTCGACCCGCGACGCCCGTTCCCGCTGCAATTGATCACCGACTCGCTGCGGTACTGGATCACCGAGATGCACGTGGACGGATTCCGCTTCGACCTCGCCTCGGCGCTGGCCCGCTCGCTGCACGACGTCGACAAGCTGTCCTCGTTCTTCGACACAATCCACCAGGACCCGGTCATCTCGCAGGCCAAGCTGATCGCGGAGCCGTGGGACGTCGGCGCCGGCGGGTACCAGGTGGGCGAGTTCCCGCCCCTGTGGACGGAGTGGAACGGGCGCTACCGCGACTCGGTGCGCACGTTCTGGTCCACCGGCGACGGCGGGGTCCGCGACCTCGCCTCCCGGCTGTCGGGCTCGTCGGACCTCTACGGCGACGACGGGCGGCTGCCGATCGCGTCGATCAACTTCATCACCGCCCACGACGGCTTCACCATGCGCGATCTCGCGAGCTACCAGCGCAAGCACAACGACGCCAACGGCGAGGCCAACCGCGACGGCACCGACGACAACCGCTCGGTGAACTTCGGGGTGGAGGGCGAGCCCGCGCCCCCGGAGGTGGAGCGGCTGCGGCGCCGCCACGTGCGCAACCTGCTGTCGACGCTGCTGCTGTCCACCGGCGCGCCGATGCTGGTGGCCGGCGACGAGTTGTGGCGCACCCAGGGCGGCAACAACAACGCCTACATGCAGGACAACGAGATCTCCTGGCTCGACTGGTCCGCCGGCACGGCCCGGGCCGACATGCTCACGCTCGTGCGCCGGCTGCTCGCCCTGCGCCGGGCGCATCCCGTCCTGCGCCAGCCGGCGTTCTTCGAGGGCCGGCCGGTGGCCGCCGGTGACGGCTGCAAGGACCTGGCCTGGTTCCACCCCGACGGGCGGGAGATGGACGACGCCGACTGGCACGACGCCGGCCTGCGCTCGCTCGGCATGTACCTCGACGGGCGCGGCCTGCGCCACCGCAACCGGCGCGGAGAGACCATCGTCGACGAGTCGTTCCTGCTGCTGCTGCACGCGGACGACCACGACGGCTCGTTCCGGCTGCCCGGCCCGCCTTGGGCGGCGGGCT
Organism: uncultured Actinomycetota bacterium; assembly: GCA_963797785.1. GTDB lineage: Bacteria > Actinomycetota > Actinomycetes > Mycobacteriales > Jatrophihabitantaceae > Jatrophihabitans. The sequence continues at coordinate 278,362 of CAWCQT010000004.1, read as the reverse complement.
ACTCGGCGGTGATCGACACGGCCCAGGACGGCGGCGTGCCCGAACCGCACCGGCCGGCGGCCGGCGGTGATCTGCCCGTCCGCGCCCGGTCGGTACTGCTGCTGCAGGTCGGCCGAGGCTGACAGACTGGGGGCGTGCGGAACACCCCGGAGTGCTGGCTCAGCGACATGGACGGCGTGCTCGTGCGCGAGGAACACGCCGTGCCGGGGGCGTCGGAGTTCCTGGCGCGCCTCGCCGAGCGCGAGCGCCGCTTCCTGGTGCTGACCAACAACTCGATCTTCACCCCGCGCGACCTGTCGGCGCGCCTGGCCCGCGCGGGGCTGATCATCCCCGAGGAGAGCATCTGGACCTCGGCGCTGGCCACCGCCGCGTTCCTCGTCGACCAACTGCCCGGTGGTTCGGCCTACGTGATCGGCGAGGCCGGCGTGACCACCGCGCTGCACGAGGTGGGCTACACCCTGACCGACCGCGAGCCGGACTTCGTGGTGCTGGGCGAGACGCGCACCTACTCCTTCGAGGCGATCACCCGGGCCATCCGGTTGATCGAGGGCGGCGCGCGGTTCATCGCCACCAACCCCGACGTCAGCGGCCCGTCCGACGAGGGCTCGCTGCCGGCCACCGGCGCCGTGGCCGCGCTGATCAGCGCGGCCACCGGCCGGCAGCCGTACTTCGTGGGCAAGCCGAACCCGATGATGCTGCGCAGCGCCCTCAACCGCATCGAGGCGCACTCGGAGAACACCGTGATGGTGGGCGACCGGATGGACACCGACATCATCGCCGGGATCGAGGCCGGGCTGGACACGCTGCTGGTGCTCTCCGGCTCCACCCGGGCGCCCGACGTGGAGCGCTTCCCCTACCGCCCGGGGCAGGTCCTCGACACGATCGCCGACGCGATCGAACTGGTCTGACCCCGCCGCATGTGACGCGGACCACACCGGTTGATCCGGACTGATCGGAATGCTGCCGGCATTCATGAGGTTCCTCATGATGAGGTTGCTCCCGAATCCCGGAAAGCGGCGGTCATGCCCAAGCAGTCATCGATCGAGGTCGGTCAGCTCTTCTTCGAGTTGTACCACCGGATCCATCGGCTCGTCGACGAGGTGATGACCGAGGCGGGGCTGTCGCTGTCCCGGACCAAGGTGCTCGGCGTGCTCGCCGAGCACGGACCGATGAAGCAGGCCACCGTGGCCACCTACCTCGGCTTCGCGCCCCGGTCGGTGACCGACACCCTCGACGCCCTCGAGCGCGAGGGGCTGGCCGCCCGCCGCTCCTGCCCGAACGACCGGCGGGCCTGGCTCGTCGAGATCACCCCGACCGGACGGGCCGCGCTGACGCAGGCCGTCGGCGTGAAGCGGACGGCCATGGAGCAGATCTTCGGCGGCCTCGAGGACGGCGAACGTGAGCAGTTCGCCGCGACCCTCGCCGCCATCCGCACCCGACTCGACTCGCACCAGGAAGTTGCACATGTCTCTTAGCTCGCTGGCCGATCGCAAGGCCGCACAAGCCCGCAAGTCCGACCACCGCTGGCTGATCCTCGTGGTGGTGTCGATCGCCCAACTCATGGTCGTGCTCGACGCGACCGTCGTGAACATCGCGCTGCCCTCGGCCCAGGCCGACCTGGGCTTCGGCGACGGGCAACGCCAGTGGGTCGTCACCGCGTACGCGCTGGCCTTCGGCAGCCTGCTGCTGCTCGGCGGGCGCGTCGGAGACCTGTTCGGCCGCAAGCGCGTGTTCATCGGCGGCCTGTTCGCCTTCGCCGTCGCCTCGGCCATCGGTGGCGCCGCGCCGTCGTTCGGGGTGCTGGTCGCCTCCCGCGCGCTGCAGGGCGTCGCCGGCGCGATGCTCGCTCCCGCTGCTCTGGGCACCCTGGTCACGACGTTCCGTGACCCGAAGGACCGGGGCCGCGCGTTCGGGGTCTTCGGCACGGTGGCCGTGGCCGGCGGAGCGGTCGGCCTCATCCTCGGTGGTGTGCTGACCGAGTACCTCTCGTGGCGCTGGGTGATGTACGTCAACGTCGTCTTCGCGGCCGTGGCTGCGGCCGGCGCCGCGGTCTACATGACACACGAACGCCCCGCCGCCCGTCCCCGCATCGACTGGATCGGCACGGCGCTCGCGTCGGCCGGCCTGTTCGGTCTGGTCTTCGGGTTCTCGCACGCCGAGAGCGCGGGCTGGTCGTCCGTCGTGACCGTCGTTTCGCTGGTGCTGGGCGCCGCACTGCTCGGTGGATTCGCGCTGGTCGAGCGTCGGGTCGCAGTGCCACTGCTGCCGCCGCGCGTCGTCGCCGACCGCTCGCGGGCGACGGCGTTCGCCGCCGTAGGGATCGCCGGTCTCGCGATGTTCGGCCTGTTCCTCTTCCTGACCTACTACCTGCAGTCGGTCAAGGGCTTCAGCCCGGTCATGTCCGGTCTGGCCTTCCTGCCGATGATCGCCTGCGTGATGATCAGCTCGAACCTGTCCAACATCGTCACGTTGCCGCGCTTCGGGCCGCGGGTCGTCATCACGATCGGCATGGCCGTGGGCAGCCTCGCGCTGCTGTACCTGAGCCGGATCGACGTGAGCTCCAGCTACGTCGCCGGTGTGCTGCCGTCGCTGATCTTCATGGGCTTCGCGATGGGCATGGTCATGGCGCCGGCGATGAACACCGCCACCGCCGGGGTGCAGCCGCAGGACTCGGGTGTCGCGGCCGCACTGGTCAGCACCATGCAGCAGGTCGGCGGGTCGATCGGCACCGCGGTGCTGAGCACGATCGTGGCCACCGTGACCGCCGACTACGCCGCCGGCCACCGCGCGCTCGGTTCCGGGGTGGCGGCGCACGCCGCGACGCACGGCTTCACCGTCGCCTTCGCCATCAGCGCCGGCACCTTCGCCGCCGGAGCGATCATGGGGGCGTTGCTGTTCCCGTCGAAGAAGCGCCTGGCCCAGATGCAGGAGGCCGCCCTGGCCGCCAGTGCCCTGCCGGCCACCACGCCCGCTCGCGCTGACAGCGCGTCCCCGGCGGTCGCCGTCGAGGCCTGAGCCGACGGCACGCCGGGCGGGGGTCACGTCACGAACGCCCGCATGGCGGCCGGGTTCTTCAGTGCTCCTTCGCTGACCGCCTCGGCCAGCGGCACCCCGGCGAGCACCCGCTTGACCGGCACCTCGCACTTCTTGCCGTTCAGGGTCCTGGGCACCTCGTCGATCGCGGTGATCTCGTCGGGGAGGTGTCTCGGGGACAGGTTGCTGCGGATCGCCGTGCGTAGGTCGTCGCGCACGTCGTCGAGTGCGGTGCCGTCGGCGAGGACGACGTAGAGCAGCAGCTGCCCGCCCGCGCCGGCCGCGGACGTGTCGATGACCAGCGAGTCGAGCACGCCGGGCCGCTCTTCGACGACGCGGTAGAACTCCGCGGTGCCCATCCGCACCCCGCCGCGGTTGAGCGTGGAGTCCGAGCGACCGTAGATGACGCACGACCCGTCGTGATCGATCTTGATCCAGTCCCCGTGTCGCCATACGCCGGGGTACTGCTCGTAGTAGGCCGCACGCAACCGCGACCCGTCGGGGTCGTTCCAGAAGCCGACCGGCATCGACGGCATCGGCTCGGTGATCACCAACTCGCCCACCTCACCCACCAGCGCGGTGCCGTCCGGTGACCAGGCCTCGACGGCGCAACCGAGCATCCGGCACGGGATGACGCCGGCGCGCACGGGCAGGGTGGGCGCGGCGCCGACGAAAGCCGTACACACGTCGGTGCCTCCAGACAGCGAGGACAGCAGCACGTCGGCCTTCGCCGACGCGTAGACCCAGGCGAAGCCCTCGGGCGGCAGCGGGGCCCCGGTGGACCCGACCGACCGCAGTGCCTGGAGGTCGAGGTCGGCCGGGCGCACGCCGGCCCGCTCGCAGGCCTGCAGGTAGGGCGCCGAGACCCCGAAACTCGTGATGCCGACGCGCTGCGCCAGCTGCCACAGGGCGTCGGGCACCGGGTGCATCGGGTTGCCGTCGAAGAGCACGACGGCCGCCCCGGCTGCGAGCCCGGACACCAGCAGGTTCCACATCATCCAGCCGGTGGTGCTGAACCAGAAGAACCGGTCGCCCGGGCCCAGGTCGAGGTGCAGCGTGAGCTGCTTGAGGTGCTCGACGAGGATGCCGCCCTGCCCGTGCAGGATGGGTTTCGGCAGCCCGGTGGTGCCCGAGGAGAAGAGCACCCACATCGGCGTGTCGAAGGCGACGTACTCGAAGTCGAGCGTGGCGGGCCGGGCGAGCACGTCGGGCCAGCGCCGCGCGCCGTCCATCGTCGCGGCCTCGTCGAGGTAGGGCACGAGGACGGTGCCGCGCACCGACGGCAGCTCGCCCAGCAGCTGCTCGACGGTGCCGCCGATCTCGTAGCGCTTGCCGCCGTAGACATAGCCGTCGACGGTGAACAGCACCGCGGGCTCGATCTGGGTGAAGCGGTCGGCGACGGCGCGGGCGCCGAAGTCGGGCGAGCACGACGACCAGATCGCCCCGAGCGACGCGGTGGCCAGCATGGCGACCAGCGCCGCCGGGCAGTTCGGCAGCAGCGCGGCGACCCGGTCGCCCAGCCCGACCCCGAGGTCGACCAGCGCCGCGCGCGCCGACGCGACCTGCTCGCGCAGCTCGCGCCACGTCAGATTCTGCGTCACGCCGTCCTCTCGCGCGAAGACCACGGCGAGGTCGTCGGCGCCGACGCCGCACGGCGGGTGGAGCAGGTGCTCGGCGTAGTTCAGGGTGCCGCCGGGGAACCAGCGGGCGCCGGGCATCGCACGGTCGGCCAGCGCGGCGGTCGGCCGGTCCTTCCAGCGCACGCCGAACCACTCGACCGCGGCGCTCCAGAAGCCGTCGAGGTCGGCGACCGACCAGCGCCACAGCTCGTCGTAACCGTCGGTGTGCACGCCCCGGTGCTCGGCCAGCCAGCGGGCGAAGCGCGTCGTCGCAGCCGCCGCTACCCGCTCGTCGTCGGGTTCCCAGAGCAGTTCGCCTTCGGCCACCATCCCCCGAACCTAGCGACGGTCGCCGAGGGGGTCGCGGACGACAGGGCAGGTCATGCACCGGGCACCGCCGCGGCCGCGGCCGAGCTCGCCGCCGGAGACCTCGAGCACCTCGATGCCGTGCTTGGCGAGCAGCGCGTTGGTGACGACGTTGCGGTCGTAGCCGACGACCACGCCGGGCTCGAGCGCGAAGTAGTTGTTCCCGTCGGACCACTGCTCGCGCTCGGCGGCGCGCGGATCGTCGCCGGCGCGCAGGACGCGCACCTCGTCGACCTCGAGAACCTGCGCGAGCGCGAGCGGCAGCGCCGCGGCCGGCTCGACGTGCAGCGGCTCGCGCTCGTCCTGGCTCGGGGTGATCGTCCAGGTGCGCAGCTCGTCGAGGCGCAGCTGCGGGTACGCGACGAAGGTGGCGACGTCGACCATCGTCAGCACGGTGTCCAGGTGCATCATCGCCCGCGCCCGCGGCAGGTCGACGGCGAGCACGGCGTGCGCCTGCCCCGCGGTGAACAGCCGGCGGGCGAGCAGCTCGACGGCCGAGGGTGTGGTGCGCTCGCCCATGCCGAGCAGCACCACGCCCGGCGCGACGACCAGCAGGTCGCCGCCCTCCAGCGTGGCCGGGCGGTGGTCGCGGTCGTCGTCGCCGTAGTAGACGTCGAATGCGGCGTCGCGGAACAGCGGGTGGTAGCGGTAGACGGCGCGGGTGTGCACCGACTCGCGCTGGCGGGCCAGCTTGGCCATGGGGTTGACGGTGACGCCCCGTCCCACCCACGCGGAGTTGTCGCGCTGGAACAGCGTGTTCGGCAGCGGCGGCAGCACCAGGTCGTCGTCGCCGAACGCCTGCCAGCGCAGCCCGGTGACCGAGATCGCGTCGATGTCGGACTTCAGCACGCCGCCCACGAGCAGGCCGGCGAGGGTGGGCCCGTCGACGTCCTCGAACAACCGCCGCATCGTGCGGGCCATCTGTTCGCCGAACCGCTCGGGCGTGCAGGTCCGGTCGATGACGAACTGCCGGCCGTCGGAGGTGTCCAGCGCCTCGCCGAGCAGCTCGCCGAACCGGTGCACGGTGGCGCCGCGACTGGCCAGGACGGCCACGAACGCGTCGTGCTCATCACGCGCTCGCGCCGCCCAGGGCACGTCGTCGAACAGCAGCCGGTGGATGTTGCTGGGCGTCAACCGGTCCAGCTCGCGGCCGGGCCGGTGCGTGACGACGTGGCGCAGGCGGCCGATCTCGGACTCGATCCGCGGGCGCAGCGGCAGGCTCGGGGTCGCGGTGGTCAAGGGCCCAGCATGTCAGGCCGACGCCGGGTCCGCGGGCGGTAGCGGGTCGACCGGCCTCTAACGTGGCCGGATGGGCACCCGAGACGACCTGCTGCACATCTACCTGCGTGACCACCACGCCCTGTCCACCGGCGAGCGCGCCCTGGCCCGTCGGCTGGCCGGCTCCCATCACGACGGTCCGGCCGCCCACGACCTGGCCGAGCTGGCCGACGACGTCGCCGCCGACCACGCCGAGCTGGAGTCGATCATGGGCGCGGTCGGTGCGCGGCGCAGCACGGTCAAGCCGTTGATCGCCGTCCTGGGCGAGCGGGCCGGGCGGCTCAAGCTCAACGGCCGGCTGCTGCGGCGATCGCCGCTGGCCACCGTGGTGGAGCTGGAGATGATGCGCATGGTCGTGCAGGGCAAGACGTCGGCGTGGCGCACCCTGCGTGGGCTGGCCCACACCGATTCCCGGCTCGACGGCGCCCGCCTCGACCGGCTGGTCGACCGGGCCGAGCAGCAGGCCGCGCTGCTCGACCGGCTGCATCGGGGCGCGGCGGGTGAGGCGCTCGCCGGCTGACGGGCCCGCCTCCCTACGCTGGGGTCATGGAGTACAGACAGCTGGGCAACTCAGGCCTGCGAGTGTCGGTCCTGACGATGGGCACGATGACCTTCGGCGGGTCGGACAAGTTCGCCGACGTCGGCAGCACGGACGTCGACACCGCCAAGCGGCAGTTCGCGCTGTGCCGCGATGCGGGCGTCAACCTCATCGACACCGCCGACGTCTATTCCGACGGCGCCGCCGAGCAGATCGTCGGGGAGGCGATCAAGGGCGAGCGCGACGAGTGGCTGCTGGCCACCAAGGTGCGCTTCCCGATGGGCGACGGCCCCAACGACGCCGGCCTGTCGCGCCACCACATCATCACCGGTGCCGAGGCGAGCCTGCGCCGGTTGCAGACCGATCACATCGATCTGTACCAGCTGCACCAATGGGACGGGCAGACCCGGCTCGAGGAGACGCTCGGCGCACTGGACACCCTGGTCCAGCAGGGGAAGATCCGCTACGCCGGCGTCAGCAACTACTCCGGCTGGCAGCTGATGAAGGCGCTGGGCATCGCCGAGCGCGAGCACCTGCCGCGCTTCGCCAGCGAGCAGATCTACTACTCCCTGCACGGCCGGGACGCCGAGAACGAACTGCTGCCCGCCGCCGTCGACCAGCAGCTCGGCGTGCTGGTCTGGAGCCCGCTGGCCGGTGGCCTGATGTCGGGCAAGTACACCCGTGGCGCGGACGGGCAGGTGCAGGGGCCGAAGGGCTCACGTCACCTGTCCGACTGGAGCGAGCCACCGATCGACTTCCCCGACCGCCTGTTCGACACCATCGACGTGCTCAACGACATCGCGTCGGCCCGCGGGGTCAGCGGCGCCCAGGTGGCGCTGGCCTGGCTGCTCACCCGGCCGGCCGTCACGTCGCTGATCGTCGGCGCGCGTACCGACGAGCAGCTCTCGGACAATCTGGCCGCGGCCGAGCTCACCCTGTCCGACGACGAGGTCGCGCGGCTGGAGCGGGTCAGCCGGCCGCCGCTGCTCTACCCGTACTGGCACCAGGCGGTCACGGCCTCCGAGCGGCTCGGCGACCCCGACCGGCTGCTGCTCGGGCCGCACCTCTGACCCGGCGGCGCCGCCCGTTCACGAACGGGTGAGCGCCGTGCGGTTGGCCTGCTTCCTGCGGTACATGTCCGCGTCGGCCGCGGCGAGCAGCCGGTCGAAGTCGGTCGGTGTGTCGGCCTGCGCCACGCCGATGCTCACGCCGACGCGACAGATCCGGTCGCCGACCTGCACCGGCGCACCGATCGCCTCGGCGAGGCGGGCGACGACCTCGTGCACCGGCAGCTCACCCGGACCGCGCAGCACCACGACGAACTCGTCGCCACCGGTGCGCGCCAGCAGGTCGTCATCGCGCACGCAGTCCTGCATGCGGTGGGCGAGCTCGGCCAGCAGCTCGTCGCCGACGAGGTGGCCGGCCTCGTCGTTGAACTGCTTGAAATGGTCGAGATCGATGACGAGCACGGCGATGCGGTTGCCCGGCGCCGCCGCGCGCGCCGGCGCCTGGTCGCGCAGCACCAGCCGATTGCTCAGCCCCGTCAGGTGATCGTGGGTGGCGACGTGGTGCAGCTCGTCACGCCGCGCCTGCAGCTCCTGGTGGATGAGGGCGTGCTGCACGGCGATGCTGGCGTGGTGTGCGAACAGCGTGAGCATCTCGCGTTGTTGCGAGTCGGGCAGGCGGCCGTTGTGCGGCAGGTCCACGCTCAGCAGGCCCAGCAACTCGCCGGTTCCGCTGGTCAGCGGCGCCAACAGCGAGTCGTCGGGATGCCACATCCCGGGGTCGTCGGACACGGCGAGGTCGGGTCGCCACGAGGGCAGCGAGTCGTCGCGGGCGATCACGTCGTCGTGGTGGATGAACAGCAGCTCGCCCCACGGGCGCGTCTGGCTCAGCAGCGCCTGCCACTGCTGCGCGGTGCCCGTCGTGCCCAACAACGCGGCCTGGATCTCCGGGCCGCCCTCGACCGCCACGACCTCGAACGAGCCGTCCGGGCGCACGAGGTTGACGGCGGCCACGGCGAAGCCGCTCGCCACGGTGACCTCGCGGGCGATCGTGGCGAGGGTGTCGGTGAGGTCGAGACTCGCGTGCACGCTGCGGGCGACCTCGGCCAGGGCACGGAAGGACGCCGACGACAGCGCGACGGGGTCCCGGTCCACCCCACCACTATCGGCGCGCCATCACCACGCGCAAGTCAGGGGGCCGCCGCGCGGCCCCGAGCACGTGATCACCGGTGACCGAGGGCGCGCAGGTAGCTCGAGAAGCCCTGGGGCGCCCGCCCGGCCGCGCGGGTGCTGGTGCGCACCGGCGCCTCGCCGGTGCGGCACACCCGCAGGCCGGCGTCGGCCACCCGGGCGCTCAGGTCCACGTCCTCGCCGCTGGCCAGCGCCCGCCACCCGCCCACGGCGAGGTAGGCGTCGGCCCGGACGGCGAGGTTGGCGGCGTGCACGTGTCCGTGGCCGTCGCCCAGGACGTGCCGCTCGTGCCAGACGCGGGCGAGCGCCGGCGGCAGGTCGCCGTCGGGCACCACGGTGCCGAGGACGAGTTCGGCGTGCTCCGCGTGGGTGAGCAGGTGCGCCAACCAGTGCCGGGGCACGGTCGAGTCGGCGTCGGTACTGGCCAGCAGCACCTGCTCCGGAGCGCGCTCGCCCCGCAACGCCCACTCCGCTCCGATGCGCCGGGCCCGGCCCACGTTGCGGGCGGCGCAGGTGATCGACTCCACCCCTGGCGCCCGCGCCACCACCTGTGCCGTGCCGTCCGTGCACGCATCGAGCACCACGACGACGCGGACGGCCCACGGCACCTGTGCGGCGGCGACGGTCAGCGCGGCCAGGCACGGGCCGATCGTCGTCTCCTCGTCGGCCGCGGGCACGACCACCGTGATCCGCTCGATCATCGGATGCCGTCGGCCTCGGCCACCGACGGCGCGCCCCGGCTCCACACGTCGAGCAGGAAATCGGCCTCGACGTGCTGGACGTCGTGCTGCAGGCCTGCGCCGAGCGCATCATGCACCTCGGCCGCGGTATGCGGGTGATCGGGGGCGGCCCGGCGCCAGTGGCAGGCCACCAGCACGCCGTCCGGCGCCAGCGACCCGAGAACCCGCTGACGCAACAGATCGAGGTCGTCGCAGTAGTAGCCCACCTCGCTCAGCACCAGGAGGTCGAACGGCCCGGCGGGCCAGCGGTGCGGGATCCGTCCGTGCTCGACGTGCACCTGGCTGCCGTGCTCCGGGCTCACCCGGCGCCGGGCCTGGTGCACCGCCGCCTCGGCACCGTCCCAGGCGATCACTTCCCGGCTGCGGCGCGCCAGCTCCTCGGTGAGCAAGCCGGTGGCGCACCCCGGCTCGAAGGTGCGGCGGAACTGCTCGCGCGGCAGCGCCGCCAGCAGCGCGCTGCGTTTGCGTCGCTCGTAGAACCGGTCGGCCAGCCCCCACGGGTCGTCGGCCTCGGTGTAGAGCTCGTCGAAGTAGTCGCCGCGGCTCGCGGGCGCCGGGAGCACGAAGTACTCCTCGGACCGGTCGAAATGCTCGAGCATGCCCGCGGTCAGCACCGGCTCGTCGCCGGGCCGTTCGGACAGCGGGCGGTGCTGGCTGACGTGCTCGGCCAGCGCCGAGCGTTTGGCCGCCAGGTCGGCGGGGTCGAGCGGCAGGCGGTGCAGGCGCGACCACGGCAGGTCGGCGCCGTGCGGGTCGCCCCAGTGCCAGGCCCAGATCGGGAACTGCCAGTGCTGCGCGTCGAGCCGCCCGGCGGCACGCTGCGCCGCCAGCGCACACGCCTCGTGGTCGGGGTGGCGGTCGCCGCGCCACGGCGTGGCCAGCAGGACCGGGCCGGCCGCGGCGCCGGCCGGCGCCTCGATCGCGAGGGCGGCATCGAGGGCGTCATCAAGGGCGTCATCAAGGGCGTCCTCGAGGGCACCGGCGTGCTCGGCGAGGCGGCCGTCGGGCAGGTCGAGCAGGCGCAGGTCGGCGCGCGGAGCCAGGTGGGCCACCGCGGCCGTCACCTCGCGGCGGCGGAGGGCGGCGAGTTCGTCGGGTCGGTACGTCGGCGAGTCGGGATGCGACGCGGCGCCGTCGGTCGCGATCAGCACCGTCACCGTGGCGCCGGCGCGCGCGGCCGCGGCGATCAGCCCACCGGCGCCGAGGGTCTCGTCGTCCGGGTGGGCGGCGAGCACGACGAGGCGGCCCGCGACCGCGCGCACGGCCGGCAGCCGGGCCAGGCCGGCGTCCTGCCAGGCTGCGGCGGCCGTCCCCCCGTGGCGATGGTCGAACACGACGCTCACCACCCGCAGCTCACTGTGCGTCCTCGGTCAGCAGCCCGCCGAGCGCGGCGAGGTCGCGTTCGGCGTGGTGCTGGCGCACGTACACCTGCAGGTCGGCCACCCGCGCGGCGTGCGCGGCGTCGAACACGAGCGGCGCCGGCCCCAGCGCATGGGCCGCGCACCGCAGCACCTGTTCGACGGCGTCGGCCACGACCGAGCGCGCCCGCAGCGCCAACACCTCACCGTCGCGACGGGTGGCGCCCCCGGAATCGATCGTGGCGGCCGCCTCACGCAGGACGGCCCCCGCCGCGTGCAGGGCGACGTCGGCGGTGCCGAGCTGCAGGCGGTCGAGATCGCTGTCGCGCCCGGCCGCGCGCTGCCGCACCGCGGCGAGCAGTTCGCCGGCCGCGCCGAACCAGCAGGCAGCGACGCCGATGCCGCCCCACGCGAACCCGGGGCGGACGAGGTACCAGCCGGGTGGCCCGACGGCCTGCGCCGGTGTGGCGGCGAAGGCCACCGGCGTGCTGGTGACCGTGCGCAGCCCGCGGGCGACCCACCCGTCCGCCGGCTGCGCGGTGACCGAAGCCTGGCGCAGGTCGACACGGAACAGCTGCCGCCCCTTCGGGGTGTGGGCGGTGACCAGGGCGGCGTCGAGGTCGGCGGCCACCGAGCACCACGGCTTGACGCCGTCGAGCGTCGCGGTGCGGCCGTCGCTGTCGACGGTGGCCTCCAGGCGCGCATCGGGGGCCTCGGCCGCGAACACGCCCCACGCCGACTCCGGCCCGGGCGTCTGCCCCGCCTCGGCGAGGATCGCGAGGGCATCGGCGTGCGCCTCGAGGACGCGCGCTGGGGTGAGGTCCACCGCCGCCACCGCGGCGAACACGGCCCAGCGCGTCGCGGTCTGCCGGCCGGGCTGTGGGAGCCGCGCGCCGTACTCGCGGGCGGCGGCGACGGCGGCCGGGACGGCCTCGCCGCCGGCCCGGGCCGCGGCGAGCAGGCGATCCGACCACGCAGGCAGGCGGCCCAGCGGGTTCGGCGACGCGGTCTGCGGCACGGACATCTTCCTCGAGGAGCGGTGAGTGCAGGCCGACCGGGCCGGCGCGCGCGGCGGTCGCGGTGTCGCGCTCGGGCGCGCCTGGGCGATGGTCTTCACCCGTCGGGCCGAGCCTACGGTGCGCCGGCGGCTCCGCGCCGCCGTGCCGCCGGCGTCGGTCGTGATAGACCGTGGGGCATGAGCATCGCCGACCGCCTCACGTCGCTGGGTATCGAGCTGCCACCGGTGTTCGCGCCGGCCGGCAACTACGTCGGCGCGCAGGTGCTCGACGGTTGGTGCTACGTCAGCGGTCACGGCCCGGTGGACGGTGATTCCATGGCGTGCGGCAAGGTCGGGGCCGACCTCGATCTCGACGCCGGACGCGAGGCGGCGCGGCTCACCGGCCTGTCGATCCTCGCCACGCTGCAGTCGGTGCTGGCCGAGCGCGGCGGTCTCGACGCCGTCGACCGCATCGTCAAGGTGTTCGGCATGGTCAACGTGGCCCCCGGATTCGACCGGATGCCGGCGGTGATCAACGGGTGCTCGGACCTGCTCGTCGAGGTGTTCGGCGAGCGCGGCCGGCACGCGCGCAGCGCCGTCGGCATGGCCGAGCTGCCCTTCGGCACGGCCGTGGAGATCGAGCTCGTCGCCCGCCTGCGCGACTGAGCCGGCGTCAGCCGGTGCCCGCGCCGCCGAAGCCGAATTCGTTGCCGTCGGCGTCGTGGTAGGTCACCTTGCGCACCCCGTTGTCGTAGGTCTCCTGCTCGGCGGGGTCGATGCCGCGGGCCGCGGCGCCGGCGACACGCTGGTCGAGGTCGCTCACGAACGCGGTGTGCACCGCGTGCCCGGCGCGGTCTGGCATCTCGACGATGTAGAGGTAGCGGTGCTCGGCCAGCTCCCACACGGCTTCAATTGAGTTCGGGAAGAAGGCCGGCGGACCACCCAGCAGCCGCTCGTACCACTCCAGCGCACGCCGGTAGTCACTGACAGGCACACCGGCGAACAGATCGACGCTCATGCATCGACGTTACGGCCCGAAGGCGTGCATAGGGTGCGCCGTATGGCGCTTTCTCCCGACCGGTTCTACGAGCACGCTCTCGCGGCCGCCGACGACGAGCACCGCTTGCCCCTGGCGCGCATGACCGAATGGGAGATCACCCCGTTCGAGCAGGAGGGGTTGCGGGTGTCCGCGCTGCGTCGGCCGCTTCTCCCGGAGCCGGCGCGGCACGGCGTCGACCCGGCCGAGTGCTCGGCCTGCGCGCGCCGTGACCAGGGCCTGTGGCTCGACGAGCACTGGCGCCTGTCCCGTATCGCGGGCGTCGGCGTGCCGCTCGCCCTCATGCTGCACCCGCGCGAGCATCACGACCTGGCCGACCTGCCCGACGAGCGCGCCGCCGAACTCGGCGTCCTGACGACGCACATCGCCCGCCACGTCGAGGCGCTGGCGCACATCGCCCGCGCCCACGTGTACCGCATCGGCGACGGCGGCGCGCACCTGCACGTGTGGTTCTTCGCGCGTCCCGAGGGGCAGCCGCAGCTGCTCGGGTCGTGGCTGGTCGTCTGGGACGACCTGCTGCCCGCGTATCCGGCCGACGTGGCCGACGCGGACGCGGACGCGGTCGTGACCGCGCTGATCGACTCCTACGGCGGTCGCCGACCGGCGAGCTGAGCGCGCGCTCGGTCAGGCCACGGAGCCGGTGGGTGGGCTCTCCTGCGCGCCGAGCACGGGCGCGAAGACGTCGCTGTAGTGCTCGAACCGACTCGCCCAGTTCTCCCCGGTGCCGTCGCCGACCAGCCGCGCGAGGCACTCCTCCCATCCGGCGGCGTTGCGAGCGGCCTTCTCGACGCCGAGCTCCTCGGTCAGGACGAAGATCGTGCCGCCCTCGGCCGTCGACAGCTCGAAACCGATCGTGTCGTCGCCCCAGGTGAAGACCAGCCGACGCGGCGGGTCGCACTCGATGACCGTGCCGGGCAACGGCGCAAAGGGTTGGCCGTCGAAATGGTGGACGAGGTCGGCACCCGTCTCCCAGCGCTCGATCTCGATCCGCGTCGGGAACCAGCCGCGCAGCTCGACGGGATCGGTGACGGCCCGCCACACCTCGTCGAGCGGGCGCGGGAGGAAGCGCTCGAAGCGCAGGACCGCTTTCGCGCCGGTCGAGATCAACGTAGCTTCAGTCATCGGCCTCTCCTTCGGTCAGCTTCGTCTCGAGGCGGTCGAGGCTGGCGCGCCACATCCGCCGGTACGGCTCGAGCCACGCGTCGAGGTCCTTGAGCGGGTCGGGGCGCACCCGGTAGAGCCGGCGTTGGCCGGCCACCCGGACGTCGACGAGACCGGCCTCGCGCAGGATGCGCAGGTGCTTGGACACCAGCGGCTGGCTGCTGCCGAGCTGCTCGACCAGCAACCCCACCGACGACTCCCCCGCGGCGAGGGCGTCGAGGATGCGCCGCCGGCGCGGCTCCGCGATGACTTCCAGCAGGTCGGGCACAGCACGAAGCATGCCTGAATGGTTATATGCCTGTCAATACATACTGTAGGTCTGCGGCGGTCCGACGGAGGCTCGGCGCGGTCAGGAGACGGCGGCCTGCACCAGCCTGGTGAGCTCCTTCGCCACCTTCGGGCTCCACTGCGCGAGCGCGTACGCCACCGGCCACAGGTCGCCGTCGTCGAGGTGCGCGGCGTCCTGGAAGCCGACCGTGGAGTAGCGGTAGCCGAACTTGCCCGAGTCCTGGAAGAAGAGGACGATCTTGCCGTCCGCGTTCGCGTAGGCGGGCATGCCGTACCAGGTCTTGGGCGACAGGTCGGGCGCGGCCGCGGTCACCGTCACGTGCACCCGTTCGGCGAGGTCGCGGTCCGCCGGCGCCATCTCCGCGATCTTGTCCAGGACCGCCTGCAGCCCGTCGGCCTTCTTGGCGCCCTTCTTGCCCTCGGCGCGCAGCTCGGCCGCGCGCTCCTTCATCGCGGCTCGCTCCTGCGCAGTGAAGCCGTCGGACTTCGCCTTGTCCGTGTTCGTCGGCATCTCGCCCTTCCTCTCTCGTGACTTCCCGGGCCGGAGGTGGTGGTGCCCCGTTGGTGAAAGGCTAGGTTCCGGCAGTGCCGCGCTGCTTCTCGATTCCTGACCGGGTCGAGCGAGCGGGTGCCGTCGGCGTGCTCAGGAGAAGTGCGTCGCCGGGCGGGGCATCGACTGCCCGTCCAGGACGATGTCGACCTTCTCGTTGTAGAAGCACACCAGGCCGGCGACGGGGGCCAGCTCGCGGGTCGGGAAGTCGTAGCTCCACGCGAGGTCGCGGTGCCCGTCCGCCACCGCGCCGCCCACCCGCACCGACCAGTAGCCGGTGGTGCGGCCCTTGTACGGGCAGGCGGTGACCGTGTCGCTCGGCACCAGATGCTCGAAAGCGACGTCGGTGCGGTCGAGGTAGTAGCGCGTCGGCAGGCCGGTCTCGAACACCAGCACCGGCGACGAGCTGTCGGCCAGCGGCACGCCGGCCACCGATACCTGCACGTGGCGGTGCGAGCGCACCGCGTCCACCCGCACGTACGGGTTGCGCGGATGGACGAAGATCGGTTCGTCCTCCTCGAACCACGCGTCGAGGGCGGCGAAGTCGACGCGCACGGTGCCGGCGACACCGTCGATCGCGTCGTCACCGAAGACCAGCACCGAGGCCGGCCGCTCGAGCCCACCACCCGCCCGCAGCCCGTGCACCCGCGCCGTCCCGCGTTCGGTGGCCCGCGTCGCCGCCTCGTCCACGAGCAGGCGTGCGTCGACGTCGGCCAGCGGCACGTAGTGCTGCGGGTAGAACGGCCACTCCCACACGTAGCGCGCACGGGTCGTGTCGAGCACGACCTCGCCCCCGAGGTAGCCCCGGACCCGGCGCGGCACCGGCTCGACGTGATTGGCCGGCACCGGCGGGCCCGGATAGTCGCGGGCGGCGGCGATGCGGTCGAACCTGTGCGGCCCGGCACCTGCGGTCATGACCCCAGGGTGTCAGCCGCGTCGGGCGCGGTCACCTTTTCCGCGTACGCATCGCGTACCGCGGGCCGGGCGCGGACCGGCCGTGCGAGGCTGGGCCGGTGCCCGCACCGGAGTTGATCAACCGTTACGCGCGGCGGTTCGCCGCGCTCGACGCCGACGGCCGGCACGGCGTCGGCTCGCCCCTGGGGGCCTGGCTGGTGCTCGCCCTCGCCGGCCCGGTCGCCACCGGTTACGAGCGGCCCGCGCTGGAGGACGCACTCGGCACCGACGTCGCCACCGCACACGATCTGCTGGCCGGCCTGCTCGCCCACCCGCACCCGGCGGTGGCCGCTGCCCTCGCCGCCTGGACCCACACCGACTACCCGGGGCTGCGCGATTGGCTGGCCGCGGCACCCACCGCGGTGGAGTACGGGGCGATGCCCGACCAGGCCGCCGCCGACGCCTGGACCCGACGGCACACACTCGGCCTGATCGAGCGCTTCCCCGTCGACCTCACCGGCGCGTTGATCACGCTCGTGTCGACCCTCGCCACGAAGGTCACCTGGCCCGTCCCGTTCGGCGTCGTCGAGGGCGGCCGGTTGCCCGGCCCGTGGGGTGAGCGACTCCGGCACGTGCTGCACGCCGGCAACGGCGCCGTGTGGCGCACCGAGCAGGCCGGCCTCGTGGCCACGCACACCGCCCGCGCCGACGGGCTGTCGGTCACCTCGGTGATCGCCGAGCACACCGTGCCCCGCGCCGACGTGCTCGCCGCCGCCCACGCCGTGGCCACGGCCTCGTGGGCCGAGCGCACGCAGCACACGGTGTCGCTGTTCGACCTGCCCCTGGGCACCACCGCGCTGTGGACGATCACCGAGACGCAGGAGCCGAACCGCGGTGAGCACGTCGAGACCGTGCTGCCCGCCTGGCACGCCGGCAGCCGCCACGACCTGCTCGCCGTGCCGGGCCTCGGCTTCGACCTCGCGGCCCGCGCCCTGATGGGCGCGGCCGGGGTCACCGGTCCGGTCGAGGCGGTGCAGGCGGCCACGGCGGCGTACACGCGCACCGGCTTCGAGGCGGCCGCCGTCACCGTGCTGGCGTCACCGTCGGGCGCGCCCGTCGCGCCCCCACCCGGCCCGTACCGCACCGCCGAGCTCACCTACGGCCACCCGTACGCGGTCGTGGCCACGACCGACGCCGTCGACGGGCCGTGGCGCGGCCTGCCCGTCTTCGCCGCCTGGGTGTGCGAACCGGACGACGCCGATTGCGGCGAACCGGCGTAAGACCTCAGTCCACGGCGGCGACGAACATTCGCGAACCGGGCGGCGCGATCTGCTGGTAGTCGCCGGCCGTCTGCTTGCCCTCGTCGCTGGCGAGCGCGGCCTCGAGCGCAGCCTGGTCGGTGAACCACAGCTCGGCCATGCGGTGGTAGGTCTGCTCGCCACCGTCCGCGGCGGCGACGAAGCGCGCGCCTTCCCAGCGTTCGAGCCCCGGGATCGTGTCGACCAGCGGGCCGTGCACGCCGAGGTAGTGCTCGTCGAACGCGTCGGCATCGTCGGGCTGGGTATAGAGGACGACCAGCTTCACTGTCATGGGCCGCACACTAGGCGCGCGCCGGTCCCCTCGCCAGCGCCGTACACGCCGGACTGGCAGAGTCGGGCCCGTCATGACCAGCCCACCGCGCGCCCTCGTCAACGACCCCGCCCTCGGGCCGGGCGTGCTCGCCGGTGCCGACCCCACCGACCCCGACGCCGTCTACGCGGCGTTCACCGGCTGGGTCGAGGGGCAGGGCATCACGCTGTACCCGGCGCAGGACGAGGCCGTGCTCGAACTGCTCACCGGCAACAACGTCGTGCTGTCCACGCCCACCGGGTCGGGCAAGTCGCTGGTGGCGGTCGCCGCCCACTTCGCCGCGCTCGTCGCCGGGCGCCGGTCGGTCTACACGGCGCCGATCAAGGCGCTGGTCAGCGAGAAGTTCTTCGCCCTGTGCCAGGTGTTCGGGTCGGCCTCGGTCGGCATGATGACCGGCGACGCCGCCGTGAACCCGGACGCGCCGATCCTGTGCTGCACGGCCGAGGTGCTCGCCAACATCGCGCTGCGCACCGGCGCGGCCAGCGACCTCGACGTCGTGATCATGGACGAGTTCCACTACTACGCCGATCCTGACCGGGGGTGGGCGTGGCAGGTGCCGCTGCTCGAACTGCCGCGCGCCCAGTTCCTGCTCATGTCGGCCACGCTCGGCGACGTCGCCGATCTCGCCGCCGACGTGACCCGCCGTACCGAGCGCGACACCGCCACCGTCACCGGCGTCGAGCGGCCGGTGCCGCTGCACCACTACTACGAGACGACGCCGCTGCACGAGACGATCAGCGACCTGCTGGCCGGCGGCCAGGCGCCGATCTACGTCGTCCACTTCACCCAGGTCGCGGCCCTGGAGCACGCGCAGGCCCTGACCAGCATGAACGTGGCCACCCGGGCCGAGCGCGACACGATCGCCGAGACGATCGGCGCGTTCCGGTTCACCGCCGGTTTCGGCAAGGTGCTGTCCCGCCTGGTCCGCCACGGCATCGGCGTGCACCACGCCGGCATGCTGCCCAAGTACCGCCGCCTCGTCGAGCAGCTGGCCCAGGCCGGCCTGCTCAAGGTCATCTGCGGTACCGACACGCTGGGCGTGGGCATCAACGTGCCGATCCGCACCGTGGTCTTCGCCGCGCTGAGCAAGTACGACGGCCAGCGGCAGCGCCAGCTGCAGGCGCGCGAGTTCCACCAGATCTCCGGCCGCGCCGGCCGGGCCGGTTTCGACACCGCCGGCACCGTGGTCGTGCAAGCGCCAGAGCACGAGGTGGAGAACGCCAAACTGGTGGCCAGGGCCGGTGACGACCCGAAGAAGCTGCGCCGGATCGTGCGCAAGAGGCCCCCCGAGGGGTTCGTGTCGTGGAGCCGCAACACCCACGAGCGCATCGTCAGCGCCCCGCCCGAACCGCTCGTGCCGCAGTTCGACGTCACCACGGGGATGGTGCTCAACGTGATCGCCCGGCCCGGCGACGCGTTCGCGGCCATGCGGGCCCTGATCATGAACAATCACAGCCCGCCCGCGGCCAAGCGGCGGCAGGTGCGGGCGGCCATCCGCGCGTACCGCTCGCTGCTCGCCGCCGGCGTCATCGAGCGGCTGGCCGAGCCCGACGAGCTCGGCCGCACCGTGCGCCTCACCGCCGACCTGCCGCTGAACTTCGCGCAGAACCAGCCGCTGTCGACGTTCGCGCTCGCCGCCCTCGACCTGCTCGACCGCGAGTCCGAGGCCTACGCCCTCGACGTCGTCTCGGTGCTCGAAGCCACGCTCGACGACCCGCGCCAGGTGCTCTCGGCCCAGCGGTACCGGGCGCGCGGCGAGGCCGTGGCGCAGCTGAAGGCCGACGGCATCGACTACGACGAGCGAATGGAGCTGCTCGAGGAGGTCACCCACCCCAAGCCGCTCGACGAGCTGCTCACCGGCGCGTTCGCGATCTACCGCCAGACGCACCCGTGGCTGTCCGAGGACGACCTGTCACCCAAGTCGGTCGTGCGCGACATGTGGGAGCGCGCGATGACCTTCACCGAGTACGTCGCCTTCTACGGGCTGACGCGCAGTGAGGGGCTCGTGCTGCGCTACCTGTCCGACGCCTATCGCGCGCTGCGCTCGGGCGTGCCGGACGCGGCGCAGACCGAGACGCTCGTCGACATCACCGAGTGGCTGGGCGCGCTGGTGCGGCAGGTCGACTCCAGCCTGCTCGACGAGTGGGAGGCGCTGACCGCGGGCACCGACGCGTCGGCCTCCGCCCCCGACGTGCGCGCCCCGACCACGCTGACCGGCAACATGCGCGCGTTCACGGTGCTGATCCGCAACGCGTTGTTCCGGCGTGTGGAGCTGGCGGCGCTGCGCCGCAGCGACGAGCTCGGTCGCCTGGACGCCGACGCGGGCTGGGACGCGACGCGTTGGGCCGAGGCGATCGAGGGCTATTTCGCCGAGTACGACCGCATGGGGACCGGCGCCGACGCGCGCAATCCGGCGCTGCTGCACGTCGAGCGCGAGAACGGGCTGTGGCGCGTGCGCCAGGTGTTCGACGACCCCGAGCAGGACCACGACTGGGCCATCCGCGCCGAGGTCGACCTCGCCGCCAGCGACGACGTCGGTGAGCCGGTGATCAGCGTCGTCGACGTCGGCCCGCTGCCCGCCTGACCGGTCAGGCGCCGGCGACGACGCCCAGTTCGGCCGGGTCGGCCAGCAGGTCGTTGCGGGGCAGCACGCGCACCGTGTAGCCGAAGCCGCCGGTGCGCCGCAGCGGCACGTCGCCCTCGTAGCGGCTGGTGCCGTCGGCGGGCCCGACCGGCTGCAGGGTCGCGCGGTCGATGCCGACCATCTGGTCCTCGGCGTCGACCGCGCCGTACACGGCCTCGACGGCGACGTCCTTCGGCTCGAGACCCCCGAGCGCCACCTCCGCGCGCAGCGTCAGCGTGTCCCCCACCTGCGCGTCGCCGGTGCCCGACAGCTGCGACTCGACGTGCAGCACGGCCACGCCCGACCAGGCCGTGTCGACCCGATCGACCCACGCCGCCAGCGACCGCGCGGCGGCGAAATCGTCGGCGACCATCCGGTCCGACGCGGCGGCGGCCGGGGCGTACAACCGGCGCACGTACTCGGCCACCATGCGCGTGGCCAGCACCTTCGGCCCCAGCGACTTCAGCGTGTGGCGCACCATCTGCACCCACCGGGTGGGCACGCCGTCGGCGCCGCGGTCGTAGAAGCGGGTCGCGACGTTCTTCTCGATCAGGTCGTAGAGCGCGCCGGCCTCCAGGTCGTCGCGCCGGTCGGGATCGGCGAGGCCGTCGGCCGACGGGATGGCCCAGCCGTTGTCACCGTCGAACCACTCGTCCCACCAGCCGTCGAGGATGGACAGGTTGAGCGCGCCGTTCAGCGCCGCCTTCATGCCCGACGTGCCGCACGCCTCGAGCGGGCGCAGCGGATTGTTGAGCCAGACGTCGACGCCCCAGTAGAGGTAGCGCGCCATGCCGATGTCGTAGTCGGGCAGGAAGGTGATGCGGTGCCGCACGGCGGGGTCGTCGGCGAAGCGCACCATCTGCGCGATGAGCTGCTTGCCGCCGTCGTCGGCCGGGTGGCTCTTGCCGGCGATGACGATCTGCACCGGCCGTTCCGGGTCGAGCAGCAGGCGGCGCAGCCGTTCCGGGTCGCGCAGCATGAGCGTCAGCCGCTTGTACGAGGGCACCCGCCGGGCGAAGCCGATGGTGAGCACGCCGGGGTCGAACGCGGTGGCCGTCCACCCGATCTCGGCCGGCGCCATCCCGCGGGTGAGCGACGACTCGTGCACCCGGCGGCGGATCTCCTCGACGAGCCGGCCGCGCAGCACGTTGCGCACCTTCCACAGCTCGGCGTCGCCCACCCTGTCGATGGCCTCCCAGCCGTCGCCGCTGTCCAGCGCCGTGCTGCCCACCTCGCGCTCGGCGATCTCGATGATGTCGCGCGACATCCACGTGGGCGCGTGCACGCCGTTGGTCACCGAGGTGATGGGCACCTCGCTGACGTCGAAGCCCGGCCACAGGTCGGCGAACATCTCGCGGCTGACCTCGCCGTGGAGCAACGACACGCCGTTGGCGCGCTGGCCCAGTCGCAGCCCCATGTGGGCCATGTTGAAGATCGTGGCGTCCTGCTCCGCGCCGAGCGCGAGGATGCGCTCGGGCGGCAGCGGCGCCATGCCGCCGAGGTGGGCGGCCACGAGGTCGCGGTCGAAGCGGTCGATGCCCGCCGGCACCGGCGTGTGCGTGGTGAACACGGTGCCCGCGCGCACCGCGCGCAGCGCCTCGTCGAAGGTCAGCCCGTCGCCCTCGACGATCTCGCGGATGCGCTCCACACCGAGGAAGCCGGCATGGCCCTCGTTGGTGTGGAAGACCGACGGCGCCGCGGCGCCGGTGGCCGCGCAGTAGGCCCGGATGGCGCGGACCCCGCCGACGCCGAGCAGCAGCTCCTGCTCGAGGCGGTGCTCCTTGCCGCCGCCGTAGAGGCGGTCGGTGACCTGCCGGGCGTCGACGTCGTTCTCCTCGATGTTGCTGTCGAGCAGCAGCAGTGGCACCCGGCCCACCTGCGCCACCCAGATCTGCGCGTGCAGGGTGCGCGAGTCGGGCAGCGCGATGGCCACCCGCGCGGGCGTGCCGTCGGCGTTCTCGAGCGCGGTGACCGGCAGGCCCTGCGGGTCGAGGGACGGATAGTGCTCGAGCTGCCACCCGTCGCGCGAGAGCGTCTGCCGGAAGTAGCCCGCGCCGTAGAGCAGGCCGACGCCGATGATCGGCACGCCGAGGTCGCTGGCCGCCTTGAGGTGGTCGCCGGCCAGGATGCCGAGGCCGCCGGAGTACTGCGGCAGCACCTCGGTGATGCCGAACTCCGGCGAGAAGTAGCCGATCGAGGCCGGCAGGTCGTCGGGCTGGTTCTGGTACCAGCGCGGCCGGGTCAGGTAGTCGGTGAGGTCGTCGTGGATGTCCTGCAGGCGCCGCAGGAACTTGCGGTCGGCCGCGAGCTGGGCGAACCGCTCGGGACTGACCTCGCCGAGCATGCGCCCGGGGTTGTGCCCGCACGTGCGCCACAGCTCGGGATCGACGGACTCGAACAGGTCCAGGGAGTCCGCGTGCCACGACCAGCGCAGGTTGGCCACGATGTCGGCAAGGGGGGCCAGCTCGGCCGGGTACGCGGCGCGGACGGTGAGTCGCCGAAGTGCCTTCACGTGGGGCGACGCTAGCAGTTTCCACCGCCTCCCCGGACGCTGCGCCCGAACCCGCCCGAAGCGCTTCCGGCAGGCTTGCGCAGGGCGCGCACCACCTGGGTAACGTGCCGTACGTGGTAGGACGCTTCGGACTCACCGATGTCAGCCCCGTCGTCGGCTCGACCAGCTGGGGCGAGATGCCCGCGCGAGCCGTGGTGGGCGAACCGGTGCGGATCTCGGCCACCGTGTTCCGCGAGGGACACGACGCCGTCGCCGCCACCGCGGTCGTGCGCGACGCCGCCGGGCGCAAAGTGCAGGCGACGCGCATGGAGCCCGGCACGCCGGGCACCGACCGGTGGCACGCCGACGTCGTGCTCGACCGGCCCGGCCCGTACTCCTTCGCCGTCGAGGCGTGGAGCGACCCGCACACCACCTGGCAGCACGCCGTCACGGTGAAGATGGCGGCCGGGCAGGGCAGCGAGGACCTCGCCAACGACCTCGAGACGGGCGCGCGCGTGTTCGACCAGCTCGCCAGGACGCTGCCGAAGCCCGACCGGGTGCGCGCGGTGGCCGCAGCCCGCGCCCTGCGCGACACGACGCTCGACGTCGCGCACCGGGTCGCCCCCGCGGTCGACCCGCACCTCGAGTCGCTCATCCGCCGCCACCCGGTGCGCGAGATGGTCACCTCCTCGCCGCGCTACCCGCTGTGGATCGACCGCGTCCGCGCGCTGTACGGCTCCTGGTACGAGTTCTTCCCCCGCTCGATCGGTGCGGAGCTGGCCGGCGACCCCACGGCGCCGGCCCGGCCCGTGCGGCACGGCACGTTCAAGGACGCCGCCGAACACCTCGACTACGTCGCGTCGCTCGGCTTCGACGTCGTCTACCTGCCGCCGATCCACCCGATCGGCGAGGTGAACCGCAAGGGCCCCAACAACACGCTGGTGGCCGCGTCGTGGGACGTCGGCTCGCCGTGGGCGATCGGCAGCAAGGACGGCGGGCACGACGCGGTGCACCCGCAGCTCGGGACCCTCGACGACTTCACCGCCTTCGTCGCGCGGGCCAACGAGCTGGGCATGGAGGTGGCGCTCGACTTCGCGCTGCAGTGCGCGCCCGACCATCCCTGGGTGACGGCGCACCCCGAGTGGTTCACGACCAAACCCGACGGCACCATCGCCTACGCCGAGAACCCGCCGAAGAAGTACCAGGACATCTATCCGCTCAACTTCGACAACGACCGCACCGGCCTGTACGAGGAGTGCCTGCGGGTCGTGCGGCACTGGATGGCCGCCGGGGTGCGGATCTTCCGCGTCGACAACCCGCATACCAAGCCGCTCAACTTCTGGCAGTGGCTCATCGGCGAGGTCCGCAAGACCGACCCCGACGTGCTCTTCCTGGCCGAGGCGTTCACCCGGCCGGCGATGATGCACGAGCTCGGCAAGATCGGCTTCCACCAGAGCTACACGTACTACACGTGGCGTACCGAGAAGGACGAGATCGCCGAGTACGTCGACCACCTCGCGGAGTCCGTCCGGCACATGCGGCCGAACTTCTTCGTCAACACGCCCGACATCCTGCACGCCTACCTGCAGCAGGGCGGCCCGGCCGCGTTCGCCATCCGCGCCGTGCTGGCGGCCACGCTATCGCCAAGCTGGGGCGTCTACTCCGGGTACGAGCTGTACGAGCACCTGCCGGTGCGCCCGGGCAGCGAGGAGTATCTCGACTCGGAGAAGTACCAGCTGCGCCCGCGCGACCTCATCGGTGCCGCCGAGGACGGCCGCTCGCTGGCCCCCCTGCTCGCGCAGCTGAACACGATCCGCCGCGCGCATCCCGCCCTCCAGCGCCTGGACAACATCCACTTCCACGACGCCGACAACCCGGACGTCCTCGCGTACAGCAAGCGCGACGAGACGAGCGGCGACACGGTGCTGGTCGTCGCCACCACCAACCCGCACGAGTGGCGCGAGGCCACCGTGGCCGTGGACCTGGCGGCGCTCGGGCTCGACTGGGACACCCACTACACGGTGCACGACCTGCTCAGCGGCGAGGAGTACGACTGGGGCCAGTACAACTACGTGCGGCTCGACCCGCATTTCCGGGCCGCCCACGTCTTCGCCGTCCACGCCTGACAGGCACCGGACCCCCGTTGTTGATAGGAAGGATTTTGTGACGTCCTCTGCCGCGACACCCAACGCCCCGGACACGATCGCGTCGGCCGATCCGGCGGGCGAGGCCGTGTCCCGCGACCCCGAATGGTTCAAGCGCGCGGTCTTCTACGAGGTGCTGGTCCGCGGGTTCGCCGACTCCGACGGCGACGGCACCGGTGACCTGCGCGGCCTGCACGACAAGCTCGACTACCTGCAGTGGCTCGGCATCGACTGCCTCTGGCTGCCGCCGTTCTACTCCTCCCCGTTGCGCGACGGCGGCTACGACATCAGCGACTACACCGGCGTGCTGCCCGAGTTCGGCACCATCGACGACTTCAAGTCGTTCCTCGACGCCGCCCACGAGCGCGGCATCCGGGTGATCGTCGACTTCGTGATGAACCACACCTCGGACCAGCACCCGTGGTTCCAGGCGAGCCGGACGGACCCCGACGGCCCGTACGGCGACTTCTACGTCTGGAACGACGACGACGCGCGCTACCCCGAGGCGCGGATCATCTTCGTCGACACGGAGCCGTCCAACTGGACGTTCGACCCGGTCCGCAAGCAGTACTTCTGGCACCGGTTCTTCAGCCACCAGCCCGACCTGAACTTCGACTCCACCGGCGTGCAGGAGGCGGTCCTCGAAGCCCTGCGCTTCTGGCTCGACCTCGGCATCGACGGCTTCCGGCTCGACGCCGTCCCCTACCTCTACGTACGCGACGGCACGAACGGCGAGAACCTGCCCGAGACGCACGAGTTCCTGCGGCGGGTGCGCAAAGAGGTCGACCGCGACTACCCGGACCGCATCCTGCTGTGCGAGGCCAACCAGTGGCCCCAGGACGTGGTCGAGTACTTCGGCGACCCGTCCGTCGGCGGCGACGAGTGCCACATGGCCTTCCACTTCCCGGTCATGCCGCGGATCTTCATGGCCGTGCGGCGCGAGTCGCGCTACCCCATCTCGGAGATCATGTCGCAGACGCCGCACATCCCCGACAACTGCCAGTGGGGCATCTTCCTGCGCAACCACGACGAGCTCACCCTCGAGATGGTCACCGACGAGGAACGCGACTACATGTGGTCGGAGTACGCGCGCGACCCGCGGATGAAGGCCAACATCGGCATCCGCCGCCGCCTCGCCCCGCTGCTCGAGAACGACATCAACCAGATCGAGCTGTTCACCGCGTTGCTGCTGTCCCTTCCCGGTTCGCCGGTCCTTTATTACGGGGATGAGATCGGCATGGGCGACAACATCTGGCTCGGCGACCGCGACGGCGTGCGCACCCCTATGCAGTGGACGCCCGACCGCAACGCCGGCTTCTCCACCGCCGAACCGCAGCGGCTCTACCTGCCCGTCAACCAGGACTCCGTCTACGGCTACCAGGTGACCAACGTCGAGTCGCAGACGCGCAACTCCTCGTCGCTGCTGCACTGGACCCGCAGGATGATCCAGGTGCGCAAGCAGAACCCGGCGTTCGGGCTCGGCTCCTTCACCGACCTCGGCGGCAGCAACCCGTCGGTTCTCAGTTTCGTGCGCGAGTTCGGCGACGACATCGTGCTGTGCGTCAACAATCTCTCGCGCTTCCCGCAGGCGGTCGAGCTCGACCTGCGCCCGTGGATGGGCGTCCAGCCGATCGAGCTGATGGGTGGCGCCCAGTTCCCCGAGATCGGTGAGCTGCCCTACCTGCTCACCGTGGCCGGGCACGGCTTCTACTGGCTGCGCATCCCCCGCGCGCCGCGGCCGTCCACCGAGCCGTCGGCCGTCGAGGGCTGGGACTCCGAGGTCGACTCGGTGGTCGAGGCCGACGACCCGGTGGCGACCGAGGAGGGTGGACTATGACCTCCCCCGCCGTGACGCAGGCCGTGCACGACCTCGTCGCCTCCTGGTTGCCGACCCAGCGCTGGTTCCCCGGCAAGGGCCGGGAGTTCACCGTCGAGGTCGACCGGCTGGCCGAGCTGCTGTCCTCGCCGCAGGTGACGCTGTGGACCGCTCGGGCCACCTACACCGACGGCGACGTCGAGACGTACCAGGTGCCGCTGGTCTCCCGCGGCGAACCGGTCGACACGCTCGAGCACGTGCTGCTGGGCACGGTGCAGACCGACGCCGGCACCCGCTGGGTGTACGACGCGCTGCACGACAAGGACGTCACCCCGGCCTGGTTGGAGGGGATCAAGGATCCCGCGACCGAGCGCACCGGTGGCCTGGTGCGCTTCACCCGGTACGTGGACGCCGACGACATCCCGGTCGACGAGCCCAGCCTGGTGATGCCCGGCGAGCAGTCGAACACCTCGATGATCTTCGGCGACACCGCGATCATGAAGGTGTTCCGGCGCCTCCAACCGGGCGTGAACCCCGACATCGAGGTGCAGGGCGAGCTGAGCCGGCTGGGCGCGGCCAACATCGCCCGGCTGCTCGGCTCGGTCGAGGCCGACGTCGACGGCAAGCCCACGTCGCTGGCGATGCTGCAGGAGTTCCTGAGCAGCGCCACCGACGGCTGGGTGCTGGCCACCGCGAGCGTGCGCGACCTCATGGCCGAGGCCGACCTGCACGCCGACGAGGCGGGCGGCGACTTCGCGGGCGAGGCCGAGCGGCTGGGCGGCGCCGTGGCCGCCGTGCACGCCGACCTCGCCCGCGCGTTCGGCGGCCGCGGCGCCTCGGCCGGGGAACTGCGCGAACGCGCGCAGGCGATGCGCGAGCGGCTCGAGCGCGCCACCGCCATCGTCCCCGAACTGGGTGACGTGGCCGAGGGGCTCACCGCGGTCTACGACGCGGTGGCCGGGCTGACGCAGGACCAGCCGATGCAGCGCATCCACGGCGACCTGCACCTCGGGCAGGCGCTGCGCACCGTGTACCGCTGGGTGCTGATCGACTTCGAGGGCGAGCCGATGGCCGAGATCGGCGCGCGGCGCGAGTTCGACTCGCCGCTGCGCGACATCGCCGGCATGCTGCGCTCGTTCGACTACGCCGGCCACCACCGGGTGGTCGAGACCGGCAACGCACCGCAACTGGCCTACCGCGCGAACGAGTGGGCCGAACGCAATCGCGGCGCGTTCTGCGAGGGATACGCCCGGGCGGCCGGGGCCGACCCGCGCTCGCACGCGATACTGCTGCGGGCCTACGAGGCCGACAAGGCCGTGTACGAGGCGGTGTACGAGGCCCGCAACCGGCCCACGTGGCTCGCCATCCCCCTCGCCTCCCTGACCAAGCTCGCCGCGAGCGGTGGAGACGGAGACAACCAGTGAGCACAGCCAGCATCGCCCGCGAGGAGTTCGACCGGCTCGTCGCCGGCACGCATCACAACCCGCACGGCGTGCTCGGGGCGCATCCGGTCCCCGGCACCAACACGACCGTCGTGCGCACCCTGCGTCCGGACGCCTCGGGTGCGACCGTGCTGCTCGGCGGGAAGCGCACCGAGATGACCCGCGTGCACGACGCCGGCGTCTTCGAGGCCACCGTCGCCGGCGAGCCGGCCGACTACCGCATCGAGGTCGCCTACCAGACCGAGACGCACACCGTCGACGACCCGTACCGGTGGTTGCCGACGCTCGGCGAGATCGATCTGCACCTGGTCAACGAGGGCCGCCACGAGAACCTGTGGCAGGTGCTGGGGGCGCACGTGCGCACCTACGACACGCCGGGCGGACCGGTCAGCGGTACCTCGTTCGCGGTGTGGGCGCCGAACGCCCAGGGGGTGCGGGTCACCGGCGGCTTCGACTACTGGTCCGGCCGCTCCCTGCCGATGCGCTCGCTGGGTTCCAGCGGCGTGTGGGAGATCTTCGTCCCCGGGGTCGGCGACGGCGCCACCTACAAGTTCCGCATCCTCGGCGCCGACGGGCAATGGCGCGACAAGGCCGACCCGTTCGCCTTCGCCTGCGAGGCGCCGCCGGCCACCGCCTCGGTGGTCACCACCCCGCGCTACGAGTGGCGCGACGACGAATGGCTGGCGCGCCGCGCCCGCACGCAGTGGCACAAGGCGCCGATGTCGATCTACGAGGTCCACCTCGGGTCGTGGCAGGCCGGCCTGCTCTACACCCAGCTCGCCGAGGAGCTGGTGGCCTACGTCAAGGACACCGGGTTCACCCACGTGGAGCTCCTGCCGGTCGCCGAGCACCCCTTCGGCGGATCGTGGGGCTACCAGGTGTCCTCCTACTACGCGCCGTCGGCGCGCTTCGGCAGCCCGGACGAGTTCCGGTACCTCGTCGACCAGCTGCACCAGGCCGGCATCGGCGTCATCGTGGACTGGGTGCCCGCGCACTTCCCCAAGGACGAGTTCGCGCTCGGCCGCTTCGACGGCACACCGCTGTACGAGCACGCCGACCCGCGCCGGGGCGAGCAGCTCGACTGGGGCACCTACGTCTTCGACTTCGGCCGCAGCGAGGTGCGCAACTTCCTGGTGGCCAACGCGCTGTTCTGGCTCGAGGAGTTCCACGTCGACGGGCTGCGCGTGGACGCCGTGGCCTCGATGCTCTACCTCGACTACTCGCGTCCCGAGGGCGGCTGGGCCCCCAACAAGTACGGCGGCCGGGAGAACCTCGAGGCCGTGGCCTTCCTGCAGGAGATGAACGCCACCGTCTACAAGCGGGTGCCCGGCGCGGTCACCATCGCCGAGGAGTCCACGTCGTGGCCGGGCGTCACCCGCCCCACGCACCTCGGTGGGCTGGGCTTCGGCTTCAAGTGGGACATGGGCTGGATGCACGACACGCTCAGCTACCTCAGCCACGAGCCGGTCTACCGGCAGTACCACCACAACGAGCTGACGTTCTCGATGATGTACGCCTACACCGAGAACTTCGTGATGCCGCTGTCGCACGACGAGGTGGTGCACGGCAAGGGCTCGCTGCTGAACAAGATCCCGGGTGACCGGTGGCAGCAGTTCGCCACCCTGCGCGCGATGTACGCCTACATGTGGGCGCACCCGGGCAAGCAGCTGCTGTTCATGGGGCAGGAGTTCGCGCAGGACCGCGAATGGGCCGAGTCGCGGTCGCTGGACTGGTGGCTGCTCGACGACCCCGGCCACCGCGGCGTGGCCCGGCTCATCCGCGACCTCAACCACGCCTACGCCGCCACCGACGCGCTGTGGTCGCGCGACACCCTCGAGACCGGCTTCCACTGGATCGACGCCAACGACGCCGCCGGCAACGTCTACTCGTTCCTGCGCTTCGGTGACAGCGGGGGTCCCCCCGCCAGTGAAGGCGTAGCCGGCGGGGGTGGGTCGGTGCTGGCGTGCGTGGCGAACTTCTCGGCCGTCCCGCACGAGGGGTACCGGCTCGGCCTGCCGTTCGCCGGCCGGTGGGACGAGATCGTCAACACCGACGCCGACGTCTACTTCGGCTCCGGTGTCGGCAACTTCGGCGGGGTGGAGGCCACCGACGAGACGTGGCACGGCCAGCCGGCCTCGACCCGGCTGCGGGTGCCGCCGCTGGGCGCCATCTGGCTGCGCTACGCCGGACCCGCCCAGGCCGGCGCCGGGGACGCCTGACCCGGTAACCCGCGCTAGAGGTCGTTCTCCCAGCTCGAGTCGGGCAGCTGGAGGTCGACGAACTCACCGAGCTTCGCCACCAGCTCGCGGGCCGTCTCGATGTCGGCGGTGAGGTCGCGGTCGCGGCGGTCGTCGGGCAGGTCGGCGCAGGCGTCGAGGACCCGGCCGAGCAGCCCCACGGGCCGCTCGGCGCGCATCCGGTTGGCCCGTACCGCCGTCAGCAGCTCGGCCGCGACCAGCAGTTCGTAGCTCTGCGCGCTGTCCAGCAGCCGGCGCCCGGCCAGCGAGGCGAAGCTCGCGGTGTCCTCGGCGCCGCGGGACAGGCTCGTGGTCTGCACCGCCGCCGGGTCGGCCGCGGCCCGCAGGTCGCCGAGCGCGGCCGCGGCCACGTACTCGACGAGCATCACCCCGGACGCGCCCTGCGTCCCGTCGCCCAGGAACGGGGTCAGCTGGGTGTGCGTGGGCTCGCTGAGATAGGTGAGCCGGTGCAGCACCAACTGCGCCGACTGCACGGCGGCGTTGCGCACGGTGTCAGCGGCCACGGCCAGGTACGAGGCGTGGAAGCCGCCGTGGTGGGCGACCGCGCCGTCGGGCAGCACCACCGGGTTCTCCGACGGCGCGTTGGCGTAGGCGTCCACCGTGTCGCGCAGGGCGGCCAGCGCGTCGAGCAGCACGCCCTGGCTCTGCGGGAGGGCCCGCAGGCCGTACGGGTCCTGGATGCGCAGGGCCCGGCTCGCCTCCGAGCCGACCAGCGCCCGCATCGCCCGGCAGGTGGCCGCCGCGCCGCGCATCGGCGTCACCCGCTCCACCGCCCGGGAGAACGCCTCGAGATTGCCGTCGAGGGCGCAGAAGCTGAGCGCGGCGACGGCCAGCCCGCTGCGCGCCGCCCGCGAGAGCCGGGACAGCCCTAGCCCGGCGTCGGCCAGCGCGGCGGCGTTGCTGGACAGGAACGGCAGCGCGTCGTCCGGACCGAGCAGCAGCGGCGTGCCCTGCCGGCTCGCATGGTCCTGCACGGCGAGCGCCACCGCGGCCAGCGCGGACAGGTCGGCGGTGCCCACGCCGGTGTGCTCCCGGATCACCGGCAGCGCGTCGTCGTCGACGAGCGCGGCGAGCGCCCGCACCACCTCCGGCGCCACCCCCGAGCCGCCCGCGCACAGCTGGTTGAGCCGCACCAGCAGCAGCGCCCGCACCCGGTCGGCCGTACGGGGCGCCCCGGCCGCGGTGGCGTGGCTGGCCAGCAGGGCCTGCGCGGCCTCGACGCTGGGCTCGATCTCCACCTCCCGGTTGGCCCCCACCCCGGTGCTGCGCCCGTAGAGCGGGCGCTCACCGCGCAACCGAATGGCCCACCCGTGCGAGCGGGCCACCCGGTCCAGCGCCTCGTCCGAGACGGTGACGTGCAGCGGCCGGCAGACCAGGTCCGCGAGCCCGTCGACCGACAGGTGCTGCCCGTCGATGACCACCGTCCGCACGGCCCACTTCCCTTCACTGATGCGCTTCACCCGGCGTGCCGCACGTTACGACATCGCGCGCCCGCGCCGGAGCGCCATCATGGTGCGGTGCCCGACCGCGACCCGCTGATCCGCCGGGCGACCCCCGGCGACGCCGCGGCCTGCGCGGCGATCTACGCGCCCTACGTCACCCGGACGGCCGTCAGCTTCGAGCTCGACCCACCCGACGCCGCGGCTATGGCGCAGCGGATCGCGGCCGCCCTGGCCACCCACGACTGGCTCGTCCTGACCGACCATGCCGATGTCGTCGGCTTCGCCTACGGCGGCCCCATGAAGGCGCGGGCGGCCTACCGCTGGTCGTGCGAGGTGAGCATCTACCTCGAGGCGACCCACCACCGCACCGGCGCCGGCCGGGCGCTGTACACGGAGCTGTTCCGGCGGCTCGCCGCCCGCGGCTACCGCACCGCCGTCGCCGGCATGACGCTGCCCAACGACGCCAGCGAGGCCCTGCACCGCGCCCTCGGTTTCGAGCCGATCGGCGTGTACCGACGCATCGGCTGGAAGCACGGTGCGTGGCACGACGTGGCCTGGATGCAGCGTCGGCTCGCCGACGGCGCCGACCCGCCCGCCGAACCGCACTGACGGCGTGCCGCGCGGTCATCGGGCCGGCTCATCGCCCCGGTTCGAGCCGCCTCGCGCGTTCGGTCAGGTAGGCCCGCTCGGTCTCGCTCCCGGTGAGTTCCGCGGCGGCGTGATAGCCCAGTCGCGCGGACTCGGCGTCGCCGAGTGACTCCTGCAAGCGCGCCCGCACCGCATGCAGGCGGTGGCTGGCGGAGAGGCGTTCGTCGTCGTCGAGGACGGCGAGGCGGGCGAGGGCCGGACCGGGCCCGTCGACCATCGCGATCGCCACCGCGTGCCCGAGCGAGGCCATCGGGTTGGGGGCGATGGCCTGCAGAACCTCGTACAGGGCCAGGATCTGGGCCCAGTCGGTCTCGGCGGGCGACGGCGCTTCCGCGTGCACCGCGGCGATGGCCGCCTGCACCTGGTACGGGCCGAGCGGCCGGCACCCGAGGCTGTCGGTGATCAGCGCGATGCCTTCGGCGATGCTCTCGCGATCCCACAGCGACCTGTCCTGTTCGGCCAACTCGAGCAAGGTACCGTCGGCGCGCGTGCGGGCCGCGCGGCGCGAATCGACGAGCAGCATCAGCGCGAGCAGGCCGATGCTCTCCCCGTCGTCGGGCACGACCGAGACCAGCAGGCGCGCGAGGCGGATGCCCTCTGCCGCCAGATCGGCCCGCTGCAGCCGGCCCCCCGAGCTGGCGAGGTATCCCTCGTTGAACACGAGGTAGAGCACGTGCTGCACGGCCCGGAGCCGGTCGCGCCGCTCACCCGGCGTCGGTACCCGGACGGCCCGGCCCGACCGCCTGACCTGCTGTTTCGCGCGGGCGATGCGCTGCGCCATGCTCGCCTCGCTGACCAGGAAGGCCGTGGCGATCTGCGCGGTGGTCAGACCGCCGACGGCGCGCAGGGTGAGCGCCACCTGCGACATCGGCGTCAGCGACGAGTGGCAGCACATGAACAGCAGCAGGAGCGTGTCGTCGTTTTGGCCGGTCGCACCCGGCTCGCCGGACGCCAGCTCGCGGATCGACAGTTCCGCGTCGTGCAGCTCGCGGCGCAGCCGCGCGACGTCGCTGCGTCGTTGGTCGATCAACTTCCGGTTCGCGACCGCGATCAACCATGCGGTCGGGTCCTGGGGAGTGCCGCCGGCAGACCAGCTGGTGTGCGCGGCGAGCATGGCCTCCTGCATCGCGTCTTCGGCCGCCTCGAAGTTGCCACTGCGTCGCAGGAGCGCGCCGAGCGCATGGGGAGCGGCGCGCTTGAGCGCGCGCTCCACCTGCGCCTCGGCCGACATCTCAGTGATCGGGTTGGGAGGTCATCTGGCGTACCTCGACGAGCCCGAACTCCGCCTCGGCCAGCTTGCCGGCGATCTCGGTGGCCCGGTCCATGCTGTCGCACTCGACGACGTAATAGCCGGCGACGATCTCCTTGATCTCGACGAACGGACCGTCGGTGACCTCGGGCACGCCACCTTTCTTCCGGACCACCTTGGCGTTCTGGACCGGTAGTTCGTTGGTGTCGACGAACTCGCCGGAGGCCTTCAGTTCCTGCTGCAAGGCGCCGTGCGCGGCCATGAGCGCGGCGAAGGACTCGGCGTCCATCGCCTTCCAGCTCTCGACGTTGCCGTAGATCAAGATCATGTACTTCATGGTTCGACTCCCCTTCGGGGCGCGCCCGGTCCGGCGCCCATCATCCGGAGGACGGAGCGGAGCGCGAATTCTCGACATCGGCCGCCCACTACATGAGGACCGGGCGGCTAGAACAGGGCGCGGGCCAGCTGACGCCGGGCCGGGGGCACGCGGGGGTCATCGGGCCCGAGCAGGTCGAAGAACTCGAGCAGCCGCTGGCGCAGCGTCTCGCGGTCGTCACCGCTGGTCCGGGCCAGCGCCGCGAGCAGTCGGTCGAAGGCACCCTGCACGTCGTTGCCGGCCAGCGACAGGTCGGCGGCGGCGAGCTGCGCCTCGACGTCGTCGGGCACGGCGTCCGCGCGGGCCGCGGCGTCACGGTCGATGTTCTCCAGGCGCTGGATCAGCCGCACCTGCCCGAGCGCGAGCTGGGCCTCGAGGTTCTTGGGCTCGTCGGCGAGGATCGCCTGGTAGCGCGACGTGGCGAGGGCGTAGTCGCCGGACTCCAGCGCCTCTTCGGCGGCGGTGAAGCGCGGATCCTCCGGCGCCGGCGGCTCGGCGGCCGACGGCTCGTCCTCGGCCGGGTCCCCGGCGGCCGGCGGGGCGCCGGTGAGCCCGGCCCGCTGCGCCTCCTGCACCACGGCGTCGACGAACTGTGCGACCTGCTCCTCGGGCAGGGCGCCCTGGAAGCCGGGCACCAGCTGCCCCCCGATGACGGCGAACACGGTCGGGATGCTCTGCACCTGCAGCGCCTGCTGGATACGCGGGTTGGCCTCGACGTCGACCTTGGCCAGCACCCACGCGCCCGCGGCGGCGTTGGCCAGCTTCTCCAGGATCGGCGAGAGCTGCTTGCACGGCTGGCACCAGTCGGCCCACAGGTCGATCAGCACCGGCACCTGGAAGGAGCGGTCGAGCACCTCGGCCTGGAAGGTGGCCTCGGTGACGTCGACGACGTACTGACCCGCGGCCGGCGCCGGCGCCTCGGCCGCGCGCTGGGCGGCCTCGTTACGGGCCTTCACCGCGGCGAGGTCGACCGCGCCGGCCATCGCGGCCACGGTGGCCGGGCTGGGTTGCTGGGGGGTGGGCTGGGCGCGACGTGGTGCTCCGGGACGCATGCCCCTCAGTTTTCCAGACCGGCGAGCGCGACCGCCGGACCGGTCGTGGTTGCGGCGCCCTCGGCCGGTCGCCGGCCGGGTTCGGCCCACGCCGTCATCGGGAACCCGGGAGCCCAGGGGCGGCTCTCCTGGCCGGCCGGGCGGTCGACGACGTCGCCACCCGCGCTCCACTGGCGCACGGTGCGCACCCCGCCACGGGACAGCAGCAGCGCGTGCGCACCCTCGTGACCTGCGGCCAACTGGCACCGCCCTGCGGCACCCGGCCGGGTGAAGGTGGGGTCCACGCCGCGGCATCGGATATCGATCATGAGTCCACCCTTCGATGATCGAAGTCACCGCATCGCCACGCTTTACGCGGTCCGGCTCGTTCTCATTCGTGCATTCCCCGATGGCGCCGGCAGGAAACAAGATCGGCCGCGCACCGGCGCCCGGGGCGGCGGCGGGCTAGCGTGTCGCGGATGAGCGTGCGCATCGACCGCGACGGGGCGGTCTGGACCGTCGTCATCGACCGGCCGCAGGCCCGTAATGCGGTCGACGGGCCGACCGCCCACGCGCTCGCCGACGCCTTCCGCACCTTCGACCAGGACGACGCGGCGGCCGTCGCCGTGCTGGCCGGCGCGGGCGGCACCTTCTGCGCCGGTGCGGACCTCAAGCAGATGTCGAACCCGCTGGACCCCGATCTGTCCACCGACGCGCCGATGGGCCCGAGCCGGCTGCTGTTGGGCAAGCCGGTGGTCGCGGCGATCGCCGGGCACGCGGTGGCCGGCGGCCTGGAGCTCGCCGCGTGGTGCGACCTGCGGGTCATGGAGTCCGATGCGGTCGTCGGCGTCTACTGCCGACGTTGGGGTGTGCCGCTCATCGACGGCGGCACGGTACGGCTGCCGCGCATCGTCGGCCTGGGCCGCGCCCTCGACCTGATCCTCACCGGGCGCCCGGTCGGGGCGCAGGAGGCGCTGGCGATGGGGTTCGCGAACCGGGTGGTCGGCCCGGGCGAGGCCGTGGGCGCCGCCCAGGAACTCGCCCGCTCGCTCGCCGCCCTCCCGCAGGCGTGCCTGCGCTCGGACCGCACCTCGGTCTACGACGGCCTCGACCGCGACACCACGGACGCCCTCACCACGGAGTTCGCGCACGGGCTGCCCACCCTGCAGGCCGGGGCGCGCGAGGGGGCGGCCCGTTTCGCCGGCGGCGCCGGCCGGCACGGCTCGTCGGCCTGAGCGGCTCAGCTCACCGGCCTGATTTCGCTCAGCGCGGCGGCGCGTAACCGGGCCCGCCGTAACCCCCGGGCCCGCCGTAACCGGGCCCGCCGTAACCGGGGCCGCCATAACCGGACCCCCCGCCGCGAAGCCGGTTGCGCTCGCGCACGGTCGGCCACTCGGAGAACGCGAAGACGAGGAACATCACGAGGTTGGCCAACGGCACCAGGCCGATCAGTACCCAGGCGCCGTGGTAGCCGGCCTTGGTCAGGATCTTCACCCAGCCGACGATGAACAGCACGGCGAACGCGGCGGCGATGATGATCGGCAGCGGGCCGATTCCAGCACTCATGCCGGGCATGCTGCCACGGCCCGCGGGACGTCAGAACCGCGCGGGCTCGCGGTACTCCCCCCACAGCGGCTTGAACGCGTTGCAGATCTCGCCGAGGGTGGCCTCGGCGCGCGCCGCGTCCAGCATCGCCGGGATGGTGTTGCGGTCGCCCTCGGCGTCGGCGACCATCCGCGCGAGCGCGTCGTCGACCGCCCGCTGGTCGCGGGCCGCCCGGCGCGCCGTCACCACCGAACGCTGCTCGAGCTCGACCTCGTGCGACACCCGCAGGATCTCCAGCGGCTCGCCGACGTCGCCGGACAGCGTGTTGACGCCGACGACCCGCTTGTCGCCCTTCTCCAGCGCGACCTGGTACTGGAACGCGGAGTCGGCGATCTCGGTGATGAACCAGCCGTCCTCGATGCCGCGCAGCAGCCCGGAGGTGATGGTGCCGTCGCCGCCGAGATCCTTGATGCGGGCGAAGACCGCCTCGGCGTCGGCCTCGAGTTTGTCGGTGAGCGCCTCGACGTACCAGGACCCGCCGAGCGGGTCGGCCACGTTGAGCACGCCGGTCTCGTCGCGGATCACCTGTTGGGTGCGCAGCGCGATCTGCGCCGCCTTCTCCGACGGCAGGGCCAGCACCTCGTCGAGGGCGTTGGTGTGCAACGAGTTGGTACCGGCCAGCACCGCCGCGAGCGCCTCGACGGCGGTGCGCACGATGTTGTTGTCCGGCTGCTGCGCGGTGAGTGAGACCCCCGCGGTCTGGGTGTGGAAGCGCAACCACTGGGCGCGGTCGGTGGTGGCGCCGTAGACCTCCTTCATCCACCGGGCCCAGATGCGGCGGGCCGCGCGCAGCTTCGCGATCTCCTCGAAGAAGTCGATGTGCGCGTCGAAGAAGAACGACAGGCCGGGCGCGAACCGGTCGACGTCGAGCCCGCGGGACTTGCCGAGCTCGACGTAGCCGAATCCGTCGGCGAGGGTGAAGGCGAGCTCCTGCGCGGCCGTCGACCCGGCCTCGCGGATGTGATAGCCGGATACCGACAGCGGCTTGTACGCCGGCACGTGCGCGTCGACGTACTCCATGAGGTCACCGATCAGCTTCAGGTGCGGCTCGGGAGGGTAGATCCACTCCTTCTGCGCGATGTACTCCTTGAAGATGTCGGTCTGCAGCGTGCCGTTGAGCGCACCCGGGTCGCTGCCCTGACGCTCGGCGGCGACCACGTACATGCACCAGACGGGCACGGCCGGGCCGGAGATCGTCATCGACGTGGTGGTGGTCGCGAGGTCGATACCGTCGAACAGGACGTCCATGTCGGCGGCCGAGTCGATGGCGACGCCGCAGTGCCCGACCTCGCCGAGCGCGCGCGGGTCGTCGGAGTCGCGACCCATCAGGGTGGGCATGTCGAAGGCGACGGACAGGCCACCGCCGCCCTCGGCCAGGATCATCTTGTAGCGCTCGTTGGTCTGCTTCGCGGTGCCGAAGCCGGCGAACTGCCGGATGGTCCACGGCCGGCCGCGGTAGCCGGTGGCGTGGATGCCGCGGGTGAACGGGAACTCTCCGGGCCAGCCGATGCGCTCCATCCGCTCGTCCGGGCCGTTCGGGCCGTACACCGGCTCGACGGTCTCGCCGGACAGGGTGGTGTAGTCGCGATCGGCCTTGCGGGCGGCGTCGTAGCGCTCCTGCCAGCGCGCCCGGGCCTGCTCGTTCTGCTCTGCGTCCATGTACCGACCCTAGGGATGTCGTTGCTGTGACGGACTGTCCGCTACGTCCTACCAATTTACTAGGACGTCCTACTAATCACCAAGCCGGCGACCTATGCTGGGCGCGATGACGTCGCCGCGGGCCCCACGCACGCCGCGGGCCCGCACGGTGCTGGTCGGGTTCGCGGTCCTCACCGCGCTGGGCGGCGGCCTGGCTGCGCTGCGGCACACCGGCGGTGGCCATGCACCGCGGCCGCACCTCGCCACCGCCGCGCCCGCGCCCGTGCTGGCCGCCGTGCCCCGGCCCAGCCCGTCACCGACCGCGCGGCGCCCGGTGGCGGTGCCGCACGACACCGTGCCGGCGGCCGCGCCGCACCGGTTCACGCTGTCCGGGGCCGGCTTCACCATTCGCGCCCGGGTGTGTGGCATGCCCGACGTGCGCCCGCTCGACCCGCCCGGCGAGCAGCACCACACCGTCTGCTGGGTGGACCACCACTTCGGGGTCGCGCCCGGCAGCCACTCGGCCACCACCTACGTGCTCGGCCACGCGTGGGCGCCGGACCCGCTCGAGGTGCTGAACAAGGCGTCGAGCCGGGCCACCCGCGACGTGTTGCGGGCGAAAGCCGTGGCCTACGACGGCATCCCGACCTTCCCGGCCCCGAGCCTGCTCGGCTCCCATCTCACCCTGACCACCGCGCAGGGCCGGCTGACCTACACGGTGCGCCGCGCGTTCGGCGTCGACAAGATGAAGCTGGGCCTGATCGAAACGATCATGAACGAGCACGTGGCGCACCGCGTCGTGCTCATCACCTGCGCGGAGCGGCACGGGCGCGACTACCCGTACAACATCGTGGCCGAGGCTTACCTGACCTCCGCCGAGCGCTCCGCCGCCTGACCGACAGCACGCGCACTGCGCTGTTGTCAGGGATGCACTGAATCAACTCTTGTCAGCGATGTCCCGAGACGCCAGTGTCCTTGCCTTGAGTCAAGAGTGTGGCCGGCACGCGGTGCGGCTCGACGTCGTAGGCGGATAGCACGTGCGCGGCTGATGGACTATCCCTGCGTAGCCAGTCAGTCCTTCAGCGTCTCAGCAAACATCACGAGAATGCCGCTCGGGCCGCGCAGGTAGGTGAGCTTGTAGACGTCGCCGTAGGTCGCTACCCCACGCAGTGGGTGGCAGCCGTGCTTCGCCGCGATCTCGAGCGCCTGGTCGATGTCGTCTACTGAGAACGCGACGCGGTGCATCCCGATCTCGTTGGGCAGAGTCGGGTTCGTCTCGATGGCATCGGGATGGATGTACTCGAACAGCTCGAGGTGACCGTGGCCGTCGGGTGTCTGGAGGACGGCGATCTTGGCGCGGTTGCCATCGAGACCGACGGCCATGTCGGCCCAATCACCGCTGACCTCGTCCCGGCCGAGCACGGTCAGGCCCAGATCGGTGAAGAAGGCGATCGTCTCGTCCAGGTCGCGGACGGCGATGGCGACGTTCTCGAGTTTGATGGGCATTGTTCCTGCCTTCGGCTGTCGGGTGTGACGCTCGTGGCCGCAATCCGTTACCGGGGGCTCGGCGCGCGAGAACGGTTCAGGTGGGCGGTCAGGGGCTTCAGGACATGTTTCGCGCGGCGAGTTCTTGCAGGAAGCGAGGCATTCGACCGACGCCGAAGTCGTAGTAACGAGCCCACGTGGGGGTGATGGCGATGCGGGCCATCCGGTCGTACATCTGTCGGACGTTCTTCTCGAACTGAGTGGCGGCCTCACCGTCCATGGACTTGCGTGCCGCGAGCAGGTACTCCTCGACGACCCCGTCGATGATGGTGATCTCCGCGCGTCCGCGGATTTGCAGCGCGCGGGCGTCACCAGGGGTGTCACCCCCGTCGACGGTCAGTGCGACGTCGGGACGTGCAGTCAGCGCCTTCACCTTTGGCGCGGTCTCGGCGGTGGACACGATGAACTCGCGGCCGGTCCAATAGGCGCCGACGGGCATTGCCCGCGGCGTGCCGTTCTTCGCCACGTAGGCCAGGTGCGCCGCAGAGGTGGCCGCGAGCAGCTGCTGCGCCGCGTCCAGTTCGCTGTCGATCTCGTGCTGGTCCATGTCGTCAGTCCTTCCCTGTGCCGGTGACCGGCGTCGTCACGAGCGAGTCGGAGTACTTGCGGCGAACACTGGAGCCGGTGCTCACATCGGCGCCGTACACGTGCAGGGTGATCGCGGTGTCGTCGCGCCGGGCCGCCAAACGACGGCCGACAGCGTGAACGCCTTCTCGGCGTGCAGCACGTGCGACGTCGCGGCGTCCGGGGATCCGGCGCGCTCACCAACAGTGAGCAGCTCGGGTCCCGACTTGCGTGCGGCGAGCACCTCGGCGACGAGGCGGGCGGTCGTCTCGGGGTCGGTCCCGCTGCGGGCGCGCACCGCGACGGCGGTGACGAGCCCGTCCAGCCCGGGACGGATGAGGGCGCGGCTCGCGGCCGCGATCGTGATGGACATGTTTTGATCTTGGCGGGAGGGACCAATGACGTCCAATGCCACTTCTTTCAAGCATTCATCAATAAAATCTATGGATGCTCAATCTGACGCAGCTCGCCGTGCTCGATGCCGTCGCGCGGCACGGGTCCGTGACCGGTGCCGCTCAGGAACTGCACTACTCCCAACCATCGGTGAGCCACCATCTCGCTCGCCTTGAGGCGGCCACCGGAGCCAAATTGACCCAACGCGTTGGCCGTGGGATCCGGCTCAGCCCGGCAGGCGCTCTGCTCGCGCAACGTGCGCGGGAGATCGTCGGCCGGGTCGACGCAGCCGCCGTGGAAC
Source organism: uncultured Actinomycetota bacterium (assembly GCA_963797785.1). GTDB lineage: Bacteria > Actinomycetota > Actinomycetes > Mycobacteriales > Jatrophihabitantaceae > Jatrophihabitans. Next base: position 237,093 of record CAWCQT010000004.1, on the reverse strand, counting down.
TCGCCACGAATCTCGGTCTGCGCGCGGGGCGCGTCCGGCTAGCCGGTTTCCAAACGGCGCTGAGCACGATCGTGCCGAGCGCCGTCGACATACTCGCCGGTGAGCACCCGGCGATCGAGGTGAACCTGGTGGACGTGCATCCCGGTGACGCGCTGCAGTTGCTGCGCGACGGCAAGGTCGATGTCGCAGTGATCTTCCGCGGTCCGGACACGCCTGGGGAGGAAGACGGTTTCCGCCTCGTCCATCTGCTCGACGATCCGGTGTACCTGCTGACCCGCATGCCCGGGCAGCAGCTCGACGATCACCGCGACTCACCGTGGATCGGCGGCTGCGAGCGATGCCGGGCCACGCTAGTGAGCCTTTGCGAGAGTCACGGCTTCACCCCGCGTATCGCCTTCTCCAGCGATGACATGGTCGTCGTGCAGGCCTTGGTCGCCGCTGGGATGGGCGTCGGCACGTTGCCGGGCCTCGCCCTCCAGTCCCATCGAATCGAGAGCATCCACGCCATCCGAATCGCGGACAGCACACGCAGCGTCTTCGCCGTCACCTACGGTGATCCGCCCGACCCGCCCGCGACTGCCGCGCTTATCAATGCGCTGCGCGGAGCCGCCGCTCAAGCCGCAGCTACACACGCCTGAACAGGAGCCGACAGCCGTCACGTCAACCCCGAAGCGGCGTCGCTCTCTGTCGCCGCCCTTGGCCGAACACTCTGCCGGAAAGTCTCACCCACACCTCCTCGAGCCTCAGGATTTCGTTGACGGTGAGACCCGACAGCGACTTGTCTTATTCGAACACAGGTATTATTATCGTCTCATGGCTCCTCTCGCACCGACCGGCGGGCTGCGCGGGCTGAACGTCTCCGTCACTGCCCTGAGCGCGGCGGTGGACGACGCCGAACGCATCGATCGGCTCCGACAGTTGGAAGAGCTCAAGGCCGCGATCGGTGCGGCCCAGGCGGTGCTCGCCGTCGACTTCGACCGGTCCCGGCGCGCCGCGGCGGCGGTGGCCGGCGAGCCGCCGGAACGGCAGGGCCGGGGCATCGCGAACCAGGTCGCGCTCGCGCTGCGGATGTCGCCGTGGCAGGCGCAGCGCTGGCTGGGCTGGGCGAAGATCGTGACCGGCGAGCTGCCTGCGACCTTCCGGCAACTCGCGGCCGGCCGGACCACGCAGTGGCGCACCATGCTGGTGGCCCGCGAGACCGCGGTGCTGTCCCGCGAGGACCGCGTGGCCGTCGATCGCGACGTCGCGCCGCACCTCGAGGGCTGGGGCGACAAGCAGGTCGACATCGAGGTCCGCACCCGCGCCTACCGCCTCGACCCGCACGCCGCCGTGGCCCGCGCCGCTCGCGCCGAGCAGGACCGACAGGTCGGCCTGCGTCCCGCCCCCGACACGATGTGCCGGTTGACGGCGCTGCTGCCCGTGGCCGAGGGCGTGGCCTGCTACGCCGCGCTGCGGCGCACGGCCGACAGCACGGCCGGGGTCGGCGACGAGGCGCGAACGCGCGGTCAGGTCATGGCCGACACCCTCGTCGAGCGGCTCACGGGTCAGGTGAGCGCCGCCGCGGTCCCGGTGGAGATCGAGCTCGTGATGAGCGAGGCCGCGCTGCTCGGGGCGCCCGGCTCCGATCACGACGAACCCGCCTGGCTGCCGGGGTACGGCCCGGTCCCGGCCGGCGTCGCCCGCCGCGTTGCCTACGGCGACGGGTCGGACGCCGCCCCGCGCTGGATCCGGCGTCTGCACACCCGCAGCGGCCGGCTGGTCGGCCTCGACTCCACCCGCCGCCGGTTCACCCCGGCCCAGCAACGCTTCCTGCGCCTGCGCGACCGCACCTGTCGCACCCCGTGGTGCGATGCGCCGATCCGCCACGGCGACCACGTGACACCGCACCGCCGCGGCGGACGCACCCACGTGGCCAACGGTCAGGGACTGTGCGAGAGCTGCAACCACGCCCGGCAGGCGCTGTACTGGCACTCGCGCGTCCGACCCGACGGCACGATCATCACCCGCACCCCCACCGGCCACGCCTACTGCGGTCGACCACCCGACCTCAGCGGGCCCTGCAGGTCACCGCTCGAACGCCGCGGATGGCACCTGGCCTGCGCGGCGTGATCACCGCGACCGCCGGTCGTCGCGCGGCCGGAGGCTCAGTCGTCGAAGTCCCCGGCGGCCACGCGCACGCCGCGCAGGATCTCGAACAGCCGCTCGAGGTCGCGGCCGGGCACGGCGGCCAACCCGAAGCGGGCGGCGTTGAACGCCGCGGTGGCCTTGTCGGCCACCGCGCGCCCGTCATCGGTGATCACCGCGAGCGTGCCCCGGCCGTCCAGCGGGTTCGGCTCGCGGCGCACCAGCCCCGCGGCCTCCAGCCGGTCGATCACGTTGGTCACCGACGTGGCGTGCACCTGCAGCCGCTCGCCGATCTTCGACAGCGGCAGGGCGCCCTCCTTGGCGTGCACCAGCAGCACCAGCGCCTCGTAGCGGCTGAAGGTGATCCCCAACGGCCGCAGCATGGTGTCGAGCTGGGCGATGAGGATCTGGTGCGCCCGCATGATCGACGTCACCGCGCGCATCGACGCGTAGACCGTGTCGGGCTCGTCGGGCCAGTGCTGCGTCCACAGCGTCCCCGCGCGCTCGATCGGGTCGAAGCCGAGCGGTTCGGGCATGGCCATCAGGGTAGCGATCTGGCGCCGCGCCGTCGCGTTCATCGCGCGAGTGCGCTGGCGTAGCGTGCCGTGTCATGAGCGACGCGCTGGACCGCCTCGACCTGCTCGATCTCGACGACGATCTCGACACCGACGACCGCCTGCTGCGCGACACCGTCCGCAAATTCGCGAACGACCGGCTCCGCCCGCACATCCGCGACTGGTTCGAGGACGGGACGCTGCCCGCGCGCGACCTCGCCCGCGAGTTCGGCCGGCTCGGCGTGCTCGGGATGCACCTCGAGGGCTACGGCTGCCAGGGCGCCAAGCCCTCGCAGTACGGCCTGGTGTGCGCCGAGGTGGAGGCCGTCGACTCGGGCCTGCGCTCGCTGGTCAGCGTGCAGGGATCGCTCGCGATGTACGCCATCCACGCCTACGGCAGCGAGGAGCAGAAGCAGCGGTGGTTGCCCGGCATGGCCGGCGGGGAGCTGATGGGCTGCTTCGGGCTCACCGAGGCCGACTCGGGCTCCGACCCCGGTTCGATGCGCACCCGCGCGCGACGCGACGGCGACGACTGGGTGCTCAGCGGCAACAAGATGTGGATCACCAACGGCTCGCTCGCCGACGTCGCCGTGGTCTGGGCCCGTACGGAGGAGGAGGGCGTGCGCGGCTTCCTCGTCGAGAAAGGCATGAAGGGGTTCACCGCGCAGGACGTGCACCACAAGATCTCGCTGCGCGCGTCGGTGACCAGCGAGCTGATCCTCGACGACGTGCGGGTGCCGGCCGACTCGATGCTGCCGAACGTGCGCGGCCTGAAGGGCCCGCTCGGCTGCCTGACCGAGGCCCGGTTCGGCATCGTCTGCGGCGTCACCGGCGCGGCCCGCGACGCGTTGGCCGCCACCCTCGACTACGCCACCAGCCGCACCCAGTTCGGCAAGCCCATCGCCGGTTACCAGCTCACCCAGAAGAAGCTCGCCGACATGGCGGTGGCGTTGCAGCAGGCGCAGCTGACGGCGCGCCGGCTGGCGGCGATGAAGGACGAGGGCCGCATCGCCCCGCACCACATCAGCTTCGGCAAGTTCGCCAACGTGCGCGCGGCGCTGGAGATCTGCCGTGAGGCCCGCTCGATCCTGGGCGGCAGCGGCATCACCACCGAGTACCCGGTGCTGCGCCACGCGGTGAACCTGGAGACCGTCTACACCTACGAGGGCACGCACGAGGTACACACGCTCGTGCTGGGCTCGCGACTCACGGGCCTGGACGCGTTTCGCTGAGCCGCCGCTCGAGGAAGTGGCGCTCGACGTCGTTGTCGGTGAGGGCGATCGCCTCCTCGTAGGCCGCCCGCGCGTCGCGGTCGTACCCGAGCCGGCGCAGGAAGTCCGCGCGCGACGCGGCCAGGTACGGGTAGGTCGCCAGTTGCGGCTCGGCGGCCAGTGGCTCGAGCGCCGCCAGGCCCGCGGCGGGCCCCTGCGCGAAGCCGACCGCCACGGCCCGGTTGAGCGCCACCACGGGTGACGGCCAGGTCTCGACGAGCAGGTCGTAGAGCCCCACCAGCTCCGCCCAGTCCGTCGCGTCCCAGCTCGGCGACTCGGCGTGGACGGCGGCGATCGCGGCCTGCAGCGCGAAGCGGCCCGGCGGCCGGGCGCGCAACGCGAAGCGCACCAGCTCGACCCCCTCGGCGATCTCGCGGTGGTCCCAGGCGGTGCGGTCCTGCTCGGCCAGCAGCACCAGCGTGCCGTCCGGGTCGACGCGCGTGGCGCGGCGCGCGTCGGTGAGCAGGACGAGTGCGAGCAGCCCGGCCACGTCCGGGTCGGCAGGCAGCAGGCGGCGCAGCGTGCGCGCGAGGTCCAGGGCCCGCTCGACCAGGTCACCACGGCGCAGCCGCTCCCCCGCCGGGGCCGTGTGACCGGTCGTGAACACGAGGTGGACGACGTCGAGCACGGCGGCGATGCGCTGCGGCAGCTCGGCCGCGGGCGGCACGCGGTACGGGATGCCGGCGGCCGCGATCTTCTTCTTCGCCCGGGTGAGCCGCGCGGCCATCGTCGCCTCGCCGACCAGGAACGCGTGCGCCACCTCGGCCGTGGTCAAGCCGCACAGCAGGCGCAGCGTCAGCGCCACCTGGGCCTCGGGGGCGAGGGCGGGGTGGCAGCACGTGCAGATCAGCCGCAGCCGGTCGTCGGGGATTGCGTCGAAGTCGGCGCCGCCGTGCTCCGGCGGTGTGTCCGACACCTCGTCCTCGACGACCATCGGCATGATCCGTCGCCACGTCGACTCGCGGCGCAGCAGGTCGAGCGCCCGGTTGCGCGCGGTGGTGGTCAGCCACGCGGCCGGCCGGTGCGGGACGCCGCGCTCGGCCCACACGCGCAGGGCCTGGGCGTAGGCGTCCTGCACGCACTCCTCCGCGGCGTCGAGGTCGCGGGTGACGCGCACCGTCGCGGCGAGCACGAAGCCCCACTCGCGACGGTGCGCCTCGGCCACCGCGGCCGCGACCTCGCCCGGGTCAGTGCTCAGTTGAACACCATGATCGGGCGGATCTCCACACCGCCGGAGATCGTCGGGATCTGCTTGGCCATGTCGATCACGGCGTCGAGGTCGTCGGCCTCGACGAGGTAGTAGCCGCCGAGCGCCTCCTTGGTCTCGACGAAGGGGCCGTCGGTGACGCTGACGCCGCCGGACCGGTCCGGGCGCACGGTCGTGGCCGTAGCGGTCGAGCGCAACGCGTTGCCCCCGGCGATGGCCTCGGCGTTCTTCTCCAAGAAGCGCTGGTGGCCGGCCATCATCTCCTCGTTGCGCGCGCCGTCGGCCTTGCCGTTCACGGTCTCGTCGTCGTAGATCAGGATCAGGTACTGCGACATCTCGTTCCCCTGTTCGTCGGGCCCGCCGGTCGGGCCGTCATCGTCCCGACGAACGAGATCCTGCCGGATCGACAGCGCCCAGGCCCGCGATGACGGTGTCGACGGCCCGGGTGAGGGTGCGCCGCGGCACCGGTGACGTGGCCGAGGCCTGGGCCAGCGCCCGGATCAACAGGTACACCTCGTCGACCGTCACGTCGCGACGCACGGCCCCCGCGTCGACGGCCCGGCGCAGGACGACGGCCACCGTGCCCCGCAACGTGTCGGCCGCCGCACGCACGCCGGGCGGGAACGCGCCGTCGGGCAGCAGCGCCGCCAGCGTGAGTTTCGTCGAGCCGGTCTCGATCATCGTGCGGAGCAGGTCGTGGAAGGCCGGCCCGGGGTCGTCGCGGGCCGCGAGCGCGGTGGCGAGGTCGCGCAACACGACGAAATGGCGGTGCAGGGCGGCCTCGACGAGATCGGCCTTCGTCGGGAAGTGCCGGAAGACCGTGGCGATACCGACCTCCGCGCGCCGGGCGACCTCCTCCGTCGACCCGGCGGCGCCGTGGGCACCGAAGACCTCCTCGGCCGCCAGGAGGATGCGTTCGCGGTTGGCGGCCGCGTTGCTGCGCACCGGCCCACGCCCTTTCCGACGCTCGCAGGTCTGTTACCGGAGTCGTCACTCCGCTAAGCTGGCGGAGTCCGGACTTCGGCAAGGGGTGACGATGGTAGCGACAACCGATCCGGTCGACGTGGTCCGCGCGGTCGCGGCCGGGGTGAGCCGGTTGCAGTGCGGCGGTCTCGACGACGGGGAGCAGGAGCGCGAGCTCGACGCGCTGGCCCGGCGCTACGCCGAGCACACCGACGTCCGGCATCCGTTCGCGCCGCTCGGCGACACCCCGATGTTTACGCGGGACGAACTGCGCGCGCACTTCGGCGCCGGTGAGCCCACTCCCGGCGTCGAGCGCTTCGAGGCGGTCGATCTGACCGTGCACCGCACCGGCGACCCCGAGGTGGTGGTGGTCGAGTTCCGCTACGCGGGCGTCGTCGCCGGCCGGGCCTTCGCCGTGCCGTGCATCTTCGTCGTGCGGGTGCGCGACGGGCAGATCGTCGAGTCGCGCGACTACGTCGACCACGTGGGCATGGCCCGCGCTTTCGGGCGCCTGGAGGCGTTGGGCCGGGCGCTGGCCGCCGACGCCGCGCGCGCGGCGGGTTAGCAGGCGCCCTCTATCCTCTGCGGCCATGGAATGGAACCTGCGCACCTGCGCGCGCAAGGGGCACGCGACCTACGCCCCGGACGAGCGGGAGTACCGCAGCAAGCTGACTGCGGACACGCCGCTCGGCGACGCCTGGCGCTGCCTGCGCTGCGGCACCTACGTGCTCGGTGACCCCCTCGGAACGGGGCCGGCCGAGGACGCTCCGGTGTTGCTGCGCGGCAAGGCCCTGCGGGCGGCGTTCATCCTGCGCGCCCTCGCCATCGAACGGTGGGTCCGCGGGCTGCTGCTGATCGGGCTCGCCGTCGCCGTGTTCCGCCTCAAGAGCACGCAGGTCAGCCTGCAGGAACTGTTCGCCCGCGACCTGAAGTCCCTCGACCCGTTCTTCCGGCAGATCCACTTCAACGTGTCCGACTCCTCGACCATCCACTCGATCGAGAAGGTGCTGCACGCCAAACCGTCCACGCTGAACCTGATCGCCTTCGGCGTCCTGGTCTACGGCCTGCTGCAGATCTTCGAGGGCATCGGCCTGTGGTCGCTCAAGCGCTGGGGTGAGTACGTCGCCGTCGTCGGCACCACGCTGTTCATCCCGCTCGAGGTCTACGAGCTCACCGAGAAGGTGAGCTGGCTCAAGATCGCGGTCCTGCTGATCAACGTGGCCGCGGTGCTGTACCTGCTGCTGTCCAAGCGGCTGTTCGGCATCCGGGGCGGCCAGCACGCGTACGAGGAGTCACTGCACGAGGTGTCGTTGCTCGAGGTGGAGCAGTCGTCCGCCGACGTCACCGATCACGACGGCGACCGGTCCGCGGCCAGGCAGGCGTAAAGGGCACCGCGTACCGCCGTCTCTCGCGGGTCGTCGGACAGCCGGATGCCCAGCCGGTTGGGCGTGTACGCGTAGCCCAGCCGCGCGTCGGGATCGGCGAAGGCGAACGAGCCGCCCAGGCCCGGCGTGCCGTACGCCCGGCCGCCGGCCGAACCGAACCAGTGCCCGCGCACCGGCCGGCTGAACCCGAGGGCGAAGGTCCGGCGCGCGCGCAGCAACACGTCGACGTCGGCCCGGTCGGCCACCGGCTCGGCCAGTTCGGCCAGGGTGGCCGCATCGACCGGCAGCGCGGGGTCGGCCGTGGCCGCCGCGCCGTAGAGCCGGGCCAGCGACCGCGCGTTCGAGACGCCGTTGGAAGACGGCACCTCGGGGGCGAGCACGACGCGGCGGGTGAAGCGCTCGGGCCGGCCGAGGTTCGGGTTGGCCAGCGAGCGCGAGGTCGGGGTCCGGCGATCCACGAGCTGGCGGGCCAGGGGCCAGGGCACGCCCGGCAGCTGGCGCAGCGCGACCTGTGGCGCCAACCGGCCGAGCACAGCCAGGTCGGTGAGCTCGATGTCGGCGGGCAGTCCGATGTGCAGGCGCAGGCCGAGCGGCCCGGCGAGATCATCGGCGAGGATGCGCCCGATCGTGCGGTGCGCGGGGTCGACGCGGCGCACCAGCTCGTTCTGGAACAGCCCGAGGGTGATCGCGTGGTAGCCGTGCCGGGTGCCCGGCTCCCACGCCGGGCGCTGGCGGGCCAGCACCTCGGCCAGCGCATCGAGGTCGTGCAGGTCGCGTACGCGCACCGGCGTGTCCAGCACGGCCAGCCCGGCCTCGTGGGCGAGCAGCTGGCGCACGGTGATCGCGGCCTTGCCCCCGGCGGCGAACTCCGGCCAGTAGCTGGCCACGGGTGCGTCCCAGTCGAGCAGGCCCCGCGAGCGCAGCGTCGCGATCACCAGCGCGGCGACGCCCTTCGTCGTCGAGAACACCGGCACGATCGTGTCGCGGGCCCACGGCAATTGCCGGGCCCGGTCCCGCAGGCCGCCCCACAGGTCGACGAGGGGCTCGCCGTCGCGGTACATCGCGAGCGCCGCGCCCACCTCGCCGCGCCGGGTGAAGTTGCGCCGGAACTCGTCGGCGACGCGGCCGAAACCGTCGGCGACGTCGCCCTGGATGCGCACGGCCACAGCGCGACGCTACTCGCCGGTAAGCCCTGCCAGCGCGACGATCCCGATGCGATTGGGCAGGATGGGTCGATGCCCGACAACGACCTGCTGCCGCTGCTGCGCGAACGCCTGCTGGGCATGTACTCGCCGTTGCTGGCCGAGCACGACGCCACCCTGTTGTTCACCGCCGGCGGGATGGCCAACTGGACCGTCGACGTGGAGAACGGGCGGGCCAGCGCGCGGCGCGGCGGGCCGGGCCACCCCACCACGACGGTGCGGGCACCGCTCGACGTCCTCACCGACGTCGTGTCGGGGCAGCGCTCCGGCGTGCAAGCGTTCCTCGACGGCGCGCTGACGGTGCGCGGCAACCTCGCGCTGTCCCTGCAGCTCGACGGCCTGTTCCCCGGCAAACCCGACGACGTCACCCGAACCACCACTCGCACCGTGCGGGCGGGCGGGCTGGAGACGTTCTACATCGAGGCCGGGCCGCCGGACGCCCCGCCGGTCGTCCTCGTCCACGGTCTCAGCGCCACCAACGCGTCGATGCTGCCGCTCATCCCGGCGCTGTCGCGCGACCACCGGGTCATCGCCCCCGACCTGCCCGGCCACGGCGGCACCGAGGCCACGGGCACGCCGCACGCCGCCCGCTATCTCGGCGACTGGCTGCTGGCCTTCCTGCGCGAGACCTGCGGCGAGCGGCGGCCGGTGATCATCGGCAACAGCCTCGGCGGACGCACGTCCCTCGAAGCCGCGCTGAACGGCCCGGACCAGGTGCGCGCGCTCGTGCTGCTGTGTCCGGCCGTCGCGTTCCGCAAGCTGCGCCAGCTCGTACCGTTCGTGCGCCTCGTGCCCGACGAGATCGCCGCGCTGCCGGTACGCATCCCGCGCCGCATCGCCATGGCCGGGCTGCGCGGGCTGTTCGCCGACCCGTCCCGGTTGCCCGACGCGTGGTACGACGCCGCCATGGACGAGTTCGTGCGGGTGCTGACCATCCGCCCCAACCGGCTCGCCATCTTCTCGGCGCTGCGCAACATCTACCTCGACGAGCCGTTCGGCGAGAGCGGGTTCTGGGACCGGCTGCCGTCGCTGAAACCGCCCGCGCTGTTCGTGTGGGGCGACAGGGACCGGCTCGTACCCGCGGGCTTCGGCCGCTTCGTCTCCGAGGCGCTGCCCACGGCGCGCACCGAGGTGTTCGCCGATTGCGGCCACGTCCCGCAGTTCGAGTTCCGCGAGAAGACCGCGGCGCTGGCCCGCGAGTTCATCGACGCCCTGCCCGCCTGACCGGCGGCTCTACAGCGAAGCGACCAGGTCGTCGGCGGCGGCGTAAGGGTCGGTCCGGCCGGCCACCACACGGGCGGCGGCCTCGTCGAGGGCGGCGGAGCCGTGCACCTGCGCGAACTTCTCCCGCACGGTGCCGACGGCGATGGCCTCGATCTCGGCGGCGGCGCGCGCCTGCCGGCGCCGCTCGAACTCCCCCGCGCCCGTCATCCAGGCGCGGTGCTTCTCGATCGCGGCGAGCACGTCGTCCATACCCTCGGCCCGGGCGGCGACGGTCTTGACGATCGGCGGGCGCCACCAGCCCGCCGCGGAGTGCCGGCCGCCGAGCGACTGCATGTAGCGCAGGTCGCGCACCACCTGGTCGGCCCCGTCACGGTCGGCCTTGTTGACCACGAACACATCGGCGATCTCGATGATCCCGGCCTTCGCCGCCTGGATGCCGTCGCCGAAGCCGGGGGCGACGACCAGCAGCGTGGTGTCGGCGAGCGACGCGATCTCCACCTCCGCCTGCCCGACACCGACGGTCTCGACGAGCACGATGTCGCAGCGGGCGGCGTCGAGCACCCGCAGGGCCTGCGGGACCGCCGCCGACAGCCCGCCGAGCTGCCCGCGTGAGGCCATCGAGCGGATGAACACGCCGTCGTCGGTGGCGTGCTCCTGCATCCGCACCCGGTCGCCGAGCAGCGCGCCCCCGGAGAAGGGCGAGGACGGGTCGACGGCCAGTACGCCGACCCGCCGCCCGGCCGCCCGCAGCGTGGTCACCAGCGCGGAGGTGGAGGTCGACTTGCCGACGCCGGGCGAACCGGTCAACCCCACGACCTGCGCGTGGCCGCCGTGCGGGGCGAGCGCGGCCGCCACCTCGCGCAGCACCGGCGAGTCGTTCTCGACGAGCGAGATCAGCCGGGCGACCGCTCGCGGCTGCCCGTCACACGCCCGCTCGACGAGGGCCGCGACATCGACGTCGCGGCGCGATCCGGCCAAGTGATCTAGGCGGGCACGGTGAGGATCAGCGCGTCGCCCTGACCACCGCCGCCGCACAGCGCCGCCGCCCCCGTGCCGCCGCCGCGCCGCTTGAGCTCGAGGGCCAGCGAGAGCGCGAGCCGCGCCCCGGACATGCCGATCGGGTGACCCAGGGCGATGGCCCCGCCGTTGACGTTGACCACGTCCTCGCTCACGCCGAGGTCGGCCATCGACTGCAGGCCCACCGCGGCGAACGCCTCGTTGATCTCGATGAGGTCGAGGTCGGCCACCGACAGGCCCTGCTTGCCGAGCGCGTGCTTGATGGCGTTGGCCGGCTGGCTCTGCAGCGAGTTGTCCGGGCCGGCGACGTTGCCGTGGGCACCGATCTCGGCCAGCCAGGTCAGGCCGAGTTCCTCGGCCTTGGCCCGGCTCATGACGACGACCGCGCACGCGCCGTCGGAGATCTGCGACGCCGAGCCGGCGGTGATGGTGCCGTCCTTGTTGAAGGCCGGGCGCAGCTTGGCCAGGCCCTCGGCCGTGGTGTCGCCGCGGATGCCCTCATCGTCACGGACCTCGATCGGGTCGCCCTTGCGCTGCGCGACGAACACCGGGGTGATCTCGTCGTCGAACACGCCGTTCTTCTGCGCCTCGGCTGCACGTTGGTGCGAGCGGGCCGCGAACTCGTCCTGCGCCTCGCGGGTCAGGCCGAGCTTCTTGTTGTAGTTGTCGGTCGACTCGCCCATCGGGATGTTGTCGAAGATGTCGGTGAGGCCGTCGAAGGCCATCGCGTCGACCATCTCGACCGCGCCGTACTTGTACCCGCTGCGCGACTTCGGCAGCAGGTGCGGTGCCTGCGTCATCGACTCCTGCCCGCCGGCCACGACGATGTCGAACTCGCCGGCGCGGATGAGCTGGTCGGCCAGGGCGATGGCGTCCAGGCCGGAAAGGCAGACCTTGTTGACGGTCAGCGCCGGCACCGACAGCGGGATGCCGGCCTTGTGCGCGGCCTGGCGGGCCGGGATCTGCCCGGCTCCGGCCTGCAGCACCTGGCCCATGATCACGTACTCGACCTGCTCGGGCGACACGCCCGAACGCTCGAGCGCGGCCTTGATGGCGAAGCCGCCGAGGTCGGCGCCGGACAGGTCCTTCAGCGCGCCCAGCAGCCGGCCCATGGGCGTGCGGGCCCCGTTGACGATGACCGAGGTGGCAGCCGTTTCAGCCATGGCAGACGTACTCCTTGCAGACGGCGGACAATCGCCCAACTCTATCCGCGCGCGGTGCTCCGGTGATGTGAACCGTGGCACGGCTCATCGCCCGAAAGCGGTTGAGGTTGCCAGGATCGACGGATGCCCGCACCGAGCCTGTTCGCCAAGATCGACCACGTCGGCATCGCCGTGCCCGACCTCGACGACGCCATCGCCTTCTACCGCGACACGTTCGGCGTCGTCAGCGTCCACGAGGAGACCAACGAGGAGCAGGGCGTGCGCGAGGCCATGCTCGAGGTCGGCCCGGGCGGCGGCGGCGCCACCCGCATCCAGCTGCTCGCCCCCCTGACCCCCGAGTCCACCATCGCCAAGTTCCTGGACCGCAACGGTCAGGGCGTGCAGCAGGTCGCCTACACGGTCGAGGACATCGACGCGGTGAGCGCCACCCTGCGCGAGCGCGGGCTGCGCCTGCTCTACGACGAACCCCGGCGCGGCACCAGCGGCAGCCGGGTGAACTTCGTCCATCCCAAGGACGCGCGGGGCGTCCTCGTCGAGCTCGTCGAGCCGGCCCGCTGACTTCTTGTTACTCTTCGGTAACATCCGCCCACCCGAGAGAGGCCTCCCGTGGACGACATCCGCACCGCGATCCTGAACGACGACCTCGGCGCCATGGCCGACCTGAAGGTGCCCGACAGCTACGAGGCGATGGTCGTGCGCGCCGACGAGGTCGACATGTTCGAGGGCCTGTCGACCCAGGAGAAGGACCCGCGCAAGAGCCTGCACCTGCAGGAGGTGCCGACCCCCGAACTCGGCCCGGGCGAGGCGCTCGTGGCCGTCATGGCCAGCGCCATCAACTACAACACCGTGTGGACGTCGATCTTCGAGCCGGTCTCCACCTTCAGCTTCCTCAAGCGCTACGCCCGCAGCTCCGAGCTGGCGGCCAAGCACGACCAGCCCTACCACGCGGTGGGCTCGGACCTGGCCGGCGTCGTGCTGCGCACCGGGCCCGGCGTCACGAAGTGGCAGGCCGGTGACGAGGTCGTCGCGCACTGCCTGTCGGTGGAGCTCGAGGACCCGCAGGGCCACGACGACTCGATGATGGACCCGCAGCAGCGCATCTGGGGCTTCGAGACCAACTTCGGCGGCCTGGCCCACCTGGCGCTGGTGAAGTCGAACCAGCTCATGCCCAAGCCCGCCCACCTCACCTGGGAGGAGGCCGCCGCGCCCGGGCTGGTCAACTCCACCGCCTACCGGCAGCTGGTCAGCCACCACGGCGCGGCGATGAAGCAGGGCGACACCGTGCTCGTCTGGGGTGCCTCCGGCGGCCTGGGTGGTTACGCCACGCAGTACGCACTGAACGGCGGGGCCACTCCGGTGTGCGTCGTCTCCTCCCCCGAGAAGGCCGAGATCTGCCGCGCCATGGGCGCCGAGCTGATCATCGACCGCAACGCCGAGGGCTACGAGTTCTGGAAGGACGGCGAGCAGCAGGCGTCGGAGTGGAAGCGGTTCGGCGCCAGGATCCGCGAGCTGACCGGCGGCGACGACGTCGACATCGTCTACGAGCACCCCGGCCGCGAGACGTTCGGGGCGTCGGTCTACGTCACCCGGCGCGGCGGCACGATCGTCACCTGCGCGTCGACGTCGGGCTACATGCACGAGTACGACAACCGCTACCTCTGGATGACGCTCAAGCGGATCATCGGCTCGCACTTCGCCAACTACCGCGAGTCGTGGGAGGCCAACCGGCTGATCGCGAAGGGCCGGATCCACCCGACGTTGTCGAAGGCCTACCCCCTCGCCGAGACCGGCCAGGCCGCCTACGACGTGCACCGCAACCTGCACCAGGGCAAGGTCGGCGTGCTCTGCCTGGCTCCCGAGGAGGGCCTCGGCGTGCGCGACAAGCAGTTGCGCGAGCAACACCTCGAGGCAATCAATCGGTTCCGTAACAGGTAGCCGCTGCGTAGTGCCGTCTCAGCTCGAGGTGGGACGATGGGGACATGGGCGAGCCGACTTCTGACCTTCTGCCCCTCTACGATTCGCGGCCGGGCTTCGACACGGCGATGCGCGGCTACGACCGCGACCAGGTCGACCGGGAGTTCTCCCGCCTCGACGACGACCTGCGCGGGCTGCAGAACGAACGCGACGCCGCGGCCAGCCGCAGTGCCGACCTCGCGGCGCAGCTGGCCAGCGCTCAGGCCCAGGCCGAATCGCTGCGCCGCCAGCTGGCCACCGCCAACGAGAACATCTCGATCGACAACGTCGACGACCGGGTCAAGCACATCTTCAACGCCGCACGCACCGACGCGGCCACGCTGCGCGCGGAGGCACAGGCGCAGGCCGAGCAGGTGCGCAGCGCGACCGAGGACGCCGCCGCCCGTATCCGGGCCGGCGCGCAGACCGAGGCCGACCGGATCGTGCGCGAGGCCGCGGAACGGATGGAGCAGGCCGAACAGCTCTACCGCGACCGCTTCGCCGCCGCCGAGAAGCACCGCGCCGAGGTCGAGACCGCCCTGGCCGAGGCCGAGGCGCGCACCCGAGCCGAGGAGAACCGGCTCACCGCCGAGGCCGAGGCCGAGCGCAACCGGCTCGACGCCGAGGCCGCCGCCCAGCGCGCGCAGCTCGACGCCGAGTCCAAGCGGGCCCGCGACCTCGCGACCGAGGACTTCGAGATCACCCTGCGGCTGCGGCGGACCACGGCCGCGCGCGAGCAGGCCGAGCAGCGGCGGGCGGCCGAGCAGGCCGCGGCGCAGACCGTGGCCGACGCGCGGGCCCAGGCGCGCCAGCTGATCGCCGACGCCACGCACGAGGTGCGCCGCCTGCACGAGCTCCGCAACGAGACCCACGGGCAGCTCGAGACGCTGTTCGGCGGCCTGCGCGGCGCACTGGACCGCTCGCTGGCCGCCACCCCCGCCGAACCCGACCTGCCCGCCTCCGGCACCACCGCCGACCTCGGCGACCGGTAACCCGCTTCCCCCACACCGTGGTCGTGAATCCGGCTCCGATCACGACCACGGCATGGGGGAAGCGCGGTCAGTGACGGCGGTCGCGGGCCGCCCAGCACGACGTGTGCCAGTGCCGTCGCCCGGCCGCGTCCGGGTGCGCCGCGGCCCACGCGACCACGTGCGGTGTGCCCGCCCGGATCTGCTGCTGACAGCCGGGGCACCGGTAGGCCTTGCCGGCCGCCGCGCCCGGCACGCTGCGCACGACCCAGACCTCGCCGGCCCATTCCTCGCGCCGCTCGGCGCCCCCGAACAGCGGCCGGTCCGGCGCGACCGGCGGCCGCACGTTACGCCGCGGCACGGCGACGACCGACCAGCACCCGGTACCAGACGGGTCCCCCGTCTGTCTGCCGGCGGTGCACGAACCGCTCGTCCACCGCGAACGCCGTGGTGTCCGCGACCAGCGCGCGCGCCGCGTCGGCGTGCTGCTCGACGCAGGTGAAGGCCAGCCAGTCGCCGGGCGCGAAGGCGGCCCAGGTCTCGGCCAGCACGCGCGGCTCGATGTGTCCGC
This sequence comes from uncultured Actinomycetota bacterium, assembly GCA_963797785.1. Lineage (GTDB taxonomy): Bacteria > Actinomycetota > Actinomycetes > Mycobacteriales > Jatrophihabitantaceae > Jatrophihabitans. The sequence continues at coordinate 221,491 of CAWCQT010000004.1, read as the reverse complement.
CGGTGAGCGCGCCGGCGCTGACCAGCGCGGTCAGGCGGTGCCGGGTGATCAGCTCGGGGACGGGCGCGGCGCCGAGGGCGGCCACGACGTAGTCCGCGTACAGGCCCGGGCGGTCGCGCGCGGTGGCCCGGGCCGCCTCCCCGCTGACGTCGAGCGCGACCACCGGCGTCAGCCCGGTGGTGCGCAGCGCCTCGCCCACCACCCCGTTGCCGGCGCCGACGTCGAGGCAGCGCACGCCGCCCGTCGAAGCGCCCGCCCGCAGCGCCGCACCGGCCAGCGCGGCGGCCAGCGTCTGCGGCGAGCGGCAGGCCAGCCGGTCCTGCACCACGTGCTCGTACAGGCCCGCAACGGCGAAGATCGCGTCGTAGTCGTGCAGGTTCACCGTGCGGCGCTGCCCGGCCTGCTCGAGCACGAAGGTCTCCCGGCCCGGCGTGACCGGGGCCGACGGGTCGATCTCGACGCGGAAGTCCATGCCTCCATCATGTCGTCAACCGCGCCTGCGCGAAGGGCGCCCGGACGCCGGTTGCACAATCGGTGCTCGTGACGGCTGACTTCGTCCTGCGCCCGGGGTCGGCCGACGACGCGCAGTGGATGGCCGATCTGAAGGCCGACGCGATGCGCGCCGACCTCGAGCGGCTCGGCTACTGGGACCGGGATTGGGCGCGGCAACGATTCCTGGACGCCTACGTGCCCTCGCACACCAGCATCACGGGGCAGCCCGGTACGACGGCTGTACGAGCGAGCGGCACGGCTTCGTGCATCGCTACGACGACGACAACGGGGTCGACCAGATCTTCACCACGTGAGCACTACCGGTCGACGGCGCTCGGGGGGCTCGGCGCGCCGCGCCGGTCTTGACCGGATGCCGGTTATGAGCGTATTCAGCGGGTATGCCTCGCCGGGTCTCGCCGGTGGATCGCGGCCCGGCGACCACGCCAACGCGACAGATCGAGGTTGTGCCATGACCCGCACGTTCGCACGTCCCGCCCCGTTCACCGCCGCGGCCGTCGGGGCGGTGCTGGCCACCGCCGCCGCGCTGATGCTCGCCCTGACCGGCTCGGCCGACTCGGCGACACCGCAGGCGAGCGCCGCGCCGGGCGACACCTCCGCGTGCAGCGCGGGCACTCTGGTGCAGACGCAGGACGGGCCGGTCTGCGGGGTCACCGCTGACGGCGTCACGTCCTATCTCGGCATCCCCTACGCGGCGCCGCCGGTCGGCGCGCTGCGCTGGCAACCGCCGCAGCCGCCCACGCCGTGGACCTCGACATTGCCGGCCACCACGCCGGACCGCTCCTGCCCCAGCCCCGGCTTCCCGCCGGGCACGCCGCCGGCGGCGGGCACCACGGAGGACTGCCTCCAGCTCAAGGTGCAACTGCCGGCCGGCGCCAGGCGGGGCGACCACCTGCCGGTGATGTACGAGTTGCACGGCGGCGGGTTCCTCGGTGAGGCCCGCACCGACGACGGGTCCAACCTCGTGCGCAGCGGCAAGGTCATCTACGTCTACGTCGGGTACCGGCTGGGCATCCTCGGCTTCCTGGCCGACAAGTCCCTGGGCGCGCACTCCGGCGACTACGGGTTGCAGGACCAGCAGGCCGGCCTGCGCTGGGTGCAGCGCAACATCGCCCGCTTCGGCGGCGACCCGGGCAACGTCACCATCTTCGGCGAGTCCGCCGGCGGCGCCAGCACCTGTGACCAGGTGGCCTCGCCGACGGCCAAGGGTCTGTTCGAGCACGCGATCAGCGTCAGCGGCTTCTACAACTACCAGAACAACATCGTGTGGTCGAAGGCCGACTGCAAGTCCAGCTACTACACCGAGCAGCAGGCCCAGCGGGTCGGCGCGGCCTACGCGCGGAAGGTCGGTTGCGGCCACGCCGCCGACGTCGCGGCCTGCCTGCGCGCCGTCCCGGTCGACACGCTCATCGAGGCCGGCGGCCAGTTCACCGAGCCGACCGCGGGCGGCACCATCGGGCCGATCATCAACGGCACCACGCTGACCGAGTCGCCGGCCGACGCCTTCGCCGACGGCCACGTCAACCACGTCGACCTGATCAGCGACGTCGCACGCGACGAGTTCAACGGCGGCGTCTACACCAACACCCCGGGGCTGCACGCGGTCGTGGCCACCACGGCGGGGCAGTACCACACGCTGGTGCGCAAGCAGTTCGGCGCGCTGGCTCCGAGGGTGGAACAGCTCTACCCGCTCGACCAGTACCAGTCGCCGTTCACCGCCTACCGGACGATCATGGCCGACTCCGCGTCGGTGTGCCCACTGCTGCAGACCAACATCCGGCTGTCGACGTACATCCCCGTGTACGTCGACATCGACGAGGACACCGACAACCCGGCCGGTGAGAATCTGACGCTGCCGTTAGGCGCGCAGCACAGCGAGACCAACGGCCTGGTGCACTTCGACACCTCGAAGCTGGATCCGAACCAGGCCGCGCTGCAGGCGCAACTGCTGGCGGAGTGGACGTACTTCGCGCACACCGGGAACCCGTCCGCGCCGCACACCCGGGCGTGGCCGCGGTACAGCGCGCCGCAGCGTCCCGTCATGCTCCTGCAGCCGGCCGACGCCAGCTTCGTCGCCCCCGCCGACACCGTCGCCGCCCAGCACAACTGCGGCTTCTGGGACCAGCACACCCGGTACTGACGATCAGTAGTCGCGGAACCCCTTGCCCGTCTTGCGGCCGAGGCGCCCGGCGGTGACGAGGTGCTCGAGCAGCGGGGCGGGCGCGAAACCGGGCTCGCGGAACTCCGCGAACAGCTCGCGCTCGATGGCCAGCGAGACGTCGTTGCCCACGACGTCGAGCAGCTCGAACGGGCCCATCGGGTACCCGCAACCGACCTTCATGGCCGAGTCGATGTCGTCGGCCGTCGCGTAGTGGGCCTCGAGCATCTTGATCGCGTCGTTGAGGTACGGGAACAGCAGCGCGTTGACGATGAAGCCGGCGCGGTCGGCGCAGCGCACGGCGTGCTTGCCCACCCTGGCCGTCACGTCCAGCACGGTGGCGACGACGTCGGGCGCGGTGGACACGGTGTGCACGACCTCCACGAGCCGCATGACGGCGGCCGGGTTGAAGAAGTGCATGCCGATGACGTCGCCGGGTCGCGACGTGGCGGCGGCGCACTCGATCACCGGCAGCGACGAGGTCGTGGTGGCCAGCACCGTGCCCGGGGCACAGATGTCGTCGAGGTTCGCGAACAGCGTCTGTTTGACCGTGAGGTCCTCGACCACGGCCTCGACCACCAGCTGCGCCGACGACAGGTCGTCGAGCGAGGCGGTGCCGGTGATGCGCGCGAGCGCGGCGTCGCGCTTGTCCTCGGTCAGCTTGCCGCGGCCGACAGCCTTGTCCAGCGAGCGGGTGACGGCGGCGACGACCTTGTCGACCTTCTCCGGCGAGCGCGCCACGAAGACCACGTCGTAGCCGGCCTTCGCGAACACCTCGATGATGCCGGTGGCCATGGTGCCCGAACCGACCACGCCGACCTTCGACACGGGGCGGACGCCCTCGAGATCGGGATGCGCGGGCGGGGTGAGGCCGTCGGCCACCACGACGGGCGAGTCGATGCCCTCGTAGGTGTAGAAGCCGCGGCCGGTCTTGCGGCCGAGCAGGCCCGCGGTCATCATCTGCTTGAACACCGGCTGCGGCGCGTGCAGGCGGTCGCGAGACTGGCCGTACATCGTGTCGAGGATCTCGAACGCGGTGTCGATGCCGATGAGGTCGAGCAGGGCGAGCGGGCCCATGGGCAGGCCGCAGCCGAGCTTCATCGCGGCGTCGATGTCCTCGCGGGTGGCGTAGTGCGACTCGAACAGCGACACCGCGTGGTTGAGGTAACCGAACAGCAGCGCGTTGGCGATGAAGCCGGCGCGGTCGCCGATGGTGACGTCGACCTTGCCCAGCCGCTGGGCGAACGCCTCGACGTCGTCGACCACCTCCTGCTCCGTGACGACGGTGCGCACGACCTCGACCAGCTTCATCACCGGCGCCGGGTTGAAGAAGTGCATCCCGACCACCTTGCCGGGGCGCCCGGTGGCCACCGCGATCTCGGTGACCGACAGCGACGAGGTGTTCGACGCCAGGACGGTGTCGGGTTTGCAGACCTCGTCCAGGCCGGTGAAGATCTTCCGTTTGAGGGCGAGCTGCTCGGGCACCGCCTCGACCACGAGGTCGCACTCGGCCAGGGCGGCGAGCTCGGTGCTCCAGCTGATCCGCGCGGTCAGCTCCTGCTGCGCCTCGGCGCTGAGCTTGCCGCGGTCGACGGCGCGCGCGGTGGAGGCCTCCACGTGCCCGCGTCCGCGCTGCACGGCGGCGTCGTCCTTGTCCACGGCGACGACGTCCAGCCCGTTGCGGGCGAAGACCTCGACGATGCCGGCCCCCATCGTGCCGAGTCCGACCACGCCGACCTGCTGGAACTGCCGTGTCATCGTGAGGTCCTCCGAAGAATGCCGCGGGCAACTGTCGAACCCTAACGGCCGGAAACGCTGTCGCGCCGGGTGGTGCGGGTCAGGTCACGTCAACGGCGGTAGCGCTCGATGGCCTGGGCGAGCAGTGGGCTGCGGGTGGACGCGGCCTGGGCCCACGACTCGAAGTCGAGGGTCTCGTCGAAGTTGCCGCGCTCGGCGATGCCCACCGCCCGCTTGATGTCGCGGGCCAGCGACGGGTCGATCGCGGCCCACCGCGCCGCCGTCTCCCGGGCGCGCGCGAGCGGGTCGTCGACCACCTCGAGCACCAGGCCGAGCCGCAGGGCCTCGTCGGCGTCGAGGACCCCGCCGTCGAGGATCAGCGACAGCGCGCGCTGGCGGCCGAGCGCCTGGGTGACGAAGAAGGTCGCGCCGCCGCCCGGATGCAACCCGAGCTTGGTGAAGGTCACCCCGAAGCGGGCCTTCGGACCGGCGATGCGCACGTCGCAGGCCATGGCCAGGTTGACCCCGGCCCCGACCGCGGCCCCGTTCACGGCCGCGATCGTGGGGATCTCCAGCCGGCGCACGCGCAGGAAGCTGTCGTAGACCTCGCGCAGCCCGTCCCGGATCCCGGCGACGTCGCGATCTGCGCCGGAGGCAGCGCCGAACAGGGCCGGCAGGTCGGCCCCGGCGCTGAACGCCGGCCCGTTGCCGGTGACGACCAGCACGCGCACGTCACGGTCGCCGGCCACCGCGTCGGCCGCGGCGCCCAGCTCCCCCAGCAGCGCCGGCGACATGGCGTTGCGCCGGTCGGGGTCATCGAGGGTGACCAGCCGGACGCCGTCGCCGAGGTCCTCAGTGCGCACAAGAGCCATGCCGCCAGCGTCCCAGACCGCCCGACCGGTGGTCAGAACAGGCGCTGCGAGGGGTCGTCGATGCCGCGCAGCAGGTCGTAGTCCAGGACCAGGCACTCGATGCCGCGGTCCAGGGCCAGCGTGCGCGCCTGCGGCTTGATCTCCTGCGCCGCGAACACGCCCCGGACCGGCGCGAGCAGCGGGTCGCGGTTGAGCAGGTCGAGGTAACGGGTGAGCTGCTCGACACCGTCGATCTCGCCGCGTCGCTTGATCTCCACGGCCACGGCGGCGCCGCCGGGGTCGCGGGCCAGCAGGTCGACCGGGCCGATCGGCGTGGGGAACTCGCGGCGCACGAGGCGGTACCCCTCGCCCAGCGTGTGGATGTGCTCGGCCAGCAGCTTCTGCAGGTGCGCCTCGACGCCGTCCTTCACCAGACCGGGATCGACGCCGAGCTCGTGCGCGCTGTCGTGCTCGATCGCCTCGATGGTCACGATGAGCTGCTCGCCCGCCTTGTTGGTGACCGTCCACGTGGTGTCGGTCTCGACCAGCGAGCACGGCGGGCTCATCCAGTTCAGCGGCTTGTAGGACCCGCCGTCGGAGTGCACGAGGACCGAGCCGTCGGCCTTGACGAGCAGCAGCCGGGTGGCGAGCGGGAGGTGCGCGGTCAGCCGGCCGACGTAGTCGACGCTGCACCGGGCGATGACGAGCCGCATGACCGCCGAGGGTAACTGGGTAGCGTGATCGCATGGCCGACCCCGACGTTGAGCAGACCCTGATCGACCTCGAACGCCGTGGCTGGAACTCCCTGTGCACAGGGACCGGCGACCGGTTCTACGGCGAGCTGATGACCGACGACGCCGTGATGGTGCTGGCCAACGGCATGGTGATGGATCGCGACACGGTGGTGGCCGCGCTCGGCCAGTCGCCGCCGTGGCGCACCTACGACATCGCCGACGAGCTCGTGGTCGGCCTCGGCAGCGAGGCGTGCGCGCTCGTGTACACGGGCACCGCGTACGGCGAGGGCGAGGAAGCGGCGTTCGTCGGCGCGATGACCAGCGTGTACGTGCGCGTGGACGACGCGTGGCGGCTCGCGCTCTATCAGCAGACCGAGAAGCCCGCGGAGGGCTGAGCATGTCTTCGACCGACGCGGTGATCGGCTTCGTCGACCGCAAGCAGGACGGCTACTTCCCGGTGTACGGCATCGACGGCGGCGAGCTCGCGCAGATCCGGGTGCCGTGGGGGTGCCGGAAGTTCACCGCCGTCACCCCGACAGGGCAGCCCGTGTGCACCGGCCGACCGGTGACCTTCAGCCGCACCTACGAGGTCAGCGACCCGTACGGCGGCCTGCTGCTCTCGCTGCGCAGCAATTTCTGGAGCGGCAGGAAGCGGGTCGTGACGCTGGCCGACGGCAGTGAGTTGCTGCTGCAGGGTGCGGGGTGGCCCAGCCGCGACTGGTCGGTGACCGGCGCGGACGGCGCCACGGTGCTGAGCATCGTCGCCACCGCGAGCGGCTGGTCGTTCCACCCCGACGCGTACGCGGTGAAGGTGGCCGACCCGCGGCTCACGCTCGCCCACGTCATCGGCATCGTCGAGGCCAACCGCATCCTGGTGAAGAGCGCCCGCTCGGCCGCGGCGGCGTCGGCCGGTTAGGGTTTCGCGCGTGCCGTCGCGTCGATCACGTCCTTTCGCCACCCGCCGCTCCCCCATCCACGGCCGCGGCGTGTTCGCCACCGTCGACCTGCCGAAGGGCGAGCACCTGCTCGACTACGGCGGCGAGCGGATCACCTGGGACGACGCCATCGCGCGCTACGCGGACGCCGGCACCGCGGGCCACACCTTCTTCTTCGAGTGCGGCGACGGTTACGTGATCGACGGCGGCAGCGGGGGCAACGACGCCCGCTGGATCAACCACGGCTGCGATCCGAACTGCGAGGCGATCGAGCACGAGGACCGCATTAGCATCCACACGCGCCGCCGCATCAAGGCGGGCGAGGAGCTGCTGATCGACTACGCGCTGACCATCGACGAGCCGGCCACCGAGGAGGACCGCGCCCCGTACGCCTGCGCCTGCGGCTCCCCCAAGTGCCGGGGCACCATGCTCAGCGGCTGATGACCCGGGTCAGCCGCGGGCCTGCTCGATCGCGTCGACGATCTCGCCCAGCACGTCGGTGATCTCGAAGTCCTTCGGGGTGAACACCCGGGCGACGCCGAGCGCGCGCAGCCGGCCGGCGTCGACCTCCGGGATGATGCCGCCGACCACGACCGGCACGTCGTCGAGTCCCTCGGCCCGCAGGCCGTCGAGGACGTCGGGGACCACCGACAGGTGCGAGCCGGACAGCACCGACAACCCCACGACGTCGACGTCCTCCTCGACCGCGGCCGACACGATCTGGGCCGGCGTGAGCCGGATGCCCGAGTAGACGACCTCGAAGCCGGCGTCACGCGCGCGCACCGCGATCTGCTCGGCGCCGTTGGAGTGGCCGTCCAGGCCCGGTTTGCCCACCAGGAACTTCAGCGGACGGCCGAGCTGTTCGCCCAGCGCGCGCACCCGTTGCTGCACGTCGGCCAGCTGGCCCTCGTGCCCGCCGCCGGTGGCCCCCGACACGCCCGTGGGCGGGCGGTACTCGCCGAACACCTCGCGCAGCACTCCGGCCCACTCGCCCACCGTGACGCCGACCCGCGCGCACTGCAGCGACGGCTCCATCAGGTTGGCGTCGGTCTTGGCCGCGTCGCGCAGCGCCGTGATCGCGTCGTCCACGTCGGTGGCGTCGCGCTCGGCCCGCCACTGCGCGATCGCCTGTTTGGCCGCCTCCTCGACGGCGGGGTCGACGGTGAGGATGCCGCCGTCCTCGGAGCCCTGCAGCGGGTTCGGCTCGGTCTCGGTGTAACGGTTGACGCCGACGACGACGTCCTCGCCCGACTCGAGCCGGCGGCGGCGCAGGGCCAGCGAGGAGACCAGCGCCGACTTCAGGTAGCCCGACTCGACGGCCTCGACCGCACCACCGAGGTCGAGGACCTTGTCGATCTCCGCGCGCGCGCCCTGCTTGATGTCGGCGACCTTCGCCTCGACGACCTTGGACCCCTCGAACAGGTCGTCGTACTCGAGCAGGTCCGACTCGTAGGCCAGCACCTGCTGCATGCGCAGCGACCACTGCTGGTCCCAGGCGCGCGGCAGGCCCAGCGCCTCGTTCCAGGCCGGCAGCTGCACCGCCCGGGCGCGGGCGTCCTTGCTCATCGTCACGGCCAGCATCTCGAGCAGGATGCGGTAGACGTTGTTCTCCGGCTGGGCCTCGGTCAGGCCGAGCGAGTTGACCTGCACGCCGTAGCGGAAGCGCCGGTGCTTCGGGTTCTCGACGCCGTAGCGCTCGCGGGTGATCTCGTCCCACAGCTGCCCGAACGCGCGTAGCTTGCACAGCTCCTCGACGAAGCGCACGCCGGCGTTGACGAAGAAGGAGATGCGGGCGACGACCTCACCGAACTTGTCGTCGGGGACCTGGCCGGAGGCGCGCACCGAGTCGAGCACGGCGATGGCCGTGCACAGCGCGAACGCGACCTCCTGCACCGGCGTCGCGCCGGCCTCCTGCAGGTGGTAGCTGCACACGTTGATCGGGTTCCACTTCGGCACGTGCGCCACCGTGTAGGCGATCATGTCGGTGATCAGGCGCAGCGACGGCCCGGGCGGGAACACGTACGTCCCGCGCGAGAGGTACTCCTTGATGATGTCGTTCTGCGTGGTGCCGCTGAGCTCGGCGAAGTCGGCCTGGTGCTCCTCGGCCACCGACAGGTAGAGCGCCAGCAGGTACATCGCCGGCGCGTTGATGGTCATGGAGGTGTTCATCTGCTCCATGGGGATGCCGTCGAACAGCGCGCGCACGTCGCCGATGTGCGAGACGGGCACGCCGACCTTGCCCACCTCGCCGCGGGCCAGCTCCGCGTCCGGGTCGTAGCCGGTCTGCGTCGGCAGGTCGAAGGCCACCGACAGCCCGGTCTGGCCCTTCGTCAGGTTGCGGCGGTACAGCGTGTTCGATTCCTTCGCCGACGAGTGGCCGGCATAGGTGCGCATCATCCACGGGCGATCGCGCTCGTCGTCGCTGGGGAACGGCATCGGGCACCTCCATCGGTGACGGGTCAGCCTATTCGGACATCCGCCCGTCCGCCCTGCCCGAGTGGCCGACCTCGCACCCGCCACCGGACCTTCTTGCACGCCGCTACGACCACTTTTCCGGCGGAAAAGTGGTCGTACTGGCGTGCAAGAAGGTCCTACGCGGGCTCAGGCGGCGTGCCGGAGCGTGACGGTCACCTGCCGGGTGGCGGCCGGCAGCGTCACGGTGCCGGTGTCGTCGTCGAGCAGCCCTGCGGACGTGGCCCGCAGGTTGTGCACGAACGCCGGCAGCTGGAACAGCACCGGGCCGGCCGGGCGCGCCCCCGACACCCGCAGCGTCACCTGCCGGCCCGCGGTGCGCACGTCCACCCCCAGCCGCCGGCCGCCGGTGATCGGGAAGTTCGCCACCCGGATGGCCGGCCCGCTGCGCGTCCACGACCTGGGCACCCCGCGGCCCACGATCAGCGTGCCGTCGCCGCGCTCGGCCACCAGGGACGCAAGGAGGGTGAGGTTCGCGTCCGCCGCGCCCCACGCGTGCGGCGAGGAGCCGGCCCCGGCCGACGGGTGGCTGCCCTTCCACGGTGAGGTCGTGGTCGGCTCGGCCACGCTCTCCCACCAGGAGTACGGGCCGCTCTGCGTGTGGTCGATCATGAACTGGTAGCCGCGGATGCCCTGGTCGCGGTGCTTGTCGCTGGCCAGCCCCCACTCGCCGTAACCCGCGTTGTAGCCGGTGCTGTAGTCGGTCGGGGCGTACCCGCCGAGGGTGTCCGGCGGCAGGATGCCCTGCAGCCGGCCGAACCCGTAGTCGTAGGTGGCGTCGATGAGGTCGCGGCCCGGCCCGCTGATCGGCGCGTCGAACAGGTAGCCGTCCCAGGCCCAGCGGCCGAACAGGAACGGCGCGGCCCAGTTGGCGTCCTTCGGGTTCGCGCACCGGTTGTCGTCGTTGGGCTCGACCATCGAGCACGGCAGGTAGTGCAGCCCGTACCGGCTGATGGTGGCGTCGAGCGTCTTGTTCACCGCGCGCAACAGGCTGTCGTACTCGGCCACCGCCCACTCGTGCTCGGCCGTGCGTCCGAGTTCCTGGGTCAGCCATCGGTAGGCGGCCAGGCCCATCAGGGCCGAGTAGTTGTCGATGGTCCAGTAGCCGTCGGCGTCGATGTCCGGGGTGTTCTCCATGATGCCGCCGGGCCCGGTGCGGTCGTGCGCGATCGCGTGGGCGGTGTCGGCGATCGACGGCTGCTCCGAGCTGCCGCGCGGCCCGGGCGTGTCGAAGTTCTTCTCGACGAAGGCGGTGTTGCCGGTCTTCTGCAGGTAGAGCGCCCAGATCCAGGGGTACTTCCAGATGCCGTCGTCGTACTGCGCCTGCGTGCCCACGACGGTGCGCAGGCGCATGATCAGGTCGCGCACGGAGGTGGCGCCGTCGGCGGTGAACCCTTGCGTGAGCAGCAGGGCGAGGATGCCGATGACGTCGTGGCTGTACTCCTTGTCGTAGCCGTTGACCCCGGTGTTCAGGTGGGTGCCCGACCGGGTGATCTGCGTGTACTCGAAGCCGGTCCGGTAGGCGTCGACCAGCCGCGGATCGGGCAGCTCGCGGATCTGCGCGAGCCGGCTCAGCTGGTCGGTCCAGTACGCCCGCATGTGCCGGTAGTGCCGGGCCCACCCGCCGGCGGCGCGCAGCTCTGCGGCGGCCGGGTAGGCGGTGCTTGCGCCGAACCGGTCGGTGGCGACGACGTAGTCGTGGTCCACGCTGCCGTGCGCCGGCACCGTGGCCGGCCGGTCGGTCAGCGCCACGAGCCCGGCGGACGGCCGCGGGTCCACGGTCAGCGGCCGGTCGGTGTCGTCGGCCACGTGCACCCGGCTGTACACCGCGACGAACGGGTGGCCGCCGACGTCGATGCGGTCACCGAACTCCGTGATGGTCACGACGGCGCCCCCGGCCCGGAAGCGGGTGACCAGGGCCGGCAGCGAACCCTCGGCGTTGGTCCAGGTCAGCCGCTGCCCGTGCCACACCCCGAAGCCGTACGTGCGCTGGGTGTTCTTCACGACGAAGGAGCCGCCCAGGCAGGCGACGACGGCCTGGTCGTTGCCGGGCCAGCCCATGGCCGCCGCGGCCGTGCCGGTGGCGTATTCGGTGTCGGTCGTGGTCGAGCACGCCGGCGCGGGGCCGGCGCTGGGGCCGCCCGCGGTGCCGGGCGCGGTGCCGGGCGCGGCGGCGGCCGGCGCGGTCGCCAACCCCACCGCGAGCGCCGCGGCCATGACCGTGGTCGTCCGGATGCCCATGCGCGCGCTCCCCCGGCTCGGGCGGCCCGCCGGCCGACCGACGACGCCGCTGTGTCCACCCAAGGCCGCCGGCCGGGCGGTGTCAACGCCCCGCAGGGGCGGCGCTCGTCGCGGGCCGCGGCGAGGCGCAGAATGGGGTCGTGGGCAACAATCCGCTGTGGGGCCTGATGGCGATCCTGGTGGTGCTCGCCCTCATCCCGCTCGTGCGCTGGATCTTCCGCCCGTCGCGGGCGGGGGCGGCCACCCGGCCCGTCGACGCCAGCGCCTCGGCCGATCTCGGCCTGCTCACCGTCATCGCCACGGGTCTGGGCAAGCAGGAGGCCATGGAGCGGCGGGCCGTGCTGGGCGAGTCGACGATCCGCTCGTCGATGTCGCGGCGGCGCGACGGGGGGTACGACGTGCTGGTCTTCCACGGCGATGCCGACGCCGCGCGCCTGCTCCTCGGGCCCTGACCGGGGTCATCGCTTAGGGTCACTGGCGTGACGTCGCCGTTTCGCCAATCGGGCACCGAGTACACCTCGGCGCAGATCCGCAGTGCGTGGCTGCTGCACGCGTTCACCACCCTGGGCATCGTGGCGGCCATGCTGGCCCTGCGCGACGTGCTGGTCGACCGCCCCGGGCCGGCCGTCATCTGGCTGCTCGTCACCCTCCTGATCGACGGCGTCGACGGCCCGATCGCCCGGGCCCTCGAGGTCGAAAAACGGGTGCCCGGCCTCGACGGGTTCCTGCTCGACCTCATCATCGACTACGTCACGTGCGTGATCGTGCCGGCCTGCTTCATGTACCAGTTCGGCGTGGTGCCGCAGAACAACTTCGGCATCGCGGTGCTGTGCCTGCTCGTGTTCACGTCAGCCATCTGGTTCGCCCGCAAGGACATGATGACCGAGGACAACTGGTTCCGCGGCTTCCCGGCCGCCTGGAACGTCGTCGGTCCCCTGCTGTTCCTGCTGGAGGCGCGGCAGAGCGTCGGTGCGGCCATCACCATCGTGCTGTCGATCCTGTGCCTGAGCAACATGCCCTACCCGCACATCGCCCGGGCGCGGTTCCTGCGGCCGTTCACCATCGTGGGTGCGGTCGCCTGGATCGGCGGCGTGGGTCTCGGGGCCATCGCCCTGCCCCACCACTACCCCTGGATCGCGGCGATGATGTGGTCCGGCAGCGGGTACTTCATCCTGCTCGCGGCCATCCGCTGGCTGCACGACCGCCGGCTGCAGGCGCACGCCACGATGCCGCGCCCGGACGCGCTGGCCATGGCCGACGCCGAGCCGCCACCGCTGCCCGACGAGCACGCCGAGCAGCGGTAACGCTCAGCCGCCGAACACGCTCGAGTCGACGCGCCGCACGTCGGCGCCGAGCGCACGCAACTGCTCCTCGAAACGCACGTACCCGCGGTCGATGTGGTGGATCTCGGCCACCTCGGTGACGCCCTCGGCCACCAGCCCGGCGATCACCAGGCCGACGCCGGCGCGGATGTCGGTGGCCCGTACCGGCGCCCCGGACAGCTGCGGCTTGCCGCGGACGACGGCGTGGTGGCCGTCGGTGCGCACGTCGGCGCCCATGCGCGCGATCTCGTCGCAGAACATGAAGCGCGCCTCGAACAGGTTCTCGGTGATCATCGCCGTGCCGTCGGCCACCGAGAGCGCGGCGATCGCCTGCGGCTGCAGGTCGGTGGCCAGGCCCGGGTAGGGCAGCGTGACGACGTCGAAGCTCTTCGGCCGGCGCTCCATCGACACCCGGAAGCCGTCGGCCAGGACCTCGACGTCCCCGCCGGCCTGCGCCACCTTGTCCAGCGCGATCTCCAGGTGCTGGTGGTGGGCCCCGCGCACGGTGATGTCACCGCGGGTGGCCAGCGCGGCCATCGCCCAGGTGCCGGCCACGATGCGGTCGGACACCGCGTCGTGGCTGGTGGGGTGCAAGCCCTCCACGCCGGTGATCTCGAGCGTGGACGAGCCGATGCCGTCGATCTGGGCGCCCATCGACACGAGCATCCGGCACAGGTCGACGATCTCCGGCTCGCGCGCGGCGTTGTCGATCACGGTGGTGCCCTTGGCGAGCACTGCAGCGGTCATGATGTTCTCGGTGGCGCCGACGCTGGGGAAGTCGAGCCAGATGGACGCGCCGCGCAGGTCGCGGGCCTCGGCCAGCACGTAGCCGTGCTCGACGCGGATGTCGACGCCCATGCGCTCGAGGCCGGAGAAGTGCATGTCCAGCGGCCGGGTGCCGATGGCGTCACCGCCGGGCAGCGCCACCTTCGCGCCGCCGGTCCGCGCGATCAGCGGGCCGAGCACGCAGATGGAGCCGCGGATCTTGCGCACCAGCTCGTACGGCGCCTCGGGGTCGAGCCGGTCCGGGACGGTGATGGTGACGCGGTCGGTGGCGCCGTCGTTCGACTCGGCCGCCTCGCACCCCATGCCCTCGAGCAACTGGCGCATGATCGTGACGTCGCTGATGGCCGGCAGATTGCCGATCGTCGTGGCGCCGGGGGCCAGCAGGGTGGCCGCCATCAGCTTCAGCACGCTGTTCTTGGCCCCGACGACGTCGACGGCCCCGTCCAGCCGGGTCCCGCCCTGCACTCGCAACACCTGCACGGTGGTCAGGCTAACGCCGACCGGGCTCGTCGCCGGCCACGCTCTAAGGTCGGTCCCATGGCCGTGCACCTCACCCGGATCTACACCCGTACCGGCGACGACGGCACCACCGCGCTCGGGGACATGTCGCGGGTGCGCAAGACCGATCCACGGGTCGGGGCGTACGCCGACTGCGACGAGACGAACGCCGCCATCGGCGCGGCGCTGGCCCTCGGCGACGTTCCCGAACCGATGGCCGCGGTGCTGCGCACGGTCCAGAACGACCTGTTCGACGTGGGTGCCGATCTGTGCACACCGATCGTGGCCGAGCCCGCCTACGCGCCCTTGCGGGTCGAGGCGGCCTACGTCGAGCGGCTCGAGGGCTGGTGCGACGAGTTCAACGCCGGCCTGCCCACGCTGGCGAGCTTCATTCTTCCCGGGGGCACGCGGGCCGCGGCGCTGCTGCACCAGGCCCGCACGCTGTCGCGCCGCGCCGAGCGCAGCGCGTGGGCGCTGGCCGACAGCCGACCCCCCGGCGGGGTCAACCCCGAGGCGCTGCACTACCTGAACCGGCTGTCGGACCTGCTGTTCATCCTGGCCCGCGCCGCCAACCCGGAGGGCGACGTGCTCTGGAAGCCCGGGGGCGAGCGCTGAGCGCGCTTCCGACGACCGCCCGTCCTGGTGCTGATGGGCGTGTCGGGCAGCGGCAAGTCGACGATCGCCGGCATCCTGCACGGCCGGCTGGGCTGGGAGCTGGTGGAGGGCGATGACCTGCACCCCGCGCAGAACGTGGCCAAGATGGCCGCCGGCCACCCGCTCGACGACGCCGACCGGGAGCCCTGGCTGCAGCGCATCCGCGCGCGCATCGACGCGGCGGTGGCCGCCGGCCGCCCCGCGCTGGTGACCTGCTCGGCGCTCAAGCGCAGCTACCGCGACCGGCTGCGCGACCCCCACGTCGTGTTCGTGTACCTGCGCGGCAGCCGCGAGCTGCTCCTGGGCCGCCTGACGGCGCGGCAGGGGCACTTCATGCCGGCCGGGCTGCTCGATTCGCAGCTGGCCGACCTGGAGCCGCCGGGCGCCGACGAGCAGGCCCTCGTCGTCGACGTGGCCGCCCCGCCCGCCGAACAGGTCGACCGGATCGTGGAGAGGATCTCGCCGTGACCGCTCTCACCGCTGCCGCCGCCGCGGTCGTCGTGGAACACGCACGACACCCGGCTCATCGTCGTCGCCGTACTGGGCATCGCCCTGATCGTGGTGCTGATCGCCGCGCTGAACCTGCACCCGTTCCTCGCCCTCGTGCTCGGCTCGGCGTTCGTCGGCCTGGCCTCCGGCGTGGGGTCGGACAAGATCATCACCAACTTCGAGATGGGCGTGGGCTCCACCCTCATGGAGGTGGGCCTGCTCATCGCCCTCGGAGCGATGCTCGGCAAGCTGCTCGCCGAGTCCGGCGGCGCCACGAAGGTCGTGGACACGCTCGTCGGCCGGGCCGGCCCGCGGCTGCTGCCCTGGGCCATGGCCCTGGTGGCCGTCATCGTCGGGCTGCCGATGTTCTTCGAGATCGGCCTGGTGCTGCTGCTGCCGGTGATCGTGCTCGTCAGCAAACGCTCCGAGCTGCCCCTGATGCGCATCGCCATCCCGGCGCTGGCCGGCCTGTCGGTGCTGCACGGGCTGATCCCGCCGCACCCCGGCCCGCTGGTGGCCATCTCCCAGACCCACGCCAACCTCGGGGTCACCCTCGCGCTCGGCCTGGTGGTGGCCGTGCCCACCGTGATCATCTGCGGGCCGCTGTTCTCGCTGGTCGCGGCACGGTGGGTGCCGGTCGACGCCCCGGAGTCCGCGGGGGGCGTGGACACCTCGGCCACCGAGCCGGCGGAGGCGGTCAAGCGGCCGCCGTCCTTCGGCGTCACCCTGGCCACGATCCTGTTCCCGGTCGTGCTCATGCTGCTCAAGGCGCTGGCCGACATCGTCTGGGACGACAGCGAGCCCGGCGTGAAGAAGGTGGCCGACTTCATCGGCGAGCCGCTGGTGGCCCTCACCCTGGCCGTGCTGCTGGCCATGGGCACCTTCGGCTACGCGGTGGGCTTCTCCGGCCGGCAGATCTCCGAACGGCTCGGCGCCGGGTTGGCGCCCATCGCCGGCATCCTGCTCATCGTCGGCGCGGGCGGCGGGTTCAAGCAGACGCTGGTGGGCGCGGGGATCGGCGACTCCATCGGCAAGGCCGCGAACCACTCGGGCGTGCCGCTGCTGCTCATCGGCTGGCTGCTGGCCGTCGGCATCCGGCTGGCCACCGGGTCGGCCACGGTGGCCACCACGACCGCGGCGGGCATCGTCGGCCCGCTGGCCCACTCGCTGCCCTCCACCCACCTGGCCCTGCTCGCCCTGGCCGTCGGCTGCGGGTCGCTGTTCCTGTCCCACGTGAACGACGCCGGGTTCTGGCTGGTGAACCAGAGCTTCAAGCTGTCCGTGGGCCAGACGTTCAAGACCTGGTCGGTGATGGAGACCCTGATCTCGGTCATCGGCTTCGGGTTCGTGTCGCTGCTCTGGCTCGTCACCTGACCCGGCGGGTCAGATCGGGGCGGAGGACTCGAGCCAGGAGACGAAGCCGGTGAACGCACTCTCGCCGATGGCGAGGGCGAACAGCTCGCCCTCGGAGCGGCACTCGACGATGACCGACGTGGGCGGCAGGGAGCCGCGCTCGGCCTCGCTCACCCCTCGGCGGTTGAGGACCTCGACGTGGCCCTGGCGCAGCACGCGGGTGGGCTTGGTGCCCACGCCGATCGCCCGGTAGAAGCGAAGCTCGCCGCCGGCGTAGCGGCCCACGCCGTACAGCCAGCGCTGGCCGCGCTGGAGCGCGAGCGGAACAGCGCCGGTGGTGCGCAGCATCTGGCGCTGCCGCGCGAGGATCACGCACATCGCCAGGATGACGGCGGCCACGATGCACACCATGACGACGTCCAGGGTGTGCACGCGGCTTGCTCCCTACCGGTTCAGACGTCTTCGCCGGCGGCGCGCAACCGGGCCAGGGCCCGGTTGCGCGCGGCTACCTCGTCGGGGCCGCCGTCCTCGCTGTTGCGGTTGAGTTGGTCGCGCGCGCGGGCGACATCGATGTCCTCGGCGAGTTCGGCCTGCTCGGCCAGCACCGAGACACCGCTCTTGCTCACCGACAGGAAGCCGCCGTGCACCGCGACCCGCAGCGGGTCGCCGTCCTCGCGGTCGATGCGCACCATGTGCCCCGGGGCCAGCGCCGCGAGCAGCGGGATGTGCCCGGGCAGGATGCCGATCTGGCCGTCGACCGTGCGCCCGAACACCGCGCTGGCCTCCCCCGACCAGATCGCCTGCTCGATCGACACGAGATCTACCTGCATGGTTGCCATCAGCGGTCAGCTGTTCTTCAGTTCGTCGGCCTTGCGCTCGAGGTCCTCGAGGCCACCGCACATGAAGAACGCCTGCTCCGGGTAGCTGTCGAAGTCGCCGGCACACAGCCGCTTGAACGCGTCGACGGTCTCCTCGACCGGCACGAACGAGCCCTCGACGCCGGTGAACTGCTTGGCCACGAAGGTGTTCTGCGACAGGAACCGCTCGATGCGCCGCGCCCGCCCGACGATGACCTTGTCCTCCTCGGACAGCTCGTCGATACCGAGGATGGCGATGATGTCCTGCAGTTCCTTGTAGCGCTGCAGGATCTGCTTCGTGCGGTTCGCGACGTCGTAGTGCTCCTGGCCGATGTACTGGGCGTCCAGGATGCGCGACGTGGAGTCGAGCGGGTCCACCGCCGGGTAGATGCCCTTCTCCGACACCGGGCGCGACAGCGTCGTGGTGGCGTCGAGGTGGGCGAACGTGGTGTGCGGCGCCGGGTCGGTGATGTCGTCGGCGGGCACGTAGATGGCCTGCATCGAGGTGATCGAGTGACCGCGGGTGGAGGTGATCCGCTCCTGCAGCTGTCCCATCTCGTCGGCCAGCGTGGGCTGGTAGCCCACCGCGGACGGCATGCGGCCGAGCAGCGTCGACACCTCGGAGCCGGCCTGGGTGAACCGGAAGATGTTGTCGATGAACAGCAGCACGTCCTGCTTCTGGACGTCGCGGAAGTACTCGGCCATGGTCAGCGCCGACAGCGCCACCCGCAGCCGGGTGCCCGGCGGCTCGTCCATCTGGCCGAACACCAGCGCGGTCTTGTCGATGACGCCCGAGTCGGTCATCTCCGCGATGAGGTCGTTGCCCTCACGGGTGCGCTCGCCGACGCCGGCGAACACCGAGACACCACCGAAGTTCTCGGCGACGCGGTAGATCATCTCCTGGATCAGCACCGTCTTGCCCACGCCGGCACCGCCGAACAGGCCGATCTTGCCGCCGACCACGTACGGGGTGAGCAGGTCGATGACCTTGATGCCCGTCCAGAACGGCTCGGTCTTCGACTCGAGCTGATCGAAGGGCGGCGGGTCGCGGTGGATGGGCCAGCGCTCCTGCACGTCCAGCTCGTCGGCCGACACGTTGAGCGGCTCGCCGAGGGCGTTGAACACCCGGCCCTTGGTGACGTCGCCGACGGGCACGGTGATCGGGCCGCCGGTGTCGGTGACCTCGGCGCCGCGGACCAGGCCGTCGGTGGGCTGCAGCGCGATGGCCCGGACCATGTCGTCGCCGATGTGCTGCGCGACCTCGAGCGTCAGCGTCTTGGACAGCTCACCGAGCTCGATCTGCACGGTGAGCGCCTGGTTGAGCTGCGGGATCGTGTGCCGCCCGAACTCGACGTCGACGACCGGCCCGATGACGCGGACGACGCGCCCGGACGCGGTCTTGTCGCCGGAGGTGGTGCCGGACTTCTCTTCGACTGCGGTCATTGTTCGCTCCCTGCTGCGGCCAGAGCGTCGGCGCCGCCGACGATCTCGCTGATCTCCTGGGTGATCTCCGCCTGGCGGGCCTGGTTGGCCAGGCGGGTGTAGGTCTTGATCAGTTCGGTGGCGTTGTCGCTCGCCGACTTCATCGCCCGGCGCCGGGCCGCCGACTCCGACGCCGCCGACTCCAGCAGCGCGGAGAAGATCCGCGAGCTGACGTATCGCGGCAGCAGGGCGTCGAGCAGCCGTTTGGGCTCCGGCTCGAACTCGTAGAGGACGTTGGCGTCCTTGCCGTCCTTGCCGTCCTTGCCGTCATCGCCGTCGTCACCGTCGCGGTCGTCGTCCTCGAGGTCCTCGACCTGCGGGTCGTCGCTGTCGTTCTCGACCGGCGAGACCTGCACGGCCACGGGGGTCTGCGTGACGCTGTTGACGAAGCGCGTGTAGATGACCCACAGCTCGTCGATGCCCGGCTGCCCCTCGCGCTCGCCCTCCTCGACCTGGCCGGCCGAGGTGGCCATCAAGGCCGAGACGACGGCCTCGGTGGCCCCGCGGGCGTCGACGAAGTTGGGCTGCTCGGAGAACCCGGTCCACGCGCCCGCGAGTTCGATGTTGCGGAAGCGGAAGAAGCCGACGCCCTTGCGGCCGATGACATAGCGCTCGACCTCCCTGCCGTCGCCCTCCAGGCGCTGGGTCAGCTCGGTGGCGCGGCGCAGCGCGTTGGCGTTGTAGCCGCCGGCCAGCCCGCGGTCGCTGGTGATGACCAGGATGCCCGCGCGCCGCGGCTCCTCGATGCCGGTCAGCATCGGGTGCTTCAGCGTGCGGTCCTTGGCCAGCTCCTCGAGCGCGTGCTGCATCTCCTTGGCGTAGGGCTTGGCCGCGTTCATCCGGTTCTGGGCCCGCACGATGCGCGACGCGGCGATGAGCTCCATCGCCTTGGTGATCTTCTTGGTCGACTCGACGGACCTCATCTTCCGCCGGTAGACCCGAAGTTCAGCTCCCATGCGCTACTTCGATCCGTCGGAGTCGGACTGGCCGGACTCCGACTTGCTCGAGTCGGACTTGCCCGAGTCGGACTTGCCCGAGTCGGACTTGCCCGAGTCGGACTTCTTCTCGGTGGCCACCAGCGAGTCGTCGCTGGGCTGGAACTGCTTCTTGAACTCCTCGATCAGGCCCTGCAGCTCGGCGGCCATGTCGTCGTCGAAGCCCTTGGCCGTGGCCAGCGTCTCGAAGAGTTCCGGCTTGGTGTGCGCCGACGTAGTCGAGGAAGTCGCCCTCGAACTGCCGCAGGTCCGACACGTCGATGTCGTCGAGCTGGCCCGAGGTGCCGGCCCAGATGGACACGATCTCGCGCCCGACCGGGAACGGCGAGGCGGAGGGCTGCTTGAGCAGCTCGACCAACCGCGAGCCGCGGGCCAGCTGCTGCTGCGAGGCCCGGTCCAGGTCGGAGCCGAAGGCGGCGAAGGCCTCCAGCTCGCGGTACTGGGCCAGGTCCACGCGCAGCCGGCCGGCCACGGCCCGCATCGCCTTCGGCTGGGCCGCACCGCCGACGCGCGAGACCGAGATGCCGACGTTGATGGCCGGGCGCACGCCCGCGTTGAACAGGTCGGTCTCCAGGAAGCACTGGCCGTCGGTGATCGAGATGACGTTGGTCGGGATGTAGGCCGAGACGTCGTTGCCCTTGGTCTCGATGATCGGCAGGCCGGTCATCGACCCGCCGCCTAGGTCGTCGGACAGCTTCGCGCAGCGCTCGAGCAACCGGCTGTGCAGGTAGAACACGTCGCCCGGGTAGGCCTCGCGACCCGGCGGACGGCGCAGCAGCAGCGACACGGCGCGGTAGGCCTCGGCCTGCTTGGTGAGGTCGTCGAAGACGATCAGCACGTGCATGCCCTGGTACATCCAGTGCTGGCCGATGGCCGAGCCGGTGTAGGGGGCGAGGTACTTGAAGCCGGCCGAGTTCGAGGCCGGAGCGGCCACGATGGTGGTGTACTCCATCGCGCCGGCTTCCTCGAGCGTGTTGCGCGCCGCGGCGATCGTGGAGCCCTTCTGGCCGATCGCGACGTAGATGCAACGCACCTGCTTCGCCGGGTCACCGGTCTTCCAGTTGTCGCGCTGGTTGATGATCGCGTCCAGGCACACCGTGGTCTTTCCGGTCTGCCGGTCGCCGATGATCAGCTGGCGCTGGCCGCGGCCGATGGCCGTCATGGCGTCGATGGCCTTGATGCCGGTCAGCAGCGGCTCGCGGACCTCCTGGCGCTGCACCACCGAGGGCGCCTGGAGCTCGAGGGCGCGACGCTGGTCGGAGTCGATGTCACCGTTGCCGTCGATCGGCTGGCCCAGCGGGTTGACCACGCGGCCGAGGTAGTCGTCGCCCACCGGGACCGAGAGGATCTCGCCGGTGCGCTTGACCTGCTGACCCTCCTCGATCTGCAGCGCGTCACCGAGGATGACGACGCCGATGTCGCGCACGTCGAGGTCGAGCGCGATGCCCAGGGTGCCGCCCTCGAACTCGAGCAGCTCGTTGGCCATGGTGCTCGGCAGGCCCTCGACCCGCGCGATGCCGTCACCGGTCTCGGCCACCGTCCCGACCTCTTCGCGCGAGGCCTCCGGCGAGTACGACGAGACGTAGCTCTCGATGGCACTCCGGATCTCGTCCGGGGAGATCGTCAGCTCTGCCATGGCCCATCCTTCACTTCGAAATCGGTCTCGGTCTCAGGTCGATCGTGCGTATCGGTCATGCGGGAGGTGCGGGTGGTGCGTCAGCCGGCCATCGACGCGCGGGCGCCGGCCAGCCGGGTGGCGATGCTGCCGTCGATGACCTCGTCACCGACGCGGATCACCAGGCCGCCGCGCACGCTCGGCTCGACGGCGGTGCGCACGCTGATGTCGCGGCCGTACATCCCGCTCAGCGCGGTGGCCAGCCGGCGAACCTGCGCGTCGGTGAGCTCCACGGCGCTGAGCACCCGGGCCACCGAGCGCTGCTTGCGGATGGCCGCCTTCTCGAGCAGGTCGTCGATGGCCAGCATGACCGAGCGCTTGCGCTGGCTGGTCACGGCGTGCCGCAGCAGCGCGAGCGTGATCGGCGAGACCTTGCTCTCGACCAGCGAGTCGAGCAGCTGCACCCGCCGTGCGGGGTCGCTGGACATCTCGTCCAGCAGGCCGGTGGCCTCGCCCTCCGTGTCCAGGATGCGCTCGAAGCGGAACAGCTCGTCCTCGACGGCGTCGAACTTCCCGTCCTTCTCGGCGGCGGCGAACAGCGCGTCGTCGCCCGCGCCCTCGAGGGCGTCGGTGAGGTCCCACGGGGTCGACCACCGCTCGCCGACCGCCGCCTGGGTGATGGCCAGCGTGTGCTTGTTGACCTTGCTGCCGAGGATGGCGGCGACGAGCTCGGCCCGCCGCTCCGGCGCGCTGGACGGGTCGCCGACCGTGCGCCGCAGCTGCGGCTGCGCGACCAGCAGACCCGCGACGGAGTACAGCTCACCGGCCAGCCCGGTGAGGGTCTGTACCGAGACCCGGCCACCGAAGACCGAGTCCTGCTTCGCCCGCAGCGCCTGCAGCGCGGAGCGGCTCGCCGAACGCAACATGCGTCAGTTCTCCTCACGTGCCGTGCGGGAGGGGTTTCGCGACTCGAGCCCGTCGAGGAAGGCGTCGACGCTGGCGGAGACCTGGCCCTCCTGGGCCAGCCGCTGCTCGACGATCTTCTCGGCCAGCTCGGCGGCCAGCGTGCCGATCTCGGCCCGCAGGTCGCGCACGACCGCGGCCCGCTGGCTGGCCAGCTGCTCGTCGCCGCGGGCCACGATGCGCGCCGACTCGTCCTCGGCCTGGGCCTTCAGGTCCTCGACGGTGCGCTGGGCCTCGGCCCGCGCGGTCTCGCGGATCTGCGCGGACTCGGTGCGCGCCTCGTGCACCGCGTTCTGGTACGCGCGCTCGGCCTCGGCCAGCCGCCGCTTGGCCTCCTCGGCGTCGCGGACCTGCTGGTCGATGACCGTCTGCTGGTCGGCGAGCCCGGTGCGCAGCCGCGGCAGCACGTACCGGCCCAGGATGGCCAGGATCAGGACGAAGGCGACGAGCTCGGCGATGAAGGTCATGCCTGGGCCCCGCTGCGGGCACGGTCCTCGGCGGCGAGGCCGGCCAGGAAGGAGTCGACGGTCGCGGCCACCTCGGGCTCGTCGGCCAGGGGCTGGTCGACGATCTTCTCCGACAGCTCCACGGCCAGGGTGCCGATCTCGGCCCGCAGCTCGCGCACGATGGCCGCCCGCTGCCCGAACAGCTGTTCCTCACCGCGCGCGACGATGCGGGCGGACTCCTCCTGAGCCCGGCCACGCAGGTCGTCGACCGTGCGCTGGGCCTCGGCCCGGGCGTCCTCGCGGATCTGCGCGGCCTCGCTGCGCGCCTCGTGCAGCGCGTTCTGGTAGGCCCGCTCAGCCTCCGTCAGCCGCCGCCTCGCGTCCTCGGAGTCGGCGAGCTGCCGGTCGACGATGGCCTGGCGCTCGCGCATCGACGACTGGATCCGGGGCAGCACCAGCCGCGCCAGGACGCCGAAGATGACGATGAACGCGACGAGTTCGACGATGAAGGTCGCGTTCGGCACCAGGAAGTTGTTGCTCTCCGCTACCGGAGTGCCGCCGTGTGACATGAGGTTCCGTTCCCGGAGGGGATTACTTCGAGCCCTGGACGAAGACGAACAGCACCGCGAAGGCCAGGTTGATGAAGTACGCGGCCTCCACCAGGCCCACGGTCAGGAAGAACAGCGTCTGCAGCTGCCCCTGCGCCTCGGGCTGGCGGGCAACGCCCTGGATCAGCGAGCTGCCCGCGATGCCGTCACCGATGCCGGCGCCGATCGCGCCGCCACCGAGGGCGACACCACCGCCGATGAGACTGCCGGAGATAACGGTTTCGTGCACTGTTGCCATGAGATTTCCTGCTTTCCTGGATCACGAGTTGGTCGTGTGCGATGGCGATCAAGACCGTGGTCAGTGGTGCGCACCCTCCTCCTGAGGTCTGATCGAACTCAGGTAGAGGACGGACAGCAGGCCGAAGATGAAGGCCTGGATGAGTCCGATGAACATGTCGAACAGCTTCCACAGGATCTGCGGCAGCCAGAGGACGAATGCGGGCAGGGCCGCCAGCAGGGCCACCATGATCGTGCCGGCGAAGATGTTGCCGAACAGACGCAGCGACAGCGTGACCGGCTTGATGATCTCTTCGATCAGGTTGAGCGGGACCAGCGCGTACGGCTTGCGGAACAGGTGGCCGTAGTAGCCGCGCAACCCGCGCTTGCGCACGCCGACGACGTGCATCGTGACGATCACCGTCAGCGCGAGTGCGTAGGTCAGGTTGACGTCCGAGGCCGGCGGCGGCGCGTACTCGGGGTGGTGGCCGGTCGGGATGACCGCGATCCAGTTCGAGATCAGGATGAACATGAACAGGCTGAAGGCGAACGGCACGACCCAGGGCGCGGTCCGGATGCCCATCGAGCCCTCGACCTGGGCCTCGACCTGCTTGATCACCATCTCGAAGGCGAGCTGCATCTTGGTGGGCCGCCCGGAACTCGACCGGCGGGCGACGAGCAGCCCCAGCGCGAGCAGGATCACCCCGGCGACGAGGGTGCCGGTGATGGTGTCACCGTTCAGCGTCAGCCCGAGAACCTTCCAGTGGATGTGCTCGCCGGGCGTGATGTTGATGGCCTGGGCCCGCGTGGGCATCGGGACGGCTCCGTTCAGGGCGGGGGTCATGCGCTCGGCCGCAGACTACGGAACACCGGCAGCGCGGCTCCGACCAGCATCAGCACCTGGAAGATCGCGAGCCCGACGAAGATGGCCACGCCGTCCGGGCGCACCAGGAGCGCGAGCGCGAACGCGAACGCGGTGATCGCGCCGAGGCGCAGGAACACCCCGCCACGGAACCTGCCCTTGGTGGCGGCCTTGAACCCGGCGCTGACGGCGGTGGCGTACTGGATGACGGCCTTCTGCAGCATCCGGTTGTTGAGGGCACCGAGGGCCAGGCCGAGCGCGCCGAACACGCCCATCAGCGGGTGACCCATGGCCGAGGTCGCCGCGATGGCGAGCACCGACAGCCCGGCGCTGATGAGCACCGAGCGGCGCAGGTTCGCCGTGGCGCTCACCGGGGTGTACACGACCGGTTCCACGGGCACGTCCTCTCCTCGGTCAGTCGGTCTGTCGCGCGGAGCGGGTGTCCGCGATGGGCTATGGCGACTTCAGGTACTTGCGGAACTGTGCGGCGGTATAGGCGACGGCGCCGACGATGCCGAGGAGCAACCCCAGGAGCAGGAAGACCGGCCCGGTGCTCGCCAGCGAGTCGACCAGCCAGCCGATCCCGAGCCCGACGAACAGTTGAGCGGCGATGACCGCGCCCATGCCCAGCAGGTCCGACAACCCCGGCGATTCCGCGGCCACTTTTTGGCCGCCTAGTTGCCGGAAGTTTGTCGCCCGTGCGGGCTGCTCATGCTTCCCAGCGCCTCTCCTCGACGTCCGTCCACTGCCAGTTCGCATCGCTTCGACGTCCGGGAGTGTTCCAGCGACCGCGCGGGCCGCCGGTGAGTCCACGTGCGCCAGAAGGCGATGCCTACACCCTACCTGTGACGGCGGTGAATCACTGAATCGGGTCCGGGGTGCGCGACGGCGCCTCCGCCGCCGCGGAGGCGGCCGGCTCGTGGACCGTCGCACGGCGGCGCGCCCGCCGCCCCGGCAGCGCCGACACGACCACCCCGACCACGACGAGCACACCGAGCACGCTGAGCACCACCCACTGCCCGCCCTGGAAGGACAGCCCGACCCCGCCGAAGGAGATCAACGCCGACCAGAAGTACAGGAGCAGCACCGCGCGGCGGTGCGTGTGGCCCATCTCCAGCAGCCGGTGGTGCAGGTGCTGCTTGTCCGGCGCGAACGGCGAGCGGCCCTTGCTGACCCGCCGGAAGACGGCCAGCACCAGGTCGACGAACGGCAGGGCCAGCACGGTGACCGGCACGATGAGCCCGAGGTACAGCGGCAGCGACCGGAACAGCGCCAGCGAGCCGACCTGCTGGTACAGCTGCGGGTCGGTCTGCGTCGTCGCCGTCGTGGTCGCGGCCGAGAGGATCAGCCCGAGCACCATCGAGCCGGAGTCGCCCATGAAGACCCGGGCCGGGAAGAAGTTGTGCGGCAGGAAGCCCAGACAGGCGCCGGCGAGCGCCGCGGCCAGCAGCGTCGCCGGGGACACGATGCCGGTGAAGCCGAGCTGGCCCAGGTGGTAGGAGTACACGAAGAACGCGCCGGCGGCGATGGTCGAGACGCCACCGGCCAGCCCGTCGAGCCCGTCGATGAAGTTCATCGCGTTGATGATCAGCACTGTGAACAGGATGGTCACCGGGATGGCGAGGTCGGAACCGAGGATGACGGTGCCGTTGTCGCCCCACGGCAGGTACACCGCGCCGATCTGCACGCCGCCGAGCGTGACCATGATCCCGGCCGCCACCACCTGGCCGGCGAGCTTGGTCAGCGAGTCGAGCTCGTAGCGGTCGTCGAGCACGCCCAGCGCGCAGATGATCGCGGCCGCGGCCACGACCCACTGCAGTTCGGGCCCGCTGCGGAACGAGTCGTGCAGGGTCGGTAGCCGGGAGGCCACGAACAGCGCCGCGGCGAAGGCGACGAACACCGCGGCCCCGCCCATGCGCGGGATGGCCACGGCGTGCACGTCGCGGTCCCGGGGCCGGGCCACCGCCTTGATGCGGATGGCGATGCGGCGCGCGACGGGGGTGAGCAGGTAGCTCACCGCCGCCGCCACGAGGGCGACGAGCAGGTATTCGAAGCTGGGGTGCTTCACGCCGCCCCACCGCGGCCGACGATGTCGGGAACCACTTCGCGCAGCTGTTCCAGGGTCACCGCGCCGACGCGCAGGATCCGGGGTCGCCCCTCGGTGACGTCGACGATGGTCGACGCCACCCCGCCGGGCACCTGCCCGTCCTCGAGGTAGACCGCGACGTCCTCGTCGAGCTGTGCGCGGGCCTCGGCCGCGGTCTGCGCCGGCGGCTGGCCGTGCCGGTTGGCGCTGGACACGGCCATGGGCCCGGTCTGCTCCAGCAGTTCGATGGCCACCGGGTGCAGCGGCATGCGCACGGCCACCGTGCCGCGGGCGTCGCCGAGGTCCCAGGTCAGGGACGGCGCGTGCTTGACGACGAGGGTCAGCCCCCCGGGCCAGAAGGCCTCGATGAGATCGCGCGTGCGGGTGTCGACGGCGCTGACCAGCCCGTCGATCGTGGACCACGAGCCCACGAGTACCGGTACCGGCACGTCACGCCCGCGGCCCTTCGTCCGCAGCAGCTCGCCCACGGCCACGCCGTCGAAGGCGTCGGCGCCCAGGCCGTACACCGTGTCGGTGGGCAGCACGACGAGCTCGCCCGACGCGACGCTGTGCGCGGCCGTCTCGATGGCGTCGACCCGGACGTCGGGGTCGCCGCACTCGAAGAACAGAGCCACGGCGCCATGATGCCCTAAGCGCGCCGGGCCACCGTGAAACGCGGGCGGCCGGTGAGGTCGACGTGATCGGCGATCGCGCCCCACCGGCCGTCGGCGGCGAGCAGCGCGGGCACCGACGCTGCGTGGGTGTCGTCGTGCTCGAGCGCCAGCACGCCGCCCGGCCGCAGCAGCAGGGCGGCCTGCGTGATCACGGCCGGCATCAGGTCGAGCCCGTCGGCGCCGGCGAACACCGCTTCGGCCGGGTCGGCCCGCACCTCGGGGTCGACGCTCGTGGGCGCGGGGACGTAGGGCGGGTTGCTCAGCACGGCGTCCGCCTGCCCGTCGAGCCCCGGCAGGAGCTGCGGGTCGCGCACGTCGCCGGCGACGACGCGTACCGGCGTCCCGGCGGCGTTGCGGGCCAGCCACGTGAGGGCGGTGGCGCTGCTCTCGACCGCGACGACCCGGGCGGCGGGCACCTCGGCGGCCACCGCGAGGGCCAGCGCGCCCGACCCGGAACACAGGTCGACGACGGTGGGGGCGGCCAGGCCGCGCAGGTGCGGCAGGACGGCGTCGACCAGCAGCTCCGTCTCCGGGCGCGGCACGAACACGCCCGGCCCGACGGCGAGCTCGAGGGTGCGGAACGGCGCCGTCCCGGTGATGTGCTGCACCGGCTCGCGGGCCGCGCGGCGGGTGACCTGCGCCTCGAAGGCGACCGCGGCCGTGACCGGCACCCGGTCGAGGGTCAGCAACCGGGAGCGCGGGACGTCGAGCGCTGCGGCCAGCAGCAGCTCGGCGTCCACTCGTGGGCTGGGCACCCCGGCCGCGGCCAGCCGCGCGGCGGCGTCGGCCAGCAGCTCGCGGGCGGCTGCGGTCATCCCGTCGAGCCGGCCAGCAGGGCCTCGGTGTCGGCGTGCTGCAGGGCGGCGATGACGTCGTCGAGCGCGCCGTCGAGCACCTGGTCGAGGTTGTAGGCCTTGAACCCGACGCGGTGGTCGCTGATCCGGTTCTCCGCGAAGTTGTAGGTGCGCACCCGCTCGGAGCGGTCCACGGTGCGCACCTGCGAGCGCCGCGCGTCCGACGCCGCGGCGTCGGCCTGGTCCTGGGCGGCGGCCAGCAACCGGGCCCGCAGCACCCGCAGGGCAGCCTCGCGGTTCTGCAGCTGGCTCTTCTCGTTCTGCATGCTCACCACCGTGCCGGTGGGCAGGTGCGTGATGCGCACCGCGGAGTCGGTGGTGTTGACGCTCTGCCCGCCCGGCCCGGACGAGCGGTAGACGTCGATGCGCAGGTCGTTGGGGTCGATCTCCACCTCGACGTCGTCGGCCTCGGGCAGCACGACCACGCCGGCGGCCGAGGTGTGGATGCGCCCCTGCGACTCGGTGGCCGGCACCCGCTGCACGCGGTGCACGCCGCCCTCGTACTTCAGCTGTGCCCACACCTGGTGATCGGCCCGGCGCGAGCGCACCGCGATGGTGACCGACTTCTTGCCGCCGAGGTCGGTCGGCTCGTCGTCGAGGACCTCGACCGCCCAACCCTGCCGCTCGGCGTAGCGCAGGTACATCCGCAGCAGGTCACCCGCGAACAGCGCCGACTCCTCGCCGCCCTCGCCGGCCTTGACCTCGAGGATCACGTCCTTGGCGTCATCGGGGTCCTTGGGCAGCAGCAGGTGCCGCAGCCGGGCCTCGAGCTCGCCGACGCGGGTCTCCAGGGCGTCGGCCTCGACGGCGAACGACGCGTCCTCGGGGGCCAGCTCGCGCGCGGCCGCGAGGTCGTCGCGGACCGTGTCCAGCTCGTCGCTCGCGGCCTTGAGCGGGGCGAGCTGGGCGAAGCGCCGGCCCAGGTTGCGGGCCCGGGCGGCGTCGGCGTGCACCGCCGGGTCGGCCAGGGCCTGCTCGACCTCCCCGTACTCGGCCAGCAGTTGGGGCAGCCGTCCCGTCGAGCCAGCCACGGCAGGAACCCCCTTCGGTGAGTGGTGCGTTTCAGTGGTCGGTGGTGCGAATTAGCGCACCACTGAGGGGGAAACCGCACCACTGAACGAGGGGTGGGGGTGGGCGGCGGCCCGGACATGCGAACGGCGCCCGCCCCTTGCGGGGTGGGCGCCGTCGGGAGAGCTAGGAGTTGCGCACGCGCTTGCCGTAGCGCTTCTCGAACTTGTCGACGCGGCCGCCGACGTCCATGATCTTCTGCTTGCCGGTGTAGAACGGGTGGCAGGCCGAGCAGACGTCGGCGTGCAACTGGCCGTTCTTGGCCGTGCTGCGGGTGGTGAACGTGTTGCCGCAGGAGCAGGTCACCTCGGTGACCACGTACTCCGGGTGGATGCCTTGCTTCACTTCGGGTCCCTTCGTGTGGCGCCGGGTCGTCCTGTCACAAAGGCGGGACGTGAACCGGAACCGGGCGGTGGTGGGTCGTCGGCGGCGAGCCGCCGACGGTCCAGTCTGCCAGGCACCGGCCCGGCTGACCAAACGTGGACGGAACGCCGCGGGCGCACCGCTTGTTCCCGGGCTCAGGCCCGCGTGGCGGCCGCGGCGTCGAGGATGTCCTCGTACACGCCGACCTTGTACGTGACCAGGTCCTGGCACCGGTGCAGCGCGGCCATCTGCTCCTGCACCCGCATGTGGTGGGCGCGCAGCAGGTCGAGCCGCTCGGCCGCCGTGTGCTCGCCCGCCCACATCAACTCGGTGTAGCGCGGACCTCCGGGATGGGCATGCCCGAGTCGCGCAGGACGGTGCACACGACGAGCCACTCGACGTCGTCCTCGCTGTAGACCCGCCGGCCGGACCGGCGGCGCACCGGGTTGGCCAGGATGCCCTCGCGCTCGTAGAAGCGCAGCGTGTCGGCGCTCAGCCCGGTGCGCTCGGCCACCTGGCCGATGGTGAGTCGTCCGCCCTGCCGCGAGGTAGTCGGCTTGACCTGGAGCCGACTCCAGCTCCTAGCGTCACGGCCCTGACGATGCGTTACCGCGAACTGGGCCGGACCGGGATCGACGTCAGCGGGTACTGCCTGGGCACGATGATGTCCGGTCGGCCCGCGCTGCGCCCGGCCAACTTCGACCCCGCCGACCCGGTGACGGCGGCGAAACTGGACGCCGTGGTGCCGCCGGGGCACGACCTGTACCCGCCGAACGCGAGCGTCCGGCCACCGAGCCTCACCGAGCCCGCCCGCCGGCGCCGCCCCGTCGAGGCCCACAGCGCCGCCTGACGGTCGCGCTCAGCCCGTCCGGGACAGCCGGTGGGCGCCGGCGGAGGCCTCGGCGGCGAACACCCGCGGGGCGTCCAGCTCCTCGCGGGCGAACCGCGCGGTCACGGCGTCGGTCACCGCCCCGGCGTCATCGGCGTCGACGAGCGCGATCGCCGACCCGCCGAAGCCGCCACCGGTCATCCGTGCGCCGTGCGCCCCGGCTTCCAGGGCGGCGTCCACCGCGGCGTCGAGCTCGGCGCTGGACACCTCGTAGTCGTCGCGCAACGACTCGTGCGACGCGGTGAGCAGCGGGCCGATCGCACGGATCCGGTCGGTCCCGGCCGCGTCGTCGAGGATGCGGATCGTCTCGAGCACCCGCGCGTTCTCGGTGACCACATGCCGCACCCGCCGGCGCAGCCGCTCGCCGTCGAGGGTGGGCAGCCGCTCGCGCAGCTCGTCCACGGTGACGTCGCGCAGCGCCGGTACGCCCAGGGCGCGGGCGGCGGCCTCGCAGTCGGCGCGGCGCCGGGCGTACTCCCCGTCGACCAGCTGGTGGGGCGCGTGCGTGTCGATCACCAGCAGCGTCAGCCCGGCCGGCACGAGGTCGAAGGGCACCTGACGCCGCTCGCCGCTGCGGCAGTCGAGCAGCAGGGCGTGCCCGGCCTCGCACAGCAGGGACGCGCTCTGGTCGAGCGGGCCGTTGGGCAGGCCCACGAAGTCGTTCTCGGTCACCCGGGTCACCCGCACCAGCGCGTCGCGGTCGAGACCGAGCTCGAACGCGTCGGCCAGGGCCGCGGCCACCGCGCACTCCAGTGCGGCCGAGGACGACAGCCCCGAGCCCGCCGGCACGTCGCCGTCGACCAGCAGATCGGCGCCGGTGATGTCGTGGCCGGCCTCGCGCAGCGCCCACACCACGCCGGCCACGTAGGTGGTCCAGCCCTCCACCGACCCCGGGGTGAGGTCGGCCACCGCGACGTCGCCGCGCTGGCTCACCCCCACGCTCACCGCCCGCAACCGCCCGTCGGTGCGCCGCGCCACCGACGCGGTGGCGCCCAGCGGCAGCGCCATGGGCAGCACGAACCCGTCGTTGTAGTCGGTGTGCTCGCCGATGAGGTTGACCCGGCCGGGCGAGCGCCAGACCGCGTCGGCCGGGCGGCCGAACTGCGCTTCGAAATCGCTCACGTCCGGTCCCGCAGCAGCTGCGCGGTCCGTTCGGGGGTGCCGTCGCTGATGAACACACCCATGCCCGATTCGGAACCGGCCAGGAACTTCAGCTTGCCGGGGGCACGGCGGATGGAGAAGACCTCCAGATGCGTGTACGCGAGGTCCCGGCCGCTGTTCACCGGCGCCTGGTGCCACGCCGCGATGTAGGGCATGTCGCCGCCGTGCAGGCCGTCCATACGCCGCAGTACGTCGAGGTAGAGGGGCGCGAAGTCGTCGCGCTCGGCGTCGGACAGCGCGGTGAGGTCCTCGACCTGCCGGTGCGGGTACAGGTGCATCTCCACCGGCCAGCGCGACGCCGCGGGGACGAACGCGGTCCAGTGCTGCGACTGCGCGACCACCCGCTCCCCCGCCTCCTGCTCGGCGTGCAACAGGTCGGCGAACAGGTTGCCCCCGGTGCGCTCGCGGTGGGCCGCGACGCTGGCGAACATCCGCTCGGTGCGCGGCGTGACGAACGGGTAGCCGTAGATCTGGCCGTGCGGGTGGCTCAGCGTCACCCCGATCTCGATGCCGCGGTTCTCGAACGGGAACACCTGCTCCACGCCGGGCAGCGCGCCGAGCGCGGCCGTGCGGTCGGCCCACACGTCGACGACGGTGCGCACCCGCTCGGGTGACAGGTCGACGAACGAGGCGTCGTGGTCGTCGGAGAAGCAGACGACCTCGCACCGGCCCCGTCCGGGGCGCCGGGCCACGAGCGGCACGCCCTCGACGAACGGTTCGACGCCGGGCACGGAGGTGGCCAGGGAGGGGAAGCGGTTCTCGAACACCACCACGTCGTAGCTGTGCGCGGGGATCTCGGTGGCCCGCTGGTCGGTGCTCGGGCACAGCGGGCACTGGTCGGTCGGCGGCTGGAAGGTGCGGTCCTGGCGGTGCGAGGCCATCACCACCCACTCGGCGAGGAGGGGGTCGAAGCGGGCCTCGGACTCCACCCGCGTGACCGGCAGGTCGCGGGTGTCGACCGCCGAGCGGTCGGCGGGCCGCTCGTCGAAGTAGATCAGCTCCCGGCCGTCGGCCAGCCGCATCGAGGTGGTGATCACGTCCGGGTTTCCCCCTCCAGGGCGGCCACGTGCACGAGCAGGATCGTCTCGGGACGTCGGCGCGGCAGCCAGACACCCACGCGGCCCAGCGTTTCACCTCCGACGGGAACGCCGCCCGTGGGCCCCGCCGGATCGACCGGCGGCGCCTGTGACACGCGGCCCTGATCGGGCGGGGCGGCCCAGGTGAGCCGGTAACGCAGCGACGGGTCCAGGTGCGGCATGCGCAGCACGACGCCGCGCCCCCCGGCCGACTCGTCGAGCTGCACGTGGGCGAACAACGCGCTGCGGCGGTCGGTGGCCACCACACCGTGCAGCCACACGGCCGGATCGGTGCTGGCCACCCGCACGGTGCGCCCGGTGTGCAGCAGCTCGCGGTACGTGCGGTAACGACCGATCCACTCACGCAGGGCGTCGAGCTCGGCGGCGCCGGCCCCGGTGAGGTCCCACTCGAGACCGAACGAGCCGAACAGCGCGGTGGCGGCACGGAAGTCCAGCGGCAGCGTGCGCCCGGTCTGGTGCGACGTCGGCGCCGATACGTGCGCGCCGAGGTACTCGGGGGCGACGAGCTGCACGGTCCAGCGCTGGATCTGCTGGCGGGCGAGCGCGTCGGTCATGTCCGAGGTCCACACCCGCTGCACCCGGGGCAGCACCTCGAGGTCGATGCGGCCGCCCCCGGACGCGCACGACTCCCAGGACACCGCCGGGTGCCGGCGACGCAGCTCGTCGAGCAGCGCGTAGTACGCCTGGGTCTGCCGGTGTGCGGCGGGCCGGCCGGCCGGCCCCGCGGCGGCCTCGAGCAGGTCGCGGTTGTGGTCCCACTTCACGTAGTCGATCGGGTACTCGCCCAGCAGCGCGTCCATGCGCTCGAGCAGGTGGTCGCGCACGGCGTCGTTGGTGAGGTCGAGGACGAGCTGGTTGCGGGCGAGCAACGGCACCCGGCCGGGCACGCCGAGGGCCCACGCGGGATGGTCGCGGTAGAGCTGCGAGTCGGGGTTGACCATCTCCGGCTCGAACCACAGCCCGAACTGCAGGCCCAGCCTTCGCACGTGGTCGACGAGCGGGTGCAGCCCGTGCGGCCACACCGCCGGGTCGACGGCCCAGTCACCCAGTCCGGCACCGGCGTGCCGGCGGCCGAGGAACCAGCCGTCGTCGAGGACGTAGCGCTCCACCCCCACGGCGGCGGCACGGTCGGCCAGCGCGCTCAGGCGGGCGAGGTCATGGTCGAAGTAGACCGCCTCCCACACGTTGAGGGTCACCGGCGACGGGGCGGGGTGGGCGGGCAGGCTGCGCTGCCAGGTGTGCAGCGCGGCGGCGGCCGCGTCCAGCCCCTCGGCGGCGACCACGAACAGCCAGGGCGTCGAGTACGACTCACCGGGTGCCAGGGCCACCTCGCCGGGCAGCAGCAGCTCCCCGCCGCCCAGCACCACCCCGCCCCCTGGGTCACGCTCGGCCCAGTGCACCGTGTTGCCGCTCCACGCCACGTGGGCGGCGACGAGCGCCCCGGCACCGAAGCCGAACCCGGGCACGCCGGCCACGAGCAGGGTCGCGGCCTCCAGACCGGTGCGCCCGCGCCGGTTCTCGCGCAGCCAGAGCCCGTCGCGGATCTCGTGGCGCTGCGGGCTGCGCTCACGCTCGTGACGGCCGGTGAAGTCGAGCAGCTCGGCGGCGTCGTCGCCGGCCGGCACCCCCACCTCGAGGGCGTCCACGACGTAGCGGCCGGTGCCGGTGTTGGTCACGGTGTGCCGCAGCCGCAGGGCACCGCCGGGGAGCGCCTGCACCTCGGTGCCCAGCGCCAGCCCCGCGGCGTCGTCGGCGGCACTCAGGGTGAGGCGGGTGTCCTCGACGCTCAGCCCGGTCGGCCGGAACGCGGTGGACCAGTCGTGGCCGGTGGCGCCGGCGCGGTCGAGCCGGTGCCCGCGCAGCCCCGGCCGGCGCAAGCTGCCCCGCGACTGCTCGGCGAGCAACGGTGTGCCCGGTCGCGGTGCGAGCGCCGCGACGGCGTCGGCCGCGGCGCGGGAGTCGAAGCCGTCGGCGGGCGCGGGGCCCAGCCAGGCGAGTTCGGGCAGCACCTCGGCGGCCGGGACGACGACGAGCGCGGTGGCGGCGCCGCGGGCGCGGGCCGGGAAGACGAAGGGGGCCGGCCCGGGTGGGGCCTTGGCGTGCATGCGAGTGGGTCCTTTGCGGTCGGCGGCGGTAGGGCGCACCCGGACAGGCGCGGACGCGGCACTGGTCGGTGCCGCGTCCGCGTCGGGTGCCGCGCTACTTGCCGAGCCGCTCGCCCGTTTCCGGGTGGAACGCGTGCTCCTCCGCGGTGCGCACGTCGACCGATATGGTCTCGCCGATCCGCGGCGGCACGCGGCCGTCGAAGCGCACGATGTAGTTCTTGTCGTCCACACCCTGGCCCTCGAGCGTGCCGTACACGTAGGCGTCCGCACCGAGTTCCTCGACGAGTTTGACCTCGATCTTCAGACCGGTGGCCGTGCCGTCGCCGGCCTCCCGGCCGGTCTGGAACGACTCCGGCCGCACGCCCAGGATGATCTCCGACAGGCCGGCCGACCTCGCGGCGGCCAGCACGCTGTCCTGCAGCGGCAGCACGATGTTGCCCAGCTGCGCCCCGCCCTCGACCAGGCGCGCCGGGCGCAGGTTCATGGCCGGCGAACCGATGAAGCCGGCGACGAACGCGTTCTTCGGCCGGTCGTAGAGGTTGCGCGGGGTGTCGACCTGCTGCAGGAAGCCCCCCTCCTTGAGGATGGCCACCCGGTTGCCCATGGTCATCGCCTCGACCTGGTCGTGCGTGACGTACAGGGTGGTGGTGCCGAGCCGGGCCTGCAGCGTGGCGATGTTCGAGCGGGTCTCGACGCGCAGCTTCGCGTCGAGGTTGGACAGCGGCTCGTCCATGAGGAACACGGCGGGCGAGCGGACGATCGCCCGGCCCATCGCGACGCGCTGGCGCTGGCCGCCGGACAGGGCCTTGGGCTTGCGCTCGAGGTAGTCCTCGAGGTTGAGCAGCCGGGCGGCCTCCATGACTTTCTTCTGCCGCTCGTCCTTCGAGACGCCGGCGAGCTTGAGGGCGAAGCCCATGTTCTCGGCCACGCTCATGTGCGGGTACAGGGCGTAGGACTGGAACACCATCGCGATGTCGCGGTCCTTCGGCGGCTTGTGCGACACGTCGGTGCCGCCGATCCGGATCTCGCCCGAGGAAACCTCCTCCAGGCCGGCGAGCATGCGCAGCGCGGTGGACTTCCCGGACCCGGACGGACCGACGAGCACCATGAACTCGCCGTCCTCGATCTCGAGATCGAGTTCGTTGACCGCGGGGACCGGGTTACCGGGGTAGACGCAGGTCGCCTTGACATAGCTGACGGCAGCCATCGGGCATCACAGCCTCTCGACCGGTGTTGCTGGACCGCGCCGGTTACGGACCTGCCCGGGCCGCTGGCGAGGCGAGCCGGTCGGGTCTCACGGATTTCCAGCCCTGAGCGGTGCATCTGCTCCACCGGTCACGAGGGCAGCGTTCAGGGCTGGCATTGCGGTCGGACCGTGACAGACAACACCGCCGCGGGCCCGCAAGTCAATGCCGGGGCCGCGGCGGCGTGGCCGGGTGCGCTCAGGCAGGGGCCGTCTCCAGCTTCTTGGCCCGCTCGAGCTCGCGCTTGCGCTCGTCGTCGGACTCCTTGCGCGATCTGCGCCGCCTGCTGCTCGTCGCGGGTGAGGTTCTCACCGCTCTCGGCGTCGAACACGTGCGCCTTCGCCGGGTCGAACCACAGCTCGCGCGTTGCTCGCCCTGGCGGACCTTGCTGGCGCCGTCGAGGTTCACCACCAGCTGCGTGCGCATCGCCTCGCCGTCGAGCTCGCGGTCGAGCTCGGTCGAGCGCCGCCTGCACCTCCGGGTGCGGCTCGAAGGGCAGGTAGGCGTACTTCTCGTTGCCCAGCCATTCGGTGACGTCGACCGGTGGCGTTGAAGGTGACCCCCGTGGCGCGGTGGGCCTCCTCGACCAGGGTGGCGTCCTCGAACGCCTCGGGGCGCATGCCGACGATGACCAGCTCGCCGTCGCTGCTTGGTCCGCGCGACGACGTCGGGGATCGGCGATCTCCACGAACGGCATCTCGAGCATGCCGTCGCCGACGGTGGCGGGCAGGAAGTTCATCGGCGGCGAGCCGATGAACCCGGCGACGAACAGGTTGACCGGCTGCTCGTAGAGCTCGCGCGGGCTGGCCACCTGCTGCAGCACGCCGCGACGCAGCACGGCCACCCGGTCGCCGAGGGTCATCGCCTCGGTCTGGTCGTGGGTGACGTAGACGGTGGTGATGCCGAGCCGGCGCTGCAGCCGGGAGATCTCGGTGCGCATCTGGCCGCGCAGCTTGGCGTCGAGGTTGGACAGCGGCTCGTCGAACAGGAACGCGTTGGCCTGGCGGATGATGGCGCGGCCCATGGCCACGCGCTGGCGCTGCCCGCCGGAGAGGTTGGCCGGCTTGCGCTGCAGGTGCTCCTTGAGCTCGAGCACGTCGGCGACGTCGTCGACCAGCTCGGTGCATCTCGTCGTCGCTCTGCTTGTTCTTCGCCAGCCGCAGCGGGAAGGCGATGTTCTCGAACACCGTCAGGTGCGGGTACAGCGCGTAGTTCTGGAACACCATCGACAGGTTGCGGTCGCGCGGCGCCTTGTCGTTGACCCGCTGCGCCGTCGATGATCAGGTCGCCGCTGGAGATGTCCTCCAGCCCGACGATCATCCGCAGCAGCGTCGACTTCCCGCAGCCGGACGGGCCGACCAGGATCAGGAACTCGCCGTCGGCCACGTCGATGTTGACGTCGGTGACCGCCTTGAAGCCGTCGCCGTAGACCTTGGTGATGTTCTTCATCTCGATGGTTGACATGGGCGTTGCTCCTAACCCTTGACCGCGCCGGCGGTCAGCCCGGAGACGATGCGCTTCTGGAAGAGCAGCACGAGGATGACGACCGGGATCGGTGACGACGACGGCCGCCGCGGCGACGTAACCGGTCGGCGGGATGAACTGGGACGGGCCGCTGAAGAAGCCGAGCACCGCCGGCACCGTCTGCGCACCGTGGGCCTTGAACGGGCTCGTGCCGCCCGTCGTCGAGGTCAGGCCGTGGCGTAGACGAAGTCGTTCCAGGCGGTGAAGAACGAGATGATCGCGGTGGTGAACACGCCGGGCGCGGCGAGCGGGAACACCACCTTGCGGAACGCCTGCCAGCTGGTGGCGCCGTCGACCTGGGCCGCCTGCTCCATCTCCCACGGGATCTGCCGGAAGAACGCCGTCAGCGTCCAGATCGAGAGCGGCAGGGTCAGCGACAGGTACGGGATGATCAGGCCGGGCCAGGTGTTGTACAGGCCGATCTCGCGCCACAGGTTGAACAGCGGCGTGACGATCGCTGATCGCCGGGAAGAACGCGGTCAGCAGCGCGGCGTTGAGGATCAGCTGCTTGCCCGGGAAGTCGAGCCGGGCGATGCCGTAGGCGCAGAACGCCGACAGCACGACCGCCGACGACCGTGGCGATGAGGCAGATGCCGATCGAGTTGACGCAGCGCGGGCACGAACAGCGTCGTGCGCGCCGCCGGTGAAGATGTACTTGTAGCTGTCCCACGTCCAGTGGTTCGGGATGTAGGCTCCGGTCCTTGATGTCCGCGCCCGGCTTGAGCGACAGGCGAAGATCCAGCCGATCGGGCACCAGCGTGTAGAGGATGATCGGGACGGCCGCGATCAGCCAGCCAGTACCTTGGCCCTGGACGAGAGCTCGGCAGCCATGTCATTCCCCTCTCGCTCGCGAGAGATCGGTTCTTGAAGCCCTTGATGAAGATGACGCTGATGATGATCACGCAGCACGAACAGCAGGATCGAGATGGCCGAGCCCAGGCCGATCTCGCTGCGGGTGATGGTCTGGTTGTAGGCCAGCACACCGACCGAGGTGGTGTCCTGCGAGCCCTTGGTCATGATGAAGATGTTGTCGAAGATGCGGAACGCGTCGAGGGCGCGGAACAGCAGCGCCACCATGATCGCGGCCTTCATCGACGGCAGCGTTACCCGCCGCAGCCGTTCCCAGAAGGTGGCGCCGTCGACCTCGGCCGCCTCCTGCAGCTCGCCGGGCACCTGGGCCAGCCCGGCCAGCAGCAGCAGCGACATGAACGGCGTGGTCTTCCAGATCTCGGACAGCATGATCGCGATCAACGCCGACCAGTGATGGCCGAACCAGTCGTAGTTCTCGTTGAACCAGCCGAAGGTGAAGCTGTGTGCAGCCACTTGCTGATGTAGCCGCTGGTCGGCGCGAAGGCGTACTGCCAGCCGTAGGCCGAGACCACGGTGATGATCGAGTACGGGATGAGCACGATCGTGCGCAGCGTGCGCCGCGGAATGATGATCTTGTTCATGACCATGGCCAGGGCCATGCCGAGGACGAACTCGATGATCACGGTGATGACCATGACCAGCGTGCTGACCCACACCGCATTCCACCACTGCGCTGTCCGTCAGGATCACCGCGTAGTTCTTCGGAACCAGATGAACGCGCGGCCGTTGGGGTCGGTGAGCCGGTAGTTGAACAACGACAGGTAGAGCGCGTTGAGGATCGGGTAGGCGACGACCAGCATCATCACGATGAACGCCGGCGCGGTGAGCTTCCAGCCCAGGTTGCGCTCCTGCCGGGCCCGGTCGCTGAGCTTGGGCTTGCCGCTTGGCGGCGTGCGCGGGCGTCCGGGCTCGCGCTGCGTTCGAGCGGTGGCGGTCACAGCAGCTTCTCTCCCTTCAGCACCTGCAGGATGAAGGTCTGTGCCTTCTCCGGCGTCGCCTGGTTCACCGAGTCGGGCGGGCTGAACTGCTCGTCTGCAGCGCGGTGGACAGGTCGCCGTAGTACTGCGACTGCGGCCGCGGTGCCGCCCGCTGCAGCGACTTCAGGATCGTCGGCGGCCATGCCGTTCGGGAACGCCTTCGAGCACGGCCGGGTCGGTGTAGACCTGGGTGTTCGCGGCCGGGTTACCGGTGTTGACCATGTACTCGAGTCTGGTGCTGCTGCGCTGCGTGATGCACTGCGCCGCCTCCCAGGCCTGCGCCTTGTGCGCGCCGAACTTGCCGATGCCGAGCTCGATGCCGCCGAACGGCGGGCTTCGAGAGCTTGCCGGCCACCGTCTCGCGGGTAGTAGGTCCAGCCGACGTCGCTGTCGCGGAGACTTGACGCCGTCGGCCTTCATCGCCGACCAGACGTACGGCCAGTTCGTCAGGAACGCGCTCGTGGCCGGCGCCTCGAACAGCGCCAGGGCTGCGGCTCGTCGGTCGACGAGAGCGCCGGACCGCCGACGTTCTGCCCGGCCAGCGACTGGATGACGGCCGCGGCGTCCTGGCCGGCCCGCGGTGGTGTCGAGGCCGAGCTTGAGGTCCTTGGCGATGGCGCCGGGATTCTCGACGATCTGGCCGCCCGCGCCGGCGATCAGCGCGTTGATCCACACCGTGTAGCCCTCGTACAGGCTGGCCTGCACGCCGATCGTCTTGCCAGCCTTCTTGGCCGCGGCGATGAGCTGCGTCCCAGGTGACCGGCTTGCTCATGTCCAGGCCCGGCCTTCTTGGCGATGCGACTTGCGGTACCAGAGCAGCTGGGTGTTGGCCCAGAACGGGGCGGCGACGAGCTTGCCCTTCCAGCGTCGCGGCCTGCGACGGCCGGCTTCGACGATGTCCTTGGTGAAGTCGTCGGTGTCAGCTCGAGGGCACGGTGGCCAGGAAGCCGGCCTCGGCGAACTCGGCGACGAACACCGGGTCGAGGCTCATCATGTCGATCGACGCGTCCTTGGCCGCGAGGCGCATGACCAGCTGCTGGCGCTGCTGGCTCGCGTCGTTCGGCAGGATGTGCGTGGTGATCTTGTAGGCGCCGTGGGCGGACTTGACGCACTCGGCCGCCAGTGGGCCTGCGCGCCGTTGTCCGGGTTGATGTACCAGTTCAGCGTGGGCGGCCCGCTGGATCCGCTGCTGCACGCGCTGAGGACCGATGCTGCGAGGACGGCGCACAGCGCGCCGCTCGCGAATCTGTTGCCTGTTCGCCGCACTTGCCTGACTCCCAACCTCGTCGGGGTCGCGCCGTTACCGGCGACCGGTCCCGTAGCCGGGGAACACGCGTCTCGCGCGTGTGCCCCGGCTCACACGAGGCTGAACGTAGCGACGCGAACCGGACCTCCGCAAGCGTTTCCGACGACGAAACGCAGCCGTGTCGCGCCACCCGGCGCGCCCGGTTGCCCGACGCAGCCGAGGAACGGGCGGTTCAGTCCTGCCCGGGGGTCGTCTTGGCGATGTTCGACAGGAACTCGTAGTTCGTGCGCGTCTTGCGCAACCGGTCGAGGAGCAGCTCGATCGCCTGCTGCGGCTCGAGGGCGTGCAGCACCCGACGCAGCTTGACGGTGACCGCCATCTCGTCAGGGCTGAGCAGCAGCTCCTCCTTGCGGGTCGAGGACTGGTCGACGTCGATGGCCGGGAAGATGCGCTTGTCGGCGATCTTGCGGTCGAGCTTGAGCTCGGCGTTGCCGGTGCCCTTGAACTCCTCGAAGATCACCGAGTCGCCGGCCGAGCCGGTCTCGACCAGGGCGGTGGCCAGGATCGTCAGCGAGCCGCCGTTCTCGATGTTGCGGGCCGCGCCCAGGAAGCGCTTCGGCGGGTAGAGCGCGGTGGAGTCGACGCCGCCGGACAGGATGCGCCCGCTGGCCGGGGCCGCGAGGTTGTAGGCGCGGCCCAGCCGGGTGATCGAGTCGAGCAGGACGACGACGTCGTGGCCCATCTCGACCAGGCGCTTGGCCCGCTCGATCGACAGCTCGGCGACCATGGTGTGGTCCTGGGGGCGCCGGTCGAAGGTGGAGGCGATGACCTCGCCCTTCACCGAGCGCTGCATGTCGGTGACCTCTTCCGGGCGCTCGTCGACGAGCACGACCATGAGGTGGACCTCGGGGTTGTTCGTGGCGATCGCGTTGGCGATCGACTGCAGCACCATGGTCTTGCCGGCCTTCGGCGGCGAGGCGATCAGGGCGCGCTGGCCCTTGCCGATGGGCATCACGAGGTCGATGACCCGGGTGGTGAAGATGTGCGGCTCGGTCTCCAGGCGCAGCCGTTCCTGCGGGTACAGGGGCGTCAGCTTGGTGAACTCGACGCGTTGCTTGGACTCCTCCGGCGCCTGGCCGTTGATCGAGTCCAGGCGCACCAGCGGGTTGTACTTCTCGCGCCGCTCCCCCTCGCGCGGCTGGCGCACGGCACCGGTGACGGCGTCGCCGCGGCGCAGGTTGAACCGGCGCACGAAGGAGTTGGCCACGTACACGTCGTCGGAGCTGGCGAAGAAGCCCTCGACGCGCACGAACCAGGTGTTCTTGTCCTCGATGCAGTCGACGACGCCGGCCACCGGCAGCAGGACGTCGTCGTCGGTGACCATGGGCTCGTTGTCGGTGCCGCCCTGACCGCCGGTCGGGCGCTCGCGGTTGCGGCCGCGACGGTCGCGGTAGCGGCGGCCACGGCGGCGGCCGTTGCCGTCGAACTCGTCGTCGTCGGTGCGGTTGCCCTGGGCGCCCTGGCCCTCGTTGCGGTTGCCCTGCTGCTGGCCGCCCTGCTGCTGGCCGCCCTGCTGCTGGCCGCCCTGCTGCTGGCCGCCCTGCTGCTGGCCGCCCTGCTGCTGGCCGCCCTGGTTGTTCTGGTTGTTGCGGGCCCGCTCGTTCGGGCGACGCTCGGGGCGCTGGTCGTCCTGCGCACCGGCGTTGCGG
Organism: uncultured Actinomycetota bacterium; assembly: GCA_963797785.1. Taxonomy (GTDB): domain Bacteria; phylum Actinomycetota; class Actinomycetes; order Mycobacteriales; family Jatrophihabitantaceae; genus Jatrophihabitans. Next base: position 178,840 of record CAWCQT010000004.1, on the reverse strand, counting down.
CCGCCGCCGTTCTGGTTGGCCGCCCGGTCACCGGAGCGTTCCGGGCGCGCGGCGGGGGCGCCACCGTCGGCACCGGCCGGGGCGTCGGTCGCGGTGCTGTCGACCCTGGGGCTGTCGGTCGCGGTGCTGTCGACCCTGGGGCTGTCGGTCGCGGTGCTGTCGTCGCGCGGGCTGTCGTCGCGCCGCCCGGTCTTGCGCGCCGCGGTGCCCGCGGCCTTGGGGGCGGCGTCGGCAGCGGCGCCGTTGGCGGCGCGGGCACTCTGGATGGCGGCGACGAGGTCGCTCTTCTTCTTCTTGGTGGTGTTGATCCCGAGGCCCTTGGCCAGCTGCTGCAGCTCGGGCAGCAGCATCGCGGACAGGGAACCCCGCTTGGCCGCCGGGCGGGAAGCCCCGTTGCCCGAGCGGCCGGAAGTAGCGGCAGACCGCGGCGTGCCGTTCTGGGCGCCGTCGGCGCCGTTCGGCAGGGTCTGCTGTTGGGTGTCGGTCACGTGGAACCTTTCGAGAAGGTGGTCGGCGCACGCGAAGGTGCAGCTCGACGCCGTACTCGGATCCGGCCGTGTCAGCCACGTCGGATCCGGCTTTCCCGGCGACTACCGGGAAGATTGGTGTGATCAGCAGAGGCAACGAGTCGGATGCCGGGGCAGCGGATTTGCGCGCCGGGACGAAGCCGGCTCCTGCTGAACTGCCCCCGAGCGTAGACGTTCGGGTTACCGGCAGCAACACAGGGCGGCCCCGGCGTGTTCCCCGCCGCGAAGATCAGCTCGACGCGGCGGTGACGAGCGCGCCCCCTCTGTCCACGGCCAGCACCCGCGCACGCCAACCGTCGGGCACCGCGGCCGCGATGCTCTCGGCCTCCACCTGACCTCGAGCCATGACCAGCACCGTGGGTCCGGCACCGGAGATCACCGCGGCGTGCCCGGCCCTGCGCAGCTGCTCGACCAGCGCGACCGACGCCGGCATGGCCGGCGTGCGGTAACGCTGGTGCAGCCGGTCCTCGGTGGCGTCGAGCAGGGCCTGCGGGGTACCGGTGAGGGCCGCGACGAGCAGTGCCGCGCGGCCGGCGTTCGCGGCGGCGTCGGCGTGCGACACGGTGGCCGGGAGCAGCGCGCGCGCCTGCCGGGTGGAGGCGGCGAACGGCGGCACGAGGACGACGGGCAGCACCGCGGGGTCCGGATCGCGGCGCACGGCGCGGGCGGCGCCGCCGTGCCTCCACGCGATGGTGAGCCCGCCCAGCAGGCAGGGCGCGACGTTGTCCGGGTGGCCCTCGATGTCGGCCGCGAGCCGGAGCACGTCACCGTCGCCGAGCCGGGTGGCGCCATCGGCGACGAGCGCGCGGGCCAGCAGCACCCCGGCGACGATGGCCGCCGCCGACGAACCCAGCCCGCGCCCGTGCGGGATCGCGTTCGTGCAGGTGAGGGCCAGCCCCGGCGGTTCGGTGCCGAGCTCGGCGAAGCAGCGGCGCATCGACCGCAGCACCAGGTGGGCCTCGTCGCGGGGAGCGGTGTCGCAGCCCTCCCCCGCGATGTCGACCGCCACGCCGCCGGACGTCACCCGTCCGGTCACCTCGTCGTGCAGGGCCAGCGCGAGGCCGAGCGCGTCGAAGCCGGGGCCGAGGTTGGCGCTGGTGGCCGGCACCCGCACGCGCACCGGGCCGTCGACGAACCCGCTCACGCCAGTCCGAGCGCGACCGCCGCCGCCTGCCCGTCGACCGGGACGGTGATGGGTTTCGGTGCCCCGGAGATGGCCCACTCGGGGTCCTTGAGCCCGTTGCCGGTGACGGTGCACACCACCCGCGAGCCGGCCGGCAGCCGGCCGTCGGCCGCGGTCATCAGCAGCCCGGCGACGCTGGCCGCCGACGCCGGCTCCACGAACACCGCCTCGTGACGGGCCAGGATGCGGTAGCACTCGAGGATCTGCCGGTCGGTGACGGCGTCGATCAGGCCACCGGACTCGTCGCGCGCCTGCTCGGCGCGCTTCCACGAGGCGGGATTGCCGATGCGGATGGCAGTGGCGATCGTGGTCGGGCGGGCCACCGGTGCGCCGCGGACGATGGGTGCGGCGCCCGCGGCCTGGAAGCCGAACATGCGCGGCGTGCCCGACACGGTCCCGTCGGCGGCGTACTCCTGGTAGCCCATCCAGTAGGCGGTGATGTTGCCCGCGTTGCCGACGGGGATGCAGTGGACGTCGGGCGGCCCGTCGAGCACGTCGCAGATCTCGAACGCGGCGGTCTTCTGACCCTGCAGCCGATCGGGATTGACCGAGTTGACCAGCGCCACCGGGTAGTCGACGGACAGCTTCTGCGCCAGCTCGAGGCAGTCGTCGAAGTTGCCGTCGACCTGCAGCAGCTTCGCGCCGTGCACCAGGGCCTGCGCCATCTTGCCGAGCGCGATCTTGCCCTGCGGCACGAGCACCGCGCAGGTCATGCCGGCCCGCGCGGCGTAGGCGGCCGCGCTGGCCGAGGTGTTGCCGGTGGACGCGCAGATCACCGCCTGCGCGCCCTCCTCGGCCGCCTTCGAGATCGCCATCGTCATGCCGCGGTCCTTGAACGACCCGGTGGGGTTGGCGCCCTCGACCTTCAGATACACCTCGCAGCCGGTGCGTTCGGAGAGCACCCGCGCCGGCACGAGCGGCGTGCCGCCCTCGTAGAGCGTGATCACCGGTGTGGCGTCGGTGACCGGCAGCCGGTCGCGGTAGGCCTCGATCAGCCCCGGCCAGCGCGGGCTCGGTCGCGCCGCCGGCTCAGCCACCGGTCATCCCCTCGACGCGCATCACGCTGGCGGCGCGGCGCACGAAGGGCATCTGGGCGAGCTTCTGCACGGTGGTGTCGAGCGCGGCGTCGCTGGCCGAGTGGGTGACGAGCACGAGCGTGGCCGCGTCGCCCCGGCCCTCCTGGCGCACGGTCTGGATGCTCACGCCCTGCTCGGCGAAGGCCTGCGCGGCCCCGGCCAGCACGCCCGGCTGGTCGTTGACGTCGAGGGCGACGTGGTAGCGGGTGATCACGTCACCCATCGGCTGCACGGGCAGGTCGGCGTAGGAACTCTCACCCGCGCCGCGGCTGCCGCTGACCTTGTTGCGGGCGACGGCCACCAGGTCGCCGAGCACCGCGCTGGCGGTGGGCGCGCCGCCGGCCCCGCGGCCGTAGAACATCAACGAGCCGGCGGCCTCGGCCTCGACGAACACCGCGTTGAACGCGTCGCCGACCCCGGCCAGCGGGTGCGACCGGGGGATCATGGCCGGGTGGGTGCGCACGGCCACCCGTTCGCTGCCGTCCTCGGCCACCGTCCGCTCGCAGATGGCCAGCGCCTTGACCGTGCAGTCCATCGCCCGCGCGCTCGCGAGATCGGCGGCGCTGACGTCGGCGATGCCCTCGCGGTGCACGTCGGACATGGTGACCCGGGTGTGGAAGGCGAGACCCGCGAGGATGGCGGCCTTGGCGGCGGCGTCGTAGCCGTCGACGTCGGCGGTGGGGTCGGCCTCGGCGTAGCCCAGCGCGGTGGCCTCGGCCAGCGCCTCGTCGAAGCCCGCTCCGGTGGCGTCCATGCGCGAGAGGATGAAATTGGTGGTGCCGTTGACGATGCCCATCACCCGGGTGATCCGGTCGCCGGCCAGCGACTCGCGCAGCGGGCGCAGCAGCGGGATGGCGCCGGCCACCGCGGCCTCGTAGTAGAGGTCGGCACCCGAGCGGGCCGCGGCGTCGTGCAGCGTGGCGCCGTCGTCGGCCAGCAGCGCCTTGTTGGCGCTGACCACGCTCTTGCCGGCCTCGAGCGCGGTGAGCAGCAGGGCGCGGGTGGGCTCGATCCCGCCGATGACCTCGACGACGATGTCGATGTCCTCGCGCTCGACCAGCGAGCGGGCGTCGGTGGTGAGCAGGTCGGCCGGGACGTCGGTGTGCCGGGCCGGGCGGCGCACGGCCACCCCGGCGAGTTCGAGCGGCACGCCGATGCGGGCCGCCAGGTCACCGGCCTGTTCCTGCATCAGCCGCACGACCTGCGACCCGACCACGCCGCACCCGAGCACCGCAATTCTCAACGCAGCAGGGCTCTTCGCGCGAGCGCTCATCGCGTTCGTGGTCACCGAGGAACCCCCATGTCGAGGCGCAACAGATCGTCCTCGGTCTCGCGCCGGACCAGGATCTGGGCGACGGCGTCGCGCACCGCGACGACCGGCGGGCGGGGCACGTGGTTGTAGTTGCTGGCCATGCTGCGGCAGTAGGCGCCGGTGGCGGCCACGGCGAGCAGGTCACCGGTGCGCAGGTCGCCGGGCAGCCAGGTGTCGCGCACGACGATGTCGCCGCTCTCGCAGTGCTTGCCGACCACCCGGCACTGCTGCGGCGCGACGGCGGAGGTGCGGTTGGCCAGCACGCAGGTGTACTCGGCGTCGTAGAGCGCGGTGCGGATGTTGTCACTCATGCCGCCGTCCACCGACACGTAGCGCCGGGTCTGCCCGCCGTCGAGCGTGACGTCCTTGACCGTGCCCACCTCGTAGACGGTGATCGCGCTCGGCCCCACGATGGCGCGGCCGGGCTCGACCGACAGCGTCGGGGGGCGCAGGCCCACCGACGCGCACTCCACCTCGACGATGCCGGCGAGCCGCTCCAGCGTCTGCTTCGGGGTCTCCGGGTCGTCGCCCGCGACGTAGGCGATGCCCAGCCCACCGCCGAGGTTGATCTCGTCGACCGTGACGCCGTGCAGGTCGCGCACGGTGGCGGCCAGCGTGATGACGCGGTGCGCGGCCACCTCGAACCCGGCGGTCTCGAAGATCTGCGAGCCGATGTGCGAGTGCAGCCCGGCCAGGCGCAGCGAGGGCGCGGCCAGTACCGCGGCCACCGCCCGGGCCGCGGCACCGTCGCGCAGGGAGAAGCCGAACTTCTGGTCCTCGTGCGCGGTGGCGATGAACTCGTGTGTGTGCGCCTCGACGCCGACCGTGACGCGGACGAAGACCCGCTGCGTGACGCCGGCCGCGGCGGCCACCGCGGCGAGCCGGTCGATCTCACCGAAGGAGTCGACGACCACGTGCCCGACCCCGGCGGCGACGGCGCGGGTGAGCTCGGACGTCGACTTGTTGTTGCCGTGCAGCCCGATGCGCGCGGCCGGGAAGCCCGCGGCCAGCGCCACCGCCAACTCACCGCCGGTGCACACGTCGAGCCCGAGGCCCTCCTCGGCCACCCACCGCGCGAGCGTGGTGCACAGGAAGGCCTTGCCCGCGTAGTAGACGTCGACGTCCGCGGCGGTGCCGGTGTAGGCGCGGGCCCGGGCGCGCAGGTCCTCCTCGTCGAGGAACAGCGCCGGCGTGCCGTGCTCGTCGACCAGCGCGGTGACCGGCGCGCCGCCGACGGCGAGCACGCCCCCGAGGCGCTGCGCGGACGCGGGCCAGATGGCCGGGTCGAGGTGGTTCACGTCGGCCGGGGGCTGGGACGGTGCGGCGTCGCGCGGGACGCCGCTGTGCCGCGGGCCGGCCGGGTGCGCGCGGGTCACTACATCCGCTCCGGGGCCGAGACGCCGAGCAGGCCCAGCCCGTTGGTGAGCACGACCCGGGTGGCGTCGTTGAGCCAGGCGCGGCTGCGATTGGTGTCGGTGATCTCGTCGTCGCCCCTGGGCGTGATGCGGCAGTTGTCGTACCAGCGGTGATAGGTGCCGGCGAGCTCCTCGAGGTAGCGCGCCACCCGGTGCGGCGCGCGCAGGCTCGCCGCCGACGCCACCACGGCCGGGAAGTCGGCGAGGGCGGTGAGCAGGGCGGTCTCGAACGGGCTGGTCAACGATTCAGGAGCGAACACGGCTCTTTCGCCGGTCCCGATGCCGTAGTCGGCCGCGTTGCGCTTGGCGTTGCAGGTGCGCGCGTGGGCGTACTGGACGTAGTAGACCGGGTTCTCGTTCGTGCGCTTGGTCACCTCGGCGATGTCCAGGGTGAGCGGCGTGTCGGCCGACCAGCGGGCCAGCGAGTAGCGCCCGGCGTCGACCCCGACCAGGTCGACGAAGTCGTCCAGGGTGACGATGGTGCCGGCGCGCTTGGACAGGCGCAGTTCGGCGCCGTCGCGCACCAGCTTGACCAGCTGGCCGATGAGCACGTCCAGCGTCTGCTCGGGGTCGTCGCCGGCGCAGGCCACGATGGCCTTCAGCCGGTTCACGTAGCCGTGGTGGTCGGCGCCGAGCATGTAGACGCAGCGGTCGAAGCCGCGCCCGCGCTTGTCGAGGTAGTAGGCGGCGTCGGACGCGAAGTAGGTCGTCTCGCCGTTGCTGCGGACCAGCACCCGGTCCTTGTCGTCGCCGAAGTCGGTCGTGCGCAGCCAGGTGGCGCCGTCCCGCTCGTAGACGTGGCCCTGCTCGCGCAGGCGGGCCAGCGCCGCGTCGACCTTGCCGTCGTCGTGCAGCGAGCGCTCCGAGAACCACACGTCGAACTCGACGCGGAACCGGAGCAGGCTCTCGCGCAGCCCGGCGATCATCAGCTGCTCGCCCACCGACCGGAACACGGCGAGCGCCTCGTCGGCCGGCAGGTCGAGCACATCGGGGCGCGCGGCGACGACCTGCTTGGCGACGTCGGGCACGTAGTCGCCGTGGTAGCCGTCAGCGGGCACCTCCCGGCCGCGGGCCGCGGCGTCGAGGGAGGCCGCGAACTTGTCCATCTGCGCGCCGTAGTCGTTGACGTAGTGCTCGGCGGCGACGGTGGCCCCGGCGGCCTCGAGCAGCCGGTGCAGGCTGTCGCCCAGGGCGGCCCACCGGGTGTGCCCGAGGTGCACGGGGCCGGTGGGGTTGGCCGAGACGAACTCCAGGTCGATGCGCGCGCCGGCCAGGGCGCCGGAGCGGCCGTAGGCCTCCCCCGCCTCGACGATGTCGCGGGCGAGCACGCCCAGCGAGCCGGCGGCCAGGGTGATGTTGAGGAATCCGGGCCCGGCGACGTCGACGGCCGCGATGCCGTCGGCGTCGCGCAGCTGCCCGGCGATCAGCTCGCCCACCTGGCGCGGCGGCGTGCCGAACGCCTTGGCGTAACGCATCGCGACGTTGGTGGCGTAGTCGCCGTGCTCGGCGGACTTCGGCCGCTCGACGGCGGCGCCGACCGGTTCGGGCAGCTGCACCCCCGCCTCGGTCGCGGCCCGGGCGACGGCACCGGCGACGATGCGTTCGAGCTCCTCACGGGTCACCGGTCAATCGTAGAGGCCACGCAGTGCCCCGTTTCCGGGCCCCGGATCGCCGTGGCCGGCGGCGTGAACCCGCGCCGTCCACGGTGCGTTCTCACCTGGACGACCTAGACTCGGCGGTCGATCGGTGCCCCTCGCGCACGATGCGTTCCCGCACGCCAGAGAAAGCAGGCCCATGGCTCAGCGCAAGTCCGCCCCGGCCGGCAAATCCACCGCCGCCAAGGCGGGTGCCGCCAAGTCCACCGCCGGCCGGAAGGTTGGCGCCCCGGCGGCCAGGCCGGCAGGCGCGGGCGGGCGCACCTCGCCGCCCGCGGGCCGGCCGGCCAGCGGCCCGGGTCGTCCGCCGGCGCGCAAGCCGGGCAAGTCGATCGTCAACCAGAAGCAGACGCCGTGGGGCCTGATCGCGGCCACCGTCGCTGTGGTGCTGTTCGCGGCGGCCATCGTGGTCGTCGTGATCGCCACCAACAAGTCCGGCTCCAGCGGCAGCGGCGGCAAGGGCGCCGTGTCCAAGGGCGGCCAGAAGATCGACAAGTCCGACCCGTACCGGCAGGCGGCGTTGCCGGCGGCCATGGCGATCAAGGGCGTCACCTATCGCGTCGAGGGCGAGCACACGCACGTCGGCGGGCTGGTCAAGTACGACTCGACGCCGCCCATCGGCGGCAACCACAGCCAGTACTGGGCCAACTGCACCGGCTCGGTCTACGACCACCAGATCGCCAACGAGAACGCGGTGCACATGCTCGAGCACGGCGCCGTCTGGATCACCTACAACCCGAAGGACATCTCGGGTTCGCAGCTGGCCACCCTGAAGAAGTACGTCTCCGGCGTCGACCGCACAGCGCTGTCGCCCTACGCCGGGCTCAAGACACCGATCTCGCTGCAGTCCTGGGGTTACCAGCTGTTCCTGAGCAACCCGGCCGACCCGCGGATCGCCCAGTTCATCAAGGCACTGAAGTACAACCCGAAGACCACGCCGGAGAACGCGAGCTGCTCCGACCCCTACTTCAAGGCCAACCAGAGCAAGCCCGGCCATCCGTTCGAGGGGTGAGGCCATGACCGTCGACGCGCTCGAGCAGGACGACACCGACATCGGTTCCGACGAACCTTCGGCTACGTCGTCACTGCGCACCGCCCTCGTCGCGATCATCGCGGTGGCCGTGCTGGCGATCGCCGTGGCCGCCGGCTTCCTTTGGGGTTCGCGCACCGGCGACAACGCGCCGGCCGCCCTGCCGTCGACGTCCTCGGTCGACGCCGGGTTCGCCCGCGACATGGCCACGCACCACCAGCAGGCCGTCACCATGGCCGGCTACGTGCGCGACAACCCGAGCAAGGAAGACGTCGCCAACGTCGCCTACGACATCGAGACCTCGCAGTCGATCGAGCTCGGACAGATGACCGGTTGGCTCGACACCTGGGGCGTCTCGCGCACCTCAGGCACGCCGATGACGTGGATGCACGGCATGCACATGCACCTGTCCGCCGACGGGCTCATGCCCGGCATGGCCACCCCGGCGCAGCTGAACACCCTGCTCAACTCGCACGGCAAGAAGATGGACGTGCTCTTCCTGCAGCTGATGATCCGCCACCACCAGGGCGGCGTGGCTATGGCCCAGTACGCCGCGCAGCACGCCACCGAAGACTATGTGCGCACCCTCGCCGGGCACATGGTCGTCAACCAGACCAAGGAAATCGTGCAGATGGAGCAGATGCTGCGCCAGCTCGGCGGCACCCCGCTACCCGCCCCGGACACGCACTGAGGCCCGAGATCGCGCCCCGGCCCCGCTGCTAGGCTTGCCGGGTTTGTGGCCCCCGTAGCTCAGGGGATAGAGCACCGCCCTCCGGAGGCGGTGGCGCAGGTTCGAATCCTGCCGGGGGCACCACGCTCGTCCATGCCTACGGAGTTCATTCGCCGAGCAGTGGTGCGGCGACCGCCTCGGGGGCCTCGTGCATCGCGTCGTGCCCGGTGGGGAGGTCGTGGACCAGCCCTCCGGGGTCGGCTTCGAGTCGGGTGCCTGCGTTCACCGACATTATCGGTACGACCCCGGGCCGGTACCGGACCTTCGACCAGCCTCATCCCGCCGTGGGCGACGGTTCGGGCGCCAGCAACGTCCAGGCGCCGGCGACGAAGAGGGTGGTCCCGGCGAACAGGCCGGTCCAGGCCTCGACGGCCTGCGGCGTGCCGCTGACCGCCCCCGCGAGCGCTCCTGCGACGGCGACCCGCCGGGAGCCGCATGCCGGAGGCGCGGCACCGCAACGGCGACGAGCACCACGCCGACGACCACGCCGGCGATCCGCACGGCCGTGGCCGCCCTGCACCGGTTACCGGCCCCGGGCCACTGGAATGCTGAGCGCAGGACGCACCGTTGCCCTAACGTCGACGAGAAGTCCGCGCGCCGGTGCGGTCTGCGAGGAGGGTTCATGCCCGATCAGCTGTTGGTTCCCGGAGCCGCGCGGTGAGCGCGGTGGCCAGGCGCGCCCGCGACGCCACCCTGCTGGTCGCGCTCGCCGCGGCGATGTGGGGCCTGGACGGGTTGCTGCGCAAGCCGCTGGCCACCCAGCTGGACGCCGGCACCGTGGTCCTCTGGGAACACCTGATCGCGCTGCTCGTCCTCGCCCCCACCGTGCCCGGCGCGCTGCGTGCGTTCGGCCGCATCGGCATGCGGGACAAGGTGGCGGTCGTGGTGATCGGCATCGGCTCGTCCGCGGTGGCCACCGCCCTGTTCACCCGGGCCTTCGCCGTCTCCGGGAGGACCGGCGACTTCATCACGCCGCTCGTCCTGCAGAAGCTGCAGCCGGTGGTGGCGGTCGCGCTCGCCGTGCTGCTCCTGCGCGAACGCCCCCGCGCCACGTACGCCGTGTTCGCCGTACCCGCCCTGGCCGGCGCCTGGCTGCTCACGTTCGCCGATCCGTTCGACGTGCGCGTGGCCGAGGCCGAGCCGGCGCTGCTGGCTCTCGGCGCGGCCGTGCTCTGGGCCGCCGGCACGGTGCTGGGGCGGATGGTGAGCAGCTCGCTGTCCCCCGGCGAGATCACCACCCTGCGGTTCACCTTCGGCCTGGTCGGCGCCGTCGGCGTGGTGTGGGTGACGGGTGCGGCGACGGCCCCCGGGTGGCACAACCTGCTCGGCCTGGTCCTGCTCGCCCTCATCCCGGGCCTGCTGGCGCTGCGGCTGTACTACTACGCGCTCGCGCGCACCCCGGCCGCGCGCGCCACGCTCGGTGAACTGGCCTTCCCGGCCACGGCCGCCGTCGTCGGGGTCGTCTTCCTCGACAGCCACCTCGACGCGACGCAGTGGTGGGGCTTCGCCGTCGTCGTCCTCTCGGTGCTCGCGCTCAGCGTGCACGAGCACCGGCGCCGTCCGGCCGTCGAGGCACCGGACGTCACCGCGCTCGTCTGAGCCGCCTCGATTAGGCTCCCGACGATGAGCGCCACCGCGACCGCGAAGCCGCCGGCGCTGCGACTGTTCCTGAGCGAGCCGTCGCGCGGGGCGCTGCAGCTGGGCGCGTTCCCGCTGGCGGCGCCGTGGTTGGGTCGGGCCCCGCGCGACGAGCCGCACGGCGTGCTGGTGCTGCCCGGCTTCCTGACCACCGACGTCAGCACGCGGTTGCTGCGCCGCTACCTTCGCGGGCTCGGGCACACGGTGTGGGGCTGGCGGCTCGGACGCAACCTCGGGCCCACCGCCGAGATCCTGGACGGGATGCCGCGCGCGGTGGAGCTGCTGGCCGAACGCACCGGCGCGCCGGTGTCGCTGGTCGGGTGGAGCCTCGGCGGGGTCTTCGCGCGCGAGCTCGCGCGTCGCCACCCCGAGAACGTCCGGCAGGTCATCACGCTCGGCAGCCCGTTCGCGCTGCGCGACCCGGCACAGAGCCGGGTGGGCCGTGCGTTCCGGCGCCAGGAGCACCGCCACGTGGTGGGCAACGCCCCGTCGACGCAGACGGCGCGGCCGATCCCGGTGCCGTCCACCGCCGTGTACTCCAAGCGCGACGGCGTCGTGCACTGGCTTTCGTGCATCGAGCCGGAGACGCATCTGCACCAGAACGTGCAGGTGCGCTGCGCCCATCTCGGCTTCGGGGCCGACCCGGCGACGTTCTGGCTGATCGCCGACCGGCTGGCCCAGCGCGAACCGGGTGCGCAGCCCTTCCGGCCGCCGGCGCTGCTGCGCGCGATGTACCCCTCAGCCGGGCGGTGACGTGGTGGGCGCGAGATCGGCCGACCACTTCTCCTCGATGTGCCCGTAGCGCCAGATCAGCAGCGCGACGACCCACGAGGCGAAGAACAACCCGACGATGCCGTAGCCGGCGTAGTCGAGCGGGATGCCGGCGATGGCGGCGATCGGCCCGCTGGTGATGTTCGCCTCGTCGGCGAGCACGCTGATCAGCTCGATGGTGCCGATGACCAGCGCGACGATGACCGAGATGGCGGTGATCGTGAGGTTGTAGAAGACCTTGCGCACCGGCCGGGCGAACGCCCAGCCGTACGCGGCGTTCATGAACACGCCGTCGGTGGTGTCCATCAGGCACATGCCGGCGGCGAACAGCACGGGCAGGACGATGATCGAGTACCACGGCAGCGAGAACGCGGCCGCGCCCGCGGCCAGCACCAGCAGCCCCACCTCGCTGGCGGTGTCGAACCCGAGGCCGAACAGCACGCCGACCGGATAGATGTGTCCCGGCTTGCGCACGGACCTGGTCAGGCCGTTGAGGAAGCGGTTCATGAAGCCGCGCTTGTTCAGGTGCTCCTCCAGCGCGGCTTCGTCGTAGTGGCCCTGCCGCATCTCGCGGAACACCTTGATGATGCCGAGCAGCACGACGAAGTTGAGGAGGCCGAGGATCCAGAGGAAGGCGCCGGACACCGACGCACCGACGACGCCGGTGACGTTGTGCAGGCTCGACCCGTCGTCCTCGACCTGGCCGGCCAGCGTCCGCACCCCGAAGGCGAGCAGGACGGACAGCGCGAACACGATCGTCGAGTGCCCGAGGGAGAACCAGAAGCCGACCGACAGCGGCTTGCGGACCTCGGCGTCCGGAACGCCGCTCAGCTGCCGCGCGGCGTTGTCGGCCATCAGCTTGCGGGTGGTGTTGTCCACCGCCGCGATGTGGTCGGCGTCGAACGCGTGGCGCAACCCGAAGGTGTAGGCGAGGATGCCCACGCCCGCGGTGAAGACCGGGTGGTCGCCGCCGAGGTGGTAGTGGTTCGGCACCACGAACGCGAACAGGACCACGAAACCGACCACGTGCAGCAGCACGATGAAGCCGAACATCCCGCCCAGCGAGCGGCGGTCGCGCCGGTTCAAGCTGTGCCGGAAGCGCTGGAACGACGACGCGTCGACGGCGGTGGCGCTCGCCTCGGTCGTGGTCATCGACTGCCCTTCGGTGACTGCGCACCGCGGACCGGGCGTCCAGGGCGACGCTAGTCGCGTCGACGACGTTATCGCAAGAGATTCGCAACAAGCTGGCGGCGGGCCGGGCCGGAGCCGCCGTTCAGGAGGTGGCGAGCAGCGCGAGGGCCGAGGCCGTCGAGTCGGTAGTGGTCAGCCCGTGGCACCTGCGACTCACGGCGTCCACCACCGCGGGCAGCGCACAGACCAGCACGACGCGCTCGAAGACGCCGGCCGCACGAGCGAGGGCGGTGCCCAGTTCGGACAGCGCCGACGGGTCGGCGCGCGACACCCGACCGAGGTCGACGACGACCCGACGCCGGGCGTCGGCGAGGAACTCCCCGAGCTGGTGGGCCAGCCGGTCCACGGCGGCGGCATCGAGCGGGCCGACGACGACGGCCACCGACGCATCCGGCACGGGGTGTGGTTCGGCTTTCGGCACGGCGGCGCCCCCCGATCGACTGCGCCCCACCGCCCTCCGGGTGATCCACCTGCGACCACCCGTCGGTAGTAAACCACCCACCCGGAAGAGACCGGCCGGGAGGTCGCGCGCCCTCCACGACCGGTCGCCGACCCGCCGCCCGCCACGCCCGCTAGGTTGGCATCATGCAGGTCCGACTCGAGCGTGCCGACGTCTCCGCCGCCGAACCCGTGCTCCTGGTGGGCGGATCGCTGGATCTCACGTCACGCGACCGGCTGGCCGACGCCGTGCAGAGGATCCTCGACGCCGAGGGGGTCCGGACGCTGACCATCGACCTCGCCGGAATCGACTTCGTGGACTCGACGGGTCTGGGCGCGCTCGTCACCGCCCGCGGCGAGGCCGAGGATCGCGGTGTGCGCCTCGTCCTGCGCTCGCCGTCGCAGCGGGCCCGTCGCATCCTCGAGATCACCGGGCTGCTCGACGTCTTCACCACCGTCGAGACCTGACGCGTCCGCTCAGGCGGCGTCGCTCAGGTCCAGCGCCAGCCGGCGACCCAACTCCGCCCGGCCGGCCGGGGTCACGGTGACCGCCCGGACCCGGGGCCGCCTACTGATCCAGCCTTGTTCCTCGAAGCCGGTGAGCAGGGCGGCGCCGAGGCCGCCGGCCACGTGATGGCGTTGCTCGCTCCAGTCGAGGCAGAAGCGCAGCAGCGGCCGCCGGCCGGTCCCGCCGTCGAGCAGCGGGGCGGGGTCGACCCCGAGGGCCGTCAGCTCCTCGCGCAGCCGCGGGCCGGGTCGGTACGGGTGCTCGTGCAGCACCGCCGACAGCGCGTCGCCCACCCGCCGACGGGTGTCGGCCAGGCCGTCGTCGGCGGTCAGTGCCTCGCGGTCGAGCAGCGCCTGGGTGACCGCGCAGCCGACGCGGCCGGCGAGGTGGTCGTAGCAGGTGCGGGCCCGGCGTAGGGCGCCCGCGCGGGTGTCCTGGCGCAGGGAGCGGATCGGCTGCGTCGGCGCCGCCGCGGCCAGGGCCTCGAGGACGCCGCCCACCCGATCGGAGGCCAGCCGGTAGTAGCGGTGCCGGCCCGAGCGCTCCCCCACGATCAGCCCGCCGTCGCGCAGCCGGTTCAACTGGCTGCTGGCCGCCTGCGGGGACACCCCCGCCTCGGCGGCGAGCACGCTGGCCGGCAGCGCCCGCCCATCCGACAAGGCCTGCAGCACGCGGGCCCGAGTCGGGTCGGCGAACAGGCCGGCGAGCCAGGCGATGTCGGGGTCGCCGCCGTCGCGCGGCGTGGTGCCCAGGTCGGCCGTCGTCATGGCTCCATCGTGCCCCGCGCACACTTCGGCGCGCACGGAAGTGTGCCGGGCCCGCGCGCTGGTCGTAAGCAGTCGGTAACGCGTTCGGGCGCTTTCCGGCCGCCTGCGCCACCTAGTGTCGGGCGGGGTCGGACGAGCGGTCGGGAGTGGCGTCGGTGTTCACGTTGGTCGTCATCGGTCTCGTCGCGGGCCTGGTCACGAGCATCTCGCCCTGCGTGTTGCCGGTGCTGCCCGTCGTGCTGACCGCGGGCACGACCCGCCGACCGCTGTGGGTCGTGACCGGGCTGGTCGTCGGTTTCTGCGGGTCGACGCTGCTCGGGTCGCTGCTGCTCAGCGCGCTCTCCCTGCCGCAGGACCTGCTGCGCGACGCCGGCATCGCCGTGCTGCTCGTGGTGGGGCTGTCGTTGGTCGTGCCGCAGTTCGCCGGGCTGGTCGAGCGGCCGTTCCGCCGCCTCGTGCCGGCGAGTGCCACTCGCGGCACCGGCCGCGGCAAGGGTGTCGGCCTGGGGCTGGCGTTGGGTCTGCTCTACGTGCCGTGCGCCGGGCCGGTGCTCGCCACCATCGCCGTCGTGGGCGCCACCCACCACGTGGGTTGGCGCGCCGTCGTGCTGACGGTGGCCTACGGCGTCGGCGTGGGCATCCCGCTGCTCGTGCTGGCCCTCGCAGGCGACGCGCTCTCAACGCGCATGGGTGCGGTGCGCCGGCACGCGCGCGGCCTGCGGATCGGCAGCGGGGTCGTGATGATCGTTCTCGCCGCCCTCGTCGCCTTCGACGTCACCGACGCCCTGCAACGCCACGTGCCCGGCTACACCGCGGCCCTGCAACGCACGGTGGAGGGCAACCCGCACGCGCGCGACGCCCTGCGCGATGTCGACGGTGCCGGGACCCGCCACCCTGCGGCGCCCACCGCGGGATCGACCGATCTCGGCGGCCGGTGCACCGAGGAGGGGCAACGGCTGGAGAACTGCGGTCGCGCCCCCGACTTCACCGGTATCGACGGCTGGCTGAACACCCCGCACGATCACGCCCTTGACCTCTCCGCCTTGCGGGGCCAGGTCGTGCTGGTCGACTTCTGGACGTACAGCTGCATCAACTGCCAGCGCACGCTGCCGCACGTAGAGGCCTGGTACCGCAGCTACCGCCAGGCCGGCTTCGTCGTCGTCGGCGTGCACACCCCCGAGTTCGCGTTCGAGCACGTGCGCGGCAACGTCCGCGACCAGGCCGCCGCCCTCGGCGTGCACTACCCCGTGGCCATCGACAACGGCTATCACACCTGGAACGCCTACGAGAACCAGTACTGGCCGGCCGAGTACCTCATCGACGCGAAGGGCAACCTGCGGCACGTCTCCTTCGGCGAGGGCGGCTACGGCACCACCGAGCAGCTGATCCGCGAACTGCTGCACCAGGCCCGCCCCGACACCCGGCTCGCGCAGCCCACCGACGTGCCCGCGGCCCAGCTGGACGAGCACACCACCGGCGAGACCTATCTCGGGTACTCCTACAGCGGACTGCACACGTCGTCGGGGGTGACGCTCACCCGCAACCGCCGGCACGCCTACCACTTCCCGGGCACCCTCGACCCCGACGGTTTCGCGCTCGCCGGCCGGTGGACCCAGCGCGCCCAGTACCTCGCGCCGGGGGCCGGCGCTCGCCTCGAGCTCAGCTACCGGGCGAAGCACGTCTACCTCGTGCTGGGCGGATCGGGCACGGTGGTCGTGCGGGTCGACGGCACGGTGGTGCGCACCGTCCACGTCGCCGGCGTGCCCAAGCTCTACACCCTCGCGTCGGCCGCATCGGCCCGCCGCCACGTCCTCACGCTGTCCGTGAGCGGCGGCGCCGAGCCCTACGACTTCACCTTCGGGTGACCCGCGTCCGCTCAACCTGGCGGCGGTTCGGGTGGTGGTCTCTCGTAGCCGTGGCCGGTGGGGTCGGTCCACTCGGTCGAGCCGTCGGCTCGTCGTTGTAGCCGCCAGCGGGTTTGGTGCTTGAGGATGTGGTGGCGTTTGCACAGGCAGTGCAGGTTGGCGGCGCTGGTCGGCCCGCCATGGGACCATCGGATGACGTGGTCCTTTTCGCAGTAGACGGCTTTGCGTTGGCAGCCGGGGAACTGGCAGGTGGCGTCGCGGAGTTCGACGAAGCGTTGCAGCGCGACCGGGGGCCGGTAGGTGGGGCTGGCGACGTCGATCAGCCGGCCGCCGTCATCGGTCAGCAGGCGCCGCCAGCGGGCGCCGGGGTCGAAGGCCAGCGCGCGGGCGATACCGGCGGCGACGGGCTCGCCGTCCAAATTCGGCGGGCCGGTCGTCCACGCCCAACAACGTCGACAGCGCGACGCTGACGTTGATGGCCTTCGTGACCCTGCCGGTGCCGGCGCCGAGGGCGCAGAGGGCGTCCGCACGCCGCTGGTCGAGCGTGCGCTCATCGCCTTTCCAGGTGTCGGCCAGGGCGTGGACCTTGGCGCGGAGTTCGGCGGACTGGTCGGCGGGCAGCAGCGCCCACAGCTCGCACATGCCCTCGGCCGACGGCGGACCGAAGTACACCCGTCGATCTTGTCGCGCCCGCTGGTGCTTCTCCTGCGCGCTGCGGGGATCCACGGCCAGCACCGCGCGGCGCACGGCAGCGCTGAACTGGCTCACCGTCTGCCGCGCCGCGCGGGTCATGACCCGTTCGGCGACCTTGGCCGCCGCCTTGGCCGGCAGCTCCTCGGTCAGGTCCACCAGTCGGGTGGCGTAGTAGCCGGGTACCTCACCGCGCCACATGGCCTCCAGCACGCCCGGGAAGCGTTCCACCAGCCGGGTGGCGGCGTGCAGCTTCGCGCCCGCCGTGACCGGCGCGACCCGCAGCACGCACGCGACCTCCTCCCGCACCCACTCCTTCGTCCGGGTCGTCGAACGGGTCACCCGGATACGGATCCGGGTCGATGGCCATCGCCGACAACAAAGCCGCCTCGTACGCATCCAGCTGCGCGCGCTGCTTACGGATGTCGTCGAGCAGGTCGATGCGATGCCGCTGCGGCACCTTGACCAGATCGACCCTCATACAAGAAATCAAGGCAGCAGGGTCTGACAGAAACTGGCCTCCGAGCGACCGCGATCGCAGATATATCTGGAGATCGCGGATCAGCCTCTTCGCGCCGAGGGCCCGCCTTCCGATGATGGTCAGTCTCCGGCTGGTGGGGCGACTGCAACCGCGCACCAGCGCGGCAACCGCCCGCCGGTCGAGCAACCGGACCCGACAGCGCGAACCGACCGGCCACGAACCGTCCTCGTTGCTGCGCTCTTTCAAGCCCTCAGCTGACCGGTGGGAAACAGCGCAACCGGTGGGCAACGACAGCCGCACAACAGCGCGACAGGTGCCCACGAGTCGGGGTGCTACTCCTCGAGCGCCTGCGCGACCCGCCGGTGCGCGGCCCAGATCTCCTCGGGCAGGTCGTGGAACTCGCGCAGGTGCTCCTCGCGATGCTCCATCTCCTGGCGCCACCGCGGCACGTCGACGCCGAGAATCGTGTCCAGGTCCTCCGGCGTGATCTCGACGCCGTCCAGATCGAGTTCTTCCTCGGTCGGGATGATGCCGACGGGGGTCGACCGGCCCTTGACCTCGCCGTTCTTGAACTGCAGCAGCCACAGCAGCGGGCGCAGGTTGTCGCGGTAGCCCGGCCACAGGTAATGCCCGTCGTCGGGATCCCGCTGGAACCAGTTGACGTGGGCGAACACGGGCTGTTCCTTGGCCGCGCCGATGATCTTCAGCCAGTGCGCGGCGTAGGCACCTTCGGGATAGGACAGGAACGGGCGCATGGACATCGGGTCGTAGCGCAGCTGCCCCTCGACGCCCTCGGCGGCGAAGGTGGCCTCGGCCCCGAGGGTCAGGCCGTCGTAGACGCCCTCGGCGAGGTCGGTGATCGCGCGGACAAGCGGCTCGCGATCGCGGGTGCGGCCGCCGAAGATGATCGCATCGATCGGGACGCCCTTGGGCTCGTCGAAGTCGTCGGCGATGTTCGGGACGTTGGCGAGCGTGGTGGTGAACCGGCTGTTGGGGTGGGCCCAGGGGGCGTCGCGGCCGGCGTCGGTGCGCTCGCTGATCAGGTTGCCCTGCCAGTCGCGCCAGCCGTCGACGTCAGCGGGCGGCTCCGGCGTGCGCCCCTCCCACCACACCTCGTTCGTCTTCTCGTTGTAGGCGACGTTGGTGAAGATCGTCCCGGTGCCTTCGGCGATGGCCCCCAGAGCGGTGGGGTTGGTGACGTCGTTGGTGTCCTTCGCGACGCCGAAGACGCCGAACTCCGGGTTCATGCCCCACACCCGGCCGTCGTCGGGATCCACGCGCAGCCAGGCGATGTCGTCGCCGTAGAACTCGACGTGGTACCGGTCGCCGAGCTCGCCCGGCGGCAGCATCATGGCCAGGTTGGTCTTGCCCGAGGCGCTCGGGAAGCCGCCGCAGATGTGGTACTTGCGCCCGGTCTGCTTGTCGGTGATGCCGATGAGCATGAACTGCTCGGCCAGGAACTCCTGCGACTTCCACCCGTCGTAGGCGGCCTGGCGCAACCCGTGGGCGATCTTGCCGAGCAGCGCGTTGCCGCCGTAGGACGAGCCGAAGTGCAGGATCGTGCGCTCGTCGGCGACGGTGACGAAGTAGCGCTGGTCCTCGGCTGTGCCCTGCCCGAGGTTGTCGAGGTCGCCGGTCACGTGCACCCCGCGCACGAAGGTCTCCGGCGCGGCCAGCGAGTTGACGTGGTCGACGCCGACACGGGCCATGCGGATCATGTGCAGCACGACGGTGCGGGTGTCGGTGAGCTCCACACCGGCGGCGTAGGCCTCGAGCGGCGAGCCGGGCGGAGCCATCAGGTAAGGCACGACGTACATCGTCTTGCCGTGCGACGCCCCGCGCATGAGGCCCTCGAGCTTGGGCTTCATCTCACTCGACGGGCGCCAGTTGTCGTACACGCCCTCGTCGGCCGGGTCGGCGGTGGCGACGATGGTGCGCTCCTCGGAGCGCGCGGTGTCCTTCGGATGGCTGCGCGAGTAGTACAGGCCCTCGCCGGCCGGCTGGATCTCGCCCGCGGCCAGTGACTCCTCGATGAGCCGCGCGTCGTCGGCCGCGCTCACCACCTCGATGCGCTCGGGTTCGGTGACCGAGGCCCAGTGACGTACGTACTCGCGGACGTGCGGGTTGGTCAGGCCAGCCCGGTCAAGTTCGCCATCGACATCCACCACTGTTTTCGCGCTCCTCGTCCGCCCGGCAGTCCGTGGCTTCGGACATTAGGTGATGCTGACACCGAACGCCTGGGGTAAGCGCTGCCGGAAGCCCGGATAGTGGGACAGACCACGCGCGCTCAGCGCTGCCAGGTACGGCCGCCGTCGGCCGTGCGGTACACCACCGGCTGCTCGGTGCAGGTGGCCTTGCTGCGGCACGTGGCCGGCTGGGCCAGGGCGGTGAGCGAGCGGTCGCTGCCCGCGGTGCGCACGGCCTGGGTACCGGCCGGCAGCCCGCGCACGCTGAACCGCGAACTGTGCCCGGCGCCCCAGACTGTGGCGGCCCGGGCGTTCGGGTCGACCACCAGGACCCGGTTGCCCGACAGCGCGGTGGTCGCCGGGGCCACGCCGGGCGCCGGCGTGCCGGACAGGGCCAGGCCCGCACGCCGGGTGAAGTGCGTGCCGTCGGTGGTCGTGTACATCGTCTGGGTGGCGCGGGCGCCGGCGTGCTCGGTCACCGGGACCAGCAGCGCACCGTCGGCGAGCACCACCGGGCGGCCCACCACGGCCGCGGACGGCGCGACGTCGTGCGTGCGCACCGGCAGCGCGCCCACCCGCACCGGGGACCACCGCTGCGGCTGGCTGCCCGCCGTCGACCCCGTCGAAGCCGTGGTCCGTTGCAGCTGCGAGTCCAACGGTCCGCCGGCCTGCCACAAGGCGCCGTGCCAGGACACCGGCGCGGCCTGCGCCGTCTCCAGCTGCGCGGCTGCGGCCGAGCTCTTCGCGGTGCGCGCGCACGCCTGCGTCGAGCTGGTGCGGCTCGCTGCGCCGTACACCGGCCCGTCCGAACAGCGGCTGTCGATGTTCAGCGTGACGCCGTTGTAGGTGGCGTTGTGGCCGCCGCGGTACTGCTTGTGCCGCTGGTGGTTCCACCAGTAGTTGGACGGGACGCAGCTGATGCCGCCCACCGACGCGCTGTTGTCCCAGTCGGCGGCGTCGATGAAGTCGGGGTAGTGGGCGATGTAGCGGAAGTCCGACAGATAACCGGCACAGGAGGAGGAGTAGAGGCCGGCCTTCTGCGCGGGCGCCACGTGCAGCTGCGTCACCCACCCGTTGACGAAGGCCTTGGCGGCGTTGCGGCAGGTCGTGCTGTCGGTGCCGCTGGCTTCCAGGTCGTAGTCGATGGGCACGTTCGCCACCGACGACAACTTCTTCCACGCGGCGTAGGCCGCGAGCGCCTGCGCCTTGCCCTGGCTGTACGCGGTTGTGGTGTTGGTGCTGAAGTAGGCGGCCTGCCCCGGCGTGCACGGGTTCTGCGGCCCGACCCAGACGGGCAGCAGGTCCCAGCCCGTGGTGAGCATGTGGCTGACCCAGGTGGAGGTCAGGTTCGGCTGCGAGCACCCCCGGTCGGCGCCGCCGATGTAGACCCCCCAGTAGGAGAACGGCGTGTTGTTCCAGAACGCCTTCATCTGCGACTCGCTGGGCGCGGTGCAGGTGTCGGCGCCGTACCCGGTGAGGCTGACGGTGGCGGCCGCCGGCGCCGCGGCGTCGCGGCCGGGGCTGCGAGCCGCCTGCGGGCCGGCGACCGCGAGGATGGCCAGCACGACGGCGGCGACGAGGGGCAGCAGGGCAGCCGCGGGCAGCGCGGTGGAACGGGAGCGGAGGCTCATGGTCACCGAACGTAGCGGGAACACCGCGTTGCGGACACTCGAAGTACCCGATCGTCGCCGCACCGACACCTGCCGGTCCGGTGCCGTCACCCGCACTCCGGGCGCGGCGGCGGCCTCGGGCCGACTCCGCCGCCGGGTTCCGCGCCCACCACCGCCCACCTGCCGCCGCGGGTGCGCAGCACCATGCCGACGAAGCGCACGGCGATGAACGCGGTCAATCCGGCCCACACGCCGCCGAGACCCCAGTGCTCGTGCAGCGTCAGCAGGTTCAGCGGCGCGAACGCGCCGACGGCGGCGACGATCGTGATCGTGCGCAGGAACGCGACGTCGCCGGCGCCGATGAGCACGCCGTCCAGGGCGAAGACCACGCCGGCCGCCGGCAGCATGGCGACGAACCATGGCCACAGCACGTGCGCCTGGCCCTGCACCTGTGCCGACGACGTGAACGCCTGCGGGATCAGGAACCAGCCGGCCGCGTACAGCGCGGCGAAGCCGAGGCCGGCCCACAGGCCCCAGCGCGCCACCCGCCAGGCCATGTCCCGCGCCGTCGCGGCATCGGAGCCGCCGAGCGCCGCCCCTACGAGCGACTGCGCCGCGATCGCGAACGAGTCGAGCAGCAGCGCGGTGAACTCCCACAGCTGCAGGCCGATCTGGTGCGCTGCGATCTGCGCGCTGCCGATGCGTGACGCGACGCCGGCCGCGGTGAGGAAGGCGACCTGGAACGCGGCCGAGCGGATGATCAGGTCGCGGCCCATGACCAGCTGGGCGCGCAGCACCGCGCGCACCGGGCGCACCGCGGGCGTGGCCCGGCGCAGCGCTCGCAGGAACAGCAGCGCCCCCACGGCCTGGGCGCCGACGTTCGCCACCGCCGAACCGGGGAGACCCAGGCCGGCCGGGTAGACGAGCAGCGGCGAGGCGACGGCCGACAGCGCGTTGGCCACCACCACGATGAGGACCGGCTCGCGGGTACGTTGCACGCCGCGCATCCAGCCGTTGCCGGCCAGCACCAGCAGCACGCCGGGCATGCCCAGCACGGCGATCCGGAACCAGGTCTCGGCCGCATGCTGCACGGGCCCCGGCCCGGCGAGCAGCCTGGTCAGCGGGCCGGCGACCGCCTCGCCGGCGGCGACCACCACCAGCCCGATCCCGGCGGCCAGCCAGGACGCCTGCACGCCCTCGCCCACCGCGTCGTCGAAGCGGCCCGCGCCGAACCAGCGGGCCGCCCGCGCCGTCGTTCCGTACTCGACGAACGCCCCCACGATCGTCAACAGCCCCATCAGCGCCGCGCCCACGCCGAGCGCGGCGAGCGGGCGGGTGCCGAGGTGCCCGACGACGGCGGTGTCGACGAGCAGGTACAGCGGCTCGGCGGCCAGCACCAGGAAGGCCGAGGACGTCAGGACCAGCAGCCGCCGCGTGCCGCCGTCGGTCGCCGGACCCGGACCACAGTCGCTCATGCCGCCGGGCGCACGCCGGGCCGATCCGTCGGTCGCATTGCTTCCCGTCACTAGTCTGGCGCAGGCGCCTGGGCGGACGGCCGGCGCGAGGAAGGATATCGGTGCGCACACCTGACGACGACGGCCCCGCGACCCCGTCCCCGGCGCCGGGGACCTGACGTGGCCCCCGTCCGCAGCGCCGGTCTGCTGCTGCACCGCGGCGCCCCTGACGCCGTCGAGGTCCTGATCGGGCACATGGGCGGGCCGTACTGGGGCCACAAGGACGAGGGAGCCTGGTCGATCCCGAAGGGTGAGTACGGGCCGGGCGAGGACGCGCTCGACGCCGCCCGGCGCGAGTTCGCCGAGGAGCTCGGCGCTCCGGCGCCCGAAGGCGATCCGGTACCACTGGGTGAGGCCCGCCAGCGCAACGGCAAGATCGTCTCGGTGTGGGCGCTGCCCGGTGACTTCGACGCCGCCGCGGCCGTCAGCAACACCTTCGAGATGGAGTGGCCGCCGCGCTCGGGCCGGCTGCAGGCCTTCCCCGAGATCGACCGGGCCGGCTGGTTCGACCTGCCCACCGCCCGGGTCAAGCTGCTGACCTCGCAGGGCGTGTTCCTGGACCGGCTGGCCGAGCTCCTGGGCGGCGCCGGCCGCGCGTGAGGGCCCGGGCGGGTGGGTAGGACGACTGTCGAGGATCAATCAACCACGTCGAAAGGACCGGTTTGACCACCGTCACCGCCTACGCCACCCCGGCCGCCAAGGCCCCGTTCGAGAAGACCACCATCGAGCGGCGCGCGGTCGGGCCGAACGACGTCCGCATCAAGATCGAGTTCTGTGGCATCTGCCACTCCGACATCCACACCGGCCGCGACGAGTGGGGTGCGGCGAACTACCCGCTCGTGCCCGGGCACGAGATCGCCGGCGTCGTCGAGGAGGTCGGCTCCGACGTCACGAAGTTCTCGGTGGGCGAGCACGCCGGCGTCGGCTGCATCGTCAGCTCCTGCGGAGAGTGCGAGAACTGCACGAACGACGAGGAGCAGTACTGCCTCAAGGGCATGGTCGGCACCTACGGCGGCGAGATCGACGGCAAGCCCACCGACGGCGGGTACAGCCGCGAGATCGTGGTCGACGAGAACTACGTGCTGCGCGTCCCGGACGGCATGCCTCTGGACGAGGCCGCGCCCCTGCTGTGCGCCGGCATCACGCTGTACTCGCCGCTGAACCACTGGGGCGCCGGCAAGGGCAAGCAGGTGGCCATCGTCGGTATGGGCGGCCTGGGTCACGTGGGCGTCAAGATCGCGCACGCGATGGGCGCCGAGGTCAGCGTGCTGTCGCAGACCACGGCCAAGGAGGAGGACGGCAAGAAGTTCGGCGCCGATCACTACTACGCCACCGGGGACGACGCCACCTTCAAGGAACTGCGCGGCCGCTTCGACCTGATCGTCAACACCGTGTCGGCCACGCTGCCCATGCACAAGTACCTGGGGCTGCTCAGGACCCGCGGCGCGCTGGTCAGCGTCGGCGCGCCGGCCGAACCGCTGGAGGTCCCGGCGTTCGGGCTGATCGCGGGCGCCAAGCAGTGGGCCGGCTCGCAGATCGGTGGCATCAAGGAGACCCAGGAGATGCTCGACTTCTGCGCCGAGCACGGCATCGGCGCCACCATCGAGACGATCACCGGTGACCAGATCGACGAGGCGTGGGACCGCGTGGTCGACAGCGACGTGCGCTACCGGTTCGTCATCGACTGCTCCTCCTTCGACGACTGAGATCCGGACCCGGACGGACGGGCGTAGTGGCGCGCGCAACGTCCGCCCGGGGTCTCTGGTCCCGCAGCTAGGGGAGGGTGTCTAGTAGGGGTAGACGGAGGAGGTCGCTCATGAGCGAGGGCATCGGTCGGCGGCACCATGTGGTCGTGATCGGCTCGGGCTTCGGCGGCCTGTTCGCGGCCAAGAAGCTCAAGCGCGCGAACGTCGACGTCACTCTGATCAGCCGGACCACGCACCACCTGTTCCAGCCGCTGCTCTACCAGGTGGCCACGGGCATCCTGTCCGAGGGCGAGATCGCGCCGGCCACCCGTGAGGTGCTCAAGCGCCAGAAGAACGTGCAGGTGTTGCTCGGCGAGGTCTCAGCCATCGACGTGGACGCCCATACCGTCACCTCGAGTGCGGCCGGCATGACCCGCGTCACCAGCTACGACTCGCTCATCGTGGCCGCGGGGGCGACGACCTCCTACTTCGGCAACGACGACTTCGAGGTCTACGCGCCCGGCCTGAAGTCGATCGACGACGCCCTGGAACTGCGCGGGCGCATCCTGTCCGCCTTCGAGTACGCCGAACTGGAGCAGGACGACGAGGCGCGCAAGGAGTGGCTCACGTTCGCGGTCGTCGGAGCGGGCGCCACCGGCGTCGAGATGGCCGGGCAGATCTCCGAGCTGGCGCGCCGCACGCTCAAGCACGACTTCCGCTCCATCGACCCGCGGCACTGCCGCATCGTGCTCATCGACGCCCTCGACGACGTGCTGGGCGCCTTCGGCACGAAGCTGTCGGCGGGCGCGGCCAAGCAGCTGAAGAGCCTCGGCGTCGAGGTGTGGCTGGACGAGAAGGTCGTCCAGGTCGACGACAACGGGCTCACGGTGGAGGACAAGAGCGGCGCTCGCCACCGCGTGCCGGCCCGCACCCTGATCTGGGCGGCGGGGGTCAAGGGCTCCTCGCTGACCAAGACCCTGGGCGAGCAGACCGGCGCCGAGGTCGACCGCTCCGGGCGCATCGCGGTCCAGCCCGACTGCTCGCTGCCCGGCCACCCCGAGGTCTTCGTCATCGGCGACATGATGACGCTCAACGACTACCCCGGCGTGGCCCAGGTGGCCATGCAGCAGGGTGCCTACGTCGCGCGCCAGATCGCGCGACGGGTCACCGGCAAGGCCGGGCAGAAGCCGTTCAGCTACTTCGACAAGGGCAGCATGGCCACGATCTCCCGTTTCCGGGCGGTGGCCAGCATCGGCCCGCTGCGCTTCGGCGGTTTCATCGCCTGGGTGCTGTGGCTGATCATCCACGTGCTGTACCTCGTCGGGTTCAAGAACCGGATCACCACGGTGCTGCACTGGGCGGTGTCGTTCCTGGGCCGCGGACGGGCCCAGCGCACCACCACCCACCAGCAGTTGGTCGGCCGCGTGGCGCTGCGCGAGCTCGCCGTGCCCGACCTCGCGAAACCGCCGGAGAACGAGGCGGAACGGGCTCGCGAGGAGCGCACCCGCAACACCGGCTGAGCGCCGGGGTTACGCCGCGTTTGCCGATGCCCGGCGTCGGGGTAGCCCAAGCCCTGTGCTGACACTGCTCATCCCGCTCGGCCTCACGCTGGTCACGCTGCTCGCAGCGCTGGCCGCCGTGGTCTGGAGTGCCGGCTGGTGGGCAGCCGTGGCGCTGGTGGGTGCCCTCGCCCTGCTGAGCTGGTACGACGTCGCGCAGCGCCGGCACTCCATCCTGCGCAACTACCCGGTGCTGGGCCACCTGCGCTTCCTGATGGAGAAGATCCGTCCGGAGATCCAGCAGTACTTCATCGAGCGCAACTTCGACGGCCGGCCCTACGACCGTGACACCCGCAGCGTCGTCTACGAGCGCGCGAAGGGCATCCACGGCGAGAAGGCCTACGGCACCGAGCTCAACGTCAACGAGGTGGGTTACGAGTTCGTGCTGCACTCCTCGGCGCCGAAGACGCAGCCCGAGGAGCAGCCGCGGGTGCGCGTCGGCGGTCCCGACTGCACCAAGCCCTACGACATGGCGCTGCTCAACGTCTCGGCCATGAGCTTCGGGGCGCTGTCGGCCAACGCCATCCGCGCCCTGAACGCCGGCGCCCGGACCGGCGGCTTCGCCCACGACACCGGCGAAGGCGGACTGACCCGCTACCACCTCGAGAACGGCGGCGACCTCGTCTGGGAGATCGGGTCCGGCTACTTCGGGGCGCGCACGAAGAACGGCGAGTTCGACGCCGACATGTTCCGCGACAAGGCGGCGCGCGAACAGATCAAGTGCGTGTCGCTGAAGCTGAGCCAGGGCGCGAAGCCGGGCATCGGCGGCGTGCTGCCCGCTGCGAAGGTCACGAAGGAGATCGCCGAGGCCCGCAATGTCCCCCAGGGCCAGAAATGCGTCAGCCCGCCCGCCCACAAGGTGTTCTCCACCCCGCGCGAGCTGGTGCACTTCATCGCCCGGATGCGCGAGCTGGCCGACGGCAAGCCGACCGGCTTCAAACTGTGCGTCGGCTACCGCCACGAGCTGCTGGCCATCTGCAAGGCCATGGCCGAGGAGCAGATCACGCCGGACTTCATCGTCGTCGACGGCTCCGAGGGCGGCACCGGCGCGGCACCGCTCGAGTACGAGAACCATGTCGGCACGCCGCTCACCGACGGCCTGATCATGCTGCACAACGCCCTGGTCGGCAGCGGCCTGCGCGACCGCATCCGCATCGGCGCGAGCGGCAAGGTGGCCACCGGTAACGACATCGTCAAGCGGCTCATGCAGGGCGCCGACTACACCAACGCCGCCCGCGCGATGATGCAGGCCGTCGGCTGCATCCAGTCGCAGAAGTGCCACACCAACGCCTGCCCGGTCGGCGTCGCCACCCAGGACCCACGCCGCACCCGCGCCCTGGTCGTCGCCGACAAGGCCCCGCGGGTGCACCAGTACCAGGCCGCCACCGTCGCCCAGGCCCAGCAGATGATCGCCTCGCTCGGCCTGTCCGGACCGCACGAGCTGAGCCCGGCCATGCTCATGCGGCGTATCGACCACGTGCACACGGCGAGCTACGACCAGCTCTACGACTGGCTGCGACCGGGCGAGCTGTTCGACGACGCGCCCGAGGACTGGGCGGGCGACTGGGCCGCCGCCGACCCCGATAGCTTCACCCGCCGGAAGGAATACGCATGAGGGAAGCTTGCGGGGAGGTCGCATGAGCACCGTCGCGAAGATGATCGTGACCGCCCTCGCCGACCAGGGCGTGACCACGATCTGGGGCGTCGTCGGCGACGCGCTGAACCCGGTCACCGACGCGATCCGCGAGGAGGAGCGCATCGAGTGGATCGGCGTGCGGCACGAGGAGGCGGGCGCGTTCGCGGCCAGCGCCCAGGCCCAGCTCTCGGGCACGCTCGGCGTGTGCATGGGTACCGTCGGCCCCGGCTCGGTGCACCTGCTCAACGGCCTGTACGACGCCAAGAAGTCGCACGCGCCGGTGCTGGCGATCTGCGGCCAGGTACCGCTCGCCGACCTCGGCAGCGACATGTTCCAGGAGGTCGACAACGACCTGCTCTTCCGCGACGTCGCCTGCTTCACCCGCACGGTCACCTCGGCCGAGCAGGCCACCGCGCTCACCGAGCAGGCCCTGCAGGCGGCGCTGAACGCGCCGGGCGTCGCCGTGCTCACCCTGCCGGGCGACGTCGGTGGCCTCGAACTGCCCAAGGAGGCGCAGCCCCCGCGCACCGCGGTGGCCCATCCGCCCACCGTGCCCGACCCGGCCTCGATCGAACGGGCGCGGGAGCTGATCGACGCCGCGAAGAAGGTGACGCTGCTCGTCGGCATAGGCGCCCGCGAGGCCCGCGACGAGGTGCTCGCCCTCGCCGAACGGCTGCACGCCCCGATGGTGCTGACCCTCAAGGCCAAGGAGGGCCTCGAGCGCGACAACCGGTTCCAGGTGGGGCAGAGCGGCCTGATCGGCAATCCGGGCGCCCAGTGGGCCTTCGAATCGTGCGACCTGCTGGTCATGGTCGGCACCGACTTCCCGTACCGCGAGTGGTACCCGAGCGGCAAGCAGGTGATCCAGGTCGACGCGCGGGCCGAGCACATCGGCCGCCGGGTGCAGGTCGACCTCGGCCTGGTCGGGCACGCCGCGCCCACCGCCGCGGCCCTCACGGCTGCGGTGGCGCGCAAGAAGAACGACAAGCACCTCGCGCACAGCCGCAAGGTCTACGACGAGTGGCTGGGCCGGCAGCGCAGGCTCGCGCGGCCCGACTACGACAAGACGATCGTCGGCCGGGTGCGCGAGAAGTTCGACAACACCACCGATGCCATCCGGCCCGAGGCCCTGGCCGTCGCCGTCGACCGGCACGCCGAGGAGGACGCGATCTTCACCACCGACACCGGCATGTCCACGGTCTGGCTGTCGCGGTTCGTGATGATGACCGGCACCCGGCGGTTGGTCGGATCCTTCAACCTCGGGTCGATGGCCAACGCGATGCCGCAGGCCCTCGGCGCGCAGGCCCTCGACCGCACGCGTCAGGTGGTCGCGTTCTGCGGCGATGGTGGCCTGTCGATGCTGCTCGGCGATCTGCTGACGGCCGTGGCCTACGAGCTGCCGGTGAAGCTGGTGTTGTTCGACAACGGGCGCCTCGGCATGGTGAAGCTCGAGCAGGAGCAGGGTGGCCTGCCCGAGTTCGGCACGGTGTTGCACAACCCCGACTTCGCCGCCGTGGCCCGCGCGCTCGGCCTGCACGCGGTCCGCGTCGAGGATCCGCGGGAGCTCGACGGGGCGGTCCGCGAGGGCCTGCGCCACCCCGGTCCGGTGCTGATCGACGTCGTCACGAATCCCGAGGAGATCTCGGTGCCGGGCAAGGTCCTGCCCGGCCAGGCGTGGGGTTTCGCCATCGCCAAGCTCCGCGAGACCGTGCTCAGCCAAGGCGATACGTGAGCACGTTCTCGGCCACCGTCGCGTCGGAGGCCGACATCAGTGCCCCGCGGGAGGAGGTTTGGCGCGCCCTGACCGACCCCCAGCTGCTGGCCGAGCTCACCCCGCTGCTGCACACCATCGAGGTGGACGGCGACCTGTGGACGTGGCACCTGATGAAGATCGCCGCGCTCGGGGTGAGCATCGTCCCCGCGTTCACCGAGAAGATGACCTTCGACGAAGGTCGGCGCATCGAGTACACCCACCGGCCGCGCACCGGCCGTCGGGAGCGGGCGGGCGCCGAGGGCACCTACCTGCTGGCCGACGTGGAAGGTGGCACGCACCTGGACATCAAGCTGCAGCTCTGTATCGACCTGCCGTTGCCCAAGGCCTCGGCGCCGGCCGTGCAGCGCGTCATGCGCCGGCAGATGGAGCGCACCGGGGAGAAGTTCTCGGCCAACCTGCTGCGCCACCTGCACGCCCACGAGTTGTAGGCCGGGTTCAGCCCCGGCCGACGGCCTTCTCCAGCTCGGCCTTGCTCATCGTCGAGCGGCCGGAGATGTTCTTCTTCTTCGCCTCTTCGTAGAGCTGGGCCTTCGTCCGCCCGGCCGCGCCCTTGTGCGAGCGCAGGCCGCCGCGGCGGCTGGAGGAGATGTCGTCGGTGGAGGCCTTGCTCTTCTGCCGCGCCTCCCCCGAGCGGGCCCGCGCCTTGTTGACGGTGCGCGCCGCGATCTCCTTTGCCGTACTTTCCTTGCGCCCGCGGTCCTCCAGGCTGTCCTTGATGTCCTCGTACTGCTTCTCGCGCTTCTTGCTCCAGGCCTGCTGCGGCATCGGGGTGCTCCTCTCCTCAATCACGACCTACCCCGATTGAGGCCGTGTATTCACGGGCACGCTGCGGTTGTGCTCGGACTACCGGACAAGATCAAGGCCTGCCTGTTCGACCTCGACGGCGTGCTGACCGATACCGCGGCCCTGCACCGCGCGGCGTGGAAGGCGACCTTCGACCCTGTGCTCAAGGCCCACGACCAGAGCGAATTCACCGAGGACGACTACAACGACTACGTCGACGGCAAGCCCCGGATGGACGGCGTGCGCGACTTCTTCGCATCGCGCCACGTCGACCTGCCCGAGGGCGGCGCGGACGACTCGGCCGACACCGAGTCGGTGCACGGCATCGCGGCCCGTAAGAACGAGGACCTGCTACGCCGGATCAAGCAGGACGGTGTCCACGTGTTCCCCGGCTCGAAGCGCTATCTGCAGGCCGCGGTGGAGGCCGGGCTGCGCCGTGTCGTCGTGTCCTCCAGCGCCAACACCAAGGACGTCCTCGAGGTCACCGGCCTGGCTGAATACATCGAGGACCGCGTGGACGGCGTCACCATCGACGAGCAGGGGCTGTCCGGCAAGCCCGCGCCCGACTCGTTCCTCGAGGGCGCGAAACGGGCCGGCGTCTCACCGGGCGAGGCCGCCGTGTTCGAGGACGCGACGTCGGGCGTGGAGGCGGGCCGGCGCGGCGCCTTCGGCCACGTGGTGGGCGTCAACCGCATCGACGACGCGCACGGTGCGGCGCTGAAGAAGGACGGCGCCGACGTCGTCGTCGGCGACCTGGCCGACCTGTTGTGAGCGAGCGGCTGCCGGCCGAGCCCTGGTGCGTGCGCGAGGTCGGCCTCGACCAGGATTCCCTCGCCCAGACCGAATCGCTGTTCGCGCTGTCCAACGGCCACTTCGGGGTGCGCGGCAACCTCGACGAGGGCGACCCGAACGCGCTGCCCGGCACCTACCTCAACTCCTTCTTCGAGACCCGGCCGCTGCCCTACGCCGAGGCCGGTTACGGCTATCCCGAATCGGGCCAGACGATCCTGAACGTGACCAACGGCAAGCTGATCCGGCTGCTGGCCGACGACGAGCCGCTCGACCTGCGCTACGGCACGGTCCTCGAGCACGAGCGCACGCTGGACATGCGCAACGGTGTCCTGGACCGGCATCTGGAATGGGAATCTCCCTCCGGGACGCGGCTGCGCCTGTCCAGCACCCGGTTGGTCTCGCTGGCCCGGCGCTCGCTCATGGCGATCCGCTACCGCGTCGAACCCGTCGACCGTGACCTGCGGGTGGTGGCGCACTCGGAGCTGGTGGCCAACGAGAAGCTGCCGCCGCAGTCGAGCGACCCGCGGGTCAGCTCGGTGATCGAGAACGCGCTCGAATCGGTCGACCACGGCGGCGCCGGGCTGCGCGCGCTGCTGCTGCACCGCACCCGCTCCAGCGACCTGCAGATGGCCGCGGCCATGGACCACCTGCTCGACATCCCCGACAACCGGTGCCTGACGGAGTTCGTCTCCTACCCCGACTGGGCCCGGGTCACGATCGGCACCCACCTGGAACCGGGCGAGCACCTGGAGATCGTCAAGTTCGTCACCTACGGCTGGTCGAGCCAGCGCTCGGTGCCCGCCCTGCGCGACCAGGTGTCCGCGGCGCTGACCAGCGCGCTCGTGGCCGGCTGGGACGGTGTGCGCGAGGAGCAGGCACGGGCGTGGGCCGACTACTGGGACGGGGCCGACGTCGAGATCGACGGGCCGGTCGAGATCCAGCAGGCGGTGCGCTTCGGGCTGTTCCACGCCCACCAGGCCGCGGCCCGCGCCGAGCAGCGCGCCGTGCCGGCCAAGGGTCTCACCGGGCCCGGGTACGACGGTCACGCCTTCTGGGACAGCGAGAGCTTCGTGCTGCCGGTGCTGTCGGCCACCGCCCCGGCCGCGGCCGCCGATGCGCTGTACTGGCGGCACTCCACCATCGACCTGGCCCGCCAGCGGGCCTCGACCCTGCGCCTGGCCGGCGCGGCCTTCCCGTGGCGCACGATCCGCGGGCAGGAGACCTCCGCCTACTGGCCCGCGGGCACGGCGGCCTTCCACGTCAACTCCGCCATCGCGGTGGCTGCGGCGCGGCACGTGTGGTGGACCGGCGACGACCGGTTCGCCCGCGACTGCGCGTTGCCGATCCTGGTCGAGACGGCCCGGCTGTGGCTGGCCCTGGGCTACCGCGGCGACGACGGCGAGTTCCACATCGACGGCGTCACGGGACCCGACGAGTACAGCGCCATGGCCTACGACAACACCTACACCAATCTCATGGCCGCGCAGAATCTGCGCGCGGCCGTGCGCGAGGTGCGCAGCTGGCCCGACCGGGCGGCCGAGCTGGGCGTCACCGACGACGAGATCGCGCAGTGGCAGTGGTCGGCCGACCACGTGGCCGTGCCGTTCAGCGAGACGCACCGCGTGCACGAGCAGTCGCGCGGGTTCACCGCGCACGAGGTGTGGGACTTCGAGCGCTCGCAGCGTGAGGGCGAGTACCCGCTGCTGATGCACGCGCCGTACTTCGACCTCTACCGCAGCCAGGTGATCAAGCAGGCTGACCTCGTGCTCGCCCTGCACTGGGCCGGCGACGCGTTCACGGCCGAGGAGAAGGCGCTGGCCTTCGCCTACTACGACCCGCTGACGGTGCGCGACTCGTCGCTGTCGGCCTGCACGCAGGCGGTCGTCGCGGCCGAGGTCGGTCACCTCGACCTCGCCGCCGAGTACCTCGCCGAGGCGGCGCTCGCCGACCTGCGCGATTCCTACCGCAACACCAAGGACGGCCTGCACATCGCGTCGCTGGCCGGCGGCTGGCTGGCGCTCGTGGCCGGCTTCGGCGGCATGCGCGACTGCGCCGAGCGGCTGACCTTCCGTCCGCAACTGCCGCCCGGTTGGGACGGCCTGCGTTTCGTCCTGCGCTTTCGCGGCTGCCGCATCCGCGTGGCCATCTCGCCCGGTCTGGTGACCTACACCCTCGACGGCGACGACGCGGTGCAGATCCTGCACCGCAGCCGCGACAAGGAGGAGCGGCTCACGCTGCGGCCCGGCCGCTCGGTGAAGAAGCGCTGGGCGCCCGTCGAGCCGCTCACGCCGCGGCCCGCGCAACCGCCCGGTCGCGAGCCGCGCGGCGCGTTGTAGCCGCCGTGCTCACGGCCTCGCCGCGGCCCAGCCCGACCAGCGGGTGACCGACACGGCGACTGCCGGGCCCGCCGGCGCGGCGTCGGCGTACTGCGGGTAGCGCGCGGCGAGCAGGCGCACGGCGTCGGACGCATCGGCCACGGTGTGCACCGTGGCCGTGCCGTCCGCGCGGGCCCACCACAGCTGCGACCAGTCGTCGTCGTAGCGGTCGGCCAGCAGGCAGACCGCCGGGTTCGCGGCGATGTCGGCCAGCCGGCGCAGCGCGCGCGTCGACTTCGGCTTGGCGTCGACGGCGAACCACACGACGTCGGCATCGACCGCGAAGGTCACCGGCACCAGGCGCGGTCGCCCCTGGGCGCAGACGGTGGCCAGCCGGGCCACCCGCGCCGCAGCGAAGCGGGCCCGGGCCTCGTCACCCGCCAGCCGCACCGGGCGAGCCTACGGCGCGTCCGGGCCGTCCGCGGCGAGCCAGCGCGGGTCGGCGGCCAAGCTTCGGAACTCCTCGACCAGCCGGGCGACGTGGAACCCGTCGGCCGCGGCGTGATGCACCTGGACGGCCAGGGGCAGCAGGTCGCGCCCATCGCGGCGGACGTAGCGGCCGAGCGTGAAGATCGGCAGCAGGTGGTCCCACCCGTCCCGGATCTGCAGCGTGAAGCCGGTGAACGACGTCCACGGCAGGCTCGACACGTCGAAGGTGTTCGGCGGTGGGTCGCCCTGCGGGGAGAACGCGGTGCTTTCGCGGTGCTCGGCCAGCAGGGCGGCCGCGCGCTCGTGGAAGGCCGGGAACGACGGGTCGTACGGCGCCCAGACGGCGCAGAAGGTCTCCCGGGCCGGCACGAACACCGTGAACATCGGGTGCACGACGTCCCAGACCGCCGGTCCGCCGTCGTCGGTCAGCGTCATGCGGAACTCCGCATGCCGGTTGACCAGGGCGGCGAGAGCCCAGACCTGCGCGAGGTAGGTCTTGCGCGCCGATGTTCGCAGCGCCGCGACCTGCTCGGTCACGTCGACCTCGGTGGTCAGCGCGTGGCTGCACGGCACCCGCTCGCGGTAGTGCGCGAAATGCTCCCGGCGCGGCCAGGTCGCGAGGTCGATCGTTCGTGCGGTGCTCACCGGGCCATCGTGCCAACCGGGCCCGACCGTATTTCGCCCCGCACGTCACGCGTGCTCCTCGGTGCGCCTGCGCATCATGATGCGGTCAGGCCACGATCGGAATCATCTCCCTGGCCGTCCTCGAGAACCTCCTGCTCGCCATCCCGGCGTGCGGGCCGTCGCCTCCCGCTGCAGCGTCTGATCCCGCACAACCGGGCCCGGCACGCATGCCGTGCCCGGGTCCGACGCGTAGGCTCGGCGGTTGCAACACAAGGGCGAGCAGACGTGAGGACGGCCGGGCGACAGTGGCGACGACGGAGCAGCCGACAAGTACCGACAAAACCTCTCCGGTCGCCGATTTCGGCGCCAACGAGTGGCTCGTCGAGGACATGTACGAGCGCTATCAGGCCGACCCGGACAGCGTCGACGCCGCTTGGCACGACTTCTTCGCCGACTACCGCGGGCCCGCGTCCGGCAACGGCCGTGCCGCGGACGAGGACAGCGACAGCGACAGCGACAGCGACAGCGACAGCCGGCCCGCGTCCGCGCACGCCGACGCCCCGCCCGCGCCGAAGCACGCCGCCCCCGACCGGGTCGAGCAGGCCGACCGCCCGGCCGAGGCCGACCCGAAGGGCACCGAGGCCGAGGCCGACCCCGAAGCCGACTCCGAGACCGACCCGAAGGCCGGCGTGCAGGCGCAGGCCAGGAGCCGGCCCAGGGCGGCCGAGAAGGACGAGAAGAAGAGCGACGCCAAGAAGGACGCCCCCAAGCAGGACGACGCCAAGAAGGTCGACCCGTCCGCCGCCACCAGCTCCCCGTTGCGCGGCGCCGCCGCGCGGGTCGTGGCGAACATGGAGCAGTCGCTGCAGGTGCCTACCGCCACCAGCGTGCGGGCGGTGCCGGCCAAGCTGCTCTTCGACAACCGGGTCGTGATCAACAACCACCTGCGTCGTGCGCGCGGCGGCAAGGTCAGCTTCACCCACCTCATCGGGTACGCGGCGGTCAAGGCGCTCGCGGTGCATCCCGAGATGAACAACGCCTTCGGCGAGGTCGACGGCAAGCCCGTCGTCATCACCCCCGAGCACGTGAACCTGGGCATCGCCATCGACCTCGCGGGCAAGAACGGCGCCCGCTCACTCGTCGTCGCCTCGATCAAGGCTGCCGAGACGATGGACTTCGCGACGTTCTGGAACGCCTACGAGGACATCATCCGGCGGGCGCGGGCCGGCAAGCTGACCACCGAGGACTTCGCCGGCACCACGCTCAGCCTCACCAACCCCGGCACGATCGGCACCAACCACTCGGTGCCGCGGCTGATGGCCGGCCAGGGCACGATCCTGGGCGTCGGGTCGATGGAGTACCCCGCCGAGTTCAGCGGGATGAACCCCGACCAGCTCGTCGACCGCGCCATAAGCAAGATCATGACCCTGACGTCCACCTACGACCACCGCATCATCCAGGGCGCGCAGTCCGGCGAGTTCCTCAAGGTGCTGCACGAGTCGTTGCTCTCCGACGAATTCTATGACGAGATCTTCGCGGCCCTGAAGATCCCCTACGAGCCGGTGCGCTGGCGCGTCGACCGCGACACCTCGCACGAGGGCGTCATCGGCAAGAACGCCAGGGTCATCGAGCTCATCAACTCCTACCGCAGCCGCGGCCACCTCATGGCCGACACCGACCCGCTCGAGTACAAGGTGCGCAAGCACCCCGACCTCGACATCACCGAGCACGGCCTCACCCTGTGGGACCTCGACCGCGAGTTCCCCGTCGGTGGCTTCGCCGGCGAGAAGCTGATGAAGCTGCGCGACGTGCTCGGCGTGCTGCGCGACGCCTACTGCCGGCGCGTCGGCGTCGAGTACATGCACATCACCGACCCCGAGCAGCGCACCTGGCTGCAGGAGCGCATCGAGGTCAAGCACGCGGCGCCGACCCGCGAGGACCAGCTGCACATCCTCGGCCGGCTCAACATCGCCGAGGCGTTCGAGACGTTCCTGCAGACCAAGTACGTCGGGCAGAAGCGGTTCTCCCTCGAGGGGGCCGAGACCGTCATCGCCCTGCTGGACGCCGTGCTGGGCGAGGCCGCGGCCGAGGACCTGGACGAGGTCGTCATCGGCATGCCGCACCGCGGCCGGCTCAACGTGCTCGCCAACATCGTCGGCAAGCCGTACTCGAAGATCTTCAACGAGTTCGAGGGCAACATCGACCCCGGCACCGCTCAGGGCTCCGGCGACGTGAAGTACCACCTCGGCGCCGACGGCACGTTCCGCTCCGGTGACGGCAAGGAGATCGCCGTGAGCCTGACGGCGAACCCCTCCCACCTCGAGGCCGTCGACCCGGTGCTCGAGGGCATCGTGCGGGCCAAGCAGGACGTGCTCGACAAGGGCGACGACGGCTACACGGTGTTGCCGTTGCTGATGCACGGCGACGCCGCGTTCGCCGGCCAGGGCGTGGTGGCCGAGACGCTGAACCTGTCGCAGCTGCGCGGCTTCCGCAACGGCGGCACCGTGCACGTCGTGGTCAACAACCAGGTCGGCTTCACCACGTCGCCCTCGTCGTCGCGCTCGTCGCTCTACGCCACCGACATCGCCCGGATGATCGCGGCGCCGATCTTCCACGTGAACGGCGACGACCCCGAGGCCTGCGTGCGGGTGGCCGAGCTCGCGGTGAAGTACCGCCGCGAGTTCCGCAAGGACGTCGTCATCGACATGGTCTGCTACCGCCGGCGCGGGCACAACGAGGCCGACAACCCGTCGTTCACGCAGCCGGTGATGTACGACATCATCGACCACAAACGCAGCGTCCGGAAGCTGTACACCGAGGCGCTGGTGGGTCGCGGCGACATCACCCTCGAGGACGCCGAGGCCGCCCTCAAGGACTTCCAGGCGCAGCTGGAGAAGGTGTTCGTCGAGACCCGCAACTCCAGCGACAAGGCGGCGCCGGAGCCCGACATCGAGCACGAGTCGCCCACCCAGCAGGTGTCCTCCGCGGTGCCGCTCGACACCGTGAAGCGCATCGCCGAGGCCTATGCCAACCCGCCTGAGGGCTTCACGCTGCACCCCCGGCTCAAGCCGCAGATCGACCGGCGCGTGGCCATGGCGAGCTCGGGCAACGTCGACTGGGCCACGGCCGAGCTGTTCGCGTTCGGCTCGCTCGTCCTCGACGGGCATCCGGTGCGGCTGTCCGGGCAGGACTCGCGCCGGGGCACGTTCACCCAGCGCCATGCCGTGCTCATCGACCGCCACACCGGCGAGGAGTACACGCCGCTGCGCCACCTGTCCGACGACCAGGCGCCGTTCCTGGCCTACGACTCGCTGCTGTCCGAGTTCGCCGCGGTGGGTTTCGAGTACGGCTACTCCGTCGTGCGCGAGAACGCGCTGGTGTGCTGGGAGGCGCAGTTCGGCGACTTCGCCGACGGCGCGCAGACGATCATCGACGAGTTCATCTCCTCCGGCGAGGCCAAGTGGGGGCAGCGTTCGGCGGTGTCGCTGCTACTGCCGCACGGCTACGAGGGCCAGGGCCCGGACCACTCCTCCGGCCGCCCGGAGCGCTTCCTGCAGATGGCCGCCGAGAACAACATGACGATCGCCATCTGCTCCTCACCCGCCAACTACTTCCACCTGCTGCGCCGGCAGGGGCTCTCGCCGGTGCGCCGCCCGCTCATCGCGTTCACGCCCAAGTCGCTGCTGCGGCACAAGGCCGCGGTCAGTCAGGTGGACGACTTCACGCAGGGCTCGTTCGCCCCCGTGCTCGCCGACACCACGGCCGACCCGGGCACGGTCACCCGCGTGCTGCTGTGCGCGGGCAAGATCTACTACGACCTCGCCGCCGAGCGGGAACGCAGCGAGCACGACGACACCGCCATCGTGCGCGTCGAGCAGCTCTACCCGCTGCCCGTCGACGAGCTGCGCGCCGAGCTCGACCGCTTCCCCGGGGTCGAGGTCGTCTGGGTGCAGGAGGAGCCGGCGAACCAGGGCGGCTGGCCGTTCATGGCCCTCAACCTGCCCGAGCACCTGGCCGGCCGGCCGCTGCTGCGGGCCTCGCGCAAGGCGTCGGCGTCCCCGGCCGTCGGTTCGGTCTCGGTGCACGAGGCGCAGCAGCGCGAGGTCGTCGCCACGGCCTTCGCCCGCTGATCCGATCCCGCCGGCAGGTCGCGCGCTTCGCGCGAGCGCTCATCGCGTTGGAGGTTGTGTTTCGTGACTGAACCCATTCGCTGGGGTGTTCTGGGGGCCGGGGGCATCGCGGCCACGGTCGGGGACGACATCGCCGCCACCGCCGACAACGCGCTGCACGCGGTCGCCGCCCGCGACGGCGGGCGCGCGGCGGCGTTCGCGGCCGAGCACGGCGCGGCCCGCTCCTACGGCAGCTACGCCGAGCTCGTCGCCGACCCCGAGGTCGACGTCGTCTACGTGGCCACCACCCACGGCCAGCACCTGGAGCACGCGCTGCTCGCGCTCGAGGCGGGCAAGCCGGTGCTGGTGGAGAAGGCTTTCGCGCTCAACGCCGCGCAGGCCCGTCAGATCGTGGCCGCGGCCCGCGAGCGCCAGCTGTTCTGCATGGAGGCGATGTGGACGCGGCTCAACCCGCTGATCCGCGCCGCCGTGGCGATGGCCGAGTCCGGGCGCATCGGCGAGGTGGTGGGCGTGCGCGCTGACCTGTCCCGGCACTTCCCCTTCGACGCCGGTCACCGCCTCTACGACCTCGCTGCGGGCGGCGGCGCGCTGCTCGACCTCGGCATCTACCCCGTCACCGTGGCCTGGCTGTTCCTCGGCCGCCCGGACACCGTGGCCGCCACCGGTTCCCTGTCGCCCACCGGCTCGGACGTCACCGCCGCGGTCCAGTGGGGCTACGCCGACGGGCGCGTCGCCCAGCTGTATTCCAGCGCCGCCGGCGAGAGCCCGTTCGCCGCCCTGATCACCGGCACCGACGGGTGGATCCGGGTCGAGCCGCGCATCCACCGTCCCGAACAGCTGATCGTGCACAGCGGCGGCCAGCAGGAGGTCGTGCCCACCCCGCTGGTCGAGGGCAACGGCTACCGGTTGGAGGTCGCCGAGGTGGCCCGCTGCCTGCGCGCCGGGGAAGTGGAGAGCCCGCTGGTGCCGCTCGACGAGACCGTCGCGATCCTCGAGGTGCTCGACGACATCCGCCGCCAGCTCGGGGTGCGGTACCCGGCCGACGAGGGCTGAGCGGTGTACTTCACCGATCGCGGCATCGAGGAGCTGGTCGAGCGGCGCGGCGGCGAGCAGGTGGCGCTCGAGTGGCTGGCCGGCCGGCTCCAGGCCTTCGTCGACCAGCACCCCGAACACGAGACCGCTGTCGACCGCTTCGCCACCTGGCTCGCCCGCGACGACAGCGACGACGACTGAGTCACGCGGCCGGTACCGGCTCGACGGCCGGGGCGGGGGCGGCGAACACCCGCAGGAACACCTGCGCCAGGGGCCCGATGGCCAGGGCGAAGACCACCGTGCCGATGCCGACGGTGCCGCCGAGCAGCCAGCCGGTGCCCAGCACGGTCAGCTCCAGGCCGGTGCGCACGAGGCGGATCGAGCGGCCGGTCACCCGGGCCAGGCCGGTCATCAACCCGTCGCGTGGACCCGGGCCGTACTCCGCGCCGATGTAGAGCCCGGTGGCCATGCCGCACAGCAGCACGCCGCCGACCATCTCGGCGATGCGCCACGCCAGCGGCAGGTGCTCGGGCAGCAGGTCCAGCGACCAGTTCAGCGAGGCGCCCACCAGCACCACGTTGCTCAGGGTGCCGAGCCCTGGCCGCTGGCGCAGCGGCAGCCAGGCCAGCAGCACCGCCGCGCCCACGATGATCACCACCGTGCCGATGGCCAGCCCGAGGTGGCGCGCCAGGCCCTGGTGGAACACGTCCCAGGGATCGAGACCGAGCCCCGAGCGCACCTGCAACGCACCCGACGTGCCGTAGAGCAGCAGGCCGACGTAGAGCTGGGGCAGCCGCCAGTAGAGGGATTTCCGGACCACATCGCCACTGTGCCGCGGCCATCGCGGTCAGACACGGGCCAATGATGGGCGAACGGCCTGCCTCTGGGGCGGATTGGCATGCAAGAATGGCCGCATGGCTGCTCCGTCCCGCATCGGCGGTCGCGCACTCGCGGACCTGCTGCCCACCCTGCGCACCATGCCGGGGCCGGTCTACGCCGCCCTCGCCGACGCCGTCACCTCTCTCGTGCGCGACGGGCGCATCGCCACCGAGACCCGGCTGCCCTCCGAACGCGAGCTCGCCGCCGCGCTGGCGCTGAGCCGGGCGACGGTCACCGCCGCCTACGACGCGCTGCGCGCCGCCGGCTTCCTCACCAGCCGCACCGGCTCGGGCAGCTACGTCACCGTGCCGCGGGGCGCGCAGCCGCGGCCGGCGCTCGCCCGCTGGCCCCTCGTGGGCGTCGACGCGCACGACGTCATCGACCTGTCCTGCGCCACCACGAGCGCCCCGGCCGAGGCGTTCACCGCGGCGGTGGCCGGCGCCCTCGAACGGATCGGGCCGTACCTGTGCACCGACGGCTACGACCCTGCCGGGCTGCCCGTCCTGCGCGAGACGATCGCCGCGCGCTTCACCGCCCGCGGCGTGCCCACCCGGCCCGAGCAGGTGCTGATCACCAACGGCGCGCTGCACGGGCTCGACCTGATCATGCGGCTGCTGCTCGGGCCGGGCGACCGCGTCGTCACCGAGCTGCCCACCTATCCGGGCGCGCTCGACGCCGTGCGCGGCAACGGGGGCCGCGTCGTGCCGGTGCCGATGGCGGCCGGCGGCGGTTGGCAGGTCGACCAGCTGCAGGCCACGCTGCGCCAGACCGCGCCACGCCTGGCCTACCTGATCCCCGACTTCCACAACCCCACGGGCGCGCTGGTGCCCGAGGCCGACCGGCGTGCGGTGCTGCGCGTGGCCCGCCAGACCGGCACCACGGTGGTCATCGACGAGACGTTCGTCGATCTCGCCTTCGGCGCCCGCGAGCGCCCCGCGGCCGCTCTCGACCCGGCCGTCGTCACCGTCGGCTCGCTGTCCAAGCCGGTGTGGGGCGGGTTGCGCATCGGCTGGCTGCGCGCCTCCGCCGAGCTGGTGCACCGGCTCAGCGCCGTGCGCCTGGCCATCGACATGAGCGGGCCGGTGCTCGACCAGCTCGTCGCCGTCGACCTGATCGCGCACATCGACGAGATCGCCGCCGCCCGGGTGCGCGAGCTGCTCCCCCGTCGTGACGCGTTGATCGCCGCGTTGCGCGAGCAGCTGCCGTCGTGGCACCTGGGCTCGCCGCGCGGTGGCCTGTCGCTGTGGTGCGAGCTCGACGCGCCGCTGTCCACGCCACTGTCGATGCTCGCCGCCCAGACCGGGGTGATCGTCGTGCCCGGCTCGCGCTTCGGCGTGGACGGCACCCTCGAACGGTTCCTGCGCCTGCCGTTCACGCTGCCGCCCGACCAGCTCGTGCAGGCGGTGCGTCGCCTGGCCACCGCCTGGGGACAGCTCGGCCCGCAGGCGGCGGCCGGGGGGCTGGGCGTGCGGCCGCTCGTGGTGGCTTGAGCCCCACGCCCGGCCGGTGGTGGGGCTAGCCGAACCCCGGTTCTGCGTGCGTGCACGATCGAATCCGCGCGGCCGCGCGTCGAGCATGAAGGCGTGACTCCTTCCTCTCTCCCGCCGCCCGGTGCTCGCCGCAGCGCAGTGCCGCTCGTCCAGGTTCGCGGCCTGACCAAGCGCTACGGCGCGCACCTCGCCGTCGACGACCTGACCTTCACGTTGCCGCCGGGCCGGATCACCGGCTTCCTCGGGCCGAACGGCGCGGGCAAGTCGAGCACGATGCGGTTGTTGCTCGGGCTGGACCGTCCCGACGCCGGGGTGGCCACGATCGGCGGGCGCCGTTACGCCGAGCTTCCCCGGCCGCTGCGCACGGTCGGCGCACTGCTCGACGCCACGGCCACGCACCGCGGCCGCAGCGGCTACAGCCACCTGCTCGCCTTGGCGCAGTCGCAGCGCCTGCCGCGTCGACGCGTCGCCGAGGTGCTCGAGATCGTCGGGTTGCGCAAGGCTGCCCGCAGACGCGCCGGGGGGTTCTCGCTGGGGATGAGCCAGCGGCTCGGCCTGGCTGCCGCGCTGCTCGGCGACCCGGACGTTCTCGTGCTGGACGAGCCGGTGAACGGCCTGGACCCCGAGGGTGTGTTGTGGATCCGCACGCTGCTGCGCCGGCTGGCCGACGCGGGCAAGACCGTGTTCGTCTCCAGCCACCTGATGAGTGAGATGGCGCTCATCGCCGACCACCTGATCGTGATCGGGCGGGGCCGGCTGCTCGCCGACTGCGGCGCGGCCGAGTTCATCGAGCGCAACTCCGCCGGGGGTGTGCTGGTGCGCACCCCGTCGGCGACACAACTGGGCGCGGCCCTGACCGCGGCCGGCGCCTCGGTCGACCCCGACGGTGACGCCCTCGTCGTGTCCGGCCTGCCCGCCGCGCGGGTGGCCGAACTGGCCGCCCGCGCCGGCCTGGTGATCCACGAACTGACGCCACGCCGCGCGTCCCTGGAACAGGTCTTCATGGCCCTCACCCGCGACATCGTCGAGTACAGCGGCGCCGAAAGGAGCCGATAGATGACTGCGCTCACCGCCCCCGCCCGCCCGGCCTCGGCCGCGGACGAGCGGATCAGGTTCGTCGACGTCGCCCACGCCGAGTGGACCAAGTTCCGGTCGGTGCGCTCGAGCCAGTGGTCACTGGCCCTGTTGCCGGCCGTGGTGGTCGGCGCGAGCGCGCTGCTGGCCGGTGACCAGGGCGGCCGGTGGGCGAAGATGAACGCGGCCGACCGGCACGACCTGCTGGCCGACCCGGTGGGCAACACGCTGATGTTCGGCATGCTCTGGGGATCGATCGTCGCCGCCGTGCTGGGCGTGGTCACGATCAGCAGCGAGTTCTCCACCGGTGCCATCCGCTCCACGGCGCTGGCCGTGCCACGCCGCTCCCGCTTCCTGGCCGCGAAGGCGGTCGTGCTCGGCGCCGCGGTGCTGGTCAGCTCGGAGGTGGCCGCGTTCACCGCGTTCTTCGTCTCGCGGGCGCTGCTGTCGCCGCACGTGCCCATGTCGCTGGCCGACGGGGCGACGACGTTGGCGGTGGTGGGCGTCGGGCTGTCGGTGACCGTCTTCGCGTTGCTGGCGCTGGCGTTCGGGACGTTGATCCGGCACACAGCCGGCGGGGTCGCGGCCGCGCTGGCGCTGGTCGTCGTGGTGCCCACGCTCGCCGCCGGCCTGGCCGGGCGGACCGGGGCCTACCTGAACACGTTCC
The DNA here is from genome assembly GCA_963797785.1 of uncultured Actinomycetota bacterium. Taxonomy (GTDB): domain Bacteria; phylum Actinomycetota; class Actinomycetes; order Mycobacteriales; family Jatrophihabitantaceae; genus Jatrophihabitans. The sequence continues at coordinate 135,324 of CAWCQT010000004.1, read as the reverse complement.
TGCCCGGCGGCAACGCGGCCAAGAACATCGTCTCGACCGTCTCGAGCCCCGAGGACTCGGTGCTGTCGGCCTGGCCGAGCTTCGCGGTGTCCTGCGGATGGGTCGTGGTCCTGGGTGCCGTGGGCGCGTGGCTGCTGGCCCGGCGCGACGCGTGACCGCCCTCCCGCCCTCTTGACAGCGCTGTCATGATTCGCGAATGGCTTCGCCCGGTTTGTCCCGCCGCTCCTTCCTGCAACTGGCCGGCGCGGGGTGCACCGCCGCCGCCGTCGCCACCCTCCTCCCGGGAGCGGACGCGACCGGCGCCCCGCTCGCCCCCGCGGGCGACCTCGCCGCGGACACCGTGGCCCAGACCTACCACCGCGTCCTGCTGCGCCACACCCGGTGGGCCGAGACGCAGTGGGACGCCGCCGCCGGGCACTACGTGGCCACCGACTTCTCCTTCGCCGTGGTCCTCGGCAACGCCCTGGTACTCACCCGCGGCGACTACGACAGCGACCTGGCCGGCATCGACGCCGACACCCTGCGCGCGCACACGCTGGCCACCATGACCCACTTCGCCGCCAGCAACCGGCTGACCGGCGGCGACGAGTGGGGCAAGACGCTGTTCTTCGACACCACCTTCCAGCTCTACTTCCAGCTCGCCGGGCGGCTGCTCTGGGACGAGCTGGACAACGCCACGCGTGCGAACCTCGACACCATCGCTGCGGCGCAGGCGGCCTACACGACCGCGCTCGGCACCGGCGACGACCCGCTGTCGGGCAGCTGGACGCCCAACGGGCTGCAGGGCGGCTGGGTCGGTGACACCAAGCTCGAGGAGATGGGCGTCTACGCCCAGTCGCTCGCCCCGGGACTGGCCTGGGCGCCGGGCCACGACGGTGCCGCCGACTGGGCCGCCGCCTACGGGCGGTGGAGCCGCAACGAGACCGGGCTGCCGCCGGCCGACCTGGCCAACCCCACCGTCGTCGACGGCGTCGCGGTCAGTGCGAACACCGCGCACAACCTCTACGACACCTTCCTCGTCGAGAACCACGGCTCCTTCGGCCCGCACTACCAGTGCGAGCTGTGGCGCACGTCGGCCCGCAACGCCGTGCACTTCCTGACCGCCGCCCGCCCGCTGCCCGAGGTCCTCACCCACCAGCCCAACGGCGAGCGCCTGTGGCGCTCCGTCCTCGGCGTCATGAGCGACGCCGGCGAACCGCTGATGCCGATGGTGGCCGACCGCGAACACCTCTACGGGCGCGACGTCATCCCGCTCGCGTTCCTCGCGCAGGTGCAGGGCGACCGGCGCGCCGCCTTCGCCGAGGCCGCGCTCGCCCAGCGGCTGGAGGCCTATCAGGCCTACCCGCCCGAGTACCGGGTCACGAAGTTCTCCGGCGAGCCCAAGTACGAGCCCGAGGCCCGCGCCGAGATCGCCATCAGCTACCTGCTGCACGAGTGGCGGGCCCGTACCGCCGCGGTCACGGCGCCGCTGACGGCCGACGCCTTCTGGCGGGCGGCCGCCGGGCTGACGGACTTCGGGGCCGGCCCGGGCCTCGTCTCGCACCAGAGCCGGGCGGCGTGGGCGGGCGCGGTCAGCAAGCCCGGCTTCGTCAAGTTCGCCTGGCAGCCGCAGCACGACGACTGGCTGTTCCGGCTCAGCGGCTCGACGCCGATGTTCCTGCCGTCGGCCGGCGTCGCCGTCCACTCGCGCAGCGTGCGCACCTACGAGCGCGTGCGCGACGGTTACGACGCGAGCGTCACCGTGCTCGAGGTCGACGGCGGCACCGCCGCCTTCGCCACGCTGCCCGGCGGCGCGACCGTGTACGCCACGACCGGCACCGGCGCGGGTGAGGGGCACGTGGAGGTCGTCAACCTGACCATGCCCGGCGTCGCGGGGCTCGACGGCGCGCGCGACTACGCGGCGGCCGAGGGTTCGGTCACCGTGGCCGCCGCCGACGCCAAGAATCCGCCGGCCGGCGTGGCCCGCGTCGACACCCTCACCTTCGCCGCCACCACAACGCGCTGGGTGCGCGTGCTCGGCGTGACCCCGGACCCGACGTACGGCTACTCGATCATCGAGTTCGAGGCGCGCGACGGGGCCGACGGGCCCGACCTCGCGCTGGGCCGCCCGACCACGGCGTCGTCGGCCGACACCGGGCGTGCGGCCGGGCTCGCCACCGACGGCAACCTGGCCACCCGCTGGGCCGTGTCGCGCACCGACCGGCCCCGCGCGGACAGCTGGCTCGCCGTCGACCTCGGCCCCGGGATGCAGCTCGACCGGGTCACCGTCGACTGGGAGGCCGCGGCCGGGCGGGCCTACGCCGTGCAGGTCAGCGACGACGGCAGCTCGTGGACCACCGTCGCGACCTACCCGCACCCGGATCTGCGTACCACCGGCGGTTGGCTCGCGGTCGACGCCGGCCGTGCCGGCTTCGTGGTGCGGGGGTCGGCCAATCCGATCACCGTCACCGGCGACGTGCTGACGCTGTCCGACGGGCCCGCCGCCGGCAGCGCGGGGATGACCGTCGAGGCGTACCCGGGCCTCGACGCCCGCGCCACCGCCGCCCGGCACGCCGATCCGGCGCCGACCGCGGCGACCCTGCGCACCAGCTTCGCCGAGCACCACCTGACGCTGCTGAACCTGACCGGCGAGCAGGTGCGCCAGACCGTCTCGCTGCCCCAACGCCGCTCCACGCTCCGCCTGTACGCCGGGCACCAGGTCGTGAGCGGCCACGGCAGCGAGCTCACCGCCGCCGTGCCCGCGCGCGACGGCGCCGTGCTGGCACCGTGGTTCACCCTCGCCGCCGACCCGGCCGGCGCGGACCTGCCCGAGGGTTTGCAGGCGGTGGTGCTCGACGCGCGCACCGTACGGCTGGCGGGCGGCCAGGGCCGCGTGCGGGTGACCGCCACCCAGAACGGCCGGGTGCAGGTGGTGCGCCTGGACGGCGGGCAGCACACCGTGGTCTTCCGTGACGTGGCCGCCTACGCCGGCGGCGACCTCGCCATCGGCCGCACCACCTTCCCGACGACGCCGCTGCCCGCCGGCATGTCCGACCCCGCGAACGCCGTCGACGGCGACCCGCACACCGCGTGGACGCCCGGGCCGGCCGGCCGCATGGTCGTCGACCTCGGCGACGTGCACGCCCTCGGGACGCTCGTGCTGCAGTGGACGGCCGGTCACCGGCCGGCGGCGACGATCGCGGCCAGCGACGACGGGCGCGACTACCGCGATATCGCCACCCTGGGCGGCGGCACCGCCTCGGCCGCCCTCGACACGAGCGCCCGCTACGTGGCCGTGTCGGTACCGGGCTGGCGCGCGCACGACGCCGCGTTGACGAGCGTGACGATCCGCCCGGCCTGAGCGCGCCCGGCCCTCGCGCCGCGGCGTGACGAGGTCGTCGGGCCGTAGCATCCAGGGCACACACCTTGGGGGACGGATGGCCGACGCACGCCGGTTGACGACGCACGCCACGCTGGTCGCGCTGGTGATCGGTGGCCTGGTGCTCGCCGGCGGCATCGCGCTGATCGTCGTGCTCGGTCGAAGCGGGGGTTCGGGCCACGACACCGGCGACCGCGCCGCCGGAGCCCGGGTCAGCGGGTCCGCCGCCAGCCCGTCCACCTCGTCCACCCGGCCGAGCCACGCCTCCGTGCCGACGAGCACGGCCGCGCCGACGTCGGCTTCGTCCACCCCGACGGCGACGAAACCCACCGCGCGCAAGCCGGCCAGGCCGGTCGTCTACACCGTCAAGCCCGGCGACAACCTGACGGTCATCGCGGCGTGGTTCCACCAGCACGGCTACGTCGACCTTTACCAGCGCAACCGCAAGGTGATCGGCGACAACCCGAACCTGATCCTGCCGGGGCAGCGGATCGTGATCGGCGCGGGCGGGCGGATGACCCTCGCCAAGTGACCCCCGCCAAGTGACCCTCCCTACGGCACGGAGGTGACCGCCACCGCCTGCTCGTGCAGGCTGCCGAGGTACAGCCGGCCGTCGCGCTCGATCACGCTGGTCACCATGGAGTAGTCCTCCCCGGTGGTCTGCAGGTCGTGCACGATCTCGCCGCCGAAGGACACCGCGAGCACCCATACGGTGCGCTCGGGCTTCGGCCGGACCGCGTCGGGCAGCAGCCACACCAGCTGCCGCAGCGCGCCGGGCAGCGGCAGCAGGCGGTCGAGCAACGCGTTGCGGGCCGTGGGCAGCGACACCCAGATCAGTCCGTCGCTGCCGAGGGCCATGTTGTCCGGGAATCCGGGCAGGTTGTCGATCAACGTGTCGTGCGTGCCGGCGCGGGCGCCGGTGAGCCAGTAGCGGGTGAGGCAGTAGCCACCGGTCTGCGCGACCACCACGCACGACCCGTCCGGTGCGAGCACCACGCCGTTGCCGAACTGCAGCCCGTCGAGCAGCGTCTCGACGGCACCGGACGGGTCGCGTCGCAGCAGCCGACCGCTGCCGCCGTGCTCGAGGATGTCGCCCATGTAGTGGTCGAGGTCGAAACGCCGCGTCGACGTGCTGAAGTAGATCGTGCCGTCGTCGGCCTGCACGACGTTGCTGGCGAAGTTCAGCGCCTCGCCGCCGATCTCGTCGACCAGGGTCTCGACCGCGCCGCCGTCGGCGACGCGCAGCAGCCCCAGCCGGCTGTCGCAGACCAGCACCGTGCCGTCGGCGCACGCGTGCAGCCCGAGCGGGCGGCCCCCGGTGTTCGCGAGCGTCTCCACCTCGCCGGTGCCGGGGTCCACCCGCAGCACGCGGCCGTCGGCGACGCCGGTGAGCACCCGGCCCGGCCCGTCCAGCACGACGTCCTCCGGGCCCGGCGCCGGCAGGTCGAGGCGGCGGATCCTCGGCAGCGGCGGCGTGCTGGTCGAGCGTTTCGCCCGCGCCGGCGCGGGCGGCGGCGACCAGCGCCGCGGCGACAGCAGGCGCGGGTTGGCCGGCTCAGCGGGCATCGCGGGCTCCGCCGTGCACCGGCTCGCGGGCCACGCCGTCGGCGACCGCTTGCGCGGCGACCGCAGCGGCCACCGCCGGGGCCACGCGCCGGTCGAAGGGCGTGGGGACGATGCAGTCGGCGCTCAGTTCCTTCGCCACCACCTCGCTGATCGCGGTGGCGGCGGCGAGCTTCATCGCTTCGGTGATGGCCCGGGCGCTCGCGTCGAAGGCGCCCGCGAACACGCCCGGGAACGCGAGCACGTTGTTGATCTGGTTCGGGTAGTCGCTGCGCCCCGTGGCGACGATGGCGGCGTGCCGGTGCGCCACCTCCGGGTCGACCTCGGGGTCGGGATTGGCCAGCGCGAACACGATCGCCCCGTCGGCCATGCTGCGCACCGGCCCTTCATCGACGTGCCCGGCGCTCAGCCCGAGGAACACGTCGGCACCGGCCAGCGCCTCGCCCAGCGAACCGGTGAGCCCGGCCCGGTTGGTGTCGCGGGCGAGGTCGGCCTTGACGCGGGTCAGGTCCTCGCGGGCCGGGTGCAGCACGCCCTTCGAGTCGGCCACCGCGATGTCGCCGATGCCGGCCGAGAGCAGGATCCGGGTGCAGGCCACTCCGGCCGCGCCCGCGCCGGAGACGACGACGCGCAGGTCGGCCAGCGTGCGCCCGGTGACCGTCGCGGCGTTGCGCAGCGCGGCCAGCACCACGATGGCCGTGCCGTGCTGGTCGTCGTGGAACACCGGGATGCCGAGCCGGTCGCGCAGCCGCGCCTCGATCTCGAAACAGCGCGGCGCGGAGATGTCTTCGAGGTTGATGCCGCCGAACGACGGGGCCATCGCCTCGACGGTGGCCACGATCTCGTCGACGTCGGTGGTGTCGAGCACGATGGGCACGGCGTTGAGGCCCGCGAACTCGCGGAACAGCGCGGCCTTGCCCTCCATCACCGGCAGGGCCGCGGCCGGCCCGATGTTGCCCAGCCCGAGCACGGCCGTGCCGTCGCTGACCACCGCCACCAGGCGTGAGCGCCAGGTGTAGCGGCGCGCGAGTTCCTCGTCCGCGGCGATGGCCGTGCAGACCTCGGCGACGCCCGGCGTGTACGCCAGCGAGAGGGACGCGCGGTCGACGAGCGGCAGGGTGCTGTGGACGACGAGCTTGCCGCGCTCGTGCACCTTGAACACCGCGCTGTCCGCGTCGAAGGCCACACCGTCTCCTGCCCGGCCGGGAAATTTGGTCAAGGTTACGGCCGATCGGTCCTGCGGATGAGCCGTGGTGGCAGGGGTCGCACTCTCACCACCACCCGGGCGAGGACGTCGGCCGCCCCGTGCACGACGCTGTCGCCGCCGGCGAACGGGTTGTCCGAGACGACCCACCAACCGCCCTCGCGCGCACGCTCGGCCCGCTTGACCACGAGCCGGTCGGAACCGTCGCGGAAGCGCGCGAGCACCACGTCCCCGGGCCGCACGGGCGCGCCGTGGCGCACCAGCACCGCGTCGCCGTCGCGCAGCGTGGGCACCATCGACGCACCGCGGATCTCCACCCGCTGCCAGGGGATCAGGGGTTCACGCATCCGGTAGCCAGGCCTTCCAGGTGGGCATCTGGTCGAGAGTAGGGTCGAAATCGAGTTCGCCTCTTCGGCAATGCCGTCCGAGCGTCCCCACAAACGTAGGAGGTCCACGACATGCGGTTGTTCCACCGCTCCACCGTCGCCCACGCGCACTGCGACCTGCCGTGCGGCGTCTATGACCCGGCCCAGGCACGCATCGAGGCCGAATCGGTCAAGGCGATCATGGAGAAGTACCAGGGCAACGACGACCCGGTGTTCCGCACCCGCGCGTTGCTGATCAAGGAGCAGCGGGCCGATCTGGTCAAGCACCACCTCTGGGTGCTGTGGACCGACTACTTCAAGCCGCCGCACTTCGAGAAGTACCCGCAGCTGCACGAGCTGTTCAACAAGGCGACGAAGCAGGCCGGCGCCGCCGGTGGCAAGGGCGCGGTCGACCCGGCGGAGGGTCAGAAGCTGCTCGACCAGATCGCCGAGATCGACAAGATCTTCTGGGAGACCAAGCAGGCCGCCTAGTACAGGCAACTGTCATGACTTCGGTGGAGGCCGGCCCCGACGCGGGGCCGGCCTTCCGCGTGGACGCCGTCGCGCCGGACCTGTCCGACGACACGGCGCTGTGGCTCCTGCGCCACGGCGAGACCGAGTGGAGCAGGTCGGGCAAGCACACCGGCGTCACCGACGTGCCGCTCACCGAGCACGGCGAGCAGCAGGCGGCGGCGATGGTCGAGGTCATCGGCCGGGTGCGCCCGGTGCTCGTGCTGTGCAGCCCGCGCTTCCGCGCGCAGGAGACCGCCCGGCTGGCCGGGTTCACCGACGTCGAGATCGACGACGACCTCGTCGAGTGGGACTACGGCGCCTACGAGGGCCGCACCACCGACGAGATCCGCGAGCAGAACCCGGGCTGGGACCTGTTCACGCACGGCGTGCCCGGTGGCGACACGATCGCCGCCGTCACCGCGCGCGCCGACCGGGTGCTCACCCGCGCCGCGCGCGCGCTGTCGGACGGGCCGGTGGTGCTCGTGGGGCACGGGCATTTCAGCCGCGTGCTGGGCGCGCGCTGGATCGGCCTGGCCGCCACCGGTGGCGCCAACCTGATGCTGGGCACGGCCGCGCCGTCGCTGCTCGGCATGTATCACGGCCAGCCGGTGATCACGCACTGGAACATGCCCAACCCGGCCGCGCAGTGACGACCTTCCGCCCGATCGACTCGAGGAGACCATGAGCACACCGCCGGACGGCCCCGCAGAGCGCAGCGGCGACACGGTCGAGATGCGCGTACCGGCCGCGGTCGCGTTCGTGTCCACCCTGCGCATCACCGCCGCGAGCCTCGCCGCGCGTTGCGACCTCACCGTCGACGACATCGAGGACCTGCGCCTGGCCGTCGACGAGGCTTGCGCCCTGCTGCTGCCGCACGCCGGCCCCGCCAGCACCCTCGACGCGACGTTCCACCTGTCGCAGGGCCGGTTGGCCGTCGACACGTCGGTCGTGTCCGACGACGCCGCCGAGCCCGACCGCGACGGCTTCGCCTGGACGGTGCTCGGCGCGCTCGCGTCTTCCGTCGATGTCGCCAGGGTCGGTGAGCGGTTGACGATCACCGTGACGAAGCAGCGTGAGGCTGCGACCCGGTGACGTCGCCGCACGAACCGGGCGAGCGCAACGGCCGCGAGGACCGCGCCCAGGCCGGTAACCTGCTCGCGCAGCTGCACTCGCTGCCCGAGAACAGCCCGCGGCGCGACGCGCTGCGCGAGCAGTTGGTCGAGCTGCACATGCCGTTGGTCGTCTACCTGGCCCGCCGGTTCTCCGGGCGCAACGAGCCGATGAGTGACCTCGTGCAGGTGGGCGCCATCGGGTTGATCAAGGCCATCGACCGGTTCGATCCCGAACGCAAGCTGGAGTTCTCCACCTATGCGACCCCGACCATCCTGGGTGAGATCAAGCGGCACTTCCGCGACACCGGCTGGCTCATCCACGTGCCGCGCCGCGCGCAGGAGCTGCAGACCACCCTCAACGCGGCCCGCGCCGATCTGAGCCAGGAGCTCGGCCGGGCCCCCACCGTCAAGGAACTCGCCAGCCGCATCGAGATCGACGAGGAGACGGTGCTCGAGGCGCTGGACGCGGCGCGCGCCTATTCCGGCGTGCCGCTCGACGTACTCGCCGCGCCGGGCGAGACGGTGCCCGAGCACCCGATGCTCGGCATCCTCGACGAAGGCTTCGACCAGGTGGAGCAACGGGCCATGCTGCGCGGAGTGATCGCCAAGCTGCCCGAGGCCGAGCGCGAGATCCTGTTGCTGCGCTTCATCGCCAACAAGACGCAGACCGAGATCGCGGCCATCGTCGGGGTGTCACAGATGCAGGTCTCGCGCCTCGTCGCCCGCGGCCTCAAGCGGTTGCGCGAGAGCCTCGGCGCACCCGAGCCGCAGGTCGAGCAGCGTCGCCGCCGCACCTGATCCGCGGCCGCGGGAGGTGTCCGTCAGGTGCGGCCCTTGCGGCCCACGAGGTGGAAGACGCGGCTGAGCCGGCGGTAGGGGTCGCGCCGGCTGGCCTCCAGTTCGACGGCGGCCGTGGCGGCCACCTGCTCGGCGTCGCTCGGGTCCAGCTCGACCCCGCCGAACTCGAGCCAGTCGACGAACAGCCACACCCCGTATCGGTCCAGAAGTTCCACACCCCGGCGGCGCAGCAGCTCGCTCAGGCCGTCCACCGTGTCGGCCCGGCCGGTCACGCCCAGCACCCCGATCTCGCGGTCGGCGTCGAACGCCGCCAGGGCGTCGGCCCACCGTCGTTCCAGCGCCGGGCGCACCGCCGACGCCTCGGCGTTGCCGGTCATGATCGACACCACGCCGCCGTCGGCGGTGCACCGGCACAGCTGGTCGACCATCGGCTCGGGGTCGTCGAGATAGCCCAGCACGCCGTGGCACAGCACGCCGGCGAAGCGGTGGCCGTGCACCGCCTCGGCCGCATGCTCACCATCGGCCTGCACGAGCGTCACCCGCCGCTGCGCGTCGGTCGGCAGGCCGCGCAGACGCTGGCGGGCCTTGTCCAGCATCGCCGGCGACGAATCGAGCACCGTGACGTCGTAACCGGCCCGGGCCAGCGGGAACGACTGATGACCCGCACCGCCGCCGACGTCCAGCAGCGGCGCCGGCGGCGGCGGCAGGTGCTCGAGCAGGTGGTGGTGCAGCACGTACGTGCGCACGTGCCCCTTCACCGAGGCGTAGGCCTCGTCGGCGAAGCGGTCGGCCAGCCCGGCCCAGGGGTCAGCATCGCTCACCTCGCCACCCTACTTGTGAGTGGTTAGTAACCTGTAATATCAGCGCGCGGGGCCCGAACAGGCCGCCGGCCCGCGATCGGTCCTGTATCGGTGCACCGTCGATCTCGACAATCGCGGGATGAGCCTGCGCGTCCGGGAGATGCGGCTGGACGAGGTCGGCCTACGGATCGACTACTTCCACGAAGCGAGCGAGGAGTACCTGACCATGCTCGGCGTCGACCGAGCCCGCCTGCCGTCGCGTCACGAGTGGGCCGCGTGGTACCGGCAGGACCACGCCCGCCCTCTCGAGCAGCGCGAAAACTACGCGCTCGTGTGGGAGCTCGACGGCGCCGTCGTCGGGTTCAGCAGCGCCGATCAGATCGTGTTCGGCGACCAGGCGTTCATGCACCTGCACGTCCTCGATGCGCAGCGGCGGGCAGCGGGCCTCGGCACGCGCTTCGTCCGGCTGTCGGTCGACGCCTACTTCGCAGCGCTGCGCCTGAGCCGCCTCTACGCCCAGCCCAACGCCTTCAACGTCGCCCCGAACCGGACACTGCAGCGGGCCGGGTTCCGCTACGAACGCACGACGACGATCCGGCCCAGCGAGATCAATTTCGTGCAGCCGGTGACGCGGTGGGTGATCGAGGCCGACCGGTAGCGCTCAGGGCGCCTCGCGCAGCCGGGACGCGACGGCGCCGCGCAGCAGCGCGCGGCCACCGGCCAGCGCCGAGAGGCACAGCAGCACCGCGAAGACCAGCGCGCAGCCGAGTGCCACGAGCACGGGCGGCTCGTAGCGCAGCACCACCGGCGTGAGGTCGGAGAATTCCGGCACCACCGGCAGCACGAGGTCGGCCGCGAGGTAGCCCGCAGGCACGCCCAGGATGACCCCGACGCCGAGCAGCAGGGCTTGTTCGGTGACGGCGCTGCGGCGCAGCGAGCGGACCCGCACGCCCACGGCGCGCAACGCGGCGAACTCGTAGGAGCGCCGGCGCGCCTGCGAGAGCACCGACACCGCGGTGCCGCCGACGCCGAGCACGGCCGCGGCGACGGCGCACACCAGCAGCAGCAGGAGGCCGAGCGCCGGCCCCTCGCGGGCGAGCTGGGCACTGCGCGCGCCGGCAGTGCGCCGGCTCTGCACCAGCAGCCCCGCGCGGGTGAGCCGCTGGACCGCATCCCGCGGCGCGTGCCGGCCGAGCCACACCGTCCACGTCGACTCCCGCGCGAAGTCCGGCAGCGTCGAGCGCAGGTAGTCCAGGTCGGCGATGGCACCGTTGTCCAGCTGCACCGGCAGCGGGTTGACCGTGCGGGCCACGTGGTAGGCCAGCGTGGTGTTGGTGAAGTCGCTGACGGTGCCGGTTCCCTCACCGGTCACACTGCGCGGCCCGGCCACCACCGGCACGCCGGCGGGCACGTCGGCGTAGTTGAGGATGGGCGACCCGCCGCCCGTGCTGCGCACCAGCACGCGCAGTCCACCGGCCACCGCCGCGGTGCGCACGCCCGCGCCGTCGCCGAGGCCCGACGAGCGCCAGGAGCTCGACGCCGTGAGATCGACCGGCACCGGGGTCGAGCCGGTCGCGGCCGTGGCGCCCACCGCGGTGAGCGTCGTCGTGGCGGTGAGGACCGGCTGCGCGGTGACCGAAGGCGTGAACACGAGGCCGGCGAAGGTGCACCCGGCCCGACAGTCCACCGGCGCGGTGTAGTCGTGCACACCCGGGCGCAGGGCGCCGGCGTCCAGCTGCACCGCGGGCGAGTGCCCGCGGCGCACGGCGATGCGGACCGAGGGCCGGTCGCCCACCAGGGCGGTCGTGTCGAGCCGGACGGTCACCCCGGTGCCGCGCAGGTTCGCCACACGAGCCGTCGGGGCGGTGATCGCGCGGGCGATGGTGGCCGGGGGGACCTGGCCGCGCACGCCGTAGGCCGTCGCGGCGAGACGCCCGGGTTGCACCCCGAGCAGCGTGCCGACGATGGTGGCGCCGGCACCGGTGTCGCTGCCGCCGTCGGGGGACCAGCTCGCCGCCGTCATCGCCCACCGGCCGTGCGGGTCGGCGGCGTCCACGGCCGCCTGCGGGTCGTGACCGGGCTCGTCGAGCACCGAGAGCTGGGTGGGCGCGCCCAGCTCGGTCTCCGCCCGGGCCTGGCGATTGGCCCGGGCCACCGCCTCGCCGCACACGGCGAAGGTGGCCAGCCCGACCGCCACGGCGAGGAAGGTGGCCAGCCGCAGGCCACCGGGCCGGCGCACGGTCTGGCGCAGGGCCAGGAAGGCGACCAGCCGGCGCGACGCGCGCGTGCGGCGCAGCGACCGGCGGCACGCGACCGGCAGCAACCGGGCGCCCACGAGCGCCACCGCGAGGGCGACCAGGGCCGGGGTGAGCAGGAACAGCGGATGCGGTCGCGCCCCTTCGCCGGAGCGCAGCGTGACCACGATGACCACCGCGGCGACGGCGACGGCGAGGTCGAAGGCCAGCAGCCGGCGGCCCTGCGAGCGGCCCGACACCGTGTTGCGCCACTGGTCGAGCACCGGCCGGGTGACGACCTGCACCGCGCTCAACGTGGCGGCGACGGCCATCCCACCCAGGGCCACGAGCAGGGCCCAGCCGGCGGCGGCGGTCACGGTCACCGGCGTGCCGCCGACGAGCGCCGACCGGGTCATGGCCACGGTGGCGCCCCACGCCAGCGCGAGGCCCAGCGGGAGGGCCAGGGCCAGCACCGCGAGCGGTTCGCCGACGGCCAGGAGCACGGCCTGGCGCGGGCGCAGGCCGCGCACCTTGGCCAGGGCGATCTCGTCGCCGCGGGCGGCCACGGCCGCACGCACGACGTAGAACAGCGCCACCAGGCTGAGCGCGGCCAGTTCGAGCACGACCACGAGGGTGGCCGTCTGCACCTGGTCCCGGTCGCGGGCGGCGTGGCGCAGCGCGGCCGGCAACACGGTGCGCATGGTCGGGGTGGCCGGGTTCTTCGACGTGGTCGGGAAACGAGCCTGCACCGCCGCCACCTCGCGCCGCAACGCCGGCACGTCGTCCAGGCGCACGCGGGTCGGGGTCAGCGGGACGTCGAAGTCCACGACGTCGGGCACCGGCGACGGTGCACGCGCGAACTGCTGCGGCACGACGAACACCGCGTCGGTCTCGTCGGTGATCGCGGTGTTGACGCTGTGCCCCAGCCGCGCGTTGAAGAAGGGCAGGTCGAACCAGTACCCGTCGGCCAGGTCACGCGGCCGGTAGGTGCCGACGATGCGCAGACCGCCGGCCAGCAGCGGGCCGTTGCGGAACCCGACATCCGGTAGGGGGAGCGGGATCGCCTGGTGCAGGGTGAGCCGGTCGCCGAGATGCCAGCGGGGACCGCCGGAGACCGCGACGACGTCGACCATCGCTTCGCCGGTGCGGGTGGGGCACCGTCCGCTGACCAGCTGCAGGTGCGCGCACACGTCGGTGCGCCAGGCCATCGGCGCCAAGGGCGTGAACCGGCCGGCCGCGTTGCGGACCGTGGTGAGCGGCACGTGCTCGCCCTCGACGGGTGCGGAGTAGCCGGGCAGGTGGGCACCGGCGCCGACCGCCCGCCGCGCCGCGCCGGTCGCGTGCGCATCCCCGGTGTGCCGCGGCAGCGTGAAGGCCAGCCCGGTGCGGTAGCCGGCCTGGCGCAGCTCGTCGGTCAGCGTCGACTCGCTGGCCGCCCGCGCGTAGAGCGGGCCGAGCGCCGCCACCGCGGCCGCCACCAGGCCCACGAGCAGCACGCTCAGCGAGAACCCGCGCCGCCACCACACACCGCGCAGGAACAGCAACCGACCCTCCGACGCCCAGGGCGCGGGCCGGGCGCCCGCGTGCGCCCGATCATGGCCGAGACGTCGTCCCCGCGGCCAGCAGGCGGGCCGAAGCGACGCCGGATCGGTACGGCGCCGAGGACGCCCGCTCGGCTACCGGCCGACGTGCGGCTTGCGCGCCCAGGCACCGGCTCTCGGCAGGTTCCAGTTGCCCTCGTAGCCCACCAGGACGCGGTGGGCCGGACCCGCGTTGCCGTCGTGCCCGGTGCCGGCGTCGTAGTTGCCCGCGTCCCAGCCGCCGTAGCGCTGGCTCAGCTCGATGTCAGGCCAGGTGGTGACCACCATGGCTGCGTCCTCGCGGCGCCGGCGGGCGCGGCGCGCCCGGCGCGCGGCGAGGAACAGCAGGACCAGACCCACCGTCACCAAGGGCATCGCCAGGTATCCCATGCGCCTCCCCTCGCGGGAACGGACGCTACGCCGGCCGGCGGCGAATCTGAACGTCGCCGGCCGAGCCGATGCCGGGCCGTTACGTAGCGGCTCAGCGGTCCGGATCGCGGTCGAGCACGGCCCGCACCGGCGGCGTGAACAGCAGGTACAGCACGGCCAGCGCCGACACGAAGATGGGGCCGCCGTAGCCGACCCGCCCGGCCTGGAAGGCCAGGCTGTAGGAGACCGGGACGCAGAGGATCTCCAACACCACGACCGGCGTGCGGGCCGACGCACGCAGGTGCAGCAGCCCGCGCGCGCACAACGCGAACGCGACGGCCCCGAGGAACGCGAACGCGGCGCCGAGCAGGGCCCGGCCCACGGAGTCCGGACTGCCGGCGACCGTCTTGACCACAAGGACCGCCACGCCGACGAGCAGGGCGAGCGCCTGCAGGCCGAGGACGGCGCAGGCGATGCGCAGGGGCCGCGGCACGACCGGATCGGCGGCCTGCGCCTCGGCGCCCGCCGGGTCGGAACTGCCCTCGCTCACTGCGCCAGCGTAAGGCGCTGCGGTCGGGGCGAAGCTACCGACCGGTTACGCTCCCGGGATGCGCGTTCTCGTCGTCGCGAACCCGCGGGCCACGGCGATGAGTGCCCGCGAGCGCGACGTCCTGTCCCAGGCGCTGGGGGGGCAGGCCGACCTCGAGGTCGCCGAGACCGCCAACCGCGGCCACGCCGCCGCCCTGGCCTGCCGCGCGATGCGTGCGGGCACCGACGTCGTCGTCGCCCTGGGCGGGGACGGCACCGTCAACGAGGTCATCAACGGGCTGTTGACCGACGGCGTGCACCCGCGGGTCCCCGCGCTGGGCATCGTGCCCGCCGGCTCGACGAACGTGTTCGTGCGCGCCCTCGGCCTGGCCAACGACCCCGTCCAGGCCACCGGCCAGCTGCTCCAGGGCTTGCGCTCGGGGGCGCGCCGCACGGTGAGCATGGGCATGGCCGACGACCGCTACTTCTGCTTCGCCGCCGGGCTCGGCTTCGACGCCGCCATCGTGCACGGGGTGGAGCGCAGGCGCCGGCAGGGCAAGCGCTCGACCCACGTCCTGTACGCGAAGGTGGGGGTGCGCGAGTTCTTCCGCAGCCCGAGGCGGCATC
The DNA here is from genome assembly GCA_963797785.1 of uncultured Actinomycetota bacterium. Classification (GTDB taxonomy): domain Bacteria; phylum Actinomycetota; class Actinomycetes; order Mycobacteriales; family Jatrophihabitantaceae; genus Jatrophihabitans. The sequence continues at coordinate 120,273 of CAWCQT010000004.1, read as the reverse complement.
CGCGGCTGCACGTGGAGTTGCCCGGGGGCGCCCGCTGGGACGACATCCACTTCGCCATCGTGGCCAACGCCGACCCATGGACCTACGTGGGCAACCTGCCCCTGCATCCGACGCCCGAGGTCACCTTCGACACCGGGCTGGCCGTGTACGCGCGGCGCCGGATGAACACCGCCGGCGTCCTGTTCAGCATGGCCCGCCTGGCCGGTAGCCGCCCGCGCGTCGGCGCCCGCGGGGCCCACGTGCAGCACGACGTCGACCACCTGACGCTCATCGCCGACGAACCGCTGCCCTTCCAGGTCGACGGGGACGCGCTCGACCTGCGCGACAAGGTGACATTTCGGACGGTGCCCGCCGCGATCTCGGTCGTCGTTCCCGGCGAGCGGGGCTAACCAGATAAATCGGGCGCTGCCCTCGACCGGATCGCCGATCGCGCGTACCGTCGCTCGAAGTGTTTTGTTGCCGGTCGAACCACCCCCGGACCGGTGACCTGGCTTGCACCCGGTGCCCGATGGTTGCCGCGCGAGCTGGCTCGTGAAAGAATTCACAAGCAGCGGGGATGAGGCCGACAGGCGCGTCACCCCGAGCACGTGAGGAGAATTTGTCGATGGATTGGCGGCACCGCGCGATATGCCGTGACGAGGACCCGGAGCTGTTCTTCCCGATCGGGAACACCGGGCCCGCGCTGCTGCAGATCGAGCAGGCCAAGGCGGTCTGCCGACGCTGCCCGGTCATTCAGGACTGTCTGACCTGGGCGCTGGAATCCGGCCAGGACGCCGGCGTGTGGGGCGGCCTGTCCGAGGACGAGCGACGTGCCCTCAAGCGGCGCAAGGCCCGCCAGCGCGCCCGGCTCGCCTGACCCACCCGCCTACGGGCGCGAGTGGCGAGTGGTGGGCAGCACCACCACCGCCTCGGCGCCGGGCGCGGCGCCCGCCTCGGCCGGGGCCGGCCGGAAGCGTACGGTCCCCCCGAGTTCGGCCGAGACCAGCGTCGTCACGATCTGCAACCCCAGCCGGTCGCTGCCGTCCGGGCTGAACCCCTCCGGCAGCCCGACCCCGTCGTCGCGCACGGTCACGGTCAGTGCGCCCCGCTCGCGGTCGGCCAGCACCGTCACCCGCCCGGACCGCTCGTCGGGGAAGGCGTGCTCGATCGCGTTCTGCACCAGCTCGGTCAGCACGAGCACCAGGGCCGTGGCCGATTCGGCCGGCACGTCGCCGAACGAGCCCGCACGCGCGACCTGCACCCGCTCGTCCGCGCCGGTGACGTCGGTGAGCATGCCGAGCAGCCGGTCGACCACCTCGTCGAAGTCGACGCTCTCGTCGATGGACACCGACAGCGTCTCGTGCACCAGCGCGATGGACTGCACCCGGCGCATCGACTCCTCGAGCGCCACCCGCGCACCGGGTACCGACACCCGCCGCGCCTGCAGACGCAGCAGCGCCGCCACCGTCTGCAGGTTGTTCTTCACCCGGTGATGGATCTCGCGGATCGTGGCGTCCTTGCTGAGCAGCGCACGGTCGCGGCGCCGTAGCTCGGTGATGTCCTGCAGCAACAACAGCGCGCCGAGGGTCTCGCCGCGCGGGCGCAGCGGCAGCGCGCGGAACAGGATCACCGCTCCCCCGCCCTCGACCTCGATGCTCGAGGGGTGGCCGCCGTCGATGGCGTCGGCCACCGCCCCGGCCAGGTCACTGGCGTCGAAGGGGTCGTCGGCCACCGTGCTGGTCAGGGCGTCGATCGGCTCGGCGAGCACCGAGCCGGTGACCCCGAGGCGGTTGAACGCCGACAGCGCGTTGGGGCTGGCGTAGATGATCGTCCCGTCGGGCTCGAGGCGCATGAGCCCGTCGCCCGCCCGCGGCCCGCTGCCCTCCTCCTGCCCGGCCTCGGTGTGCGGGAAGGTGCCGTCGGCGACCATGCCGGCGAGGTCGGCGGCGCTCTGCAGGTAGACGAGCTCGAGCTGGCTCGGGGTGCGCACACTGGCGAGATTGGCGTCGCGGCCGACCACGGCGATCACCTCGTCGCCGTAGCGCACCGGGATGGCCTCGCGGCGGATGGGCAGGTCGCCGTCCCAGTCGGGGTCCACGTCGCGGAAGATGCGCGCCTCGGAGTAGGCGATGCGCAGCGGGCCGATGCGGGCACCGCGCAGCAGCACACCGACCTGGTCGTGCTGGTAGGCGGTGGGCCCGGTGGTGGGCCGGCACTGCGCCACGCACAGGAAGGCGGGGACGCTGCCCGCCTCCGCGGCGGGGATCGCGACCGGCACCCAGAGCAGCAGGTCGGCGAAAGCGAGGTCGGACAGCAGCTGCCACTCCCCGACCAGCCGGGCGATGTGGTCGATCTGCGCATCGGTGAGCGGGGTACGCGCGGTCAGCGTGTCGGTCAGGGCGGACATCTCGGGGTCGAGCCTGCCACGCCGACCCGGGCCCGCCGCGCCGTGCCCCCGCGACGCGCGGGCACACGTCTTGTGCCGACCGGGTCGCGGTCGTAACGTGCCCGCCGCGCAGCCGGGGGCGCGGGCCACCGGGCGCCTCAACCTGCGGAGTGAGCATGGGCAACAAGAAGCGGGTGGCGGTCGTCGCCGCGACTATCAGCCTGGGCATCGGTGGCGTCCTGGCCCCGATGACGACTCAGGCGGCGGGAGCGAAGCCGTTCAACTACCAGCACCTGGCCAAGATCCAGAAACGGCTCGTGTCGGGTGCGCTGTCCTTCCAGCTGGAGCCGGTCAAGTCGCACGGCATCACGCCGAAGATCATTCCCGGCGGCGGGGACGACGAGGACGGCGGTGGTGCCGACGGGCTGCCCAACACGCCGCCGAACGGTTATTCGGCGGCCGGCGGCACCAGCACCGCCGGTAACTACGACCCCTCGGGCAACGGCGCCTGTTCGGATTCCTTCGGCAGCAACGTCAAGGTCAACCAGAACTGCCTGAACCTGACCGATGCGCCGTTGCAGGGCCGCGGCCAGGCCAACAACGAGACGTCGATCGCCGTCGACCCGATGCACCCCAAGCACCTGGTCGCCAGCAACAACGACTACCGCCGCGGCGACGGCACGTGCGGTGCCTCGTACTCGCTGAACGCCGGGCGCACCTGGAACGACACCACGGTGCCCAACGGCTTCACCGCGGGCGATACGACGCCGCGCCAGTACTGGCAGGCCGGCGGCGACACCTCCGTCGCGTGGGACACCCGCGGCAACTCCTACCTCAGCTGCCAGCTGTTCAACCGGGGCTCGGCCACCGACCCCAACCCGGATCAGTCGAGCGCGTTCGCCGTCTACCGCTCCACGGGCAACAACGGGGCGTCGTTCAACTTCCCGGGTCGCTACGCCAAGGTCTTCTACGACCACCCCGGCACTGCGGGGGTGCTCGAGGACAAGCAGCTGCTGGCGGTCGACAACAACGTGCACAGCCCCTTCCGCGACCGCGTCTACGTGACCTTCACCGAGTTCGCGGCCGACGGGTCGGGTTACATCTACGCCACGCACTCGAGGGACTACGGCCAGACGTTCAGCGACCCGGTGCTCGTGAGCCGCACGAGCTCGCTGTGCACCAACACCTTCGGGCTCGGCACGCCGAACGGCACCTGCAACGAGAACCAGTTCTCCGACCCGTTCGTCGGCAAGGACGGCGCGCTCTACGTCGTGTACGCCAACTTCAACAACACGGTGAGCGGGGGCGACAACCGCAACCAGATGCTGTTGAGCAAGTCCACGGACGGCGGCGTGACGTTCGGCGACCCGATCAAGGTCGGTGACTACTACGACCTGCCTGACTGCCAGACCTACCAGCACGACGACGCGGGCCGGGCGTGCGTGCCCGAGAAGGGCGGGCTGACCCGCTCGGTGTTCCGGGCCACCAACTACCCGTCCGGTGCTGTCGACCCGACCGACCCGACCAAGGTCGTCATCACCTACGGCTCCTACATCAACAAGAATTCCCAGGAGTCGAACGGGTGCACCCCGGACGGGTTCAGCTCCTTCGGCACCAACACCTACACCGGCGTCAAGAAGGCCGGGGCCTGCAACAACGACATCCTGATCAGCACCTCGACCGACGCGGGCACGACCTTCTCGGCAACGAACACCGATCCGCGCCAGACGGCGCTGGTGACGCAGGGGTCGCGGCAGGCCTCCACCGACCAGTTCTGGCAGTGGGCGGCCTTCACCCGCAGCGGCACCCTGGCCGTGAGCTACTACGACCGGCAGTACGGCCGCGACGAGCATTTCGGCGACTCGGACGTCTCCCTGTCGACATCCACGGACGGCACCGCCTTCACCTCGAAGCGCGTGACGACCTCGTCGATGCCGCCGCCCACCGAGTTCTACGGCACCCGGGGGGGCCTGTTCTACGGCGACTACACCGGCCTGTCCGCGGTCGTCGACGCCTACCCGATCTGGAGCGACACCCGCAACAAGGACCTGTTCGTGTGCCCGAACTCGGCCACCGGCCCGGGCGACCCCCCGCAGGTCTGCAGCGCGACCGAGCCGAACGGGCTGCTCGCCAACGACGAGGACATCTACACCGCGCAAGTGCCGGTGTCCTGACGTCGCAGACGAACGCGGGCCGGGGCGACGTCGCCCCGGCCCGCATTCGTCAGCACACCGTTGTGGGCTGAGTGGCTTACACAAGAGCGACGAATCCGACTAAGGTCCCCGGGCGTGGCCGAGCGTGACCGCCGGCCCGCTGCCGTCGAGGAGGTCGCGATGCCCGCCAGGCCCGAGGACGAACTGCTCCACCCGGTCGAGCCACCCGCCAAGCCGCCGCGACTGCCCGCGTCGGCGATCATCACGGTGGTCGTGCTGCTGGCGATCCCGTGCATCGCCCTGGCCGCCGTGCCCACGTACTCCAGCGAGACGCCACGGCTGTTCGGCTGGCCGTTCTTCTACTGGTACCAGGTGCTGTGGGTGCTGATCACGCCCGTGCTCACCTACGCGTCCTACCTGGTCATCAAGCGGGCGCGAGGTCAGCGGTGAGCGCGCTGGCGGCCGGCAGCGGCAGCGGCGTCAACGGCGTCGAGCTGTCCGTCGTGATCTTCTTCTTCGTGCTCGTCACGGGCTTCGGATTCCTCGCCGCGCGCTGGCGCCGCGGTGAGACCAAATCGCTCGACAGTCTCGACGAGTGGGGGCTGGGCGGGCGCGGGTTCGGCACGATCGTCAGCTGGTTCCTGCTCGGGGGTGATCTCTACACGGCGTACACGTTCGTGGCCGTGCCCGCCGCGATGTACGCGACCGGCGCCGTCGCCGGCTTCTTCGCTGTGCCCTACACGATCGTCGCCTACCCGATCGTGTTCGTGTTCCTGCCGCGGCTGTGGAGCGTGGCGCACCGGCGGGGCTACGTGACCCCCGCCGACTTCGTGCGCGGCCGGTTCGGCAGCCGCGGGCTGGCCCTGGCGATCGCGCTTACCGGCATCGTCGCCACCATGCCCTACATCGCGCTGCAGCTCGTGGGCATCCAGGCCGTCTTCGACACGATGGGCCTGGGCGGCGGCGGCAGCGCGCTGGCCAAGGACCTGCCGCTGATCATCGCGTTCGCGGTACTCGCCGCTTACACCTACTCCTCCGGCCTGCGCGCGCCCGCCCTGATCGCGTTCGTCAAGGACACGCTGATCTACATCGTCATCGTGGTGGCGATCATCTACATCGGCGTCAAGATCGGCTTCGGCGACATGTTCGACGCGGCCAAGACCAAGCTGACCACGCCGGACCCGAAGACCAAGGTGCCGCCGGGCCTGTTCACCACCGGACCCGGCTCGTACGTCTCCTACGCCACGCTGGCCTTCGGTTCGGCGCTCGCGCTGTTCCTCTACCCGCACTCGATGACGGCCGTGCTGTCCAGCCGCAGCCGCAATGTGATCCGCCGCAACACCGCGATCCTGCCCGCGTACTCGCTGCTGCTGGCGCTGCTCGCGCTGCTCGGCTTCGCCGCCATCTACGAGGTGACGAAGAACGGCATGTCGGTCTACGGGCAGGACGGGGTGGCCAACGGTCAGCTCGCCGTCCCGCACTTCTTCCAGTTCGTCTTCCCGTCGTGGTTCGCCGGCGTCGCGTTCTCCGCCATCGCCATCGGCGCACTCGTGCCCGCCGCCATCATGTCGATCGCTGCGGCCAACCTGTTCACCCGCAACATCTACCGCGAGTTCTTCCGCCGCGACGCGACCCCGAAGCACGAGGCGCAGGTGTCGAAGATCGTCTCGCTGGTGGTCAAGTTCGGCGCGCTGCTGTTCGCGCTCGGCCTGGACAAGCAGAACGCGATCAACATGCAGCTGCTCGGCGGCGTGTGGATCCTGCAGACGCTTGTCACTATCGTTCCCGCGCTCTACTCGCGCTGGTTCCACCGCTGGGCGCTGCTGGCCGGTTGGGCCACCGGCATGATCTACGGCACTGTGCAGGCCTACCGGCAGCAGGTACCCAACGTGGTGGTCACCCGAGGGGCGGACGGCAAGCCGGTCAAGGTGGTGCACGGCCTGCGGCACTTCGGCGCCTCGATCGCGGACTTCCCGTTCACCGGGACCAAGGTCTACATCGGCGTCACCGCGCTGGTCCTGAACATCCTGGTGGCGGTCGTGATCACGCTCGTGCTGCGCGCGGTGCGGGTCCCCGCGGGCGCCGACGAGACCGAACCGGCCGACTTCTACTCCGACGCGCCGAAGGCCGAGCCGCGCCCGCGCCGCGGCCGCGACCGGTTCGCGAAGACCGCAGCGGCGAAGACGTAGGCGTGTCCCCCGGCCTGCACATCGTCTTCGTCGAACCGAGGATCCCGCCCAACACGGGCAGCGCCATCCGGCTGGCCGCGGTGACCGGCGCGCACCTGCACCTGGTCGAGCCACTCGGCTTCACGATGGACGACGCGCGGTTGCGCCGCGCCGGGCTCGACTACCATGACCTCGCGCAGGTCACCGTGCACGCGGACCTGGACGCACTGTGGGCCGTACTGCCCGGGCGCGTCTTCGCCTTCAGCACCCGCGCGAGCACCCGCTACACCGACGTCGCCTACCGCCCCGGCGACGCGCTGCTGTTCGGTGCCGAACCGGACGGACTGGCCGACGCGGTGCTGCACGACCGGCACATCACCGACCGGCTGCGCATCCCCATGCTGCCCGGGCGTCGCTCGCTGAACCTGGCCAACTCGGCCGCCATCGCGATCTACGAGGCCTGGCGGCAGCACGATTTCGCGGACTGAGCGCGCAACGGATCACATGGGGACCGCTCCACCTGCCCCGATCCGTTGCGCCGCATTAGTGTTCGAGATCCGGATGATCTAGCTCAGGAAGACGGACCGCGTGTACCCCTACCCGGCGACGACCGACCCGAGCGGCGCGCGCCCGCGCCGTCACTGGGGTCAGTTGTGGATCCCCGCCGTCTTCGTGGTGGCCGCCCTGGTCGCCACGCTGCTGTACGCCAACCGCAGCACCGGTTCGCCCACCGCGGCGAAGCCCGACGGCACGGCCGATCGCTTCTACGCGGCGGTGAACGCGCACGACAGGAGCACGTGGTCGGCCCTGCTCTGCGACCCCGGCCAGGCCGGGAAGCTGTCGAAGCTGGCGAGCGTGTCCCTGATGAGCGCGGCCGGGCCGCAGGTGAACGGTTCGTCGGCCACCGCGAAAGGCCGCTTCCGGCTCACCACCGACGTGTTCCTCAAGGAGTACCGCGACTACGACTTCACCGTGACGCTCGAGCGGGCGAACAACGCCTGGTGCGTCGTGCACCTGAAGTCGACGCCGAGCAAGGAGGCACCGACGGCGCCGCCCACCGTCCCCTCGCCGCCCACACCCACGGCACCGACGACGTCCTCGGCCCCGAGTGCGCCGGCCCCCACCAGCAGCCCGCCGGCCGCCGGCGGCTCCTGTCACCTGCCCTCCTCGGCCCGGGCGGCGCCGACCCTGGCCGCCCCCGACCCGCTGAAGATCGCGCTGGCCGGGCACTTCTCCGCGCCCGCGCTGCGCTGGACGCTGGGCGCCGTGTCGTCCTACTGCTACGACGGCGTCGAACAGTTCGACCTGAACCTGTTCCTGATCGTGCTCGGCGTCAGTTACGACAAGACCACCGGCGGCAAAGCCGGGCAGATCGTCTACCAGGCGGCCCTGTCCACGACCGAACCGGCCCATGTCGTGGTCACGGTGGACGGCAGCTTGAAGCCCGACGAGCTCGCCGGCGGCTCGGGCACCGGATCGATGGAACTGGACTGGTACCGATGACCCACCGCAACCGCACACGCGCGGTCGCCCTGCTCGGCGGCGGCGCCCTGGTGGCCCTGCTGTGCGCCTGCTCCAGCCAGCTCGCCGGGTCGGCGCGGCCCCTGTCGAGCTCGCCGGACATCTCCGCGCTGCGCGTGCAGACAGTGGCCTCGGTGAACCTGCGCAAGAAGTTCAGCGAGTCACCGCAGTCGATCAACGAGTACTGGAGCGACAAGCGGTTGCGCGAGGCCAAGCCGCGCGACCCCGCCGCGCCGAAGCCCACCACGCCCCCGCCCTCGTCGCCCGGCACCAGCCCCGCCGCACACCACAGCCCCGCCGCACACCACCACTCCGCCGCACACCACCACCCCGCCGCCGACGTCGCGCCGGCCCATCACCTCCGCGCCGCCGCCCGGGACGACGGCGCCGCGGACCTCGTCGCCGGCGGCGCCCCCGCCGGTCCAGGACCCCGGGGTCGGCCGGATCATCCCGCCCACGCGCGGCCACCCCACCCAGACCGCCCTGCCGAACTCCTCGGCCGGCAACCGGTTCACGAAGGTCGGCCTGACCAGGTCCACCGCCGGGCGGCTGTACTACGCGTTCGGCAAGGAGAACTACGTGTGCAGCGCGACGGTGGTGCACAGCTCGTCGGGTGACATCGTGGCCACCGCCGGGCACTGCGTATGGGACACCGAGAACGGCACCGGCTGGGGGCGTAACTACATGTTCATCCCGGCCGACGCGGCCAACGGCCGCTCGGCGCCGTACGGCCGTTGGTTCGCCAACCGGATCTACACCACCAAGGCGTTCATCGCCACGGCCAAGGAGAACGCGAACGGCGCCTACGGCCAGGGCTGGGCCTACGACAGCGCATTCCTGAAGATGGCCAAGTCCAACGGCAACAAGATCCAGAAGGTCACCGGCGGGCAGGGTATCGCCTTCGGCGCCCCCGTCCGCTCATTGCTGGTCATCGGGTACCCGACGAAGGCGCCGTTCGACGGCACGGTCGAGCGGTACTGCAGCTCGAGCAACTGGACACAGGGCGAGTTCGGCGACCGCCAGATCGATTGCGTGATGACCCCCGGCTGCTCCGGCGGCGGCTGGCTGGCCAGCTACAACCCGCGCTCGGGCGCGGGCTACGTCATCGGCATGACCTCGATCGGCAACGGCAAGTGGCTGGCCTCGGCCGTCATGGGCGGCGCCGCCGCGAACACCTACGACCTCGCCGTCCGAGGAGGATAGATGCGACGCCTCCCCGCCCTGGTGGCGGTCGTACTGGCCGGGCTCGTCCTGACCTCGTGCGGCGCCACCCATCCCGACAGCTCGGTCGCGGCGCTGCCCAACTATGACTACGTGGCCGGCGTCGGCCAGCAGGAGTTCGACCAGTACCTCGACATCCTCGACAAGGGCCTCACATCGGCGACGTCGGTGCGCGGCACCATGTTCAAGCACGCCTCGTTCGGCCGGCGCAGCGAGGACGCCGAGTGGGATGTGGAGTACCTCGGCGACCCGGCGACGATCTTCATCCGGTCCCGGGCGAGCCTGCTCGACGCCGGCGACAACCTCGACACCCTGCACCCGGCCGGCAGCGGGTACGACTACTTCCTGCTCGGCGCCCGGTTCGGGTCGATCGCCCACACCCCCTGGGTCAAGGTCCCGAGCGTGTACAAGTCGCCGCTGAACGTCTGCCTGGTCACCGGCTACCAGCAGGTCTGCGACATGGAGGACGCGCTGCGCTTCACCCTCAAGAGCGGCATCCCGGTGACGCAGCGCGTCGAGCACAACGAGGACGGCACGACGACGCTGGTGGCGGGCGTGACCCTGTCGTCCATGCTCAAGGACAACTTCCTGCTCAACGTGCCCCCCGACATCCAGAAGCAGTTCACCCCCACGATGCTGCGCTACCAACTCTCGGCCCGCTTCGTGCTCGACCGTTCGGGCCGCCTGGAGATCGCGCAGATCAGCGGCACGGTGCCCGGTCCCACCCCGTTCACCGTCCAGGTGGGCTACCAGGTCACCGGCTCCGCTGCGACGTCGGATCTGCCGCAGGTGCCGCCCGCCGCGCAGGTCACCACCCTGTCCGCCAAGGTGTTCAACGCCGCCGTCGCCCGGATCAAGGACTCGCCGAAATGAGCTACCCGCCACCGCAGCCCTACCCGCCGCACCAGCCGCCGGGCTGGGGCCAGCCGCCGGTCCCGCCGCCACAGCAGCAGCCGCAGCCGCCGCAGTTCCCGCCCCCGTACCAGTACCCGTCGCCGCCGTACGACCAGCCGCCGCCGGGACAGCCGCAGCCCGGACAGCAGCAGCCGGGTCAGCCGCGGCGGGAGCACCGGGCGCGGCGGGGCTTCCGGCTCGAGCCGATGATGCTGGTGGCCGTGCTCACGCTCGCCATCGGATTGGTGCTCGGCTGGTTCGCCGGCCGGTACTCCGAGCAGGGCCAGACGCTGGACCCGAAGAAGGTCGCCACCGACGTCAGCACCGTCCTGCGCAACGACTACGGCGTGCCCAACGTGTCGGGCATGACCTGCCCCGGCACCATGAAGGTGGTCAAGAACGCCACGTACACCTGCACGTTCTCGACCGGATCGGCCAAGGGCAGCGTGGACATCATCGTGCGCAACGACGCCGGGCAGTACGAGGTGGAGGGGCCGCGCGGTTAGCTACTCGGCGCGGTACTCGAGGTGCGAGGTCTCGATGGTGACCTCGGTGAGGCGCACCCGGATCCGCTCGTGCAGGCTCGCCGGAGCGGTGTCGCCGCCGCAGCAGCGGGCGACGAGTGAGCGCAGGTCCTGCTCGAGACCGAACTGCTTCAGGCAGGGCGCGCACCCGTCCAGGTGCTGGCGGATGCGGTTGCGCAGCCGCGGGTCGTCGGTCTCGTCGTCGAGGTAGAGGTAGACGTCGCGCAGGACGTCGTCGCAGTCGATGTTGCCCGGGCCGAAGCCGAGACCGCTCACGTCAGATCGCCTCGCTCTTCACCAGGCCGCGCTCCCGCGCGTACTCCCCGAGCAGGTTCTGCAGCTGCTTGCGCCCGCGGTGCAGGCGCGACATCACCGTGCCGATCGGCGTACCCATGATCTCGGCGATCTCCTTGTACGCGAACCCCTCGACGTCGGCGAGGTACACCGCGAGGCGGAAGTCCTCGGGCAGCGACTGGAGGGCGTCCTTCACGTCGGAGTCGGGCAGGTGGTCCAGCGCCTCCATCTCGGCCGAGCGCAGACCCTTGGAGGTGTGCGACTCGGCGCGGGCGAGCTGCCAGTCCTCGACGTCCTCGTTGCCGGACTCCTGCGGTTGCCGCTGCTTCTTGCGGTAGTTGTTGATGAAGGTGTTGGTCAGGATGCGGTAGAGCCAGGCCTTGAGGTTCGTGCCCTCGGTGAACTGGTGGAACGCCGCGAACGCCTTGACGAAGGTCTCCTGGACCAGGTCCTCGGCGTCGGAGGGATTGCGGGTCATCCGCATCGCCGCGGCGTACAGCTGGTCCAGGAACGGCAGCGCGTCCCGTTCGAACCGTGCGCGACGGGCTTCGACCGTCTCCTCAGCCACCCTGTTCCCCTCTGGGCCGCCGATCTCGGCGGTGCCCCGTCCAGTGGAGGGTATCGCGCCACCGGCCAGCGGCCTGATGGCGGCGGCAACGGTGCGCGGGCGCAGTGCGGTACTGACCGGCATGTGCGTCGGACTCCTTCCCTGACCTCACCGGCACAACAGCGTCGCCGGCCACGGCATTCCGGCTACCGTGTCGCGCATGGCCACGGCAACGCCCGCGACGGCCCTGCTGGCCCGCCGGAAGGTGGCGCACACGCTGCACCCGTACGAGCACGACGCCCCGCACGCCGGCGAGCACCCGGCGTACGGCGAGCAGGCGGCCGCGGCGCTCGGCGTGCCGCCGGCGCGGCTGTTCAAGACCCTCATCGCCTCGGTCGACGGCCGGCTCGCCTGCGCGGTCGTGCCGGTGGCCGCGCGGCTCGACCTCAAGGCCCTCGCCGCCGCCCTGGGGGGCAAGCGCGCCGAGCTGGCCGAACCCGCCGCGGCCGCGCGCGCCACCGGTTACGTCGTGGGTGGCATCTCACCCATCGGGCAGAAGCAGCGGCTGCCGATGGTCGTCGACGAATCGGTGACCGGCTTCCCCACCGTCTACGTCTCCGCCGGCCGGCGCGGGCTGCAGGTCGAACTCGAGCCGGGCGACCTGCTGCGGGTCACCTCGGCCGCCACCGCGCCCATCGCCGCGTCGGTTCGGCCGGCAGGCGGTCGGGCAGGCGCTGCAGGGCCGCGGCCAGCAGGATCGTGAGCAGGACGTAGGCGGCGGTCAGCGGGCCGAGTTTCGGCTCCACGCCGGCGGTGACGGCCAGAGTGGCGATGACGACGGAGAATTCGCCGCGCGGGATGAGCGTGACCGCCGCTCGCCACCGGCCCCTGCGCTTGACGCCGCTGCGCCGCGCCGCGATGTAACCGGTGGCCACCTTCGTGCCCGAGGTGACCACGAGCAGGATCAGCGCGAGCGGCAGGGCGGGCAGCAGGGTGCCGGGGCTGGTGCTCAACCCGAACGTCACGAAGAAGACGGCGGCGAACAGGTCGCGCAGCGGCGCGAGCACCTCCACGGCGGTGTGCGCGACGCTGCCCGACAGCGCGATGCCCACGAGGAAGGCGCCCACGGCGGCCGACACCTTGAGCTGGTCGGCCAGGCCGGCCACGAGCAGCGTCAGGCCCAGCACCCCGAGCAGCAGCTGCTCGGTGCTCTCGCTGTCGTCGGAGGCGACGAGCCGGGTGATCCGGTGCCCGAACCGCGCGGCGACGAAGATGATCAGCGTGACCGTGCCGACGCCGATGGTCACGGCGAGGACCACGGTCGAGGCGCCGCCGGCCGCGAGCAGCGCCGTGAGCAGCGGCAGGTACACCGCCATCATGAGGTCCTCGAGCACGAGCACGCCCAGGATCGCCGGCGTCTCCCGGTTGCCGAGGCGGCCCAGGTCGCCGAGCATCTTGGCGATCACGCCCGACGAGGACACCCAGGTGACCCCGGCGAGGGCCACCGCCGCGAGCCCGCCCCACCCGGCGATCAGGGCGAGGGCCGCACCGGGCAGCGCGTTGAGCAGGCCGTCGACGACGGCCAGCGGCGCCTGCGTGCGCAGGCTGCCGATGAGCTCGTCGGCGGTGTACTCCAGGCCCAGCATCACCAGCAGCAGCACGACGCCGATCTCGGCGGAGACCTCGAGGAAGTCGTGGCTGGCCCTGAGGTCGATGATGCCGCCCTGGCCGAAGAACAGCCCGGCGATCAGGTAGAGCGGGATCACCGGGATCTTGAGCGCCCGGGCGATCCGGCCGAGGACACCGAGCGCGGACAGGATGGCACCCAGCTCGACGAGGAACTCGGCGATGTGACCCGGCGAGCCGCTTCCGGCGGCCAGCGTCATAAGGCCTACCCCGTACCGTTCGGCGCGTCGTCGGGATGGCCGCCCTCGAGGAGCCGGGCCACCTGGTCCAGACCGTCCCGCGTGCCGACCGTGACCACCAGGTCTCCCGCGGCCAGGACGAAATCGGGCCCGGGCGAGGGATGGGTGCGGCCGCTGCGCAGGATGGCGACGATGGACGCGCCGGTACGGGTGCGGGCCTGCGTGTCGCCGAGCTGGCGGCCGGCGAACGGCGAGCGCGGCGGGATGAGCAGCTGCTCGGTCAGCACGTCGTCGGCCTGGCTCTGCAGGCTGGCCAGGCGCATCACGAGCTTCGGGGCGCCGAGCAGCTCCGCGACCGCGTCCGCCTCCTCGTCGGTGAGGTTGACGGTGGCCAGCGCGCCGTCGCCGTCCTCGTCGTAGATCACGATGTCGCGCATGCCGTTGCGGCGCGTGACGATGCCCAGACGGGTCGCGTCGTGCAGGGTCAGCTCCTGCACGGCCCCGATGCCGGGCAGCACGCGGCTGATGATCTCGATGCCCATCGCCCGACCCTAACGAGCGCTAGTAGGGGCCGCGCACAGGTCGCTGTGTCCGGGCGTCCGGATCCGGCTCAGCGGAAGTCCTCCTCGCGGTGCTCGCCGTCCGGTCGGGCGCCGGCGTGGGCGGCCTCGGCCTGCCGCAGCTCGACGCGGCGGATCTTGCCGCTCATGGTCTTCGGCAGCTCGGCGAATTCCAGCCGGCGGATGCGCTTGTAGGGCGCGAGGTGCTCGCGGGCGTAGGCCAGGATCTCGCCGGCCAGCTGGGCCGACGGCCCGCGACCGTCGACGAGCACCACGTACGCCTTCGGCACGGCCAGGCGCACCTCGTCGGGCGCCGGCACGACCGCGGCCTCGGCCACCGCCGGGTGCTCGATGAGCACGCTCTCCAGCTCGAAGGGGCTGATGCGGTAGTCACTGGCCTTGAACACGTCGTCGGCGCGCCCGACATAGGTGATGTAGCCGTCCGCGTCGCGCGCCGCCACGTCACCGGTGTGGTAGCGCCCGCCGGCGAATGCCTCGGCGTCGCGCCCGGCGTCGCCGCGGTAGCCGACCATCAGCCCGACCGGGCGCGGGTCGGTGACCACGCAGATCTCGCCCTCGTCGCCGGGCTCGCCGGACACCGGATCGACGAGCTCGATCTCGAAGCCGGGCATCGGGCGCCCCATCGAGCCGGGTTTGAGCGCCTGCCCGGGCGAGTTGCCGATCTGCAGGGACGTCTCCGTCTGCCCGAAGCCGTCGCGGATGGTCAGGCCCCACGCCCGCTGCACCGACTCGATGACCTCGGGGTTGAGCGGCTCGCCGGCGCCGACCAGCTCGCGCAGCGACAGCCGATCCCGCCACGCCGCGAGGTCCTGCTGGATGAGCATCCGCCAGACCGTGGGCGGCGCGCAGAACGTCGTCACCTTCGCCGCGGCGAGCGTGTCGAGCATCGCGGCGGCGTCGAAGCGCTCGTAGTTGTACAGGCAGATGGTGGCGCCGGCCAGCCAGGGCGCGAACACGCACGACCAGGCGTGCTTGGCCCACCCGGGGCTCGAGACGTTCAGGTGGACGTCGCCGGGCTGCAGCCCGATCCAGTACATCGTCGACAGGTGCCCGATCGGGTAGCTGACGTGCGTGTGCTCGACGAGCTTGGGCAGCGCGGTCGTGCCCGAGGTGAAGTACAGCAGCAACGGGTCCGACGCCGCCGTCGGGCCGTCGGGCGCGAACGGCGCCACGTGCCGCTCGCTGTCGGAGTAGCGCAGCCACCCCGGGACGGCCTCGCCGGGCCCTACCGCGACCCGCAGGTACGACCCGGACAGCGCCGCGAAGCGCGGCGCGAGCTCCGCGCGGGCGATCACCGCCCCGACGTCGCCGCGGTCGAGGCGGTCGCGCAGGTCGGCCTCGGCCAGCAGCGTGGTGGCGGGGATGAGCACCGCGCCGAGCTTCATCGCGGCCAGCGTCGTCTCCCACAGCTCGACCTGGTTGCCGAGCAGCACGAGCACGTGCGTGCCGCGGCCCACGCCTGCTGCCTGCAACCAGGCGGCGAGCTGGTCCGAGCGGGCCGACAGGTCGGCGAAGGTGTAGCTCGCCGAGGATCCGTCGGCCTCGATGAGCGTCAGCGCGGTGCGGTTCGGGTGTTCGGCCGCCAGCACGCCGTCGAACCAGTCGGTGGCGAAGTTGAACTGGTCCGGCCGTGGCCACTCGAACTGCTCGCGGGCGGCGGTCCAGTCGGTGCGCAGGGACAGCAGCAGGTCGCGGGCGGCGCGCACGGAGGTCACCCTCGCAGGCTGGCACGCGGCCCGAGCGATGTCACGAACTGCACCGCGGCCGTGGCGACCGCGCCGGGGTCGCGCTTGAGCGAGTGGTCGGCGCCCGCGATGATCACGACGTCGCGGTCCGGGCCGGGCTCCGGCAGGCCGAACGGATCGCGGTCGCCCTGCACCACGCGCACCGGTACGCCGGCGCCGTCGAGCTCGGGGAGCCGGGACTTCTCGGGCCGGCCCGGCGGGTGCAGCGGGAAGGCCAGCGCGAGCACCCCGACCGCACCCGACGCCACCGCGGTCCGGCAGGCCACCCGGGCGCCGTTGGAGCGCCCGCCGACCACCAGCGGCAGGGCCGCCAGCCCGCGCCGGGCCCGCAGGGCGCCGACCACCTCGAGCCACCCGGCGTCCTGCTTCGCCGGGTTCGCCGGCACGTTGCGCCCGGCCACCCGGTAGGGCTGCAGGACCCGGGCGACGGCGATGCCGCCGCGCACGGCGGCGTCGCGGATCGCGAGCAGGTCGACGGTGTCGACTCCGCCGCCCGCACCGTGGGTGAGCACGAGCAGGGCCTGCGCGGCGCGGCGCGGCCGGTCGAGCTCGACATGGGCCGGACCGGTCGCGGTCGGGATCGGCAGGTGCACGGGCGTCACCCGGTGAGGAACTCGTAGTCGTCGGGCCGCACGTCGGCCGCCTGGGCCGCGTAGTCACCCATGTACCCGGGCCAGTTGGTGACGATGCGGCCCGACTGGTTGCGGTACCAGGAATCGCACTCGAGCCAGGCGGTGCCGGCGAACCGCGCCTGCACCTCGTGATCGGTGCGGCCCTCGACCTCCGGACGGATGTCGAGTCCGGCGGCCCGCCGGGCGCGCACGAGTTGCAGCGCCCTGCGCACGTAGCCGGCCTGCGCCTCGAGGAAGTGGATGATCGACCCGCCCGAGGTGTTGGTGTTCGGCCCGTAGACCACGAACAGCGACGGGAAGCCGGGCACCGAGATGCCCAGGTGTGCGTGCGCGCCGCCGGCCCAGGCGTCGGCCAGCCGTCGGCCGTCGCGGCCGGTGACCTCCATCGGGAACATGAACTCGGTGGTCCGGAACCCGGTGCCGAAGATGACGCAGTCGACGGCGTGCACCCGGCCGTCGGCGGTGCGCGGCCCGTCGGGGGTCATCGCCTCGATGGCGTCGGTGACGACCTCCACGTTGGGCCGCTGCAGCGCGGGGAACCAGTGCGAGCTGAACAGGATGCGCTTGCAGCCGAACCGGTAGTCGGGCCACACCTTGCGGCGCAGTTCGGGGTCGCGCAGCTGCAGGCGCATGAACAGCGTCGACCACAGGTGCCCGATGCGCCCGAAGGTGCGCGGGTGGCGGATCCAGAAGGTGAGCATCTCGGTGTAGTGGAACAGCAGGCGCCGCCACACCCACCGGGCGCCCGGGACCCGGCGGAAGGCCGCGCAGACCGCGCGCCGGTACTCGTTGTTACGCCGCGGCAGGAACCAGTTGCCGGTGCGCTGGAAGACGGTGAGCCGCGCGGCTTGCTCGGCCACCGGTGGCACGAACTGCACCGCGCTGGCCCCGGTGCCGATGACCGCGACCCGCTTCCCGCGCAGGTCGTAGTCGTGGTTCCACCGGGCGGAGTGGAAGGCGGTGCCGGCGAACGTGTCGAGGCCCTCGATGCGCGGGTAGGCGGGCTGGTTGAGCTGGCCCACGGCGATGACGAGCGCGTCGGCGGCGAAATCGGCCCCGGCCGCCGTGCGCACGGTCCAGGTCGCGGACGCCTCGTCCCAGGCGCACGCCGTCACGTGCGTGCCGAGCACGATGCGGCGGGTGACGTCGTGCGCGTCGGCCACGCCGCGCAGGTAGTCGAGGATCTCGGTCTGTGGCGAGCAGAACCGGGTCCACTCGGTGCGTTGGGCGAAGGAGTAGCTGTACAGGTGGCTCGGCACGTCGCACGCGGCGCCGGGGTAGGTGTTGTGGTGCCACGTGCCGCCGAGGTCGTCGGCGGCCTCGAGCAGCGTGACGTCGTCGAAACCGTGGCGCAGCAGTTCGACGGCGGCGGCAATGCCACCGAACCCGGCCCCGACGATGACGACGCGCATCCTGTGGAACCTAGCGGCTCAGAACAGGGCCTGCTCCTCGGGCTGCGGCTCGGCCCGCTCGATCAGCTCCGGGCCGTTGTGGTCGACCTTGTTGACGCGGGTGCTGACCGGGCGCAGCTCGAGTTGCTCGCCGCGGGCCTCGTCCCAGCCGGTCAACAGGTCGGCCGGGTCGGGCACCGCCGGGTCGAGCCAGCGGGCCCAGGACCCGCGGGGCAGCACCAGCGGCATCCGGTCGTGGATCTCGGCGAGCGGGCCGGCCGAGGGGGCGGTGACGATCGTGCACGAGGTGAGGGTGGGCGCGTCCTTGTCCGCCGGGTCGCTCCAGAACTCGTAGAGCCCGGCGAAGGCCAGTGGCCGGCCGTCCGCGCGGGTCATGTACATGGGCTGCTTCGTCGGCCCCTCCCGCTGCTGCCACTCGTACCAGCCGTCGGCGGGCACCAGGCAGCGCCGCTTGGCGTATGCGCGGCGGAACGCGTTGGTCTGGGCGAGCGTCTCGACCCGGGCGTTGAACATCCGGCCCTGTGTCTTGCGGTCCTTGGCCCACGAGGGGATCAACCCCCAGGTGGCGACGCGCAGCTGGCGGCTGGGCGTCGTCGCGGATGTCCCGTCCTCGTCGCGCAGCGGGCGGTTGACCACGATGCGCGCGGGGTCGGTCGGGGCGACGTTCCAGTTGCCGTCGGCCCACTCGCCGTTCGTCGCGTCGACGGCGTCGAACTCGTCGGTGAGGTCGGCGTCGGCCTGGACCGAGACGTAGCGCCCGCACATGCCTCCAGTATCCCGCGGGGCGGCGCGCCCTGCTCAGGCCCGCTCGGCGAGCCGCTTGAGGTTCAGCAGCTGCCGGCGGGCCATGACCAGCTCGCCGGACCCGATGAGCGGGGCGACGCGCCGCCCGCGCGCGGCGACCACCTTCATCAGCAGCCGGGTGGCCTGGCCCTGCGAGCCCTGCGAGCCGTGCGAGTCGTGCGGGGCGAGGACGTAGGACAGCACCGCGCCGAGGATCCGGCCGGTGAGCTGCTCGCCGGGGGTGACGGACAGGATGCGACCCTGCGGCCGGCCCGCCACGGCGGAGAAGTTCTCGCCGACGCGGGGTTCGGCCAGGTGCTGGAGCCGTTGCGGGGAGCTGTGGCCGAGATTGTCGATCCAGTCGTAGGAGTACGGCGCCAGGCGGATCTGCGCGATCCACGGCCACACGTCCTCCGGGCGGGCCTGGACGGTGACGGCTCGCCACAGCTGCAGGCCCGGGTGCGGCACGACGTCGTCGCACGGATAGTGCGCCGCGATCTCCGCGTCGGTGGTGCCCCACCGGGCGCCGATCGGATGCACGTCCACCACCCTCCCCCTGCCCCGGCCGGGCGGCACAACGGGGGTGACCGCGAAGGCCGCGGCTACGGCAGACTGTCGGCCATGACGGGGTGGACGGCGCCGCGCGCGAGCGGACCGGTGCGCGCCGAGGTCACCCTGCCGGGGTCCAAGTCGCTCACCAACCGGCTGCTGCTGCTGGGGGCGCTCGCGGCCGGGCCGTCGCGCATCGTCGCTCCGCTGCGCGCGCGGGACACCGAGCTGATGGCCGCGGCGCTGCGCGGGCTCGGGGTGGGCGTGGCCGACGACGGGCCCGACTGGGTGATCACTCCCGGCCCGCTGCACGGCGCCGAGATCGACACCGGTCTCGCCGGCACCGTCATGCGGTTCGTGCCGCCCGTGGCCGCGCTGGCGTTGGGCGAGGTGCGCTTCGACGGCGACGCGTACGCCCGCGAACGACCGATGCGGGTACTGCTCGACGGCCTGCGCCAGGCCGGGGTCGAGGTCGACGACGACGGCACCGGCCGGCTGCCGTTCAGGATCAGCGGCCGCGGCGCGGTGCCCGGCGGCCGGGTGCAGATCGACGCGTCGGCGTCGTCGCAGTTCGTCTCCGGGCTGCTGCTCGCGGCCGCCCGCTACGACAAGGGCGTTGAGCTCGTGCACACCGGGCTGACGGCCGTGCCGTCGCAGCCGCACATCGACATGACGTTGAGCGTGCTGCGTGGGGCCGGGGTCGAGGCGGCCGAGAGTGCGCCCGGCGTGTGGCACGTCCACCCCGGGGCGGTCACCGGTGGCGAGCACGTCGTGGAGCCCGACCTGTCCAACGCGGCCCCCTTCCTGGCCGCGGCCGTGATCACCGGCGGGTCGGTGTACGTGCCCGGCTGGCCGGGGTCGACCACGCAGCCGGGCGCGGCGCTGCCCGGCCTGCTGGAGCGCATGGGCGCACGCGTCGAGTCCGACGCCCACGGCCTGCGGGTGTCCGGCACGGGCACGGTCACCGGCCTGGACGCCGACCTGCGCGACGTCACCGAGCTGGTCACGGTGCTCGCGGCCCTCGCCGCCGTGGCCGACCGGCCCTCCGAGCTGCGCGGCCTCGGGCACATGCGCGGGCACGAGACCGACCGGCTGGCGGCCCTGTCGACCGAGCTCGGCCGGCTCGGGTGCGAGGTGGTCGAGGGCGCCGACAGCCTGACGATCATGCCCGGCTGGCTGCACGGCGGGACCTGGCGCGCGTACGCCGACCACCGGATGGCCACCGCGGGTGCGGTGCTCGGGCTGCGGGTGGACGGCGTCGAGATCGACGACATCGACGCCACGACCAAGACGCTGCCGGACTTCCCCGGCATGTGGTCCGCGATGCTGGGCGGGTGACGGTTGGCCGGCCGACGTCCACGGGCACTGGACGAGGACGACATCCGGTCGCGGGCCAACCCCCGCGGCACCCGACCGCGGTCCAAGCAGCGCCCGGCGCATGACGACGCGCAATCGGGCACGGTGTTCACCGTCGACCGCGGCCGCTACGGCGTCTACGTCGACGGCGTGGCCGTCACGGCCATGCGGGCGAGGGAACTCGGGCGCGAGTCGATGGTCGTCGGCGACCACGTGGGCGTGGTCGGCGACCTCACCGGCGCGCCCGACGCGCTGGCCCGCATCGTCCGCCTCGACGAGCGGGAAAACGTACTGCGGCGTACGGCCGACGACAACGACCCGCACGAGCGGGTTATCGTGGCCAACGCCGACCAGCTCGTCATCGTGTCGGCGTTGGCCGACCCCGAGCCCTCGTTCGGCTTCATCGACCGGTGCCTGGTCGCGGCCCTGACCGCCGGGATCGAGCCGCTGCTGTGCCTGACGAAGGCCGACCTCGCCGCCCCGGACGCCGTGGTGCAGCACTACGCCGTGCTCGACGTGCCGGCGATCGTGACGCGGCGCGGCGGCCCGCTCGACGAGCTGCACGGCCACCTGTCCGGGCGTACCTCCGTGCTGATCGGGCACTCCGGCGTGGGCAAATCGACGTTGATCAACGCTTTGGTGCCGACGGCGCTGCGGGCCACCGGCGTGGTCAGCGCCATCGGCAAGGGCCGGCACACGTCGTCCTCGGCCATCGCGCTGCGGCTGCCCGACGACGCCGGCTGGGTGATCGACACTCCCGGCGTGCGCTCGTTCGGCCTGGCCCACGTGACCGCCGACGACCTGCTGTGGGCCTTCCCCGACCTCGAGGACGCCGCGGTGCGCTGCCCCCCGGGCTGTGAGCACCTGGCGACTGACGCCGGCTGTCATCTCGACGCCTGGGTGGCCGCCGGCCACGCCACTCCCGCCCGCCTCGCCGCCTTCCGCCAGCTGCTCGTCAGCCGCTGACCCCAGCCCCGGTCTCTTCTTGCACGCCGGTACGACCACTTTTCGGGGCGAAAAGTGGTCGTACCGGCGTGCAAGAAGGGTCAGTGGCGCGGGGGCGGGGCCTGGACGCCGGCGGCGTGGACGGGGCCGGGGCGCTCGCGCAGGGCGCCGCCGGTGGCGCCGGAGCGGGCGGCCAGGATCTCGGCCACGATGGAGATCGCGATCTCGGCCGGGGTGTGCGCGTCGAGGTCGAGCCCGGCCGGGCCGTGGATGCGGTCCTGGTCGGCCGCGGGCACGTCGTGCCCGGCCAGCCACTCGCGGCGCGCGGCCTGTGTGCGCCGCGAACCCAGGCCGCCGACGTAGCCGGCCCGCCCGCGCAGCGCGGCCGCGAGGGCCGGCCCGTCGACGTCGCGGTCGTGGCTGAGCACCACCACGGCGTCGCTGCGGTGCAGTTCGTCGATCGCCGCGACGGCGTCGCCCACCTCGGGCGTGATGCGGGTGACCCAGCCGAGCAGCGCGCCGGTGTCGCGCAGCGCGGCCGCGATCAGCCCGTCGCCGACCACCACCAGCGTCGGCACCGGCCACAGCGCCAGCACGGCCGCGTGCGGTTCGTCGAGCACCACCGTGGCGTCGACCCCGCGGCCGAACAGCCGCGGCACGGTGTCGCCGGGGCCGCCCGCGGCGCGGATCGTCGACGGTGTGTAGACCCGGGTGACGGGCGTCGGGTCGAGGGTGGTCACCAGGCACACCGGTTCCCGAGCGGCCAGCCGCTCCCACGCCTCGCTCGGGTAGGCCGACGCCGGCTGCACCAGCACCGTGGCCGTGCCGCCGCACGCCAGCCCGGCCGCCGCCGCGTCGTCCTCGGTGAGCGTGACGTCGACCAGGCCGTGCCCGGCCAGCACCGCCGGGTCGACACCCTCGACCAGGCGGCCCACCGCGGCCTGCGGGTCGACCCACGCCGCGGCCGAGCCCGGCTCACGCGAGCTGAAGCCACGGGTGGCCACCACGACGGCGACACTCGGGTCGTACCCGTCGGCCAGCCAGGACCGGACCTGCTCCGCGATCGCGTACACGTCCTCGATTGTGCCGCCCGGCCCGTTCTGCGCTCAGCGGCGCGGCGGCGGCAGGTCGCGGAAGGTCATCGCGAAGCCGATCAGGGCCATCAGCAGCGCGAGGACGAGAACCACGGCGCGCACCACCGTCGGCGGGTGCGACCAGGTGGTGACCGCGACGGCGATCAGCATCGCCGCCACGATCAGCAGCACCCCGTAGAACGGGGTGCGTTGCGGGTGCTCGCCGCGGGCCACGTCACCAGGGTGCGCTCCGGTCCCGCGGCCGGCCGCCCCGCTCCCTAAGCTCGACGGGTGCTCACCCTGCAGGCGATCAACCGCTTCCCCGTCAAGTCGTGCCGCGGCCAGGGCCTCGACTCGGCCGTCGTCGAGGCGTGGGGGTTGGCCGGGGACCGACGCTGGATGCTGGTCGACGAGCAGGGCGCGCAGCTCACCGCCCGTGAGTACCCGCAGCTGGTGCTCGTAGACCCGGCCCTGCGCGCCGACGGTGGCCTGGAGATCGATGCGCCCGGGCAACCGCACCTGTCGGTCGACCCGCCCGGACCGGGCCGGCTCGTCGGCGTGCAGGTGTTTCGCACGCCGGTGCAGGCCTCGCTGGCCGACGACGCCGCGCACGCGTGGTTCACCGAGGTGCTCGGCCGCCCGGGGCGGCTGGTGTACCTCGACGACCCCACCCGCCGTGCGCCCGACGCGGCGTTCGCCCATCCCGACGACCGGGTCTCGCTGGCCGACGGCTACCCGCTCCTGCTCACCACCACCGCCTCGCTCGACGCCCTCAACGACCTGATCGCCGCCGGGCCGTGGCCCGACGAGGCCCCGCTGCCCATGATCAGGTTCCGGCCGAGCGTGGTGGTGCACGGCAGCCCGGCCTGGGCCGAGGACGGGTGGCGCCGGGTCCGCATCGGCGCGGCCACCTTCCGGGCGGTCAAGGGCTGCGACCGCTGCGTGGTCACCACCGTCGACCCGGTCACCGCCCGCAAGGGCCGCGAACCATTGGTCACCCTGGCCCGGCACCGCCGGTGGGACGGCGCCACCTGGTTCGGCATGAGCCTGATCCCGGACACCCCGGGTGCCGAAATCGCAGTGGGCGACGACGTGGAGATTCTCGCTTCGGAACCCGCACCGGACGGTCCCCCGCGCTGAGCCGGGTTCCACCATGTGGTCAGTGCACATCCGTTCTGGTTAGCTGACAGCCGACCGAGAGGGGACTTATGCACGACGACGCAACGATGACCGATGGCCACAAGGCCAACTTCGACACGATCTACGACCAGCCCGACCCGCGCGACTACTTCACCACCCTGGGCCCGCTGGACTACCAGATCCCGCAGAGCGCGAAGCCGGTCATCGACCGCGTCCACGCCGCGGCGAGCACCGACCGCACCCTGCTCGACGTCTGCTGTTCGTACGGCATCAACGGCGCCCTGCTGCGCTACGACCTCGACATCGCGGAGCTGACCACTCACTACCAGGGCCTGGCCGACGCGTCCGACGAGGACTTCGCCACCGCAGACCGGGAGTTCTTCGCGACGCGCCCGCGCGCCGCGCAGCCCGCGGTGCTCGGCCTGGACGCCGCGAAGAACGCCATCGACTACGCGCGGCGCACCGGGCTCATCGTCGACGGATGGGCCGAGAACCTCGAGGACGACGACCCGACACAGGACTTGCAGACCGGGCTGCGCGACGTCGGCATGGTCGTGTGCACCGGCGGGGTCGGCTACGTCGGCGCGCCGACGTTCGAGCGTGTCGTCGCCGCCACCGCCCGTCCCGACGACCTGTGGCTCGCGGTGTGGGTGCTGCGCGAGTTCGCCTACGACGAGATCGCCCACACCCTCGACGGGTTCGGGCTGGTCACCGAGCAGGTGCCCGACCGCACCTTCGTCCAGCGACGCTTCGCCTCCGACGACGAGCAGGAGGCCGCCCTGCACGACGTCGTCGCCCGCGGCCTCGACCCGACGGGCAAGGAGTCCGGCGGCTGGTTCCACGCCGACTGCTACATCACCCGGCCGGCGCATGCGGCCGCCGAGACGCCGCTGGCCGACCTGCTGGCCTGAGCGGGTTGCCCGACCGACCGGCGCAGGCGGGATTCGTCGTCCGCGCTTGACTCCGCGCCCCATGGTCGCGGCGGTCGAACGTTCCGGCAACGGCGAACGGCCGGTGATGCGTGGCCGCATCACCGGCCGTTCGGCCGTTCTACCGCAACCAGGTCAGCTGGCGGGACCCACCGTGTAGCTGTACGGCAGCGACTGCAGTGTGTCGCCGGTCGTGTTGAAGGTGGAGTAGGCGAACGACGGAGGTGTGTACACGAACAGCTGCCCGTTCACCTTCGTCCCCGGCGGCGCGGTCGGGTTGATCGTCACCGTGATGGTGGCGGTCTCGCCCGGCTGAATGATCACCGGGCTGCCCAGATCGGCGCTCGGGTCGGTCACGGCCGCCCAGAAGTCGCCGGTCGAGGAGGTGACCGAGTG
The DNA here is from genome assembly GCA_963797785.1 of uncultured Actinomycetota bacterium. Taxonomy (GTDB): domain Bacteria; phylum Actinomycetota; class Actinomycetes; order Mycobacteriales; family Jatrophihabitantaceae; genus Jatrophihabitans. Next base: position 95,180 of record CAWCQT010000004.1, on the reverse strand, counting down.
GTCGAACGCCGGCGTCTTCGCGCTCAACGAGACCGTCGAGGTCCCCGTCGGCGCGCCTTCGGGCCCGACGGGACCGACCTCGTTGACGTCGGTGTACCAGACACCGCTCGAGACCGTGTCCCGCTTGCCCTCGCCGACGGTTGCCGTCGAGACCGTGCTGCCGTTCTGCGCTGCCGGCAGGTCACCGACGACGTCGATGCCCTGGGGGCCCGGGGTCAGTTCCACGATGCTCGGCACGTCCGACACCGACCTCGCGGTCAGCGACTGCGTGCCCGGCGGAACCAGGAACGTCGGCGCTGCGTGAGCGGGCAGCTCGAAGGACTGCGGGCCGAACGGCGACGTCAACTGCATGGTCGACCTGCCCTTCGTCCGCGGATCCACCTGCACGTCGATCGGCGCGATTCCGGTGTTGTGGACCTTGACCTGCGCGGTGGTCGGCTGACCGGCCGGCAACACGGTGTCCGTGGAGTCCGGGAGGCCGACCGAGGTGATGTCGGTCGCGTTCAGAGCGATCGTCCCGGCCACCCCCTCGGTGAAGTTCGTGCCGGGCACCGGATTCACCACGAGGACGATCACCCGCCAGCGACCGGGCACCGGATTGGCCGCGGTCAGCTGCAGGCCGAGGCCGCGACCGGACAGGGTGAACGGGTCGCTGCTGTAGGAATTGCTGTCGATCGCGTGGACCTCGTCCCGAGGGTCGACCAGGACGCCCTGGAGCGTGTAGTTCGGGTTGTCGGCGAGCTGGACGCCGACGCTCACGTCGCGCTGGCCCTTCGGCACGTCGAACGCGTAGGTGAGCACCTGCGCGGCCGATCCGGCGCGGGCGTTGCCGCCGGTGATGGTCCCGCTGAACGTGCCCTGCCCACCGACGATCGGCACCACGGCCCGCATGATCACCGGAACCGCGACCTGGTGACCGTCGGAGCTGGCCACCGTGAGCGCGTACGAGGTGTCCCCGTTGGCCGGCGTGGTGAACGTCGCCGTGACCGTGCCTGTCTCGCCCGGCGCCAGGTTCAGCACCGGGGTGCGCACCGTGCCGACCGGCACCTCCTGCTGGTCGGTGACCCGCAGGCTGACGTTGCCCGTGTAGCCGGAGGCACCAGCCGCGGTGTAGATCACCGCCGTCCACGTACCGGCAGCCGGCTTGCGGACGTCGACGTTGGCGTAGTTCGCCGAGACGGCGCCGCCCTGCGGCCGGCTGTTGGCGACGAACGCACCAGACGGGTCCAGCAGCGTCAGGCGGACGACCGGGGTAACCCGGGTCGTGCCGATAATCTTGGCCGCGCCCTGCCAGACCATCTGTGCCGCGTAGCGGTCGGTGCCGGCCGGAACGTTGAACGTGACCTTCTTGTAGGCCCACGGCGCGCCGTTTGTGGGGTACGGGAAGGTCGGGTCCGCGGTGGAGTCGAGGGCCGTGGTGGTCGTCGACTGAGCGACGTCGGAGTAGTCCCGCGCTGCGTTAGTCACGGTCAGCGGCTGCGTCCCGACGTTGCGGACACCGACACTCACCTTGTGCGTGCTGCCCGGTGCGCCCGAGATCTCGAGCCGGTCGGTCGACAGCGCGACGTTCGAGCTGACGTCGGCCGGCAGGGACGAGGTGTCCGCGCCGGGATAGGTCAGCGCCGCTTCGACCGCTGCGCGCGAGTCGAGGAGGCCCGCGCCCTGCTCGTACGTCGGCAGGTCGAGGTCCGTGGCGGTGCTGGTCAGCAGCGTCTTCACCAGCGCGGGCGACGGCGAGGCGCCGCCGTGCGTCGAGCGGTAGGCCGAGATGACCAGGGCCGCGGCGCCCGCGGTCAGCGGTGCCGACTGGCTGGTGCCGCCGAAGAGCTGGAAGTCCGAGTGCCCGCCGCGGTAGTTGGTGCACTCGGGGGCGCCCGCGTCACAGACCGCCCAGCCGGCCTCGCCGGGTGCGGTGAGGTCGACGGTGCCGCCCCGCTGCGTGAAGCCGCCGGAGGACAGCGAGGAGATCTCGTCGTTGACCCAGTGGCCGTTGCTGAAGTACCGCGCGCCGGCGTACCCGGTCTGCGCGTAGCCGCGGGAGTTGGTGTTCGCGGCCACGGAGATGATGTTCGGGTCGGTGGCCGGGTTGCCGATCGTGCTCGTGGTGCCGGCGTCGCCGGAGGACACGGTCACGGTGGTGCCGGCGGCGACGGCGGCGTCGTTGAACATCGAGATGGCGCTGCGGGCGGCGGCGTCGGGGATCGGGGATCCGCCGAAGGACTCGTTCATGACGTCCACATGGTCCGTGCTCACCGCGTAGTCGATGGCCTGGATGATCGAGGTCGTGAAGAAGTCGATCTTCAGTGCGACGATGCTGGCGCCCGGCGACATGCCTAGGATGCGGATGTTGCAGCCGGCCGGCAGCGGGTAGGCCGGGTTCACGAACGTCGACAGGTCGTGGGCGACGAGGCCCTGCGCGGCGATCGAGGAGGCGTCACCGTAGGCCTCGGCGCCGCCCTGGTCCGGGGTCGGACCGTCGGCGGAGAAGGCCTGGTAGTCGGTGATCACGTGCGAGCCGTCGGGCCGGATGAAGTCCGGGTTGTCGGGGTTGATGGCGTCGGCCAGGTAGGCGACCTTGACGCCGCTGCCGTCGGTCAGCTGCTGCGCGGTCTTCGCCGTCGGGTCGTCGGACGCGGTGTTCGTGTCCTGGAGCGCCTCGGGCTCGAGCAGCGGCCGCGAAGGGTCGGTGGGGCAGATCTGTGTCGACGGCGGGTCGCCGATCGACTGCGCGCCGGCCGTCACCCCGGTCTTCTCCTGCGGCGCGCTCGGCGCGAAGGCGACCTTGCTGTTGGGGATGACCGAGGCGACCGCGGGGTCGGCGGACAGGCCGGCGAGCTCGGTCGGCGACACGGTCAGGGACACGGCGTTCACGGCCGTGTAGTGGTGCACCTTCGTGGCCTTGCGGGCCGCCCGGCGGTCGGCGCGCTGCACGAGCGCGTCCTGGGCGGCGAGAGCGGCGGCGCGACGAGCGGCGACGTGCGCCTTCGTGGCCGGCTTGTCGCGCAGCTGATCGCGCAGGACGACGATCACCGACTGCGGCTTGGCGCTGGAGGCCGGCGACGCCGACACCGCAGAAGAGGTTGCGAGCTCGACGGTGCACAGGGCCGCGGCGGTCACGACCGCCACCCCCGCAGCCGTCGCTTTTGCGCGCGCGGACATAAAGCCTCCATCAGGAGCAAGGTGAAGAATTGCCGCCGATCGGCGCTCGGTCACTATGGATCAGTGATGAAAGCCGGTCAAGGCAGTACCCCGGTTTGGCACGGTGAGCCGGGGGACGAGCCGGATTGACACACTGTGCGCCCGATGACCCGCTCGGCTCGTCGCGATCGTCGTCGGCGTCGGATGGATCGTGCGGCCCTGGAACGATCCAGCTGCGGGTCTACAACGGGTGCTGGTGAGTGAACCAATCGCCCATGAGCGCGACCGCTCGCATGAGGTCGTCGCCGTCGCCGGCGAAGCACAGGCGCAGGAACCGCTCTCCGTCGACGGGGTCGAAGTCGACGCCGGGGGCGACGGCGACGCCGGCCTCGTCGAGCAGCCGCGCGCACCAGCTCAGCGAGTCGTCGGTGTAGCGGGAGACATCGGCGTAGACGTAGAACGCGCCGTCGGGCGGGGCGATTCGGTCGAGCCCGATGCGCGGCAGTTCACGCAGCAGCAGCTCGCGGTTCGCGGCGTAGCGCGTGACGTTGGCGTCGAGTTCGGTGTAGGCGTCGAAGGCGGCCGTCGCCGCGAGTTGCGACAGCGCCGGCGGGCAGATCGTGAAGTTGCCGGACAGCCGGTCCACGGCGTCGAGCAGGTCGTCGGGCACCAGCAGCCAGCCGATGCGCCAGCCGGTCATGGAGAAGTACTTCGAGAAGGAGTTGACGACGACGGCCGCGCGGGCCGTCGTCCAGGCGCACGCGCCGGGCTCGCCGTAGGTGATGCCGTGATAGATCTCGTCGCTGATCAGCCGGGTGCCGTGCGCGACGCACCAGGCGGCGAGGGCGGCCAGGCCTGCGGCGTCCACCATGGTGCCGGTGGGGTTGGCCGGGCTCGCAACGATCAACCCGGCCGGCGGCTCGGGCAGGGCGTCGAGCTGGGCCACGGTGGGCTGGTAACGGGTGGCGGCGTCGCACGGCAGCTCGACCACCCGGCAGCCCAGCGCGGTGAGCACGTTGCGGTAGGCCGGGTAGCCGGGGCGCGCGAGCACGACGGTGTCGCCCGGGTCGAACGCGGCCAGGAAGGACAGCAGGAACCCGCCGGACGACCCGGTGGTGACGGCCACCTGCCGCGGGTCGACGGCGAGGCCGGCGGTATGCCGGTAATGGTCGGCGATGGCTTCGCGCAGGGCGGGCAGGCCTAGCGCGGGCGTGTAACCGATGCGGTCGGCGTCGAGGGCGGCACGAGCGGCGGCGCGCACGGCTGCCGGTGCCGGGGTGGCCGGCTGGCCCGCGGACAGGTCGACCACCGGCAACCCGGCCGCGCGCCGCGCGTTCGCCGCGGCCAGCACCCGCATCACGTGGAACGGCGGTACCCCGGCCCGCTGCGCTGCACCCGCCATGCCCGGCACGCTACTGCCGTAGCCTGCGCGGGTGCCCGAGTACGCCGCCGATCTCGATCTCGCCCGCCGGCTGGCCGACGCTGCGGACGTGATCACCACGGCCCGATTCGGTGCCGCCGACCTGGTCGTGGAGGCCAAGCCCGACCTGACCCCGGTCAGTGACGCCGACCGCGCCGTGGAGCGGGCGCTGCGTGACGTGCTGGCCGTCGAGCGGCCCGACGACGCCGTGTCCGGCGAGGAGTTCGGCTCGACCGGCGGCGGGCGTCGCCGCTGGGTCATCGACCCCATCGACGGCACGAAGAACTACGTGCGCTCGGTGCCGGTGTGGGCGACGCTGATCGGCCTGCTCGACGGGGACGACGCCACGGTGGGCGTGGTGTCGGCCCCGGCTCTCGGCCGGCGCTGGTGGGCGGCTCGCGGCCTGGGCGCCTGGGCCACCGCGCTCGGCGGCGAGGCACGGCTGCTCGCGGTGTCGCAGGTGCGCACCCTCGAGGACGCCAGCCTGTCCTACGCCTCGCTCGGCGGTTGGGCCGACGTCGGGCGCCGCGACGCGTTCGTGGCGCTGACCGACCGGGTGTGGCGGACCCGCGGCTACGGCGATTTCTGGTCCTACATGCTGGTGGCCGAGGGCGCGGTCGATCTCGCCGCCGAGCCCGACCTGTCGCTGTGGGACATGGTGGCGCTCGCGCCGGTGGTCACCGAGGCCGGCGGCCGGTTCACCGGCCTGGACGGCGTCGACGGCGTGCACCAGGGCAACGCCGCCGCGAGCAACGGCCGCCTGCACGAGCAGTTCCTGGCCGCCCTGCGCGCCTGAGCAGCGCCCGGCCTTGCCCGTCCCGTTCTGGTCAGTGGTGCGTTCTCGCGTCAGTGGTGCGCTATTTCGCACCACTCCGTGTTGAACCGCACCACTGATCAGAACGGGCGGGTGGGGCGGACGGGCGGGTGGGGCGGACGGGCGGGTGGGGCGGCGGCCACGGGTCAGGGCAGGTCGAGCGCGGCCAGGGCGGTCACGGCCGCGGCGCGGGTCTGGGCCAGCAGGTCGGCATCGCTCCCGCCGGTGCCCAGGACGGCCACCGCCACCAGAGGGGCACCGTCGCGCCAGAGCACGCCGGCGTCGTGCCGCACGCCGTCGAGCTCGCCGGTCTTGTGCCCGAGCACGCAGCCGGCGGGCACGAGCTCCGGCAGCACGCCCGGCGTGTGCTGGTCGCGCAGCGCCGAGGCCGCCAGCGCCCGCGACGCCGGGGCGAGCAGGGTGCCGGTGACCAGCGCGGCGAGCGCCGCACAGGCGTCGTGCGCGGTGATCAGGTTCTCCCGGCCGGCCGCGCGGGCCGCGGCGTCCATCATGTGCCGCCCCAGCGTGGTGCCCGACAGGCCGGCGGCCGCGGCGGCGGCGTCCACCTCGCCGTATCCCAGCGCGTCCAGCAGCACGTTGGTGGCGGCGTTGTCGCTGGAGTCGATCATCGCCCGGGCCAGCGTCTCGACGCTCGCGCTGCGCACGTCGGCGTCGGTGAGCCAGCCGCTGCCGCCGACCCGGTGCCGCGCGTCGAGCGGCAACTCGGCGTCGAGGCGCAGCGAGCCCGCGTCGACCGCGCGCAGCACGGCCAGCAGGATCGGCAGCTTGATCAGCGACGCCGCCACCGTCGGCACGTCGGCGCCGGCGCCGGCTCCGCTGTGCCGGGCGCCGGTGCGCAGGTCGCGTGCCGCCCAGACGGCCGTCACGTGCGGAAGGCGAGGATGACCACGATGACCGCGGTGCCGGTGAGCAGCACCGCGATGCCGTGCGCGAGCATCAACCGCAGGTTGGACGAGCGGGCCAGGCCCATCTGCCCGATCATGTCCGCGCCGGGCACCGGCCCGTGCTGGTCGACCTGCGAGACGGCCAGCAGCACCAGGGCCCACGCGCCGGCCGGCACGGCGAAGGCCACGACGATCGAGCCGAACAGCTTGTTCAGCAGCACGACCTGCGCCACCGCCGCTCCCGGCACGGCGTGCGCGAAACCGAGGACGAGCACCAGCAGCAGGAAGGCGAACGCGCCGGCGGACTTCAACGTCGGCTGCAGCGAGTTGTAGATCGACTGGAAGGCGCCGGTCTTGTTGACCAGCTCCAGCAGCGGGTCGAGCAGCCAGAAGAGGAAGAACAGCCAGATGAGCCGCTTGGCACCCTCGAACGCGGTCTGCAGGATCTGCTCGGCACCCAGCCGGCCGGCCAGGCCGGTCAGTGCCATCGTCGCGATCATCACGATGATCGCGTAGGTGAACTCGGCCTTGACCACGATGCCGTACACGGTGAGGCCGACGAGGCTGAGCACGAAGACCGCGGCCGACTGCTTCGCCCTCGCCGAGCCGGCATCGACGGAGGCGTCCTCGGCCGCGTCGTCCTCGGTGTACTCGACCGTCGCCCGGTGCTGGATGACGCGCGTCATGACGAACGACGTCACCAGCACGACCGCGCCCAGGGGCAGGCCGGCCTGCACCAGGTACGTGCCGTAGGACATGTGCGTGGCCGCCCGCACGGTGACGCACGGCGGGCTGAACGGCCCGACGAACAGGCCCACCGCGCCGGCGCCGTGCAGCATCGCGGCGACGGCGGCCGGACGCCACTTCGTGCGCGCGCAGATCGGGATGATGATCGGCGCCAGGATGGCGTTGCCGCCGGCCAGCGTGCCCAGGGCGCCGACGATGACCAGCGCGCTGGCCATCACCCCGAGCTGCACCCGGGTCCGGGTCCGCAACCCGATCGCGTTCATGATCGTCCCGACCAGCGCCTCGGCCGCGCCGGTGCGCTGGGCGACCTGCCCGAGCGCGGCCCCGAGCAGGATGATCACGCCGATGGTGGTGGTGAAGGCGCCCAGCGACGTGGCCATCTGCGCGCCGAGCGGCAGCAGCGTGGTGCGGGTCATCACCGCGGCGACCACCAGCGCGCCGATGGTGGCGAGCACGACGTCGACGCCGGCCAGCGCGAGGGCGGCGTAGAGCAGGATCGGCGCCAGCCCCCACGCGCCGGCGTGGCCGCCGCGGACGGCGAAGACGATCGCGAGGACGAGCGTGGCGCCGAACAGCACCGCCGCGACGCGTTGCGAGCGGCGTCCGGATCGTTCCCGCGGTGTGGGCTGCGCCGGGGCGTCAACGGCAGCGGTCATCGGGTTCTCCCCCTTGTCGTCGCTGCGCCGGTGCGGCGCAGGACCCGCCCGCGGTGGTGCGGGTCCGGGTGTCCGTCGCGCCGGGCGAAGGCGCCGCCGACGAGCACGTGCTCGACGCCGGTCGCGAGCCGCCACGGGTCGCGGTAGGTGGCGCGCGCGGCGACGCGGCCGGGGTCCCAGACCGCCACGTCGGCCACGGCGCCGGGCCGCAGCACACCCCGGTCGGTCAACCCGATCCGCGACGCCGGCAGGCCGGACATCTTGTGCACGGCCTGCTCGACGGTGAGCAGACCGCGTTCGCGCACGTAGTGACCGAGGGTCGACGCGGCCGTGGCGAAGCTGCGCGGGTGCGGCAGGCCCCCGCCGCCGGCCGGCGGTTCGGCCCGCATGATCGACCCGTCGCTGGCGATGCTGACCCGCGGGTGGGTCATGATCGTTTCGAGATCGGCGTCGGCCATGGAGTGGTTCACGATCGACACCTGGCCGTGGTGCGCGGCGAGCAGGTCGAGCACGGTCTCGGCGGCGTCGCGCCCCTCGCGGCGGGCGAGTTCGGCCACCGAGAGCCCGATCGCGTCGCGGTAGCGACCCGGTGGCAGCCCCGCGATCATGACGCCGTCGGGGTCGACCTCGGCCGGGATGCGGGCGCGCAGCGCGTCGGCGGCCGCGCGACGGGCGCCGGGGTCGGCCAGCCGGTGCACGAGCGCGTCGCTGCCCCCGTCGAGCACCCAGGACGGCAGCCGCGAGGCCAGCGTCGTGGACGACGCGGTGAACGGGTAGACGTCTGCGGCCACGTCCTGCCCGCGCACCGCCGCCCCGTCGACGAGCTCGAGCAGCCGCGGCGCGCTGCCGTGCGCGGCCCGGCCCATCGCCTTGAGGTGCGAGACCTCGAGCCGCACGCCGGCCTCGTTCGCGGTGTCGATCGCCTCGCCGAGCGCGGCGACGACGTCGCTCGTCTCGTCCCGCACGTGGGTGCTGTAGAGCAGGTCCCGCCGGGCGGCGGTGCGGGCCAGGGCCAAGAGCTCGTCGCGGTGCGCGAACCGCCCGGGTGCGTAGATCAGGCCGGTGGAGTAGCCGAAGACGCCGTCGTCGGCGGCGGCCTCGAGCAGCGCGCACATGGCGGCTAGCTCGGCCGGCGTGGCCGCACGGTCGGCGTTGCCCACGACCGCCGTGCGCAGCGCGTGGTGGCCGGCCTGCAGCACGACGTTCACCCCCGGCCCGGCCCGGTCGAGCGAGTCGGCGAAGCCGCGCGCGTCGGTCCAGTCCCAGTCCATCGGGTCGGCGAGGAAGCCGGCCTGGCGCCGCAGCGCGGCCGGCCCGTCGCGGCCGACCGGAAACGGCGCGAAGCCGCAGTTGCCCACGACCAGCGTCGTCACGCCCTGGGCCAGCTGCGTCTCGGCCGCCGGCGCGTCGGCCAGGGTGAAGTCGGCGTGCGAGTGCAGGTCGACGAAGCCCGGCCCGACCACGAGGCCGGTGCAGTCGACCTCCTCGCGCGCGGCGGGCGGGTCGGGCGACGGCGGCGCGAGGTGCGCCACGCGCCCGCCGGCCACCCCGACGTCCGCGGCCCCGGCCGGCGCACCCGTGCCGTCGACGACCAGGCCGCCGCGCAGCAGCAGATCGAGCTCGCTCATGTCCTCGGCACCAGCGGTGGGTCGAGCAGGCGCACCGTCCCGGCATCGGCGTCCAACTCGGCGGCGATGCCGATCGGGAAGGCCTGGTTGGGCCCGCCGTGGCCGATGTCGGCGCCGACGATCATCGGCACGCCGAGGTGGCCGAGGCGCTCGTTGAGGATGTCCTCGATCACCTCCGGCGGTCCGCAGTTGCTGAACGACCCGGCCACGATGCCGGCCACGCCGTCGAGGTAGCCGGAGCGGCGCAGCTGGGTGAGCATCCGGTCGACCCGGTAGTCCTCCTCGGACTCGTCCTCCAGCAGCAGGATGCCGCCGTCGGCCGGCCGCGACGTCGAGGTGCCGAGGGAGGACGTGAGCAGGCACAGGTTGCCGCCGAGCGTCACGCCGCGCGCCCGGCCGCCGACCACCGGGCGCGACTGGCGGAACTCCAGTTGGGTGGCGCGCTCCGGCGCCATGAGCATGCGCAGCAGGGAGGCGAGGGAGTACTGCGTACCGGGGCCGTTGCTGGTGAGCATGGCCGCGTGCACCGTGGCCCAGCCGAGCCGCACCGCCACGGCCTCGAGGACGGCGGTGACGTCGGAGAACCCGCTCAGCACTTTCGGCGCCACCCCGGCGAAGCGCGACCAGTCGAGGGTCTCCAGCATGCGCTGCGCACCGACGCCGCCGCGCGCGAACAGGACGCCGGCGACCTGCGGGTCGAGCAGGGCATCGGTGAGGTCGCCGGAACGCTGGGCGTCGGTGCCGGCCAGGTACGTACGCACCGTGCCCGTCGCCCGCGCCGACGGCAGCACCACCGGTTCGAGGCCGGCGAAGCGCAGCGTCTGCAGCCCGAGTTCGAGACGGTCGGCCGGCACCGGGCTGCTGGCGGCCACGACGGCCACATGATCGCCGGGCACGAGCGCCGGCGGGCGGGCCAGCGAGCGCGCTGCCCTCATGCGCCGGGCTCGCTCATGACCACGGAGAGGGTGAGATCGCCGCTGATGGCCGAGAGGTGGTGCGGCTGATCGGCGGCGAAGTGGCACGAGTCGCCGGCGTTGAGGGTGCGCGCGTCGGGGCCGAGGTGCAGCGTGCAGGTGCCGCGCAGGACGAGCACGTATTCCTCGCCGCGGTGCCGCACGGCCGCGCCGTGGTCACCGGCTTCTGCGTGCAGGATGCGCGCGTGCAGCAACCGGGCGCCGTCCGCGCTGCGGTCCCACACGCCGCGCACGCCGCTCGCGTCGAGGGCCCGCGCGGCCCGGCCGTGATACGCGCTGAACGCGCCGGGTTCCGGCTGCGCCGCCCGGGCCGCGTCGGCGCTCATCGTCTGCCCGAGGTCGCTGTCCACCGCCGCGGCCAGGCTGGCCAGGGCGCGCACGGTGGGGTTGGCCGCACCCGTTTCGATCTGGCTGACGTAGGCCGGGGACAGGCCGCTGCGCGCGGCCGCCGCGGCCAGCGTGAGGCCGTGGGCACGCCGCGCGGCGGCCAGCCGCGCCCCGATCCGGGCCAGGGTGGCCGCGCCCTCGTCGTTCCCGCCGGCCGCCGACCGTGCCGGCGATACGGGGGTTGTTGCCCGCGGCATGCGGTGACAGTATGCCTAACGGACAAGATACGTAAAGCAGGGTGAACCACCTTTATGCCCTGACCAAAGGAAATCGATTCCACAACCAGGAGCGGGATGTCGGCGACGATGGCGGCGGGGCGGGCGCAGGCCCGCAACCCCTACCCGCCCACGCCCACGCTCACGCTGCTGCGGGCCGCGGCCGGGCTGCTCGACGCCGACAGTCGCCGCCTCGTCGATGCCCTGGCCCGCGACTGGCCGCGCGCGCTGGAGCGGCGCACCGCTCCCCTGCTGCGCGGCGCCGACGCCAACGTCGCCACCCTCGACCGGGTGCTTGCGGCCGCGGGCTTCGCCGACCTCGAGGACCTGCGCCGGCACGCCTCGCGCGAGCTGGGCGCACCGCTGCGCGCCCCGGACCTACGCATCGCGCACGACGTCGGCACCGCCGCGGTGGGGCGCCGCGACCTCGAGCACGTGCTGCACCGCGAGCAGGCCAACCTCGCCGAGACCCTGCGGTCGCTGCAGGCCTCCGGCGCGCTGGAGCTGGCTGCCCGGGCGCTGCTGGCCAGCCGCCGGCGCTGGGTGTTCGGCGACATCAAGTCGCGCGGCTACGCGCAGTTGCTCGCCGCCGACCTGGGCACCGCGCTGGGCAACGTCTCGCTCGTCGAGCCGACGTCCGGGGCCATGCTCGCCGCTGTCGGCGACGCCACCTCGCGCGACTCGCTCACCGTGTTCTGCTTCCGCCGCTACAGCCGCAACACGGTGCGCATCGCCGAATACTTCGCCCGCATCGGCGCCACCGTCGTGGCCGTGACCGACAGCGACGACAGCCCGGTGTGCCCGCACGCCACGCACATCCTGCGCGTCGTCACCCGCAGCGACACGGCGACGCACTCCCCGACCGCGGTCACGGCCATCGGGCACACGGTGGCCGCCCTGGCCGCCGGCGGGGCCAGGCACGCCGGCCGCCGGGCCCGCGTCCGGGAGCGCTTCGCCGCCGACCTCGGCTGGTACGACCAGGACGGGAGCGACACGTGACGGCCCCCCGAACCCTCGAGCAGGACGTGGTCGACGACTGCGCCCGGCTCATCCGCTTCGACACGTCGAACTACGGCGACGGCAAGTCCAACGGCGAGCGCGAGGCCGCCGAGTGGGTGGCCGGCGAACTCACCGACTGCGGCTACGAGCCGGTGGTGCTCGAGTCGGAGCCGGGCCGGGCCAGCACGGTCGTGCGCATCGCCGGCACCGATCCGTCGCTGCCGGCGCTGCTGGTCCACGGCCACCTCGACGTCGTGCCCGCGGCCGCGCAGGACTGGAGCTTCGACCCGTTCGGCGGCGAGGTGCGCGACGGGCACGTGTGGGGCCGCGGTGCGCTGGACATCAAGAACCTCGACGCCATGATGCTGGCCTCGGCCCGCAACTTCGCCCGCCGCGGCGAGCGGCCGCAGCGCGACATCGTGCTCGCCTTCGTGGCCGACGAGGAGGACACCGGGCGCTACGGCGCCGGCTTCCTGGCCCAGCAGCACCGCGAGCTGTTCGACGGCGTGGTGTCGGCGATCGGTGAATCGGGCGGCGGGCTGATCCGGCTGCCCGACGGCAGCGGCCTGTACGCCATCGCCACCGGGGAGCGGGGCAGTGCCTGGATGAAGCTCACCGCCCGCGGCACGGCCGGCCACGGTTCGCGCCGGGTGCCCGACAACGCCGTCGCCGTACTGGCGCGTACGGTCGCCGCACTGGCCGCGATCGAGTGGCCGGTGCGCGAGATCCCCACCGTGCGCGCGCTGCTGTCCGGCGTGGGCGAGCGGCTCGGCGTCGAGGTCGATCCGCGCGACCCGGCGAGCCTGGCGCGCCTCGGCGACGCCGCGAAGCTGGTCGAGCGCACGCTGTCCAACTCGCTGAGCCCGACCATGCTCGAGGCCGGTTACAAGGTCAACGTCATCCCCTCCGAGGCGGTGGCCCACGTCGACGGGCGCATCCTGCCCGGCCTCGAGGAGGAGTTCTTCGCCACCGTCGACGCGCTGCTGCCGCCCGGGGTCACCCGCGAGTTCGACAGCTGGGCCGCGCCGGTCGGGTCGTCGCACGAGAGCGCCGAGTTCGCGCTCATGGCCGACGCCGTCCGGGCCTACGACCCCGACGGGCTCGTGCTGCCCTACGTCATGGGCGGCGGCACCGACGCCAAGGCGTTCGGCGCGATCGGCATCGACTGCTACGGCTTCACCCCCGGCCGGCTGCCGGCGGGGTTCCCGGTGGACAAGTACGTGCACGGCGTGGACGAGCGCGTCCCCGTCGACGACCTGCAGTTCGGCGTGCGGGTGTTCGACACCTATCTGCGGTCGGCACCCGGCCGACCCGACGAGGAGGAGTCCCGATGAGGTTGACCACGACGCGACGGATGGCGGCGGCCTGCGCGGCCGCGGCGCTGACCGCCCTGGCCGGGCTCACCGCCGCGCTGCCCGCACAGCCGGCGGCGGCGGCGTCCGGCAGCACGCTCAAGATCGGCATCAACGAGCACGGCGCCACCTTCAACCCCTTCCTCGCCAACCTCGACCCCGACCTCGACACCATCGCCTCCATCTACCCGTCGCTCGACTGGTACGACGCGAAGTCGAACTTCACGCACTACCTCGCCGACAAGTGGGACACCTCCGCGGACAAGCTGACCTGGACGTTCCACCTGCACCCCGGGCTGAAGTGGAGCGACGGCAAGCCGATCACCGCCGACGACGCGGCCTGGACGTTCAACCTGATCATGCACAACAGCACCGCCGGCACGGCGAACGCCCAGCTGCTGACCAACTTCGCCTCGGTCACCGCGCCCGACAAGAACACCGTGGTCATCAAGACGAAGAAGCCGCAGGCCAACATGCTGCTCTCGGTGTACATCCCGATCGTGCCGAAACACATCTGGGCGTCGCGGGTGAAGTCGCTCGGCACCGAGAAGAACACCGAGCTGCCGGTGGTGGGCTACGGGCCGTTCCGGCTCACCGGCTACCAGACCGACCAGTTCGCGACGCTCAAGGCGAACAAGGACTTCTTCCTCGGCGCACCGAAGGTCGACACCCTGATCCTGCAGACCTACAAGGACATCAACGCCGCGGTCGACGCGCTGAAGACCGGTGAGGTCGACCAGGTCGACAAGCTGACCGCGGCCGAGTACACGTCGCTGGAGAAGGACAAGTCGCTCTACACCTACCAGCAGGTCGGCTTCCGGTGGACCGGTGTGGAGGTCAACCCGGGCGCGAAGTCGAAGACGGGCAAGAAGCTGGGCACCGGCAACCCGCTGCTCGGCGACCAGAGGGTGCGCACCGCGATCGCGTACGGCATCAACCGCGCCACGCTGGTGAAGAAGGTGCTCGACGGGCTCGGCCAGGTCGGCTCGGGCTACCTGCCGCCCGCCTTCCCGCTGTACCACTGGACGCCACCGGCGAACGCGACGAGCGGGTACGACCCGGCCAAGGCGAACCAGCTGCTCGACCAGGCCGGGTACCGCAAGGGTCCGGACGGGATCCGCAAGGACCCGAAGACCGGCAAGCCGCTGAGCTTCCGGCTGGGCATCCACTCCGACGAGGTCACCGACACGCAGATCGCCGGCTACCTCGTCGGCTGGATGAAGTCGATCGGGATCAAGCTGAACATCCAGTCACAGAGCAACAGTGCCCTGAACCAGAACCTGTCCAAGGGCGACTGGGACATGCTCATGGACGGCTGGGGCACCTCGCCCGACCCCACGTACCTGCTCGGCATCCAGACCTGCGGCGTGCTGCCCGACGACAAGGCCAACGGCGGCCAGACCGACGCCTTCTTCTGCGACAAGCGCTACGACCAGCTCTACGCCGCGCAGGAGCAGGAATTCGACCAGACGAAGCGCTCGCAGGACGTCAAGGACATGCAGCAGATCCTCTACCGGGCCAACGACGACATCATCCTCTACTACCAGAACGACCTGGCCGCGATCCGCAAGGAGGCCAACCACAACTTCATCACCGGCGCCAAGAACGCGCAGGGCTTCTACCCGTACCAGAACTACAAGCTGGGCTGGCGCACGGCGAAGCCGGCCTCGTCGTCGAGTGACTCGGGCAGCAGCACCGGCCTGATCATCGGCATCGTCATCGCGGTCGTCGTGGTCGTCGGCGTGGGGCTGATCGTGGTGCTGCGCCGCCGGTCCGGCGCCGCGGACCGCGCGTGATCCCATGACCATCCCGTCCGCCGCCGCCACCGGGGCGGTTGCCGACTTCGGCCGCTCCGGCGCCGACCCGAGGACCTCGGGCGGCGGCGGGCAGCGGGCGGCGTTCTGGCGCTACCTCGGCGCCAAGATGCTCACCGCGCTGATCAGCATCTTCGTCACCCTGGTCATCGGCTTCCTGCTGTTCAACGCCATCCCGTCCGACCCGGTGCGCACGGCCACCCGCGGCCAGCCGGTCACCCCGAAGCAGCTGGCCGACCTGCGCCACCAGTTCGGCGTCGGCCTGCCACTGTGGGAGAAGTTCGTCCGCTACCTCGACAACCTGGTCCACCTGCGGCTCGGCTACTCCTACACCTACCGCCAGTCCGTGGCCTCGCTCATCGCCAGCCACATCTGGCCCACCGTGTTGCTGGTCGGCACCGCCACCGTCATCTCGGTGGTGCTCGGCCTGTGGCTGGGCGCCCGCTCGGGCTGGCGCGCCGGCAGCCTGTTCGACCGCCTCGCCTCGGGCATCTCCATCACGCTGTGGTCGGTGCCGACGTTCTGGCTCGGGCTGATCCTGCTCGTGGTCTTCGCGGTCGGCGTCGGGCCCATCCCCGGGTTCCTGCCCACCACGTACATGAGCACCCCCAACCTGTCCGGCGGCTGGCTGACCCACGCCCTCGACGTGGGCAAGCACCTGATCCTGCCCGCCGGCACGCTGGTGCTCGTCGTCTTCGCGCAGTACGTGACGATCATGCGTTCGTCGATCATCGACGAGCTCGGCAGCCCGTACCTGCTCACGGCCAAGGCGAAGGGGCTGCGCGACGACGTGGTGCGCCGCCGGCACGCCCTGCCCAACGCGCTGCTGCCGTCGGTGACGGTGATCTTCCTGCAGCTCGGGTCGGTGGTCGGCGGGGCGATCACCGTGGAGACCATCTACTCCTGGCCCGGCCTCGGTGGCCTGACCTACGACGCGCTGCGCATCCCCGACGTCCAGCTGCTACAGGGCACGTTCCTGTTCTTCTGCACGTCGGTGATCGTCATGAACCTGTTCGCCGATCTCGTGTACCGGTTGCTCGACCCGCGGGTGCGGGCCCAGTGACCGCGGTCGCCGGCCCGGTGCCCGTCGCGCTCGGGTCCGCCCGCGGGGCTCGCTACACGCTGCACCGTCTCGTCCGGATGCCCACCGCGGGCGCCGGGGCCATCGTCCTCATCGTGTTCTGCGGCCTGGCGCTGGCCGCACCCCTGTTCATCCACCCCGCCGACCTGGACGTCACCAAGGCGACCGGACCCGCCCTGGCGGCGCCCAGTTCCGCGTTCCCGCTCGGCACCGACCAGGACGGCCGGTCGGTCCTGCTGCTGACCATCTGGGGCGCCCGCCCGTCGCTGGTCATCGGCCTGGCCGCTACCGTGCTGACGCTCGTTCTCGGCACCGTGGTGGGGCTGATGGCCGGTCACTTCCAGGGCCTGATCGGCCGCGGGCTGATGATGGTGACCGACTGGTTCATCGCCCTGCCGCAGCTGCCGTTCGCCATCGCGCTCTCGGCGCAGATCGGTGACGGCGACTGGTCGGTGATCATCGCCATCGCGCTCACCTCGTGGACGACCACCGCGCGGCTGGTGCGCGCGCAGACCCTGGCCGTCGAGGCGCGGCCGTTCATCGAGCGGGCGAAGGTGCTCGGCGCCGGCAACGTCCAGATCATGACGCGGCACGTGCTGCCCAACGTCACCCCGTTGATCCTGGTGTCGGCGACGCTGACGGTGGCCAGCGCGATCCTCACCGCCACCACGCTGACGTTCCTCGGCCTCGGCAACCCGACCGAGGTGTCGTGGGGCGGCATGCTGTTCCTCGCCTTCCGGCAGGGCGCGGTGTCGGCCGGCGCGTGGTGGTACCTGTTGCCGCCCGGCGTGGCCATTCTCATCGTCGTGCTCGGCTTCACCATGATCGGCCGCGCGGTCGAGGCCGTGCTCAACCCGCGGATGGGGCGCGACCGCTGATGCTGCTCGAGGTGAACGACCTGTCGGTGACCTACCGCACCGGCGGCCGCGACGTGCAGGCGGTGCGCGGGGTCGACTTCACCCTCGACGCCGGCGAGACGCTCGGCGTGGCCGGAGAATCGGGCTCGGGCAAGTCGACGATGGTGCTGTCACTGCTGCGGCTGCTGCCCGACTCCGCGCGCATCGAGGGCAGCGTGCGGTTCAAGGGCGACGAGCTGACCACCGCGCGCTGGGGCGACCTGCGGGCGGTGCGCTGGTCGCAGGCGTCGATCGTGTTCCAGGGGGCGCAGGCGGCGCTCAACCCGGTGCAGACCATCGGCCGGCAGGTGGGCGAGCCCATCGAGCTGCACGAGAAGGTGCGCGGGCGGGTCGTCCACGAGCGGGTGGCCGAGCTGCTCGACTCGGTGGGCGTACCCGCCGCGCGGATGTCGTCCTACCCGCACGAGCTGTCCGGCGGCCAGCGCCAGCGGGTCATGATCGCGATGGCGCTGGCCTGCCGGCCCGACCTCGTCATCGCCGACGAGCCCACCACGGCGCTGGACGTCATCGTGCAGGCCCAGGTGCTGGCCCTGCTGACCCGCCTCGTCGAGGACGCCGGCATCGGGATGATCATGATCAGCCACGACCTGTCCGTGCTGGCCGAGACGTGCTCGCGGATGGCGGTGATGTACGCCGGCCGGCTGGTCGAGATCGGCACGTCGGCCGACCTGATCGCCCGGCCGAAGCATCCCTACACCGCGGCGCTGGCCGGCGCGTTCCCGCGCATCGGCGACCCGGCGTCGCGCCGCGCGCCGGCCGGCCTGCCCGGCGACCCGCCCGACCCGTCCGAGGTGGGCGCGGGCTGCCCGTTCGAGCCGCGCTGCCCCGAGGCGTTCGACGCCTGCCGCACCACCGAGGTGCAGCTGTGGGACGCGGGGCCGGACCGCCGCTCGGCCTGTCTGAAGGTGTTGCCCGAGCATGCGCTGACCAAGGGGAGCCGACCGTGACCGCCCGGCTGGCCGCCGAGGGCCTGTCGGTGACGTTCGCGGGGCGGCGCGGGCGGCGCCCGGCTCGGGCGGTGGACACCGTCGACCTGGAGGTCGCGCCGGGTGAGATCGTCGCGCTCGTCGGCGAGTCCGGCTGCGGGAAGTCGACGCTGGCCCGCGCGCTGGTCGGCCTGATCAAACCCACCGCCGGCCGGGTGCAGCACGACGGTGCCGCCCTCGGCTACTCGGCGAAGGCGCTCAAGCGCTACCGGCGGTCGGTGCAGCTCGTGCTGCAGGACCCCGGGGGCGCGCTCAACCCGCGGCAGACGGTGTACGACGCGGTGGCCGAGGGGCCGCGGCTGCACGGCATGCGCGACGGACTCGACGATCGCGTGCGTGACTGCCTGTCGCGCGCCGGTCTGCGCCCGCCCGAGCAGTTCGTCGACCGCTACCCGCACGAGCTGTCCGGCGGGCAGCAGCAGCGGGTGGTGATCGCCGGGGCGCTCGCCCTCGACCCGGACGTGCTGGTGGCCGACGAGCCGGTGGCCTCGCTCGACGCGTCGGTGCGCGGCGAGATCCTCGCGCTGCTGCTCCACCTGCGCGACGAGCTCGGCCTGTCGGCGCTCATCGTCAGCCACGACCTCGGCCTGGCCTGGAACGTCGCCGACCGGGTGGCCGTCATGTACCTCGGCCGCATCGTCGAGCAGGGCACCGTGGAGGAGGTGTTGCTCGCGCCGCGGCACCCGTACACGCAGGCGCTGATCAGCGTGGTGCCCGACGCGCACCGCGACCACCTGCCGTCGCTGATCCCCGGCGAGCCGCCCGACCCCACGGCCATCCCCGCGGGCTGCCGCTTCCATCCCCGCTGTCCGCGCCGGCGCGCGCTGGCCGATCGGGGCGTCGACACGTCGGCGTGTACCGAGCGCGACCCCGGTGCGTTGCCGGCCACCGGCGAGCCGCGGGTGGCCTGCCACTTCGCCGACGACGGCGCCCAGGTGCCGGCATGACCCTGGTGCGCCGGCTGCACGCCCCGGCCGACCTCGCCGCGATCGACCGGCTCTACCGCGCGGTGTTCCGGGTCGACGACACCGGGCTGAACGTCCGGCTGCTCACCGCCATCGCCGACAACGGTGGCGCGGTGCTCGGCGCCTATGACGAGAGCGAGGCCGAGCCGGTGGCGTTCGGACTCTCGCTGCTCGCGCGCGACCCCGACGCCGGGCTGTACCACTACTCGCAAACCGTCGGCGTGGCCGCGCATCGTGAGGGCAGCGGGCTCGGCCGACTGGTCAAGTACGCCCAGCGCGACGCGGCGCTGGCCGACGGCCTCACCACCATGCGGTGGGTCTTCGACCCGCTGCACGCCCGCAACGCCCACTTCAACCTCGACGTGCTGGGCGGGCGCATCCGCACGCTGCGTCGCGACTACTACGGCGGCGCCGCACCCGGCCTGGACCGCGGCGAGCCGACCGACCGGTGCACCGTGGAGTGGGACCTGCACGGCGCCGCACCTGCGCCCGGTCAGGCCCCCACCGTCGACGACGTCGCCCCCGGCGAGGTGCACCGGCGTGGCGGGACCACCGTGGTCGGGGTGCCGGCGAGCTGGCGGGCGCAACGGGCCACGCTCGACCCGGCGTCCGCCGCGGCGCTGCGCGAGTCGGTGGTGGCGGCCCTCGACACCGGGCTGCGCGGCGGCCTCGTGGCCGTCTCGTGCGTGCGCACCTCGGCCGAGCACGCGGCCTACGTCCTCGTGCCGTCGAGCGCCCTGGCGGGGGCGGCATGAGCGGCATGAGCGGCATGAGCGGCATGAGCGACCTCGTCATCGAGCGCGCGGAGCTGTTCCTGGTGCGGCTGCCGCTGCGGCACAGCTTCGCCACCAGCTCGCACCGCAAGGCGCACATCGAGCACGTCCTCGTCCGGCTGACCGACACCGAGGGCGGCGTGGGGTGGGGCGAGTGCGCGAGCCCGACGGACCCCTACTACGGCCCGGAGAACGTCGAGACCTGCTGGCTGATGCTGCGCGACTACCTGCTGCCGGCGCTGGTCGGCGCGCCGTGGGCGACGCCCGGCGACGCGTGGGCCACCGGCGCGCGGGTGCGCGGAAATCTGTTCGCGAAGGCGGGACTGGACATCGCCTGCTGGGACCTGTGGGCCCGCCGGTCGGGGCAGTCGCTGGCCGCAGCGCTCGGCGCGAGCGCCACGCAGATCGAGGCCGGCGTCAGCCTCGGCATCGAGGAGACCGTCGCCGACCTGCTCGACCAGGTGGGCCGGCACGTCGCCGACGGGTACCGGCGGGTGAAGCTCAAGATCGCGCCGGGGTGGGACGTCGCGCCGGCGACGGCGGTGCGCGAGCGCTACCCCGACCTCGCCCTGCAGGTGGACGCCAACGGCGGCTACCCGACCCGGGCGGCCGCCGACCTGCGCGCGCTCGACGGGCTCGGGCTGCTCATGATCGAGCAGCCGTTCGCCCCCGACGAACTGCTCGCCCACGCGGCCTTCCAGGCCACCGTCCAGACCCCGGTGTGCCTGGACGAGTCGATCGAGTCGGTGGCCGACGTGCGCGTCGCCCTGCACCTCGGCGCCGCGCGCGTGGTGAACGTCAAGGTGTCCCGGCTCGGCGGGCTCGGCCCGGCCCGCGCCGTGCACGACCTGTGCCGCGAGCACGGGGTGCCGGTGTGGTGCGGCGGGATGCACGAGTTCGGCGTCGGCCGGGCCGCGAACGTCGCCTTCGCGGCCCTGCCCGGCTGCACGCTGCCCAGCGATGTGTCCGGCTCGGACAAGTACTACGAGCAGGACGTCGTCGACCCGCCGGTCACCGCCCGCGGCGGCCGGGTGACCGTGCCCGCCGACCGGCCCGGGCTCGGGTACGAGGTGCGCGCCGACCTCGTGGTCCGGCTGGCCACCCGCACCCACACCCTCACCGCCTGATCCGACTGGAGCCACGTTGCGCGTACTGATCTCGGCCGACATGGAGGGCGTCACCGGCGTCACCTTCCCCGCCGACGTCGAGCCGGGGAACCCGCGGTGGGAACACCACCGGGTGTCGTTCACCGGCGACGTCAACGCCGCGGTCGAGGGGTTCTTCGCCGCCGGCGCCCAGGAGGTGTTGATCAACGAGGCGCACGCCACGCAGCGCAACCTGCTGCTCGACCGGCTCGACCCGCGCGCGTCGCTGCTCACCGGACGGCACAAGCCGCTGGCGATGATGGAGGGCATCGACCGCGGCTACGACGCCGTCGCCTTCGTGGGCTACCACGCGGGCGCCGGCGAGCAGGGCGTGCTCGCCCACACCTACCTGCCGAACACGATCACCGGCGTCTGGCTGAACGGCGCGGTGTGCAGCGAGGGGTACATGAACGCCGCCCTGGCCGCCGAGTTCGGGGTGCCTGTCGTGCTCGTCACCGGCGACGACCGGGCGTGCGAGGACGCGCTGACCTACGCCCCGCAGGCACAGCTGGCCGCGGTCAAGGAATGCGTCGACCGCTACGCCGCCATCTGCCTGCCGCCGCAGCGCTCGGCCGCGCTGATCCGCGACGCGGCCGCGCGCGCGCTCGACCCGCTGCCGCCGGTGACGCCGCGGCCGGCGCCGTACCGCTACGAGGTGGAGTTCGACGCCACCAACCCGGTGGTGATGGTGACCGCGATCCCCGACGTGGAGCAGGTGGGCACCCGGCGCGTCGCCTTCGAGCTGCCCACGATGCTGCAGGCGGCCCGCTGCTTCCGCGCCGTCACCGCGCTGGCCGCGGGCGGCACCGAGGACACCTATGGCTGACCCGCTGCTCGACCGGCTGGCCGAGTTCGTCGGCTATGAGACGCCGTCGGGCGCCGCGGCCGAGCTGGGCGCCCTGCGCGACGTGCTCGTCCAGTTGTTGCGCTCGACCGGCGCCGACGTGTC
The DNA here is from genome assembly GCA_963797785.1 of uncultured Actinomycetota bacterium. GTDB lineage: Bacteria > Actinomycetota > Actinomycetes > Mycobacteriales > Jatrophihabitantaceae > Jatrophihabitans. The sequence continues at coordinate 73,315 of CAWCQT010000004.1, read as the reverse complement.
CGTACGCACCGGTACGGACGGCGACCACATCGTGGCGACGGTGGCCGGTCCCGACGGCCGCGCCCCGGTGCTGGTGCTCGGGCACTACGACACCGTGTGGCCGGTGGGCCGCCTCGCCGAGGCGCCGTTCGACGTGCGCGACGGGTGGGCGAGCGGGCCGGGCGCCTTCGACATGAAGGCCGGCCTGGTGGCGCTGCTGTGGGCTCTGGAGAACCTGCCCGACGGCCCGGCCCACCCGCTGCGCATCGTGCTCACCGCCGACGAGGAGGTGGGCAGCCCGTCCGGCGGGCCGTTCGTGGAACAGGCGTGCGACGGCGTGGCCGCCTGCTTCGCGCTCGAGCCGCCGCTGGCCGAGGGGCGGCTCAAGGTCGGCCGGCGCGGGGTGGCGCGGGCGCGGCTCGCGGTCACCGGCCGCGCGGCCCACGCCGGTCTCGACGCGGCGTCCGGCGTGTCGGCGACCGACGAGCTGGTCGACCAGTTGACCGCCGTGCGCGCGGCCCTGCCCGACACGCCCGACCGCGCCGTCAACGTGGGCCGCATCGCCGGCGGCAGCCGGGCCAACGTGGTGGCGGGCGCGGCCGAGGCCGAGCTGGGCCTGCGTTACCGCACCGCGGCCGACGAGGAGGCGATGACCGAGGCGCTGCGCGCGCTGCGGGCCGTCCGCGACGGCGCCGGGGTGGAGCTGGACTGGCTGTCGCACCGCCCGGCGTGGGAGCCGGCGAACTCGCTCGCGCTGGCCGCGCACGTGCAGGCGGTGGCGGCCGAGGTCGGCGAGCACATCGAGCACGGCGTCTCCGGGGGTGGCGGCGACGCGAACATCACCGGCGCGCGCGGCGTGCCCACCGTCGACGGCCTCGGCCCGCGCGGGCGGGGCGCGCACGCGCCGGACGAGGCGGTGGAGGTGGCCTCGATCCCGGTGCGCGCCCGGCTGCTGCGCGAGCTGCTGTCCCGCCCGCTGCCGTCGTGACCGCCTCGTTCCCCGGCCTCGAGGCCGCTGACGCCGTGCTGCACGACGGGGTACGCGACGGGCTGTGGCCGGGCCTGGTGGCGGCGGTGGGCGTGGGCGAGCGCGTCGACCGGTCGTGGGTGCTGGGCGACGCCGAACGGTGGGCCGGCGGGCGACGGCCGATGGCCGCCGACACCGTGTTCGACCTGGCGTCGCTGACGAAGGTGCTGGCCACCGCGCCGTCGGTGCTCCTGCTGGCCGAGCGCGGCGTCGTCGAGCTCGACGGACCCGCGGCGCACTGGCTGCCCGCCCTCGACCCCCGCATCACCGTGCGGCAGCTGCTGACGCACACCAGCGGGCTGCCCGCGCACGTCGACCTGCGCACCGGCGTGCACTCGCCCGCAGGCCTCGTCGCCAACGCCGTCGCCACGCCGGTCGTGGCCGGACCCGGCACGATGGTGGCCTACTCCGACCTCGGCTTCGTCGCGCTGGGCGGGCTGGTCGAGGCGGCCACCGGGCACGGGCTGGGCGAGGTCGTGCGGGAGCAGGTGTTGGGCCGGCTGGGCTCCGGCGCCCGCTACCACCTGCCCGGCGCGTGGCGCGGGCGCATCGCGGCCACTGAGGTCGTCGACGGCCGGCCGGTCGTCGGGCGCGTGCACGACGAGAACGCGGCGTCGGCGGCGGGGCCGGTGGGGCATGCCGGCCTGTTCGGCACGCTGGCCGACGTGCGGGCCTGCCTGCCGCTGTGGTGGCCGGGCGGCCCGCTGTTCGGCGACGCGCTGCGCGCCGACGCGCTGCGCGACCAGACCGACGGTCGGCTCGACCCGGAGACCGGCCGCAGCGGGCACCGCGGGTTGGGCTGGACCTGTCGCGGCGACCGGCACGACATCGTCTCGCCCGGTTGGGGCCCGCACGCGGTCAGCCATACCGGATTCACCGGCACCAGCATCGCGCTCGAGGCGGGCACCCGGCGCTGGGCGGTCCTGCTGACCAACCACGTGCACTTCGGCCGCGGCCGCCCGCAGGTCCTCGCCGCCCGGCGCCGCTTCCACGCCGTCCTCGCCGGCGACCACTGACTCAGCCGCGGACGGCCGCGACGATGCTGTACACACCCAGGGCCACCATGACGAGGGCCGCGATGCGGGTGATCCACCTGATCGGCAGCACCCGCAACAGCGTGCGGCCGCCCAGGATCGCGAGCAACCCCACCGCCCACAGCGCCAGCACCGCGCCGATCCCCACCGACAGCGGGTCGTGATACTTCGCGGCGAGGTTGGCGGTGAGGATCTGGGTCAGGTCGCCCCACTCGGCGACGAAGATCACGCCGTAACCGAGCGCCGCCACCTTCCAGAAGCCGGCGGCCGGCGCCCCGGCCGAGTCCTGCTCCACCTCGGCCTCGCGCTCCTCCTCGTCCTCGTTGCCCTCGCGCCACACCAGCACCGCGCCGAGCAGGAAGAGCACGGCGACCACGGCCTCGACCGGCCGGCGGGGCAGGAGGGTCAGCAACGAGCCGGCGGCCACGGCGATGACGACGTGGGTGAGGAACGCGGCGGCGATGCCGGTGAAGGCCCAGCGCCACGGGTAGCGGGTGCCGAGCACGAGGCCGGCCACGGCGGTCTTGTCGGGCAGCTCGCCCACGAAGACCAGGCCGAACACGATGCCAATGACGGCGACGTCGATCAATGGCTTCCCTCGGTCCGGACCGTCACGAACCCAGAGGGACCGCCCTGCCAGCAGATCCAAGGCTAGCCGGGGCGGCGTCCGCTCAGCAGCTGCGGGTCCAGGAACACTCGAGCTGGGCGCGCGGGCCGGCCGGTACGTGCCGGGTGGCGGGCGGCAACTGCGGGGCGCTGGCCGCGTCCGGGCCGCCGTACCGGGCGAGGGTCACGCCCACCTCGTCCTCCAGCGTGGTGATGCCGCCCTGCACGAAGTTGTTGCTGATCATCGAGAAGGCCAGGTGGTGCCCCTCGGCGTCGGTGACGTACCCCGACAGCGCGCTCACGCCGGTCATCGACCCGGTCTTGCCGTGCAGGTTGCCGGCGGCGGGGGTGCCGGCCATGCGGTGGCGCAGCGTGCCGCCGACCAGCGAGTTCTGCCGCCCGGCGATGGGCAACGCGGCGTACCAGTCGGCGTACCACGGCTTGCTGCGGACGTGGTCGAGCAGCGTGACGATCTGGTCGGTGGGCACGTAGTCGGCGCGACCGAGTCCCGACCCGTCGTAGAGCTGCACGGTGTCGGTGTCGACGCCGTCGGCCCGCACGTCGTCGAGGATGGCCGCGGTGCCCGCGCCCCACGTTCCGGCGCCGGCGCTCTCGCGGCCCATCGCCTTGGTCAGCACCTCGGCGATCATGTTGTTGCTCAGCTTGAGGAACGGCGTGAGGATCGCGCTCAGCGGCTCGGACTCATGGGTGGCCAGCGCGGCGGCGTCGTCGGGCGTGGCTCCGAACTGCGGCGTGCTGTGCGCGAGATGCACGTCGTGCCGGGCGAGGGCTCGCGCGAACAGCTGCGCCACCAGGCCGGGTGGGTTGTCGAAGGTCGGCTCGTCGATGTACTGGGCGGCACCCAGCGGGATCGAACCGGTGACGTCGACGACGTTGCGCCCGTGCTCGCGGACCATGCTGACCGTCTCCGGCGAGCCGGCCGCGCCGGTGGTCGCGTCGTCGTGGATGGTGAGGTAGCTGTTCGGCGGCGACATCGTGATCTTCGCCGGCGCGCCGGCCGACGACGCGGGCCGCACGTGGACGAGGACGGTTCCGGTGTCGCCGATGTTGTCCGGCGCCACGTTCAGCGCCGACGTCTGCGCGGAGTAGTAGTAGGGCTCGTCGTCCCACGCCCAGAACGGCGCGAGCGGCACGTCGTCGAACCAGGTGGCGTCGGCGACCAGCGAGCCGTCGACGGTGCGGATGCCGGCCTGCGCCACCTGCGCGGCCAGCGCGTCGTAGGTGTTCGCCGTAGCCATCGGGTCGCCGTAGCCCTTGAGGTAGAGGTTGCCGTGCACGGTGCTGCCGTCGCGGCCGGTGCCGAGCACCTTCGTCGGGAACGTGTAGCCCGGGCCCAGGACGTCGAGGGCGGCCGTGGAGGTCAGCAGCTTGGCGTTGGACGCCGGCAGCAGCCGGGTGCTGCCGTTGGCGTCGTAGAGGGTGGTGCCGGTGTCGAGGTCGCGGACGGTGAGATCGTGCTGCGCCCCGTCCAGGCGCGGGTCGGCGAGGATCGTGTCGAGCCGGTCGGCCAGGGCCTGCTGCGCGGCCGTCCCGTTCGGCGCCGCCTGCGTCGCCGGCCCGGAGGCCACCGTGACCCCTGTGACCACGACGACCGCGCCGGCCAGCACGGCGGCGCCGGCGGCAATGGCGCGGCGGAACGGGGCTCGGGACATAACTGCCTCCTCCGGACGAATCTGGCGAAAGCAGCCTAGCGGTCAGGGCAGCAGCAGGCAGCTGTCGCCGAACTCGTGCCACCGGTAGCCGGCGGCGAGCGCTTCGGTGTAGGCGCGGTCGACGAGATCGGCCCCGGCCACGGCGCGCAGCAGGTCCAGGTGCGAGGCACCGGGCGCGTGCCAGCCGGTCACCAGGCCGCTGACCACGATCGCCGGGCGGTGCTCGCCGAGCACCAGATCGGTCCAGCCGCGCTGCTCGCGCACGATGCCGTTGCCGTCGGCGGCCGACTCGAGCGCGCGGGTGACGGTCGTACCCACGGCCACCACCCGCCCGCCCCAGGCGCGGGTCACGTTGACCTGGCGCGCGGTGGCCGACGGCACCGTGAACCGTTCGGGCTGCGGCGGCTCGCCCGGCTCCTGCGACGAGACGCCGGTGTGCAGGGTGATCGGCGCGATGCCCACCCCGCGCACGGCGAGGTCGGTGATCAGCGCGTCGGTGAACGGGCGCCCCGCGCTGGGCATCTCCGCGCTGCCCGGCTCGCGCGCGAACACGGTCTGGTAGGCGGCCAGGGGATGGTCGTCGGGCACGTAGGCGTAGCGGATCGCGTGGCCGTGGCGGCGCAGGTACGCCACAACCCCGCCCTCGACCGGCACGGCGGCGCGCCACAACCGGGTCTGCCCCGCCGGCTGCGCGCCGAGCACGGTGAGCCGCACGCCGTCGGGCAGCGTCACGACGTCGCCCTCTGCGGTGTCGGCCAACGGGCCGCCGGCCGGCCCGCGCGGGCGCAGTTCCACCACCCAGGCGCCGTCGTCGAGCCAGGTGGCGAAGTGCGCGGTGACCGGCCGGCCGTCACCGCGGGTGCCGTCGATGGCCGCGGCCAGCGTGGCCGAGGTGTTGACGACGAGCAGATCGCCGGGCGACAGGAAGCGGCCGATGTCGGCGAAGCGCGCGTGCTCGACCCCGCCCGCGTGGGCCACGAGCAGGCGGACGTCGTCTCGCCGGGCCGGCGGGGCACTCGCCTCCAGCCCGTGCGGGAGCGTGAACGTGGTCATGCCACCACCACCAGTTCGGCGGCGCGGATGCGCCCGGACGGCGGTCGCTCGTCGACCAGGCGCAGGAACGCCGGCACCACGGCCGCCGGCTCGGGGCGGTCGCTGATGTCCTCACCGGGGAAGGCGGCCTGGTGCATGTCGGTGCGCATGTCGCCCGGGTCGACGGCGTACACGCGCACGTCCGGTTCCTCGGCGGCGAGGATCGCGCTCAGGTGGTCGAGCGCGGCCTTGGCCGGCCCGTAGCCGCCCCAGCCCTCGTACGGCTCGACCGCCGCGTCCGAGCTCACGTTGACGACGAGCCCGCCGGCCGTCCGAAGCCGGGGCAGCAGCAGCTGCGCGAGCGCGAGCGGCGCGAACACGTCGGTCTCGTACACCTCGCGCAGGGCGGCCAGCGGGTAGCGGGCCAGTGGCGGCAGCGGGCTCGGACCGAGATCGCTGGCGTTGTTGACGAGCAGGTCGAGCCGGCCGCACTCGGCGACGGCATCGGCCAGGGCCTGCCGGTGCGCGGCGTCGGTGACGTCCCCGGCCACGGCCCGCACGGCGGTGGGCAGGCCGGCCAGATCGGCGGCGCGCCGGGCGTCGGTGATCACCTGCCAGCCCCGCTCGGTCAGGGTTTCGACCAGGGCCCGGCCCAGGCCGCGGGAACCGCCGGTGACGACGGCGACGGGTTGCGTTGATTCGTTCATGTGGCCATAGTTGTAGTTGAAGTCAACTTCAAGTCAAGGAGACCGACGAATGCGCGCCACCGACCCGCTTACCGTCAACGAAGTCGTCCGGCGCAGCGGCTTCGCGGCGTCCGCCCTGCGCTTCTACGAGCGGGAGGGGCTGATCCACGCCGAGCGCACGTCGGGCAACCAGCGCCGATACGAGCGCAACGTGCTGCGCCGCCTCGCGTTCATCCGCGCCGCGCGCAACGTGGGCCTCAGTCTCGAGGAGGTCGCCGCCGCGCTCGCGACCCTGCCCGACGGGCGCGCCCCGACGCGCGCTGACTGGTCGCGCCTCTCCCGGACCTGGCGGGCCCGCCTCGACGCGCAGATCGCGGCGCTGGAGAAGCTGCGCGACGGCCTCGACTCGTGCATCGGCTGCGGCTGCCTGTCGTTGCGCCGGTGCGCGATGTCCAACCCCGGCGACGTCGCCGCCCGCACCGGCCCCGGCGCGCGCTTCCTGCCCCCTCCCCTGCGAACGACCGGCTGACCGTCCGAGCCTTCTTGCGGCTCCGTGCGACCGGTTTTCGCCGCTGAAAACGGTCGTACCGGCGTGCAAGAAGGGAGCTCAGCGGGCCAGGTTGTCGAGGACCTCGGCGGTGGGCAGGGCGGTGAGCAGGGCGGAGGGCAGGGCGATCTTGGAGCGGCGCAGGCCGGAGCCGATCACCACGACGGGGCGGGCGAGCACCGCGGCGTCGATGAGCACGGGCCAGCCCGGCGGCAGGCCGAGCGGGGTGATGCCGCCGTACTCCATGCCGCTGAGCGTCACCGCCTCGTCCATCGGCGCGAACGAGGCCTTGCGCACGTCGAGGCGTTTGCGCACCACACCGTTGACGTCGGCCCGCATGGTGGCCAGCACCACGCATGCGGCGTGGCGCAGTTCGCCGTTGCGCTTGCCCGCCACGACCACGCAGTTCGCCGAGTCGGCGAGGTCGACGCCGTAGGTGTCGCAGAACTCGGCGGTGTCGGCGAGGTCGGGGTCGATCGGCGCGGCCAGCACCTGCCCGGCGTGCTCCCATACGTCGAGGACGCGCGCGACGGGGTCGGCCACGAGCTCGGCGGCCGCGGGCCGCCACTCCAGGGTCCCGGGTCCGGTCACGTCCCCGACCGTACTGTGGATCTCGTGGACACCGACGAGACGGTCGAGCACATCCTGCGCACCTACGACACGATCACCGTCGTCGGCGCCAGCGACGCCCCGCACAAGCCGGCGCACTACGTGCCCGAGCACATGCGTGAGCACGGTTGGCGCATCGTGCCGGTCAATCCGCGCGGCGGCACCGTCCTCGGCGAGCACGCCTACGCGACGCTGGCCGACGTGCCCCCGCCGCTCGGCCTGGTCGACGTCTTCCGCCCCTCGGAGCAGACGCCGGAGATCGCCCGGCAGGCCGTCGCCGCCGGCGCCACGGCGCTGTGGCTGCAGCTGCACATCAGCTCGGCCGAGGCGCGACGGATCGCCGAGGAGGCCGGGCTGCTCTACGTCGAGAACCGTTGCCTGATCGTCGAGCAGCGCCGCACGCGGCTCAACGCGCCGCAGCGCTAGCGCGCCAGCCGGCGAACTCCACCACCTGCTGCGCCAGGATCTCCAGCGCGCCGTCGACCACGGGGTCGAAGGCGCCGTCGCCGGCGGCCTGCTCGCGGGTGTTCACGGTGACGCCGAACGGCGTCGGCCAGCCGCGCAACGCGTGGATCGCCGAGCGCACCGACACCAGTGCGGTGCCGCACGACTGCCAGCCCGAGGCGCCGACGATCACTCCTGCCGCCTTGCCGTCGAGGTACGGCCGCGGGTCGTCGCGCAGCGCCTCGAGGTGGTCGAGCGCGTTCTTCACCAGCCCGGACATGCCGCCGTGATAGCCGGGGGTGGCGATGACGACGCAGTCGGCGGCGCGGACCGCGGTGACGAAGCGCTGCGCGGTGTCGCCGGGGGCGTCGGTGCCGTAGATGGGCAGGTCGCGCAGCTCGTCGCCGGTGATGGCCGCCGTGCGCGCCCCCAGCGCGGCCGCGTGCTCCAGACAACGCTCCAGCAGCTGGTTCGTCGTGGACACGGCACCGGTGGACCCACCGATCCCGACGATCAGCATGCGCGCTCCCTCGCTCGGCCTGCGTCCCCAGCCTAGGGTCGGCAGTACCGCCGACGAGAGGACCCCACGTGGACGCCGCCACCGCTGCCGAATTCCTGCGCACCAACCACTGGGCGGTGTTGGCGACGTTCCGCCGCGACGGCCGCCCCGCCCTCTCGCCGGTCACCGCCGCCGTCGACGCGCAGGACCGGGTGGTGATCAGCACCCGCGAGACCGCCATGAAGGTGCGGCACCTGCGCCGCGACCCGCGCGTGTCGCTGACCGCGTTCACCGAACGCTTCTACGGCGACTTCGTGCAGGTGGAGGGCACGGCCGAGATCGTCGCCCTGCCCGAGGCGATGGAGCTGCTGGTCGACTACTACCGCAGCGTCGGCGGTGAGCACCCGGACTGGGACGACTACCGGGCGGCGATGCAGCGCGACCAGCGGGTGGTGGTGCGCTTCGCCATCGAGCGCGCGGGCCCGAACGTCAGCGGTTGACGAAGCCGGTCAGGTCGGGCTGCGCGTCGGCCCAGGCGACCGCGACGTCGTGCACCGATCCGGGCGTCCGGCCGCCGCGCAGCGCCTCGAGCAGCGCCTCGCACGCGGCGCGCTCGCCCTGCGCGATCACCTCGACCCGGCCGTCAGGCAGGTTGGCCGCCGAGCCGGTCAGCTCGAGGCGGCGGGCCCGGCGGCGCACCCAGTCGCGAAAGCCGACCCCCTGCACCTGACCGCTGACCAGCGCCTCGAGCCGCGCGCTCACCGGTGCAGCACCGCCCGCCAACGTAGGACGCCGTCGGTCTCCAGCGCGTCGAGGGTCTGCGTCGACACTCCGTCCACGGCGAACGCGTCCATCTCATCGCGGGTCAGCGGCCACGGCGGGCCGTCCGCGTCGCCGTCTCCGCGCGCGGCCAGCACGATCACCGTGCCGCCCGGCGCGAGCAGCGACGCGACGCCCGCTGCGGCGGCCGCGTGCAGGTGCGGCAGCAACGCCTGGACGTTGTTGCTCTCCACGACGAGGTCGAAGGCCCGGGTCCACTCGGTGGGCAGGTTCAGCAGGTCGGCCACGGCGTAGCGCACCGGCGAGTCCGGGTGCCGCGACCGGGCTCGGGCGATCGCGGTGGGTGAGACGTCGAAGGCGGTGACCTCGTAACCGCAGCGGGCGACGTGCTCGGCGTCGCGGCCGTAGCCGCAGCCCGCCACGACCGCCCGCCGACCGGCACCGTCGCGGCCGGCCAGCCACTCGACGAGCAGCGGGGTGGCCCGCTCGCGGTCCCACGGCACGACGGCCGTGCCGGCGTCGGCCTCGGCGTAGAGCTGCTCGAACCAGGCGGTCGGCGCGCCGTCGGCGATGGCCTGCGCGGCCAGCCGCCGGGCGTCGGCGTCCTCGGGGTCGGCGGGCATGGGCCCCAAGGTAGTCAGCCGCCGGCGAAGGGCGGGAGCACGTCCACCTGCGCGCCGTGGGGCAGCGCGCTGTCCTCGCCGGCCTGCGCGCCGTCGACGAGGAACGACGCCACGACGCTGACCGCGGCCAGCTCGGGTCGCGCGGCCAGCAGTGCCCGCAGCTCCCGCAACGTCCCGGCGTGCAGGATCTCGTCCTTGACGCCGGCGGCGCGGGCGGCACCGGCCCAGTAGCGGACGCGGAGCTCGGGCACGCCTGTCAGCGTGCCAGAGGCGCCGGGTAGACCGTCACGTCCGTCGCCTTGGCCGACAACCACACCGCTCGCGACGGCGCGAGGTCGAGCTCGGCCACCGCGCCCGCCGTCACGTCCACCGTGGCCGGTGGCGCGCCCTTGACGCTGATCCGGATGCGGTCGCCGAGCGGGCTGAGACCGCTGATCTCCCCCGCCCAGACGTTGCGGGCGCTGGTGGCGTGCGGCACCTCGGTGTGCAGCGTGATCGCCGCCGGCCGCAGGGCCGCGAGCACCGCACCCGACGGCACGTCGGCGGCGACCAGCGTGCCGCCGCCGTCGAGGGTCACGGTGTCCCCCGAACCCGAACCGGGGTACAGGTTCATGCCGACGAGCCGGGCGACGTACGGCGTCAGCGGCCGGCTGGTGATCTCGGTGGGCGTGCCCTCCTGCACCACCCGGCCGCGCTCGAGCACCAGGATGCGTTGCGCGAGCAGCAGCGCCTCGATCGGGTCGTGCGTGACCAGCAGCGTCGGCCCGGCGAACGCGCCGAGGTGTTCGCGCAGCTCACCCTGCACCTCGGCGCGGGTCTGCACGTCCAGCGCGGCCAGCGGCTCGTCGAGCAGCAACGCGGCCGGGTCGCAGGCGAGCGCCCGGGCCAGCGCCACCCGCTGGGCCTGCCCGCCGGACAGCTCGCGCGGGTGCCGGCGGGCGAGGTCGGCCAGCCCGAGACGCTGCAGCCAGATCTGCGCCCCGGCCCGCGCCGCCGCCGGCCGCACCCCGCGCGCGCGTGGCCCGAAGGCCACGTTGTCCAGCACCCGCAGGTGCGGGAACAGCCGGTGGTCCTGGAAGACCACGCCCAGCCGGCGTTCCTGCGGGGGGACGTACACGCCCCGGCCCGGGTCGTCGAGCACCGCGCCGCCCAGCCGGATGACGCCGCGGTCGAGGCCGAGCAGTCCGGTGAGCGCGCGCAGCAGCGTCGACTTGCCCGCCCCGTTCGGCCCGAGGACGGCCAGCACCTCCCCGGGCACGGCGCGCAGGGCGACCTCTAGCTCGAACGGGCCGCGGCGCACCGCGCCGTCGACGTCGAGCACCGCCTTCGCGAGCGTGACACCACCGGCGCTCACGACGCCGCCGCCACGGGCCGCAGCCACCGGTCGCGCAGGGCGCCGAGCACGACCAGGGCGACGCCCAGCAGCGGCAGCGCGAGCGCCGGCGCGTCGGCGGGCTCGACACCGAACACGGTCAGCACCGCGGTGGGCAGCGTCTGCGACGTGCCGACGGCGTTGCCGCCGAACAGCAGGGTGGCGCCGAACTCGCCCAGCGCCCGCGCCCAGCACAGCACCGTCCCGGCCAGGACGGCCGGGGCCACCAGCGGCAGGGTGACGCGCAGGAAGATGCGCGAACGGGAGGCGCCGAGCGTGGCTGCGGCCTCCTCGACGCCGCGGTCGGCGATGCGGAACGCGCCCTCGACGGTGATGACGAGGAAGGGCATGGCCACGAACGCCTGCGCCACCACGATGGCGGGATAGGTGAAGGGCAGGTCCTGCCCCCACACCCCACGGATCCAGCTGCCGACGAGGCCGAAGCGGCCGAACGCCGCGAACAGGGCGATGCCGCCGATCACCGGGGGCAGCACGAGCGGGAAGGTGACCACCGCACGCAGCACGCCCATCGCCGGGAGCCGGGCGCGGGCGAGCACCCAGGCCAGCGGCACGCCGAGGACGAGCGAGACCAGGGTGGCCTCGAGCGAGGACTCGAGCGACAGCCGCAGCGCCGTCCACACATGCTGGTCGTGGTAGATGCGGCCCAGGGCGCTCCACGGCATGCGGACGACGAGGGCCACGGCGGGCAGCAGCAGGAACAGCACGCCGACCAGCGCGGGCGGGACGACCAGCGCCGGCGTGCCCAGACCCGCGGCCCGACGCGCGCGGACCCGGGTGCCGGTCACGGCTGAGACGTCACGGCTGAGGTGTCACGGCTGCGGCATCACGGCTGGCGGAAACCGTCGGCGCTCAGCACCGAGCGGCCCGTGCTGGACAGCACCAGGGCCTTCCACGCCGCGGCCAGCTGCGATTTCGCGCCGTGCTTTATCAGCGCGATCGGGTAGTCGGTGCTGGCGTTGACGCCGGCGGGGATGGGGACACCCTTGACCTTGCTGCCCGCGGCCCGCACGTCGGTGACGTACACGATGCCGGCGTCGACCTCGCCGGACTCCACCACCGCCAGCGTCGACTTGACGTCCTTCTCGTTGGCCACCGGCCTGACCTGGATCTTGGCCTTGGCGAACACCTTCGTCGCGATGACGCCGCAGGGCACCGCGGGTGCGCAGACCGCCAGCTTGACGCCCTTGTTCGCGAGGTCGCCGACCGACTTGATCTTGCCCGGGTTGCTGGCCGGCACGGCGATCTCGGCCACGTTGGAGGCGAACACGGTGGGATTCGATGCCTGACCGGCGTTGACCAGCGTGTCCATGTTCGACGTCGCCGCCGAGGCGAACACGTCGACCGGCGCTCCCTGCGCGATCTGCGTCGACAGGTCGGAGCTCGGGCCGTAGGTGATCTTCACGTTGGCGCCCGGGTGCGCCTTCACGAACCGGGTCCTGAGCGTGTTGAAGGCCTCGGTGAGCGACGCTGCGGCGTAGACGGTGAGCGTGGTGGTGGTCGGCGCCGCCGTCGACGCCGGGCCCGATGCGCTGCCGCCGGACCGGTGCGCGGCGCCCCCCGACGACGAGCAGCCGGCGAGCGCGACCGCCGCCAGGGCGACGCTGAGCACGGGCGTGCGGAACGATGTCATGCGCGAACCTCCGGGTGTGGCGTACGTCGCGGCTGATCCTAGCCGGAACCGCCGCAGCTGCGGCTCGTCGGTTGCCGGGACTCCGCACATCGTGGTCCGGGTGGACGCCGCGCGCGGCTGCGGCAGACTGGCCGCAGCCGCCGACGAGAGGACAACTCATGGCCCGCACCGCTCGAGACCTGACCGGCTGCGTCGTCGTCGTCACCGGCGGCGCCCGCGGCATCGGCGCCGCCACCGCCCGAGCCCTGGCCCGGGCGGGCGCCCGGGTGGCCATCGCCGACCTCGACGGTGATCTCGCCGCCACGCTGGCCGCGCAGATCGGGTCGGGGGCGATCGCCAGGAAGCTCGACGTCACCGACCACGACGCCTTCACCGCCTTCCTCGACGAGATCGAGGACGAGCTCGGGCCGCTCGACGTCGTGATCAACAACGCCGGGATCATGTCGGTGACCGAGTTCGAGAACGAGTCCGCCGTCTCGATGGACCGGCAGCTGGACATCAACCTGCGCGCCGTGCTGCACGGCACGCAGCAGGCGGTCGTGCGCATGGTGCCGCGCGGGCACGGTCACATCGTCAACGTGGCCTCCGTGGCCGGTAAGGGCGGCTTCTCCGGCATCGCCACTTACTGCACGACCAAGTTCGGTGTCGTCGGGTTGTGCGAGGCGTTGCTGACCGAACTGCACGGCACCGGTGTCCAGTTGTCGTGCGTGATGCCGGCCATCGTGCGCACCGAGCTCACCGACGGCGTCAAGGACCACTGGCTCATCCGCACGTCCACGCCCGAGCAGGTGGCCGACGCCATCGTGGGCGCGCTGCGTCGCCCCCGCTTCGACGTGTTCGTGCCGCGCTCGATGGGCACGCTCAACCGCTCGACGCAGTTGCTGCCGCGCGGCGCCCAGCAGTGGATCATGCGCGCCCTCAAGGGCGACACGATCATGGCGTCGGCCGCCCACTCCCCCGACCGCGCCGCCTACGAGCGCCGCGCGCTGGGCCGCTGAGCGCGGCTGAGGTACGGATTTGGCGCCCGCCACGGGCGTTGGCTACAGTGGAGACACCGACGCGGGGTGGAGCAGCTCGGTAGCTCGCTGGGCTCATAACCCAGAGGTCGTAGGTTCAAATCCTACCCCCGCTACTCGTTGAGGCAGTACGGACAAGGGCTCGGGCGTGATGACGCCGGGGCCCTTGATCCTTTTGTCAACGAGATCCCGCGGGTGGAACGACTGGTGGCGGCAGCGGAATCGCGATCCGGTGTTCACATGACTTGGCCGCGGGTCCGGGCGCGTGACGGTCCGGACCTCCATTGGCCTGACGAACGCTGCTCACGGGCGAGCCGGGCCGGCCAGCTCAGCCGACGCGTTGACGACCGCTCTGAGGGCTCGAGCAGCGACCGGTCCGGGTGAGTTCGAGCAGAGGGCCAGCTGGAATTCTGAGCAGGCGTCCGGGTCGGACGACCGCCGTTGACCATCGCTCGTCGCGGATGAGCTGGCAGGCGAGGGTCCGGGCGATGCCGAGAACGCGCGCAGCTTCCTCCACGCTGAGCATGTGATCGACGGCCACCGGCACATCGACGTACGACGTCACAGGTCGATCACCCGTTCGAAGACGCGTGCGCGCTGACCGAACGACGCCCCCGTCGTGAGCCACGATGCCGGGTCGTGCCCGTCCGGAAGAGTGAGCAGTCGTGGTCGACCGCCGGCCGCACTGAGGGCTTTGAGCCAGACTTCCTGGGTTCTGCGACCCACGTCGTCGGCAGGCAGCTGACTGAGGACGCCTCGATCACGCTCGTCGGTGCGGTCACGGCACGGGCGGCCATGCCGGGGACTGCGGGGATCGGCTCACTCGATGCCGCCGTCGAAGGACTCGTCCAGCCGCTCGCCGCGGAACTGGCACCCGTCCGGGTGAACGCGGTCTCGCCGGGCTACATCGACACGCCCTGGTGGGACGCTCTCGATGCCGAGACACGCACCGCGTTCTTCGAGCAGGCCGCCGAGAGCCTGCCCACCAAGCGCATCGCCACCGCCTCAGACATCGCTGAGGCGGTCGTGCTGCTGGCCACGAATCCCAACATCACTGGCACCGTCATCGAGACGGACGGTGGAGCACGCCGCACGGCCTGATCCTCGCCGCGCGCGCCTGGTCGGTGTCGGCGATCAGTCGCTATGGGCGGCGTCGGCCGCCTTCCCCCTCGGCGGTTCCGACAACCCCCGTAGCGGGCTGCGACCAGCCGGGGCGCGGCCCGTGATGACCGTGAAGCCGTGGCTGGGCGCGGTTGCGTAGACAGCGTCGGGCCTACAGGTGCGGACCGGCAGCCCGCTACGCGGGCTTCGGGCACGGTCATCGAGGCGACACCGAGGGCGTCGGCGTTGGCGGCCAGGTGGGGCGCGGCCTGCGGGTGCAGGGTGCTGGCGGGCGTGGGCGGTGGGCGCTGTGCTGGTCACTGGTCTTCTCCGTGCTTGTTGGTGAATGCGAGGACGGTGCCGACTAGCGCCATGCCGGCGCCGACGAAGATCGGAGAACGCCAACCGAGGCCGGTGGAGATGGCGAGCCCGCCGAAGGCGGACCCGAATGCGTTGCCAAGGTTGAACGCGGCGATGTTCGCCGCAGAGGCAAGAGTGGGGGCGTCGCCGGCGAAGCGCATGACGCGCAACTGGAAAGCCGGCGTGGCCGCGAATCCGACCAGCCCCAGAAGAAGGAGGGCGATGGCGACAGGGATGCGGAAGGGCGCGACGAGCCCATAGCTGATCAGCACCACTGGTAGCAGGACCGCGAGCGTGCGCAGCGTGGCCCCGAGGTTCCGGTCTGCAGCCCGCCCGCCGATCAAATTGCCAGCGAACAGGCCGACACCGAATGCGACGAGCAGCCAGGGCACTGCGGACTCGCCGTAGCCGGTGATATGCGTGGCCAACGGTTCAACGTAGATGAACGCGCCAAACAGGCCGCCGAACATCGTCATCGTCAACGACATCGACACGACGACCTGCCGGCGACGCAGTACCGCGTACTGCGCCCTCGTCTGCTGCGGCGGCGGTGCCGGCAGCGCGGGGACGAGCGCCGCGATCCCGGCCATCGCGACCAGACCCAACGCCGCGATGATCCAGAACGTCGACCGCCAGCCCAGGTGTTGCCCGACCAGGGTGCCGAACGGAACACCGAGGACGTTGGCCAATGTGAGGCCGCCGAACATGACCGCGATCGCGCTCGCCTTGCGAGCGGCCGGGACGAGGTCGGCGGCGACGACGGCGCCGATGCCGAAGAATCCGCCGTGGCACAGTGCGGTCACCACGCGCCCCGCTACGGCCAGGCCGAAGTCGGGCGCCGCGGCTGTTAGGCCGTTGCCGGCGACAAACAGAGCGAGCAGCACCAGCAGCGCGGTCCTGGGTGGGCGCCGCGACAAGAACGCGGTCACGGTGAAGGCACCGACGACGACGGCAAGGGCGTAGCCCCAGATGAGTGCGCTGGCGGTCGGGACGGACACGTGCAGGTCGCCGGCGACGTTGGACAGCAGACCAGAGATGACGAACTCGGTCAGGCCTATGCCGAACCCACCGACCGAAAGAGCGAACAGGCCAGGACTAGGCCCGTGGCTGTTCGCTCGTAGTGGTGCAGCGGTGGTGACACGCGTGTTTTCGGGCATGGTCGAATTACTCACTGTGTTCTCCAGATCGTGATGTGCCGGTAGCGCGCCGGCGCGCATCGAAGAATCTTTGAGTCGACTACGCGGTCACCGTTGCGCTGGCGAGGAGCCGCAGCGCCTCATCGCCGGCTGAGCCGGGCACGGCGTGGTGCAGCAGCAGACGGTGGCCGTCGTTCTCAGGCAAGTGCAGCACCTCGAACGCCAGATCCATTCGTCCGACGTCCGGATGGTGGAACAGCTTCACACCGTGAGTACAGAGCGCGACCGGGTGCTCGGCCCACATGCGAGCGAAGTCGGCGCTGGCGAGGCTGAGCTCGCCGACCAACCGGGCCAGTCGCGCGTCGTCGGCGAATGCGCCGGAGACGAAACGCAAGGACGCGACCGCGAGGTTCGCCTCGTACTCCCACTCGCGGTGCAGGGCGCGCGCGTGGGCGTCGGTGAACATCATCGCGACCTTGTTCGGGGGCCGGTCCTCGTATGGTGCCTCGGCAGGGAGGTGCGGTGCGAGCAGCGCACGACCAAGGCGGTTCCACCCGACGATGTCCTGCATCGGTGACAACGCGATCGCGGCGATGTCGGGCATCCGGTCGAGCAGGACAGAGATGTCCGTGCGCAACCGCGGGTGCGCTGACGGCGCGGTGACTGAGTCCGCGGCGAGCCGGTGCAGATGAGCACGTTCGGTGTCGTCGAGGCGCAACGCGCGAGCAAGCGAATCGAGTACCTGTGAGGACGGGTTCGTTGCCCCGCCCTGTTCCAGGCGCGTGTAATACGTGAGCGAGACACCGGCCGCGGCGGCGAGTTCCTCGCGGCGCAGTCCGGGGACGCGGCGCTCGCCATAGCGTGACGCCGAGCCCAATCCGGCGGCTTCGGGGGTGGCCAGCGCCCGGCGGCTACGGAGAAAGTCGGCCAGCGCTGCCGGCTGTGCCTTGCCGCGCGCGCTGGACTGGACGCTTCTTGTCATGCCACCAATCCTGCTATGGAGCACGCGAACCTGCCTGCTCCTGCCAGTGATACCTGCCGGCCGATCAAGAGCGCGGCTTGCGGCTCTTCACTGCAGCGGGCGCGGTGTGAGTGCCACGTGATCCTGGCCGTATCCAGTTATTGGCTGGTCGACGGTCCGGCACCGCGCAAGGGGCGGCTTCCCATAGCCGCTCGCCTAGCTCACGGCCCGCAGGCTGGGGCAGGGGTCGAGGTGAAGGCGCTCCATTGCCAGTGCCGTCGACTCGTCGTTGGGCAGGAAGATAACGATTCCTTGGGCGTCAGCGGTCGCAGGAGCCAGAGCCTCCCGCTGCCAGCGCAACTCGCCCGCGATCGGGCCCGGCGAGCGGGGCGAGTTCGCTCTTGAACCATTCCGACGCCTCCGCCGAGGGACTCAACCAAAAGGTGGAGAGTCTGTTCGGCGACCTGGTCTCAGTCGAGGAACAGGTGTCGTGAAGGTCGGGCTTGGCATGCACGACGGGCCTGGGCGGCTCGGGACTGGCCCGCCGAGCGATCGACGAGCAGATCGACGCATCTCCCGCCCGGCTCGGAACCGACTACTCGACCTTTACCAAGTCCATCGATTCGATCCGAGCACTCCGGTCGAAGAAACGCACCTACGGCGGAACTTTGCGGACAAGCAGTCGGCCCCGAGCGCGCACGCACGTGTGTGCGGCCGGGACCCGACTCCGGCCACCGTTGACCATGAGCCCCTCAGTGCGCGCTCGTTCGACCCCGAAGGGCGCAGACCGAGGTTACCTATCTCCAAAGGCTCACTACACTTGCCGCCCGAGCAAGCTGACATCATCCGCGGCTTCTGCCTGCACGAATCATCGTGGTTCAACGACGTTGATGGACAAATCGCTGAAACACCTCGGAAACCTATATGGACCCGTCAGATCAAGCCCCTCGCGACGCCATCCATGTTGCCCCCGCTCGCAGAGTGGGCGGCAGAGTGTTGGAGACGTTCGACGGTCCGCTTATCAGGGTATGCGCGGTGACGTCGGGAACCGCGACCGCGTGGACCGAGCGGGTCTCGTGGTGGAACAGCGCGGCGATCGGCTGCTTGTCCGGGCCGCGGCGTATCCGTCGTGGCCCTGACGGGCCTTGCGCGCGACCTCGCGGGGGTCCGCAGCGTGCCTCTTCTTCGGCTTACCACGGATCCAGGTTTCGTCGATCTGCACCGCGCCACCGAGGGACCCAGCCAGTGGCTCGCGCTCCATCGCTTCGCGGATGCGGTGCATCATGTGCCACCCGCGGCGGTCAACGGCGTGGGGGTGAACCACGCGAGACCGGGACGCCCCCAATTCGGCTGCCGCGACCGCTCGCAGGGTCGGCGTCCCCCCGATCCCGCCGTAACCACAACGAAACACGCTTCTTGGACAGTGCTGGGGTGATTGTTGACGCAGTCTCCGTGCGTGACGTCCTGCCTCTCATCGACGCGCTGACAGCCGAGCTGGCGAGCAGCGGCTATGACGAGAGCGAGATGTTCGGGTACTCCGTTGACAAGCTCGAAGAGGGCGGCGTGCACCTGGTTGGCGCATCGATCAACGGCGCCGTCGTGGGCATTGGCGGCGTCGAACTGGCCGATGACGCTACCGCCGAGCTCAAGCGGTTCTATGTGATCCCCGCGCATCGAGGATGCGGCGCCGCGTCGGCCATCATGACCACGCTACTGGCCCATGCCGCCACCGCGGGTGCGCGCGTCGTCCGCCTCGAGACCGGCGTCAAACAGGGCGCCGCAATCCGGTTCTACGCCCGGCACGGCTTCGAACAGATTGAGTCGTTCGGACCGTACGTCGGCAGCGCGTCGTCAGTCTGTATGGCCCGCTGCTTGCAAGCCTGACCGACCTCCCCGTAACGGATCCCCAACCCGCAGGGGATCCGCATCTGCGGCGTACACGAGCGTTAGTCAGTCGCGCGCTGAACGCGGTTGATGCTGTTACGCGCAGATTCGTCTTGAGGAGCGAGGCGCCTGGTCTGCTCGCCGACTGTGCCGTCGATCGCCTAGCGGAAGAAGTCGGCGTGGCCGGCGTGGCGCGCTGTCTCCTCGATGAGGTGCAAAAGCACCCAGCGCGGTGAGAAACGCTGGCCATTGCGAAGGGGCCGCGCCGGCAGCTGGTCGAGCCCAGCAGCTCCGGCGGCAACATGTCCGATCCTGCTGTGCGCCGCCGGCGCCTCACCCGACGTCATCGAGGCCCCGATCCAGATCGACGGCGACACGGGCAAGGGACGCCGCTGGTCTCGCGACGCCTGCTCGACTCGAGTGACGTCAGGTAGGACGGCGCCCGAAGAGCGCGAGCAAACGTTCGGTGTCAGTGCCGCCGGGCGGTGGGGGCGGAAGTCGTGGGCCGAACAGTCCATCGCGGTTGATCTCTGCCAGAACGATCGGGGCGAGGCGAACCAGCCTTCGGAAGTGATCGTCTGGCAGGTCTGTCGCCCCTTCGACCGCAGTGTTGATATCCCAAGCGTGGATCGTTAGCTCGAAAGCGCCCGCCAGCGAAGTAAGGCCGATTGCCGGGTTGTCGGCTGGCACGTTCAATACGGTCTGCCGAAGTTCTTGGATCGACGCTTCGGCGTGGGCACACCCGCTCCCGGCGATCGGCGCTCGTGGTGCACGTGCGATGACCTCCGTCAACGTGGATGCCGACGCGGCAACGTGTCGAACGAGTTCGCCAAGTCTCCATTCACTACAGGGCGTCGGGCGTGTGGGCAGCGTGCGAGCGGCGAAGCATAGGCTGGTCGACATCAGGTCGGCCGCAGTCAACAACAGCGCGCAGGACTCCGCGGGGGGGTTCAGGCTCATGCCGGAGGCTCGGAAAGCGTGAGCGGTAGCCCGAACGTCGGGAACAGTTCAGGGTTGAGGAACACGACGATCCGGCTGATCATGCCCTGTTTGTGTTCGATGACGTGTATCCCGTGAGCATGGAACGAGCCGTCTGCTTCGCCCGCGTACATCGCCAGGGCCGGGTAGCCGTTGGCGGACGTCAGTAGTGCGGTCCGCGGATGGGCGAACACGCGGCGAATGTGATGGTCGAGGACGGCGGTCCGGCCTTCGAACCAACGGCCGATGGGGGGCATCTCGTAGGTCACATCGGCGCGCAGAAGGTCCGTCAGCATGTCGGCGTCTCCCGATTCGAAGGCCGCGAGATAACGGTTCAACACCGCCGTGTCCAGATCCGGGGACTGTACGACCAGATCGTGCTCTGGTAGTTCGCTAGCAATCGTCGAGCGAGCACGCTGAAGGAGGCTTCGCACCGCCGTGACCGAGAGCTCGAGGACGCTAGCGACCTCAGCCGGGCTCAACCCGGCGACGTCTGCAAGGAGAAGTACGGCACGTTGGCGCGTAGGCAGGATCTGGTACGCCGCGATCAACGCGAGCCGGGTGCTGTCGCGTATCGCGACGATCGTGGCTGGGTCGTCGACCTGGTCGAGCAGCGCTGCAGTTGGGGCCGGTTGAACCCATGGCGTTCCATCCAGCTTGGACAGGTCGGCGTGAAGGGAGCCTGTTGGACCGCCGAGGCCGGACGGCAGAATGCGGCGTTGGGCACTCGCGAGCGAGTCCAAGCAGGCGTTCGTAGCAATGCGATGGAGCCACGTTCGCAGCGACGCGCGTCCTTCGAAGCCATCATAGCTCCGCCACGCCCGCACCAGTGTTTCTTGAACGAGGTCCTCGGCATCTTGATACGAACCGAGCATGCGATAGCAGTGTGCGAGCAGTTCACGTCGGTAAGGGTCGGCGAGTTCGGCGAACCCGGCGGCGGCCGTGCCGCTGTCACTCGACATTGTCCACCTCCACGGCTGGAACGTTTCTCTCGGCTCCGGGTGGATGGCCATTGCTAAGAGATCGGATCGAAGGGCTGGTCGAGAAGTACTGACTGCCGCAGCGGGCAAGATTCACCGGTAGTAGTTGTCGATCTTGTGAAGGCAGCAAATTCCCGGCAGCCGGCCCTGACACCGATTGTCTCGTATCCGAGCTTCCGGTGGGGTCGATCATTCGCCGCGATCCGCCGCTTGGAGCTTGGGCTCGCCCGGGTTGCCGCGACCCGCCCCCTCCGATGAGAACGCTCAGCGGAGCGACGCTGCGTGACCGTGCTCCCACAGCGCCACGAGGTCGGGGCCGCCGACGAACCGCGCGGCGCCTTGCTCAGTCTGGAAATTGGTCTGTTCTGCCGCGCCATCGAACTTGGTGCAGGGACAGGGATCCGCCCGACCGTCCTGCACATGACCGCTCGAGGGCCCGTTCGACGGTGATTGGAAGCGTTGACCACCCCGGACAGCACTAGCGCACGGCGCCGAAGTTTGTTTCTGAAGACCGGTGAATACGGGGATCGAGATCGGTCAGAACTGCGACAACCTTTCATCCGGAGGCACTGGTGACTAGAACACAGAGGTGGGTGCTGGCGCTCACGTCGACCGCTGCACTGATGGTGGCGCTTGACCAACTGGTCGTGTCAACCGCCTTGAACTCGATCCGCAACGACCTGCACGCGTCGATAGCCACGCTGGAGTGGACGGCGAACGCGTACAGCCTCAGCTTCGCGGTATTGCTCGTCACTGGCGCGGCCCTCGGTGACCGGTTCGGTCGACGGCTCATGTTCGTCGTTGGCCTGTTGGTGTTCTCACTGGCGTCGATTGCGTGCGCGCTGGCGCCGACCATCGGCACGTTGATTGCGGCTCGAGCTGTGCAGGGCGCCGGTTCAGCGTTGGTGATGCCCTTGGCCGTCGCGTTGCTGACGGGGGCATTTCCTCCTGAGAAACGTGGCGGCGCGCTCGGCATCTTCACCGCGCTCACCGGGCTGGCAGTGGTCGGTGGTCCACTGATCGGTGGCGCAGTCACTCAAGGAATTGCCTGGCAGTGGATCTTCTGGATCAACGTTCCGATCGCAGCGGTACTTATCCCACTGGTGCTAATACGTACGAGTGAGAGTCACGGACCGCGGGTCCGTCCGGATGTGCTCGGCCTGATCCTGGTGTCAGCTGGAATGTTCGGCATCGTCTGGGGACTCGTGCGCGCAAATGCCGCCGGCTGGGGCAGTTCGGAGGTCATGGTCGCCTTGGCCGCGGGCGTCGTCGTGACGATTGTGTTCATCGCGTGGGAGATGAGGGCTACTCAGCCGATGCTGTCGATCGGGCTCTTCGCCGACCGCGCCTTCACTGGCGGCAACGTCGCCATGTTCCTGCACACGGGTGCTCTGTTCAGCTCAGTATTCTTCCTGGCCCAATACCTCCAGATCACTCTCGGCTACAGCCCCCTCGGCGCAGGACTGCGGTTCCTTCCCTGGACATTGCCGCTGTTCGTCATCTCCCCGATCGCGGGACGCGTCCTCGATCGGATCGGCAGCCGACTGCTGCTCACCTTGGGCCTCGTCCTTCAGTTCGTCGGCCTCGGCTGGGTCGCGCTTACCATCGCCGGCGGGCGATCATACGGTTCGGCGATCGCCGCGCTGGTCATCGCTGGCTGCGGGGCTGCCATGGCGATTCCGGCTGGTCAGAACGCAGTCATGAACGCAATACCCCGCGAGGCGATCGGAAAGGCATCCGGCGTCTACAACACCGCCCGCCAACTTGGCGGGGCGTTTGGGATCGCCATCCTCGCCGCTGTGTTCGCAGCGAAGGGCGGCTATTCCAGCCCGGGGGCGTTCCGCGACGGGGCCGGGCCCGCCTTGGGCGTTGCTGCCGGAATGTCTGCACTCGGCGCTATCGCCAGCGGGCTGATGCGCCCACGCCCCACCTCAGTCAGTGCCGACGTAGCGGCTGCCCGCTCCGCGCAAATTCCCGCCGAGGCGCCGTCGCGCTGATGAGACACGGCCACGGCCCTTTGACACAACCTTTCCCAAGTCATCCCAACTGGGAGGTCGCCGCAACGAAGCACAGTGGGTCCACATCAACAGATTTCGCAAGTACCCAACAAGGCACAGGATAGAGACGATCATGACATCTCAACTCAGCACAACAAGCGAACTCGACCAGTCGTCGCCGACGAGCAAGGCCGCCCTGCTGCGGATGCTGCATGTGCCCGGCAAACCGCTCATCGTGCCGAATGCCTGGGACGCAGCCTCGGCAGCGCTGGTCGCTGACGCCGGGTTCCCGGTCATCGCCACCAGCAGCGCTGCAACATCGTCAATCCTCGGTTACGCCGATGGCGAAGCCACACCGGTCGACCAAGTGCTCGACGCGACGGCCAGGATCGTCCGTGCCGTCAGCCTTCCTGTCACCGTCGACTTCGAGCGCGGTTACGGCCTTCCAGCCCACACACTGGCCGAGCGATTCCTCCCCACTGGGGCCGTGGGACTGAACTTGGAAGACTCCAATCCGGCCACCGGCGAGATGATCGACGCTGCCGAACAGGCGGAGTTCCTCACCTCAGTACGGGCAGGCGCGGCATCGGTCGGAATCGACCTCGTCATTAACGCGCGCACGGACTCCTTCCTGCGGCAAGACGGATCACCCAGCGAACAACTCGACGCGACGTTAGAGCGTGCCGCGCTCTACCTAGCCGCCGGCGCCGACTGCATCTACCCGATTGGCGTGACCGACTTCGACGTGATCCGTCAACTCACTGGCGGTATCGCCGGACCAGTCAACGTCGTATATGGCCGGCGAGGCGAGCGACCTCTGGCCGAACTGGCCGCGCTCGGCGTCGCGCGGGTCAGCTTCGGACCGAGCTTGCAACGACAGCTATACGGCAAGTTCGGGAGCGCAATGTTCGCGGCACTCGCAGTCGACGAGAATCCCTTCCTGCTGTGACTCGCGCGGACCATCACCCTGCGACGCACCCGTCGCCACGACGCCGTTGACTTCGTCGTGATCACGGTCGCCTCGCTTCTCGCCTGGAACCGATGCAGGCAATGCCCTTTCCGGCATGAGCGCCTCATGATGCATTCCAGTCGGCGCGACGACGTACGACGGGATCCAGCGACTGGCGTTGGAACTGATGAAGGAATCGGAACCCGGTCCTTGACTCGGACGCGGTAGGTACTGCGGCCGACCGCGCGAAGCTCGACCGTTTTCGAACGGTGCTTGATCAAGAGCCCGTCGGCGACCGCGACCTCGCGTCTACCCCAGGGGTTACATGAAGCGACCTGCCGGGGCTTGTGAGGGGCGAGCCCCTCGCAAGCAGGACGTCGCTCTGGACCGTCCCGGCTTTGATGCGTGATCTGATCTCACCAGGAGGTGGGTTGTGCCAGCACCGAGGAAGTACCCGAAAGAGCTGCGGGATCCATCGATGTCCCCGGTCGTCGAGGCGATGACAGAGGTCCCGTCGGTGTCGGTGAAGCGGATCGGGGATCGTGTCGGGGTCGTGCCGGACACGCTGCGCGGCTGGGTCAAGCAGCGCCAGATCGACACTGGCGCCCGGGCCGGGACGACGACGGGTGACGCAACCCGGATCAAGGATCTCGAGCGCGAGGTCAAGGACTCAAGCATGCCAACAAGATCTTGTTGGCGGCCTCGAGCTTCTTCCCGCGAAAGCTCGACCCGCGACTGCCGTAGTAGTCGCGTTCATCGACGTACACCGGTCCGGACACGGGGTCGAGCCGATCTGTCGCGTGCTCAGCGAGCACGGCTGCCAGAACGCCCCGCGGACCTACTACGCCGCCAGGACCCGGGCGCTGTCGGCGCGGGCCCTGCGCGATGCCGAGTTTTCACCCGAGGTGATCCGCGCCCACAGTGCGCGTCAGGCTCGCGGTGGTCTTGACGGAGCCCGCAAGGTCTGGCACCACCTGCGCCGCGAGGGCCATCGGGTCCCGCACTGCTAGGTGGAATGCCCCACCCGCCACGCCGGGTTGCGCGGAGTGCGCCGCGGCTGGCAGTTCGTCACCACCAAGGCTGACACGACCCACGGGCGCCGGACTGATGTGCCCCCGGTTCTCCGTACTCGGTCGTTGAGAGACTGGTGCTGCTTGGTCGTCCGGAAGGAGCCATGCAGTGCCGAAGCCCTACCCTGCCGAGTTTTGTCGTCGCGCGCTCGACCTGGTCGCCTCTGGGCGCACCGTTCGTGAGGTTGCGGCATCGCTCGGAATCGCCGAGTCCTGTCTGTATGGCTGGAAGTCCCACGACCTGATCGACCGCGGTCTCAAGCCCGGCACGACCACAAGTGAGTCAGCCGAGCTGGCCGCTGCGCAGCGCGCATCCGTGAGCTCGAGACGAGGTCAAGATCTTGCGGAAGGCGGCCGCGGCGGTGGAGAAGGTGGTGCCCCCAGAAGATCGGTTCCAGCTCGTCGCCGAGCTGGTCGATGAGGGCGTTGATGCCAAGCGAGCGTGCCGCGAGCTCGCGGTGTCGCGGCCGGCCTACTACGAGTGGCGCACCCACACTCGCTCGGCCAGGGTAATCCGCCACGTGTGGCTGTCCGATCGCATCACCGCGATCCACGAGGCCTCGCACGGCACCTACGGCGCGCTACGGGTGCAAGCCGAACTCGTCCACGCCCAAGGCGTCGCGAGCCGCTAGCCGACCTGGGCGTGCCGAGCTGCCATGCCGAGAGCGCGAGCCGCTTCGGTGGGCTCGGCGGGGTACGGCGGGTGCAGCGTCGCCTGGTAGCTGGAGCCCTGGTCTCTCACGTAAATCTCCTTGAGCAAATCAGCAAGCGCGAACGCGAACGCGTCGATGACGCCGGGCAAGGCGCGGCTGTCGGCCACGGGCAGCTTGCCGCCTTGGGACTCTTCGACGAGGTCGCGGAGCAGCTTTGCGGTGCGACGCATCGGGTCGAGGGCCGGGTTCGGTCGGGTGACGACGAGGTCATTCGTTGAGGATCGCACCTGCTGGTCCCACCAGATCGATGCTCGGATTGCGCCGCGCCCAACGCATCAACAGTGGCGTCAATCGGTAGAGCCCCTGCGGGGCATGAGCCGGGTAGCGCCGCTGCGCGGCAATTCAGTGCGGCCCAATCGGCTGGCCCCACCGAGGGGTCAGTTCAGAGTGTGTAGATGCCCCACGCGAGTGCGAGGACCTCGAGGGCGGTGGGGTTCGCTCCGATCAGCCTGGCCCGTCGTGGCGGTGCGGTGGTCGCTTCTGGGCAGCCTGCATCCTGGGCCGCCCACTTGTAGTGCTTGATCAGCCAGGTATTGGCGGTGAGCATCGTGCAGACGCTGCTGATCAAACCGCGGCGGTCGTAGAAGTGCAGGGTTGACACCGCGATACCACTGCGAACGGCTAGTTCACCAACTGTCAGCCGCCGCGAGTTGTCGGGTCGGCAATCGTTCCTTCGAGCGTCTTGACCTCAACCGCGGTTGAGGTTGCAGAGTGCAATGGTGGCACACACTCCGTACGACGAGACCCTCATCAGACTTCACAAAACCGGACCAGAGTTCGGGGGGTGGCTGTCCAACCACGGGCCGATGGCCGCCGACGCCCTGATCCGGATCGGGGCAAGTGATCAGGTGAACGGTTGGGTCAGTCAATACGCCCAACGTTTGGATGAGCTGCCAGGCCCGCGGTGGGCGATAGCCACCGATCAGTGGCGCGACCCGCTGGGTGACGCCTCACGGCTCGGCGACTGGCTCGCCTTCTTCGCGCGCGAACTAGCGGAACGCGCCTGGCAGCAGGTGCTGATCCAGTGGTGGCCGCGCCTGCTGCCCGGAGCGGTGGCAGCTGCCACGCACCCCCTGATCAGGACCGGACACGCCGTACGCGCGCTGCAGCAAGAAGCAACGCAGCCCCGCGTCGACGAACTAGCCCAAGCCCTGGGGTACTGGGCAGCGCGCTGGACACCGTTGCCGCGTGCGCGTCCAGTAGGTCGGCTCACCGCCGAGCAGGTGCTTGAACTGCTGCCAGCTGTGCCCGAACGCGGTGGCGCTCGAACCCGCCTGGCGTTCCTGTTCACCGGCTCGCGCTGGCCGAGCGGTGCAGCACAGTTGGTCCCGCCCGCCACGGCTGCCGGCGTCGCTGATGCGCTCAACGGAGTGGTCGATGCCGCCGTCACCCGCTACCGGGCCTGGGCACCGGCCGCGCCAACGATGCTGGTTCACATGGCGACCGCACCGCGCGCGGCGGGACTCGTTCTCGACTCACTCCCGCAAGAACTGTGGCCGTTGACCTTCAGGCATGCATGGGCCACCAGCGCCGCGATCGCGACCATGTACCGGCCGCGGCCCGCAGCGGTATTGCCAGAGTCGACGCGACCCGCCTCCCTCACGCACGAGGACGTAGCCGCAGCAGCGGCCGCTACCAACGACGAACACGCGATCAAGTTCTGCGAAGTCGCGCTCGAAAGCCATGCCCGCGGCAACGAGCATGCCTTGGACGCAGCCTGGTCGGCCAGCGTCCTGGCCGAGTAAACGCCGCCGCCGCGGCGATCCGGGCCCAGACCGGCAACCCGCGACGGTTCGCGACCGGCCGGGCGTTGGCCAAGCACGCCGGGCTCGCGCCGCGGGAGAAACCATCCGGCAACCTCACGGGCCGCACCAAGCTGATCAGTCAGGGTCGGCCCGGGCTGCGGCTCGCGGGCTGCGCGCGGTCTGGGCCGCGCAACGCTCCAACCCCGTCTACGTCGCGAGATACCACCACTTCACCACCCGCGAGGCCAACAAGCTCAAGCCGGCCCAGGCCCAGACCGTGTTCTCCGCGACCATCCTGCGTCACCTGCACGCCGATATCACCACCGGCCAAGCTTGGAACTCCGCCATCGCCACCCACAGCACGAAACGGCGGCGATGCCCATCGCAGCCTGAACACCGCGACGCTCAGCACGCCGAGACGTTGCGGCCACCGAGCCGGCGGTCGGGGCAAGCGCCGAGGTTCTGCAGGAGATCGCCCGTCGCATCAGGCCGTGCCCCATCCCCGACGTCACCAACGGCTGGGACCTGTGCACGCACTGCCCTGGCGTGCCCGACAACTGAAGCCGCGTGGATCGCACGAGCCTGGACCAAGACGAACAGAGCGCAGCGGCACAGCGCTGGCTGCGTGGCGAACAGGCCGAGGCCTAGGCCGCTGCCACCCTGGTCGGGTGAGGGCGCTGGTAATCCATGAGTACTCAGCTGACTGCTGCCGCCATGGCCCTGACGCCGTGCTGCGTCAAGACACCACCGCGGCCTCACCGGCCGCCCCAGCGCCGTCCCCGCCGCCACCACCCGCCGAACCGAGGCCCACCGGGAGTTATTGACGGGTCGGGAGGGTTTCGGGGTGCGGACGTTCGGGCGATCGGATGATCAGCAGGACCTGGGTGAGTGCCTCAGCGTTTGGCGTGGTCAGGCACTAGTGCCCGTCCCGGCGTCTGCGCAGCCGATTTGGTGCTGCGGGTGAGGATGAGGGCGGCGATGCTGGCGAGGAGGTAGGCGGCGGCGACTACGCCTAGGGCGATGTGCAGCCCGTGGTAGTAGCTGGTCGTTGACCCGAGGATGAGTCCGATGGTGGCGACGCCGACGAGGATGCCTAGTTGGCGGTTGGTGTTGAGGACTGCGCCGGCGTGGTTGGCGTGTTCATCGCCTGCGCCTTGGACGGTGGTGGCGGTCATGGACGCTGTGACGAGCCCGGCTCCGCTGTTGGCGGCGCCAAGGGTGACGGCGATGTACCAGTACGGGGTGCTGGGTTCGGCCTGGACCAGAAGCAGTGTCGCGACTCCAGCGATCAGCAGACAGGTGGTCATGATCGTCGAGTTGCTGACGCGGTGGTGGATTCGGACGTAGACGATGTTGCCGAGTGGGAAGCAGACCGTCATAGGTAGCAGCTGCAGTCCGGCCTCGAACGCGCTGACGTGGCGGGCGTTCTGCAGGAACAAGCCCATGAGGTAGAGGTTGCCGTACAACGCTCCGCTGTAGAGGAACCCGATGATGTTAGAGACGGAAAAGGCCGGTCGTCCGAACAGGTGCCACGGCATCACCGGCGCGGCGGCACGCGGTTGCTGGACCATCAAGACGAGTACCCCGACGACCAGCAGCGCTGCGGCAATCAGGACCGTCGGCGCATCGAAGCCGCTGCTCCGACCCTGGATCAGAACGTAGGCGCCGGATGCGATGACCACGAAAAACAGCAGGTTGCCGAGCGGGGACACCCGGTGTCCGTCGCCGGGTCTGGACGGGATGACACGCACGGTCAGCAGCAGGCCGGTCACGACGATCGGCACGTTGATCAAGAAGATGCTGCGCCAGCCGAAGGCGCTGACCAGGACTCCGCCCACGGTGGGTCCGACCGCCGCGGCGGTGGCGACCATGGCCGACCATAGGCCGAGCATCTTGGCGCGCTGACCCGGCTCGGTGAAAGTGCCGACGAGTAATGCCAGCGAGCTGGGCATGAACAGGGCCGCCCCGACGCCCTCGACGGCTCGGGCGGCAATCAGCGTTGCTTCGTTCGGGGCCAGCGCGCAGCCGATCGAGGCCGCCAGGAACACCACCATGCCTGCCAGGTAGAGACGGCGACTCCCGAATGCCGTGGCCAGGCTCCCGCCCAGCAGCAGCAGCGACGCGAACGTCAGCACGTACACGTCGATCACCCAGGTCAGCCCGGTCAGTGAGCTGCCGAAGCTGTTACGGATCGAGACTGCGGCGACGTTCACCACCGTGGAATCGACCGATGCCATCACGAACCCGGAGGCCAGCGCGGCGAGAACAAAGCCTGTGTGACGGGTGGCCGAGCTCATGACCAACTTCCCCAAGCGGACGATAACCTTCCGTTTGCCGTTGCGACGGTACACAAGCGGACGAGCATCGTCCACTTGGTAGGATTGGGCCGTGACCAGGTCGTCGGCGCGCGAACTACTGCTCGGCGATGAGCCGCCACGCGCCGATGCCGAACGCAACGTCGACGCCCTACTGGCCGCCACCCGGCGATTCGTGATCGCCGGTGACGTCAACCCGACAGCGGCACAGATCGCTGACGACGCAGGCGTCGGTGTCGGAACCCTCTACCGGCGCGCCGTCCGCAAAGAGATGCTGCTCGCGGCCGTCCTGGTCGACCTGCTCGACGAGGTCAGCAGCCGTGCCGATGCTGCCGCGACCAGCGCATCGTGGCAGTCGTTCAAGGACTTCGCCCGGTATTACATCGAGATCCGACAGGTCACCTGCAAGATCAACCACACCCTCGAGGAAGAGTTCGACGGCGCCGTCGCCGCCGCCATGGGCCGAACCCGCGAGGCCTTCGCCGTCCTTGCTGCCCGGTCACACAAGACCGGTTTGCTGGACAACAGCATCGACGCCGAAGACCTCATGATCTTGCTAGCCTCGGTCGACATCACCGAAACGACCCTCGGACTGCGTCCGGATACCGAACGGAGACACCGCATCCTGGACCGCATCCTCGACAGCCTGAGACCCACACGATCAGCCGCGTCGGTCAACCAACACAGACACGCTTAACCACCCGGAGCTAGAGTCATCGCAGTGAGCAGGGTCGTTCTAATGTGCGGGCCGGCGGGCGCGGGCACATCGACCGTGGCCAGGCGACTCGAAGCGGAGGGCATGACTCGTCGCTCATTCGACCGGGAAGCATGGCGTCGAGGAATCCGCTCGATGCCGCTGCGTCCGGAGCTGCAGCAGGAGATCGAGCAGGAGCTGCGCGCCCAGCTTTTCAACCTCGTATCCGACGGCGTCGACGTCGTCCTCGATTTCTCGTTCTGGTCCCGCCGCTGCCCGGATTGAGTACTGCGATCTGTTGCGGCCACTCGGGATCGTGCCCGAGACGATCTACCTCGCCATAGCGCGGACCATCGCGCTCGAATGGCTGGGCAATCGCGGGCGCGCCGCCAAAGGTCACAGGAGCAGCTTCCAGCTGACGGTTTGGTCAGTATGCGGTGTGAGCCCCGGCGTGCGCGACCCATTGGTAACACCTCGTCGACCGGCATCCTCTGATGCCCCGTCGCCAGTTCGTCCGGTGCCGCCTCGACGGCGGCCCGTTTGCCGATGTAGTGGCACGAAGCGTTCTGGATGGTCTGCTCTGCGTCGCTGGAGTCCTGGTGACGCGCCGGGGCTTGCAAGCGGGACCCCGCGCCATGGGTGAATTGCACCTCGCGTAGCGAGGCCCCAGCCCGGATGTCTCGCCGTAGAGCCAAACCGCGTGGTCATCCGCGGTTGACCGCACCCGGCCGCCGTCCACCTGCGGGGCGTTCGGGTCCCGCTGCTCGGGCAAGCCAGACGGTCGCCAGCACCGCCGCCGCGCTGGCGGCAGCCATCGTCGAGAACGCAGCGTGAAAGCCAGAGTTGGCCAGAATCAGCGTGAACAAAGACCCGCCGAGCGCGCCGCCGATGCGTTGCACGATATTGACCGTGGTGGTGGCGTCGGGCAGCTGTGGCGGATCGACGGTTTTGTAGGCGGCGATGCCGGGCGGCACGGCGGCCAAGGCGACTGCGGCGCCGAACACGCCCAGCAAGGCATGCACAGTGAACGGGTTCGCGCTGGCGGGCAGGAGCGCGAACGGGATGCTGGTGGCGGCGACCAGTACGGTGCCGACTACCGAGATGGGTCCGCCGCCGTAGCGGTCAACGAGCCGCCCGACCAGCGGCAGCACGAGGGCGGTGGAGCCGCCGAGGCCGAGCAGGTGCAACCCGGTGGCCAAAATGGTGTCGTGGCGGCCAAGTTGGAAGTAGAGCGGGAACAGCAGGCCGCTGCCGAAAAGGATCATTCCGGTGAGTCCGCTGGCCACGGTGGCCGCCGCGAACGCGCGCCGGCGGAACAGGGCCAGGTCAAGGATTGGGTGTCGGCTGCGGATGCTGCGAACGACGAACACACTCAGTCCGACGGCACCGGCGACCAGGGGTCCGCCGGACTGCCACGCCGGGGCGCTCCCGGCCGCAGCGGTGAGCCCGTAGACGATCAGTGGTAGCCCGACACTGATGCAGACCAGCGCCGGCCAGTCCAGGGGCAGCGCCGCGCGTCGGTGATCGCGGGGAATGTAACGCAGCCCGAGCATGAAGCCGACCACGCCGATGGGCAGGTTGATCGCGAACAGCCACCGCCATGAGGTGGCGTGCAGTAGCAAACCGCCGATGACCGGGCCGAGCGCCGGGGCCACGGTGACTGCGATGCCGAGGGTGGCCATCACACGGCCTAGGCGATGCGTGCCGACGGCTTGGCCGAGGATGGTCTGCCCGGCGGGGATGAGCAGGCCGCCGGCCATGCCCTGCAGGACGCGCAAGCCGATGAGGGCCTGGATGCTAGGCGCTATCGCGCACCCGAGGGAGGCGACGGTGAACCCGGCCAGGGCTGCCAACCACAGCTGACCTACTCCGATGCGCCGCCCGAGCCATCCGGCCAAAGGCAGTGACGCGGCCAGCGCAAGCAGGTATCCGGTCGCCACCCACTGCACGACCGGCAGCCCGGCGCGCAGGGCGGCGCCGATGGTGCTCACGCCGACGTTGACGAGCGAGGCGTCCAGGCCGCTGGCAAATGCTCCGAAAACGATCACCCATGCCAGCCGCCAGGTCGGCCAGCCGATCTGTCCGGAGACCTCGCCGGTCGCGGTGTCCCCCGTCGACGCCAGTGGGCCGGCGGCGCCGGTCCGTGTTGAACGCGTCATTCTCTTGTCGGTGCACCGGCCGCTGCGGCCGAGGAGGTGGACGGCAACTCGGCGGCGCCCGGTGCGCGTAACGGCTGCAGAGCCGATGCCCACGCCGTTAGCTCACCGAGCAGTCGGGCAAGAACCGGACCATGATGCTCGGCCGGATGGAAGGTGCCGGGCTCGGCCATGTCCTCGATGACGAAATCGGCGAACAGTGACAGCGCGACCTGGCTGCGGACGCACGCCACCTTGACTTCGGCCAGCGCCATCCGCAGCTGCTCGACGGCGCGGATCCCGCCGTTCAACCCGTAGCTGACGAACCCGGCCGCCTTGTCGTTCCATTCGGCGAAGAGGTAGTCGATGGCGTTGATCAACGCCGGCGGCATCGCGTGGTTGTACTCCGGCGTGACGAACAGGAATCCGTCGAACGAGGCGACGATCCGCGCCCAGCGCCGCGTGTGCTCATGGCGGTAGTCGCCGATTGCTGCCGGCACGGGTTCGTCGAGCAGCGGCAGCCCGACGGCCGCCAAATCCACCAGCTCGTACTCCAACCCGGCTGCATCCTGTACGGAGGCGGCGGCCTCGGATTGCACCCAGCGGGCCACCTGATCTCCCCGGCGTCCCGGGCGGGTGCTGCCGACCACGATCGCAATACGGACCACGTTCTCCCCTTCCTCTGGTCTCATGCCGTCATACTACAACGAGCGTTGCACATAGTACAAAGATCGTTGTAGTAATCTGTTGCTGTGATTCACGCGGAGACCGTGGAACCAGCGGACGTGTCCCGCCTCCGCCTCCCCGGGCGCGGCGGCGGCAGGGACAAGCGGCGCGCGCTCCTCGACGGCGCCCTGGCCGTATTCGCCGCTGACGGCTATACCCGAGCCAGCATTGACAACATCGCGCGCGCGGCCGGCGTGTCCACACGCACGATTTACAACCAATTCGGCGACAAAGCCGGGCTATTCGAGGCCGTCATCATCGACAGCGCCCACCGTGTCGCCGCCACACAGGTCATCACCGTGCAGCGCTACCTCGGCAAGATCGCGGACATCGAAGCCGACCTGATCGAGTTCGGTCGGATCTGGGCCACTCCGGCTCCGGAGTACGCCGCCCACTTCACCCTGGTCCGGCAAATCATGGCCGAAGCCGGACACATCCCCGAATCCTCGCTCCGCGCCTGGCAGGAAACTGGACCCCTGCGGGTCCGCCGCGAGATCGCAACCCACCTACGTGACATCGCCGAAGCAGGGCACCTCGACATCACCGACGCAGACATTGCCGCCGCGCATCTCGTCCAGCTCGTCGCCGGAGACGTCAACACGCGCAGCTACTACGGCGCGATACCGCTGCCACCCGCAGAAATCCACCGGCTAGCCGACGCCGGTGTACGTGCATTTCTCCACGGCTATGCACCTCGCTGAGCCACCTGGGGCCGGCACCCAACCGACCAGTGGCCCGCGGCGACTCGAGCGCCCTCATCCACCGAACACGCGACGCTAACGTCCAGCGACACAGCGATCCCGACGGGATGACAGGCGCCAGGATTCACCGACACTCGGCGTCCGATTTCGCCGACAAAGCCAGTAGCCGCCGTCGATGTATCCCTTGTCCCCGATCCTGTCGGGAAGGCCACTGGAACCGCTGGCGCAACAGCTTCCACCAGGTCGACCCCGCTGTGGGGGCGAATATCACCGATTTCACCGGTAGCGACATCGACCGGAGTTCCGGAGTCGAACAATCATGCGCGACGGTGCGTGGCTCGATGACGTGGCGTCTGCTGACCACGACCGCCTCGGCTGACCTCGATCGGCCGTCCCCGCGTTGCAGCAGCGGATCATGGCGCGGGACGGTTGCCGAGGTCCGCACGGGGGGCTGCTCTTGCCGTCGATTATCGCTCCTCCTTCTTCGCCACGTCGTTCAGTGTCGTCGTCGGCAGACGCCAACCCGTCACGCCGGGCTCCCGCTCGACGAGTCAGGCCGTAAACACCCTTAGTCGGACAGTCCAGCAACAAGGGCTTCTCAAGTGGTTAAGGCCTGGAAGGACCCTGACCGGGCGCGCGAAGCCGGCGGCAAGTCTGGCACGTGATCGCAGGACGCCGGGCCGAGTGTGGCGATGAGTCAGACGAGTGTGATGGCGACGCCTTCGGCACGGAAATGCTCGATGGCGTCGGCGTCGGCGTCAGCAGTGGTCACGAGGTGAGTCAGATCGGCGGCGTCGCCGAATCGGAAATTCGAGGATTGGTTGAGCTTGGACGCGGTGGTGACCAGGACGCGCTTGGTCGCGACCGCGATAGAGGTTCTCTTCAGCTGGGCGTCTTCGTAGATCGCCGAGGTGAGCCCTCGGCTGACCGAGGCCGAGCAAGCTCCGAGGATGAGCACGTCCACGGTCATGGATCGCACTGCGTCGATCGCCTCGCTGCCGTAGAGGGCGAGAGTGTCGGGTTCGACCTGGCCGCCGGGACTGATCACCCGCGCACCGGGGACAGCGGCGAGCGCGACGGCGCTGTGCAGTGACAGGCACAGGGCGGTGACCGGCCGCCCGGCGAGTTCGTGCGCGACGGCCTGGCAGGTCGTGCCGTTGTCGATGATGAGCGAGTCGAAGTCGGCGATGAGCTCGGTGGTGGCCTCGGCGAGCGTCAGCTTTGCGCGCTGCTCTTCGCCAACGCGAACGCGGTAAGGCATGCCCTCGCTGAATTTCACCGGCCGCGACGCGCCACCGCGGGTGCGGACGATCGAGCCATGAGCTTCCAGGTCGGCGAGGTCGCGGCGGATCGTCATGGCTGAGACGGCGGTGAGGTCGACCAGCTGGTTCACGCGCAAATGGCCACTGGCGCGAACACTCTGAACGATCATCTTGTGCCGAAGTGAACGTTGCAAGTGTTCATTTCCGCACATAACTTCGGCAATCACAAGACAAGTGCAAGAGGAGCCTTGAAGTGTCGAAGCAGGGTCGGGGGTTAGTGCGCGACGACGCGACTGTCACAGCGGCCTCACCGCTCACCCGGAGGGTCGTCCCGTGGTCGCGGCTGGCGGTGACGGCCGTGTTTGTCGCGCATGGGCTGCTGTTCGCGTCCTGGACCGCGCACATTCCGAACGTGAAGTCCGCCCTCGGACTGAGCGACGGCACGCTCGGCTTCGCGCTGCTCGGCGCGCCGGTCGGGTCGGTGTGCGCGATGGCGCTCGCCTCGTACCTGCTGCCGCGCACCGGAAGCCGGGCCGTCGTCCAGGTTGCGCTGATCGGGTACTGCCTTACCGGGCCGCTCGTCGGGATCGTTGGCAATCTGCCTGCACTGATGGGTGCCCTGTTGGTCTGGGGGGCGTTTCAGGGCTCGCTCGACGTGGCGATGAACACCCAGGCCATCGCCGTTGAACGCAGCACTGGACAGATGCTCATGTCAGGGCTGCACGGCAGTTGGAGCATCGGCTCTTTCGCCGGGGCCGGCCTCGGAGCCGCGGCCGTCGGCAAAGGCATTACTCTCACACCGCAACTGCTTGCCCTGGGCACGATTGCCCTCGCGGTTGCGGGTTTGTTGACCGTCCGCATGCTCTCTGACGAAGCCCGCGTGCAGGACGCTGACGACACCACCACCGTTGTCACACCGGGGTCGCGCTGGTCCGGCGGGATGATGCTGCTTGGCGCGATCGCATTCGCCAGCATGCTATGCGAGGGTGCGACTGCCGACTGGGCCTCGGTGTATCTGTCCGGTCCGCTGCACGCCGCAGGAATCGTCCCCGGCCTCGGCTACGCCACCTTCGCAGCCGCCATGCTCACCGTTCGCCTAGTCGGCAACCGGCTGCTCGCCCGCTATCGCCTCGACCGACTACTACCGATCCTCGCCACGGTGGCGACGGTCGGCTTGGCTGTTGCGCTGCTGCTCCGGACGACCTTTGCCGCTCTCATAGGGTTCGGGTGCCTTGGCGTCGGGCTTGCCTCGATCGTGCCGGCCGTGTTCAGCGCCGCCGGACGCATCGAGAGTCTGCATGCCGGTACCGCTGTCGCCACTGTGTCCGCGTTCGGCTGGGCGGGGTTCGTGGTCGGTCCGCCTGTCATCGGTCGCCTCGCTGCGCTCACTTCGCTCCCGCTCGCGCTTGGGCTGCTGCCGCTCCTCGGTACCGGCGTCATCGTCGGCACCGCAATGGCGCCCGCGCTCAAACCCGCCACGGTCAATGACCAGCACGCCTATGTAGAAAGGGTGGCCGCCCGATGAGCGGATGGCTCCTCGTGGACTACGGCCAAGCCATCAGCACAGCGTTGCTGCAGGCCACCGTGGACTACGGTGTGAACTCGCATAGTCGCAGTGTGAGGTAGCCGAATGAATTCTAAGATTCTTGGACAAGCTTCAGAGATTCTTGGACAAGCTGGATACACCTCGTCCAACGTTGCTGATGCCCCTGTCCACGAAGTCTGCCCCGGTATTCGGGTGC
This sequence comes from uncultured Actinomycetota bacterium, assembly GCA_963797785.1. Taxonomy (GTDB): domain Bacteria; phylum Actinomycetota; class Actinomycetes; order Mycobacteriales; family Jatrophihabitantaceae; genus Jatrophihabitans. The sequence goes on along the minus strand of CAWCQT010000004.1, from coordinate 36,288 downwards.
GCGCGCTCTGGAAGGGTACGAACGGGGCGACGGCCAACGTGTTGGAAATGGACCCAGGGACGACGTGGCCTGGACGCGACGTTCACGCGCCAGGGCCGGAGGAGGCCTTTGTCATCTCCGGCGTGTTCAACGACGGCGCACGCGAATACCCAGCCGGAACATTCCTCCACGCACCAGCCGGCTCGTGGCACGTGCCTACGACGGGCACGGGGTGCAGTCTCTTCGTGTTCTACCCAGAGGGTTGACCGACCGGAGCCCCCGCCATGAACAGTGCGGTGTCAACGCCAGCGCGGGGCTACATTTCCATCATCGTGTTGTCCACGGAGCCGGCGACAGGGCCATCGAGCCGAGCAGCCCGCCTCGCGCAGCCGGTGACCGAAGATCCAACTCGTATAACGCTGCCTTGTCAGAGTGCACTTGTTCCGGGCTGGGGCTGGCGGTTTCAGCGGGCCATCTGCAGGGCGTCGACGACCAGCTCCGAGCGCATGTGGTCAGCGACCGACCAGCCCAGGATGCGCCGGCTGAACAGGTCGAGCACGGCGGCCCAGTAGGCTGCGTCAGCCGTTCCGGGCGATCACTGCAGTACGCGCCTGGAAGAGCTCCGATCCTTCCGAATCTCGATTGCGCCCGTTCGACCAACCGAATGAAGCGACCACCTCGCGGACCCGCACGTCACCCGCACGTCCGAAGCCAACCCCGCCGAGCTTGCCACGTTGGCTGACAGCCCGGAACCAGGGTCTGGCAACTGGACAACTAGGGCGTCGCGTAGGTCCGAGCGGGGATGCAATAAGGCCCCGCGATGGTGCTCGTTTGCCTTCTCTGGCGAGTGACTGGGAGCGCCATTCGCTTCCACCGAATATCCGGATCGCGGGCGAAGTAGCGGACTCCCACGCCATCTCGGACGGGGCAGGAGTGTCAGCCTTCGTCCGTGGTGGCTACTCGGTTGTGCCAGCCCTGCGGATCCTCCGTTACGGGCAAGCACTCGGCGAGTAGGTCGACGACATCGCGCCAGGCGCGCTGCGCGTGCCGTGGGTGGTAGCCGACGCCGGGGACTGTGGGGTGGTCGACCGGCGGGTGGTGAAAGGCGTGCAAGGCACCGCCGTAGACCGCCAAGCGCCAGTCGACACCCGCGGCCTGCATCTCAGCGGTGAACGCGTTCCGTTGCGCGGGCGGCATGATCGGGTCTTCCGACCCGACCCCGGCCCACACCGGGCAGCGGATGCGTGCCGCCTCGCCGGGTCGGCCCGTGGTCAGTGCGTTGACTATCCCGATCGCGCGCAGGCTGACACCATCACGCCCGAGTTCGAGCTCGATGGCGCCCCCGGTGCCGTAGCCGACGGCGGCGATCCGGTCGGGGTCGGTCCGCGGTTCGACCCGCAACACGTCGAGCGCGGCATGGCCGATGTCCCGCATCCGGTCGGGATCAGCGAGCAGTGGCATACAACGGGCCAGCATCTCCTCTGGGTCACTCAAATATCGCCCGCCGTGAAGGTCGAAGGCCAGCGCGACATATCCCAGCTCGGCGAGAGCATCGGCGCGGCGGCGCTCGACGTCGCTGAGTCCCATTCCCTCTGGTCCGAGCAGCACCGCGGGCCGGCGGTCGACACCGGCCGGGAGCGCGAGGTGCCCGACCATCGTCAAACCGTCCGCTGGGTACTCGACCGTCCGCGTCCTAATCGTCGTCATGAGACTCGAATGTAGTGATCTTCGAGCCGGGTGCAGCCGGTGTTCGCCGCTGGCAGAACAGCGCGGGTGTCGCTCTAAATACGACGAGGGTTCATAAGAACCGTCGCGTCCCTCCGCGTCCTACGGTGGCACTGTCGGGCGTCGACGATTCCTCAATGCAGGCGGGTAACGGTCGGTTGACATAGGATCACCTGTCCGGGCCAGGTGTGAAAAGCCGGGGCAACTCGGTACGCGCAGCTCGCGTTCCAACCCGGACCTGTCCCCACTCACCTTCGAGACCACCCTTTCGGGGCGGCGACCGTCACCGAGGCGTTTGGGATGCTGATCCTTCTAGGCGACCTCGTCGCCGCGGCATGGAGATATGCGGGCATCGGCCGGCGGGACCTGACACCGGCGGTGCTGCGCCACCGCCTCGACGCGTGGACAGCCGCCCTGCTCCCCGACTGACGCAACGTCTTCATGCGGACACGATCGGCTCGAACGGGACCGCCGCGTAAGCCGCGGTCACGGCGGCGACCGCCTCCGAGTCCGCATCGAGCATCTGATGGTCGACCTGTCCGACCGAGGTCACGCCGGTGGAGTTGAGGACGAGCACGGCTTCGGCGGCGAACAAATCCTCCCGTCGCACTCGGCGGTGTTCTGTGCGGATGCCATGCACCGGCAAACGAGCGTTGAGTAACTGCAGGGTGATGCCCGCCAGTCCGGGGGCGTCCGGCCAGACAACGGCACCGTCGAGGCACAGGCCCACATTCGCCACGGTCGTCTCGATCACTACCTCGCCCGGGGTGATCAGCAGCGCGTCGTCGAACCCCGACCGCTCGGCGCGTAGCCCGTGATAGATCTGCCCGAAAGTCCCGACGTGCTTGAGATGAGCCATCGGACGCTCGAACGCGACGCAGACCAGCCGCTGGGGGGCCGAGGCCATCGCGGCCGGCGCCCGTACGGTGACCATCACCGACAGATCCGTCGACCCGTCGGGCCTGTGGACGTCGACGCGCACGGTCGCGTCCAGCCCGTCGCCCAGTGCATCGCTCACGTAGTCGAGCACCCGTTGCCGATCGAGCTCGATGCCGAACAGCTCCCCGCTTGCCGTATTCAGCCGGTCCAGGTGAAGGCCAAGACCGCGCACCGCCCGGCCACGCACTTGCATGGACGTGAAATGCCCGTAATTGCTCAACGCCCGCATCTGCAGCTGTTCGACGGTGGCCGGGGCGCCGTCGATCTTGATTCGGGTGGCGAGACTACGCGGGGGGTCGTGTGCCATAGCTCAGATCGTGCGCAATCTGCCGCCGTGGCTCAAGGGAGGCAGCGACGGGTCGTCGGGACACCTACTGCGCGCCGTGCGCCGCGACGCCGCCGATGGGCTGAGCGAGATGCCGCTACCGGTGACAAAGACGATCAAGCAGGGCAGCGAGGCCCACGCCGCGAGTGCAAGCGTGTCGACGAGAAAGAGGTAGCCGAGAGCGGACGCGGTCATAGTGACGAGGGTCAGCGCGGCGGACACCTCGACCCACTTCGGCGCGTCGAGTGCTCGGCGCCGTATCGCGAGGCCGGTTGCGGATGCGAGCACGGCGAGCAAAAGCACCTTGACTCCGTCCAGTCGTGCGACGGCGGCGTAGACCTGACCGACATCGCCGACGGAGTTGGACGCGACCAGGTGCGCGACCCCCAAACGGAGGACGAGTTCGATCAGTGACACCGCCGCCGCGACAGTCGATGTGACGGCGATCGCGGCCCGGGTCCGGGCGTGCCGGGTCGAGCGCGCCAAGGTCAGGCCGACGACCATCAGGCAGAGGGCGGGTAGGCCCTCGGTCAGCAGGTACCGCATAGCGACGACGGGAATGCGACCCTGTTACGACCTCACTATCGCCGCTCCAGAGGGTCGGACCTGGTTGAGAGACCCGAACACCGACATCCCGGCTACCCAGGAGACCGCGAATCCGATACCTGCGATCGGCGCCCTCGCAGCCGGCGCCCGGTCGGGCGTTGTCATGAGGGCTTGTCTGTCGCGAGGGTCATGGTGAGTCTCCATGTGTTTTGGTGCCGAGGACTTGCTGCCAGAGACGACTGGACCTACACGGGTACAGGGGTTGACGGCGGACCGGAGCTCGCAGGTTCCCCTTGGATGAGGAACGATTTCGGCCGTCGGCTTTGCCGCCCCGATCCCGGCATTGTTCACAGGGACCGAGATCCTTCGGTCAGCGAGGTGATCTCGTCAGCGAGTACCTGTACGTGTGCCCAGGTTTGCGAGGTCGCCGCGCCAGGTGGTCGCTTGGCGCAGGCGTAGCTGACGAACCGGCCGACCCTGTCGTCGCACTCGGCCAGCGAAAGGTCGAGGGTGGGTCCGGGGTAGGACCTGCTCAAGGTCGAAGTCGTAACGACCCGCTCACGGGATGATGTGTGCGTCGCGCAGTCCGCTGAACGTTCGCTCGAACATGGCCGTGGTGTCGACGTAGTCGTGAAAGCCGAATCGGCGCGACTTCGAGGTGTCGGCGAACATGTCGTAGTCCCAACCGAAGACGAAATCGCCGAAGGCCCAGGAGGAGACCTGATCGTAGGTCGCGTGAAGCCCGTAGCGCTCTCGCATGTCGTTCCAGAGCGGGCCTTTGTCGGCCATGGTGTCGGTGAGCGACATCGGCAACGGTGGTGCGCTGTCCATGTCGAACAGGGCGGCGATGCGGGGCCACAGTTCGTTCCAGCGGAAGAGGTCCCCGTTAGCGATGTTGAACGCCTGGTTTGCTCCTGCAGGGTCCGTAGCCGCCCAAACCGTTGCCTGCGCGAGCAGGCCGGCGTCAGTCATTTCGAGCAGGCTGTCGTAGGACCCAGGTTTGCCGGGGAAGCGGAGCGGTACACCGAGCTCGCGGCTGACCGAGGCGTAGACGGCGATGACCATGGCCAGGTTCATGGGGTTGCCCAGCGCGGTGCCACACACGACCGACGGGCGGATGGCTGACCACGACCAACCATGATCGGCCTGGGTTCGTTCGAGTAGCTGTTGTTGGTCGACGTTGAACTCCGGCGGCAGGTGGGGCGGGTCGTCCTCCCGTGCTGGGGTCTTGAACGGGCCAAGGTGCGCGCCGTAGACCTTGTATCCCTGCATCAGACTCACATGCTCCAGCGCCGGGGCACCGGCCACTGCGTCAAGAACGTTGCCCAGCATCGCCACGTTGGGCGCCACGAGCTCGGCCCAGGTCGGGCGGTCCTGATACGCGGCGTAGAAGACGTGGGTCGCGCCGGATATCTCGGGCGCGAGGGCGCGGGTTGCGTCGCTATCGGTGAGATCGACCGCGACGTGACGCAGCCCGGGTGCGCTCACGCCGCCCCGTCTCGACACCCCGATCACCTGCCATCCTCCAGCGGCGAGCAGATGGTCGATCAGGTTGCTGCCGATCACGCCGTGTGCTCCGACAACGATTGCTGTGCGTTCAGTCATCAAGGCTCCTATCGAGATATTGCGGTTTGCCGATGCTCGACCGTAGCATGCTTCATCGGCAGACAGCGATGTAGCGATACGATGCGGGGATGAGCAAGAAGGCGCCCCCAGAAACCAGCCCGGCGGAATTGGCCGGAGTGTTCGGTGCGTTGTCGAACCCAGCTCGGTTGGCGATCTTGAGTTGGCTGCGCGACCCCGGTTCGTTCCCGCCCCAAGATCACCCTGCCGAGGAAGTCGGCGTCTGTCTCAAGCACATCCAAGCTCGCGCCGGTGTCTCGCAATCCACTGCATCTCAATACATGGCCGTTCTTCAACGCGCCGGGCTGGTCACCAGCACCAAGCTCGGCCAGTGGACCCACTACAAGAGAGACGACGAGCGATTGCAGCGCCTCAGCGCCTACCTCTCGACCGATCTATAGCCGTTCAAGGACAGGGGTGTGGCCGCGCGCTGGGGTTCGGTGCCGTTGCCGAATGGGACGGTGACCGACGCCTGGCCGGCGGTCGCTGATGCCGGCCTCGCGCTGACGCCGGCCGCGGGCGTGCCACTCGCGTCCGCCGTTCCGTCCAGTCGGACTACCTCCAACACAGTGACTTGCGACCGGACTGTAGTCCGGTTACGTTTGAGCGGGTCAAGCGGACCACAGTCCGATTCAACGATGGGAGACCCGTGCCTCACCTGCGACACGTTTCCGTCAGCCCTCGCGGAACAGCGTCAGAACCGATTCAGGTCGCGAACGCGTTCGTTGTCGGCTGCCGAGATAGCCATCCCGACGCGGCTACTCCGACCTGGGGCGACATCACCGAGGTCCGGTTCCACCCAACGCTCACCGGCGACGCCGATGCCGCTCGCGCCAAGGCACACGCCCAGGCTCGTGCCGCAGCGGCCGACTTCTGAGCCAGCAGCGTCGTGGACACTTCCCGTGCACTGGCTCTGATCGGCCTATATGGGCCGCCAGAGAAATGGCTCGCCGTATTGTCGACCATCGCCCCAGACGCAGCGCCCAGCGTCAGCGTCGTCAACGCCGGGATACTCCCCCACCCAGCGACAGGCCGGACCGTGCTGGCTTTCGTGGCGCGTGGGCACACCGCGAAGGTCCGCAACCTTCGTCGGGATCCTCGCGTGGCCTTGACGTTCCGCCACGGATGGGAATGGGTAGCCGTGCACGGACGCGCCGAACTAGTAGGGCCCGACGACCCCGCGCCCTGGGCGGATGCTGCCCGACTGCCGGGAGTTCTACGCGACGTCTACCACGCCGCGGGCGGGCGCCACCCAGATCTCGACGCCTACGACCAGGCAATGGCCGCCGAGCGCCGCGTCGCAGTCCTGATCAACCCAACCCGGTTCGTCGCCAACCCGCCGGGCACCGACCACCAGGAGCCAACGTGACCATCGCCGAACCTGCGCTGAAGCCGCCACCGCCCAGAACCATTCAACTGTGGTCAGACCTGCTCTGCCCGTTTGCGCACGTTCTGCTGGACAACTGGGCTCGTGCTGCAGCAGACGATGACGTGCTTGCGTCAGTCGAGGTCGAACATCACGCGTTCCCTCTCGAACTGTTCAACGGGCCCCACCCCCGCCGCGGCACCGACACCGAGGCGGTCGGTCTCGGGCAGATCGCACCGCACGCCGGCTTCGCGGTGTGGACCGCGAACGAGGACACCTACCCGCACACCGTGCTGCTCGCGGCCGAGGCCGTCCTCGCCGCGACCTCGCAGTCGCCTCGCGCCGGCCATGGGCTCGACACTGCGCTCCGACGCGCGTTCTGGTCCGAATCACGCTCCATCACGCACCGTGCAGTGATACTTGAGGTTGCCGCTGAACTAGGTCGGGCCGAGCGCGACGTCGGCCTGGACACGGACGCACTCGCCGCCGACCTCGACTCCGGCCGCTTCCGCCGTGCGCTGAACGACGACTGGGCTGTCGCCCGCACGGACATCCTGCCCGGCAGCCCCACCGTGGTGCTCCCCGACGGCTCCGTCCACTACAACCCTGGGATCGCCGTCCACTGGCAGGGTGCATGGGCGGCCGGGTTCCCCGTCGTGGATTCGTTCGATGCTGACGCGCAGATCACTTTGTTGCGCGCCGCGGCGGCGCCGCCCGTCTGTCACGGCTCCTGAACCTCCGCGTCGTCATGCCACTCCAGATTCGTCGGGTGGTCGTCGGAGCGCTCGACACCAACTGCTACATCCTTACGTCCGGCGTCGGCGCCCGGCCGCCGGCGCTGATCATCGACCCGGGCGGTGACCCCACAGCAATCATCGACGCGTGCCGCGGGTTGCAAGTCGAGGCCGTCCTCCTGACCCACGCACATTTCGACCATGTCCTCGCCGCCTGCGACCTGACCGAGACATTCCGCGTGCCGGTCTGGGCGCATTCCTCTGAGCACCAGGTGTGGCGGCATGAGCTCGCCGTCCTGCGCGAGCGTGGACATTTCGATGCCGGAACGGCGACGAGTCGATTGCTGCGCGACGACCCGGCTCTCCTTCGCCGGCCGCGTCGCCTCTGGGACGGCGTCACCCAGGACGTCGAAGCCGGCCGGACATGGAGTCTTGGCGACGGCGTCATGGTGAGCGCTCTGTACACGCCCGGACACACTCCCGGCGGCCTCACTTATGCGGGCGGCACCAACCTGTTCACCGGCGACACCCTGTTTCCGGGTGGGCCGGGTCTAACCGGCTGGCCGTTGTCGGACTTCCCGACGATCATGGCGTCAGTACGCGACCTGATGAGCTGGCCCGACACCACGGCGGTGCTTCCCGGGCACGGGCTGGCGACCACTGTCGGCCGTGAGAGGCCGTACGTCGAGGACTGGCAGCGACGAGGCTGGTGACCCAGCGCTTGCGGCGCCACGACGCCGACGCGCCGGCCGTGTGCGGCGATGGGTTTCCTTGCATCGAGCGAGTTACGGCACTGGGGCAGCCCTTCGTGACTCTGTGCACCCGCCGCCACGACCGCGCGCGTCTGTGCATCGATCCTGGTATCCGGGAGCCACACGTCGACCTTGTTCACCGATCTCGCCGCCCGACTCATCGATGAGATCCAGGGCCGCGATCACCTGGCACGAATGCACCCCGCCGGCGGACGCCCCGGCGAAGGCCGGCGGGCCTACTCGCCTACATCGGAACCCTGTTCGCCTGGTCGGCCCGGGGCGCCGCCGACCCGCTCGAGCTCACCGGCAGCCTCTGGGCCACCTTCGCCGCGATTTTGTAACGGTAAGGAGTGAACAAGGTGGACTGCTCCCCGACATGTGGTGGCCTCCGGCCCTTCTGGCTGTTGCCCTGTTCAGCGATGCGGCGATGTCGGTGCGACCGCCGGAGTTCATCCGCGACTGCCTCGACGGCGTGCGCTTTCCGCGCGAACGGTGGTGGACGCTCATCGTCGTCAAGACACGGCGGTGATAGGGCTGGTCGCTGGCATCTGGATGTCCGGCGTGGCCCCCGCCGCCAACGTGGGTGTGATCGTCTACTTCGTCAGCGCAGCCGCCGCACACATCCGCGCCCGCTTCACCGGCAGGCCTGCTGGCTCAACTGCCTCGGCATGCTCGCTCTTTCCGTCGCTGTGCTCGTCCCGTCCTTCGCATTGGAAATGCCGCAGGCGCTCGCGCCGCAGCAGGAGCCGTGATCAGGATGGGCGATCGTCCTTATCATTATCAACCGACGCACCCGTGTGCGCCGAGACAGTTGGTCTCGATCAACCGCTGCCAATCATCGAGGTCCGCGTCGGCCGCAGAGCCGAGGCCCAGAGCGACCCGGCATTGTTGACCAGGGTGTCGACCTCAGCGGAGTCGTCGGGCAGGGTCGATAGCGCTCGGAACCGTCGCCATCACCGCGCCTCCGATCGAATCGAGCCCAAGAAGCGAATCACGACATCGTTGAACACCGAGGGTCGTTCGATGTTCGGCATGTGCGCCGCTCCTTCGACCAGGACCAGGGTCGCGTCCCGGACGGTCTTGCGGATCTGCTCGGCGTCCGACTCGGGCGTGAACGTGTCCGCGTCGCCCGCTATCACGAGCGTCGGCACTGCGCACTCGGCCAAGGATGCAAAGTAGTCCGGACGCTCCGCACGCCCGCGCAAAGCAGCGGCGGCCCCCTCGGGCGCAGTACACAACATCATCCGCATGACGTGGCCGGCCACTAGGGGCATGCTGACGACGTTGTCCGGCGCGATCATCTTCGTCAGCACGTCGCGCGCGTAGGGGTACATGCCCTCGTACAGCAGCCGGTCGGCCTGCTCGTTGCGTGCGAGCTTGCCGGCCGTTGTTTCGGCGGCCGCTGTCGTGTCGGCAAGGACCATGCCTGCGACTCGGTCAGCGAATATCCGATGGAACTCCATGACGACCTGCCCGCCCATCGACAGCCCGATCAACGTGAACCGGCCGAGGCCCAGCGCGTCGGCGAGACCGGCCACGTCGTGGGCGAACGTGGTCAGGGTTGTGACGCCGGGGACACCCTGGGAACGGCCGTAGCCGCGCAGATCGAAGCGGATCACCCTCCAGCCGGCCGCAGTCAGCGGCGCGACCTGTTCGTCCCACATCGACATGTCGAACGGGTGACCATGCACAAGCACGATCGCCGGGCCGGATCCGTGATCTTCGTACGCGATTTTTGCACCGTCCGGCGCCACAAACAGTTCGGTCTCACTCACGGGGAGCACGTAACCACCTTTCGTCATCATCAACACGTTCGCGGCGGAGGTCGCCGGAATCAGGCACCGTGCTCGACCCTGATACCGCGGTCAATGTGAGCCGCCGTTGGCAACGCATTCCACGGTGCGACTCGTGCAGGTCGCAGCGCCACGCTTCGCTCTCAGAGTGCTCCTATCGCCAGCCACCCGGGCCGGCCAAGTCGCAGGTATTGGCATCGCATCCGTTCGGACACGACACGGTCAGGACGTGACGCGCGTGCGGTGACGCCGCCGCGCGGCGGACTCGACGAGCCTGTGCACACCGGCCCTGGATCGCTCGAAAGCCTTGGGATCGCCAGCAAGCGCACCTGTATTGGCGGCGACGAGCAGCGCGTCGGTCTCGAAGACCAACTGCCCGGCGTCGACACCGTCGGCGAGCTGTCGGCGGTCGATGGCCGAGTCGAGTTGCGGCCGTAGCAGCGCAATCCACTCGGCCCTTGACGACAGGAGGGCATCGCGGACCGCACCCGGCCGATATAGCTGCGCTCCGGACGGAGTCAGGCCGTCCAGGTCACCGGCTCCTGGCCGGCAAGTGTCGCGTTCTGACGTCCCGCTGCCCGCGCCAGCCGGCGCACAGCGTCGCTCAGTACCGGTTCGGCGTGCGTGAACGGAATGCGCAGGAAACGGTCGTGTGTGCCTGCGAGGGTGAACCGGGCGCCCGGCGTCGTCCGCACACCTTCGCGCCGTGCGGCCAAGGTCAACCTGGTGCTCGAGCGCGATCCGAGGTCGACCCAGAGTGCGACCCCCCCGGAGGGCACGGTGAACGTCCAGTCCGGGCAGGCTCCATGAAGGGCTGCGACCAAGTGGTTGCGGCGGTGGCGCAGCATCGTCCGGCGCTCGTCCAACAAGGTCGAGTAGTGGTCGAACACGGCGACCGCCAACAACTGTTCGAACACCGGTGAGGCGCTGTCCTGGCTGGTGCGGGCGGCGACCAGTCGCTGCAGCACCTCGGGTTCGGCTCGGATCCAACCCACTCTCAGACCCGACCAAACGCTCTTGCTGAGTGAACCTATCGACATAGCGGGTCGGCGGGCGGCCACGGTGGCGAACGGGGTGGTCTCCGGCCCGTCCACGGTCAGGTCGGCGAAGGTCTCGTCAACCACCACCACCGTCTGGCCGAGGGCGCGCGACAACGCACGGCGCTCGGTCGAGGTGGCATGGTGACCAGTCGGGTTGTGATGATCGGGCACGACGTGCGCCAGAACCGGCGTGCGACCGCGGCGTGCAGTGGAGCCCCAGCCCGTCGCCTCGACAGCGAGCGGCACCGGCCGCCCGCGGTGAACGCGTACGGCGTCGATCGCAGCTGGATAAGTCGGTTGTTCGATCAGCACCGGATCCCCGGGCGCGCATAGTGCCCTCAAGGCGAGATCCCATGAGTGCAGCGCGCCCTGGGTGATCAGCACCTGCGTCGATCGAGTCTTCAGCCCGCGCTCGGTGAAGCGGCGCGCGACCGCCGCGCGCAGATCGGGTAGTCCGAACGGATGCAGCCCATGTCCGGCCAGTTGGCGCGGTAACCGACCGACCGCCTCCATCGCCAACGGTCCCAATAGTGCAGGCGCTGACAGTGCACCTACGGTGAGGTCGATGTCGACGGGCCAGTTCGCTGAGGCTTCGTCAGGGCGATCCACCTCCTCAGCCGGCAGCGCCACGGTGGTACCGGCGCCGTGCCGACTGGTCAGGTAACCATCGCTGCGCAGTCGTTCATACGCGGCCGACACGGTCGTGCGACTGATCTGTAGCTGCGTGGCCAGGGCGCGCTCCGACGGAACACGTTCACCGATCACCAACCGGCCGTCGAGGACGAAACCGCGCAGCGCGTCGGCAAGCAGTAGATAGGTGGTCCCGTGCCCGAGCATCGGGCGTAACCCGCTGATCAACTCACCGTAGGTCATGCCACTCTCCCACCCTTGGCCTTCTGCAAATCAGGCCAATGATGCCACGATGGGCGGGGTGAGGTTGCCGGTACGTCCGTACCCGACGATCGCCGCGCCGTGCACGCTGCGGTGCTGCTGGTTGGCTTGATCGCCTACAGTGCCAGCGATGGGCTTTTGATCAGGTTGGCCTCGAAGTAGACCCGTGGGACGTGTTCCACACGACTTGTGGCTGCAGGTGCCGTCATGGTCGGTGCAGTCGGGCTCAACGGGCTGGCCACCGGCGCCTACATCGGAGCCGGCATGGGGCCGGGCCCGCGTGAAGGGTTGACTGTCGGCCTGATCGCACGCGGACACGCAATTCGAGTGGTCCGCGCCGCCATAGAACTCAGCGGCTTGTCGCGGCTTGGCTGCTCGGGGGCACCGTCGGTGTCGGCACGCTGGTGTACGCGACCTGACCTGGCAGCCGCGGGTTATCCGCCGACCGATCAGCCCAGCTCAGCCAAACCTGTCTCGAGATCAGCGATCAGATCCCGTTCGTGCTCCAGTCCGACGGCGTAGCGCACCAGACCACCCGGTACGCCGGCGTCTGCCAACTGCTGTTCGGTGAGCTCGTTCGACCACATGGCGGCGGGACGTACAAGAGTGGATCGCATACCGCCGAGGCTCGGTGAGCGGACCGCAAGACGCAAGGCGCCAATCAGCCGCTCCGCCGCGTCACGGCCCTCGGCGAGTTCGAAGCTCAGCAGACCTCCGTAGCCACTCATCTGCCGGGCGGCCAGCTCATGCTGTGGGTGGCTGTCGAGCCCCGGGTAGTTCACGACTTTCACCGCTGGGTGCTTCGCGAGGTAGCCGGCCACCGCGAGCGCACTTCGGTTCTGGTGCTCCACCCGGGTCGCGAGGGTCCGCAATCCGCGCACCGCCAGCCAGGCATCGAACGGGCTGATCACCGAGCCAACGACCGTGTGCGTCTTCCAAATCCGCTCGATGAGCTCTGTTCGACCGACGACAATTCCTGCAAGCACGTCAGCATGCCCGGACAAAGACTTCGTCACGCTGTGCATGACGAGGTCGACCCCCTGATCCAGGGGGCGCTGGTTCACCGGCGTCGCCACCGTGTTGTCGATGAAGGTGAAGATTCCTCGGGGGCGCGTCAAGCCGACAACCGCCTCGATGTCCGTCACCTGTAGGAGCGGGTTGCTCGGGGATTCGAGCATAACCAACCGCGTCGCCGGCGTGATCGCCTGCTCGAACGCGCCGACGTCGCTCTGGTCGACAAAGGTCGTCTCGATCCCGAACCGCGGCAGCTGGTCGCGCAACAGGTTCAGCACGCCGCCGTACATGCTGTGTTGGGCAACGACATGGTCTCCGGCGGACAGCAACGCCAACAGGGTGGTGGTGATGGCGCCCATGCCAGAGGCGGTGGCCAAAGCGGCATCGCCACCTTCGATGGCCGCCAGCAACCGCTCCAACCTTGCCGCGGTTGGGTTTCCCGACCGCCGGTAATAGCGCTCGGGTTGCGACACGTCATTGAGCGCGTCGAACTCCTCCGCCGTCGCCGCGGAAAAGTTCAGAGACTGGTGAATCGGGGGCGACACGCTGGACTCGTCGGCGTCCACATCTGCGTGGGTCAGCAACGTCTCGAGAGCAAACGTGGGGTCCATCCGCCGATCTTCGCGGCGATGCGATGCCCATTCGACGGCCAACCAACAGGTGTTGGTCCTGTTTCACTGGCCGCCATCGACGTCGGGTTCGAGTGAGGACTCCTGCTCCCGGTCACTACGCGTCGTACAGCTACTGCCGAGCGGCCCAGCCACCGCCGCGATCTCGACGAAGGGCACGCAGGTAGCCGGGTTCAGCTCACCATCTTCGTTACCGACCTTCACGGCGCCTGTGCTTCGCTCGCAACACGCGGTGTACGACTGCTCAACGGCCTGCTCGACTGCGCCTGGGGTGTCCGCACAGCCTGCTTCGAAGACGGGTCCGGACGCAATGGGAACTCGCCCAGCCGATCTCCGCGACTGCGGGGCCGGAGGTCAAGCGCTTCCTGGTGCTGATCCACGGCGACGCACAACGTTGGGCCCCAGCCAGCGTCGGCATGGACAGCAGTCTCGAGCGGCTCTTGAGAATTCCTCCTCGCTGCTATGCGCAACCCTCCGACGGAGGGCGAGATGTCGGTATCGGCTCAGGCCGCGCGGGCGTGATCAGCCAGCCGGTGCGCAAGCAGTTCCAGCATCCGGCCGACGGCCGGATGCTCCGCGCAAGAGTCATGAATGCGGACGACGATCGTCCGGCGCGGCTCGGGGTTAGCGAGCGGTACGGCAACCACGGATTCGGGCAGGACTCCAATGCCCAAGCGCGGGACGACTGTCACGCCGATGCCTTCCGCGACGAACCTGATGGCGGTTGGGTAATCCTGGGCTTCGATGTGGAAGGACGGACTGAAGCCCACCGTGGAGCACGCGTCCAGGACCCGCTGGCGACACGCTCCCCGCGCGACGTCGTTGTCAACCCACGCTTCGTGCCGCAATTCAGCGAGGTCGATGCGTGGCCGCGACGCCAGCGGGCTGGAGGCCGGGACGACAGCCACGTACGGCTCGGTCAACAGTCGACGTACCCGGTAGCCCTCTTGCCTACTCACCTCAGCGCCCTCGACCGCGATCTCGACATCGAGAGGCATCGAGTCGCTGCCGATCAACTCCACGAGACGCAGGTCCAACCGAAGACCGGGGTATTCGCATTTGAGTGCCGCCACAATCGGCGGGATCCACGTCGCACCGGCGGACGCGAAGTAACCCACCGACAGAGACCCCGAGCGTCCTGCGCGTAGATCGGTGACCAGCGCCTCAAGGTCAGCCAAGCGCTGGAACACACGTCCCGCTTCCGCTGCAACGACGTGGCCGGCCGCAGTCGCCTCTATGCCTCGGCCGGACCTACGGATCAGTGTCAGGCCGAGCTCCCTCTGAAGTGCGGTGAGATGTTGGCTGATCGCCGAAGGCGTGTAACCCAAGGTGGTGGCGGCGCCGCGGATCGAGCCGTCTGCGACGACGGCTCGCAGGACCCGGAGCCGCCGCACGTCCACGTCCATACCTGAACCGTACGTTTGCACTGAACAAAAGCGCAAGCACAACGCTTTGCTTGAATTGGCGTGTTTGGCATCGCGCGTGTCGGCGGCTCCGTGTGTTGCTGGGCAGCGCCGATGGCTGGGTCTGGACAGCTGGCTTTGCGGTGACGGTCCACCTGTCCCAGCTGTCGTTTGCCTGGTGGATCTGATGCATCCGGCCGTTGTCCGGGGAGGGCGCGAACACCTCGAGCGGGCCTTGGTCGTGCCGGCAGGGCTGGTAGGTCACCCCGGGGCCGCCAACGATGACACCGCCCCTCCAGCTGCGAATGCTGCGCGCGCCGGGGTTCACGCCGGTCCCGGCGTGCCCAGGGTGCTCGTCGACGTCCTCTCGGTGCCGACGCAGGAAATCTACGCGCCTCCCTTGCGAGGTGCCCTCAGCGAATGGTGGTGCTGAGCTGGGCCGCCGCTTCGCGCTTTCCCGCCTGCAAGCCCCAGCGCGTCACCAGGACTCCGGCGATGCAGAGCAGACCGCCCAGAACGGCCAAGGATGCCGGTACCTCATCGAGCATCAACCACGACAGCGCGATGGCGATTGCGGGCACCACCAGCGTGGTCGCGGTAAGTCGGCCGGCCGGCACCCTCGAGAGTGCGTAGGCCCAGGTCGTGAACGCGATCGCAGTCGGGCCCACGCCCAGGAACACCACACCGATCCATTCCGACGCAGACGCTGCGGACAGCTGAGTCCAAGCTTGACCGGCGAAAGGCGCGGTGGCAATCGCACCGATCGTGCAGCCGAGCCACGTTGCGGTCAGCGCATCCACATTGGGCAACGCGAGCTTTTGCACCAGCACGCCGGCCGCGTACAGCACGGCGGCGAGCAACCCAAGCACGATCCCGACGGTGTCGGTCGCACCGTCCGTGCGGCTACCCAGCGAGATCAGCACCACGCCGCCGAAACCAATCACGAGGCCGACGACGAGGGGGCGCGGGAACCCTTCGCCGAAGAAGAACCCTGCCGTGACCGCTACCAGCAGGGGTGCCAACTGCACGATCATCGACGCTGTGCCTGCATCCAGGTGTCGTTCGGCCCAGTTCAGGACGACCGTGTATCCCGCGAACCAGAGCACGCCGTAGGCCGCCACCAGTGCGAGCGTCCGGCCGCGCGGTAGCGGTCGACGACGCCGGATCAGGACAAGGCCCGTCAACACCACCGTCCCGGTGACTAGCCGCGCGAACGCCAACGGACCGGGATCGAGACCCCTGCCAACGGAGCGGATCACCACGAAAGCCGACGCCCAGAGAAGCAGTGAAACTGCGACCGCCGCCAACGTCGCACGGCCCCCGGGCACCATTGCTCCAGCCGGCCTGCGGAGGTTGATCATGACAAGATCCTCGTGCAGTGAACGGCTAAGCACAATCAAACGTTTGTGGTGCACTCATGAGTTGAACTGCACAATCGCGATTACGGAAGGCGTCGATAGGCCGTAGCTAGACGGTGCTCCCGAAACGGTCGAGGACGTCACCACACCCGCGCAGCGCCTGGACTTGATCGGCAGCCTTCGCGACCACGCCTCGGCCAGATCGTCGCCAGCGGCGTCAACTGGCGCCGACCGCTGCGCACCGTCGGCACGCTGCTGGACCCCGGCGCGGTCCATCCCGGACGCAGTGCGCGCGAGCACGTGGCCTGGCTGGCCGCTACGGCCGATCTGCCCCACCGCCGCATTACCGACGTCCTCGATCTGACTGGCCTCAACGCAGTCGCCGGCAAGCGGGTGCGGGCGTTCTGCCTCGGCATGCGGCAACGCCTCGGGATCGCATCAGCGCTGCTCGGCCATCCCTCGGTGCTGCTGCTCGACGAGCCGGTGAACGGGCTCGATCCCGAGGGCGTCGTGTGGATCCGAACCCTGATGCGCTCGCTGGCCGCCGACGGGCGGACGGTGCTCGTCTCCAGTCACCTGATGAGCGAGATGGCGCTCACCGCCGACCACCTGATCGTGACCGGGCGCGGCCGACTGATCGCCGACACCAGCATGGCCGACTTCATCGCCGCCAACGCCCCCGACGATGTGCTCGTCCGCACCCCGAGCCGAGATCGACTGGCCGCCCTGCTGACCCGCGCCGGCGGCATGCGGCGGGCGCCGGTCACTTCATCAGAGGGCCGTACTGCGCTGATCTCCGGTGACCTCCGCCGCGTCCCAGGAGTGGTCGACCCGCTCGTGCTCGACCTGGGCGGGGCGTGCTCCACGGTGGCGCCTAAGGGCCTTCACGACCATGAACCCATGGCTCGCTCGATACGCAATTGCCTGCAAATTACCTGCTCGGCCGCCTCGTGGCTTGATACTTTTTTGCCAGCGAAGCTCCGCGGTCGGAATTTTTCCTCCTGCGGGCGACATGACCAGGAACGTCCGCCGCAACGCCTCGCACACTTCCCAGATGTCTGCGCTGGCTGGCACTCCAGCAGCGTGTGACCAAATTTAGAGGAGTCTCATGGGCATGACATCGAAGGCAAGGGCAGGTCTCGCGGCGACAGCGGCGGTCATCACCTGCGGTGCGGGGCTGGCCTTGGCGCCGTCAGCGTCGGCGTCCGGCGGAGGGTGCAGCGGCTACTCAACCAACGGCGGAGCGACCTACAAGGCCTGTATTTCGCAGGCAGGGAGCACCATCTATTACGACGGTTACGTCACGTCCAATACGACCTGCTGGGCCCACGTGTTCCTCTATGAGGATGGCCGACCCACGGGGCTTCAAGGACCCGATGTGAACTGCCGCGGCAACTTCGTCCACGTAACTGGCCCTCCGGCGTACACGGTGCGGTCCGGGCACACGTGGACCTCCTACATCTCGGTCACTACGACGAACAGCTACCTCAGAGTGAGTCCAGTCCTCAACACCTAGGACGCCCGCGCAGGCCTGCCGGCACCTGCGAACTGTGATAGCCGAGCGTTCGGCTGCTGCGAGTCGGGATAGGAGGTGCTTTCCGAACACACGGGGACTTCGCCGTGGTCCGCTCGCTGGTGGGTCGGTCATCGGGCGGTGCTCACGCCCCGCTCTCGTTCAGCTCTCTCCGGATCTCAGCGAGACGCTTGCCAGCGCGCGTGGCGACTGATTTTCGGCTGTCCCGGCTGAGGCGTTCCAGCTGGGGCACTAGCCAGATGCGCAGCCCCGGGTCGCTACCTGCCCATTGGGTCAAGACGTCCATGGTTACGTTGAGAACGATCCAGTCCGTCGAACTGGTCAGATATCTCTGGAGCACCCCGGTAGCTCGAAGCGCCGAGTGCGTCGCCAACCCGAAGGCGGACGACCGCATCCTCGCTCCTGATTGTCGCGAACAGGTCCTCCAGCCGCCCCTGATCAGCGAGGGCGATGTTGACGACCTCCTGGGTTCGGCCGAGAGAGTTGGGGTGACCGCCCTGGAGCATCTGCTCAAACGGTTCGGACACCCGCCCAGGATCCCATCCCGGTTCGGTATCCGGCGGTAGACCGCCGCGAGCAGTCGACTGCGAGTCGACAGCGTCATAAAGCCAGCAGGTTTGCGGGACTCTTGGACGGCTGACGTGGCCAACGGGCGCGCACAGCCGTCGATCTGGAGTGCTGCGCCCGAACCGGCTGAGCGCGCAGATCAATCGCTAGTTGCAGGCCCGCAGCGGCGACGGACGGTGGGGGGCCATTGGTTCAGCCGGGCCCAGCGCCAGGGTCAGTCAGCACGTCGCGCCAGGAGTGGTGGGGGGCGAACCCAAGCAGGTGGCGTGCCTTGTCGATGGCGTAGAAGGTGTCGTCGCGGGCCATCTTCCGGCGCACTTCCACCCCGTCGTAAAAGCGATCCCGGATCTCCTGGGTCGTCGCAGCCACCGACATGTCGGCGTTCGCGACGTTGAAGACCTCGTAGCCCAGCCCATCGGTCTGCAGGCAGCACTGCACCATCTGCCCGAGGTCGCGGACGTCGATGTAGGCGAACACGTTGCGGCGCCGCAGTGACGGGTCAGCGAGGAAGGCAGGGAACATCTCCGCGTACTCGTGCGGCTCGATGACATTGTTGATCCGCAAGCCGTACACGTCCGCCCCGGTACGCGCGTGGAACGAGCGCGCCGTTACCTCGCCGGCGACCTTCGACATCGCGTAGGCATCCTCGGGAACCGTCGGATGGTTCTCATCGACCGGCACGTAGAGCGGGCGCCGCTCGCCCTGGGCGAAACAGATCCCGTAGGTCGTCTCCGAGGACGCAAACACGATCTTGCGCACCCCCAGCCGGGTCGCGGCCTCGAGCACATTGAACGTGCTGAGCACGTTCGTCGCGTACGTCGCTGCGTCGGACATCAGCAGGATCGCCGGTACCGCGGCGAAGTGCACCACTGCGTCGTAGCTCGGCTTCGACGGCAGATCCAGCTCCTCGAAGGTCGCCAGCCCGGCGAGCGCCGAGTAGGTCTCACCCGCGTCGGTGAGGTCGACGCGAAGATCGGCGACCGCTGGGTGCCCCAACGGGGCGAGGTCGGCGTTCGTGACCTGGTGGCCTTGCTCGGCGAGGTATGGCGCGACGTGCCTGCCAGCCTTGCCGCTGCCGCCGGTGAAGAAGATGCGCATACGTAGGTTCCTACCCCGAAGGCGTGGGGCGAGTCCCGCCGTCACGGGCTTGATCGCGATCCTGGACACCGGCGCGGAGCCAACCGGGTCGGGCCGCGGACGAATCGAAGATTCTGATGCGATCGCTGGAATCACCTGAGCTCAGCGATGAGTGGTCACACCCCTCCCGTCGATAGACGCAGTCGACGATCGCGTAGGTGACCGCGCAGAATGGTCGTCCCTGGAGGGTTGGGGCCGATGGTCGGGCCGAGGCCCGGTCCGTCAATGGCCAAGCAGAAGAACGCAGTCGAACGGCAACGAAGGCCGCTTCGGGTACTGGCTCGAACACGTGGGACGGCCAGCGCGAGGCCGGCAAGCTACCGAGGCAGCAACGTCAACTGCTGCGTCATTGCGGCCCGCCTTCGGTTGAGTCGCCGCGGCGCAGGCCGCGCGGGCGGGGGCTACTTTGCTTGCGAGCCTGTGCACCCCTTGCCCGCGCCGGAATTCCGACGAGCTTGGCGAGGAATCGATCGGCTTGCTCGGGGAAGGGCGGCCAGGGCAGATCAGGCTCGTTGATCCGCAGAGAAAGCATGCCGATGACGGCCGTCCGGAGATCGAGTGCGACGGTGGCGGCCTCCCCTGGGGTGGCAAGCCCGGCGTCCATGCAGCGCTGCACCGCAGCGGTAGTGCGCGTGAACGCGGCCTCCTTGAAGGGCATGCCGACCTTGCTCTCGTGCATCACCTTGTAAATGCCGGGATGCTGTTGCACCCAGGCTGCTTGCGCCAGGATCCGTGCGCGCAGGCCGAGAGCGGGGTCCTGATGTGTCGCCTCGGCTTCATCCGCAGCCTGGAGCATCTCCGCATGGCAGTGCTGCATGGCCGCTGCGACGAGCGCGTCACGATCCGGGAAGTAGAGGTAAACAGAGGTGGGAGATATCGATACTGCACGGGCAACCGCGCGCAGCGACAAGGCCTCGTCGTCGGCTAGATCGCCGAGCATCTGCACGGCGGCGGAAATGATCTCCTCCCGCAGTCGCTCACCTTGCCCGCGGGCGTTAGGCCGGCGAGGCTCAGCAGGCAGACCCGCCGAGGTGGTGTCGTCGTCCATCGGCCAATCATTTCAGCTTCGCGTACTTGCGCTGCGGTGTTTCCGCGCTACGCTTGTCCATGCATGGACATGTGTCCACATAACGGAACGGGATCGCAATGGCGCTAACGCTGCATGAGGGTCAAGCCGTCATCTCCGGCGCACACGAGCGTGCCGCCGCCTTAGGTGCACTCGTGACGGTCGCGGTCGTCGACGAAGGGGGGCACCTACAGGCCCTCGGTCGCATGAGCGGCGCAGCGCCGCTCTCAGCCCAGATCGCCGAGACCAAAGCGGCCAGCGTCGCCCTCTTCCGCCGTGACGGCGCCGCACTGCGCCAGATGCAGGAGGCCTCGCCTGGCTTCTTCGCCCAGCTGGATCGGGTCGTGCGGGCGCCCATCTTGGCGGGCGCCGGCGCGGCGCTCATCCTGCGGGGGGAGACCGTCCTTGGTGCGCTGGCGGTAAGCGGCGGAATGATGCCCGGGCAGGACGACGAATGCGCAGAAGCGGGGCTTGCTGTTCTCGCTCCCTAGGGTGCGATCCGTACTCCGCCTTAGCGACAAATCGGCTCGCCTTTCTGATGAGCGATCGGGTCGACCTCGCCAAGATTCTGAGTTGTTCGAGCGATGGCTTTCGCGGCGGGCCCCTGACGGACCGATGGCGGCGGGAGTACGCGCGGTACGTCCGGGCCGTACGCGCCGGGACGACGCCTGACGTCGAAACCGACCTCGACGTATGTCGTAAGCCGATCAGCTTGCGAGACATCAGACGGTCGACCGAAATTGCGCGCCGAGCCGTCGCTATGCGCGGTCGTGGCGGACTCGCGCCGCTCGCACATCAATCAGTACGCGCTACCGAGGACCGGATCTGACGATGAGCCTGCGTCCGTGCCTCCGCCTATCTGCCCCTCACGGTCTAGGTTGCGGTATGGCGATTCGGGAGCGCGTCCTCGCGGGCTTGTCGAGGCAACTTGGTCGACCTACGGGCCTCGTCGGGAAGGTCATCGGGCGAGTACTCAATCGTGGCAACAGGTCCGTCATTCTCGCCGCGGTCGAAGCGGCCGAAACTGGGAATGGCGGCACCGTCGCCGAGATCGGCTTTGGTGGCGGAGCGGGACTCGCGCTGCTTCTCGACCAGGTCGGACCGACCGGCGTCGTGCACGGGATCGAAATCTCCCTGACGATGCTCGCAGAGGCGCGACGTCGCTTCGAGAACCAGGTCGGAAAGGGGACCTTGCGCCTGCACGAGGCCCCGATGCAGCAACTGCCTCTACCGGACGGCTCCGTAGATGCCGCAGTGTCCACGAACACGATCTACTTCGTGGACGACCTGGGCGCCTGCATGTCGGAGCTGGCTCGAGTGCTACGCCCAGGTGGTCGGCTTGCGCTCGGCGTAGGTGATCCCGCAGCGATGGCCAAGATGCCATTCACGAAACGCGGGTTCGCACTTCGGCCTGTCAGCGAGATCATCGAGGCTCTTCGCGTGGCGGGATTCAGGCTGATCGAGGACCGACGCGTCGGGGATGGTGCGGAGGCGTTTCACGTTCTCGCCTGCGAGCGGACTTCTTCCTAGGGCATCGCTTTGGCCGCCCGATCCCGAGCGCGGCATCGCCGCGCACTCACCGGCATCAGAACCGTCACCACTCATTTTCAGCGACTGACGCAGCGCACGAACCGTCGCTATGCGCGGCCGCGCCTCGAGCCACGTGCTGCGCACATGTATCCGTATGACGCCCGACGTCGGGGCGTCAGCCCGTCTTCGGACCAATGCTCACATGGCCGATGAGCGGGCGGTGTGGCCGACCGCCACGCGACGGCCACATCGGCGTCTGTCGTCTGTTCACTGCCCCGGTGAGAACTGCCACCGCGGCCGCCCGATGCTTCGTGTCAGGACGTTGGAATCCGGTCGTTTGACGGGCCCGGCCGCATGATGGCGGCGACCAGCCGCCAGGACCCGTCGGGGGCGCGGACGGAGACGTTGACGGTGCGTTCACCGACGACGACGGCCTGGCCGGGCCGCACGGTGACGGGGCTGGTGGCGGCGACGTATCCGATTTTGGCGAGTTCGGTCAGCGCCTGTTCCGGACCCGTGATGCTTAGACCGGTGACGAGCACAGCTCCAGGTTCGAAGAGAGCCGCGACGGCCGCTGCGTCCCCGAGCAGGACACCGTCCTCGAGCAGGGTCTCGAGTTCCTCGGGCGACGAGGCGAACATGTCAGAACGACAGCCCGTGGCGCTCCGCGACAGGGAAGGTGGCGGGGAAGTCGATCTCACAGCGGTACTTCGCGGCCATCTCAGCGAGTTGCTCGGGCTCGCCGGTGAAGGTCGCGAAAGACCGGAACAACTGCTCCAGGCCGGCGGGTGAGATCAGCTCCAGGCAGCTGGCCGGCTCGTCGCCGGCGTTCCAGAAGGTGTGCCACTGCCCACGCGGCTTGAACAACAGATCCCCGGCGCCGGCCACGACCTCACGACCCTCGATGACCGCACCGATCCGGCCGGTGAGGACGTAGGTGTACTCGTCCTCGTCATGGTGACGGTGCATGGGCGCGGCCAGCGCCCGGGGCTCGAACTGATGCTCAACGAGAGCGAACCGGTCGCCGGTGTCGGCGGCGTCGATCATGAAGCGGTTGCGGACTCCGCCGAGGGACGAGGTGTCTCCTTGGCCGGCGGGCAGTACTCGGACGGACAGGGTGCTTGGTGATACGTCGGTCATGGCTTCTCCTAGGCTCGGGAAACGACCGTAGGAGGCCCGCCGGTTAGGCGGTAACCCCACAAAGCTGGTGTATCCGCGGACCCACTTTGGTGGGAGCCTGACGCCATGACCACGACTGCGCGCGCCCTCGACGAGCTCGAGCGTCTGAGCGCGCAGCCGCGCAGCCTGGTGAGCCTGTGGGACGACGCGACGCTTGTGCTTCAGGAGATGGTGCCGCACTACACCTGGCCGTGCTACTTCACGCTGGACCCCGCGTCGCTGCTCATCACCAGCCACTACAACCCGTTCATGCCGGAGCTTCCTCGCGAGTCACTGGCGATGGAGTACTACGAGGACGACGTCAACAAGATGTCCGACGTCGCGCGCAGCGACAGCGGGCTGTCCACGATCCACGACGCCACCGGCGGCGACCCTTCTGGCAGTCCTCGGTGGAGGGCCAACCTGGCGATGGGCGGTGATCAGGAGTTGGTGGCCGCGCTCAGGACCCGCGCCGGCGGGGTGTGGGGCGCTGTCAGCCTCTACCGAGAACCCGACCAGCCGCTGTTCGACGATGCCGAGAAGCACTTCATGCGAAATGCGGCCACCCACCTGGCCGAGGGTGCCCGCCGGGCGCTGCTCTTCGGGGAGGCGATCGACCCGGAGGGCCCTCAGGCACCCGGCCTCCTGGTGCTGACCGCCGACTGGAAAGTCGAGTCGAGCACGCCGGGCACGGAAGAATGGCTGGCCGAGCTACCCGACTCCGATGGGAACCGGTTGCCGACCGCGGTACTCACCGTCGCCGGCCAGGCCCTTCGTTCCGCGGAGCAGGGGGACCGGCCCGGTGAGGTGGCCATGGCACGCGTGCTCTCGCGCTCTGGACGATGGGTGGTACTGCACGGGGCGGCTCTCAAGTCGGGCGCGGAGCGTCGGGTAGCCGTCATTGTCGAGCCGGCCCACCCCGCGCGCATCACCGCGCTGCTCATGTCGGCGTACGAACTCACCGAGCGCGAACGGGACGTGACCCGACTGGTGCTGCAAGGCGCCTCGACGAGCGCGATCGCCACGGAACTGTTCGTCAGCCCCCACACCGTTCAGGAACACCTCAAGAACGTCTTCGACAAGACCGGCGTACGCAGCCGCCGTGACCTCGTCGGCAAGGTGTTCTTTACCCACTACGAGCCCAGGCTGCGGGATAACGAACACCGAATCCGGGTGCACAAGCCGCTCCGTGGCGGCCCTGCGGCTGACCGCGGCCGTTCATAAGACCGGTCCCACTCTGGCGGCACACTGCCACGCAGCGTCCGCTCATGCAGCGAAGAGCGCGCGCCGAGCCGTCGGTAGGCGTGGCAAAGTGCAGCAATTGTGGCCCGCGCAGATGAATCCTTCTGGTGCGCATCCGCGGCCACCGCGAAGGAGCGTTGATCGAAATGCCGCGTTAACCGTGGTGCAGCGACGAATCAAGTGCGTCTGCAACGGCCGGAGGCGCAGTCAGATGTGACCTTTACATCTGCATGTCATTCAACGCCTCGCCTGCCGCAGCGCCGGCTGACCATCCGCCACCCTGCGAGCCGTCGAGACCTTCGCCGCAATGTATAGGTACGCATCGAGCGAACGGCGCGCGCGATGCATGTGTCGGCCGGACTAGCCGATGAGCCGCCGAAAGGATCAGACTGCTACCGGTAGACATGCAGGCGAGCCCGGCGCCGTCCACATAGAGCACCCGACAGCGGTGATGCGGCAGAGGGCGAGCGGATAGGTGAGGCGAGCTGAGCATGAGTACGGCAGCTGAGTGGATATCGACCGTGTGCGACGCGATGAACCGACGCGATTTTGCCGCGTTGGACAGCATGGTGGCCGAGGAATGTACCTACCGCGCGAATGGCGCTGCCCAGTGGAACGCGACCGGACGCGACGCCGTCCTGGCCAGATTCCGATCGCTGCTCACGGCATTTCCTGACCAGCAGGCAACGATGACCTGCGTCGTCGACGGAGGACGGATTGCCGCAGCCGAAATCCATCTCGTCGAAACACACGCTGGACAACTCACCACGCCACTGGGCGTCTTCGCCCCCACCGGGCTTCTCGTGGACGAAGTCGTCGCCTATTTCGTCGAACTTGACGAGCACAACCACGCGACCAGCATTCGCCACTACTATGACGGCGCGCCTCTCATGCTTGCCATCATGAGCGGCGGTCCCTCGTGATTCCTGGAGCGCCACCTGCACAGCACCTCACCCGGCAGAGGCCACAGGACCGGGGGACGGTTGCCACCCCCCAGTCGCACGCTCATGACACCACCCGGGCGCTCCTCGACGGGTAGGCATGCAGGCACCCGCATTTTGCATGCGGGAGATCACTCCTCCCAGATACGCGGTTTAGCACGCGGCCCGCGAAGCGTCGATCTGCGCGTCGAGGAGTCAAATCGGGCCGAACGCATTGGAGACGTTCTGGTGCCCGACCGGTCAAGATCAAACGACCGGCTCTGCCGAGAGCCGGTCGCCTTATGCGTCGACCACACTTGACCGGCGACGCATGATGAGAAGGTGCCGGAAGATCTCCCTCTCCGTACCGGGGACGCAGTGGAGTGGATCGGTGCCCCGTATGCCGAAGACGGCGTCGGCGAGGTTTTGGCGGGTGCTCGTGGAACCTTCGTCACCCTGGACGGAGATGACGAGTCCGACGGCCTGGTCGTGTCGTTCGGTGCGGTAGGAGCCCTTGCGCGGCCACCCTTGGCGAACCAGATCGTGCCCTCCGGACAAGGCCAGCATCGACGCCTGGTAGACCGTTCCGGCCATGAGCCCTGGGCCTTCCCGGCGTCGAAGACGTACGCTGGCGCGGCCTTCCTGGTGACGATGGCCGCTGTAGTCGTGACTGCGCTGGGGGCCGTGCTGGGATTACTCTCTGACGTAGCTTCCTCCGTTTTCCCAGGCCTCATCGCCGGGTCCGGGTCTGTTTTCCTTATTCTTCGTTCGATCGAGCACGCAAGACGCGGCAGGCGGAGCGCGACGGCGTGGTCTACCGTCGGCCAATCCCGTTCGGGTGGACCGTTCTGCTCCACCCACCCTGTTCGCCGTGTGGACCTCGCTCTAAAACAGGGGCGACAGCGGATGGCGGGACCCGTCCTTACCGTCCGTGGCGGCGCCTCACGCTGCAGCAATGCTCGCTCCATGAAATGATGCAGGCGACCGTCACACCGCTTCGAAGTCCGCCGCCGCCCTCGTTCGATCGAGCAACGGCGGCCCGAGCGCCCGTCAAGGAGGGGTGCTACGATCTACCGGTAGACTGGCCCGTCTCCAACCGTCGACGAGCGGGTCGGCCGCTCGATGCCGCGCTCTGACTCCGCTCTGCCCGTTGTCGGCGCGGAGCGCATGCCCAAGCCGCGCGGCGCATGCACGCTCCTGCCGATGAGCGAGTGTGCTCGCGCCATGACGACATGAAGCTAATAGCGTCCGGCGCTTACCATCGTGGTCGAAGCGTATCGGCGTCCTTGCCGCGCTACTGGTCCTGGGAATCGATGAAGGCCTGGTCCATGACGCTCCTCACGCGGCAATGGCGTGCATGTTCCCGCCTCGACAAGCGTTCATGCAGGGCTCTCGCCCGTATCGCTCGAGATCCGATTCCACGGGGGCAACCCTCCCGGCAGTGCTGTCCGGTTACGAGCTGGGAATGACGCATGCTGGAGACATGACGCGCCACGCCGTCAAGTTCCGTCCCGGGCCCCGTCCCACGTGCCGTCCGGTCGCCGGGAGCACCGACATCGGCGAGATTCGAGGTCGAGGCGCATCCCTTCGGCACGGTCTCCAGAACCGTCCCGACCTCGATCCGCGCACGCCCTGACCCGACGCTCTGCACGCCGAATCGTCATCGCGCTGGACTGACGCCCTGCCAGCCACGAGCTGGACGGCTCGGTGCTTGTCCGGATTCGAGTAATCCTGTATCAGGCCGAGCGGGTGGCGCATCTGCGATCGGTACTCCTATCGATCCTGGCCACCGGGTTGGATCGATGGCACCGACACATCGTCATTGAACGGCTGGGACGAAGCCATGCGCGAAGCCGAGGTCCCGTCAGAAGCGTGAACGTCGTGAGGCCTTGGCCTCCCGAGGCGTCGCACCTTGGCGTCGTAAACTTCGCTTCGTCGGTACGCATCAGCATGGCCATGCGGTCGACCCCTGCACCCCGCGTGCAGCGAGCTGCGCGCTTCCTCCTCGGTCAGGTAAGACCACGTCGTCGATCGCAGCGCGGAGGCGGTGGATTGCCTCGCTGAACAACATTGCCCGATTGTCGGAACCGGTTGCGGACGAAGCGGACTTCGACGTCGAGGATGCCGGGGTTCGCTCGACCTGCTGGATCCCTACGCGCGCACGGTCGTCCGGCCGCGCGACCACGCCGAACGCGGTCTCGTGCCAAAGCGAACGCTAGCTGAGTTTCGCTCGCGCGAGGCGCAACACGACCGGACGCAGAGCCTCCGGTAGCCCCGCCCCCGCGGTCACGTCGTCGAGCCGAGCGCCGGTTCGCGCGCCGATCTGCCGAGATCCGTGAGACCAGAGCCGCCGATGATCGTCGTGCCTGGATCTAGAGTCTCGACATGGCCGGGATTCTCGGCCCTGATCTCGCGTCTGCCCTGGAAGGCCGGAGATCGAACAGCGAATGCGCGATGACCCGGAGTACCGGGGCTCGTGCCGAACAGGCCCGACGCTGAACGTGGCGAACGGAACCCGACGCAAGCGCGAGGCCGAACGCCGAGTGCTCGAAGCACTTCGGGCAAACGGTATCGAGATCGACACTCTCTGGAACCTCTGAAGACACCCGACGCTCAGCACGCCGCTGCACCAACCCTGATACGCCAAGCTAGCTGGATATTCTCCGGACTCGATCATCCAGGCGATCGACGGCGGCGCATCGGCTCCGAGGACGTGCGGCCGACTGGCGGCCGGACCTTGTCGATCTGTACGTCTCTACATCGGACAGCGCCGTGACGCAGGACGGTCTTGCTTCGCTACTCAAGCCTGAGCTGCGACGCGCGCGGCATTACTGCAGCCGCGCCGGCTTCGTCGAGACCAGTTCCTCGGCCCGAGCTGGATCTACTACCTTCGCCCACGCAACTGGATCGGCAATCCAGAATCCGGGCGCGGGTCGTGCAGTGGTCGCCCGCTTCGCCAATGATCCGGTGCTTGGTAGAAAAGGCAGCTGCGATCTCTGCGGGGAAGGTACCGAACGACTAGCTCTACCGGCTCTGCCGCGTAGCGGCGTCACCGCTCTGCCGCGAAGCGGCTCTTCCGGCTCTGCCGCGAAGCGGCTCTTCCGGCTCTGCCGCGAAGCGGCTCTACCGGCTCTGCCGCGAAGCGGCTCTACCGGCTCTGCCGCGAAGCGGCTCTACCGGCTCTGCCGCGAAGCGGCTCTACCGGCTCTGCCGCGAAGCGGCTCTACCGGCTCTGCCGCGAAGCGGCTCTACCGGCTCTGCCGCGAAGCGGCTCTACCGGCTCTGCCGCGAAGCGGTGCTCCGGCTCTGCCGCGAAGCGGCTCTTCCGGCTCTGCCGCGAAGCGGCTCTTCCGGCTCTGCCGCGAAGCGGCTCGTCCGGCTCTGCCGCTGAAGTGGTCTTCCGCCTCTGCCGCGAAGCGGCTGCTCGGCTTCTGCCGCGAAGCGGCTCCTACCGGCTCTGCCGCGAAGCGGCTCGACCCGGCTCTGCCGCGAAGCGGCTTACTGGCTCTGCCGCGAAGCGGTGCTACCGGCTCTGCCGCGAAGCGGTGCTACCGGCTCTGCCGCGAAGCGGTGCTACCGGCTCTGCCGCGAAGCGGTGCTACCGGCTCTCCGGAAGCGGTGCTACCGGCTCTGCCGCGAAGCGGCTCTACCGGCTCTGCCGCGAAGCGGCTCTACCGGCTCTGCCGCGAAGCGGCTGCTACCGGCTCTGCCGCGAAGCGGGCTCACCGGCTCTGCTGCGAAGCGGTGAGCTGGTCTGCTGCGAAGCGTGCACCGGCTCTGCCGCGGAGATGTGCTATCGGCTCTGCCGCGAACGGTGCTCCGGCTCTGTCGAGAGATGCAACCAGCCTTCTGCAGCGATGCCGTGCTACCGGCTCTGCCGCTAATCGGTGCTACCGGCTCTCCGCGAAGGTGCTACCGGCTCGCCGGCCGTGCTACCGGCACTGCTGAAAAGCGGTGCAAGCGACTCTCCGTGAGCCTACCGCTCTGCCGCGACGTGCTACCGCTCTCCGCGAAACGGTGCTACCGCTCTCCCGAGCGTACTACCGCTTCCCGCGAAGTGGAGCTACCGGCTCTGCCGCAAGCAGCATACCGCTCTCCCGAAACGGTGCTACCGCTCGCCGCGACGTCACAACAGGCATGACGCGATCGCTACGAGACGATCATCGCCTCAGAACAGGTGTCCGGGAAGGCGGGTCAGGCTCCTCTGACGACCGGCGACGGAACTTCACCGTAGGGCAGCAAGAAACGGATGTGGCTCCATCTGCGCGTCTCACCGGATCACCGACGCCACACACGTAATGACGGATGGCGCGCGTGTTCAAGTGGAACTCTCGCGTGCGCGGGTGCCGATATGTGCGAGGCGCACGATGTGACGCGTCGTATGGTCGAATGACCAATCTCTGATCGTCGCCGAGCAGTCTGCACCGCCTTGAGATTGGATTGCGCAACGGCGCGGGACGAGAGGGGACTAGACATGAGGTTCGCAGCTTTGGTGGCCATTGCTGCGTTGGCGTTGAGCGCGTGCAGCGGCAGCACCAACACAGGGGAATCAGAGCGAAGGACGTCGACAACCGGCATCACGAGCTCGTCAACCTCTTCCTCTTTGTCGACCGCAAGCCAAGCGCCGACCGCCGCTCCCTGCGAACCTGCGAGCCAAGACGTCGTGACGGACGTCGCGGGGGGCTTGAAGAAGCCGGCCACGACGCTGACCGGGTCGTTCACCGTGGCGACCACTGCATCTGAACGAGCGACGGGTGAAAAGGCGAGCGTCATCCTGGCCGCACGCGTGGTCGGTGGTGGCAATGCCGTCGGCACGTGGGCGTACTCGGGGAACGGGATTGACGCTCTCAATCGCGTGGCGCAGAAGTACAGCGAATGGGGGGCAGCAGCCGAACCAGGGTCCCCAGCTTTGAAGGCGCGCGCGTCCGCACTCCGCTATCCCGAGACGGTCCGAGCGGCCGCCTGCGCCGCTAACCGCAAGGCTGGCGGGGCCAGTGCATCGATTGGTGCCAATCGGTGCGGATTCCCACCATCGCCCGATGTCATCTATTGGTTCAAGACACCGGGCCAACCAGCCACCGCGCAGTTGCTCGGGGCATACGACCTGGGAAACTGCACCAAGACCGCTGACCAGGCTGAGTTGGACAAGACAAGCCCTCAGGGCAGCGGATTCTGCACGATCGTGGCAGCGACGAGCGCGAATCCGGGCTACAACGTCGACGCGACCGCTGCCCCGCGACCGAAGGGCGTTCTCGCCCAGTCCGGTGCCGGTTGCTAACGGTGGTCGCCATCGTCATGATCCAGGCGTCACCCCTGGTGGGTCCAGGAGTGACGCGGCCCCACCGGCCCCATGGCGAGCGACCATACGGTTTTGATCCGCGCCACGCTGATTCGCCATCCATCTGCTCGCTATCGAGAGAGTCGACGACACGCGCGGCGCGGGCGATGCGGTCACCCCGTGAGCGCGCCGTCCCGTATAGGGACGCTTATGGGTCTCCTCCCCCATTGTCAACAAGATCGTCTTGGCTGACCTCGTCGACTGGCCCACCCACTGCGTGTCAAATACGACGTTTCTGCCGCGCAGAGGCGCTACCGGCTCTGCCGCTGGTCGGGCGCGGAAGACACACCCCAGGGATATGGCACCTTGCGGTGGTGCCGCCGGCGGGTATCGAAGTTCCGATGGACGTCTTGGAACCCTCCCAAGCGCCGGGCTAGGTGCTTCTGAGCGAGTGGAATCGGGAGGTCTAGGTGGTTCGGCATCATGCGACAATGTCGGTCCAGCGACGATCCTTTGTGCACGTTCGCGCACGACGGAGATTAACTACCGGCGGTGAACCTGCATGACGATCAGGTGGATGGACGAGCGCAGTGGCCAGGGCCGCGGCCATGTGCGGGTGTTCCTACGGCCGGTCGCGTGACCCCGCGCGGGGCGTTCTGGCACCCCGTGACGTGTTCGCAATCCGCATGACGCCCGGACCCGGCGCCGACTTCGCGCGAGGGAGGCAGCGATGAGCCGGGTCGCCGCCCTCGCCCTCGCCTTCGCTCTCACCGCCACTGCGCAGGCCGCGTCCGCGTCGACGCTTGACGCCATTCCGGCACCGACAGTGTCGATGCTGCATGACGTGAAGCTTGCCGCGACCACAGTGGTGCAGTCGATCGCCTACGAGCCGACCAGACGGCATTGGTTCACCGCTCAAGTTACCCCTGGTCAACCGACCGCAGTCGGGGCCATGACGCTCACCGAGCTGGACACCGCCGGCCGCATCGTCGCCTCGGAGCGGATCACGAACGCCGGGCACGGCGTGTCGATTGGTGTCGAGGGCGGCTACCTCTGGACCGAGTTCGACCCGCATCTGGTCGGGTCGTGGGTGTTCGGCCAGTCGCTCGCGCGGTTCCCGTTCACGCCGGGCGCCACCGTTAATCTCGCGACTAGCGCAACGGTCGCCCGGTACCGAATCAACGCGGGCGCGCTAGCGCAGTTCCCCAGTGTGGACATGGCGCGCGGCGTGCTCGACGTGCTCTATACCCGCGACGGCACCTCGTGGAGCACCGCCGAATATGCGCTCGCCGGTGTTGAGCACCGCACCTCTTACGTCGCGAGGTGGCGGGCGGCAACACCGTTCACCGGGCTACTGCAAGGTGCGACCGTCGCCAACGGTGGGCCACTCGTCTACACCGGCGGCTCGTCGATCACCGTGCCCGCGCCAGGTGAGGCGACACTGCAAGCGTTCAACCAAGCTGGCGCCCTCACCGCCACCACGCCCGTCAACGCGGGGCAGGACCCGACCTACCGGGAACCCGAGGGTGTGACCGTTGCACCGGGCGGCAATGTGTGTGTCGGTGTTGCGTCCGGCGTGATCGGCGCGCGCACGGCGTCGATCTACTGTCAGGAAGCCATCGGCACGAGGGCCAAGTGATGACCGGCCCCCGTCAACACGCCACGTCGTGGCCGAGAGCCCGCCCGCACGCGCACTTCGGCGTGGCAGCGGCGAGCCGCTCGATGGCCGTTCCTCTTTGCGCCAGCGCGGTGCCGAGCCGTGCAGCGACCGACGACGATGCGTAATCGAGCGCGTCACGGGACTGTCCTCGAAGCGGTGTTTCCGGCCTGACACGCTTGGCGGCAGCTGAGCGAGAAGGGTCGGCGTCTGGTGACGGCGACACTGGATCGCGTGGCGAAGAAGAAGGCTGAACCGACGGCTGAACAGGCCGCGGCTCTGGAGTTGGTCCGGTTGGCCAAGGAGGAGGCCCATCGCTGACCGGGCCTGACCGGCTGCTCAAACAGCTGACCAGGACGGTGCTGACCGAGGCATCCGGCGGTCAAGATCGAATTCTCGCGTGACCGGGCTGGGTCGTTCGAGCCGCAGATCGCGCGGAAGCGGCAGCGGGCGACAACGGTTGTCGACGAGCTCGTGCTCTCGCTCTAGACATGGTCTGACGGCCGGCGAGATCAGCGCGCACTTCGCCGGGATCTACGGCGCCTCGGTGAGCAGGGAGAACATCTCGGGGATCATCGACAAGGTTCTCGAGGAGATGCTGGAGTGGGTCGGCCGACCGCTGGAGTCGACCTAGAGGCGAGCGAGCGAGTTCAGCATCGACGAGCGGCCCAAGCCCCACGAGATCTACGAGTTCCTCAACGGGTACGTCGTCGGCCAGGACCAGGCGAAGAAGACGCTGGCCGTCGCCGTCTACAACCACCTGCGCAGCCAGCGCTGCTCAATACCGGTTCCGCCAAGATCCATGACGGGCGGCGCCGGTGTACGTCCCGCTGGGCGGTTAGCTGTCAGGCTTGTCGCGGTCGCGGTCGCGGTCGCGGTCGCGACCGCGACCGCGGTCGCGGTCGCGGTCGCAGGCTCAGGCGGCGAGGCAGCCCTAAAGGCCCTGTGAGGCAACGCGAACCTGTTCGTCGGGCGCGATGTGCGGTGGTAGCCGTCGACACGCGGATCTGCGCCGTCGCAGGTGCGGTATGCCTGATGATGGCTGGATGGTTGAGGCATTGCGACGGTCTGTCTGGATGTCACCCCGTGCCTTCCTGCCGGTGGTTGGGGTCTTTCTGCTCGGATGTGTGTTGCGGGTGGGCGTCGTCGTGCTCAGCTCGGGTGGCTTGCGGGGCACCTTCGGCTACGACGCGAGCGTGTACTACGCCGCTGCTGATTCCTTCGTCCACGGCAGGATGCCCTACGGCGACTTCGTGTTGTTGCACCCGCCAGCAGGGATGTTGGCGCTCGCTCCATTCGCGGCGTTCGGGGCACTGACCACCGATCACACCGGCTTCGTGGCGGCGAACCTCACGTACTCAGCGCTTGGCGCTGTCAACGCTGTGCTGGTGTGGGCTATCACGATGCGCGCGAATTGTGGTCGCGCGGCCGCCCTGCTTGCCGGCGCCCTCTATGCCGTGTGGTTCGGCGCCATCGACGCGGAGTTTGTGGCACGGCTGGAGCCGCTGGGAAACTTCGCGTTCCTGTGCGGGCTGCTGCTGCTCGTCGGCTCGGACTCGCCCAGTAATCGACGTGCGGCCCTGGCGGGGGGCGCGGTCGCGGTCGCGGTGTCGGTGAAGCTGTGGTGGGGCGTTCCGCTGTTAGTGCTGATTGCGTGGCAATGTCGACCCGCAACACCAGGACGCCGCCCCCTCGCCTTCCTCGTGGGCGCGCTCAGTGCACTGGTCATCGTCAACGGCGCGTTCTTCTTCACCGCCCCGTCATCGATGTGGCGCATGGTCGTCACCGAGCAGCTCGGACGCCAGGCCGATACACCGGTCACCGATCGGCTGACGTCGCTGACGACGATACGATCGGGTTTCCCGGACCTGCACGGCACCGGCGAGCTGCTAATCCTGATCGCCATCGGCGGGTTGACCGTCGCGATAGCCGCAGCAGCGTGGCGAAGCCGCTGGGGGCCGATCATCGTGGCCCTCGTCGTCGCGCAAATCCTGGTTATAGTCATCGCGCCCTCGTACGAGACCTACTACGCGGATTTCCTCGCACCCGCCCTGGCGCTGATGGTCGGATTTTCTGCTGCGCGATTCGGTCGCCTGGCCCGCCTCGGACGTCCCGCATCAGTTGGACTCGTACTTGCGGCGGCGACCCTGACCGCGACCACGCTGTCGAGACAGGTCAACTATTCGACCCCGTTCCCCGGCCGCGTTCTGGCGCACGCTGTCCGTCATGACAAGTGCGTCATCTCGGACTCGCCAATGGCGCTCATCGAGCTCGATAGCCTCAGCCGCGGCATGACCAACGGTTGCCAGAACTGGGTCGACGTCACCGGCTACACCTTCGGCATCCCAGGACTTCACGGCAACCACGACGACCGCCCGACTAACGCAACGTGGCAAGGCGCCCTCCAGCGCTACCTGCTGTCGGGCGATGCAGTCGTTTTGGTCCGTGCGTACCGAACCGGGATCAGTAGAAGCACGATGAAGCTGATCACCGGATACCCGGTACTTCGTGGCATAGACGGCTTTGTCGTCTATCGAATCTCTCACTAGCGCCAGCCGACCATGCAAGAGTTGCCGGGCGTCGAGCAGCACCCCGCCGTGCCAACCGCCTGATCGGACCGACGTATGTCGCCTCGAACGGCGCCGCACAGCAAGCGGCGCCGACGCCGGCGGCGCAACGAAATCTAGACCACCAAGCTCTAACGGATCTGCCGCGCAGCGGACCTACCGGATCTGCCGCGGGTGGTGAGCCTCAGCGACTCTGCCGATCTGCGATCGTGTTGATCCCGCACAGGGTTGGTCGCGACTACGGTGCCAACGTGCCTGCAAGTGCGAGAGTGCTCATTCGGTATCCGTCCGATCCCAAGCCAGAAGATGAGGCCTGGCTGGGCACGGTTGCCTCTCATCACCGTGGTGCTCTTGCGGACGCCTGGATGCTCTCGTGCCCGGCACAGCGGACCGCGACGTTCGAGACCTCGTCGGACGCGACCGCATTCGTTGGCGAGTTGATGGACTCAGGCCGTTGGCAAGCACAGATCGTGCCGCTGGTCTGACTCCGCGGTCGCGTGTTCCTTGAGTGGACGTCTTCAACCGGTCATGCCGCGTAGCGGTGCTACCGGCTCTGCCGCGTAGCGGTGCTACCGGCTCTGCCGCGTAGCGGTGCTACCGGCTCTGCCGCGTAGCGGTGCTACCGGCTCTGCCGCGTAGCGGTGCTACCGGCTCTGCCGCGTAGCGGCTCTACCGCGTCCGACCATGCCCAATGTCGGCGCGGACGACGGTTGACCGTCCTGTTGTGATTGCGCTGCCGCCCTGCACCAGCGAATGATGACCCTGCTTCCGACGGGGGGGACAGCGCATGGGCGAGCACGGGGTGCGGACTGTACAGCTTGGTTTCGTATCGTCACCCCGCCTGCTTCAAGCAGTGGCCGTGCTCGTGCTCATCATCCCCGCCGTGTCGTGCTGGTCGTTCGCGATCGAGGCTGGCGACGCCGCGCGACATCTAGTCCTGAGCGCGCTGGTCGGAGTCTTCGTGGCCGTCCGTTCAACGTGGTTTGGCCCAGAGGCGAAGCTGAACGCGCAGCAACGTCGACAGCTCCTGCAGGCCAAATTGTCGGCAACGCCATCTCGTGACCCGCAGGTCGACGCAATAGCCCTGGCGCAGCTCGAGCGCGCGGCTGCCGCGCCGCCGTGGGTCGCCCCCGCCTTTGGGATCGCGATCCTGCTGATGCTGTTGGTTGCTCCGGCGTTGGCAGCTGCTCGATCCTCTGGGTGGTGGCTCCTGGTCTACGCGGAAGTTCCATTGTTCGCGCTGGTCACACCCGCGGCGGCCTTCTTCGGGACAGCACGCGAGCGCTACGACGCATTTTCGCGGTCCGCTTCCTAGGAGAACCGAGACCGTGTCCGCCAACGCGCAGACTTCGATATGCCGTCTTCGCGAGCGTCCGACCATGCCGCGAAGCGGCCCTACCGGATCTGCCGCGCAGCGGCTCTACCGGCTCTGCCGCGTAGCGGTGCTACCGGCTCTGCCGTTGAGCGCCCGCTACTGGGTTGAGGCAGTACTCGAGGGCTTTGGTGCCACGGCAC